>NZ_JH711481.1:0-33677 GCF_000269805.1 Actinomyces massiliensis 4401292
ACAAAAGAAGCGCCAGCCGGGCTAAAATCCCAACCAACACACCTCTCAAGGCACCGGAAAATTTTAAGCAGATCAGGCTTTTCTGGTCAAGCTTCAGAGCCTGTGACCCTGGTCGCCCGACCTTTATCGCTTTCAGTGGTGTTCCACCACGGATCAGCTACCTTTTCCGGTCGATGCCGCCCTCAGAACCGAAGTTCATCGTGGCAGCGAGGAGGATGTTAACCATCAAGGAGGGCCATCCGTCCACTCCAATCGTCGTGATGTGCAGCACGAGGCGCACGGTTGTCGACGACAGTCTCCGCGAGTCACGCACGTACGCCCGCAACGGCGCGGTGAACAGCCCCGCTTTGGGCCGCCATCTCGGGTCTATCCAACGCCACAATGGGTCGCAGACCATGAAGGACTTTAGGACGCCTCGACTCAGGTCAGGCCTCCACCCTCCCCGGCGTCGGCGAGCAGCGCCTCCGCGGCGACCGCGATGCGAGCCAGCTCCTCGTATCCGGCACCGTCTCTGGCCTGAACCGACATGCCCTGGATCAATGCCGCGATCGTGCGGGAGAGTCCGGCGATATCGGCCGTCTCGGGCAGCTCGCCCTGCTCGACTGCGTCCGCAATGCGCCGGCGCAGGCCATCAAGGGCGTGATCGCGTTCCGCCCGGCAGATCGCCGTAGCGGCCTCGGCGCCCTGTCCGGCCGCGAGCTGGCCGGTTGAGACGAAGCAGCCCAGACCGGGCTCGGTGGTGAACTCGCGGGCCGCGCGATCGAGGTATTCGACGACCGCCTCGATCAACGGGGCACCCGGACGGATGCCGAAGCCGTACTCGTCCTGGTACAGCCGCACCGCCCGATCGAAGAGGCGCTCCTTGGACTCGAACGCCCGGTAGAGCTGCGGCGCGGTCAGCCCCGTCGCCTCCTGCAGCACGATCATGCTCGCGCCCTCGTAGCCGCGCTCCCAGAAGACCATCAGGGCGCGATGCAGCGCCTCATCGGGGTCGAATGTCCGGGGTCGCCCCGCTCTGCGCATTGCTTCCATAGTGACCGCTACGATATCGTGCGATCAATTACGTATCGATCGCTACGGAGGACTCATGACCCGCTCCACGGCTCTTATCACCGGCGCATCCCGAGGCATCGGCGCCGCCACTGCAGTGGCCCTCGGCCGGGATGGCATCTCGCTCGTCGGCCTTCACTACGGCCACGACCGGGCCGCCGCGGAGGCGACGGCCAAACGCATTCGGGCACTTGGCGCGGCAGTAGTGCTGATCCAGGCCGATCTCACCGAGGGCGAGGCCGCCTCCGCCAAGATCGCGCAGGAGTGGACGCACGCGGTGAGCGAGCATGGCTTCGCCGGCACCGACGTGCTCGTGAGCAACGCGGGGATCAACAGGGCGCAGACGCTGACCGAGCTCGACCCCGACACATACGCCCGAGTGCAGGCGATCAACCTCACCGCACCGCTCTTCCTGCTCCACCACCTCGCGAGCTCCCTGAATGACAACGGACGCGTGATCGCCGTATCCACCGGCTACACCCGCATTGCGGCGCCGACCCACCTCGCCTACACCGCCTCCAAAGCGGGGCTGGAAGGAGCTCTGCGCGCCGTCTCGCCAGAGCTCGCAAGGCGGGGAATCACCGTCAACTCGGTTGCGCCGGGCATCATCGACACCGACCTCAACGCCGACTGGATCAACGCGCCGGGCGCCCGAGCGGGCGCAGCCGAGGTGTCCGCATTCGGCAGGATCGGCACCCCGGAGGACGTCGCCGACATCATCAGCTATCTCGCGAGCGATGCCGCCCGGTGGATCACCGGGCAGACGATCGACGCCACGGGTGGGTCGAGACTTTGATCGGTCGGCGGGCAAGCATGATGAGCTGATTCGATTCGCGGAATCTCGGCGAGGGCGTGGGGCGTTGGTGGGTGCGGGGCGGCGTTTATTCTCTACGTCTGGGGCGGTTTCGAGGCAGTGTCGAGATCGGTCCGGTTCCGCGTCGAGATCGGTCCATCTCCGGCTCGAGATCGGTCCGGTTCCAGCTTGGGGGCGTGGTTGTCTTGGGTGTTGCACATGGGAGCCCGGGGCCCTTGCGGGGCGGGGGCTGGTTTTTATTGGAATCACGGTCTTTTCCGATGAGCGTTGTGTACGGCGGTTGAGTTCCCATGTGCAATGAGGGGGGCAACGCACATGGGAGCGAGGACGTGGTCGCTACTGACATTACTTTTCCGCATGATTCCGCTGTTTTTGCTGACGCGAGGCGCGCGCGAGTGTGCAACACCCACCACCCCGGCCCACGAGGGCATCAGTGGAGCCGGCTCGCGGCGGTTCGGCCCGACTCATACGGCCCCCAGCCCCGAAACATTGCACCCCGCACCGGAGTACGACCGATCTCGACGCGGATTGCTACCGATCTCGAGCCGGAACCGGACCGATCTCGACGCGGAATACGACCGATCTCGGCACGGGTTGCGACCGATCTCGAGCCGAGCCCGCCAACACACCCCCATAAAGTCGAGGGAGCGCCCATCAGACAATCTCGCGGGTGATCTCCTCGATGCCGTCGGCCAGCTCGCCGAGGAAACCGGCATCAGCGTCCAGGGGAAAGAAGTGTCCTCCGGGCAATACCTTCATCGCGAACCGTCCGCTGGTGAACCTGGACCACCGGGACAGCATGCCGGGGGTGACGGTGGGGTCCTGCTCCCCGGCGAACGCCAGTATCGGGCAGGAGAGGACGGTCGAGGCGTGCCGGAAGTCCTCGTGCAGCACGTAGTCGCGCTGAATCCCCGTGAGCAGGAGGTTCATGATGTCGTCGTCCGCGAGGATCTCCGGAGGCGTGCCGCCGACGGCCTCCAGCTCCTCGCGCAGAGCATCCAGACCCATCGACGACCGGTACTCCCCCTCGATCGTCTCACCGGGGGCCTGCCGGGCGGCGATCACCACCGCCTCGGGAGGAGTCCGGTGGATCTCCTGCAGGCAGGCGGCCGTCTGGTAGGCGAGGGCCGCACCCATCGAGTGGCCGTAGAGGGCGAAGGGCGCACCGGCCGCCAGCTGGAGAATCTCCCCGGCGAACTGCCGGCAGAGCTGGGAGAAGTCCGCTACCCAGCGCTCCCGCATTCGGGTAGCCTTGCCCGGCAGTTCCACCGGAATCGCATTGACCCGAGGGGCGGCGCCGACCCAGCCCCGGTAGGCGGAGGCATTGCCGCCCGCGTGGTGGAAGCAGAAGACGAGTAGCCCCCCGCCCCGTTCCGCCACGAACGGGAAGGCGCCCCTCCTCACCATGACCGTCATCTCGTGTCCTCTCGCTTGCAGGAGGCCGCCGGGGTTCCGCCGAGTCCGACCATCAGCTCGACCGCCGCATCGAGCCCCGGGTCGGCCGACAACAGTTGCGGCATGGTGCGCGCGGCCTGGTCGTACCCGCCGCTGACGAGGTCGGCGACCCCGGCTCCCAGGGCCCGCCTGGTGAGCTCACCGCGCTGGGCGTCGATGTAGGCGGGACCGGCACCGTTTCTGCGCACCGCCTGCGCATGGAACTGCTGGTCGCCGCCAAAGGCCACCGTCAGACACGGCAGCCCTGCGCGCAGGGCCGCGCCCGTCGTGCCGAGCGACCCGTGGCACAGCACCGCCCGGCACCGGGGCAGCACCACGGTGAACGGAACCCGGTCAACGGTGAGGAGCCCATCGCTTTCACCAGCCCCTTGATCGGGGTCCACAATGATCGCGCGCAAGCCCTGTTCGACCAGGACTTCCCGCGTCCACCTCCACAGATCCCGCAAGCGGTCGGAGGCGACGCTTCCGAAACTGACCAGCAGTGGCGCTTCGCCTCGCTGCAGGAAGTCCTCGACGTCCTCGCGGAGCGGGGGCGCCGGATCCGGGCTGAGCCACTCGCCGGTGACATGGACATGCGGACCCCAGGCAGGGTCCGGCGGGTTGAGGCCGGGGCTGAACTGATAAATGGTCTGCGGTGACCCGCGTAAGACCCCGCGTCCCAGACCGAGACGACGTCGCCAGGTCTTCATCACCGGCCCCATTGCCCAGGTCATCATGGCGTTGGACAGACGGTGTATGAGGACCGCACGCCGAGTTCCGTCGAGGTTGCGAGGATCCACCAAGCTGTATGACCGGCACGGTTCAGTCGGATAAACCTGCACGCGCACGCTCGGCACGCCCCGGGAGGCGCCCAGAAGGCGCGCGACCTCACCGAACTGGTTGTGCATGACGACGTCGACCCCGGCCATGGCGCCCTCCAGCGCCTCGAAGATAGCCGGGTCGCCCAGCATCTGCCGCACACCCCGCACGGCGTCCAGCATGCCCTCTGAGTCCCCCAGCAGGCGCTTCATCATCTCCTGGCAGTCGCCGGGAAGACTGACGTACTCGACCCCCTGGATCTGCCGACCCGCGATGGTCTCGGCGAACTCGTCGAAGCCGGCGATCACCGTCTCATGGCCACGGGCACCGAGCGCCCCGCCGAGGTGGACGAATGGCAGCAGGTCGCCCTGCGAGCCCATGACGACAGCCAGAACCCTCATGGTCGCCCGATCACCACTGCCCAGTCGGCCACTCCGGGGTATAAGGCTCATCCAGGAGACGGTCCTCTGGGCCGATCTCGCGGACGACTCGGCAGGGGTTGCCCGCGGCCAAGACCATCGGGGGAACGTCCTTGGTGACAACACTGCCGGCACCGATGACAGCTCCGTGACCGATGGTCACCCCGGCCAAGACCACGCAGTGTCCGCCGATCCACACGTCGTGCTCGACGGCGATGGCCCCGCCCGTGCAGAACATGTTCTTGCGCTCATCAGGATCCAGGGCGTGGTTTCCCGCGAAGAAGGAGGAGTTCGGCCCCACCATGACATTGTTGCCGAAGGAAACCGGCGACATGTCGAGGATAGTGGTGTTGCGGTTGAAGGTGACGTCGTCGCCCACGGTGATGTTGGTTCCGTACTGGACGTTCAGGGGCAGGAAGACCATCATCCGCTCGCCCATCGAGCCGAGCAGATCTTGCAGGGCCGCACGCTTCTCGTCGTACTGGGTGGGACGCAGCTGGTTCATGGCGTGGCACTTCTCCGCACCGGCCATCATGTCCTCGTACAGGGACAGGTCATCGATGACCCTGAAGGGCTGCCCGGTCCGGATCTTCTCTTCGATCTGCTCACGCGTATCCATGATCGCTCCTTGTCGATGGGGTCGGTGGGGTCAATGGGGTCGGCGGGATGCCGCCGGGGTGGGTCGCCCGACGGCATTCGCCGTTGGAGGGTCCGGGATCTGAAGGCCAATGACTGGGGGATCGACGAGCTCTCCGAGTGCCGAGGTGAAGGTCATCATCTTCGTCGCGGTCTCGCGCAACTCCGAAGCGGGATCGGAGGCGGCCACGATGCCGGCCCCCGCGAACATGGTCGCCCGGTCGGCGTGCAGCACTCCGGCGCGCAGCACCAGGGCCCACTCGCAGTCCCCATTCACATCCATCCAACCGATCAATCCCGCGAACAGGCCCCTGTCGAAGCCTTCGCAGCGGGCGATGAAGTCGCGCGCCGGAGTACTGGGCCAGCCGCACACGGCGGGCGTGGGATGCAGGTCGTACAGCAGTTCCAAAGGCGAGCGCCCCTCGCGCAGGACGCCCTCGATCGGGGTGCCCAGGTGCCACACGACAGGCGTGGCGACCAGCTGCGGACCCGACGGCATCTCGATGTCATCCACATGGCGGCCGAGCGCCTCCACGACGGCCCGGGAGACGTGTGCGTGCTCGGCGAGGTCCTTGCCGGAGGAGAGCAGGGCCCGGGCGGCCCGGATGTCGGAGGCGGGATCGGTCCCCCTGGCGATGGTCCCGGCGAGCGGGAGAGTCCATATGCGGGAATCACTGCAGGACAGGACGAGCTCGGGACTCGCCCCCAGCAGGATCCCCGGCTCGTCGAACAGGCCGCCCATTCCCCCGTCCAGGTCGAGACGGAACACGTAGGCGTCGGGGTTGCTCGCCCTCAGCCGCGCGAGCACATCCTCCGGCCGCCAGACCTCCGAGGCATGCGAGACCTCCACAGTCGCGCACCGACCCAGGACCACCTTGTCCATGGCCCCGGATCGGATGGCCGTGACGGCCTTCCGAACGATCCGGCGATAACCGTCGGGATCAGGGGACTGCCCGATGACGTCGAGCCGGCCGGTCGGGGCGACGACGGCTCCCGGGCTCGGAGCCTGCTCCACGACGACCCGCACCGGCCGGTACAGAACCCCGGGGCGGCGCGCGTCGAAGGGAATGGCCCCGACGACCATCGCCGGCGCCTCCTCGTGCCCCTCGATCGAGGCGCGCATGGCCTCGTCGGCGGCCCTGGCAACCTCCTGACCCGTCCAGGCGCGGGGGACGACGGCGGCGGCGACTCCGGTCGCAACCACACTCCGCTGCCCGGTCACGAATTCGAATCGCGGCTCAGACGCTATTGACACTCAGACACTCGCATTCAAGGGATTCAGGGTATTCAGGGCTATTAAGCAACCAGAGAAGGACTACCGGCGCGATCCAACGGTCTTGCGGGCCAGAATCACCAGGCTGAAGATGATCAGCCCCGCGAACCAGCCCACGAACAGGACGATATCCCCGGCGACCACCCGGTCGTTGATCAGCCCGTCCGACAGCTCGGTCACCGCGGTCAACGGGGACACATCGACGATGGGCCGCAGCACCTCCGCGTACATGTCGCGCGGCATCATCGCGGTGCTGAAGAACATGGCCGCCATGACCAGGGGCGCGAAGCTCACCGCGCCCTGGGGGGTGTCCACCACGAATCCGAGCATGACGCCCACGGCTCCAGCGGCCACGGACACCACGGCCAGTACCACGAGAGTTCCCACCAGACCGGTGGCCGTGCGGAAGTCGGCGCCGTAGACCAATCCGATGACGACAGCCGCGATCATCGAGACGAACGCGGTCACGGACTCGGCGAGGATTCGTCCGATCATGCCGGTGGACTGGTTGCCGGGGAGCGTCGCCAGCCTGTCGGGCAGACCGTCGTGGCGCTCCTGGACGATGTTCCCCGCCCCCATGAGAGCGGCCGTGAACGCCTGAGAGACCGCGACCATCACGCACACCGCGGTCATGTTCATCGGTGCGCCACTGAATTGCTCCACCATTCCGGAGAACATGACGTTGAGGATAACCAGCATCACGACCGGCATCACCAAGGTGGACAGGACCGAGGGCGGCGAGCGCAGCCACCGCCTCAGCAGACGCCCGGCATGCACCCCGACCGCGCGCGACCAACCGATGCGCAGGGCCTCCCGATTGCTCATGCTTGCCTCCTGAATGCTCCGGATACCCACCAGACGCCGAGTATCAGTCCGATCGCCAGCCAGGCCAGCGCCTCCCAGCCCTCATCACCCGGGGTGAGGCCGCTAAGAAGGGCACGGTTCGTATCAATCATCACCGAGAACGGCATGTGCCTGATAATCGGCTCCAGCCAGTCGGGCAGGGCGGCGATGGGGATGAATGCAGTGGACAGCATCAGCAGCGGCATCTCGACGCCCTGGATCAGACCGGCCGTCTGAACGGGATGATGAGATCTCAGTGCCAGCCCGCAGAAGGCGAGCACCAGGACCTGCCCCATCAGCAGCGCGGTGAGGCATGACAGCAGAAGACCACCGACGCTGTCGGGTTTCGCGCCGCAGATAAGACCGATGACCACGATCGCCCCCACCGACAGCAACGCGCGCAGCAGGTCGGTGATCATTCGTCCGCCCACGGCCACCATGGCCCGGATGGGCATGGCCCGCAGACGGGCGAGTAGTCCGCTCTCCATGTCCACGGCCAGCGCCATTGACGAGCCGCCGGCGGTGAACATCACCGCCTGGAACATCGAGGCCGCCGTCAGGAACAACGCGTAGTCGAATCCCGACGCGCTGGCCGCATGCCCGAACACGATCCAGAAGGCGAGCATCGACATCCCGGGAATCACCAGTGCGGACACCAGGGAGGCGCTGTTGCGGCGAAGACGGAGGTTGTTGCGCTGCACGGCCCCCGCAAGGGCACGCGCGCTCGACGGTCTCCTGTCGGTGACCCGCTGCGCGAAGACCGTCATGATCCGTTCTCCTCAGCCGACTCGACAGAGCCGGCGGAGTCGGCAGAGCCGGCATCGGATGCGAAGGCCGTACCGAGGAACACGTCATCCAGGGATGGCGGGGTCAGGGAGACCGAGACGACCTCAAGACCCGCGGAGGTGATCGCCCGGGTGGCCGAGACGAGGTCCTCTGTGCCGCCATGAGCGACGAATGAGACCTCCAGCGCGTCGACCGTGAAATCGTCATGCGGGTGGCCGAGCGCCCCGGGGAGAACGCTCTCGGCGACTCGCCGGGCCAGCGTCGCGTCGTCAAGCGCGATCCTGCAGATCGGCGCGCCGAACCGGCGTCGCAGCTCGGAGGGAGATCCCTGCGAGACCTTGCGGCCCTCGCGCAGGACGACGATGTCGTCGGACAGGCGCTCCGCCTCATCAAGGTACTGCGTCGTGAGCAGGATGGCAACGCCCTGGCCCCGCAGCTCCTCGACCATCTCCCACAACTCCCGGCGCGACAGCGGGTCGAGGCCCGTCGTGGGCTCATCGAGGAACAGCAGCTGCGGTTCGACGATCAGCGAGGCCGCGATGTCGAGCCGCCGCCTCATGCCCCCGGAGTACTTGGCCGCGCGCTGGTCGCCCGCATCCGCGAGCCGGAACCTGTCCAGCAGCTCATCCGCGCGCTCGGCGGCAGCGGCCCGCCCGAAGCCGTTGAGGCGCGCGAAGAAGACGAGGTTCTCCTTGCCGGTCAGCTCCCCGTCAACGGCGGCGAACTGACCGGTCAGGGAGATGTGCCGGCGCACTTGTCTGGGCTGGGACACGACATCCGCACCGCACACGGTGATCGTCCCCGAGGTGGGCTTCATCAGTGTGGAGGCGATATTCACCAACGTCGTCTTGCCGGCGCCATTGGCTCCCAGCAGCGAGACCACCTGAGCGGGGCGGACGTCGAAGCTGAGGCCCTTGAGCACTTCCTTGGCCTTGGTGCCTTTGCCGAAGGTCTTGCAGAGATCGCGCACGCGCAGCGCGACTTCATTCGATGAGGGGATTGCGTCGGGGTCGGACATGTACGTTCCTTCCAACATATGCGCAGGGGAGACAGGGTCAGGGAGGGGAGCTGGCAGCAGCCTCGTCATGCGGGCGCGTGCCAAGAACAGCAAATATCTTAGCTTAGACTTACCTGGGCAATTCAAGTGCTTCGGGCCCATCACCGGCGAGGAACTTCACCGCGCGGCGCAGCACGTCGCCGTCACAGGGCTCGGCGATCGCCGCCTCGCCCTCGTCGATGAGCAGCAGGAAGTCACAGCACTCGGCCAGCAGCTCGACGTCGTGGGTCACCACGAGAACGGTCCTGCCCTGCCGGGCGAGGTCCTCCAGCTGCAGGGCGACCTGCTTCATGTGGCGCAGGTCCAGACCGCTCGTGGGCTCGTCGAAGACGATCACCTCACGACCGCACACCAGCGCCGATGCGATGGCCACGCGTTGGCGCTCGCCCCCTGACAGGGACATCGGATGGCGCTCGCGCTTGTCCTCGAGGTTGAGCGCCGCCAGAACCTCGGTGATATGCGTCTGACGCTCACCACCGGCATCGGCCCCGATCGCCACGTCGGCGTCGACGCTCTCGCCGAACAGCTGATGGTTGACGTCCTGCATCACGAGGTAGGAGTGCCGCAGGCGCTGCTTGGGCCTGGACAGCTCGGCGCCCGCCAGGCGTAGGGCCCCCCTCGATCGCGGCTCCAGGCCCGTCAGCGAACGCACGAAGGTGGTCTTGCCCGCGCCGTTGCGCCCCACGACGCCGATCACCTGGGCCTCGGGCAGCACCAGGTGCTCGATGTCCATGGCGAGACGGGGCGCCTTCGGATACCGGAAGGCGAAGGAGTCCACGACCACCTCACCGACCACCTCACCGGCGCCGGTCGCGGGAGCGCCGACGGGCTCGGGAACCGGATGGGTGGACCGGAGCCCGAGTTCCTGCAGGTCGTGGTCGTTCAGGGAGCGGAACTGCTCACCGGTGAACTCCCGGCCGATGCGGCCGCGGTCCATGTAGACGACCCGATCGACCAGATCCGCGAGGTAGTACAGGCGATGCTCGGCGACCATCACCGTGTGCCCCTGCTGCTTCCACCGGGCCACGATCTCCCGCAACTCGCCGATGGCAGCCATATCAAGATTCGAGGAGGGCTCGTCCAGCAGGAGCACGTGAGGCTGCATGGCGGCCACGGCCGCACATGCCACCTTCTGCTTCTGCCCCCCGGACAACTCGACGAGTTGCCTGCGGACCAGATCCTCCATGCTGAACTCCCGGGCGACCTCGGCGATGCGCTGCTCGATCCGGGCCGGCTCCACCCCCAGGTTCTCGCATCCGAAGGCCAGCTCGCTGGTCACATCAAGGGTGAAGAACTGGGACTTGGGGTTCTGGAACACCGACCCGACGGTCTGAGCGATGTCGTGGGCC
This sequence comes from Actinomyces massiliensis 4401292, assembly GCF_000269805.1. Taxonomy (GTDB): domain Bacteria; phylum Actinomycetota; class Actinomycetes; order Actinomycetales; family Actinomycetaceae; genus Actinomyces; species Actinomyces massiliensis. Next base: position 10,481 of record NZ_JH711481.1, read on the forward strand.
TCGGCGTTGATGATCGGCTGGGAGTCGAGCAGCACCTCACCCGAGATCCGGGCGTCGAAGAAATATCGCGCCACGCCGTTGAGGAGTCGCAGCAGGCTGGTCTTGCCGCAGCTCGACTCCCCGCACAGCAGGACCAGCTCACCGCGGTCCACCTGCAGGTTCATGTCGAGGAGCACCGGTTCGGCGGAATCCTGGCCGTAGGACATCGTCACGTTGCGCAACTCGATCATGCCACTGACGTCCTTCCCATGATCATGATGACCAGACACGCGCTCAGCAGTCCGATGAGCACGCCGTCCGCGGCCCGGAACCCGATGGTGCAGATGGTCGTCCTCCTGCGCCCGGACCCCAGCGCCCTGGTCACAGCGGACATGGACAGCTCGTTGCCGATGCTGACGACCGAGACCAGCAGGGGCACGAAACGGTACTCCAGCATCGCGACCGGATTGCGGAGACCCGAGATGCCGCGCATCCGCATCGCCGTCTTGATATCGCGGTACTCCTCCCCGATGGTCGGGAAGAAGCGGAAGATGATGGCCGCCGGGATCGTCAGCACATCGGGACAGCGCATGCGCTGCATCGCGGCGATGAACTCACTGGCAGAAGTGGTGCGCAGGGTGTACCAGCAACAGGTCGTGCCTGGCAGGATGAGCGAGAGTCCACCCAGCCAGGCCAGCAGGATGCCGAGAACTCCGTTATCCCAGTTGCCTGACTGCGTGAATCGCCACACCAGCTGCGGCACTCCGGCCATGATCGCGTAGCTCACCGCGTAGCGCAGCCCGGCGACCACCAGTCCCGAGGCCATGAACAAGATGCAGGGCAGAGCGATCAGGAACCAGCGCATTCCTGCGCCGACGCTCGTCCCGGTGCCCGACGGGGACAGGAGAATCCCGGAGACGACCAGCACGACCAGCACCTTGGTACGAGGGTCCAGCTGCAGTCCTGCGGTCCGTCTCCCCAAACCCGGCAGGGTCGGCGGCATCATCGGCGGCATCAGACGATGCCCGCACGGCGGAAGTGCTTGTTGAAGATCCGCTGCCCGAGCAGACCGCCGAGGATCCCGCACAGGAAGGTGCCGACGATGATGACCGCGAACAACCAGCTCATGTGCCCGATCTCCGTCAGACCCTGCAGGTAGTCGTCCCCGTACCTGCCCTTGACGTCGGAAGCCAGATAGCTCTCCGTCGCGAAGAACAGCGGGATGTAGGTGGCCGTCGAGGTCAGCGACATCAGGGCATAGGCGATCACGCTGCGCTTGGCGCTCGTGTAGCCGCCGGTGTACAGCACGAACTCCCCAATCAGGGCCATGATCACGCCGCTGACGAGGACGAAGGGGCCGAGCCCCAGGAGGATGCTCACCAGACCGGTCAGGATCTCGAACACGAGCAGCATGCCCGGTTTGCGGACCTTGGAGAAGAACAGCATCATCGGGATGCCCAGGATGATCGCTTGCAGCGGGGTGATCATCACGTAGGTGATGGGCGTGATGCCGATGAAGGCGATGATCACCCCGACCACCATGTTGATGACGAAGAAGATGCCGATCGTCATGAAGTCGACGATGGTCATCCGTCGGTTCGGCTGGGCGGTCGTCTGTTCCTGCGGTGTCTGACTCATGACTGCTCCTTACTCTTTCTTTCTCTTGTTCTCTCTTGTTCTCTTGCCGGGCTCAGGAAGCTGGTGATGGCGGGGACCGGCGGGGCGGATTCACGACGCAGCGCATTAGATCTCGCCCTCGTCGACGTCTTCTCCGACGCTGTCAGCGATGTGGTCGGACAGCCGGCGCACCGTCGGATAGCCGAAAACGTCGCGAATGCTGATCTGCACGGACATCTCCCGCCGGATCGAGTTGGCCAGGTGCACGGCCGTCAGCGAATCGCCTCCGATCCCGAAGAAGTCGTCATCGATGCTGATCTCCTCGACCTCCAGCATCGACCGCAGCATCCCGAGGATACGGGCATCGCGTTCGTTGCGGGGACCCTCGACGGCAACTGGGTTCTGCACCGCCGCGGTACGCAGGCGATCCCTGTCGATCTTCCCGTTCCAGGTGCGCGGCAGGTCGTCGAGGACGACGGTCGTGCGCGGCTGCATGTACTGCGGCAGCGCACTGCCGAGATGCTCGGCCAGCCCCTCGGGGGTGAACCCGTCATTCGCCACCACGTGGAGCACGATGCCCTTGTCGATAGTGGCCGCGCAGTCCCGCACCGTCGGCAGCCTGCGGGCGACCGATTCGATCTCGCCGAGCTCTATGCGGTAGCCATTGACCTTGACCTGGCCATCGTTGCGTCCCAGGAAGATGATGTTGCCGTCACGGCCGTACATGGCCCGGTCGCCGGTGCGGTACAGCCGCTCCCCGGTGCGAGGATGCGTGATGAACGAGTGAGCCGTCTTGGCCGGGTCGTTCCAGTAGCCCGTCGCCAGGCCACGACCGGCGATGTGAAGATCTCCGGGCACCAGGTCAGGACGGTCATCCAGACTGGAGTCGAGGACGTACATCCGTTGGTTGGTCAGGGGCCTGCCGTAGGGAACACTGGCGCTGCGGGCATCATCCGCGGAGATCTCGTACCAGTTCGACCAGATCGATGCCTCGGTGGCGCCACCGGACCCGTACACGGCACAGTTGCTGAAGCACTTCTCCGCGCGCACCGCGACGTCCACGGGGATCCAATCCCCGCTGAGCAGCACCGCCCTGATGCTGCGGTCGACCGGCCCCCGAGCGGACAGGTTCTCTATGTGCTCTATGTGCTCTATGTGCTCTATGTGCTCGAGATACATTGAGAAGAACGCGGGGACCGAGTTCCACAGGGTGACCCGATGGGTCTGCACCATCTCCCACCAGTGCTCCGGGTCGTGCCGCCCCTGCCCGGAGGGCAGCACGAGAGCGGCCCCGCGGGCGAACATGCCGAACATGTCGTAGACCGACAGGTCGAAGTTCAACTGCGACAGGGCCAGCACCCTGTCCGTGGGCTGCACGTCCAGGCGCTCGTTGACGTCCAGGATCGTATTGACCGCCGCCCCATGGGTGATGGCCACGCCCTTCGGGGCACCGGTGGTGCCCGAGGTGTAGATGACGTAGGCCAGGGCGTCCGGACCGGGAGCTGCGGCCACAGGACCTGCCGGGACCGACGGGTCCTCCGGGTCGCGGTCGGCCTCAGAGGCTGGGGAGCCGGCCGGATCCGCTGTGACGACAACGGTGGCTGCACTGGCAGCACTGGCAGCAGTGATAACGGTGCACTCCCGCTCCACCTCGCGGGGCGCCTCGCCGTCGTCATCGACCAGCACCACGCGGGCGCCCGCATCGCGGATGATCCCGAGGTTGCGGGCCGGCGGGTGGTCGATGCTCAGCGGCAGGTAGGCGCACCCGGCCTTCAGGACACCGATGACCGCACTGATCTGGCGGGCGGACTTGCCCATGAGGATGCCGACCAGGCCCCCCGGCCCGGGGTCGGCGGCGAGCACCAGCTCCGCCCAGCGGTCGGACTCCTCATCCAGCTCCGAGTAGGTCAGGCTCCTGGTGGCATCGACGACCGCCACCCGATCGGGGTGGGCGCGCGCCCCCGCCAGATAGAGGTCGAGCAGTGTCCGCTCCCCATCGGGCAGGACCCGGTCGGTGTCGTTCAACTCGGTGATAGCGGCCTCGTTGAAGGAGGACGCGACCGTCGTGGTCGTCGCCCGCCACAGGTCCGGGGCGCCCGCCAGGTCCTCGATCGCCGCGACCAGGGCGCGGAACATCTCATCAACCATCCCGGAGGGGAAGATCGCCTCCACGGCATCCATGTTCAGCATCAGCCCGCCATGGTGCTCATAGACCTGGAGATCCATCCAGACCTGCGGGGTCTGCGACAGGCCGTAGTCGATGACGCCCAGGTAGGGGCTGTCGTCATCGGTGTGCTCGACGACGCCCAGGCCGCAGGTGAACACCACGGGCATGGTCACCTGCGCCCTGCGCTGCTTGTTGAGCATCCTCTCCACGGCCACGCCCGAGACGCTCGCGTGGGAGAGGTTGCTGAACATCCGCCGCTGTAGTGCCTTGGCCCGGTCCCGGAACGTCACGGCGCACCGGGTGTCCGCGCTGAGAATCGACAGACTGGTGAAGTCGCCGACGATGGCGTCGACCTCGGGCGCGAAACGGGTCCTGTCGAACTGAGTCAGGTTGATGCTCAGCCCCGGCTCCTCGCTGTAGCGCGCCAGCACCTCGGCATACACCTCGGCGAGGAACACCGCGTCGGTCAGCCCCTCGTCCCGGATGCGTCGCTTGGCCGCCCGCCACAGCTCCGCGGACACGAGGGCCTCGTGCCTGACGAACTCGGAGGAGCCCGCCGGGTCGAGCCCGGAGACCGGCAGCTGGGGCGCGGGATGGATCGACTCCAGGGAGGACTCCCAGTAGGCGAGATCCCTCGCATGGGTCTCGCTGCGCGCCAACTCGGCGCTCGCCTCGACGTAGTCCTTGAAGGAGTACGGCAAGTACGGCAGTGCGTCGGTCAGGGATGTCGGGGAGGCCGGGGAGTCGGCCCCGTGCTCGTAGACCCGCTTCCACTCCCGGAAGAGACGGAACATGCTCCAGCCGTCGATGAACAGATTGTCGAAGCTCAGGAGCAGGCGCCCACCATCCGCGCGATCGACGTACCGGATGTCGAAACAGGGCCACTGCGTCGGGTCGAACCGCTGGTGGGACATCTCGTCACGAGCCGCCGCCACCCGCTGGTCGCCGTCAGGCGCGGCGCACCGCAGGCATGCGATCTCGTAGTGCGGCACCTGCGGGAGGAACCGCTGAGTGAGACCGTCCTCGCACACGACCGCGCGCAGCATCGGATGACGCTCGACCAGCGCGTTGAAGGAGCTCTCGAGCCGACTGGAATCAAGCACGGGGGTGTCCATCTCGAAGTAGCAGTGGCTCGACACATCGCCCAGTTCGACAGCCCCCGAACTGCCGATCAGATAGGACTGCTGGACCTCGGTGAGAGGGAAGGGCGCGAACTGGTCCTCGCCGTGCACGATCGGGGGCAGACCGGCCTCTACTCCCGCCCGGGATGCCGCCCCCTCGATCTGCGCGATCTCCTCGAGCTCCTCGATCCTGGCCGCCATATCGCGCAGCACGGGCGAGTCGAAAATGCTCTCCAGAGAGAACTCCACCTGGAAGCGCTCCTCGATGGCCCGCCGCAGCCTCGTAGCCATGAGGGAGTCGCCGCCCAGCCGGAAGTAATCGGAGTCGGCGCTCGCGCTCGTCTCCAGCAGTTCGTCCCAGATCTCGGCAAGCCGCCGTTCGGTGGCAGACAGGGCGGTGACGGCGGAGATGGGAGCCGCCGGGGAGCCGTCGTCGTCGGCCTCCTCGGGGATCAAGCCCGCCAGTGCCTCGCGGTCGACCTTCCCGTTCCCGGTGAGCGGGAAATGTGAGATCTCCATAATCCGCTTCGGGATCATGTACTCGGGCAGCCTGGCGGACAGCAGTCCGGCGGCCCGGTCGTACTCGGCCGCGGGCAGCGGCTCGGGCTCGTCGCCGCCCGCCCTCGCGGCCACGACGAGCACCATGGAATCCGTGACCTCAACGCGCTCCAGCGGGTTCCAGCCGTTGCGCCGCAGGGCGTCACTCCACTGGGGCGCGTTGAGCAGCATCTCCCCGGTGCCCGCGCGAAGGTCGCGGTGCTCCCCCGCGATGAACGCGGCGCTGATATCGGCCAGCGGCGAGGCGGAAGTCGTCTCCACCAGGACCATGAGGCCTCGGGGCTTGACCAGGCCCCGAACCTCCCGCAGCATCGCATCGACGTCGGCGCATTGGTGGAGGGTCTGGTTGCAGACCACCAGATCCGCTCTCTCGAGGAGGCGGGGAGTCGGCCCCTGGTCCCCGGACGCGCGCAGCTGAAGCTGTTCGAACAGGCCGGGAGCCCTCTGCGCGGCCAGATCCAGATGATGACGGGACTGGTCGGCGAGCACGTAGGAGCTCGGGGCGGCGACACGCAGGTAGTCGGCGGACTCCTCGGGGCGCCGGGCCCCGACCTCGAGAATCCGCACCGTCCCGTTGTGGGCCCGGCTCAGGCCGCCCACCACCTCGCGCAGCGCATCGTGGGTGAGGCGACCGAGCGGACGGGAGGCCAGGAACTCCTCCACCGGCACGAAGTCCGGGGCCTGGACGAACTCGGCGATCGTGGGGGCATCGGTCGCCCCCACGAAAGCGCGCTCGAAGGGGGCCACGAACCGGTCCAGCTGCTCGATCTGATCCATGTCGGCCGGGCCGGTCGTGTCGTTCAGGCCGGCCCTGCCGGGGAACTGCTCAGCACCGCCCTGCTCGCCGGCGAGCCGCCCCCGCCACGTGCGCCGCAGGGCGGACAGGTGCTCCCGGTCATTCGCCGCGGAAAGCTCGGAAAGCTCGGAGAGCTCGGCCTCCCAGCGCCGCATGGTCTGCAGGGCGTAGGAGCGCTGCAGGGCCTCGTCCTGGTCCACGGCGGCACGCAGCCGCTCGTCGGCCAGGACCGGTTGGATGCTCGAGGCCAGGTCGAAGCCCGACCACTGAGAGTCCTCATCACCCAGGCCATCCGAGGCGGTGATCGGGCTGATCGCGGTGATCGGGGCGAACTGCGCGAAGGCCACCAGGGATGTCGAGGCCCGCCCCTGCGAGGCGACGCACACCGTGCGCTCGACCGGCAGAAGAGCATCGCAGGCCGCCTCGATCTCGCCGAGCTCAATGCGGTGCCCGCGCAGTTTCACCTGGTTGTCGGTCCTGCCCAGGAACTCGATGGTCCCGTCGTGCCAGAACCGACCCATGTCGCCGGTCCGGTACCAGCGGCCGCCCTCCGAGGACACGAACTTCCGCCCGCTGAGCCCGGGATCATCGACATAGCACGTCGCCACGCCCAGGCCACCGATCCACAGCTCGCCCGCCACGTAGTCCGGGCAGTCCCGTCCGTCAGGGCCCACCACCCGGTAAGCCTGCCGCGCCAACGGGCGCCCGTACGGGATGGAGGCCCAGACGGCGGGCACCTCCTGCGGTACCTCGAGGGCATTCGACCAGATGGCGGCCTCGGTGGCCCCACCCATCGCCAGGATGCGGCCCTGGGGCATCACGGCCCGCATCCGCGCGGGAAGGCCGACATCGATCCAGTCGCCGGACAGCAGGACGTGGCGCAGACTCGCCAGCCGTGCGGAGTCCCCTACGGCGCCGGCCAGCAGCATCTCGAACAGGGTCGGCACGGAGTTCCAGACGGTGATCCCCTCGGAGGCGACCAGCTCGAGCCAGGCCTCGGCGTCACGGCGGCTCTCATCCGGGATCGTCACCAGCTCGGCCCCCGCAGTCAGCATGCCGAAGGCGTCGTAAACCGACAGATCGAAGTCGAAGGAGGACACGCCCAGTGCCTTGTCTTGGCAGCCGATGCCGAGTCGGCGGTTCACCTCGGCCACGGTGTTCCACGCGGCGCCGTGAGACACTTCGACGCCCTTCGGGGTACCGGTGGTTCCCGAGGTGTAGATGACGTAGGCGGGGTCCTCGGGCCCCAGCCGGGGCAGCTCCGCCGTCGCCGTCATCGCCGTTGCGGTTGCCGCCGCCCCGTCCGCGCCGGCGCACGCACGGTCGATATCGACGACCCGCACGGGGGCGCCGGCCCAAGCACCGGAGTCATCATCGGTGAGCAGATGCCCGATCCGGGGAGAGGCCAGGATGGCGGCGATCCGTTCGGAGGGCTGCTGCCGAGAGATCGGGACATACGCCGCTCCGGCCATCATGACGCCCAGCGCCCCGATGATCTGCCGGGGCCCCCTCGAGACCATGACCGCTGCCAGCTCTCCCCTGCCGATACCCGCCGCTACCAGGCCGGCGGCCACGGCACGGACACGGGCGACCAGCTCCCGGTAGGTGGTGACCCGTCCATCAGCGGTTCGCAGGGCGGGACGATCCGCATACCGCTCGGCAGCGGCCAGCACCTGGGCCACGAGTGTCGTGTCGGGCAACCGCCAGGTCGCCGCCTCGGCCCGGTCCCGACGACGCGCGATCACCCCGGGACTGTCGACCGGGCAGAGGATGGCGAGGTCGTGGGTGACGGCCGCAGTGATCTCGGCGACCAGCGCGCCGAAAAAGTCGTCGAGCAGCCCCTCGGGGAACAGCTGCTCGAGCGCGTCGCATATGATCATGAAACCGTCGACGGTGCTGAATACCTGCAGGTCGATCCATACCTGCGGGGTCTGGGAGATCATGTAGCCGATCTGCCCGAAGGCGTCGATGAACTCCTCGTCGACCAGGGGACTGCCCAGGTTGCAGGAGAACACCACCGGAGCCAGCACCTGCTCCTCGCGCCGGGTGCGCAGGTCGCGCAGGACGCGCACGGCCGAGTACCGCGAATGGGCGACATCCTCGTAGAAGGAGTCCTGTATTGCGCGCAGGTCCTCGATGAAGGTGCGCGGCCGCGTCTGGTCGATGCTGGTCAGAGTCAGCGTGGTGAAATCCGCGACGACGTTCTCAATCGCCGGATCCGGATCCCGATTGAACAGCGGGACGGCCATGAGGAACCTCTTGTCCTCGCTCCACTGCCCGACTGTGCGGGCGTAGGCCGTCAGCAGCACCATAGAGGGCGTAGTGCCGTGGGTCTCGCAGACCTGCCGCAGCGCCTCCCACGTCCGCATGTCGAAGGTGTGGGCCCGGCGCACGAAGCGGGGGTCGCCGCCCGCGTCGGCCCCTCTGCGCAACGGGAGCCGAGGACCGGCGGGCAGGTCCTCCAGGCGGTCGCGCCAGTACGTCCGGTCCTGCTCGATGGCAGCCGCGTTCTCCCGGGCTTTTCCCGCCAAGTACCGGGCGAAGCTCCACGACGGGTCGACATCGGGGGCCTCGCCGGTCGCGTAGTGGTGGGCGAGATCGCGAAGAATGATCTGGAAGCTCTGCACGTCGCACACGAGCAGGTCGATGTCGAAGTGGATGATCGCCCGGTCCGCGGAGAGCAGGCTGACCTGCAGGCAGGCCACCTGGCCCTCGTCGATGGCCAGAAGGCGGTGCGACAGGTGCTCCCTGATCCCGGCCAGGCTCTCCTGGAGGGAGTGGTCGTCCAGGCCGGTCAGATCGTGCACCTCGACGCTGGCGTTGACCGGCTCGGGAAGCACGTACTGCTTGCCGTCGCCGGTGTAGCAGGACCGCAGCATCGGATGGGCGCGCAGGATCGTCGTCCAACTGTCCTGCAGCCGGGCGACGTCCAGCCTGCCGGCCTCGACCTCGACGTAGCCGTGGGTGCCGACCCCGCCGAACTGCAGGGACTGCCCGCGGCCGACCCAGTAGGCGTACTGGACGTCGGTCAGGTCGAAGGGCTCGTGGTCACCCGCGGGCAGGTCGGCCTCCCCAGCCTCCCCGACCTCGGCCTCTCCAGCCTCGGCCATCGGAGCTTTCGCGGCGCTCGCGGAGCCGGCATCTGAGCCGCCGTCGTCGTGAGGTGCTTCCGCCGCATCCGCCGCATCCGGAGCAGCCTCGGCGAGCATCGTCGCCCACTCCTGGACCGTCGGACGCCGCATGAACGAGCCGAAGGACACGCGGTAGCCCTGCTTGATCCAGCCGGCGAGCAGCCGCATGGTCGGCAGCGATTCGAGGCCGAGGGCGAGCAGGTTGTCGTCCTCGGCGATCTCGGTCCGCCCGCCGACGATCTCCTTGAGAGCGCCCAGCAGTTCGTCACGGATCTCTTCCTTGGTGAGCACGTCCTTCTCCTCAGTCCTGTCGGTCGTCCGCGCACGCCTGGGCCATCACACGCAGCAGCTTCTTGTCGGCCTTGCCGATGTTGGTCAGCGGGATCGCATCGACCACGAACACCTGATCCGGCACCTTGTAGCGGGCGACCCCCCTGGCCATGAACTCCTCGCGGACGGCCCCGCGATCGATCTCCTTCTCGACGACGAGGGCGGCGACGGTCCTCTCGCCGAGGGCGCTGTCCGGCATCGCGAACACCGCCGCCCCGCGGACCCCCGGAATCTGCCGCAGCAGCTGCTCGACCTCCTGGGGGGACACGTTCTCCCCCAGTCGGTTGATCTGCTCGACGACCCGCCCGCAGATGACCAGATCCCCGTCCTCGGTGAGATAGCCCCGGTCCCCGGTGAGGAAGAAGCCGTCCTCGGTGAAGCAGTCGTCCCCGGCGCGGGATCCGGAGTACCCGAAGAAGGTGTAGGGGCCCTTCTCGATGACCTCGCCCGGCTCCCCCGGGCCGAGGTCGTGTCCCTGAGGGTCGACGATGCGGAGGATGTCGGCGTCGGAGATCGGCTTCCCCTGGGTGCTCAGGACGACCGGGGTCGGATCGTCCAGACGAGTGAATGTCGTGATCCCCTCGCCCAGGCCGTAACCCTGCTGGATGATCACGCCGAGCCTGTCCATCAGCCCTCTGCCCAGGTCCTCGTCGAGCTTCGCAGCGCCGATGATGACCTGTTCGAGGGACGACAGGTCGGCCGGGTACCATTCGGCGGCCTCGTACCAGACCTCGGCGACTGCGGGGACGACCGCGGTCAGGGTCACCCGGTTCGCCTCGATAGCGGTGAATGCCTCGTCGAAGGCCGCGCTCAGGCACATGACGACGGTGCCGCCGCCGAGCAGGGTGCCGATCAGTCCGGGCTGGGCGAGCGGAAGGTCGTGGGAGGTCGACAGCACCGCCATGTACACGGTGTCCGGCCCGACCCGGCAACGCCGAGCGGCGGCTCTGGCGTTGTAGGCGTATGCCTCGTGGATGCGCGGGATGATCTTCGGCTCACTGGTGGTGCCGCCCGACAGCAGGTTCAAGGCGACGGATCGGTGGTGGGGCCACCGCGTGATCGGGGCGATCGGCTCCTGCGGGACCGCGCCCGGGTCGGGAAGCAGTATCCGCGGCACGGCGCCCGCGCGGGGCTGCCCGCCGTCGGCGCAGATCATCCGGAACCCGAGCTCGTCCAGGTCCATCTGCTCGACCATCTCAACGCAGTCGAACCCGAGCTGGTCACGACCGCCGATGTAGGCGACCGGATGCAGTTCACGGGCCAGTGCCCGCACCTCGGCCTGTCGGTGCGAGGGCAGCATGAGGGTCGGGACCGCCCCGATGCGCATCAGCGCGAACAGGGTCACGACATAGGCTGCGCTGTTGGGCAGCTGAACGAGCACCTGGTCGCCCTCAGCCAGGCCCCAGGCGGCGAAGTCCCGGGCGAACTGGGCGATCGCTCGCTCGAGCTCCGCGTGGGTCAGCCTCGCGTCATGAGCCACGACGGCCGGGTGGTCGGGACGGCGCAGTCCGGCCTCATGGAGCTCCTGGCACAGGCTCTTGCGCGCCAGGTGACCGCTGTCCTCGTAGCGGGTCAAGACGTTGTCGATGTTCATGTCGCGCTCCTTCAGACGAATTCCGCCCGGATGGCGCCGGCGCCGACACTGCACGCGAGCAGATCGTCCGCTCCCGCCAAGCGGCAGATCTCCACCGCGGTCCGGGTGCCCTCGAACTCGATCCGGTCCATCCTCGTGATCCCGTTGGGGTGCGGGGCGTCACGGTGCGTGTCGGCGGCGAATCGGGTGACGAACATGGGGATCGCCCAGTCGTCGGGGCACAGGCACCGACAGGCGAGCCTGCGTCCATGGGGGTCCTTCCGGGAGATCCGCGCAGTGACGGTGCGGACCCCGCGCTCCTGGCAGATCGCCTTCAAGCGGCCGAAGTCCTCGCGATCGACCTCGAAGACGACCCGGGAGTAGCCCTCGGGCATGCCGGCGACCGCATCACTGGTATCGACCATCTGCCCATGTCCGATCAACCGCAGGTAGCGGCGGATCAAAGCGGGCATGGTGACCCCGGTCCGGATCTCCAGGTAGGGCCCCTGGGAGAAGTAGATCAGCGCATTGCTGGGATTCTTCGCCCGCCCGTACTCGACCTCGAATCCCTGCGCGCGGAACTTCTCGACCGCCGCCTGGAGATCGTCGGCCTTGTAGACGATGTGCCCGACCGTCATCATGATGATCACTCCCCCCGCTCGAAGGCAGGCAGCAGGGAGCGGAAGTTCTCCTCGAGCAGGCAGGTGGCGTGGGATCCGGAGATGGTGCGCACCTCCAGCTCGCCCAACGCTGTGGCGGGCCAATCGACGTCCCCGCCCAACTGCGGGTAGAAGCCCTGGATATCCCCGGCGGGCTGGAGCACGAGCACCTCGCCCATGTAGATGTCGGGCACGTAGCCGATGGTTCCCCGCAGCGAGTGGCGGAAGACGTCGTAGAGGATGTCGAGCATCGCGCGGGCCGACTCCGCCTCGGCGTCGAAGCCGCGGATCGCCGAGTAGATCCTCTTGCGCCGGGCGCGCGGCGACAGCTCCGACAGCGTCGTGAAGAACCTGCCCACCGCTGCGAACCGGCCGTCGAGGGCGCACAGCTCGTCGTCGGTGATGTCCCGGTTGACCCCGTCGAGAATGTGGTACAGGCCCTCGGTGAGGGTCGGGAAGTCGAACTCGGCCCCCATCGCGGGCAGGTCGGCGTCGAAGACGCAGCCGTAGGCGAACTCGCACAGCAGCTCGTTCGCCACGCGGTGCGGGCACAGGTGGGTACTGATGCACACCACCCTGCCGACCTCGCGGCCGAGCTCGGTGAGCACCTTCGCGGTCTCGAGGGCGAAGAACCCGCCGATGCAGTAACCGACCAGCTCGTAGCTGTCCATGTCGAGGGCGAGCAGCTCCTGGGCGTACACCCGGGCCCGGTCGCTGATCAGTGACCGGGTCGGGCAGTCGAGGTAGTCGTCGGAGTCGCCGGCGGTGAACCCGACGTGGGCGAGCCCCGGATCCCTGTCGAGCAGCTCCGGGACCAGGAACTCGTAGTCCTTGAGGCGCCCGGTGCCGGCGTGGAACATGACCCGGCAGGATCGCGCCCCCTGCGGAATCCGGTAGATGTGCAGGCATTTCGAACCATTCGGGGAACCGCTCGCGATGGTGGACAGGGCCGGCATCGGGGCGGGGGCCTCAGGAGCCTCGACACGGTCGGGCGTATCCGCAGGGGCCTCACGAGCCTCGTCATCCCGGGGCGCCGGGGCGCCGGAGCCCGCCATCTCGGCGATTCCAGCGATCGTGGGATGCTTGAGCATCTCGCGCATGATGAAGTCCCAGGTCCGATCCTGCAGGCCGGGCACCTCCCGGCGCATACGGGTGACCGCCTCGGCCATCAGCAGCGAGTCGCCGCCGGCGGCGTAGAAGTCCTCCTCGCGACCGATCTCGGAGACCTCGAGAACCTCTCTCCAAACCTCCGCGATCCGGCTCTCCAGACCTTTGAGCGGCTGAGCGGCCCTCGGGTCCTCGACGGCGCCCCCGGACTCGTAGGACTGGGCGAGAGCCCTGCGGTCGACTTTCCCGTTCGCGCTCAGCGGCAGCTCATCCATGATCCGCACCGATGCGGGAACCATGTAGCCCGGCAGGTTGGCCCGCATATGGGCGAGCAGGTCGTCCTCATCGACCGTGGAGGCAGCAGGGACAGTAACGGCAACGGAACCAGCAGGGCCGGCTGAGTCGGCGGGGTCGGCGGGGTCGCCGACGACGATCAGGCGCTGACCGCACTCACGCAGAGGATCCCCTTCAGCCGGGTAGTCGGCCAACCGGCGCAGGCCGGTCGCCTCGTACACACGGTCCCACTCAGCGTCGTCGATGAACACCTTGTGCGAATCGGCGCGGTGATCGGTGAACGGAACCAGGCTCATCTTGATCGAGATGGAGATGAGGGCCGCGTAGAGCTCGATGACCGGCTCGACCATCACGATCACACCGCCTCCGCGCCGCAGCTGATCGAGCCGGGCGAAGGCCTCCTCGATGTTCACCGCATTGTGCAGCACATTGGCGCAGATGATGACGTCATAGGCGCCCGGCTCGATGTCCTGGGAGGCGCAGTCCACGTTCACGTCGAACAGGCTGTAGGTCATGAAGTCCGCGAGATCGCGGTCCCGATAGGTCTGCCTGGCATTGCGCAGGAAGAAGGTCGAGATGTCGGTGAACCGGTACTCGATCACGTTGCCCGGCAGACGCCCGACGATGTTCTCCGTGGTCGCGCCGATACCCGCGCCCACCTCGAGGATCCGCACCGGACGGTCCCCGCGGGATGAGACGATCCCCACCACAGCCTCGGCGACCGCGGCGTTGATCGCCTTGCTGATCCTGTTCTGCCCATAGATGGCACGGGCGTTCTCGGTGTCGCCCTTGGGGAAGAACAGATCGACGGGGTTGACCTCGCCGCGCAGTTGGCCCAGCAGGGTCGTCGCCGCATGTCGCTGGTAGGCGAAGAGCACGGGGCTGTTGCGGACTCGGTTCTCCAGCTCTTCGAACCTGTCCCAGCACTTCTCGATGCGGAACCCGTCCAGAGCCTCCCGGGTAATGGAATAGCCCTGCGAGTCGGAGGCGACGAGCCCCTCGGCGACCAGGATCTGCAGCCAGCGCCCCACGAGGCCGCGGTACTCGTCGTCGGGGGCGATCCTCTCGGTGATCTCCGCCAGGTCATGGCGCCTGCCGGGCACCAGGAACACCCCGGCCCCCTGGAATGCCGCCAGCAGCGCAGCCAAGGATGCCTCATTGCCGGCGCGCGTCCACTCGGCGATGGTCGCTGAATCTGCTGAATCTGCTGGGTCTGCCGGGTCAGCCGGGTCAGCCGAGGCGTCGGCGGGCGCCCAGCGGCGCTCCAGCATGGCGCGCAGCGACTCCCCGGCCGGAGCACTCTCGCCCCGCCTCTCGTACTCGCCCCGCCCTTCCTCGCTCCGCCTTTCCCCGCTCTGAGGACCGGCCCCGATCCCCTCGACCGTGGACGGGGTCACGAAGGCGCGCAGCCTCTTGCGCCCATCGACGTCCTGGGTGATGACGACGGCCCGCTCCACGCCCTCATGACTCTCCAGCACGGACTCGATCTCACCGGTCTCGACCCGGTAGCCGTTGATCTTCACCTGGTGGTCCGCGCGTCCGTGGAACTCGATCACGCCGTCAGCGCGGTAGCTGCCGATGTCTCCGGTGTCATAGACGCGGATGCCGGACCTGTCGGAGACGTAGAACTTGGCAGCGGTGGTCTCCGGGTCGTCGAAGTACCCGGTGGCGAGGCTGTCGCCGGAGATGTGGATGCGGCCCGGGACGCCGTCGGGGCATTCGCGGCCGAACTCGTCGAGGACCCACACGCCCTGGTTCGACAGGGCCGTGCCGTAGGGGATGGTCGCATCGGGGGCGTGATCGGTCATCGGGTGGAAGATCGACCAGATGCCCGCCTCCGTGGCGCCGCCCAGGCTGATGAGTTCGGCGTTCGGGAACTGCGGTGCGGCAGCGGCCGGCAGGGTGCGCACGATGAGATCCCCGGACAGCATGACCAGGTCCATGCCGGGGTCGGGCGGCTGCCCGGCCGCCTCGCGCTCCTGCAGGAGCATCTGGAACAGCGCAGGGACGGTGTTCCAGGTGTCGACGCGGTTGTCCGCCATCAGGGCGATCCAGCGGCTCGGGTCCCTGGACTCCGATTCGAGCGGCAGGACGAGGGTGCCGCCGCTGGCGAAGGCGCCGAAGATGTCGTAGACCGACAGGTCGAAGGACAGCTTCGACAGTGCGAGCACCGTGCGGGGCCTACCGCGCCCGAGGCGCTCGTTGACGTCGTCGATGGTGTTCATGGCCGCCGCATGGGTCATGACCACGCCCTTGGGCGTCCCGGTGCTTCCCGAGGTGAAGATGATGTAGGCGGTGTCGTCCACGGGACCGGATTCCGGCACCGCCCCGCTCCAGGATCCCGCCTCCAGGGCGTCCACGTCGATAACCGCGGGGTGCCCCTGGGACGGGGTGTAGAGGCCGTCGGCGATGATCGCCGCGGGACGGCACAGCGAGATCATGCGATGCTGCCGGGCAGGGGGCTGATCGTGGTCGATCGGCACGTAGGCGGCGCCCGCGGAGACCACGGCGAGGGCGGCGGCGACCTGCCACACGCCCTTGCCCAGGACGATGGCGACCCGATCTCCGCGGCCGACACCCGACAACCGGGTCTGAAGCGCCTCGACGTGGGCCGCCAGCCGGTCGTAGCTGTAGGTGGTGTCCCCCCAGACGAGCGCCGGGAGCTCGGGGGCGCGCCGCGCCTGCTCCCAGAAACCGTCCTGGAGACTGCGGGCGATGCGCTCCTGCGCGGTGTCGTGGACGCGCGCGCGTATCTCCCGAGTCCCGGAGCTCAGGCTCACCACCTCGTCCTGGTGCCAGGTCTCCTCGTCGTCGACGAGGCGGTCGAGCAGGCCGGTGAACGCCGCCCACATGTCGTCGAGGATCTCAGGAGCGATGACGCCGTCGCGCACGTCCCAGTTGACGTTGCAGGTCGCGTCGTCCTCGAAGGCCTGGCAGTCGATCCACACCTGCGGGGTTCGACTGACGCCGTGGACCAGCTCGTACGCCTGTCCCTCATCATGGCGCAGACCGGCGCCCAGGGCGCTGGTGAACACGATCGGAACGATGGCCGGCGCGCCCTTGGCGCGCCCCAGCTCCCGCAGCACCTCGACCCCGGGGAAGGCGGCGTGGGACAGCTCGTCGAACAGCTGCTTCTGGGTGGCGCGGACCCGCTCGAGGAAGGATCCCGGCCGGGGGCGGCAGGCATGGACGACCACCTCGGTGAAGTCGCCCACGATCCGCTCAACCCCCTTGATGGCCTGGTCGCGGCTCATCGAGGTGACATTCACGCAGAAGTCGCCGCTCGAGGACCACCGGCGGATGACATCGGCATAGGCGGTCAGCAGCACATTGGACGGGGTGACGCCGTTCCTGCCGGCACGGCGGGTAAAGGCTTCCCAGGCCTCGGGTCCGCATTTCCACACGCGTCTGGTGAAGCGCGCCGGTTCGTCGTCGCTCGGAGCCGACGCATGCTCGAGCGGCAGCGAGGGCTTGTCCCGCATCGTCTCGATCGCCTCGGCCCAGTACTGCTTGGCGCTCTCGTACTCCGCGGAGCCGGCGGGGTCGGCCGCCCGTCGGGTGCGCGCCATGATGATGTCGCGGAAGGTCGCCTCGGCCAGGGGCGCCGGCCGCCGCCCCGCGTAGAGGTCCATCAGCTCCTGGGTCATCACCTTCACGCTCACGAAGTCCGCGATGATCATGTCCACGGAGAACTGCAGAATGCTGCACGCATCGAACTGCAGCAGCCGGAATTCGTGCAGCGGCCAGGCGCCCAGCGGGTACCTGCGATCCTCCAGCTCGCTGCGGTACCGCAGGTAGTCCTCATCGGGGGTGCGCGGATCGTGGCCCCGCAGGTCGATCTCCTCCAGCACCGGCCCCTCCTCGAAGGGGACGACGCGCAGGGAGTCCGGAGGGATCACCACGGCCGAGAGCATGTCGTGACGGCGGATCAGCTCGTGCCAGGCGGCCTCCAAGCGCTCGCGGTCCAGCGGCGGAGCGAGCAGTTCCGCATAGCTGTGGCAGCCCGTACCGCCCAGTTCGTAGCCGGAGTACTGGCCGGTCGCGTAGGCCCGCTGGATGTCGGTCATCGGGAAGGGCTCGAAGCGCGCCTGCTCGTCGTGGCCGATGGCGTCCCGCTCGCGCAGGTGGGCCAGGACCTCCTCCTTGCGCGCCTTGAGCGCGGCCAGGTCCTCCCGCGTCAGGACTCCCTTCGGCGAGCGGTAGCCGAGCCGGTCGCCATTGGCCCACAGGGCAACTCCCCGGGACTGGAACTCCTCGATCATCTCCGCGATGTCCACAACAGACCTCCTGCAAACTTCGATCGTGACTTAGGGGTGGTTCAGGGCATTCAGGGCATTCAGGGGCACCGTCACCGATGCAGGTGGGCGGCAAGCCGGGTGAGCTGCGCCAGGTCGAGATGGGTGGACGACAACTCGGCTCCGAAGGCCCGCGAGGGGCCGATGAGCTGTCCGACGCGTGTCCAGATCGAGCACAGGGCGAGCAGGTACT
The DNA here is from genome assembly GCF_000269805.1 of Actinomyces massiliensis 4401292. Classification (GTDB taxonomy): domain Bacteria; phylum Actinomycetota; class Actinomycetes; order Actinomycetales; family Actinomycetaceae; genus Actinomyces; species Actinomyces massiliensis. The sequence continues at coordinate 28,301 of NZ_JH711481.1, forward strand.
CGGCCTCGTGCGCCCGATAGCCGGGGTCGTTGAGCTCGTCATAGATGACGTCGAGGCATTCGGCGATCGCGACCGGCCAGATGCGCTCGTACTGGATCCGCCTGGTCACCTCGGGCTCGACGGCGAGGCTCTCGTGCAGCCGGAACGAGCTGAGGCTCTCGTCGGCGTCGACCTCGAGGACGCCCGCCTCATCCCGGGGTCCGGCGGCGTTCGGGTGCCAGATGATCGGCCCGTCGCTCTCGGTGAGCACCAAGTTCCCGCCGGGGGTGAACACAGTGATCCTGTGACCGAGGTGCACGAAGTCGTCGGGGGCCTCGGGGTTCATCCTGTTGACCACCTGCAGACGCAACGGGGTGTTCCTCACCAACCCGGTGACCGTGGTGAACACCCCCAGATCCTCAGCGCGGTCATTGAGGTGCCACGGGGTGAAGCCACCGGTGATCCTCCCGATCACGTCGAGCATCGAGTACAGGAAGTGGATGCTGCACTCGGCCTCCAGGTGGAGGATTCCATAGCGCTCGCGCAGCACATCGACCATCCGCAGGTACTGCTTGATCGTGGAGCTGTGGCGGTAGAAGGTGTTGAGCCAGAAGCTCGTGCGGGCACGTGCCGCCTCGCGGTAGCAGGCGACGGCGTCATCGCGGTGGATCGGGTGCTCCATGAGGACGTGCTTGCCGGCGGCGAGCAGCTGTTGGGCGATCTGCGACCCCGCCCCGCCTATGATCCCCGAGCGGACCACGACGCAGGCCAGGTCGACCTTCGGCAGCTCATCGATGCTGGTGCACAGAGGAACGCCGACCTCCGCCGCGAACCGCCTCGACTGCGCACTGCCCCTGGACATCATGGCGACCAGCTCGTACTTGTCCGGGAGCGCGCGGACGCCGGCGGCATAGATGCGGCCGAATGTCGTGCCGCACACGACGACTCGCAGGGTATCCATGGGATGTGGCCTTCCTAGGGTGGTGGCGCACAGCCGAGACGCCGACGACGCCGACTGCAGCCACCCAGGGGGAGTAGGGATTGGTTGGGATTAGTAGGGATTGAGCATCCGGGGACGCCGGATCATATGAAGCCCGAGTCGTCCTCCTCGGCCCAGTCGGAAATGGCCGAGACACTGGTGGGCGGCGTCTCGCGCACCTCGATGCCGCTCATACCCAGGGCGTCCAGGACCGCGGGGACTCGGAGGAACTCATGCCCCCACTGGACCCCGGGGGCGCACCCGGCCTCCAGTGCCAGGAGCACGGCCTGGACGATCAGGATCGCGGTCAGGATGCTGCTGTTGTCGGCCCGGACGCTGATCGAAGTCCTCACGGGCCTGCCGTCGACGGTTCCACGAGCGGCGACCTGCAGGATGAACCAGTGGTCCCTGCCGGAGTCGAGGTGCGACTTCGCGGCGTCGATCTCGGCGAACAGCTGCATGAGCTCCTGGTGGTCGTCGAGGTCGCCGTGGGTCATCGCCTTCAGCAGCAGATGCAGGGAGTCGCGGTCGGGGATGACCAGCAGCCCGTTGAGCCGCCGGATCCGGCAGTCGCGTGCGACCATCCGCAGCTCGTCGGTGACGAAGACCGAGCGCAGCACCTCGGCGTCGTCGGGAAAGGCGTCGGTGTCCTCGGCCTCCCACCGGCTCGCCTCGTGATCCGCCAGTTCGCCGTCGATGATCATCCGGTTCGGGTGCCCGTAACCGGCCCGGGTGCTGAGGATGATGTCGGCGAACCCCGCGACGCCGCCCTTCTCGCGGCCGCCGCAGCACACCATGACCGATTCGCAGTCGTCGAGGAGCCCGGCCAGGTGACGCGTCAGCAAGCCGCTGAGCCCGGGCGTGCAACCGACGTTGATGATGCGCGCCTGCTGGCCCGCATCGCCGTCGAAGGCGTTGCCCCCGAACGGGTCGACGTAGATCACCCCGGCCGGCAGCGCGGCGGCCACCGCATCCCCGATGAGGTAAGAAGGGCCGGCGCAGTTCACGACGACCTCGTGACCCTGGGCGAACTCGCGGATGGTCTCGGGGCGACGAGCATCGATGATGGCGGTCCGCTCCTCGGGGCTTCGCCTGGTTCTGTTGCCGCACGCGACCTCGCAGCCGGCCTGGCGCAGGAGCTCGACCACGAGGCCACCGACCGCGCCGTGCGAGCCGATCACGCCGATCCGTCGGCCACTGACTGCGTCATGCAAAGCAACTCCTCAACGACGGCACGGCACCCGAGCAACGATCCGAAGGCGCACCATGAGAGAGCCCCTCATGCGCCCGCCTCGAGATCAGAGGCAACCCTTAGCTAGGCTCAACTTACCTAAGTGATTTTCGGGCGGTCAATGCCCGTCGATGAGCCCGCCCTGCCGGTCGAGACCGCACAACGGCGCCGATATGACTGAATAACGGCGAGATATCGGACCCAGTGGGCGCGGGTCACGAAATCGCATCGATGCGAGCGCACCTTCCGGCGGTGATTGCCGTGGCCGCCGGGTTCAAGCCGATGGACTCAGCGCTGCGGGGCTCAGCGCTGTGGCGAGCTTGTTCATGGCGGAGGCCGCGGAGGCGCTGACCGTGGGGCCCACGGCAGCCAGGCTGGCCATGAGGGCGGCGATCTCGGGCAGGTCCAGTTCGATCGGTCCGACGGGGGCGTCGTTCTCGATCGCGACGCCCCCTCCGCGGCCCGGGACCGCGATGATCGGGACTCCGGAATGGATCAGGCGCTCGATGTCGCGGGCGATGGTGCGTTCGGTGACGCCGAGTTCGTCGGCGAGACGCCCGTGGGTGAGCCTGGTCCGGCTCGCGTGCAACCGTTCGATGAGGTACTGCTGGCGCTCGACTCGTCGCAGAGTCAGATGGGAGTCACGAGACGCGGCCGCCGCCTGTCCAGGGGATTGATTCACGAACACCAGAGTAACCATGACATAGGCGTGTCAGGGTATCTGCATAGTGTGGCTGTCATGAACCACAAGATCCATGAGAACCACGAGATCCACGACATCATCGCCCGGGAATTCTTCGACTCCTACACCCGCGCCCTGCTCGATCGCGACGCGAAGGCGATCGCCGAGCATTACGCGGTGCCCGCACTGATCGAGTTCCCCGAGCAGGCCATCGCCGTGTCCGATGCTCGCCAGACCGAGGAGTTCTTCGCCGGGGCCTTCGGCCAGTACGAGGGCGTCTCCAGGAGCGATGCCGCGGTGGAGGTCGTCGCAGCGACCGGGCACAGCATCTGGGCCGACGTGAGCTGGCACCACCACGGCGGCGCCCCAGACGAGCGGAGCATGTACCAGCTCGTGCGCAATGGCGATAAGTGGACGATCGCCGTCCTGACCCCGCTGGACGCCTGAACAGCGCACCAACAAGATGGACGCCGAGACGAGCCCCCGCCCAGGACGGCGCCGCAAGTGCTCCCCCTGCTTTCGCTCAGCAGCACCTGCGTCCGCTCAGCGACTCCCCCTCCCCGCCGAACGGATCGAGCTGCGCCTTGATGGACCGCCTTCCTCCGGACTGCCGTGAGGCGGTCAGGCATCTAGATACTCCGCTATAGAGGACTGCTCTCATGCGCTCACGCCTCATAGCCACAACCGTACGATTCCGCCGCCGCGAGGTCGGGTCGCCGCCATAGTATTAGAAAGTGGTTTCTAATACTGCTGAAAACGCTCCGCATATGCGGCACAGGTGCGGGCTGCCGTGGGTATGGGGCGAGCCGGCCACCGATGTCCAGCTCCTGGCCCCCGCCGGTGCGGCGGACGCTCGGCCGGTGGTGCGCTCGGTTGTCGTGGACGCGCCTGCGGAGACGGTGTTCGGGTGGGTGTGTCAGTTGCGGCGTGCACCGTACTCCTACGACTGGCTGGACAATTTCGGGCGGCGCAGTCCGCGCGAAGCTGATCCCTCATTGACCGGGCTGGAGGTCGGTCAGTCCTTCATGACGATCTTCGAGTTGGTCGGGTTCGCGGCACCGTCCTCGGTGAGGTTGCGGATGAAGGAGGGTTGGCCGACGGCGGCGTTCGGCGCAATCGACCTCACCTACAGCATTGAGGCGGCGGACGCGGAGCGCACGCGTCTGTCGGCGGTGATGTGGATGCTACCGATTGGACGAGTTCTGGGCCGCACCCGCCGGTATCTGCTGGCCTGGGGCGATCTGGTGATGATGCGCAAGCAGCTGCGCACCCTCGCTGCCCTGGCCGAACGCGACACCACCAACGCGAAAACGAGGCATTGAGGCTTAGAGGCTTGTTGATGGGTCTTTATGTGTCTTTCCCGAGGAGCCGGTCGTTTTCGTTGAGGTGGGCCGGTGCACCTGCGAGGTCGATCGGGGCTTGCTGGGTCGGGTGTGTCCAAAGCGGAGGAGATTAAAGCCCCGGTGGTCTGGATATCTCTAAGAAAACCTGCGATGACCTGGTGTTTTGGGTGTCGCGCTGCATGGTGCCCGGGTCAATCTCCTCCGTTTTGGACACACTCGGCGCCGTCAACACGCAACACTGACCCCGCAACAGGCCGAGGCACTCGCGGGCGCTTGAGCACCGTCATGGACGAGAGTTCCAGCCGCCAGCGTCGTCACGATTCGCGACAAACGAGGCCAGGCGCCTCCGCGCCGCCCAAAAAACCGCATGATTTCAACGGTCTAGTCAGGACATCGGGAAGTCTTCGGACGCGTTTGCCCCGAATCTGGATATTCGAACGCCTCCCGCCCTCACGATGACCAAGTTCAGGGCGGGTGAGGCGCATGGGCGGTCTTGCTCGGAGCTTCAGGGCATTTCCGAGCGGGAGCGACAAAGCCCGGGCAGGCCCCCGAGGTACCGCACCCAAGACGCCCGACGTCACGGATGTATCGGGACACCACGATCTCGATGCGGAGTACGACCGATCTCGGTGAAGGGATGCGCAAACTTCGGTGGAGGTAGCGAGATAGTGTTCGAACCTGACCCCGTCCTTCCACGTCCACGGTCTGTCGTCAACACCATACGGAAGCGCAGGTCACGGGCGGGCACCGCTTCACGCGCGCGTGAAGCCGCTCCTCAGCCTATTCCCCGACTAACCGACGCGATGCTTCGATAAGCCGAACGGCGCTACAAGGATGAGCAGACGTTGCGAACAATCGCGAGCGACCTGGGTGTCAGCCGTCCGCGGCTCGCAGCGCGTCTCCGGTCGCGCGGCGTGTCGATCCGGCGACAGGCACCCACTGCTGAACAGGTGTGCGAAATGCAGCGTCGCTACGAGACTGGTGAATCGCTCGCGACCGTCGGTGCACAGCTCGGATTCGATGCCGAGACGGTGCGCACGCACCTACGATCGGTCGGCGTAGTGATGCGTGATGTCCATGGTCGGAATCGGTAGTACAAATACGTTACCCTCGCACGCGCTCCTGAGCTCGCTCGCGTGCGCGTTGACGGAGTCTCACTCTAA
>NZ_JH711481.1:34005-67941 GCF_000269805.1 Actinomyces massiliensis 4401292
GTTCTGCACGGGGCGTATACCCGCCTGGGACTGGGCGAGGCGGTCGGTGGTGATCGGGCCTTTGAGCAGATGGTTCTGGCGCGCTTGATCGAGCCGACCTCCAAGGCCCAGGTGCCCTGCATGCTGGCAGACCTGGGCCTGGAGTCGGCTAGCGTGCGGACCTTGTTCCGCTCCCTGGGTCGCTGCATCGAGCGCGACTACCGCCAGGCCATCAGTGCCGCGGCTCTGAAGCACGCCATGGCCGCCGGCGACGTGTCACTGTGTCTCTACGACGTCACCACGCTCTACTTCGAGACCGAGAAGGAGGACGAGCTGCGCAAGGTCGGCTACTCCAAAGAGAGAAGGGTCGACCCCCAGATCATCGTCGGGCTGCTGGTCGACCGGGCCGGCTTCCCCCTGAGAATTGGTTGCTGGGAGGGCAACCGGGCTGAGACCACCACGATTGTCGGTGTCGTTGAACAGTTCCGCCAGGCCGCCAAGGTCGAGCCCCTGGTCGTAGTCGCTGACGCCGGCATGCTCTCGGCCGCCAACCTGAACGCCCTGGATGAGGCCGGAGTCGGCTTCATCGTCGGTTCACGCACCACCCGCGCCCCGGGGGACCTGGAGGCCCACTTCCACTGGCACGGGGACGCCTTCACCGACGGCCAGGTCATCGACACCATCACCCCCAGAAGAGGCTCGAACACCGAGCGGGACAAGAGCCGCAAGGCCGAGCCGGTATGGGCCCCGGAGACCCATCCAGGCTCATGGAGAGCGGTATGGGCCTACTCCAAGAAACGCGTGGCCCGGGACAACCAGACCCTCACCGCTCAGGCCAATCGCGCCAGGGCCGTCATCGCCGGCGAGAAGCGTCCCAAGTCCACACGTTTTGTCACCACCCGCAAGGGAGACCAGGTCCTCGATGAGGCATCCATCGCCAGGGCCAGGTCCCTGGTGGGTCTCAAGGGCTACGTCACCAACATCCCCGCACGCTTGATAGACGCCGGTGAGGTCGTCTCCTCCTACCACGAGCTGTGGCACGCCCGAGCAGTCCTTTGCGGATGAGCAAGCACGACCTGCCAGCCCGCCCCGTCTTCCACCACACCCGAGACGCCATCGAGGCCCACCTGACCATGGTCATGGCCTCCCTGGCCGTAGCCCGCCACCTCCAGGAGGCCACCGGGATCAGCATCAAACGCATCATCCGCACCCTTAAACCCCTCCAGGAGGTCACCATCAACCTCAACGGCCACCACCTCACCGCCGCACCACAACTAACCCCCAAGGCCGAGCAAATTCTCACCGCCCTGAGCACCCCACCCCCAGCACACTAACCGTCATGAGTCAGGTCCATGGTCGGAATCGGTAGTACAAATACGTTACCCTCGCACGCGCTCCTGAGCTCGCTCGCGTGCGCGTTGACGGAGTCTCACTCTAACCTCGTCATGAATAGCTGTTGACACTCCTTCGGCCGTTTCGACGGATACCACGAGTGCGTATCGAACCTTATCATCCTTAGCGAGATGTTTGGCGTCATCCATGCACTCAACGTGGACCGGAAAAATATCGCCATCTTCAAAGGTCATCGCTCGTGAACCTTGAACGATCTCATGTTGGAGGCTTCCGCGTCTCACGGCATGGCGTTCCCCTTCTATCCGATCGCCTGCTGCAAGCTTTGTGTCTGGGGTGTCGAAATATACCTTCGCCCTGCGATAACGGCTTAGTTCTCCTACCGTCGGAGCCGCATAGGCCAGTGTGATGGTGAAGCAGTGCCACTCTGCTCGTGATCGGAGCGACGGTGGTAGCGGTACCTCGTAAGTGTGACGCTCATTCCCACCAATACGGCCACCGGAGACCAATACCGCACGATTGGTGGCGGCTGTACCGAGGCGCGCAGGATCGAGCTTGCCGTATCCGAGCAGTGCGGAAAGCTTTCGGCGGACATCCTTTCGAGGGATGTCTAGCTCCCGGCAGAACTGTGCCTTCCATCCTCCCCAACTGCTTTCGTGCGCAAGAAGAGCTCTTACAAGCAGGGGGTGATATTGAGCGTCCGGCATGCGCGATTCTTCAGGCTCCGCTATGCCGGATTCAAGGATATCGAACAACCGGCTTGCTTCGCGCGTCACCAGCGCGGTGGCGTTGCTGGTACCGAACGTGAAGGCTGTCTTGTTCTTAGCACCATCCTTGGCGGGCGCTGCAACTTGAAGTCCTGGGCCGGTCTGAGCTGTTCGAGCTAACTCTAAGTCCACCTGGTCTTCATCCGACCCGATAATGGGGCGAACGTAAAGCGCTCTACCCCCAATATAATGCAGGTCGGGCTTGATCGAACGACCTACGCCGGGCCCGGTTGCCCCATAGTAGGCCGGTACCCCACGACTGGTGATATCCCACACCGAGTCGGCTACTTCGATACAGCCCAGTCCGTCGTCATGGGTAGCGCCGACCGTCAGCGCGTTGAGCGCGTCGCCGGGAGGTAGAATTCCCTTAAGAATGCTGTCGCTATAGGTGGCATGCACGGCCGCACGCTGCGCGTCCTCCACCGTCTTTGCGGATGTCGCCGGGATTGTAATTGGGTCGGTATGGTTTCCGGCGCTAACGATAAAAAGCAGATTATAGCTCTGAGCAAGCCAATCCAGCAGCCGACCAACAGGGCTCATCCGACGGGTAAGAGCTCGCACTTGTGCCCCGATGGAGAGATTTATAATCCTGACGCTGGGAGCGGTGGCTTCGTGGCCGCCTTCACCTTCCTGGATGCGTCGAATAGCACGATGGAGCAGGTCTGGGAATAGCTGGTCGGGATACACCCGCTCGGCTGTGCTTGAAAACTCGTCAGGACGCATTATTGGTCGTACATATAGTGGACGATCAAGTGGATCGCCTGCCGATGACAGATCGCCGTGAATAATTAGTGACGCCATGGCTGTACCGTGATTACGGGCAGTGATCGGGTAGTCGTCGGCAACGCCGTCGGGGTCATCGATCAGGAGCCGACCTGCCAATGCATCATGGTTTTGGAAGGGCAGTCCATCCAAAAGCGCTACACGCGGAGACCCCTCAACCCGTATATCTGCCCGTAGGCGTACTTCCGCCACCGGGTTCTGAGCCACTGGGGTTATGGTCATTGGGGTGAACGGACTGACGAACATCACGTCATCGGCGGTGAGCAAATGGATTGCCTCAGCTCCGTCCCTGAGCACCGCTTGTACCTGCTGGATCGGAAGCTCTACAAGGAGGGCGTGATATGAGATACTGCCAATTTGTGAGCTGTCGAGAATACGTCCACCAGTCGCAACTATGATCTGTTCGACATGGGATTCGGCCTCGGCTCGTTCCGCTTGCTCACGCCGGTACCAGAGTTCCACCTCAACTTTCACGGTGTTGATGGATTGACCGATCATCGTGAGAGTTTCCTGCCAGTGTTTGCGAAGACCAGTCTCGCGGATGCGGTCTTCTGACCCCCAGCGCCTGATCGAGGTTAGCTGCTGGAATGCATATTTGAATTTTCCGAGTCCGTGCTCCAATTTTCTTGCCGGGTCTTGTTGCCAGAGCGCGAACAGTCGAATCAGCTCATCAATCGCTTTGGAGCTCGACATCACCATATATAAGCTGGATAAACAACGCAGCTCCCGACCCGCACCATCTGACCGTGAGGCTGGCCTGTCTACTCATGATCGCAGACCCTCCCGAGAATGCCAGGCGCCAAACGGTCCTTGTCATGCCGGATAGCGTTCCTCGAACCATGCCACCACGGTGTCAAGATACGGGGGTCGGCCAAGGAAGTGCTGGCCACCCTCGATCTGGACGAGTTCGACCCCGGGTGCGCCGACGAACCGGCTGAGGGTGCCCAGAGGGACCATTTCATCCTGGTCGCCGCGAATAATCCAACTGGGAATGTCCAACCTCGCCGGATGCTTCTCGACAAAACGTAAGTAGGGCCATTCGAGCACCCCACGAGGCGTGTTGATCTCGGTCTCTGCCTCCAGCTGCTCATCGGTCACCGAGTACTCGGCCATCATGTCCCGGATGTAGTACTCGAGGTCAAGAAGCGGTGACACCAGCCAAGCGCGCTCGAAGGTCCCGGCAGGCGTGTCGCACAAGGAGAAGTAGGCCCCAATACTGTTCGCAAGCAGACCGATCTCAGTCGACTGGCTGCGGGCCAGCTGTGCGAACGTTCGTACCTCGGGACTCGCCTCCATGGGGTTGAAGGCCTTGTCGTCCCGACGATTACCGTGGGTGGGCAGATCGAAGGTGAACAGCTGGTCTCCCCGCGACGCAATCACGTCGCCGCACTGTGCCATGATGGGATCACGCTTGTTCGAGAACTGGCCGTGCACACCGATAACGGCCCTCCCACCGGGCTCTCCCCACCTCAAGGCGGGAATTCCGTCGAGGACGAGTTCCTCCGGCTCACAGCTCATGGATCATCTCTCCTTCAGAACCAGAATCCCGTGAACAGCAAAGGCAGCAGTGACTCCTATGAGGAAACCTTCGTCTTAGGCATACCATGCCATAGAGGCTTATTCATAGGGGTGTTTAGGGTGTTTTGTTGGTAATAGCGTGTCGCTAAGCAGGGTGGCGGCTTGCTCTTGAGAGAATCTTTGGTGCTTAAGCCAATCCAACCAAGAAGCAAACCGCCATGACGAATAGTAGCACGAGAATCCCTCGGTGTGAGGTTATGGGCCTGTGCGAGGCCATTTTCGCCGAGAACCCCGATCTGCCGGTCTTCGGGGCGAGGGTGCTGGGGCTGTTCCTGTGCGTGCGCCTGACCCTGACCTACCTGCGGCACAACCTGCCCCAGGAGCTGCTCGCCGAGCTCTACGGCGTCTGGCAGGCCACCGTCTCCCGCGTCATCAGCACCTACACGCCCCTGATCGCCGCATGCCTGAACGGCAGTGTTCCAACGGTGGAGGACCTGGACCCCACGGCCCAGCTGATCATCGACGGCACCCTGCTTCAGTGCTGGTCCTGGAAGGACCACCCCGAGCTGTACTCCGGTAAGCACAAGACCACGGGGCTGAACGTCCAGGTGGCCTGCACCCTGTCAGGGACCCTGGCCTGGATCTCCGACCCCCAGGACGGATGCACGCACGACGCTCAGGCCCTGCGCCGCAGCGGCCTGCTCGACGTCCCCGCCACCGACCTGCCCGACGGGGCGTCACCACCCAGGCATATTGGCGACAAGGGATACATCGGACTGGGCATGATCACCCCGAAAAGAAAACCCGCAAAACTTCCCCTCCACCCAGACGACAAGGCCTACAACCGGGCCGTCAACCAGATCCGCTACAAGATCGAACGAGTCATCGCCAACATCAAGACCTGGAGAGTCCTGCACACCGGCTACAGAAGACCACCGGAAACCTTCCCAGAAACCATCACCGCAGTCCTCGGACTCATATTCACCTACACCCTATGAATAAGCCTCAAGGAGTGCTGCACATACTTGTCGGTACGGCCCGCTTCACGCTCTGTCATATGGAAGTCGTCATTGGGCTCCGCAGTGTCACCGAGAAACTGGGATAGGAACTCAAATCCGTCGATCTTGTCGATCGCGTTCTGAAAATCCTGTACTGTCCCCGCTAAATCGAAAACGACGACCAACGCGGGGTCTACCTCATCCGGTGAATCTGCAGCAAGGCGCGCTCTTTCAGCTTCAAAAGCTGCCGCAAGTTTCCGAAACTGGGGCAAGAGTCTCGTGCTCTGGCGGGCGCCAGTCGGCTTCGAAATGCGCGGCATATCTCGCGGACGTTGTGAGGGCCGATCACCTACGACTGGCGGTCCGAACGCCAGGAGTGGCCTACGCTCTGCAGTCATTCCGTTCCCTGATCGCGCCTGTGTTCGAGTCGTTCTTGGACGATTCGACGCAGGTTATTGTCTGGGAGTTCAAGAATTGCCCGACGACGCACATCCAGTGCAAATTCTTCCAATTCCGCGTAACTTGCCCCGGCTAGCTTATCCGCTAGCGTTCGGGGAGCGAAGCCGAGATCACCGCCGAGACGAGCAGCGAGTCGTTCTAGGAAGCGTGTCGCTTGCGTGCGGCTAGGCGCATCAAGCTCGGCACGAATTTGGAATCGGCGCCATGTTGCACGATCTAACAGTTCACTGTGGTTCGTGGCACCAACGAAAATGACGTGTGCGGGGAGACGATCGACTTGGAGCAGCAACGTGGATACGACTCGTTTGATCTCTCCGGTTTCGTGTTCATCAGATCGCTCTTTAGCGATGGTGTCGAGTTCATCGAAGAAGAGCACGCATCGACGCGTGCGAGCGAATTCGAAGGCGCTATCAAGCCTAGCCGCGGTCTCCCCCAAGAAGCTGGACACCACACCCTCGTACCGGATGACGTAGAACGGGAGCATGAGTTCTGCCGCAATGGCCTCCGCGACGCTGGTCTTACCGTTGCCTGGCGGGCCCGACAAGAGAAGCCGGTTACGGGGTTCAATCCCGTAACTGCGTAGGAGATCGGCCCGCTTCTGCTCCTCGATAAGTTCTGTGACGACTCGACGCGGCACGGGCGCTAGTTCGATGTCGCTTAAACGGCGACTTGGGACGATTTCCTGAACCAAGTCTCGGATCGCTGCTGATTGTTCATCCCGCACATGGCTTTGGCCAGTCGTCGTGATGAGCTCAGAAAGGCGGTCGGCCACCAAGTGGTGCTGATTAGCTCGTTCCTCAGCGATGACCGACTCGACCAGCACTCGGAAGCGGTCTCGATCGCCCCGACGCTCTGCTTCGACCAGGTCAAGGAGCAGGTCTGCTCGCGCCATGTCCTGCCTCCCAGCCTCGCGTCAAAATCGTCAACAAGATTCTACCGTGGTTGGCTCTGAAGCATGCAGAGACCGCGCCGACAGTAGGGGGCTGCACCACGGCACAGGTGCGGTCGCACGAGAGCACCGCTACCGACGTCGACCGCTGAACCCATCAACTCGAACGAGGATCACGGTATGCCCGCTGCGCTAGCAGCTTCTACCCGCACACGGGTTGCTGGTCGCCTTCGCCATCGACCAGGTCGCCCAGCGGAAAGTCGCCGAAAACGCGTTTTACGCCGGAGCCGCCCCGAGAACGGAGAGGTGACCGGCTGATGGTGCGCACCTACCACCACAAGACCACCCGACCCTTTGCAGTCCGGAAACTGCACGTCACCTTCACCCATCGGGAGGAGATCGATGCGGAGAAGATCGCCGAAGTCCTCATTCGCGTGGTGCTGCGCAACGCCGGGCGGCGCACCACCATCGTGACCGCCGGCGCCCTTCTACAGCAGCTGCTGGCCGCTCAGCGATAGAATCATCTTGCATGTCCATTGGGCGCTACCGGCACCTTTTCGAAAGGCTCGACCGAATTTGTTACGGCCGGGACGCACCTTTTTCTCCTGCACGTGACCGCCACCCGGGGCCCCACACCCACCCCCTAGCGGGTCAGCACCGGAAAGGCAGTCACGACCATGAACATCACAGAGCCCGCAGGCATCGACCTCGCCGCGCTCCGCGCACTCGTCAACTCATTCCTACACGAAGAACGAGACAAGATCCTGCCGGACGGGAAGTCCCCCGCTATCTCCTACTTGCGGGTCTCCGCCAAGGACCAGGCCGCTCGCAACGGCCTCGCAGAAGGCCTCCCGATCCCCGCGCAACGCGAAGCCGCCGACCGGAAAGCCGAGCAACTGAACGCGGTCATCATCGCGGAGTTCATCGAGCCCGGCGAGTCCGCGAACTCCGCCCACCGCAAAGCACTCCAGGAAATGCTCGACTACATCGGCGCGCACGAGGTGAAGTACTGTATCATCAACAAGGTCGACCGGCTGGCCCGCAACCGTCTCGACGACGAGGAACAGGTCATCATTGAGGCCACCAAGCCCGTCGCGACGATCCTCGACACGGCCGCGAAAACGAAGAACGGCAACGCCCGAACCCCATCCGCATTGAAGCGGGGCAAGGTTCGAACGTTGCCGATTACGTGGAGCTAGGGGGATTCGAACCCCCGACCTTCTCATTGCGAACGAGACGCGCTACCAACTGCGCCATAGCCCCAAGTGCGGGATGATCGTAGCACCGCAGCGGCCAGTGCCCGCAACCCGGCACCCCGTGAACCGCAACACCGCCGTCATCGGGCCGGGCAAGCCAAACGCCGAGCAAGCACGGGCCGAACAAACACCGAGCCAGGCAACGCGGCCAACGCCCGCTGCGCCACCGCCGCGCCCGCCTCAGGCGCCGGCTGCGCGGCGCTTCCCCAGGACCTCAGGCGCCGGCTGCGCGGCGCTTCTCCAGGACCGCGTCGAGGTCGATGGGGTGGAACTCGATCTCCTCATTCTCCACGCCCTCGGTCGGCAACCGGCGCACGCTGGTCGGCCGCTCGGGCACGGGCGCGGAGGGGAAGGACGTCTCCTCCAGGTCCTCCAGCGCGCGCCGCGGCGCACGGGCCGCGAGCGTGTACGTGGGAGCCGGCACATGAACCGGTCGCCACCCCTGCGGCGGAGTCGCGGGCGCGGCCTCCTCGGACGCAGCAGACCCCGCAGGCCCAGCAAACGCAGCAGGCTTCCGCGCGGACGCCCCGCCCCGAACCGAACCGGCCGACGCGCTCAAGGGAGCCCGCCGCGGCGCGGCGTCGTCCTCGCCCTCCAACTCGGAGACCGGCCACGCCACAGCCATGAGAGCGCGCTGAGCCGCTGCCCCCTCGCTGATCTCACTAACGGCCGCAGGCCGCTCCGCCGCAGGCCGCTCCGCCGTCGTCTTAGCAGACGCAGCAGGCTCAGCAGCCTCCCGGTCCGCCACAGGGCTCGAGTCCACCGACTCCGACCGCGCAGCCCGCTCCTCGCTCGTCGATGACACTAACCACGCCGACGCCTCAGCCGCCTCGGCCGCGCTCACCGACTCGCGCTCGACCAGCCGCCCCTCCTCGGACACCCGAGCAGAGGGCTCGGCGACAGGCCGCACAGCGGCCCCGCCCCGGTCCTTCTTCTTGGCCCTGTCCGCGCGAGCCTCCGCACGAACCTCTGCGTGAGTCTCCGTCTCCCCCGCAGACGTCCGCCTCCGACCGACCGGTGCCGATCGCGCCGCCTCAGCGGCGGGCGTCGCAGAGGCCGAACGCCTCTTCGAGGACGTCGCGCCGACGCCGGCCGCTTTCCTGTCGCCCCCGGCCGAGAAGCGATCGGCCCGCCCATCCGCACGAGCCGCGGTGGCCGACTTAGCGGCAGCCGGCTTAGCCGCGGCCTCAGCCGCCGTCGATTCGGCCTCCTCCGGCTCGGCCTCCCGCAGATCCTTCGGCTTGATGGGCCAGACCGGCGTCGCAGCGACGGACCGCTCGCCAGTCAGATCGGTCAGCTCATTCTCAAGATCGGCGATCCGACGCCGCTCATTCCGATCGAGCTCGGCCGAGGCGCGCGCGGCACGGCGCCCCGCGCCCATCGACACCATCAGAAGAGCCCCGGGAACGGCGATACTCAACCACGGCAGAGCAGTCAGAACGCACACCACCACCAGGCCGAGCATGATGCCCACCAGGGTGCAGGCGACGGCAGCACGATGGGATGCGGCAACACGGCGACGCTCGCGCGCCTCGCCGTGGGCCTGACGCGCACGGGTCAGTTCACGCTCAATGCGCAGCGCTCGCACGTTTCTCACTGCGGGCCTGTTCATGGCCTTGACCTCCGGTCGACGTCGAAAGATCTGCGCGCGCCCACTGCTGACGCAGGCCTCATCGGAGGATTCGGAGGCGACGGCATCGCCCGTGGCCAGAACCCGCAGCTCGGATGAGTAGCGATCCTCGGCGTTGGACAGGCGCATCACCTCTCGACGTCCGACCAGGAATGGCAGAAGGTACACGGCGAGAATCGCCACGAGCGCCACCAGCACCCACACTTCGATTCCCACGACTCAACCGTATGCAGGCGGGGGTATCCCTTGTAAACAGATACCGCGGCGTGTTGGCTCAAGGGGGACTGAAATCGCAATCTTAAAAACCACTTGCACCCCTTGAATATCAATAGTCACATTCGCCTCAGACGCTGCACGAATCCGGGTCCGTCTGCGACCTCCTCCGCCACGACCGCGAAACTCAGGTGGTCCGCCCAGGCGCCGTCGATATTCATCAGCCCCCGACGCAGGCCCTCCTCGCGCAGCCCCAGGCGCCGGCACAGCGCGAGACTGCGCGCATTCTCCGGCCGGACGTTGATCTCGACCCGATGCAGCCCCACCTCGGGACCCAGCAGATGATCGAGGACCATCGCCACGGACAGGGCCATCACGCCCCGCCCCTCCCAGTGGCTGCCGATCCAATAGCCCACGCTCGCCGAGGACAACGCATCCCAGTGGATCGGCGCGGCCGTCACCTGACCGGCGAGCGCGCCATCGACCTCGACGACGAAGGGCATGGCCATCCCCCTGTGCGCCAGCCGATTCTGCTCATGCGCATACGTC
Organism: Actinomyces massiliensis 4401292; assembly: GCF_000269805.1. Classification (GTDB taxonomy): domain Bacteria; phylum Actinomycetota; class Actinomycetes; order Actinomycetales; family Actinomycetaceae; genus Actinomyces; species Actinomyces massiliensis. The sequence continues at coordinate 44,397 of NZ_JH711481.1, forward strand.
GAGAAGGACCGCAGGGTCTCGGGACTGCCCGCCGGCAGAGTCGCCTCCCACGGCGATAGTCGCGCGGCGTCGGCCAGGCGCAGCGCATACCACGCCTGCGCATCCGCGCGCCGTATCGCGCGCAGGGCGACCGTCTCGGCTCCGGCGGCGAGCCCACGCGATGCGACCGCCGGAGTCGTCAGCGTCACCGGCCAGGCGAACCGCTGCCGGCGCGCTCGTTGCGACAGGAATGCGGCGCGCACCCCGGCCCCCAGGGAATGGAGCACGGCTCAGGCGTCCAGCAGCAGGCAGTGCAGCGTCTCCCCGGCCACCACCGTGTGAGTGGTCTCCGGCACGACCGCAATCGCATTGGCGCGCGCCAGACCGAGCAGCCGGGTCGCGCCGGGCGGAGAGGTCGGCACCGCCGTGTAACCGCGCGACGGCGAGCCCGTCAGGCGGACCGGGACGAATTCGCGTTTGCCGGGCGGCGAGTGCCAGCCCGTCGAGATCGACGCCGGCAGCGAGGACCGGTGCAGGTTCCGCCGGCCCGCGATCTGCCGCAGCACCGGGCGCACGAAGGTCTCGAAGGCGATCTGCGCGGTCACCGGGTCCCCCGGCAGGCAGAAGATCGGAGTGTCCTCGACAGTGCCGAGCCCCAGTTGACGGCCCGGCACCATGGCGACGGCGTCGAAGCGCACCGAGCCCAGCGGGGCCAGGACCTCCTTGACCGTGTCCCCCTGACCGGCGCTCAGACCGCCGGTGGTGATGACGAGATCGGCGCGCACGAGCTGATCCTCGATGGTCTCGGCCAGGGCGCTCAGCTCGTCCGGCACGGCGGCCACGCGGAAGGCCCGGCCACCGGCGTCGGTGACGGCCGAGGCCAGGGCATGGCCGTTGGCGTCGAAGACATCGCCCGGATCTCGCGGCTGGCCCGGCTCGACCAGCTCGTCGCCGATCGAGACGATGACGACCCGGGGCGCCGGCATGACCTTGACGCGGTAGCGCCCGATACCGGCCAGCAGGGCGATCTGGCGGGCCGAGACGCGTGAGCCCCGCGGCAGCACCGTCGTCCCGGCGGCGACGTCTGCGGCCCGGCGCCGCACGTTCTGGCTGGCGCTGACGGCGGCGCGGACCTGCACCCGGGACTGCCCGCGGTCGGTCAGCATCCAGGGCACGACGGCGTCGGCCCCCAGCGGTAGAGGCGCGCCCGAGTCGATCAGGACGGCGGCCCCGGGCACGAGCCGAGTCGGGCGCACGTCCCCCGCGCGCACGGCGTCCATGACCTCCAATGCCACCGGCGTCGCCTCGGCGGCTCCGGCAAGGCCCGCGCTCATCACGGCATAGCCGTCCAGTCCCGCCAGGTCGGCGCTCGGCAGATCGATGTCCGCGACGACGTCCTCGGCCAGCACACAGCCGACGGCGTCGAGCAGGACGACGTCCAGCGGCGCGGCGGGCCTGGCGATCTCGAGGCACGCGGCCAGGTGCTCGGCTACGGTGCGCATGATTGAGCTCCTCCGTGTCCTGCCGGAACCTGGTTGGACCCGGGCGAGTGCGCCCCAGGCTACGCGCATGCGCCCTCCACACTCAGGCAGGCCCGCCGAACGGGAGGCGATCGCAAGCCGACCGTGTCCTGCCCCTGCTCTCCCCTGCCCCTCGACAGGGGAATCGGCGGACCGGCAGACGACCGGGGACAGTTGAGAATATTGAGGATAATGGGAGCTGATTGGAGATATTATTGCCCCTGCCCCGCTCCCGCAGTCTGCGAAGAGGACTCCATGACCGACTCCGCGACCATCGCCGCGATCACAACCACGTCCGCACCAGCCTCACGAGCCTCCACCCCCTCTTACTCACCCGCCGAGACCGTCGCCCTGCCCGATACCGCATCACTGGGAGCCGAGGATGCCAAAGAGCAGCTGCGCACGGTCCTGCGCTCTCACCGACGATCCCGGCATCGTCACAGCGGGCACGGGCACAGCTCCGTGTGCAGGGCATTCACCGAGCGCGCCCTTGAGGCCCTCGGCGGGGCCAGAAGCGTCGCCGCATACGTCTCGGTCGGGCACGAGCCCTGCACCCGGCAACTGCTCGACCGCCTGGCGGAGCGGGACATCGAGGTCCTCCTGCCGGTGCTCGGCCCGCACCTGGCGCGATCGTGGGGAGATTTCCGCGGTTCGCGCGACCTCGCGGAACGGGCACCGGGGCGGCCCCCCGAGCCCAGCGGCGACGCCCTGCCCGCCGAGGCGATCACCCGGGCCGACGCCCTCATCATCCCGGCGCTGGCCGTGGATCGCGGTGGCCGCAGGCTCGGCCAGGGCGGGGGCTGGTACGACCGGATGCTCCCGCTGCGCCGCGACGACGTCAGCGTCTTCGCAATGGTGTACGACGACGAACTCGTCCCCGGGCCGCTGCCGACCGAGCCGCATGACGAGATCGTCGACGCCGTCATCACCCCGGACGCCTGGTTCCTGCTGGAGGGCTCGGCCTTCGCCGCCGGCGGCTGAAGCGAGCTGCAGCTGAAGCGAGCGGCAGCGCCGAGGCTCAAGACGCCCTACTGAGGCGGTCCGGGGTCGGTCTGGGACCGGTCTGGGGCTGCTTCCGAGCACCATCAGGTCCGTGCAATCGGATCCGCGAGAGCGCCCACCCGTCAGCGCCGAATCGGAGCAGCTCGCGCGCTCCCGGGCTCCACAGGCATCACCCGCGAGCGCGGCTTGCGGAGCTGTCCACAGGATTCGTGACCGCGCGTGCGGCAGCCGGCCCGGGATCTCATTCTGAATGCATGTTCCGACGCAGCCGCACCTCCCCCGACAAGCCCTCTCGCACCCCACGCACACACTCCCGCCGCGGAGCACGACGTCCGTCTCTCACCCTATGGCGGCACCGTCATCTCGTGATCGCCCTGTGCCTCGGCGCCGCTGCGACCCTGGCTCTCAGCGCGCTTCGCCCCGGAGCCGAGACGGGCCAGGAGGCGCTCGTCATCGCGCGCACGGTCGGCGCGGGCGAGGTCATTACCGCCGACGACCTCGCGACCCGCTCGATCCCGTCCAGCGCCCTGCCCGCCGACGGCATGGCAGGCTCCGAGGTCATCGGCTCGCGCGCAGCGATCGAGCTGGAGAAGGGCACAGTGCTCACAGCCTCGATGACGAGCGCAGCGATCGCGGCCGACCTGGCCGCCAACGAGCGGCTCGTACAGGTCCCCGTGGAGGTCGGGGCGCAACTTGCCGTACCGGGAGCGCATGTGGATGTGATAGGCGAGGCCCCGCCCCGGGAGACGAACGAATCCGCCGGGTCCAGCGAGTCCGCCGAATCCCCTGGACCTGCCGGAGCCGGCGAATCCCCCAGCTCTGCTAGCGCGAGCACATTCAATGTAAGTCCTAGCACGGAGGTTTTATGTCGCGATGCTCGCGTGGTGCTTTCTACATCTGAAGGAGAGGACACCAAGTGGGCAGCGGGGAGGAAGGTCACACTTATAACTCTTGCCGTTCCTGCTGCAAACGCTAGCCTTATTGTTGGCGCGGCCACAAACGGCGCTCTTGGTGTCGTACTGAGCCCCTGAATCTTGTTTCGGTGCCACCTGTGCCGCGGCGGCAACCCTTTCAGGTTGTCGGGTTCCAAACCACCCTCCACGCGAGTGGCCTCAATTTGCCCTCGCCCAGCAAGGAAAGGACTCCCATGCTCAAGGGATTCAAGGAGTTCATCTCGCAGGGCAACGCCCTCGAGCTCGCCGTCGCTGTCATTATCGGTGCTGCCTTCAAGCCGATCGTCGACGCGATCACCAAGGTCATCCTGGACATCATCGGCCAGGTCGTCGGCCAGCCGAACTTCGACTCGGTCGGTCAGTTCAAGATCTTCGCCTCCTCCGAGGACTACATCCAGCCCGGCACGATCGCCACCGCCGTCGTGAACTTCTTCCTCGTCGCCGTCGCCGTTTACTTCTGCATCGTCATGCCGATGAACAAGCTCAAGGAGCGCATGGCCAAGGCCGAGGCCGAGAAGCCCGCCGAGCCGACCGACGTCGAGCTGCTCTCCGAGATCCGCGACCTGCTCGCCGCCAAGCCGCAGGCCTGATCAACAGCACGCGATCGGCTCACGCCCTCACCTTCACACTCTCATAAGCCGATCTCGACCCGGCTCCGGGCCGAGATCGGCTTATTTCCGCCTCGAAATCGGTCGCACTCCGCACCGAGATCGGTCCACTTCCGCCTCGAGATCGGTCCATCTCAGAGCAATTCTCGGCAATCGCGCAGCACGCAGACCATTGAGAATAACGACGGCCTCAACTATCCCCTGAATCGACTCAACGGCGGCCGGTCTCCCATCGCGCTGCCGAGGGCCATCACCGGGACAAGAGCCTGCATCATTAATGCCGTCGCCATTCATCGCTATAGCCCCGCCCCATCGCGCGACGGATATGCAGGCGGATATTCGCCGTCTTATCCATGTTTATCCATGGGAAGCCGCCCGGCAATACCGGCGCAACCAGCTATAGCATGCGCGGCGGCCCCGCCAATCAAGACGCCGATGCCTGAGGCCTCGCCGGCATTCCCCATCAGGAGCGCTCTGACCCCAGCAAGACCGCTCCGACGACGGCGGTTAAGCCCCGCCCCCAGCCGCAGCATGTCCGGTCCATCGAGCCGACCACGCCTCAACGGCGGCGGACGACCTCATATCGATTTCGCCGTACATCGAGATACCGAGGACGTCGGTGCATCGATAGGCGCTTCCGGAAGCCGCGTCAGGAGCCGAAGTGAACCGATCTCGACGCGGAGTACGACCGATCTCGGCGATCAGTCAGTCCAGTCACCACTTACGGCCGTTACCGCCGCTCTTACCTTCACGACCGCCATTGGCCTGGTCATTCCGGTCTTCGAGCTTGCCGCGCTGGGCGTCGCTGGGTGACGGGGAGGGCGAAGGCGTACTACTGCTGCTATCGCTCGACGAATCACCCGGCGTCGGAGTCGGCGATGCCGAGGATTCCGAGTCGGTCGGCTCCGAGCTGGGCTCATCCGAGGAATCCGAACTGGGGTCCTCCGACGGCTCGGAACTGGGGTCCTCCGAGGGATCCGGACTCGGCGAATCCGACGGCTCCGAACTGGGCGGGGGCGACTGGTCATCGGACGCATCATCGGACGGCGGCGGGACCGGGCACTCCCCCGCAGCGGTCGTCGCCTCGTCCTTGGCCGCCTGGGCACCCGCCTCGTCACCGGCATCGGACGCATTCTGCGCACGTGTGAGGTGGGCGCTGTAGAGATTGACGCGCACCAGGCACTCGGGCGCCTTGGGGTCGCGGATCTGCGCGGTGGTCCCATCAGGTAGCTGACCATCAACCATGTCGGCCTTGGGCGCGGTCGTCAGAGCCTCCTCCAACTCGGTCACAGCGCCATCAGCATCGTCCGCCAGCAGGCGGGCCGTCCCCAGGTTGTAATGGACCCTCCACGTGGACAGCACGGGATCGACCTTCGCCACCGTCCCATAACGGCTCACCGCCGTGGGATAGTCCTCGGCGACAATCGCTCGATTGGCCATGATCGTCATGAGGAAGATGAAGCCCATCCAGACCGACACAGCCGTCACCAACAGGGCCGGCGCCGCTCCCCAGGCGAGCAGACGCCGCCTGCGGCGGAGCCGAGCCGCCTTGCGACGCGGATCCTCCGCTCCATCATGAGACTCATCAGCCGCCGCGGAGACGGCCTGTGCGCTCGACTCGCCCCCCGCGACGCCGTCGGTCCAGTTGGCCTCGTCAGCCCTGCTGATCTCGTTGGTCCCGCCCTCGCCGGTCTCACTCCCGGGCGCGGAGGGCACTGGCGGCACACTCATCGCATTCCTCCCATGGGCGCTCCCGATCCGGGCACGCCCCGGCTCCCGCCGTATCCGGGCACGGCACTGCCCGGCACGGCCCCTCCAGGCACAGCTCCTCCAGGCGCAGTCGCACCCGGCACAGCCCCTCCGGGAACGATGCCGCCCGGCACAACCGCTCCGGGCACGGCCCCTCCAGGCACAACCGCTCCGGGCACAGCCCCGGGCACGGCCCCACCCGGCACAGCCGCAACCGGAATCGGCATACTCCCGCCGCCCCCCGGCGCACCGACAGCACCGGCAGCACCAGCGGCACCAGCGGCACCCCGCGCAGAGCCGCCCGAAGCACCAGCAGCGTCTCCCGACGGGCCTGTGTCGGCCGCGGGCCGGGTCACATGCGCAGCGGCCCGATCGGCGCGCACCAGCGCAGCCAGCTCCCAGATGAGGAGCACCGCGGCGGCGAGCCCGAGAGGCCACGTGAAATACGTGTATCTGTTCGAACGCTCACGCCCATCCGAGAACACCTCTTGGACATTGACATCGGTGAAGTCCTTCGTCGGCACATCATCACTGCCGCCGGTGCGCTGGAAATAGGGAAGCCCCATGTCGGAGGCCACGGTCTGGAGCTCTTTGGTATCAGGTACGGACACCGCCGGCTGGCTCGTACCGGGCTCCGTGATGTATTTGGGCTCATCATCAGGAGCGGGGGTCTGCCCGACCTCGAATTCGCGCATGTGAGCACCCTCGGACGTCCCGTAGCCGAGAACGGCCCCGCCATCGACCACAGCACTCAGCTGACTCCACGACACCCCGGCCGCCTTGGCCTCGGAGGCGCCCACGCCGTCGTCCGTGGCCTCCCCGTCGGACAGGATGTAGACGATCCTGGCCGCCTCGGGAGTGTTCTCCGAACTGGACTTCAGATCCTGAGTGAGCTGCGGCAGGGCGCGCTCCAGGGATGACCCGCTGGACTTGGTCGTCGGCTCCTGCTGCAAGGAGTTGATCCACGACGTGACGGCATCGAAGTCGGAGGTCAGTGGAAGCTCACGGGCGGCAGCCGAATCCAGGGCGATGATGGAGAAACGCGCGGCGGGGAAGGCGTCGCGGATGGCCGTGAGGTCCTGCCGCACGCCGTCGAGCCTCGTGCCCCCGCCGTTGTCCGGGCCGCCGGCCCAGTCCTCCGCCGCCATCGACCCGGTGCGATCGACGACGAGGTAGATCTCGATATTCGACATGGGGCGCGTCTCGGTGACGGGCACACTGGGACCGGACAAGATCAGGACAGTCACCATCGCCAGCGCCGCGCGCCTGCCCCATGTCCACCTCGACCCAGGATCGGCATCGGCCCGCAAGAGCCAGTACCCGGACCACGCCAGCGCGCCCGCGAGCGCCACGGCGATGAGGACGACCAGGGGCCAGCCCCCGGCATTGAGCATCGGCTCGAAGCTCATGCGCGCCTCCAAGCAGTCAGCAGCAACAGCGCGGCCACCACTGAGACCAGCCAGACCGCGTAGACCTGAGGCTTATCGGTGATCCGCACCTCGGTATCGCCCTCGAGCACGGTGGCCTGGTCGGCCTCCAGCTCCTTGACGATCCCATCGACGGCCTTGGGATCATCGACCTCGTAGAAGAAGCCGCCATGATCCTCGGTCACGGTCCTGAGATCCTGGCGAGCCTGGTCCAGGGTCATCCCCGACAGCTTCGGGTCCACGGTGGTGGGATCGGAGCCGAACAGCGAGAACAGGCGGATGTTCTCCTGGGAGGCCAGATCGGCGGCCTCGGCCAGGGAGTAGACCTGCTGGTGCTCCGGGTCGACCGCCTGGTTATCACTGGCCAGGACGATCGAGCGCGAGCGATCCTCGACCTTGTTGGTGTCGAAGGCGAGGCTGCACGAGGCCAGGCCGTCGCCGATCAGAGAGGACGCCCTGACCTCGTTCAGCAACGTACCGCCGAAGGTGGTGATGTACTTGCTCGACATGGGATTGGCGTACGTCGGATTGAAGTCGAGAGCACTGGCCGCCTCCTCGAACTGCGATCGCAGGAGGTCGTAGTCATCGGTGAGCGGCACCATCGTCTGAGCAGTCGTATTCCAGACGACCAGCGCCACGCGCTCGCCCTCGAAGGTGTCCAGCATCTTGGTGAAGGTATCGAGGATCTCGACATCGGTATCGAGCATCGAGGTGGACACGTCCAGACACAGAACGATGTCCCGGCTGGCCAGAGCGTTGCTGCGCACAGAGCGATCCACCGGCCGCCCCGCGATCACCGAGGAGCAGACCAGACCGACAACGATCAGGACGCCCAGAGCCGCATGCAGAAAACGGCGTTGACGCACCCGGCGGCGCACCAGCGGGCTGGACAGGAGCACTGCGGAATTGGCGATGCGCCTCGGCCTCGCCCCACCCGCACGCCACCATCGAAGCGCCTTTCCCCTGGCGGCGAGCACGCCGACCAGCACGGCCAGCACAAGCAGAGCCACTGAGAGCCAGATCATCACCATTGGGTCACCACCTCCCTCGCATTGTTCACGGCCTCCTCGGCCGCGGCCTCGGGATCACGGTCGAAGGAGGGCTGCTCCCAGACGGCCAGGAGCTCGCCCACATACCCCAGCGGGTTGGTGTCGAGCGGACGCCGGTGACGGCGCACGAGCTCGAGTCGGTCCTCGACGTCGATCGGGCCTGCCGTATCGGACATGTCCAGGATCTCGCGCACCGTGGCGGTCGTAATGTCCTCGCCGCTGCGGGCGGCCGCGAAGCCGCGCAGGACTGAGGCGAGCTCCAGGTGAAGACCCCGCAGGTCGATCTCACCGGCGGCGAAGCGCTTCTGAGCGGCCTCGACGCGGTCGCTCCACCGATTGCGCTCGGACGGCGCCATGGGGATGTCGCCGACCTCACGGCTGCGGTCGCGCCGAGTGACCAGCAGGGAGCGCAGCAACCACGCCGCGACCAGCACCAGGCCGATAATGGCGACGATGATCATCCACACCGGCATGAGCACGGGGGGGTTGAGCTGCATGGTCCTCATCGCCCCCTTCTCGAGGAGGCCAGGCGCTGGCGGGCGAGCAGCTCGGCGATGCGATCGATCAGGGAGGCGTCGTCGGTCACGGAGACGTACTCGATGTGGCGGGCGTCCAGCGCACTGGTCACGGCCATGCGCCTGGCCCGGATCTGCCGAGCGAGGCGGGTGACCAGCATCTTGTCCTCGCGCAGGAAGGCGGGCACCTCTCCGGAGAGCTCGATGTCCTGGGCGCGCCCGCGCCCGGGCACCAGCGGATCATCGTCCTCGACCTGGATGACGATGAGCTCGTGCTGGGCCGACAGGCGGCGCAGCAGATCGACGACGCGCGGAGCGAGAACCGGATCCGGATGGGCGGTATCGGTGATGAGCACGACGAGACTGCGCCGGCGATGCCACACCGAGACTCTGTCGAGAAGAGTGACCAGATCCGAGGGGGGAGCCCCGGGGACGAGCCTGCCGGCATCCGGCCCCGCGCCCTCGGAGCCGGTCAGCTCCTCGAAGAGGTGGGCGAGCTGAGTCAGCAGGGTCTCGGCGTGCTCCGAGCCGGACCGCGGAGGACGCGAGACCCGGCGGGAGGAGTCGGCGGCCACGAGCGCGACCGGATCGCCCCGCATGCGCGCCAGATAGGCGAAGACCTCGGCGACCGCCAGAGCGAGCTCGCGCTTGTCCTCACCGGCCGGCGTCTGCGCCGCCATGGTGCGCCCCGTGTCGACCGCCAGCACGAGGGGGAGGTTGGCCTCCCGCTGATAGCGCTTGATGACGGGCTGGCCGATGCGCGCCGAGGCCTTCCAGTCGATGTCGCTCACATCGTCCCCGGGCCGGTACAGCGACAGATCGTCGAAATCCTGGCCGTGCCCCAGAAGCACCGACTTGTGGCGCCCGTCCAGCAGACCGGTGGCGCGCCGCAGCGTGGGCAGCGCCAGCCGACCGCGCACGCGCGCCACCCTGGAGCCGCGCCCCATGGATGGCGAGGGCGCCGCGTCAGGAGTCTCCGACGAGGACTGAGAACTGGACGTCTTCATCACCGCGACCGCTGCAACCGTAGCCCCGCGCCCTCTCAGGGCGTCGGCACCGCCGCGAAGATCGCATCGATGATCGCCTCGGGGGCGATGTCATCGGCGAGGGCGTCGTAGGTCAGCACCAGGCGGTGACGCAGAACGGCGTGGCGCAGGAGGCCGACGTCGTCAGGGGTCACATAGGTGCGATCAGCCTGCAGGGCCACGGCCTGGGCGATCTTCATCAGGGCGATGCCGCCGCGCGGGGAGGCGCCCACGCGCACGTGCTTGTCCAGGCCGGGTACGGGGCGCGGGCCGCCGCCGCGGGAGGTGTTGACCAGGGCCACGATGTACTGCCTGATGACCGGGTCCACATAGACGCGCTCGACGGCGCCCTGAAGCCACTCGACATCATCGGTGCTGATGGGCTGGGTGGTGATGGCCTCCTCGAAGGCGCCCGACGAGATGCGATCCAGGACATCGGCCTCCTCGACCGGCTTGGGGTAGGTCAGCACCTCCTTCATCAGGAAGCGGTCCATCTGCGCCTCGGGCAGGACGTAGGTGCCCTCCTCCTCAATGGGGTTCTGAGTGGCCAGGACCATGAAGGGCTCGGGCAGGGGGTAGACGACGCCGCCGATGGAGGTCTGCCGCTCCTGCATGGCCTCGAGCATGGCCGACTGGGTCTTGGCGCTGGAGCGGTTGATCTCGTCGAGCAGGACGATGTTGGCGTGCACCGGCCCGAGCTGGGTGGTCATCTCGCCGGTGGCGTAGTTGAGGACCTGCGTGCCGACGATGTCGTTGGGCATGAGGTCGGGCGTGCACTGGATGCGGTGGAAGGAGCCGGAGACGGCGGCGGCCAGGGTCTGGGCGGCGGTGGTCTTGGCCAGGCCGGGCACGGATTCCAGCAGGATGTGACCGCCCGCGATGAGCGTGGACGTCAGCGCCAGGCGCAGGCGCTTCTGGCCGACCACGCGCTGCCCGAAGGTGTCGGCCACGCGACTGAGGAGTCCGGAGGCGCGCTCGATGTCGGCCTTGGGAGAGGCATTGGACCGGGAGGCGCGCTCCGCCCTGCGCGCGAGTGCCTTGTCGCTGGGCAGGGAGGCCGTGGGAGCGGGATAGGAGGCGCCGGACGGGTTGGAGGACAGACCACCGGGGGCCACAGGCTGGGCAGGCTGGGCGGACTGGGAGGGCTGGGAGGTTCGCGACCGGCGCCCGCTGCGGGAGGGCGCCTGGGGTACTGGTGGTACTGCCGGCCCCGAGGATTCCGCCGGCGGAGACGTCGTCCCGGGAGTGACGGATGGCGGCATGCCGGCCTGACCGCCCTGGTCGCCGTAGGCTCCCATATGGCCGTAGGACTGCATTGGCTGGTTGCTCATGAAACTCCTCGTGCGCCGGAAGGGTGACCGCGACGCCACCGGAAGGCTATTACGAGACACCGGGTCGAGCCCAGGCGGATTAATGGGGAGCCCGACACCCCCGGCTCATGGCCCGACCAGAGCCTGGCCAAAGCCTGACCAAAGCCTAGCCGGAGCCTGATCAGAGGCTGACCGGCGGGCGGTCCGGGGCCGGCTGGAACTGGTTGGAAAACTGGAGAATCGGGCGGCAGATGGGGGCAGATGGCGTCAGAGGTTGGCCAGCTCGACGTCGGAGCCGGACAGGGTCAGGCTCAGCCCCGTATCGGTCACCGAGACCCTGTCCAGACTCAATCCCTGCGGCAGTTTGTCGGCGCCGATCGAGATCTCGGGCGTCTCCAATCCGAGATAGGACAGAACGGGACGGCCGTAGAAGGTGGAGTTGACGTCGAGCTCGGTTCCGCGAATCGTGACTGATGTAACAGTCAAGAGCAGTCCCCCATCATCGGCGACCGCCGGTGCGATCGTCATGGACGCATCGATCCCGAACACCTTGGTGGAGGCGATCATGGTTCCGGGGTCGTCGGCGGTTCCCAGGTCACCCGCCTGCACGCTCAGGGCCGGCGCGCTGGGCTTCGCGGCCTCGACCATGGTGGTGAGCTGGTCCCACCCGACCGAGGCCGTGGCGTCCATGCTGCCCGCGGGGAAGGGATCCGACAGGCCGATCGCCGTCAGGGCGACGTCGACGCCGAGCAGCTCCAGACCGCCCTGCTCCGCGTCGTCGTCCCCGTCGGCCGAGTCCTGCCCGTCGGCGCCGCCCGCGGAGGGCAGATCCAGCTCGGCGGCGGTGACCTCCAGGGAGTCCAGCTCGCCATTGAGAACCTGGGGCAGGACGAGGCCCCTGGTGGTGACCTCGGCATCGGAGGACAGGCCCGGCATCGCCGAGCGGACGGCGGAGGCGATCTGGGAGCGCACATAGAACTCGGCGCACACGCCGACTCCCCCCGCCGCGAGCACGAGTACGAGCAGGACCACGACGACGATCACGCGCCCCCGGCGCCGACGACGACGCACCCGAGCGCGCTGCTTGGCCACGACGGCCCGGACGATGTCGCTGTCGTCATCCGGAGCCTCGGGAGCTCCCGCAACTTCCGCCGCCTCAGGAGCTCCCGCAACTTCCGGAGCCTCCGCCGCCTCCTCAACAATGGGAGCGGCCGAGCCGCCATCGGGGGCGGCGAGATCCGGGGTGATGGCGCTCGCGGCCGCCCCATCGGACTCAGGCAGGTCCTGACGGCCCCGCGCACCCGCGGCCGGCAGGGCTCCGTCCTTCGGAGCCGCCGGAGTGACAGCAGCGCCCTCGACAGGCGCGTTCGAGGACCGCTGCCCCGCAGGGGTCTCGCGTCCCGCCCCCAGGGGCTTCCAGTGCCCCGAGGCCCCCGGGAGCCCTGAGAGCCCCGAGCCCCCTGTGCGGGCGGTGGTCCCGCCGCCCGCCCCGGTCTCGTCGTCGTCCGCCACGCTCAGTCCTGTCCGCCCTCTGCACCGGTGTGCTTGTCGGCCCCGATCGAGGCCGTGTTCGTATCGGCCTCGCGCGCGGCGCCCCTGTTGGCGGCGTGCTCCTGGTCGAGCATGGGCAGATCCTCTGCGGTCACCATGAGGGTGGCCACGGCGTGCTCGACGAGAGCCGTGCGGCGGTTGGAGGCGGCCCCTCCCGCGCGTCCGCCGCGCAGGCCCCGCACGCCCACACGATCGAGCTTCTCGCAGACATTGTCGAGCTTGCGGTTGAACTTGGTCAGGGGCCAGCCCAGGCGCGCGGCCGCCGCGGCCGATGAGGGGATCTCGGCGGCGCCGGTGCCCGCGCGCCGCAGCACCGGCTCGGACAGGGCGAGCACGAGCAGCAGCTGCGATTTGGTCATCGGAGTCACCCCGATGGTCGTCTGGCCGGTGGCCTGGTGAACGCCGTCGATCCCCGAGAAATGGTCCTCCCCCGCGGTGATGAGATCGATCTCGTAGGTTGTGGGCCCCGCAGAGAAGGTGAGGATGATGCGCCGGAAGACCAGGGGCAGGCGCGCCCCCGGAGCGAGCCGGGACTGCACCAGCCCGTCCCCATCGGTCAGCGTCGCCGATAGACGCGTGCCCTCATTGGCGATCCACCACAGGCCGCCCTCATGCGCCAGCACGAGAAAGCGGCGGTGAAGGTAGGGATTGTCATCGATGTCGAGATCCCCGCCACGGCCGATGACGAAGGTCTCGTCGATGCCGATGCGGTGCACCTCGCCGGAGAAGTCGAGGACCAGCTCGTCAGGCCGGTCCGGATCGATCTCAGGGCGTTCAGTCCAGGTCAGATCGCTCATGTGAAGCCTCCTTACTGTTCAGGAGCGGTGTGAGGGGTTTCGTGCGCGCGGGCGCCGAGACTAGCGAGACTAGATGGGAGGCTCGACCCGCAGTATGACGCCGTCCCCGACATCCAACAAGTCTCCCACGTACAGCGGCGTCGGCAGGGCGGCTGCGAGCAGGACCGCGGGCATCCCGGGGCGCAGGAGCACCGTGCCGTTGTTGGAGCTCAGGTCGCAGGTGAGCACGTTCCACCCCGCCGTGGTGATCGACAGGTGCGAGCGCGAGACCAGATGGGTGGGACTGGGCACCTCCAGAAGAAGGGCGCCGGGCTCGCCACCGGGCTGCGCGCTCGGCGCGCGTCCGATGACGATGTCGCCGCGCACGGGAACGCTCACCCCGGTGGACAGGGTGAGCATCGCCAGAACAGGCCGCGGAACGGGAATCAACTGCCCGCTCAGAGGCGCGGGGCAGCACAGGCAGACATGGGCGTCCGGCGGATTGGCATGGCCCACGACGCAGATGGCCGCGGTCACCATCGGGATCGGCACGGCCTCCTGAGGCAAGGCCCCCGTGGCGCTCGAGGAGGACGGAAACGGGTCCGAGGCCTCAGGACCCGGCGCACCCGCAGGCGTCAGGGCCCTGGTGAAGGAGGCCGGGGACGGGTCCTGGTCGAGGCCATCGGCCGCCACCCCCGCGGTGCGGGCGGGCTCACCCGATTCAGCGGCCCCGGACACGGTCGATTCAGAAGAATCGGAAGAAGACGCGTCCGCGACAGCGCGCCGGCGGCGGCGCCCCGACCCCGGCTCGGGCTCGGGGTATCGCGCGAAGAAATCCGACAGCACGGAGGCGGACTCCGCAGGGCCGTCAGGGCCATCAGCCCCGTCAGGGCCGGCCCCCGGAGTCCCGCGATTCGCGAGCGCATCAGCGATGCCGGGGCCACCGGGATCACCAGAGCCACCGGGATTACCGGGCTCGATGCCCATCGGCAGGTCGTCGGGATCGACCCACACGCCGGTCTCGGCCCCGCTCGCGCAGCTGGGAGCGGGGGACGCGGAGGACTCAGCGGTCTCGGGCGTGGGCGGCCCGGCGGACAGTGGTCCCGTGGCGGCATCGGTCCGCGCACCGCCATCGGTATCGCCATCGGCATTCGGCCGCAGGACTGGCGGCAACTGCTCGACGGGAAGCGCCGATGCCGGATTCAACGTGGTCTGCGGAGGAAATGTCGGCGGGATCGCAGTCTGGTACGTCCTGGCGGACCCCGCCGTCTCGGAGGCGACCACCGGCGACGGCGCGTCCTCCGGGCGTCGGAGCCGAGTCGTGTTCACGGGCTCGTCCGCGGTCGTGGCGGAGGCGGACGTCGGGCAGGCGAGATCGGCCGGACCCCAGGCGCGCCGGTCGCCCGGAGCCAGCGGTCCGGTCGGGCCCCCGAGGGACTCGAGCACCGCCTGCGCCACCTCCGAGGGGGCGTCCGGAGCCAGCAGCGCCTCGCCCCAGCGCCCGACAATGCGCTCGGGAGCCCCCTTGGCCCCCTCGGGGCCGCTGGAGGCCGAGCTCGCAGGGCTCGCAGGGCTCGTAGGGCTCGCAGGGCTCGTAGGGCTCGCAGGGCTCGCAGGGCTCGCCGTGCTCGCAGTACTGGCAGGGTTCGCGGGGCTCACAGTACTCATAGCGCCGACTCCGGACTCATAGCGCCGACTCCGGGACGAGATCGACGACCAGAGCGGTGGTGTTGTCGTGCCCACCGGCCTCGAGCGCGGCGGCGACCGCCGCCTCGGCGGTGTGCTGCGGGCGCATACCGGCGTCGAGAACAGTGGCCAGGGCCTCGTCGTCGAGCTCGTCGCTCAGCCCATCGGAGCAGATGAGCAGCCGGTCGCCGCACTGGGCGTCCACTGTGCGGATGTCGGGAACGGCCTCCTGGTCCAGGCCGGCCCCCAGCGCCCGGGTGACGACGTTCTTCCTGGGATCGCGGCGGGCCTGAGCCGGTGTGAGCTGACCGGCGTCGATGAGCGCCTGAACCTGCGAATGGTCGCGGGACATCTGGGTGAGGACTGCGTCACGCAGAAGATAGACGCGTGAATCGCCGATATTGAAGATGATCCACGTCAGCGACTCGGGCCGGCGGGCCAGGACGGCGCCGGCGACGGTGGCCCCGGGGCGGTGAGCCGCGTGCGAGGGAATGGCGGCGACCGCCTCGCCGGCCGCGAGCACGGCCTCGACAATGTCCTGCTCACCGGTGATATCGGCGCCCGCCAGAGGCGCCAGAGCACTCAGGGCCGCCCGGGTGGCGGCGCGTCCGGCGGCGTGCCCGCCCATGCCGTCCACGACGACGAATGCGGGGGCCATGGCGAGGTAGCCGTCCTCATTGACGGTGCGCAACCGACCGACATCCGTGGCCGCACCGACGACGGGTACGACGAGTGCGTCGCCCTGCGGCCGGGTTGTGGCCAGGATCTCGCTCATTGACGTCTCCTCGATACTGGTTCGGCGGTCGGGGCCCGGCTCACGACCGACGCTTGAATGGCGCAGACGATACCTGTACAGGCACGACTCGGCTCACCTCAGGTAGGCTCATGGGGACCGGTACCCACCGGCACCCCGCCCCGTCTCCCTAAGAACAACATCCATATGGCACCAGGTGTACACGGCGGGAACCGCGAACTTGTGGAGGACTCACCTCATGTCTCAGGCTCAGGACGACCTCGTCGCCGCGGCGAGCAACCCCAATGCGGAGCTCGCGACGCTGCACGAGCTCGCGAATAATTACCCGGGTCTGCGCCCCTACATCGCGGCGAACCCGCGTACTTATCCGGCGCTTCTGGAGTGGCTCGGCACACTCGGCGACCCCGCCGTTGATGCCGCCCTGGCGCGTCGCTACGGTCCCGCGCAGCCCCTGACCAGCGCGCCCGCAGACGGATCGACCCAGGTCCTGTCCGGCGAGCAGATCGGATCCCAGTCCCCGCAGGCCGCGCCCCAGCAGCAGTCGGCCGTCGAGACGCAGCGCCAGCAGCCCGTCCAGCCGGAGTACGCACAGGTCACCCAGTCCATTCAGACCGGTCAGGCCACCCAGTACCAGCAGCCTGTCCAGGCGGGCCAGCCCACCCAGGCCGTTCAGACCGGCCAGGCGACCCAGTACCAGCAGCCCATTCAGGCGGGCCAGGCGACTCAGTACCAGCAGCCCGTCCAAGCCGGCCAAGCCGTACAGGCAGGCCAGCCGCAGTACCAGCAGCCCGTCCAGGCAGGCCAGCCCGTTCAAGCCGGTCGGCCCACCCCGGAAGGCCTATTCGGCATCGGCGAGCAGGCCGAGGAGGAGGCCGGACCCCGCCCGACCCTGTGGCTGTGGATCCTCGGGGCCATCGCCATCGTCGCCGTCGTCGCTCTGATCGTGTGGTTCGTCCTGTCCAACCACGGTGACGGCGGCGATGACACCGCCGCCAACGATGACCCGGCGGGAAACAGCCAGCAGAACGAGCAGCCCAAGCAGCCGAGCCAGACCCCATCGGAATCGCCCTCCCCGAGCGCCTCGGCCAGCGCGAGTCAGAAGCTCACCGCCCCCGCTCCGCCCAACGCCATCGAGATGAGCGCCTTCAGCTCCCCCAGTGGCAATATCAGCTGCACGCTGGCAGACGACTCGGTCACCTGCACGATCAATGAGCACAGCTTCACGCCCTCGGACGCCTCCTGCAAGAACTCATCCAGCTCGCCGGTCACCTGGACCGTCAAGAAAGACGGCACCGCCACCAGCAGCTGCGGCACCTCCTTCTCCAGCACCGGCGCACAGCTCGCCTACGGATCGGCCGCGAAGAACAACAGCTTCGCCTGCACGTCGGCGGACAACGGCATCGAGTGCTGGAGCCAGGTCAGCGGCCAGGGATTCACCCTGTCCCGCGAAGCGTCCAACACCAAACAGCAAACCGGCCAGAACTGATCACGACTGATCACGGTCGGCCGCCGCCGCGCCCCGCGCGGACCCGCGCCCGCCGACCGCCGACGGCGTCGCTCCCGGCAGCGGCGCCGTCCTCCGCGTTCATCCGTGCTTATCCGCGCTTATCCGCGCTTAATTCCGTGGGCCCATCCCACGGCCGACCAGACAGGCCACCGACTCATGTCCTCCACCTACGGGCACATCCTGCGCATTCCCGGCGCGGCCGCCTTCTCCATCGCGGGGCTCCTGGCGCGCTTCCCCATGTCGATGCAGGGGATCTCGACCATCCTCGCCGTCCAGGCCCTGTACGGCAGCTACTCCGCGGCGGGCGCCGTCGCCGCGGCCAACATCGTCGCGGCCGCCCTCGGCGCGCCCGCGCTGGCGCGACTGGTGGACGAGCGCGGACAGTCCAAGGTGATGCTGCCGGCGCTGGCGGCCTCGGGAACGGCCCTGTTCGGGCTCATCCTCGCCACCAGCGCGCACGCCGATCTATGGCTGCTCATGGCGCTGGCGGCGCTGGCCGGCGGCCTGTCCGGTTCGATGGGCTCGCTCGTGCGATCGCGGTGGACCACGATCGTCACCCGCCCGGAGGACGTGCACACCGCCTTCTCCCTCGAAGCCGCATTCGACGAGGTGGCCCTCATCATCGGCCCGGTCCTGACAACGGCCCTGTGCACCTCATCAATGCTGCCGGTCACCAGCGGTTGGATCGCATCGCTCAGCCTCCAGCTCATCGGCGGGCTGTGGTTCCTGTTCCAGCGCGGAACCGAGCCCGAGCCCCACCCGCGGCGCCGTCGCGGGGGCGCACCGGACGGGTCGCCGGGAGAGCCGCAGGAGGGTTCCGCCCAGGACGACGACGCCCAGCCCCACAGGCCGGTACTGAGCCATGGCGCCGCGTTCGCCGTCCTCGTGGCCTTCCTGTTCTCCGGGGCCCTGTTCGGCGCGAGCGACGTCGCCTCGGTGGCCTTCGCCACCGAAGCGGGGCGCAAGTCGGCGTCGGGCGCGCTACTGGCGGCGTGGTCCGTCGGGTCCCTCATGTCCGCGCTCATCTACGGATCACGCTCCTGGAGGTGGCCGCTGTGGAAGCAGTTCCTCGCGGGCACGACGACGCTCGCCATCGGCGCCTCGCTCCTCCCGCTCGCGCCGGGCCTGGTGGTGCTCGGGGCGCTCATGGCCACTACCGGCATGGCGATCGCGCCGACCATCACCACCGGGAACAACATCGTCCAGGCCACCGTGGCGCCCTCCCAGCTCACCGAGGGACTGGCGTGGATCAGCACGTCTCTGAACGTCGGAGTATCGCTGGGCTCGATGCTGGGCGGGCGCGCGGTCGACACCGGAGGCAGCCGGGGCGGGTACCTGGTGGTGGCCGTCTGCGCCTGGTTCGCCGTGGCGGCGACTCTGGCGGGACTGCGGGTGCTGCGCCGAGCCCACGCGCACGCCAGTCTGCCCCACTGATTCACTCGCGCGCACGGCGTCGGGCGGGTATATCGCGTATACACAGCATACACAGCGTCGAGATCGACATTCTCGAATGAGATCGACGGTGACACCGTCGCCTTCGTTCGAGAATGTCGATCTCGACGGGGCAGGGCGTGCGGAACCGGGCCACGGGGAAGCGGCGCCGTAGACTCCAGCGGATGAACGAGAGCACCGAGAGCACTGAGCGCACCGGAAACGTGACGACCGGTCTGCGCTTCAACACCGCCCGGCTGCTGATCTCAGGCCCGGCCCAGGCCCTGGGCTGGGCCGCCCTTCTGGCGAGCGTCTACCCCTGGCTGTGGAACGCTGAAGGCATCCCGGCGTTCAAGCTCGACGCATGGATCTACTACCACGGCATCGCCCAGTGGCACGCGGGCGGAAGCCTGTACGACTGGTGGGCCAATCCCCGCGAGCAGCTGTGGCCCTTCACCTATCCGCCCTTCGCGGCCTGGGCGCTGACCCCCCTGACCTGGGTCGACGACCGCACGGCCCAGGTGCTCATGGTCCTGGCCACCCCGGTGTGCACCGCGGTGACGGCGTGGGCGACGGCGCTCGCCCTGGGGGCCAGACGGCGAGCGGCGCAGGCCATGGCGCCCTGGCTCGCGCTGGCCGGCGTGCTCTTCCTGGAGCCGATCTACAAGACCATGGAGTACGGGCAGGTCAATGCGATCCTCATGATGCTGGTCGCCGTCGATCTGTTGGCCGTACCGGCCAAGTCGCCCTGGCGCGGCGTGGGGGCGGGGCTGGCCGCCGCCTTCAAGCTGACGCCGGCGATCGCCGTCGTCGTCCTGCTGGCGCGCCGCGAGTGGCGGACCGCGGCGACCATGACCGGCACGGCCATCGGAGTCACGGCCCTGTGCTGGATCGTCTCCCCCGCCGAGTCCGCGCGGTTCTTCCTGTCCGCCATGCTCGATCCCTCCCGGGCGGGCTTCCCCGAGTACGCGGGCAACCAGAATCTCAAGGGCGCGATCGCCCGGTGGCTGCCCGAGGGGGCGTGGACGCCGGTATGGGCGCCGGCCGCCATCGCGGTCTGCCTGGGGACGTGGCTGCTGCTGCGCAGATTGACGGCGATGGCGCGCGATACAGAGGATCAGCACGACAACAAAAATGACGGCGCCTCCCCGCACGACCGTCTCATCCTGTCTGCGCAGGTGGGCGTCGCCATGATGGCGGGCCTGCTGATCTCCCCGATCTCCTGGTCTCATCACTGGGTGTGGTGCCTGCCCATTCTCATGACCCTGGCGACGGCCGCATGGCGCTGGTACTCCCCCGCGCTGGCGGTCACTGCGCTGGCGGGCGCGGCCGTGTTCGCGCTGGCGATGCAGTGGTGGTTCCCGGGGCAGAACCATGCGGAGCGGAACTGGCCCTTCATCGCCACGGTCGTCGGCTCCTCCTACACCTGGTGGGCGCTGGCCGCCGGAGTCGCACTGTGGACGGCGGGGGGGACGCGTCGCACACCACGAGATCCGCATCGACGGGCCTGACGAGGACCCCGAGACCGTAAGATCGGCCCGTGCCACTTTTCGACGTCATCCGCGCCGTTGAGGACCAGTTCCACCGGGACGTGATCCCTGTGCTCAAGCGGCGTGGCTGGCGCCCGCGCGTCATCGCCTACGACGGCTACGGCTCGGCCTGCCCCGCCCCTGCGAGCCGCGGTTCCGTTCATGCGCGATCCGACGGCGGCAGGGCGCCCTCCGACATGGCACGGGTACTCGCCCGCATGGTGCTGCGCCCGCACGACGCCCCCGCCGAGGGGCCCCTGTTCCGCTCCCTTCCCGAGGAGGTGCCCACCACCGCCCGCGACGTGCGGGACGTGCGCGAGCTGGCCGCCACCAACCTCCTGGAGGCCCAGCGCGGGTGGCGCCTGTTCGTCGACGCCCCCGTTCCCTACCTGCCCGTGACGATCCGCTTCGGGGCGGTGAGTGTGCGCACGCGGGCGGACCAGGACGGTTACATCGACGTCGTCGTGCGCGGTCACGGCCTGAGGGCCGGCTGGCATGAGGCCCGCATTGAGGCGACCGGGGCCGGCACGGTCACCACCAGGATCCTGGTGGTGGAGCCCGGGCCGCGCCTGGGCGTCGTCTCCGACATCGACGACACGGCCATGGTCTCGCACGTGCCGCGCATGTTCGTGGCGGCCTGGAACCAGCTGGTGAAGTACACCTCCTCGCGAGAGCCGGTTCCGGGCATGGCCGAGCTGCTCACCCGGATCAAGCGGGCGCACCCGGGCACGCCCGTCATCTACCTGTCGACCGGCGCGTGGAATGTCGTGCCCACTCACCGGTCCTTCTTCAAGCGACACGGCTTCCCCGCGGGCCCGATGCTCATGACCGACTGGGGACCGACCAATACCGGCCTGTTCCGCTCCGGCATCGAGCACAAGCGCACCGAGCTGCGCCGCCTCATGATCGACCTGCCCGACGTGACCTGGCTCCTGGTGGGCGACGACGGTCAGCACGACCCGCTGATCTACGGGGAGGCGGCCCGTGAGCACTCCGACCGGGTGGCGGCGGTGGCAGTGCGCCGGCTGACGCCGACCGAGCAGGTGCTGGCGGGGACTCAGCTGGCCCATCCCATGGGTCTGGGGCCGGAGGCGCGCACGCTCGCGGAGGCGGACGTGCCCGTGGTCGTCGGCGCAGACGGCTACGAGCTGGCCCGCATGCTGCCGTCCGAGTTGGTCCCCCCGGATCCGCTGCCGGCCGATCCGGAGCCGGCCTGAGCGACGCCGCATTCGCCGAGATCGGTCGTACTCCGCGCCGAGATCGGTCCAATTCCGGCTCGAGATCGGTCGTACTCCGCGCCGAGATCGGTCCATGTCCGCGATGGCAGCGATTCAGCACAGTGCTGCAGTGCGGCACCCCTACGCCGCCCCGCAAGCCGGGGAATGAGCCGCGGCGAGGCACTCGACGCGCCCTCGTCATGGCAAATGTAGGGCCGACATGAACAGCGAGCAGAACTTATTATTGGGCCCGGTCGAGTGGGCGGTGGTGACGAAGTACCTTTTCACGCCCGGCTTCTTCCTGCATCTGGAGGACAGCGGCGACGAGGTATTCATGGACAGCATGTCCTTCTCCGATGATCCGGCGTGCTGTCAGTTCGAGTATTGGCCAGACCTGGGCGAGCGCATCCGGGTACGCAGGTTTCCCGACGACGGCCGCGGCCAGATCCGAGTCACGGGCAAAGCGAGTCGATTGGCGGGCCTCACCCGCGGATACCCGACCAGGGAACTGGGGCTGCCCGCCGGTCTGGGGCCGATCGAGCTGGGGCGCGTCATCGAGCACCGCGACCGAGACATCCTGGTGCGACTGGAGGACTCGGACCGGATCGGCGTCCTGTCCGAGCAGACCCTGCTCTACGAGTCTGGTCGCCGCGTTCACGAGCGCCTCACGACCTATGAGGACGGCGAGTACCGGAAGCACTGGCCGGCAGTGGGTGCACGCATCCAAGTGCAGCGCCTGGGAGTGTGGCCCAACGGCGAGCTCCGACTGGCCGGCAGGAGCATGGTGTCTGCTCCCGGATGGCCGCTGCACTCACGGGCCGACCGCTCCTGGAACTGGAGCACCGAGTACACCCGGGCGCTGCCACCGCAGGTGGTGGATCGGGTGCGGGCGGTCGCCGACGCCGTCTCGCTGCGCGACTGGGGCCAGGCCGAGGAGCTGACCAGCGACAATCGTCTGGACTGGGAGCAGGCGGACGCCTTCATGACCACCTACGGCGGGGGGACCTACACCGCCGTGCCCGACGAGTTCACCCAGGACATGTTCGCCTCCCCATTCGAGGACGGCGGCGACTGGATCGACTGCCTGCTGTGGACCGAGCGCGAGCGCCCCAGCGACGTCGAGATCTCCCTCACGATCATCCCCGACCCGGACGCCCCCGACGGTCTGAAGGCCAGCCTGGTGCGCATGCGCGCCATCGGCCTGCGCTACCCCGGCTGCTGCGATCAGCGCCCCCGGCCCGCAACACCCGCTTGGACCACGCTCATATGACCGGCGGCCCGCTGGGCGGCCCCTCTGAGCGCCTTCTGAGCGCCTTCTGAACACCCTCCGAGCGCCCTCCAAGCCGAGCACTGCACGACCTTGCATACCCGCCTCCAGCGTCGCATCGAAAGAACCCCGTCATTCCGCGGAAAAAGATGTCGGCGGCACACAATTAATCTCTCCCATGTGCAACCCGTCCCGACTCACGGCACGGCAAGCCGCTCGCATCCGAATGACGCCTCCGCCCACCGCGCAAATCCCCCGCATCCCGGGGCCGGAGCGCTTCGCGCCCAGTAGGCTCTGGCCCAGTACCGCCACCAGCGTGAGGAGATCGCCATGGCCAGCAAGCTGCCCTTCATCATCGGCCTGGGAGCCGGCTACGTGCTGGGAACGCGAGCCGGCCGCGCCCAGTACGAGCGCATGAAAACCGCCGCCTCCCACGCCGCCTCGCGGGTCGCCGAGCGCCCCTTCGTCAAGGACAAGGTCGACGCCGCCTCCACCCGGGCCGGCCAATTCATGCGCAAGCAGGGGGAGGTCGTCACCGACAAGGTCGCCGACGCCGTCAAGGACCGCCTCTTCCGCGGCCCGGCCGACAGCGCCGCCTCGTCCTCGCCGGCTCGCGCCGTCCGCGTCGACGACGCCGAGGTCCGGCCCATCGACTGAGGGGAGGCACCCCGGAGCACCCAGAGCCGCCAG
>NZ_JH711481.1:69527-118286 GCF_000269805.1 Actinomyces massiliensis 4401292
TGAACACGGCCCGGTCAGCCGGTCGAGCCCGGCCCAGGTCCCTCACAGCTCGACCGGCCAGGCGGCCTTCTCTCCCCCCCCCGCCTCACAGGTCCTCGACGTCGAGGGGCTTGCGTCGCCGCAACGGCCTGGGGACCCGGCGGTGCGCCAGCAGCGAGCGGCGCCAGCCCGACAGTGCCGTGCCGCCGTGCAGGCCCGCCAGCCCCCTGGCCCGGGCGGCCAGAGTCGGGTCGCTGGCAGCCAGGCGCTCGGCACGACGCCGCTCCCGGTCCCCCGCCACCGGCAGGCGCCATGACCGCCAGTACGCCATCAGGCAGGTCCCGGAACCGACCACTGTGGCCGCCAGCAGCGCATACGCCTCCGGCAGGCCGACGCGGACGACGGCGACCGCCGTGCCCGCGGC
Organism: Actinomyces massiliensis 4401292; assembly: GCF_000269805.1. Lineage (GTDB taxonomy): Bacteria > Actinomycetota > Actinomycetes > Actinomycetales > Actinomycetaceae > Actinomyces > Actinomyces massiliensis. The sequence continues at coordinate 69,931 of NZ_JH711481.1, forward strand.
GCACAGGGCGGGAACGGCGTAGAGCTTGTTGCCGCCGAACACGGCCGGGGTCTCCCCCACGGACACGTCGCGGATCATGGAGCCGCCCACCGCCGTCAGGCATCCGAGCAGGAGCGCGGGCATAACGCCCAGACCGTTGCTCAGAGCCTTGGAGGCGCCGGTGGCGGCCCAGGTGCCCAGAACCACGGAGTCGGCGACGACGAGGAAGCGACCGGCGAACCGGGAGGTGAAGGGCACCCACCAGGCGATCACGGCACCGGCGCAGGCGGTGTAGAGGTAGTACGGGTCGGTCAGCGCGAAGGGCGGTCCGGCCTGGATCATGACGTCGCGCAGGACGCCGCCGGCCGTCGCGGTGAGCATGGCCAGGACGATGAAGCCCACCAGGTCGAAGTTCTTGCGCCGGGCGATCAGCCCGCCGAGGATGCCGTTGAGGAGCACGCCGGACAGGTCGAGGACGCGGAAGGTCTCCGGCAGCGTTTCCGGAACCGTGAGCTGGGCGGGGAACACGCCGACACCTTACGATGCGCCCAGGGTCCGACACGGCGTCCGACACGGCAGCGGCGCCGCGGGTCGGCCGTCGCGGAGAGTCGGCCGGCGGCACGAGTCGGCCGTCACAGGGAGTCGGCCGTCACGGGCATGGGCCGGCATTGAGGCTGGACCCGGTGAACCATCGTCGACCAGACTCGTGGCGTGCCCGCCCCCCGCTACGCCCCGCCCAAGGACCTGAGCGCCTACGCCTGGCTGTCCATCGGCGCAGCGGTGACGACCATCGCCCTGAAGGCCTTCGCGGCCTGGATCACCGGCTCGGTCGGCCTGCTCTCCGACGCCGCCGAGTCGGTGGTGAATCTGGTGGCCGCCGTGGTGGCGCTCATCGTCCTGAAGATCTCGATCAAGCCGGCCGACGACGACCACCAGTTCGGCCATTCCAAGGCCGAGTACTTCTCAGCCATCGTCGAGGGCGTCATGATCTTCGTGGCCGCCGCCGTCATCATCATCTCCGCGATCGGGCGACTGATAGAGCCCGTCATGCCCGAGCAGCTGAATGTGGGGCTGCTCATCTCCGTGGGGGCCTCCGCGGTCAACGGCGGCGCCGCCTGGTTCCTGCACCGGGTGGGCACACGCGAACGCTCGGCGACCCTGGTGGCCGACGCCAAGCACCTGGCCACCGACGTCGTCACCTCCGCCGCGGTCCTGGTGGGCGTGGGTCTCGTGGCGGTCTTCGACTCGCCCGTGCTCGACGCGATCGTCGCCCTGGGCGCGGGCATGAACATCATGTGGACGGGGTTCAAGCTCGTCAGCGAATCCGTGGCCGGCCTCATGGACGTGGCCCCCAGCCAGGAGGCCCAGGCCCGGATAGAGGCGGTGCTGGCCCGGTACCGTCTTGACGGGCGGATCGGCTTCCACGCGGTGAGGGTGCGCGAGGCGGGGAATCGGCGCTTCGCGGACATGCACGTGCTCGTGCCGGGCGCCTGGAGCGTGAAAGAGGGGCACGACTTCACCGAGCGCGTGATCGATGAACTCGTCGCGGTGGACCCGAACCTGCGGGTGTCGGCCCACCTCGAGCCGATTGAGGATCCCAAGAGCTACGAGGACGTCGAAGACGTCTAAGGCCACCGAGATCGGTCGCACTCCGCACCGAGATCGGTCCACTTCCGGCTCGAGATCGGTCGTAACCCGTGTCGAGATCGGTCGCACTGCTGCAGATCTGCTGCTCGCCGACGGCTCCGAGGCGCGGCATGTGGCCTTCACCCCCGAGCTCGTCGTGCGCGCCTCGACGTCAGATCGGTCGGGCTGAATCGGACCGATCTCGAGCCGGAACCGGACCGATCTCGACGCGGGGCGTGGTGGGTGTGGGGATCTTCGGTGTTGCACATGGGAGGCTGCTACCTTTGTGGGCTGGGAGCTGGTTTTTGCCGGGATTATGGGCTTTTCCGGTGATCATTGTGCGTGGCGGTCGAGCTCCCATGTGCGGTGAGGGGTTTGCGCACATGGGAGCGGAATCGTAGTCGCTACTGGAGTTGCTGTTTCGCATGATTCCGCGGTTTCTGCTGACGCGGGGCGCGCGCGAATGTGCAACACCCACCACCTCGGCATGTGCGGGCATCGGCAGGACCGACTCGCGGCGGTGCGGCCCGACTTATACGGCCTCCACCCCCGAGAACCACCCCGCACCGGAGTGTGACCGATCTCGACGCGGGTTACGACCGACCTCGAGCCGGAAGTGGACCGATCTCGCGAGAGTTCGCCCGCCCGCCTGCCGGCCCTCACCCCTCAGCCGCGGTCCATGAGGCGGCGCAGCGGGCCGTCAACGCTCATGAGCTCGTCGGGCGCACCATCCTGGACCACTCTCCCGCCGTCGAGCACGACGACGCGGTCGGCCTGCCCCACATGCGCGAGCCGGTGGGTGATCTCGATGATCGTGCACCCGCGCGCCCACCGGCGCACCGAGGCGCGCACGGCGTCGTCGAGTCCGGGATCGAGGTGACTGGTGAACTCGTCGAGGATCAGCACGCCCGGGCGGGCGAGCAGGGCGCGAGCCAGCGCCAGGCGCTGGCGCTGACCGCCGGAGACCGACGCCCCCCGCTCCCCGATGAGCGTGTCGTATCCGGAGCCCATCGCCATGATGTCGTCGTGGATGCAGGCCGCGCGGCAGGCGCCGATCACCTCCTCGTCACTGGCATCGGGGCGGGCGAGCCGGACGTTGTCGGCCACTGAGCCCCGGAACAGGTGCGCCCGCTGGGATACCAGTGCGACCTCGCGCCGCAGCGAGTCCCCGGTCAGTTCGGCCACATCCACGTCGTCTACCAGCACCCGCCCGTACTGCGGGACGTCGGTGCGCACCGCCAGTCCCGCCAGGGTCGTCTTCCCCGACCCGGAAACGCCCACCAGGCACGTCCACTCCCCTTCGGCGGCACGCAGACTCACTCCGTGCAGCGCGGCCGCCCTCGCCCCGGGATAGGTGTAGACGACGTCCTCCCAGATGACGTCGTGGGCGGGGCGCGCCAGAAGCTCCCGATCGCCGTCGGGGACTTCGACGGGGGCGTCGATCAGTTCGTAGACCCGCTCCGCCGCGGCGAAGGAGGCGCTCAGAGCACCGGCGAGCTCCTCGACCGCCCGCACGGTCTCGGCCAGGCGGATGAGCGCCGCCACGGCGGCCGCGAGCGCGGCGGCACCGATCGCCCCGGACTGCACCTCGCGCGCGCCGACGGCGAGCACGGCGAGCGGCCCGGCCAGGACGAGCAGCGCGACGGCGCCGCGGCGCACCGCGGCCCAGCGGGCGGCGGGCCGCCCCGCTCGAGCGACGTCGTCGTCCAGGGCGGCCATCTCGGCCAGGCGCTCTGCGGTGCGGCCGTAGCCGACGATTTCGCTCAGGCCCTGGACGGAGTCGGTCAGGTGCTGGGTCAGCGCCGCCCGAGCGGTGGCCGTGCGACGTGCGGAGGTCAGGCCGCGGCGTCGGCCGAGCAGGGGCGCGATCGCCAGAGCGCCCAGCAGGAAGGGCAGGGCAACCGCCGCCAGGGTCCAGGAGACCCGGACCCCGATGGCGACCAGCACGGCGGTCGGCACGACGACGGCCGAGACCGTGGGAGCGAAGGTGTGAGCGAAGAAGACCTCGATACGGTCCACGTCCTTGGTGGCGCGGGCCAGCAGGTCCCCGGAGCGGGAGGTGGCGCTCACGCGCGGGGAGCGCGGGATGAGGGCGCGGAAGATCTCGCCGCGCAGCAGCTCCAGGGCCTTGAAGGCGACGAAGTGCCCCATGAACTGCTCACCGTATCGCAGCGCCGCCTTGGCCAGACTCATGGCCGCCATGGCGCCGACCACGGGCCACGGCGAGGGGACGGGGGCTCCGGAGGCCAGTGCCGATCCGGTGGCGACGACGGCGTGGGCGCCCAGGGCGAAGAGCCCGACGCCCAGCAGGAGGTCGGTGATGCGGCACAGGGTGGAGCCGAGCAGCGGTTTCAGGACGGGACGGGTGACCCGCAGCAGCCAGGCGACGAGCACCAGTCGGCTCGGGGTGGAGCCGTGGACGCCCACCCGCCCCGAGTTCTCTTGAGGCTCAGAGTTCTCAGGGTTCTCAGGGTGCTCCGGGCCGGTGGGGCGGAGCACGGAGCCGTCGCGGACTCCAGCGGGTTCAGGCGTTGTCGCAGTAGTCACGGCTCAGACCTCCTTCTCGGTCACGGGGTCCGGGCCACTCCCGGCAAGCGCAGAGCCCGGGCCGCCCCCGGCAGGCGCAGAGTCCGGGCCACTCCCGGCAGGCGCAGAGTCCGGGCACACCGGGTCGGCTGAGCCCACAGCCTCCGGCGAACCGCTCGGGCCGCCCGCGCCGTCCGGGCTCGCAGGGCTCTCCGGGCCCACGGGGCTCTCCGAACTCGCGGGACTCGCAGGACTCTCGGGGCTCACAGGATCCACCCCGCCGTCGGCGACGCGCACGACCCGGTCCGCAGTCGTGAGCGCACCCGCACGATGGGAGACGGTCAGCACGGTGCGCCCTTGCGCGAGCCGGTCGATGGCCTCGACGATCTGGGCCTCGGAGTCGAGGTCGACCTGGCTGGTGGGCTCATCGAGGATGAGCAGGGGGCGGTCGGCGAGGAAGGCGCGGGCCAGGGAGACGCGCTGAGCCTGTCCGCCGGACAGCCCCAGCCCCTGCTCCCCCAGGCGCGTCCTCAGGCCGTCGGGCATGCGGCGGACCTCGTCGTCGAGGTTGGCGGCCTCCAGGGCGCGCCACAGGCGCGCATCGTCGGCATCGGGGTCGGCCAGGCGGAGGTTGTCGGCGATGGTGCCGGTGAACAGCCAGGTCGTCTGGGCGACGACGGCGCTGGCGGCGCGGACGGCGTCCTGCGTGCCCGCGGTCGAGGCGGTGCCGACCACGCGCACCGTGCCTGCGGCGGGGAGCAGGTCGCCGCCGGCCAGCGCGACGAGCGTGGACTTGCCCGCCCCGGAGCGCCCGACGACGGCGACGTGCTCGCCGGCCTCCACAGTGAGGTCGACGCCGGTCAGGACGGTCTTGGGAGCGCCGGCCGGCCCAGCTCCGCCATGGGCCGGCCCGGCCGCCCCGTGCATACCGCCATGAGCCGGCCCGGCCGACCCGTGTGCAACCGCTCCGCCCCGCCCGGCGCCCGCCCAGGAGGCCGTCACCCCTCGCAGGGTCAGCGCGGGCCCGCCGCCGTCGGCGCTCTCGGGCACCACCGGCAGCCCGTCGTCGGGAGCGGCGCCGCCGGGACGCTCGACGGCCAGCAGGCGACGCATGGCCCGCTGGTTGGCCATGCCCCCCATACCCACGTAGAAGAAGGCGCCCACGTGGTCCAGGGGCTCGAGGAGCACATAGCTCACCAGGGCGATGGCGAGGGCGTCGCCCACTGCGATGGCGCCCGAGGCCAGGCGCCCCAGGGCCATGCCGACGGCGGCGGTGACGAAGAACAGGGAGAACAGGCAGTCGGTGACGAGGATGACGAGCTGGTTGCCGGCCAGCAGCCCCATGACTGCGCGACGGTTGTCCTCGCCCGCGCGGCGCAGGTCGGCGGCGCGGCGGCGGGCGGCCCGGGCGAGGGTGAGGGTGGTCAGCCCCTGGATGGCGTCGAGGTACTCGGCGGCGAGCCTGAAGCGCTGGGCGCGCGATTTCGCCGACGATCTGCGGACCTTGGAGTGAAGCCCGATGATGGCGCCGGGCACGAGGACGACGGCGATCATGAGCACGGCGGCGGGCACCCAGTCGACCGTGGCGGCGAGCAGCACCAGGACGAGCGCCGGGGACAGGCAGGCGGCGACGGTGGGGGCCAGGAAGGTCTGGCGGTACAGCGCGACGCGCTCCGCGCCGTCGGTCAGCAGGGACACGCTCGCCCCGGAGCGGGACTCCGCAGAGCGGGCGGGGCCGAGGGCGAAGAGGTGGCCGAGCAGGCGGGTGCGAATCGCGCCCTCCTGCTCGGCGGCGCTGGAGCGGGCGATCGCCTCGACCATGAGCTGGCCCGCACAGGCGAGGACGGCGGACGCGGCTGCCATCGCGAGGTGAGGGCGCCAGGCCCCGCCCTCGACGCCGGGCAGAAGCGCGCCGAGGCCGCGGCCGAGGCTGATGAGCGCCCAGCCCTGGGCGAGTCCGGAGGCCAGGGCGAGGATGAAGGACAGGACATTGGCGCGCAGCCCGGCGGAGGTGCCGACGGGGATGCTCGGCTCCGCCGCCCCGCCGCGCCGTGCAGAGGGGTGGTGACCGTGCCGGGCCGGGGGATGAGCGGTCTCCGGCGTCATGGGACCTCCTGGATGGTGAGCCGCGGGAACTCGTGAGACTCGTCAGACTCACAAGATAGGCATACCTAACCTTGTAAGCAGAGATCGTACGACATGACGCCGCGTCCGCAAAGGCGGTCCGACCCCTGATACGCACCTCTGATACGCGTCGCACTGCGGCTGCGCCGCCCCGGGTCCCAACGGGGCGGCGCAGCCGCATGCCGACCCGGCTCGCGCAAGCGAGAATCGCGCCATCGGCAGACCCAGACCTTTCGTAAATGCGCCCCCAACAGCGAGAAGCGCGGTCGAAAGACTGGGCGATTTCATTCAACATTACAGACGTAAATATGTATTATTTGGGCGCCTGAGAGGCTTCGGCCTCAAGGTGCGCGAAAGCCCCCCGGAGGAGGCCGGGGGGGCTGAAGAAGAGAAGGGAGCCGAGATGATGCTCGAGATCATCAAGGTCCTGATCGCTCTTCCGCCTTCTATGGTAGCAGCAGTCATGCTGTACCACCTGGTGCGCCCCGGCAAGGGCAAGCACCGGGAGAAGGACCGACAGTAAGGACAAGGGCTGAGCGATCGCCCTGCCCCGAACACTCGGGGCAGGGCCTCTTCCCCATCCGCATCAGCCCACGAGAGAGGAACCGTGAAGAGCAGGAGCAAAGATAACGCCGTCACCCTTGTCCTGACCTGCGGCACGGCCTTTACGGCTGGCTGCGCACTGGCCGGGGGCTCGCCCTGGTTCGCCTGGGCCATGACCTCCATGTGCGCCTTGGATGCGGCCGGACTCGCCGCCCACCTGGTCGCCCTCCGACGCCGCGCACGCCATGAATGAGCCGCCCCGCTACCTGGGCCTGTCCGGCCTGGCCGAGCGAGCCGGCATCACTACGGGCACCGCTCGCCGCTACTCCACGGAGGACAGACTGCCCACTCCGGACGTGATCATCGGCAACGGCCCCAGAGCCGTGCGCGGCTGGAGTCGCCGAACCGTGGACGACTGGCTCGCCCGCCGTCCCGGACGGGGCGCCCGTACCGACAGGCGCGCCTGAACCACCCGCGCCCGCGACCACGGGCATGCACCGGATGTCCGCCATGTAACACGAGAGCAGCGCACACCTACGACATGACGCCGCGTCCGCAAAGGCGGTCCGGCCTCTGATACGCGCCCCTGATACGCACCTCCGATGCGCGTCGCACTGCGGCTGCGCCGCCCCGGGTCCCAACGGGGCGGCGCAGCCGCCTCACACCGCCGGACCGGGCTTCGGGCGCCCGGCCCCCTCACGTGTCACGGCCGCCAGATGAGCCATGACACCGCCGATGAACGCATCGCCCAGGCCTATGGTCGTGGGCGTCGAGGCCCGCACCTCGTAGCTGGGAGCAATCAGCACGCCGGCCCGCCGCACGGCCGGAGCTCCGGCCAGCGCGACTCCGATCGCCTCACGCGGCGAGGCGGCGATGGCGCTGTGCTCCGCACGGCCGTAACGGTCGCCGCAGGCGAAGCGCGTAGACGCCATGACGCACCCGGCCTGCGCGGCATCGCGGTACAGAGCCGCCTCAGCACCGATGCAGGCGGCGTACCGGCTCGTATGGACCATGACCGTCGGCGTCCCGAGGATCTCCAGGAGTCCCTCCATCATGGCCACGACCTCCCGCGGGTCCGCCAGGTCCGTCTCCCGCCCCAGGTAGTGCCGGGCCTCATCCTCGTTGAGCGAGTGGACGCCGGCCAATGACGGCACGACCTCCAGCACGACCGCCCGCATGGCCTCATCGTGAAAACCGGCGTCCTCGTAGACCACCGGCGTCCCGCGCGGCACGCCGCGGAGCATGTCGGCCAGCTCCGCGAGTCTGACGCGCAGCTCATCGACCGACTTCATCGTGTTGAAGCCCGACACCAGGACCGCCGGCGCCTCCCGGAGGGCCGCGGGAAGGTCCCGGCTGAGCACCATGTGCTCATTCGGCTCGTCATTGACCAGGATGACGCGGTTGGGCCGCGCGGCCACGACCATCCCATCGACCAGCCGCACCACCGCGCCGCGCGGATACTGAACGATGACGTGCGGATCCAGCGAGTCCCCCTCGGCGCTGCACAGCCACGCCACCCCCTCGGGCAGGCGCTCGCGCACCTCATCGCTGATGGACACCAGGTGGACCATGGATTCGACGCCGAGCCGGTCCATGGCGAGCGCGGCCCGCACGCATGTGCCCCCCAGCGTCACCCGATGGTCGAAGCGGGAGTCGAAGGCGAGCAGCTGCGCCTTGTCCGCCACATAGCACTCGCAGCCGCGGGCCCAGCGCATCGACCGCAGGATCGCCAGCGCAATACCGCGCTCATCGACGACGCTCGAGGGCGGATCGTCCTCGACCTCGGCGAGATGAATCCCGTATCCATCGACGAGCCGCTGGAATGCCGCAGCGTCCCAGTCCAGCTCATGATCGACCGTCCCGCCGAGCCCGAGAACGATCCGCCCCGTCATGTCAGCCCTTCCCGCTCAGAAGAGATCGCAGCGACCTCAGAAACCTCGAGAACCGCGGAGACCTCAGAAGAGGTCGGCCTTGCCCGCCGACTCGAACAGATCGATCTTCTGCGCCGCGCACTGGCGCATGGCCTCCTCGCACGGGGGCTCGATGACGTTGGGCTCGCGCAGGTGGACGTCCTCAAGCACCTCGCGCATGCGCAGGAAGTAGGCCGCCTTGATGTCGGAGGAGATGTTGATCTTGTTGATCCCGCCGCGGACGGCGCCGGCGATCTCCTTGTCCGAGTTGTTCGACCCGCCGTGCAGGACCAGGGGGATCCCCAGGCGCTCCTTGATCTGGGCCAGCAGGTCGAGACGCAGCTCCGGCTTGACCTCGGAGGGGTAGAGCCCGTGGCGCGTCCCGATGGCGATGGCCAGCGAGTCCGCCCCGGTGGCCTCGATGAACCGCGCGGCGTCATCGGGGTCGGTGTACAGGATCTCCTCCGAGCCGGTCTCCCCGTACTTGTCCGAGACCCCGATCGTCCCCAGTTCCGCCTCCACGGAGACTCCCACGGCGTGAGCCGCCTGGACCACGCGCGAGGTCTCCGCGATGTTCTCCTCGAAGGGGGCGAACGACTTGTCAATCATCACGGAGGTGAAGCCGCTCTGGATCGCCAGCAGCACCTGCCCGTAGGTGGCGCCGTGATCCAGGTGGATCGCCGTGGGCACCGTGGACTTGCGCGCAATCAGGATCATGGAGGCCAGCATCTCCGGGCGGATGTGGCTCAGCTCGTCGGGGTGGATCGCGATGATGTGCGGGGAGCGCTTCTCCTCGCAGACGTCCACGACGGCGCGGAGCATCGAATAGCTCGAGATGTTGAAGGCCGGCACCGCGAAACGGTATTCGTGGGCGACGGCGAGGATGTCATTTCCGGTGGTCAGCATATGTAGTCTACCTTTCTATCTGCATTTCTCCTGCGCACTTCTGCGCATATCACTCTGTGTGCACCTCGTGTGCACCTGCGCTTATCCGGGCCCACCTCTATGCGGATCTCCGCCTGGATCTCCGCCTGGATCTCCAGATGCGCCCGCATCCGCGCACCTATTCCCGTCTATTCACGCATAATTCATTCCTACTTCATTTCCATTAATTTCTAATTCACTCCCATTCATGCACCTCGCCCAAATCAGCTCTTGACGGATCCGGCCGTCATGCCGCCGATGAAATAGCGCTGGAAGAAGATGAAGAGGAAAATGACCGGAATAGAGCCGAGGACGGACATCGCCATCATCTCGTTCCACTCATAGGAGTGCTGCCCCATGAGCAGCTGAATCCCGATCGGGACCGTGCGCATGCTGTTCGTCCTGGTGAGGGTGAGGGCGAACAGGTACTCGTTCCACGCGATCATGAACGTGTAGATGCCCACCGAGACCACTCCGGGAACGGAGATCGGCACCAGGACCCTCCACAGGGCGCCGAACGATGACGTCCCATCGACCTTGGCCGCCTCATCGAGCTCGCGCGGGAGCGTATTGAAGTAACCGGTCAGCATGATGATCGCGTAGGGAAGGGTGAACACCATGTAGGTTAGGATCAGGCCCTGATAGGTGTTGTACAGCTTGAGCCCCACCATCAGCCCGAAGAAGGGGATCAGCAGGGTGATCGGGGGAACCGCCTGCACCGAGATGACGATGACGTTGATCAGCCGCTTGCCCGGGAAGTCGAATCGACTGAACGCATAGGCCGCCAGAATGGCGACGATGAGAGTCAGCGCGGTGACGGACAGCGCCACGAAGTAGCTGTTGATGAAGAACCTCATCTTGCCCGAGTCGTGGAAGATCGAGACGTAGGCCGCGAAGGAGGAGCCCTCCTCAATGATCCTGGGCGGACTCGAGAAGATCTTCGAATTCGGCTTGAATGAGGATACGAGCATCCACAGCACAGGGAACGCGGCGAATGCGCTGCCGAGCAGCAGCCCGATCCATACCCCGATCCGGCGCACCAGCCGGCGTCGTTGCTTCGAGGTCATGTCAATCCCTCGCCTTCTGGCTGCGGACGTAGAAGAACGCCAGGATCATCGACAGCAGCAGGACGATCACCGCGCTCGCCGACGCCCCCGAGAAGTCGTATTCGGAGAAGGCGAGCTTGTAGGTGAACGTCGAGAGCATCTCGGTGGCGCTGAGCGGGCCGCCGCCGGTCGTCATCCAGATCAGCGCGAACTGCTGGGACGTCCAGATGAGATCCAGCAGCGCCATGGAGACGATGATCGGCCGCAGCTGGGGAATGGTGATGGACCAGAACCTGCGGATCGGCCCGGCGCCGTCGACCTCGGCGGCCTCGTAGAGGTCGCGCGGAATGCCCTGCAGGCCCGCGAGGATCGAGATCATGAAGAACGGGTACCCGGACCAGATGTTGATGCAGGTGACCACCACCAGTGCCGAGCCCGGATCGGCGAGCCATTCGTGCTGGCTCGAGACCAGCCCGATACCGGACAGGATCGCGTTGACGATCCCATTGGGGTTGAGCAGCAGGCGCCACAGGATCGCCACGATGGCGATCGTCAGCAGCCAGGGAAGCACGAACAGCGTGCGGAAGATCGTCTTGGTGATGCGCGAGACCGATTCGGAGTTCAGCAGCATGGCGAAGCCGAGGCCGATCAGCATGTGCGCCACCACGCTCACCGAGACGAACCAGAACGTATTCGACAGCGCGTTGCGGAAATCCGCCCCCGTGAGAATCTCGATGTAGTTGTGCAGCCCGATGAAATGAGACGTACGGGCGGTGATGGCGCCGTCCCTGAGGGAGTAGCCGATGACCATGACGATCGGCACGACCATGAGGACGACGAGCAGGACGAGCGTGGGAAGAAGGTAGGCGTAGGGCACCAGGGCCCGCCCGACGCGATCAGCGCGGGCGGACCGCCCGGGGCGCCCTGAGGGCTCTGAGAGCTCCTGACGCTGCGCCCCGCGTTCGGACTCAGAACTCCGCATCCCAGGCATCCTGAGCGTTGGAGAGCATCGTGTCGACGTCGATCTCGCCACTGAGGTAGTTCTGGAACTGCTCGTCGAACTTGCGCATGAGGGTCTCCGAGACCGGCAGCCCGGTGAACTCGTTGGCGGGGGTGCCCGATCCCCAGATCTCGAAGGCCTTCTTGAACATCTCGTCGTTGTTGACGAAATCGGGCGTCGCATTGCTGTTGCCCGGGAAGGCCTTGGCGTCGTTGGCGAGTTCGGCGTTGATGTCGGCGCCCATGAGGAAGGCCACGAGCTTCCACGCCGCGGAGGTGTGCTCCGTCGTCCCCGACACGCCGATCCCCCACGAGGCGTAGGGCATGCCGCGCTGGCCGGTGTATCCGCTCTGGGCGGGGATCGCGGCGATGTCGAAGGTGAGATCGGGATTGCCCTCGCGGATCGTGTTCACGTGCGCCAGGGAGTCGATCACCAGGCCGGTGCGGGCATTGGTGAAGTCCTCGACCTTGTCCTGCTCCTTCATGGTGAAGGCGCCCGGGGAGACGACGCCGTCGTCCCACAGCTTCTTGATGAACTCCGAGGCGCTCTTGACGTCGGCATTGCCCTTCAGATTCGGCTTGCCGTCGGCGGTCAGCATCGACCCGCCCGAGGCCCAGACCCAGGACATGACGTCGTTCTGGATCCCGTTGGGCGCCTCGAGCGACAGGGGCAGCGCCCAGCCTGAGACGTCTCCCCCGGTGACGGCCTTCGCGGCCGCGGCGAACTCCTCGCGGGTGGAGGGGATCTGGGAGATGCCGGCCTTGGTCAGCAGGTTGGTGTTGGCGAACATCGGGTACACGAAGTTCACCACCGGAATCATGTAGGTCGCACCCTGGTACGTGATCTGGCTGGCCAGCTCGGAGTCGTCGTAGCCCTCCTGGCTCATCAGCGCAGTCAGGTCCGCGATCGCCCCCTGCTTGGCGAAGTCGTTGACCCAGGCACCGTCGATGCCGACGACGTCCGGCATGGTGCCCGCAGCGGCGCCCGCCACGAGCTGCTCCTTGGTCGAGGCGTAGGGCCCCGACAGCAGCTCGACCTTGATGCCGGGGTTCTGCTCCTCGAACTTGTCCATCAGGGCGCGGAACGTGCCATCCGGGAGCTCCGGCTCCCACCACTGGGCGAACTCGAGCGTGACCTCTCCGTCCGCACCGCCTCCCGATCCGCTGCAGCCCGCGAGCCCCATTGCCGCCATGGCGGTCATGGCAGCAGCGAGCTGCCCAAATTCACGTCGACGCATCGTCACTCCATCATCGTTGATCCGAGTCGCGGCATAGTGCGCTTCTTTGCTGGAACCTGCCGCCGAGGAGGACAGTAGCGCGACTTCTTGCGTTTGTCGACTGCGGTTTTCGTAAAGCAGTCGCAACGACCGGCACATACATGCATTCATCCGCTACGCTGCTCCCATGAGCGATGCATCCCGCCTACCGGCCGGCCGCAAGGCCGACGTCGCCAAATACGTCGCGGGGCACGGGCAGGTCACGGTCGCGGCCCTCGCCGAGCACTTCGCCGTCTCCCCCGACACCATCCGCCGCGACCTGGACCAGCTCGACTCCGAGGGGGTCATCATCCGCACCCACGGGGGCGCCATGTCCAACTCGGCGATCCCCTGGCACGACACGGGACTCGAGGATCGCTCGCGGCTCCAGCCCGACCAGAAGGAGCAGATCGGCCTGACGGCCGCCCGACTCGTCGCGGACGGGAACGTGCTCTTCATCAACGGCGGGACGACGACCCTCGCCCTCGTGCGGCACCTGAGCAGCCGGCGCGAACTCATCATCGCCACCAACTCGCTGCGCGTGCCCGCGGAGATCAATGCCGAGGCCTGCCGGGATCTGTACGTCATCGGCGGGCACGTCCGGGTATCCGGTCAAGTGACGGTGGGCCCCGTGGTCTTCGCCAGCTCCGTGTCCGGGGTCGAGACGGACATCCGCGTCGATCTAGCCCTCCTGGGGGTCGGCGCCGTCGACGCCGGGGGCATCTCGACGTCCAACCTGGATGAGGCGGCCATGCTCGCGCAGATGGCCTCCCGCGCCAGGCGAGTCGCCATCCTCGCCGACTCCACCAAGCTCGACCGCCGTCTGTTCGCGACGATCGGGACGCTCGAGATCGCCGACTACCTCATCACCAGCACAGTTCCCAAAGGCGCACTGGGCAAGGCCCTCGCGGACAACTCCGTCAAGGTCCTGACGCCCGGCGCCGCGAATCGCGACAAGCACCGAGTCAAGGAGGACTCATGACCAGTACTGCGACCCGCCCGCTCTTCGACGCCGAGGCCCGCCGGCTCCTGCGCTTCGGGAAGCGCTCGCGAGTCCTGGGAGGATTCGGCTGGCTCGCCGACGACGGCTCCGTGGACGCCTCCCGCGGAATCCAGCTGTGGATCACCGGGAGGATGACCCACTGCTTCGCGCTGGGGCACCTGCTCAGGGAGGCCGGAGGTCCCGAAGGCCCTGAAAGCACAGGAGGCCCTGAGAGCCCTGAGAGCCCAGACTGCCTCGCCCTCGCGGAGCACGGCGTCGCCGCCCTGCTCGACGGGCCGCTGCACGACCGGGAGGCCGGGGCGTGGAGGTCGCGGGTCGCCCTGGAGGGGGCGCCCGTGGCGGGACCGCTCGTCTCCTACGACCACAGCTTCGTCATCCTGGCCGCCGCATCCGCTCTCCTGGCCCAGGTGCCGCGCGCCGGCGAGCTGCTGGAGGCGGGACTGGAGGCCTTCGAGCGCCTGTGGTGGGACGACGACGCCGGGATGGTCGTCGATTCCCGCTCGCCCGAGACGCTGGAGGTGGACCCCTACCGGGGCGCGAACGCGAACATGCACACGGTGGAGGCGCTGCTGGGCGCGTACGCCGCCACCGGGCACAGGCTCCACCTCGAGCGCGCGCTGCACATCACCTCGCGCATCTGCAAGCAGTTCGAGGCGCACGACTTCCGCCTCCCCGAGCACTACGACGAGTCCTGGTCGCCGCTGCTGGAGTACAACCGGGAGCTCCCCGCCGACGCCTTCCGCCCGTTCGGATCCACGATCGGGCACTGGCTGGAGTGGTCGCGGCTCATGGTGGAGGTACGCACCGCCTGCGCCCGGGAGGGCCTGGACCACCCCGACGGGCTGGAGATCATCCCGCAGCACATGTATCGCAAGGCGCTGCTGGAGGGCTGGGGCCCGGACGGGCAGCCGGGATTCGTCTACACGGTGGACTTCGACGGCCGCCCCGTGGTCGGCCAGCGCATGTACTGGGTTCTGTGCGAGGCGATCGGCGCCGCGGAGACTCTTCGGGAGAGCACGGGCGATACCTCCTACGACCTCGACGTCGACATGTTCGCGGCCTGGGCTCGCACCTACCTCATCGAGAGGCCGGGCGAGTGGCGCGAGGAGCTCGACTCGCAGAACCGCCCCGCGAGCGGGACCTGGTCAGGCAAGCCCGACATCTATCACGCCCTGCAGGCGATGCTGATCGGAACGCTTCCGGTGGCGCCGTCGTTCGCCGACGGCATCCTGCGTCGCACGGGAGCGCGCCAGTAGGGCCAGTAGGGTCCGGGAGAAAGGCGAGAGGACGGAGCGGGCGGGCCGCGCAGACAGCGCGGCCCGCCCGTGCATCTGCGCTGGATCAGCCCATTGAGCAGCGTGCCGCAGCCCCACCGGCGAGCGCGCTTGATACGTTCACCACCCATATCATGGCAGATTTCATAGGCGACACTCAGCGCGGCTCCTCCCACTGAACAGGCTGCATCGCTGTCATAGTGGAACGGTGGGGCGCCCGCTCCGCTCAATCACTACCGGGAGGATCATATGTCCGCGTCACTGACACGCAGTGCCCGCATCCGTTCCGCCGTCGAAGGGATCAGTGTCCTCCAGATCCTCGTGCTCATCGGCATGACCCTGCTCGTGCTGTTCGGGGTCCTGCTGGGCGGACGCAACTACGTATCCGCCGTCGATACCAACAAGCTGGTCTCGCAGCCGGCGAACGTCATCAACGCCGGCAACTCCAGCAACACAGCCGAGGAGTCCGCTGCGGGCTCCCGCCGGGCCTGAGGTCCTGGACCCGAAAGAGCCGCAAAGCGACCCGAAAGGTCAGAACCTCAGGCACTTGCACCGCCTGCCGCGGATCCCGATGGGATTCGCGGGCGGTTCCATTCGGCCGCCCGGCCGTGTCAGACTCAGCGCATGAATGCAACGAGGCTCTCACAGACAGCGCCGTCTCTCCGTTACCGCCCCGCCTCAGACTCACCGCCTCCGTGGCGGGAACCCGACCATGTCGTCGTCGAGACATGTGTGGAGAATGTCGAGGGCGTTCGAGCCTCGGCACGCGCAGGTGCGGACCGGGCCGAATTGTGCGACAACCTCGCCGCCGGTGGGACGACGCCGTCCATCGGAGCGGTGGAGGCCGCCATTTTCGCCGCCGCCGAGGAGGTCGAGCGTCGTCGCGCGATAGCGGGAGTCCATTGGGCCTCCGGACCGGCGGCGGCGCCCCTGGGCCTGCGCATCATGATCCGTCCGCGCGGCGGGTCCTTCGTCTTCGACGCCGACGAGGTCCGCGCCATGACGGCCGACGTGCGTCGAATCGCCGCCCTCTCGCTGCAGATGAGCGAGTTCACGCGGCCTCAACGGGTCGGCGGAGCCCGGTCCGATCTGCCCCCGGCGGTCGATCTCGGCTTCGTCGTCGGGGCGCTGACCGAGGAGCACACCATCGACCGCGGACTGCTGCGCCTGCTGGTCGACCTCGCCGAGGGCGCGCCCGTGACCTTCAACAAGGCCATCGACATCACCCGCGATCCGATCGAGGCATATGGCGATCTGGGCGAGCTCGGCGTCGACTATGTGCTGTCCTCCGGCGGGGCGAATACCGCCGTCGAGGGCGCCGAGGTGCTGCGCGGCATGGTCGCGGCGAGCCGCGACGGCGGTCCCCGGGTGATCGCGGCCGGCTCGCTGCATCCGGAGACCGTGGCCGAGGTGGTGGAGGCCAGCGGCGTCCGCGAAGTCCACATGCGCTGCTCCGTGCCCGGGGCGACCTGGCAGGAGCCCCAGCGCACCGAGGAGGCCCAGGTGCGCAGCGCCGTCGAGGCGGCTCGCGCCCTGGACCTGTCCTGACGCATCCCGCCCGCCCACCCTTCGCCGAGATCGGTCCGGTTCCGCCGCGAGATCGGTCGTACTTCGCACCGAAATCGGTCCACCTCCGGCTCGAGATCGGTCGCACTCCGCACCGAAATCGGTCCACCTCCGGCTCGAGATCGGTCCTAAGAGGGGCCAATATCAGGAGCGGAGAGCCTGTCCCAGCGGACACAGGTCAAGATGCAGGAGCCCGCTGGGACGGGTTATCGGCACATCGGTAGCAACGTCCCGCACGTGGCTGCGTTTTCCTGACGGGCGATCGCTGCCGAACCATGCGAAGACGGGGACCTGGGCATCATTCACATCGGCCTGATCCGGGTTCGAGCCCAACTGATTCGACGTCGTAAGCGACGCGGGCAGCCGGAACAGCCTGAGAGTGTGCAACGCCGTCGGGCATTGCACGCTCAGGCGCGACTAGTGCCGAGCAGAAGCCCGGAATCATGCGGAAGTATTCCATCGGCAAAAGGCGAAGCATCGCTCCCATGTGCACAGCCCCCTCCCGTGCACATGGGAGCGCGTCGCTCAACCCTGACTATCCGAAGAAAACCTTAGAATCTCAAGGAAAAACGATCTCGCGCCGCGTATGTTCGCGGCTCCCATGTGCAGCCCGCCCATGCCGGCCCGGGGCAGGACGCAAGAGCACGAGAGCGCAGTCATGGCGTTGAAGAGGGAAGCCGCCGAGGACCGCCCTCAACCGGCAACCTCATCGGAACGAGTGCAACAGGGACGGTCAGCGAAGGACAGCCCAGGGATACGTCCCAGCATTGACGGCTGCCCCGTCGAGATGTGGCTTACCTCCGCATGGACCGATCTCGGTGCGGAACCGGACCGAACTCGACGCGGAGTACGACCGATCTCGACGCGGAACTCAACCGATCTCGCGAACGGCGCGGGCCGCCGCGACCAAGTGCCGCAGGCTCGCCTCGGTCTCGGCGTAGGCGCGCGTCTTGAGCCCGCAGTCCGGATTGGCCCACAGCTTCTCGACGCCCAGCGCAGCCACGGCCCGCTCGAGCAGGTCGGTGCACTCCTGGGCGCTGGGCACCCGCGGGGAGTGGATGTCCCACACGCCCGGACCCAGCTGGCGCTCGAAGCCGTGCTCGGCCACGGCGGGCAGAATGTCCATGCGCGAGCGCGAGGCCTCGATGGAGGTCACGTCGGCATCCAGGTGATCGACCGCGTCGATGACGACGTCGAACTCGGAGTAGCACAGGTGGGTGTGGATCTGGGTGGTCGCAGCGGCGCCGCCGGTGGCCAGACGGAACGCGCCCACCGACCACTCCAGGTAGTCGGGCCGGTCGTCCAGGCGCAGCGGCAGGGTCTCGCGGATGGCGGGCTCATCGACCTGCACGACGGGAATTCCGGCGGCCTCCAGGTCGGCGACCTCGGCGCGCAGAGCCAGGCCCAGCTGGTCGGCGACCTGGGCGCGCGGAATGTCGTCGCGCACGAAGGACCAGGCCATGATCGTCACCGGTCCGGTGAGCATGCCCTTCATCGGCTTGTCCGTCAGCGACTGGGCGTAGGAGCTCCAGGCCACCGTCATGGGCTCGGGCCGGGTGATGTCGCCCCACAGGATGGACGGACGGGTGCAGCGCGATCCGTAGGACTGGACCCATCCGTGCTCGGTGGCGGCGAATCCGTCGAGGAGCTCGGCGAAGTACTGGACCATGTCGTTGCGCTCGGCCTCGCCGTGGACCAGCACATCCAGGCCGATCTCCTCCTGGAGGCGCACCACCCGCTTGATCTCGGCGCGCATGGCGTCCTCGTAGGCCTCCGTGCCCAGCTCACCGCGGCGATGAGCGGCGCGAGCCTTGCGGATCTCGGCGGTCTGCGGGAAGGAGCCGATGGTCGTCGTCGGCAGGAGGGGCAGGCCGAGGCGGTCCTTCTGAGCCGCCTTGCGCTCGGCGTAGGGGGCGCGGGTGCGGTCGGCCTGGGTGACGGCCACGACGGCGGCGCGCACCTCCCCGCGGTTCACCCCGGGGTGGGCGGCGCGCTCGGCACGCAGACGGGTGTCCTCGGCGAGTTCGTCGGCGACCGCCTCGCGCCCGTCGGCCAATCCGCGTGCCAGGATCCGGACTTCGGCGACTTTCTGGTCGGCGAAGGCGAGCCAGGAGCGGATGTCGGCGGGCAGGGAGGTCTCGCGCGCGGCGTCGTGCGGGACGTGCTGCAACGAGGTCGAGGTGCCCACGACGACGGGCGTGCCCGCCGGCAGCGCATCGCGCAGGGACTCCAGAGTGCTCAGGGCGGCCTCCAGGTCGGTGCGCCAGATGTTGCGCCCCGACACGACGCCGGCGACGACGGTCTTGCCCGCCAGGGGCTCGAGCTCATCCACCGAGGGAGCCTCTCCGGCCACGAGGTCGAGGGCGATCCCCTCGACTCCGGTGCCGGCCAGGACGGGCAGCGCGTCGCCGAGGGAGCCGTAGCTGCCGGCCACGAGCACCTGGGGGCGCTCGGCGATGGCGGCGATCCAGGTGTAGGCATCGGCGACGGCGGCCAGCACCTCGTCGCGCGGCACATCCCAGGCGTCACTGACCAGCGCGGGCTCGTCGAGCTGAACCCACTCGGCGCCGGCGGCCCACAGGTCGGCCAGAAGGTGCCCGTAGGCGTTGAGCACGTCGTGCAGGCGGTCCAGCGGACGGAAGCCGGCGTCGGCGCCGTCGGCCGCCTTGGCCAGGAGCAGGTAGGTCACAGGGCCGACGACGACGGGCCGCGGGGCCTCTTCACCGGCCCTCAGCGCCTCCAGGACCTGGGCGACCGGACCATCGGTCGGGTCGATCGCTCCGAAGCCGGGGACGTAGCCGATGGGGGTGTCGGCGTCGAGCTCGGGCACGAGGTAGTGGTAGTTGGAGTCGAGCCACTTGGTCATCTCCAGGGCGGCGCGCTCGCCCTCGCCGCGGGCTGCGGTGAAGAAGCCCGACAGGGAGGTGCCCGGGAACTCGCCGGCCTCGGCGTCTGTACCGCCGGCATCGGCGGCATCGGCGGCATCGCCGGCATCAGCGGCATCGCCGGCACTGCCGCGCAGGTCGGCGAAGCGCTCCGGCAGAGCCCCGAAAGCGGTGGTGACCTGAAGGACCTGGTCGTAATAGGTGAAATCCGCGGGGACGGCGGAGGCGCCGGTCAGCCCCAGCCCGCGCAGACGAGCGCGGGTGGCGGCCCGCAGGGCGGCGGCGCGCTCTCGCAGCCCGGAGACGTCCAGGGCGCCCTTCCAGTAGGACTCGACGTCGCGTTTGAGCTCGCGGTCCGGACCGATGCGGGGGTAGCCGAGGATCGTGGCGGCGGGCAGGGGCGCACTGGGGGTCGATGGGGTCGAGGGGAGCGTCATATGCGTTATTTCCTTAGTTTCCTTGGGGTTCTCGTCGGCGGAGATCGGCGGAGATGCAGAGATGCGTTAGGCGACCGCGGCGCGGCCCGAGCATCAGCAGCGTAAGGGCTGAGCGAGCCCGGTGGTGAAGCAGACCCGGGCGCGGCGCGAACGGCGGTCAGGCTCACAGGAAGGGCGGACCCGCAGGAGGGCGACGAAGCGCGGCGGCTCGCCGCCTCAGGGCCTCGTCGCCCCGGGCATTCGAGCACTCGGCCCCCGGTCGCCGCCGGGGGTGGCGTTGAGGTAGTCGCGTCGGACTTCGCGCTGAACGGCGGTGTCCGGGGTGGAGCCGTTGAGGATCCCGCCCAGACGCAGATGGGAGATCACATCGAGTGCCGGACGCACCCGGTTGAAGGTGTAGAGGTGGACGCCGGGGGCACCGCCGTCGAGGACGGCGGAGGCCAGGGTGAGGGTGGCGTCGATGCCCGCGGCAGCGGCGGCCACCCCGTCGGAGCGCTCCAGGGTGCGCACCAGGTCGGCCGGGACGCAGACGCCGGTCAGGGCCTCCAGGCGGGTCAGACGTTTGAGGTCGGTCAGTGGAATGATCCCGGGCAGGATCGGCATGGTCACCCCGGAGTAGAGGGCGGCGCGTCGCAGCGCCAGGTAGTCCTCGGGGTCGTAGAAGACCTGGGTGATCGCCAGGTCCGCGCCCGCGGCCTGCTTGGCGGCCAGCACCTCGATACCGGTGCCGTGGTCGATATCGGCCGGGTAGGCGGCCACGGCGACCTGGAGGTGGCGGGCGCCGTCGTCGAAGTAGTCGGCCTCGACCTCGCGGATGACGCGCACCAGGTCGTCGGCGTGAGGGAGCTCCCCGGCGACGTCCTCGGCGGCGAAGCCCCGCGGCGGGTCGCCGCGCAGGGCCAGGAAGCGGCGCACGCCCATGTCGAGGAAGTGACGGACGATCTCGACGACGCTGTCCTTGCGGTAGCCGATGCAGGTCAGGTGCGCCATGAGCGGCACCTCTGATCGGGACAGCACGTGGGAGACGACGTCCTCGGCGGGGTTGCGCTCGCGCCGGACGTGGACGTGCGTCCTCGTGCCGGTCGCGTTGCCGGTGCTATCAGTGGTGTCGGCGCTATGAGAGCCGCTGGGCCCGTCGGGTCGGCCGGGACTGTCGAGGTCGCTGGTGCCGCTGGTCACGAAGGAGGGCCGGTAGGTGACGGAGGCGAAGTCGGGGCGAGTGCCCAGCAGTCGGTCGAGCGCACCCCAGGTCTGCGTGACATGACGCCCGGGCCGCGGCGGAAAGAGCTCGAGGGATAGGGAAGGACGCGCCGTAGGCGCGGCTGGGGCGGGCACGGCGCCGGGCACAGCTGGGGCGGGCACGGCGCCGGGCACAGCTGGGGCGGGCACGGCGCCAGACACAGCCGGGGCGGGCACGGCGCCAGACACAGCCGGGGCGGGCACGGCGCCAGACACAGGACGCGCCGCGCGCAGAAAAGCACCGGCGTTGCTCGGCTGATCGGGGGACATCGTCATTCGGTCTCCATCGGTCCCGGCAGAAGCACCCACCACGAGGGGGTTGCTGCGGCGTCATCAAGCCGGGTCTCTCGGCCGCTCTGGATGGAACGGCGGTAAGTGTAGCGCCTCCGTACAGACCAGGCAGCAGTGTCCGCCGATCGGGAAAACAACCAGTCGAACAATAAACGGGCCGGTCGCGCCGCGCAAACGCTTCACGCTGCCAGCGCAATCCAAGTGCTCCCCATGCTGATGCCGTGACCACCGTTGACGCCTGCTCTAGGTTTGCCGTATGACGGAGATCAGCATCGACACGGCCCGCGGCATCACTCTGGCCGCGACTCTGTGCGTGCCGGATACCGCCGATCCGCTGGATCTCCCCGAACTGAGCACCGCCCTGGAGGCGGGCCGGACCGCCCCCGCCCGCCACGAGGGCGCCGTCATCCTCGCGCACAATTTCCTCACCGACCGGCATGGGCTGGCGCACCGCCTCGACGAACTCGCCGCACGCTACCGGAAGGCGGGGCTGACCACCTTGCAGTTCGACTTCTCCGGGCTGGGCGAGTCCGATGACGACGTCATCACGCTCGCCGGGGAGATCGAGGACATTCAGGCCGTCTGCGGCTGGCTGGCGGATCGGGGCTTCGCCAGGCAGGCGATCCACGCCAACGGCCTCGGCGCGACCGCCACCCTGCTGGCCCGACCGGAGCAGGTGCGCACCGTCGTGGCGGTCGGCGCAGTGGTCGGCCCGCAGTCCATCCTGTGGGAGAACGTCTTCTCCTCCGCGCAGCTCGACGAGCTCGACCGCCACGGCCTGACCCGCCTTCCCGATGACAACCCCAACTCGCGCCACTGGGACGTGCTGAGCAAGGAGACTCTGGCCGACGTCTCGCTGCAGTCCCCCGACAAGACGATGGCGGACCTGCCCTGGCCGATCCTCATGCTGCACGGCGCCCTGACCGACGAGTTCCCGGACACCGCCGAGGCCGCCACCGAGGGCTTCCCCCTGCTGCGCGACGGCAGTCGGCTCCAGCAGGTGCGCTGCGATGACGCCGAGACGGCGCAGGAAGAGGTCGCGCAGCTGGCGATCGAGTGGATCACGCACCGGCTGGACTGAGGACGCAGGCGATCGGCGCCCCGCAGACCGGTCCCGCCGCGCACGTTGCACATGGGAGAAGCGCAACGATAAAGAGGCAAAGCCAGTTTCTCCCGGAATCATGGGGTTCCGCGAGATTCGTCAACAACGGTTGCCAGTCTCCCATGTGCACAGGAGGGGGTCACCGCACATGGGAGAACATCACCCTTCTTCGACGATGTCATTCTTCCGCAGAATCACAGGGATCATCGCAACGTGCACCGCCATCGGGTGTGCAAAGACGCCGGCAGTCGAGGCCGTCCGGCTTTCTCATCCCCGCACTCGCTGGCGCCAGGCGCGCGTCCCGAAGACCTCGGTCGAGGCGGCGGCAACCGCGCAGGCGCGCTCCACGGCGGCGCCCAGGACGGGCCCGGCAATGTCTCCGCGCCGGGCCCCGACCAGACCATGGGCGAGCGCCCCGTGAAAGATGTCGCCGGCGCCAAGGGTGTCGACCGCTTCGACTCGCGGCGGAGCAACAGCGCCGCGGGCGCCCGCGCACCACCACAGGGCGGGATCCGCACCGCGGGTGATGACGGCCCCGTGGGCTCCCGCGTCGAGCAGCCAGTGCGCCACATCCTCCGGTGCCGCCATGAGACCGGAAGGCCCGGGCGGGTAGAAGCGCGCCGACGCCGCCACCACATCGCAGCATCCGGGCAGATTCGCAGCGTCGTCCTTCCACGACCCGGCATCCATGACGCTGAGAGCACCCACTCGTGCCGCCAGGTCCAGGCCGACAGCGGCGAGAACGGGATTGTGCCCGTCGATCAGGACGATTCCAGGCGGGGACTTCCGCCCGGCGGCCACCTGCGAGGCGTATCGCTCAAGCGGGGCGGGATCGGCACCGGCGCGGGCATTGGTGGACACCACGGAGCGCTGACCGGTGGCGGCGGTGACGGTGCACGAGGAGATCGACAGGCCCGAGGCCATCGGGGCGGCGGAGGTGACAGCGCTCACGGCGCTCACGGCGTTCACGCCATTCACTGCATCCGCTGCGCCCGCTGAATCCACTGCATCCGCCGTCAACGCGGGTTCAAGGCAGTCAGGGCGGTCAGGACAGTCGGGGCGAGCGGTGCTCTCAGAGCAATCAATGAGCTCGACGCCGCACGCCGCCAGGTCGGCGCGCACGAAATCGGCCAGAGGGCCGGCGCCCACGGGTGCGGCGAGAATCGCGCGGCCGCCGAGGGCCGCGAAGGCGACGGCGGCGTTGGTGGCCGGGCCGCCGGCGGCGATAATCTGGTCGAGGGCCACGATCTTGTCGTCGGGAGCGGGCGGCGCCTCGACGAGCTGGATCACATCAACGACGGCGAGCCCGCAGAACAGGCCGACGGGACGGGCGGCAGGCGGTGGCGAGTCGGGTGCGTTCACTCTCCTACTCGATCTCCCGATGCTGCGGCGCAAATATCACGCCGGGCGATACGCCGTCGCATTTCCGGCCCTGTCGTAGGCGATCAGCAGATCTCCCTGAACGCTGAAGCTCGACCTGTCTCCGAGAGCTATCGGATCCGGCGACTGCCCCGTGGTCATGTCAACGAGGTGGAGGAATTCCTCATTGCTATCGTTATGTTCGTAGAATGTGGCTATCTGACCGTCTCCCGAATGGTAGACAGCCTGAATCGGCGAGGTCCCGTAGCAGCTGCCCGATTTGCCCTTGGTCAGGGCATTCTCCTTTCCGAGATCGATGTCGTTGTCCCCGACGGTGATCGAATTACATGATGCATCTGCCTGCGAAACGGAGTATGTGCTCGGAGCCCAGGAAACATCTCCGTCTTTGAGCCACAGACGCGCCTGGTCAAGGGTGAAGGGGACGGGAGTCCAGGGATACGTGGTGAATTGCTCATCGACCCCGGATTCGAAGGTCTCCCTGGTGGAGCCGTCGGCCTCGTACAGGTTGACGGCATGCGACTGTCGGCCCGCATAGACGATCCAGTTCTTCCACACGGTTATCCAGGAGGCCGAGCCGCTGACCTCCTCCTCCCAGAGTTGCTCGGGCGCCCCATCCCCCAGCCTGTACACCGTCACGGTCGCGGCATCGGGCCCGCTCAGCATGCGAATGAGCTTGTCGCCCATGATCGTTATGGACGCGTCTCCGCCGAGGCCGGCCGGTGCGTCCAGAGTCCACGCCTCCTCGACTCCATTCAACCAGTCGCTCGACCAGCGATCGCCGGAATCCGCGACATTAGTTCCGGCACTAGCACTGGCACCGACTTCATGACGGTCACTTTTCACCCAAAACCATATGAGGATTCCAACAACGGTAATAACAACCAGAACGCGCACCGCCACCAAGACGACCACTAAAACGATAATGCCTGTGTGTCTTCGCCTCGGAGGCCTCGAGCTCCTATAGGCGGGGGAATAGCCGTAGCCGGGAGAAGAATTGGGAGCGGCCGCCTGCTGCCCGGCGGCGGGCGGGTACTGCCCGACCGGACGCGACACCGCCTGGCCTGGCTGATTCGGATCGGGCACGCCGCCGTAAGGGACCGGTCGGGACTGATCAGGACCTGCCATGCGCTCGAGCCTGCCACACACGCCCGCACGACGAAAGGTGCGGACAAGGCCCACCGAGATCGGTCGTAATCCGCGCCGAGATCGGTCCGAGACACCGGCGTATTGCCCGCTACGATTTGAGGGACTCCAGTCGAGGAGGTGGCGGATGGATGACGCGGTGATCGATGCGCTCCGGCGCGCCGTGTCGATGAGCCCCGATGATGCCGCCCTGCGGCTCCACCTCGCCGACCTGCTCTTCAAGGCGGGGCACACCGGTGAGGCCGTGCAGCACTGCGCGCTGGTCCTGGCCGATAAGCCCACGCATGCCGGCGCGCTCTCGCTGCTGACGCGGGCCAGCGACCCGGCAGGCTCGGCACCGCCGGACGCCCCCGCGGCCCCCACCCCGGGACCGGGAGGATCGACGTCGGGGACTTTCGACTGGCAGCGCGCGGAAGCGGACCTCAATGGCCAGGCCCCCGCGTTCACGACCATCAGGGACGTGCCCGCGCCGCCCGAGGAGGTCTGGGACGTCGAGGCGAGCCCGCTCACGCTCAACGACGTCGGCGGGATGACCGAGGCCAAGCGCGCCATCGAGCTGCAGTTCTTCGGCCCCCTGCGCCATCCGGAGCTGCGACAGGCGTTCGGCAAGCCCCTGGGCGGCGGCCTGCTCATGTACGGACCGCCCGGGTGCGGCAAGTCCTTCATCGCCCGCGCCATCGCCGGGGAGATGGGGGCCGCCTTCC
Organism: Actinomyces massiliensis 4401292; assembly: GCF_000269805.1. Lineage (GTDB taxonomy): Bacteria > Actinomycetota > Actinomycetes > Actinomycetales > Actinomycetaceae > Actinomyces > Actinomyces massiliensis. The sequence goes on from NZ_JH711481.1 coordinate 95,888, forward strand.
TCAACGTCACCGTCGCCGACGTCCTCGACATGTACGTCGGAGTCTCCGAGAGCAACATGCACGAGCTCTTCCTCATGGCGCGGCGCCGGGCTCCGATCGTCCTGTTCTTCGACGAGCTCGATGCGATCGGCATGCGGCGCCACGCCGACAGGGGCAGTCAGGCGACGCGGAACACCACCGTCCAGCTCCTCGCCGAGCTGGACGGGGTCGACTCCGACAACGAGGGCGTGTACGTGCTGGCCGCCACCAACCGGCCGTGGGACCTCGATACGGCGCTGCGCCGTCCCGGCCGGTTCGACCGCTCCGTCCTGGTCCTGCCCCCGGACGAGGAGGCCCGGTACGCGATCTTCTGGCACCATCTCAAGAACCGCCCCGTATCCGGGATCGACCTCGCTTGGCTGGCGCAGCACTCCGACGGGCTCACGGGCGCCGATATCGCCGGGGTCTGCGAACAGGCCACCGAGGCCGCCCTGGCGGAGTCGATGCGCACCGAGCGGGTCCGGATGATCACCATGCGGGACCTGCAGAGGGTTCTCCGCCGGACCCGGCCCAGCTGCGGCGCATGGTTCTCCAGCGCCCGCAACGTCGTCGCCTATGCGAATAACGACGGCGAGTACGACGACCTGCGCCGCTACATGGCCGCGCGCAAGCTCCTATGACGGACTCCACTCCCGGCGGCGTGCCGGAGTATCCCGACGACGCCGCGGACCAGCCCAGTGATGCCGACTACGCGGGCCGCCTGGAGCGGGCCGCTCTGCTGCGCACGATGGGGCAGCCCGACCGCGCCGTGGAGGAGGCCGGCCGCCTGTGCGTCGACTTCCCCGACTCGCCGCAGGCGCACCTCGAGCTCGCGCTCGTCCTGCTCGAGGCCGAACGCGTTGACGAGGCGCGCCGCGAGGCTCATGAGGCGCTGGCCCTCGACCCCGGCAACGCCTGGGCGACGTTCTTGTCCGCCGAGCTGACGCCCTCCTTCTCCTTGCTCAAGCGTCGGAGTCTCATGCGCCGGGTCGTGGAGCTCGATCCAGACAGCGGCGTGGCCCTGGCCCGGCTCGCCCTGCTCGAGCGCCATTGCGGCGCCGGACGCCGACGATGCCGAAAGCTGGCCGAGAGGGCTCTCGACGCGGAGCCCTACAACCCGTCCGTGTACGTGGCCGTCGCCGAGCTGGAGCTAAGCCTGGACAACGTCAGACGGGCACGGGCCCGGGTGAGCGAGGCGCTGTCGCTGAGTCCCGATCACGCCGGCGCCCTGGCGCTGCAGGCCAAGCTGGCCAGCAGCACGAAGCAGATCCGTGAGGCGCGCACGGCCCTCAGCTCGGCCCTCGCCGTCGACCCGACCGACAGCCGGCTCGCTTCCGGTGTCCACGAACTCGGCCACAAGTTCTACGATCCGCTGACGTGGGGCATCGCATGCATGGACATGCTCATCCTCGTGTTCACGTGGCCGGCGGTACGGCCGAACCACAGCACGGCACCCGAGCTGATCGCCTCCAACAACTACTTCCTCATTCCGGTGCTGGAGTTCATATGGCTGGTATGCGGCGGGTTCCTCTGCCGGCGCGCGATGCGGACGCTCCGAGGACTCGGTGAGCAGCGCGCCGCCGTCATGGCGGCCTACCGTCGCGCCCATCCGACTGCCGTTCCGGTGGCAATCGCCGCGGTCCTCGGCGCCGCCGTCCAGGTCGTCCTGTGCATCATGGTGCGCCGCCTCGATGTGGCGTGGTGGGCCGCAGCCGCCGCGCTGGCGCTCATCCTCACGGTGACGGCGGTCGCCTTCTGGCGCCGCAGCAGGCAGTAGCAGCGGTAGTACGGGTAGTAGGGGTGTCAGCAGCCCCGCACCGGGGCTCCGCCGCAGGCCCGCGACGCGGAGCGCGCCCCGGAGAACGGCCGACTCGCCTTCTTACGATGCGCGCCCCTCCGCCTTCTCTGCATCCTCTGCATCCCCTGCCTTCTCTGTCTCCTCTGCGACCGGCGGCTGCCGGGAGGACGCGCTCCGCGGCGCGGCGCCGTCGTCGGGCCCGGGCACCCGAGCCGCCCGGGAGTGGGAAGAGCCAGAAGGGTCGGAGGGGCCGGGGGCCGTCGTCGTCCCCCTTGCCTCCGCCGCCTCCACCAGCAGCTCGACGCGCTCGGACAGCGCGGCCACCTGCTGCTGGAGGGCGTCGACCTGGGCGCGCGTGGCCGCCTCCTGTTCGGCATTCTCCTCGGCCACGAGCGAGACGATCCAGGAGGCGAGCGTGGCGGTCACGACGCCGGCGAGCGCGACGCCGCCGATCATGAGCAGCACTGCGGCGCACCGGCCCACCGCGGTGACGGGCGCCAGGTCGCCGTAGCCGATGGTCGTGATGGTCACCAGCGACCACCAGACCGCCTGCCCGAAGGTGGTGATCGGCGTCCCGGGCTCGCCCCGCTCGGCGTCGAGCACCGCCAGGGAGGACAGGAGGACGAGCAGACTCACGCCGCCGGCGGTGTAGGCCGTGATCCGCCCGCGCAGGGCCGTCCCGGCACTGCGCTGGAGCACTCCGAGCAGGGCGATGAGTCGCAGCAGCCGCAGCGGCCTGAGCACGGGCAGGACGACGATCATGAGGTCGAGCAGGTGCCGGAGGAACCAGCGTCCGCGGTCGGCGGCGAGCATCAGGCGCACGAGGTAGTCGATGACGATGACCGCCCACACGATGTTCATCGTCAGCTCGGCGCCGGCCCGGGCCGCACCGCGCGGATCGGCGATGACCTCCCACGCGTAGACGGCGAGGAAGACGAGGGCGGCGAGGGTCAGCGGCCACTCGGATGCACGCTCCCAGGTGCGCAGACGGGTACGGCGACTCTGCTCCTCCGACATGCGACCCATCGTAGGCGGGGCTCGCACGGGCCGCCCGCACTACTCGGCCCACGCCCCGCACACAAGAGACCTTGCGCAGGGACATGCCCCGCACGATCCTGGGCGATAACCCCGAAGAGCAACGAATAAAAAGGGGCGAGCAGGCCCATGATCGATATGGATGCCGTGAGCAGAGACATTGAGACTGGGCGGGTGGAGCTGACCGCCAGCAGCAAGGCGATCCTGTCTCTCGGAACTCGTAGACGGATCTGGAGGGCTATATGATCGACCCCCAGAACGACGAGGCCTCATACCGCCACCGAATTGAACTGGACGGGATGTGCGTGCGGCGCGTGCAGCACCTCTGGAATCGCGTCTTCCCTGGCGACAACCGCATTGAGGAGATGCTCGCCCTCGCCCAAAAGCTCGTCAACCAGCAGATAGACCCAAAGCAGGCCGAGAATCGCGCAGAGGACTTTCCTGTCGATGTATCCGGTGAAGTAGAAAATATCACCGCACCCACGCAGTCCGCCATTCTTATCGCCGAGAGAGCGGCACACATGACAATTTCAGCCTGTTATCGAAATCCCGACTACAATACTGCAGAAGGTGAAACAGCTGATGATGAGTTGCTACCGGACTCCCTCGATACAAGCTACTGCTGCGCGAGCGCTGCTGCCGGTGCGTTGAACTGGATGCCGATCGAGAAGACGGATGCGCCTGCGCGCCGGCCGTTCTGGAGCTGGTACCTGGACGAGGCCATCCCCACCGTCCTGGCCGGCTGACGAGCAGGAGAGCAAGGGCATACCCAGCAGCACCAAGGACCACTCCACCGTCCCGCCGATGTCTTTGACAAGGCGGATAACTTCCACGCCGGCTCAGTCTGCGTGTAGTAGGTCAGGGCGCCTCCCTGATCTGGCTCTGGCGTGGCATGCTATTCGGGCCTTCTCCGGCACCTCCTCCCGGAACACCCAGTGTCCTTGCCGGGGAAGTCGAGGAGCCAGGGAGGAGGTGGGGGCCGTGTCCAAGCCGAAAGGCCGACATGCCAAAGTCCGCAAGGGCAAGAAGACGGCCCGGAAGGTGAGCGACATCTTAACCAGTCTCGCTCACCTGATCCGGGCCATCGGTGTCCTTGTGGATGCCCTCGGTAAGTGGCTCGACTGAGCCGCCTACCCGGGGAGCCATCCGGTGACAGCCGGGTGGCTCCCCACCAGTATGCCCGCCGAGGCCTCTCGTGTCCACGACGGCCCCGGTCCCGCCACATTCATGCTGAATTCGTGCTGAATTCATGCCGGATTCATGCCGGATTCATGCCGGCCGGCACCGGCCGCACCGACAAGCCGCGCGGCGGAGAGCCGCCCTTTCCCGAATGGCTCGGCCGTCCAAGACGAGGCGCGGGCAGCTCCGGCACCGGCCGCGCGGACCATCAGCGGACCATCCACGGAAGACGACGGGATCCCCACTGCTCGTCCGCGAATAAGAGGCCGGTATAGTCTTGAGCGGCTTATGGACACCGCCGAGAACCCCGAGGACATGCCGCTGCCCGCCGTCGCGGGCGACCTCGACGACGCCACCCACGTCACAGACACCAGCGCGAACGCGCCTGCACCTCCCCGCTCCGATCGCGGCCGTCCCGGCGAGCATCCCGGCCACTCGCGCCACAGCGATCGCAATCAACACAATAAACACGGAGAGCACAGGGAGCACAGATCGCGCGGAGAGCGCAGCCGCCGGAATCGACACCGCGGCAGCCGCCCCGACAGGCGCCGCAGCACCTGGCACGGCTACTCCCCCGATCAGCTCGCCGCCCGAGCCGCGTCGGTCCCCGCCCTGATCTACCCCGAGGAGCTGCCGGTCAGCGCGCGCCGCGACGAGATCGCCGAGGCCATCCGCGACAACCAGGTCGTCATCGTCGCCGGCGAGACCGGATCGGGCAAGACCACACAGCTGCCCAAGATCTGCCTGGAGCTGGGACGGGGCGTCACCGGCATGATCGGCCACACCCAGCCGCGCCGCATCGCCGCCAGGTCCGTCGCCGAACGCATCGCCCACGAGCTCGGCACCCGGATCGGGCGCGAGGGCATCATCGGCTACCAGGTGCGCTTCACCGAGGAGACCGGCCCGAGCACGCTCGTCAAACTCATGACCGACGGCATCCTCCTGGCTGAGATCCAGTCCGATCCGATGCTCTCGCGCTACGACACGATCATCGTGGACGAGGCCCACGAGCGCAGCCTCACCATCGACTTCATCCTGGGGTACCTCGCCCGGCTCCTCCCCCGCCGTCCGGATCTGAAGGTCATCATCACCTCCGCCACCATCGATTCGGCCCGCTTCGCCGAGCACTTCGGGCGCCGCGAGGCCGAACGCCACGAGGCCGGCGACCGCGGCGAGTCCTCCGCTGAGCCCGCTGAACCTGCCCCCGTCATCGAGGTCTCGGGCCGCACCTACCCCGTCGAGATCCGCTACCGCCCGCTGCTGGCCGACGACGGCCTCGACGTCGGCCCCGGGCACACCCCGCACGGCGCCGGCGGGCACGTCCCCGGCGACGACTCAGACGGCCCCAACAGCCCTGATGCGCGCCCCGCCCCCGGCCCGGCTCCGTCGTCCGCCCCGCAGGAGGACCGCGACCAGGTCACCGGCATCCTGGACGCCGTCGATGAGCTCATGGCCGCGGGCGACGGCGACATCCTCGTCTTCCTCGCCGGGGAGCGGGACATCCGCGACACCGAGGCCGCCCTCATCGACCACCTGGGGCCGCGCTACACCCCGGACGGGCGCAGCCGCGCTCCGGGCGCCGTCGAGGTCGTGCCGCTGTACTCGCGCCTGAGCGCCGCCGAACAGCATCGTGTCTTCGAGGCGCACTCCACCCGCCGCATCGTGCTGGCCACCAACGTCGCCGAGACGTCCCTGACCGTGCCGGGAATCCGCTACGTCATCGACCCGGGCCTGGCGCGCATCTCCCGCTACTCCAACCGCACGAAGGTTCAGCGCCTCCCGATCGAGCCGGTCAGCCGGGCGAGCGCCGACCAGCGCTCGGGCCGCTGCGGGCGCGTGGCCGACGGCATCGCCATCCGCCTGTACTCCGAGGCCGACTACCGCTCGCGCCCCGAGTACACCGAGCCGGAGATCCTGCGCACCTCGCTGGCCAGCGTCATCCTGCAGATGGCGGCGCTCGGTCTCGGCGCGGTCGAGGACTTCCCCTTCCTGGACGCCCCCGACCCGCGCGCCGTGCGCGACGGCCTGCAGCTGCTCACCGAGATCGGGGCGATCGAGTCGGGCGCAGGGGATCCAGAGCACCCGGCGCGCCCCGGGCGCACGGGGAGCCCCGAAAGCCCTGAAGCCCCCAAGACCCCTGCGGGCACAGGCGGAGCCGGCCCCCGGACCACCGGCCGCCGCTCGCCCCGAGCCCTGGCCCGCGGACCGCGACTGACCGCCGTCGGCCGGCGCCTGGCCCGCCTGCCCATCGACCCGCGCCTGGGGCGCATGCTGCTGGAGGCCGGCGAGCTCGGCTGCGCCGGCGAGGTCATGGTGATCGTGGCGGCGCTGTCCATCCAGGACGTGCGCGAGCGCCCGGCCGACCGCCAGGAGGCGGCCGACGCCATGCACCGGCGCCTGGCCGACCCGACCAGCGACTTCCTGACCTACCTGAACCTGTGGCGCTACCTGCGCACCCAGCAGCGCGAGCTGTCCGGCTCCGCCTTCCGCCGCATGTGCAGAGCGGAGTTCCTCCACTACCTGCGCGTGCGCGAGTGGTTCGACGTCCACGCCCAGCTGCGTCAGCTCGCCCGCCCGCTGGGGCTGGACGCCGCCCCCGTCGAGCTGCCCACCATGCGGTCGATCCGCGCGGCCGGGGCGGCACTGGAGCCGGGCACCCAGGCGGCCACGATCGCCCACGGGGACGTCGCGGCCGCCGTCGTGGCCCTGGGCCGCAGCGCGGATACGCCCGACGCCGACGCCATCCACCGCTCCCTGCTGGTGGGGCTGCTGTCCAACGTCGGCAACTGGGACGAGCGGCGGCGCGAGTACGCCGGGGCGCGCGGGACCCGCTTCACCATCTGGCCGGGCTCGGGGCTGCGCCGCAAGACCTACGACTGGGTGATGACCGCCGAGCTGGTGGAGACCTCACGCCTGTTCGCGCGCACGGTGGCCAGGGTCGATGGGCGCTGGGTCGAGGAGGTCGGCGAGCGGGCGGGCCTGACCAAGCGCGTCTTCGGCGAGCCCTACTGGTCCACGCGGCACGGCGCCGCCATGGTCCACGAAAAGGTCCTGCTGTACGGGATGACGCTGGCGGCGGACCGGCCCGCGACCCTGGCGAGCGTGGGCACGCCCGCAGCCCGCGAGGTCGCCCGGGAGATGTTCATCCGCTCCGGGCTGGTCGAGGGCGGCTGGCATGCGCGGCACGGCTTCGTGGAGCGCAACCGGGAGCTGGTCGAGGAGCTCGGCGACGTCGAGCGGCGGCGCCGGGTCCACGGGCTACTGGCCGACGACGAGGCCCTGTTCGACTTCTACGACGTCCGCCTGCCCGACGGCATCTACGGGGCCAACGACTTCGACGCCTGGTGGAAGCGCGAGCGGCGGCAGCACCCCGATCTGCTGGACTACACGCGCGAGCTGCTCCTGCCCGGCGGGGACGACGCCTCCGGCTACCCGGATCGCTGGGTCCAGGGCGACCTCACCCTGAGCCTGGACTACGTGTTCGAGCCGGGCGCCCCCGACGACGGCGTCAGCGTGCAGGTGCCCGTCGAGGTGCTGGGGCGGCTGACCCCGAACGGCTTCGACTGGCTGGTGCCCGGGATGCGCCCCGAACTGGTGGTGGCGACCATCCGCGCCCTGCCCAAACGGGTGCGCCGTCGGCTCGTGCCCGCACCCGACGTCGGGGCGCAGGTGTGGGCAACCATGCGCGAGCAGGTCCCGGGCGCCGGGGGCCAGGGGACTGCCGGCGGCGAGGGGACTGCCGACGGCGAGACGGCCGCGAGCGCGCCGGCGGTCTCCTTCCGGGAGGCCTTCGCCGCGGCTGTGGCGCGACTGCGCGACGTCGAGATCACCGACGCCGACTGGGCCGAGGCCGACGAGCGCCTGCCAGACCATCTGCGCATCGCCTTCGTGGCCCTGGACGCTCGAGGGCGGAGGCTCGGCCGCGGCACGGATCTCGTCGCCCTGCAGAAGCGCCTGTCGGGGCGCACGGAGCAGGCGGTGCGCTCGGTCGTGCGCGGGGCGCTGGCGCAGGCGATGGCCGAGGCGCAGGAGCGCGAGGACGCCCGTGGCCGCAAGCGGGGCGGGAAGGGACGCAAGCGCGGGGGCCGGGGTGGCCGGACCGGCGGCGTGCCCTCCGGGGTCGGAGCCGGCGGCCCGGGCGGCTCAGCCGGGTCGGCAGACTCGACCGGTGCAGCCGGCACGACTGCGCCGGCAACCGGGACTGCCTCCGCGTCGGGCCCCGCCCCCGGAGCCGGGAGCGCCCCGGGCCGGCGGGACGGCATCCGGGCCGGCCTTGCCGAGCGCACGGGACTGTCGGACTGGCCCAGCGGCGTGCCGGGGCTGGAGGCGCCGGAGCGCTCGACGATCCCGGCGACGGTGGAGTCCACCGGGACGGCGGGGCTGGTCGTGCGCGGCTACCCGACGTTGCGGGCCCGCAGCGCGCGCAGCGCGGATCTGGTCATCCTGTCCGACGCCGACGCCCAGGCGCGCGAGCACGGCGGCGGCGTGACAGCGCTCGCCCTGGCGCGGACCTTCCTGCCCGTCGGGCGGGTGACGAGCCGGTGGACGGCAGACGAGTCCCTGACTCTGGCGGCCAGCCCCTACCGGAGCACCGAGGCGCTCGTGGAGGATGTGGAACTGGCCGCGGCGCGCGTGGTCGCCGGCCGGTGGGCGGCGACATCGGGCCACGATCTGGCCGCGGTGCGCGAGCGGGTCGTCTTCACCGAGCTGGTCGGCGTCATGCGCGACGAGCTCGAGGACGAGGTCTACCGGGCGGCCCAGGCGGTTGCGCGCACGCTGGCCGCTCAGCGGGAGGTGGAGCGCGCCGTCGGAGCGCACACGTCCCTGGCGCTGCTGAACACGCTCCAGCAGGTGCGCGAGCACGCCGCCGAGCTCGTCTTCGACGGCTTCGTCGCGGCCACCCCGGCCGAGCAGCTGACGCATCTGCCGCGATATCTCAAGGCCCTGGCGCTGCGGGTGGAGAAGGCGGAGTCCTCCCCCACTCAGGACGCGGCCCTGGCCTACCAGGTGGCCGAGGCGAGCGCCGTCGTCGACAGGGCGCGGGAGCGCAGCGCGTCGGCGCCGCCCGACGCCGAGCGCGAGGCGGTGCTGGTCGAGGCGCGCTGGATGCTCGAGGAGCTGCGGGTGAGCCTGTTCGCCCAGACGCTGGGGACGAGCCGCAAGGTGAGCCTCCAGCGGATCAGCAAGCTCGTCGCCAAGCTCTGATCCCCCGAGATCGGTCCGCTTCCGCGCCGAGATCGGTCCATCTCCGCATCGAGATCGGTCCGCTTCCGCGCCGAGATCGGTCCGCTTCTCATCCCAACTGCTACTAACTGCTAATTCAGGCTAAATTAGCAGTTAGTAGCAGTTAACATCTGGTTGAGGAGCACCCATGAAGAGATCCATCCCGCCGCCATCACGAGAGTCGCTCCTGCGCGCAGCAAAAGTGCCGATTCCCGATCTTTTGAGCGATGCCGCCCTCGGCCAGGATCCCGACTACCACCCGTGGGAGTGGTTCACTCACCATGAACCGCCCGCGGGATTTACCAGGGAGGACTGGTGGCTGGCGGTTCGCCTGCGCAGAGAGCAGACAGCACGCCCCACCCCATTCACCCTGCGGGACGGGACGCGCCTGACCTACAACCTGCCCGACCGACTCCTGCGTCTCATTGAGGATGTCTCCACCCGCGCCCGGGGCGAGGTCGCCCTGCCCGAGCCGATCGCCAACCCCTCGACGAGGAACCGCTACCTCATCTCCTCACTCACCGAGGAGGCGATCACCTCTTCGCAGCTGGAGGGCGCCTCCACCTCCAGGATGCGCGCCAAGGAGATGCTGCGCGAAGGACGCAATCCACAGGACCGCAGCGAGCAGATGATCCTCAACAACTACGGGGCCATGCAGGAGATCATCACCCTCAAGGATGACCCCCTGAGTCCCGAGCTGATACGCGAGATCCACCGCCGAGTTACCACCGGCACACTGGACGATCCTGCCGACGCCGGTCGGATCCAGCGCCCCGGGGAGGAGAGAGTCCGGATCTACGGAACACAGGATCAGGACCAGATCCTCCACGTACCGCCACCGGCCGAGGAACTGCCCGGGCGCATGGAGACGCTGTGCGCCTTCGCCAACAGCGGCTCGAAAGACGACGGCCCATACATGCCTCCGCTCCTGCGCGCCATCACTCTGCATTTCATGATGGGCCACGACCACTACTTCGCCGACGGCAACGGGCGCACCTCCCGCGCCATCTTCTACTGGTCGATGCTGCACCAGGGCTTCTTCCTGACTGAGTTCCTCTCGATCTCACGGCTCCTCGCACACGCCCCCGCCCAGTACGCGCGCTCCTTCCTCCTCACTGAAGACGACGACGGCGACCTGACCTACTTCTACTTGGAGCAGGCCCGTATCATCACCCGCGCCATCGACGAACTCGAGGCGTACCTGGCTCGCAAGACGGCAGAGCTTCAAGGCGCGAACCACCTTCTGCGCAACCTCAGTCTCAACCACCGGCAGATCGCCCTCATTGAGCGCTTCCTGCGAAACCCAGGGTCATCGACCACCGTGATGGCCCATCAGACGAACCACGACGTCGCCACCCAGACGGCGAGGACCGACTTGCAAGACCTGGAGCGGCGCGGGTATCTGGAGTCAACCAAGCAGGGCCGTCGCGTGGTCTGGTTCCCCGTACCTGACCTCGCCCACCGGCTCGACGCCGATCGCCCTGATTGATACGCGTCCGCACCGGCGGAAGCATGCGGGATCCCGGCTCGCCGCCGACGTCGGCGGCGCCCCTCAACCGCAGCGGCGGACAGAACAGGCAGGACGGCCAGAACAGGCAGGACGGCCAGGGCGGACAGCCCACCTACCCCACGATTTCGCTGATGGAGTGCCCCGCAGTGGGGCGCACCCCGTGCGCGGCGAGCGCCTCGCGGGCCCTGCCCCAGCGGCGGTCATCCCGGTAGCCCACCCACACGGGTGCGAGGCCGAGCTCGTCGATGGCGTCGTCGAAGCCGCGCGCGGACTGCGCCTGCATCGCCGCAGCCAGCGTGCTCGCAGCGGCGCGCTCGTCCTGCCGTCCGCTGCTCTGCAGGTGATGGATGAAGCCGCGCCGATCCGCGGTCGTGATCGCCTTCGCGCTGTCATCGACCACGACCCACCGGCGCCCGGGCTCGATGCCGAACTCCTCGTCCCCCGCCTCGAGATTGATCCCGCGCGCCGAGACCATGGCGGCGAGCAGGACCTGCCCGGTGTCCAGATCGAGGTACCCGCCGTTGACATCGCCGTAGGAGGCCATGGTGTCGGCCAGCTCCTCGAGGTCGACCGGCAGCGGCCGACCGACCGGGTCATGCCCCTGAACCCGGGCGACGAGCTCCTCGCTGAGAATGACGTCGCCCTCCTCGGCGCGCCAGCGGAGCCGGTTGCTCAAGGTCGCCATGACTGAGGCGAGCTCGCCCCGCACGGCCCTGCTCCCGCGCGGGCGCCCGGGCCCGTGAATCCCGTCCCAGACCTCCATGAGGGCCTGGCCGATCTGCTGGAGCGCGTGATCGGCATTGACGCCAGTCAACGCCGTGATCAGCGCACTGGGGTCGTTGGCGGCCCGAGCGACCCGGACCGCCCGCAGGTCGAGCCGCTCGGGCTCGACCTGGCCGAAGGTCATCAGGAAGGTATTGACCTCGTTCTCCTCGGCGCGCGCCTGCTTCGCCGTCAGTGCCGCATCGTCCCCGGGGAAATCCTCGTCATCATGGCGGACGCGCCCGTACTGGTCGGGCAGCGCCCCCCAGCCCCAGATCGCGGTGGGCTCCTGCACGACGACGCCGACCTCCTGCTCGGGATCCCCGAACCTGGTCACGGTGCACCGGCAGGTCCAGTCATCCCCGAAGTCGAAGACGTACCGGAACACCTCCCCGACATCGACATGATCCTTCACTCTGACGTTATGGCGCAGCACCCTGTCGATGAGCGCGCCGCCGCTGAATCCCCCGAAGCCGAGCTCGAGATCGGTGGCGTCGTCGATGATGCGGGTGCCATCGGCGAGCGTGAAGTCGCGAAGATGCCCCAGATCCCAGCGGGCCAGCGCGAGGTCGATCGCCACGCCGAGCTGCTCGAAGGTCGTCGACGGCGGCACGATGAGGTCCCGACCGGGCGGGGGCGCGAAGATCTGCCCGCGCCCTGAGACGAGTTCAACCGAGATGATCTGCCAACGCCGTGTCATGGTGCCATCGTGGCAGCGCCCGCGACATCGGCCAAGATTCTGCCCCGGCGCGTCCAGCCACTGGTCATCAGGAGATCAGCCCGTGGCCCGGCGGCATCCAGCACCGCTCGCGGCGACGCCGATCAGCGCGCTTCCGGGCGCGCGGCGAGCTGGTCCCACAGCTCGAGCCACCGATCGACGATGGCGGGGGCGCTGAAGCGCCGACCGTACTCGCGGGCGCGCCGACCGGCGTCGGCGCGCGCGGCGTCGTCGTCCATGAGGGCGCTCAGAGCGGCCGCGAAGGCATCGACGTCCCCGTTGGGCACGAGCGAGGCGGCCGGCCCACCCGCCAGGCGCACCCCGGGCGAGCAGTCGTAGACCACCGAGGGCACGCCGGCGGTGTTCGCCTCCAGGATGCACATGCCCAGCCCCTCGAAGCGCGAGGGCAGGGCGTGGATGGCCGCGCCTGCCAGGACGGGGCCGACGTCGTCGACGGAGCCGCACAGCTCGATATCGCCTCCGGTGCGCGCCGCCAGCTCGAGCAGGCGCCCCTCCTGGGGCCCGGAGCCGTAGATCCGCAGGCGCCAGCCGGGCCGGGAGACCGCCCCGAAGGCCCGAATGAGGTGGTCCGCCTGCTTGCCCTCCGACAGGCGCCCGAGGAAGACGACAGTGCGCGAGCGCTCCGGATCGGCCGCCCCGGCGAAGTCGGGGCACGGGTTGGTCATGGGGACGGCATTGATGCCCCAGGAGCGCAGCTCGTCGGCGCCTTGCGGCGTCAGTGCGGTTACGGCGGCCGAGACGGTTGCGGCGCCGCGCACCAGGGCGCGCTGGACGGTGGTCAGGGCGGGCACATCGGTGTGGACCTGGGAGACGAGGTGAGCGGGACGGACGCCCGCCTGGTCGAGCAGGCGCACCGACTCCAGGCCCGCGCCGATGACGAGGGTCCCCTCCTCCCAGCGGCTGGCCAGGCGGCGCAGGCGGGCCGACGTCCAGGGCCACCAGCCCAGGGTGATCAGATGGCGAATCGGCTTGAGGGCGGCCTTGGAGTTGGCGAAGCCGGGCATCTTGGTGGTCAGGCGGCGACCGGGCACGACGTCGATGACATGGTGGCGCTCGCGCAGTTCCGGGTCGCAGGCGCCGAAGCACCAGATGTCGACGGCCAGGCCGCGCGCCCTCATCTCGGCGGCGAGCAGGTCGGTGGCGCTGACGATGCCGTTGGGGCGGTGCATGTCGTTCATGAGGAAGACGACTCGCCGCAGCCGTCGGTGCTCGGCAGCATTCTCAAGGTTCGCAGGACTTGCAGTACCCGCGAGGCGGTCGCCGCGCTCGGCGCCGCTGGTCGCTCTGTCGGCGCTGCCGGCCCTGTCGGGACTGCCGGCACTGCCAGCGCTACTGGCGCTCGCCGGGATACCGGCGCTCGCCGGGTTAGCAGCGCTCTCAGCAATACCCGCGCTCGCAGGGTTATCAGGGCTTCTAGGGGTCTTGGGGCTCTCCGGGACCATGACCCAACTTTAGGCGACTGGCTCTCAGCCCGATTCGATCCGATTCAGCTCGATTCGCCCCAATCAGGACTCGGATTCGGGCATCCGGGGAGCAGGTTGCACACATAACGGCGGGAGCGCCGCGAGGACAAAACCACTTTCCTTTGAGAATCCGCGGTTCTGCATGAGTCATCAAAACATGGTGGCAGGCTCCCATGTGCATAGAGGGGGTGGTACGCACATGGGAACGTGACATCAGCAGGGATGCACAACGCGATTCCGCATGATTCCGCAGTTCTCCAACAAACGGCTCACGCGCGAGTGTGCAATGCCGGTCGGTGGCCCTGTCAGTGGCCCCTCCCGGTCGAGCCGTGCCGAGGCGCTCATGCACCGGCGCGCTCCTCCCAGACACCTTCCCTCTTCTCCGGATTCCCCACCCTTCTCCGGAGCCTCCCAGAGGGGCAGACTCTGGCCCATGAGCGCCACCGACTCTGCCGATCACCGCTCCGCTCCAACCTTCAACACCCGCCGCCGACTCGCGCAGACCGCACCCGTCCCGAGTCGTCGCACCATGCTTCTCCTGTCCACCATCGCCGCCGGCGCCCTCGCCGGATGCTCCATCTGGAAACGCGACATCGGCGGAACCGTGCTGAAGAGCGATCAGGCACGCACCGAATTGACCCTGGAGGAGGCGCCGGACCCGAATGCCGCTGTCAGCGCTTGCGACGCCCTGGGCGCCGCCCTCCTATCGGCCCAGCTGGCCGATGGCGCACACGCCAACGCCCTGGCGAGCCCGGCATCCCTCGCCCTCAATCTGGCGGCGGCCTCACTCGGCGCCACGGACCCGGAGGCCCAGGGGCTCAACAAGCTGCTCGGCGCCGCGGATGAGGAGGCCCGCAACACGACCTGGTCCGCGATCCAGACCGCGCTGCTCGCTCACGACGGCGACGTCTCCGGCTTCAAGCCCGACGAGAAGGCCCCCGAGCATCCGCTGGTGCACGTCGCCGACCAGATCGTCATCATCGATCACGATGAGCCGACCGAGGTCAGCCAAGACTTCATCGACAACGTCCGGTACTGGTTCTCCGCGGACCTGCGACGGGCCGATGTCGATAAGGCCCAGGATGTCCTCAACGAGTGGGTCAAGCAGAACACGGCGGGCCTCATCGAGTCCTCGGCGCTGGACGCCACCACGATCGACCTCGCGCTGCAGAACGTCGTGCTCTTCGCCGCGCAGTGGAAGGAGCTCTTCGACAAGAAGAGCACCCAGGATGAGGACTTCACCTGCGCGGACGGCAGCGTCATCCGGGTCCCCATGATGAGGCAGCAGAGCAGCATGGTCTGCACCGAGGGGTCCACCGGCTCGGTGACCTGGAAGGTCCTGCGCGTGCCCTACTCGGAGGACTTCGCCCTGGACATCGTGCTGCCGGACAAGGGCACCCTTCCGGAGGAACTGCCCAGCGGTACGTGGGCGGCGGCCAGCGCCCTGCTCGACCAGGCGGAGAGCGAGGGTCTGTCCCCCGAGGTAAGCCTTTGGCTGCCGCGCATCGACCTGGCGACCCCGGACGGAGGCATCGACGTCCTCCCGGTCCTGGAGGCCCTGGGCGCCGACATCCGCCCGATGGCGCGCGTCAACCCTCTTTTCGAGACGAAGGACTACCGGCAGCAGGTCCGGCTCATCGTGCGCGAGGACGGCACGGTCGCAGCCGCCGTCTCCGAGCACGGCGATGAGCCCATGGCAGCCGTGGACCTCGGCCCCATCACGGACTTCTTCGTCGATCACCCCTACGCCATGCGGCTGCGGGACCTGTCCACCGGCATCGCCCTGTTCGAAGCGATCATCAACAACCCGTCCTAACGCCGAGATCGGTCGTACTCCGCGCCGAGATCGGTCCAGTTCCGCCTCGAGATCGGTCGTACTCCGCGCCGAGATCGGTCTATCGGCCGCCAAGACACGACGGCGCACCGTGAACTCCGCACCCGCCGCCTGCCAGGCCGCGCCTCACAGGGCCTCACGGGCCGCGCCTCACGGGCCGCGCCTCACAGGACGGCGGACAGCAGCCGGCAGACGTTGTCGACGTACCGCTTCCACCATGGCTCGGCCGCCCATTCCTCGGCGGTGAGCTCGGAGGACGTGGTGCGGTAGTAGGCGTCGTTGGCGCACAGCATGTCGTCGAGATCGCCGCCGAAGGCGAGCAGCATAACCTCGTAGTTCAGGGCGAAGGAGCGGAAATCCATGTTCGCGCTGCCGATGACGGCGATCTCGTCGTCGACCGTCATGTACTTGGCGTGCAGCACGGTCGGCGCCGGGTACCGGTAGATCCGCACACCGGCGGCGAGCAGCGCCTGATAGTAGGAGCGCTGCGCATGGTTGACGATGAAGTGGTCCGACTCCAGCCCCACGAAGAGCTCGACCTCGATGCCGCGATAGGCCGCCGTCGTCATCGCGGCCAGAAGCGCCTCGTCGGGAACGAAGTAGGGGCTCGTGATGGACACCCGCTTGGTGGCGTTCTGGATGAGGGACAGGATCATCCGCAGGTTCGGCTCAGTGGGGTATCCGGGGCCCGAGGGCACCAGCTGCATCGCATTGACGACGGCGTCGGGCCGGCCCGGCTGCGGCGCCGGAGTGCCGACGGGGGCCGCCTCCCTGAGCACCTGCGACACCGAGACGGGCCCGCCGGCCTGCGGCAGAATGCCGTCGAGGTCGAGCACCTCGCCGGACTCGAAGTACCAGTCCATCTCGAAGACCGCCTCGGCCTCGACGACGATGTCCCCGGTGACCTCCACGCTCAGGTCCGCCCAGGTGCGTCCGGCCCGAATATTGGAGCGCAGCCGGTAGCTCGGGTCGATGATGTTGTGGGAGCCGATGAAGGCCCGCTCGCCGTCGATGACGAGGAGCTTGCGGTGGTTGCGCAGGTCGGGTCGGCGGAAGCGCCGCTTGTGCGGCAGCAGCGGCATCATGAGTCGCCATTGAATGCCCGCGGCGGTGAAGCGACTGCCCAGCCTCCTCCAGCCGGGGTACTTGCGCGACCCCAGATGATCCACCAGCAGGCGCACGGCCACGCCGCGGGCGACGGCCCGCTCCAGCGCGGAGTAGAAGACGTCGGTGACCGGATCCCAGGACTGGATGTAGAACTCGACGTGGACGTGACGGGTGGCGGCGTCGATGGCGCGAGCCATCTCGGCGTAAGTGGCCGCCGCGTCGCCGTGCAGGGCGACGACGTCGCCGGTCACGCACGGCAGGCCCGTCAGGGTGCGGTTCATCCGCAGAACCGAGTCCAGGTGCGGCGAGTGCCTGCTGTCCTCGGGCGCGTAGGGCACGTCCTTGGTGGACTCCAGGGCGAACTCGTTGATGGCAGTCTGCTGCGCGCGGCGCTTGCCGTGGATCCACGGACTGCCCAGGAAGATGTAGAGGGGCAGGCCCACGAACGGCAGCAGGAAGATGAGCAGCAGCCACGCCGTCGACGACGAGGGCCGGCGGTTCTCCGGCACGGTCCCGAGCGCGACGATCTTGATCGCGTACTCCACGACGACCCAGGTCGTCGCCAGGACCGATTGCCACTCCATGCCCGCATCCTCCCACGGCAGCCTCTCAAGGCCGCCCAGCAAGCGCTCGCCGTGCCGCGCCCCGCCTCCAGCCGCGAGATCGGTCCAGTTCCGCCGCGAGATCGGTCCACTTCCGCACCGAAATCGGTCCGGTTCCGCCGCGAGATCGGTCCACTTCCGCGCCGAAATCGGTCGCACTCCGCACCGAAATCGGTCGCACTCCGCACCGAGATCGGTCCGAAAGGGCCCGACGGCGGCCCGCGACTCAGCCGTCGGCGGTTTCGGCGGCGTCAGCGACGTCTGGCGCGTCAGCGGCACCCGCGGTGCTGGCAGTGTCAGGGCTATCAGAGCTGTCAGGGCTGTCAGGGCTGTCGGCAGCGCCCGGGGCGCCGGAGGCACCGGCAGCGCCGGGGGTGTCAGCGGCACCGGGGCTGTCGGTGGCACCAGCGGCACCGGCGTCGGACGGCGCCGGATCCCCGAAGAAGCTGCGGAAATACCCGTAGAAGTTCCAGTTCCCCCAGCTGGTGCAGTCGTCCCCGCCGGTGTATGCGGCGGCGTTGGGCTGGTAGGGGGTGTAGTCGTACAGGCCGGCGGTCGCCTGGTTGGCCACCGTGATCTCGGCGCTGCCGCACGCGGAGTCCGAGGAGTACGCCAACTGCAGGGGGACGCCCGCGATCACATCGTAGGTCTCGGGGTTCAGG
This sequence comes from Actinomyces massiliensis 4401292, assembly GCF_000269805.1. GTDB lineage: Bacteria > Actinomycetota > Actinomycetes > Actinomycetales > Actinomycetaceae > Actinomyces > Actinomyces massiliensis. The sequence continues at coordinate 113,820 of NZ_JH711481.1, forward strand.
CGGTACATCTGGAACTGCATGGCGGCCCCGTAGATCTGATGGAAGAAGCCCGCGTACTCCGAGTCGCACTGCGCGCCGTCGGGGCAGGCGTAACCGGCGGCGGCCTCGTAGTCGCCGGCGGTCAGGGACTCGCCCGACGCCGTGAGCAATCCCTGCTCCTTCTGAATCAGCACCAGCAGGACCTGGGGATTGACGTCGCAGGCGGTCGCGACCTTGGAGATGATCTGCGCAGCGCTCTCCGCGACCGCGCCGCTGTAGCCGCCGGGGCAGGCGGTGGTCGTCTCGCGGTCCTGGGTGTCGAAGGTCGCCTCCGCCAGGCAGTGTGTGCCATCGAGGCCGTCCTGGCAGCCCTTGTTGACCCTCTCGATGAAAGCCGCGACCTCCTTGGTCGTCATGGTGGTCGAGTCGTAGAAGACGTCGTCGTCAATGATGTGGGCCGCATCGAAGCCGGTCATGTCGGTGCTGACAGGGGCCGGCTCGGTGTGAGTGGTGGCCGGCGCAGCGCTCTGCGTCGGTGCGGAACCGATGAGTCTGTCCGCAAGCAGCCCCACCGCAACGGTGATCACGAATGCTCCCAGCAGGAAGCCCAAAGGCGACAGGAGCAGGCGCTTCAGCGGGCTGCGGCGGCGCGGCCGACGACCATGGCCGCGCCCCTTGGCCGCCGAGGAGCGCGGATTGGCCCCGGAGGGGCGGGTAGGGCGGCCCGAGCGCGCGGACGTCGAGCGCGCGGACGCGGACGTTGAGCGCGTCGTAGCGGGAGAGCTTCGGCTGCCCCGAGACGGACGGCGGGAGGAGGGATGGGGACGTTGAGGCATCGTAGCCATGCTGCCACAATCGACGCGGCGGGCCGAGCCCGTCAGGCAGCGGATTATGAACACGCGCTCGCCCTACGGCAGCGCGCACCCGGCGGCACGTCCCCAGGCACCGGGCCACGCACCTCTCCGCCCGATCAACTCCCACCGATCGGCCCTCGCTCAGTCCCGCAGCGGGCGAGAAGACCGCTTTCGCGCACGTCATGTCGAAGCGGCGTCCAGAACCCGGGCCGGCCCGCTACGCTCGAGGCCGTGCACCTGCCCGACGTCCTGGCCCTGGCCCGCTCACTCATGGCGACCCACGGCCTTGAGGACTGGGAGCTGGACCTGGACCGCGCTCGACGACGAGCCGGGCAGACCGACCACGCGCGTCGCCGGATCACGCTCTCGCGCCACCTCATGCGGCTGTACGACGAGGCCGAGGTCCGCGAGACGATCCTCCACGAGATCGCGCACGCGCGCGTGGGCGCCAGCCACGGGCATGACGCCGTGTGGCGGGCGGAGGCCCGGCGCATCGGCTCCACCGGCCGGCGCCTGGTCGACCCGCACGCGCCGCGCATGGAGGGACGATGGCGGGGAACCTGCCCGGCCGGGCACACGGTGACACGGATGCGGCGGCCTTCAGTCCCGTTGGCGTGCGCGGTGTGCGCACGCTCCTTCCGGGTCGAGAACCTGCTCGAATGGCAGCACGACGGCGCGACCGTCACCCCCGAGGAGATCGGGCCGCGCTACGCCCGAACTCTCGCCGCGCTCCAATCGCGATGACGGTGCGGGCCCGGCAGGGTCCGGCAGAGCTCCCAGGCAAGAGCTCTCAGTACGAGCCTTGAGACTCGAACAGGGCCCACCCTCCCAGGGCGATGAAGATGATGACGAGGATGATGGCGATGATCTGCCACAGGAGCATCGCCCTCGCCCAGTTGCAGCGCGATGGGGAGGCCGAGCCGCCGAAGGCGACCACGAGCACATAGATGAAACCAACGATGGGGATGCCGGTCAGAAACAGCGCCAGCATCCACGAGCCCACGGAATCCGCGGGGTGTTCCGGCGCCTGAGGGGGCGCGAAGTAGGCGGGCTGAGAAACGGGACCACCCGCCTGGGGGTAGAACGGCGGCTGCGCCATGGGAGCTCCTCATGTGGGGACGGGGATGGGGATGGCAATGAGAGCGGTAAGAATACCGAACCTCACCCTAGGGCCTCCGGGCCGCGCATGTGCACTCCTGTGCGGGTCGGCAATCGTGCAGTCCTCCCCACCCGGCCGGCCTCCCCCTCGTAACTTCCCGGGTCCGTATCCTCATGCCAGGGGAGGATGCGACGACGGCCGCCGCTTCCGACGCGGGGAGGATAACGACGGCGGCGCCCCCTGGAAGGATAGGCCGCATCTGCTTCACGCAGTCCAGACCCATCGTTTCTAGGGAGCGCACATGATCGTCACCACCACCCCCACCGTCGAGGGCTACCCCGTCACCCAGTATCTGCGCGTCGTCTGCGGTGAGACGATCGCCGGAGTGAACATGTTCAAGGACATCGCCGCCGGATTCCGCAACGTGGTCGGCGGTCGCTCGGAGTCCTATGAGCGCGAGCTCATCCAGGCCCGGGAGACGGCGCTGGCCGAGATGACGGCGCGCGCCCAGGAGCTCGGCGCCGAGGGAGTCGTCGGCGTCGATATCGACTACGAGACTCTCGGCACGGATAACGGCATGCTCATGGTGACGGCATCGGGAACAGCCGTGCGCTTCTCACCCATGCAGTAGGACGAACGGCCCCTGCAGGGGCTCACCGGGCGGTCTGGCGCAGGTGTCGGCGCCAGACCGCCCGGCCGTCATCCCATGACGAGCTGATAACCCAGGACGCTGATAACAACTCCGAAGATCACGGACAGCACAATGGCGATGACCTGCCAGACGAGGACGGCGCGCGCCCAGTTGCGGCGCGAGGCCGACGCCGATCCGCCGAAGGACACCACGCAGAGGTAGATGAGGCCGATCAGGGGCAGGGCGGATAGGAGGACTGCCAGCATCCATCCGCCGAAGGACTCACTGGGTGCGACATCGGAGGAGTTCGCGGCCGACGCCGGCGACGACGAGGCGGTGGGCCACCCGCCCGTCTGCGCCCCGGAAGCGGCCCCCGTACCCGCGCCCTGGGAGGCGGCGACCTCGGGGAAGTAGTCGCCGAGGCTGGAGCCAGCCGCTGCGGAGTAGGTCGCACTGCCGGACGGTCCGACGGCATTCGCTCCCGGCGCGCCGCCGGCGGGCGGCGCCGAGGCTGCGGGCGCCGCGGGCTGCTGAGGCTGAGGCACAGTCGAACCAGCAGCGGGGTAGGCCGAGGTGAAGGCCGCCTGCCCAGCCGGAGCCGAGCCGGAGGCGGTGGTGGGTCCCGAGGGGGCCGACATGGGTGCCGGCCCGGAGGGAGCCGACATGGGCGCCGCTCCAGGACCGGACGGAGCGGACATAGGAGCTGAGCCGGATGAGGCGGACATAGGAGCTGAGCCGGAGGGGGCCGACATGGGTGGGGCTGTGGGATTGGCTGCGCCGGGCACGGCGAAGGCACCGCCCTGCTGGGCGGCGGGCCCACCGGGGGCGCCCATCGGCTGAGCCGCGGATCCTTGCGGAGAAGCTACTGGAGAGGCGCCGGGCATACCCGAAGACGGATCCCCCTGCCCGGCGGCGGCCGCGGCATCGGAGTAGGTCGCGGGCACCGGGGTCGATGACGTCGAGGGCCCCACGGCCTGGGCCGGCTGGCCGTAGGCGGTCCCGGCCCAGGTGCCGGGGCCCGGCCCGTATCCCGCGGACCCGCCCGTCGAGGCCGCCTGGGCTCCGGAGGCGGGGGCGGCGGGATCCGCCGCAGATGTTCTAAATCCTCCTGATGGAAGAACGACCGTTGCCGCAGGGCCCTCCGGCGCGTGAGATGCCCAGTCCTCCCCGGGGGCTGCGGGCGTCGTCTGGCCTCCAGCACCGGGAGCACCGGAGGCCGGAACCGCACCGGCGCCCGGCCCCGCCACGGGTGCCTGCCCCGGAACCGCCTGAGGCTGCCCGGGGGCCTGCTGCGGTTGCGCGGGGGCCTGCTGAGACTGCTGCGCCGAGGCCTGAGGCTGCGCGGAAGCCTGCTGCGAGGGCGCTTGGGATTGCCCCGAGCCACGCAGCATGTTCAATGTGCTCGGGTCCACTGTCACAGTCTCCATTGAGTACGAGACATCGGACATCTCGCCCCCCGGGGCCTGGCCCGGCTGTTCACCCTGGGCCGCGGCCGCCGCGAAGGGCGAGGCCGTACCTGATTCGTGGGTCGAGGGGGTGTTGGCCTGCGGTTTCTGGGATTCCGACACGACGAGGCTCCTTCGACGGGGCGCCGGGATGCCCCCGGCGCGCACAACATGATCAGCCTACGACGCCTCACTGCTCATTATGAGGAAAAACGCGGGCGGTATCACAATATCGGCCCGCCTCACCCCCGCTCACCCCCGAGATCGGTCGCACTCCGCGCCGAGATCGGTCCAGTTCCGGCTCGAGATCGGTCGTACCCCGCGCCGAGATCGGTCCACTTCCGGCTCGAGATCGGTCGTACCCCGCGCCGAGATCGGTCCACTTCCACGTCGAGGTTGCGGTGTGTCAGGACATCTGAGACATGGGTGAGTGTTTCGGGTGGGGTGGTTCTCGGGGTT
>NZ_JH711481.1:119377-142249 GCF_000269805.1 Actinomyces massiliensis 4401292
CGTGTGAGGCGGGCTGGACGGACGTGGGTGGCTCTGCCGGTGCCCTCGTGGCTTCCGTGTGCCCGGGGGTGGTGGGTGTTGCACATTCGCACATGCTCCGCATCGGTGGGAACCGCGGAATCATGCGGAACAGCACTATCAGCAGCGAGCGCGGTCCGGCTCCCATGTGCGCAGCCCCCCTGACCGCACGTGGGAGCGAGACCGCCACACACCATGATCGCCAGAAAATCCCGTCATTCCAACAAAAACCAGCCCCGTCCCGCAGAGGCCCCAGCCTCCCATGTGCAACACCGACGATAAACACGCCCACCAGGCACACCCGCCACGCCCCGCACCGAGATCGGCCCACTTCCGGCTCGAGATCGGTCCGGCTCAGCCTGACCAAACCGACGTCGAGGCACGCACGACGAGCTCGAGAGCGAAAGCCATATGCCACACCTCAGAACCATCGGAGAGCAGCAGACCTGCGGAACCGAACCGATCTCGATGCGGAGTGCGACCGTTCTCGGCACGGGTTACGACCGATCTCGATGCGGAGTGCGACCGATCTCGGCACGGGTTACGACCGATCTCGACGCGGAGAGCGACCAGCCCGCTTCCGGCCCGCGATCGACCCGGCTCAGGCCGGCCGGCCCGACGTCGAGGCGCGCACGACGAGCTCGGGGGCGAAGGCCACATGCCGCACCTCGGAGCCGTCGGCGAGCAGCAGATCCGCGGCAGCACGACCGATATCGCGCATGGGTACGTGAACACTGGTCAACGGGGTGATGAGTTCGGAGGCGATCGCCACGTCGTCGTAGCCGACAATGGCCACGTCATCGGGGATACTCAGTCCACGACGGCGGATCTCGCGCATGGCGCCGATGGCCAGCTGATCGTTGGCGCAGAACAGCGCCGTCGGCCGAGACTCCGCCCGCAGGAGCGCCGCGGCCCCGACCGCCCCGGCATCAGCCGTGTACCCGTGCCCCCCACTGACCGCCTCGATCTCCGCAAGGACCATGGTGGGTTCGAGTCCAGCATCCGCGAGCGCCGTCAGCACGCCATTGCGGCGGTCGACGGATTGCCTGACCGACAGCGGCCCGTTGACGAAGCCGATGCGCCGATGGCCGAGATCGACCAGATGGGCGATGGCGGCGCGCGCGCCCGCGACGTCGTCGCCGGAGACGGTGGACAGGCCCGCGGAGATCGGCGGGTGATCCATGAGAACCACTCGGATTCCGCGCCCGGCCAGCACCGCGAGATTGTCGAGCGTACAGCTCGAGGGCGTCACGATGACGCCGCGCACGTCCAGTCCCGCCAGCAGGCTCATGAGCTCGCGCTCGCGATCGGGATCGGAATCGGTCGAGCTCAGCATGGGGACCCGGTTGTCCTCGCGCAGGCGGTCCTCAATGCCGCGGGCGGCCTCGGTGAAGAAGGGGTTGGAGATGTCGTGGACGAGCACCCCGACCAGCGAGGAGCCCCCATGGCGCAGACGCCGGGCGGTCTCCGAGCGCACGAAGCCGAGCTCGTCGATCGCCGCGCGCACCCTGTCCAAGGTTGGCCCGGCCACGCGCTCGGGGTGGTTGAGGACGTGCGAGACCGTGCCGACCGAGACGCCGGCCCTCTCAGCGACGTCGCGCACCGAAGGATGAGCCACGGCACCCCTCCTCATCATGCCCCTTGACCGATCGATTCTGCACGCAGGATAACGGCCTTCGGCTGCGTTTTTTCAGAGAAGGGGCGGAACAGGGCAGGGCGGGAACTACATGGACGCGCCCACCGTCCCGGGCCAGAGCGGGCGACGCACCAGAGCGGGCCGGCACGGCCGGACGGGATGAGTGGCGGGCCGACCCGGGCCGGCACGGCCGGACGAACCGGCGGACGGAGTGAAGACGAGGAGCGGCCCACCCTTGAGGAGGCGCGCAGCGGCGGGTAGACTCTCTCTTGAAACGGTTCATATCGGATCGCCCACCCCCTGAACGAGGATGTTCAATGACGACAACACCCGCCGACTCGCTGGAGAACCTGCTGAGTACCACGGACGCCCGCTCCCGGCAGCGCTGCTGCTTCCTGCTCCAGGTCCGCCCCGAGCGCCTCACGGAGTACGTCGAGGTCCATCAGCGCGTCTGGCAGGAGATGCGCGAGGCGCTGCATCGCACCGGTTGGCGCAACTACTCCCTTTTCCTGCGCCCCGAGGACGGCCTGGTGGTGGGCTACTTCGAATCCGACGACGTCGCCGCGGCCATGGCCGCCATGGAGGACGAGGAGGTCAACACCCGCTGGCAGGCGGAGATGGCCCAGTACTTCGTCCAGCCGAGCGGCGGCAGCGCCGCCGTCCTGCCCCAGTACTTCCGCCTGGACTGACACGATTCCCTTATCACTTATCTCTCTATATACCCCTCTTACCCGATCCCCACACTCGTCCCTCAAGGAGAAGAGCATGGCCAGCAAGCCACTGACCGGATGGAAGGCGACCGCAGCGGTCGCCATGTCGAACTACATCGACTCCGGCTCCATCATCGCCATCGCCACGTCCCTCGGATTCTGGGGCGCGGCCTACTTCCCCAGCGACGACGGCACCGTCGCCGGCCTGTTGGCCGCCTTCAGCTCCAACGCCTTCGGCGCAGCCATCGGGGCGCTCATCGGCGGTCCCCTGTGCGACAAGTACGGCCGCAAGTTCATCTACACCTACGACCTGCTCCTGTACGCCCTGGGCGGCCTCATCGTCGTCTTCGCGGCCAATCTGGCCATGCTGTTCACCGGCTTCGTCGTCATCGGCCTGGCCGTGGGCGCCTCGGTCCCGGCGGGCTGGACCTACATCGCCGAGTTCGCCCCCACCGATCAGCGCGGCAAGCACATCGGCGCCACCCAGCTGGCCTGGTCATTCGGCCCGTTCATCGGCTTCGGCCTGGCAGCGGCCCTGGCTCCGCTGGGACTGCTGGGCAGCCGCATCATCTTCGCCCACCTGGTCGTCATCGCCCTGGCCACCTGGTACATCCGCCGGGGCCTGGAGGAGTCCGAGACCTGGGAGAACGCCAAGGGAGGCGCGGACGCCACACCGCCGTCGATGTGGAGCGCCTTCCGCAAGCTCTTCACCCGCCGCGTGAACATCACCGCGCTCATCTTCCTGGCGGTCATCTACACCTGCTGGAACCAGGCGGCCTCGCAGAACGGCATCTTCCTGCCCACGATCCTGAGCTCCATGGGCTACGAGACCCTGCAGACCGACCTGTTCTCCATGCTCTCGTGGGGCTTCGTCATCGCCTCGACCTTCGTCTTCATGTACCTGGTGGACCGCGTCTCCTACCGCTGGCACTACTTCGTCGGCGGCCTGCTGGCCATCGTCTCCTGGGTGGTGCTCGTCTTCGGGCCCTCCACCGCGGCCTGGACCGCGTTCACCTACACGATCATCTGGGGGCTGTCAGCCGGGCCGTCCGCCCAGGCCTTCTACTCGGTGTGGTCCCCCGAGCTCTTCGCCACCCCGTACCGCTCCGCGGCCCAGGGAATCGTCTTCTTTGCCGTTCGTCTGGCCTCCGGCCTCATCTCGCTCATCTTCCCGATCATCCTCGCCAAGGAGAACGGCCTGCTCATCGACGGGCTCATCCTCATCGGCTTCCTCATCATCGCCACTCTGGTGGGCACCGTCTTCGCCCCGAAGACGCGGGGCAAGAGCCTGGAGGAGATCGAGATGGAGCGCTACGGCGAGCACGTGACCAGCATGTGAGCCGATGTGAGCCGAGCCGGCTCAACCGAGCACTGAGACTCCTGACGCTTCTGAAGCCTCTGACGCCCCTGGAGCCCTGGCATCCGACGAAAGCCACAGCAAACACAGCAACTACAGCAACTCAGCAACCACAGCATCTGAACGGAGCAGCGCATGACGCCCTCGCCCCACCCCGCCACCCCGACCCTGTCCGACCTGAGCCCCGAGGCCCGCGGCCTGCTGGAGACCCAGACCATCGAGCTGCCCAGCTGGGCCTTCGGCAACTCCGGCACTCGTTTCCGGGTCTTCACCACCGCGGGCGTGCCCCGCGACCCCTACGAGAAGATCGACGACGTCGCCGAGGTCAACCGCCTCACCGGCGTCACGCCGCGCATCTCCCTGCACATCCCGTGGGACAGGACGGACGACTACGACGCCCTGCGCCGCCACGCCGAGGACCAGGGCATCTCCATCGGGACCATCAACTCCAACGTCTTCCAGGACGAGGACTACAAGCTGGGGTCCCTGTGCAACCCCGACGAACGGATCCGCGCCAAGGCGATCGCCCACCACCTGGAGTGCATCGACATCATGCGGGCCACCGGCTCGCCGGCCCTGAAGATCTGGCTGGCAGACGGCACGAACTACCCGGGGCAGGACTCCATCCGGGAGCGCCAGGACCGCCTGGCCGACTCCCTGGCCCAGATCTACGCGGCCCTGGACGAGGATCAGCAGCTCGTCCTGGAGTACAAGTTCTTCGAGCCGGCCTTCTACCACACCGATGTCCCGGACTGGGGCACGAGCCTCGTCCACTGCCTGGCGCTCGGAGAGCGCGCCAAGGTCGTCCTGGACACCGGGCACCATGCCCCGGGCACGAACATCGAGTTCATCGTCGCCCAACTGGTGCGCCTGGGGCGCCTGGGCGCCTTCGACTTCAACTCGCGCTTCTACGCCGACGACGACCTCATCGTCGGCGCCGCGGATCCCTTCCAGCTCTTCCGCATCATGAACGAGATCGTCGCCGCCGGGGCGCTGGCCCCCGACTCGGGCGTCAACTTCATGCTCGACCAGTGCCACAACCTTGAGGAGAAGATCCCCGGCGAGATCCGCTCGGCCACCAACGTCCAGGAGGCCACCGCCAAGGCGCTCCTGGTGGACCGCGAGGCCCTGAAGGCGGCCCAGACCGCCGGTGACGTGCTCGCCGCCAACGACGTCTTCGTCGACGCCTTCAGCACCGACGTCCGCCCGCTGCTCGCCGAGCTGCGCGAGGCCCGGGGGCTGGCCCCCGATCCGATGCGGGCGTTCCTGGACTCCGGCTACCTGGAGAGGATTCGCACCGAGCGCGTCGGCGGCAACGCCGCTGGTTGGGGCGCCTGAGCCCGCTCGCAGCGGGAGCGGGGGCAAGCCGGGCCGGCTGACGCCGACTAGGGCCGGGTCCCGGCCGGGGCCGACCGGGGCCGACCGGGGCAGGCCAGGACCGGCTCTGACCGGTTCCGGCCGACTGAACAGGAGGCCGACCGGGGCCTGCCGATACCGACCGGGGCCTGCCGATACCGACCGATACCGACCGGGGCAGGCCAGAGCCGACCAGGGCAGACCGGGACCGGCTGGGCCATAGCCTCATAAGGCTCATACTGTGCCATGTCCCGGCTGCGGCCCGGATGCCCGTCCCCGACCCCCTCGGCAGGCACCAGGCAGCGCCCCTGACGCCCCTGACGCCCCTGCGTCCCCGGGCACAGCCGGCGCCCCGGCGCCCGCCGAGGGGCTCGACTCGTACTGGCCCCGCCCCCATCCGCACCTGATGACGTCCTCCGAAAGGATCCCTCATGACCGCCACCCGCCCCGTCCACATCGGCGCCGTCGACCTCGGCGCCTCCTCCGGGCGCGTCATGGTCGGCACCATCGCCGATGGACGCATCGACCTGACCCAGACGCGCCGCTTCACCAACGGCGCCATCCCGCTGCCCACCCGTGAGGGCGAGCGCCTGTTCTGGGACATGCTCCACCTGTGGAACGAGGTGCGCGAGGGCCTGCTCACGGCCGTGCGCGACGTCGGCCCCCTGTCGGCGATCGGCATCGACACCTGGGGCGTGGACTACGGCCTGGTCAACGGCTCGGGCACCCTGTCCGCGCAGGTCCACGCCTACCGCTCCGAGCGCACCCGCGGCATCCCCGAGCGGGTCTTCGCCAAGATCCCGGCGCCGGAGATCTACGCGATCAACGGCCTGCAGGTGCAGGAGTTCAACACGATGTTCCAGCTCGTGGCCCAGGCGCGCGACAACGGCATCCCCCGAGCCTCGAACGGCGCCTATGCCCGCACCCTGCTGCTCCTGCCCGACCTCCTGGCCTGCTTCCTCACCGGCCAGCGGGTCGCCGAGGTCACCAACGCCTCGACCACCGGCCTGGTCGATGCGCGGCTGCGCGCCTGGTCGCGGCTCCTGCTGGAGCGCCTGCGCACCGAGCTCGGCCTCGACCTGGACGGCGTCCTGCCCGACATCGTCGAGCCCGGCACCCTCATCGGGCCGGTGCGCCGCGAGTCCCTGGAGGTCTTCGGGCCCGACGGCTCCCCCACTCCTGTGATCGCCGTCGGCAGCCACGACACCGCCTCCGCCGTCGTCGCCGTGCCCGCCGCCGGAGCCGACTTCGCTTACATCTCCTGCGGCACCTGGTCACTGGTCGGCCTGGAGCTGGACGAGCCGGTGCTCACCCTGGCCTCGCAGGCCGCCAACTTCACCAACGAGCTCGGCGTGGACCACACGGTCCGCTACCTGAAGAACATCATGGGCCTGTGGGTCCTCAATGAGGCCGTGCGCACCTGGCAGCGCCAGGGCATGGAGATCTCCCTGCCCGAGCTCGACGCCGCCGCGGCCGCCGCCGAGCCGCTGCGCACCGTGGTCGATATCAACGACTCCGCCTTCTACGCCCCCGGGGACATGGCCGCCCGCATCGACGACGCCGCCCGGGCCACCGACCAGCCCCGGCCCCGCAGCGTCGGGGAGTACGTACGCTGCATCAACGACTCCCTGGCCCTGGCCTACCGTCGCGCGGTGCGTCAGGCGGCGGAGCTGTCGGGGCGCGAGGTCAAAGTCGTGCACATGGTCGGCGGCGGCATCCACAACCGGCTCCTGTGTCAGCTGGCCGCGGATGCTACTGAACTGCCGGTCCTGGCCGGCCCCGCCGAGGGGACCGCCCTGGGCAACATGGTCGTCGCCGCCCGGGGCGCCGGCCTGCTCGAGGGAGACCTGAGCGACCTGCGCCGCCTCATCCGCGACTCCACCCGGATTACCGAGTACACGCCCGACCCCGACGCCGCCGACTGGGACGCCGCTGAGCGGCGGCTCTTCGGCTGAGCCCCGCATCGGCGCCGTTGCGGCAGCGCCCGGTCGAAGAAGACATCCAGAAGCAGCCAGAACCCAAGAATTCGAGGAAACCGCCCATGCGCACGCACCCAACCCTTGATGATGTCCTCGCCCAGATGGGCGCGGCCGGACGCCGCCTAGACCATATGGGGGCTGTCGAGGCCGGAGCGGGAAACATCTCCGCGTCCATCGCCGCCGGCGCCGAGGAACTCGGCCTGGCCGACCGCTTCCCGCAGGCCCGCCCCGGCACCGAGTTGCCGCTGCCCGCTCCGGCGCTGGCCGGCCGCACGGTCCTGGTGACCGGCTCGGGCTGCCGCCTGCGGGATGTCGCCGGGGCGCCCGAGGCCAACGTGTCCGCCTTCGTCGTCGACGACGGCGGGGCCACCGGCACCTGGTACACCCACCCGCAGCGGGCCTACGCCAACCCCACCAGCGAGTTCAACTCCCACCTGGCCGTGCACAACGACCAGGTGGAGCACCGCGGTGTGGGCGTCCAGGCCGTCATCCACGCCCAACCCCCGTACCTCGTCCAGCTCAGCCACATCAAGGCGATCCGCAGCACCAAGGAGTTCAACCGCCGCATCCTGCGCTGGGAGCCCGAGACGATTGTTCAGATCCCCGCGGGGATCGAGGTGCTCGATTTCATGGTGCCGGGCTCGCAGACCCTCATGGAGAACAATGTGCGCGCCCTGCGCGACCACGTGATCGTCCTGTGGTCCAAGCACGGCATCATGGTGCGCTCCGACGACTCGCCGCTCGCGGCCGTCGATAAGGTCGAATACGCCGAGACCGGGGCCATGTACGAGGTTCGCAACATGATGGCGGGCGGTCTCGGGGAGGGCGTCACCGACGCCGAGCTGCGCGCCGTCGTCGAGGCTTTCGGGGTGGATACCGACTTGTTCTGAGTGACCTTCATTCTCTCCACCGAGATCGGTCGCACTCCGCGCCGAGATCGGTCCACTTCCGGCTCGAAATCGGTCGCACTCCGCACCCAGATCGGTCCCAATCCGCGTCGAGATCGGTCGCACTCCGCACCCAGATCGGTCCCAATCCGCGTCGAGATCGGTCCACTTCTCGCTTGACGAACCGATCTCGGCGCGGAACTGGACCGATCTCGCGATATGCGGCGCGCTACGGGATCGAGTTGCCCGCCGGAATGATCGGCGAGTTTATCGGTCCCGACGGCGAGGCCCGATAAAGGTCAGCCGATGCAATCCTGACTCATGACGGTTAGTGTGCCGGGGGTGGGGTGCTCAGGGCGGTGAGAATTTGCTCGGCCTTGGGGGTTAGTTGTGGGGTGGCGGTGAGGTGGTGGCCGTTGAGGTTGATGGTGACGTCCTGGAGGGGTTTAAGGGCGCGGATGACGCGTTTGATGCTGATCCCGGTGGCCTCCTGGAGGTGGCGGGCTACGGCCAGGGAGGCCATGACCATGGTCAGGTGGGCCTCGATGGCGTCTCGGGTGTGGTGGAAGACGGGGCGGGCTGGCAGGTCGTGCTTGCTCATCCGCAAAGGACTGCTCGGGCGTGCCACAGCTCGTGGTAGGAGGAGACGACCTCACCGGCGTCCATCAAGCGTGCGGGGATGTTGGTGACGTAGCCCTTGAGCCCCACCAGAGACCGGGCCCTGGCGATGGAGGCCTCATCAAGGACCTGATCGCCTTGACGGACGGTGACAAAACGCGTGTTCTTGGGACGCTTCTCACCGGCGATGACGGCCCTGGCGCGATTCTCCTGAGCGGTGAGGGTCTGGTTGTCCCGGGCCACGCGTTTCTTGGAGTAGGCCCATACCGCTCTCCACGAGCCTGGATGGGTGTGCGGGTCCCATACCGGCTCGGACTTGCGACTCTTGTCCCGCTCGCTCCGCGAGCCCCTCCTGGGGGTGATGGTGTCGATGACCTACCCGTCGGTGAAGGCGTCCCCACTCCAGCGGAAGCGCGCCTCCAGGTCCCCCGGGGCGCGGGTGGTGCGGGCACCGACGATGAAGCCGACTCCGGCCTCATCCAGGGCGTTCAGGTTGGCGGCCGAGAGCATGCCGGCGTCAGCGACTACGACCAGGGGCTCGACCTTGGCGGCCTGGAAGGCCTCCACGATGGGGATGATCGTGGCGGTCTCAGCCTTGTTCCCCTCCCAGCAGCCGACCTGGAGAGGGAAACCATGACGGTCGACCAGCAGCCCGACGATGACCTGAGGATCGACCCTCCGCTCCTTGGAGTAGCCGACCTTGCGCAGCTCGTCCTCACGCTCGGCCTCGAAGTAGAGCGTGGTCACGTCATACAGGCACAGGGCAAGGCCCCCCACTGGCGGTGACGTGCTCGAACAGGGCCCCAGACAGGCTCTCGCGGTAGCCCCGCTCCTGGGCTCGGGCCAGGGAGCGGAACAAGGTCCGCACGCTAGCCGACTCCAGTCCCAGATCACCCAGCACGCAGGGCACCTGGGCCTTGGAGGTCGGCTCGATCAAACGCGCCAGAACCATCTGCTCAAAGGCCCGATCACCACCGACCGCCTCGCCCAGTCCCAGGCGGGTATACGCCCCGTGCAGAACGTCCCACAACAGGCCCGAGCGCTTGGAGGCCACCACCGCGCCGACGTTGGCCGGTCCTGAGGAGGCTGGCGGTGGCGCTGATGGCACAGGGGACAGGTCCAGAGCCAGCTGGTCCGGAGCGATGCGGTGCCGGCCGATCTCCATCAGAGCAGCCAGCTCTGCCTGGGTGTGGGCTGAGCCCAGGTGCTCGATGACCTTGTCCCGGCGCCCTTCCTTGACCGCGATCTGTACCGCCATCGCTCCTGAAGCAGTCTTGACCTTACGCAGAAACGGGCTCACCACCCCCACCCTACCGGCCGCTTAGTGTGCCAGCACACCCCCAACATGACGGAATACCAACGAAAAATCAGCCCCAAACCCCCAAACCCACCAAACTGTCACGAGTCAGGCACTCCGCACCCAGATCGGTCCCAATCCGCGTCGAGATCGGTCCACTTCTCGCTTGACGAACCGATCTCGGCGCGGAACTGGACCGATCTCGCGATATGCGGTGCGCTACGGGATCGAGTTGCCCGCCGGAATGATCGGCGAGTTTATCGGTCCCGACGGCGAGGCCCGATAAAGGTCAGCCGATGCAATGAGAGGCGTTCTTATTCTTGATGAGATCGCTGAGGTTCTGGGGAATCTCGTCATCCCCTACAACAGCGCGGTCTCCTTGACATTCGGAATCCTTGTAGATCGACACGACCTCACCGGTTCGATTCCAGACGGATGCCACGTTGTGGTCCATGCACTCCCCCTGCCCCTCGCCGGGGCCTTTGAATTCATAGCAACCAGGCTGAGAGGTCCCATAGTCCTTGACATCGGAGAAGAAGTCGGAGACCGACCCTCCGAGGTTGCTGTTGTGATAGAAGCAGATCTCCCCCTTCTCACAGATTCCATTGCGTTCCATAGCTGCACCCGGGATAGGAACCGGAACTGCCCATAAATCATCGTCCTCATCGGCTTGCGCCGGGGAGCCGAGGGAAGATATTCCCACGGCAAGAGCGAAGACAGCTATGACATTGGTGATGCGAGAGGCAATTTTGACATTCATGATGAGACATCCTTCGGTAGTCGTAACAAACAAACGGATGCGGCAGGCGACCAGGACACATAGGGCGCTTCAATGCAGCCCGTCGGCGCCGTCGCCATGCGCGTTCGCCTACTTGTCGTCTGATAACTGACGGCATAAAAATAATACGGAGCAGAATCGCGATAAAAAATCCTCGGCAGCTCCGCCCCACAGCCGCGTTCGACGGATGCCGCACAGTCTCGACAGTCTTGAACCTCACAGCGCCAGGCTGATGGGAACCGACAGGTTCGGTGGTTACTCTTCTTCAGACGCACGACGACGGAGCTCCTGTCGGCCGTGCGTTTTGTCGTCCCACCTCCGGGACGGGACCCGAGAGAAACCAGCACGAAAGGAATCGCCATGTTCTTCGACATCGACCTGACCATCCTCGCCGCCGTCACCCGCGAGCGCGAGCTCCAGCGCACCCTCGCCGCCGAGCGCGCCCGGGACGAGCAGCGCTGACCAGCACCGACCAGCGCTGAGCGGTCTCGACGCAACGCCTCCGGAGTCAGCCGACCGGAGCCTGCGCGGGAATCAGCCTGCATGCCGACCAGGGCGAGGACGACGAGGTCTTCGCCCTTACTTACTGCCTTCTTGCCGCTCACTGCCCGCCCTTCGCCGAGATCGGTCCACTTCCGCCTCGAGATCGGTCCGCTTCCGCGCCGAGATCGGTCGAGTTCCGGCTCGAGATTGTGGTGTGTCGGGACATCTGGGACAGTGCTTGGCGGGCGTGGGTGTCGTCGGTGTTGCACATGGGAGACTGGGACCTCTGCGGGACCAGGGCTGGTTTTTGTTGGAATGACGGGATTTTCTGGCGATCGTCGTATGCGGGGATCGGGCTCCCATGCGCAATGAGGGGGGTCTGCGCACATGGGAGCAGGATTGTGGCCGCTACCGACGTTGCCGTTCCGCATGATTACGCGGTTCCCACCGACACGGAGCATCCGCGAGTGTGCAACACCCACCACCCCCGGCACACGCAGACACCAGTAGAGCCGCCCCACGACTGTCCAGCCCGACTCACACGAACCCCAGCCCCAAGAACCACTCCACCAGGAACCACCACACTCGACGCACTCACCCACGCCCCCCGCCGTCTCAGACGCCCCGACACACCACACAGAACCGATCTCGACGCGAAGTACGACCGATCTCGGCACGGGTTTCGACCGATCTCGACGCGGAGTACGACCGATCTCGCCGTAGAGCCGCAGCCAAAATCCACCAGTCTGTATGAGTTTCAAATCACTCCACAGATCACGTTCCACGCCTCGCCGGATAGGCTGACCTTGAGAGCACAACCACCGCCGAACACGCTCAGCAGCGGCCGACACATGAGTCGGTCGAACCGACGCAAAGACCACACCAGTAGAGACCCGCAGAAGCCACGGACGCGAGGAGAGGCGAGGGCGCCATGCCGAGCGGAAACCGCAGGACCGCCCCGACAGGAAACCAGAAGAACAAGGGCACAGGCCACACCCCACAGGGATCAGCGGCGCCGACTCGCGTCCGACCATCCGACAGACCACCCGCCGATTCCTCACGGTCGACCGACGCCGTCGCCCCGCCGGACGGCCGCACCCGCTACGCCAACGGCGAGCGCCGTCGCAGCGAGATCGTCTCCGCCGCCATGGAGGTCTTCGCCGAGCAGGGCTTCAACAACCTCTCCCTGCGCCAGATCGCCGAGGCCGTCGGGGTCAGCCACACGCTGCTGCGCCATCACTTCGGCACCAAGGATGCCCTCCTCCAGGCGGTGCTGACCCGACGGGAGGAGGCCGAGGCGCAGAGGCGCGCGGCTCTCGTCATTGAGTACGGCCTGCTCGACGCCCTGCCCAGGATCATGGAACACAACGCCGCAGCCCCAGGCCTCATCCAACTCGACGCACTCATGCGCGCCGAGGCCGTCAACCCCGATCACCCCGCCCACGAACACGTCACCAATGCCGCCCGACGCTTCCGCATGCAACTGCACTCAGACCTCGCAGCAGAGCAGATCGCCGGACGACTCCGACCAGGCCTCGACCTGGACCAGACGGCAACACAGCTCGCCTCCCTCATCGAAGGCGTTCAAAGCGAATGGCTTCTAAACCGCAGCATCGACATGGCCACCACAATCCGCTCCTTCACCAACGACCTCCGAGCAGATTGACAACCACCGCAAGCGCGATGCAGATACGGCAGCCGAATCGAGATAGACATTCTCGAACGAGATCGACGATGCCGCCGCCGTCTTCGTTCGAAAATGTCTATCTCGACGCACGCCCTCGCGCCAGCTGCACCAGCTGCCGACTCATCATCGCCACCCACGTCATCCAAGCGAGGATGGCGAGCAGCACGAGCCAGATCGGCGGATGAGCCGCATAGTACGTATCAATTATCTGAAGCAGTCCGGCGACAACGCTCACCGCCCCACACGTCAACCCGATGAGCGCTGTGCTCGCAGCGCCTTCAGCGCCAGTAGTGCCCACAGCACTTCCAGTACTTTCAGCCTTCATCCGCTGACCTCTCAAAAGACTCACCACCCGTCCCACCGACCGATCTCGAGCCGGAACCCGACCGATCTCGAGCCGGAACCCGACCGATCTCGAGCCGGAAATGAACCGATCTCGGCGCGGAGTACGACCGATCTCGGCGCGAGTTTCGACCGATCTCGGCGCGCCCGCCGGCCCATCGGCCCATCGGCCCACCAGCGCCCGCCCGCCGGCCCACCGCCCCACCAGCGCCCACCTCATCAGGGCCCCTGAACCAACGAGATGGTTCGCGACATGAACTCCGCCAGGAAGCGCTCGACGTCCACCGCGAGGGCGACGCGACTGTTCTTCCAGGGCTCGTTGAGGCGGGTGACGTCCCCGATGGTCCGCCCGCGGGTCGGCCCGTCGAGGTCGACCTGGAGGTTGATGGGGAAGGCGGTCACGAGGCTGGGATCGATGGCGACGCCGACGGCGAGCGGGTCGTGCAGGCCGCACCCGCCGAGCCCCGGCGCAGTGGTCTCGTAGGCCCTGATGTAGTAATCGGTCATGTCGGCCAGGAAGGTGCCGGCCGGCGTACCCGGCTCGCGCCAGCGGCGCGTGTGCTCGTAGGTGAGCAGGGTCTGCAGCGTCACGTCGAGGCCGATCATGGTGGTGCTCACGCCGGAGCGGAACACCGTGTCGGCGGCGTCGGGGTCCTGACTGATATTGGCCTCGGCCCAGGGATTGACATTCCCGGAGACGGACAGGGCCCCGCCCATGAGGACGACGTCGAGACGCTCGACCAGGCCCGGATCCTGGTCCAGGGCCGCGGCGAGGTTGGTCAGCGGCCCGGTGGGGACGTAGACGAGCTCCTCGCCGTACTGCCGCGAGGCCTCGATGAGGAAGTCGACGGCGTCCGTGGCGGCGGCGCTCCGCGTGGAGGGCGCGATGTCAGCCTCGCCGAGCCCATTGCGGCCGTGGATGAAGGTGGAGATCTCCTGGACGGCGAAGTCCTCGGCAGTGGAGGCGTGCGGCAGACCCGGATGCACCGGCACGGAGTCGGCTCCCAGAATGTCGAGGACGGCCAGGGAATTGCGCACCGAGTCCTCCATGAGGACATTGCCGTATGCGGCGGTGACGCCGACGAGCTCGGCCTCGGGACTGCCGAGCGCATAGGCGATCGCGAGGGCGTCGTCGATGCCGGTGTCCAGGTCGAGGATGAGTTTCTTGGTCATGAGGGCTTCTCCTTCATTCACCACACGAAAATGCCGACGATGCCGGCGGACAGGAGGGACACGAGGATTCCGGACAGGAGCATGCGGCCGACGTTCTTGGCGACCAGATCGTTGCGCTCCTTATCGACGAGCCCCTTGAAGCAGCCGATGATCATGCCCAGCGTGCCGAAGTTCGCGAAGGAAGTGAGGAAGACGGTCAGGACGGCCTGGTGGTGACGGGTGTAGCCGGTCACCGCATCGGCGATCTGCCCCATGGCGACGAACTCGTTGGTGACGAGCTTGAGCCCCATGAGCTGCGACACCTCCCAGCTGGTGGAGGTGTCGAGGCCGAGAAGCAGGGCGGGCACGTACATGACGACGCCGAGGATCGACTCCAGGGAGAGCGGCGCCCAGATCGCGCCGAGGATCTTGTCGATGAGGGCAGCCAGCGCCACGAAGGTGATGACGTTCGCGGTGATGATGAGCACGAGTTTTCCGGCGCCCAGAATGGAATCGCCGAGGAATGAGAAGAAGGGCTCCTTCGCGGGCCTGCCGGTCCTGCCGGGGCTCCTCGTCATGAGCTTGGCCGCCAGCGCGCCCAGGCCGCCGGAGCCGGCCCCGTCCCGCGTCTCGACGGCGGAGACCCCGTCGGCCTCGCTCTCGCCGGCGCCGTCAGCACTGTCAGGGCCATCAGCGCCATCAGCACCATCAGCACCATCAGCACCGTTCTCATAGGTGACGATGACGTCCTCCTCGGGCGGGACGTCCACCGGGTAGAGCAAGGAGGTCACGATGAGGGCGTTGAGGCAGTTGATGGGCACCGCCGTCAGGACGAACTCTGCGGGGACCATCTGGATGTAGGCGGCAAGAATCGACGCGGTCACGCAGCTCATCGACATCATGGCGATGACGACGTTGCGCGCCGGGCTCATCTTCTGCACCTGCAGCTTGGAGACCGCCAGGGCCTCCGTGTTGCCCAGGAACATCATCTCGATCGAATAGAAGGTCTCGAACTTGGGCTGCCGGGTGATGAAGCTCAGGCCCCGCCCGATCCAGGTGATGACCCACGGCAGGAATCCGATGTAGGTGAGGATGTCGAAGACGGGCACGACCAGGAGGATCGGCAGCAGCGCACTGACGATGAAGTTCACCGGTGTGGGGTCCACGCCCTCGGCGCCGACCCAGTTCGACAGGGCGAAGTTGATGCCCTTCCATGCCACGGAGACCAGCTCGTTGAAGCCCGCCGCCGCGCCCTGAACGACGGCGCGGCCCCATGAGAAGCTCGTGAGGATCCAGGCGATGACGAGGTTGAGCACGGTGAGAATCCCGACCGACTGCCAGTGGATCTTCTTGCGATCGTGGGACAGCAGCCATCCTGCGGCGAGGAAGACGAGGACTCCCAGGAGATTGACGGCCAATAAGAGCGCTGAAGATGCTGAAGACATGAAACGACCCTTCGTGTGCAACGGGAGGTATGCGGTTGTCGATTGATGAAGAGCGGATGCCGTCGAGCCCGATCGGTCCGCTGGAGGAGCGCTCTGCACGAGGCCGGCAGGCCGGATGACACGCACCGCCGCGAGCCCGGCCGGCCGGTCTCAGCCCAGGCGGGCGAGAGCGCTCGCGACGAGATCCCAGAATCGGTCTGTATCCAGGCCGATTCCGACCCGCGAGGTGCAGGAGCCGGATCCCCCGGAGCCGCCAGAGCCCTCAGAGCCCACAGAACTCCCGGAATCCCCGGAGCCGGCGGGCATGGCGGGGATGGCCCGCATGTCGGCCACGGTCATTCCGTAGGTGAGCCCGCCGCGCAACTCGACGTCGATGGGGCATCGCCGTGTGGGAACGAGATCGGGATCGATGACGTAGGCGACGGCGCAGGGGTCGTGGGTCGGCGGGTCCGGGAACGCCTCCTGGTCCCGGTAGGTGGATCGGAAGAAGTCCATGAGGCCGTCGACGGCGTCGGCGAGCCTGGGGTTGGCCGAGCTGATGACCCGCTGGACCTCGGGAGTGCACAGGGCCCGGTGGGTGACGTCCAGGCCGATCATGGTCAGCGGCCAGCTCTCGTTGACGACGATGTGAGCGGCCTCGGGGTCGCACAGGATGTTGAATTCGGCGACCGGAGTCGCATTGCCGACCCCGTACGCGCCGCCCATGAACACGATCTCCTTGACGCGCTCGACAATGCGGGGCTCCAGGCGGGCGGCCACCGCGATATTGGTCAGGGGACCGGTGGGGACGACGGTGATCGTGCCGGGCGCATGGCTCATGATGGTCTCGATGAGCCAGGTGACGGCGTGCTGATCGGGCAGCGGCCGGCTCGGCTCGGGCAGGTCGACGCCGTCCAGGCCGGTCTGCCCGTGGATGTAGGCCGCGTCGATGGCCTCGCGGACGAGGGGCTTCATGCAACCGGCGTGGACGGGCGTGCCGGGGCGGCCGGCGAGCTCGCACACGGCCCGGGCGTTGTAGGTGACCTTCTCGAGGCTGTGGTTGCCGCCGATGGTCGTGACGCCCAGGAGGTCGATATCCGGGCTCCCCAGCGCGAGGAGGATGGCGATCGCGTCGTCATGGCCCGGATCGCAGTCGAGGATCATCTTGGTGGCCACATGTGACTCCTTTGTAACTGTGACGAGTGAGTTGACGATGGAGTTGTCTGCCCTGATTCATGCCGATCGGAATCTTCGATACGGCGTCATCACCGCGGCGAGGAGTGAATGAGGATCGAGTTCAGTTCATCGAGTTCATTGAGTTCGAGGGCCGAAAAAGCCCTTGTCCGCGTCCGGATACCCCGTTGCGGAGCAGTGGGCAGCGCCTTGACGGCCCACAGGACCGCACATAATGTCTCACACATTCAGAGGCGTTGATACCGGCACCTGACCGGCGAGGGCACGATCGCCCCCCCCTCAACACGCCGACCGTCGTCCATCGAGATCCATTCGCCATCACGATCCATTCGCCATCACGATCCATTCCCACGATTCATTCCGCCGATCCTTTCCGCCGAGACCAAGGAGCTCATCATGGGGCGCGTCATCGTCGTCGGTTCCGTCAATCAGGACATCACGGTCACAGTCGACCGCTTCCCCCAGCCGGGCGAGACCCTGTCGGGAACCTCCACCACCTATCGCCTGGGGGGCAAGGGCGCCAATCAGGCCGCCGCAGCCGCTCATGGCGGAGCGACCACCCTGTTCGTCGGGCGCGTTGGCGGCGATGCCGCGGGCATCACCCTGCGCGAGGAGCTGCATGCGCACGGCGTGGACGTCTCCGCCCTGCGCACGGACGAGGAGGTCACCACCGGGATCGCCTTCATCACCGTCAGCGCGGCCGGGGAGAACACGATCATTCTGGACGCCGGGGCCAACAGCCGCGTCACCGGGGAGCAGGCGGCCGCGGAGGTCGAGCTCGCCCCGGATGACGTCGTCGTCCTTCAGGGCGAGATCCCCCCGGCCGCCAATGAGGCCGTCATCGCCTGGGCGCACGCGGCCGGGGCGAGGATCGTGCTCAATCTCGCCCCCGTCTACCCGATCTCAGCGGAGACGCTGGCGGCCGCGGACGTCCTCGTCGTCAACGAGAGCGAGTGCGGGCTCATCTTGGGGACGCCCGCGCCGCAGACGGCCGAGGAGGCTCTGACGGCAGCGGCGGCGCTGCGCGAACGGGGCACCGCCTGCGTGCTCGTGACGCTCGGCGCCGATGGCGCCGTCCGGTCCTCGGACGAGGGCGCTGCGCATGTTCCGGCGCTCGAGCTGGGCAGGGTCGTCGACACCACGGGAGCCGGGGATGCCACGGTCGGCGTGCTCGCGGCGGCTCTGGCCATGGGACGCGGCTTCCCGGAGGCGGTGGACGGGGGGATGCGCGCGGGCTCGACGGCGGTCCTCGCCGCCGGGGCGGCCTCCTCCTATGCGGGCATCACGCCCGTCGCACCCCGCACCCCGCGAGATCGGTCGTAACCCGCACCCAGATCGGTCCACTTCCGCATCGAAATCGGTCGCAACCCGCACCGAGATCGGTCCACTTCCGCATCGAAATCGGTCACACTCCGCACCGAGATCGGTCCACTTCCGCATCGAAATCGGTCGCACTCCGCACCGAGATGGGCGGCGCTGATGCGAGAGAGTCGGCGGGCCGGCGTCGCCGTCTTCCTCATAGGCTCCGTCTCCGGTAGAGGCGCACCGAGCACGCGGCGGAGATGATGAGCAGCACCGCCGCGATCCCCGCCCCAACCGGCCCGCTCCACGGCAGGCTCGCCCACCGCACGATCGCGAGCGACAGGTCGGGGACGTGATCGACCAGCACCATCCCGCCGAGCATGAGAAGCATGGTCGTGCCATAGGCGTACATGCCCGTGCGCGCGTGGCCGAGGGCGAAGAAGAGGGGAAGCTGAACCGCGGCGATAGCCCCCACGACCACCAGAGCCAAACCCGCGACCGCCAGCATGGACAGCGGAACGGGACTGGGCTCGGGGCCGTGCACGAGTTCATCGATCTGCGCAGCAGCAACACCAGCCAGGGTCATGAAGACGGCGCTGATGGCGATGAACAGATAGCGGCCGACCACGAGCCTCGTCCGCGAGACGGGCAGGACCGCATACATGATGTCCAGGTGAGCGCGCTCGTCCTGTGCGAAGAGGATGCTCGGCAGGAAGGCCACCGTCAGAATGCACACGACGATGGTCGGCGTCGCCCCGTGCATGACGAGGTTCGCCGCGGCGAACACTGCCACAACGATCGCGAAGGTGCGCAGCGTGGCGGCGTGGGCGGACAGTTCCACGCGCAGCAGGGTCGAGGTGGTGTGCATGGTATGCATGGCGCGCATATCAGTGCTCCTGGGCTGGGGCCGCCGAGGCGGCGGGACTGGATTGAGGGCGGAGGCTGTCGGATCGCGAGTCGCGAGTCATGGCGGCGACGGCCTCGTCGGTGGATGGGGCCTCGATCAGGACGTCGGGCCCGAACGCGGCGGTGTCCGAGACCCTGATGAGTCCCGAGAAGGTGCCCGCCGAGCCGCGCCGGGCCCCGACCAGAGCCGCTTCAGCCTC
The DNA here is from genome assembly GCF_000269805.1 of Actinomyces massiliensis 4401292. Lineage (GTDB taxonomy): Bacteria > Actinomycetota > Actinomycetes > Actinomycetales > Actinomycetaceae > Actinomyces > Actinomyces massiliensis. The sequence continues at coordinate 138,704 of NZ_JH711481.1, forward strand.
GGGTGTCAGGGCGGAGACGGGGCCGCGGGCCATGGCCCACTGCTCGGCGAGGTCGGTCATGGGCCCCTCGAAGCAGGTGCGGCCGCCCCCGATAATGTGAAGATGGTCCGCAATTCGCTCCAGATCCGAGGTGATGTGGGTGGAGAAGAGGATCGTCCGCCCCTCCTCGATGAGGAAGTCGCGGAAGACGTCGAGGACCTCCAGACGCGCGACGGGGTCCAGGCCCGAGGTGGGCTCGTCGAGAATGAGGAGTTCGGGGCGGTGGGCGAGCGCCAGGGCGAGCTGAAGCTTGACGCTCTGGCCCCGCGACAGGTCCTTGACCCTGTCTCCGGACGGCACGTCCAGTCGGCGCAGAAGATCCTTAAAGAAGGTCTGGTCCCAGTCGGGGTAGAAGCGCCCCAGGTTGCGGGCGGCCGCGGTGGCCGTCCACTCCGGGGGCAGGGCCACGGCATCCATGACGACGCCGATACGGTCGTGGCGGGCACCGGGTGCGGCGCCGAGGACCCTGATCGAGCCGGACTCGACGTCGACCATGCCGAGCATGGCCTTGATGGCGGTGGTCTTGCCCGCGCCGTTGGGTCCGACGAAGCCGGTGACCAGACCGCTCGGAACGGCCATGTCGAGGGGGCCGAGGGTGAAGGCCCCCTGTTTGCGCACGACGGCGTCGAGGCGGACCGCGGCCCCGGGCGCAGAACGGGCGTCGGTGCCCGCAGACGCCGGGTCGCTCACTTCTTGTTCGTTGCGGTCCATCGTTGACCGCTCCTTTCGTGAAATTCGGACAGGTCGATGCCGGCCAGCCTGGCGGTGGCGACAGCGTCATCGAGCTGAGCGTCCAGCCTGGCGAGGAGACGCCGGCGGGTCTCGCCCTCGTCCTGGGGCAGGACGAAGCTGCCGCGGCCGGCCTGATTGGCGATGAGGCCGGCCGCGGCGAGGTCGTTGTATGCGCGGGTGGTCGTAATCAGGGAGACCTCGAGGTCTCGCGCCAGTCGGCGCAGTGAGGGCAGCGAAGTCCCGGCGGGCAGCTCGCCGGACCAGATGGCCTGCTGGATCTGGGCGACGATCTGCTCGTACATGGGAGTTCCGGACGTCCGGGAGAGAACGATGTGCACCTACTGTTTATATCGCACATGTACCGCATGTGCAATATGGACCCACCCCTCCGCCGAGATCGGTCGAGTTCCGCCCCGAGATCGGTCCGCTTCCGACTCGAGATCGGTCGAGCTCCGCCCCGAGATCGGTCCGCTTCCGACTCGAGATCGGTCGCCACCCACCACCGAGCCCCGAGCAGGCGGCCACCACCTCCGCCCCTCAACACAGTCGAGCAGAAGCACACAGGACCGCGACCGGACTCACACTCGAGCATCAACACCGAGCATGAGAACCGGCAAGAAAAGCGTCGGGAGAATGTGACGACTTCACAGTTTTCCAGCATTCAACCGATGCAGCCGTCATGCATGCCAACAGCCCCACCCATCCGAATTTCAACAGTTCCGAACGACGTCCACCAAGAAGTGTGCAACGACACCCCAACCAGATCGTCGCAGACCAAACCCGGGCCAAAAACGAACCGATCTCGAGCCGGAAGTGGACCGATCTCGAGGCGGAGTGCGACCGATCTCGGCGAGACGACCAGTCGAACCTCACTGAACATCGGCCGAGCCCACTATATGGAGCCGTGATACACTGAGATGTGCGGATTGGCATATTTATTGACGATTATCTGCCGTCAGTGCACGGCGTGGCAACCTCGACAACGAATCTAAAAGAAGCCCTGGAGGCTCTCGGACATGAAGTCTACGTAATAGCACCAAGAAGTAAGACGTACGAAGACGATGACGACCACATAATTCGCGTCCCTTCAGCAAAGAATTACATTTTCGACAAACGGGAGACTGGCGTCATCTATCCCGGCCTGGCGCGAAGGCTCGATAAATACGAGTTCGACATCGTCCATAGTCAGATGCAGTTCTACGTGGGGGTCCTCGCGCACAGCGTGGCAAAACGCCAGAATATCCCTCATGTCACCACCGTGCACACGCTGTACACAGAATTGATCGACGACTACCCTCTCATGGTGACGGCCGGCATTATCGCCCTGACAGCGGCACTCCCCATTGCACTGCGCACCAGACCCATCTTGTCGACGCCGTCCCGCGAGCAGCTGCGCACCATGAGCAAGGATGCGATCAAGGACACCTTCTCGCATCAGGGATGGCGGTTGACCGCTGCCTTCGCGAACAAGTGCGACGCCTGCATATCGCCGTCGAATCACCTGGCGAGAATACTGATAGATGAAGGCGGGCTGACGGTGCCGTGCTACGTGCACCCGAATGGAATCAATACGAAACGATATCGTGACGCCGACCCGAGCGACTCCCCCATCAAGAAGAATCCGGGAGAGAAGTTCATCATATCGGTGGCGAGAATGAGTCCGGAGAAGCGGCAGAAAGCGCTCATCGAGGCGATGCCGCATATTTCCGACGAGAGCATCAAACTCGTCCTGACCGGCGGGGGCCCTTACGAGCAGGAACTGCGCATGCGCGCCGAAGAGCTCGACGTCACCCGAAGAGTCATATTCACCGGCATGCAGCCGAGCGACAAGGTCGCCGCCCTGCTCAAGCAGGCAGACGTTTTTTCACTCGCCTCTTACCATTTCGACAATCAGCCGATGACCTTCCTCGAAGCGGCATCGAGCGGCCTGCCAATCGTGTACTGCGACGAGCAGATGACAGAAGGCCTGACCGAACGCAATTCAATATTGACCGACGGCATCGACGGGCCGAGCCTGGCACGGACTTTCAACGAACTGTTCTCAGACCCTCATAGATTAGAAAAGCTGTCCCAGGGCTCTCTCGAGGTCGCCCAAGAATTCGATTCGACAACAATGACGAAGAAGATGGTGGAGCTGTACGAGATCCTGATCAACGATCATCGCATCCTGACCAAAGATCATCGACCATCACCGTACCGCCGATTCTGAGCGATCCCGCCGGCGCTCTCCAGAGAACAGACAACAACGCCAACGCCCCCCTCCGCCGGCAAGCGGCACCCCGAATATCATCCCCCTCCCAACCCCAAGCAGGTTCCCAGCCCCAATCCCAAGCAGGTGGTTCTAGAAGACCCGATGCCGCTCTCGACGAGAGGCCGCGACACACATTGCGCTACGGTTCCCGTATGCACCCCACCGAGGTCATTCTGTATGTGAAGGACCAGGACCGCGCCACATCTTTCTACCGACGAGTGCTTGGAGCCTCCCCCGCCCTGGATGTACCCGGCATGACCGAGTTCGACCTCGGGGACCTCACACTGGGACTCATGCTCGAACGCGACATCACGGCACTGGTCCCGGACCTCACTCCCGGCGCCGGCCAGCGGTGCGAGCTCTACCTGCGTCGCCGCGACGCCGCCGCCGTCCTGGAGCGTGTCGAGGCCGCCGGTGGCCGGATTCTCGCTCCGGTGGACGACCGGCCGTGGGGCGAGGCGGTCGGGTACGCCCTCGACCCCGACGGGCACGTGCTCGCTCTCGCCGCAGTCGGCACCGACTCG
>NZ_JH711481.1:144193-349496 GCF_000269805.1 Actinomyces massiliensis 4401292
AATCATGACGGTTAGTGTGCTGGGGGTGGGGTGCTCAGGGCGGTGAGAATTTGCTCGGCCTTGGGGGTTAGTTGTGGGGTGGCGTTGATGTGGTGGCCGTTGAGGTTGATGGTGACCTCCTGGAGAGGCTTGAGGGCGCGGATGACGCGTTTGATGCTGATCCCGGTGGCCTCCTGGAGGTGGCGGGCTACGGCCAGGGAGGCCATGACCACGGTCAGGTGGGCCTCGATGGCGTCACGGGTGTGGTGGAAGACGGGGCGGGCCCTCAGGTCGTGCTTGCTCATCCGGAAAGACTGCTCGACGTGCCACAGCTCGTGGTAGGAGGAGACGACCTCACCAGCGTCCATCAGATGCGAGGGAATGTTGGTGACGTAGCCCTTGAGCCCCACCAGAGACCTGGCCCTGGCGATGGAGGCCTCATCAAGGACCTGATCGCCTTGACGGACGGTGACAAAACGCGTGGCCTTAGGGCGCTTCTCACCGGCGATGACGGCCCGGGCGCGATTCTCCTGAGCGGTGAGGGTCTGGTTGTCCCGGGCCACGCGTTTCTTGGAGTAGGCCCATACCGCTCTCCATGAGCCTGGATGGGTCTCCGGGGCCCATACCGGCTCGGCCTTGCGACTCTTGTCCCGCTCGGTGTTCGAGCCTCTTCTGGGGGTGATGGTGTCGATGACCTGGCCGTCGGCGGGGGCGTCACCGCTCCAGCGGAAGTGCGCCTCCAGGTCGCCCGGGGCGCGGGTGGTGCGGGCACCGACGATGAACCGCAGCCTCGCCTCATCCAACGCACTCAGGTTCGATGCTGACAGCATGCCTGCGTCAGCGACGATGACGAGGTCGGCGATGCCGTGGGCGGCCTGGAAGGCCTCCACGATGGGGATGATCGTGGCGGTCTCAGCCTTGTTCCCCTCCCAGCAGCCGACCTGGAGAGGGAAACCATGACGGTCGACCAGCAGCCCGACGATGATCTGGGGGTCGACCCTCCGCTCCTTGGAGTAGCCGACCTTGCGCAGCTCGTCCTCACGCTCGGCCTCGAAGTAGAGCGTGGTCACGTCATACAGGCACAGGGCCAGGCCCCCACTGGCGGTGACGTGATCGAACAGGGCCTGGGAGATCGCCTCGCGGTAGCCCCGCTCCTGGGCTCGGGCCAGGGAGCGGAACAAGGTCCGCACGCTGACCGACTCCAGTCCCAGATCACCCAGCACGCAGGGCACCTGGGCCTTGGAGGTCGGCTCGATCAAACGCGCCAGAACCATCTGCTCAAACGCCCGATCACCACCAGTAGCATCCCCCAGGCCCAGGCAGTTATACGCCCCGTGCAGAACGTCCCACAACAGGCCCGAGCGCTTGGACTCCACCACCGCGTCAGTGCCGACCGGGACTGAGACTCTTGGAAACCCCTGGACCGCTGGTGGTGTGGGGGTCAGCTCCAGGGCCAGCTGGTCCGGGGCAATGCGGTGCCGGCCGATCTCCATCAGAGCAGCCAGCTCTGCCTCAGTATGGGCCGATCCCAGGTGCTCGATGACCTTGTCCCGGCGCCCTTCCTTGACCGCGATCTGTACCGCCATCGCCCCTGAGACTGTCTTGACCTCACGCAGAAACGGGCTCACCACCACGACCCTACCGGCCCCTTAGTGTGCCAGCACACCCACAACCACCACGCAACATCAACGAAAAACCCACCTCAAAACCCAGACCCCACCAAAGTGTCACGAGTCAGGACCCTGGCTCAGACAGGGCCTGATTACTCAGGCAGAGCCCGAAAACCACCACAATCCGCCGCGCCCCCGTTCCCGGCGCACGGGTGGCTGACAGCGGATGGCAGCGACGCGGCAGCGCAGGTGTCTGCCCGATAGCCGATGGATAAGGGTAGCCTCAGAACCATGAGCTCACCCGAGACCCCAGCCTTCGAGCACCGCTCAGTCGCCCGCGTCGTCACGGACCGGCCGGCCCGCTACGGACGTCAGCTGACCTCGCACATGGGCCGCAAGATCACGACGACCTGGGACGAGGCGTCCTCGACCGGCTCGCTGTCCTTCAACCGCGAAGGCCCGGTCGTCGGAGTCGTCAGCCTGACCTGCGACGACGACGCACTCGTCCTCACGCTGCGCACCGCCGCTGAGCGCCTCGACCGCCTCGAACAGATCACTGGAATTCACCTGGCCCGTTTCGGCTACAAGGAGGGGCTCACCGTCGTCTGGACACGCGATGACGGCACTCCCAGCACCACTCAGGGCCCGCTGTCCGACGAGGATATGGCCCGCATGCGCGCCGAGCGCGAAGCCCGCCGAGCCTAAACGATTGACTCCAAGAGGGTCAGGCCCCGCCCGCTGGCATCCCTATTCTCTCCCCCACTCGACGAGAGTCGGCGCGGAGTACAACCGATCTCGACGCGGAACCGGACCGATCTCGGTGCGGAGTACGACCGATCTCGACGCGGAGTGCGACCGATCTCGACGCGGAGCCCATGCGGCTTGCGCAATAAATGCTCCGGTCAATGCGCCGTTCTCAATTCCCGAGGTCGGTGATATGCCCGGCGGGATCCTTGATCCGAGCCGTGAGCAGCAGGCCGATCACCAGAATCGTCACGATCCCGAGGATGCCCCAATGGGAGGCCTCCTTGCCGTCGATGAGAACACCGATCCAGATGAAGCCTCCGTACAGCGCCGGCGCCATGAAGGAGACGGCCCGGCCCGTCGTCGCATACAGGCCGAAGATCTCGCCTTCGCGCCCCTCGGGGATGACTCGTGCCAGGAAGGAGCGCGCTGCGGACTGGGTCGGGCCGACGCATCCGGCCAGGAGCAGGCCGAGTATCCAGAACACATTCGCCCCGCCGTTGTGCAGGAAGAACACGCCGACACCCGCGCATACGAGAATCGTGAGCGACCCGAGGATCACCTTGCGGGGACCGATGCGGTCATCGAGCCTCCCCGACACAATGGTCGCAACACCGGCGATCACATTGGCCGCAACCGCGAAGACCAGGACGTCGTCGCTGGAGAAGCCGAATGTGCTCTTGGCGATGATGCCGCCATAGGTGAAGACGCCCGCGAGCCCGTCGCGGAAAACGGCGGCGGCGAGCAGGAACCACAGCACTTCGGGGTGCGTGCGATGCAGCGCCACAAGCGTGCGCCACAGCCGCTTGTAGGAGGACCAGAGCGATTCCCGACGACGCACGCCCGTCGCCGAGCCCTGCGGCTCGGCGGGCTCGGACTCGAGTCCGGCCTTCTCCCTGTCGGCACCGCGCCGGGCATCGTCGACGATCGCCTGACGCCGCCGTCTTGCGCGGTTCCCGGACTGCGTCACCAGGACCGGAATCGCACTCAGTCCGAACCAGGCGGCGGCCATGAGCATGGAGATGCGAACACTCATGCCGTTGTCCTTGGTGACTCCGAACCAGCCGACATCGGGGTGGATGAAGCCCATGTACAGAATGAGCAGCAGGGCGATGCCCCCGACATAACCCATGCCCCAGCCGAGCCCCGAAACGGCGCCGATCCGATCCTTGGTGGCGATCTGCGGCAGGATGCCGTTGTAGTTGACGCTCGCCAGCTCGAAGAAGATATTGCCCAGCCCCAGCAGTGCAATGCCGAACCAGAGATAACCGGGCCTGGGCAGAACGAGGAACATCGCTGCGCTGATCGCCACGACAACGGCGGTGTGAACACCGAGCCAGAAGACGGTCCGCCCCGCCCGATCGGCCCGCTGACCGGTGACCGGCGCCAGCAGGGCGATGATGAATCCGGCGATCGACAGCCCGAAGGAGATCGAGGACTGGGTGGCGGCCTCCTCGCCGAAACCGGGATCGGTGAGGTAGACGGTGAAGACGAAGGTCGTGATGACCGCGTTGAAGGCGGCGCTCCCCCAGTCCCACAGCCCCCAGGCGAGGACGGGCCAGGACAGCAGGCGGGTCTGCCCGCCCGGGTGAATGCCGCTGTAGGGCTCGGGCTGGGGTCCGGTTCCCAGGTCGCCCTGGGGCTGGGGAGTCTGGGTCATGAAGGTGAGCCTACGGCCCATGAGGTGGTCGTGGGGCCGCTGGCGGTGGCCGATCGGTCACCGAGGATGGGGAGCACTGTCCCAGCTCGGCTGAGCGGCTATCTCAGAGTATTCGGAGTATCGGAGTATCGGAGTATCACTGACTATCACGAGGGCTGTCGCGCAGCGGCGAGCACTTCGGCGAGAGCGAGGTCAACCGGCGTGGTGACCTTCATGGCAAGAGGATCCCCCTCGACGACGACGACGCCACCACCGGCGGCCTCGATGAGCCCGGCGTCGTCGGAGGCGGATCGGGCCTCATCCGCGGCGCGGTCCGCACCCAGCCGATGGGCGGCGACGAGGGCGGCGGCGGCGAAGCCCTGCGGGGTCTGCACCGCCCGCAGCCGAGAACGATCGGGGGTGCCGACGACGGACTCGATCTGCACTCCTGCGCCCCGGCCCCTCTGCGCGCTGCTCCGGTCCGAGTTCGAGTGATACAGCCCAGTCTCATGATGCCCCGACTCGGAGCGGCGCGAGCGGGATCGATCCGGGCCGGCGACCTCCTTGACGGTGTCGGTCACGGGCAGGGCGGGAACGACGGCGTCGTGTCCCGCCCGGACCGCGGCCACGACGCGGCGCACGACCTCGGGCGGAGTGAGGGCGCGCGCGGCGTCGTGGACGAGGACAACGGCGGCGTCGGGATGGGCGGCCAACGCCGCAGCCAGGCCGAGGGCGACGCTGGCCTGCCGGGAGTCGGGCGACCCGGGGACGACCTCGATGGTGCCTGAGACACCGGGGCCATCGAGCCCGGCGACTTCAGCGATTCCAGCGACTTCAGTGATTCCAGCGACCTCAGCCTCGAAGCGATCGAGGTACTCCGCGGGAGCGGTGACAACAACATGACGGACGACGCCGGCGGACAGCAGACCGCGCGCCGCACGGCGGACAAGACTCTCCCCGGCGATCTCGACCAGTGCCTTGGGACCGGAGGCTCCCAGGCGCGTCCCGGAACCGGCGGCGGTCAGGACGGCGACGACGCCGCCGTCTTGGGAGCCTTGAGCATCTTTGCCGCCCGGACTTCCTGGACCGCCTTGGGCGACGTCATCGGCATCGCCGACATCACCAGTGCGCCCGCTGAACGCGCCGGCAGTCCCGCTGGCGCCATCGGCGCGACCCGGCTCGGGCACGAGCGGCCTGCGACCCTCAGGCGGCGGTGCCGGAGGCGAGGACCTCGTCGAGCTTGGACTCCGCCTGATCCTCGGCGGTCTTCTCAGCGAGGGCGAGCTCCGAGACGAGAATCTGACGAGCCTTGGACAGCATGCGCTTCTCCCCGGCCGACAGACCACGATCCGTATCCCGGCGGGACAGGTCCCGGACGACCTCGGCGACCTTAATGACATCGCCGGAGGCGATCTTCTCCTGATTAGCCTTGAATCGACGCGACCAGTTGGTGGGCTCCTCGGTCAGAGGGGCGCGCAGGACATCGAAAACCCTTTTCAGACCGGCCTCGTCCACAACATCCCGTACACCGATGAGCTCCACACTCTCCGCGGGAACGAGGATTGTCAGGTCCCCCTGCGCAACCTCGAGCTGTAGATAAGTCTTCTCCTCGCCGCGGACCTTGCGCTGGCGGATATCGATAATCCGAGCCGCACCGTGGTGGGGGTAGACGACGGTCTCGCCGACTTCAAAGGTCATGGGTGACGTCACTCCGTAACTAATGGCAGGAGCCTCAGTTTACCAGGGAATGCCGGGCTTATTCCGGGCGAGGTAGCTCACAGGCCGTCCGGAGCCGCCAGAGACCCGGAGCCGCCCGGAGGCCTCCGGGATCGTCCGGGGCCGCCCACCGTCCAGAGCCTTCGGGCCGTCTCGAGTCTTCTGAGATCACTCGGAGTCATCGGAGGCGAGCAGCATGTACCCCACTCCGCGCACAGTGGTCAGCAGTCGGGGCGCGCTCGGCTCAGCCTCGATCTTGGCTCGAATGCGCTTGACGTGGACATCAAGCGTCTTGGTATCCCCCACGTAGTTCGATCCCCAGATCGATTCAATGATCTGACTGCGAGTAAGCACGCGATCGGGATTGCGCAGGAACAGCTCGAGCAATTCGAATTCCCGTAGCGGCATGGTGACGATCTCGCCGTCGACCCGAACCTCGTGGCGTTCGACGTCCATCGCCACCCGCCCCGCGCTGAGCAGGGGCTCCTGCGGCTCGCCCTCATGGCTGCGCCGCAGGACGGCGTGCACACGGGCCAGCAGCTCCCGGTAGGAGTACGGCTTGGTGACGTAGTCGTCCGCACCGATCTCCAGACCCACGATCTTGTCGACCTCGGAATTCTTGGCGGTGAGCATGATGACGGGAACACTGGACGTGCGCCGAATACGACGGCACACCTCCGTGCCCGGCAGACGCGGGAGCATGAGATCGAGCAGCACCAGGTCGATCGTGCCGGGCCCGCCGGCCCTGCCGGCCGCCTCGAAGCGCTCCATGGCCGCGGCGCCGTCCTGGGCCTCCACAACCTCGTAGCCGTCGCGGCGCAGGCTGAGGGCGAGCGGGTCCCGATAGTTCTCCTCGTCCTCGACCAGCAGGATACGGGTCACGCCTGATCCTCGTCGGAGATCGCCGCAATGGCGGCGAAAGCCGCACCTGCAGCGCCGGAGGCGACGGCGGCGGCGGCCTCGGGCTCGGGACCGGCGCTCGCCTGGTCCGGCTGGTCCGGGATCAGCCGCGGCAGGACAAGGGTGAAGGTGGAGCCGCGCCCCGGGGTGGACCACAACTCCACCGTGCCGCCGTGGTCGGCGGCCACGTGCTTGACGATCGACAGCCCCAGGCCCGTGCCGCCGGTGGCCCGCGAACGCGCTTTGTCGACGCGGTAGAAGCGCTCGAAAACCCGCTCCTGCGCCTCCTTGGCGATTCCAATGCCCTGGTCGACGACGGCGATGCGCACCAGCTGATCGCCGGCTGACTCCGCCGCGGCCGCCTGTGAACCGCCCGAGTCGGCACTGTCAGCACCATCAGCCCTGTCAGCGCTGTCAGCACCATCCGTCGCGCCTGCGACGCCCGAGCCGCCCGCCTCGTCGACGCTGAGCCCCACGCTCACACGCGTGCGCGGACCGGAGTAGCGGATGGCGTTGTCCAGCAGATTGCGCACGGCCGTGGTGACGAGGGCGGCATCGCCGCGCACGTGCAGGCCGGGCGTGCCGCCCGCGACGAGAGTGACCTCCTTGCTCTCGGCCTCGGTGCGCACCCGGTCGATGGCCTCGGCCACCACGGCATCGAGATCGACGTCGTCGGGCTCGACCAGCGCGTCCCCCTCCTGGAGGCGGGAGAGCTCGATGATCTCCTCCACGAGCACGCCCAGGCGCGCGGACTCCTTGCGTATGCGGCCGATGTAGTTGCGGACGAGGCCGGGGTCGTCGACGGCGCCCTCGACGGTCTCCGCCAGGAGGGCGATGGCCCCGACCGGGGTCTTGAGCTCATGGGAGACGTTGGCGACGAAGTCGCGGCGCATGTCCTCCAGGCGCTTGGCGGCGGTGCGGTCGTCGATGAGGACGAGGATGCGACCGCGTCCGATGGCGGCCACGCGCACGTACAGGTAGAAGTGCCCGGCCCCGTCGACACGCCCTCGGGCGACGGTCAGCTCGGCGTCCTCGGGGTCTCCTCCCGCGCGCACTCGCGCCACCATCTCGGCCACGCGCGGCTCGCAGACCTCGTCGTCCCGCACGATGTTGAAGGTGTAGGCGGCGGAGGAGGCGCGCAGCACCTCATCGTCGTCGTCCAGCACGACGACGGTCGAGCGCAGCGCGGCCAGAACCGGCACGACCCCGCCGTCCTCGAGGGTGGAGCCCGCGGTGATGCCGTTCGAGCCCCGGTCGTAGGAGGGCGGCGCGAAGGCGAAGGCGCCGGCCGCGCCCAGACCAAGGCACACGACGGCAATGACGATCAGCAGCACAATGCTTCCCACACCCTCAAGGGTAATCGTCGAGATCGACTTTCTCGAACGAGATCGACGGTGCCGCCGTCGATCTCATCCCGAAAAGTCGACCTCGACAGGAAATCATTCAGGGACGACGGGGGATGACTGGGGATGACGGAGGATTATGGTGGCGGACAGGCGCCCGGCCTACGGGCTGCCCGCCCTCCGCGACCCGGCACAGAATCAGGAGCGACCTCGTGCGAGACATCTTCAACCAGGAGCTCAAGCAGCTCGGCTCGGATCTGGAGACCATGGCCAGGCAGGTGGCGACGGCGATCGAACGGGCCGCCGAGTCCCTGAGCAACGGGGACATCATCATCGCCGAGCAGGTCATCGACGCCGACGAGCGCATCAACGACCTGCAGCGGGACATCGACGACATGTGCATCATGCTGCTCGCCCGTCAACAGCCGGTGGCGGGCGACCTGCGCAATGTCATCTCCGCCCTGCGCATGGCCCAGACCCTCGAGCGGCAGGGGGACCTGGCTCGCCACATCGCCGCCATCGCGCGTGGACGCTACCCCGAGCCGCCGGTTCCCGAGCCGGTCATGGGCCTGATCCTGCAGATGGCCGATGCGGCCGTGCGCGCCGGCGCGGATGTCGCCCGCCTCATCGCGACCCATGACCTGGAGCTGGCGGCGCAGATCCAACGCGGCGACTCCGAGCTCGACTCCCTGCATCGCCAGTCCTTCCAGATGATCCTGGACCCCGCTCACGACTTGAGCCGCCAGCAGGTCGTCGACGCGGTCCTCATGGGGCGCTTCCTGGAGCGCTTCGGGGATCACTCGACGTCGGTGGCCCGCCGCATGGCCTACCTGGTCTCCGGCGGCGCTCCGGGCTGACCCCCTCACTCACTCTCACTCTCCCTCTCACCGAGATCGGTCGTACTCCGCACCGAGATCGGTCCGCTTCCGCGTCGAGATCGGTCGTACTCCGCGCCGAGATCGGTCACGCCCCACCCCAAAACCAGCAATAAGCGACGACGTCGGCCCGGCGCCCCATATGCAGAGGGGGTGCCGGGCCGACGTCGTGTGAATCTCTAACGGCTACACGCCGCCAGTCATTCGATCATTTGCCCTGATTGGCGACCGCGGCGATCTTCGCCTCGGCCTCGGGGTCGAGGTAGCGACCGCCCTTCTTGATCGGCTTGAGGGTCTCCTCATCCAGCTCGTACACCAGCGGGATGCCCGTGGGAATGTTGACGGCGGCAATGTCGTCGTCGGAAATACCATCAAGGTGCTTGACGATGGCGCGCAGCGAGTTGCCGTGCGCGGCGATGAGAACGACCTTCCCCGTCTTGATCTCGGGGACGATGGTGTCCTCCCAGTACGGGAGCATGCGCTCGAGAACATCCTTGAGGCACTCGGTGGCGGGGATGGGCTCGCCCGCGTAGCGGGGGTCGGCATCCTGCGAGAACTCGGTGCCGGGCTCAATGGCCGGCGGCGGAACATCGTAGGAACGGCGCCAGAGCATGAACTGATCCTCGCCGTATTCGTCACGGGTCTGCTTCTTGTTCTTGCCCTGAAGCGCTCCATAGTGGCGCTCATTGAGACGCCAGTTGCGCTCGACCGGAATCCAGTGGCGGTCGGCGGCGTCGAGAGCGAGGTTGGCTGTTGTGATCGCTCGACGCAGCATCGAGGTGAAGAGCTTCTCGGGCAGAACACCCGCCTCCTTGAGCAGTTCACCCCCGTGAGCGGCCTCGGCACGGCCCTTCTCGGACAGCGGCACATCGACCCAGCCGGTGAAGAGGTTCTTCGCATTCCATTCGCTCTCGCCGTGGCGGAGCAGCACCAGAGTGTAAGCCATGGTCCTATCTTGCCAGGCCGCAGCAGGCGCGACCAGGCCCCTGGGTCCCGAAGGACACAGGGGCCTGGTATGAGTCCGGCATGGATCTGGTACGAGTCTGGCGTGACGCATCAGCCGCGCCGAACTGTTTGGACGTTATGACTGCGCGCTCAGTTAGCGGCTTCGTAGGCCTCACGGACTGAAGCGGGGATACGGCCGCGGTCGGAGACCTCATAGCCATTAGCGCGGGCCCACTCGCGCACCTTCTGAGTGTTCGAGGAAGTCTTGGGGGCTCCGGCACGACGGCGAGTACGACGGCCGCTGACGCGCCGAGCCTTAACCGTCCACTCCTCAACGGTCTCACGCAGCGCCGCCGCGTGGTCATCATTAAGATCAATCTCGTAGGTCACGCCATCAAGAGCGAAGGTGACGGACTGGGTGGCCTCGGAGCCATCGATGTCGTCAACAAGAATGATCTGAGTCTTCTGCGCCATGGCACGCACCTTTCAGGTTGGCGGTCCTCGCTTTTGGCGAGTAAATCATCGGTGACAACGCTAAACGCAAATAGAATTGAATGCAAGCCCGAACAGGAGCCGAGTTATCCACGATCCTGGAGCCGTTTCCATCGATCTCGATGCGCCTATCGACCGATCTCAACGAACAGAAGCGGGAAGAGCCGGTAGAGCGGGTAGAGCCGTCCACAACCACCGCCCCATCGGGATGAGAAGAGCCGAGAACGGCCGCCAACAGCCGACAACAAAAAATCCCGGGACCGCACGGTCCCGGGATGACATACCTGCACAGAGCCACCTGTGGGAATCGAACCCACGACCTATTCATTACGAGTGAATCGCTCTGCCGACTGAGCTAAGGTGGCCTGCCGCAAGCGCAGCGGGTCGCACATTACCGGCCCGAACGTCGGTTGCGCAATCTGCGCGCCGAACACGCGAAAGTGGTGCTGGACACAAGGCCGCGTACGCTGCGCACACATCGTCGACGGCGGTTCATCATGCATCCCCATGCGCCCTCGCCTCGACTCGCACGTCCTCTAGTTCCCGCTAGTTACCGCTAGTTCTCACCGGCTCCCTCTAGCTCCCCCAGTTCACCGCAGTCCCGGACTCGACAATCAACGCAAGAACCGACCGCCTTCCGACACCAGAACCCAGATGATTGATTCTCAGAGTGAGGCACAAGGCGGGTTAAGGCGGACTGCCGCGTCCGGGGCCGAGAACATGCGGAGAACATGCCGAGAACATGAACGGCGCTTTGCCCCCTCAGCGGGCGTTCCTCCCACTCTTTCCGAGGGACATGCCCGAAGAATGCAAGAAACCTCCGTTCACGTGACCGGCCGCATTTGGCATCGGGACAAGAGTGGCCAGGACGGGCAAACTTCTCAACGTCCGCACCACCGCCATTGACGCCGCGCCGGGAGCGGGAGGCTCTCACATGACTCACTGCGCCCCTGCGCTCGCTTTACACCCACCGCATCTCACTATCCATTTGCCGCCGCCCACCCTCCCAGAACGCTCCCACAACTCCCCCTGAGCCCATATAACCCCCATATATCCCACGGCCCCGCACTGCGCCTATTCGAACGCATCACTGCCATGCCCGCACGGCGCGGCTGAAGCAACGCCCTATGATGCCGCTCATGCCCAGCACACTGATCGCGCCCGCCGCATCCGCACCCGAAGTCCACATCACCTACACCGGCGGCACCATCGGAATGGTCGAATCCCCACACGGGCTCATTCCCGGCGCCGATCTCGACAGCTGGCTCGCCGAACTCCTCGAAGGCACCGCCCTCGCCGGGCGGGTCTCGCTGACCGTCCTCGATCCGCTCATCGACTCCGCCAACGCCACCCCCGAGTCGTGGCAGGCGATCATCGACGACCTGCGCGCGCACCGCGCCGCAACTCCAGCAGACGGTGCCGACGGCATCAACGGCGCCGACGGCGTCAAGAGCTACGTCGTCCTCCACGGCACCGACACGATGGCCTACACCTCGGCAGCGCTGTCCTACGCGCTGACCGACTTCGACCGCCCGGTGGTCGTGACCGGCGCCCAGCTGCCCCTGAGCGCCATCGGCTCGGATGCGGCGTCCAACGTCACCGGGGCCCTCAACGCCGCCACAAGCGGGCGGGCGGACGGCGTCAGCCTCTTCTTCGGCCATCACCTGCTGGCCGGCAACCGCGCCACCAAGACCAGCTCATGGGCCTTCGAGGGCTTCGCCTCCCCCGGCGCAGCGCCATTGGCGACCGCCGGGGCCCCCTGGCGGTGGGCCCGGCATCCTGCACCCGGCGCGGAGCGTCCGGCCCTCCCCCACTGCGCAGATCGGGCGCGCCCCCTGCCGTACGAGCGCCACGACGTCGCCGTCGTCGATCTCGCCCCGGGGATCACCGCCGCCCGGTTGCGGGCCATGGTCACCCCCCGGCCGGAGGCGGTGATCCTGCGCGCCTTCGGGGTGGGCAACGTCCCGAGCGCAGAGCCCGGACTGACCGAGGTCATCGCAGACGCCATCGAGGCGGGCACGGCCGTGATCGTCGCCTCCCAGTGCCATGAGGCCGAGGTGCGGCTGGGCCACTACGAGGCGGGCGACGCGATCGCACGGGCCGGGGCGGTGGGCAGTTCCGACATGACGCTGGAGGCGGCCTACGCCAAGGCGCAGTTCCTCCTGGCGCAAGGCCTGCGGGGCGATGAGCTGGCCGCATGGATGAGCCGCTCGATCGCGGGCGAGCTCACCGAGTCGCGCAACCGCTGAGGATCACGGGCAGGCCGCCGCAGGAGGGCGCAGGAGGGGACGACGTCGCGCAGGACGGGCCAGTCCCGAGGCCCGCCCGGGCGGTCACCCGCCGGACGCCGGTGCGGCTCACTTGTCGGCGGCGCAGGTCAGCCCCTCCTCCGGCAGCTGACCGGCGAGCAGGTAGGAATCGACGGCGCGGGAGATGCAGTCGCCCGCACGGCCGTAGGCGGTGTGCCCCTGGCCCTCCCAGGTGAGCAGGTGACCGTCGTCGAGCTGGGAGGCCAGTGACTCGCTCCACGCGTAGGGCGTAGCCGGGTCATCCTTCGTGCCGATGACGAGGATCGGGGCGGCGCCGGAGGCGTGAATGGGGTCGCGCGTCCGGGTCGCCTCATGCCCCCATACCTGGCAGTACAGGTCCGAATAGGTCAGCACACTCCCGAAGGTCGGCGAGGCCTCTTCGATCTCCTCGGCCTCGGCATCCCACGATTCGGTATCGCCGACGACGGGGTAGTCCAGGCAGTTGATCGCGCTGATGACTTCTGCGCCGTTGTCCTTGTAGGTGCCGTCGGCATTGCGCGAGGACAGCTGATCGGAGATGGAGAGCAGGGTCGAGCCGTCGTCCTGGTCCATGGCCCGCGTCAATCCCTGGGTGAGCGCGGGCCAGGACTTGGTCTGGTACATGCCCTTGAGAATCGAGTCCAGAGCCAGCGAGTAGGTCAGCGGTCGATTCGGGTCCGAGGTCTTGAGGGGCAGAGTCCGAGTCTGGTCGAGGAAGTCCCGTACCTGCTTGACGCCGGAGTCGGCATCACCCGTCAGCGGGCAGTTCTTGGCGCTCTGACAGTCCTCAACATAGGCGCGCAGAAGGCTTTCGAAGCCCTGGGCCTGCCCCAGTGATATCTGCCCGGCGGTCAGGGTCGGATCGACTGCGCCGTCGAGCGCCATCCGTCCGACATTGCCGGGGAACAGCTCGGCATACGTGGCCCCGAGGTAGGTTCCGTAGGAGTAGCCGAGATAACTCAGGGCACTGTCGCCGACAGCCGCCCGCAGGATGTCGAGATCACGGGCCGCCGAGATGGTGTCGATGTGGTCGAGCAGACCCGGGATGCTCATCGCGGACTCGCATTTGGCCTTGAGTTCGGAGGCGTGCTCGGTGATATTGGCCCGTTCCTCCTCAGCCGAGTCCTTGCGGCTGACCGGATCGGAGCCGTCGTCCGAGCGCTTGGCGTCGAGCTCGGCGTCGGTCAGGCAGTCCACGGCGGCGGAGCCGCCCACGCCGCGGGGGTCGAAGCCCACGATGTCGTAGGACTCGAGCAGATCGTCGGTGAAGTAGCCCTTGGCGCTCTCCACCAGGTTGATGCCCGAGCCCCCCGGCCCGCCGGGGTTGATGAACAAGGATCCGATGCTGGTGCCGCTCGCCGAGCGGCGCTTGAGAGCGAGCTCGATAGTGGCGCCGCCGGGTTCGTCGTAATTCAGCGGCACGGTCACGCGTGCGCAGGAGAAGGTCCCGGGACCGGTGTCGGCATCGGCCTCCTGCATGCCGCCCTTCTCGCCACAGGGATACCAGTGGATGTCCTGGTAGTAGAACGTCTCGAGCTCTGTCGGTGCGGGAACCGGATCATTGGCGACTGCGGGTGTGGGCGTCACCGCGGGGCCACCGCCGCAGGACGCCATCGTCACGGCCGCCACGAGGGCGGTGGCCGCCGCAAGAGCGCGACGGGCACGGGAACGCATACGCAAAGTGCTCACACCAGCAGCCTAACCGTGCTGATTCGCGCGTGACTCCCCTTTCCGAAGCCGCTCACCGACGGCGTGTCGTCTGCGCACGACCAGCGACGCCCCCTTCACGCCTGGGGGCGCAGCTGGACCATGAGGGATTCGATGGCCAGAAGCGGGGCCGCGTTGGAGCGCAGCCGCGTCCGGCACTCCTCGATCGCGGCGATGCGCGCCAGGGACTGCTCGGGACCGGTGGCGGCGGCGACCTGGTCGAGGGCCTCGGACAGATCGATGTTGACCCGTTCGACGTCGCTGCCCATCTGGGCGGCGAGCACGTCGCGGTAGAAGGAGAGCAGGTCGATCATGGCCCGATCCAGGACGTCGGTGCGGGCGCGCCGGGCACGGCGCTTCTGGTCCTCCTCCAGCTGGCGGACCTGGGCGCGCAGCGCCGGCGGCACCTTGGACTCCCCCTCCAGGCCCAGAGCCCGAAGCAGAGCCGCCTTCTCCCGCGCGTCGCGCTCGGTGGTGGCGTCCTTGGCCTCCGACTCGGCCGCCTCGACGAGGTCTGCGGCCGCCAGGACCGCATCCCCGACGCTGCGCAGGGAGACTGGCGCCAGCAGGAGCCGACGCCGGCGCTCCCAGGCATCCGGGTCGGTGGCCAGGTGCCGGGCAAGCCCAATGTGGGACTGACTGGCCCTGGCGGCTCGCGCGGCAAGGTCGGGATCAGCGCCGTCGCGGCGCACGAGCAGTTCGGCGACGGCGTCGGCCGGCGGGATGCGCAGGGTCACCAGGCGGCACCGGGAGCGGATCGTGGGCAGGACGTCGTCGGCGCTCGGGGTGCACAGGAGCCACACCGTCTGCGGCGGGGGCTCCTCGATGGACTTCAGCAGCACGTTGGTGGTGCGCTCGGCCATGCGGTCGGCGTCCTCGACGAGGATGACGCGCCAGCGGCCCGTCCAGGGGCGGCGCTGCGCCTCCCCGATGAGCCCCTTGACCTCCTCCATGGTGATGAGGAGCTTCTCGGTGGCCAGGCGCACGACATCGGGGTGGACGCCGCTCATGACGTCCCGGCAGGGCTTGCACTGCCCGCAGCCGGGAGTAGGGCCGGTGCACTGCAGGGCGGCCGCGAAGGCGCGGGCGGCGTTCGAGCGCCCCGAACCGGGCGGGCCCGTGACCAGCCAGGCGTGGGTCATGGCCGAGCCGTCGGTCGTATCCGCAGCACCGGCGGCTCCGGCATCACCGGGGACCTCGGGGGCGGTCCCGCTCCCAGTCCCGCGCCCGGTCCGACTCGAAGTCCGCGGCGCCTCCGCAGCGCTCTCGCGCGTCTCGGCGACGGTCCGGGCCGAGCGGGCGGCCGCCTCGAAGACGCCGACGACGGCCTCCTGCCCGACGACGTCATCCCATACGCCCATCAGCGCTCACCTGCCCGCCGAGCCGCGGAATTCTCGGACCCGCTGGAATCACTGGAATCGTCGCCGAGAGCGCTCCCGGGCAGGCGCGCGAGGAGGGGCCGGACGGCGGCGGCGACGGCGTCGGCCACCGCCTCGACGGGCCGGTCGGCGTCGATGACGACGAACCTGTCGGGCTCGGCATCGGCAAGAGCGAGGAACTGAGCGCGCAGGGCGGCGTGGAAGGCGTCGGGCTCGCGCTCGAGCCGGTCCGTCGCGCCGCGCGCCATGGTGCGGCGCGAGGCGATGTCCGGCTCGGCATCGAGCAGGATGGTGAGGTCCGGGAGCAGGGCGTCGGTGGCCCACAGGGACAGCTCGCGGACCTCCTGGGTGCCCAGCGCCCGGGCGGCGCCCTGGTAGGCAACCGAGGAGTCGAGGTAGCGGTCGGTCAGGACCACGTCACCGCGCTCGAGGGCGGGGCGGATCCTGGTGGCGACGTGGTGGGCGCGGTCGGCGGCGTACAGGAGGGCCTCGGCGCGGGGGGAGATGTCGTCGCCGTGCAGGAGGAGGCGCCGGATCTCGATCCCCAGGTCCGTGCCCCCGGGCTCGCGGGTCGCCTCGCATTCAACGCCCGCCTCCTTAAGCAGCTCGGCGAGGATGCGGATCTGGGTGGTCTTACCGACGCCGTCGCCGCCTTCGAAGGAGATGAACAGGCCCGGATGCGCGGCACCCGGTGCGTCGGGCGCGTTGAGGACGGCCCGCGGTTGGGAGGCGTTGTCGGTCACGGCGTCAGCGTAGCTTGGCTGAGCACGGGGCAGCCCGGGGTGCGCGACGCGCGAGGGCAGGTGATGCGGGAACTCGGCTCCGCCTGCCGCCCCCATCGCCGAGATCGGTCGTACTCCGCATCGAAATCGGTCCGGTTCCGCATCGAAATCGGTCGTACTCCGGCTCGAGATCGGTCGTACTCCGCCGCGAAATCGGTCCACTTCCGCACCGAGATCGGTCGCATTCCGCCGCGAGATCGGTCCACTTCCGCACCGACATCGGCCGTGTTCCGGTTTGGGGTTGTGGGTGTGGTTGTCTGCGGTGTTGCACATGGGAGGGTGGGGGTTTTGTGGGGGTGGGGGGTTGGTTTTTGTTGCGATAGTGGGCTTTTCTGGTGATCATGGTGTGTGGTGGTCGGGTTCCCATGTGCGTTGAGGGGGTCCGTGCACATGGGAGCGGGATCATGGTCGTTGCTGATGTTGCTGTTCCGCATGATTTCGCGATTTCTGCTGACACGGAGCACGCGCAAATGTGCAACATCCACCACCCCAGCACACGCAGCACCCGCAGAGCCACCCCGAAGCAGTGAAACCCGACTCGTACGATCACCAGCTCCAAGACATCACACCCCACACCGGACTTCGACCGATCTCGATGCGGAAGTGGACCGATCTCGACGCAGACTTCAACCGATCTCGATGCGGATTACGACCGATCTCGACGCGGAGCAGCGCCCGTTGCGGCCAGGCTGCGGGCAGCCGCGACCACAGCGGCGCGACGCCTGCGATGCTCGTCCTCAGTGGGCGGCCCGCACAGCATCCGGGTCACCTGAGGCACCGTCGACCACCATCCGGCAATCGACAGCACGAGCAGAATCAGGTGCGCGGCATCAATATCGTCCGTGATGGTGCCGGCCTCCTGCCCCTTGACGACGGCAGCGGACTTGTAGCCGTAGTACTCGCGGCGCTGGTCCTCATCGGGCACCTCGCCATCGAATACCAGCGCCTCCCACCGCAACAGGCGGATCAGCTCGGGCCGCTCGCGGTGGTAGTCGTAGATCCGTCCGGCGTAGTCCCCGATGTCCTCGGTGGCGAACGAGGTCACCGGCACCGACTGGGCGACCTGCGCCAGCTCGTCGCGCAGCACTGCCGCGAAGAGCTTCTGCTTGCCGCCGAAGTAGTTGTACACCCGCTCCTTGTTGACTCCGGCCTTCTTCGCGATCCGCTCGATCGTCGTGCCATCGGGACCGCACTCGGCGAACTCCGCCGTCGCGGCCTCCTTGATCCTGCGCCTGGTCCCCTCCGTGTCCCACGCCATGACCTGAGCCGCACCTCCTCCATCTCCAACGTTGAGGTTGCCCCTCGAGGCAGAACAGTACTACGGTAATTTCCAACGTAAGCGTTGGAAGGAAGAGCGCATGGGCCAGAACCTCCCCCAACCAGAGACACCCACCTCTGAGGTGCACCCCTCACGCCCCTCAACCGAACCGAACTTCCCCGCCGGCAGGAGCGTCATCGTCATCCTGGTGGTGACGGCCCTGTTCGTTCTCACGCAGCTCTACGCCGCGATCCCGCTATCGACTCCGGTGTCCTCCGCCCTGGGAGGCGATGCGACGTTCGCCCTCTCGACGAGTTTCAGCCTCACCTATGCCGCAGGCTTTCTCATCTGGGGCCCGGTCTCAGACCGATACGGCCGAAAGCGGGTCATGGCGATCGCCGTCGGCGTGCTCGCCGTCACCACCCTCCTGTGCGCGCTGGCATCCTCCCCGTCCGCCATGACACTGCTGCGCGCCCTGCAAGGCCTGTCCGCCTCCGGATTCGCCCCCGTGGCACTGGCCTATCTCGCAGAAGCGGTCGCACCCGCCAGACGAGCCGGGGCGATCGGAGCGATGTCGACCTCGTTCCTGGTCGCCGGCATCTTCGGCCAGGTGCTCGCCTCCGCGATCGCGCTGCGCGCCGGCTGGCCGTGGTTCTTCGTACTCTGCGGCATTGTCCTCGCGATCGCATTCGCATTGATCCTCGCGGCGGCGACCGAGGCGCCCCGGCATGCACCATCACCCTCGCTCCTCGCGCAGTTCGCCAACCTCGCCCGCCTGCTGACCATGCCGGTGATCGTGCTGCTCAGCATCGCCCACATCTCGCTCCTACTGTCCTTCGTCGCCCTCTACACCGGCATCGGACAGCACCTGCAGAGCCTCGACATGCCCGCCTCCGCCACCGTCCTGATCCGACTGGCGGCATTGCCCGCGATGTTCATCAGTCTGAGCGTCGGCGCTCTGGCCCAGCGACTGGCCATGGCCCGGGTGGCCCAGCTCGGCTTCACCCTGGCCGCCGTCGGGATGCTCGGGGAGGTCGCACTGTCCGGAACCATCCCCGGTCTCATCGCCGCGAGCATCGTCTACGTCGCCGGGGTGGCGCTGGCCGTGCCGTCCATGATCAACCTCTACGGCGAGGCGGCCGCGCCGAACCGGGGAAGCGGAATGGCGATCAACGGCTTCGTCCTGTTCATCGGGGCCGGCATCGGTTCCGTCGTCGGCACGACGTTCGCGAGCCTGAGCACCCTCGCCATCGTCCTGGTCGCGCTTCTCGCCGTCGCCGCCGCATCCGTGGGAGCCGTCTCGGCGCTCACCCGGAGGGCCGCCCATGATTGACGTCCTGCTTCTGGGCGCGACCGGACGAACCGGCACCGCCCTGCTGCGCCATCGCCCTCGGAACGCGCGCCTGCACCTGGGAGTGCGAATCCGCGGCGGCACACGGCCGTCGTCAGTACCCGACGGCGACGACGTGCGCGCCATCGACCTGACCGATCCCGTTCTTATGCGAGCGGCGCTCTCGGGCATCGACGTCGTCGTCAACGCGATCCGTCTGCCCGGCGAGATCCCGGCGACGGCGCTGATCGACCTCCACGAGCGGATCGCCACCGCGCGCGATGAGCGGCGCGAGGAGCGCGAAGGCCCCCTGATCATCCACGTCGGCGGGGCCGGGTCGCTCCACCTGGGCGACGGCCGGCGCTTCTGGCAGGACCCGGCCTTCCCCGCCGTGACACTGCCGCGCGGCGTGGCCCACGCCGCGCTTCGCGACCACCTGGAGTCCGGAACGACTTCGAGCAACTGGGCGTACCTCATTCCACCGCCCGGCTACGTCCCCGAGGGCCGATTCACAGGCGCCTACCGCAGGCTTGCACCGTCCGACGACGAACGAGCACTCCTGCGATCCACGATCAGCTACGAGGACTTCTCCCTCGCCCTTGCCGACGCGATCCACGAGCACTGGAGCGGAACTCATCTGATCTCAGCCGGCTGCACGTCCATGCCCTGACGATGCGTCGCAGTTGGACCGATCTCGACGCGGAGTGCGACCGATCTCGGGGCGGAAGTGGACCGATCTCGACGATGGCTCGCCCCTACCTCTTGTCCTCAGTCTGGTTCTTGATCGTGTTGCCGTTGCCGAGGTCCTGGATCTGCGGAGTGTTCCCGGCCCACAGCACGGTGTTGTAGCTACTGGTGACGGTGACATTCTTGGTATCGCGCACGTAGACGTGGTTGCTGCTACCGTCATTGATGACGACGTTCTCGGCATAATCGACAAGAACGGTGACGCCACTGCCGTTGATCGTCAGGTTCGTGACGTCGCCCTCGATGTGAATGGTGTCGTACGAGCGGTCGACGACGACCTGCCCGTTGACAGGCGTCATCGTCTTCCTGGTGGAGCGCTGGTCCGCACTGAACCAGTCGTCACTGGTGATGGTGGCTCCCGCGCCCGGGCGCTCGGGGTCGGGGGACGCGGTCCCCGTGGCGCCATCGCCCACCAGTGGGGGAAGCACAGTGGGACTGCTGCTCGGCGACGGCACGGACGGAGCCGGCGCGGGCGAGAACGTGGCCGGATCCTGCGACGCACTGCCATTGGTGGGAGTGGCGGAGGAGGAGCTGCCGGCCGACTCGGAGGATGCGCTCGGGGAGTCGGTGGAGTCCGTCGAGCCGCCGCCCGCACGGTCCAGGGTGATCGAGCAGGCCCCCAGTCCGGTGCTCAGGGCCAGCGCGCACGCCAGGGCGGCCACCAGACGACGGGAGGAGCGAGTCCGCACGGCGCCGTCTGCGGAGGTCGATGACGCAGATGACGCACCGGCGGCGGAATCTGTCGGGAATGCAGTCGGAAACTCAATCGGGAACTCAGATGGGATCTCGGAGGCGGGTGTCATGGGACTCTCCTTGAAGGTGAGGGCGGGTCAGAAGACGGGGATCATGATCTCGACGCGGCGGTTGAGCTGGCGCCCGCCGGGATTATCGGACCCATCGGGGTTGGTGTTGGGGGCAGCCGGCTGGGTCTCCCCGTAGCCGACGGGGGTGAGCTGGGTCGTGGCGCCGGCCGTGTGCAGGGCATCGACGACGGCCTGGGCCCGCTGCTCGGAGAGGGTCTGGTTGTAGGCGTCGTCCGCCACGGAGTCGGTATGGCCGGCGACAGTCGCCTTCGGGGCTCCGGCCTGGGTGAGCACCTGGGCCAGGGAGTTGAGCACCTCGCTCGACTCGGGGCGGATCGCATAGGAGTCGACGTCGAACAGGATTCCGGAGTCCAGGGAGATGGCGGTGCCGCAGGACTGCACCGGCTGGACGGCGTCGATCGAGGGGAAGGCCCCGACCTTGCCGACCGGGGGCAGGGGGTCGGCGGCGGTGCTCTGGCCGTTGACCAGCGCCGTGCCGTCGCCGTGATTGATGATGGACAGCGACCCGTCGGTGTAACTGCCCGTGCCGTCGCCGTTGTTGATAATGCTCACGGAGTCGTGCTTATAGGAACCCGCCCCGTTGCCGTTGACCACGATGTTCTCCCCCGTGGCGGAGTTCGTGGATGTGCCCGAGCCGTCCTTCTGGACGCTGACGGACAGGGTCGAATCCACATAGGTGCCCGTGCCGTCGCCATTGGCCACGATCTTCGTGGTCCCGTCCGTGTACGAGCCGGAGCCGTTGCCGTTGTTGACGACGGTGGCCTTGCCGTTCGAGGAGGAGCCGGAGCCATCGCCGTTGTTGACGACGGAGCTGTCGCCATCGGAGGAGGCGACGCCGCCGTCGCCGGTCAGAACGGTGCTGGTGGACCCCAGGTAGATGCTCCCGCTCTGATCGCAGCGGGCCGGGGAGACGGTGACGCCGGGAACGGAATCGACGTGGGCGGTCTGGTCGGGGGTCAAGGCGTTGTGATCGGCGGTGAGCAGGCCCAGGTCGGGCAGGGTGAACAGGGGGACGGGCGGCGCCTGCCCCATGGCGTATCCGGGCGCCGTCGGCCCCGCCGAGGCGGAGGCGCTCGGATTCGTCGAAGCCGTTGACGTCGGCGAACTCGCTGAACTCGCAGGAGCGGTGCTCGCCGTCTGGGAGGGCCGGGCGTCGGCGGCGGGAGCGGTGTCGGTCGAGGAGGGCGCCGCATCCGGAGTCGAGGGGTTGCAGGCGCTCAAGGCGAGGCAGGCGGCACTGATAGCGCTGACAGCACTGACGGCACTGACGGTTCTGAGCATGGCTGCGCAAACCACGGGGCCGCGTGGGCGACGCGCGCCGGAGACGGTGACGAGTGAGCGGGTGAAGTGGTTCATGCATATGACCTTACGAACAGGATGTCGCAGTGGGGTCATTGCGCTGTCGCGGTCCTGCGACAGGCGGCGGGCCGTGCGCAGGCCGTGCGCGAGGCATGCGTGGGTCGCACGGAGACCGTCCGGGCCGTCCGCGACCGGGCAGATGGCCGGCCGTACGCAGACCGTGCGCAGACAGTCCGCGGACCGTCCACGGACAGAGCATTCGCCCGTGATATTTTCTCCGCATGACGTTATTCTTGAGAGTTCGTCTCGGGCGTTTCATCGCCGTTCTGACGGTTCTCAGCCTGCCCGTGGCTCTGGCGGCCTGCCAGAGCCCCGTGAGCGCAACGGGCACGACGAACGCGAGGAACGCAGAGAATTCTGAGAACGCAGCGAACTCTGGGAACGCGTCGGGTGCGGCCGGCGCGGATACGCAGACGTCGGCCGACGGATCTTCCGGAACGGCCCAGGGCGCGGCCTCGTCGGACGGCGTCCCCGAGGGGCTGACCTCCTTCTACGACCAGGACCTCACCTGGAGCGACTGCGCGGACGGCGGGGCTGGCTACCAGTGCGCCAGCGCGACCGTCCCGCTCAACTACGACGACCCCTCGGGCGACACCCTCTCCATCGCTCTCAAGCGTCTGCCGGCCTCCGACGGCACGGCCGAGCTCGGCTCCCTGTTCCTCAACCCCGGCGGCCCGGGCGCCAGCGGCACCAGCATGATCACGACCGCCGCCCCCCTGTACACCCCCGAGATGCTCGCCTCCTATGATCTCATCGGCTTCGATCCGCGCGGCGTCGGCGGCTCGACTCATCTGACCTGCTGGTCCCCCGACGACCTCGAGCAGATGATCGACGCGAATAATGCGACGACCCCTGGTGAGAAGACCGGCGAGGAGGACGATCAGGAGCAGGGGGCCGACGGCGCGGCCTCGGATGACCCCGAGGAGACTGAGGAGCCTGAAGAGGCGGCCTCGCCCTCCCCGACGGGCGAGGCCGCCGCGCCCCCGAAGATCGACGACATCTTCTGGACGTCGACGGTCTCCAGGGGCTCCGCCGATGCCACCGCGTGCCGGACGCACTCCGAGGTCCCCGGTCTCATCGATCACATGGGCAAGTCCGATACGGCGCGCGACCTCGATGTCCTGCGCTCCGCGGTCGGCGACAAGCAGCTCAACTACCTCGGCTACTCCTACGGCACCGCGATCGGCGCCGCCTATGCCGAGCTCTTCCCGAGCAGCGTCGGGCGCGTGGCCCTGGACAGCGCGCAGGACCCGACGCTGACCCGCTCGGAGACCGCCGACGCCCAGTTCGCCTACCGGGAGAGCCGGTTGCGCGCGTATCTCGGCAGCTGCCTGGATCAGGGCGACTGCCCGGTCACCGGCACTGTGGATGAGGCCGTCTCCCAACTCACCGCCTTCTTCAAGAGCCTGGACGGCAAACCGCTCACCGTCACCCAGGACGGCCGGACCAGTCAGATGGACTCCTCGACCGCCTTCACCCATGCGCAGAACCTGTGGTTGACCCGGCCGGAGTACTGGCCCGCGCTGACCAGGGCGCTGTCCGCGGCGATGACCCGGCACGACGGCACCGAACTCGCGCGCGTGGGCGCCCTCGTCCCAGGAACGGGCCAGATCACGAAGCCGACGACGCAGGAGCAGGCGCTGTTCACCATGGTCTACACCGCGGCGATCTGCGCGGACTCGCCCGATGTCGACAACCAGGACGCCTGGAACGCGGAGGCGTCGAAGGCGTACACGGACTACCCGCTCATGAGCGCCATGGGCTCCCTGCCCGCCGGGACCGATGCCTACTGCCACGGCTGGGGCGTCACCTCGAGCTCCGCGCCGGCCGAGGTCCACGCCTCCGGCTCGGCGCCCATCCTCGTCGTCGGCGTCACCGAGGACTCCCAGACGCCCTACGCATGGTCCCAGTCATTGGCCACACAGCTCGACGCCGGGCACCTGCTCACGGTCGAGGGCTACCGGCACGGAGCCTCCATGTCCAACACGTGCGCCATTTCGCGCGTCAGCGACTACCTGGTCAACGGCGCCCTGCCCGACGAGGGCGATGCGGGGAACGTCACGTGCCCCATCGATCCGCTGCCCGCCGACGCCGCCGAGGCGCTCTCGCAGTAGCACCCCTCACCCGCCGGGGTCCGCCGGCCACGTCCGCCTTCTCGAAGCCGACGCCGGCTAGCGCCCTCTCACCCGCCGGGGTCCGCCGGCACCAGCGGGCCCCGGGGCCCGGGCCGGCCGCTCGGACATGCGGCACCCGGGCGAAGCGGGACGTGAACGCACCTTTCCACCATGAACGTACTTTTCTCCCGCCTTTCTGAGCTCTACCCCCAGAAAGGCGGGAGAAAAGTACGTTCACGCGACGAAGGTCCGTTACAGCGCAGGATGCATCAGGGCGGATGCCGGCGGGCCGGAGGGCACAGACCGCACGGACTCATCAGGAGGCGGGGATGAAGACCTCCACGCGCCGGTTGAGCTGACGCCCCGCCGGGTTGTCCGAGCCGTCCGAGTTCTCGTTGGGGGCGACCGGCTGCGACTCCCCGTATCCGGTGGCGTCGAGGGAGGCCGTCGCACCATCGGCCACCAGGGCGTCCACCACCGCCTGGGCCCGCTGCTCGGACAGCGTCTGGTTGAAGGAGTCATCCGAGACCGAATCGGTGTGCCCGTACACGTGCCCACTCGAGGCGCCCGCCCGGTTCATCACGTCCGCCAGATTCTTCAGCGTCTGGGCGGCGTCGGAGCGCACCTGCGAGGACCCGAAGTCGAACAGCACCCCGTCCTGAAGAGTCATAACCGTCCCGCAGGACTCCACGGGCTTGGCGGCATCGATCGGTGGGAAGGAGCCGACATTCTCGACCGCGGGCAGCTTCTCGGCATTGACGGTCCTGCTCCCGCTCGCCGAGGTGATCAGGGCCGATCCGGTGCCGTCGTTGATGATGTTCAGTCCGGTGGCGGTGTCGGTGTAGGTGCCCGCACCATTGCCGTCATTAACGATGGAGACAGTGCCCGCGGTGTAGGTGCCCGAGCCGTCCCCGGTGATGGTGATCGACTCACCGGTCTGGGAATTGGTGTAGGAGCCACCGCCGGTGCCGTCGACCGTGACGCTCAGGTGCGCATCGGTATAGCTGCCCGCACCGTTGCCGCTATTGATAATGCTCACTCCGGTGGCGGTGTCGGTGTAGGTGCCCGCACCATTGCCATCATTAACGATGGACACACTGCCCTGGGTGACCATCCCAGCCCCGTTGCCGTCATTGACCACCGAGGAGTCCCCGTCGCTCGTCACGACTCCACCATCGCCGGTGACGACCGTGGACGTGGACCCGGAAGCGAGTACACCCGGCTCATCACAGCGGGCGGGAGAGACGGTGATACCGGGGACCGAGGTGAGCGAGCTCGTCACATCCGGGGTGAAGGCACCGGTCGAGGCACTCAGCAGCGACAGGTTCGGCAGGGCGAACAGCGGTACGGGCGGGATCTCGCCCACTGCATAG
Organism: Actinomyces massiliensis 4401292; assembly: GCF_000269805.1. Lineage (GTDB taxonomy): Bacteria > Actinomycetota > Actinomycetes > Actinomycetales > Actinomycetaceae > Actinomyces > Actinomyces massiliensis. Next base: position 169,598 of record NZ_JH711481.1, read on the forward strand.
CCGGGGACGGCGAACGTGCTGTCGGCGGTGGCGGAGGCGCTCGCCGAAGGAGTGGAGCCCGACGACGGCGCGGCCGCGGCGGGAGTAGGCGCAGCGCCATCCTGGGAGGCGCCGCTGGAGCCACCGGAGTTGATCGCGCACCCGCTCGTCGCCAGGGGCAGAGCGACCGCGGTTGCCAGAAGAAGGGATGAGGTTCGGGGGAATCGGGTTCGTTGCATACTCGTAACCTACTAAACATCCGCTTTTTAACATGACTCTAGAATTGCCCTAGCCTGTCGCAATCATGCGACACGACGATGAAGCGCGGAGCGCGGTCGTCAGCTCAGGGCGTTCTTGCCGGGCCCGCCACCGGCAGCACGACCCACACGCGCGTGCCCACGCCCTCGCGCGAGGTCATGCCCACGCTCCCGCCGTGACGCTCAGCGATCGTGCGCACCAGGGGAAGCCCCAGCCCTGAGCCGGGCAGAGCGCGGGCGTTGCCCGCACGCCCCAGTTCACGGAAGACGAGTCCCATCTCCTGACCGGGCACCCCTATGCCCGTATCGGCGACCTCGATCGTCACGGTGCCGCCCTCTTCCCGGCCGCGCACTTCGACCGCCCCGCCGGCCGGGGTGTACTTGGCGGCGTTGGACACGACGTTGTAGACGGCCGAGTAGAGGAGGTCGCCGTCGCCGCGCACATGGGGCAGGGGCCAGGGGACCGACGGCAGATCGAGGCGGATGCGCACCGCGGTCCCGCGCCCGGCGGCCTCCTCGACGACGGCGTTGACGGCGTCCTGCACCGTCTCCGCCAGATCGACGTCCTCCAGAGCCAGAGGCGCCGCCTCGAGCTCCGCGAGCTTGCGCAAGTCGGTCAGCAAACGGCCCATCCGCCGGGACTGCGCATCGACGACCTCGAGGTTGACCGCAATGGCGGGGGACGCACCCTGGGAGGCATCGGCGACTGCAGCGCGCACAGCCGTCAAGGGATTCTTGAGCTCATGGTCGAGGCGCCGCAGGAATTGGCGGTGCTGCATGCGCGCCTCCTCCTGAACCTGAAGGCGCAGCTGCCGGAGCGCGGCATCCTGACGGCGTCGACTGATGCTGACCACCAGGCCCATCAGGAGTACGGCGGCCAAGGTCTCGCCGATGAGCAGGGCGGGCGAGACCATGATGTTCAGACGCAACTCGCCCATCAGCAGGTAGGCCGCAACGGTGAGCACCGCCGCGATGACGACAGCGACGCCCCATCCCGCGACCATGCCGGCCAGTCCGGACGAGCCAGACGGGCCGGACGAGCCAGACGAGCCAGACGGGCCGGACGAGCCGCGACGGTCCGGCCGGGGCCCGTCCGGCGTCGGCCATCGTCCGTAGGACCGGGTCACGTGCGGGCCCCGATCGATGCCGATACAAACCTCGTCATCCTCGTCATCCTCGCCACGGTGGCCATGGCGGCCACGGCCACATCGTAAGACCGGATCACGTATGGACCTCGGCGCGGAAACGGTAGCCCACCGAGGGGACGGTTTCGATGTAGAAGGGGGCGGAGGCGTCGTCGCCCAGGACCTGACGGATCTCCCGCACGCGGTGATCGACGGCTCGCGTCGAGGAGGCGAAGTCGATGCCCCACAAGGCCGAGAGGAGGGCATCCCGGGTGTGGAGTTCACCCGGATGGCTCATGAGGTAGTCCAGGAGTGTGACCGCCTTCGGAGTCAGGGAGAGCTCGCGGCCGCGGAGCTCGACACGGCGCGCGGGTCGATACAGGACGAGGTCGCCGGACACGAGGCGGGTCGCGGCGGTCAGCGGCTGCCTGGTTCCCCGACTGCGACGCAGGACCGCGCGGATGCGGGAGGCGAGCTCGGCGGGGTCAAAGGGCTTGGACAGATAGTCGTCGGCGCCGTCATCGAGAGCGGAGACCCGCTCGTAGGAGGCATCGACCTGAGTGAGCAGAATGATGGGCGTCCAAGCCCCGCCCGCTCGCACCCGCCGCACTAGCTCCCGCCCGTCCATACGCGGCATGAGGACATCGGATACCACGATATCGACCTCGTAGGCGGCCAGAAGATCCAGTGCCTCCACACCGTCCGAGGCCAGCATGACCTGGTACCCGCCGCGCTCAAGGTAGGGACCGAGAGAGCGGCGGATCGGAGCCTCGTCGTCGACGAGCAGGACCGTGGCGGGCGGGGGAGCCGATGCGGCGGACTGAGTCACGAACGCCTCACTGAGAGATCTTTCCGGTCGTGCTGCCGGCGCCCTGGTCCTGGATGTCGGGGTCGTCCCCGAGCCAGTGGACGGTAACGCCGGCGCCCTGGATCTGGAGGTGGTTGATGTCTCGAGCGTAAACGGTGACATTGGCGCCCTGAACGATGAGGGTGTCGACGTCATCGGCGGCAACGATGGCGTTGGCTCCCTGGACCGTCAGGGTGTCGAGGTCGCCCACCAGGTTGAGAGTCGCACCCTCATCCTGGACCGCGTAGCTGCCGGCGACCTCCCTGCGCTCGCCCTTGTCGAGGATGTTCTTCCACGCCGAATCGGTGATCGCGGCGTCCTCCGCATCGTCGCCCGCATCGGTGCTGTCATCCTTGTCGTCACCCTTGTCGGTCTTGTCAGTGCCGTCGCCATCGTGGCCGGCGGAGCTGTCGGGAGACGCGGCGCCGCCGGCACTGGCCGAGGCGGTGGAGCCCGCGTCCGCCTTCTCGGTCTGGGAGGCCGAGGATGAGGCGGAATCGCCGGAGCCGGAGCCGTTGACGGACATCGAGCAGGCGCCCAGCGACAGAGCCAGGGCCAGAGCAGCGGTACCGGCGAGAGCGGTCTTGGGGAGGTGCATGGCGGTTCCTCTCGGGAATCGGTTGGGGAGTTTGTACGGAGATCACACTACCCGCCCGCTGTCTTGGGGTTGTCGCCGGGCTGTCGCAGGACTGCGACCCCGGACGCGATTAATCTCACGGAATCACTAATCCGCCACCCCTCCGCCGAGATCGGTCGTACTCCGCGCCGAGATCGGTCGTACTCCGCATCGAAATCGGTCGCAACCCGTGCCGAGATCGGTCCACTTCCGCATCGAGATCGGTCCACTTCCGCATCGAGTTCGGTCACTAACACCAGCTGCAAAAACTTTGAACGGTACCCAAGCAATAGAGACGCACATCGGAAATAGCAGCCCTAACAACAGCTCAACTATTCCGCTCAGTCATGGCGGCGGCCCGCCCGAAGCCGTTCAGACCCGGTTCCGACGACGACTCACCTCCCCGCCGAGGATCGGCCCCGTCGAGCCCAGCACCCTCATCATCGACGCCGCGATTCGCATGGATGCCTTCCTCCAAAACCGAAGCCGGTCGTCCCCTCATTGATGAGATGCTTGATGTCGAGGCCGTGGATGAACTAGCAGGCCCAGTAGATCTCGGCGTCAACGATAATTCCTTGCACGCACGTACATTTCTGCCATTCTTCTGGCAGCAATCCCAGAAGGATGGCAGAAAGAAGCACCCGATTCAATCAGCCTCACAAGGCGAGAGATAGAGCGCTGCGGATTTCAGCGATTCATTCTTCGTTGCGTTTATCATGCACCCGTTTACCGACACGCGTGGAAATCACCAGATGCTCACGCTCGAGGGAACGCACGAAGGAAGAGATCGTCGATTGCGCAAGCTGCGCCTTTTCAGTGATCTGACTGACCCATATTCCAACCTCATCCGAAAAAGCACGTCGACTGATCGATATATCCGACATGTAGCCAAGGCTGACGATGCTGATCCGCCCCTGACTCAACAACCAGTACGAGTCCTGCTACCCGCGAGCGTCCTCACTCGTAGCCCGGGCAGACGCAGGCGGCAGAATGCGCAGCCTCGCCATCTCCGCCATCTCATCAACCGCCCTCATCAAGGCGAGCACCCGAGTACTCCAAGCAATTGCGGCAATGTGAATGAGCGCGCAAGGGCCGAACCGATCTCGACGCGGAACTGAACCGATCTCGACGCGGGTTGCGACCGATCTCGACGCGGGTTGCGACCGATCTCGGCGAGGGAGGGAGGGGAAAGCACCTCGGGTCAGGTGGGCACGTGCCCGTTCAGGACTCCTCGGCCGGGGGCGTCGTCTTCTTGCGAGTGGCCGTCTTCTGGGCGGTCTTGGTCGACGTCTTCCGGGCGGTCGTTGTCTTCTTGGCCGCCTTCTTGGTCGTCGTCTTCTTCGCCGCGGTCTTGCGGGTGGTGCGCTTCTTGGCGGGCCCCTTGGCGCGCTTCTCGGCGAGCAGCTCATAAGCGCGCTCGGGGGTGACGGTGGCCGGGTCGTCCCCGCGCCGCAGGGTCACGTTGGTCTGGCCGTCGGTGAAGTACGGCCCGAAGCGGCCGTCCTTGATGACGACGGGCCGCCCGGACTCCGGATCCTCCCCGAGCTCGCGCAGCGGACCGCGCGCGGCCGCCTGACCGCGACGCCGCTTGGGCTGCGCGAAGAGCTCCAGGGCCTGCTCGAGGGTCACCGTGAAGATCTGCTCCTCGGTCTCCAGAGACCGCGAATCCGTCCCCTTCTTCAGATACGGGCCATAACGGCCGTTCTGAGCGGTGATGTCGACGCCCTCGGCGTCCTGGCCGACGATGCGCGGCAGACTCAGCAGATCGAGGGCCTGCTCAAGGGTGACCGTGGCCAGAGTCATCGTCTTCAGCAGGCTTGCCGTACGGGGTTTGGGCTTGGCGGCCTTCTTGGCCCGGGTCGTCCTCGTGGTCTTGCCGGTCTTCCCGGCCTTCTCCCCCGACGCGGCACTCTCCGTGGAGGCGGCCTCCTCGGACGGCTCGGGAAGCACTTCGGTGACGTAGGGCCCATAGCGGCCGTCCTTGGCGATGATCGTGTGCCCGGTGGCCGGATCGACGCCGAGCTCGCGGCCGTCGTCGGCGGCGCGCTCGAACAGCTCACGGGCCTTGGCCACGGTGAGCTCATCGGGGGCGACGTCGGCGGGCACGTTGGCCCGCTTGCCCTCGTCATCCTCCAGGTAGGGCCCGTAACGCCCCACCCTCAGAGTGATGCCCTCGCCGATCTCGATGGAGTTGACGGCCCGGGCGTCGATCTCGCCCAGGTTCTCCACCAGGGCCTTGAGACCCTGCTCGACGTCCGCCTGTACGGCATCGGCGGGCCCGACGTCGGCGCCCCCGACCGCGAGCGCCTGCGAGCCCTGCCCGAAGTAGAAGCGGGTGAGCCAGTCGATCCGATCCTCCTGTCCGGCGGCGATGCGGTCGAGGTCGGCCTCCATGGAAGCGGTGAAGTCGTAGTCGACCAGCTCGGTGAAGTTCTCCTCCAGCAGGCGGGTGACCGCGAAGGCGAGCCAGGTGGGCACGAGGGCCTGGCCGCGGTGCTCCACATATCCGCGGTCCGAGATCGTGGACATGGTGGCCGCATAGGTCGAGGGACGGCCGATCTCGCGCTCCTCCAGGGCCTTGACCAGGGAGGCCTCGGTGTAGCGCGGCGGCGGGGTGGTCTCGTGGCCGGAGGCCTCGGCGGACAGGGCGGAAAGATCATCGCCGGCGCTCATCGCCGGCAGGCGCACGTCCTTGTCGCTCTTGGCGCCGGCCTTGCCGCCGGCCCCGGTAGACCCGGTGGACCCAGTGGACCCGGCGGACTCGGACTCGTAGCGCTCGGCGTCGCGCCCCTCCTCGTAGGCGGCGAGGAATCCGCGGAACGTGATGACGGTGCCGGAGGCGGTGAAGCCGGCCGTCGAGAAGGTCAGGCCCGCATCCCGCGAGACCCCGCCGGCGGGCTTCAGGGGGACCTCGACTCTCACGGTGGCGGTCGAGCCGACGGCGTCGGCCATCTGCGAGGCGACGGTGCGCTTCCAGATGAGCTCATAGAGGCGGAACTGAGCGCCGGCGAGCTGATCCGAGACCTGAGCCGGAGTGCGGAAGTGGTCCCCGGCGGGGCGAATGGCCTCGTGGGCCTCCTGCGCGCCCTTGGACTTCGCGGCGTAGATGCGCGGCTTGGCGGGCACGTACTCGGCCCCGTACAGCTCGGCGACCTGCGCGCGCGCCGCTGCCACCGCCTGGCCGGACAGCACGGTGGAGTCGGTTCGCATATAGGTGATGAAACCGTTCTCGTACAGCCCCTGCGCCACCCGCATGGTTTCGCGCGGATTCATGCGCAGCTTGCGCGACGCCTCCTGCTGGAGGGTGGAGGTGGTGAAGGGGGCGGCCGGACGGCGCTTGTAGGGCTTCTCCTCGACCTCCGCCACGCGCGGACGGCCACGGCCGACGGCGTCGGCCACCGCCTTGGCCCCGCCCTCGTGCAGATGAACGGTGCCGGCCTTGACCGCGGCCGGGCGGAGCCCGCCGGCATCGGTGAAGTCGCGCCCCGTGGCCACGCGGCGCCCGTCCAGGGTCGCCAGGCGGGCGGTGAAGGCGTTCGCGCGGCGGGCATCCGCATCCTCGGAGATCGACGACGCACCTGCCCCCGGCAAGGCGGCGAACTCAGCCTCGACGCCCCAGTATCCTGCCGAGACGAAGGCCATGCGCTCGCGCTCGCGCTCGACGACCAGCCGCGTGGCCACCGACTGCACCCGGCCGGCGGACAGACCCGCGCGGACCTTGCGCCACAGCACGGGGCTGACCTCATAGCCGACCAGGCGGTCCAGGATGCGGCGGGTCTCCTGAGCGTCCACCAGATGAATGTCCAGATCCCGGGTGCTGGCCAGCGCCCGGGTGACGGCCTCCTTCGTGATCTCCGTGAACGTCATCCGCCGCACGGGCACTTTGGGCTTGAGAACCTGGAGGAGGTGCCAGGCGATGGCCTCGCCCTCGCGGTCGTCATCTGTTGCCAGGTAGAGCTCTTCAGCGCCCTTGAGGGCCTTGCGGAGTTGGGTGACCGTCTTCTTCTTATCGGGATTGACGACGTAATAGGGCTTGAAGCCGTCTTCGACGTCGACCGCGAACTTCCCGTAGGGGCCCTTCTTCTCCGCGGGCGGCAGCTCGGAGGGCTGAGCCAGATCACGGATATGGCCGACGGAGGCCTCGACGTCGAACTCCGCGCCAAGGTACGCGGCAATAGAGCGGACCTTGTTGGGGGACTCGACGATGACAAGCTTGGTGGACACGGCTGCCTTCCTCGCGTTTCTTCCGACGACACCGCACCACACGGGGGCCGCTCGGAGATGCCGGAGGCCGCCGGGAGGCCTCCTGCGGGCGACTGTAACGCATCGTCGGGGACATCACCCGGGTTCGTCTTCTGACGGCTGAGCCGCCGTCGCGGGTGGGCTCGAGCCCACCCGCGACGGCGTTCGACGAGTCCGCCGACCGGGCCCGGCGGCTCATCGGTCAGGCGCTCGTCATTCGCTCCTCAGCTGCTCGTCAACCGCTCGTCAGCCGATTTCAGCCAGAGCCGAGCGGAGCACCTGGATGCGCTGATGGATGACGTTCTCGTCGAAGGGCAGGTGCAGGCCGCGACACTCGGCGGCGAGCGCCGCCAAGCCGCGCACCTCGGGCGTCCCGCGCTCGGCGAGGGCCGCCGCCTGAGCGACATTGACAGAGGCTCCCATGCCGCCATGACGGTCCACCCAGCGGCTCAGACGGCGCACCATGCGGTCCAGACTCGGGGTGATCGCGCCCAACTCGGCGTCGAGGGCGGTCACACCCTCCTCCACCTCGACGCACAACGGTCCGAGACGGGAGAAACCATCCTCAAGAGCCTCGCACAGATCGCGGATCGACCCCGCCGGGTCCTCCTCGCTGCCGTCCAGGACGGAGCGGGCGAAGCGCCCGACCATGAGCGTGAGCAGACGCATGAGCGCCACCGAGAAGCGCAGCTCGAGCACCGATTGGCGCAGGGCATCCATACGATCGGGCAGAGCGCGCAGCGCGGGCGTGGCGGTTGCGGACAGCTCGATGATCTGCGAGGCCAGCGCATCCGTCCTGTCCATGACATTGAGGGTGCGCCCGCCCACGACCCGGCCGAAGGACTCGGCACGATCGGCCACGTCGAGAAGCGTGCCCTTGGTGTCCGCCAGAGAGGTCAGCAGCCTCAGGTACTCCTCGAGCTCGAAGACGAGCAGGTTGGTGTCCTTCTCGATATGGCCGACGACCGTCAGGATCTGGGTCACGGGACCGGAGACCGGCGGTGGGGGCGGTACGCGCACGCCCGTGGAGACCAGGGTGGAGACCTCGCGGGGCAGCTGCGCCAGCGTCATCGCATGGAGGGAGGTGATGCCGATGGCGCCGAGCTCGCGCGTCAGGTCGTCCGCACCGTAGTCGCCGATCTGGCGCCGCGAGGCGCCGCGCGCGGCCACCTCGCGCTCCTTGGCGCGCACGGAGCGGTAGACCTGCTCCGTGGCCTGCTGAGTAGCGGCGTCGAGCGGCTTGGTGCGCACCGAGAGATATCCGCCGCTGATCGGCACGATCGTGGCGAAAACACGATAGTCGAGGCCGTCCGCCGCGCGATTGACCACGTAGGCGCACACCGGCAGACCGGCCTGAAGATCGTTCCACATGAGCCTGAAGACGCCCGCGGGCATATCCAGGTGCCTGATGATGTTGTGGGGCGATTTGATGAGCCGATCGCGGCTGTAGCGCGACAGGCTGTCGAAAGTGCGGTTGGTCCGCAGAATGACGCCCTTGTCATCGGTTGTCGAGAAGAAGATGTCGTCCGGTTCGAAGAACCGCTCATACCCGACCTGAGACTCCACGTCTGTCCTCTCTTGAATACTCGTTGCTCGTCATCGCACGCGCCGGCGTACGAAGGCGGCCTCTCATACCAACCCAGCAATCGCGCTAGAAATCGACTTGCTAGCATCAGCCATAGCAGCAGCATTATATGAGAGGTCCAGGCCTCGGCAACGAGCGGCGAGCACCGCCAGCGAGGACATCTCCGGGAAACCCTTATTCGACAGTCCTTCCGCCTCACCCAGGAGCGCCAGAACATCGCCCTCAACACCCTCGCGCAGAGAGGCGTGCTCACTCTGGAGCGCTCGCAACCAGCGATCGAAAGGACGCCTCGTGCGGTCGAGGTCGGATACGACGAGGCGCATGGAGCTGTCGAGCGCATCGCGCCGGGAGCCGACCTCTTCGCAGGCGGCGCCGACGGCTTCCAGATCGGCATCGAGGGCGCGATGCAGATCGGCCATCGCAGCCGGAACGTCCTCCTCCGTGCCATCGACAACCGCGGCGGCGTACGAGCCGAGCACCAGCGTGTGCAACCGCATGAGAGAGGCGCGGAAGCTCAGTGCCTGCACGGCCCGGTACAGCTCGACGACCGTCACGGTCAGCCCCGTGAGCTGCTCGACGGCGTGACTGGTGCGCTCCGCCACGCGCTGAGCGACGCCGGGCACCGAGGATTCCGGGTCCTGGCTGTCGAACATGGCGACGAGCTCGCCGATGCGGCGCGCCTGGTCGATGATCGCGGGAGCCTCCTGCATCCAGGCGCCCAAGCCGTCGAGAAGCGAGCGGTAGCCGCTCATCTGCCCCACAAGCGTGTCGCTGTCGCGCTCGATGCTCTTAGCGCAGTCGAGGATCGTGGCGGCGGCCCCATCCATCTCCTCTCGACGCGGAACACGCACGCGCTTCTTGATCAGCAGCACGGCCTCGGTGGGCAGAGACGCCGTGCTGAAGGCCGACAGGGAGGAGAATCCCAGAGAGTCGAGCTCGGCCAGCAGGGCCTCAGCCCCCTTCTCGGCCACCTCGCGGCGCGAAGCGCCCTGCTCGGCCGCCTCGCGCTCAAGGGCGCGCACGCGTCCGTAGACCTCGCGAACCGCGGCGAACGTGCTCTCATCGAAGGGCTTGGTGCGCACCGAGACGTAGCCCTCCTCGATGGCGGTCACCGTCGCGAAGACCCAGTAGTCGCGGCCGTCCCCGGCACGATTGAGCACATAGGTGCACACGGGCTTCCCGGCCTCGAGGTCATCCCACATGAGCTTGAAGACGCCGGCCGGCATGTCATCATGACGAATGATGTTGTGCGGAGCGCCGACCATCTCTTCGCGCGGGTGGCGCGCGAGAGTCATAAAGGTCTGGTTTGCATTGCGGATGACGCCTTTGAGATCAGTGGTCGAGAAGAAGACGTCCTCGGCGTCGAAGAGGCGCTCATTGCCCTGGATGGTTTCCACGCAGTGTCCCGGTACGGTAGAAGTGAAATCTATGCATCTGTAAGCCTGCCTCAGGCACAGCTCCGGCGCACACTCTTCAATGGTTACAAAGATGTAACGCGGCCTCTAAATGCCCCATAAGCGGTTAATATCACACCGCACACACAACCCTTCTTCGCCATTAAAGGGACGCCCGTCACACAGTTCTGGCACAGGAAACTCTTGTTGGATAGCCGTATGACCAGCGCGACCGGCATGACCTCCTCCTCTGAGACCCTCACCCGCCCCGACGGCTCGCCCGTGCGAGTCCTCGTCGTCGACGACGAGCAGATGCTGGCGGACCTGCTGGCCTCGGCGCTGCGCTACGAGGGCTGGGAGGTGACCACCGCGGGAACCGGCGTCGCCGCCGTGCGCGCCGCCCAGGAGATCGAGCCCGACGTCATCGTCCTGGACATCATGCTGCCCGATTTCGACGGCCTGGAGGTCATGCGCCGCATTCACGGCCGCCAGTCGAACGTGCCCATCCTGTTCCTGACCGCCAAGGACGCGGTGGAGGACCGCGTCGCCGGACTGACCGCGGGCGGCGACGACTATGTCACCAAGCCCTTCTCCCTGGAGGAGGTCGTCGCCCGGCTGCGCGCCCTGCTGCGCCGCTCCGGTGCGAGCGCCGAGCAGCAGGACGAGCTGCTCGAGGTCGGGGATCTGCGCATGAACGAGGACTCTCACGAGGTCTGGCGCGGCGAGGAGGAGATCAATCTGACGGCCACCGAATTCGAGCTGCTGCGCTTCCTCATGCGCAACCCTCGACGGGTCCTGTCCAAGCCGCAGATCCTGGACCGGGTGTGGAACTACGACTTCGGCGGGCAGGCGAATATCGTCGAGCTCTACATCTCCTATCTGCGCCGCAAGATCGACAGGGGCCGCGAGCCGATGATTCACACCATGCGCGGCGTCGGTTACGTGCTCAAGCCGGCCGATTCAGGCAAGTCGCAGAGCTGAGCGCACCCGGGACCGGATCGTGAAAGCCCGACCGCCGCTGCCGCCCCTCCGTCCGCGCAGCCTGCGCACCCGGCTCGTCGTCGGCGTTCTCGGCCTGATGCTCGTCATGGCCGCCGCGACAGGGGCCTTCTCCACACTCACGCTGCGACACACGCTCATGAACCGGCTCGACGAGCAGCTCACCGCGGCCTCCCACCGCGCCGAGATGCGCCGCCACGAGGCGGAGCACGACGAACCCGAGCTCGAGGATAAGAAGGACGAAAAGGACGCGGAAGGCGCAAAAGCCGAGAAGGACGAGGATCCGGACTCACCAGAGGCGGATTCCACCTCGTCCGCTTCTTCCACTTCTTCAACCTCTTCAGCCTCGGATTCGACTCAACCCCCTCACGCATGCGAGACCCCAGGCCCCGATAAGGCGCATGACAAGCCCATCCCCGCGGGCCTGGATGCGGCCGGACAGTCCGCCGGCACCCTGACGCTCATAGCCTCCGGCGCGCACGACGATGATCAGGACCCGGCCTCCCCAGCATCCGCATCCTCGACCGTGACGGCCGGCTATATCGACGAAGACGGCCATTACCAGGGCCTGAGCCAGGCCGAACGGCAGGCGTTGCTGTCCCTGGAGACTACCGGGAGGCCGGTTACCGCCAACATCGACTCCCTGGGCAACTACCGGGTTCTCGTGACCAAAGACGCCGACACCGGTGACACCGTCGTCACGGGCCTGTCGCTGAAACTCGACAACGCACTCGTGCGCACCCAGCTCCTCTTCGAGGGAGCCATAGGAGCCACCGGCATTCTCATCGTGGCGATAGCGGGGAGCGTTCTGGTGCGCTCCTCCCTGGCACCGCTGGAGCGAGTGGCCTGCACCGCCGAGCGAGTCGCCTCCCAGCCCCTGGCGCAAGGAGAGGTCAGCATCGACGAGCGCGTGCCCGATCAGGATCTGAGCTCCTCCCTGGAAGTGGGACAGGTCGGCTCGGCGCTCAATACGCTGCTCGGGCACGTCGATGAGGCTCTGGCGGCGCGCCAGCGCAGCGAGACCCAGGTGCGCCAGTTCGTGGCCGACGCCTCCCACGAGCTGCGCACCCCGCTGGCCTCGATCCGCGGTTACACCGAGCTCATCGCCCGCGAAGGCGGTGACGCCGCCCTGCCGGAGGAGGCCGTGCACGCCCTGGACCGGGTGCACTCCGAGTCTGTGCGGATGACCCAGCTCGTCGAGGACCTGCTGCTCCTGGCGCGCCTCGACGCCGGGCGCGAGCTCCAGCACGACGAGGTCGACCTGGTCGGCATCCTGCTGGACACCGTCTCCGACGCCCGCGCCGCGGGGCCCGACCACGTATGGGACCTCAATCTCACCGCCCTCGACGCCCCCGCGGACCTCAGCCAGGATGAACTCGAGGACTTCGAGCCCGAGCCGCCGCTGGTCCTGGGAGACGAGGCGCGCCTGCGCCAGGTGCTGGTCAACCTTCTGGCCAATGCCCGCGTCCACACGCCCGCCGGATCGCATGTGTCCGTGACCCTGACGCGCTCCCCGGCCGCGAGCATCGAAGGCACCGATACGCCCCGGCGGCTGCCGGACGGCTCCGGCGCCGTCGAGTCGCACGAAGCCCGCTCATCCGCCCAACCCGGTGGCGCCGACTCCCAGCCCGCACGGGGGGCCGAGGAGCTCGTCATCACGATCGCGGACGACGGCCCGGGCATCGCACCGGAGATGCGAGACAGGATGTTCGAGCGCTTCGCGCGCGGAGACGCCTCCCGAGAGCGGCGCACCGGATCCACGGGCCTGGGCATGAGCATCGCGCTGGCGATCGTCCAGTCCCACGGCGGCACGCTCACCGTGGACTCCCGTCAGGCGCCTGAGGGCTCCCCCGAGGACACGCCGCACGGCACGACCTTCACGGTGAGACTGCCCGCCGCCGTGGGAGTGGAATGAGGCTCACCCGGCGGTTTCCCCGATCTGAGCGACGGCGCAGTTGACTGCAGCCAGGATGGCGAAGGCCCACCCCCCACTTCGCCGACCACTGACGACCCACGAGAACGGCCACGGTCCCGAACAGAACGAACTCGACCACGATCCTCGCCATCGCTGGAAGACGATGGGCCGACATCGGCGCGACGAAGTAGGCCCACACGCCCATCACGACCAGTGGGAGGGCAATGCCGATGAGCAGATTCAGCGGGGGCCTGTACCCCTTGAAACCAATGACGACCAGCAGGGCGCAGCTGCCCATCTCCAGCAGAAATCTGATGGCGGCGTTGGCGGTGAACACAATGGTGAACGAACCTGTCACACTCCGCCTCTATACATTCTTCCCCGCCGTATCCGCAATTCAGTGACATCAGTGGCTCGACGGCTCAGCGACGGGGGGCCTCGCCGAGCCGGACACCGGCGGGACCGCACCCGCAGCCGGAGCGGACCGATCTCGAGGCGGAGTACGACCGATCTCGAGCCGGATGTGGACCGATCTCGAGGCGGAGTGCGACCGATTTCGATGAGGGGCGGGGCGTCAGGGCAGGCGCTCGTGCCGCTCCGCTCCCCAGTCGGTCAGGCTCACGAGAGCCGCCATGGCCAGGCAGCCGACCCCCACAACGGCGGCGGCCCCGGTGGCGTAGGAGGCGAAGAGCACGCGGCGGGCGACGAGCTCATCGGCCCTCGTCCACACCCAGATGCCCAGGACCGTCGCCACCAGCATGCTGCCCGCACCGAGCAGCGCGAGCAGGGCGTTCCCGATCCTCTGGGTCCGCAGGCTCAGAATCGCCGGGCCCGTCGTCGGTGCTCGACGCAGGGCACGATCCGCCTCCTCAGCCGAGGCGGTCGACTCCCCGCCTGCGCCGTCAGGGCTTTCGGGGTCCTCGGAGTCCTCAACCTCATCGGCGTCCGAATGGTCCTCATCGCGCTCGGATCCGTCTTCCTCCGCGATCGGCGGAGCGACGCCGTAGGAGGCGGAGTCCCAGGCGCCTCCGGCCACGGCCAGAGCGCCCCAGGCCACCGGCACGAGAAGGGCGGCGATCACGTCGGAGGGCCGGTGCCATTGGCACGCGAGCGTGGAGTACCCCATCGCAATGGCGAACAGCGCCCCCGCCCAGGCGGACAGCGCCCGCCACCTCCTGCCGGAGAGCAGGATGAGGGCCACGGCGGCCGAGGTCGCCATGGTCGTATGGCCCGAGGGAAAAGTATTGGCGTTGTCCATGCGCGCGGTGATGTCGTAGTCCGGCCTCCACAGGATCCAGTACTTCAGGGCCTGGGTGGACAGATTCGCCCCCACCACCGCCACGACCGCCCAGACCGCCCGGCGGTGACTTCTCCGCAGCAGGCCGATCAGCAGGATGATGGCCACCAGCGCCCCCGCAGCCGGCATGGAGACCACCGAGAGCAGGGTGCGGGCGTGACCGGCGACGTAGTGGGCGCCGATCTTCGACCCCTCCAGCGCGGCCGCCTCCACCACCTGGCCCCTGCGGGAGAGCACGAACACGAACCACAGGCAGAAGATCACCCCCAGGCAGACCACTGCGAGCACTGCCCCGCGCAGACGCATGCGTGTGGCGGAGCCATGAGCGCGGGAGCCGAAAGAAGTCACCGGCAGATCGTAGAAGCCGATCCTGAATGTGTCGGCGCAGCACCTCACTCATGGGGTACGACGTGTACCACACCGGTTTCCCAATCGAGCCGCCGGTCAGATCCTCGCCGCCCGCGGTCACTGGCGTTGGCGGGCTCGGTCCATGGGGCGAGCACCGGGCGGAATACTGTAAGAACACTGAGAAATGTCGGATAGAAACCGGGGAGACGGCGGAAACTGTTAGGAAAATGTTAGGAAGCCATCGCCCGCGAGCGAGCGCGTGGCCGCCACGAGCTCGGCCTCGGCGTGCAGCGCTTCGGCATCCGCTCCCGCCTCTCCTGTCAGCCCTGTCAGTCCTGTCAGTCCTGTTAGTGCAGCCACCGCGGCCGCGATCTGAGCCACGCTCAGCTCGCCGTCGGCGACGTCCACCAGCGCCGCGAGCGCGGTGTCGGCCCGCACCACCCGCCCCAGACCCCCGCCCTGGCGGATGAGGATGACGGTCGGATCGCTCGCCCCGGGGCGCAGATGGCGCTCCTGGGTGACGTCGGGGGCGACGACGGGGTGAAGCGCGGCCACATCGTCGTCGCTCATCCCCGCCAGGCGACTGCGCACCGCGAGAACCTGCGCCACATGCCCTCCGAGCGGTCCGGGCGGGACGGTGCTCACCTCCTCCAGGACCCGCCAGGGACGGCGCCGGCGATCATCGAGAGCGGGGCAGTGCAGAACCAGATAGCCCATGCCGACCGCCTCGACGCCGCGGGCGGCGAAATCGTCGATCCAGGCGCCGAGTCGGGCGTTGAAGGCGATCTCATCGCGCTCGGGGGCGGCGCCGCCGTCGCGCAGCCACATGGCGGCGTACTCCACAGGGTCCTGCCGTTCACGCTGGATCACCCAGGCGTCGAGGTCGTCTGGCAGCCAGGCCCGCACGTGCTCGCGCCAGTCCTGGCCGCGGTGGTGCTCCCAGTTGCCGAGCATGACGGCGATGCCGCCGGGACTCAGGTGCTCGCCGACGGCGGGCACGAGGGCGGGGAGCACCGGGGCGCCGGCGTCGCGGTACTCCATGAGGGGCAGGCCGGCCTCGCGCACGGCGGGCGGAGTGAGGACGAAAGGCGGGTTGGTGGCGATCAGGTCGAAGGCGCGGCCGCTCAGCGGTTCGAGGAGGGAGCCGCGGATCAACTCGAGGCGGTCGGGCTCGGTACCCGCCAGAGCGGCGTTGAAGGCGGTGAAGGCCAGGGCACGCGCGGAGATGTCGGTGGCGGTGACGCGCTCGGCATGGCGCAGGAGGTAGAGGGTCTGGATGCCGCAGCCGCAGCCCAGATCCACGGCGGTGGCCACGGGCGCGCGCGGAGTGAGGGAGGCCAGGGTCAGGCCCGCCCCACCGATGCCCAGGACGTGGTCGGGGGCGAGTTCGCGTCCGGTGGTGAGCTCGCCGAGGTCGGAGGCGACCCACCAGCGCGCCTCGCCGGCGTCGTCGGTCGTCTCGTGGGGGCGCAGGTCCACTGCCGCACGGACGACGCGCACGGCGGCCGGGGGCTCGGAGTCGAAGGCCAAGGCGGCTGGCGAGGCGGCTGGCGCTGCCGGTACGCCGACACCAGCACCTGCGGGCTCGCTTCCAGCGGACGGGGCGGCCGACGCACCGGCCGCCGGCCCTGGCACGGGGCCCGACCGCGGGAGCCTGCTCTCGGTGTTGCCGGGCTCATCGCACCCATCATGCCCGACGGGGAGGACGAGGCCCATCGCAAGCGCGCCTGCTGTGCGGGTGCTGGGAAGAGCCGCATCGAGCTCACTGGCCGCAACGGGCTCACCGAGCATGAACAGGGCGGTGAGCACGGCGACCGGCGACGGGGCGGTGCCGGCGTCCCGACTCTCGGCCAGGGCCGCACGAACGGCCCGCAGAGCAGGCAGGCGGATCTCGCGATGCAGGGCGGCCGCAGCCGCATCGCCCAGAAGGTCGGCCACGGTCTCGACGCCCCAACCACTGGAGACAAGATCCTCGCGCAGAGCACGCACCTGCTCAGCAGTGGCGGTGGGCGGCGGAGGCGAGGACGAGGAACGCGACGCGGAAGGTGCAGAGGGCGCAGGCGACGCGGAAGGTGCAGAGGGCGCAGAGGGCGGGCTCATGAGACGACCGTAGCGGTGCGGCGCGCCTCCCCGGCGCACCCCCGCACGCCTCCCCGCACGAGATCGACTTTTTCGAACGAGATCGACGGTGTCACCGTCTGTTTCGTTCGAGAATGTCTATCTCGACGAATGCGAATGAATACGAATGCCACCGACGTCAGCCCGCCAAGCGAGCAGCGAGTTCGCCGTACTGAGCGAGCTTGACCTCGACGTCGTCGATGTAGCTGATGAGCATGAGCTCGTCCGTGCCGTGATTCTCCGCGAAGGCGCGCAGGGTCTCGGCGACCTCGTCGTAGGTGCCGATGACGATCGCGGTGTCACGCTCGAGGTGGGCCTCGACCTCCGCCCGACGCCCGGGGCTGAGCGCATCAGGCGCGCGGAAGCCCACTGCACGCCCCTGGCGCAGCGCCAGCCGGAAGTCGGCGGCCGCCAGCGCCTGCTCGCGGGCCTCATCGCGAGTGGGCGCCGCCGAGATACACATGGCCGACAGCGTCCGGTCGCTCGACGCTCCCTGCGGGAGATGGGCGCGATAGTGGTTCATGACGTCGATCTGCTGGCGCCCGGTGAAGAACTGGGCGTAGGCGTAGCCCAGGTCGTGGGCACCGGCCCAGGCGGCGGACTGCCCCGAGGAGCCCAGCAGCCAGAGCTCGGGCAGGACCTCCGGGGCGGGGTGGACGCCGAGGGCCGCGTAACGATGACCGGCCGGAAGCTCATCGCGCAGCAAAGCGACGGTCTCGTCGATGAGCGCGTCGATCGCCTCGGGGGCGATGAAGCGCCCCTGGTTCAGGGCGCGTGCGGCGAGCATGTCGCCGCCGGGCGCACGGCCCAGCCCCAGATCCACGCGCCCGGGGAAAAGGGTCGCCAGGGTGGCGAAGCGCTCGGCGATCTGCAGCGACCCGTAGTGCATAGCCATGATGCCGCCGGAGCCCACGCGGATGCGGTCGGTCGCGTCCAGCATGTGCATCATGAGCAGGTCGGGCGCGCTGGAGACGAAGGCGCTGGTGTTGTGGTGCTCGGCGATCCAGAAGCGGTGGTAGCCGCTGTCCTCCAGGCCGCGGGCCAGGCGGACCGTGTCCTCAATGACCCGGCGGGGTGTGCGCCCCGCGAAGAGAGGGATCTGCTCGAGGGCGCTCAGTCGCATGCGGGTCTCCTTCAGAGTGGTCAGTTGTCAGAGTTCGTGCTCGTCGGCCGGCCAGGACTTGTCTGCAAGGTCATTGAGACGCGGGGACGCTCCGGTCCAGCGCCCCGGGTCGGATCGCTCGGGCGGAGCCCGCCGAGCGGCATTCGGGGCAACACGCGGACGACGACGCTCATTCCGGATCCATTCCCCGCTCATTCCGAGTCTCCGCCCGCCCTCCGCGTCTGCGTGTGCCCATCCCGCCTCTCCATGCACCCTCCATGCGCCCTCCGCCCGGCAGGTGCACCAGAACAACAGCACCATAAGTTGTTCTTTATTTCTCACTACGAACAAGTTGTTTGAACTTATCGAATCTTGGCCCTACCTTGGTGCCCATAGCGCAGACCGCCAGTCAGCCCCGCGCCGCAAGGCGTCGCGCAACAGATATCGACCGTTTCATCAACCGCTTACCGGCCGCTCCGCACGGGCCCGATCCGATCGGGTCCCAGCAGGCCCGGCCAACCGCTCTCAGGAGGCACCCATGCCCGTTCTCACCATCGGCGATCAGTTCCCCGACTACGAGCTCACCGCCGTCGTCCCCGGCAACCTCAAGGACGTCGCCGCGGACAAGCCCGAGGACTACTTCACCGCCGTCTCCTCCTCCGTCCCCGAGGGCACCTGGCGCGTCGTGTTCTTCTGGCCCAAGGACTTCACCTTCGTGTGCCCCACCGAGATCGCCTCCTTCGGCGACCTGTACGACGAGTTCAAGGACCGCGACTGCGAGGTCATCGGCGTCTCGGTGGACAACGAGTACACGCACTACGCCTGGCGCCGCAGCCACGACAAGCTCCAGGACCTCCCCTTCCCCATGGCCAGCGACCTCAAGCGCGAGCTGGTGGGCGCCCTGGGCGTCCTGAACGCCGACGGGGTGGCCGACCGCGCCACCTTCATCGTCGACCCCCACAACGTCATCCAGTCGGTGTCCATCACCTCCGGCTCCGTGGGTCGCAACACCGAAGAGGTCCTGCGCCAGCTCGACGCCCTCCAGTCCGACGAGCTGTGCGCCTGCAACTGGAAGGCCGGCGCCGCCACCATCGACGCCCTGTCCGAGATGAAGGGCTGAGTCAGCCATCGAAATCAGCCGCCGAATCAGCCACCCGGGCGGGTACCGAGCCAGGCACTGACCGCGCAGCTCGGGAACCGCCTCAGCACAGCGTCAACCATCTGCTACCTCACGAAGGACCACCCATGACCATCGCCACCCTGCGCTCAGCCCTGCCGGACTGGGCCAAGGACCTGTCCCTCAACCTGTCCACCCTGACCCGCGCCACGACGCTGACCGAGCAGCAGCAGTGGGGCACCTTCCTGGCCGCAGCAGCCGCCACCCGCAACGAGTCCGTGCTCGTGCAGGTCGCCGAGGAGGCCCGCGAGCACCTGAGCGAGGAGGCCCGTTCCGCCGCGCTCGGCGCCGCATCCATCATGGCGATGAACAACGTCGCCTACCGCACTCGCCATTTCCTCGGCGGCGACTACGACAACGAGCGCATGGGCCTGCGCATGAACATCATCGGCTCGGCCGGCGGAGTCGAGAAGGTCGACTTCGAGCTGTGGAGTCTGGCGGTGTCCACCATCAACGGCTGCGAGAAGTGCATCAACGCCCACGAGGCCACGGTGCGCGGTGAGGGCCTGAGCACCGAGCAGATCTGGGAGGCTGTGCGCATCGCCTCGACGTTGGTCGGAGTGGCCCAGGCGATCGGCGTCGTCGAGGCTCTCGACTGATCTCGACTGAAGCCGACCGGCGCCGGTAGAGGCAGAGGCGCGGGCTCTCACACAGGACGGCGGCCGACCGGCTGTTGCAAGACGGCTGGGCGGCCGCCGTCGTGCCCCGCCGTCATGGGACCCACGCCCGGGCGAAATCGGAAGGAGTGGCGCCGCAGCGTTGCCGACAGGTTCTCAGGCCCTCAGTCCGGTTCGTCAGGCGGCCTCATCTGAGGCCTCGGGTTCTGGTCGCCTGGAATCTCGCAGGATCTTGGCGCCGGCGAGCACGATCCAGATGGTCAGCGTGTCATACACGAGTCCTTCGGAATCCCAGAGGCCGAACAGCGACTGCTCATCGAGCGTGATGTTCAACGGGGCGAATCCGATGACGGAGACGGCGGTCAGCGCAATGCTCAGGCGCCGGAAGCACCCCGGGCCGGCAGCGGCCGCGAGCAGCCCCATTGCGGGCCATTGCGGCAGTAACTGGAGATAGACTGGGATCTCTTCAGGCAGTTCCCGGCAGGACAACGCCGCTGAGCAGCCAGGCCGCGGCCCCCGCGCGTCGCCGGAAAAGCCCGATCCGCGTCTCCATGCCGATCACATGCCGGTCGCGCGCCGGTCACGTGGCAGTCGCGCGCCAGTCAGCTGCGGGGATCGACGTCGATGGCGCCCTGGACGTCGTTGAACAGCAGGTTGGAGATCTCGACCTGAACCATCTCCACCTGGGGCACGTCGTGCAGGAGGAGGGGGTCGTCCGCGGAGGTCTGCAGCGCCAGCGTGCCGCAGCCGAAGAAGCGGTCGGTGAAGTCCTTGTCCAGCTGGATGTCGGAGATCCGGGTCAGGGGCAGGTCATGGCCCGCCCGGCTGAAGACGCCGGAGCGGGTGATGATGCGCTTGGTGGTGACCGTGTAGGTGTGCGCGTACCACTGCAGCCACGGCACCACGAGCAGCGGCACGCTCGCGACCAGCACCACGACCCAGATGCCGACCAGGCCCCAGGGACTCCACGAAGCCGGGGCCAGCACCGAGCCGACGATGCCGATCACGACCAGCACCACTTCGAGGATGATTCTCCACAGCAGAGCCTTGATGTGGGTGTGCATGTGCCGCACCACGACCTCGTCGCGGCTGAGCAGCTTCTTCGACAGAGCCATGAGCATATGGTGCCATGATGTGAGGGCTCTTCGCGGCCCCTACCACTCCCGCACCCCTCTGCCCCCCTCCGTCGAGATCGGTCGAGTTCCGCGTCGAAATCGGTCGCTCCCCACCGCGAGATCGGTCATAACCCGTGCCGAGATCGGTCGTACTCCGCGTCGAAATCGGTCCGCTTCCAGCTCGAGATCGGTCACAACCCGGTGCGTGGTGCGATGTCTCGGGGTTGGGGGACGGATAAGTCGAGCCGTACCGCCGTGAGCCGACTCTACTGATGCTCGCATGGGCCGGGGGCGATCATCACCGCAATTACTCAGCATGAAAACCCTTGTCCTGATGCCCGCGTGTACGGGGGGGGTGGCCGTTGCACACTCACGCGCGCCCCGTATCGGTAGAAACCGCGGAATCATGAGGAAAATTAATTCTGGCAGTGGCCACGGTTCCGCTCCCATGTGCACAGACCCCCTCACCGCACATGGGAACCCGACCGCCACACACGACGATCACCAGAAAGCCCGTCATTTCAACAAAAACAGCGCACACTACACAAAGGCCCGAGGCTCCCATGTGCAACACCGAAGACAACCACACCCATCAGGCACTCCCCACCTCACACAACCAAACCACCATAAACTCGAGGCGGAAGTGAACCGATTTCGGTACGGAGTACGACCGATCTCGACGCGGACTATGACCGATCTCGAGGCGGAACCGGACCGATCTCGACGCAGCCTGCTCGATACAGCGCAGCGGTGCCCGATCGGGTTCAGCGGATCACCCTCCCAAGAGGTCCAGACCGACGCTCATCACCACGGGCGCGATCCCGAGTACGATGAAGGCCGGCAGGTGGCATAGGCCCAGCGGGAGCACGAGCCGCACCGCCAACCGCTCGGCCGCCTCCTCGTCGGCGGCCCGTCTACCGGCGCGCAATGAGGCCGCTGTGCCCGTCAGAAGCGGCGCCGGTGAGGCCCCGTCCTCCCAGCCGGGCCGCAGGCAGCCCTCAAGACGCCTCCGCCGCTGCCGCCACTCCTCGTTGTCGGGAGCTTTCCAGGCCTCGTCCCAATCCGCGCCCAGCAGCAGCGCCCGGCCTGCGACCACCAGTTCTTCCTCTTCCAGCGCTTCCCCGAGGGCCTGCAGTGCTCCGGGCAGGGATGCTCCGCAGGCCAGTGCGGCAGCGGCCAGGTCCAGCACGAGCGCCTCGTCGACTCGGCTCGTCGGCACCGTCGCGGACGCGACCATCCGCGCCGTCACCTGGCGCCCCACAATCATGAGCCCGACGCCGAGGACTCCCAGTGCGCTTCCCATCCCGCCGTCAAGCAGCACCTCCTCGGGGCGGGCGCCCACGGCCGCGCCCAGCAGCAGGCCGACCAGCGGCAGCATGGCCAGCAGCCTGGCGGTGGACTGCGGCCCCGACAGCGCGGTGCGGCGCGAAGCCTCGGCATGACCGGACTCGGCGACCCCGCCGGCGACCGCCTCCAGGATCTCGGCCAGGGGGGCGCCGAGCGCAGCGGTGAGCCTGCACGCCGCCACTGCCCCGGGCACCGCCGCCGCGGCCGCCCGACGCCGCTCCCGGGCGGCGCGAAGACCCGGTCCGGGAAACGGCGGTCTCCACACCCAGCGGCCGCGGACTCGCACCGGCCACCACCGTTCAGGGGCGGCCTCGCCCAAGTCGAGCAGGGCGGGCGGAACGCCGTCGTCGCCAGGCTCGACGCCCTCAGACACGCCCGTGCGCGCCAGAGAGCGGGACCAGGCGCGCCGCGGGGTCGCCCCGGCGCGCAGCAGCGTGGCGACCTCGGTCAGCATCAGGCCAACATCAGTGCCACCGACGCTGCCGACGCCGCCAACATCGCACTGAGACCTCACCGAGCCGCCGTCGGCACCCTTTCCGGTCGCAGCATCCAGGCGGACATCCAGACCGGCCGGGCGTTCGCGTCTGGCTGGGAGCGTGACAACGGCGGCCGCCAGCGCCACCAGTATCCCGACAACGATCACAGTGGAGTCCATGACGTGCCACCCTTCATCGCCGCCGCGACCGGCGCGGCTCCAATGCGCTCGGCCAGCCGATCAACCGCAGGCCCGGCACTGACCGCACAGACCGTGCCGGCCGCACCATCCAGAGCGACGACGAGCGCGTCCTCGCACACGAGGCTCCCCTGAGCGCCTCGACGCAGCATGCCGATACCCGACACGTAGCGCCGAGTCCGGGATGACCGGGATGACATGGCGTCCTGCTCCGGGCTCGCGCAGCTATCCGGGCCGTCGCTCCCCCGCGTCGAGCTCCGCTCCGCCGTCCCATTCCGAGGGGACCGCCTCCCCGCAATCCCGCCGCCAGTCGCGCCGCTGCGCCGCAGATGGATGACGGCATCCAGCGCACTGACGGCCTGGGCGGCCACCGCGGTCTCATCGAGCCCGGCGAGGGCTCCGAGCGCCGTCAGGCGAGCGGGGACATCCGCCGGGGAGTTGGCGTGCAATGTCGCCCAACCGCCCTCATGCCCGGTATTGAGCGCGGTGAGCACATCACGCACCTCGGGTCCGCGGCACTCCCCCAGGACGATGCGATCGGGCCGCATGCGCAGCGCCGTGCGCACAAGCGCACTCATGGGCACGGCCCCGACCCCCTGGACATTGTCGCCGCGCTCCTGAAGATGGAGGACATGCGGGTGGTCCGGACGCAGCTCGGCGGCCTCCTCAATGCACACAATGCGCTCGGTGGCGCTCACTAGGCCGAGGAGAGCGGCCAGGAGGGTCGTCTTTCCGGTACCGGTGGCCCCGGTGATGAGGCAGGAGGCCCGCGTCTCAATAAGCGCCGCCAGCACCGAATCCAGGCCGGGCGCGACCGTGCCCGCTTCGACGAGCTGGCCCAGGGTGAAGGCGCTGCGCCGTTTGGTACGCAGGCAGATAAGCGTGCCGTCGGCCGACAGGGGCGGCAGAACGGCGTTGAGGCGGGTGCCGTCGGGCAGGGTGGCATCGACCACGGGACAGGCGTCGTCCAGCCGGCGCCCGCAGGAGGCGGCCATGCGCACCGCGAGCGCGCGCGTCTGTGCCTCCGGCAGGGCGGCCTCGGCGATGTTCTCCAGGCCGCGGCCGCGATCGATCCAGGTACGGCCTGCACCGACGAGAACGTCGGTGACGCCCTCGGTCTCAAGAAGCGGCTGGAGCATCGGGCCGGCGCCCTCGACGTCGGCGCGCACATGACGATTCAGGCGGGCCAGGCCACCGGCGCCGGTCGTGGGGGCTGCCCCCTCCCCCAGAGCGCGCTCCAGGCCGGCCCCGCGAGCCAGCGCACCGCGCACGGCGGCGAGCTCCCCACCGGAGCGCCCGTCCGCACTCGTCTCATGCGCGTCGGAACCTCCCGAAAACTCGTGAGATCCTCGAGAGCTCAGGGGGCGCGATGACGGCAACGACCGCCATGGGCTCACCATGGCGACCCCTCCCCGGCAAGCCCGACGAGCTCTCCCGCTACGGCGCGAGCGGCACGGCGAGTACCGCCCCGGCCCCTGGTCGGATCATCACCACGCGCCACCCGTTGGGCGACAGCGCGATCGTGGGGAATCCTGGCCATCACCCGCGCTCCGGTCATGGCCTCGAGATCGTCGGGGCTGACGTCCTCCCCGACTGGACGCACCGCCAGCGCCACCGACACGTTTTCAGCTCTGGTCGAGCGGGCGCGGGCCACCAGGGCCTCGGTCGCCACCGCCGAGCGCAGGTCCAGACCGGTTACGAGCAGACACAGACAGCCCGGTGGGAGCTCAGCACCCCGTGGCAGGTCGACGAGAACGAGATCATGGTGCGCGCTCAGCGCCTCCAGGGCGGGGCCGACGGACGCCGGGAAGCGCACCCCGCCGCGCCCGTCCCCGGTCAGGACGGGCATGCCGAGCCAGGTGGGCAGAACAGGAACGAGGCGATCGGGGCGGAAAGCCGCCTCACCGACTGGAAGGTCGCCCCAATGCAGGCCGGGAACGACACCGTCGCCGATGAGCAGGCCGAGACCGCCCGCCGGGTCGGCATCCAGGATTGCGACTCGGGCGCCCGCAGCGGCGCAGGCGCGTGCGAGGTGGAGCAGGAATGTGCTCGCGCCCAGGCCGCCACGAGCTCCGATGAGCGCAACGACTCGGGCGCGCGGCGGATGCTGCGCACTCAGCAGAGCGGCGACGAGTCGATCGGCGCCATCCGGAGCGGCCAACGCATCCAGAGCGAGAGCACTCAGATGCTCCCCGCCCGGGCACGCGCTGACGGGGGCGTCGGCCAGCACGTCCGCACGGCCCAGAAGAAGGACGGCGCCGGTGTTCTCCAGAAGCTCGACGACGGCGGAGCTCAGGTCGCCGGCAGAGCACAGAGACGGACCGTGTCCGGTACAGGCGCGGACAAGAGCGAGGACATCGTCGATCTGGGACGCGGACAGGTCGCCGGACAGCGCCCCCGACAAGTCCTCCGGCACGGCCTCGGACCGGAGCGCATGCGGAGCGAGCGGGGCGGCCCGGGAGGCCCGGGCCGCAGCATCGGCAGAGCCGGCAAGCGAAGCGGGGCCGATCGGCGCAGCAGGGGCCGCCCGACCTGTGGCAACTGTGACAACGAGGACACGGACGTCGGGCGTCAGTGGGGCGCCATCGACGGTCCGCACGAGCTGCCCGGCAGGCCCGGACGTTCTGCCGGCCCCAGTAGATCCGGTAGCCCTGGCATCTCCGGCTGCCCCAGCAGGCCCAACGGGTCCAGCAGGCTCAACGGGCTCACCAGGGGCACGAGCGGCACGCCGGAATCCGGGAGACTCCGACGATGGCGGCGCGCCCACGGCGAGCCGTGAGCCCGGCGCATCGAGAACAGCTGACGAGGCGGTCAGATCTGGCACGGCGACTCCTTCGGTGGTGAGGGCGGGAGGAGAACGGGGTCCCCCTCTGGGGCTCCTCTGCGTTCCCCGCGCTTCCAGAGTGAGACAGGCGCCATGGAGCCGCACCCCGCCGCTTCGATCCCTGTGGACGACGAGTGCGCCGCGCTCCCTGTGGAGCCCGGAGCCCATAGTCAGGAGCCCGTATAGCGATCGGGCCTGCGCCGCTGTCCACGTGTGTCCATGTGTGTCCATGCGTCCACTGCACCGACCGGACGATCCCGCACGCCCCGCACAGTCGGGTACCCTTGTGGTTGCTATCACACAACGAGCGGGGGAGGTGAGCACTGTGACGACTCCGAGGAACCGCGACGCCCTCGAGCTCCAGGCCGGGAGACCCGCTGAAGGCCCCGAAGGCCCCGAAACTCCTGACACCCCTGACGACATCGCCTCACCCGAGGGCTCCTCCTGGCGAACCTGCGCCTACTTCGATCTCGACAAGACCATCCTGGCGACATCGACCACGTTCGCCCTGGGCTCCCCCATGCGGCGCAGCGGCCTGATCTCAACCACCTCGTTGGCGCGCGGCATCATCGCCCAACTGCCCTACCTCCTGATGGGCGCCGATGAGAGTCAGACCAGCCGTCTCATGGAGCGCCTGGCACTCATGTCCGCGGGCATCGAGCGCGCGCATCTTCAAGCCGTCGTGTGCGATGCCCTGGCCACCGTGATCGAGCCCGCCGTCTACGCCGAGGCCCTGGACCTCATCGAGGCCCACCACCGGGCCGGTCACGACGTCGTCGTGGTCTCGGCCTCCTCAGCCGAGATGGTCGAGCCAATCGCCGCGCTCGTCGGAGCCGACCGCGCCATCGCCACCCGCATGGAGGTCGATGCCGAGGGCCGCTTCACCGGTCGGATCGAGCACAGTCTTCTCCACGGGGCGAAGGTCGATGCCCTGGTGGCCGACGCGAGCGCGCATCGCATCAGCCTCTCCCGTTCATGGGCGTACTCCGACTCCATCTCCGATCGCCCCATGCTCGAGGCCGTCGGCCACCCGGTGGCCGTCAACCCCGACCGGGACCTGCGACGCCTGGCGGACGCGCAGGGCTGGCCGGTACGGGACTTCGAACAACCGGTACCGGTACGCGCGCGCCCGCGAACTCGTAAGGAAACCGCAGCGCACGGGCCCAGAGGCTCAGGGCTCGCCCGGAATGCGACGGGACTCATCGCGATCATCACCGTCATCGCAGCCATCGTCGGAATCTCCGTCATCGCCGGTGCCGCCGGCCTCGCGGTCACCAGGCGACGCGATGGCCGCGACGACACGGCATTCCCGACGGCCCGGAACCACTGAGGCCCGGGACCACGCCGGCACCACTGACCCGAGGCCCGGGATTCACTCAACGGCGGTCGTGCCGGCCTGGACACTCCGGCAGATCGCCTGCGCCTCCTGAATCCCCACGAGGATCGCCTCGGCCTGCCACACGACCCACGCCACCACCCCGTCATGGGTGCCGCCGGCATAGGCTGCGACCGCATCGGCATACACGGACGGCGCACGGGCCGCGTACTGGTCGGTGACGGCGACCCCGGTCGGCTCGAGCCCGTCGCGGGTGATGAGGTGACGCACCAGCAGCCTGCCGACGGCGGCGTTGCCCATGAGGAAGGGCCGCGCCGCCACCATTTCCCCATGCACCACGGCGGCGCGCACGAGCGCGGACACCCCGTCCAGGTCCACGAGGCGGATCATCCCCTCCAGACGCGCCGTCAGCGCCTCGCCGTCGGGGGCGGAACCCGGCCCGCCCTCGATCGGCGCGGTCCCGGCGGGGCGGGGAACGGCGACGGCGTTCAGGGGGATGCGTCCGGCCATGGCGATGGGCCCGGCCACATCCCGATGCAGAGTCGCCAGAAGCGTCCGGGGACTCGGCTGCGCGGGTCGCGTCTCACCGCGCAGGTCGGGCATCCAGGCCGCCAGGCGAGTCCCGGCCCGCCACAGTCCTGCGACGGCGTCCAGCGAAGGCTCGCCCGTGGACGCCTCCGTGAGACCGCCGGCGGCGACGGCGTCGCGCAGAACGGAGGAAGGCAGGACCACGCCCTCCACACCGCCAGAGGCGATCGCGCCCCGCACCGCCGACTCGGCGCGCGCCTCGCGCCATCGACGTCGCAGGGCCTCGTGGAAGCGCAGCTCGGCCGAGGCCTGACGCAGGACCTGCTCGGCGCTCACGATCCGGGCGTCGGAGGCGATCGCGCGCAGCGCCTCGGCAGCCGGATCGAGGTCACCACGGGGGTCCCGAGCAGCTCTGCGCGACGCCGGGCCCGCACCTCGCCCGGGGCCCGGTCCCAGCCCGATACTCACCGTCGTGCTGATCACGGCACACACTGTAGTCACCGTCGTCGAGTCACAGTCGCCACCATTGCCGCCATCGCCGCCATCGAAACGCAGAAAGAAAACGCGGGAAGAATCCGACCAATGCCGGTCAGCGACGGCGCGTGGCCTCGCATGGCGCCCGGCCGACCCCGCACCACCGGCACTGATCATCTAGGCTTCGAGCCGTGACCCCCGCACAGTCCCTCGACGCACGAGCCGCGGCCCCGACGCCGTCCGGAGGAGTGCAGATCGCCCCGCGCCCTCGGCGCGCCGACTACTTACTGACCGCTGCGGTCGGGCTCGTCCTACCGCCCCTGATCATGGCCCCGCTCGGTATCGCGTCGTACTTCGTCGCGCACCACCGACTGCCCTGGGCCTTGCTCCTCATCGTCCTGGCGCTGGCGGTGTGCTCCATGGCGCAGGGGTTCTTCGCCGTGCGCTCCTCGCTGGGCGGGCTTGTGGCCGGCCTGGTTGCACTGGCCGTGCACGCGGTCGTGCTCTGCGCCCCGCAGGGCGCCCAGTCCTCCCCCATGCCGTGGGCGCGCGCCTTCATCCCCACTGGTGCACTGCTGATTGCGGCGGGCGTGCTGCTGGGAGGCTCGTGGGGGATGCGTCGGGCCCGCCGCGCCGGACGCGCCGACGCGCGCCTGGCGATGCGCCTGGCCGCAGCCGACCGCGCCATGGGGGTGACACCGCCGGCCCCGCCGTCGAGGCGCCGCGACCACGTGATGTCCTTCGTGGTGACCGCCACGGCGTTCCTCGTCGCCCTGGGGCTCCTCCAGCACGGCTACGCCGAGTTGGTCGGACCGGGCAAGAAGCTCACGGGAGCACTGGGAGCACTCGCCGCTCTCGGCCTGCTCGCCCTGGGGACCTTCTTCGCGGGCCGCTCAACCCTCGGAGCCCGGGCAACCGGGCCGCTGCTCATGCTCGCCGGCCTGCCCGCACTGCTTCGCGGTGCGTGGCCGGCCACGCCCGGAGCCGCGCAACTCATGCAGTGGCTGCCCAACGACCCCACCGGCATGGGGCTCATCACGACCGGCCTGCTGCTCACCACAACAGGATGGGGAGTCCACTTGGCGAGACGTCGGGGCCGGGCAGGCGAGCTGGCCGGTCTCAAGAGCGCGGAGTCGGCGACGCCGGCCAGTGGAATCGCCCGCGTATGACAGGCGCACGACGAGCGGCACCCCACAGCGGCCGCCTCGGCACGCCTCTGCCGGACCGACCCGGCTCACGGTTACGGTGATAGATAGAGAAGGAGGTCCCAGTGAGCACTGACAACCCCAGTCGTCCCGAAGACGAAACGCCCGACCGCACTGCTCGGGACAAGTCCGTCGACACCGGAGGCACCCCCGCTACCGGAGAGCCCTCGCTGGAGGTACCGGCCCTTGCGCCGGTGCTCGATGCCGATGGGGAGATCCTGGACATGCAGGAGGCTCCCCCCACGCAGGCCGCGCAAACAACGCCGGCAGCACAAGCAGCACAGACAGCACAGAGCGACTCCGACGCGACTCCGGTCACTCCCACGGCCAACGGCCCCGGCTCAGGAACCGCGACTCCGCACACTCCGCACACTCCTCAGCACGGCGCGCCCAGAACCGCCACCCCGCCACCGGGCACACCTAGAACCGCCACCCCGCATACCCCGCAGCACGGCGCGCCCAGAACCGCCACCCCGCACACACCTCAGCACGGAACATACGCATCCGGCGCCGTCGCCGCCGAGAACACGGGAACGCCCCCTCAGGAGCCGCCCGCCTCCGCAGGACCCGCGAATCCCGTTCAGGGCATGCCCGACAGCCTGCCGGGGCAGGCAGAACCGGCGGGCTCCGCCGAACCGTCAGAATCTGCAGAACCTGCAGCGCCCACAGCACCTGCCGCGGGCGGGCTCCCCGCCGGAGGAGCCGCCGCCGACCCCCTCAATCTGGAGAAGCCCGAGCCGATCGTGCTCACGCCCGACACCGGGCAGCACGACGAGGCCGCCGAGGAGCCTGTCGAGGACACCGCGGTGCGCCGTCGCTCCCTGTTCACCCCGGCCCAGCCGGCCCCGCTCACTGCGGCCCAGGCCCCCCTGGAGGCGGCGGACAAGCCGAGCACCGCCGACCCGGCACTCAACGCCGCAGCAGCATCGCCCGCGGCCACGGCGCGTGGTACGGGCGAGTCCACGGGGCGCAGCGCGTCATCTGGGGCGGGCGACGGCGAGAGCCCCGACGCCGTGCCCGCGCAGTCGACGGCTCATGCGGACAGGACCAGGCGGAGATCCCGTCGTACCGCCGCAGTCGGCGACGACGATGTCCCGCTGGACGGCTCCATCGTTGTCGGCCAACCGAAATCTCGAACCGCTACGCACTGGGCCGGAGCTCTCGTATCGATCATCGCACTGCCGGTGACCTGGTTCTTCCTCCACGACGGCGCCGCCATGGCGACCGTCCGCGCCTCGGGCTCCTACGCCTTCGATCTGTCCGCGCGTGGCCTGACCGAGCTGGCGATCGGGGCGCTCGCCCTCATCATCGCCATGTGGGTGGCGCGCCGCACCTCCGTGGGCAGCATCATCGTCGGCGTCATCTCGATCCTGCTGGGACTCCCCTTCCTCATCGCCCCGGGCGTGATGACGGATACGTTCACGCCCTTCCTCAACAATCTGAGCACCCAGTCCGCCCTCGGCCAGAGCCTGAGCACCTACCTGTGGACCGACGCGGTCACGGGCAAGTTCCTGGCCCTGGGCCTGTTCATGGTGATGGTCGGAGTCGTCTCGCACTCGGCGCGACGCGCCGGACGGCACGAGCAGGAGATCTTGAGCCGCGCAGACGGTCCGTGCCGGGCGGACGGCGAGGATTGAGCCGAGGTCGAGCGGGGGTTGAGCGGGGGTTGAGCGGGGGTTGAGCGGGGGTTTGGCGGAGCGCAACAGTGGGAGAGGCTGACGAGCGTGCGCTTCGCACGACCCGCCCAGGCGCACGCATCCTGAGTGCATAGGGAAGCGCACATGGGGAAGCACGGGGAAGCAATAGGAACGGCCGCTAACCTGGGGATGTGCCCGACCCCGCCACTGCGCCGTCCCCAGAAAGCCCAAAAGGCATAACAAGCCCGGCAGACCCGACAAGCCCGTCAAGCCCGGCCATGAGTTCCGTGGGTGATGCCCTGCGCGACGTCGTGCCCATCATCATCGGTTACGTCACGCTGGGGCTGGCCGCCGGCATGCTGCTGGTCGCCGAGGGACTGTCCTGGTGGTGGGCGCCGGTGTGGAGCATCGTCATCTACTCCGGAACCATGCAGATGCTGCTCGCGCCCCTGGCCGGGGTGGGCGAGCCATTGGCGGCGATCGCGGCCTCCGCCGTCTTCATCTCGGGACGGCACGTCTTCTACGGACTCGGATTCCCACTCGATCGCGTACGCGGGAGCCTGCCCACCCGCCTCTACGCCGTCCACGCGATCACCGACGAGGTCTACGCACTGCTCGCCTCTAAGGACCGGGGAGCGATGAGTGGACGCTACATCATCACAGTCGAGGCGGTCAGCCAGGCCTCGTGGACCCTGGGCACGACGGTGGGGGCGCTGGCGGGCACCGGGCTGACCGCACTGGTCGGCGATGACATCAAGCTGCTGGGCTTCGTGCTGACCTCGCTGTTCGTCGTCCTGACGATCGAGAGCTGGAAGAGCCACCCGGATCTGGCGGTCCTGATCGTGGGCGTCCTCGCCGGTGTCGTGGGCATGACGATCGGCGGATCGGCGGCGCTGCTCAGCGCCCTTGGCTTACTGGCGGTGGGGCTCATCGCGCTCTACGGCTGGCGCTCGCGCCGCGCTGCACGCGCTGCACAGGCGCGGGGACCGCGCTCCGATGCCGGCGCCGTCACCAGCTCAGAAGCCTCTGGATCAACCTCTGGATCGCGCGCATCCGGGAAGGATGAGTCATGCTGACGCTGACCAACCCTCAGATAGCCGTCGCGGTCGTTGTCGTCGCACTCATCACCTTCGCCTGCCGCATCGCTCCCTTCGCCCTCCTGCGGGGCCGCAGCACCAGTCCACTGCTGGGCTTCCTGTCCTCGGCCATGCCGCTGGGCGTCATGGTCGTGCTCGTGGCCTATACGCTCGGCGACGTCGGCACCGCCCCGGCCGCATGGCTGCCGGCGGTGGCCGGAATCGCGGCGACGGCGGGCCTGCACCTGTGGCGCCGCGCGATCGGCCTGTCGTTGATCGGCGGGACCGGGACCTATGTCGTCATCAGTCTCCTGCTGACCTGACGGGAAGCATGACGCCGCCCGGACGCCTGGAACGTGAATGCGCCTCCGCAACGTCAACGGAGATTCCTCGCATCTTTCTGAGCATAGAGGTCAGAAAGATGCGAGAAACCGCCGTCCGTGCAACGAAACGCCGTTGACGTTGGAGCCCGCCGGGCCGGCCCGCATCCGTCCAGCCGATCATTTAGGCTGCCCTGGTGCCCGTCATCGTCAATCGCCCCGGCCCCTGGGCCCATCGCGACCTCACCGCGGGCGGAACCCAGTTCCACGCCGCCCTCGCCGGACATGAGGAGCTCCCCTCTGCCGCGAACACGGACGCTCAGGACGCCGGCCCAGCGAAGCCCCTGATTCTGCTTGTTCACGGCTTCCCCGAATGCTGGTGGGCGTGGCGGCACGTCATCGGCCCCCTGGCTGAGGCCGGCCACCGCGTCGCCGCCGCGGATCTGCGGGGCTTCGGCGGTTCGGACCGGCCGCCATCGGGCTACGACCTGGTGACCCTGGCCTCCGACATGGCCGCCGTCGTGCGAGCCCTGGGGCACGAGCGGGCCATTGTCATCGGAGCGGGCCTGGGCGGGCAGGTCGCGTGGGCGCTGGCGAACCAGGAGCCGACGATGACCGTGGCGATCGTGCCCGTCGGCGCGCCGCATCCGCTGGCGCTGAGGTCCTTGCGCGGACGAGTCGTCTCCGGAGCGGTCGTTCAGTACCTGTGGCTGAAGACCCCGATGCTGCCGGAACGGTCGCTGCGCACGACGTCGGGCATCGATCGCCTGCTGCGCTCCTGGGCGGGTCCTCGCACCAAGCAGACCGTGACCGAGTCGGCCGGGTACTACGCGGCCCTCCTGGCGCGACCCGGCGCGGCGCACTCGGCACTGGAGACAGTGCGTCGCGCAGCGCTCAGTCGTGAGGAGATCGCCTGCCTCAACACTCCTGCGGAGGTCCCGGTCATGAGCGTGCAGGGCGAGCTGGATCCGGTTCAGCCGGCACAGGCCTATGCGCGTGACGTTCACCACGTTGCGGGCCATCTGCGGCAGGTGACCGTGCGCGACGCCGGGCACTTCCCCCACGAGGAGGCTCCCGAGCAATTCATCGACGCGCTCCTGCCGTTCCTGACCGAAGTCGAGAAAAGGCGGTAGCGAGCCCCGAGGCGACCTCAGCCCCGGATGAGCCTCAGACGCCCACCTGAGGGCACAACTCGGCATTGAGGAGCACGCACTCGCCGCACCGCGGTGCGCGCGCGCCGCACACCGCCCTCCCGTGCTCGATGAGGCGATGACAGCCGTCGGTCCAGCGCTCCGGCTCCCACAGGGCGCTCAGATCGCGCTCCACCCGCACCGGATCCTTCGCGGTCGTCCAGCCCAGGCGCCGCGACAGACGGCCCACATGGGTGTCCACGGTGATGGCCGGCCGCCCGAAAGCGTTGCCCAGCACAACATTGGCGGTTTTGCGCCCGACGCCGGGCAGAGTCATGAGCGCCTCCCGCCCCTGGGGCACGACGCCGTCGAAGCGCTCGACCAGACCGCTCGCCAAGCCGATGAGCCGCTCGGCGCGGGTGCGCTGCATGCCCAGCGGTCGCAGCAGCGCCTCGAGATCGTCGGGGTCGGCGGCCGCCAGCGCACCGGCGTCGGGGCAGAGCGCGAAGAGCTCGGGGGTGACGGTGTTGACTCGAGCATCGGTGGTCTGAGCGGACAGAACCGTGGCCACCAGGAGCTGGAAGGGGCCGTCGTGGTCCAAGGTGCAGTGCGCCCCGGGATAGACGGCGGTGAGCTCATCATCGACGGCGCGGGCGCGCAGAGCGGTGGAGGCGCATGAGCCGGCACCATGCGCGCCAGGGACATCGAGCAGGTCCGTCGAGACCTCAGAAGCCGCGGGAAGCGCGAACCCCGGACCGCCGATCGGCACTGACGCACCCATGGCTCCTCCCATTCCTCTCGCTCCCTTGACTCCCCTGACTCCGTTCACCCGCGTTCAGCCCCGCTTCAGTCCCCACGATCTTCAGCCCCGCTCGCCTATTCCGCCGACTCGCCGCGCGTCCCGTCCCCGGGAGACTTGCTCGGGTCACAATCAAGACTACAATGCTCGTCCGCGTGCCACAGATCACAAGCCATGGCAGGATATGACACAGGGCTGCCCGCCGAAGGCCGGGACCCAGCCGATCGACCCCACAGGAGGACCTTCGTGGAAGACAGCATCATCGCCAGAATCCCGCTGTTCGAGGGCATGAGTCCCGAGGAGCAGGACGAGCTGCGCGCCATGATGACGCAGACGACTCTGCGTCGCGGCGAGACCCTCTTCAACGAGGGGGACGCCGGCGATCGCCTTTACATCCTGCTCGCCGGCAAGGTGAAGCTCGGCCACGCCTCTGCGGACGGTCGGGAGAACCTGCTGGCCGTGCTCGGTCCCGGCGAAGTGGTCGGCGAGCTGACCCTGTTCGATCCGGGCCCGCGCTCGACGACGGCAACCGCCGTGGCCCCCACCGAGCTGCTCACGCTCGAGCACAGCCAGCTCATGGGCTTCATTGAGTCGCATCCGACCCTGGCCAAGGACATGCTGCGCGCCCTGGCCCAGCGACTGCGCCGCACCAACACCGCGTTGGCCGACCTGGTCTTCTCCGACGTTCCCGGCCGCGTTGCCAAGGCCCTGCTGGACCTGGCCGACCGCTTCGGCTCGACGACGGAGGACGGCGTGCACGTCCCGCACGACCTGACCCAGGAGGAGCTCGCCCAGCTCGTCGGCGCCTCGCGCGAGACCGTCAACAAGTCACTGGCCGAATTCGTCTCCCGCGGTTGGATCCGCCTGGAGGGGCGCGCCGTCACGCTGCTCGACGTCGATCGCCTCCGGCGTCGCGCGCGCTGACACTCGCTGAACCGCACCGAGCCGACCTGAGCTGCACTGAGTCGCGCTGAGTCGCACTGAGGCGATCGGAGCATCGGGTATCGCCCTCGGCTGAACTCGACCGAGGGCGATGCCCGGTTCAGCTCAGGTCAACTCAAATCACCTCGGGTCAGACGCTCAGTCGCGCGGACGCTTGAGGTAGGCGACGAGGTTGTCCGAGCCGGCCGGGCCGGGAATGACCTGAACGAGCTCCCACCCGTCAGCACCCCACTGATCGAGGATCTGCTTGGTGGCATGGGTGAGCAGGGGCACGGTGGCGTATTCCCACCTGGTCGGCTGAGTAGTCATGACGCGAGCCTACGGGCATCCCGGCAGGACGGGAAAGCCTAGAGAGCCGAGATCGGTCCGTCTCCGCATCGAGATCGGTCCGACGGACCGATCTCACTCAGCGGTGCTCAGCGGCACCCGACAGATCTCGACGCCGGAGCCGGACCTCGACGCCGGAACGCGCCAGGTGCCCGATCGCCTCACCTCACGCGTGCCAGAATCCGAGGGGCGCGTCGAGCGTGGATTTCGGCGACGAGATCGTCGTCCTCCCGGCGCAGCCATTCACTCCAATCGGTCACCTCGGGGAATCGGCGCAGCAGCGCTCGGCGCTCGCGCTCGGTCAGTCCGCCCCACACCCCGAAGGAGGAGTCGGAGTCGAGAGCCTCAGCAAGACACTCCATGCGAACCGGGCACGCGAAACACAGCGATCGTATGTCGCGCTGCTCAGCGCCCTTGCCGAAAAGCTGGTCTGGATCAACATTGGCGCACGCCGCTCGGACTGCCCAGGTCTGGTCGGTCGTCGTCATCTTTCTTTCTCCCTAGCTGAGTCGGCCAACAGCACTGTCAGCCGCATCACACCGACGACCGTATGTCAAACGTCAACGTCAAGCCAAATCCGCTCCCGGACCGTACATGGATCGACGCGCCCAACCCGCGCTCGAAGGCCGCTTGTGAACCCCCGCGGGCGAGCGTCGAACGGATGTCGAACGCAGCGGCCGCACGCCGGAATTCGACCCCGAGCCGGTCTCCAACCGGC
The DNA here is from genome assembly GCF_000269805.1 of Actinomyces massiliensis 4401292. GTDB lineage: Bacteria > Actinomycetota > Actinomycetes > Actinomycetales > Actinomycetaceae > Actinomyces > Actinomyces massiliensis. The sequence goes on from NZ_JH711481.1 coordinate 205,666, forward strand.
TTCCCACCACTCCCGGCCAACCGCCTTCCTGCCGCAGGATTCTTAGATTCTTCTCAGATCATTCGCGTCGTAGCCCACTGCGCAGGCGGACGATTGCCCGTAGGCTGTGCCCCATGTCGAAGTCTTCCTCCCGCAGCAGGTCGCTCTCGCCCGCTCAGGTGGTCTCCATGCTCCTGGTCTTCGTGCTCCTGTCGAGCGCAGGGGGCATTCTCACCGCCGGGTTCGCGATGCCCGCCGTCGGCGCCGCGGCGGCTTTCACGAACGCGTCGGCCAACTTCTTCGACGAGCTCCCCGATGACTTCGAAGTTCTCGAGCCGAGCCAGATCTCAAACATCAAGGCCTCTGACGGCACCCAGATCGCTCAGTTCTACGCCGAGAACCGCATCGTCGTACCTCTGTCAGAGATCGCGCCCACCGTGCAGAACGCGATCGTCGCCGTCGAGGACCAGCGCTTCTACCAGCACAAGGGCGTGGACCCGACCGGCATCGTCCGCGCCGTGGCGTCCAATGCCAACGGAGGCTCCCAGGGCGCCTCGACCCTGACCCAGCAGTACGTCCGCAACGTCCTGGTGGAGGCGGCCGTCCAGAATGACGACCCGTCGGCGCAGTCGGCCGCGACCGCGCGCTCGGCCGGCCGCAAGATCCGCGAGATGAAGTATGCGCTGACTCTGGAGCAGAAGTACCCCGACGCCAAGGAGCGAATCCTCGAGGGCTATCTCAATATCGCCGCCTTCGGCCCATCCACCTACGGTGTCGAGGCCTCATCGCGTCACTACTTCTCCCATTCCGCCAAGGAGCTCACCATCCCGGAGGCGGCTCTTCTGGCGGGCCTGACCAACGCGCCCGGCGCCTACGACCCGATCGCCTTCCCGGACAAGGCCAAGGACCGTATGAACTGGGTTCTGGACAAGATGCTCGAGGAGGAGTTCATCAACCAGGATGAATGGCAGGCGGGCCATGACACCCAGATCGAGGACATCCTCAATGTGACCGAGACGGTGGGCGGCTGCGGTACCGCCGGGTCGGCGGCCTACTTCTGCGAGTACGTGAAGGCCGAGATCGAGAACTCGGAGCTGTTCGGCGCCACGCGCGAGGAGCGCAACAAGCGGCTGCTGCGAGGCGGCCTGACCATCACCACGACGCTGGACATGAGCAAGCAGGCGGCCGCGGACGCCGCCGTCCAGCAGTACGTGCCCACGGCCGATCCGTCCAACGTCAAGGCCGCCCTGTCCTCGGTCGAGCCCGGCACCGGTCGGATCGTGGCCATGAGTCAGAACACGAATTACGGCGTGGAGGTCGAGGGCGACAGCTCAACCACGCAGATATCCCTCAACGCCGACGCCGCCCATGGCGGATTGGAGAATTACGAGGGCACCTCCGGCTTCCAGCCGGGCTCGACGTTCAAGGCCTTCGTCCTGGCGGAGTGGTATCAGGAGGGCCACTCGGGATACGAGTCCTTCAACACCTCCCCGACCACCATCGGCGCCTCCCAATGGACGATCTCCTGCGATCCCTCCAAGGCCGATACATGGCAGGTCGGCAATGCCAATGCAAGTGAGGGTGGCAACCACAACGTCATCCAGAGCACCGCCATGTCCATTAACGTGGGCTTCGCCAAGATGACGCAGCAGATGGACATCTGCAACATCACCGATCTGGCCGCCAAGCTCGGGGTCACCACCAGCTCCGGGGATCCCCTGACCCCCACGCCGTCGATCGCCCTGGGCTCTCAGGAGTCCACCCCCATGCAGATGGCCGCCGCCTACGCGGCCTTCGCCGCCCACGGCGTCTACTGCCGCCCTATCGCCATCGACTCGATCGATGACGCCGAGGGCAACCCGGTGGACGTGCCCTCCGCCAATTGCACCCAGGCGATGACATCCGACGCCGCGGACAAGACCGCGATGACCCTCACCCATGTCCTGAGCAAGGACAGTAAGGGCACCGGTAAAGACGTGGCTCTCAACGGGCGCCCGGCCGCCGGGAAGACCGGAACTACCGAATCCATGGACAACGCCTGGTTCACGGGCTTCACCCCGCAGCTGTCGACCGCCGTATGGCTGGGGCACTCGGAGGGCTACTACCCGATGGACCACCAGTACGTCGGAGGCCGCTACTACCAGACCATGTACGGCTCGGACGCGCCCGCCCCGCTGTGGAAGATGTACATGGACGCGGCGCTGGCCGGCCAGCCCGCCCAGAACTTCAACCCGATCGGCCTGAGCGCCATGCCGTCGGGAGCACCGTCCGCAGGCGGTGGGGATCAGGCCCCGGGGGCGGTCGACAACTCCTCGGACTCAGCAACCCCGGCTGCGGAGCAGAGTTCCGCCGGTGCCCCAGTCCCCCAGACCCAGCCGAGTCAGGAGCCTCAGGGCCAGGTCTCACAGGGGCAGCCCTCCCAGGATCAGGCCCAGGCGCAGCAGCCCCGGGCTCAGGCCTCACAGGGGGCGCCGATCGGCACGGAGCCCTCCCGCAGTGGCATCGCTCCCGAGCAGGGCAACCAGAACACCCCGGCGACTCCGCCGAACGACTGGGCACCGCCTCAGAACAACAAGGACGGGAACTGACGGGTGCCCGCCACCCGTAGCGCGGCGCGCTCGTTCGCCCGCGTCGCTGCAGGTGTGACTGCCACAGGATTGGGGCTGCTCGGCTACACGCTCCTTGAGGCGCGGATGCCCGTGCTCCGGCGCGTGGAGGTCCCCCTCCTCGCCGCCGACGAGCATCCGCTCACGATTCTGCACCTGTCGGATCTGCATCTGACCAACCGCACCGAGGCCCGGGTGGCCTGGGTGCGCGGCCTGGCCGCTTTGCGTCCTGACGTCGTCGTCGACACCGGGGACAACCTGTCCTTCGCCAATGGCCTGGAGCCGCTGGAGCGCGCGCTCGAGCCCTTCCTGGACCTTCCCGGCGCCTTCGTCCTGGGCGATCACGACTACCGCACGACGATCTTCAAGCTGCCCACGCGCTACCTGCGCTCGACCCCGGGGTCGGTCTACGCGAATCTCGATGAGGAGCATGTGGCGCTGCCCTGGGGCGAGGTGCGCGACCTGCAGGCTTCGGGAGGCTGGGCGGACCTGACTAACACCCGGAGCGCGCTCACCGTTCACGGGCGGAGGATCGAACTGGTCGGCGTGGACGACCCGCACGCCGAGCGCGACGCCTTCCCAATGCCCGAACTACCGGAGGACGGCGGTGCCGTCGGGGCCGTCGAGCCGGCCGTCCGGGGCCGCGACGGGCAGCCGCTGCGGATCGGCCTGCTCCATGCGCCCTACCAGCGCGTGCTGGACGCGATGGTCGCCGACGGCGTCGACCTGGCACTGGCCGGGCACACGCATGGGGGCCAGCTCTGCCTTCCCGGCGTCGGCGCCCTGGTGACCAACTGCGATCTCGACCGCGGGAGGGCCTCGGGCCTGTCGCAGTGGCCGGGACGCATCGGCTCGCCCGAGGCCGCGGCCGACATGTACCTGCATGTCTCGGCGGGCCTGGGCACGAGCCCCTACACGCCGGTGCGCCTGGCCTGCCGCCCGGAGGCCACGCTGCTCACGCTGCTGCCCGCCACCTGACTCCCGCCCTCTCCCCCCCCCGCCCCCGCCCCCGCCGCGAGATCGGTCCACTTCCGCATCGAAATCGGTCGAGTTCCGCGTCGAGATCGGTCCGCTTCCGCATCGAAATCGGTCGTAATCCGCGCCGAAATCGGTCCTGCACACACGCGAGCGCCCGGTCGGGTCTTCTCGACGACGCAGCCGACGTCCGGCATCAACCGACCGCCCGATCAGCCGGCGGGAATCACTGCCACTGCGCTCTCGGACTCCCGACGACGGCGGATGGGAACCCCTTCATCACGTGACCGATGCCTCTTCGGCGAGATTTCCGTCCACCCCGAAGACGCGACTATGCTGTCACCTGCTGCACACGGGGTGTGGCGCAGTTTGGTAGCGCGCTTCGTTCGGGACGAAGAGGTCGTGGGTTCAAATCCCGCCACCCCGACTCACATCGGTCAAGATCCGTGACCGCCAGCTTCCTGACACGGGCACGCGAGTCTTTGCTTGAACTATCCTCGCGCCGACTACTGAAGGTCCAGCCTCGATCTGAGCCGGCGAGCGCTAAAACGAGGCATCAATACGTGTCGCAGGAGCGTGTGACACTGATGTCATGCCTGGTGCTCCTGTCTCCTCACCGTACAGCCACGCCCAAGGCCCAATCTGTTGCTGCTATGCTTGTCAGAGAAAGGAGAGCTGAGATGTCTACCACAGTAGGATCCTTCACTCCCCCAGCCCGCTCAGTTCCGCCGATCCGCGACCCCCGCCCCATCGATCAGCGCACTGAGGGCTCGCGCACATGGCGAGACGATGTGGAAGAAGCCTTGAAGGCTCGTCACGTCGGCGCCCAGCTACGCGAAGGGAAGCCGAAGAGTTTCCGGCCCGTGGTCGGAAAAATCTGATGACTTCCCGAACTCCGCTGTTCGCTGCTGAGCATTCGGAACGTTACGAGCGCCAGAAAATCATCCGAGAATATCAGGAACTAACCGGCGCCAAGTTGATCGTCATCATTGATAGTATTTCACCAACTAACATGACGATCATGGAGGAGCTTCTTGTCGATCTGACAAAGGAACAGGATTTACACCTTATTCTGTGCTCCCCGGGCGGGGACGGCGAAACCGCTATTCGCATGGTTCGCTCCATGCAACAGCGCTGTCGCGAGTTGACCGTCATAGTCCCTGATATGGCTAAAAGTGCAGCCACAATCATCTGCTTGGGCGCCCACCACATCCTTATGGGACCTGGCGGCGATCTTGGCCCGATTGACCCGCAGATGATATTGAGAGATGATGATGGCCTGCGGACGGTAGCCAGCGCGAAAGAAATCGTAGCCGCCGTAGCGGAAGCTGAGGAAAGGACTACCACCAACCCTGCTTCCTTCCCCCTATTCGCCTCCATGCTTGCCGACGTCAACATGCTGATGGTCGAGCAGGCCAAGGCTGCACTCGCGCGCTCAGAGGCCTTGATGACAGAGGCACTGACTGTGCAAGGAGGTCGCTTTTCCGACGATGACGATAAGAAGGTTGAAGACCTCGTCAGTCGCCTTAAAGAACCTCTGATCGACGCACCGGCCAGCCACTCCGCAGTCATCTCAATAGACCATGCGCGTCGATTCGGACTTCCCGCAGAATCTCCGGAACTCGATAGCAAGGAGTGGCAACTGCTCTGGAATCTCTGGACTCGCTACTTCAGCATGGGGTGCTGGCCTCGCGGTAACAGAGCCATTTACGAAGGCGAGCTCGCCTCGCATGTAGGGTGAGGCAGAAAACGACCCAGTCAGTCGTCAGGACCTCATTCATTCTTTGCTTCTGCGCGAACCAGAACCAGGAGACCTCTCCATAATCACTTCTCGTCCACATGAGATTGTGGTGTCTCAGATGTACCGAGACACCACAATCCTCACCGAGATCGGTCCGCCTCCACCCCGTCAGGGCTCATAGCGGCGCAGGAGGAGCCAGGTGCCGAGTGGGCCTGCGACCACCACCAGAGCGGTGGCCAGGATGATCCACACGACGGCCCAGGGCGTGCCCCACTGGGTGACGATGCACCCCACGCAGGCGGCCATGATATTGAGACTCACCAGGATTGCGATCACACCCACCCACCAGGGCCGACGCTGGAAGAGCAGAGCGATGCAGGCGCCCACGAGGTAGGACAGCGCGACCACCGGCGCGGCCAGCACGGCGAGTTGCGGGACGACAACGAAGTTGATCCCCTCGATCCACCTGTCGAGCACGACGTCGGGAATCGTCAGCAGCCCGCAGAGAGCCGTGGATACCGCACCGAGAAGCATCCCGGTGCAGGTCAGCCACGTCATGACCGCGCCGCGCGTCAGACCGGCGCGCAGCAGCATCGGCGTGCGGGCGCCCATGACGATCCCGTGCGTGAAGCACGCATAGACCGCCACGTTCAAGGCGCACTGGGTGTAGAGGCCGAGGTTGACGTTCTCTATCGTCCTGCCGAAGAACGTGAGCGCGAGAAGGGACGCGGTGACGACCATGATCCCTACGGCTTGAATCACGCTCTGGACGGGCACGAGTTCGCGGAAGGCCATGAGAGTGAGTCTCCAGGTGCGCGAACCTGCGCTCCGCCCCTCACTGGAGTCGGGATACGACGGGCGAGGCCGCTCAGGCGGAGAGGCGACGGTGGCAGCGATCACGAGAGTTCTCCTTCGGTGAGGTTGATCAGAGCATCGGTCAGGGAGGCGAGCCCCTGGCCGGGGCTGGAGTGCGCGGCGCGCAGCTCATCGGCCCCGCCCGCCGCGACCAGGCGCCCCCGGTGCAGGACGACGACATCCTCGAGCAGGTCCTCGATCTCATCGACCTGGTGGGAGGAGACGACGACGGTGGGCCGCTCGCGCAGATACAGCGCCAGCAGCTCGTCCCAGAAGCGGCGCCGCACCACGACATCCATGCCCAGGTGGATCTCATCCAGCAGCAGGACGGGGCAGTGGCAGGCCAGGGCGAAGACGGCATCCAACGCGCTGCGCTGCCCCAGGGACAGGCGCGAGGGCCGGGTCTTCAGGGGGAGCTCGAAGACCTCCATGAGCCGAGCGGCCTCCTGAGCGTCCCAGCCGGGCCGGGTCGCGGCCCACAGTTCCAGGGAGCGGCGAGTGGGGGCGTTCTCGAGGAGGGAGCGGGGCCCGCCCAGGAAGGCGGTGGCAGTCATGGTGACGGCGTCGTCGAAGGCGGGACGCCCCGCAATCGTGAGGCTCCCGGAGGTGGGGCGGCGCAGCCCGGCGATGAGGGACAGCACAGTCGTCTTGCCCGAGCCGTTGCGGCCCAGCAGACCGGTGATGGTGCCGGGTCGCAGCGTGAGTCCGAGTCCATTCACAGCGGGCTCGCCGGCCTTCGCATACCGATAGGTGAGGCCGGTCAGTTCGACAGCCGGCCCGCCGGAGGCGGACTCGGCGTTGTTGAGGACGGCGCCGGAGGCATCGGGGGCGCCGGAGGATGCAGTCATTAGGACTCCTTGCGGGCGTGAGACTCGAGGTATTGGACGACGGCGTCGCGCAGCTCGGCATCGTCCAGGCCGAGCGCGAGGCCGGTATCGAGGGCGGGGTGGAGAACGTCGTCGGTATAGGCGGCACGGCGGCTGCGGCGCAGATCGGTTAGGGCGCCGTCGACGACGAACATGCCGATACCCCGCCGCTTGACCACCAGCCCCTCGTCGACCAGGAGCGCAACGGCCTTGTTCGCGGTGGCCGGGTTGATGCGGTAGCGAGTGGCGTATTCGGTGGTGGAGATCAGGCGCGCGCCCTCGGCCAGTTCCCCGCTGAGGATCTGAGCGCGGATCTCCTCAGCGATCTGAAGGTAGATGGGCGTCGCATCGTCGAAGTGGCGCATGGATCACCTCCTGAACTTCTTACTTAGTTAGTTACATGAGTAGTTAACCACCTAACTGATGATGGGACAAGCGGACCGCCTCCCGACGAGCCGGAGCGATGAACCGGACGCCGCTCAGCCATCCGCCATCGACACCACCATCGACACCAGTCGGCAGCAGAGCAAAGGTTCCCTCTCCAGTAGCAACCCGCCCTCATGGGTTGTGTGGACTCGAGGGCGATGTCGACGGTGAGCAGGGTGGCGGTTCCCAGCAGCGACCCGCTCTCGTGGGTTGTGTGGGTGGGTGTTGTGGGGGATCTCGCAGGGGGTGTGGGGGTGGGGGTGTGTGGTTGTGGGTGGGGGTGTTCTGGCATGATGGGTGGGTTGTTTGCGGCTGTGTGCGGTCCCTCTCCTGTGCGTGGTCGTGGTTGGTAGGTTGTGCGTCGCGGGCTGTTGCTTGATCCTCACCGGTGGGTGGCGTGCGCCGTCCTGGTTTGAGGAGTTTGTCTACTGTGGCAGTCAAGATTCGCCTGAAGCGCATCGGTAAGAAGTTCTCGCCGGTGTATCGGGTGGTGGTGCTCGATGCGCGTAAGAAGCGTGATGGGCGTGTGATTGAGGAGATCGGGTTGTATGACCCGATGCAGGAGCCGTCGTTGATTCGTGTTGATTCCGAGCGGGTGCGGTATTGGTTGGGTGTGGGTGCTCAGCCTTCGGATACGGTGCATCGTTTGTTGAAGATCACGGGTGATTATCAGGCGTTCAAGGGGTTGCCTGTGCCTGAGGGCAAGTTGCGTCTCAAGGATGAGGGTGCGGCTGCGCGGGCGCGGTTGGATGCGATTCGGTTGGCTGATGATGATGCGCAGAAGCGTAAGGCTGCGGCCTCCGCCCAGGCCCAGGCTGAGCAGGCCCAGGCTGGGCAGGCTCAGGAGGCTGGGTCTGAGGTGGTTGAGGGGGTCTGAGGCTGGTGTTGGCCGAGGCGTTGGAGCATTTGGTGCGCGGGATTGTGGATCGTCCGGACGATGTCTCGGTGGTCTCGCGGTCGTTGCGTCGTGGCCAGGTGTTGGAGGTGCGAGTCAATCCCTCTGATCTGGGGCGAGTGATCGGTCGTTCAGGGCGCACGGCCCGAGCCCTGCGCACAGTGATCGGAGCCGTAGCCCAAGCCCCGGTCCGCGTCGACGTCATCGACACCGACCGCCACTAACCCCACCCCCAAACACCAACCAACCCGGCCCACACCAACCCCAAACCCACCGGCACTTTCAGCCGTGCCGCGGCTCCGCCACCTTCCAAGCGGTCCAGATGACGTCGATGACGTAAACCACGAACCAGACGCGCAGCGCCCCCAGCACGACAGTGGAGAAGTCGGACGCGCCATCGAAGAGTCCGCGAACAGCGGCAATGATGTTCGGAGTCTCGCCACCGACACCAAGGATCGCCGAGAGAACGAAGCCGGGCACGGCCGCCCAAGCGATCAGGAGCGCCACTGCGAGTAGCCCGCTGTGCGCCGCAAGATCAGTGAGAAGCTCTCGGCGCGACTTCTGCGGCTTGGGCGCATTCGCCTCGGAGTTTGAATTCGCAGGGTCTGAGTTCTCTGAGCTCTCTGAGTTCGCATTCTCGCCCTGTACGTCGCGGAGGTTCTCATTCATAGAGGTCTCGACTTTCGATGATTCAGATAGTTCAGATGAGTCAGCGGAGGCCGATTCCAGTGCTGACTCCGGTGCGGGTTCCGGGTAGTTGGCCACGCCCAGCCGGTTCACCGCGGCAGGGATGAGGGCCGCCCCGGACAAGATCACGATCGCGCAGACGATGCAGACGAGGAACAAGCCCCCCGACTCGTAGAGGAGCCCCGCAGCCAGCGAGCCGAGGAATGCTCCGGCCAGGCACGCCGCCTCGTACAGACTGAGGCCCCGACCGAGGTGAGCCCGGCCTGCAGCTTCCGCGACGACTGCCTGCTGCACGGGAATCACCACAGACCATGCGACCGCGGAGAGCACCCAGAGCGCCGCGATCCAGGGCGGACTGGGCGCGAAGGCGAGACCGAGCGCGAACAGGGCGCTGGCCACCGAACCGAGCATGAGCATCGCGCGACGCCCCAGCCGCACAACCACGCGATGCAGAAAGGTGGGCAGGGCACTCATCGCGATCGCGCCGGGAAGGAAGACGTAGGCCACCTCCACCGCGCCGAGCCCGAATCCGCGTTGCAGATGCAGGATCAGCAGCAGGCTGACAGCCGCTTCTGCAGTCATGGTCACCACGATGACCAGCAGCATCGGTCGCAGCGATCTGCCGAGGCCCCGCAGGGATACGCTCGACAGATCGGCGCCCGCGAGAGCCGCGTCGTCCGCCGAGAGATCCTGACGACGGCTGCGGGACAACTCCCCCGCCGCAACGAGGCAGCACAGGGCGATGCCGACGAACACCCACCGATACCCGGCGACGGAGAGCAGGACGACGGCCGGGACAAGAATCAGCCAGCCGCCGGTCTCCTCCGCCTCGACGAGCTTGGCGAACACACTCGAGTCGGCACGAAGACGCTCCCCGATGATGGCCCGGATGGCGACCCACAGGAACGCGCCCGCCCCGCCGGTCACGACCGCCGCGATCAGCGCCAGCGGGAGTCCCGTTGCGAGGGCATAGAGCCCGCATCCGACCGCCAGGACGCCCGCCCCCAGCGCAGCAACCATTGCGCGGTCCGCGCGGTCGACCACCACGCCGGCCATGGGGCGGACCAGGAACGCCACCAGATCGCTCGCCGCGACCAACAGGCCCGTCTCCCATGCCGAGAGTCCGAGCACCGCGCCCGCGAAGAGCGGCAGGACGAAATCGACGACCTGTTCGGTGCCGCTGGTGAGTGTTGCGCTGTCCAATGTCCGCCGCTCACGCCGTAACGCAGGGCTCACGGTAGCCGTCATCGGAACTCCATTTTGGAAGCACAGGTGAACTAACAAAATGATGCTAACACGGACGTGTTACCATCAGAAAGTGCCGAAGCTCATCGACCATGACCGGCGACGCGAGGAGATCGCGACGGCGACCTGGCGCGTCATCCTCGCCAATGGCGTCAGCAGCGTGTCCATCCGCACGGTCGCGGCAGAAGCGGGCATCTCCACCGGCTCGCTGCGCCACGTCTTCCCGAGGAAGACCGATCTGCTCGTCCACGCCATGCAACTGGTGGACCAGCACGCATGGGAGCGTATCCAGCGCCACCTCGACGAGCCGGACGCTCGCACGCGCGCGCTCGCCATCATCAAGGAACTGCTCCCACTCGACGCCGAGCGCCGCGCGGAGATGGAGGTCAACATCGCACTCATCGCCGAGGCCCCCAGCAATGAGGAGCTCAGGAACGCTCGGGACGAAGCCTATGAAGTACTCCGAGACGCGTGCAGGCGCATGATCACCAGCCTTCACCACGCCGGACTGACCGAGCCGGGGCTCGACATTGAGGCAGCCACCACCACCCTGCACGGCCTCATCGACGGGCTGGCCATGCACATGCTCATCAACCCCGATCCCGCCTTCGAACAGCAGGCCCTCCAGAGGATAGAGGCCGACCTCGACCATCTGCGATATTCGACATGCCGTCGCGCCGATCGATAACCAGTCTCTGTAGCATGGGCGGCAGGGAATGCGTTCTCGTGCTGCCGGTGAGGAGGTTGCGGCGATGTCCCGTGTCTCTGCGGCACTGCACGCGCTCCCCCGCCACCTTCCCGAGGCCACACTGGCCGCGATATTCGCCCTGCTGTTCCTGCTCTGGAGCGGATTGACCCTGACCGGGTACACCGCTGTCCTCGACACCCACATACACCCTCCCATCCTTCGACCGCGCTCCTACCTCGGCCAGGTTGCCGAGGCCTTCTCGCTGATCACGCACCCCTTCTTCATCGTCGTCGCCATCGCAGGGGTAGCCGTCTTCTCCTTCAGGCGTCGCATGCGGCGCCTCTCCCTGGCACTGACGGTCGCCGCCATGGGCATCCCCCTGCAGACCGTCCTCGCCTTCACCACGCACCGCCCCCGACCACACACCGCCTTCGCCGACTCGATCTCCCACATCGGAGGCGCCTACCCGGCCAGCCATGTCACGGCCATGACCCTGGGCGCCTGGGTACTGGTCACCCTGACCCGCGCGCACCGGCGCGGCACCTCCTCAGTGGCGCAGTGGACCACCATCGGCTTCGGCGCCGTCCTGCTGACCACCGTGTGCCAATGGGTCATGGGCCTGGCGCACCTGTCCGACATCGTGGGCGGGCTGCTGCTCGGCATCGCCGTGGCGAATCTAGCTCTCAGCATCGGCGGAGTCGATTCGATCCTGTCCGCCTGGGCGCGGATGCGCCTGCTGCGCAGCAGCGGTGGCAAACGTGCGGCCATCATCCTCAACCCGGTCAAATTCGACGATCTGTCCCTTCTGCGACGCCGAGTCGAGGCCGAGGTGCGCGCCGCGCGATGGAATCCGACGCTCTGGCTGGAGACCACGGTTGACGACCCCGGCCACGAGCCGGCCCGACGCGCGCTGCAGGCCGGCGTCGACCTCGTCCTGGTCGCCGGCGGCGACGGGACGGTTCGGGCCGTTTCATCGGAGTTGGCGGGCACCGGCACGCCCATGGCGCTGCTGCCCGCGGGCACCGGCAACCTGCTCGCCCGCAACCTCGGCGTGCCCCTGGACACCGACGCCGCCCTGCGCCTGGCACTGCACGGACACGCCCGGGCGATCGACGTCGTGCGCTGCGAGACCGACAGCCCGGACGACGACGGCATCCTCACCCAGCGCTTCGTCGTCATGGCCGGGATCGGCCTGGATGCGCAGATCATGGAGAACACGAGCGACGACCTCAAGAAGGTCATCCGCTCGGGCGCCTACGCCCTGGCCGCGGTGCAGAATGCCGCACCGGACCCGTTCACGGCCACCGTCACCCTCGACGACGGCGAGACCATCGAGCAGCAGGTGGTGATGGCGCTCCTGGGCAACGTCGGCACCATTACCGCCGGAGTGCCGCTCTTCCCCCAGGCCTCGCCGTCAGACGGGAAGGTGGACCTCATGCTCGCCAGTCCCGACCGGGTCGTGGACTGGGCGCGCTTGGGTGCGCAGATACTCACCGGCCGGGACCAGGAGGGCTTCACCACGATGAGGGCCTCCCGCCTGCGGATCACGACGGACAGGCCGGTCCCCTTCGAGATCGACGGCGACATCGCCGGCACTACTCGCTCGCTGGCCGTCGAGATCGAGCCGGGAGCGCTGTTCGTCATCGCCCCGGGGCGCTGATCACCCCAGGCAGCCCCGCGCCGAGATCGGTCGCACTCCGCGCCGAGATCGGTCGGACAGACGCAGGTGACGGACTACGCCCCACTCAGCCGCCGCCGGCATCGGCAGAAGGGAGACTCCGCTCAACCGACTCGTCCAGCCCAGCCGGCCCAAGCAGCCCAGCCGGCCCAGCCGACTCAGCCAGAAACTCGTCCAGAGCCGCACGCCCGGCCGGAGACAGGCTTGCGCGAAGCTCGGCGTCGAGACGCCGGGCGGCATCCGCGCCCAACGCGAGCAGGCGCCGCCCCTCGGCGGTGATCTCGATGATGTGCGCTCTGCGGTCAGTCCTGCTCCGTGTTCTGCGGACGGCCCCGAGCCGGACGAGCTGATCCACTAGTGAGACGACCAGACTCGGCGCCACGCGCATCGCGGAGGCGATCTCCCGCTGGGACGATGCCACCCCGGCGTCGACGACGGCGAGCAGGCCCACCTGCTTGTGGGTAAGCCCGGTCCCCTCGATCCGCGCGGAGAAGGCCCTGGTGATCTGCGCGCCGAGAACCCCTAGCCGAAAACCTGCTGACGACAGAATCGCCGCACCGCCCTCTTTCTCTTCCATGGACGCAATGATACGGTATCGAATCATTCACAACTGAACGATATAAGGAAGTGATTGCGATGCCCTGGTGGCTGGCGCTCATCAACACGATCATGGGAGCGGGCGCCGCTGGTTTTGCGGTGGCAGCCGTGATACGACCACGACTGCTCGCCCCATCCGACAGCGCCAATCGCGACGACCGCTTCTACCCGGCGATGTATGCGGCACGGAGCGCGCCTCTCGGCGCGCTGGTCGTCGTCGCCGTCTGGCTCGCCCCGACCCCACTGACACCGCTCATCCTGGGCGCGGCCGCGCTGGCTCAAGTCGGAGATGCCGCCATCGGCTTGTCATACCGGATTCCGGGCATGGTGGTCGGACCCGCCATCGCCACCGCATGTCACATCGCCGGAATCATCGCCCTGCCCTGATCGAGCCGAGCGCCACCGCCCCCTGTAGCCTGGCCATCACTCGGAAAGCAGCCGCACGGCGACAAGGGACGCGACGAGGAACAGGGATGGCGGGAACCAGGAAAGGCGCAGCCGAGAAGCGCGGTTTTTACCACGTCGGACTCGACGCCGACAAGGTGATCGATGCCGCCGTCGCCCTCTCCCAGGGCGACGGCTTGGCGACGTGGACGCTGCGCGATCTCGGCGAACGACTCGGCGTCGCCCCCTCGGTCATTTACCACCATGTGGGCGGACGCGAGGCTCTGAGCCGGCACGTCGTCGAACGGATACTCACGCTCGTGGGCCAGCCGACCACCGCGATGCCGTGGCGGCAGTGGTTCCGCGAAGCGCTCTACCCGTTGCGCCCGGTGCTGACCGACTACCCGGGCACAGCCAGATGGCTGCTGCTGCACGGGCCCGTCTTCCCGGGCGCCGCACCGGTCGTGGACTCCGGGATCGCCTCGCTGCAGCAGGCGGGCTTCGGCCGCCACGCAGCCCTGGCGTACTCCTCCCTGGTCAACACCGCGATGATGACGATCACCACCATGGACGATCGACGCCTGCACAAGGACGACGGCCCGCACGACCACGCCACCCTCATGCGCTCCCTCAGCGGGATCGCCACCGACAGCACGGGCATCTCCCTGCTGATGAGCGACCTCATCGCCCAATTCACAGGCTCGGCCGAGGAGATAGCGGCAGCGCAGGACCGCTACTACCGCTTCGTCCTCGAACGCCTCATGGACGGCCTGGAGGTAGGACTCGACGCCGGTTTCGACGCCGACCTCGAAGCCAACCCATTCGCCTGAACGGCCGCTCATCGCGCGCCGCAGGCGCCGCGAAGACGACGGCGCGGCACCCGCCGGAGACCGCTAGAGAACCCGCCACAAGCGCAGCACTGTCCCGCTACAGCCTCCCGCACTGCCGCCAGAGGACAACCTCAGTAGAAGCGGGCATCGTATCTTGTTATTAGAACATTGTTCACATAGGGTTGCCTGCATTCCACCGGGAACGGATGCACGGATGCCCGAATGCGCAGATGCACAGGTATCACTGCCCGAATCACCAGGTGGAGATCACCACCCACCCAGAGCCCGAAGGTCCGGCGGTCCGGGGATCCGACCGGAGTCGAACCTCCGGACCGCGACTCCGAGCGGGAACGATTCGAGAGGAGACAACAGAATATGAACGCTTCGCAGAGGACGGGCGACACCCGAGCCTCCTCACAGGTCGGGATCGTTCTCGCGACGGTCTTCCTGGCCTACCTGGGGCAGACGACCCTCAACCCCGTCATCGCACCGCTGTCGCGGGAAGTCGGACTGGACGAATGGCAGATCGGCGTGACGATCAGCGTCGCGGCGGTCATGGTCGTCCTCACCAGCCAGATCTGGGGGCGGCGATCCCAATCATGGGGGCGCAAACCGGTTCTCATCGCCTCCCTGGCGACCTGCACGGCGGCCATGACGCTCTTCGCCATCATCGCCGCAATGGGCATCGGCGGGAGCCTGAGCAAGACGCCGTTGTTCATTATGTTCGTCCTTGTCCGCGGCATGCTCTTCGGCACGGCGCTGGCGGCGATCCTCCCGACCGCTCAGGCCTACGTCGCCGATATCACCTCCAGCGAGGAGGAGCGGGTGCGCGGCATGGCGGGAGTGGGGGCCACCCAGGGCATCGCCTCGATCGCCGGGGCCCTCGTCGGCGGGCTGCTGTCGGGGATCTCGCTCATGGTGTCGGTCGACATGGTCCCGGTATTCTTGTTCGCGGGGCTACTGGTGGTGATATTCGTTCTGCGCCGGGAGTCCCGAACCGAACTGGTTGATGAGCCCGCGCATGTCAGCCCTTTCGACCCGCGGGTCTGGCCCTTCCTCATGGCCGGATTCGGCATGTTCACCGCACTGGGCCTCATCCAGATCGTCACCGGTTTCCTCGTCCAGGACCGCCTCGGCCTGGATGCGGACACGACCGGCCTCTACACCGGCGGTGCACTGCTCGCCGCCGGCATTGGAATGGTGATCGCTCAGACCGTCATCGTGCCGCGCTCGAAGTGGGCACCTTCGACCCTGCTGCGCGTCGGCACGCTTCTGGGAGCCGGCGGATTCGCCCTGCTCGCGCTCAACAGCGGGTTCGTGCTCATCGTCATCTCGGTGACGGCGATCGGCATGGGCGTCGGCATCGCCATGCCCGGCTACACGGCGGGCCCCACACTGCTCATGAGCCGAGAGGAGCAAGGCGGCCTCGCCGGCCTGATCGGCGCGACTAACGGACTGACCTACGCCGTTTCACCCGCGGCAGGCACGGCCATGTACGGCCTCTCGCCTATTCTGCCCATCGCTGTCGGGGGTGCGATCCTCGTCGCCGTGTTCGTCTTCGTCCTCATCCACCCCGGATTCCGCCGCGCCCCGGAGAGCGCCCCGGAGGCCGCTGCGACCGGCGCGCCCCGGGCCGACTGAGCCCGGACGCGCAGAGGGCCCAGATCTGACGGACAGTGCTGGGAGACGCTTCCGCAGTCTCCAGGGCCTTGCGCTCCGATCAGAGTCCTGCTGGGACTCTGAGTCAATATCCCAGTTTCCCGGGGAGCCACCCGGCAGCAGCCGAGTGGCTCCCCACAGCTATGCCCGATCGGGGGAACGCGGAGCCCAGTAGACACTGCGCCCGATCAGCCCGATCGTGCCTCACCGGCCCCTCGAATCCCGCCGGGTGGCCACTCCGCCACCGCCCAGACCGACTCCTCGGACCCTTCAGAGGCGAGTGTGAAGCCGGTTCGCACATGGGAGAGAGGCGATCCGATGGAGCGAACGCCAATTTTCGTTGGAATTCCAGGGATCCACCCATGTCGTCAAGGCGACTTGTCGCGCTCCCATGTGCGCGCAGGGGGGTCTGCGCACATGGGAGCACGACAACTCGCCTTGACGTAAATTAGAAAACCGCAGAATCGTAAGGAAAAACGGCACTCGACCCGGTAGGGCCCTCCTCTCCCATGTGCAGTCCCCGTCTCAGAGCCCGCCAGAGCAACCGCATCCCGGCCCCGCTGCGCCGAGGAGCACACGCCACTTCTCACACATGCCACCGGGATAGCCTGCCCCCATGCCAATCTCGATCCGAGTGACGAAGATCCACCACGCCTGTCTAACGATCGACGACGGCCGCACA
This sequence comes from Actinomyces massiliensis 4401292, assembly GCF_000269805.1. Taxonomy (GTDB): domain Bacteria; phylum Actinomycetota; class Actinomycetes; order Actinomycetales; family Actinomycetaceae; genus Actinomyces; species Actinomyces massiliensis. The sequence continues at coordinate 222,459 of NZ_JH711481.1, forward strand.
CGGCTTCTGCTCGACCCGGGGCAACTCGGGCGCCATCCCGGCCTGGATGGTATCGACGCCGTGCTCATCACCCACCGTCACTCCGACCACCTCGACACCGGCCTCGTCGAGGAGGCGCTGCGTCGCGGCATTCCCGTCTGGGCGCCGGGGGACGCGCTCGATGAGCTCGGCGGACTCGGCGCCCGAGGCGAGGACGGCCTGCGCGAGGCGGTCACGGGCACGACCCTGCGCATTGGCACCCTGCCCGTCCAGGTGGCCGGCAACCGCCACGCCGAGGTGCACCCGACACTCCCGGGCCCGGCGAACCGCGCCTACCTGGTCGATGGGCGGGTGCTCGTCACCGGGGACGAGCACCCGGTCCCGCCGGACCGCCTCACCGCCCTAGTCACCCCGGTCGACGCCCCGTGGCTGCGCGTCGCCGACCTGATCCGCTACGTGCGCGCCCTGCGGCCGGAGCTCGTCGTCGGCGTCCACGACGGCCTGCTCAATACGGACGGCCTCGCCGTCGCCCGCCATGTGATCGAGTCGCTGCGGCGCGAGGGCGCGGCCCGGGCCACCATGCTCGCCGACGGTGAGGCGATCATCGTCCCTTGACAGCCGGCCCCGGCGGCGGCACAGGCCTCGGGCCGGACCCACGCCTTTTTCACCTCCGCGCCTCAAGCGTCTGGGCAGCGCGTTCCCGGACGACCCGATGGAGGGGCATCTCCCCCTCTCCGTCCCGAGAGCCGGAAACCGGCTCCGCCGTCCACCCCGGTTCCAGCAGCCTCAGCATCCCGGCGCGCAGGAGGGACTGGTCGATGGCGGTGCTGCCGGCCAGGGACAGGACCGCCGCCCCCTGGTCGAGGGCGGCCAGGAGCGCTCCGAGCCGCTCGTCGGTGAGAGAGTCCCCCGCCTCTCCGACCCCCGCGTCGCGGCTCTCCACGCCTTCGATCTCCGCGTCGCCGCACCTCGTACCGCCGTCCCCGGCCTCTCCGGCCCCGACGCCGAAGGCGCCGCCCCTCCCCGCCCGATCGGCCGGATCTCGGCGCGAGGACTCGACAACGGCGGCATAGGCGCCGACCACCTGGTTGACCCGTTGTACGACCTGTCCGCTCAGGCGCTCGTTGCGGGCGGCCACCGCGATGAACTCCAGGGTGGCCAGGGCGAGGCCCCTGACGGCCTCCGCGGCCTCGCCGTCGGCGGCCAGACCCCCCGGCTGCGGCCCGAAGGCGTTCCAGCCTCGGCCCGTGGAGCCCTCGATGTCCTTGTCCAGGACCGCCAGAAACAACTCGGCCTTGCCCGCGAAGTTGGAGTAGACGGCCCCCTTGGAGAAGCCCGCGGCCCGGGCGATCCGGTCGAGCCGGGCGCCGTGGTAGCCGGCCTCGGCGAAGGCCGCGCGTGCAGCGAAGACGATGGCCTCGCGAGTCTGTCTCTGGCGGTCGCGCCTGCTGATCGGATCGGGAAGGTCTATCACTCGACCGATCGTAAAGGCGCTCCCACCCGTTGCACGCCCTCTCGCACTCAGATACTCTTAGTATCCAAATACTGATAGTATCTGAAAGGTATCCCGTGTCCCGCCCCGCTATCACTCGACGCCGCGCGGTCCTTGCGGGCCTGGTCGCGGCGATCACCGCCGCGACCGTTGAAAGGAGATCGATGACAGGCACGACGGCCTCCCGCCCCCTTCCCGAAGACGGGGTGGTCGGACGGCTCCCGTTCGATGGGTCGTGGCTCACCGAGATCAGTCCCACGCGGCAAGTCCCCAGCCACGGAACCGACCTGTTCGGCACCACGTACGCGATCGACTTCATCGCGGTCGACGAGGCCGGTCGGACGGCGCCCGGCTACAGCCTGCGGACGATCCTCGCGACCGAGCCCCCGGAGCTATTCCACGCCTTCGGCCGGCCCCTGTACTCGCCCGTGGCGGGGACGGTGGCAGCCGTCCACGACGGCGAGCCCGATCACGAGGCCCGTCGGTCCCCGCTGACGCTGATCCCGTACGGGCTGAGCCAGTCGAAGCGGATCCGCCGGGGAGCGGCCGGAGTCGCAGGCAACTACGCGGTCATTCGGACCGCGGGCAGCAGCCTCTATGTCGCGCTCGCGCACCTGAGACGGGGCTCCCTGCTCGTCTCGCCCGGTGACCGGGTTGGCCCCGGGGACAGGATCGGCAGCTGCGGCAACTCCGGCAACTCGACGCAGCCCCATCTCCATATCCAGGCCATGGACGGACTCGACCTCGACGTCGCCCGGGGAGTCCCGCTCCGTTTCGAGCAGTTCCGGCAGCACGCCCCCGGCCGGCGCGCCGCGCCGGCGCACCGCCGACTGGCGTGCCCCGACCAGGGCTCGGTCATCAGCGCGGCGTGACCGGCTGAGGGAGAAGCAGGACTGGACCGATCTTGATGCGGAAGTGAACCGATCTCGTGGAGGGCGACGGCGCGGGCGGAGCGGCGGGGCCCGCCGGCACCGCGGGGCCCCGTCGCCGGCGCCCCGCTCACTCCCAGCGGAAGAGCCGGGCCGCGAGCGCGCCGCAGACGATTCCGAAGCCGAGGAGGACGACGGCCGATCCCCAGTGCGCACCCCAGCCGTCACCGGCCCACAGGCCCCGAGTGAGGTAGGTGAGCTGAGTCAGGGGCGAGAAGCGAGCCACCGAGAGCACCCCCGACGGGAGCACGGACAGAGGGACGGCGGCACCCGAGGTGAAGATCAGCGGGTACAGCAGGATGTTGCCGAGTCCCTGAGCCGCGCCCGGGGTGCGCAATCGGTACGCCACCAGGTAGCCGAGCGCGAGGAAGGCGGCCAGTCCAAGCAGCGTGGCGAGGAGCGTTGACAGCAGGGCCACCGCCGATGCGGGCCGGACTCCGAATGCCACGATCGCAATGCCGTACATGGTCGCGATGGACAGGAAGGTGAGAACCGCGCGGGACAGTACGTCGGCCGCCAGGTAGAGGCCCGGTTTCAGCGGGGTGACTTGGAAGCGCCGCAGTACCCCCGCACTGCGCTGAGTCGCCATATCGATGGGCACCATGACGACAGCGGAAATGGCGATGACGATGCCGGGAAAGGCCGTGAAGTTCGTCTCCAAGAACCCCTTTCCTCCGAATTCAGGGGTCGGATCGTTGCCGAAGATGAGGCCCATGACGAGGACGAACACCGGGGCGAAGGCGATCGAGAAGATGACCGCTGCGGGCTCACGCAGGGTGCGCATTGCAGTGACCCTGCACAGTTGACGGAAGGTTTTCATTGGGGTCAGTCCTCCTCGCGCATCGAACGGCCGGTCAGGGAGAGGAACACGTCCTCGAGCGAGGGCGCCGAGACGCGCACGTCACTGACGGTGGGGCCGGTCTGCTCTATCGTGTCGATCATCTGTTGTGGGAAACGTGTGCTCGTCGAGTGCACCTGCACCTGGCAGTCGCGCACTCTGACGTTGGAGATCCCATCCAGCCCCTCCAGGAGTGCAGCGGGCACAGGGCTGGAAGTGCGCAGCCGGATCTCCGCACCGCCGCCCAGGGAGGCGACCAGGTCGGGAACGGTGTCGAGGGCGATGAGGCGTCCGTGATCGACGACGCCGACCCGGTCGCACAGCGCCTCCGCCTCCTCCATGTAGTGCGTTGTCATCAGCACGGTGGCGCCCCGTTCCCGAATGGAGCGCACCACGTCCCACATGGCCAGGCGCGCCTGCGGATCGAGGGCGGTGGTGAGCTCGTCGAGGAAGACGATCTCGGGCCGGTTGATCAGGGCCAGGGCGATGAACACCCGCTGGCGCTGGCCGCCCGAGAGCTTCTCGACGTAGGCATCGCGCTTGCCGGCGATCCCCAGCTCTTCCAGGAGCTCGTCGGTGTCGGCGGGGTCGCTGTACATGGAGGCGAAGAGGTCCATCGCCTCGCGCACCTTGATCTTGGGCGGCAGCGCCGCCGTCTGCAGCTGGACCCCGATACGGCTCCGCCAGGCCGGGGTGGGGCTGGCCGGATCGGCGTCGAGGACGCGCACGCTTCCGCCACTGGGAGTGCGCAGGCCCTCCAGGCACTCCAGGAGCGTGGTCTTTCCCGCCCCATTCGGCCCGATCAGGCCGAAGATCTCTCCCGCTTTCACCTCGAAGGAGACCCCATCGACGGCGGCGAGTTCGCCATATGTCTTGGTCAGATTCTCAACGACGATTGCAGTACTCATTGTCACTCCTCCTCGGACGACTTCTCGGCGGCAGGTGATGGGGCACCCGGATTCGAAGGGGGGCCCGCCTGGGAGGCAGAGCCCTTTTCTGGAGCGACACTCGGGTCCGCGGCCGGATCCGGATCGTCCGCACCCGCCTCCGGGGCGCTCGGACCCTGACCGCCGAAGGCCGAGCGGACGAGCATGGCGAGCGGATCGTCCTTCGGAGCACGCTCCAGCAAGCTGGCGAGCGGGATGAGCGCCAGCCCCTGGGCCGGATCTGTCAGGACGATGAGCTGGTCCCCGGGTTCGAGACCGACATGCTTGCGGGCCTGCGTCGGAAGGGCGACTTGCCCCCTCTGCCCGACGGTGACCGTTCCGAAGAAGCCTCTGCCGTCCGGCCCGATGTGGGACGGGTTGCGCGGTACCACGATTCCTCCTATCACTCTGCCACACAAAACATGCATGACATGCAAAACATGTATGACGTCTATGTTGCACCCATCACAACAGATGCGCAAGAGGGTGACGGCGGTCTCTTTCGAAAGAGGCGCCCCCGCGGGCGCGCCCAGGGACCCAGCTACGCACCACCCTCGAGATCGGTCGCATTCCGCCTCGAGATCGGTCCGCTTCCGCGCCGAGATCGGTCCAGTTCCGGCTCGAAATCGGTCCGCTTCCGCCCCGAGATCGGTCCAGTTCCGGCTCGAAATCGGTCCGCTCCCGCCCCGAGCCCGACGACGATGACGGGCTTGCGCGGAGCACTCGCCCGACAGAAGCCTCATTGGGCGAGGCAGCTCCCACTCGGGCCACGGATGTCGCGACTGTCTCGGCTGTCTCGGCCATCGTGACTGTCTCGACGCCGCCCCGGTGCCCTTGCCACACGCTCGGACACCCTTGTGTCTGCCACGATGTGAGGGTGTGTGCTCACTCCATGGATCACGGCGAACGCATGCTGCGCATCGGCACTTTCTCAACGCTGTCGAGGATCAGTGTGCGCATGCTGCGCTACTACCAGGAGCATGATGTGCTCGTTCACCGACCCCTTCAGCGGCTATCGCTACTACAGAGCCGAGCAGCTGGTCGATGCGCATCTGGTCGTACAACTGCGTGACGCGGGCTTCCCCGTCGCGTCAATCGCGCAGCTCGTGGTCTGCGCAGATCCAGCCAGGGTCGAGGCGGCGATCGCCGCACAACGCACCGAACTCCTACGTCAGCAGGACGCCCTGCGAGGACAGCTTCTCGCCCTGGATCGCATCGGCACCACACTGAGAGGACACGTCACTATGACTACCATGACCGATGTCACCGTCACAACGCTGCCCCGGATGGAGGTGGCCGGCCTGCGCCGCACCATCGCCGACTACCACGCGGAAGGCCTCCTGTGGCAGGAGATCATGCCCCTGCTGGAGAAGTCCGGCGCTCGTCTTCCCGACGGCGCCATCGGCGGGGCCACCTACTACGACGCCGACTACCGGGAGGCCGACGTCGACGTCGAGGTCTGGCTCCAGGTCTCCGAGCCGTTCGATGCGACCCCGCCCCTGGAACGCCGCACCCTGCCCGCGCAGCGGATCGTGACCGCCACCGTGCGGGGCGACTACTCCCAGATGCCCACGGCGACCACGGCGATCGGCGCCTACATCGCCGAGCACGGCCTGCGCACCGGCCCGATGTTCAACATCTACCGGGTCAGCCCGGCGCAGAGCGACGACCCCAACAGCTGGGTCACCGACGTCTGCTTCCCGATCCTTGATGAGTAGGCGATCGGCAGAGGTGTAGCCGCTGCACCGACCGGCCCGCCGAGCACGGGCTTCCTCCCGGCACTCTGCAGCATGAAGCTCCAGCAGATCCTGAGCGCGCAGATTGTCAGAAGACTCGTGTCACCGACTTCGCGATGCCCCTGCATGACAGCGTCCAACGCCGTTGGCAACTCGTTCGTGAAAGCATCTGTGTCGTCGAGACGGGCGCGAGCGCGCGTGAACCGATCTCGACGCGGAACCCGACCGATCTCGGCACGGAGTACGACCGATCTCGAGCCGGAACCGGACCGATCTCGGCGAGCACCGAGTCGGGAGTCTGCTCCCAGTCGAAGCCCTCGCTGTGCCCCGGCTCGGGCCCGACGGTCCATGTGACGCATTTCCCGGCCATAACCTCTCGAACCTCTCGAACCTCTAGGTTCCCATCCGGAGGCTGCTCGGGCGGCATGGTGGCGCGACCGCACCGGGTCCCGGTCGCAGGCCGCACGGACGACGCGCCCGCTCGCAGGTGGCCCTAGACTAGCGCCGCCCCGTCATCGACCTGCAGGAGCCGCACCCATGGACCTCTCCCCCGCCGCGTCCCTGCGCTCCCGCATCACCGTGGCCCTGGGCCGCACCGCCCGCCTCGTATCCCGACTGCGCGGGGGCGGCTCGGGCGGGACCGCACTGCCCGGCCTCGTCGTCGAGAAGCTCGACCCCGGTTTCCTGGCCCGTACGCTGGGTCAGCTGCCCATGGGCGTGGTCGTCGTGTCGGGCACCAACGGCAAGACGACCACGACGAAGATGGTCGTTCAGCTCCTGCGCGAACAGGGCCTCAAGGTCCTGACCAACCGGTCGGGCTCGAACTTCGTGCGCGGAGTACTCGCCTCGCTGCTCACCGAGGTCGATGCGGGCGGTCGCCTGAGCCACGACGTCGCCGTCCTGGAGCTCGACGAGGCGCATGCGGTGCGCTTCGTACGACTCATCAAGCCCCGCCACGCCCTGCTGCTCAACGTCATGCGCGACCAGCTCGACCGCTTCGGCGAGATCGACTACACCGCCTCGCTCCTGCACAAGGTCGCCCTGGCGACCACGGGCTCCGTCGTCGTCAACGCCGACGACCCGCGCCTGGGGGCCGACGCCTTCACCGGGGACCTGACTGCCCGCGTCGCCTCCTTCGGCGCCGGGCCGGCCCTGCGCTCCCTGTTCCTGTCCGACGACGATCTGCGCACCGGCGCGGCCTCTCCGCAGGACGATGCCGACACGGCGAGCTCAGCTGATTCAGCGACCGCAGAGGCCCCGGCGAACCCGACGACCTCAACCTCAGCCACCCCGACGCCGCGCGTGAGCCTGCAGTCCCTGAGCGGCCAGGATGCCGTCGTGCGCGTGGACGGGGCCGATCACGACGTCGCCTTCACCATCCCCGGCATCCACAACCAGCTCAACGCCTGCGCCGCCCTCGCCGTCGCCCTGGAGACGCTGGGGGACGAGGCCGACCTGGCGGGCCTGCTGACCACGCTCGCCAGCGTCCAGGCGGCCTTCGGGCGCGGCGAGGTGCTGACCCTGGACGGCCGTGACGTGCAGCTCTCACTGGTGAAGAATCCCGCAGGATTCCGCATGGGACTGCTCACGGCCGCCGAGGCCGTGCGCTCCGGCGGCCCGGAGTCGGTCATGATCGCCATCAACGACGAGTACGCGGACGGCCGCGACATGTCCTGGCTGTGGGACGTCGAGTTCGCGGGCCTGCGCACCGAGGGTGTTGCCGTGGTCACCGGAGTGCGCGCCTGGGACATGGCGCTGCGGCTGCGCTACGACGAGGTGCCGATCGGCACGGTCGAGCCCGATCTGACCCGGGCCGTGGCCCTCCTGCGCCGGGCCGCCTCCGCCGCCGACGACGGGGCGGGCCGCCCCATGCGCATCTTCACCACCTATACGGCCATGCTCGCCCTGCGCGCCCATCTGGCCGAGCTCACCGACGTCGAGGAGGCCCTGACATGAGCGAGCCGACCTACCTGCACGCGACCGATGGCGCCGCTCGCGGGCGCCTGCGGCTGCTTCAGCTCTACCCGCGGGACATGAACATCTACGGCGATTGGGGCAACGCCCTGGTGCTGGCCCGCCGCGCGCAGTGGGCGGGCTACGACGTCGACCTGCTCTCCTACGACCCGGGTGACGAGTTCCCGGACGACGTCGATCTGCTCGTGGGCGGTGGCGGGCAGGACTCGGGGCAGGAGCGCATCAAGGAGGACCTGGTGGAGCGGGGTCCGCAGCTGCGCGCCTGGGCCTCCGACGGCATGCCCATGCTCGTCATCTGCGGGCTCTACCAGCTCTTCGGACACCGCTTCATCACGGGCACGGGCGCCGAGATCCCCGGCATTTCCATTCTCGACGCCGAAACCGTGGCCGGGTCGGGCCGGCTGATCGGGAACATCACCCTGGAGTCGAAGGACTTCGGGAGGGTGGTCGGTTATGAGAATCACTCCGGCCTGACGACGCTGGCCGCCGGAGTCGCGCCCTTCGGGCGGGTGCGCTCCGGTGACGGCAATAACGGCAAGGACGGCACCGAGGGCGGCCGCGCCGATCATGTGATCGGCACCTATCTGCACGGCTCCCTGCTGCCCAAGAACCCGGCCGTGGCCGACTGGCTGCTGGCCCGCGCCGTCGAGCGCGCCGGCGGGACATGGGAGGGCGGCAGCCTGGACGAGCGGGCCGATGCCTGGGCCGAGAAGGCCCGCAAAGTGGCGGCGAGCCGGCCCCGATGAAGCTCCGCCGCAGCGCCCGCCCATAACTTCCCATCACGGGCCATGGAGATGAGGGGCAGGGGCCGATCTTTCTTCAACGAAGGAAGTCATGGTGCGGGTCTCCGCCCTGGCGCCAATACCGCTGGAGGCCTCGAACCGCCGACATGAACAGCCCGAGGTTCAAGCGCCCAGTCAGACCTCCTCGTACTGGGCAATAACAGGGGCGTTATCGGAGAGTTCGACCATCCGCGGAACGAGGTCGGTGAAATGCTCGGAGGCGTTGTGGCTGTCGACGGCGGCGGTGTCGGCCCACTCCTCAATGAAGGCGAAGACACCGGCATCCTCGCGGGAGATGACGAATCGGTAGGAGGCATTTCCGGCCTCCGCGCGGCTGCCGGCAGCAAGGCGATGAGCGAGTTCGATGAAGCGCTCACGATTGTCCTCGGGAATGGAGAACGTAGCGACGATGGTGATCATGGAACTCCTTGATTCAATCAGTGCGCCGGCGGCTCACCGGCCATCAGGACGCGTCCGATGCTACGACCCCGGAACGCACGGGCGTGAGTCACTTTAGCGTCGCCTCTCCCCTGCCCGACGCGCCGGATCGGTCTTATGGCGGGTGTCGCGTGTCAGGGCATCTGGGACAGGGGTGGGTGTTTGGGGTGTGGTGGTTTTCGGTGGGGTGGTTTTCGGGTTGGGGGGTCGTGTGAAGTGGGCTGGACGGCCGCGGGGTGGCTCTGCCGGTGTTCTCGTGGCCCTCGTGTGCAGGGGGGGTGGTGGGTGTTGCACACTCGCGTGCATCCGGCGTCGGTGGGAACCGCGGAATCACGCGGAACAGCAATGTCGGTAGCGGTAGTGGTCATGCTCCCATGTGCGTAGACCCCCTCATTGCACATGGGAGCCCGACCACCACACACAATGATCGCCCTAAAATCTCGTCATTCCAACAAAAACCAGCTCTTGCCCCGCAGAAGCCCCGCCCTCCCATGTGCAACATCGAAGACAACCAACACCCGCCAGGCACACCCACCGCGCCCCGCACTGAGATCGGTCCACTTCCGGCTCGAGATCGGTCCGATTCAGCCCGGCCAACCCGACGTCGAGACGCGCACGACGAGCTCGAGGGCCAAAGCCGCATGCCGCACCTCAGAACCTCCGGCGAACAGCAGCCCCGCGGCAGCACGACCGATCTCGACACGGAGAGCGACCGATCTCGAGCCGGAGTACGACCGATCTCGAGCCGGAGTACGACCGATCTCGACGCGAGTTTCGACCGATCTCGGCGCGGAAGCGGACCGATCTCGACGCGGAACTCGACCGATCTCGACGCGGAAGCGGACCGATCTCGGCGCGGAACTCGACCGATCTCGGCGTTTGTTGCTCTAGGCTCGATCTATGGCGACTCCCGAGTTCATCGTGGCCCTGCGCAAGAAGATCGGCCACGACCTCCTCTGGCTGCCGGGCGTGAGCCTCGTGGTCGTCGATGACGATGGGCGGCTCCTGCTGGGGCGGCGCTCCGACAACGGGCAGTGGGCCGTGATCTCCGGCATTCCCGAGCCCGGAGAGCAGCCCGCGGCCGCGGCCGTGCGCGAGTGCGCCGAGGAGACCGGCGTGGACGCCGAGGTTCTGGCCGTCGCCGGCGTGGGGGCAGATAAGCCCTTCGCCTTCCCCAACGGGGACAACTGCGCCTTCATGGACATCACCTTCGTGGGGCGGCCACGACCCGGCGCCGCGGCCCATGCCCACGCGGCCGACGAGGAGTCCACGCAGGTGGGCTGGTTCCACCCTGATTCCCTGCCCGAGCCCCTGGCGGCCTCCTCCCCCGCTCGCATCCAGGCGGCTCTGGCGTGGCTGGCCGATCCGACCTCGGGAGCCCGGTTCCAGCTCTGATTCCTATTCCTGAGACGTTCGCGGAACTCGAATCCCGACACGCTCCATATTGTCAGCCTGCTCGCCATTCGGATCGAGAGGCTTGGCGGCGGTGAAGATCACTCGCACGTTCTCCGGAGTGGTGACCTCGACCTCGAGGGAGTTCCAAAGAGTGCTGCGGGGCCCGCGCACGCACCCCGGAATCAGACGGTCACAGGTCTCCGCGATCGTCTCGATCTGACTGAGCACACAGGAGAAACTGACTGCAACCCTAGGAATCCCTGCAATTTCAGGAGTCGAACTCGCGGCGGAAGCCGCAGGAGCAGCATTCCCGTCAGCCGGAACCGACTCGTCGCCCGCCGGAACCAGCAACACGTCCTGAAACGCCCAGCGACGCAGATGCACGAGCTTCCCCGGAATATCGAACAGCGTGAAGAATCCGAAGCCCTCGGCCCAGAATTCCGCCGACCCCTCCAAATCCCGCGTCGGAACAGTGACGAACATCGGCATGCCGTAAATACCGCGGAAAGGCTCGGGAGGTCGAGCATCCTCGGCGGGCGCGGGGACCGGACTCATCTCAAAGGCATTGAATAAATCGCTCATGGGAGCACCCTCGGACCTGACGCAGCGTGAGGGTCAAGGCACCCCCAAGGCGATCCCATAAGGTAAGGCGTTCCTAATGTCTACGTTTCGACATTGTCAAGTAGGAGCGTCTAACCTAAAACACCGATAGGCGGGGCTTCCCGCGCGACGTCACCCGAGGAAACCGAGGAACACAGTGACTGCTCCAGCGACCGCCACGACCTCACCCCAGACCGAGCGGGTCTCCACCGACGCACCGCCCCATAAAGCCTCTTCGCCGTCAGACCCACCGACGCTGGCATCGCTGCGCCCGGGCCAGAAGGCGCGCATTGTCGCCGTCGACGCCGAGCGGGGGACGCAACTGGCGCAGCGCCTGACGGATCTGGGCTTCATCCCGGGCCGCACCGTCGAGGTCCTGCGCCGCGCACCCCTGGGCGACCCGCTCCTCTTCAAGGTGGCCGACTACGAGATCAGCATGCGCAAGGCGGATGTGCGCATCGTCACGATCGAGGAGATCGAACGGTGAGCGACCACGAATCCCTGCCCTTGACGGACGTCACTTCGAAGGCCGGCATCGCGACCTCGGTCCGCGAGCGCACGGCCGACCACGGCTCCGAGCACTCGCCGGGATGCCCCTGCGCCTCCCACTCCTCAAGCGACTCCGGCCCCTCGTGCCACTGCGGCTCCGCCTCCGGCGAGGTCGACGCCTCCGCACCCCGGGCCGCCCTTGCCGGCGCCCCCAACGCCGGCAAGACCTCCATCTACAACGCCCTGACCGGCCTGCGCGCCAAGACCGGCAACTACCCCGGGGTCACGGTCTCGCGCTCCATCGGCACCTGCAGGCTTCCCGAGGGCAGCGCCACGGCGAGCGTGACCATCGAGGACCTGCCCGGCGCCTACTCCCTGGACCCGATCAGCCCCGACGAGCAGATCGTGCGCGAGGTCCTGGACGGCCACCACGCCTCCGTCAAGGCGCCGGACGCCCTCATCGTCGTCCTGGACTCCACGACACTGCGCCGGGGCATGGCCTTCCTGGCCAAGGCGCTCCAGCTGGGCCTGCCCACCTGCCTGGTCATCACCATGACCGACGAGCTCACCAAGCGCGCAGGCCATCTCGACGTCGAGGCCCTGGGACGCGCCCTGGGCGTCCCGGCGATACGCGTCCTGGGCCACCGCGGCATCGGCATCCCCGAACTGCGCGAGCGCCTGGCCGATACCAGCGCCTGGCCGACCTCCCCCATCGCCCCGCCCACCGATCCGGCCGAGTTCGCCTCCTGGGCGGACTCGATCCTGGAGGCGGCGGATTTCCAGCCGCCCCACGAGGACCGCACCACGGCCGCCATCGACCGGGTGCTGCTGCACCCGGTGGCGGGGACCATCATCTTCTTCGCCATCATGTACTTCTTCTTCCAGGCGATCTTCTCCTGGGCGGAGCCCCTGAAGGACGGCATCGAGAGCGGTTTCACCGCGCTGGGGGAGATCGTCCATCATCTGCTGGACGACTCCCATCCGCTCCTGGCGGGCCTGCTGGGGGACGGCCTCATCGGCGGTGTGGGCTCCGTGCTCACCTTCATCCCCCAGATCATCATCATGTTCCTCGTCATCGCCTTCCTGGAGGGCGTGGGGTACATGTCGCGCGCGGCCTTCCTCATGGACCGGATCATGAGCCGGGCAGGCCTGGAGGGCCGCGCCTTCGTGGCCCTCCTATCCTCCTTCGCCTGCGCCATCCCGGGCATCATGGCCACCCGCACCCTGCCCAGCGCCAAGGACCGCGTCGCCACGATGCTCGCCGCACCGCTGATGACCTGCTCGGCCCGCCTGCCCGTCTACGTCATCATGATCTCCCTGCTCGTGGACGAAGACGCCAGGATCGGCCCCTTCGGCGCCCGGGGCACCATCATGTTCGCCCTCTACTTCCTGGGCGCGGTCTCGGCGATGGTCGCGGCCTGGGTGGTCAAGCGCCTGACCGACCGCGGCGGCGTCCTCCTGCCCTTCTACATGGAGATGCCGCCCTATCGCCTGCCCCGGCCCAAGACCGTGGGCGTCATGGTGTGGGACGCCTGCAAGGGCTTCGCCAAGAAGGCGGGCACGATCATCACGGCCACCACCATCATCCTGTGGGCCCTGCTGAACGTGCCCATGCGCTCCGACGCCCAGTTCGACGCCTACTGCACCGCGAGCACCGAGTGCGCCGCCATCTCCGCGGCCGCGGACGACCCGTCGTCGTCGACCGTGAAGAACGACGACGGCGAGACGGTCACGGACAGCGAGGAGATCGACAAGCTCCTGGAGGCCCAGAAGACCTCCTACACCATGGACAACTCGTGGGCGGCCTCCATCGGCAAGGCGGTGGAGCCGGTCTTCGAGCCGCTGGGCTACGACTGGCGCATCAATGTGGCGATCCTGTCCTCCCTGGCGGCGCGGGAGACCTTCGTGGCGACCCTCGGGCAGATCGCCGCGGCCGAGGACCCCGAGGAGCCGACCTCCCACCTGCAGACCATGACCTTCCGGGAGGACACGGTGACGAACCAGGCCGGGGATCTGCTGTTCAACCCGGCGACGGTCGCCTCCATCCTCGTGTTCTTCGTCTACGCCCTGCAGTGCATGGCGACGGCCGGGGCCATGCGGCGGGAGACCGGCACCTGGAAGTGGCCGGCGATCGCCTACGGCTACATGCTCGCGACCGCCTGGGTGATGGCGGCGCTCACGCGCGTCGTCATCTCCATGCTCGTGTGAGGCCGCCGTGCCCGTCGTCCCCACGCACCCGCTGACCACGCCGGATCCCGATGTGCTGCGGTGGGTGGTTCCCGATGGCCTGCTGCCCTTCACCGGCGGAGTGGCCCATGCTCCGTCACTGCTCCAGGCGCTGCTCGATGACGGCACCCTGAGCGCCGTCCAGGTGGAGGACGGGGCGGTGCTGACGCTGCTGGGCGAGGGGCGCACCTGGGGCCGGGAGGGCTCCCGGGTGCGCACCGCCCTCGTGGACGCGCTGGGGGCGCCCTCCTCCTGGCGAGGCGCAGCCGGTGCGCATGACATCGGCCCCGATGAGGTCCTGGAGGCCGCGGCCAGGCAGATCGCCGAGGGGCCGGTGGGCGAGTTCGCGCGCCGCCACGGGGGCGCGCTGGTGGTGCGCAAGGTGCACGACGGCGTCGTCGAGGTGGGCCTGGAGGGGGCCTGCGACGACTGCCCGGCCGCCGTCATCACCATGCACGCGCGCTTCGAGCACCTCCTGCGCCGCCGCTGCCCCTGGCTGGCGGAGGTCCGCCGCGCCGAGGAGTGACGCGACGCAACGAGGGGATTTCCCGCGCCCCCTGCGCCGCCGCCCCGCGCCGGCGTCGAGGTCGACTTTTTCGAATGAGATCGACGGTGGCACCGTCGATCTCATTCGAAAAAGTCGACCTCGACGGGGGTAGGAGGGCCTAGAGCCTGCCGGCCATGGCCGAGGACACGAGGTTGCCGCCCGGCAGCGGCCCGCCCCGCGCAAGCGCCCGGCACCACTGATCAGTCGTGGCCACCGACGCCCAGTTAGAGTGCAGAAGAGTCATGAGCATCGCATGGATCGCCTCGGCGTCCGCCGCGCCGGCCTGGTTCCGCAGATCAATGGCCCCGGTGGCGTCGGAGAGGACCTCGGTGGCCAGGCCGAGCGTCTCGGCCTGCGCGGCGGAAGCCAGGATGCAGTTATTCGCCATGAACCCCACAAGGGTCACGGTGGTGATGCGCTGCTCCTGCAGCCATGGGCCGAGGCCAGTTCCGGCGTAGATGGAGCCGTAGTGCTTGATGACACTCTTCCAATCAGGAGAGTGACGCCGCTCGATGCGCGGGTCGAGCCGGAAGCCGCTGCGGTCCGGATCGAAGACGGTCCCGCCGGGCTTTCCGGAGTGCTGCACGCAGACGACAGGAACTCCCGACTCCTCCGCCGCATCGAGAGCCCGCTCGATGCTGTCAAGACAGGCATCGGGATGCGGATGACGAATACGAAGCGGGCCGCGAGCATACTCGCGTTGGACGTCGACGAGCACGAGTGCTCGGCGCGGAGCGGCAGGACAGTTCATAGGGGCCTCCTGACGGGGAAGATCCTTCGGTATACGAGCCAAGAAACGTCGCGATGCCAGGATGCTCGACGCTCGCCGGCCGCCACCAGTGGCACAAATGCTGTTCTACGATGGTTTCATGCCAGCATCGGATCCGAGACGGAACATGCGTCTGCACATCGCCGTCTACGCCTTCGACGGCGTCACCATGTTCCACCTGTCGATCCCCCAGGCGGTCTTCGGCTCCGTCGCACGCCTGGGTCTGGCCGACTGGGAGGTCGGCCTGTTCACGACACGCCCCGCACCCGGGCGGGAGTCGCCGGAGTCCGGGATCGACTCGCCCGCCTCGATCCGGACGGCCGAGGGCTATCTCCTCGACGGCCTGAGCGGCCCGGGCCTGGCGGAGACGGCCGACGTCGTCGTCGTGCCCGCCTGGTTCGCCGACGGACGGCAGGCCGGTGCTGAGCTGTGCTCGCTCCTGGAATCGGCTCATCGGCGCGGCACCGCCGTCGTCGGCCTGTGCCTAGGGGCGATTCCGCTGGCCGAGGCCGGGCTGCTCGAAGGGCGCCGGGCCACGACCCACTGGCGGGCCTTCGAGCCCTTGGCGCACGAGCACCCGGAGATCGACCTGGACGACTCAGTGCTGTACGTCGACCACGGCGACGTCCTGACCTCCGCCGGAGCGGCCTCCGGGCTCGACGCGTGCCTCCACCTGGTGCGCTC
The DNA here is from genome assembly GCF_000269805.1 of Actinomyces massiliensis 4401292. Lineage (GTDB taxonomy): Bacteria > Actinomycetota > Actinomycetes > Actinomycetales > Actinomycetaceae > Actinomyces > Actinomyces massiliensis. Next base: position 238,263 of record NZ_JH711481.1, read on the forward strand.
TCGCCTGGGAGCCGATGCCGCCAACACGGTGGCGCGCCATCTCGTCGTCGCACCGCACCGGGAGGGCGGACAGGCGCAGTACATCGAACGACCGGTGCCGCAGCACCCCCGGGCAGACCCCGTGGGCCAGGCCATGGCCTGGGCGCTTGAGCATCTGGCCGAGCCCCTGCCGGTGGACAGGCTGGCAGGAGCCGCGCAGATGAGCGTCCGCTCCTTCATCCGCGCCTTTCGGAGCGCAACCGGCGACACGCCCGCCGCCTGGGTGAGGTCCCAGCGCGTGGGGCAGGCGCAGCGCCTCCTGGAGAGCACCGACCTGACGGTCGAGCAGGTGGCCTCGGCGTGCGGCTTCGGCAGCGCCGTCACGATGCGTCAGGTCTTCTCCACAACCGTGCGAGCCGCCCCATCCGCCTATCGACGCCGGTTCCGCACCCGGGACGGCACAGCACCCCGCCTCGAGAACCGGCCAACAGCCCCTCGATAGCTCCTCGACAGCCTAGGCCCTGAATGATCGGCTCCGAGGCGGCGGGTGGACCCAGCAGGCCCGGCATACCCCAGCGTCAACGGCGGTTGGCGATGACGCCGTACAGGAGATGTCCCGTCAGTAGTCGCGACGCATGAGCGACGACATCCTGATCTTCGATCCTGCGGCCGTCAGCGACGCCGACTTCCCGGCCTGGTGGGAGGAGCAGTCAGAATGGTCGGAGGACCACTCCTACTCCGACCCGGCCGTGACCACCTCCGAGCTCCGGGCCTTCTACGCAGATATGTGCCGCCAGTTCCCGGACATGGATGCACTGACCGCCGAGGAACTCGATGCCGGCCCCGGCCTGGATGTGGTGTGTCAGGACATCTGAGACAGTGCTTGGTGGGTGGTGAGTTGGTTGTGTGGGGTGTGGTGTGCCTAGTGGACGTGGTTGTCGTCGGTGTTGCACATGGGAGATTGGGCCCTCTGCGGGGCGAGGATTAGTTTTTGTTGGAATGACAGTCTTTTCCGGCGAGGGTCGTGTGTGGTGATTGGGCTCCCATGTGCGGTCAGGGGGGTCCACGCACATGGGAGCAGGATCGTGGTTATTGCTGGCGTTGCTGTTCCGCATGATTCCGCGGTTCCCACCGACGCCGAGTGCACGCGAGTGTGCAACACCCAGCCCCCCCCGGCACACGCAGGCACTGACAAAGCCGCCCCGCAGCGGTGAGGGCCGACCCGTGCGATCTTCAGCCCCGAGACATCGCACCCCGCACCGGAGTGACGGAGTGCGACCGATCTCGACGCGGGGTACGACCGATCTCGGCACGGAGTGCGACCGATCTCGACGCGGAGTACGACCGATCTCGGCGAAAGGGGCGCAGGGTCAGGCGGGCGGGCAGGCAGGCAGGCGGTCAGGCGGTCAGGTCCCTGCGGTTACCGGCCGCGCCGGCGACGAGAAGCAGCACCACCGCGAGCACCAGGCAGACACCGGGGCCGACCCACGGCCCGCCCGGTCCCAGCAGGAGCCGTGCTCCCCCACTGGCCCCCGCTGTCCCCGCCTCGAGCACAGGCAGATGAGGCACATGCGTGAAGGGCGACAGATCAAGCACCCACTGCGGGACGCGAGCCACCGGCCCCAGCACCGAGATGCCCAGCGCCAGCAGATAGGCGCCCCAGCCCAGGGGCCGGGCCAGCCGTGGAGCCAGCGCATGAAGGGCCAGCAGCCAGGCGCCCGCCAGCAGCCCCGCGGGAAGCTGAGCCGCCAGTCCGGCCGCGATACCGCCGACCAGGACCCACGGCTCCGCGGTTGCCGACGAATCCTGGGCGCAAAGAGACGGCACCGCACCGACCGCCAGCCCCAGAGCTATGGCCGCCAGCACACCCGCGCTCCCGCAGGCCAGCACCAGGACCCGGGCGGCGAGCCACTGCCGCCTGGACACCGGTGCGGACAGGACGGCGGCCGTCAGCCCGCGCCCCTCCTCGCCCACGACCGCCCCGGCCAAGGCCACGGAGCAGGCGGCGGCCAGAATCCCGCCGTAGCCGATGATCATGGACAGGTAGCTCTGAACACTCAACTGGTCGCCGAAGAAAGCCTGCATGGCCGGGTTGTCCGCAACCATCTGCTGAAAGGAGTCCTCAACAGTGGGGGCGAAGATTCCGTAGGTCAAACCGAAGACCAGACCTCCCATCGCCCACCAGCCCCGCAGCGAGGCACTGGTGCGCAAGGCCAGCCCCAAAGCGCCTGCGGGTCCGCGGCGACGGGAGCGCCAGGCGCCCGCGCTCGCCACCAGCCCCTCGCCCAACTCGCGCCGTGCGTGCAGGACGAGCCCCGCCCAGACGAGGACGACGGCGACACCCGCCAACAGCCCCAGGGGAGCCCAACGCAGGTCCACATACACGCGGCTCTGCTGAATGAGACCGATCGGGGTCAGCCAGGACAGGAGGGAGACGGCACTGTCGGTGCTGTCGGTGCTGTCTCCACCACCGCTGGAACCGGCGTCGCCCAGGCCGCGCAGGAGGAACCAGACCAGAACCAGCATGAGGCCGCACCCGCGAGCCGAGCGGGCCGATGGCGCCAACGCCGCCAGGACCAGTCCGCTTCCGGCCGCGGCAAGGGTCACGAGAAGCAGCCCGAGTCCCACCACCAGGCAGCCGCCCGGATCAAGACCTCCGGCCAGGGCGGCCAGGGAGCACATTCCCGACATCACCACCCCGGCCAGGACCGTGGAGCTCAGAGCCGCCCGGGCACTCGCGCCGCGTCCCACAGGAGCGGAGCGCAGCAGCTCGCTCGGACCGCCCTCCTCGTCGCCGCGAGTGCGTGAGACCACCATGAGCACCCCCATGAGGGCGGCCACGAGGGCCAGCCAGCCCAGGGCCTGGGCGGCGAAGAGAGCCCCCATGGTGGGAGCGGTGAGAGCGGCCGCGTCCATGCCGAAACCGGGACCGGTGAAGACGGCGGCCGCCGGAGTGGAGTAGGTCAGGGCGGCCGCCTGCCGTTCCTCGGCGGTGGCATACATGGTGTTGAACATGAGGATGCAGTAGAGGGTCAGGCATCCTCCGCCCAAAGACCATGCCAGGATGCTGCGCCGCTCACGGCGCAGAGTCAGACGGGTCAGCGCAGACGGCACCGCACCTCCGAGCCTCCCACCAGTGACGGGCGAAACGGTGCTGCTCACGACTCCGCCCCCTCGCCCTGTGGTCCGGCCGGAGCCCCGGAATCGGCGATGACCCCAGCCGCTGCGGCGTCCTTCATGCTCTCGGCGTCCTCCGCACTCCCGGCGTCCCCGTAGTGGCGCAGGAAGAGCTCCTCAAGGCTGGGCGGGGAAGCGGTGAGCGAGCGCAGCCCGAGGGCCGCGAGGCGCTCCATCACCTCGGCGTTGCGGTCCGGCTCAATACTGAGCGCCACCTCCCAGCCCCCGTCGTCAGCCTGCGGGCGGGCCGTGGAGCGCAGCTCGCGGACGCCGTCCAGGCGCTCCAGGCCCTCCGGGTCGCGCTCGACGACGGCCTGGACGCGTGTGCGCAGCAGTCCCCGGATCCGCTCCAGGGGGCCGCTTTCGACGGTGCGCCCGGCGCGCACGATGGTGACGGTGTCGCAGAGCCGGTCGACCTCGGACAGGATGTGGCTGGAGAGCAGGACCGCGGTGCCGCGCCCGGCGGCCTCGGCGACGCACTGGCTGAAGACCTCCTCCATGAGCGGGTCCAGACCGGAGGTGGGCTCGTCCAGGATCAGCAGTTCCACGGGCTCACTCAGGGCGGCGATGAGGGCGACCTTCTGCCGGTTGCCCTTGGAGTAGGCGCGAACCTTCTTGGAGGGGTCGAGCTCGAAGCGCTCGATGAGCTCGGCGCGCCGCGCAGCCTGCGCGGCATCATCAGATCCGCCTGAGCCGCCCGCCCCTCCGCCACGACGACGGCGCAGGGAGGCGAAGGCATCCAGGGTCTGACCCCCGGTGAGTCCGGGCCACAGGGCCACGTCTCCGGGAACATAGGCCAGGCGCTCATGGAGGGTGACGGCGTCATTCCAGGGATCGGCGCCGAAGAGCCGGGCGCGCCCGTCGTCGGCGCGGATCATGCCCAGCAGGATGCGCAGGGTGGTGGACTTGCCCGCGCCGTTGGGGCCGAGGAAGCCCGCCACCTCACCGGGGGCGACACTCAGGTCCAGGCCGTCCAGGGCGCGGGTGGCGCTGCGGCCCCGGCCGAAGGTCTTGGTCAGGCCCACGATGTCGACGGCGGGCGCGGAGCTGTTGGGATGAGCCGCGCCGGGTCGGCGGGCATCGATCGATGTGGCGGCGGGTTTCATGAGTCCTCCTGAGACGAGTGGGGTGGGGAGGAGTTGGGGTCACGGGACGGGCCGTGAGATGAGTTGTGGGCGGCGTTGTCGGGGGCGGGGTCAGGTGCGGGAGCGGTCTCGGCATCGTCGGCGGAGGCGGCAGGAGCGGCAGAGGCGGCGCCGTCGGCGGAAGCACCGGCGGGATCCGCCGATGTAGCCCGGACGTAGTCGGCGTAGAGCCCGGGATCGGTGAACAGGGGCCGGGAGTAGAGCTCGGCGGTGACGGGACCGTAGCGGTCGATGAACTCCCGGACGGCCGCCTCGATATCGCCGGGCTCGGATGCCTCGTAGCGCAGGAAGAGCAGAAGCGCACCGAATCCGGCGTAAAGCAGGTAGCGGGCGCGGGCCTCTTCGTTGTGCGAGGGCGTCACGGTGCCCGCCTTCACGGCGTCGGACATGTAGGAGACGGTGTCCCCCACGAAGAGGTCCATCAGCGTGGTGGCGAGCTCTCCGCCCTCCATGAGGGAGCGCATGGCGTAGGCCGTGGCCGGGATGTACTCCTCCACCTGCGACATCTGGGTCATCAGGTCCGTGGGGCCGCCGAAGTACATCGAGGAGCGCTTGACCTCCTGGGTCAGACGCAGCACCTCGGTGTCGCAGGCGCGGCGCAGGCCGTCCTTGGAGCCGAAGTGGTGGGCGATGAGGCCGGCCGTCACTCCCGCGTCGGCCGCGATGGTGCGCAGGCCCACCCCGAATCCGTCGCGCGCGAAGCGGAGCAGGGCGGCATTGCGGATGCGGGCGACAGCGGTGAGGTCCGACTCGGGCGTCGACGATTTTGAACGCACGGCCAATATACTATACAGACGTTCAACGCGGCGCAAGAGGCGCTCGCGAACACCCTCTCCAGCCGCACCCCCGGACACCTCATCCCGAATCAGAAGACCCGACATACCACCCCGTGACCATATTGAGCCGTTACGATCCGATCTCCCTCCTTGAGACGTCCGACAAGTCGCTGTTAATCTCCCGAAGCAAATGTGGAATGGAGTAAAGCACCCATAAGCATGAATTTCTCCACCATTTCCGCATTGCCCCTTATCCCCTTTTTGAGAGGACATCCATGTCTTTCTTATCGCGCGTGCGCGCTCCTGGGAGATCGGCCATCGCCAGCGCCATTGTGGCAATGCTGGTTCTGGCGGCCTCCTGGGTCGGACTGACCTACTCAACCGCTCAAGCGGCGATCAATGAGAACATTAAGGTCAGCGACCTCTCACTGATTCCCTCCAACGGAAATGGAGTGGAGGACCCCACCTACAACAAGACCAAGGTCAATGACATCCTCAAGCTGAAATTCACCTGGGATGCCACCACCGCCGACCCCAAGAGCGGCCAATCCTTCCAGATCGGGCTACCGAGCCAGTTCCGCAACCGCGAGAGCCTGACCGAGCCGATGACCGTGACCCACAACGGCGCCGATCACAAGATCGGCGAGTGCGTCATGGACGCCCAGAACATCACCTGCACCTTCAACGACACCCTCGACACCCTCAGAGGGCAGGGCTTCAACGGCCTGAACGGCAAGGGCTCCGCACTGGTCGTGGCCTCCGAGGCCACTGAGGACAGCACTGCGACGATCGACGCCAATGGGCAGAAGACCGCCGTGCCGATCCCCGGCGGGCGCATCACCGAGAACCGGGGCCTCAACTACACGCCCGAGACCCTGCGCAAGTGGGCCTTCGACGTCACCGCCGCCTCGAAGCAGATGGACTGGGAGATCACCCTCGGCCCCTCGCAGCTCAAGGACGCCCTGGCGGGGGCGGGCACTCCCATCGCATTGGATGGACAGACCCGCTCCACCATCACCATCACCGACGAGCTCAGCCCCGGTCAGGCCTACTCCCAGGACCTCTCGCAGTGGCGGTTCAACATCGGCACCAGTTCGACCCGCGATGACGTCTACGGGCAGGTCACCGACGCCGCCGGAAACGACCAGGACACCTCCCAGGGAGACTTCGATCTCGCGGTCGCCATTGATGGCAACCGGGCCACGATCACCATCACCGGCCCCTTCGCCGCGGACACGAACTACAACGTCTACTACTCCTCGGTGCCCACCTCCGACAGCGGGACCGTCCAGCCCGGACTGGAGTACAAGAACCACGCCCAGCTGAAGGGCACCGATCAGGACTCGTCCTGGTCCGTCTACTACACGAGGTCCTTCACCATTGACGTGGAGCTCGCCCCGGGCTTCGGTGGCTTCAACATCGCCAAGCTGCTCACCGGCTCGGGCGCCCCGAAGGTGCCCGCCGGCACGACCTTCGACGTCGGCATCGATTACACCCTGCCGGGCGGCGCCACCGTGGACACCTACCCGGGCTGGAGTGCGCCCGGCACTGTCAACGCCGATCGCACCGGAGGCCACACGACCCTGAAGGTCACCAGCGGAGACACCACGACATACCCGGCGACCTTCCCGACCGGCACCGTGCTCACGCTCAGCGAGGACACCTCCACGGCCTCCGCGACCCCGGAGCGAACCACCTGGGGCGCCCCCGAGTTCACGGTCGGCGACCAGGCCGGCCCCACCTTCACCATCGCCGACCAGAAGTCGACGGCGGTGACGCTGAAGAACACGTCCGAGGAGACGGTCGTCCCCACCGGCAAGTTCTCGGTCGCCAAGACGGTGAGCGGTGATGGCGACTTCGCCAACTCCAACTTCGCCTTCACCTACACCTGCAACGACCCCGCGGCCACCACGGGCACGCTGAACGTCCCCGGAGACGGCACGGCGGTCACGAGCCCCGAGCTGCCCGAGGGAACGAGCTGCACGATCAGCGAGGACACCGCTTCGGCGGCGCAGGCCGGATACTCGCTGACGCCCACGCTCTCGGCGAGCTCGGTGACCATCCCCGCAGGCGACGTGGTGGCCGTGACGGCCACTAACACCTACTCGCGCGACACCGGCACCTTCTCCGTGGTCAAGAAGGCCGTGGAGTCCGAGGGCGCCCAGCCCGAGCCGGCCGATCTGCTGACGCAGAAGGAGTTCACCTTCACCTACACCTGTGATGACGCCAGCGCCACCACGGGCACGGTGAAGGCCAAGGGCGACGGCACCACCGTTCTGTCCAACGTGCAGCTGCCTGTGGGCACCTCGTGCACGATCACCGAGGACGAGGCCGGCGCGCAGGTGCCCGGATACACGCTGACGGCCCCCGAGGCGCAGACGGTGAAGATCGAGGCCAAGGACCAGGTGGTGGAGGCGTCCTTCACCAACACCTACACCGCGCCGAAGCCGACGCCCGAGCCCACACCGGAGCCCAGCTCCACGCCGACTCCGGAACCCACGCCCGAGCCCAGCACCACGCCGACGCCCGAGCCCACGCCGGAACCGAGCACCACGCCGACGCCGGAACCCACGCCCGAGCCCAGCACCGAGCCAACGCCGGAACCCACGCCGGAACCCAGCACCGAGCCAACGCCCGAGCCAACGCCGGAACCGAGCACCGAGCCGACGCCCGAGCCAACGCCGGAACCGAGCACCACGCCGGACGTGTGCGTCACCCCGGCACCCACGGCCTCGACACCGGGACAGCCCTCCACGGACTCGACAACCCCCGAGCCGAGCTCCTCGGAGACGCCGAACCCCTGCACCACGCCCACGGCGGAGCCGACGCCGGAGCCCAGCTCCACGCCGGACGTGTGCGTCACCCCGGCACCCACGGCCTCGACACCGGGACAGCCCTCCACGGACTCGACAACCCCCGACTCGAGCTCCTCGGAGACGCCGAACCCCTGCACCACGCCGGATGGACCGGATGGATCGGATGACTCTCCGAGCTCGCCGGCTCCGGAAGGCGGGTCGTCGCTGGCACACACCGGTGCCAACGTGGCCATCGCGCTCGTGGGCGTGGCGGCCATCGCAGGCGGCATCGCCCTGCTGATCCAGCGCCGTCGGGCCTGATTCCGCTCAGTCCGCATCACTAGGAGTGCCGGTGGGCGCCCTCTCCGGGGGCGTTCACCGGCACTCGTATGTCTCGTGTCTCGGAGGCGGACAGACGAGACCGACATTGTGGGACGAGGTAGACGGTGTCACCGTCGATCTCGTCCCACAATGTCGGTCTCGACGCCGGAGCGAACCACACGGGCCGCTGCGGCGGTCAGGCGCGCGGCTGGCGCTCCGCCCACTCGCGGGGGCTCACCCGGGATCCGGTGTAGAAGGGGGTGTCCTGGCGCACGTGGAGACGGGCCTCGGTGTAGCGCTGGTGGTGGATGACGCCCTCCAGGCGGTCCAGGCTGTCGGCCTCGAAGGCGAGAACCCACTCGTAGTCGCTCATGCCGAACGTCGCGAGCGTGGAGCCCTTGACATCCGGGTACTTCGAGAAGCCATTGCGGCCGTGCTCGGCCATGATGCGGGAGCGCTCCTCATCGGGCAGCAGGTACCAGTCGTAGCTGCGCACGAATGGGTAGACCATGCACCAGTCGCGCGGGGCGACACCGCCCAGGCAGGCCGGAATGTGCCTGCTGTTGAACTCGGCGGGCGTGTGCAGACCCATGCAGGACCACACGGGTTCCAGGTAGCGGCCCAGCGCGCTGGCGCGCAGCCGGTGACTGGCGTCCTGAAGCTTCTCGGGATCGTCGTCGAGCCACCAGATCATGAGGTCGGCGTCCGAGCGGAAGCCGGCGACGTCGTACCAGCCGCGGGTGGTGACCTCGGACTGATCGACGAAGAAGTTCGACTCGCCGACCAGCCGGCGCCGGGTGTCCTCCAGGGCGGGCAGTGGCGCCACCAGGCAGTAGACGGCGTAGAGGGCGTAGTGGAGCCGATTGTTGACGGCATCGAGATCGACGTCGGTGGCGTCGCGCGGATCGCGGTAGGGGCGGCGCTCCTCGTCCTCGAAGCGGTGCAGGCGAGGGCCGCCCTGGCCGGTATCGGCGGGCTGGCTGTCGTGGTTCGTCATCGCGGGATTCCTTCGTCGACGAGAGCAGTATCGGAAGCAGTATGCTGCCTTGCGGACACTGAGGGGAGCGATTTCGCGGTCGGACGCATTGCCCGGTCGTCAGCGGAGCCGGCGGGGCCGGCGGGGCGGACTGCCGGTCGGCAGCACTGGGGCGGACAGACGGTGTGGAAGGGGCCGACGCCGGTCGTCGACGCCGGGCGAACCTCTTGACCGCGCGCTGCGGCGGCGCGCTCGGCGAGGACGTCGACCAGGGAGGACACCAGGGCCGGATGCGTTCCGGCGGTCGCCGATCGCGCGTAGGGCAGGCCCAGGCCGGCGGCGGTCTGGGCGGCCTCGGTGTCGAGATCGAAGACGACCTCCATGTGGTCGGCCACGAAGCCGATGGGCGCGACGACGACGCCCTCGGGCGCGCTCACGCGCGCGCCGTCGGTCAGGCGGCCGGCGACGAGGGCCTCCAGATGGTCGTTGATGTCCGGTTCCAGCCAGCGGGCCTGCGGCGGTCCGGAGCGCGAGCAGTACACGAGGTCATGGTCCAGTGCGCCGCTCAAACCGAGGCGCTCGGCCACGACCGGCAGGAGAACGGCGATGAGGCGACGATGCTGCTCGACGTAGGAGATCTCCGTGGACAGGTCCGCGGCCATCCCCGGTTCGAGATGCGCCTGCCCGGGAGCCGCCGTGCGGAGACCCGCCGGCTGGACCGGCTCCGGAAGCCGCCCGGCGTCGTCGCCCGCGCTCCCCCGCTCCGCTTCCCCGGGGCCGGGCGCGGACAGGCGCTCCATGGAGGCGGGGATGGAGTGGGTGACCAGGACCAGCCTGATGCCCTCTGGAGGGATGCCCCACTCAGCGAGGCGCCCATAAGCCTCGACGATGGCGTCCGCGTTGGACTCAAGCATGCCGTCGGTGTTGTAGAAGGGGCGGGTCTTGTCCACCACGAGCTCTACCGGCTCTCCCCCGAGGCCGCCGACCCGTGCAGCGGCGTCGGCCTCGGCGCCGCGTCCGGTGGCGCCATCGGCGCCCGCGGCGAGAAGGGCCAGCGCACCGGCCACATCCTCGCGGTACTGGCGGCAGCCCGAGTAGGAGCCGTATGCGGAGGTCGTCATCGCCAGAACGCGGCGGGCCCCGCCGTCGGCCAGGGCGCGCAGGGCCTCGGAGACGAAGGGATGCCAATTGCGATTGCCGATCACCACGGGCAGGTGCGAACCGCGGGCGGCGAGCTCGGTGCGCAGGGCGGCCAAGAGCTCGTCATTGCGGGCGTTGATCGGCGAGACACCGCCGAAGCGGCCGTAATGGCCGGACACCTCCAGAAGGCGGGAGTCGGGGACGCCGCGCCCTGCGGTGGCGTTGCGCATGAAGGGCAGGACGTCGTCGGGACCTTGGGGGCCGCCGTAGGAGAGCAGCAGGACGGCGTCGTAGGGGGCCAATGGATCACTCATGCGCGCCCTCCTGACAACCCTGACAACCCTGAGAGCCCTGACAGCCCTGAAAGCACAGCCAGGTCCTCGGCCTCGAGGCCGTCCGGCGCTGCGCCAGGACCACCTGGGCAACCCGAGCCGCCTGGGCCAACCGGGTCATATGGCTCATCCTCCCGCTCGGCGGCAGTCGCGGGGACCTGCCGGATCGGGATCGTCGGAAGATCAGCGGGACCTGAGGCGAGGTCAGCGCTCCGCGCCTCCCAGGACCCGCCGTGGGCGGGACAGGAGGCGGGCGGCCCGCCGCCGCGCAGTCCCGCGGCGACCTCCGAGCCGAGTACGAGGCCGAGAGCCTGAAGATACTCCTGCTCGTGTCCGGTCTCCCCGGCGGTGCGCGCGGCGACGGTGGGGTGGTGCAGGAGGCGGGCGGCCAGATGATGCAGTGCGCGCGCGGCCTCCTCGACGTCGACGCGTCCGTCCTTGGCGCGCAGGCGGGCGATCTCCTCCTCGACCACGGCCTCGACCCCGCTGCGCAGTCGCCGCACAACCGGGTCCATGCGGCGGCCGGCCCGCATCCTCCTGAAGCGCGCGACCTCCTGGTCGACCAGCTGTCGGGCGGCATCGATCTGGGAGGCCTCGACATCGGGTACCGCGCGCTGCACGGCGGGCAGGTCGATGAGCGCAACACCGGGCAGGGAGCCGACGGACAGTTCGACATCGCGACTCAGAGCGAGATCGAGCACGACCAGGGGGCGCCCGACGTGGGCGGCCCTGGCGCCCCGATGCCGGCGCATGGCCGTTGACACCAGCTGCCGAGTCAGAACGGGAGCGCCCAGTCCCCGACAGGTGATGACGAGATCCGCGAGCGCGAGTGAGCGCGGCAGCTCGTCCTCATCGACGGCGCGCACGCAGTGCCCGGCGGCGAACTCCCGGGCGCGCTCGGAGCGGGAGTAGACGCCGATCTCGCAGATCCCGCGGTTGCGCAGAGCGGTGACGGTCGCGCCGGCGTAGGCGCCCGTGCCGACGATGAGGGCGCGCACGCCCTCGGGCGGCGGCAGGCGGCGCGCAGCGAGGTCCAGGCCGACGGCCACGACGCTGCGTCCGGCGCCCGCCAGCGCAGTTGTGGCGGCGACGCGCCTCGAGACGGTCGAGGCGTGCTCGACGGCGCGAGTGATGTCGCCGGTGACGGTGCCCTCTGCGGTCGCCAGGATCAGGGCGCGGCGGAGCTGCCCGGCGATCTCGCGCTCGCCGACGACCATCGACTCCAGTCCGGCAGCGATTGCGAAGAGCTCGCGGTAGGCGGCCCGCCCCGACCAGAGGCTCAGATCGATCGGAGCGCCGGTTCCCGAGCGCTCAGCGAAGAAGGAGCTCACGGCGTCGCGCAGGCTCTCGGCCGACCGGCCCTCGGGGGCGTCCAGGAGGATCGCCAGCCGATTGCAGGTGCCCAGGACGAGGACGCCGTCGAGTCCCCGGACGGTGCGGAGCAGGTCGGGGCCCAGATGCGCGGAGACGCCGCCCAGGCGGGAGACTGCCTCCAGGCCCTGGACGCGATGGTCTGCAGAAAGAAGATGAACGGTCACAGTGGGCGCTAGTCAAGCATCCCTCGGCGACAGGATTCCAATGACGCTCGCGGCACGCGGAACCACATATCAAGACGATGCGTCAGAACTATTTTCGACATCCCGTCCAAGCGCCGTTCTCGTTGCAAATCCGGGTTCTACTGCCCCTCGCTCGAGTGTCGCGGAGGCCTCGAGGAAAAGACGTCGATTAACATCCGCGAACAATACAAGGTGTCACCTCGGATGCATTCAGGATGATTTCATGATCGGTTCCTCACCAAATTCGGGCGAGAGCGGTTCCGCGGCGGATGCGGCGCCGCCCCTGCTCAAGGCACTCACGGGCGCGCGGCCCGCGCGCACCCCCGTGTGGTTCATGCGCCAGGCGGGCCGGAGCCTGCCGGAGTACCGGGCTGCCCGGACGCACGCCGGCACGAGCATGCTCGACGCCTGCCTCGATCCCGACCTCGCCGCCGAGTTCACGCTTCAACCCGTGCGCCGGCACGGAGTGGACGCCGCCGTCTTCTTCTCCGACATCATGGTGCCGCTGCGGCTGGCCGGACTGAGCGTGCGAATCGAGCCGGGCGTGGGCCCCGTCTTCGACGAGCCGGTGCGCACGCCCGACGACGTCGCCCGCTTGATCGCGCACCGCTACGCGGAGGACGCCATCGGGCAGGCGGGCGCAGGCGCCATCGAGACCGGAGTGCGCCTCGCCGTCGGCGAGCTCGGGACCCCCGGCGCCCCAGGCGGGCGCCCAGGGGTGGGCGAGCGCGCCCGAGCCGGACTGGCCGAGTCCCGCGGTCCGGCCTCGTGGACTCCCCTCATCGGCTTCGGCGGGGCGCCCTTCACCCTGGCGGCATACCTCGTGGAGGGACGTCCGAGCCGGGATCACCTGGCGGCGCGCACCCTCATGCACGCCGACCCTGCGGCCTGGGACGCCCTCATGACCTGGTGCGCCCGGGTGACCGGGGCCTTCATCGCCACGCAGGTGCGCGCCGGGGCCAGCGCCGTCCAGCTCTTCGACTCCTGGGCCGGTTCGCTCTCGCCGGCGGACTACCGCGCCCGCGTCGCGCCCTACTCATCGCTGGCGCTGGACATCGCCGGCCAGGCGGTCTCGCCCACTGTCGGCGGGCGCGTCCCGCTGCTGCACTTCGGCACGGGCACGGCCCGGATCCTGAGGGACATGCGGTCCGCGGGAGACGACGGCGGCTGCGCCGTCGGGATCGATGACCGCACGGATCTGGCGTGGGCCATCGACGAGCTGCGCGCCGACGACGGGCGGCGGCGCGATGCTCAGCAGCACCAGCATCCGCACCGGCACCGGCACCGGTCGCCCGTCGTCGTCCAGGGCAATCTCGACCCGGCCCTCCTGGCCGCCCCCTGGGAGGTCCTGGCGCCGGCCGTGGATGCCTGCCTGGAGGCGGGAACCGCCGCGGACGGACATATCGTCAACCTCGGTCATGGCGTGCCGCCGGGCACGGACCCGGATGTGCTCACCCGCATCGTGGCCCGCGTGCACGGCTCGGAGGAGTGGGAGCGCACCGCACTCGCCGGCTGGGACGGCGCGGCGCACTCCTGAACCGGCGATGGCCGGCCGGGATTTCCGGGACCTCCGGGATTTCCGGGACTCTCGCGACTCCCGCAGCCATCGCCAGAGCGTCGGCGGGATCGGGACGAAGCCATCATCTCCTGCTGCGACGATGGATGCACATGGCCATGCTGATGCCGCCGACGACGATCAGGGCTGCGGCCAGGGCCGCGTCAGGGGCGCTGATGCCCGTGCGCGCAAGCATGGCGGACCCGCCGGCAGCACTGCTCGAGGAGGGCACCGACACGACCACCGGAGAGACGACGGCGATCCCGGGGTCTGCGGAATCGCCCAGCGCGCCGGAGGCATCATCGGGCGCAGCAACAACCGGGGCGGAGGAGGCGTCCGGAACAGTGCGATCGGCGGCGGGCACGGCACTGGGCGAACCGGCGGCGGGATCAGAAGGATCGGCGGGATCGGCGGAATCATCCGTGGGCGCGGAGGCGCCGTCGGCGACCTCGCTGACCCCGGCCTCATCCTCGTCCGGGAAGCCCGGGGAGGAGTCGCACTCGTCCCCGACGCCGTCGGCGTCCTCATCCGTCTGCCCCCAGTTGTTGATGTCGGGGCAATTGTCCGATTCCCTCGGGGTCTGATCGCCGTCATCGGTGACCATGATCGGGGAGGTCGCCATCGCGCTGAGCCCGTCGGACTGAGTCGCGCGCACCCCGACAACGCCCTCGAACTCGTCGGGGAAGGCATGCTCGACCGTGGGCGCGGTGGTGGTCTGGTCGTAGGCGCCGTCGCCGTCGAAGTCCCACTCGTAGGAGACGATCTGGCCGCTCGCGGCGTATGAGGCCGAAGCGTCGATGGTCAGCGAATCGCCGGCCTGGATGACGTAGTCCCCCTGGATCCAGGCGAAGGGCTTGGAGGTCTCCGCCGCCATGGCGCCGTCGATCAGCCCGGCCAGATCATCAGGGGAGCTCGAGTCCTCCACGCTCCCGCCGCTGGCGGAGGCCAGCGGTTCGAGGGCACTGGACGCGCCGGAGGCGTCGGGCGAGCCGGACGGGCCCGCAGTGCCGCCAGTGCCGCCGGCTCCTTCGGTGCCGGCGCCGATGGCGTAGATGCTGACCGAGTCCGCCTCGTAGGCGGCCCGGGCCACCGAGGCGGTGGTGTAACCGGTGACGGGCTCGGGGTCATCGGCCGGGGCGTCCCCGACGACGATCACCTCCTTCCTGGCCTCGGACCTCCAGTTCAGGCCCACCGCCTGCATGACGCCGGAGTAGGCCGGGGCACTCGAATCGCCGACGGCACCGGCATGACCGGCGTCGCCGCCCTCGAGGGCCATGGACTCCAAGGAGTCCAGCCCGCTCTCGATGGCGGCCGGATCGGCGGTGAAGTCCACATCAGTGCGCGCCGATCGACCACCGGCATCATCGGGGGAACGCCCCCCGTACGAGACCAGCGCGAAGCGGTAGGAGGATGAGGACGCCGCGGCCTTATCCGCGATCGAGCGCATACTCGCGCGCACGGCGGCCACGTCGTCGGCCATGGAGTCCGCGGCATTCACCGCGAAGACCAGGTCGAGACCCGCATTCGCGGGTGCGACCGGCTCGGCATTACCGGGCACGCCGACCTTCTCCTCGATCAGCTCGGCGATCTGCTCGTGACCGATCTTGTTGGGATGGTAGAACATATTGGGATCGAGGCTGAAACGCGATGTCGTTCTGCCGTCATTCCCCCGGACGCCCTCGGTCTCCATGAATTCGTTGATCCATCGGTAATCGTTCCTTCTAGCGGCCGAGGGATCGGGCTCGTGACCGGAGAAAGCGGTCGGCGTGGAATCGATGTAGGTGACCTTCAGGGTGCTGGAATGCACCGTATTCCACTCATCGACCAGTGCCGACTGAGTCTCCTTCGCCTTATCGCTCAGGCTCCGCACTCCAGTGCCGGCATCATATGAGCCGCTCGCATCGGCGAGAGAATACTCCTTGTCCATCGACAGATACGGGTAGCCCACCAGCACCACCTGCGCACCGTCGGGCAGCTTCGCGTCCAGTTTCTCCAGAATTGTCCTGGTCTGCGTTCTCACGCTCGGCACGGCCGTACCGCCCTCGACGGCCTCGCTCTCCATACGACTATCCGCATTCTCGACGACCTCCCGGCAACCCGAGGCGCTTCGGAATCCGAGCGAGAAGCAGCGTTTGACGATATCCCCGAAGCGCACGTCATTGCCGCCGATCGTCAGCATCACCAGATCGGTGTCAACGGACATCTTGCCGATCTGCCCGTTCATGACGTCACTCGTCGTACTGCCACTGTGGGCAAGATTCGTCAGGGTCGTGTGCGCACCGCGCGCATTGAGCCAGTCCACGTAGTGGTGCGCCCAATTATTGCGGCTGCGGTACGCCTTTCCCCCCGAATCGCCCGGATCCTCCCGCTCATAGTCACCGGCACCATTGCCCGCCGAATAGGAATCACCGAGCAGAGTGATGTTCAGCGTCACGTTCTGCTCATCCTCCACGCCATTGTTCACGCCATTCTGCGCGGTATCCTGTACAGCCGCCTCGACCGGCGCCGCGATTGATAGCGGCCCCAGGAGCGCGAGAAGCAATAGGACTGGGGTCAGCGCAGGAATCCGTGCAGAAATCCGTGCAGGTACAAGAGCACGAGATCGTTCTATCAGGTTCATCAGGGATCTTTCGTAGGGAAGGTCGGAGGAGAAGAGCGATGAGTTACCAGCGCGGCTTTCGTGGCGGCCCTAATAGAAGAGCTCCACCTGGACAATGGTGGAGAGCGGATCCGTCGGAGGGGCCTGCGGGTACCGGGTAATCGACAGTCCCATCGCCGCCCCTTTCAGGGGGCCGGGGCGGCCGCCGATCCACATCGAGGGGAACGAAGGATCGGGATCGGCGGCCCATCCCTGCTCCTGCGCATAGGCGACCAGTCGGCCCATGAGATCCTCCGAGGTGGAGCCGTCCTCCTGGAAGCGGCGGGTCAGACGCATCCGTGACAAGGGCTCGATCGAGAACCAGCTGCTCGGCTCGGTCTCCTCGACCCCGAATGCCCGCAGCCCCAGCAGCGTGGTCGAGGACATCGGATCGGCCCTGAGTGCCCGCAGCTTGACCCTGTCCCTGGTGAAGTACCCCGCGGGTCCGTAGGCCCAGCAGTACAGGCCCCCGCCGGCGACAACCACGCCTCCGGCCAGCCATCCCAGCATGCACCGGCGCGACAGTCGCCCTCGCGCCGATGACGCCAAAGGCGTCGATAGCACTGGCGGTGTCGACGAGGCCGACGATCTTGCCGGCCCTGACGTGCCCGCTGGCTCCAACACCTCTGCTGACGCTGCGTCTCCTGCGTCGGCTGAGTCCGCCGAGTCAGCTGTGTCTGCCGATGCGGCGGGTAGGGCCTCAGGCGCGCCGTCGGACAACGACACGGGGCCACGGGACGCAGCATTATCAGGAGCCAGGGAACTCACAACTGAAAGCTAACGAATCAGCCGCATGACGTCAACGCTCGCGCCAGCGCCATTCGCAAGATCACCTGTACAGTTTTTCTACGACCTCCGGCTAAGGCGCACAGCACCTTCTGGTCTCCTACAATTGTTTCCCGCAATCGTCCCTGGCCTCATTCTCCGGCCTGTTCCATCGACAGGACTGCACAGAACAATGACGACTCCCCCCGACGGCGCCGCGGAGCGCCCCGGCAATTCGTCGAGATCGGTCCGCTTCCGCACCGAGATCGGTCTGACGCGTCCTGAGCCATCCGACCGCTCGGACGCCGGAGAACCCGTCGAGCACTGGGACGCCCTCGTCGTCGGCGGTGGTATCGCCGGACTGACGGCCGCCTGGGAACTGGCCCGCGCAGGACTGCGACCCCTGCTCGTCGAGGCCCGCGGGTACACCGGGGGGCTCGTCGCGGCGGGCATGATCGCCGGAGTGCGGATGGACCTGGGGGCAGAGGGCTTCGCCATGCGGGGCGACGCGGTCATCTCGATGGCAGAAGCACTGGGCCTGGAGGTCATCGGCCCCCAGGGCGGCGGGGCGCATCTCTTCCTGCCTCCGCGCCCCGACGAGCCGGAGCCGCCCCCATCAGCCGACGACCCGGCCCACGGGTGGCGACTGCACCGATTCGTCCGCAACGCCGTCCTCGGAATCCCCGCCCACCCCCTGGCCGACGACGTCGTCGCCCTCATCGGCCCGGCCGCCGCCGAGCGGGCGGCTCGGGACGCCCACCTGGGCGACATCGGGACGCGCCCCGGCGATCCGGCGGACCTGGCGTCCTTCGTACGGGCGCGGATGGGCGACGCCGTGCTCGACCGCCTCGTGGGTCCGATCGTCGCGGGCATCCATTCCAGCGACCCGGCCGCACTCGCCGCGGACACGGTCATCCCGGGGCTGCGGGCGGCCACCGCCCGTCTGGGATCGCTGCAGGCGGCCGTCGCCGAGGCTCTGGAGCGACGGCGGGCCCGCGGGCGGAAGGCGGACGCGACGATCGCCGGCGGGCTCTCGCGCCTGACCGACGCCCTGCGCTCCGCCGTCGAGGACGCGGGAGGCCGCGTGCTCACGCGCACCGGTGCGCAATGGCTGCGGCCGGCCGCCGCCGGAACGGGCGGCGAATCCGCTGACGCGCCGGGCACCCGGCCCCTCTGGGATACGGCCATCGCCCCCACGCGCCGCGGCGCGACCCCCTCCGACGAACCGGTTCCCGCCGGTCCCGTCCGCATCGTGCGCACGCCCCGCGTGGTGCTGGCCTGCTCGGCGCCGGCCGCCCGACGACTGCTCGACGGCGCGGGATGCACCGGCGCCGGCCTGTTAATCCCGTCGATCCCATCAATCCCGGTCGGCGCCCCGATCGCCCGCTTCATGCTCGTGGCGCGGGTCCCGGACCTGGAGGGCGCACCGGTGGGCTCGGGCCTGCTGGTGGCCGAGGCGGAGTCCTGCCCGGTGCGGGCCAAGGCCCTGTCGCACCTGAGCGTGAAATGGCCGTGGATCGGAACGGAGCTGGCCGCCCGGCACGGCCCGGACGTCCACGCACTGCGCCTGTCCTACGGGCGCCCCGGCGAATCGCGGCCCGATGTGGACCTGGATCGCGCATTGGCGGATATCCGGGTCCTCACCGGCAGGCGGATCGCCCCGGACGACGTCATCGACTCCGCCCTGGTGCGCTGGGACGGCACGCTCCCGCCCGCCGCCCCCGACCACCGCGAGCGCGTGCAGCGCCTGCGCGCCCGACTCGAGGGGATCCCCGGCCTCGTGCTCACCGGAGCGTGGGTCGCCGGCACGGGGATCGCCGCCGTCGTCGAGGACGCCCGCCGACAGACCATTGCCATGACAGGTGCCGACGCAGGTAGCCTGCCGGTAGCCTCAGCGTCGATTCATTAAGAGGAGTGACTTGTGACAAAGCCCGCGACCAGGACCGCGACCCGGACCGTCAGACTCGGTACACGCGGCTCGGCGCTCGCCATCACCCAGTCAGGGCTCGTCGCCCACATGATCGCGCAGCGAGCGGCCGAACTCGGCCTCGACCTCGCCGTCAAGATCGTTGAGATCCGCACCCTGGGCGACGCGGACCCGACCTCCTTGACGGAGCTCGGCGGCATTGGGGCATTCGCGGCGGCGCTGCGCGAGGCGCTGCTCGACGGCGACTGCGACCTGGCGGTTCATTCCCTGAAAGACCTGCCCACGACTCCGGTGCCCGGGCTGCGCATCGCCGCGGTGCCGCCGCGGGAGGACCCTCGCGACGCCCTGTGCACCGTGGGCGGCGCCGACGGCCGCCGTCTGGCGCAGCTGGCACCCGGAGCACGCATCGGAACGGGTTCTCCGCGGCGCGCCGCACAACTGCTGGCCGCGCGCCCCGACCTGCAGATCGTGCCCATGCGGGGCAATGTGCCCACCCGCCTGTCGCGGGTCCTCGGCAAGGGCGTGCGGGAGGACGGTCCCATGGGCGCGGCGCGCGAACCGGATCTCGACGGCGTCGTCCTGGCCCTGGCCGGCCTGCAGCGCCTCGAACTGGGCGGTCACGTCAGCGAGATCCTGCCCGCCGGCACCGATGGAGAGGACCCGGTCATGGTGCCGGCCGCGGGACAAGGGGCGCTCGCCGTGGAAACACGCGAGGGACTGGAGCGGGAGGACCCCGAACTGGCACAGGTTCTGACCCACCTCGACAGCCCTGACACCCGGGCGGCCGTGACCGCTGAGCGCGCCGTGCTGGCCGAACTCGATGCGGGCTGCGCCGCCCCGG
Organism: Actinomyces massiliensis 4401292; assembly: GCF_000269805.1. Lineage (GTDB taxonomy): Bacteria > Actinomycetota > Actinomycetes > Actinomycetales > Actinomycetaceae > Actinomyces > Actinomyces massiliensis. The sequence goes on from NZ_JH711481.1 coordinate 258,186, forward strand.
TGGGGGCCATGGCGATGCCGGCCGTGGCGGGCGGCGACACCCTGCGCCTGCAGGCGGTCGTGGCCTCGCTCGACGGCCGCACCGTGCTGCGCGAGTCGGCGACGGCGCACCTGGATGAGGCCGACGTGCTGGGAGCGCACGTCGCGCAGGCCCTGCTCGCTGCGGGCGCGGACACGATCACCGACCTGCACGCCGGCCTTCCGACGAGAAGAGGTCGGCCGTGAGCGAGGCGGGAGCGCCCCAGGGCGTCCCCGGACTCGTCACGAGCTCCGCCGGATCCGCACGGCGCGGCCCGCTGGCCGGCCGCCGCATCCTGCTGCCGCGGGTCAAGAGGAAGGACGCGCTGGCCGCCGGACTGCGGTCGGCGGGCGCCGAGGTCGAGGCCGTCGAGGTGACCCGCACGATCGCCGGCCCTCCCGAGCCGCGGGACCGCGCCGGAGCCGCACTGGCCTCCGGAGCGTACTCCTGGCTCATCGTGTCCTCACCTCGCACACTGGCCCACATCGACCTGACCGGCCTGCCCGCCGCCACCGGCCTGGCCATCGTCGGGGCCGCCACCGCCCGCTTCGTCGAACGGGCGCTGGGGCGCCGCGCCGACCTCGTGGCAACCGGCTCATCGGCAGCACTTCTGGAGCTCGAGCCCCTATCGACCGGCCCGGAGCCGGGCGCCACCGGTGCGGCGAGGCGCATCCTGCTCCCGGGCTCCGCGCTGCGCGGCACCGCCCTGATCGACGGACTGTCCGCGACCGGTTGGGAGGTGGACCAGGTGTCGGTCTACACCATGGAACCGCTGGACCCGGCCGAGCTGCCCGACGGCTTCGCCCAGCGCTGGGCGGAGGGGGCCTTCGACGCCGTCGTGCTCACGGCGGGCTCCTCCAGCCGGGCGCTGGCCGGACTCGTCGGGCTGCCGCCGGCCTCCACGCGAGTGGTGGCCCTCGGGCATCCGACGGCGGCCTCGGCCGGGGAGGCCGGTTACGTCGTCGACGTCGTCGCCGACTCGCCCACCCCACCCGGCATTCGGGCCGCCGCCATCGCCGCTATTGCTGCACCGTCCGCTTGATTCAGGCTCATCACCCAGGTCCCCCAGGCATCCGACCCCGTACAAGCCCGTACAAGAAGGCACTCATGACCAATCCTCCGACCGACCGCACAGGCCCCCTGCCCGATCCGCGCGATCCGGCCGCCTCACCGGCCGCCGGCGTACTCACGAGCCGGGGCGTTCCGGCACCGGCGGCGCCCATCGTGCGGCCCCGGCGTCTGCGGCGCACACCCGCCCTGCGGGGACTGATCGCCCAGACGCGCCTCAGCCCCGCCCAGCTGATCCTGCCCGTCTTCGTGCGCGAGGGCATTGCCGAGCCGGTCCCGATCGGCGCCATGCCCGGCGTCGTCCAGCACACCCTGGACTCGCTGCGCCGCGAGGCGGTTGCGGCCGCCGAGGCCGGCGTCGGGGGGATCGACCTGTTCGGGGTGCCCGCCGTCCGCGATGAGGCCGGCTCCCGGGCCTGGGCCGAGGACGGCATCCTCAACCGCGGAATCGCCGCGGTCCGCGCCGAGGTGGGCGACGAGGTCGTCGTGTGCGCCGACACGTGCCTGGACGAGTTCACCAGCCACGGCCACTGCGGGCTCGTGCGCCCCGGGCCGGGACCGCGCGCCGGGGAGGTCGATAACGACTCGACCCTGGCGCTCTACCAGGCGATGGCGGTGAGTCAGGCGGAGGCGGGGGCGCACATGGTCTCGCCCTCGGGCATGATGGACGGGCAGGTCGCGGCGATCCGCACCGCCCTGGACGCGGCCGGGCGCGACGACGTCGCCATCCTGGCCTACTCGGCGAAGTACGCCTCGGCCTACTTCGGGCCCTTCCGCGAGGCCGTGGGATCCACCCTCACGGGCGACCGGCGCACCTACCAGCAGGATCCGGCCAATCGACGCGAGGGGCTGCGCGAGGCGATGCTCGACGTCGAGCAGGGCGCGGACATGGTCATGGTCAAGCCGGCCGGGCCGTACCTGGACGTATTGGCCGACGTCGCCGCCGCCAGCCCCGTGCCGGTGGCCGCCTATCAGGTCAGCGGCGAGTACGCGATGGTCGAGGCGGCCGCCGCCAACGGCTGGATCGACCGCGAGCGCGTCATCGCCGAGTCGGTGCTCGGGATCGTGCGCGCGGGCGCGGATACGGTGCTGACCTACTGGGCGCGCGACATCGCCGAAGGGCTCGGCTGAGCCACGAACCCGCTAATCCCCTCGAGATCGGTCGAGTTCCGCACCGAAATCGGTCGTACTCCGGCTCGAGATCGGTCGAGTTCCGCACCGAAATCGGTCGTAACCCGCGTCGAGATCGGTCGCGCTGCTGCGGACCTGCTGCTCGCCGACGGTTCTGAGGTGCGGCATGTGGCCTTCGCCCTCGACCTCGTCGTGCGCGCCTCGACGTCAGGTCGGCCGGGCTAATCAGACCGATCTCGAGCCGGAAGTGGACCGATCTCGGCGCGGGACGGCGGTTTTGCAGAGCTTGTCGAGCACCCCGGCACACGCCGGCATCAGTAGGGCCGGCCCGCCGCGATCCAGCCCGACTTCGACGACTGATTCCGACGGGGAGCGGACCGGGTCGGGCGGGCCGCCCTGAATGTCAACTGCTATTGACGGCGTGAGCGTACCTTCGTTGAGCGAACGTACTTTTCTCCCATTTTTCTGAGCTTTACCCCCAGAAGGATGGGAGAAAGGTCCGCTCGTGTTGGAAAGGTACGTTCACCTTCCGGGCCGTCTCCTCTCCTTCCTCCCCCTCGCGAATCTCACCATGCCGGCTTCATGGCCTCGGCACGGTCCTCGCATCCCTAGCCCGGGGACGTCGGAAACGCGAGCTGGAACGCAATGGGCTCGTCATCCGCCACCATCTCCAGCGACGCACCACCGTGGACCGCGTGCGCGTCATCGCAGAGCTCGTCCCCGACGACGTCTACGACCTCGTCGTCGTAGTGATGCAGTGATAGTGATGCAGTGCGGGCAGCTGCCAGAAGCTCTGCCGATCCTGGCCCGCGATGCGTCCCGGTGCCGGGCGCATCCCGCTTCAGGCTCTCGTCCTGCTCGGCGCCAAGACGAGCCTGGGCCGACTGGCTGCAGCCGACCACTGCCGCCACGCTCCCGACGAGGCGCGCCTTCTCGACGGTGCTTTCAAGCAAGTCGTGCGGGAAGCCTCGACCCCGCGGCCCGCCTGGTCGGAACTCAGGAGGCAGGCCCAGCTCAGCAACCGACCCCCGCTTGCGGACGGTTGGCCCCAAAGGCGTCCGGGAGCGTCCGGGAGTGCCGAAGGCGACCGCAGGGCGCGCGAATCTGCGCCGCCCTTGAAGGCACTCCGTCGCAGCACCCCGGTGGTATCGCGTATCCGCGGGCCTCGCCGCGACGCCCGATGAGCCGGCGGACGGGCCGACTCCCAGTAGAGTCCGAGTAGCAACCATCCGCCACCGACGGCACATCGGCCCGGCCCGGCCCAGAACCGGCCGGTGCGCCGTCCGACCCATGACAGCAGGAACGATGACGCCCTCGCACTCGACTCCACTCACCAACGCCTCCCTCTTCGACGCCGCCCGCGCCGTCATCCCCGGAGGAGTGGACTCCCCCGTGCGCGCCTTCGGCTCTGTGGGCGGAACGCCCGCCTTCATCACGGGCGCTCGCGGCGCGCATGTCTTCGACGCCGAGGGGCGCAACTATGTCGATCTGGTGGGTTCGTGGGGCCCGGCGCTGCTCGGTCACGCCCATCCCAGCGTCGTCGAGGCCGTGCGGGAGGCGGCATCCCGCGGCCTGTCCTTCGGGGCGCCGACCGCCGCCGAGACCGAGCTGGCCGAGGCGGTACGGCAACGCGTGCCCGCGGCCGAACGGGTGCGCTTCGTGTCCACCGGCACCGAGGCGACCATGACGGCCGTCCGCCTGGCGCGCGGGGCGACCGGCCGCGACCTGGTGGTGAAGTTCGCCGGCTGCTACCACGGGCACAGCGACGGGCTGCTCTCGGCGGCCGGATCAGGGGTGGCCACCGGCGGCCTGCCCGGCTCCGCGGGGGTGCCGCAGGCGGTGGCGGCGCAGACGATCGTGCTGCCCTATAACGACGTCGCCGCCCTGGAGCAGTGCTTCACGATGCGCGGCGACGACATCGCCGCCGTCATCCTCGAGAGCGCGCCCGCGAACATGGGGATCGTTCCGCCCGTGCCCGGCTTCAACGAATCGGTGAGGCGGGTGACGGCGGCCCACGGCGCCCTCATGATCGCCGACGAGGTGCTCACCGGCTTCCGCGTGGGTCCGGCCGGGTTCTGGGGCCTGGAGTCCCTGGACGGATGGTCGGCCGATGTTCCCGGAAGCGTTTCGAACATTGCCGCGGCAGCGGCGGCCTCCGCGCCGTCGTGGCCGGGGGCGGACTGGCGCGAGCGGGCCGCCTGGGTTCCGGACCTGCTGACCTTCGGCAAGGTGGTGGGCGGCGGGATGCCGCTGGCGGCCCTCGGGGGCCGGGCCGACGTCATGGACCTGCTCGCCCCGCTGGGGCCCGTCTACCAGGCGGGCACGCTCTCCGGCAATCCGCTGGCGACTGCGGCGGGAATCGCGACGCTCACCCTGGCCGATGACGCCGTCTACGCGACTGTCGCGCGGCGCGCCCGGGAGATCGGGGAGGTTGTGAGTACGGCGCTGGACGCCGAAGGGGTGGCGCACCGGGTGCAGCGCTCGGGTTCGCTGTTCTCGATCATGTTCGGTCCCGATGCCGCCGCGCGCGGGGTGCGCGACTACGACGAGGCGCGCGCCCAGGAATGCTGGAGATTCGGGCCCTTCTTCCATGCGTTCCTGGAGGCGGGGGTGGCGCTGCCTCCGAGCGTTTTCGAGGCCTGGTTCGTCTCGGCCGCGCACGGCGACGCCGAGCTGGATCGCATCGCCCGGGCAGCGCCGTCGGCGGCGCGGGCCGCGGCCACGGCGCAGCCCCCGACGGCTGAGCCCTCGGTCTGACTCGCTCCTCCCGCCGCCCGCCCCTTCGCCGAGATCGGTCCACTTCCGGCTCGAGATCGGTCGTACTCCGCACCGAAATCGGTCCACTTCCGCCTCGAAATCGGTCGTACCCCGCACCGAGATCGGTCCACTTCCGCCTCGAGATCGGTCCGGACGCTCCGTCCGCGGCGCATCGAAACCAACCAGGGAGGTTTCAGGGGACTCCCGGATACCGGCCGGGGCCGGAGTACGACACGATTGACCCATGACGCAGCACTACCCGTCCGACCCGCACCTGTCCGCCCGTACCGAGAGCTGGCGCTCCACTCTCCCCCGACGCTCGCGCAACCATCTGCTGGTGGGCGTGTGCGGCGGCCTGGCCGAGTACTGGGGCGTGAGCCCCACGATCGTGCGCCTTGGCTGCCTCGCCCTGGCCCTGCTGCCGGGCCCGATGTGGGTCGCCTACGTCCTGGCCTGGATTCTCATGCCCGGACCCGACGAAGTCCTCTGACCCTCCGCCGTCCGGGCCTCATCAACCGTGGCCCGCTGCCCGCCGCCCACGGCCCGCCCGACCGTGATCAGCTCCCGTGCTCCATCACGAGCGCCGGCTCTCCCGGCGCCTCCACCTCCGCCCGAGGTACCGGGTCGAGGCTGAGGCGCACCCGGATGCGCCGCCCCTGGCCCCCGACGGCGTCGTACTGCATGAACCGGTTCTCCAGGGCGATGCGCTCGGTACGGCCGCGCACGAGCCACGGGTGACGACGCCGCAGCCCGATAAGAGCCTGGTGCCACCGGTAGAGCCAGTCGCCGAGGGGCGAGAGGCCCTCGGGCCCGGGAGGCAGCACCGGGCGGACCTCGTCGTCGCCTCCCGGGCGATCCGTTTTCACGCCGCGGAAGGCCTGTTCATCGCCGTAATAGATGGAGGGGATCCCCCCGACGGTCAGCAGGATCGTGACGGCGAGCGCAGCCTTGGCGTCGCCGATGCGGCTGGCGAGGCGGGTGACGTCGTGGTTCCCGACGAAGGTCAACGGCACGAAGGCATCCAGGAACGCGTTGTGGCGGTTCAAGCACCAATCGAGTTCGAAGAAGTTCTCATCGAGCAGGCAGCTCCATATCGCCTTCCACAGCTCGTACTGGGTTAGTGAATCCATGGAGGAGCGCTCGACGATGCCGGCGTAGTCCCCGTGAATGACTTCTCCGACGAACCAGGCGTCGGGGAACTCGCTGCGGACCCGCGGCAGGACCCGGGCCCAGAAGGACGGCGGAACCGCATACGCCGCGTCGAGCCTCCAGGCGGAGGCGCCCCGCCCCAGCCAGTGAGACAGGACGGATACGGCGAGATCGGCGACCTCGTCGTTGTCATGGTTGAGCACCGCCAGTCCTTCATGCCCTTCGAAGACTGCGTACCCGGGCGAGCCTGTTGGGGAGCCGGAATCACCCGGGCCGTCGAAGTAGAAGAGACGGCGCTCGCCGCCGCCGGCGACAGCGGCCCGGAACAGCGGGTGGGCCGTGCCCACGTGATTGAGGACGCCGTCGAGCATGAGCGCCACGCCCCGGTCCCGGCAGGCCTCTGCGAGGCGGTCGAAGACGGCGTCGTCGCCGAGTCTCGGATCGATGCGGAAGTGGTCGGTGGTGTCGTACCCGTGGGTGCTCGCCTCGAAGATCGGCCCGAGTGCCAGACCGCTGGCGCCCAGGTCGACGAGGTAGTCGAGCCATTCGACGAGGCTCTCGAGACGGGGTGCGGGCGCCCCGTCGGCTGGGCCGGCCGGCCGGATCGGGGCTCCGGTGGCGCCCAGGGGATAGACGTGCCACCAGATGCCGTGCTCGACCCATGCTGGGAGGCCCCGATCGCCCGCTTCAGTTATTCCAGTACCCTCACTACTCATGCTAGTGAGGGTACTCACTAGCATGAGTAGAATGCAACCATGCCGACCAGATCCGACCGCCGTCCTCGTCTGCGCATGGACCCCGACGAGCGCCGGCAGCTCATCCTGGACGCCGCCAGGCGGGCCTTCGCCACGCAGTCCTACGAGGAGGTGTCCCTGTCCACGATCGCGAGGGAGGCCAAGGCCTCGGAGGCTCTCGTCCACAAGTACTTCTCGACCAAGGGCCGGCTCTACGGCCGGGTGCTCGCCCTGGACGCCGAGGACCTGGCCGAGCGCACACAGCAGGCTGCCGATGCCATGGCGGACAGCAGCACCGCCCGCGACCGCATCCGCACCTCGATCGGCGTCTACCTCGACTTCATCGCCGAACGAGCCCGCGGGTGGGCCGCATATCAGATGCTCGCAGGCCACGAGCCGAGTGAGGCCGCCGAGGTCCGCAGGCGTGCGCGCGAGGCTTCGGTCGACGCACTGCGCACCCTGATCGGGGGCGCCGACGACGCGCGCACCACCTTCGCACTGTGGGGATATCTGGGCTTCCTCGACACCGTCTGCCTGGAGTGGACCTCACGAGGCTGCCTCGCGAGCGACCGACCCGCACTGACCGACGCCGCCCTGGGCTGCCTCGAGGGAGCGCTCGGGGCGACGGGCCTCGGCTGCTGAGGGCAGCGGTCGGCCCGGTTCACCGGCCCGAAAGCGGTCCACGATGCCGGCCCGGCGGCCCGCCGAGCGCAGCTGCGCCCGGCGAAGTGGTCACCCCGCACACCTTCAGCCCTCCGGGCGACCCGATCAATCCGGCCTCGGCGCCTCAAGATCACCCCGCACACCTTCAGCCCTCCGGGCGACCCGATCAATCCGGCCTCGGCGCCTCAAGATCACCCCGCACACCTTCAGCCCTCCGCGCTGCCCGGACCGCACAGCAGAACCTCGGAATCACACTGACCTCCACCATGCCCGAGGCCATCAGCCGACTTAAAAGTGCGCGGGATGATCACTTCTCCCACCCCGGGACCGGTCAGTCATCGGGATGACCGACCCTGGACCGGCAGGCACAGCCACCAGGCATGACGGGCCGGCCCCGCACCGGAACGTCAACGTACCTTCTCAACATGAACGTACTTTTCTCCCATCCTTCTGGGAGTAAAGCTCAGAAGGATGGGAGAAAAGTACGTTCGCGCGACAAAGATACGTTCACATCGAGCCGCTTGCTCCACCCGGCACGGCTCAGCAGACGTCGCCGGCGGACAGGTCAAGCTCGACCGGGAAGCAAAGCACGGCAGAGTCATGGGACACCGCCCACCGCCAGCCCGGAATCACTCACCTAGGGCGACCGCACATCACCGCGTTCCGCTCGCACTCAACTCGCAAACCCGCACACCAAGCCTGGTTGCACATGGGAGAAAGGCAGCCTTATGAAGCAAGGGCTACTTTTCCTTGATATTCCATCACTTCCTCTAGTCCATCAAGGTCAGTTGACGGTCTCCCATGTGCGCGGAGGGGGCCTGCGCACATGGGAGCGGCTCCTCCTCGACGGACGACATAGCAATTCCGCATGATTCCGCGGTTCATAATGCGACGTGCCACGCATGAATGTGCAACTCTACCGGCCCGGCACCTGCGGATCCCTCCACGGCCGCGTCGCCGCAGGCCGAACCTCTGGCCAGTGACCACGAGACGCCGGGGTCTCTCACGGGACGCTCAGCGTCTGCGGTAGCGGTATGGGCGCAGGGCCTTCTCGTAGGCGTCCACATCCTCCTGCGAGAAGGCGCAGATGACGATGCGCGGCCCGGCCTCGGGGTGCGCCTCCAACCACCGGTCAATGACCGAGAGCACGAGCGGCGCAGCCTCCTCCTTGGGGTAGCCGAAGGCGCCCGTGGACACCGAGCACAGGCCGACCGAGTCCAGCCCGGCCTCGGCGGCGAGATCCAGGACAGACCGGTAGGAGCTCGCCAGAAGCATGCGGTGCTTCTCAGTCACCTCGCCCTCGACGATCGGCCCCACCGTGTGGATGACGTGCTCGGCCGGCAGGTGGTATCCGTTGGTCAGCAGCGCACGGCCGGTCTCCTCCGGGTGACCCGCGCGCCCCTCCATGTATGCGGCGCATTCGGCCCGCAACCCCGGTCCGGCCACCGCATGGATGACGTTGTCGATGCAGGTATGGCCGGGCACCCAGCATCCGAGCATCTCGGCATTGGCGGCGTTGACGATGGCGCCCGCCCGCAACGTGGTGAGGTCGCCCCGCCATAGGGCGACCCTCTCCCCCATCTGCCCGCCGACACCGTGCGTGACGAACAGGTTCGACACGGCCAGCGCAGCGGGGACGCCGGCGTCGAGAACGCGCTGGGCGACCTCGGCGGCGAGCATCTCGTCAAGATCCTCGCGAACGTCGTCGTCGGTGATGGGCCGGGGAGGGCGAACCGTGAGCAGGCCGTCGAGAAGGCGGCGCAGTTCCACCGGCGGGAGCTCGGCGAGCGCGGCGGGCGGCGGGAACGCAGCGACATCGCCCGCCTGGACGGCCTCGGTGGCGAAGTGCTGCGTGAGGCGGATCAGACGTGCGACGTCGGCACGTGCGGTGAGCGGCATGCACTCAGGTTAACGGGCGATTGACGGGGATGCGCCGATACCGGGCCGACTCGACTCATATCGGAATGGGTCGCAGCACTCATTCGCACAATCCGGGAAACGCGAGGTTCCGCCCCGGGATCAACCGATCTCGAGGCGGAACCGGACCGATCTCGACGCGGATTGCGACCGATCTCGGCGAAAAGGGGCGGACGGAGCCGCGCGGAGCGCTCAGGCGCTGTAGTTCTGCGCGGACAGGAACCAGCTCTGCTGCTCCAAACGCTGGGTGTAGTCCTCCAGGATGCCGGAGGAGGAGGGGTCGGCCTCGTCGACCGAGTCGTGGATGTCGCGCAGGGTCGTGGTGACCGCGTTGATGGCGGACACGATGTAGTCGACGGCGTCGGAGGTGATGACACCGCCCTCGGGGGCCTGGGGCACCGAGGTCTGGGCGGCGACCGTCGAGGGACGGGCGTCGGGGTAGACGTTGATGGCGCGCATGCGCTCGGCGAGCTCGTCAGAGCCCTCGCGCGCGATGTCGACGACCTCGTCGAGGTTGAGGTGGAGGTCGCGGAAGTTCGGGCCGACGACGTTCCAGTGGATCTGCTTGCCGACCAGGCTCAGGGCGGTGATGTCCACCAGCGCGCGCTGAAGGTCGGCGCGCAACTCCGCATTGGCCGTGAAGGCGGGGGCGACGGGCGGGTTCTTGACAGTCTTAGAGCTCATGGAGACAACCATACAATCCACAGCACTCAATGGTCGTATCTTATCGCTCTCAGGGAACAGAGCGAAGGCTCGCCTATTGGAGCCCGAGTACCTAGCGCCGGGCGCCGGGCGCCGACGGGCATCGAAGAGCCCGAAGCCCCTTGACGCCTCTGCCGGCCCAGCATCCCCGACCCCGACCCGCGGAGCCCCGTCGGAAGCCGGCCCTCAGCCCTGCTCGTTCGCCTTCTCCTCGGCGATCTTCTTCTTGAGCTCGACCATGTCGAGCTCACGGACCTGGTCGATGAGGGCGTCCAGCGCCTTGGGCGGCAGCGCACCGGCCTCGTGGTAGACGAGGACGTCGTCACGGAAGGCCATGAGGGTCGGAATGGAGGAGATGCCCAGTGCGCGCGCCAGTCCCTGCTCGGCATCGGTGTCGACCTTGGCGAAGGTGATGTCGGGGTTGGCCTCGGAGGCCCGCTCGTAGACCGGACCGAACTGCATGCACGGCCCGCACCAGGACGCCCAGAAATCGACGAGGGTGATGCCCTCGCCGCGGACCGTGCTGTTGAACTCCTCGCCGGTGATGTTCGTGGTGGCCATGTGATTCCCTCCGGATAGCGCGCTCGGCGCATGCGTTCGGTTCATTCGATCGTTCAGCAGGCCCAACACCCGCGAGTGCGGCGCCTATTCCACACCTTCCCAGCCTTCCGGTTCCGCAGCCCTCCCCGCAGCCTTCCGGGACCACGACGACCGCGCCCGCAGCACCAGGGCACTGCGCAGGATCCCGTCCCGCACCCGCCATGCCCCCTGGATACGTCCCCGATGAGCCTCGGGGATCAGAAGGCGAACCCGAAAAACCCCCTCCGCATCGATCTCGACCTCCGCATCATGAAACCCGAGCCATGTTCTTTTCGCGGGGAACCAGGCTTTATATATGCTTTCCTTGATACTGAAGAGAAGCCGGTCGAAGGCGACGTCGGGGCATTTCTCGCACATGGCCCGCACATGCTCCGCCTCATGACTCGACGCCACCATGGCGAGAACATCTCGGGGCAGCGGAGCATTGGGCTCCGCATCAATCCCCACCGCGGCCGCGTCTCGCACCAGCGCCACGGCCGCGGCGCGGTAGCCCTGACAATGAGTCATACTGCCGACCACGCCGTCGGGCCACGCCGGCTCACCATGGCGGCCGGGCACCATGACCGGACGCTCCAATCCCAATTCCCGCAATGCCCGCCCCGCGCAGTAGCGAACCGTGGTGAATTCCGCGCGACGCTTCTCAACAGCAGTGGCGATATACGACTGCTCAGCGGGATACAGCATTGTTGGAATATCGCGCCCGGTTTCCACAAGCGTGACCGACGGCGGCACCAGCGCATGCATTATTGCATCGCCCCCTCAGATTGCGGCGGGCCTTTTAGCCGTGATTTCTTCGCATCGCGCGACCATCACGCGAAAAGTTCCCGGCGAGTCTACCGTCACGGAAGACCGAGCCTGGCTGCCGGCTGCCGGTCGGCGGCCGTCGGCTGCCTGCACCGGCCGTCTGCCGTCGGCTGCCCGCCCCAGCCATGGCCCAGCGCCGGGCGGGGCGAGCCGAAGCCGGGGCGGGCGGACCTACAGCGGCGGCCACGCAGCCGCCAGAACCCCGCTCCGGGGCTTGCACCCGAGCAACTTAAGACCTTAAGTTACTCACATGGACCTGGCCTTCGAGCTTCACGACCTCGTACTCACCCTCGACCGGACGGCCGAGAGATTACTGACGCCGCACGGCTTGAGCTACAACCGCTACGTCGCCCTCGTCGTTATCGCCGAGCATCCGGGCGTCACCGGCCGCCTCCTGTCCAATGCGCTGCGCGTCTCCGAAGCCGCAGCGAGCGGCATCGTCCGCTCGCTGCTCGCAGCGGGCCTGATCGACGACGTCGCCCCGGGCGGTGCGGGACATGTGCGGCACCTGCAGATCACCCCTGCGGGATCCGCTCTCGTGGAGCAGTGCTCTCAACTGCTCGGCTCCTCGCTGGACGCTCACGCCCGAGCGATCGGAATCGATCCGCAGTCTCTCGCGCACACCATCCGCGCCTTGCACGACGAGCTGCGCACGGGCGGAAGAACAACCACAACTGAAGAAGATCACTGAAGAAGATCAAGGAGCATCATCATGCTGACCGCCCTTGCCGTCCTCGCCCTCATTCTGGGAGTCGTTCGGCTCGTCATGTTCATCGCTCTCCATGTGGTACCGAGCGAGTACAACATCGTGAACCACGCGGTGAGCGACTATGCGGTGGGGCCGACTCGAAAGCTCGGAACGGCGATGACCTGGACCTCAGCCGTTTTCTGGGCCGTGCTCGCCGGGGCGGTGATCGTCAGCCCGTCCTTGACGGAGAAAAGTGTGGCGATCTGGCTCCTGGTACTGACCGTCCTCTTCGTGGCTCTGCCCTTCCTTCCCACCGATATCGAAGGGCAGCCGGCCACCCTGATCGGGCGCCTTCACCTGGTAGCCGCGGTGGCCTGGTTCGCCATCAGCTACTCCTGCATGGGCAACTTCGTCAGAATGCTCCAGCCAGTCGCGCCGCAGGGGCTCGTCTCATTCCTGGTCGGGACCCGTTGGGTGACCATGGTGTCGCTGATCGCCCTGGTCGCGGCACTGGTCATCACCCCGGCGAGGAAATACGCCTTCGGCATTTCGGAGCGAATCTTCCTCCTGGCCGTCAACGCCTTCTATCTCGGCGTCTCCCTGGGACTCGCACTCATCTGATAGCCGTGCCGGCGGGCGGGCTTGAGGGCTTGCCGGGCGCCCGCCGGCACTTGTCAGTGCTTGATGGGAAGGGTCGTGCTTCCCAGGTCTCGCACGGAGGCGAACAAGGAATCCTCTCGAGCCTTCACCTCGACCTGGCAGAGCACCGAGTCGCCCGAAGTCAGCCGACTCACCTTGATATCGCGAGCGTCGGTTCTCGCGTCGCGACGAGCAAAGGCGCTGTACTTCTCATCGCAATTCACGTCCGTGGCACCCTCATAGAAAATCTCCGCACTATGCTCGGCATCGCATGAGGCCGCCTGCCCCTGATAGCTGAGGCACCTGCGGAACTGGCCGCCGTCGTTATAGCCATTCCGGTCAGCATCGGTTGTCCACAGCTCTTTGAGAGTGGCCGATGGGAGATCGGAGCCGCTTGCGGCTTTGACGACGCAGAGCGACGCTCCGCTATTGAGCGACCCAACAGTCAGATCCGCATTGAGCACGTCCATTCCGGGAACTCCCCCAAGATACGTCACAAGAGAATCGGAATCGCAGGAATTTCCCGTAGCCGGCGAATAGACCTCTGCGGTGTGCTTGACAGAGCAGGCGACCGCGACGTCATCCCGATAGCACCCCGCAGACATTTCCGGAGCACCCGAGGAAGCTGAGGAATCAGCGGAGGACGGCGCCGCGTCGGGGGCAGTCCCGCCGCCCGGTCCGGTTGAGGTGGGAGGCTGAGATGCTTGAGGCGGCTCGGACGAGGACAGACTGCACCAGCCCCAGCCGAGACTGCGGCAGGAGGAAACTGCGCTGGGAAAGCCGACGACAAACGTCACAATCACACCGATAATGGCGATGGCAAGGGTCGAGAGCGAAAAAACGATCCCCACCTTCTGCATGGTGCTGAGCTTACGGAACCGCTCTGCAAGACGTCGCACAGCGCCTACGGCTCCAAACGCATCCCGTAGAGAACCGCCGTGATCTCGTCGCGGCACATGGTGCCCTCCTTGGGCTGGCACGTCAGAACGATCTTGAGTGCATTCACATTCGTTGCATCCACCTCAACGGGGCGGGTCTCATTGAAGGGAACCTCGATGATGCTGTCGTTGGCACCATTCTTATTCACCTCGACATGAAGCGTCTCATCCGAGGACTTCGAGTTATTCGCCTGGCCGACATTGAATGTGAATTTCTCATACCGGTTCGCCAGCCTCAGCTCCGCCTCGACCTTCTGACTTCCGGAACCGACGGTCGCACCCACGCCCTTCTGATCGGTAAGCGTTGCCACATTGTACAAACCATCTTTCAAGACATGATCATCGGGTTCGAAGAAGTCATTAACCGCCAGATCGCGACCCTTCGTTTTTTCCGGGGAGATGTCTCCCGGCGTTGCGCTCCCGTCTCCCGTCGGCATGGCAGATGGCGCCGCAGAAGACGCGGGCGAGCCGCCGTCAATGGCCGTCGGCGAAGGAGAGGGTAAAAGCGTGGGAGCATCCGAGGGAGGAATGGGATCCTCGGCAACAATAGGCGACGACGTCACTGAGGAAACAGCGCCGGAATTACCTACCCCGCCCGAGCATCCAGTGAATCCGATAATAACGGAGACTGCGAGAGCGGTCACCTTCCAGGGAATTTCAGGGACATATATGAAGTTCATCTTGCGAGCGTACCAAAGGGCTGACCCCGCTCACAACGGCGGCCTCACCGGGCCGGCAGGAGAGCGGGAGGGGAACCGACCGGCACCTAGGATCCAGAACCGACTCCAGCCGCCGGAGAGTCCTCGCTTCTTCGCGGAATTCCAGGCAAGAAGAAGCAGACAATACGCACCCCGAGATCGTTATTCGATTGTGATTCTCGGTGCTGCGGCGCTCCCGTCGGGGCCGTCCGAGACGCCATGTAGCAGCGTTCTACGACGACGCGAAGGGCCGCCCCGACGGGCTATAGATCTGGCAGCATCAAAGATGCCCGGCCGCCGTTCCAGAGGGTGACCGAGCCACTCGCATCCCTGTTGCCGCAATGCCCGGCGATACAGGCGATCGCCAATTGCAGGCACCACAGCCGCCCCGCCCCCGCAGGCATCAGCAGCACACAGGACACTCGGGCAACGAGCGCATCGCCCTGTCGAGATCGACAGAGTGGGGCGGAACCGAATCGATCTCAGCACGAGAGCGGGATGCTTATTCATAAGCTCTCTTGTGTTTCCGCAGGTTGTGCGTGTTTTGCGGGGAGATGTTGGACAGTCCTCAAGAGTCGTGGGCGGGAGGCGCGGTTGGTCGAGCCCGGGGCGCCTCGGTAGCGGAGGCCGGAAGTGGCGGGGGTTCCGTCAACGAAGGCTGCCGCTCTCAACGCTGGCTTCATCCCTGATGATGAGGGCCCCGGCCCGCGTGATCGGCCCCGAAACCGCATTAGTGGCGCAACCCCTCGTCCACGACAAGGCCCACGCCCTCGAGCGCCCCGCCCCAGCCCGGCCCGCTCCGGGGCGGCCCTGACTCTGGTGCCGGCACGGCGCAGTGAACGCGCCAAGTGTCCAAAACGGAGGAGATCAGCCCGGACACCATGCAATGCAACACCGAAGGCACACCGGAAACACACCGAAAACACGCCAAAAACACCAGCCCATCGCATGGTCTCTTGAAGACACCCACGCCACCGAGGCTTTAATCCCCTCCGTTTTGGACACACCCAGCCCAACAACCCCCGACAACCGACCCCACCACCACGCCGGCCCCACCGAAAACAACCGACACCTAGAAACCCACGAATAAGCTCCAGCCCCAGCACCGCAGTTCTCCCCCGCCCCCCCCCGTTCACTTCCGAGTCCGCAAGGAATCCTTCTAATGACCCTTCACCGAGCATCCATCGCAACGATAGACTCGAAGCCGCCTGCATCATTGCCGTATTCTTCATACCCGGGAAGACATCATGCCGGTTACCAGACAATCGGGCCTTGACCAGTCGGATCTCCTGCGCACAGCTCCGGCAGTACTCCTAACCATCGGCTTGACCGCCCTCCTGACGGACAGCCTGGGAACAGCAAGCCACCTCTCCCCCGACGATGCCCGCGACCAGCTGGGCATCGTCATCACCACCGCCGTCGTATCCGCCGTGCTCGCCGCAGTGGTGGGCACGAGTGCAGGCACAGCCGCCGTCTGCGCCACCGTCCTCGTCTCATGGGGTGCCGGAGCACATTTCCTCCTCGACATGAACGACGGCGACCGGACCGCGATCAGTTGCATCGCGGTGGCCGGGATGCTGTGGGGGTTGAGCATGACCTGCACCGCCGACGAGGCCGTGATCAAGGGCGACCGTGCACTCATCTCCAGGCGTCAGGCCATCCTGCGAGACCCCACTATTCTCATGGCCGCCTTCTTTCTGTCATCTCTGGCGGCGGGCGGCGTCGAGGCGACGCTTGCACTGTATGATAATGATACTTATCATCATGAAACGATAGTCGTCCTTTGCCTCCTGGGTCTGGCCGGCGCCGCCCCGCTCGTGTTGGCCCGAGACACTCCACTCGCCCCGGTTTTCTTCGCCTTCACCTTGTCCATCTGGGCGGGGCAGTTCTCTGCGCCAGACTCCACGACAGTGCTGGCGTTCCAGATGGCCGCGATCGCAGTCGCCCTCTCCGTTCCTCTGATGATCCGTCCTCGCGTGGGCAGAGCCGCACCTGACTGAGCCGGGGCGGACTGAGCCACGAGCACCGGGCCGTCAGCCACCAATCTGACCGCGCCGAGTCCGGCCATCATCCTGGGACGGCCGAGCCGTTCACGCCCTGTTGTCGCAGTGCCCGGCGGTACAGGCGGTCGTCATTCGACGTCTGCCCGCTCAAGGAGCGATTTCCGAGTACCTGGATGGGCGGCCGCGCGGGGACCGCACATGGGAGAGAGACGGTCGAGACCATCAAGAGCCGCTTTTCATTGGTATATCAAGAATCCTGGCATCTCCCGGAGTCTGGCCGCTGAGCTCCCATGTGCAAGCAGGGGGGGTCCATGCACATGGGAGCTGCCGACGGTCGATTGTCGGAATCCTTTTCCCGCATGATTCCGGGGTTCTGTTCAGCAGAGATCGCAGCTATGTGTGCAACATCCCGATTCGGCGGTCGCGCGACTCCGATTGAGCCCCCGCAGGCATCACGACCGTCTCCCCATGGACATCGCCGCGCGGACCACTCCGAAGACCATTCGCCCAGCCCCGGTCAGCCCCACCCGGACGAGGTTGAAGGCCCCACCCACGCGGCCGGCCTTTCGCCTCCACGCGTCAGTACCGACGGGCCGGGTTCAGAAGGCTCGGCGTTATCCCCTTAATTGCCCCGTCATTCGCCCCCATCAACGGCTGCGTGACAGCTCAGCCCGGGTGGGGTTGAGCGGGTCCGGCCAGGGATAGCCGGCGAACATGGCCGGCGAACGAGGAGTTTCAGTCCCGCATGAGCGAGGTCGGGCGGAGCCCCAGGGTGAACCAGTGCACCAGTCGACGGAAGGCGATGGGATCGAAGTCGCCGTCGGCCATGACCGAGTAGGTCTGCTTGCCCTCACGAATGCGATACCCGGTCAGAGTGAAGCCGGTCCGCTCATAGAAGGACCGGCGACGGCGGCGCTGCTCGATATTGGGGGCGCCGTCATCGAGCGGCTCGATCTCCAAGACGATCGTGCGCCCCTCCGCCTCCTGCCGCAGGTGGCTCAAGATGCGCGACCCGTAGCCGCGCGAGCGCACGGCATCGTTGACCGCGAAGTAGAACAGCCAGAGCATGGTCGGGCGACTGACCGTGTACGTGAGTCCCACGAGGGCGCCGTCGTCGAGCCAGGCCCGGAGCCTGACGTCCCGACGCAGCGACATCAGGCGCATGTGCCACAGCGGGATCCGCTCCTCGCTCGGGAAGGCCCGCCGGTACAGGTCGATGACCTCTCGGTACTGGGGCAGCCGTCGCGTCACGTCTCGAGACTCCAGATCAACGGTGCTCCGCGCAGTCATGCCGCTCCCTCACTTCTGCTGGTGCGCAGACTACTCCGCCGACATCCAAACAGACATTTTCGAATGAGGCCGACGGTGGCACCGTCGATCTCATTCGACAATGTCTATCTCGACGTCGGGCAGCATGAGCAGTCGCCCGCGGGGGCCTCAGTCGCGCAGCGAAGCCGTCACCACTGCCCCTGGTTCGCTATTTCTTTCACACCCCCTTACATGAGGTACAGGAGGTAGAGGAAAATTTTAAAGATCACGCCTACTCCCACGATGTATAGGACTGCTTGAAGGATCGAACCCGGGAGGCTGTCGAAGACGCCTGAGCTCGGGTAGATGATCCGGCCAAACCGGCGTTTCTGCTGGCGGTTGGAGAGAACCTGCTTGCGATAGGCGCGCAGCGGGTGGCCCAGGCAGCTCTCGAAAGTAATGCTCGCACCGTCACGCCCTTCGGTCTTGATGGTGATGTCGATCACGACCTCGCCAGGTGAGGTCGGGTAGGTGGTCTGGCCCATGACCTCCTTGATGCAGCCGAGTCTGCGCTCGGTGACCACGGCCCGCCGGCCGCCCATGCTGCCGGTGAGTGTCACGCTCTGATCCTCCTGAAGCCCGACCAGATCAGTCGGGTCAATCTGGTTAGCGAGGCCCACGGAGGGCAGGGGCTCATAGAGGCTGATCTCCCCGGAGTCGTGGTGGACCTCCACCCAGTAGTCATACCGGCCGGGGCCGACCAGCTCCCACTTCTCCCAGTGGGCGAGGAAGGCGTCCTCGTACTCCTCCTCGTCGAAGTCCTGGGCGGGCCCGCCTTACTCATCCTCCTCGTCGTCCTCCTCGACCTCCTTGAACAGCAGGCACCCCTGGGCGCGCAGCTCCGACTCGGCACCGGCCAGCACGTCGCCGATCGCGAGCTCGGCCTCGGTCTTCGTCTCGATCTCACTCACAGCGACATCCCCGCGCCTGCGGCCTTCTGGACGCCATAGACCCGGGCGAGCATGCCCGCGACCACCGCCGTCGGGGCACTGAGGCGGACAGTACGATGGCTCCACCGCCGTGCCGTCTTGGGCCTCCCCACGACTCTCGTGTCGTCGCATAGGTCATTCAGCGCCTGAGGAAAATAAAGCATGGAGCCATGCTATGGAAAGGCGGCCATCATGCTGGGCGAAGCGCATGGGCAGGAGAGTCCATGCTGGTACTGAATGCTGAAGGCTTATTCGTGGACTCTCTTGTATTTCTGCACGTTGTGTCTGTTGTGCGGGGGCGGTCTTCAAGGGTCGAGGGCGGGATGCATGGTTGGTCGAGCCCGGGACGCCTCGGTAGCGGAGGCCGGGGGGCGGGGGTCCAACCGTCGACGGTGACTGCCGCTCTCAACGCCGGCTTCGTCCCCGATGACGAGGCCCCGGCCCTCATGATCAGCCTTGAACTCGCGTTGGCGGCGCAAGCCCTCGTCCACGACAAGGTCCAAGCACCCTCGAGCGCCCCGCCCCAGCCCGGCCCGCCGGACAGCCCTACTCGGGTGCCGGCACGGCGCAGTGAACGCGCCAAGTGTCCAAAACGGAGGAGATCAGCCCGGGCACCATGCAGCACGACACCGAAAGCACACCGAAAACACACCGGAAACACAACGAAAACACCAGCCCATCGCCTGGTCTCCTGGAGACACCCACGCCACCGAGGCTTTAATCCCCTCCGTTTTGGACACACCCAGCCCAACAACCCCCGACAACCGACCCCACCACCACGCCGGCCCACCAAAAACAACCGCCCCCTCGAGAACGACGCCTAGAAGCCCACGAACAAGCCTCCGGGTACTGCATGCTGGTACTGACGGACGCCGCCGCCCCTGCTCACGCTCCAGTACGGAGACGACCGTGCAGCCTGCCGTCGGCCGGGTCGCGCGGGCGTCGGCACTGGACCCGCCCCGCGCGAAGGTGCGCCCCGGCCGACGGACCGATCTCGATGCGGAACCGGACCGATCTCGACGCGAGTTTCAACCGATCTCGATGCGGAGTACGACCGATCTCGATGCGGAGTACGACCGATCTCGATGCGGAGTACGACCGATCTCGGCGAAAGGAGGGGGCGGCCAGAGCCGGCCGGCAGCGGCTAGCGCTACGAGGCCGCCCCGGCCCGGCCCGATCAGGCGCGCAGCTCGGCGGCCACCAGTTCGGCGAGCTCGACGGCGTTGAGGGCCGCGCCCTTGCGCAGGTTGTCCCCTACGGCGAAGAAGGCAATGCCGTGCCCGGGGGCGAAGGCCTGGTCGGCGCGCACGCGCCCCACGAACGTGCCGTCGCGCCCGGCCCCCTTGAGCGGACTGGGCACATCGTCATAGGTGACGCCCGGCGCCCCGGCCAGCAGCTCAGCGGCCCGCTCCGGGCTGATCTCACGGGCGAATTCCGCGGAAACACTCACCCCGTGCCCGGAGAAGACGGGGATGCGCACACAGGTGCCCGACACCGCCAGTTCCGGGATCTCCAGGATCTTGCGGGACTCGTTGCGCAGCTTCTGCTCCTCGTCGGTCTCCCCGGAGCCGTCGCCGGCGTCGTTCCCGGCCCAGGCGACGGCGTTGAAGGCGATGGTGTCCACGTACACGCTCGGCTCGGGGAAGGAGACGGCGCGCCCGTCCACAGCCAGGGCCTCGATGTCCTGGTCGGCGACTGCGCGCACCTGCCCGGCGAGCTCGGCCACCCCGGCCCGCCCGGAGCCGGAGACGGCCTGGTAGGTGGAGGCGATGAGCCGGACCAGTCCGGCCTCGTCGTGCAGCGCCTTGAGCGCCGGCATGATCGCCATGGTCGTGCAGTTGGGGTTGGCGATGATGCCCTTGGGGCGCTCGCGCAGGGCGTGAGGGTTGACCTCGGAGACCACGAGCGGCACCTGCGGGTCCTTGCGCCAGGCCGAGGAGTTGTCCACGACGACGGCGCCGGCCGCGGCGAAGCGGGGGGCGTGCTCGCGCGAGGCGGCTCCCCCGGCGGAGAAGATGGCGACGTCGATGCCGGACAGGTCCGCCGTGGCGACGTCCTCGACCTCAACCGCCGCACCGCGGAAGTCCACGACCGTCCCGGCGCTGCGAGCCGAGGAGAAGAAGCGCACCGAGCGCGCCGGGAAGTCGCGCTCGGCCAGCATAGCGCGCATGACGCGACCGACCTGGCCGGTGGCCCCCACGACGGCGACGGCGACGCCGTCGGCCGGGCCTACGTACTCGTTGACGGGGTGCTGCTGGGTGCTCTGGGTGCTCATCGGCCGGTCCCTCCGTAGACGACCGCCTCGGCGGCCTGGGCGTCGAGGCCGAAGGCGGAGTGGACGGCGCGCACGGCCTCGTCGAGCACGGCGTCGTCGACCACGACCGAGATGCGGATCTCGGAGGTGGAGATCATGTGGATGTTGACCCCGGCCTCGCTCAGGGCGCCGAAGAGCTTGGCGGACACCCCCGGGTGGGAGCGCATGCCGGCGCCGACCAGGGAGAGCTTGCCGATGTCGGGGTTGAAGTGGAGGCTCTTGAAGCCGAGCTCGCCGCGGGCGGCCTCCAGGGCCGCGCGGGCGCCGGCGGAATCGCCGTCGGGACAGGTGAAGGAGATGTTCGTCAGGCCCGTGCCCTCGGCGGAGACGTCCTGGACGATCATGTCGATATTGGCATCCGTACTGGCCACGATCGCGAAGATGCGGGCGGCGGCGCCGGGCACGTCGGGGACACCGACGATGGTGATCTTGTCCTGGCTGCGATCGTGCGCGATGCCGGAGATGACGGGAGCTTCCACGTGATCCTCCTTGGCGGAACGGTGGGGGCGGGCCTGGGCCCGGGCGTTGATGGCGTAGCTGTGAGCGGCTCCGACGGAGGCCGAGGAGGGCGCGGCCGTGCCCGCGGGGGCGATGACGCGCCCGGTCACGGCATCCACCGCGGGCCGGGCCGCGGGTGCGGGTGAGCGCGCCGGGTCATCGGCGCCGGTAGCACTGGTAGCGCTGGTAGCACTAGCAGCGCTACCGGTGCCGTCGGCGCTCTCTGCGCTTTCAGCGCCGTCGGCACTCCCGGCACTGCCGGCGCTGCTCCCGGAGAAAGGGGGCTCGGCGATGACGGGCGGCACGAAGGCGCCCTCGCGGCTGCCGTCGTAGATCCAGGTGCCGGTCTTGTCCGAGAAGGAGGAGCGCACGTGGATCGGCACTCCGAAGCGGCGGGCGTACTCCACGGCGCGCAGGTGAAGGATCTTGGCGCCGTTGGCGGCCATCTCGAGGGTCTCCTCGCTGGAGAGCGCCTCGACGCGCTTGGCGGTCGGCACGATGCGGGGGTCGGCGGTGAACAGGCCGTCGACGTCGGTGTAGATCTCGCACACGTCGGCGTTGAGGGCGGCGGCCAGCGCCACGGCGGTCGTGTCCGAGCCGCCGCGGCCGAGGGTGGTGGTGTCCTCGACCTCGTTGATGCCCTGGAATCCCGCGACGATGGCAACCGCGCCGGTCTGGACGGCGCGGGCGATGCGCTCGGGCAGGACGCCGACAATCGAGGCGCGTCCGTACTTGGAGTCGGTCAGAACCCCCGCCTGGGCGCCGGTGTAAGCACGGGCCGGGACGCCGAGCTCGCCCACCGCCATGGCGAGCAGGGCCATGGAGATGCGCTCACCGGCGGACAGAAGGATGTCCATCTCACGGGCGGGCGGCTGCGCGCTCAGGGCGCCGGCCATGTCGAGGAGCTCGTCGGTGGTGTCGCCCATGGCGGAGACGACCACGACGACGGTGTTGCCGGCCTCCCGTGTGGCGACGACGCGCTTGGCGACGCGTCGCATCGCCTCGATATCGCTGACGGACGAGCCGCCGTACTTCTGCACGACCAGTGCCATGTGGCGCTCCTCGGGGCCGGGTTACAAACTGCTGCGCGCCGGGGCGGGCGGCCTCGCCGGGGCCCGGGAGCCTCGTCGCGGTGACGCCCACGACGGCGTGGCTGAGCACAGCATACGGCGCGCAGATGACCCCGGCATTACGGGCTCGGCCACAACCGGGCCCGGTTTGGGCCCAACTTGGGGGCGCTTGGGGGCGGCTTGGGGCGGAACGTGCCGATGGCGCCCGTTCACCCCCGTCGACAGCTGTCGACAGCGGCCGTCTACGCAGCAGAACCGCCTGGCGCAGGCAACTGCCTATCACTTCCACTGAATTGCCTACTGAACAGTTTCGATCGTCTCCACTCGTGGGCTTCCTCGAACCTAATCGTGGCTGATCAGCCGAAGAATACCCGCCGCGCGCCTTTACTAGCTATTCTCGTCCAGACCTCACCATGAACCCACTGAATTACACTGAATCACACCAATTATCGTCACGACCGAGAGCGGCGAACTCCTGAAAAGCGCGACATTTCTCCACACAACACAAGCACGACATATCCAGCCCTAGCCACCCCGGACACTAGAATTCGACACTTCACCCGCATTCCAGTAAAGCAAGCCGACGGGGAGCCCTCCCCATCGAATTCACCGCCGAATCGGGCAGGCAAGCCGGCCGCTTTACCCGTAGCATGGGCCGCATGAGCATCGAGGTCACCGGCGTGACACGTTTCTTCGGTCCTACGCGTGCGGTCTGGCAGATGAACATGGCTGTCCCCACGGGCACGGTCACGGGGCTCGTGGGCTCCAATGGAGCGGGCAAGACCACTCTCCTTCTCATGCTGGCCGCGCTCCTGGCACCCGACGCGGGCTCGATCCGCATCGCAGGGCTGGACCCAGCCGCACAACCCAGGGAAGTCCACCAGGCAGTGGGGTGGATGCCGGACTCCTTCGGCACCTGGGACTCGCTGACCTGCACCGAGATCCTGCTGACCTTCGCCGCCGCCCAGGGGCTGGACAAGGCCACGGGGAAGCAGCGCGCCATCGACATGCTCTCGGCCGTCCACCTCGAGGAGATGGCCCATACCCCCGCGCGCGTGCTCTCGCGCGGTCAGAAGCAGCGCCTGGGATTGGCGCGGGCGCTCGTGCACCAACCGAAGGCCCTGCTGCTCGACGAGCCCGCGGCGGGCATGGATCCGCGCTCACGGGCCGACCTGCGGGTCCTCCTGCGCGACCTCGCGGCCTCCGGCGTCACCGTCCTGGTCTCCAGTCACATCCTGTCCGAGCTGGAGCAGATGGTCGACGGCGTTATCTTCATGGCGCACGGACAGGCGATCGCCCCGGCCTCCGCCTCCTCCGCGCAGCCCCGCCCCGACGGCGGCGATGGCGCTGGTGATGCCGAGCACACTGAAGACACTGACGACGCCGAAAGCACTGAAAGCACTGACGGCGCGGACGATCCCGCCGCACCGAAGCCGGACTCGAGCCCGACGCCGGGCTCGAACATGGTCCGCCCCCAACCATTGCAGCGCCAGTGGCAGATGCGGGCGCTGGATGCGCAACGGCTGTCGGACTGGTCCGCCGAGGCCTCGGTGCGCGCCACCACAACTGCGGACGGCACGGTGCGCCTGGCCGTGCCTGACGACGCCGCTGCCGCGCGCGTCCTGCGCGAGGCGCTCGACGCCGGGGTCGAGGTGGTGTCCTTCGCCCCGACGGGCGGAGCCCTGGAGGAGATCTACCTGTCGATGGAAGGAGATCGGCGATGAGCTGGTCCGCCGTGCGCACCGTTGCGGTGCTGGAACTGCGCCAGCGCGTGAGGTCCACACGCTGGCAGATCATGCTGGTGGTGTGGGGCGTCGTCCTGGTCCTCCTGTGCGGGGGCATGACCGCGCAGGCAGGGACCACGACGCATCATGTAGAGGAGGCCATCCCTGTTCTGTACGACATGACGGTCTGCTTCGTCCTGGGAATCGGGCTCATCATCGCCCCGACCCTGTCGGCCACCTCCATCAACGGCGATCGCGCCGACGCGACCCTGGCACTCCTGCAGGCGACGGCGCTGCGCAGCCAGGAGATCGTCGTCGGCAAACTCATAGCGGCATGGTCCGCGGCCATGGCCTTCCTCGCGGTGGCCCTGCCGTTCCTGTTCGTGTTCACGCTGGCGGGCGGCGCATCGTGGACGGCGCTGGCGATCCACCTACTGATCCTCGTGGTGACCCTGGGGTCCGTGTGCGCGATCGGCATGGGGCTCTCGGCCGCGACCGCCCGCACCTCGGCCTCGGCCGTGCTCACATATCTGGTCGTCGCAGCCCTCGTCATCGGCACGCCGCTGGCCACCGCGATCTCGACGACGGCGGTTCGAGGAGAGCAGAGGCAGACCATTTACTACACGGACTACGACAGCTCGACGAACGACTGGAGGGTATGCGACGAACCCGAGAGGCGGACGGAAGACGTAGTGCACACCAATCGAATCTGGTGGATGCTCGCCCCCAACCCCTTCGCGGCACTGGCCGACTCCTCGGCGCGGCATAGGGTGCAGCCAGAAAAAAATCCGTGGACCGAGTCCTCCCCCCTGGAGCAGGCGGGGCTGGGGATCGACGAGATGCGCAACCCCCAGCCGGATGAGGTCGTCATCTACTACTGCAGCAATGAGGGTAACCACCATGGCGACAATATGCCCAACAGCGATGATACGCGCAGAGCCACGCATCTCGTCTTCTGGCCCGTGAGTCTGGTGGTGGTCTTCGCCCTGGGAGCGTGGTCGCTGACGTGCGCGTCGCGGCGGCTGCGCACGCCCGTCCACAAGCTCGCCCGGGGAACCCGGGTGGCCTGAGCGAACCCAACTGCGGCCGCCGCATGCATCGACGCGGAGGCCTTCGCCGATCGCAGTCGATAGTTTTCGCCTCTGCTTTCGGGGTTGCGGCAGTCAGGTCCCCAACGCCTAGAAGGTACTGGAGATATCAATACCTAACTGTCGCAGATATTGCATTTTTCACCTCGAGCACGAGTCACCGATGCTGCATTCAGACACCCCGGGTCGAAGTCGACATTATCCCTATACGCCCAACCGAGCATCCCTCCCGAAGAAATGCTTTCAGGATTAACCTCCAACAGGGTAAGGGTCCCCAGGCGATCAATATAGACACTTTCTCCTAGACGCAATTTGTAGATCTTCGTACTTGCAGAATCTTTCGGATCCTCCCAGCGCACCAACGCGATCCATTCGCGATTCCTTGACTGCAGATCCTCAGCTGACAGAGCAACGCCGCTTGTCGTTCGAACAGGAGGAATCGAGTCGTCCATCCACATCATCTTCCCCTCTTCAACCCCAGCCGGCCGAGCGACGCTGCGCGGTATAGGGCGGTTCCACCACACCCACCCACTCACAGGAACCGCGACCGCCATCGTCACAATGACCAGTACCGCATACATACGAGCCGCGAAGCGCTCCCATCTGCGGCGACGCTCCATCACTTCTGGCGCCGGTCCCGCCTTACCCGCGGCGACCGTCGATAACTCCTCCCACATAGCATCACCATCATCGTCATCACGCCCCGCCATCACCGCCGCACTCCCCGCGCATCAGAAAGCATGAACGACCATCACGCTAACGCACGAGTCACTCCCATCGATAGACGAAACACAGCATTTCCAGTCCTATCCGCGCCGACACCGCCGCAACACCCCATTAATAGCAATAGACGAGCGCCCCGAAAACGCTTAACGTGACTGCCATGAGCGGACAGCAGCCACCCGCGTCCAGCGGCATCGATCTCACCGGCATCCCAGTGGACACGACCGCCCCGGTCCTGGTCACCGGCGCCACCGGCTACCTGGGCAGCTGGGTAGTCAAAGGGCTGGTGGATGCCGGCGCCACCGTCCACGCCGCGGTCCGCGACCCGGAGGCGACGAGCAAGGTCGCGCACCTGAAGCGCGCCGCCGAGCAGGCCCCGGGGACGTTGAAGCTCTTCGCCGCCGACCTGCTCCAGCCCGGCTCCTACGACGAGGCGATGGCCGGGTGCGGCGTCGTCATCCACACGGCCTCGCCCTTCGTGCGCAACGTGGATGATCCCCAGCGGGACCTGGTCGCCCCAGCGCTAGAGGGAACGCGCAACGTGCTGGACGGCGTCGGGCGGACGCCATCCGTTAGGCGGGTGGTGCTCACCAGCTCCATCGCAGCCATGTTCGGCGACGCCGCCGACATCGAGGGCTACCCGGGGCGGATCCTGACCGAGGACTGCTGGAACACCACCTCCTCCCTGGCCCACGAGCCCTATTCCTACTCCAAGACGCTGGCGGAGCAGGAGGCGTGGCGGCTGGCCGCGGGCCAGGAGCGGTGGGACCTGGTGGTCATCAACCCGGCCTTCATCCTCGGCCCGGCCCTGGGCCCCGCCCCGACCAGCGAGAGCTTCACGGTCGTGCGGATGCTGATCGACGGCACCACCCGCATGGGCGCCCCGCGCGTGGGGCTGAGCGCGGTGGACGTGCGCGAGGTGGCCGGCGCCCATATCGCGGCGGCTTTCACGCCCAAGGCCCATGGCCGCTACATCCTCTCGGCCGAGGACACCGATATCGTCTCCCTGGGCCGCCGCCTCCTGCCCCGCTACGGGCGCGCCCTCCCCCTGCCCCGGCGCGCGGCACCCAAAGCGCTGCTGCTGGCACTGGCGCCCAGGCTCGGGATGACACGCGCCTATGTGAAGCGCAATGTGGGCTTCGCGGTGCGCAGCGACGCCGCCCGCAGCCGAGCCGAACTGGGCATCAGATACCGGCCGATCCAGGCGTCCCTGGAGGAGATGGTCGAGCAGATGCAGCAGATGCAGCCTCGCGAGGCGCCGGGGGCGTAGAACGCGCACACCGCTCGGGTGCGGGCGCGGAGCCGTAGATGCCGTAGACTCGGAGGATGTCGGCAATAGCTGACGCGCTCAGGGCGGATCGATCAGGCTGGACGATCCCCGCGGAGCTGGAGCGCGCCTGGTGCTGGATGGAGACCTGGGGCCTCACCGTCATCAAGGACGGGCACTGCATGACCGCGCCCTTCCCCGTCGCACCGCAGGCCGGCCCCTTTTTCACCTCGGAGCCCGCCGCAGATGCGACCCTGGAGGCCTGGTTCGACGACGGCCGATCCCACCACGACCGCCTGCTGCCCATCGCCCGGGTCAGCGCCGACGGCTCCATCGGCGCCCTGTGGCGCGACGACGACGGCGGGGTGCGCGCCGTCGTCCTGGGATCCAAGGGTGCCGCGTACACCATTGCCGACGACGTCCGCGGACTCCTGGCGCTCTTCGCGATCGGCTACCGCGATCTCACCTCCTGGGAGCTCGGGCTCCCGCCGAACGACGACGATGCCGTTGAATCGGTCAGCGACTTCCGCACCTGGGTCGAGCACGTCCTCGGCATCACCGTCCCCCCGGAGTGGCCGGCCGTGGGCGACGACGACTTCTCCGCCTGGATCGACGCCGCCCTCAGCCTGCTCGGAACCCCCGGCTACACCGTCACCGCACTGCCGGCCGCTGCCGCCGCACTCACGCTGACCATCTGGGCGGCCGTGTGCCTGGCGGCGTACGCCGCCGCCCTCATTCGCCGAGACGCATGACCGCCAGCGGCGCCGACAGTCCGGAGCCGAGGCCTAGCCGTCGGACGATGGCTAGGCCGTTAGGCCGTTTCACGCCCCGTCGTCGACCCGCCGCCGTCCCTCGAAGGCCCGGCCGAGGGTGACCTCGTCGGCGTACTCCAGGTCGCTGCCCACGGGCAGGCCCGAGGCGAGCCGCGAAACCGGCACATCCATGGTGCGCAGCATGCGCGTGAGGTAGGCGGCGGTGGCCTCACCCACGACGTCGGGGTCGGTGGCGACGATGACCTCCTCCACGCCGCTCCCCACCCGGGCGAAGAGCTCTCGCACCCGCAGATCGTCGGGGCCGACCCCGTTGATGGGGTCGATGGCCCCGCCCAGCACGTGGTACAACCCGCGGTACTCGCGGGTGCGCTCGATGGCCACGACGTCCTTGGGCTCCTCCACCACGCAGATCACCCGCTGATCGCGGCGCGGGTCGCGGCAGATCGCGCACTGCTCGGATTCGGCGATGTTCCCGCAGGTCTCGCAGAAGCGCACCCGCGCCTTGACGGCGCGCAGGGCCTCGATGAGGCGCTCGACGCTGGCCGAGTCCGCGGACAGGACGTGGAAGGCCATGCGCTGAGCGGACTTCGGGCCGATGCCGGGCAGCTCGCCGAACTCGTCGATGAGGTCCTGAACGGCGCCCTCGTAGACAGCCGGCATGTCAGCGCCTCTCCTGAGTCACAGTGATCTCCTCTAGAACTTTCGCCCCCAGCAGCCGTTTGACCACCTCGAGGCCGACCACGCCGGCCTCCTCGGCGTCCTCGTCGTCCTCGCTGGGGACGTCGTCATCGACGGACGACGAGGCGAAGGACGCCGAGCGGGCCGCGCCCGGGCCCGCGTGCGCCTGCCCGCGGGCGGCCGCGCGCGCCGCGGCCCGAGCTGCGGAGACCCGGTCCTGGGAGTCGTCGGCGGGCGCCCAGGGCTCCCCCGGCTCGGGCTCGTCCTCGGGCGGGGGCTCCTGCGGGACGGGGGTGCCGTCGGAGAAGGTGTCCGGGCTGTCCCAGCTGACGGGGGCCAGGCCGTGATGCTCACGCGGCTCATGGCGCTCCTGCCGCTCGCCCTGCTCAAGCTGCCCGATCTGACTCGTCGGCGTCGAGGCGGACGGCGAGGACGGCGCAGCCCCGCCGGGCAGTTTCGGCAGGGCATGCAAACGGTGCACAGTGGCCAGGGGCGTCGCCTCGACCGGATCCGGCCCGGGAGGCCCGGGGGACGGAGGCTCGGGCGACCCGGGCGACTCGAGAGGCGCTGCGCCGTCGGGCGACGACGGCGGGGAAGCCGTCGCCTCGGATGCCGCCGGTCCCGGTTCCGCAGATGATTCCGCCTCCGCGGACCGAGCCGACGGGCCGGCCGGCGAGGGCGCGGACGGCGCTGAGTCGGCCGCTCGCGTCGCAGGTGACGAGAGCGGCCGTTCGCCTTGAGCATCGGTGGGCGCCGGGTCCGCTGAGGACGCCGGGTCCGCGCGGTCCCCCCGGTCCGCCGGGCCTCGGACGGGAGCCGATCGGGCGGAGTCCGGTGACGCGGAACCTGCGGATTCGGCTGTCGATGGAACAGGCTGCGAGAACGACGACGGGGCGCCTCCGTCCGCCACAGCGGCGCCGGCCGACGACCCTGACGACGCCGTCGCTGTCTGCTCGGCCGCCCCGCGGCCGGCTTCCTCAGTCGCCCCGCGACCGGCCTTCTGAGCGCCCGGAACGGCGATGACGCCCCAGCCGTCGTCCGCCGGCTCCGGTGAAGCGGCATCGGCGGGGGTGCGGACCCGAGGTGCGGCAGGCTCCGGCCGTCCGGGCGCCTCATCCCCCGGGGCCACCGGACCACCCGGCGCTTGCGGAGCGAAAGCCACCGGAGCCCCCTCGACGGCGGGGCCTCCCCGCCCCATCTGCCCGGCGCTGCCCGCCGCGTCGGCACCGACGCCGTCGGGCCACCCGGCACCATCCGGAGCGGCGGCACCGGGGCCGCCCGGCCAACCGCCCGGGCCGCCACCGCCCGGTCCCGCGGAACCTCCAGGGCCCCCGGACGGTCCGCCGGGTCCGCCGCCCGGACCGGCCAGGACAGCGTGCACCTCAAGCCTGAGGCCGAGCGCTTGATGCAGGGCCCGGGAGAGCACCGGGCCGTGGCCGCCGTTCTCGAAGGCGTTGACCAGGCCCTGTCCGCTGAAGATCACTTCGAAGACGCCGTTGTTGATGGCTCCGGGCTGGGAGTTGGGGCCCACGAGCGCCCAGGTGGCGCGCCGCGAGCGCTTGGCCGCCTCGAGGACCTCCTCCCAGCGGCCGCGGATCATCTCGGCGTCCGCGGCGGGGCTCGCCTGTCCGGGCGGCTGCGGGGGTTGCGGGGTTTGCGAGGGTGACGGTGTTTGCGGCGGCTGCGGAGATTGCGAGGGCACGGCACCCGCACTCGGGGTCGAGTTCGCCGACGGTTCCCCGCGCGATCCCGGCTGCGACCCGAGACGCGGCCCGGCACCGCCCGCACCCCCGGAACGGCCCGCCTGCGCGGGGCGCTCGGGAGAGTCCCAGTCCACCGGGGAGACTCCGCCCTGCGGCGTCGCAGAAGGAGGCGGTGCCGCAGCGTGGGCGCCCGATGCAGCCGAGGCCGTGCCGGCGCCGGGAGAGACTGCCGACCCGACGGCAGCAGGAGGCGCTGCCTGAGCGGCGGGCGACGCCGTCTCAGCAGCCTCAGCAGCCCGGGCAGGCGCACCGCCCTGCGCCTGCCCGGGCTCCGGAGGCGCGGCGGTCGGGGCGGCGCGGCGGGCGATCTCGGCGGCCATGGCCCGGCCGCCACCGGCCTGCTGCGGGCCGTCCCCACCCGGATGCTGCGCAGGCGGCCCCGCCGGGGCGCCCGGAGCGGCCGCGCGGCGACCGGACACGAGCAGGCGGGCCATGAGGAGTTCGAGCTGGAGGCGCGGCGAGGTGGCCCCCACCATCTGCGACAGGGCCTGTGCCGTCACGTCCGCCGCACGCGACAGGCCGGCCGCCCCGATGGTGCGCGACTGCACCTCCATGCGGGCCAACTCGTCGTCGGGCATGGAGCCGAGTGCGGGTCCGGCCTCCGAACCGGCCAGGGCGATGACCAGCAAGTCCCTCAAGCGCTGCAGGAGATCCTCGACGAAACGCCGCGGGTCGTGCCCGGAGGAGACGACGCGGTCCACGACCCGGAAGACCCCGGCGCCGTCGGAGGCGGCCAGGGCGTCCACGCAGGCGTCGAGCATGGTGGTGTCGGTGTAGCCCAGGAGGGCCACGGCCCGCCGGTAGTCCACCTCGGAGTCGATCGCCCCGCCGATGAGCTGATCCATGACGGACAGGGTGTCGCGCACGCTTCCGCCGCCGGCACGGGTCACCAGTGGGAAGACGCCCGGGCCGACCCGCACGTCCTCGGCGTCGCACAGGTGGGCGAGGTAGGCCTCGAGCGTGTCCGGCGCCACCAGGCGGAAGGGGTAGTGGTGGGTGCGCGAGCGGATGGTGCCGATGACCTTCTCCGGCTCGGTGGTGGCGAAGACGAACTTCACGTGCGCCGGCGGCTCCTCGACGAGCTTGAGCAGGGCGTTGAAGCCCTGCGGTGTGACCATGTGGGCCTCGTCGAGGATGAAGATCTTGAAGCGATCGCGCGCCGGGGCGAAGGAGGCGCGCTCGCGCAGGTCCCGGGCGTCGTCCACGCCGTTGTGGCTGGCGGCGTCGATCTCGACGACGTCGAGGCTGCCCGGGCCGCCGGTGGCCAGGTCCCGGCAGGAGGCGCACTGCCCGCAGGGGGTGTCGGCGGGGAAGCGCTCGCAGTTCAGGCAGCGCGCCAGGATGCGGGCCGAGGTGGTCTTGCCGCAGCCGCGCGGGCCGGAGAAGAGGTAGGCGTGGGTGACGCGATCACCGCGCAGTGCTGCCATGAGAGGGGCGGTCACATGGTCCTGCCCGATGACGTCCTGGAAGGTGTCGGGGCGGTAGCGGCGGTACAGGGCAGTGGTCACGGTCCGAGCCTATCCGAGCCGGAGCCGACGACGTCGGGCGCTGGGGTGGGCCGGGGATCTGGGGCCCGGGCGTGGGTAAGGCACCGAGCGCGATGTTCCCTCACCTGAGAACGGCCCCGCCTCGCCCGTGCACGCATCGAGGTCGACATTTTCGAACGAGGGCGACGGTGGCACCGTCGATCTCGTTCCGAGAAGTCGATCTCGTCCTACTTCGGCCACTGCTTGTGCGAGATTCGCAGGAGACACGGGGGAATCACGGGGAAATACAGGGAAATGAGGACCCCTCGCGCACCCGCCAGAGCCCGCTTACCCTTGCTACCTCCCGGTCCTGGGGGATTCACTGGATGACGCCGCACGAGGGGCCGGATCAGAGTGTACCCGATAACGGGCCAGCTGCGGCACCATGAGTCCGGTGCGAGGCGGCCCGGGCTCACGCCGCAGCTACCGCTGGACGAGTACGACGCCGACGATTCCGACCCATTCTCGGCCGAGTTCCTGGAGTACGGAGTACTACGCGAGGGTCAACGACCGCGGCTGGCAACCGAACTCGATCGGCGCCTTCACCCATGACAGCTACATGGCGCACGTCAACTTCGGGCGCCTGCGCAACCTGGCGGACTTCGCACCGCGCCAGGCACCCACCTGTGGGGCACTCGAACGTGAACGCACCTTCCTGACGTCAACGTACCCTTCTCCCAGCTTTCTGGGGGTGGAGATCAGAAGGATGGGAGAAAGGTGCGTTCATGCGACGAACCGCCGTTGGCATTGGGGGGGGCCGCCCGCCCAATCCGCCCGACACCCCGCGCATGACACATCACCCTGAC
Source organism: Actinomyces massiliensis 4401292 (assembly GCF_000269805.1). Taxonomy (GTDB): domain Bacteria; phylum Actinomycetota; class Actinomycetes; order Actinomycetales; family Actinomycetaceae; genus Actinomyces; species Actinomyces massiliensis. The sequence goes on from NZ_JH711481.1 coordinate 291,162, forward strand.
GTGCCGCGTGACAGATCCCACCGCCGCGGGCTGGCCTCAAGGGAAGGGGTCCGATATATTGCTTTCTCGTTGCACGGAGCCGGCACTTCACGCTGGTCTCGTGGACGCCTGGAGGATTCGCCTAGTGGCCTATGGCGCACGCTTGGAAAGCGTGTTGGGTGCAAGCCCTCGGGGGTTCGAATCCCCCATCCTCCGCCGCAGTTTCCGTTGAGGTCAAGAGACTCCAGAGCTTGTGAGCTCACTGAGGCCCACAGCGATGTGGCCTGCTTACGGTCATTATGGTCTGTCCCTCGCAGACGGGAGCGCGTCGCGCCCCGTGAATCAACTCCTCCGAACTCGTTTGCGGCAAGAAGGCGCGCGCCTGCCCAGACCCAACACATCGGCAACCGGCCTGACCGTACTGGCGAACGCGGTCGCACTGCCCCCATGGCCTCGCGCTCCCGGCCGGCTCTGGATTCGTTTCCGCAGTACCACTACTCCCGGGGCTCCGCGTCGTCATCCGGCGCCGCGCCTCCGGCCGGTTCCGGCCGACCCCACCGCGCCACCGGGAAGCGGTCCATTCGAAGCTTGCGAACACCGAATTGGCGAGAGAATGGTGAGAGTCGCACGCTCAGTCATGCCCTACTTTCGAAGAAACCCCGGAATCAAGCGGAAAAGCGAATCCACTCATCGCCATCGTGAGTCTCCCATGTGCGACTTCGGGTTCCACACACCGCCAACCGGAGGAACCGTGGGCAAGACCGTGCAGGCGCACTCGGGTACCCGAGTACCCGGCATAGTGCGCACTCGTTGACACTCGCAGTTCGCTGAGGTCGGCCCTTTGAGAACCGCTCGGGGATCACATCGGAGGTAGCTCCATCCAATTCGCGTAAGAATGTCAACCTTGATCTCCGAAAGCTGCGCGGACCGATCTCGAGGCGGACTGCGACCGATCTCGAGCCGGAACCGGACCGATCTCGGCGCGGAATACGACCGATCTCGGCGAAAGGACGGGTGCGCCCGCTCGCTCACTAGCCCGCTCGCCCAGCCGCCCACTCGCTCACTTCCTCAGGGCATCGACCCATTCCTGGGCGGCCTCCTGGGCTGCGACATCGGGCGACTGAGGCGTGTTGTCCGGGGCCGGCCCCAGATCGGCCAGGAGCTCACTCATCTCACCCATCGCTGAGCCAGCTGAGTCAGCAGACTCCGCAGAACCAGCTGAACCAGCACGACTACTCGCCTCCTCGGCCTGACTCTCGTGGATCATGTGAGCGGTGGAGATCATGAGCTTGAGGCGGTTGAGCTGGTTGACCTCGCTGGCACCGGGGTCGTAGTCGATGCCGACGATGTTGGCCTGCGGATACTGGCGGCGGATCTCTCGGAACATGCCCTTGCCGACCACATGGTTGGGCAGGCATCCGAAGGGCTGGCAGCACACGATGTTCGGCGCACCGTTCTCAATGAGCTCGATCATCTCCGCGGCCAGCAGCCACCCTTCCCCCGCCTGGTTGCCCAGGCTCAGGATCTTCGAGGCCTTCTGAGCCATGACAGCGCTGGAGGCCTCGACATCGAATATCCGCCCGGCGGCGAGCGCCGCCCGGGCCGGGGCCTGCGCCTGCTCGAGGAACCACACGGCGGCCTTCTTCTTGGTCAGGGAGTCCAACCCAATGCCATAGGTGTCGGCCTCCCACTGAGCGGTCGCCGGACCGTTGACGAAGAAGGCCAGCAGCCCGGGGACGACGGCCTCGCAGCCCTCGGCCTCGATCTGATCGACGACATGGTTGTTGGCATCCGGCTGGAACTTGACCAGGACCTCCCCGACGACACCCACGCGCGGCTTGCGTGGGATATCGCGGCGCGGCAGGGCGGCGAACTCTCGGACCATCTCTCGCAACAGGCGCCGGTAGCCCAGCCGTCCGCCCCAGGTGGCGCTGCGCCCCTTGTGCTCGAAGAACTCCCCGATGATCGCGTTCCAGCGCCCCAGAAGCCGGTTGGCGGCGCCCTCCTCGGCCTCGTAGGGGCGCACGCGCAGCAGACAGGTGTTGAGGGTGTCGCCGATGATGACGCCCTGGACGACCTTGAGCGCCAGGGTCGGGGTGATCTTGAACCCGGGGTTCTCCTCAAGACCCTGCACGGAGACCGCGAGGACGGGGATCTGGGGGTATCCGGCGTCGCGCAGGCCCTTGCGGAGCATGGCGGCGTAGTTGGTGGCGCGGCACATGCCGCCGGTCTGGGAGATGGCGACCACGCAGCGGTCGGGGTCGTGGGTGCCGTCCTCGAAGGCTCCAATGAGCTGGCCGATCACCATAATGGCGGGGAAGCAGGCGTCATTGTTGACGTAGCGCAGGCCCACCTCGAGATCATCCCGGCTGGCCGACTCCAGCAGCTCGACCTTGTAGCCCAGCCGTCGCATGAGCGGCGCGAGCGGGCGGAAGTGGACCGGGCTCATCTGCGGCATGAGGATCGTGTGGGTGGCGCGCATCTCCTCGGTGAACGCCGGGGTGGTAGCGCCGGGCAGCTCGCGCGCCCGCCTCGCCCCGGGCCGACCGCCCCCAGAGCCGGCGCCCTCGGTCTCCGAGCCGGCCGAGGCACCGACGGATGCGGGTTCGGCGCCTTCACAAGCGGAGTTCGACGCCGTCCCGGCGGGCCCGGCCGCGGGGGCGGGCGCCAGACTGGTGTCGATCTCGACCGGCTCGTTCTCCAACGGCCGCGCGGCGGCCTGCGCGTCCGAGCCAACCGGTCCCGCGCCCGAACCCGTGGACCGCGCATCCGAACCGCCCGACTGCCCGGGCCCGGCGGCCGGAGCGGAATCGCGATGACGACGCCGGGCCTCGGAGGCCGCGGACAGGGATCGCAGGCGGATCGTGGCGGCCCCGAGGTTGGAGACCTCATCGATCTTGAGGGTCGTGTAGACGCCTCCGGCGGACTCCAGGATCTCCTGGACCTGGTCGGTGGTCACGGCATCGACGCCGCAGCCGAAGGAGTTGAGCTGGACGAGCTCGAGGTCGTCCGCATCGGTGACGAGCTCGGCGGCCTGGTAGAGGCGGGAGTGGTAGGCCCACTGGTCGCGCACGCGCAGGTGCACGGCGGAGCTCTCGGTGGCGACGCTCGCCTCGGGGCTGGGCAGGTCCTCGGCACGCACGTCCGACCAGTCGGCGGGCGCCTGCGGGTCCTCCTTCTTCCTGCTCAGACCGCGGCGGATGGAGGCGACTGCGCGCGACAGCGCCCCGCCGGCCACCTGGTGCTCGACGCCGTCGTCGGCCTCGACCTCGGGCCGGGCAGGCTCGGGCAGGATCGAGTCCTCCGACAGGACCGCCATGCCCAGGGTGTTGATGACGTCGGGGACCCCGTGGTTGATCTCGGGATCGATGTGGTAGGGCCGCCCGGCCAGGACGATGCCCTTGCGGCCGTGCTCGTGCATCCATTCCAGGGTGCGGCGCCCCTCGGCGCGCACGTCGGCCTTGAAGGCGGCGTCCTCGGCGAAGCCGGCGGCCACCGCCTTGCGGGCCTCGGGCAGGGTGACGTCCCAGTCGGCGAAGACCTCCACGAGCCGCTCGGCGAGCTTGCCCGGATTGGCCAGGTTGAGGAACGGGGACAGCATGCGCACGCCGGCCCCCTCAGCGCCGTCAGCCCCCTCCGCGTCTCCAGTGCCTCCTCGGCCGCCGCGGAGCTGCTCGACGTTGGTGCGGATGACCTCCGGGTAGGTGGCCACGATCGGGCAGTTGAAGTGGTCGTCGGCCCTATCGACGAGTTTGCGCTCGAAGAAGACGCACGGGAACCAGATGGTCTTCACGCCCTTGTCGATGAGGGATTTCACGTGCCCGTGGGCGAGCTTGGCCGGGTAGCACACGTTCTCGCTGGGGATGGAGTCCATTCCCGACTCGAACAGCTCGTGGTTGGAGCGCCCCGAGATCATGACCCGGAATCCCAGCTGGGTGAGGATGGTGAACCACAGGGGGTAGTTCTCGTACATGCCCAGCACTCGCGGAACCCCGATCTCGCCGCGAGTGTCCTGCCCGCGGCGCAGACGCCGGTAGGCGAAGGTGCGCCGGTACTTGTAGTCGTAGAGGTTGGGCATATCGGACTTCTTGGCGCGCCGCTCCTGGGTGGCGCCGCGCTCGCAGCGGTTGCCCGAGACATGCCGCTGGCCGTCGCCGAAGGTGGTGATCGTCAGCTTGCAGTGGTTCTGGCACAGCTTGCACACGGAGGTCTCGGTGGTCAGGCTGAAGCGGGACAGCTCGGCGAGTGTCATGAGCGTGGAGGGCACGCCGTCGTAGGTCTCCCGGGCGGTCAGGGCGGCACCGAGGCAGCCCATGAGACCGGCGACGTCGGGGCGCACCACCTCGCGCCCGGTGAGCAGCTCGAAGGCGCGCAGGACGGCGTCGTTGAGGAAGGTCCCGCCCTGGACGGAGACGTAGTCGCCGAGCTGGTCGGCGTCGCGCAGCTTGATGACCTTGTACAGGGCGTTGCGAACCACCGAGTAGGACAGCCCGGCGCTGATCTCCCCGGGGGTAGCCGACTCCTTCTGGGCCTGTTTGACCGAGGAGTTCATGAACACGGTGCAGCGGGACCCCAGGTCCACCGGGCGCTCGGCGCGCAGGGCCTCCTCGGCGAACTCCTGGACCGTCTGCCCCATGGACTGGGCGAAGGTCTGCAGGAAGGAGCCGCAGCCGGCCGAGCAGGCCTCGTTGACGCTGATGGAGTCGATGGCGCCGCCGCGGATGCGCAGGTACTTCATGTCCTGCCCGCCGATGTCGATGACGGAGGTGACCTCCGGGTTGAGGCGGGCCGCCGCCCGGTAGTGGGCCATGGTCTCCACGACGCCCTCATCGATGTGCAGGGCCGCCTTGACGATGCTCTCGCCGTAGCCGGTGACGCAGGAGCGCACGATGCGCACGTGATCGGGCATCTCCAGGTGGATGCGGCGCAGGATCTCGACGGCGGCGGTGACGGGGTCGCCTTCGTTGCCCGCGTAGTGCTCCCAGGCGATATTGCCCGCCTCGTCCAGGACGACGGCCTTGATGGTGGTGGAGCCGGCGTCGATGCCCAGGAAGCAGTCGACGCGAGGGGCGGCGTCGGCGGATTCAGAGGACTCGGCCGGATCGGGGCCGCCGACGTCCTCCCCGACGGCGTCGGGACCGGTGGTGCCGGTGCCGACGGCGGCCGCGGAGTCCGCTGTGGGATCGCAGTGCGCGCCGTCGGCGGCGCTCTCGACGGCGGAAGCGGGATCGTCGACGTCATAAGGACTCTGCGCGACGGACGCGGCAGGGGGCTCGGGCCAGCCGGTGCGGGGAATGGTGGCGCGGGCGTGGCGCTCGCGGAAGGCGGCGAGCTCGTCGTCGTCGGAGAAGAGCGGCCGCATGCGGGAGGTGGCCAGGCTCAGGGACTTGCGGGTGGCCAGGCGCGTGGAGAGTTCGGCGAGGGTGACCGGCTGGCCGGACGCCATGAGAGCGGCGCCGACGGCGACGTAGAGCTGGGCGTCGCCGGGACAGGTGAAGGAGTCGACCTGGTCGGCCAGGGTGCGCTCGAAGGCGCCGCGCAGCTCGGGCAGGAAATGGAGGGGGCCGCCCAGGAACATGACGTTGCCGCGGATGGGGCGCCCGCAGGCCAGGCCCGCGATGGTCTGGGTGACGACGGCCTGGAGGACAGAGGCGGCCAGGTCGGCGGGCTCGGCGCCCTGGTTGATCAGGGGCTGGAGGTCGGATTTGGCGAAGACGCCGCACCGTGAGGCGATCGGGTAGAGCGTGGTGTGGGCGGCGGCGAGTTCGTTCAGCCCCGGGGCGTCGGTGTGGAGGAGCTGGGCCATCTGGTCGATGAAGGCGCCGGTGCCGCCCGCGCAGGTGCCGTTCATGCGCTGCTCGGGGGTGGGGTGGAGGTAGGTGATCTTGGCGTCCTCGCCGCCGAGCTCGATGATGACGTCGGCCTCGGGGTTCTTGGCCTGGACGGTGCGGGTCTCGGCGATGACCTCCTGGACGAAGGGCAGGCCCATGAGGGTGGCCAGACTCAGGCCCGCACTGCCGGTGACGGCGCCGCGCACGGTTGCGTTCGGGAAGCGCTCGGCGGCCTCCGCGAGGAGGCGGGTGACCTCGCCGCGCACGTCGGCATTGTGACGGCGGTACTCCGCGAACAGGGGCGCCGGGGCGGCGTCGGAGCCACCGGAGACACCGGCTGGGGCGGGCACGGCGCTGGGCTCAGGCAGGAGCGCCGCCTGCGGCGCGACGGGCGCGGGCACGGCGCATGAGTCAGGCAGGAGCGCCGCCTGCGGCGCGACGGGCGCGGGCACGGCGCATGAGTCAGGCAGGAGCACGAGCTTGACCGTGGTGGACCCGACGTCGAGGCCCAGGGACACCGGTTGGGCACCGGCTGGGGCGGGCACGGCGCAAGACTCAGCCGGGGCGGGCACGGCGCGAGAGTCAACCAGGGCCGGGCCGGAGGCGCTGACGGAATTGCTGGTAGAACTCATCGTTCGTCCTCTTTGACTGCGCACGGGCGTCATTGCATGTGGCGGGACCGTATCGACAGCATCCTCCGGAGTTCAACGGTGTTGAAATGTCACTCCCCCTGGGCATTAAGTCCCACTTACTTTCCGTTGATATCGGAGCGTTATGACCAATGACCACATTTTCGAACGACAGCATTCCTCGACAGCGTTGAATAGCGCGCAAGCAATGTAACGAAAATATCGGTGTTTCGAAGGCAGTCATCCCGCCGCAGATCGCCCTATCCTCAGCGATTCCCGGCCAGTGCCGCGGACTCGACGCGGGATTCAAAGCCGCCCGCACGGGCCTCGGCATAGCCTCACCCCATGAGAAGCAGCGCCACAGGAGCCGCGCAGTCGGGCCAAACCGCCCCGCGCCGTCGAGGCCCCCGCCAACCGGGCACGGGCTCTGAATCCACGCGTCAGGCGATTCTCGACGCCGCCCGCGCCTCATTTCTCGCAAATGGCTTCGCCCGTACGACGATACGTAGCGTCGCCCGCACGGCCGGAGTTGATCCAGCTCTCGTTTCCTATTATTTCGGTACCAAGGGAGATCTCTTCGGAGCTTCCATGAACCTGCAGGTGAGAGCCAGCGAGGAGATCGCGAAGATCGTCTCCGACGACATTCGCACCGCCGGCCCGAGGCTGGTGCGCCTGGCGATGACTGCCTGGGACGACTCCGAGGGCGGAGCGACCTTTCATGCCCTCCTGCGCTGGATCGCCACCGACGACTCGGCACCGGAGGCCGTGCAGGCCTACGCCACCGAGCAGATCTCCGAGCCCATCACCCAGGCGCTCGCGCAGGCCGGCGTCTCGGTCCCGCACGCTCGTGAGCGCGCCACCCTGGTCGGCTCCCAGGTCGTCGGGCTGGCCATGGTCCGTTACCTCTTGCGCCTCGAGCCGCTGGCGAGCGCGAGCGTCGACCATCTCGTCGAGGTCATGGGCCCCATCGTCCAGCACTACCTGACGGAACCGCTCACCCCACCCCAGACCCGGAACCGTTGACTCAGTGCCCGCCCGCTAACCGCACCCACTCACTGCCCGCGCCCAACTGCCCGCGCCCATTGCCCGCTCACTGCCCACTCACCGCCCGCACACTGTCCGGGCCCACACGGCGGCGCCGTCCAAGCCTCATGGAACCCCGGCGTCGAGGTCGACTTTTTCGAACGAGATCGACGGTGGCACCGTCGATCTCGTTCGAAAAAGTCGACCTCGAGGCAAGTGAGGCGGGGCAACGCCGGGTGACGCGGAGCAACGGGGCAACGGCAGGCAAGGCAGGGTGACCAGTAGTGCACCGGTAGTGACAAGACGCTCGTCAAGACGCGCCGTCACCGGCCGCGACTGGAACGGCAGGGCCGCTACCATGGGCGCGTGATCTTCAAGGCAGTCCGCGAGCGAGCGCCCTACCCCGAGCATGAGCTCGTGGAGCAGCGCAACTGGACCGAGATCCCCCCGCGCCAGGTCCGTCTCGATCAGCTCACCACCACCCGGGCGACGCTGGACCTGCGCAATCTGCTCGATGACGACTCGACCTTCTACGGCGACCTGTTCGCGCACGTCGTCTCCTGGCACGGCGAGCTCTTCCTCGAGACGGGGCTGCACCGAGCACTGCGCGCCGCCCTCCAGGGACGGACCACGATCCACGCCCGGGTTCTCGAGGTCGACGACGGCGGCCGACCGACGGCCCCTCCCCCGCCTCCGCCTCCAGGGGCCTAATACCAGAGCGGATACCAGAGGCCCGAAGTCTGCTCGTCCATTACTCTGGGGCGCGTGAGCAGCACCGCAGACCCCCGCGCCGAGTACCGACGTCGCCTCAGGCACCGTCAGACCACCATCATCGGTGGGATGGCCACGGGCCTGGCATTCCTGGTGATCATCTGCCTTCTGATATGGGCCAACATTCTCCCCGTCCCCTACGACCCCGGTTTCTCCTCGGAGAAGGACGACAAGGAGAAACTCGTCCAGCCCTGCCCGCTGGCAGAGGCCAAGACGACGGACGTGTCGTCCATTCCCGTCAACGTCTACAACGGCTCAGACCAAATGGGACTGGCCACCGGGGTCGCGGACGTGCTGAGCGACTCGGGGCTCACCGTGGCCAACACCACTGACTGGCCCAAAGGCGAGTACGACGGCGAGATCCAGCTGACCACCTCGCAGGCGGGGCTGGCCAACGCCTACACCCTGTCCAGGGTGTTCACGGGCGACACCGTCGTCCAGATCGATGAGACGCAGGACCCGAGCGACCTCACCGTGAGCGTCGTCCTCGGCAACGATTTCAAGAACGAGATGCTCTCCGCGGCCGAGGTCGCCCAGATCAAGCCCGGCGACCCCATCACCGCCCCCTCCCCCTGCGCACAGGTGACCTCCGCCCCATCGGCCGCGGCCACCGACGGCTGAGCCCGCGCCCTGCGCGCCCTGCGCCCTACGTCGAGATCGACATTCTCGAACGAGATCGACGGTGACACCGTCGTCTTCGTTCGAGAATGTCGATCTCGTCCTGCTTCGCCCTAGCCCGCCTCCCCGCCTGCGGAGCCGCGCACAGCACGCAGTCTCAGGACCCGTGCTTGGAATGGCGCGTGGCGTAGGCCGGCCCCTCGAGCTCGGTGCCCGCCGGCGCCGAGGCCGGGGATGCCTGCTCCAGATTGGTGCCGCGCGCCTTGGAGACCCAGCGCATCGCGTGGTAGATCGCGATCGCCGACACCGACCCCAGGGCGATGCCCGAGAAGGTCATCTCGCCCCACTGCCAGGTGTAGTCGGCAATGGCCACCACCATGGCCACGGCCGCGGTGTTGAGGTTGACGGGGTCGGAGAAGTCCACGCGGTTCTGCACCCAGATGCGCACGCCGAGCATGCCGATCATGCCGTAGAGGATGGTGGCCGCCCCGCCGAGCACACCGGCGGGAATGGTGGCGATGATCTGGCCGAACTTCGGCAGCAGGGACAGCCCCAGCGCGGTCAGGGCGGCGACGACGTAGGCGGCCGTGGAGTAGACGCGCGTGGCGGCCATGACGCCGATGTTCTCGGCATAGGTGGTGGTGCCAGAGCCGCCGCCCGTACCGGCGAGCATGGTGGACAGGCCATCGGCCAGCAGCGCGCGACCGGTGACGTCGTCGAGATTCTCCCCGGTCATGGCGGACACGGACTTGACGTGCCCGATGTTCTCGGCCACCAGCACGAGGACCACCGGCACGAACAGGCCCAGCAGGGTCACGTCGAAGGCGGGCGCACGGAAGGCCGGCGCCCCCACCCAACCGGCGTGCGAGATCGCGGAGAAGTCGACCTCGCCGCGCAGACAGGCGGTGACATAGCCGATGAGCACGCCGAGCAGAATCGCCAGGCGGCCGATGATGCCCTTGAACAGAACGGTGATCAGCAGGATCGACACGATCGTGACCAGCGCGGTCACGGGCGCGGACTTGACGTTGTTCCAGGCGCTGGGCGCCAGGTTGAAGCCGATGAGCGACACGATCGCACCGGTGACGATCGGCGGCATGAGCCGGTCGATCCACCCGGCCCCGGCGATGTGGACGACGGCGCCCACCAGCGCCAGCGCCGCACCGGCGGCAATGACACCGCCCTGGGCCAGGGACGCCTTGTGGGCGTCGATCGGGCCGCCTCCGCCCGCCACATAGCCGGTCACCGCGCCGATCGGGGCGATCAGGGCGAAGGAGGAGCCCAGGTAGCTGGGCAGGCGCCCGCTCGTGATTCCCAGGAACAGGAGGGTGCCGAGGCCGGTGAAGAACAGGGTCGTGGAAGGGTCGAAGCCGGTCAGCAGAGGCACGAGGAAGGTCGCCCCGAACATGGCGACGACGTGCTGAACGCCGATGCCGACGGTACGGGGCCAGGTCAGTCGTTCACCGGGGGCGACGACTTCACCGGGCGCGATGGACCTGCCGTCACCGTGGATGCGCCAAAGATGCCAGGGGCTCCGGAGGCGGGAGAGGCCTGAAGGGGATGAGGGCGCTGAAGACTCTGAAGGCACTGCAGACTCCTGTCGCGGGAGAAGGACGGGGCGGCGCAACCGCCTCGAGAGGACGATGTCGCACGCGACAGGGACTGATGACGCCGACGGCGTCGAGCCCGTGAACCTGACAGAACCCTGCCAGATCTCCAGCATAGACGGCCCCCGCCCCGGATGTCGCATCGTCGCCCGCACCCGGGCATGATGGGACGTATGAGTCAGGAGCAGCCCACCGACCCGACCCGACTCGTGCCGGAGGGTTTCGTCTTCCCCGGCACCGAGATGCTTGATCCTCACGAGGTCTTCGCCGGCCCCGGCTACCAGGCCCCGCAGCAGCGGACCGATCCGGTGGCCGCCATCGTCCTCGTGCTGACTCTGCTCAGCCCGTTCCCCGGTTTCGGCGCGACCGCGGCGATCATGGGCTGGTGGGCGTTGCGCCGGCTGCGGAGGAGCTATGCCGGCGGGCACGGGCAGGCGTGGCTCGGCGTCATCGTCGGCTCGGCGACGACCGTGATGTGGCTGTGGATCTGGTGGCTGGCCTCCTGAGCCGTGCTCACGGATCACGGGACCCGGGCACCGAACCGGGCGCGGGTTCTGACACGGTTCTTGAGATGTTTCTGAGAGGTGACCCCCGTACCCCCTAGGCTGACGGGATGAAGCCCTTCATCATGGTGTCGACGCGCCCCGAGTTCGAGGCGGCGCAGAATGAGTACGAGTCCTTCCTGTCCCAGAGCGGTCTGCCCCGTGAGGATCTTCACCACGTGCTCCTGGAGGAGGTCGATTTCCTCGACGCCTTCACGGCCGGTGACGTCTCCGGCGTCCTCATCGGGGGAAGCCCCTACGACGTCTCCACGCCGGAGGGCTCCAAGACCCGTTCCCAGATGCACGTCGAGGAGCAGGTGCGCGAGCTGCTGGCGGTGGCGCTCAAGGAGGGCGTGCCGGTGCTCGCCACGGGCTTCGGACTGGAGGTCCTGGCCGGCTATCTCGGCACCTCCACCTCCCGGGAGTTCGGCGAGGAGCTCGGCGCCACGGAGATCTTCGTGACCGCGGACGGGCGGGCGGACCCGCTCCTGGCCGACCTGCCGCAGGCATTCACGGCGCTGGTCGGCCACCATGAGGGCGTCGGCGAGGTGCCGGCCCACTCGACCCTGCTGGCCTCGTCGCCCGACTGCCCCGTCCAGATGATCCGGGTGGGCGCCTCGGTGTACGGCTCCCAGTTCAACCCGGAGCTCGACGCCGAGCGCTTCGCCCAGCGGGTGTCGGCCTACTCCGACGCCGGCTACGGCGACCCCGGCCTGGTGGAGACCATCGTGTCCGAGGCGAGCAGCACCTCGGAGCATATGGCCGGTCGCGTGATCCGCAATTTCGTGACTCATTTCTCCCACGACTGAGATCGGGAGGGCCGTCGGCCACGCGCGCCAAGCCCTGTCCGGCCTGCCGCCTCCCCTCTCCCGTCGAGGTCGACTTTTTCGAACGAGGTTGGCGGTGGCACCGTCGATCTCGTTCGAAAAAGTCGACCTCGACGCATGGGGGCTCAAGGCTGGCCGACGGCGGAGGCACGGTGTAGACCAGGCTCCATGAGCGATCCGATCAGTGCTGCGGATATCACGGAGGCCGTGAACGCGGCCGCCGCCCTCATGGCGGGACGGCGCACCCTGGCCGTGACCGGCGCGGGAATCTCCACCGACGCCGGCATCCCTGACTACCGGGGCATGGGGACGACGCCGGTCGAGCCGGTCGACTACGAGCAGTTCGTCACCGATCCGGTGTGGTACCGGTGGTTATGGGCGCGCAACCACGCCACCTGGCGGCTGCTCGATCCCTTGGAGCCGACGCCGGGGCATGCGGCCCTGGCCCGCCTGGAGGAGGCGGGACTGGTGACGGGCGTCGCCACCCAGAACGTGGACCGGCTGCACTCCCGGGCCGATCAGCGCACCGTGTGGGAACTGCATGGCGCCTACGACCGGGTCGTGTGTCTGACCTGCGGGCGAATCGTCTCCCGCGCCGAGGTGGATGCCCGGCTGACGGTGCTCAACCCCGACTATCCGCGTGAGACCGATCCGGCACGGGTGGCGATCACTCCGGAGGCGGACAGGGACGCGGCGCGGGCCTGCGACTTCGAGCCGGTGACGTGCGAGGCGTGCGGCGGTCTGCTCAAGCCGGACATCGTCTTCTTCGGCGAGGGGCTGCCCGCCGCCATGAGCGAGGCCATGGACGCCGCCGGCCATTGCGACGTCGTCCTGGTGGCGGGCACGAGCCTGGCGGTACTCACCGGGCTGTGGATCGTGCGCCAGGCCATAGCTCACGGCGCCGAGCTCGTGGTCATCAACCGCGGGCCGACCGCCGTGGACGAGATGGCCGACGTGCGCGTGCAGGGCGGAACGAGTCAGGTGCTCGAACCACTCGCCAATGCCCTGGGAGCCTGACCCGGGCGCGGGGCCGAGCACGCGTCCGGGTGCACCCAGGTGCGCCCGCCCCCGTCCCCCGTCGAGATCGACTTTTTCGAATGAGGGCGACGGTGGCACCATCGATCTCGTTCGAAAAAGTCGATCTCGACGCAAGGGCAGCTCAGTCCCGGGCGGCTCAATCGCGAGCGTAGTGCTCGGCGAAGTTGCGCAGCACAGCCCAGGACTGACTCACATCCTGGGCGCGGGTCCAGGCCTGAACGGCGGGCAGCTCGTCGGGGTCGAAGTACCCGTGATCGGCGTAGAAGGCCTGGCGGTGCGCGAAGGCCTCGCCATCGAGCTCGGGGTGGAACTGCGTGGCGTAGAGATTGGTCCTCATGCGGAGCATCTGAACCGGGCAGGGCTGAGAGGTCGCCAGCACGACGGCGCCGGGAGGAGGCGTGAAGATGGCGTCGTTGTGGGCGACGAACGCCTGAAAGGTGGGCGTGATGCCGGCGCACAGCGGGTCGGCCAGACCAGCGGCGGTCAAGGTGATCTCGGGAGCGCCGACCTCCTCGGCATAGGTGGCGTCGATGACGGCGCCCTGATGCCGGGCGAGGGTGCCGATGCCGTAGCAGGCCCCGAGGAAGGGGAAGTCAGCAGCGACAACGCGGTCGAGCAGGGCGGTGAACTCGGCCTCAACACGTCGCTGAGTATCGGATTTCACATCTTCGGGGGTGGATGTGTTGAAGGGAGATCCCCCCACCATGATGCCGGAGTACGCATCCATGTCGATGTCGGGCATGGGTTCTGACTCGAGGCGGACGCGGCACAGGTCGCGCTCCCGCAGGCCGGTACGGATGAGGAAGGCTTCGTACTCGGCATCCGCCGGGGCGTCGTCGGCTCGGGTGGCGAGCAGGATGAAGGGCTTCACGAGCGCACTTTAGCGGCAGCGGAGCTGGAGGGCAGAAGAGTCCCGATGGGCGGGCAGCGCGACAGCACCGCGAAGGAGGCGGACTCGGGGCGGCCTGGGCCCTCGAGCTCCCGAAGCCCTCGAGCTCCCGAAGCTCAGCCGAGGGCGGTCAGGATCGCCTCGACGGCGGCACGGACCACGTCGGGCGCCGGCCGACGGGTGAAGCCGTCCGCGCTGTGGGCGCCCACCCGGTGCTCCGCGGCACCCCGCCCGGTGGTGGCCGACGGATCGGCGGCGGCATCGACGTAGGCCAGCCCGGCGACCCGGACGCCCCGGGAGGCCAGCGCCATGGCTTCGGCAATGGAATCGGTGACGACGCCATCGGCGCCGAGCGCGGCGAGGACGCGGGCCTCCGCCCGAGTGGGGCGCACCGGTCCCGGGACGAGAGCCAGCAAGCCGGGCTCGCGCACGCCGTCGAGCGTGGCCAGACGCGCGGTGAGGTCTTCGTCCCACGCGGCCTCGACGACGCCGCGAGCGGGGAACAACGGGGTGCCGGCGAAGTTGAGGTGGTCGCCGATGGGGAGGAAGTCTTTGAACTCGGCTCCGCCAACACTGGTCGCACGCGTGACGAGCAGGGCCGCGCGCACGCGGGCCGCGGCGGTACGGGCGAAGGCCGTGGTACTGCGGACGGGTTGGCCCTCGAACAGATTGGTGCGACCGCGGGCGATGAGGACGCCGAAACCATCATGCTCGTAGGACTGAAGGGCGTCCTCCTGCCCATCGAGCTCGGGTGCGGACACGCCGGGGAGAAAGGACAGGCGCACGCTGGAGGCGGGGCGCCCCCACGCCTCGCGGAGCTCGGTGAGGAAGAAGGGCTCGGCTATCACGAGGAGGTCATGCTGCGGACGACCGGTCGCCAGGAGAATCGAGGCCCCGTCGGGATCATCATCCCAGGGCGCGGTTGCAGGTTCCGGGGTCACGCATTCTCCCTCTTAGTCGCGGGCATTCCGATAGGCAGCCTACCGGTCTCCCTCGCCAGAGGGTGTTTCTCCCAGGAAAAGAAGAGGGGAGCACCATCCGATCGTCTTCTCGACCCTCTCAGCCCACCATCCGCTCAGCGGTCACTCATCGGCCGTGCGATCACATAGTCCGGTCGTAGTAGAAACGGGCCGTTCCGGCAACGACCGAGTACGCGAAGGCTGCCACTTTGACGAACAAGGATATCGGAAGCGATGTGAAAGATACCACGAAAAGAATGAGCATGATCGGCAAGGCCGTCCTGCCGGCGACCACCCACATCTTCTGCTTGACCGCCCTGTCCCGCTCGTCCCACACGCCGTCCATCTCGCGGCTGAACATGGTGTCGTGGCCGCGACGCCCCCTCACGAGCAGGAGGATCAGCACGATCGCCGCAGCGAGAATGCCGATGGCTCCGCCGAGCGCGGCGGACCGGACCTGATCGTCGGCGAGTCGCGGTCGGAGAATGAGAAGCGCTGCCGCGCCGACGACGCAGGCAACGAGATACACGCGCTCCCAGAAAGCCCTGCGACGCCGCCTGCGCTCAGCAGGAGACGCGGAGGCCGGAGCCGTGGCCGGGGGGCGACCCTCCGGTATCTCAGACATCTCAGGCATGGAAGATCTCCTCGACGGCGCGCCCGAATAAGCGCGCAATGGCGATGGCGAGCGGTAATGAGGGATCGTACTTCCCCTTCTCGATGGAGTTGACGCTCTGGCGCGAGACACCGAGAGCCTTGCCCAACTGCGCCTGAGTGAGACCCTTCTCCTCACGCAGCGCGCGCACGTCATTCTCCACGCCGGCCTCCTTCACCGCTGGGACCGATCGTAGCGAAGACGGCACAGGACGAGCGCAGCACCGGCGACGAGGAGACCGGCGGCCGCCACGATGCTCCATCGCCCCGGGAAGGGCGCCGCGGACGCGCATGACTCAGTCCTCGGCCGGCCAGTTGGCGGAGTGGACGGCCGCGGAGCGCCGGGCGCGGGAGAGCGAGCTCCTCACGACGTCGATCATGGCGACGGCGAATCCGACGATGACCAGGCCCGTGGCCAGGCCCATGAGGAAGTAGTGATCGAGCAGGGCGCCGATGAGCAGAGCGATCAGGCCGACGCCGAGGATGACGGCGGCGATCCTGGCGGACAGGGACATCTCGCGAATGGCGGCGAAGGACTTCATGACTGTTCTCCTAACTCCTGTGGGCCGCGCCGCGGGATCGAGGCCCGTCGACACGTGTCGCGTTTCCTTGACATGAAAAGTGTGCTTGACATCGACGAGCTTGTCAAGCTTGCTTGGCAGCGAGGCGGGTCGAGCTCTCGCCGGGCCGCCGGCGAGCCGCCAGCGAGCCATCCCCTCGCTCCCCGCTCCGTCGTCTCCTTCACCGAGATCGGTTCGGTTCCGGCTCGAGTTCGGTTGGTGTGTCGTGGTTGTGTGGTGAGGTGGTGCGCGAGGGGGTTTGTGGTGGGTGGTGGCTGGCGGTCGGGCGTGTTGTGCGGTTTGTGGTTGGTCGTGGTGGGTGATGGGTCGGGTGGGGCCTGGTGCGGTGGGAGGGGTTGTGTGGTGGTGCCGTTGCTCGTGTGGTTGTGCTCTGCGTCGTGCGGTCGTGTCTCCGTGCCCGGGCTCGTGTGGTCGTACATGGGCTCACGCGGTCGTACGCTGCGGTGCGGGGTCGTACCCGGGCTCGTGTGGTCGTACATGGGCCCACGCGGTCGTACGCTGCGGTGCCGGGTCGTACCCTGGGGAGGCTTTAAGGTACGACTCCGCGGCGCCGGGTACGACCGCGTGGATCTGGGCACGATCCCGCGGTGTCGGGGGTGCGTCGTGGTCGGGCCCGGCGTGCGGCGCGGCCCGTGCGGGGCGCGGCTCGGCGCCTGCGGAGGAGCGCGGTGACGGTCGCGCGCGGCCCATCGTCGCGCGGCTCGGTGCTCGTGGGGGGAACGAGTCCTGCTGGGGCACGGCCTCGTCCTGTCGAGGGCGATATTTCGGCGCGAGCCCGGCGTCGTCGTCGGTCGGAGTCGTGCAGGAATGCCCGGCTCGCGGCCCCGGATCCCGGACGCCGCGTCGCCGAACCGATCTCGGCACGGAACTCGACCGATCTCGAGCCGGAACCGGACCGATCTCGACGAAAGGGGACAGAGGGGAGAGCACCGCCGTCGACCACAATGGGAGCGTGGACCGAACCGCGCCCGACCCGCTCGCCCGATTACTCGCCGCCCCTCCCCCGCTGCCCGCCAAGGAAGCCCTCCCCCGAC
The DNA here is from genome assembly GCF_000269805.1 of Actinomyces massiliensis 4401292. Lineage (GTDB taxonomy): Bacteria > Actinomycetota > Actinomycetes > Actinomycetales > Actinomycetaceae > Actinomyces > Actinomyces massiliensis. The sequence goes on from NZ_JH711481.1 coordinate 308,141, forward strand.
TCCGCGAGCTGCTGACCGGCGTTCCGGTGCGCGGAGTCGTCGTCACCGCTCCGCCCGGCACCGGCAAGACGACCCTCGTCCCACCCCTGGTCGCCCAGATCCTCACCGCCCCTGACGGCGACCGGCGCGTCATCGTCACCCAGCCCCGGCGCGTCGCCGCGCGCCGCCGCACGACGCTTGGCGACTCTGCTCGACGAGCCCCTCGGAGCGACCATCGGCTACGCGGTGCGCGGAGAGCGGAGAACCGGCCCGCGCACGCGCGTCGAGATCGTCACCGCCGGAGCCGCTCATAGCGAAGACGAAACAGGACGAGAGCTGCACCAGTAATGAGAAAAGCAACGGCTGCAATGGTGTGCCATCGGCCGAGGACACTCGCCAGATCTCCGGTGGCGGCGGACTGAGAGATGACCAGAAGCAGAAAGCCGGCGCCCACGATCAACCGGGACCGGCGGAACCAGCGACTGTTGGAATGGGCGTGACGAGAGCGCATGGGTCAGAACCAACCTGCTTAATCGATGCCAGCGTGGGCACGAGAGTACTGATGGAGATACCTGATGAGTATCCCGAGGAAGAACGCGGATCCCAGCTGAATACCGATGAGGCCGCCGGTCACCGCGTCGGGCATATTGAGCACGGCCATGAACAGCAGCGGGAAGCCGCCGATCACGATGAAGGAGGGCAGGAGGACGACGGCTGCACGCCGGTCCAGGACCCCGCTCCCCCAGTGGGCGCGGTAGACGACGGCGATGGCGGCGAGCAGGCCGATGATGACGAGGGCCACGCCGACGCCGAGAAGATGGTCGCGAAGCTCGGCGGGGACAGCGCGATGCAGGATGACGGCACCGGCTCCCGCAAGGGCGCCCACAGCGATGAGGGGCGCGGCGATAGCGCCGATGATGCGGCGCATACTGTTCTTCTTTCCATTGAGACGTGCGGCAGCGGGAGCAGAGGGACCGGTGAGCGATGGAATCGGCGAACGCCGAACTATGTCGCATTTATGATCTATGTGACTTGAATTAGCTTGCTTGGCACCGACCTCTTTGCCAAGTGTACGCGCTGTACTCGAACTTACTTGGGAGGTTATGAACGGTCGGATTGAGGCCGAGGACCTTCGCCAGGATGCGGATTACCAGGCTCGCACCATCGATCATCGCGTGCTGGGTATTGGCGGGGCGTCATCTGTCACTTAGGTCGTTGGTGACCGACAGCCTCCTTGGCATCTACGCCCACTTCATCGCCAGCCCCATATTCAGCATGTTCTTGGCAGGATCCATCCTCGGCATCATCGTCTCGCGCCCCTGCCGTCACGACGACGAGCGAGACCCGTCCTCACGCGCCACCGAACTCGAGGGAGAGAGTGAGGCCGATACATCCGACTCGGCGCGGCACTGGACGCGGCCTTGTGGGCACCGACATCTTCTGCTCGAGCTCGCGAGGCAGTGAGGACGGGCCTTGACGCGAGTCACATCAGTAGTAGTATCGGGTGTTATATCAATGTCGGGTGTTGTTATTTGAATGCTTCCCGACAGCCTTGAGGTCTCCGCCAGTCGGCAGCGCCTCGCCAGTTTGAAGCAGCGCGAAGAGGGGGAACATGTACCGGGACAAGGAACTGGCTGATGGGAGTTGGCGGACCGGGAGCGTGTCCGCGCGCTTGTCGCTTCCGAAGCCTGGAACGGCGGCCAGTACGCGAAGCCTCGATCCGCACCGTTCGAGACGCATGCAGGCAAGACCTTCATGACGTTCCGAGGACCTATCGTGCATGCGCCCAAGGCCGATGAGCGCCACCGCGCAGGGAACGCGCACCGTATTGCGACCCGCTGGATCGCAAGCGAGATCATCACTCCCACGCTTCGTAAAACTCCGGCACCCGGTTTCGCGGCCGACCGCATCTGGACGAGTCACGAGGCGCTGCTCTTCGACTATGAAGCCCCGCAGATCCGCGAATATCGGGATCGCCGATACCTCACGAGCACGGCAACACCTTCACCAACAGTCAGGACATCAAGACCCGGCTCGTGGCGGACATACTCGCTGAAGCGACAGAGTTCTCCTCTGTTCTCCTCGATCGTCCGAGCGTACGGAGTTGCACCAGGCGGATTCCGCCTGGAAACCACGGTGGACGACGTCGACGAGTGCGTCTGGGACCGTGATGCCCTGATCGACCCGCATCGGTATACGACCGGATGCGATCCACGGCTCAGCTTGATTCAAGCCCAGCACGTCATCGAAAAGTGGGTGGCAGCATGAGCAGTATCGGTCTACTCGAGGTCGAGAGCGTAGTCTGCCCGGTGGAGGAGAACCGATGAACGGCCGGTTCGACTCTTCCACAACGGCATTCGAGCCACCGGAGGATTACCGTCTCGGCATCCGGGGCGGCCCGTTGCTCCCCAGCGCAGTCCGTGCGCGTTTATCGCCCGCGATCGCGCGCGACATCATCACTGGTGAGCCGGGACAGTTCGCTCTTTTCTACTCGGATGTCGCGCCGACGGGGCAGCGCTTCGCGATTGCACTTGCGCTGGCGGGACTCGCAGAGCAGATACCGATCATCAGCGTCCAGCGAGGCCGCCTCCGGGCAACGTCCGACGTCGCCTGGTGGGAACCAGTCGATGAGGCGGATGCATCGAGGGGGATGCTCGCGAGTAGCACACGGCTGCCCGCACTCGTCGGACATGCGGGCGTGGTGAGCAACGATCCGTACCGGACGCTAGCGATACTCCGCGACGAGCTGACCGACGTACCGATCGACCTTTACCCGCCCGACCTCGCCCCACAGCAGCGGGCGTGGACAGAACGCATCTTCTTCGATCTGCATGCCGCTGTCTACCGAGCGGGGTTCGTCACAGATCAGCATGAATACGAGACCGAGGTGACCCGCGTTGAGCATCTGTTGAGCGACCTCGACCACCAGGTCCAGAAATCCGAGTACCTGCTCGGCAACGGACCGACCGACGCGGACGTCTGGCTCTTCACCCTCCTCATTCGATTCGACGTCGTGTATGCGCCGTCCTTCCGACTACACCGATACCGGGTCCGCGACTTCCCATCACTGCACGACTACGTCCGGAGACTGTACCGCTCCCCGATATTCCGGATAACGACCGACTTCGACGCGATCACCCGCGGGTACCACCTGGGGATACCGATCCTCAATCGCGGCATCGTCCCTGTCGGCCCGGACGATCTCTTTCTCCGCTAGCACTAAGGAGCGCCCATGCAATTCCGTCTCATCATCCTCGCCCTCGGCATGTTCGTCATCGGGACAGACGGCTTCGTCATCGCCGGTCTCCTGCCGGACATCGCCCGGGCGACCGACGTGACGACATCGAGCGCAGGCCAGCTCATCACGATCTTCGCGCTCGTGTACGCGATCGCCAGCCCAATCCTGGCCTCAGCGCTCGGGGGCGTAGAGAGAAAGCAACTGCTACTCGGATCGCTGGCAGTGTTCGTCCTCGGCAACGTCCTAGTCGCCGTGAGCACGCTCTATCCCGTCCTGCTGGCCGGCCGCGTCATCGCCGCGCTCGGCGCATCCACGTTCACACCCGCGGCACTCGTGATCACCGCAGCGCTCGCGACGCCTGAACGACGGGGGCGGTCGATCGCACTGGTGACCTCAGGTCTGACGATCGCGACGATCGTCGGCGTGCCGATCGGCTCGTTCATCGGCGCCGTCTCCGGGTTCCAGAACGTGTTCTGGTTCATCGTCGCAGTAGGCGTCGTCGTACTCGTGCTGGTGGCCTGGCGGTTCCCTCCCGTCGCGGCACCTGTTGCAGTGGATCTTCGGCAGCGCCTGCGCACACTGCGACTCCCAGGCGTACCGGCGACGATCATCGCGACCTTCGTCGTCTTCCTCAGCGCCTTCACCGTCTACAACTACATCGCCGAGTTCTTCGCGATTCGCGCGGGAATCGAGGGCTCACCGCTGTCATGGGTGCTGCTGGCCTTCGGTGTCGGAGGTGCTATCGGGAACATCCTCGGCGGCGTGCTCTCCGACCGGATCGGCGCTCGAACGACCGTGCTGCTGAGCGTCATGGCGCTCACGGCGGCGTTCGTCATGCTCTGGCTCGGCGGCCACATCGCGTGGCTCGCCGTCGCGACCACGCTGTTCTGGGGCATCGCGGGATGGCTACTCGCCCCAGCGCAGCAGCATCGCCTCGTCGTCGCGGGGCACGAGGCCGCGTCCGTGCTCATCTCCCTGAACTCCTCGGCAATGTACCTCGGGATCGCGGCATCGGGTGCGGTAGGCGGTGCGCTCATCAACCTCGTCGGCGTGGAGCAACTTCCCGCCGCAGGCGCGCTGGGCGCACTCGCTGCGGTGCTGCTCGTGGTATTCGCATACGGGAGCCGCACAGTCCGTGCTGATCATCATGCTGATCATGGGGCCGCTCGGCAAACGGCCGATCCGAGATAGATCGCGGCGCCCATCGGCTGCGCCTGACCGGAATACCGGAATATGGCGGCTCAAAAAGGTCGATCAACATCGGGTAAAGTGGTGTCTGCCGCATGACGGCGGAAATGAGGAGGGTTGCATGGGTGCAAAGGCCAGCGCTTCCGCAGACCAATCCCAGATGTCGCCCACCACGACCGACGCGTTCTGGTCGTCGATTCGTCACCTCGACAGGCTGCTCAGCAAGGCCGATTCCGCTGCGCTTCGTCGACACGGCATCACGATCACACAGTACATCGCGATGATGGGTCTGCTGCAGTCGCCGGGACAGTCCGCCGCACACATGTCCCGCTGTCTTGGTGTCTCCCCCCAAGCAGCACATGCGCTTGTGAAACGACTCGAGGCGCAGGGGTACCTCCATCGGGTGGGAGACCAGCATTCGGATGTCGTCGTGCTCAATCGACTCACCTCGCTCGGACAGACGACATCTGCGGCTGCAGATGACGCGCTCTCCAGGATCGAGGAAGAGCGTCGCGACCTGATTGGAACGTTGGAGTACACCGAGTTGCTCGACCTGCTCGCTCCGGCGGTGCACCTGACGAGAGTAGAAGGCGCCCCGGAGCAACTCGACGCCCAGCGACGTATCGAGCAGATCGTGCGGCGACGTCTCGGGGCGAGCGTCAGGCATCTCGCGGCGGGATTCGCGAGCGACATCACCGGCGAGTTACGCGAGATCGGCCTTACCGCCGCGCAGTACTTCGTCCTTGAGCAACTCCGCACCGACGAACCGGCGACGATGAGCAGAATCATCCAGGACGCGGGAGTGCCCCAGCAGACCGGGTCGACCGCCCTTGAGGTGCTGACGCGAATCGGTGCGGTCGAGTCGTTCGAGTCGGAGAACCACCTGGGGCTTGCGCTCCGGACATTGACCGCCCACGGCGCAGAACTCCGCACACGTGGCCAGGCGCTTGCGGCCGAGGTGAAGGACCGTATTGCCGACGCCATCGGGACTTCGCACATCTCCCGAGCCGTCGTTCTGCTCACCGTGGTCCGTAATGCGCTGGACACTAATACAAGAGCGGTCGGTTCTGCCTGATATTACCCAATTCGGCATCAATCGAATTCTTCGTTCCCGGGTCTTGGAAGACATACGGAATCAGCGACCATTGACACCCCGTTCTCGATACTGTCCATTTGCGTGGCATTCCGAGCGCACCTGGTATGCCTGGCATACCCGGCATACCAGGTAATGACGTCCGACTGCAGGACGGTCAGCGGCTTTCATACAGCGGGATAGTCCTGAACGTCGTCAAACTGCCCCTTTCGCATCACCTTTGGCCGGCGCGCGCCCGAGTGCGGCGGACAGGAGCACATTCGGCACCACGTGGCGCACGGCCGTTTCGAAAAGCCTTGCCGGGCAGCGGCAACTGCTCCACATAGCCCGCAGCTGAACTCATCGGCGCCATAGGGGCGCGCTCCTGACAGCGCGAACAGCGTCACCTCGGGGTTCGCGTGGACGGCCGAAGCGTGAGAAGCGTCAGAGATGCACCGCTAGGTGAGGGCGCCGAGATCGGTCCGGTTCCGCGTCGAGATCGGTCGAACTCCGGCTCGAGATCGGTCCGGGCCGACGACGAGCGGCAACGCAATGCCGGCATCAACCGGGGGAGCGTCGAGATTGACTTTTTCGCACGAGATCGATGGTGGCACCGTCGATCTCATTCGAGAATGTCGATCTCGACAAGGAGGCGGTGGACGGACCGATCTCGGTGCGGAGTACGACCGATCTCGGTGCGGGTTACGACCGATCTCGGTGCGGGTTACGACCGATCTCGGTGCGGAGTACGACCGATCTCGGCGACGTTGGAAGCCGACGTCGGAAGCCGGAGGACAAAGGACGAAGGACACGGGGAGCCCGGCACCGGTCACAATGAGCCCGTGGACTCAACCGCGCCCGATCCTCTCGCCCGGCTTCTCGCGGCTCCCCCGCACCTGCCCGCCAGCGAGACCCTCCCCCGGCTCCGCGAACTGCTGGCCGATGAGCCGGAACGCGGCATCGTCATCACCGCCCCGCCCGGCACCGGCAAGACCACTCTCGTCCCGCCCCTGGTCGCCCACGCCCTCACCACCCCCGAGGACGGCGGGCGCGTCATCGTCACCCAGCCCCGCCGCATCGCCGCCCGAGCCGCCGCACGGCGCCTGGCGAACCTGATCGACGAGCCACTGGGCAACACAGTCGGCTACGCAGTGCGCGGAGAACGGGAGGCCGGCCCGCATACGCGCATCGAGGTGGTCACCGCCGGGCTGCTGCTGCGCCGCCTGCAGGCCGACCCCGATCTGCCCGGGGTGGCGGCCGTGGTCCTGGACGAGGTGCACGAGCGGTCCCTGGAGTCCGACCTGCTCCTGACGCTCCTCCTGGACGCTCGCGCCCTGCGCGAGGATCTGGTCATCATCGCCATGTCGGCCACCGCTGATCTCGACCGCCTGCCCGCCCTGCTCGGGGCAGGCTCGCCGGACGCAGACGCCAACTCCGCAGCCGACTCCGCCAACGCCGACGGCGGCAACAGCACCGCCGACTCCAGCACCGCCCCCGCAGCCCCCATCGTCTCGGTCGCCAGCTCACTCCATCCGATTCAGGAGGTGTGGGCGCCCCCGCCGTCGCGCACGCCCCGCCTGGGCCCGCACGGCGTGCCGCGGGAATTCCTCGCCCATGTCGCCGCCACCGCGCAGCGGGCGCTCACCGAGCGCACCGGCGACGCGCTCGTCTTCCTGCCCGGAGCCCGAGAAGTCGAGGACGTTGTGAGCCGCCTGCACGGCTCCGTGCCGGAGAGCGTCGACGTCCTGCCTCTGCACGGGCGGCTGAGCAACCGCGCCCAGGACGCCGCCCTGACCTCATCGCCACCGGACCGCCGGCGCGTGGTGGTAGCCACGAACGTGGCCGAATCCTCGTTGACCGTGCCGGGGGTGCGCGTCGTCGTCGACGCCATGCTGACCCGGCAGCCGCGCCTCGACGTCGCTCGCGGCATGTCGGGGCTGGTGACGGTCGGCGCTTCCCGAGCGGAGGGCGTCCAGCGGGCCGGGCGCGCGGGACGCGAAGGGCCCGGCGTCGTTTATCGGTGCTGCACGCCGACGGACTGGGCGCGCGCACCGCAAGCGCCCGTACCGGAGATCCTGTCCGCCGACCTGACTCGCCTCGTCCTCGAGCTCGCAGTATGGGGCGCTCCGGACGGCGCCGGCCTGACCTGGCTCGATCCGCCGCCCGCCCCGGCCATGGAGGCTGCGCGTACCGCGCTGCAGCGCCTGGGACTGCTGGAGGACGACGCGGAAGCCGACGGGGCAGCCGCGGCTGTGACCGTGCTAGGGCGCGCCGTGGCCCGAATTCCGGCCGATGCCCGTCTCGCACGCGCTCTGCTGACGGCTCGCGGGACCGTGGGCGCCAGGCGAGCCGCCGAGGGCACCGCCCTGCTCAGCGCGGAACTGCGCGCGCCCGGCGGCGATCTGACCGCACTGGCGCGCAGCGTGCACGACGACGGCGCATCGGCGAGCGCCTGGAGAGCGGAAGCCCGCCGCCTGGAACGGGCGGCCGAATCGGCGGGTCGCACCCTCGACCGGGCCCACCGCGCAGCCGGGTCGGCGCCCTTAGCCGGGTCGGCGTCCATAGACGGACCGCAAGCCCCAGCCGGAGCGATGCCCTCAGCCGCAATCCCGGCCACCACCCTGTCCGAGGCAGTCGCCCTGGTGGCGGCCCTCGCCCGTCCCGAGTGGATCGCACACCGCCGAGGCCCGACGCCCTCCGCAGGGGAGCCGGCCTTCTACACCAGCGTCGGCGGCGCGGGCATGCGCACCGCGCGGGGATCCGCCTTGAACTCGTCGCCGTGGCTGGCCGTGGCCGATGTCGGTGCCGCACTCGGACGCGGGGACGCGTCAGTTCGGGCGGCAGCCCCGATCGACGACGAGCTCGCCCTGAGCGTTGGCGCGCCGTGGCTCACCGAGGAGGAGCGGGTCGTGTGGACCCAGGGGCGGCTGCGCTCCGAACGGCTGCGGCGCCTGGGTGCGATCACACTGACGGCGACGCCGGGCGGGACTCCGCCCCCGTCCGCCGTGGCCGGCGCCGTCGTCGAGGCCTGCAGAGCCGAGGGGCTCGATGTGCTGCCGTGGAACGAGGCCGGTGAGCTGCGGGCGCGCCTGGCCCTGCTCAACCGCGCGCTGGGCGAGCCGTGGCCCGCGATGGACGACGGCGCGCTGCTGGACCGGGCCGAGCAGTGGCTGCTACCCGCGGTCGAGGCCCTCGCCGCCTCCGGGAGACGATTCGACCTGAGGCGGCTCGACGTCGGCACGGCACTGCGGGCGCTGCTGCCATGGCCGGAGGCGTCCGGCCTCGACGAGCTCGCACCGCAGCGCATCGAGGTGCCGTCGGGCTCGCGCATACGGGTGTCCTACGTCGGCGAGCAGGGCGAGGCGCTCCAGCGGCCAGTGCTGGCGGTGCGCATGCAGGAGTGCTTCGGCTGGGCGGACACGCCCCGGGTGGTGGACGGACGGGTACCGGTGCTGATCCATCTGCTGTCCCCGGCACGACGGCCGGTCGCGGTGACCGACGACCTGCGCTCGTTCTGGGCCGGCCCCTACCGGCAGGTGCGTGCGGAGCTGAGGGGCAGGTACCCCAAGCACCCCTGGCCCGAGGACCCGTGGACGGCACCGGCGACCCGCGGGACGCGACGGCGCGGTTGAAGTGCAGCTGCGCCGGGGTCCGCCCATCGCATGAGGCAGTACACTTATAGGTCGTCACTGCTGGCCGACCGCATACTTCATAGAAGAAGAAATAGAGAAATCCAGATGGGTACCTTCCGACGCCGGCTCCAGAGCACCTCCTCCGCACCGGGGCGCACAGCTCCGTCGCTCTGGCTGTCCTTCGAGCGCGTTCGCCATCGGATCATCGTGCGCACCGTGGCAGGCGGAGCCGCCTACGTGGCCCGCAAGATCGACACCGCGAAGCCGCATGACGCTCTCGGCACCATCGCCGGCAACGACTCGGTCGTCGTCGTCTGCACCAGCCCGGAGGCGGCTGCCGAGCTCACCGCACGACTGACCGGCATCCTCTCACCCACAGAGGGACTTTAGTCCTAACTTGGGGTGCGCATACATATTCATGCGCCAACACACCTCCTTGCGCAACACCGCTCACGCAATGGAATCTCGAGCGGCGCCGCGCATAAGAGAAATTTTATGCACGATAGATTTAATAAATTTACGCCCCGCCAACCGAGGACGCCGCGATTAAGGCTGCCCTACTCTTCAGGAGTCAGATAGCAGTTCCACAAAGGGGCGGAACATGGCGACAGAATCGCCTCACGATTCTTCTGTCAAGGATCAGTCGGCATCTTCATCACCCGCGAAGGTGTCTTTAGCCGTACTCATCGCACTCGTTATCGGCTCAATGATCGGCGGGGGAATATTCGGTCTGCCATCGCAGATGGGCGCCGCGGCGGCCCCCGGCCCGCTCATCATCGGATGGCTCATCACCGGAGCCGGAATGCTCATGCTGGCCAAGGTCTTCCAGAGCCTGGCCGTGCAGCGCCCCGATATCGATGCGGGCGTCTACGGCTACGCCAAAGAGGGGTTCGGCAATTATCTGGGCTTCTCCTCGGCCTGGGGCTACTGGTTCAGCGCCTGGATGGGCAATGTCGGATACCTCGTCCTCCTCATGACGGCGATCGGCGTATTCCTGCCCGGATTCGGGGAGGGCACCACGCTCCTGGCCACCGTCGTCTCCTCGGCGCTCCTGTGGCTGTACCACCTGCTCATCCTGCGCGGCATCCGCGAGGCGGCCGTCGTCAACGTCGTCGTGACCATCGCCAAGATCGTGCCCCTGATCGTCTTCATCATCATCGGGGCCACCGCCTTCAAGATCGGCACCTTCTCCGCCGATTTCTGGGGCGCCAACAGCGACCTCGGCTCCACGCTCACCCAGGTCAAGGCCATGATGCTGGTGACGGTCTGGGTGTTCATCGGAGTGGAGGGCGCCTCCGTCTTCTCCGAGCGCGCCCGCAACCGCCACGACGTCGGCCGCGCCACCATCACGGGCTTCGCCTCGGTGCTCGTCCTGCTCCTGCTCGTCAATCTCCTGAGCTACGGCATCGCGCCCCGCGAAGAGATCGCCGCCATGCCAGACCCCTCGACGAGCGGCGTGCTGACCGCGGCGGTAGGCCCCTGGGGGGCCAAGTTCATCGCCGCCGGCCTGGCGATCTCGCTCATCGGCGCCCTGCTGTCCTGGTTCCTCATGTGCGCGGAGATCCTGCGCGTGCCGGCGCTCGACAGCACCCTGCCGCGCTGGTTCTCCAAGGAGAACAAGAACGGCACACCGGTCGGCGCGATGTGGCTGACCACCGGCATGGTCCAGACCATGCTGATCTGGGCGCACTTCGCCGGATCGACCTACACCAGCCTCATCCTCCTGGCGTCGGCACTCATCCTCATCCCCTACCTGTTCTCAGCCGCGTTCCATCTCATCAATTCCTTCCGCAACCGTGAGAAGGCCGGAATCGCGGACATCGTCATCGGCATTCTCGGAACCGCCTACGCCGTATGGCTCCTGTACGCGGCCGGACCGACGTATCTCCTATTCGTAGGCCTGTTCTACCTCGTGGGAACGCCCTTCTACGTCATCGCCCGGAAGGAGGCCGGAAAGCGGGTCTTCACCACGATCGACTGGATCGTCATCGCCGTCTTCTCGGCGACTTCGATATACGCGATCTACGGCCTGTGCACAGGCGCCCTCTCTATCGAATAGTCCCGCCCCCCGCTTCCAACTGCACCCCAGCCAACTGCGCGGCCCGCCCAATGAAGGACGGGAACCGACAGATTCACGAAAGGACATCATGAGTACATCAACCACCGGAGTCTGGTCCGAGGCCGGAAAACTGCGAACCGTCATGGTCTGCCCGCCCGGACGCGCGCACTCCTTCCTCACCCCGTCGAACTGCCACGACCTCCTCTTCGACGACATCCTCGACGTTGATCGGGCTCGCGCAGACCACGCGGACTTCGTCTCCCTCATGCGCGAGCGCGGTGTCAAGGTGCTGGAGTTCGACTCCCTGCTCGCCGACGTCCTCGACGTCCCAGAGCACCGCGCCTGGATCCTCGACCGCCGCGTCAACAAGGACACCATGGGTGTGGGCGTGGCCGAGGGCCTGCGCGACTGGATGGATGAGATGCCCAGCAAGGAGCTGTGCACCTACCTCATCGGCGGGCTGTCCTCGGACGAGGTCCCCGAGGACGTCCTCGGTACCGGCATCGCCCCCTACCACGTGGGCACCGACGAGCCGGAGATGCTCATCGCTCCCCTGCCCAACTCGATCTTCACCCGCGACTCCTCCGCCTGGCTCTACCAGGGCGTGTCGCTCAGCTCGATGTTCTGGCCCGCCCGCAAGCGCGAGACCATGCTGGTCAAGGCGGTCTACACCTTCCACCCCGCCTTCACCGGCAGGGACTTCCCCATCTGGTTCGACGCCGCCGAGGGCGACCAGGGGCACTCCTTCATCGAGGGCGGTGACATCATGCCGATCGGCAACGGCATCGTCCTGGTGGGCATGGGAGAGCGCTCGACCTATCAGGCCGTCAGCCGCCTGGCCCACGGGCTGTTCGAGCAGGGCGGAGCCGAGCGCGTGATCGCGGCCCGCATGCCGCGCGACCGCTCCACCATGCACCTCGACACCATCTTCACGTTCTGCTCCGAGGACGTCGTCAACATCTACGAGCCCGTGGTCTCCCAGCTCACCTCCTTCTCCCTCGAGCCCTCGAGCACGGAGCCGGGAGGCATCAGGGTCCGCCACGAGGAGGCGCCGTTCCTCGACGTCGTCGGCAAGGCGCTGGGCACCACGCTCAACCCGGTCACGTCTCCGGCGGGCCGCCTGGGCGCCGCGCGCGAGCAGTGGGACGACGGCAACAATGTGGTGGCCCTCGAGCCGGGCGTCGTCGTCGCCTATGACCGGAACTACGGCATCAACTCGGCTCTTCGCAAGGCGGGCATCGAGGTGCTCGAGATCCCCGCCGCCGAGCTCGGGCGCGGACGCGGGGGCGGTCACTGCATGACGTGCCCCATCGACCGCGATGCGGTCTCGTACTGACGAGTACTGAGTCGTACTGGGACCTGAGGCAGGGGGCAGGAAATCCCTGAAGACCACTGAAGACCACTGAAAAACCCTGCACGAGCGCACGCCCCCGCATACAGGGGGCGCGCCGGCCCCCAGGTACACCGTATGTACACCGCGGTCCCGCTGACCTCGCGACCCGCATCATCAGGGGGCGCGCAGCCGCGCACACTGTTGGTCGCCTTTAGCTGCAGGCGACCACGGGTGATCGCGTATATCATCACAGAACTGCCACCACCACGTATTCGAGCTTAGGAGTTGTTATGGGTTCTTTGTTGTTTGGGCGTCATTTTCTTAAGGAGTTGGATTTCACTGCTGTGGAGTGGGGTTCGTTGCTTGAGTTGGCGGCGGAGTTGAAAGCGGCGAAGAAGGCTGGTCGTGAGGTGCAGCGGCTGGTGGGTAAGAACATCGCGTTGATCTTTGAGAAGACCTCGACGCGCACGCGGTGCTCGTTCGAGGTCGCGGCCTACGATCAAGGAGCGCGGGTGACGTATCTGGACCCCTCGGGCTCGCAGATGGGTCATAAGGAATCAGTGGCCGACACCGCCCGGGTCCTGGGCCGGTTCTACGACGGGATCGAGTTCCGCGGCAAGGAACAAGCACATGTCGAGACCCTGGCCGAGTTGTCCGGGGTCCCGGTATGGAACGGGCTGACCGATCAATGGCACCCCACCCAGATGCTGGCCGATCAACTCACCATGATCGAGCACTCGGGCAAACCGATCCAGCAGATCGCTTTCGCCTACCTGGGAGACGCCCGCAACAACGTCGCCAACTCACTGCTGATCTCAGCGGCGCTGATGGGCATGGACGTGCGCATGGTCGCCCCCGCACAACTACAGCCCGAGGCCGAGATCATCGACGCCGCCCACGACCTGGCCGCCACCAGCGGAGCGCGCATCACCATCACCGACGACCCCACCACCGGCGTGGCCGGAGTGGACTTCCTGTACACCGATGTCTGGGTCTCCATGGGCGAGCCCAAAGAAGTCTGGGACGAACGCATCAACCTGCTGCGCCCCTACCAGATCAACCAAGCCCTGGTCCAAGCCACCGGCAACCCGAACGTGAAATTCCTGCACTGCCTACCCGCCTTCCACGACCGCAACACCACCGTAGGCCAAGACATCTACACCAAAACCGGCATGGACGGCCTGGAAGTCACCGACGACGTCTTCGAATCCCCCCTCAACGCCGCCTTCGACCAAGCCGAAAACCGCATGCACACCATCAAAGCCGTCATGGTCGCCACCCTCGCCACCCCCACCACCGAGGAGACACAACCATGAGAATCGTCGTCGCCCTCGGCGGCAACGCCCTCCTCGAACGCAACCAAACCCCCAACGCCTCCACCGGCGCCTGCCCCCGCAGCACCCAACCACCGCCCGAGGATGGTCATGCCTAGGCTTGGCGCAGGCACCGGCCGGGCGCCATCAAGGAGGAGACGGCGCCGACTCTCCTAGACTCTCCGGGGAGTCGGGGTGCTCCTCCTCGGACCCGCTTCGCAGGCTTCGACCATGGAGATCTCGTGAAAACCAAGTCACCGCAGGAGGTCGTCGACATCGCGGCCCGCACCCGTGCTGCGCGGCGCCGCCTGATCGAACGGTTCATCAGCACGACTCGCATCCACTCCCAGCGCGAGTTGCAGCAGATGCTCACGACCCATGGTTTCAGCGTCACTCAGGCGACGCTGTCACGAGACCTCAAGGCGATGCGGGCCTCCAAGGCCCGCACCGCCAGCGGGAAGCAGGTCTACGTTCTGCCCGAGGCGGGCGCCCCCGGGCAGAAGCGCCTCCCCGACGACGTCGAGGGGCGGGTCGACCAGCATCTGGCGCACATGGTCGAGGAGCTGCTGGTCTCGGTGGCCTGCGCCCACGGGGACGTCGTTCTCCAGACGCCCCCGGGGGCGGCGCAGCTGATGGCCGCCGCCGTGGACGACGCGATGCTTCCGGGCGTCCTCGGAACCATCGCGGGCGATGACACCATTCTCATCGCCACATCCGGGGACGCCGCAGGTCTCGCGGTCGCCCGGCACATCGCCTCGCTGTCGAACTCCGCCCACGAAGGGCCCGACGGCGACCCCGACCGCTAAGGATGCCGGGGCTGATAGGGAGGCTGAAGCAGCTAAGGCTGCTGGAGCGACTGGGGCTGAGATGGGGAGGCTGGGGCTGCTAGAGCTGCTGGGGCCGCAGGGCCGACCACCCCGACCGCCCCGCCACCGCACGCCGAGATCGGTCCAGTTCCGCGCCGAGATCGGTCGTACTCCGCCGCGAGATCGGTCCGGTTCCGCGCCGAGATCGCTGATAGCCCAGCAGCGATCCTCCGCATCCGACGCACATGGCGGCAACCACGATATCTTGAGCAACTGCGGGTAACCGGGTAACCCGGGTAACAAGGCCCCGCTATCGCCGCTGCGCTGAGTTCTCGCTTCGGCGGTAGCGCTGGGATTTCTATCAGGGAAGCTGGTGAGCCAGGCGCCGACAGGGACGAGCGTCACCGGCAAAACGGCCCTTAATAAGCTCCGGCGACCCGGCCGGACTTCATGATGCCGTCCTCAGCGAGCTCGAGCGCCTTCCGGGAATGGGCGTGGGAACGGTTGCACACGGGACAGAGGCGGGCTATTCAGAAGAGTGCCGGTTTTCGTTGGAATTCTGGGGTTGCGATCAGGACGTCAAGGACGGTTGACGCGCTCCCATGTGCGCCTAGGGGGCTCTGTGCACATGGGAATGCAGCGACTCGCCTTAATGGAAGTATGAGATCCTTGGAATTACGCGGAGAAATGGCATTCGTCCCAACAGGCCGCTTTTCTCCCATGTGCGTACCTTCTCGGGTACACGGTATCCGACCGGCCGCGGGACCGGTCTTGGCGCCGAGGGAGGCGCACCCTCTCATGTGCGCAGCGTCCGAGAGTGTCAGAGGCATTGAAGACGCGCAGCACGATCACTTTCAGCCAGCCGATCACGAAGCCGGCCTCACAGAGACGATTGAGACCGCGCCACGACGGCGGCCCAGCCAAGCCCGAAGGCACATGAAAGCAGCAGCCCGCTACGAGATCCGATCGCTCTGGAGCATGAACGAAGCCCCGCAATATCAACGGCAGCCCCCACCGGAAGCCCATCCAGCGTGTCACCGCTGCACACGCACTGCACACGAAGTTCCCCGGCACCCAACTTCTCGTTGAGTACCGGGGACCCTGATGGCGGTAGCGCTGGGATTCGAACCCAGGGTGGCTATGAACCACACAGACTTTCGAGATCTGCACCTTCGGCCGCTCGGACACGCTACCTCAGGGCTCGAGGCTACACGGCGGACAGCAGACGGCCCAATCCGCAGCGGATGCGAGGTCGCTCACGCTCCGGACCAACCTCCTCAACTACCGCAGCCTCAGGTCCGACGACGGCACCCCCTCTCGTAAGACAGCGGGGCGGGCTGGCGTACGGGCAACCTGCAACGACATGGCGAGGGACCCCCAACAGGTCCCCCCTATGTCTCGATCTCGGCGGTGGTTGTGATCATGGCGCTCACCGGAGTGTAGATATCAACATCGTTTTCAGGTGTCTCAATACTAACAATAAGCGAGTAATGCACGCCCTCATCACTCTGATCCAAAGACGGACGAGTTTTCCACCATCCACGGACAGGATGAACCACAATCACGCCTTTTTCAGCGAGGGCCGCCGCCGTCCCACGCCAGATATCCGTATGCAAAGAGCCCGGCTTAGTCTGAGAATTTGCCCCGAAGAACCAGCCTTCTTCAGTTTCTAGATCAACACTATGATAACTTTCGTTTCTCAAGGCAACATCGATCCGACGGGCGAAAGAAGCACTCGTCTCTTCTGGACGTTTCATGGAGAAGCGCAGGCCATGGGACTGGTAGGCGTAACGGTTATTCCAACCTCGTCGAGACGGATTGGGCTCGATGAAGTAAGAGAGAGTGACGCGTAGCTCAGCCTGCGCCTCACCCAGACTCTCTAGAACATCGCGCGGCCATGGAAGATCGTGGAGCGCCATCTCACGATAGACGTGATCGACATTCACCTGCCTTCCAGGCTTGAATGGATGCAGTTTCCCTTCGCATACGAGTGTCAGAGCATCTGAAGCACTGCGAAGGGCACGGGCGAGATCCGGAACGCCCATGCCGTAACGGCGCCGCATTTTCTGAAGCTCTCCCTTCTGCGGCTTCTTCCTCGAAGACTGGCGAGCGCTCATGGCATCGGTCCACCGAGCAGAGTGGACGACCAACCCGCGCACCGTCTCCGGACGAAGCGCCGGATACTCAGCCTGGACCGATGCGGCAATCGCTGCGACTTGCGCGGAGGCAGCCGAGGTATCGGAGCTGGTTGTCAAGAAGCTACCGGTACCAGAGGGCTGGAATCGGGTCGTGAGAACGGACAGGTGGTCGGATCGGTCCACGTTCCCGCCGTCCGGAGACCGGAGCAGATTCCCGCCGTCGGCGACCACGTCGGGCTTGAAAGGCCAGTCAGCATGAGCGAAAGAGACCGAGGTGCGACTGGTGGGAGCGAGGTCTCCTGCCGGCGCAATTGGCTCATATCCCGTAAAATCCTCAGGCGCGGATCTCATGTCATCGTTGGCGGAGTAAGCGCCGACTGTCAGCGCATTCCACGCCTGAGCAGGGTCTTCAATCGGCTCCACATCACAGCGAGCGAGGTAGTCGTCCTCAGCGCGAGGATCACGAATGTTCCCGGCCGAGATGACGAAGAGCCTGGGTCGAGGAGGCTTCTCCCGGTCTAGAAGAAGCCCATGACGCCCCTGGTCGACGGGAAGCACTGAGCGCCCATAGGACAACGCATCGATCGCGGCAGCCCACGACGTGGGCATGCCCGCAGCAGTCGCCTCATCGTCGCGACTCGGCGCGGTCACCGCCATGAGGAAGATGCGGGAGCGCTCCGGCGTCTGCAACTCCGGCATATCAACAGCGGTGGACGTAACCGCTGCATAGAGCCTGGGTTCATTCTCTCCTTGGTCGGGCAGAATCTTCACCGACTCCAGGCAGTGATCCAGACGCACACTGCCAGCCGCACTCAGCGCCTCCTCCACGTCGCCGTACAGCGCTAGTCCGGCCATTTCCGTACCGTGAGGATAAACCGGATCAGGTCGCCATTGCGCATCAACACAATGACAGTCGGCGTCATCGAGACCATCGGCGAGTAAGCGATGCTCATGCTGAACTCCGGTATCCAGGACGCAGACGGCGGGAGCATCACCGGAGATCGAGCCGGCATGAGACAGCAGGTCTTCAATCCACTTGACCTGCTCGGGTCGGTCCATATTGGTGAAGAACTCAGGCTGATGCGACCGCCTCAACTCTGCAATACCGTCGACACGCTCGACGACTTGCACGATATCCTTAACTGTGCCTTGCAGCAGACAAACGGTTCGATCGCCGAACTTCAGAGACTGCTCCGGCGGACAGGAAAGGCCCTGCAGCCTCACCACCCGCAGAAGATGCTCCAATTCTATGTCTTCTATGTCCGAGTTTTTCCGCAGCCAGACCTCCCACCAAACCGGAGCTCCGTCGTCGGGAAAGCATTCTGGAGGATCAGTCCAGAGCAACCGCGCCGTGGCCTTGCGAATCTGCTCGATCGACTCGATGAGATTGCGATGACGCGGACGTTCATCCTTGACTGTGTCGACATAGTCATCAAGCTTCCTCAAGAACCACGATTCCTGCGATTCGGGAATATATACCGACGCCGTGAGAACAGCATCGTCCTTGTCGCCCGTCGCTGTCGCCGACAATAGCTCAATGTGAGGACCTCGCGTCTTCCGCGAATCCAGCTGCGCGAGGATGTCAAGCGCTCCCGGAAAGGTCGTAAAAGTAATGGTGCGGGAATTACGGTCGTCCCACTGCTCGGCGGCAATCGCATCCTCGTACTGCCTCCGCAAGGATGCCGCATGAGGCCGGCGAGAGCCGTCAAAAACCCTACGCTCTCGATTATCTCTATTCTGTCCCGGGGACTTGTAATCCACATTCTCCTCGGGCGGCGGAACGACGAGGTGCTGACGCGAACGTGGATGCCGAGACACGGCTCAGCCTTCCGGCACCGAGCGCTGGCGTTCATTCAAAGCCACGACCAAGTCCTCCGTGAGTACCTTCGACTTCCCGGAGAGAAGGGCCTGCTTGGCGGCATTCTGAGCGGCGATGACGATCTCCGCATGGCTGAGCCCCTGCGCCGCCGCTACGATGCGCGACCACCCCAGGTTGCTGGTGCGCATAAGGGCCAGCCGATCGACAATGAGCTCGCGAACCCCCGCATCGTCCGGAAGATCGAAATCGAGAGTGACATCGAAGCGCCGGAAGAAAGCTCGATCAAGCAGACCGGAGTGATTACTGGCGGCCAGGACGATACTGTCGGAGAGATCCTCCTCCAGGAATTGAAGGAAGGAGTTGATCACCCTGCGGATCTCACCGACGTCGTTCCCCAGAGAGCGCTCCGCAGCCAGCGCATCGACCTCATCGAAGAGGTAGACGCCGCGCACATCGGAGAGCTGGTCGAAAACGAGCCTGAGTTTCGCAGCCGTCTCCCCCATGTACTTCGTCATGAGAGCATCGAGACGCACTGTGAACAGCGGCAGCCCAAGCTCGCCTGCGACGACTCGGGCGGTCGAAGTCTTCCCCGTCCCGGGCGGACCGGTCATGAGCACGCGCCGTGCGGGGACCAGCCCATACTCCCCCAGGAGCGAGCGTTGACGCTGCTCGGCGAGAATCCGCTCAAGCGCACTACGAAGAGGCGGGGCCAGCGTGAGATCGACAAGACGGTCATCCGGATAAGCCACCGACAGCAGGCCCGCCAACTCTCCGCGCGGCTGAGCCACAGGAACGATGGCGGCCACCCGCTGCTGGGCAGCCGTGGAAGCCCGAAGATCACCAACCAGGTCACGCAGCTCCTGAGCGAATCGCGACTGCCCGGCACGCGCTGCCTTCGCGGCCACCTGGATGGCGACGGCGTAGAACTGCGCATCGTCACCATCCCCATGGCTGCGCACGAGCGCACGCACCTGGTCGTTGGTCGCCATACGCCTTCTCCCGACGCCGATCAGAACTACCCCTAATGGTAAGCCCTACATCACCGCCGCTCGGCGAAGAACCTCCGCAGCAGCGCCTCGGACTCTCTCTCGCGCACCCCGGCCACGACCTCGACGCGATGATTGGCACGCGGGTCGCGCAGCACATCGCGCACACTCCCGCACGCCCCCGTCTTCGGCTCCCAGACGGCGAAGACCACCCGCACCAGACGCGCCAACTGGATGGCGCCGGCGCACATGGTGCAGGGCTCGAGAGTCACCACCAGCTCGCAGCCGTCCATATGCGAATCGCCCAGCGCCGCCCCCGCCGCTCGCAGGGCCAGCACCTCAGCGTGGGCCGTGGGATCGCATGCGGCCTGGCGGGCATTGGCCGCCTCCGCCAGGGCCTCGCCGTCGGGCCCGAGGACGACGGCGCCCACCGGCACCTCGCCGGCCCGACCGGCACCTGCGGCCAGGGTGAGCGCACGATCCATCGCGGCGCCGTAGCGCGCCTCGATCAGACCGCCTCTCACGCCCTCAGCTCGACGCACGATGAGACCTCATCAAAAATATGATCTACTTCACATTGAGCGGCCGGAACCGTACATTCCATGCAGCCTCCAACCCTCTTCTTCCGGCGAGAATCCGCCACTCCCAGTTGATCTTTGCATCAGCTCCTGCAAGGCTCTACGGCTGACATCACCACGGTGAATGGAGTCAAGTCAATATGGAACCACCAGCGAACGGCAAACCCGAGTCCGCCAACGAACCTACCGAACCCACTGAATCCGCCGAACCCACCGAGTCGACCGGCACAGGCGCCGACTCCTCGGTCATCGAATCGGCCAGCGAAGCCCCCGCCGAGCCCGCCCCCCCTTCCCCCGACCCCGTCCCTGCGGCCCCTGAGACCAGCCACTCCGCCGAGCCCGATACGTCCGGCGAGCCGGCCCCACCCCATCCCGACAAGCAGCCCATCAACTGGGGGGTATTCCTCGCCTCCGCCGTCATCATCGCGATTGTCACCGCCGGCGCCTTCATCTCGCCCACGGTTGTGCAGAGCGCCTTCGATGCGGCCGTCAACTGGGCCGGGAAGTGGTTCGGATCCTTCTACATCCTTCTCATCACGGCCTCGCTCGCGTTCGTCCTCCTGGTCGCCCTGAGCAAGTACGGGCGCGTGCGGCTCGGTCCGGACAACTCCACCCCGGACTTCTCCACCTTCTCCTGGGCCGCCATGCTCTTCGCCGCCGGAATCGGCACCGGCATCATGTTCTTCGCCATCGCCGAGCCCGTCTCCCAGTACATGAAGCCGCCCGTCGGCGAGGGCGAGACCGTCGAAGCCGCGCGGCACGCCGTCGTCCTGGCGATCTTCCACTATGGAATCTCCGGCTGGGGCGTCTACGCGATCATGGGCATGGCCATGGCCTACTTCGCCTACCGGCGCCGCGACGCGCTGGCGGTGCGCTCCACCCTGCGCCCGCTGCTCGGGGACCGCGTGGACGGCTGGGCCGGCGACATCGTGGACACCGCGGCGCTCGTCGGCGGCGTCTTCGGGATCGCGGCCTCGCTGGGAGTCGGCGTCGTCCAGCTCAACGTGGCCCTCGACATCCTCTTCGGCATCCCGCAGGGCATCGGCGCGCAGATCGGCCTGATCGTGCTGTCCGTGATCATGGCGACGGTCTCGGCCACCACCGGCGTGGACCGGGGCGTGCGCATCCTGTCCAACATGAACGTGGTCCTCGCCATCGGCTTGGCCCTGTGGGTCATGATCACCGGCGACACGGCCTTCCTCATGGACTCCCTCATCGGGAGCGTCGGCGACTTCATGGTCCAGTTCCCGCAGCTGACCCTGGAGACCTACGCCTACAACCGGCCCGAGGAGTGGCTCAACGAATGGACGCTGTTCTTCTGGGCCTGGTGGATCACCTGGGGAGCCTTCGTCGGCATGTTCCTGGCCCGCATCTCCCGCGGCCGCACGTTCCGCGAATTCATCTTCGGCGCCCTCATCCTGCCCTTCTCCTACGTGGTGATGTGGGTGGCGATCTTCGGCAACAGCGCCCTGGAACTCATCCGCTCGGGCGACACCGACTTCGCCGAGACCACCATCTCCAAGCCCGAGCAGGGCCTCTACCTCCTGCTCAACGCCGCCGGCGGAAAGCCCGTCATCGCCCTCGCCCTGTTCATCGGCATCCTCTTCTACGTCACGAGCGCCGACTCCGGGGCCCTGGTCATGTCGAGCCTGTCCAGCCGGATCAAGGGCGAGCGCGAGGACGCCGCCCCATGGCTGCGGATCTTCTGGGCTACCCTGACCGGCATCCTCACCATCGCCATGCTCGTGGCCGGAGGCATCACCATCCTCCAGCAGGCGACGCTGGTGATGGCGCTGCCCTTCAGCTTCATCCTCGTCGTGATCATGGCCTGCCTGCTCAAGGCGCTTCATCAGGAGGCGAGCTACAACCTGGCCCGCTCGCGCGCCTACCGCAACCGACAGGTCGGCTTCACCGGAACCGCGGCCAGTCTGCAGCGCGTCTCCTGGCGCGACCGCCTGTCGCACACCTTCGCCCACGTCACCCCCGAGCAGGCTCAGCGAGCGCTGGACCGGCGCATTGTGCCGGCGCTGGAGGCGATGGCCGCCGAGATCGAGAAGGAGAAGCTGGACGCGGAGGTCTATGTCGAGGGGAAGGAGGCCGAGGACCCCGACGACGAGCGCAACTACCTGGGCCGCGT
This sequence comes from Actinomyces massiliensis 4401292, assembly GCF_000269805.1. Taxonomy (GTDB): domain Bacteria; phylum Actinomycetota; class Actinomycetes; order Actinomycetales; family Actinomycetaceae; genus Actinomyces; species Actinomyces massiliensis. The sequence continues at coordinate 330,419 of NZ_JH711481.1, forward strand.
CACCCTGCTGGTGACAGACCCGCACAACGAGGCCCGCGACGGCGAGAGCGAGCCCGAGGTCCTCGAGCGCGCGGGCGGCCGACAGGTCTTCCGCTACGTGGTACGCATGGTCGAGACCCCGGCCCCCTCCTACGGCGGCGGCATGAATGAGGCCGACGACGTCACGGTGCGGCTCGAGGTGCGACTGCGCGGCGGCGGAGTGGGCTACGACATCATGGACTGGTCCGCCGACCAGGTCGCCCACGACGTCCTGGACCACTACGAGCGCTGGCTGGAGTACCTGGGCACGAGCAGCACCGCGCACGTCTGAGGCTGGAACCGGGCGCCGGGCGCCCGCCCGAGGCCACCCCGTCTCCGACTCAGGAAGGGGTCTGAGCATCGACAGACCCTTGAGCCGGACGTGAGCGGACGTGTGCTGCAGCAAGCGCGAGCAGGACCACAGCGGCCATCCCGGTCACTACGGCGCAGGCGGCCAGCACAACGTGCATCGCGTGGATGTAGGCGCCGCAGGCGGCGGCTCGCAGGGTGGACGCCGCCGGGTCCGACATCCGGGCTGCTGCGGCGAACGCCGTCGTGACCGAGCCGCTGACGGCGGATGCGGCCGGATCGGGCAGGGTGGCCGCCAGTTCCGCGACCCCCTGTCCGTAGCGGTTTCCGGTCAGCGAGCCGAGCAGGGCAATGCCCAGGACTGCGCCGAGCTGACGAATCGCATTAAGAAGAGCCGCCCCCGCGCCGCCGCGCTCACTGGGAACGGCGCTCATGGCCGCCTGGATCCCGTGGGCCTGACCGATCCCCAGACCGAGACCCGCAACGAGCAGGCCCCAGAACATGGGCTGGTAGCCGCTCGTCGCGCTCGTGGTGGAGCACAGCCACAGACCGACGGCGGCGAGCGCCATCGCCGCGGGAAGGATGAGCTCGCGCGCGGCCCGGACTCGCGACAGGCCGGAGGAGATCACCGCCCCGACCACGGCTGTCAAGGCGACGGGCATGAGCATGAGTCCCCCTGCAGCCGCGTCGTGGCCGAGGATGGTCTGCAGGTAGTCCGGGGTGACGAACAGCAGGCCGAACAGCACGAAGTTGATGCCCATCAGAACCAGGGACGAGACCCGGAAGCGGTAATGAGCAAGCAGGCCGAGGTCGGTCAGCCGGTCGCGGGCGCGGAGCTCGACGACGACGAATACGGCAAGCGCGAGAGCGCCCGCTGCGATCGGGCTCCACGTTGCGGGTGCGCTCCAGGTGTGCTCGGCATTGATCAGCCCCCAGGTGATGAGGGCGAGGCCGAGCGCGGCGGCGACGACCTGGACGACAGGCAGGCTGCGTCGGCCGGCTGCCGGGCGGCCGACGGGGACGAGCCTCAGGCACATGGCGAGGACGACGACGGCGACGGCGATGTCGAGCCAGAACATGGCCCGCCACCCCCACCTGTCGATCATCGACCCGCCGATCAGCGGGCCGAGCGGCGCGCCGACGGCCCCGGCGGCCGTCCATGTCGCGGTGGCCAGGGCCTTGCGCGCATCGTCGAACATCTGCGGGATGAGGGCCAGTGACATCGGCGTGAAGACCGAGGCAGCCAGCCCCATGACTACACGGGCGGCTATGAGGACGCCGACCGACGTGGACACGGCCGCCAGGCACGCCCCCGCGCAGAAGCCGACGACCCCGGCCACGAGCAGGCGCCGGTGCCCCAGCCGGTCGCCAAGAGCCCCGCCCGGCAGCAGAACCACCAGGAAGGCGAGGTTGTAGGAGGAGACAACCCACTCGAGCCCGCCCGTGCTCGCCCCGAGCCCCGCGGACAGGGCCGGGAGCGCGACGTTGATCATGGTCGTGTTCATGAACAGCAGGACCATGCCGAGCGACAAGGCCGCCAGGCCGAACCAGTTCGATGCGTGATCCTCTCTCATATGAGAGAGCCTATCATGACGAGCGGCGGGCACCTCGCGCACGCACGCCCAGGGCTGCACAGGAATGAACCGATCTCGGCGCGGAAAACGACCGATCTCGGCGAAAATAAGGGGGGCGGGCGGGGTCCGTACAATCGCGGGCATGACCAGCACACCGGGCACCTCGGGCGGCCGGCGCATCCGCAAGAAGCTCGCCACTCGACGCGCCATCCGCCGCACGGCCCTGGACCTGTTCACCGCCCACGGCTTCGACGCCGTCACCGTCGAGCAGATCACCGAGGCCGCCGACGTGGCGCCCATGACCTTCTACCGCCACTTCGGGACCAAGCAGGCCCTCGTCCTGGACATCGCCCTCACCGACCAGATCGCCCGCGCCCTCGACCGTGCGCTCACACCCCCGGACCCCGGACAGCCCCCCGACATCGACCGCGCGCTCGACGACCTGCTGGCCGACGCCGACCAGTGGCTCGACGACCTCGCCCGCAGGATCCGGCTCATCCGCGACAACCCGGCCCTCCAGGACGCCCTGTGGCAGCGCTCCACCGACTGGACCGCCGTTGTCGAGCGCCACCTGCCCGACGACGGCCTGACCGCGCGCGCTCGGGCGCGCGCCATCACCGGCGTCGCCATCGAGGCCGCCCTCGCCTGGCCCGGTCCCGCCAACCGTCCCGACCGGACCTCGGCCGCCTCCCTGCGCGAGCACCTCACCCGGGCCCTGGCCGTCCTCCGCACGACGCCATCGGAACCCTCCCGGCCGGCCTGAAACCGCTTACTGCGCCTCTTTCCCCCTTACTGCGCTCCTTTTCCTCGTACAGTAAGAGGGAAAGGAGCGCAGTAAAGGCAGCAGGCGACGTCACGGCCACGGGCGCAGCCGCGGTTCTGCACGTCGGGCGGGCCCGCACGCGTAGGCTGATCACATGCGTCTTCACGTTGCCGATCACCCGCTCATCGACCACAAGCTCTCGGTCCTGCGCGACCGGAGAACGCCGTCGGCCGTCTTCCGTCCGCTGGTCGATGAGCTCGTCACCCTGCTGGCCTACGAGGCCACTCGCGAGGTGCGCACCGAGAAGGTCGAGATCACCACCCCGGTGGCAGTCGCCCACTGCCTGCGCCTGGCCGAGCCGCGGCCCATCGTCGTGCCGATCCTGCGGGCGGGCCTGGGCATGCTCGAGGGCATGACTCGGCTGCTGCCCACGGCGGAGGTCGGCTTCCTGGGCATGAAGCGCGACGACGACACCCTCGAGGTCGAGACCTACGCCAACCGCCTGCCGGACGACCTGTCCGGCCGCCAGTGCTTCGTCATCGACCCCATGCTCGCCACCGGCCACACCCTGGTCGCCGCCATCGACTACCTGCTGGAGCGCGGTGCCCGCGACGTCACCGCCATCTGCCTCATCGCCGCCCCGGAGGGCATCAAGACCCTTGAGGCCGCTGTGGGCGATCGCGCCAACGTCACCGTGGTCACCGCGGCCGAGGACGAGCGGCTCAACGAGCACGCCTACATCGTCCCGGGCCTGGGCGACGCCGGCGACCGCCTCTACGGCATCATCGACTGACGGCCGGCGTCCCGTCAGCGTGCGGCCGGCGCAGCCCGCCCACAGCCGCACCCCTTTGTTAGGAAAGCCTAAGCTGCCATAGGCTCCGGCTGTTCGCCGTTACCTTTCCGTGCCCTAAGGACACCCATGCAGCTCTCCCGCAAGCAATTCCTCCTCGCCTCCCTCACCGCCGCCACGAGCACCGCCCTGGCCGCCTGCTCGAGCTCGGACGGCTCGGGCGGCACAGGCGATGGCGGCACCCGCACGATCACCGACCACGGCGACAAGCAGGTCACCCTGCCGGCCACGGTCACACGCGTGGCGATCGACCAGATCCCGATCGAGTCGACCTATATCGCCTACTTCGACGGTTCGGCGCCCAACCTCGTCGGCATGAGCGCGGCCCGGGTGGCCGCCCTGAAGGACACCATCGCCGCCGAGATCGCTCCCGAGATCCTCGAGGTGGACACCTCCTACTACGACAACGGCGAGCTCAACGTCGAATCGCTGCTGGCGCTCAACGTGGATGTCGTCCTGTACAACGCCAGCAACGACAAGCACGGCCAGCTGTTCGAGCAGGCCGGCATCCCCGCCGTCGGCTTCACCACGGAGGGCGACCCGACCAGCACCTACGCGGACTGGATGCACCTGCTGGAGGACGTGTTCGATGAGCCCGGCAAGATGACCGACAAGATCGCCCTCGGCACCGGGTACGTCGAGGACGCCCAGGCGCGCGCCGCCCAGATCGCGGAGGCCGACAAACTCTCGACATTCGTGCTCATGGGCGTCAAGGACGGCATGATCACGGTGGCCGCGGGCACCGAGGGCTGGTTCACCGACTCCTGGGCCAAGCGCATGAATTACACCGACTCGGCCAAGGACCTCACCGGCTCCGCCGCACCGACCGAGCTCGAGACGGTCCTCGACTGGAACTCGGACTGCATCCTGGTGACGGGCAAGGGGATGAGCGACCTGACCGCCAAGGATATCCTGGCGGGAAGCGCCGGCGGCGTCGATTTCACCCAGTTGAAGGCCTATGAGAACAAGGCCGTCTACTCCACCGGCCTGGGCATGTGGAACTGGTTCACCCCCAATCCGGATGCGTCGCTGGCCGCCTACTGGGTCGGCTCCAGCCTCTACCCGGACAAGTTCACCGACATCGACCTGCCCGCTCTGACCAAGGACTACTACAAGCAGATGTACGCCTTCGACCTGACCGATGACCAGGTCACGACGATCATCAACCCCGACGCCTGATGCAAGCCCCCTTCCTGCACCGGGCCCGTCTGCGCCCCTGGGTCCTGCCGCTCCTGGTGGTTCTCGTGCTGGCCTGCGCCGCGGTGTCCATCATGGTGGGCCGCTACGGCGTGAGTCCGCAGGAGATGGTCGGGGCGATCGGCGCCCGCATCACGGGTGGGGTCTCCCCGGACCGGAGGGCCGACTCGGTGGTATTCAACCTGCGGATGCCCCGCATCACCGTCGCGATCCTCATCGGGTCGGGCATGGCGGTCTCGGGCGCCGCCTTCCAATCGCTCTTCTCCAACCCGCTGGCCACTCCGGACACGCTGGGCGTGGCCTCGGGAACCTGCGTGGGGGCCGTCGTCGCCCTGCTGCTGGGGTGGGGGATGCTCGGCGTTCAGCTCACGGCGCTGGTGGCCGGCCTGATCACGGTGGCCGTCACGACGGCGGTGGCGCGCCGCCGCAACGGGGGCACCGACGTCGTCACCCTGGTACTGGCGGGCGTGATCGTCTCCGCCCTGGCGGACGCCGTCCTGTCGATGCTCAAGCTCACCGCGGATCCCACCAGCAAGCTGCCGGAGATCACCTACTGGCTCATGGGGTCCCTGGCGGGGTCGTCCTGGCAGCAGATCGCCCTGGCGACGCCCTTCATCGTGATCGGCTCCGGCGTCATCGTGGCTCTGCGGTGGCGGCTCAATGTGCTGGCCCTGTCCGAGGACGAGGCGCGGGCGGCGGGGGTGGACGTCCGCCGCCTGCGCATCCTGCTGATCGTGTGCGCGACGGTGGTGACGGCGTCGGTGATCTCCCTGTGCGGCCAGGTCGGGTGGGTCGGGCTCATCGTGCCTCACGCGGCGCGCATGCTGACCGGCTCCGACAACCGGTACCTGATCCCGGTCTGCCTGCTGCTGGGGGCGAGCGCCATGATCGCGATCGACACGGTCGCGCGCACGCTGACCGCCTCGGAGGTTCCCGTCTCCGTCGTCACTGCGATCGTGGGGGCGCCCTTCTTCATCACGCTGCTGCGCCGCACGGGCGGGGTGCAGGCATGAGCCCGAAGCTGGTGGTGGACGACGGCACCTTCCGCTATCCGGGTGCGCCGACCCCGATCCTGGAGCACATCGAGGTCGAGGTCGGGGATCGCGAGCTGCTGGCGATCCTGGGCCCCAATGGGGCGGGCAAGACGACGCTGCTGCGCACCATGCTCGGCCTGCAGAAGTGGGAGTCCGGGGCGACCCTTCTCGACGGCGTCGATCTGGCCGCGCTATCCCCCCGGGAAGTCGGGCGGCGGATCGCCTACGTGCCGCAGACTCGCAATTCCAATGCGACCGGTTTGACGGGCCTGGACATGGTGATGCTCGGGCGCAGCCCGCACCTGCCGCTGCTCGCCCAGCCGGGGCCGCGCGAACGGGAGATGGCCGAGGAGGCCCTGGCGGGTATCGGCGCGGAGGCGCTGGCGCTCATGCCGTGCCGGACGATGTCGGGCGGGCAGTTCCAGATGGTGCTCATCGCCCGAGCGCTGGTGGCGGAGCCGGAGGTGCTGGTCCTGGACGAGCCGGAGACCGGTTTGGACTTCCACAATCAGCTGATCGTCCTGGACCTGCTGCGCACGCTGATCCGCGAGCGGGGCCTGAGCGTCATCATGAACACGCACTACCCGGCGCACGCCCTGGGAATCGCCGACCGCGTGCTGCTCCTGGACTCCCAGCACCGGGCGACATCCGGTCCGACCCGCGAGGTCATGGACGAGGCGACGCTGGCCCGGGTCTTCGGGGTCGAGGTCTGCATCGGCGAGCTCGAGCACCGCGGGGAATCGCTGACGACGGTCGTGCCGGTGCGGGTGGTGTAGGCGGGGAATCACCTTTTCCAGCATCCGTTTTGTTGTGGTGTTGAGATGGCGGGGTTCATGAGTTGTCGTTGTTGTTGATGGTTTGGATTTCGGCGACGGGGATGTTGGTGGTGGATGTGGTGGTGACGGGGTCGAGGTCTCCGGTGGCGCCGTCGGTGGCGGTGTAGGAGATCGAGTAGCCCACTGAGATGTCCAGGGGTGTGGTTCCGCCCAGGTGGGCTGAGGAGCGGGTGAACTCGATCGTGCAGTCAGACGTCCCCTCTCCTGTTCCCTTGGTCCAGGGGGTGCCGAAAAGCCTTGGCAGTTCGGCTCTGAGTCCGGGGTGGAGAGTCTGAGGCCATCAGAGACCGCCGTGACGGTGGCGGTCGCTGGTCCTGCTGTGGCGGTGGCCGTGACTTTCGCGGGGGTCTGGTCGGTGGCCCATACCCAGACACACCCACAACCACCACCATCGCCCCAACCCCACCACACACCAACCAAGAACAGCACGACCAACGGAAGGCGACATCGGCTCCATCACGGCCTTTCAACACCAGGAAACAGGGAACCGATCGAGGATAGGCCTTATTTATTCCACCCATCAACGGCTACCCATGAGCAGTTCTCCCCATAACGCGAGGACTACTTGACCGCAGATCGTTGATAATCTGAAAAATTACACAGCACTCTAGAGTCTCCATATAGTCTCTACAGCGCGCGCAAATGGGCTGTAACGCTATGGGGTGAGGTCTGGAAGGTCCGAGGCCGATGTCGTGTAATCATTCACAGTCATGGAGTCCCGGCGCGCCGCCGAGTCGTGGAAATGTTAGGTGGGGGTTGGGTAGCTGGCTTGATCGGGTGGGCCGGCGGCGATGGGCGGGACGGTGTCGATGAGTGGGGTGAAGACTTGTAGTAGGGCGTCTTGTTGGTCGGGCGTGACGGGGTTGTCGTCCGCACTGGTCAGTCGCACATAGAGCATGGTGCCGTCGGGGTAGCGCCACGCGATGTATGCACCGTTGTCCGCGGTCCACGACCATCCCTCGCCGTCTTTTCCGTCGAGTTCAACCGCTTTAGCGGTATTTGGAAAATGGGAGGGAATATCATCGAAATACAGCCAACCATCAAAGCCTGGGTTATTTCCCAAAGAATTACTCGAGGCATAGCTCAATTCGAGAAGTCCGAATGGGTCGGAATTGGCGTAGGAAGTGGTGTTACAGTTGTAGATATATTCAATTCTCCCGCTTCCGCCATTAGGCTTTATGGGGCCATTGTTGTATCTGTATGAGAGTATTTCGTAGTCGAGTGTTTCTTTGAGTTGTTGTGTTGATAGCGCGCCGCCGCAGATGTATTCGTCCGTTACTGGCGTGGATTTTGCGGTGCGTGAAGGGTTGTGGGAGCCAGGAAATCCAGAGCAAGCCCCAACGCCAAGGCCCAGGCAGAGCACTGCGAGCGAGACGGCCGCTCGTTTGCGAATCGAGACTGCGTGCAGGTGGTTCATTATTGTTCTTCTTCGTCTGGCTCATCCGGTGTGGGCCGTGGCGGTGTGGCGTTGTCGGTGGGGAGGGGGTAGACGGTTTGGAGTGTGGAGCCGATGTAGATCATCAGGTCTTCTGCTCGCTGTGGCAGTTCGTCATCGGGGATCTGATCTTGTTCTATTGCGATGGTGATGGTCAGGGTGCGGCCGGTGTCCGAGTACCACACACAGGTAGCGCGCCTCCAATCGTCTCCAGGGACGATCAAGTAGGTGTGCCCGTCTAATCCGGTGTCCAGCTGAGTCACCGAGAAGCCCGGCTTTCTAGCTGGCCTTGAATTTTTGTGGTTGGTGTTCTAAAGGCGGGGTGAAGATGCTCTTTTTCCTGGAATAATGCGGGTTGCTTAAGTCGTGCATGTTCAGGATGAGGAGCACCTTCCTGGTCAATGGCACCGGTTGTATCCGGGGGTGAGGGTTGAGGCCGGTGAGATCAACACGGCGGGGCTTGCCGGGGCCGGGCTGCTGACGGAGACGATCCGTGCTGCGGGTCTGGGGCTGGGTCTGTCTCGGGTTCTGGACCGGTGGCGCAAGCCGGGGGCTGTGCACGGTCCGGGCAAGGTCATCTGTGATCTTGCCTTATCGCTGGCCCTAGGCGGGAAGTGCGTCCCGGACTTAGCCCTCCTTGCGTGCCCAGAAGTGAGGATGTTCGGGCCGGTGGCCTCACCCCCACGGTCTGCCGGTTGGTCAAGGATCTGACCGGGGACATTGAGGCGGTCCACAAGGCCATCAGCACGGCCCGCCGCATAACCGCGCACCAGCGGGTGTGGGTCTTGGCGGCGAGCACGCCCCTGCTGCGGGCATCTCGGCGGCGGGCGTCCTACAGCGTGGGCTTCACCCTGCCTGACCACATGCCCCAGATCTACCGGACGATCCCCCAGAGGGCTTGGAGTCCGGCCTACAACACTGACGGGCAGCCCAAAGATGGCGCGGATGTCACTGAGATCACCGACCTGCTGGACCTAGCTGCCTGGCCGCCGGGTATGCGGGCCATCATGCGCAGGGAACGGCCCCACCTCGGGGCTCCGTTGCGCTTCGAAGACGTCGATGGCTACCGCCTGACTGCTTTCGCAACCAACACCGGTATCGGCCAGCTGCCCGACCTGGAAGTCAGGCACCGCTTGAGGGCCAGGTGCTCCGACCGCATCCGCTGCGCCACGAGTACCGAGCTGGGAGCATTGCCTTTCCCTGGCTTTGCTGCCAACCGCGCGTGGTGCCCGATCACCACCTTGGCCCGCGACACCCTGGCCTGGGCAGACATGCTGGCCCTGGCCGGAACCCGTGCCCGCAGATGGGAGCCGGGAACACAGCGCCACCGACTGATGGCCATCCCCGCCGCCATCACTACTCACCACGCCCGGCGCACTATCATCCGCTACAAGGCCTCTCACCCCTGGACCGAGACGTTCATAAGCGGCCTCACACGCCCGCAGTCCCTACCCGCCCCATCCCAGCAAGCCCGAACCCCCATAGACCAATCCAACCACCCCACGAAACACAAGGCTAGGCACAGGCCCGCCCATCGACTACTAAGTAGAATGGAGTTGGGTGCGTCGGAATCAGGGGAACCCTCCCCGTGTTACCCGCCCCGTCCACCGCACGCCCCGGCAGAGGCATCACCGTTACCATCGAGTTCATGAGTCTGCCCGCCCCTACGCCCACCCCCGACCGCAGGGCGCGCTTTAACCTGCGCACCGCGGTTATCGCCGCCCTAGCCGGGGCGCTGACCCTGGTCACCGTCATCGGAGGAGTCCTGCTGATCACGGGAGGCACCAACTATGCACGTCCGTCGAGGATAGATTACCCGTACTACGCAGTCCCGTCAGACTCCTGGGCGAATGGCTCAACGAAGCAATGGACTTCGACAATCGACACAGACGCCTCGATCTTCACTTCCGCTGATCATCTCTTCTCGGTGAAACCTGACGGCGACGGCACCCAGAATTCCACCCTCACTGCCTATACGATGAGCGACTCCGGAGTCTCCAAGGCGTGGTCCACAACTGTAGACACTTCGAAGGATTCCGTAGCCGGGCTCTCAGCGAAGAATAACCCAGTTTATCCCGCATTCCTGATCTGGGGCAAGAACACGCTTATTCATGGAAGAAACATCTATAACATCACGACCGGCGACACCAGCGACGCCCCATGGCCCGAAGATGCTGTGCCCGTCGTAGCCGGCGACGTCGTCGTCGCCTGCCAGAAAACCACCTGCGCAGGCTATCGCGAGGGCAATACCAGCTCCATGTGGTCAACCGCGGTCAACGACCCATCCACTTTTTCCGAACAATCAACCGATGTGGCCGAAAACATCTTGAAATACGGTCAAAACTATGAGACCGTCCGAGTTTTTTCTGGCGAGAAGTACGCCACCATTGCCGGCCTCTACGCCATCAATATTAGTACTGGAAAGATGGTGGAATTCACCCTGCCGGAGAAGAAAACATCCCAATACATCACGGTCAGCACGGACAAGGGATGGTCGGTCGTCTCAAAGGACAAAGCCACAGGGGAATGGCACATCTCCTTTTATGAGGAGAACGGTGGCGACCCCACATCCACAGACACTCTTCGCAGAGATTTCGACACCCAGCCCATCTACCTCCCAGGGCCTCGCTCGGCCCAAGGATTCCGCTCACTATGGGTAGATGACGACCCCGCCTCACTGGCCGGGACAATAAATTTTACAAGCGAAGGCGATAAGGAGTGCGCGAAGACGATCTCAATGACCAACGCCGCCGCTATCGACCTCACTGGCTTCGATACAACCACTTTCCCCTGCTTCGATCAACATGACACTCAGGTCTCCGACCATGCGAAGGTGGTGACTGTCGGAATGAAGCAGTCCGTAAATGCCGCTCCTTTCTCACTGATGTATGACGCCGCGACAGGGCAGCAGATCGACTTCGAAGGAATGGATCCGAACAGCGGAGCCGTGTTCGCCTTCGTCGATTCCAAGAAGATCGTCGGCTACTCGCCAGCAGACGGCACCCTCACCAGTTACACACCCAACCTTCGCTAGCGGGCGATACCCAAACGATACATACGAACATGACTTAGGGGCCCCTCCTTATCAGCCACCGCAGCCCGACGGCCCCTACCCCTACCCGCCGTCCGCCCCCGGCGCGCTCGCATGGACACAGAGGCCCCCGCAGCAAGGTGCTCAACCCCATCAGCAGCCAACGCAACCGGTTCCAACGCACTACCAGCAGCTGCTCCCGCCAGGTTCGATGCCCGGCGGCATGCCCGTGCAAACGCCCAATCGACGGCGTACAGGACTGGAGGTCCTGGGAACGGGACGGCAGCACCGCCTGAAGTGTCAACGACACGTCGAATGCGCTTGCGACTCATGGTGTCACCGTGCGCCATGGCAAGCGCTACGTCACCGCCGGAGTGACAATCATCAACATTGATGAAGGCTAATCCCCCATCCTCGACACCCCCGAAAACAAGCGAGTCGGTGAATACACCCTGAATGGCAACGGCTGCGTCGCCAGGATCGCCATGGACAGCGGCTCCTCCGTGGACGCCCCCCGAACCCCATGTCTACCAAGACGGCATGCCGAGCGACATCTGCACCTTCCTGCAGCCAGACACCACCGAAAAGGGGCGACTCGTGATGTTCAACAGAGGTGGGATCGGATCTCCGAAGACGGCCTTTCGTACCATGGTCAACGCGAAAACTGGGGAGGCCATCGAGGTGCCCGACCTAGATCCGAGTAGAGGGGTTTACCTCGTCTTCTCCGATCCCGACACAGCAGTCGGCTGCTCACCCGAGCGCGGCGCACTCGCCGTCTACGAGCCGGTCGGCTGAGCGCGCGCCCGGTGCGTTCGGTGCGTTCATAGGCGGCACACCCGGCCGGGCCCGCCGTCTACGAACGCACCGGGCTCATCCCGCTTGGCGCATCCTCGCACCAGCCGCTACGCTCGCCCCATGACTGCTGCGACGTCCATGACCCGTGCCCTGCCGGTGCGCGCCCAGGTCATGCGTCGAATGCACATGCGCTGACAGCGCCAGCCGTCGCTGTAGCCCGAATAACGGTCAGAGTCCGAGCCCCGCGCACAGCCCGCTCGTTGCACTCCGCGCCCGCCGCGCCGTCGGCGGTTCGTGTTCATCGCTCATCCCCCGTTCTTCGCACGCGCCCACCGCCCCGCGCGGCGGCCCTCGCACGTGCCGGCCCAAGGACCCGCCAGCCATGTCAGCTCATGTCCCAGCCCTCGCCTCCGCCCTCGACTCACCTCTCGCCCCCGCCCGCACACGCAGCACCCCGGCCGCTCCGGCAGCTCTGGCAGTGTTAGCCGCTTCGACTCCCCTCACCTGCGACCCCGGCCCCGGCCATGGCAATGACCTCCCCGACCTCTCCCCGTTCGACCTGGTCCACGACCGCACCGGCACCGGCTCCCTCAAGTGGGACTTCGCCGCCGAGCGAGGCCGCCCCACCACGGCCCTGCCCCTGTGGGTGGCGGACATGGACCACGCCACCGCGCCCTGCGTGACCTCCGCCCTCCTCTGGCGGGTGCGCCATGGAATCTTCGGCTACTCCGAACCGGACGCCGACTACAACACCGCCCTGGCCGGCTGGTTCTCCCGCCGCTACGACTGGCGGATCGACCCCGCCTGGAACGTGATCACCCCCGGCGTCGTGCCCGCCCTGGCACTGGCGGTGCGGGCCCTGACCGCCCCCGGCGACGTCGTCGTCATCGAGGAGCCCGTCTATTACCCCTTCCGGGAGGTCGTCGAGGCGAACGGCCGGACGGTCGCCTCGGTAGAGCTGGTCCGTGATGCCGACGGCGCTTATCGGCGCGATGCCGAGGCGCTGGAGGCGACCCTGGCACGCACCGGCGCCCGACTGCTGCTGCTGTGCAATCCGCACAATCCGGTGGGGCGCGTGTGGTCGCGAGACGAACTGGCGCAGCTGGCGGAGGTGACCGCCCGCCACGGCGTCGTCGTCGTGGCCGACGAGATCCACGCCGACCTCGCCCTTCCCGGCCACCGCACGACGCCCTTCGCCTCGCTGGGCGCGGAGGTGGCCGCCCGCACGGTCACGTGCACCTCGCCGTCCAAGGCATTCAATCTCGCCGGACTGCAGGTGGCCAACATCCTCATCCCCGACCCCGCGCTGCGCGCCCGCTTCCGCACCGAGCTCGACGCCGGCGGCTACTCCCAGCCCAACGCCCTGGGGCTGGTCGCCTGCCGCGCCGCCTACGAGAACGGCGACGCCTGGCTCGACGAGCTGCGCGAGCACATCGCGGCGGCCCGTGAGCACGTCGTCGAGCGCCTGAAGGCGGTGCCCGGCATCACGGCCGCGCCCTGCGAGGGCACCTACCTGCTGTGGCTGGACTGCACCGGTCTGCTCGCGGCCACAGGGCTGGGGGCGGACGAGCTCGACGACTTCATCCTGGGCGAGGCCGGGCTGTGGCTCGACGACGGCGCGATCTTCGGCGCCGGCGGTCGGGGCTTCACCCGCATGAACGTCGCCTGCCCGCGCGCCATCCTGGATGAGGCCCTGAACCGGCTCGAAGCCGGCGTGAGCGCCCTCATGGCCCGGCGCGCGCCTCGGACTCATCGGGCCGACACCGCCACCGCTGCCTGACCCACCGCTGCCTGACCCGCCGAGATCGGTCGTACTCCGCATCGAGATCGGTCGTACTCCGCCGCGAGATCGGTCGCCACCCACACCCGCCCCCGCCCCAGGAGAAACCGCATCATGACTGCACCGACTACACCGCCTGCCCCGACCACACCGCCTGCCCCGCTCACCTCCGCCGACGACCATTCCGGCTGTCGCACCGTACCGATCCAGCATCATGCCTCTTGGCCGGCGGAGCCCCCGGCCTGGGCCCTGGACACGGTACTCGCCCATGCGGGCACCGCCACCGACCCCGCCACCGGCGCGATCACCACCCCGATCCACCTGTCGACCGCCTTCGGTCACCCGGGCCTGCGCGAATCGACAGGCTACGACTACACCCGCACGGCCTCCCCCACCCGCGACGTCCTGCAGGACGCACTGGCGCGCCTCGACGGCGGGACCGCGGGCTTCGCCCTGTCCTCGGGGATGGCCGCCATCCAACTCGCCGTCGAGACCCTCGCCCCCTACGGCAGCCGGGTGGTCGCGCTGGAGGACCTGTACGGAGGCACCTACCGCTACTTGCAGGTGCTGGCCGAGGACGGCGCCTACGAGGTGGACTTCGTCATCGGCGAGGAGGGCCTGCGCGAGGCGCTGCAACGCCCGGCCTCCCTGGTGCTCATCGAGACGCCCACCAACCCGATGATGGCCGAAATCGACATCGCCCGAGTGGCAGGCTGGGCGCACGGCGCCGGGGCACTGCTGGCGGTGGACAACACCTTCTACACCCCGGTCATCTGCCGGCCACTGGAGCTGGGAGCCGACGTCGTCGTGTACTCGGCGACCAAGTACCTCGGCGGGCACAACGACGTCATGGCGGGCGCCGTCGTCACGGCAGACCCGGACCTCGGCGGGCGCCTCATGTACCGGCTCAACACCACCGGCGCGACGCTCAGCCCCTTCGACTGCTTCCTGCTGCTGCGCGGCCTGAAGACCCTCTCCCTGCGCATGGAGCGGCACGAGGCGAACGCCCGGCGGGTGGTGGCCTTCCTGGAGGCGGACGCGCGCGTCACCCGGGTGCTGTACCCGGGGCGCTCGGGCATGATCTCCTTCGACCTGGCCGACGACGTCGATATCGCGGCCTTCCTGGGGGCGGTGCGGGTCTTCACCTTCGCCGAGTCGCTGGGCGGGGTGGAGTCGCTGGTGACATGCCCGAGCGTGCAGACGCACGCCGACGTCCCACCCGCCACGCGCGCCGCCTACGGGCTGACCGACCGGCTGCTGCGCCTGAGCGTCGGCATCGAGGACGCCGACGACCTGGTGGCCGACCTGGAGCAGGCGCTGGCGGCCGCACAGAGCTGATTCTGTTTCCGGCCACCGCCGGGTCGCGGGTTCGCAGGGGCCGCAGGTTCGCCGCCCGCAGCGAAGAGGCTTATTCGTGGTCCTCTGCGCGTTGTTCCTGAGGGGCTGGTTGTTTCCGGTGGGGTCGGCGTGCTGGTGGGGTCGATTGGTGGGGGTTGTTGGGCCGGATGTGTCCAAAACGGAGGGGATTAAAGCCTCGGTGGCCTGGGGTATCTCCAAGAAACCGTGCGATTGCCTGGTGTTTTCGGTGTCGCGCTGCATGACGCTCGGGCTAATCTCCTCCGTTTTGGACACCTGGCGCGGTCAATGCGCCGTGCCGGCACCCGAGCAGGGCTGTCGGCGAGGCGGGCCGGGGCACTCGAAGGCGCTTGAGCATCGTGGTGAACGAGGGGGCGCGCCGCCAACACGGTTTCGAGGCCGATCACGAGAGCCGGGGATTTCGTCATCAGGGATGAAGCCGGCGTTGAGGGCAGCAGCCCCGTTGACGGCCAGAACCCTCGCCCCCTCCGGCCAAGAAAAATCCCCACCAACCCTCGCGAGCGATAGGCTCGTGACCGACGCCGGCCCGAACCGCGTCCCCACCCCGTTCATCCCATTCGGCAGACCGAGAAAGCCCTGCAGCCATGCACACAGCACCGCATCAGGAGCAGCCCGCCATGGGTTCTCCACCTGCTCGGCACATACCGCCCGACGTCGACGGCACCATCGGCGGTGCCGGCGCCCGGGCTTCCTCATCCGGCTTTCCTCCCGTACCTCCGATACCTCCCACACAGCCCGTACCCTCCCGGGCCATCGATTGCGAAACGGCCGACCGCCGCAGACTCAGAGCTCCCCTTCGCGCGCTCCTGTGGGCCGTCGGAAGCTTCGCCGGCCTCATCGCAATCGCCGCAGCCGGATTGGAGACGACGCTCATCGCCCTGCTCGTCGTCGGTTTCCTCCTCATGCTGTCGCGGGCCGTCACCCTGTGGATTCTTCACATTCCCCTGAAGAATCCGGATCGACGGTGGACGGCCGGACCCGGCTGCGTCGAATTGCCATCCTTTCGGGCCGCCCCGCGCATGACGCGCCTGGGCGCGGCGGCGCTCATTTTCATGACAATAATAATTTCCTTCACCACCATCGGCTTTCCCGAAGAGGAGCGATTCCGCATTCCCTCCCTCATTGTGGAGGTTGTCTTCCTCATTCTCGCCGTCATGCTCTGGTTGAGCACCGGGAAACCGCACAAGGGCCCGGAGACCGTCCTCGATGCGGAGGGCTTCCAAATAGCGCCGGGAACCCGATACGAGCGGGTATTCCTATGGGAGGAACAACCCCACGTCGTCGGCGGCTCCAGGTGGTGCGGTCATATGCTCATCGGTTTTCTCAGCGACTCCGGCGCCCGCCCGGCGTGCGTGCCCATCAGCGCCTTCACAGTGGGGTACACCCAGCTCCAGCGGGTGATCGACTTCTACTCCGCCAATCCCGAACTGCGCGAGGAACTCGCCATCGGCGCCGGCCTGGACCGCGTGCGCACCCTCGTGAGCTTCACCTGAATCGATCGGAGCACGGGATACGCGATGCGAGATGCGGGACCAGCAGAGCAATGAGGACGCCGAGCATCAGCGATGATGTTCGCGCAGGCATTCGCACGGCAACGTAATGATAACCTCGCGTTTCCACACGCAGGATCGCCACCGAGGAAACGTCACCGAATATGAACAGCCGTCTTGTCGCCGCCGTCGGAGCCGCTGCGCTCGCCGCCTCCCTCGCGGCCTGCTCCACGAGCACGCCCACGGACCCCTCCTCAACGGCCGCGGACTCCGGAGCCACCGCGACGAACGCGAGCCCCGTTGAGCCGACGTCCGTCCCCACCGCCGACTACACCGCCCCGGACGGCAACCAGGTCGCACCGCTTGTGAAGGCCACCTACATTCCCGAGGGCCACTCGCTCGCGGACAACGCGGCCACCGACCGGCTGGCATTCGTGTCCGCCAACCTCGAGCAACTCGACAGCGTGGATTCGGCCAGCGGCTACGTGATCCAGCTGAAGAACGAGCCCACCACCGTCGATGACGTCATCCAGAGCGACGCCGCCACCGTCAGCCTGGACCCGACCGGCTTCACCCATGCGGGGGACGTGACCATCGACGGCGAACGCGGCCAGGCCTTCCAGGGCGGAGGCGCCTCCCCCGACGGCAGCGCCCACCTGGCCGAGCGGGGCGCCGTCGTCACTCACAACGGGAAGACATTCGTCATCACGGCCAAGGTGCTCAGCAAGTCCAGTCAGCCCACCCTGAGCGAGGACGACTTCAACGCCTTCCTCGCGGGCATCGTCTGGACCGGCTGACCCCGGGCCGAGCCTGGACCGGGCCTGGGCCGGGCCTCAGTCTGAGCCCGGGCCCAGCCCTGTGCGGTACCGGTGAGGCGAGCCGGGCTCGGTCGGCCGCGCTGGGCGGCCCGCCTCACAGAGCTCGGCCCACCGCACCGGGCAGACCGCCGGGCTCACCAGCTCACCGGTACCGGCACGCCCTCCCGGTAGCCCGACGCCGACTGGATGCCCACGATCGCTCGCTCGCGGAACTCCGGGATCGACCCCGCCCCCGCATAGGTGAAGGACGAGCGCAGCCCCGCCACAATCGAATCGATGAGGTCCTCCACGCCCGGGCGCGCCGGATCCAGGTACATGCGACCCGCGCTGATGCCCTCCTCGAACAGGGCCTTGCGAGCCCGGTCGAAGGCGTCCTCGCCCTCAGTGCGATAGCTGACGGCCCGTTTGGAGGCCATGCCGAAGCTCTCCTTATAGGCCCGTCCGTCGGCGTCGTGCTGGATATCGCCGGGCGACTCGTGCGTGCCGGCGAACCAGGAGCCGACCATGACGTTGGACGCCCCGGCGGCCAGCGCCAGGGCGACGTCGCGGGGATGGCGCACACCGCCGTCGGCCCACACGTGAGCACCCAGGCGCGCGGCCTCAGCGGCGCACTCCAGGACGGCGGAGAACTGCGGGCGGCCCACGCCGGTGGCCATGCGGGTGGTGCACATGGCGCCCGGCCCGACGCCGACCTTGACGATGGAGGCGCCGGCCTCGACGAGGTCGCGCACGCCCGCCGCCGAGACGACGTTCCCGGCCACGAGCGGCATTCCCCGACCCAGGGCGGCGCGCACGGCGCCGACCATCTCAACCATCCGATCCTGATGGCCGTGAGCGGTATCGACGACGATGACATCCACTCCCGCGGCCACGAGCTCGGCGGCGCGTCCGGCCGGGTCGCCGTTCATGCCGATGGCGGCCCCTACCCGCAGGCGCTCGGCGGCGTCCAGCGCCGGGGCGTAGATGGTGGAGCGCACGGCGCCGTCGCGCGTGAGCAGGCCCACCAGGCGACCGCCGTCGTCCACGACGGGCGCCAGGCGGCGGTGCGCGGCCCGCAGGCGGGCGAAGGCCTCGCGCGAGTCGATGCCCTCGGGCAGGGTCAGCAGCTCGGTGCTCATGACCTCGCGGACCTGGGTGAAACGGTCCACGCCGGAGACGTCGGAGGTGTCCACGAGCCCGACCGGCACATTCGTATCCGGGTCGACGACGACGGCCGCACCATGGGCGCGCTTGGGGATGAGACCCAGCGCATAACCGCAGGTGTGGTGCGGCTTGACGGTGACCGGGGTGTCGTAGAAGCGGTGCGAGGCCTTGACTTGGGCGACCGTGTCGATGGCCACGTCCACGGGGATGTCCTGCGGGATGATCGCCATCGCTCCGCGCCGCGCCACCGTCTCGGCCATGCGCTTGCCCGCCACCGCCGTCATATTGGCCACGACCAGGGGAATCGTCGTGCCGGTGGCGTCATCGGAGGCCAGGTCCACCTCCATGCGGCTGCCCACGGCCGAGCGCGAGGGCACCATGAAGACGTCGTCATAGGTGAGGTCGAAGGTCGGCGCGAGGCCGTTGAGGAACTTCATCCGGACACGCTACTGGCGGCCCACAGGGTTGGGAAGCAGCGTGTCTATCGCCGAGATCGGTCGTACTCCGCGTCGAGATCGGTCCACTTCCGCCTCGAGATCGGTCGTAACCCGTGTCGAGATCGGTCCGGTTCCGCACCGAGATCGGTGGTACTACCGGTGCGAGGTTGTGGTGTGTCAGCACATCTGAG
>NZ_JH711481.1:349965-362753 GCF_000269805.1 Actinomyces massiliensis 4401292
CACAGCACACTCACCGAAAAATCCCGTCATTCCAACAAAAACCAGCCCCCCACCCCGCAGAGGCCCCGGTTTCCCATGTGCAACACCAACGACAACCACACCCGAAGCACGCACCCACCACGCCCCACACCGAGATCGGTCCAGTTCCGGCTCGAGATCGGTCCAATTCAGCCCGACCAACCCGACGTCGAAGCACGCACGACAAGCTCAGGGGCCAAAACCACATGCCCCACCTCGGGAACCATCGACGAACAGCAGACCCGCGGAAGCACGACCGATCTCGACGCGAAACTCAACCGATCTCGGCACGGGTTACGACCGATCTCGTGGCGGAACCGGACCGATCTCGACGCGAGTTTCGACCGATCTCGCGGCGGAACCGGACCGATCTCGGCGAGGGGGTGGTGAGGGGATGACAAAGGGGCGAGCGGGTCCGCGCACGTCCGCGGCCCCTCGGCGTCGGTCGAAGTCGACGAGAGGAAACCGCGACTCCGCCTCCCCTCGCCCTGTTCCCCTGTCAGGCCCGGGAGATGCGGGAGGCCTCCTCCACCTGCTCGGGCGTGGGGCGCACGCCGGTGTAGAGGGCGAACTGCTCGGCGGCCTGCAGGGCGATGACCCCCGCTCCGCTGATGACGGGCCTACCCGCGTCCCGGGCGGCGCGCACCAGCGGCGTGCGGGAGGGGAAGGCGACGACGTCGAAGACGACGTCGGCGGCCCTGATGAGCTCCTCCCTCACCGGCAAGTCGTGTTCAGCGGGTCCCCCGGCCATGCCGACGGGAGTGGCATTGAGCAGGAGTGCGGCGTCGCCGTCGTCCAGCTCCTCCGAGGAGGCCGTCCAGGACCAGCCGTACTGCTCGGCCAGCGCGGGGCCGGTGACGGTGTTGCGGGCCACGACGGTTCCCGGCGGAAAGCCGGCGTCCTTCAGCGCGGCGACGCATGCCTTGGCCATGCCGCCGGCGCCGAGTACCGCGCAGGACGTGCGCGGCACGTCGTGGATGTCGAGGAGGGCGCGGATGGCGATGAAGTCGGTGTTGTAGGCCACCAGGCGGCCGTCATCGTTGACGATCGTGTTGACCGAGTGGATCGCGTCGGCCGAGGGGGTCATCTCATCGACGAGGGCGATGACGTCTTCCTTCCACGGCATGGAAACGGAGCAGCCGCGTATTCCCAGGCCGCGCACACCGGCGATGGCCGCCGTGATGTCGTCGGTGGTGAACGCCTTGTAGACGAAATCGAGGTCGAGGACCTCATAAAGGTGGTTGTGGAATCTGGTGCCGATATTCGTGGGCCGGGCGGACAGGGAGATGCACAGTCGGGTGTCCTTGGTGATGTCTCGCACGTGCCCATGGTGCCATTCGGGCGCTCCTGAGGGGAGATTGAGGAGAGATATCGCGCCGGCATCCCGCAGTGGACCGATCTCAAGCCGGAACCGGACCGATCTCGGTGCGGAACCGGACCGATCTCGGTGCGGAACCGGACCGATCTCGGTGCGGAACCGGACCGATCTCGGTGCGGAACCGGACCGATCTCGACGCGGAATGCGACCGATCTCGAGGCGGGGAGCGACCGATCTCGGCATGGATCGGCAGGGAATGGAAAACGCCCCGCAACCGACTGTTCAGCCGATGACGGGGCGTTGGTGCGCCAGAAGGGATTCGAACCCCCAACCTTCTGATCCGTAGTCAGATGCTCTATCCGTTGAGCTACTGGCGCATGTCGTTTCCGACATTCAGGAACATTACTCGGCGCCCAGGTTCCCAGACAAATCGCAACCTCGTGAGCCTGAGCACATGCGAAAACGAGCGGCGAGAAGCGCATTGGCCTCGGGCGCCCTCGCGGCTGCCCGAGGCCAGCGCAGTTTACACAAGCCGCATGCTAACGCGTTCCACTCCTCCGAATCTTGATCAGTCTCGATCGGCCTTACTCTCGGTCATTCTCCGTCGTCCCCGTCGCCCGATCCGCGATGACGACGGACGAGCAGAAGACCGCCCACCACGACGAGTGCCAGACCCACGATTCCGATCACGAGGGTCGTGCCGGTCCTGGCCAGGAAGGGGTGGCCTTTATCAGAAGCCGCGGACGCCGAGCCGCCTGCCGCGCCGCCGGCCTCGGAATCGGGGTCCTGCAGGGCCGTATTCACCTGGTCCGGCGGCGTCGGCCGCGAGGGGTCGGCGGCTGCGGAGGGATCAGTGGACGCCGAGGGGTCGGCCGGCGCTGCCGACCCGCTCGGCGCGGCCGACCCGCTCGGCGCCGACGTCGGATCGGCGCCTCCGCCCGCAGCCGTCCCGGCCACGCGCAGCTCGGCGGTCTGGAGCGCCGTCGCGCCGTCCTGGCCGTTGACCAGGGAGACGCGGACGTACCGCGCGCGCACAGCCGTGCCCAGCTCGAGGATCGCAGGACTGAAAGCGCCCGGCTCGATATCGCCGGAACCGGCGTCGGACCATGTGGCCCCATCTTCAGAGGTCTGCACGGTCCACCGGGTCGCATGGCCCGTTGCGGCGTGCTGCTCGAACGTACTGTGAACCTTGCTGACGTCGTAGACGCCGCCGAGGTCGATGTCATACGTGGACTCGGCGGAGCCCTCGGCAACGGTGAAGATGTTGTCGTCGGAAAGTGCCCCCGCGGCCTCCGCGTCGCCGCCCGTCCCATCGGGCGAGGTGACGGTCAGCTCGCTCTGGGGGATGTAGCCCTCAGTCTTCCAGTCGATGCTGAAGGTCGGCGAGGTCCACTGCGCCCAGTCGGAGTCCTGATCCTTGTCACCGCCCACGGGAAGCGCGCGCACGGTGAGCTGGTACTGCCCGGTGGGGGCCTGCATGACCTTGTCGCCCACCAGATAGCTGCCGTTCCACACGAATCGCGGCTCATCCGCACGGGTGTGGGTGCCCGCACTGGAGGCCACCACGCCGAGGTTCTCGGTGGTGCCGTCGGCGTTGACGCGGGAGACCTCCATAGTCGAGTCGCGATACGGGATGGCCGGTTCTATGAACACGACCGGAAGGTCCTCGTAGGCGCCCAGGCTGGTGAGCGCGGAGTCGCCGTACACGTAGGAGGCCGGGTCGACGGGCTCGCCCTTGAGGTTGCCCAAGGAGGTGTACCCACCCAGGACTCCGGCCAGTGCGAGGTTGCCGCCCACGCCCTGGAAGGGGACGCGCAGCGCCCTGTCCCCGGTGGACGGTGTCAGGACGATCCATCCGCCGAAGAAGTCGCCGTCGGCGACGCCCTCAGGCGCCGTGATCGTGACATCGACGGTGGCGGTCCCGCCCGCCGGGACCGTGACCGACCGACCATCGCTGGAGACGGTCGACGGCGAGGCCGTGCCCCGCTGAGGCGCCTCCGAGGAGCCGGTGATCGTCACCGCGTCCTCGTGGGACAGTGCGTAGGTCACGGGGCTGTCGGCATGGTTGGTCAGGGTCACCGAGGTCTGATACCCGTCGGGGTGCTTCTCGTACTCGCCGATGCTGAGCGCCGAGGAGCTGGTCTGCGTGGTGGCCAGGACGGCGGCATCGGCGTCGATGAGTCCGGCCCCCTGGCGGGCGACGGACTCGAGGAGCGAGGTGTCTCCCCCGGCGTCGGTCCAGGGCACCGGGTTGGCGGTGGAGTGCAGGCGCCAGGCGATCTGCTCGAAGGCGTCGAAGCCCGACGCGTCCTTGATCTCCGGATGCGCCTGCATGACGAGAGCCGCAATGCCGGCCGTGTACGGAGCGGCCATCGAGGTTCCCTGGGCGGTCAGGTAGGGACCGCCGTGGTCGATCGGCCAGGTGGACCAGATCTTGCCTCCCGGGGCGACGACGTCGGGCTTGGTCTGCAGGGACTCGTTGAGACCCCAGCTGGAGAAGGAGGAGACGAGCCCGGCGGTGGCGCGGTCGAATTCCGCGACGTCCTCGGTGTAGGTCAGCGTGGAGTCGGCCGCGAGCGCGCCGCGGATGGCGTCGCCGTCCTCCTGGGAGATGGTGACCACCGGGATGGTGATCTGCTCCCCGTCGTCGCCGAACAGGAAGGCGGTGAAGATGGCCGGCCGATCGTTGTCGAGGACGACGGCGTCGGCGCCGCCGGCCTGGGCGTTGAGGACCTTCTGCCGCTGGGGGCAGATCCCGCGCCGGATCAGCACGGTCTTGCCGGAGTACGTGCCGGCCGCCGGGGCGGTGCACAGCAGGGAGGCGTCGGTCTCCTCGTCCGCGCCGTCGGCGGTCGGGTCCCCGGCGGCGAGAAGCGGATGCGTAGCCGCGTCGTCGCGGACGACCTCGGCGCCGCCGCCCTCGGCCGGCGCGTAGAGGTACTTCTGGTCGGGGTTGGTGGAGACGGTCATGTAGAAGTTCTTCTCCACCGTGTTGTCGACGCTGCCGACGGCCAGGACGTGCTCGGCCGAGGCGGGGGCGCCCATGGTCCAACGGCCCGCATCGCCGCTATTGCCCTGGGAGCCGGTCACGATGACGCCCTTGGAGGCCAGGCTCTCGGCGGCGACGGCGGTCGGGTAGTCCTGGAAGACCATGTACTCGGCGTTGATCGACAGGTTCACGATGTCCATGCCGTCGTCGCCGGCCTTCTCCATGGCGGCGGTCAGGATCTCGGCGCTGGTCAGGCCCGCGCAGCCGAAGACCCGGTAGGCGCCCAGCTGGGCGTCGGGGGCGACGCCGGTGACCTGCTCAGTGCCGGGCGTTCCCTTGGCCGCGGCGATGCCCGCGACGTGGGTGCCGTGACCTTTGCAGTCATCGGGGTAGGCGTCCGGGACGGCCTTGTAGCGCGCGGACTCCTCCGCGACATTGGGGTCGCCGTAGGCATTGCCGACGAAGTCGTAGCCCGCGACGACCTTGGAGGTGGGGAACGCCGTGGAGCCGTCGCCATCGGGGGTCTCGGCGCCCGGGGTGCCGGTGCCGCCGAACTCGACGTGGTCGTAGTCGATGCCGGAGTCGATGATGCCGATCTTGACTCCGCTGCCGGTGTAGCCGAGCTTGGACTGGACGACGTCGGCGCCGGTCATGCCCAGTGCGTGAGTCATCTGGGGCGAGCTGATGCCCTCGGCCTTGTCCGCATCGGTGCGGTCGTCGCCCGCGGCGTCGTCCGGGCGGGGGATGGCGACGACGGGCTTGATCGCGACGACCTGGTCGAGCCTGGCCAGGGAGTCGACCTCGGAGTCGCCGACCGACAGGGCGACCCCGTTCCACAGCGTCTCGTACTCCGTGGTGACCTGGGCATCGATGCCGGCGTCCTTGATCGCCTTGGCGAGGTCGGCATGCTCGGCCTCGATGGCGGCCTGAGACCCGCCGGCCGCGGTACCCGGGGAGGACAACTGGACGAACCAGCGGTTCTCGACCGTCTCGGCCTTGGTGCCGTCGGGCATGGTCAGGTCGGCGGTGATCTTCGAGGACGGATCGCCGGTGGCGGTCTGGGTCTGGGTCTGCGACTGGGATTGAGATTGATCGTCGGGAGCGGCGACCGCGATGGGGGCCGCCAGGGCTCCCAGGGCCGGGACTGTCAGGGTTGTGAGAGCTGTGAGGGTTGTCAGGGTTGTGAGGACTGCAACGCCCGCCGCGGCGACGCGGCGCAGTGAAGGGATGTGGCGCACGATTCTTCTTCCTGCCAGGGTCAGGCGCACATCGTGGTGCGTCAGTGGGGATCAGTTGGAGATCATGGGGAGTTGGAGATCATGGGGAGGAGAGGGGAGCTGTCGGGCACACGGTACCGTCCCGGCGTGACCCGCGGAAATGACCGCTCTCACATGTATCGGGCGGACTGAGCAGGCTGGAAAGGCTGCGCGGCGGCAGAAGAAGGCGGCGCGGGCAGAGGCCGAACGCTGCGGGCGCGACGCGATGAGCCCGCGAGTGCGGCGGAGAGCGGAGATGGGGAGATTCGAACTCCCGAGGGGTTTTATCCCCAACCTTCTTAGCAGGAAGGCGCACTAGGCCACTATGCGACATCTCCATGTGCCGGATCGGCCCGACGAGCCTACCTCAGAGCACAGTGCGAGGCCAAACCCTGATCGCCAGTGCAGACGCCGCTCGGCAGCCACTCGCGCCGCCCGCCCCCTCACGTTGAGGTCGACATTTTCGAACGAAGGCGACGGTGGCGCCGTCGATCTCGTTCGAGGAAGTCGACCTCGACGTGTGAGCCCGGTGCGGACCGATCTCGGTGCGGACTGCGACCGATCTCGACGCGGAAGTGGACCGATCTCGGCACGGGTTACGACCGAACTCGCGGCGGAGCACGACCGGCTCAATGGCGGAGAGAGGGGGATTCGAACCCCCGGTGCGCCAGGCGCACAGCGGTTTTCAAGACCGCCACATTCGGCCGCTCTGTCATCTCTCCATGCCCGACAACCACTCGAACCACTCGATGCTCGTGCGGGCGACCCGACACTACCACCACCGCCCCGGTGCGCAACGCCATGGCCCACGCGGGCAATCCGCTTCAGCCGCCTCAACCGCCTCAACCGAATCAACGGCATCGGCCGCGCCGACCGGCGTCAACCGCGGGAGAAGAACCCCCGTCTGCGAGTCGGTTTGGCCGACGCCGGCACCGGCGAGGCGGGCTTGTCCAGACGTCCCTCCGCCAAGGCCTGCGCCATCGCCGGCCACACGGGCAGACGGGGCATGAGCGTGGCCTGCAGGGCGTGGTAGATGTCCGGGTGGCCCGCCCAGGTGCGGGTGGAGGGCTCGTTGTCCCGGTCGAGCTCGTGGACCCACACGCCCGGAGCCTTGATGAGGTGCTCCTCCGCGTAGTCGATCCAGGAGCGGTAGCAGTGCTCGTAGTGCTCGACCTCGATCTCTCCGCGGCCGTCGTCGAGCAGTGCGCGGCGCAGAGCGGCAGCGGCGCTGATGCCCTCGCAGACCACCCAGTGCATGCGCTCGTGGACGATCGGCGTGCCGTTGAAATCCGTGGTGTAGACGAAGCCGGGAGCGCCGTCCACGCGCCAGCCATCGGTGCGCGCCCGGTCGAAGAGCTCCTCGGCGGCGTCGAGCATCCAATCCGGCACGGGCAGGGAACGGGTCACGAGGGCGGAGCGGGCCTGGACGATCAGGCGCGCCCATTCCAGGCCGTGCCCCGGTGTGACGCCGTAGGGCCGGAAGGGGTGGGCCGGCTGGTCCTTGTTGTAGTCCAGGTCGGGGCGCCAGTGGGTGTCGTAGTGCTCCGGCAGGCGCCAGTCATTCGTCCGCGCCTGGACATTAACGGCGAAGTCGATGATCTGGACCGCGCGCGTGAGCCAGGTCAGGTCGCCGGTGACGTCCGAGACGGCGAGGTATGCCTCGACCGTATGCATGGCCGCATTGATGCCGCGGTAGTCCTCGGGGTCGGTGAAATCGCGGGCGTAGGACTCGAATGGCAGACCGTAGGTCTCATCCCACCAGTAGCGGTCCTGCACCGCCATGGCGTCGCGCAGAAGCTCATGGGCGCCGGGGCGGTCGGCGGCGGTGGCGGCGGCCGCGGCGAGCAGGACGAAGGCGTGCTGGTAGCACTCCTTGCGTCCCTCGGGATCGACGGGGACGCCCCGGCCCTTGGCGTCGAGCTCATGTCCGACGGCGGAGTACCAGCCGCCGTGCTCGGTATCGCGCATCACCCGGCTCAGGGAGCGCACTCCGTGGTCGGCGTAGCGACGGCAGCCGGGGATGCCCATGAGGGCGCCCAGCGAGAAGGCGAAGGTCATGCGGCCGGTGATCCACAGCTCGACTGGATGAGAGGTATCGACCTGGCCATCCTCGCCGATCCAGCCGAAGCCCGCCGGAACCTTGGCCGACCGCGCGAAATGGAGCAGGGCATGCGTCTCAGCGGCGAGCCAGCGATTGTGCTCCGGCGCTCCGAACCATCCCAGTCCCATGAGTCCTCCTCGACCCGGTCGGCGCTCCCGCTGCTTGACGTCCTCAGATATCCGCAGATGTCCGCAGATATTCTCAATGGCCCGCGCATCGTGACGGCGAACCGGACGAGTCGTACGTTAGCAGGCGGCCCGTCGTGGTGTCCGCCCTATGGTGCCTACGCCTCACGCGTCGAGGTCGACTTTTTCGAACGAAGTAGACGGTGGCACCGTCTACTTCGTTCGAAAAAGTCGACCTCGACGTGAGGACGCAATAGCGCGCCCCGCCCTGCCGCTCGCTCGGGCAAGGCGACCACTCACGCGGGCCAGGCGACCGCTCGCTCGAGCCTGCCGCTCACGCGGGTCGCCCGGATCACTTGGGCCAGGCGGCCTCCGCCTGCCCCAGCGCCTTCTTGGCATCCAGGTCCCCGGCCGTCCAGGAGGTCAGCGCCGACCACAGGGCGTCGGTGCCGACCTCGGCGGGCATGGAGTCGGAGGCGTCCAGGCGGATCACGCTCTGGCGCGACTGGAGGATGCGCGTGGCGCGAACGGTCACGTCGGAGCTGACCTCGCTCACGTCCACGCCGCGATTGGCGGTCGCCACCCCGCCCAGCTCCGCCCGCTGCTGCGCCCACTCGGCGCTGGTGAGGTAGTCCATGACGGCGTCGGCCGCATCGGACGTCCCGTCCGCCTGATGCAGGGAGACGAGGTAATCCCCGCCGACGAGCACCGGAGGATCCCCATCGTCGTCGCCGACGCCGGGGAAGGTGAAGGCCGATATGCTCACAGGCGGCCCGCTGCTCGCAGTGGCGCTGGCGCTCGCAGTGCCCTCAGCGCCGGCAGTGCCAGCAGCGCTCGCAGCACCGTCAGCGCCCTCAGCGCCCTCAGCGCCAGCACCCTCTTCAGTGCCGGCAGCGCCGTCGGCCCCGTCAGTCCCGGCAGTCGTGGCACCGCCACTCGCTGCGGCACTGCCGCTCGTCGTCGGACTGCTGCTCGATCCGTTTCCGCTGCGCCCCTTGACGTCGGTAATGATGGTGCCGGCGGGCAGAGTCGTCTCGAAGCTCGAGGAGGCCAGCATCATGAGGCACGAGCCGTCCACGAGCTGCTGGCCGGCCTGCTCCATGGTGGTGGACAGGGCGCCCTCGCGCCCGCCGGGAACATGCCCCTTCTCCATCAGCAGGGAGTCGACCGTGCCCAGGGCGTTGACGGCGGGCTGAGAGTCGAGGGCGACGTCGTGGTCGGCCCAGGCGTCGTAGGCCTCGACGCCGCCGGTGGTCAGCAGACTCTCCTCGAGCCAGTCAGACATGGACCAGCCCGTGGTGCCGCCGTCGGCCATTCCCAGGCACCAGGGCGTCACCTCGCCCTTGGGGTGGTCAGCCGCGATCCTGTTGGTCAGCGCGACCAGCTCGTCCCAGGTGGCCGGAACCTCATACCCCGCGTCGGCGAAGGCCCGCGGGGAGTACCACACGAAGGACTTGACCGAGGCCATGAGCGGCGCCCCGTAGAAGGTGCCGTCGACGGTGCCGGCCGCGGACCAGGCATGATCCCAGCCGAGCTCGACATTGGCGCCCACGACGTCGGACAGCGGGCTGAGCGCGCCCTCGTCCGCGAGATCAGCCACGAGCCCGGGCTGCGGGACGACGGCGAGATCAGCATTCCAGTCAGCCGTCCCAGCGGCCCTGCCGCGCAGGTTCTCCTCGAGCTTGTCGCTGCCCTCGTGCACGACGTCAATACCCGTGCACTCCTCGAAGCGCGCCAGGGACTGCTCGAAGCGCTCCCCCTCCGTGCCGGTCAGGGCGGTGGCGATCTTGACGGAGCCGCTCGCCCCGTCCTTGGGCGCGTATCTGGCGAGGACCTCGCAGGAGCTGAGGTCGGAGTTATGGTCGTGCGGCCTGCTGCAGGCGGTCAGGCCCGTACCGGTCAGCGCCAGGACGGCGGTGAGCGCAAGCGCGCGGAAGGCATGAGTGAGCAGTGAACGCGCCATCAGCTCCGGTCCCTCTTTCTAGTTCGCTCGACAACGGCATCGAGTAGGGCGGCGCAGCCATCGTGCCACACCGGCTCGGTGACGATGTCACTGCTATCCTTGACCGACTGGGGCGCCGATCCCATGGCTGCACCGATTCCCGCCCACCGGAGCATCTCGATGTCGTTGGCGCCGTCGCCCACCGCGATGGTGTGCATCTTTTGCCCGGTGTGTCCGGTGTGTCCGGTTTGCTCAGCGTGCTCAGCGCGCCCGGCATGCCCGGCGCGCTCAGCATCCGCGCCCAGCCGCGCGGCGAGGGCCTGCAGGGCGGACGCCTTGGTCACGCCAGCGGGGGCGACGTCCAGCCAGGCGGTCCACCCGATCGCGTACTCCACCGAGTGGAGCCCGCAGCCGGCCACCAGCTCCGAGAACTCCTCCACATCCATCCCCGGCGCGCGCAGCACCACGCGGGTGACGGGCTGAGAGGCCATCTCCTCCAGGCTCACGACCCTCTGCGCCTCAATGAGCTCACCGTCGGGGAAGGGCCGCGAGACCTTGAAGCCTCCGCCGAGGACCTCCACGGCGACGATGCCGTCGGGTACCGCGCGCGACAGGGCCGCGATGGCGTCGGCGGGATCGAAAGTGACCGAGTCGATGACCTCGTAGCCCCTGGGCGCGGTGGGATCCATGCGCAGGGTGATGGCGCCGTTGGCGCAGATCATCCACCCATCGGTCAGCCCGACACGGTGCGCCACGGGCAGGGCCGCCTGAATGCCGCGCCCCGTCGAGATGACGAGCCGGACGCCGCGGGCGCGCAGACGGGCCAGGGAGGCCATCATCCGCTCTGAGATGCGCCCCTCGATATCCAAGATGGTGCCGTCGACGTCGAGGGCGACCAGGAGCCGTTCGTCGGGAAGGAGTCCGACGGCCGGGGCGCTTGAGCCAGTCACTGACCCGGCCACCGTGCCGGCGGAGGTACTGCCGCTGCCGGCGGCGCCACCGGGCAGAGGATCCGGCGACACGATGCCGAGCGGCTTTCCGTCCCGCACCTCGGCGGGGATAGGGGCGAGCCGGTCCAGGTCCGCCATGCGGGCCCGGACCACGCGCTGGTAGTCGTCATGCGACAGCGGCCGAATCGTGCGGTGAGCGCGGGTGCGATCGCTCGAGGGCTCCGAGCGGGCGCCGGTCTCGCGGCCCGCGGCGGGCTCGGCGAGAGGCCGCCCAGTCGAGGCGACGGCGCGGGGACCCGCCGCGGAACCGGGGGCCGGAGGGCCGTTCTCGGGTGCCGAGTCGGCATCGTGGTCGTTCACGGGCGGCGTCTCAGACGACGGGCTCGATGATCTCGAGACCGCCCAGATAGGGGCGCAGGCCCTCGGGCACGCGCACCGCGCCGTCGGGCGTCTGGTGGTTTTCCAGGATGGCGACCATCCAGCGGGTGGTGGCCAGGGTGCCGTTGAGGGTGGCCACCGGCGAGGTCCTCCCGTCGCGGCGCTCGCGCACGGCCAGGCGGCGGGCCTGGTAGGTGGTGCAGTTGGAGGTGGAGGTGACCTCCATCCAGCGCTCCTGGGTGGGCAGCCAGGCCTCGCAGTCGAACTTGCGGGCGGCCGAGGAGCCCAGGTCCCCGGCGGCGGTGTCGATGACGCGGTAGGGCAGCTCGACCAGGGCCAGCATCTCCTCCTCCATGGCCAGGAGGCGCTCGTGCTCGGCGGCGGCGTCCTCGGGGCGGACGTAGGCGAACATCTCGGCCTTGTTGAACTGGTGGACGCGGATGATGCCGCGGGTGTCCTTGCCGGCGGCGCCCGCCTCGCGGCGGTAGCAGGTGGACCAGCCCATGTAGCGCAGCGGGCCGGCGGACAGGTCGAGGATCTCATCGGCGTGGTAGCCGGCCAGGGCCACCTCGGAGGTGCCGGTGAGGTAGAGGTCGTCGGCGGGCAGGTAGTAGATCTCGTCGCTGTGGGCGCCCAGGAATCCGGTGCCGCCCATGACCTGCGGGGTGACCAGGGTGGGGGTGGTCATGGGGGTGAAGCCGTGGGCGACGGCGCGGTCGAGGGCCGCCGTCATGAGGGCGAGCTCCAGGCGCATGCCCCAGCCCTTGAGATAGTAGAAGCGGGCTCCGGAGACCTTGGCGCCGCGGCGGGTGTCGATGATGTCCAGGCCCTCGCCGAGCGCCAGGTGGTCGGCGGGCTCGAATCCCTCGGCGGCGAAGTCGCGGGGCCGACCGCCCTCGTGGCGCAGGACGACGTAGTCCTCCTCGCCGCCGGCCGGGGCGCCCTCGATGAGGTTCTGGAACTGGTGGGCGAGCTCATCGAGGGCCGCGGCTGCGGCATCGGCCTGCGCCTGCGCCTCCTTGACCCCGGCCGCGAGCTCCTTGGCCCGGGCGAGGATCGCCGGGCGCTCCTGCGGCGAGGCCTTGCCGACCGATTTGGACACGGTCTTCTGCTCAGCGCGCAAAGACTCGAAGTTCTGCAGGAGGGTGCGGCGGGCCTCATCGGCCTCGATGATGCGGTCGACGAGGGCGACGTCGGCACCACGGGCTCGTTGGCTGGCGCGGTAAGGCTCGGGGTTCTCGCGGAGCACGCGCAGGTCGATCATGGAGCCGAGTGTAGCGAGGGGCCGGGCCGCGCGCGGACCCGCTCGCCCCTTTGTCATCCCCTCACCACCCCCTCGCCGAGATCGGTCCGGTTCCGCCACGAGATCGGTCGAAACTCGCGTCGAGATCGGTCGTAACCCGTGCCGAGATCGGTTGAGTTTCGCGTCGAGATCGGTCGTGCTTCCGCGGGTCTGCTGTTCGTCGATGGTTCCCGAGGTGGGGCATGTGGTTTTGGCCCCTGAGCTTGTCGTGCGTGCTTCGACGTCGGGTTGGTCGGGCTGAATTGGACCGATCTCGAGCCGGAACTGGACCGATCTCGGTGTGGGGCGTGGTGGGTGCGTGCTTCGGGTGTGGTTGTCGTTGGTGTTGCACATGGGAGGGCGGGGCCTCTGCGGGGTGGGGGGCTGGTTTTTGTTGGAATGACGGGATTTTTCGGTGAGTGTGCTGTG
>NZ_JH711481.1:363359-408347 GCF_000269805.1 Actinomyces massiliensis 4401292
CTCAGATGTAATGACACACCACAACCTCGCACCGGTAGTACCACCGATCTCGAGCCGGAACCGGACCGATCTCGACACGGGTTACGACCGATCTC
Source organism: Actinomyces massiliensis 4401292 (assembly GCF_000269805.1). GTDB lineage: Bacteria > Actinomycetota > Actinomycetes > Actinomycetales > Actinomycetaceae > Actinomyces > Actinomyces massiliensis. The sequence continues at coordinate 363,455 of NZ_JH711481.1, forward strand.
GACACGCGCGGCGGGGTGCTGTCCGCCGAGGCCGGCGGACAGCACTGGCAGGCCTCCGCATCAGCCCTCGGCGAGCATCCGCTCCCGCTCCTGCGAGGACAGGCGTGCGATCCCGATGCCGGTCGCGCCCCAGAGCATCGCGAAGAAGATGGCGATCCAGTTGGAGACGGCCCACGGCATGTAGCTGAGCGTGGCGACACCCAGTGTTCCGGCCATGTAGGCGCCCGCAGAAGTCCACGGGAGAATCGGCTCCCACACTGTCGCGGCGTCCTCGATCGTCCGAGAGAGGTTCTTCGGGTGCAGGCCCCGGCGAACGTACTCATCGCGCAGCATCTCGCCGGGGATGAGGAGGGAGACCTGCCCGTTGGAGGTGATGCCGATCGTCGCGAGGCCCGTGACGATCGTGGCGAGAATGAGGCCGAAAGTCGAGTGGACCGGCTTGAGGACCCGGGAGATGAGGACGTCGAGGGAGCCCGAGACCGACACGACGCCGGCGAAGCTGATCGCGCAGAAGCAGATGAGCAGGACACTCATCATCGAGTTCATGCCGCCGCGGTTGAGGAGGCGGCTCACGTCCTCGATGACGGCGGAGGCGTCGAAGCCCGCCTTGCCGACCATGTCGACCTCGAAGCCGTTGACCCCGGCGACGACGGCATTCTTGAAGCTCACGTGCTCGAAGACGACGGCGTTGATCATGGCGCAGGCCGCGGAGACCAGCATGACGGGGATCGTCGGCTTCTTCCAGATGGAGCCGCCCAGGACGACGACGACCGGAACCAGCAGCAGGATGTTCCAGTTGAAGGCGGCATCGAGGGTGCTCAGGATCGTCCCCACCTTCTCGGGAACGGCCCCGCCGTGGGACTGGATGCCGAAGATGGTGTAGACGACAGCCGAGACGAGGAAGGCGGGGACAGTGGTCCACATGAGGTGCCGAATGTGCGTGAAGAGGTTCACGCCGGTGGCGACCGAGGCGATGTTCGTCGTGTCCGACAGCGGCGAGAGCTTGTCGCCGAAGTAGGCGCCGGCGACGATGGCCCCTGCGACCATCGGCAGGTTCGCGTCCACACCCATTGCCACGCCCATGAAGGCGACCCCGACCGTGCCCGCCGAGCCCCAGGAGGTGCCGGTGCACAGGGAGACGATCGCCGTGACGATGAGGGCGATGAGGGCGAGGAATTTCGGGCTGATGATCTTCAGCCCGAAGTAGATGAGCATGGGGATCGTGCCGCCGGCCATCCACGTGCCGATGAGGAGGCCGACGCAGATGAGGATGAGGATCGCCGGCATGGTCTTGGCGATCTTCTCCGCGATCGACGAGATGATCTCGTCCCACCCGTAGCCGAGGTACCGGGCGACGACGCCCGCGACGACGGCCGAGGCGATGAGGAGCGGCTCGACGGGCAGCTCCGCGGCGATATAGCCGCCGCCCAGGAGGACGATGAGGGTGAGGACGGGGATCGCGGCGACCCAGACGCTGGGACTCCGATGGGCACGGGCCTTGTCGGCCCGGTCGGCCCGGTCGGCCCGGTCGGCCCGGGGGCTCTCGGAGCCCTGGGAGCTGGTGGAGCCGGCATCGTCCTTGATGCGGGATTCGGACATGAAGGGATACCTTTCTCAGTTGTTTTCTCAGTGAGTGGGAACAGATCGTGATTGAGAACCGGCGGCCCCGGCAGTGCTGCCGGCTTCAGCGGCGCCGGCAGTGCTGCCGGCTTCAGCGGCGCCGACCGCGCCGACCGCACGGATCTCACGGCACAGACGCGGCAGTGCGGCGGCGAGCTCGCCCGCCGGCAGGGCCGTGTTGATGCGGAACCAGCCCGCGTAGCGCTCCCCGAAGTCCTCGCCGGGGGTGACCGCGACGCGGCAGGCCCGCACCGCGCGGTCGAGGTCGGCCTCGTCGCGCAGGTAGGAGCGCGCATCGACCCAGACGAGGTAGGTGCCGTCGGGATCCGCGACGCGGGCGCGGGGCAGCTCGGCCCGGACGATCCTCACGGCCTCGGCGAGATTGGCATCGATGAAGGCGCGAAGGCGATCGACCCACGGACCCCCTCGGGTCCATGCGGCGATGGCCGCCGGAATCGCGAAGTAGGAGGGGTTGTGCAGGCCCATCCGGCGCTTGGCGGCCTCGAGCTCGTCCCCGAGGTCCCCGGGGGCGAGGACGGCGGTGGCCTCGAGGCCGGCAATGGTGAAGGTCTTCCCGGGCGAGGCGCACTGGATGAGGCGGCCCGATTCCCACAGGGCGGGGCGGGTACTGGCGATGGGGGCGTAGCGGGTGCGTCCGGGGCGCTGGAAGTCGGCGTGGATGTCATCGGAGAGCACGAGGACGCCGGTGGGCAGGACCGCATCGGCGACGGCGCCCAGCTCCTCGGCCGTCCAGATGCGGCCGGTGGGGTTGTGCGGATTGCACAGCAGGAACAGGTCGGCGCCGTCGAGCGCCCGCTCAAGGGCCGGGATGTCGATTCGTGCGGGCGATGCGGGGAAGTCGTCCAGGAGGAGGGGGACGCGGCGGATCTCGGCACCGGACCGCTCGGCGACCTCGAGGAGCGGCCCGTAGGCCGGGTCGAGGGTGACGACGACGGGCCGGGCGGCGCGGCGGTCGGGAAGGACGACATTGAGCAGGGCGCTCACGCACTGGACGACGCGTGGGAAGAAGCGGACGCAGCCGGGCTCGGGCGCCCAGCCGTGCCGCTCGCGCTGCCAGAGGACGGCCGCCCGCCTGAAGTCGTCGAAGACCTCCGTGTACCCGTAGGTCCCGTGCCGCGCGGCCGCGGTGACGGCGTCGATCACGCACGGGGCGGTGCGTAGCTCCATGTCGGCAACCGACATGCTGACGGCTTCGGGCCCGAGGCGGGCGGCGAGTAGATCCCACTTCGCGCTGTGGGTGCCCCAGCGGTCGAGGTGCTCCTCGAAGCCCCCGGCCCCCGACGGCGGCGCGGCGGTCATGACGGATCCTCCGCCGCGGTGGCCGGGATCGAGGAGGCTGAAGACGCCGGGGGCTTGCCGTCCTCGCGCTGCCGGTCGGCGCTCTCGCCGATCTCGTTGAGGTAGTTGTAGATGGTGAATCGAGTCACGCCCAGGGCCTGTGCCGCCATCTCGACGGCGTCGCGCAGCATGAAGAAGCCGCGCCGCTTCAAGGAGCGGACGGCCTCCACCTTGTGCGCCTTGCGCATGAGGGAGACGGGCACGTCCTGCTCGGCAACAGCCTGCCGAAGGACGGCGGCGGCCAGCTCATCGACGTCGTGGACGAAGGCCTCTCCGCCGTCCGCGGAGCCGAGCGCCGCCGCGCCGCTCCGCTCATCCTGAGCATTCCGCTCGTTCTGCCCGACGCCCCCGACGCCCCCGCTGCCCCCAGCGTCGAGCCCGGCCTCGTTCTCACCGAGAATTGAGCGCGCGGCACTGCCGATGATCTGCCAGTCGGTCACGTCCCGATTGATGCACAGCGCGGCGGCGGGTCGGCCTGCGGCGTCACGGATGACGATCGTCGTCGATAGCAGGCTGCGGCCACTCGGAGAGGTCGTGCGATATCCGGTGCGCGTCTCGAAGCTGCCGCTGGCGGCGGTCTCGAGGAGCCGATCCGTGGCCGGGTCCCCGGGGCGGCGCCCGGTGACATCCCCCTCAATGGCGACGATCGAGTTGGGCAGGGCGGCGAGATCGTGAAGGACGATCTCCACGGGCCCGGGCAGCGAGCGCCCGAGAGGGCCGACAAGCTGGGACAGGACGGCGAAGACAGCCTCCCTGTCGGCGTCTCCGTCAGCCTCTCCGTCGGCGGCACCGGATCGCTCTTCTGATTTAGGACTATCACAGATGGAATCACTCTTCATTGAGCTCTTCACACTCCATATCTAGCTCGATAGCAGCTATTAAAAGCCTTCATCGTTTTGTTGTTGAGGTCAACAATAAGCTGAAGAGTGGCCGGCGTCAACTCCTCTTTGAAGCCCTCAACACCCCGTGACACGCCTCCCCGCACCCCAGACCGGGCGGGTGTATGGACGAGCGGGCCGGCCGAACCGGCAGCTGAGCGGCCCGGCCGAGTCGCCATCCGGACGGCCCGTCCGAGTGTGACGAACCACCACCGCCACCCCCGCTGTGATGTCACCTGTAAAACGGCTCAGATTAATTGGGAATACCGTACTGTTATCTAAAGAGTAGGCCTTCGCTTATCAAGAGCCCGACCATCTGACACCTTCAGGACTCCACATGCCCACTTCATCCCCGCCCTCCTTCTCGCAACTCAGAGCCTTCGTCGCGCTATGCGATCACCAGCACTTCGGCGAGGCGGCCGCCACCCTCGGCGTGAGCCAGCCGAGCCTGTCCCAGGCGATCACCGCCCTGGAGAAGCGCGTCGGAGGAGAACTGGTCGAGCGCACCACTCGCCGAGTCCTCGTCACCCCGCTCGGCGAGACCCTGCTCCCCTACGCCCGCGAGGCCGTCCTGTCCGCGGAGTCGTTCAACGACGCCGTCGCCAGTCAGGGCGCCGCTCTGACCGGGACGATGCGCCTGGGCCTGATCCCCACCCTCGCCCCCTACATGGCCCCGGTGATCCTCGACGGCCTGCCCGCCGAGCTGCCCTCCCTGCACCCCGAGCTGCGCGAGATGGTCACCGGCGACATCCTGGACATGCTGAGTCAGGGCCGTCTCGACGCCGCCGTCATCGCCATCGACGTCGACCTCCACCGCGCCGCCGCCGTGCCCATGTTCGACGAGCCGCTCGTCGTCCTGGTCCCCCGGAACCACCCCTGGGCCGGACGCACCGACCTGAGCACCGAGGAGCTCGAGGAGCAGCAATTGCTGCTCCTGGACGAGGGCAACTGCCTGCGCGACCAGACGCTGGCCCTCTGCCAGCGCTACAGCTCCCACCCGCCGGCCGCCGTGGCCACGACCCTGTCCACGGTCGTGCGCATGGTCGTCCATGGCGTGGGCATCACCGTCGTGCCCGAAGGGGCGCTGCGCATGCTCGACCATGAGGACTACGCCGTCGCGCGCTTCGCCGGTCGCGGCCCGGTGCGCCGGATCGGCATCGTCCACCGCACCTCGTCCTCGCGCTCGGAGGATTTCACCCGACTCGCGAAGGTCCTCACTCGACTGGCGGCCGACGCCGGGCTGCCCATGCTCCCCCTGAACGGCTGAGCGCGTACAACGGCGGCGGGCCCCGTCGAGGTCGACTTTTTCGAACGAGATCGACGGTGGCGCCGTCTGTTTCGTGCGAAAAAGTCGATCTCGACGTACAGGCCCCAGCGCGGACCGATCTCGCGGCGAGTTGCGACCGATCTCGACGCGGAACCGGACCGATCTCGAGCCGGAGTGCGACCGATCTCGACGCGGCCGCTCCCCCGCGGCCTCCCTGCCCCAGAATCGACTTCGCCCGTACGCTGGAGCACATGACCACGCGCCGGGACACGACGAGGGCACGCACACGCCCCCTGGCCTGCGTCGTCGTCAACCCCAGCAAGCCCGCGGCGACCGACGCCGTCAGACGGCGCATCACCACCTCCCTGCGCAATGCCGGCTACGTCGAGCCGGTCTGGCTGGAGACCACGCCCGCCGAGCCCGGCGTCATGCAGGCGCGCCTCGCCGTCGCCTCCGGGGCGAGCCTCGTTGTCGCGGCCGGCGGAGACGGGACCGTGCGAGCCGTCGCCGCCGGCACGGCCCGCACCGGCGTCGACATGGCGATCCTGCCCCTGGGCACTGCTAACCTCGCCGCCCGCAATCTCGGCCTGCCCATCGGCCGCCTTGAGGCGGCACTCGAGGTGGCCGCACACGGCACAGCCCGGCCCGCGGACCTGGCGTGGGTGAGCACCGAGCCCGGCAGCGCCTCCCTTCCCGCACCGCCAGGCGGTTGGGCGCGCCCCACGCTGGGGAGCGAGCACGTCTGCATGGTGGTGGCCGGGATCGGCTTCGACGCGGGCCTGGTCGCCTCCACGCGCCCCGAGCTCAAGGCGCGGATCCGTTGGGGCGCCTACGCGGTGGCCGCGGTCGCCAACCTCGACTCCCCCCATATGGACATGGTCGTGCGGGTGCGAGAGACCGACGGCGGTGAGCGGGTCGAGCGCCTGCGCGGGCGCACCGTGCTGGTGGCCAACGGGGGTCGCCTGCCCGCCGGGATCACGCTGCTGCGCGAGGCGCGCATGGACGACGGCGTGCTGGATGTCGCGGTGATCGACACGGTCGGCGGCGTGGCCGGATGGAGCTCCCTGGCGCGCCAGGTCCTACCGCCCTTCGCCGCCACCTACTCCGACCCCGCCCGCGCGCTGGGACGCGTGACTCTGCGTCGCGGCACCGAAGCGATCATTCGGCTCACCGACTCGGCACCGGTCCAGGTCGACGGCGAATTGATCGCGCCCACACGCGGCCTGAGAGCGCGTATGGATGCGGGCTCGCTCCTCGTGCGGCGCCCCGACTGAGCAGGCGTCCGGCGCACTTCTCTCTCCCCCCCTTCGCCGAGAAACCTCAGAGCGTGCGGCCCGCCAGGACGTCGCCCACCCAGGCACGGGCGACAACGAAGTCCTTGTCGCTCGTCCCGGCGGGCACCACCACGGGGCGGGCGTCCAACCGCGGATAGGAGCCCAGGAAGCGCACCACCGGGCACGTGCGGTGCAGGCCGATGAAAGCCGCCTGCAGGCGCTCCTCGCGGATATGCCCCTCGGCGTCGATGGAGAACCGGTACCGGCCGAGCGAATCCCCCACCGGCCGGGACTCGATGCGGGTCAGATTGACGCCGCGAGCGCTGAACTGCTCGAGCATGCTCAGCAGGGCGCCCGAGCGGTTGTGGGAGAGCTGGACGAGCAGCGTGGTCTTATCGGCGCCGGTGGGCTCGCCGACCCGCCCGGGTCGCGCGACCTTGACGAAACGGGTCACGGCGTCGGGGTTGTCGGCCACGCCCCCGGCCAGCACGTCCAGACCGTACTGCTGGGCGGCCAGCGGGTTGCACAGGACCGCCTGATACCCCAGGGCCTCGGCGTCCGCGGCGCCGTCGGCCTCCGCAAGGGCGCGCGCCGGCGCGGAGGTGGAGGTGCCGGCGACGTAGCTCGCCTCGGGCAGGTGCTGGTGGACCCAGCCGCGGCACTGCGCCCAGGCGTGGGGGTGGGTGGAGATGGCGCGCACGTCGTCGAGCGCGACGCCGGGGCGCCCGGCCAGCACGAAGGTGATCGGCACGGCCATCTCGGCGGTGATGACGAGCGGCGCACCCGCCACGAGGTTGTCGAGGGTCGCGTTGACCCCGCCCTCCACCGAGTTCTCGATGGGGACGACGGCGGCTTCGGCGGCCCGGTCGCGCACGCGATCCAGAGCGGTGGGAACGTCCTGGCAGGAGTCGAGGACGACGTCGTCTGGGGCGACCTGCCGCAGCGCCATTTCGCAGAAGGTGCCGGAAGGCCCCAGGAAGGACCAGGTGGGAGCGGGGTTCATGGCGCCAAGCCTAAATTGTCGATCCGGCATGTGCGGGATGCCTGACTCGACGCAACTCGACGCACGCCATGATCGGGTGCGCGACTCCGCCGATCCGAAACACGCAGTCCCGACGACGTCGTTCCCCGGCCTCTCCGAACCCGTGAGCATTCGCGCGCACAAGCGGCCGCGGAATCATCCGCCCGGACCGATCTCGACGCGGAACCCGACCGATCTCGAGCCGGAATACGACCGATCTCGACGCGGAGTACGACCGATCTCGCGGCGGAAGTGAACCGATCTCGAGGCGGAATAGGCTGGGCGGGTGAGCAGCGCCGGTCCCACCTTCCGCAAGCACGACGATCTCCCTGGCGCCACCGGCCTGGAGGCCCTGGGCCTGGAGTGGCTGGCCGAGCCCATGGCCGACGGCGGCGCCCACGTGGTCCCGGTGACGACCGGCCCGGGTTGGATCGATGAGCCCCGGCTGGCCGCCGGTTCCGTGACCGCTTCCGCCGCGGAGGCCTTCGGACGAGCGCTCGCGGTCACGCACGCCGCGGGCGCCCCCGTCTTCGGAGCGGCTCCGCCCGGTTGGGACGGTCGCACGCAGATGGGCCGCTCGAACGAGCGCATCCGACCCTGCCGGAGCGAACCTGCAGGAACCGCGCCCCGGCGATGGGGCGAGTTCTTCGCCGAGGACCGTCTGGCCCCCTACCTGGCGCCCTGTCTCGATCAGGGGTCGATGACGGCGCGGGATGTCGCCGTCATCGAGAGGGTCTGCGAGCGCCTGCGCGACGGCGCTTTCGACGCCGACCAGCCCGCGCTCGTGCGCCGAGCGGCCCGCGAGCGTGGGGACAGGATCGCCGTCGCCCGCACCCATGGCGACCTGTGGACCGGCAACGTCATGTGGGTGCCCGAGTGGACCATCGACTGGGCGCCGCCCCGGGCGGGACGCGGGCCGGGAGCCGACGACGCAGACGCCCCGGCGACCGCTGACGACCCCGCAGCACTCCCGGACCCGGCTCCACGGAGAGGCGACGTCGTCGGCGTCCTCATCGACCCGCTCGCCCAGGGCGCGCACGGGGAGACGGACCTGGCGGCCCTGGGCGTGTTCGGGCAGCGCCATCTGGAGCGGATCGTCGCCGGATACGACGAGGCCTCGCCCCTGGCGGACGGGTGGCGCGAGCGCGTGGGCCTGCACCAGCTTCACCTGCTCATCATCCACGCCTTCATCTTCGGGGGCTCCTACGGCGCCGAGACGGCGTCCGTGGCCCGCCGCTACGCATAGGCGCCCAGCCGCCCGCGCGCCGGCGCACGTACCCTGGCGCCATGAGCACGTCCCGGAGTAACCGGAGCAGACGACAGCAGCGCTTCGTGCGCACGGTCGTCTACATCCTCGTTCTGGCACTGGTCATCGGGCTGATCGCCACCATGGTGAGCTCGGCCCTCGCCTCGCCGCACCCCACGGCCTCGATGACGCCGGCTACCGCCACAGAGGGCGCCACGCAGGGCACGACGGCGAACACGACGGCAAGCGCTGCTCCCTCCCCGGTGGCAGCGGGCGGGGACACAGCAGATCCAGCAGACCCAACGTCAGCCCAGGCGTCGGAGCCGGGCGGTCAACAGGGCGAACACAGTGAAAACGGTGAACACGGTGAGCGCAGACCCGTGGTCGTCCTGGGCACCGTAGACCTGACCTGGGCCGATCTGCTGGCCGCATCAGACTCCGACGACCCCTCCCTGTCGTCCGCGGCCAAGGCCCTGCTCGCCTATGCGGGCGCCGGGCGGCCGGTCAACCTGGTCACCCGCACCGTCGGGGAGCGCACCTGCCCGGCGGACGGCTGGCTGACGCTCGGCGCGGGGGCCCGGGTGCGGGCCGCCGAGCACTCCGGCGACGGGAGCGCCGGATGCCGCTGGCCGGCGGACTGGGCGGAGGCCGCGGAGGCGGGAGGGTCAGCGGGGACCGCGGGAACAGCGGGAACGGCGAACGCCACCACCGCGCGAGCCGGCACGCTCGCCGGGGTTCTGGCCCGCGCGGGGACGACCACGGCGGCGGTCGGGAGCGGAGGCGCCCTGGCGCTGACCAACGACGGCGTGAGCCCGGACGTCGGTGCTTCTGCGAGCGAGCTCCTGGCTCGGGAGGATCCGCCCGACCTGATCATTGCGGACACCGTCCCGCAGTCCGCGGACCCAGGTGACGCGGGGGATGCGGCGTTTCCAGCAAGTCCGACAAGCACATCGAGCACAGCAGGCTCCGCCCCCGACGCTTCCGACGCCGACCGTATCCTCGCACTGGCCGCCGCCCTGGAGCCGCTCGCCGACGCCCCTGCCGGCACGCGTGTGGTCGTCGCCTCGGTCGCCGACGCCACGGACCCGAGCCCGCAGCTGGCGATCCTGCCCCCGGGAACGAGTTCTCCGCTGAAGACGAGCACGGGGTTACTGGTCGGCCCATCCACGCACCGCAGGGGCCTCATCCAACTCACCGATCTCGCCCCCGCGCTGTTCCTGGGCGTCACCGGCCAGAAGCCGGGCCCGTACTGGTCGCAACCGCTGGAGATAGCGCCCGAGCTCCGCGAGCAGCCCACCGACGGCGCGCTGGGCACCGGCTCTGTCAGCAGTGGGGTCTCGCAGGCCCGGCCGCTGGCCGACGACGCCCTTCATGCCCAAGCCTCCCAACGCGCGAACGTTCCGGCAGGCCTGGTGCTCATCGGCGCCGCCCTGGCCCTGGGGCTGGCGGCGGCCCGGGTGCTGCGCGCCCCGCGGGCCGCAACGGACGAGGAGCCACAGGCCGCAACGAGCGAGGAACCACAGACCACGACGGACGGGGAGCCGCAGGCCGCAGCGCGCGGGCGGGCGGGCGGCGAGCAGCCCCGGCCGACCACCGCCCCGGATCCTTCAGAGGCCCCGGGCGACTCGCCGGCCGCAGACTCCATGGGCCCCGCAGTCTCCACCCCATCGGGCACCGGGACCACCTCTACCGCGCCTCCAAGGAAGCACCTGCGCGCTCTAGCCTGGGCGGCCTGCCTGATCACGGCGCTGCCGGCGGGGCTGTGGCTGGCCAACATGCTGCCCTGGTGGCGAACCGGAAACGCCACCGCGGCGGCACTCGGCCTTGCGCTCGCCTTCGCCGTGGCGTCCGTAACCGTGACGGGAGCCGCGGCACGAGGGGCGCTGGCCCTCATGCGGCGCCTGCGGCCGCAGGCGCCTCGGCTCCTGCTCACAGAACTCGGGATCGCGGGTGCGGGCAACGGCCGCGGCTCAGACTCCACCTCCGCTACGCCTCAGGATCTCGCAGCGCTGATCTCATCACTACTGCTGGCGGCGCTCACAGCAGTCGTCATCTTCTACGACGCCGGGTACCGGGCACCTATCGCCTTCAACGGGCCGCTGGGAATGAATGCCGTCGTGGCCGGCCGGTTCTACGGCATGTCCAACACGGCCTTCGCACTGGCCGCGGCCTCCCTCCTGGTGACGATCGCCGCCTGGGCGGGTCCATTGGTCGCCGCGCAGCAGGGGTCGCGCGAAAGCAGGCACGCCGCAGCGGTTGCGCTCGTGGCGGTTCCCGGAGTCATGGCGCTGATCCTGGACGCGGCGCCTGAGATGGGCGCCGACATCGGCGGGGCCCTGACCCTGGTGCCGGCCCTGGTGGCGCTGGGGGCCGGACTGGCCGGCGTCCGCCTGGGCTGGCGGCGGTGGGTCGCTGTCGGGGCGGCCGCCGTGGGAATCGTGCTCCTGCTCGGGCTGATCGATTTCCTGTTCGGAGGTTCGAGCACTCACCTGGGAGGCTTCTTCAACCAGTTGCTCACCGGCACTGCGGGGGCGACCCTCACACGCAAGGCGACGGCCCTCATCGCGCCCTTCATCTCCAACTGGCTCGCAGTGGCGGCGCTCGCCGTCGGGGTGGGCGCGATCGTGCTGGTCGGGCGGTGGGCGATGCGCGCGGTGCGCGAGGCCCGGCAGGGGTGGGGGCCCTACGCGTGGCTCACGGGACCGGGTGTGCTGCCACAGTGGCTGCGCCCGCTGGGGCGGGCGCTGGCCGTACTCGTGATCGTCGAAGTGCTCGTCAACGACTCGGGGCTCGTCATGCTCTGGTTCTCAGCCGCGGCGGCGGTGCCGGCGCTCACGGCGATTCTGGCCGCCAGGCTCGCCGCAGCGGGTCCAGCCGAGGCGGCAACCGCTTCTGCCTTTTCTGCCTCGCCCTCCCGACGGCGGCCGGCGAGTAGAGACGAGTAGAGAATCAGGAGGCCGGGCCGCCAGGTCCATCCCAGGCCTTGTAGGCGCGGAAGGGCGACTGGTCGTGCACGGCCTCCTTGTTCATGGCCTTGGCGGGCACTCGGCGTCGGCGCAGGCGGCGGCCGGCGACCGCCCGCAGGACGTCCTTGTACTGGGAGGCGCGGTGCAGGCGGCCGGCGCTGTCATTGCCGGTCACCCGATGGGTGATGTCGCAGGGGACCTCGATCACGGTCATTCCGGCCACGAGCACGTCTATGGTCAGGCCCACTTCGACCCCCCACCCCTCAGCCAGGGGCGCCGCCGCCTCATAGGCCTGCCGGGTCAGGCAGCGCTGCCCCGACAGCGGCGCGACGGGCGACCAGCCGGTGGCGACTGCGATGGCGGAGCGCGCGAGCCGCACCACTCGGCCGCGCCCCCCGGCACCGGTCTGCTTGGGGGGGACGGCGATGGCCATGTCGGCGACGCCGTCGACGATCGGGGGGACGAGCTCGGCGCAGGCGGCGGCGGAGTCGCCCAGGTCGGCATCGACGAAGAGCAGCAGACGGGCAGGACCGTCCACGTAGTCGCGCATTCCCACCACGCTGGCCCCGGTCTCCAGGGCGGAGGCCTTGCCACGGCCGACGGAGTGCCGAACCGTCACCGCACCGGCGGCTCGAGCATGGTCCTGGGTGCCATCGGCAGAGCCGTCATCGACGACGACGACGAGATCGACGCGGGGAATGGACCGGCAGGCCCGCACGGTGGCGGCGATGCGATCCGCCTCATCCTTGGCGGGAATGATGACAGCCACTCGTTGCTCAGAGCACTGGTCGGGCTTTGGCTCATGCGATGGCGTCGGACTCACAGGGCCAGCGTAGCCACAGGAAGGCGAAAGTCATTGTTTCGGTCTGTTCACGCGTGCCGCTCGTTCCTCAATCGGAGTACATGGAGCACAGGAGCATCAGGACCACAGCGGGTGCGCCGCGCGCGCCTGACAGCAGGACCGCCAAGAAGGCCGAAGAGATTCCAAGCGGCTCTATGAGGACCTCAGTCCCTGGAAGACACGGCTGGAGTGATGTCGGAAGCTGACAGATTGTACGACTTTCCCTAGTTTCCCCCTAGTTAGTGGTTTTCGTCACAGAAAGGTAACGTTGGTCATGAGAGCCTTGCGCCACAGGGACCCGTCAACGGCGCCGGGTTCCTCCCTAACTGCACATAACTGCATATATGCGATCCCGTCCGGATCCGCACCCCACGACTCGCACCGAGGAGCGTGCAGCACGCGCAACACACACGAAGACACAGAAAACAAGGAAAACACGGAAAATACAGAAGACGCCAACGGTGCGGCGGAGGCATCCGCCGCACCCGGCTCCGCGACGACGCGGACACCTGCGGCAAGCCGCCCACGACGCAGCGCGCCGCACCGCGAGAACCACCAGAAGCGCTTAAGGTGGGGTCCGCAACACCTGCGACGTGCCGCGCGTCGTCAGCGAGGGAGGTCTGCACCACCCTATGATCACGATGTGGTAACACACGATGCGGTAGCGACGGACCTGACGCCTCAGCAGCACCTTGAGCTGCAGTTCAAGGCGTCCTCCTCCAGCGACCTCATCGACGACGGGCTGCAGACCATTCGCGATGGGCGTCTGTCGACGACGAACCGCGATCAGGTGCTGGCGAGCCTGGCCACCGGGCTCGGCCGGCTCTACACCCTCGCCCTCGACCTGCACCGACTCGAGATCGATCATCTGCCGGAGCGCCCCGACCCGACATCCTCCGAATCCGGCCTGGCGGATCTTCACGCCAGGCTCTTCGACATCCTGGGACTTCACCCCGAAAGATCAGGAAGCGCCGCCGACCAGTGGCTGTGCCGCCTGAGCGCCGACCCGGTCGCCGATGCGCTCATCGAGGCGCTGGACGTCTACCGGGGCGCGACTACCGGCGAGCACACGGCACCGGATGGCGCCTGGGACTGCGTCCGGGCCGCCGTCGACCTGGACCCGGGCGTCGGGAGCCGCCGGATCACAGCGCAGGCGGACGACGAGGCGGAGACGAGCTCCGTACCGACGGGCGCCTACCAGGAGGCGTGGAACAGCCGGTTCATCTCCACCGTTGAAACCATCAGATCCACTATCGACGCCTGCAGCCAGGACGGCCTGCTCGGCGGCCCCGCCCAGAGCCTGGGCGCCGCGCTCGCCCACCTGCGTCAGGGAACGGCAGCGGCATGAACCCGCGGGGCACAGGAGTGCCGAGGCGGCCTCAGCGGACCGGGGCCGGGCCGACCGCACCGGGTTCTTCGCCGACGCAGCATCCGTCCAGACGCCGGAGGGCCTCGACAGCGGCCGTCCAGCAGCTCGGCGAGCAGCAACCCAGTGATCCGCTCCAGCGCCCCGCGCGGCGAGCACGACAGTCACGAGCACGTGAGGATGATGAACAGGTGCAAGGACGCTCACAGGCAGGACGAACCGGTGAGACCGTGAGCGGCGTCGTGGTGCCACCGCTCTCAGGTCCGGTGCGGGTGGGCGACTACGCGCGTTCGGCATCCCTCGGCGACGGCGACGCCGCCTCGGCGGAACGACTCCTCCCGGCGGGGACGGTGGCGCGGTGGGACACGTTGGCGGCGACATGGCAGTCGTCCGGCCAGTCCTGGGGAAGCGACTTCGATCGCTACACGCTCCCGAACGGCGGAGCCTGGTCGTTGCTGGTTCCGCAGACCGTGGAGCGCCCGAGCGGCTTCTCGGCCTGGGCCGATCACGGCGCGTGGGGGCGGAGGCTGCCGCGGGAGGCCACTGTCGATGGCTTCCGGGCCGCGGCCTCGGCGATGCTCGACCGCACGCCGGTGCGACTGCTCGACGTGTGGGGGGACAAGGCGCGGGTGAGCGCGGATGAGCGCGATGCGCTCGGAGACTGGGTGGACCTGTCGAGGCTGACACGGGTGGTCGTGGAGCAGACCCGATCCCTGGCGGCGATCGGCGGTGAACTGACGGCGTCCGTCCCCGATCGCTTCATGGACTGGCGGGTGGTGCTGCCGCAGGGCTTCAGCGGGCTCGGGAGCTCCGGATGCGCGCCCGAGGCGCCGTTGGAGGGCTGGACGCCGTCGTACGTCGGACCGGTGCCCGCGTCGGGGCAGACGTTCGCGGTGCTCGGAGGCATGCCGTTCAAGGCCCAGGAGTTCCATGACCGCGACCACGTGTACCCCGAGCCGGTGACTCTCCTGAAGGCCGACCCCTACTACCCGTGCCCGCAGGGTTTCGGCATCGATCGGAACTACTCGAAGTGGTGGATGACCGATCCGATCGCAACGTCGCAGCTCGACGGGACGTTCTCCGTGGCCCGGGTGCGGGCCGTATGGCGGGGCAGGCACGTGGAGGTGCGCCATGTGGCCTACGCCTACGCCTACGTTCGCGAGCTGGAGACCGTTCCGGAGCGCCCGCGGCCGGCGCGCCAGCCCGGACTCGCCGAACTGGACGCCCTGGAGGGGCCGATCCGCCTCGACGAGCTCGAGCACGTCAGGTTCAGCGTCTCGGTCAAAACCCGGCATCGGGATGGCGGCCCCTGGCGCTTCCTGGAGGCGTGGGGACTGAACCCGTACCTGCGCACCTGGGCGGCCGTGCACATCGAGCGCGGCGCCTGGCAGGCGTGGCCCACGCCTGCGCCCGCATCCGCAGCCGCCCCCACGACCCCCGCAGCCCCGGCCGGACCCGCCCGGATCACCAGGAGATCGCGCACCGGCCACCGGGTGTCGTCGTATGCGAGTTCCTGAATCGGAGACGCCGGGGCGTCCCCGGGTAGTGCCGGTTATAGCGAGCGCCGGGGAATCAGGGGATCACGCGGATCGGGGAGTATCCGGCAATGCGGGAAGGCAGGATTCGTAGCGCATTCACAGGTTGCGCGGGGGCGAGCATTCAGGTGCGGCCGGTTGCATAGTGGCTGCCGCCGGACGGTGCGGGTCGTGAGGAACCGGATTCCCCACGGACAGGCCCGACCGAGAATCGCAGGGTTTACAGGGACCCCTGACGGATTCGCTCCGGCGAAGGAGGGTGTGCTCCCCGGATATCAGGGAACCCGGAGGTGAGCCCCTCGACGCCGCAGGCCCGCGGGCCGGGAGAGACAACCCGGCGCCGCGGGCCCGGTCTTCGAGGGCGGAGCACCCCCGCTTGTGCGACGAGCCGCTCATCCTGGAATTCACGATGAATGCACGACGAACGACTGCGCCACAACGGCCCGGATCGACCCGGGGAATCAGTTTCCTAGGCATTTCTCAGGCTTACCGGAGTAACTTTCCAGTCCGGTCCTGTTACATAATCGTTACCGCCGGGCGGGGCGGACCGTGAGGGTTGGGGAGCCCATCGACCGGTTCGTCGCCGAGGTCAGGATGGGTCTTAGGGAGCCCGTCGCTGACCGTCCCGGCGAAGGAGGTGCACTCCCCGGGGATTGGGAACTCCGGGGCAGGGCTCCTTGATGACGCAGGCCCGCGGGCCGGGGGACATACCTCGGCCCGCGGGCCGAGTCTTTCCCTGTCATTCTCTTTCGTTCCCCGTCGTTCTCTGGAACTGACGCGGGCCGGCAACCGGCCGCGGGCGCCGGCGGAAGGCGCCGATCCCGCCCTGAACCACTCAACCCCACTCAGACCCGCTCAACCCCGGTCAGACTGAGGCCCGCTCGACCAGGCGCATCTCCATGACGACCGTCTCGGGGGGCGCCCCGTCGATCATGGCGAGCACGAGCTCGGCGGCGCGCGCACCCTCCTCGCGCAGCGGCTGGTGAACGGTCGTCAGGCCCGGGCTGCACTGCGCGGCCAGGGCGTGATCATCGAACCCGATGACCGAGACGTCGCCCGGAACATCCCTCCCGGCCTCGCGCAGGGCCTCAATAGCGCCGATGGCGATGCGGTCCGAGCCGGCCAGGACGGCGTCGAAGCGGATGCCGGCCTCCAGGAGCTCGCGCATCGCCCGGTGCCCGTTGAGCTGATCCCAGCCGGTGTGGATGACCCGGTCGGCGCCCATGCGCTCGCCGAGCACCCGCCGATAGCCGCGGAGGCGATCCGCTGACGCCGGGTTCCCGGCCGGGCCCATCACGCAGATGACCTCGCTCCTGCCCGCGTCCACGAGGGCCTGGGCGGCGAGCGCCGCGCCCTCGACGTCATCGGAGTAGACGCTTGAGAAAACACCGCGGTAGGGATCGCCCTCGAGCTGGCCGCACAGGACGACGGGCAGTCCGAGCTCACGAAGCCGGGCAAGGAGCTCACCCCCCTCGTAGGGCGTGATGACGATGACGGCATCGACGGCGCCCCTGCCCATGTGCTCGACGACGCGCTCGCGCTCGGCCCGGGTGGCCGCCTCCAGGATCATGGGGAGGTTCGGGCCGTCCGCGAGCCGGGAGACGATCCCATGGCACAGGCGCGCATACGTCGGGTCGGTGAAGAGCTCTTCGAGAGGGTCGGTGAAGAGCAGCGCGATGGCCTCGGACCTGCCGACGGCGAGCGCGCGCCCCTGGCGGTTGACGACGAATCCGGTCTCCTTAATGGCGCGCATCACTCGATCACGGGCCTTCCGCGAGCTCTTCGGCGAGTTGTTGAGCACCCGGGAGACGGTCGAGGGCGCGACGCCGGCGGCGCGGGCGACGTCGGCGATGGTCGCGCGCTTGCCCGGAGATGTCACGGCTCCATCCTGCTCGAACAGGCGGGGATTCGCATCCTGCTTGCGCTCCGGACGGCTTCCGCCTACATTTGTGGAACCGGTTCCACATCACCATGGAACCGTTTCCCCGCTTCCCCACCCAGCTGGGTCCCACTAGGAGCACGATCAATGGCGAACTCGAACGACTGGGAGAATCCCGGCCTGCCCCACCGGCACCGACTGCCGGCCCGGGCCTACTTCTTCGGCTACTCCTCGGCCGAAGCCGCGACCACCCGCGACCGGAGGCTGTCCACGGGCTTCACCGACCTCAGCGGCGCGTGGTCCTTCCGCCTCTTCGACTCCCCCGGCCGAGTCCGCGAGGACGACCTCGCCTCGCCCCACCCCGACTGGGACGAGGTCCGGGTCCCGCACCTGTGGCAGATCGATGGCTACGGCCGGCTGCAGTACACCGACGAGGGCTTCCCCTTCCCGGTCAGACAGCCCCTGGTCCCCTCCGCGAACCCGACGGGCGTCTACCAGCGGGAACTGCCCCGGCCCGCACTCGGCCCCGGCGAGCAGGCCATCCTCCGCCTGGACGGCGTGGACTCCTACGCCGAGGTCTACGTCAACGGCGGCTTCGTCGGCATGACGAAGGGCTCGCGTCTCAGCGCCGAGCTCGATGTCACCGAGCACCTGAACCGGGAGACGAACCTCCTGACCATCAAGGTCCTGCAGTACTGCGACGGCACCTATGTCGAGGACCAGGACATGTGGTGGGCCTCCGGGATCTTCCGCGACGTCTACCTCATCACCCGGCCGGCGGTGCGCTTGGAGGAGTTCCGCACCTGCACTCGCCTGACCGCCGACGGCGGCGCCGACGTCACCCTGGAGGTGACCACGCGCGGAGCCCGCGACGTCCGGTGGTCCCTCACCGGCCCGGACGGCTCGCACGCGGAGGGCGTCGCCACCGACGATGCGCCCTCCACCGTGCACGTCCCCGACGCGATCACATGGAACCCGGAGTCGCCCGCGCTCTACGACCTGTTGATGGAGGTGCGCGACGACGACGGCGCCGTGGCCGAGACGGTGCCCCACCGCCTCGGGCTGGCCGAGGCGACCATCCAGGACGGTCGCCTCCTGCTCAACGGCGCCTACATCAAGATGCGCGGCGTCAACCGCCACGACCACGACGACCGCCGGGGCCGCGCCGTCGACATGGAGCGGGTGCGCCGCGACCTGGAGCTCATGAAGCTCCACAACATCAACGCGGTGCGGACCTCCCACTACCCCAACGACCCGCGCTTCTACGAGATGTGCGACGAGATCGGCCTCATGGTGGTCGCCGAGACGGATCTGGAGACCCACGGCTTCGAGAACGTCGGCGATATCGCCCGCATCACCGACGACCCGGACTGGGAGACCACCTTCGTCGACCGCATCGAGCGCCTGGTCGCCCAGGAGCGCAACCACGCCTGCATCGTCCTGTGGTCGCTGGGCAACGAATCGGGATTCGGCTGCAACATCCGGGCCATGTACGCACGCTGCAAGGAGCTCGACCCGCGGCCCGTGCACTACGAGGAGGATCGTGACGCCGAGTGCGTGGACGTGATCTCGACGATGTACTCGCGCGTGTCCCAGATGAACGACTTCGGCGAGCACCCTCACGCCAAGCCGCGCATTCTGTGCGAGTACGGCCATGCGATGGGCAATGGCCCCGGCGGCCTGGCCGAGTATCAGCGGGTCATCGACCGCTGGGAGTCCATCCAGGGGCAGTTCGTCTGGGAGTGGTGCGACCACGGCCTGGCCGCCGCCACCGAGGACGGCCGCGAGTACCACACCTACGGCGGCGACCACGGCGACTACCCGAACAACGCGAACTTCTGCATCGATGGACTGGTCTTCCCCTGGCAGGAGCCGAGTCCCGGGCTGGCCGAGTACAAACAGGTCCTGTGCCCGATCTCCGTCTCCTGGTCGGACGGAGTGCTGCATGTGCGCAACGGCCGCTTCTTCACCGACGCCTCGGATGTCGTCCTCGATCTGGAGCGCGTCGTCGACGGCGTGACCGAATCGGTCCGGACGCTGCCGCCCGGCGCGCTCGCCCCGCAGCAGGAGACGGCCCTGCCCTGCCCCGTCGAGCCGGCGGCGGAGGGCCCGACCCACCTGACCGTCCGCGTTCGCTCGACGGCGGCGACCGCCTGGGCGCCCCAGGGCCACGAGCTGGGCGTCTACCAGTTCCTCGTCGCCGATCGGACCGGCCCGGATGCGGCCGCCCGGATGCGGCCGCGCGCGTCTGAAGCGGGTCGCCCCTGCCGCGCGCGCATCGACTGCGACGAGCTCGTGATCACGAGCGATCACCAGGAGGTGCGCTTCGACACCGTCACCGGTGCCCTGAGCCTGTGGATGCGCCGAGGGCGCCGCGTCCTGACCGGACCCCCCGCGATCGGCTTCTGGACGCCGCTGATCGACAACCATCAGCAGGAGAGCGACGAGCTCTGGACGAGCCGGCACCTGCAGGTCATGCAGACCTCCACCCGCTCGGTCGCCTGGCGTGAGGAGGACGAGGGCGTCGTCGTCGAGGTCGTCCAACTCATCGCCCCGCCGGCCCTCGATCTCGGGGTCGAGGCGACGCTGACGTACACGGTGACGGCCTGCGGCGTGAGCCTGAGCGCCAGCGGTCGCACCTATGGCGACTACCACGACATCATTCCCCGAATCGGCATCACCTTCGAGGCCCCCGGCACCGGTCGCGAGGTCACGTGGCTGGGGCTCGGGCCGGGCGAGAACTACCCGGATTCCCGGGCGGCCGCCGTCGTCGGCAGATGGACCTCGACCGTGGAGGACATGCAGACGCCGTACGTGGTGCCGCAGGACTGCGCCAACCGCGGCGGGGTCCGCTGGTTCGCGCTCACCGACTCGCGGGGGACGGGACTGGCGGTGGCGCGGACGCCGGGCGGAGGCCCGAACCGGGCGGACGCCGCGCTCCCGCAGACCGCTCCTACGGTCGCCCGCGGGAGCGAACATGCGGCGGGGAGTCCGCCGGAGGACTTCTACTTCTCGGTATGGCCGTGGACCTGTCAGGACATCGACGCCGCGCGCCATCGCACCGACCTCATCGTGCGCGAGAACGTCACCGTCAATGTCAACCACCGCCTGCTCGGGCTCGGCTCGAACTCCTGGGGCTCTGAGGTGCTCGATGCCTACCGGACCCGATTCGAGGACTTCGCCTTCTCCTTCGATCTCATCCCCCTCGACGGCCCCGATGCCTGCCCCGACGCCGGAGCAGCCGTCAAGGCCGGCCCCATCCGTCTCGGCGGCCCGGCCGAGAACTCCTCGATCCCACTACCACCGTCACCGCCGCTGCCGGCCGACGCGATAGGAGCCTGACGTCATGAGGATCTTCCAGGACCCGGAGGCACTCGTCCGCGAGCGCGCAGACGCCAAGAAGTGGCAGCGCACGCGCCAGGCGATCGAGAATCTCGACCGCATCGAGCCGGGCATCGCTCATTCGATCGGCGACTCCCTGACCTATTGGAGGGGTCCGGCAGAGGGGCTGCTCGCAGCCTGGAGGACCGGCGACGGATTCGTGGCCTCGCGCCGGTACCTCACCGTCCTGCACGCCGTTGACGCCGATCTCGCGGTCGAGGTCGTTCCCGTCGCGGAGGCGGATGTGCGAGCCCCTTACGACGACCTCAGCGACCGGGAGGTCCTGAGCGCCGGCGGAGCGAGCGCCGCCGGGGCGGGCGCCGCGAGCGCCACCACCGTTCCCGCCGGAGGTCTCGGCGTCGTCGGGCTCGACGAGGCCTTCCGGCTGATGCCCGGCAACGGCGGCCAGGCGGCGATCATCCGCGTCACCGTCGAGGGGGCGTCCTTCCCCAATAAGTAGGAGCTCCTAAGTAGGCACTTTCGCCCGACCGGTCCTCTCCCGCTCCCCGTCCACCCGGCTTTCCCCGGCCTTCGGGGCTTTCCCGGCTTTCCCACACCCGATTTCCCGTCAGAAAGGCACTCTCCCCATGTCGTCCGAGACCAGAGCGCGAATCGGTCAATTCGCGCTTCTCACCATGACGGTGTCCGCCGTCTTCAACATCCGAAATGTCATCAACAACAACGTGGCGATCGGCCTGGCCTCAGCACCGGCGTTCTTCCTCGCCACGATCCTGTACTTCGTGCCGTTCACGCTGATCATCGCCGAGTTCGTCGCCATGAACCGCGACTCGGAGTCCGGCGTGTACCAGTGGGTGAAGACCTCGATGGGCGGCCGCTGGGCCTTCATGGCCGCCTTCTGCTACTGGTTCGTGAACCTCTTCTTCTTCGCGTCCCTGCTGCCGCTCGTGCTGGTCTTCACCTCATACCTGGTCACGGGCGACGAGCAGACGATGTCGCCATGGGCGATCACGGGGCTGTCGATCGTGATCTTCGCCGTGGCGACCTGGGTATCGACGAAGGGCGCCAAGTGGATCGGCACGATCACGTCGGTGGGCGCGACCGCGGTACTCGTCCTCACCGGTGTTTTCGTCGTCATGTCGCTCATCGCGCTGGCGGGCGGCGTGGAGCCGGCCACCCCGATCACCATGGGCGCGCTCGCTCCGGACACCTCGTCCTTCGCGACCACGTGGGCCTTCCTGGGGACGCTGGCCTGGATCATCCAGGGCGTGGGCGGCGCGGAGTCCGTCGGTGTGTTCCTCAACGATCTGCGCGGCGGCGTCAAGGCCTTCGTGCGCACGATCGTCGTCGCCGGGCTCATGATCGGCCTGCTCTACGCGGTGGCCTCGCTGCTCATGAATGTCTTCGTCCCGGTGGGCGGGCTAGAGCTGTCCAACGGCCTGTTCGTGGTCATGGGCGCCGTCGGCGAATACTTCGGAATCCCGGTGCTGGTCACCTACCGCATTGTCGGGCTGATTCTGCTCGCGGCGACGCTGGGATCGCTGCTCATGTGGACGTCGACGCCGGTCAAGATCTTCTTCTCCGAGATCCCGCGAGGCGTGTTCGGGGAGAAGGTCATCGAGCTCAACGAGCACGGCATTCCGTGGCGGGCCGCATGGCTGCAGTTCGCCATCGTGGTGCCGATCCTCATCATCCCGGCACTGGGATCGGGCAATATCAATGATCTGCTCGAGATCGTCGTCAACATGACGGCGGCGACGGCGCTCATCCCGCCGCTGCTCATCCTGCTGGCCTACCTGGTGCTCCGGCTGCGCCACGACGGTGCGGAGCGCGAGTTCCGCATGGGCTCGCGGACCACGGGACTGGCGATTACGGTGTTCCTGCTGGCGGTGTTCAGCTTCGTCTTCATCGCGGGGACGACGCCGGTGGACCAGGCGCTGTGGCTCACGCTCGTGTACAACGTGGGCGGCGTGGTCGTGTTCCTCGGCCTGGCGCTGGCGTGGTACCAGCGCTACATCAGGCGCCTGGCGGCCAACGATCCGAAGGCGGCCCGCGCCGAGCTCAGGGCGTCGGCGTCGGCGGGGACGTCGGGGTCAGAGGCGTCGGGAGCCTCGGCGTCGGCGTCGGCCGAGGATGGTCAGAAGGCCGGCGAGGCGGCCGGCGCTGAGGTTGGGAACATGGCCGAGGATAAGGCGAAGGAGGTGGCCGATTCTAAGGGCGCCAATGCGGCCGCGGAGTGAATGAGGCGCGCGGTGAGGGAGCGGTGAGTAGCTGCTCCCTCACCGCGCACCCTGCACTTACCTCACCCCTCCCACCTCTCACGCTCATCGAGGTCGACTTTTTCGAACGAGATCGACGCATGGGCACGGGCCAACACCAATCACAAGATGTCACACATGTCGACCGCATCCCGCGTGAGCAACCGAGCGGCGTCCAGCACGTCTAACGACTATAGCAAGGTATAGGGAAGTGTAGTGAAACGCTATACTTGGGTAGAGATTGCTACACTTGGACCATGAGGGGCATATTATCGTGGACCCTATCCGCAACCCGTACGTCCCCGGCGCCGGCAGACGACCCGGTGCACTCGTTGGCCGCGACGACGCCATCCGGTCCTGGTCGATCGCTCTTCAGCGTGCAGAGCGCAACATCACCGACCAACCACTGATCCTCTATGGCCTTCGCGGCGTAGGAAAGACGGTTCTTCTCACAAAGCTCCGCCACGACGCCGAGGCACGAAGCTGGATCACCGTCCAGGTTGAGGCGGATCCCGATCGCCCCTTGCGCGAGATGCTCGGCGAAGGACTCTATGCTCCACTCACCGATATCACACACCCATCCGCCGGAAAACGGCTAATTAAGGCACTTAAGACCGCCCTTTCATTCAAAGCCTCCTATGACGCTTCAGGAAAATGGGACTTTGGCATCGACCTCAAAGAATTTCCTGGCGGCGGAGCCGACACTGGAATACTCGAAACCGATCTGAAAAAAATCATGAAAGATGTAGCGCTAGCTGCAGCTGAGAAGCAAGCAGGCCTAGCGATTCTTATTGATGAAGCACAAGACCTAAATAAAGACGAATCGAAGACTCTAGCCGTTGTTGCCCAAGCCGCCGCTCAAGACAACTGGCCTGTTCTATTTGCGTTTGCAGGCCTCCCCAGTTTGCCGCAGGCGTTAGCGGAAGCAAAGTCATATTCTGAACGATTCCAATACATCAAAGTCGAAACTCTTGACGCAAAGGCAGCAAAGACTGCATTAATCCAACCAGCAGAAGAGGCTGGGGAGTCCTGGGATGACGACGCCGTTGATTACGTTGTCAAAGAATCAGGACGATACCCATATTTCATTCAGCAATTCGGCCAAGAAGCATGGAATACAGCAACTGGTTCAACGATTACACTCGCCGATGCTAGAGCTGGCGTCGCTACCGGCCACAACCAGCTTGACAACGGTTTCTTCCGCGCACGCTGGGATCGCACGACCACCGCAGAGAAACGCTACTTACGTGCTATGTGTCCCGAAGGAGACGCAGGAATCGGGACTGGAGAAATTGCTGCCCGCCTCCAGAAAAAGACCAACAGCCTTGGTCCTACTCGTGCGAACCTTCTTCATAAAGGCCTCATATATGCCCCCGATCATGGTGTCGTCGCCTTCACAGTTCCCGGCATGTCAGGATTCATCACCCGGCAGCCGAGATAGGTCAGAAGCCCTCATTCAATCTAGCCATTGTCAGCCCGCAGGAGTCGAGGGCGGGATGCGTGGTTGGTCGAGCCCGGGGCGACTCGGTAGCGAAGGCCGGGGGTGGCGGAGGTTCTGGCCGTCAACGGGGCTGCCGCCCTCAACGCCGGCTTGATCCCTGATGACGAAGTTCCCGGCTCTCGTGATCGGCCTTGAACCCGTGTTGGCGGCGCACACCTTCGTCCACGATGATGCTCGCGCGCCCTTGAGCGCCCCGGGGACAGCCCTGCCCTGGTGCCAGCACGGCGCATTGAGGACGCCAGATGTCCAAAACGGAGGAGATCAGCCCGGGCACCATGCAGCGCGACACTGAGGCACACCGGAAACACGCCGAAAACACCAGGTCATCGCACGGTTTCTTCGAGATACCCACGCCACCGGAGCTTTAATCACCTCCGTTTTGGACACACCCAGCCCAACAAGCCCCATCAACCCACCCCACCAGCACGCCGCCCCACCGAAAACAACCACCCCCCCCCGAGAACGACACGTAGAGACCCACGAATAAACCTCCAAGAGGAAGCATTCGGACAGCCATCGAGGTCGACTTTTTCGAATGAGATCGACGGTGCCACCGCCAACTTCGTTCGAAAAAGTCGACCTCGATGCATGTGGGGCCGGGAGGCTAGGCCGGCACTCGGCAGCGAGCCCGCAACCCGGCCACCCGGCCGCCCGGCCCATCGCCGTCAGAACGCCGGAAGCACAGAGCCGTCGGTCCAGTTCTGCTCGATGTACGTCTTGAGCTCGGGGGAAGTCATGAGTTCGGCGAGCTTCTTGAGGTACTCGTTGTCCTGGTCCGCGGTGCGCACGACGAGCTCATTGGCGTAGGGGCTGTCCTTGGCCTGCTCGAGGACCAGCGCGTCCTTGCTCGGCGTGAGGCCGGCGTCGAGCGCGTAGTTGCCGTTGATGACGGCCAGGTCCGCGTCGGCCCTGGAGTTGGCCACCTGCGCGCCATCGACCTTGGTGAACTCGAGATTCTTCGGGTTGTCCGTGATGTCGAGCTCCGTAGGCAGCTCGACGGAGGGGTCGAGGGTGATCAGGCCCGTCGACTCCACGAGCTTCAGGCCGCGCGCAGTATTGGCGGGGTCGGAGTTGAGGATGACCTTTCCGCCGTCGGGCACCTGATCGACGGAGGTGTAGCCCTTGGAGGTGTAGATGCCCAGCGGCTCGACATGCACGTCGGCCAGTGAGGTGAATTTGTAGCCCTTCTCCTGGATCTGCTGGGCCAGGAAGTTGGGCGTCTGGTAGAAGTTGGCCGCCAGGGCGCCATCGTTCAGCGAGGAGTTGGGCGTCTGGTAGTCGTTGATCTCCTTGATCTCCAGGCTCAGGCCGGCGTCGGCGGCGAGGTTGTCCTGAATCCACTGCAGGATGGTGACGTGGGGCTGCGGGGTGGCGCCGACGGTGATGGTGGCGGTGTCGCCGCTGACCTTGATGCCGTCCACTCCGGAGGAGGACTTGCCGCAGGCGGCCAGAGTCAGAGCGGCGGCGGCAGTGAGGCCTCCGGCGAGGACGGTGCGACGGGAGATGCTGGTGGTCATAGTGGTTCCTGTTCGTGAACGGCTCGGGGGCCTTGAGGGCAGGGAGAAACTGATGAGGTGATGCCGAGTCCCAAGCGACTTGCGCGCGCAGCCCGAAACGGCCGCATCAGCGAGCACTCACTCCGGCTGGTCGAGGCTCAGCGGTGGTCGACCAGCCGGCTGAGCATGTCGCCACAGACCTGGATGATGCCGACGATCGCCACGATGAGAACGACGACGATGACCATGACGTCGGTGTCGTTGCGCTGATAGCCGTGCTGAATGGCGAGGTCGCCCAGGCCGCCTCCGCCGACGGTGCCCGCCATGGCGGTGTAGCCGAGCAGGGTGATGATGGTGACGGTGGCGGAGCGGACGAGCGTGGGCAGAGCCTCGCGCACGAGGACGCCCCAGGTGATCTGACGGCTGGATGCCCCCATCATGAGGGCGGCCTCGACCTTGCCGTGCTCGACGTCGTTGATGGCGGTCTCGACCAGGCGCGCGTAGAAGGGGATCGCCCCGACCGTGAGCGGCACGCAGGCGGCCTGCCAGCCCAGGGAGGTGCCCACGAGCATGCGGGTCAGCGGGATGATCGCGACCATGAGGATGATGAAGGGCATTGAGCGCCCCATGTTGACGATCTGGGAGAGGGTCTCGTAGATGAAGCGATTGGGATGCTGGCCGCGGCTGCCGGTGGAGATGAGCGCGAGCCCGAGGAGAAGCCCGAGGATGATGGTCAGGCCCCCGGACAGCAGAGTCATCTCCAGCGTCTCGATAGTGGCGGGCCACAGCCTGCGCTGGATGGCCGAGTTGTTGAACCAGGTGCCGTTCGGGCTCGAGCCGGCAGCCAGCGCGGTCGCCAGGCCCGGCGCCCTGACGGCGAGGGCGGATGCGGCTGTGGCGGTCAGAGCAGTCGGAATCATGAGCGCACCTCCGCGGTGATGCCGGCCTCCCGCAGGGCCGCAACGGCAGCCCGGGCACGATCGGCGGGAATGGTGAGGGCGAGCCGCCCGACCTGAGCGGTGCCGAGGGTCTCGAAGACGCCCCCGGCCACATCGGCGCCCTGCTCGGCCACCAGGGAGAGCACCTGGGCGGCGGCGGGCTCGCCCGAGTGGGCGGTCAGGGCGACGTCGATGACGGCACTCTCAGCACTGTCAGTACTGCCAGCATGATCCGCATCGCCGGCTCCAGCGGCCTCGTCGTCGGTGTCCTCGGGGCTGCCGGCGACGAGGGCGGCCTTGGGCACGTCCGGGGGCGGCACGAGTTCGAGGGACAGCCGGGAATCGACGTCGGAGACGACGTCCTCGATGGGGCCGGACTGGACGATCCGCCCGGCCTCCAGGAGGCTGACGGAGTCGCAGATCCTGCGGACGACGCTCATCTCGTGGGTGATGATGACGACGGTGACGCCGAGGCGGTCGCGGACGTCGCGGATGAGGTCGAGGATCGAGCGGGTCGTCTCGGGGTCGAGGGCGCTGGTGGGCTCGTCGCACAGGAGGACGGCGGGCTCGTCCGCCAGGGCCCGGGCGATGCCGACGCGCTGCTTCTGGCCGCCGGACAGCTGAGCGGGGTATGAGGAGCCGCGGTCCGCCAGGCCCACGAGCTCGAGCATCCGGGAGACCCGCTCGTGCCGCTGGCCCTTCTGGGCTCCGGCCAGGTCCAGGGGGTAAGCGATGTTCTGGGCGGCGGTGCGCTGGTCGAGGAGGTTGGCGTGCTGGAAGACCATGCCGATGGCGCGCCGGGCCTTGCGCAGCTCGTTGGCGCTGAGGGTGGTCAGGTCCTGGCCGGCGACGCGCACCTCGCCGTAGGTGGGGCGCTCGAGGGCGGTCAGGCAGCGCACGAGGGTGGACTTGCCGGCGCCGGAGGTGCCGACGATGCCGTGGATGGAGCCGGCCGGGATGTTGAGGGAGAGCCCGTCCAGGGCGTGGACCTGCGAGCCGTCGCGCAAGCGGTAGACCTTGTGGACGTCGCGCAGGGAGATCATGGACTCGTCCGCGTCAGGGGCGCCTGTCGGAGCGGCGATCTCGTCCGGCTCGCCAGTGGTTGCGGAATTCACGCTCACTCGTTCCTCCATCGGTCCTGGCGGAAGCACCTGCACCGCTAAGCGGAGGTTGCTGCAACGTCGATGAGCCAGGTCTCTCGGCTGCTCTAGATGGTCGGTTGAACAGTAAGCGCTACCAGCAGAGGGACGCAAGTCCTAGGCCGTGAAGGGATGCATCTCACGCATGCCTGCGCACCACCCGCTGCTGCGGTATCGGCGCCTGACGGTGGCGCACCCTGGCCGGGATTCTGGATATGTTCGGCAATCTGTGGGACTCCATGACGCCTGTGGATCAGGATCTGCTGATGGTGACGGCCGGGGCGCTGATCGTGCTGTCCGGGGGTACTCTGGGGGCGGCATTCGAGGTGAGCATGGGAATGGCCATGCTCGGTTCGGCGCATGATGCTGCCAGGTTCGTGCGTGATCCCAAGGAAACGGCTGCCGGGTATGTCTCCTCGCATACACCCGCCGAGATGGTCCTGGACGCCACAGTATGGGCGGCCGCCATGGCCGGCGTGTTCGGCGGAGTCGCCCGCTATGGGCGCCAAGCAGCCCAAGAATCTCGCCGCTGGAACCAAGCCGAAAAAGCAGCCCGGGGTATGTCTGGACCACGCGCCGCCCACGCCGACCCCCGCCGCACCCCGCGCCCCCAGGGCAGGCCCGACAACGGTGCCATGTGGCGCGCCCAGCAGGGAAGCGGATACGGCGGCAGCGGACGGCGCAAAGCACAGCCCGAACCGAAACCCGACATCGACCCCCGCGACGGCAGGGATCACAAGGGCCAGTACGCCGAGGGCAACGGGGGATCCCATGCCTACGAACCCTCCGAATGGCAAGGAACCGAACAATACCGTAAGAACATGGAGGAGCTGGGCCACCCGCTGCAGGAGATCGTCAACGAGAAGCGCGCTGCGCGGATCAACGGCACCGGGAGACCGCGCTTCTACGATAGGTTCATCCTGACCGAGGACGGCACCTGGGAGGGCCTGGAAGTCAAATCGGGAGGCGGCCACTACGAAACGGATCAAAGGGCCTTCGACGCACAGGTCTCCCCGGACAATCCAGCATACGTCACACTCAGCGACGGACGAACCATCAAAATCACCCAAGTCCACGTAGAATACGTGGATAAACAACAATTCCCAGAATACCCACAATAAGGAGAGAGCGATGAGACGATTGGTCACCTGGACGGTAGATAATGAATTTGGGCACTCCGAGGGATTCACCCTACCCCAAACCCCGGAAAAAATAGCCGATGAATTTTCTCGCATGCTGACATATCCCACTTTCTTCACTGGGGAGAAGCGCTTCGCCCTGGGTGTGTGGGCGCTGCCCGAGGGCAAGACCCACCCCGACGAGGTCTCCAAGGATGGGTGGGGGGAGTTCTACATGCAGGCGGCTGGTTCCAACCGGGCGATGACGGTCGAGGTGCGAGTGCCCGACAGTACGGAGGGCTATGCCCACTACGTCGTGGCCCGCGAGCCGGTTCGGGACCCGAACACATGGGTGCCACTGTCCTGGAACAACGGAGGCGACGAGCCCTTCACCACCCACGTCCACCCCGAAGAGGTCTTCACCGGCCAACAGGCCGTCCCCATCTTCCGCGCCTACATACTCACCGGCCAAACCCCACCCCCCAACCTCCTACGCCGCATCAACATCTAACCGCGCTGAATCGCATGCGGCACGTCAAGCCGTTCACTGCCGCCCCACCTCCGCCGCCCCACTCACTCAACCCGCTCAGACCGTGCCAGGATGCTCCACATGACCGAGACCGCCCCCACCGAGCCCTCCGGGCCGACCGGGCCCGCCGCACATGCCACGCACGCCGAGCCCACCGGCTCCGCCTCGCCTCCCATCCCGGCTACAGCGCCCCCCGCGTCTTCCACACCCAAGGTGAGCACGGACATCCTGGGAGAGCCATGGGTGGCCCGTCGCATCGACGTCGCCCTCAATGAAACTGCGGCCCCCAACGCGGACCACGCCGTCCTGGTCCACCAGCGCGGGGCCGCCCCGGCAGCCGGCACCCAAGCAGCCCCCCGCCATGAACGAGCCGTCCTCTACCTTCACGGCCGCAACGACTACTTCTTCCAGACCCACCTGGCCGACGCCTTCCTGCAGGCCGGCTACGAGTTCTACGCCCTGGACCTGCGAACCTGCGGGCGGGCGGGCATCGGCCACCCCTCCCCGCACGACGTGCGCGACCTGCGCATCCACGACGAGGAGATCGGCGAGGCCCTGCGAATCATCCGCTCCGAGCACGGGCACAGCGCCGTCGTTCTCAACGGCCACTCCACCGGCGGACTGCAGGCGGCCATCTGGGCAGCGGACCACCCCGGCAGCGTGGAGGCGGTAGTCCTCAACTCCCCCTGGCTCCAGCTGAACGCCTCCGGGCTCATCCGCTCCTACGGGTCCGCCTACGTCGATGTGCTCTCGCGGCGGAGCCCGGAGCGGATCATCGACAACCCGGCAGAGGCCAAGGCGCGCAAACGCCTGGCCGCCGAAGCCGCGAGCGCCCAGAGTCCGGGCGACGCGGAGGCCGGCATCACCGCCCCCGGAGCCGGAGTCACGGCGGAAGGCAGCCCCGGACCGGTCGAGGCCGATCTCTACGTGCGGGTCCTGCACCGGCGCTGGGGCGGCGAGTGGGACTGGGACCTGCGGCTCAAGCCCTCGCCGGCCTTCCCGGTGAGAGCCGGATTCCTGGCGGGAATCCGCCGGCTCCAACGGGAGGTGCGCCACGGGCTGGGCATCGAGGCGCCCGTACTCGTGTGCTGCTCGACGACGTCGAGCAGCCCCGAGGCGAGTCCGGAAGAGGCGCTGCACAGCGACATCGTGCTGTCGGTCGAGCAGATCATCGAGCGCGCCGCCTTCCTCGGGACGGACGTCACCGTCCGGCAGATCCCCGGCGGAGTGCACGACCTGGCACTCTCGCCCTCACCGGCGCGCGAGGAGTACCTGGCCACCGTGACCGGCTGGCTGGACGAACACCTGGGATAAGCCAGAGCATGCCCGGATAAGCCCGAGCAAACCCAGAAAGTGAGCCGGGCCGCCCGGGCGCCGGGGCGGCCCAACTCAGCACGCCGCCCGGCCGCTCCTCAACGCTGCTGCCGCTGCTCCGACAGCTCCACCAGCGCGGGAGCCACGGCATCGCACACGCGCTCGACGACATCAAGAGTCTCGACGAAATCCTCCATCGTCCCGTACCAGGGGTCGGGCACATCCAGCTCGTAGCGGGCATCGGCGCCGGCCCAGTGCCGCTCCGCACCGGCAGCCGGGTCGAGTTCGCGGAACATGCGGATGCGATCGGCGTCGACGCCGAGGCGCTCGGCGCGACGCAGGAGTTCGCGGCGGTGGGCCGAGGTCATGGCCAGCACCAGGTCGGCGCCCGCGAGCTCGGCGTCCCCGATCCGGTGGGCGGCGTGGCCGGTGATGGCGACGGTGACCGCACGGGCGGCGGCGTCACCTCCGGTGCCGTAGTCCCGCTCGGCCAGAAGACGACGAGCACGGCGGTCGATGGGGTTGCCGCGCTCCTCATCGGAGACGCCCGCGGAGGTCACGACGACGCCGGTGCGCCCCGAGGTGGGGACTCCGGCAGCAGTCAGGCGATCGATGAGCACGATCTCGGCCATGGCCGAGCGGCAGATGTTGCCGGTGCAGACCATGGAGATCGTGTAAGGGGCGTCGCCGTGGCGGGGCGTCGGCAGGTCGGATGGCGTAATAGTGACGGGCATGCGGGCCAGGCTCTCGCTCATGGAGCGCCCGTGGCAAGCCGGCTCTCCATGAATTTCTCAGGCTCTCTCAGGCTCTCTCAGCCGATCGAAGCGGTCTCATCAAACCTCGTCAAAGCGACTTGCGCGGGCAGCAGAGCCTGAAGAGACCTCAGCCTCACCGCCTCAGCTTCTCCGCATGCCCTCAACAAGCCCTCCCGGAACTGAGAACGCCCGCGCATGGGCTAGGCGTGAAAGGCTTCACCCATGCCGACAGCCCTGATCGCAGCCCTGACCGCCGCCGTAGTGGCCATCGCCGCCCTGGTCCTGGCGGCCGGACCGGCCGCTTCTGCCGCCCGAGAGTACGTGGCCCGTCTCGCCGCGACGGACTCGACAGACTCCACGCACGCACCGCAGATCCGCCGCCCCTGGCTCCTGGAAAGGCGCTTCCAGGCTCTGATCGCACTCGCGCTGATGGGGCCCATCCTCTGGCGGGGAGTCGACAGGGCCCTCGCAGACACGCTTGTGGCGCTCCCACTGGTCGCCGTCCTGGGGGTGGCCTGCTGCGTCGATGCCGTCAGCCACCGCCTGCCCAATCGACTGCTCGGCTGGGCGGCGCTATGGCTGATCGCCGCGACCGGATTGCATCTCGGAGCCGAGATGCTCTCGTCGGCCCTTGGAGGAACGGAGACATCCGGGGCAGCCGGAGCACTCGGAGCACTGTGGCCCGTGGGCCGCGCTGCACTCGCCGCGCTCGGAATCGGGATAGTCATGGTCGTCATGGCGCTGCTGCCCTCGGGATTGGGATTCGGGGACGTCAAGCTGAGCGCGCTCTGCGCGCTGTGGCTCGGGCAGCTCAGCGCCGAGGCGCCCATCATGGGCATCATTCTGGGATTCTTCACCGGCGGCCTGGCCGCTCTCGTGCTGATGGCCCTGCACCGGGCGGACCGCAAGACGGCAATCGCCTTCGGCCCCTACCTGGGAGCGGGAGCCTGGCTGACATGGCTGCTCGTCGTCTGACGACGGGGCGCCTCCTGCATCAAAGAGTCGCGCAGGACGTGTGTTGCACGCCCAGGTGCGACTTGCGCCAGACAGAACCGCGGAATCATGCGAAAACAATGTACGTGCCATAGGCTCAACCCATGACCCGGTCCCATTCTGAGTCCGCTGCTTCCTCTACACCTTCCTCGACACCCTCCACCCCCAGCACCACCCGCACCGCCACCGACGTGGACGCCATCGCCGATCGCTACGTCGCACGCCTTGCCGACCTGTCCCCCGAGTTCGCCGTTTACAACGGGCTGCCCGGCCGCCGCGGCGAGCTCGACGACTACTCCCCAGAAGGCCTGGCTGCCCTGAGCGACCTGGACCGTTCAACCCTGCGCGAGCTGGATGCCGTCTCACCCACGGACGACGTGGATCGCATCACCGTGGCCGCCATGCGCGAGCGCCTCGGGGTGAGCGTGGACCTGGCCGACGCCGGCGAGGAGCTGCGCTGCCTGAACGTCGTCGCTTCGCCGGTACAGAGCCTGCGGGACGGATTCGACAACATGCCCACCCGCACTGAGGAGGACTGGGCGGACTTCGCCTCCGCCCTGCGCGACGTCCCCCGGGCGCTGGACCAGTACGCCCAGTGCCTGCGTCTGGCGCTCTCCTGCGGCGACGTCGCGGCGCGGCGCCAGGTCGAGGCCGTCATTTCCCAAGCGCACATCCAGGCCGCGGAGGACACGAGCTCCTACACGGCCCTGGTCGACAGCGCTATCACCGCCGACGGCGCACCGCTGTCGGCGGTGATGGCCGAGGATCTGCGCTCGGCCGCCGCCACCGCTCGAAAGGGCTACGTCCGCATCGCCCAGGTGCTGACCGATGAGATCCTGCCGTATGCGGGCAACACCGACGCCGTGGGCCGGGAGCGCTATGAGCGCTTCAGCCGGCATTTCCTGGGCGCTGTGGTCGACCTGGATGAGACCTACGAATGGGGCCGGGAGCGCCTGTCCGCGATTGACGCCGAGCAGCGGGCGATCGCCGAGCAGCTCTACGGGCCCGGGGTGAGCGTGCGCGAGGCTCTGGACCGGCTCAACACCGACCCCGAGCGCACCATCCATGGCACGCGGGCGCTGCAGGCATGGATGCAGGAGACCTCCGACGCTGCGATAGCGGCTCTCGACGGGGTCCACTTCGACATCCCCGCCCCGCTGCGAACCCTGGAGTGCCGCATAGCGCCGTCGGCCACCGGCGGCATCTACTACACCGGCCCGAGTGACGACTTCTCCCGGCCGGGGCGCATGTGGTGGTCGGTGCCGGCGGGGACCGAGGACTTCGCCGCCTGGCAGGAGCGCACCACCGTCTTCCACGAGGGCGTGCCCGGCCACCATCTGCAGATCGGCATGCAGACCCTCCTGCGCGACGAGCTCAACTCCTGGCGCCGCCTGGTCTGCTGGGTGAGCGGGCACGGCGAGGGCTGGGCCCTGTACGCCGAGAAGCTCATGACGGACCTGGGTTTTCAGGATGATCCGGGCGACCGCATGGGCATGCTCGACTCCCAGCGCCTGCGCGCGGCCCGGGTCGTCCTCGACATCGGTGTGCACCTGGGCAAGGAGCGGCCGCCCGAGCTGACGGATCTGCCCGGCGTGGGCGAGGGCATCTGGGATGCGGGCAGCGCCTGGGCCTTTCTGCGGCACAACGTGGCGATGGACGAGTCATTCCTGCGCTTCGAGTTGGACCGCTACCTGGGATGGCCGGGGCAGGCGCCGTCGTACGCGGTCGGGCAGCGGCTGTGGGAGGACGCGCGGGATCGCGCGCTTGCGGGCGGAGCGAGCCTGAAGGACTTCCACGCCCGAGCGCTGCGCCTGGGCAGCGTGGGGCTGGACGTCCTGCGCGAGGCCCTCGCCTAGCACCTGGCACCGCCGAGATCGGTCGTACTCCGCACCGAAATCGGTCGCAACCCGCGCCGAGATCGGTCCGCTTCCGCGCCGAAATCGGTCGCAACCCGCGCCGAGATCGGTTCAGCCCCAGAAGTGCTCGACATCGACGGCGCCGCCGGCGGCCCTCTCCATCTCCCGAGTGTGGAGGGCGACATCGGGACGGTCGGTGACCCTGATGAGCGGGTGGATGCCGGGCACGCGCTGGGAGACATTGCCGAAGTCGGTGCCCGCCGCGATCGTCTCGGGCACGACCCCGGTGGGCAGCGGATCACGGCCGCGCTCGCGCTGGGAACGGACCCAGGCGGCGGTGAGCGGCCCGTTGGTGCGCACCGGCATTTCATTGGTGTACTCGGGGGTGATGATCTCGACTCCAGTGCCGGTCATCAGGGCGGCGCCGCGCAGAAGATCCTCCACGCGCCCCACCAGGTCCTTGAGGGTCTCGGGATACTTCGAGCGCACGAAGATATTCAGCTCACTGCGCTCGGGAATGACATTGGGAACCCGACCGCCATCCACCACGACGGCGTGAAGGCGGTCCATGGGCAGGATCTGCTGGCGCATCATGCCGATCCCGGCCAGGGCGAGGGAGGCGGCATCAAGGGCGTTGCGCCCCATGAAGGGCTGCGACGCGGCATGCGCGGCCACGCCTGTGAACACGGCACGGATACGACGCACCCCCAGCCAGGTCTGATCGGCCAGGTCGTAGGCGTAGGAATGGGTCTGAATGGCAGCATCAACGCCGTCGAGCATGCCGCGCCGGGCGAGGATCTCCTTGGCGGTGTCGGGCTCCTCGGCAGGAGTGGTCTGAAGAATGATCCGACCGGGCAACGCGACGTCCTCATGGAGCGCCAGAGCGGCCAATGCGAGGAAGGCTCCCACGGAGTTGGCGCACATGACGTTGTGTCCGCAGGCATGACCGATGCCGGGCAGGGCGTCGTACTCGGCAAGAATGGCGATGGTGGGGCGGGGGCGCTCGCAGCAGAACCGGCGGTGCCAGCGGTGCCAGCGGTACTGGCAGAACCAGCAGAACCGGCAGACTCCGGGGCGCCCGTCCCGATCTCGGCGCGCAAAGCCGTATCCATGTCGTAGACCCCGACTCGGGGCTGAATGCCATGGGCCCGCAAGAGGTCAGCCACCGCGGCCACCGCATGATGCTCGCGGTATCCGACCTCGGGATGGGCATGAATATCGTGCGATAGGGAGATGATCTCGGGGGCGTAGTCGGCGATGGCGTCGGCCAGGGCGGCGCGCAGGGCCGACGGGGCGCCGGCATTCTCGGACAGGGCGACGGCGGGAGCCGCGGCAGCGGTGCGGGCGGCGGTTTCAGCGGCCATGCGCTCCTGAACGGCACGACATGGCTCAGACGGGCGGGAGAGGTCACGCATACGACCATCATGCCGCGTCAGGACGGCGCCGCCACTCGACAGCGCCGGCAGACTCGAACCGTTCCGGTCAGGCGCCGAGCCTGTTGTTCGCGCCCTGTTTGGTCATGCCCAGGATGTCTCCGATCTGCTGCCAGGAGCGCCCGTTCTCGCGCGCCCGGACAACAGCCGCATCGAGATCGGCCTCGGCGGCGGCGAGCCGGAGCTGGGCCATGGTGATGCCCATCAGGTAGGGATCACTGGTCCAGGTCGTCACGTCAGGCCCCTGCCCGATGTTGGCCTGCTCGATCTCGTGGAGCATCTTCTTCATGCTGCGCATGGTCATCGCCTCCTGGCGTACTTCGATCGAGCTCTCCTGGCATGGAAGACCTGCCCCATCTCATCGACCGCGACCTCGAGCAGATCACCGAGTCGATCCGACCCGAGAACCATGACGTACCCGTCGTGGAAGTGCACTTCGCAGGGGTGACGGAGCGCCTGCTCGATGTCCTCGCGCTCGACGCCGTGCCTGAAGGCTCTCCGCTGGTACCCCATTCGGTCACTGTAGTTGCCAAATCGTTACATACACGGAGCCTCGCCGTTGCCCCGGCCGGGGCATGCATCTCGGGGCCGGGTCATCCGCACCCGAGCGCCTCGCCAACGGCGCAGTCGTCGGGCGTCATTCCCACAGCGTGTTCAGCGGCAGGCCCCACAATCCCTCGGCGTAGCGCATCGGCTCATCCACAGGGGCGAGGACGACGCCCGCAGCCAGCCGGTCCCCCAGCTTCCGCTTCAGGTCCGTCAGACCGGCGAAGTGCCGGCCGGTCAGTCCCGCAGCCGACTTCACCTCGACGGCGATGACACGACCATCGCCGAGCTCGATGATGACATCGACCTCAAGACCTCGACGGTCCCGGTAGTGGTACAGCCGGTAGTCGACCTCGGCCCAACCCGCCTGAGCACTCAACTCGCCAACGACGAATCCTTCGAGAAGCGCCCCGAAAACCTTGCCGCCGCGCACGACGTCCTTGAGCAGGCCGACGCTCGCACCGCACAGCCAGGCCGCAAGACCGGAGTCCCCCACCCGCACCTTGCGCCTTCCGATCTCGCGAGCGGTCAGGTTCACGGCCCATGGATGAAGATCCTCTGTGAGGTAGAGCCGGTCGAGGGCGTCCAGGTAACCGGTGACAGAGGCGGCGGACAGTGCAGCCTCCTGAGCGATCCGGGCTTTGACGAGCTCACCGGACTGATTGGCGGCGATGAGTCTCAGCACAGCAGCGAGTCGCAGCGGATCCAGTCGGCCGCCGCCCTCCCGGGCGTCCACGCCCAACAGGCGCTCGACGTAGTCGGACAGCCAGGCTGTGCGCAGCCTCGTGCCCGCCTCCCGAATACTGGGGTAACCACCGCGCAGAAGCAGCTCGACGACGTCGACGCGCGACGGCGGGACCGCGACTGCCAGTCCGGCAGGATCATCGATCCGTTCCAGCAGTCGATCGACGAAGGCGCCGCGCCCCAGGCTGCCCCGCAGCTCGGCCTGACTGAGCGGGTGAAGACGCACGCTGAGGGCTCGCCCCGCCAACGAATCCTTGTCTCCGCGGATCCGCGCCACATCCGATGAGCCGGTGAGGATGAATCGACCGGGTCGCCGGTCGCGGTCGACCGCCGCCTTGACGGCGAGCGTCAGTTCAGGAAGGCGCTGCACCTCATCAATGACGAGCAGACCATCACCCGCCTGCTCCACGAAGCCGCGCGGGTCCTCCCGGGCGGCATCCAGAGCGCCCGAGTCGTCCAATGTGAGCGAGCGGGACCCATCGGGGGCGAGCATCCGGGCGAGCGTCGACTTTCCCGTCTGACGGGCGCCCTGGACGACGAGCACGGGAGAGAAGCCCAGAT
Source organism: Actinomyces massiliensis 4401292 (assembly GCF_000269805.1). Taxonomy (GTDB): domain Bacteria; phylum Actinomycetota; class Actinomycetes; order Actinomycetales; family Actinomycetaceae; genus Actinomyces; species Actinomyces massiliensis. The sequence continues at coordinate 401,227 of NZ_JH711481.1, forward strand.
ACTCACGAGCCCTGCCCAGCACACCACGATCGAGGAGCTCCTCCATAGTTCGACTATAGCCGACAATATCGCCCTATTCTGCGACATCCATAGGAACGCCACGACCCAACCCGCACATTCGCCTACAGTCATCACATAGTTTCGCCACGGACGATCCCATAGTTTTGCCGCTACAAATCTTGCGACAAACAGCTCTTGCGCCTCACACCTCCGGATGGGTCCGACGCCGCTCAGCGAGGGTGCGCCACACCCCCAGCGTGGCGGCAGGACCGATCGGCCCCAGTCCACCCAGGGAGTCGTCCAGCAGCACGGGCACGCCCTCGAGCCGGTCGGGCACGAACTCGCGTCCGCGCGTCACCACCAGGGTGAGGTCGCGCAGCGCATCCAGACTCTCGCGCGGGTCCCCCGCCACTGCGATGAGATCGGCCTCGAATCCCTCGGCCAGCACCCCGGTGATGCCCGCGCATCCGATGGCGGCGGCCGCCCGCGACGTCGCCGCGAGGATCACCTCGGCACGCGGCAGTCCCACCCACTCCAGCGCCTCGAGCCCGGCGACGTAGCCGCGCTGCGGCACAGCGGGGATCCCGGCGTCGTGCCCGGCGACGATCTTGACGCCGTGCTCCCACAACTGGCGCGCGGGCGGGGCGTAGGAGTCGTCGCGCCGGAGCATCTGGGGCATGTCGGCGGTGATGGTGCAGTCGACGTACACGCCGGCGCGGGCCATCTCGTCGGCCAGGGCCGGGTCGAACTCGCTGCGGCCGTCAGCGGTGATGAAGGAGGCGTGGGCAACGTAGTCGACACCCGCGCGCACGGCCCGCTCAATGCCCTGAACGCCGTGGGCGTGGGCGGCCGTCCACTTGCCCAGGCGGTGCGCCTCGGCGATGAGCACGTCGAGCTCGCCCTGGCTGAACTGGGCGAACCAGGGAGCGGAGCCGCCCGTCATGAAGCCGCCGGTGGCCATGACCTTGATCGTATCGACCCCCATCTTGTGGTGGTGGCGCACCTCGTAGCGGATCTGATCGAGGGAGTCGACCTCCGCGCCGGCGTGGTAGGAGTGCCCGGCGGTGGTGGTGATCTGCGGCCCGGAGGCGACCACCCGAGGCCCGCGCACATCCCCGTTGTCTATGGCCTCGCGCACGGCCACGTCGATGTAGTGCCGCGCCCCCAGGCTCTGAGTACTGGTGACGCCGACGCTGAGCAGTTCGCGGGCGGAGCGCGCGGCGTTGAGGGTGAGGCGGGCGACCTCATGGGGGCCGTAGTCGGGGTATTCGACGGCGGTACCGGAGGTGAGCAGATGGTCGTGGGTCTCGATGAGACCGGGCATAAGCGTGGAGCCGGGCAGGTCGAGGCGCCCGATGTCGGCAACGGCCAGGTCGGTCCGGGAGGACAGGTGCGCCTCCGCCTCGGCGACGGTGCCCACGAACAGGATGCGCTTGTGGTCCAGCAGCACGGCGCCGCCGCCTCCGGCGCGCCGGGCGGCCTCGGCCGGGCCCGCGCCCTCGCCGTCGGGCCCGACGTCGGGAACATCGCCGACGACCTCGAGAGTGCCGGGCGCGTCGCCACGGCGCCCCGTGATGAGGCGGTCGGCGGTCAGCAGAACGGTAGAGCGGCCGTCGAGGCGCTCACCGCCATCAGTGGGAGGAGTGGTCCACCCGGTGATCTCACCGGGGGCAGGGAGGGGATAGTCGGTCATGAGGCCAGGATCGCAGGTTTTCGCGGTTCTGGCGCTTCAGCCTCGCAGGACGGGACGCCTCGGGTGCGCGCACGGCCCGCTCAGCCCCGCGGCATGATGAAGGAACTGCCGAGCGCGAAGGGGAAGCCCGGCTTGAGCACGGCATCCACGACCGGTTGGGCCAGCTCGATGAGGCCCTCGGTCTCGAAGCTCTGCTCGCCGTCGGGCCCCGAGGAGGCGAGGAGGCGGGAGTAGGGCGCATCGATGTCGAGCAGAGCCATGCCATCGGCGTGGGTGGCGCGCTCCCAGGCGCCGCCCTCCATCTCGAGCAGAGTACCCAAGTGGAAGTGCATGACCTGCTCGCCATCGACGGTATCGACGTCGCTGGGCACGCTGAGCACATGATGGGGCTCGGGATCGCGCGGGGCGCGCAGGGTGAACAGGAGAATGGCGCTGTCGCGGGCGGCGCGCAGCATGAGCCGCGCCAGGTGAACGGTGAAGCCGGTGATGTCGAAGTCGGCGGGGCTGGAGCCCATGGCCTCTTCGACGGTCAGCGCCGGCGATAGGGGGACGGCGGCTCCGCGCCTGGGGTCGTTGAAGGCTCGCCGACCCGTGGGGGCCTCGGCCCGCAGGCGCAGGATCGGGCCGAACTCGGCAGGCTCGGCATTGGCCCCGACGTCGTCGGGATCGGAGCCGGGCGCCAGCAGAGTGCCGGTCTCCACGATCTCGACCCAGCCGTCGGGAGCGGTCGAGGGGCCGGGCTCGGTCTCGACCACCCCCATGCCGAGCACCGTGGCGAAGTCGGTGCCGTCGGTTGCACGATGCCAGGTGATCTCGGCGTCGTCATGCCAGATGGGGACGACTCCGTTGAAAGGGATCCCGAAGCGGACGTGCTCGGGAGCCGCGTGCCTGCCTCGAGCGGGGGCGGCGGCGTGCCTGCCCCGCCGGGCGTGCCGGGCGCGTCGAGAGCGCCGGGTGTCCGGGCCTCCCAGGCCTCCCGAAGGTGAGTCGGGGATCGGCGTCCCGGAAGAGCTGGTGCTGGCATCGTCGTGCTTCCCCACGAAGTACTCGCTCATGACAGCAGCCTACGGGGCGCATCCCGCAGCCGGCGCGGCGCTCGCGTGCGGCCGGCGGTGAACCGCTGCAGGCGAGAGGAGATGCACGATGTGCTGGATGCGAATGCGCTCGGCGCCCCCGGGCTGCTCCGGGACCCCTCTCACCGAAATCGGTCCGGTTCCGGCTCGAGATCGGTCGTACTCCGCGCCGAGATCGGTCCACTTCCAGCTCGAGATCGGTCCGGTTCCGCGTCGAGATCGGTCCACTTCTGCTGTACTCGGTCATGAGGTTGGTGACACTCGGCTGATGGGGGGCTGGCCGTCGCAGGCGGTGTGGGGTCGAGTGTAGTTGTAGTGCTCGAGCCAGGGCGCGAGGGCGTCGGCGCGGTGCTGGTTGGAGACGTAGGGCGCTCGGTATGCCCAGTACTCCTGCATGGTGCGGTTGAAGCGCTCGGCCTTGCCGTTCTGCCAGGGACAGTGCGGTCGGGTAGTGATGTGTTTCGCCTCGATGCGGGTCAGCTCGCCCTGGAAGGCTGTGGAGACGGTGTAGTTCTTCGCGTTGTCGGTCATCACCTCGCGGATCTGGACGCCATGGCGGGCGAAGAACTCCGCTGCGGCAGTGAGGAACGCCGCGCAGGTGGTGCCCTTCTCGTCAGGCAGGATCTGCGCGAACGCGAGCCGGGAGTGGTCATCGACGGCGACGTGGACATAGTCGAACCCGAGCTTGGTGGACTTCACTCGACCGCGGTTGTGGTCGATCGCGTCGGGACCTTCGACGCGCCAGCCGCCGCCTTCGGGGACGCGGCCGAGTTTCTTTACGTCGACGTGGATCAGATCGCCCGGAGCGTCACGTTCGTAGCGGACCTGGGTGCGCCGTGAGGCGCGCAACGCGATCCCGGTAACTGGGTCCAGCTCGTGCAGCGCCGGAAGGCCGGCCCGGGCGATCAGGCGGGACGCGGTGCGCGGGCTCACCCCGCAGGCCCGGGCGATGTCGTCACGTCCGAGCCGCTCACGACTGCGCAGCTCGACCGCCGCCGCCGCGGTCTGCGCCGGTGTCGCCGATGGTGACGAGACCGGACGCGACGACCGGTCTGACAAGCCAGCTTCGCCGTGGGCGCGATAGCGAGTCAGCCAGCGGTGCGCGCACTGACGACAGACGCCCATCTCCTTCGCGACATGCGAGACGGGACGGCCGGCGAGGACCCGGCGCACGAGAATCAGCCGGCCCTTGACAGTGAGCCGCGCATTACGATGGACCAAGAGAAGGCCTCCACTTCGGTGACGTTAGACACCACCAATCGTGGAGGCCTTCTCCCTACCCGAGTGTCACCAACGTGCTGACCGAGTACATCTAGCTCGAGATCGGTCGAACTCCGCGCCGAGATCGGTCCACTTCCGCGCCGAGGTTGCGGTGTGTCAGGACATCCGAGACAGGGCGAGTGCGTCGGGTGCGGTGATCAGGTGGAGTGCTTCTTGGGGCTGGGGGTCGTATGAGTCGGGCCGCACCGCCGCGGGCCGACTGTGCCGGTGCTCGCGTGGGCCGGGGGTGGTGGGCTGTGAACACCTGAAGTCCACTCACGTGAATCCCCATACCCACGCGTGCCGGGGGCGGTCAATCGTTGCACACTCGCGTGCGCTCCGCGTCGACGGGAACCGCGAAATCATGCGGAACAGCAATACCGGTAACGGCCGCGGTCGAGCTCCCATGTGCGCAGACCCCCCTCACCGCACATGGGAGCCCAACCACCACACATGACACTCGCCAGAAAAGCCCGTAATTCCAACAAAAACCAGCCCCCCACCCCGCAAAGACCCTGCCCTCCCATGTGCAACACCACAAACAACCACACCCACCAGACACGCCCACCACGCCCCACACCAAGATCGGTCGTATTCCGCCTCGCGATCGGTCCGATTCAGCCCAGCCGACCCAACATCGAAGCGCGCACGACAAGCTCAAGGACGAAGACCGCATGCCGCACCCCGCAACCACCAACGAGCAGCAAATCCGCAGCAGCACGACCGATCTCGACACGGGTTACGACCGATCTCGAGCTGGAAGTGGACCGATCTCGGCGTGGAGTACGACCGATCGCGAGCCGGAGAGCGACCGATCTCGGCTCAGCCGTTCTTGACCGTCACCTTCGAGCGAGACGCATGCGCCTCGTCGCCCTTATCGCCACCACCGGTGGCGGCCTCCCGATCATAGGACAGGGTCATGGCATCCTCGGGCAGGGGCTTGGCCTGGGTGCTGTCGCCCATGGCGACAAACCCGTACCACCCGTCGACATGGCTGGCGCCGTAGTCGTCAGAGGTAATCGGATGCAGCCCCGCCTGCGTCATGTCGTCCTTGAGGTTGTCCTGCATGAGGACGACGAAATGGTACGTGTCGTTCTCATCAATGAGATTCAGGGTGTTGTCGGCCTCGGAGGTGAATGAGAAGCCGTCTGAGAAGTCCAGGGTGCAGTGCACCAGGTAGACCGTATCGTTCGCCTCGGAAGCCTGAGCCTTGTACGTCGGGGTGTCGAAGTCCGAGACGATCTGGTCGCAGGTCTGGGTCAGGCCGATGGCTTCGTCGGTGAAGGTGACGGGCTCGATCTCCTGAGCCCCGGCCACAGTGCTCTGACCCGTTGCCTGCACAGCCGAGTCCGTCGAGCCGCCGGACACCTGACTCGTCGGGGCGCCCGTGTCAGAAGCCGGGCCGCTTGCGTCCTGCCCGTCCTTACTCCCGCAGGCGGACATCCCGACGGCGCAGGCAGCGGCGGCGACAGCACTGAGGATCTTCACGATGGTGCGCATACGAGGTTCCGTTCTCTTGCGGGAGCGATGACGGAGTCAAGTGTGCTCGATGCGGCACGGCCGAGCCGAGTCGGCCCCCTTTCGCGAGATCGGCAAGACGGCCAGACGAGGGCGGCAGACAGCCAGAACAGCAGCATCTGCCGAGCAGACTGCAGAGCCTCTGCTCAGCGCCCGCTGCTCAGCAGGACGTGCAGCACGGCCGGGGCGGCGTAGCGACGCGGTTGGGAGCCCGAGTTGATGACCTCCAGAAGACCGAGCTCGACGAACTGGCCGACAAGCCCATTGGCGCGCCCGTAGGACAACCCCATCTCCCTCTCGACCCTGCGAACGGTGAAGGACGGATTGGCCACGGCGAAGTCGACGAGGTCGAATGCATGGGCCGAGCGCAGCGATGACGCCTTGACCTGCTCCCGAAGATCCTCCTGCACTGCGACCAGCGCCAGCATCTGCTCCTTCGTCCCGGTCGCGGCATCGGCGAGGCCGCGGGCGAAGAAGGACAGGAAGGAGTCCCAGTCGCCGTCCGTGCTCACGCCGAGAAGCGTGTCGTAGTACTCGGTGCGGCGAGCCTCGAACCAGGGTGAGACGGTGAGGCTCGGCTCCGACAACAGCCCTGTGTTCAGGAGTGTCAGGACAATGAGGTACCGCCCGAGGCGGCCGTTGCCGTCGCGGAAGGGATGAAGCGTCTCGAACTGGTAGTGGGCCATGCCCGCCACGACAACCGGGTCGATGCGGTCGGAATGATCTGCTCCGAGCCAGTCGACGAGCGCCGCGACACCCGCGCGCAGCTGATCCCCCGGCGGCGCGGGAACGAACCTGCCGGCTTCAACCGGCACGCTTCGGGGCCCTGCCACATCGCGACGTCCGATGACGACTTGACTCTCGCGCAGCCGCCCGGACTCCTTCTCCAATGGTGTTCCGCGCATAAGGCGCCCCTGGAGGTCCTCAATGAGGGTCAGGGTGAGCGGACGTCCTTCATTCATCCAGTCGAAGCCGAGCCGAGCCATACCGGCGTAGTTGAGGATCTCAGTCATCTCAATGGACGCCGACATATCGTCGTCCGCCTTGAGTACCTCGTCGAGCGGGGCGTATGTCCCCTCGAGCGCTGATGTGGACTGCGCTTCTCGACGCAGCGACGGCGTCCGAAGCAAGTGCGGGTTGGGAAGTCGCCGCGCCGTAGCATCAAGAGCTGCGAGCGCCCGACCCGCCGCCGCAATGGTCCGATAGGTCGTGCCGGAGAGTTGCGGCTCTTCCTCTCCCAAGGGAACTGGGATGAAGGCGTGATGACGCCAACTGCCCAGATGCAGGTCCGATCCGCTGATCTCGACCAGTTCTCCCATCGACGGGTTCCTGAACATCTCCACATCCACGATGTCACGCTAACGGGGGTTGTGTGACATGAGCAAGGAGAACTTTTCACACAAACCCCCATTGTGTGAAAAGTTGTCGGCGGACATGTCACACATATGACATGAGCCGAGCACCCCGGCGGATCGGCACCCCGGAGCACCCAGAGCCGCCAGCCCCGTTACCTTGGTGGTGGTCGCAGGGAGGAGTCTTGCGGCTGGGCCAGCGGTGGTCGGCATGATGTCTTGCCC
>NZ_JH711481.1:410050-496833 GCF_000269805.1 Actinomyces massiliensis 4401292
GAGTCCACGGAGCCCCCAAAGACACACGGCGGACTCTCGGTTGCGGGGCATTATGAGGCGCACTGCTCGCTATCGCCTCAGGCCCTAGTTCCCCGATCGCGCTGTCGCCCACGCCTGCCGCTCGGCCTTGCGCGAGCGCTCCCAGCGCTGGACCGGTCGCGCGGTCAGCGCCAGGAGAGCCAGAACCCCCAGCCCCGACGTCACGATGAGGGAGGCCGTGGCGGCCCGCACTCCGACGGCGGAGACCTGGGACATGTCTGTCAGAACGGCGAGCGTCAGCGTCGCGAGGAGGGCGATCCGGCCGCGCGGGTGCCCGCGCCAGGCCGCCAGCCCCAGTGCCGCCACAGTCGCAATCATGGCGGCCGAGAAGAAGCTGATCACCCCGTAGACGAGCCCGGTGGCCCCGGCTACGCCCTCATCGGCGAGTTCCGCCGCCACACTCCCCACATCAGGATCGCGGATGAGTTGAGCCGACTGCACCCCGACCAGCAGCATGATGAGGATCAGGGCCACGAGCAGCTGAGGAGGCCGCTGACGGTTCGCCTGGGCGTCCGCCGCTCGCGCCCGGGCCAGCTCGACGGAGTCCACCGACTCCGGAACGACGGCGTCCAGGTCCAGCACGTAGAGGTCGCCGTCGGTCTCCACCCGGTCCCCGCCGCCGTTCTTGTCGTGGTAGGCAGTGAAGAAGTCCGGCCACACCCCCAGGTCCGCCTCCGCATTGGCCCAGCGGACGTCGTCGACGACGAAGTTGCGCTCGATGTCGATATCCGCATCGATCTTGTGGGTGACCTGGAAGGTGAGGGCGCTCAGCCCCACGGAGCGGTCGTAGGTCGCGCCGGCCAGCCAATCCACGCTGCGCCCGCCGGGCAGGACCCAGCCGGCCGGGGTGTGCCAGAAGCGCACGTGGTGGCGCTGGGAGGGGTTGCCCTCGACCTCCTTCTGGTAGGCGAAGTCCTGGCCGCGCCCGAAGAGCACCAGGGTGGAGACCGGGGCCGCCGGGTAGGAGCGGCGCAGCAGGGAGGAAACGACGATGCGCAGGGCGGAGCGCGGCGTGATCGCGTCGGCGCGCACCCAGCCGGCTGCTCGCATCGCCGCATGGATATCGTCCTCGTCCCCGTGAACCGCCAGGTTGACGGGGTCGCCCAGGAGACCGTCCGGAGTGCGCGTGCGACCGATGAAGTAGTCGGGCACGTACAGCCAGGTGAGGACCTGGTGAACGCGAGGGATGGCCAAATAGGCCAGCACCGCCCAGAAGAGCACCGAGTTGAGCGCCAGCCAGGGGTCCAGGTGCCACCCCGAACCGATGAGCAGCCAGGCCAACCACAACGTGGCAGCGGCGGCAACGGCGAAGAACACCGCGTCAATGATGTCGTCCAGACCCCAGCCGCGCGCCTTGACCTCCGTGACCTTCCCGGACGCGCCGGGGCGGCGGTACACGGGCGGCGCAGTCGGCCGCGGCCGGGTCGTCACGGGATCACTCATAGGTGCCAGGCTACCGAGCGATCACACCCTCGGGCGGGAAGGCCGGGTGCCCGACGGCGGGGCGCGGCGCCCGCTAGGCGCGTGCGGCGTCGAGCAGCTCCTGAGCCAGGACGGGGTCAAGGTCCTCGTCATAGTCGGCCTCCCGGTCGACGCTCAGAGTGGAATCGGTGCAGGCGTAGGCCGCCACGCTCGTGCGGCTGGCCACGCTCCCGGTGGACAGCTCGAGGGCGCTCAGGCCATTGCAGTCGGCGACGGCGCGGATGAGGCCAGTCGTCTCGTCGGAGGTGAGCCGATGGTCCTGATCGCCGTTGAGTTCGCAGACGCTGATCCTCGTCAGGCCGCTCTCGCCACCGTAGGCCTGCAACGTGCTCCCGTACTTGCTGCGCTCCTCCGTGGCCAGGAGCGCATTGATAGGCGTGGTGTCGATCGCCTGCCCAGGCTCGAGATAGAGCTCGACGGACCGCTTCCCGCTGGAGAAGGTCTGCTTGTAGTAGAGCGTCGCCTCGCCACTGCTCTCGCCGCTCCCGCCACTCCAGCCGCTCTGCGGCGCCTGAAGGTCCTCCGGTATCTGAAGGTCCAGGTCCTCCGGGACCGTGTCGTGCTTGTCGTAGTCCACCTCGACATGCTTTCTGTCCAGGGTCACCGACCGGGCGCTGGTACCCGCACGTGTCAGCGCAAGAGTCAGGGCCGGGCGGGCCAGCTCGTGCTTGTTGTCGCCCAGCTGAGTCTCCATGCGCAGGGGGAGGCCGCCAACCTTCCAGGACAGCGCAACCGTCACGTTTGACGCGGCGGCTGCGGCGATCTCGTTTGCCAGCTCCTGCTCCGCTCCGGTGAGCAGGGTGATGACCTCCTCCGCTCCGGTCTCCGCGCGAAGATCCGCGGTCGTCATGATTCCCGTGTTGTTCCAGTACCCGGCCTGTGCGTCACAGGTGGTGACGGCCTCCTGCGCGCAGAAGTAGTCCCGGGCGGCCTGGGCGAGCGCCACGTCCTCCTGAGGAGGATCTGGCCGCGGTTTTGGAAAAGGGGCCAGCCATAGGTGCCGCGCGCAGACGACCAGCACCAGCGCTGCGACCACGAGCAGCACCAGGAGGATCCGGGCCCACACTGAAACGCGTGTGAACATAAGCCCAGCATAGAGTTGCTGGAAGGGCGGCACGAGTCTTAGCTCACATGCAGCTTCCTTCTCGGCCTCCCGAGTCGCTCGCTATTGGATCGCGCGGGCGTATTCCTCGATCACGACACCGGATTCGAAGGCGCGAGACCCCACCAGGCGGAAGCGCTGAATCGTGGCCCCGGTCGTGCCGAACAGCCGGATGCCGCTTCCGAGGACGACGGGATTGCGCTTGAGGATCAGCCGGTCGATCTCGGGCAGGAGCGCCCCGGCGAGGTCGCCGCCCCCGCAGAGGTAGATGCCCTGTCCGGGCTGCCGCTTCAGCTCGCGCACGGTGGCGAGGGCGTCGGCGGTGAAGGTCACCCCCTCCGGTGCGACGGCCTCGGATCGTGTCGCCACGTATTCGTGCAAATGTGCGTAGGGGCGATCGATGCCCGCGGCGCGCGCGACGTCGTAGCTGGCCCGACCCTGGATCACCGTGTCGAAGCGATCGAGCGGCGCCTCCACCCCGAGGGCCGTGAGCACGTGGGCGGGGAGGGCGTCGGCGAACTCGCCGAGATAGACCTCCATGTGATCGCCCTCGATGGGGAAGGCGTCATAACTGCCGTCCGGTGCGGCGATGTAGCCGTCGATCGACACCGCGACGTAATAGACCAGTTCACGCATCCTCTTCTCCAATCACTACGATTGTTGTGGTTGATTCAGAGTACCACGACAGCAGTAGTGGTCAACGGTAGGATGCGATATGGCCCGAAACACCGAGAGACGCATGCGCCTCGCCGATGCCGCCGTGCGGGTACTGGCACAGCGAGGCCCGCACGGTCTGACTCACCGCGCGATCGACGCGGAAGCCGACGTGCCCAAGGGCACCGCATCGAATTACTTCGCATCGCGTGACGAGATCATCGACGCAATCCTGCTCCGCATCAGCGAGCGCCTGCAGCCCGACCCGGGCGTTCATGCGGACCTCGCCGAAGAGTCCCCAAGCGTTGACCTATTCGCGGCATATCTGCGCGACATCGTGCACCGGCTGACCTCCGACCGAGATGCTGCGATCGCGCTCTTCGAACTGCGACTGGAAGCCACCCGACGCCCAGCCGTCGCCGACGCCCTCGCCACCTGGCGGCGCAACGGGCTGCGCGCCGACATCGAATTCAACACGAAGATGGGCCTGCCGGGCGAGCCTGCTGACATCGTGCTCTTCCACTACGCCCTCGACGGGCTGATCCTCGACCAGCTCACTGTTCCCATCGACGACGACGCCGATCCCGAAACGTTGGCAACGACCCTCGCCCACCGGATACTCCAAAGGTGAGCCGGGTGAATCGGTCGCGTTCCGGCACTTCCGCGACCTTCCCGGAAATACCGGGGCGGCGGTACACGGGCGACGCAGTCGGCCGCGGTTAAGCCGTCACGAGGTCGGCTCACTCATGCCATCACGCCAGTGGGTGCACGACGGCGGGGCGCGGCACCCGTGGGCCTGAGACGGGGACGAACGGAGGAGGTGACGATCATTCTCCCCTTCGAGGGTCGAGCAGACGTATGCCCGTCCGTTCGAAATCTTTTGTGTTATGCGTGACCAGGATCAAATCGTGGACGATAGCTGTCGCGGCGATGAGTGCGTCCATTTCCGGCATTGGGTCAGGAACGTGCAGACCAGCAGCAGTCCGCGCCACGGATACGTCGATGGGGAGAATGAGCCCGGAGAACGCCGGCATGATCTCCGCCTCGAGCCAGGCCCTCAGATGCTGTCCTGCGGACGCATCACGACGCTCAACTTGCAGGATGCCCCGCTCAATTTCCAGCAAGCTGATGATGCTGATCGTCAGATCAGCGCGAACCTGGCTGGCCAGCCAGGCATTGAGCTCCGGAAACGTCTGTCGGCGAGCATCGCTCAGAACGTTCGTGTCGAGAAGATATCTCACAGGTCAAGCCCACGCGGAGGCTCAAGCCCGCGTTCCGGCAGCGGCAGTTCGATATCGGGGTCCTGTCCCCGCCAGAGCCGATCCCCAAGCAGCTCCTTTCCTGCGGTGAGCCGGTCGAAATCCTCCACCGTCATCAGCACATGGGAACGGCGCCCGTGATCGGTGATCGTCACCGGCCCGGATTCGGCGGCCCGCTTGGCCGCCGAAACGTCCCGGTTGAACTCACGGCTCGTGATGGTCACACTCATGGAAGTTTCCTTTGAAAGGAATCAGGTCTTCCTAGAACTCCCAGTCCTCGTCCTGGGTGGCCTCGGCGGTCCCCATGACGTAGGAGGAGCCCGAGCCGGAGAAGAAGTCGTGGTTCTCGTCCGCATTAGGGCTCAGGGAGGCCAGGATCGCCGGGTTGACGTCGACGGCGTCGGCCGGGAACAGCGCCTCGTAGCCCAGGTTCATCAGCGCCTTGTTGGCGTTGTAGCGCAGGAACTTCTTGACGTCCTCGGTCAGGCCCAGCTCGTCGTAGAGGTCCTCGGTGTACTGCTCCTCGTTGTCGTAGAGCTCCATGAGGAGCTCGAAGGTGTAGTCCTTGAGCTCGTCCTGGCGGGACTGGGAGGACTCGCGCACCGCCAGCTGGTACTTGTAGCCGATGTAGTAGCCGTGCACGGCCTCGTCGCGGATGATCAGCCTGATGAGATCGGCCGTGTTGGTCAGCTTGGCGTGGCTGGACCAGTACATGGGGGCGTAGAAGCCGGAGTAGAAGAGGAAGGACTCCAGCATGGTGGAGGCCACCTTGCGCTTCTCCGGGTCGTCACCGCGGTAGTAGTCCAGAATGATGCGGGCCTTGCGCTGAAGGTTCTCGTTCTCCTCGCTCCAGCGGAAGGCCTCGTCGATCTCGGCGGTGGAGATGAGGGTGGAGAAGATGGAGGAGTAGGAGCGCGCGTGCACCGACTCCATGAAGGCGATGTTGGTGAGCACCGCCTCCTCGTGGGGGGTGCGGGCGTCGGGGATGAGGGAGACCGCGCCGACAGTGCCCTGGATGGTATCCAGCAGGGTCAGGCCGGTGAAGACGCGGGTGGTCATGTTCTTCTCGGCGTCGTTGAGGGTGGCCCACGACTGCACGTCATTGGACAACGGCACCTTCTCGGGCAGCCAGAAGTTGCCGGTGAGGCGGTCCCAGACCTCGAGGTCCTTGTCGTCGTCGAGGCGGTTCCAGTTGATGGCCTGGACGCGGTCGACCAGCTTGATGGGCTCGTGCATGGGGCTCCTCCGAGAGTGCTCGCCTGCGGCCTGCCGCAGTGCACCCATGCTAACGACGGTGCGCCCAAGGGCGCGACGGCCTCGCCGCGTCATCGCGCACACACCCGGCGCACATCAGAGTCGCACAGAGGCCGCCTTTGCCGGGACCGCGATCGCGCACCGGGCCAGACGACCGGGGCTAACGGGACAATGGGCCCATGAACGGACACGCGAGCACGCCCCCACGGCTCACCGGCGCGGCACCCGACCTCCTGAACCGGCTCATCGACGCCGCCGTGCGGCTGACGAAGCAGGCCGAGTCCGGTCGCGCCGTCGTCGGCATCACCGGGGCGCCGGGGGCTGGCAAGTCCACACTCGCCGCCGAACTGGAGACGGCACTGAGACGGCGGGGCCTGCTGGCCGGGAGCGTGCCCATGGACGGATTCCACTTCTCCAACGCGGTCCTCGACGAACTCGGCCGTCACCAGCGCAAAGGTGCACCGGACACCTTCGACGTCGACGGCTATCTGGCAATCCTGGACCGGGTGCGTCAGGCCGCTCCGGAGGGCGAACCCCGCGAGGTCCTGGCGCCGGTGTACCGGCGCGATCTGCACGAGCCGGTGGCGGCAGGCACTCGCGTCGCGGGCCGCGGGATCGTCGTGACCGAGGGCAACTACTTGGCGCTGAATTCACTGGGCTGGGAGGGTGCCCGGGAGCGGATCGATCTGCTCATCATGGTGGAGGTGGACGAGGCCGAGCTCATTCGGCGCCTGGTGGCGCGGCACATGTCCTTCGGGCGGCATCGGGCCGATGCCGGGCACTGGGTGCGCGCCGTCGATCTGCCCAACGCCCGGCTGGTGGCGGACTGCGCGAACCGCTGCGACGAGGTATGGCGGATCGGCCGATAGCGCCAGAGCCCACCTGTCAACACCGCTTCATGCCAATGCGACTGCCTTACCCTGGACGCATGACGTCTTCGCGGTCGCATACCGTCACCCGCCACCAGATCTTCCAGACCAGCCTCATCACGGCCCTGGCCCAGGGAGTCTATGAGGATGAGATGACGCTGGCCGAACTGCTGGGGCACGGCTCCTTCGGAATCGGCACCTTCAACGGACTCGACGGGGAGATGGTGATCCTGGGCGGCACCTGCTACCGGCTGCGCGGCGACGGCTCCGTGAGCGTGCCGGACCTGGGCGAGCGCACGCCGTACGCCGTCGTGACGAACTTCGTGCCGACCCTCCGCCAAGACGTGGACGGCGGACTCAGTCGCCAGGAGTTCTCAGAGATCATCGACACTCTCGTACCGAGCTCGAACTACATGTACGCACTGCGGCTGACGGGCCGCTTCGCATGGGCAAGCGCCCGGACCGTCGTCAAGCAGGAGCGCCCCTATCGGCCTCTGATCGAGGCCACCGGCGGCGAAGAGGTGGTCCGGCACGAGGACTTCGAGGGAACCGTCGCCGGTTTTCGCACGCCCCTGTATGAGCAGGGGATCTCCGTGGCCGGCTGCCACGCCCACGTCATTGACGAGGACCGCAGCTGGGGCGGCCATCTTGTGGACTTCGAACTGACCCGGGGCGTCGCGGAGCTCTGCCTGGGCACCGACTTCCGGCTGAGACTGCCACTGACCGAGGAGTTCGAAGAGGCGGATCTGAGCGAGGATATGAGCGAGGAGCTCCGGCAAGCCGAGCATCACTGAGCCGGGCCGCACCGGCGGCGTCATCCGCATCAGCACGATCACCGGGACCTCACCACCCCCGTCCCCAGCCGCCCCCTCCCATCGTCGAGGTTGGCATCCCGAGCACCCGCCAGCCCGGAATCGTCGTCGTGGTTCGCCCATCCGTCCCGGCATGCTCCTGGACCCCGGCATGCTCCTGGACATGGTCCTGCACCCGCCATTTTCCGGGCAGGCCGACCGCCAGCCGGGCGCGGTGCGCGCCCGCCGCCAGAGGCATGAGCTTGACCACGCCGACGAGCCACGCCAGCAGCGGCAGACCCATGAGAATCATCGCGGCCGCATCGGGTGCACCGCCCGTCGGCAAGAGCAGCCACCACAGGACCGCCGTCTCACCCATGATCAGGAAGAAGGACGCCGGCTTGGCGCTTCCGTCAACAGCCCACCAGGCCGCGAGCGCGCTTCCGCTGCTGTCGCCGTCCTGGCCACGGGCCCCCGGCCAGATCCAGGGACCGCATGCCTCCCGCGCCCAGCTCATCAGGGCGCGTCTCAGCCGGGCGTCATAGCCGACGTCCCGCAGGAAGGAGAGCGACCCGCCGATCATCATGAGTCCCCCCAGCACCGCCACGAGAACGCCGAGAATCCACCCTTGCCCTGCCCCGAGCCGAGTGACTGCCAGAGCGAACAGCAGCAGGCCGGCGTGGAGGGGGAGCCAACCGCCCGAGGAACTGCGATGGCGGTCGGCGGCCAGGCGGCTGAGCCGTTCAACGGCCACCCCGCACTCCCATGGCGTGACGACACCCGTCGATGCGGCAGAGGTGACCGCGGACCATGCCCCCGGTCCGGCGATGAGAGCCTCATCGGGCGCCTCCAGCACCGCCGTCGAGCCCAGCGCGGACAAGGACGATAGCGACGATAACGGAACCCCGGTATCGCCGATGACCACGAGGCCGTCAGCGCCGACGCGCGCCAGGCCATCTGCCAGAAGCTCATGCTCCAGGCGCCCGATCCGCCGCCCCCAGCGCAGACGCCCCAGCACCGTGAACGCCCAGACGCCCAGGCCGGTGGCGAGCAGGAGGCCGAGCTCGACGTACCCGAGCCCCCAGGAGCGAAGGGTGGCGACAGTCAAGAAGCGAACGGAGCGTCCCAGGCTCGCCGGCGTCTCCCCCGCCGAGCAGCCCACAATAAGGACGCCGACGGTCAGGAGGATGAGTATCCACAGCCCCATCCCCCACAGGCCCGCACGAACCGACTGATGACGGACGCGGCGCCACAGCCCTTCCCGTATCCACGCCGGCAGCGTCGAGTCATGGGCCGGGTGGAGGCGGCAGGAGTCGGCCCAGGCCCTCAGCGCCCGCAGGTGCAGCCGCTCGGCGACGGCGCCGTCGATGAATGCCGGCAGCTCCGAGCCGAGGATGGCGGTCCCCAGGAGCGCGGCTGTGGCGCTGAGGAGCACCGGCGTCGCAGTGCGCCAGGCGAGGGCGTCGCCACTGACCCAGGGCCTGGCGCCGACATAGAGGATCATGGCGGCGGTGAACAGGACGCCGACATCGAAGGCGCGCTGACCGTAACGGGCCACGGCGCGCGCCGAATCCAGCAGGTTGGCCAGTGCGGTCCTCGCCCGGATCACGTCCCCGACTGCACCTTCCCGAGACCGCCCCGCCCACGAGGTGCCGGGGCCGGCGATGTCCGCGGCGGCCTTGGGCAGGAGGGCCACCTGGGTGTCCAGGAGCGTGACATCGACGAGTCCGGAGCGGTTGGGGCGAGTCCTCGTACCGGCGAAACGGGCGCATACCGCTCCGGCACCGCCGGAGCGCGGCATCACCGGCTCATCCTTCGGCAGCACCATGGGGTCGTCGGTGAACCGCTGGGCGAGATTCCAGGGGTCGGCTTCCAGGCCCGTCAGCCCGATGAGGGAGCGGACGCGCCTGAGCCGCATTGATAGCACAATATTACTGAGCAGGCCGCCGAGGACGACGCCGAGCACCAGGACCGTCCCCACCAGGCGCGCGCTGTCCTGGAAGGGGCCGGCGCATAGGCGCGCACAAGGGACGTCACGACCGAGGGTGCCAGGACCGCCCACACCAGGCCGGGCAGGCGGCGGGGCAGTGCGGCTCGCAACCACTGGCCGATAGCGGACGGGCCGCCGCGGCGGACGGCATCGTCATCGGGAGCGCCCGTTCCGATCGAGGAGGTCCGCGGACCCCCATGATGGTCCCCGGATCGCCGGGGCATTGGGGCGCTGCGCGCCCAGACGGCGGCGGCGCGCACGTGAACGCGGCTCGACTTCCACTGCCAGTAACTGACGTAGAGGGCGATGAGGCAGGCGAGAATCAGAACAATGAGAAGCGGAAGGGAGCCGGTGGCGGGGTCGTCGTCAATCACGGCGAGGACCTGAATGCCCGTCATGAGAAGGATCAGCGGAGTGAAGACCTCGCGTATGAGCGGGAGGGCCGCTGGGCGGTGAAGGAAGGCGGCGGAGAGCATCTCGACGGCGACTTCGGCTCTCCACGGAGCGCATTCGGCTTGCTGGGTCGGGGTCGGGCCATCGAGGTACGGGGTACTCAGGGGCGTACCACCGGGATGGATGGAACCGTTGTTCGCGACAGTGGGCCGATCGACATAGGGGCGGGGAATGTCGGCGGCGGTGATGCTCATGCCCTCACGCTACTGGCCCGGTGCGACACGCAAACCCGTCACTACTACCCACACGTACCCGCGCCGCTACTCGACCCCAGCGCCTCCGCAGCCGAGAGCAGCGCCTCTTTCCACTGGAACAAACACTTGAGAGCACTGCTGTGACCAGCATAAGAGAAATTCATGAATTACCTGTCAAAAGTCTTGCACTCCACAATAGTCACTGGCATTCGCGTAGATTGCACAAATGGTTCGTTACTCAGCACATGTATCGCGTCGCTCCATCCTGGGCACCGCCTCCATCGGGATCGCGGCCTCGGGGATCGCCGCATGCTCTCAGGCGTCCTCGCCGAGCAGCGAAGGCACGCGCACCACGGAAGACGCGCAGGGAGGCAGCGGTTCAGCCGGCTCCACAGCGAGCGCTCCAGCATCGGGCGAGCCGGATGCTCCCTCTCTCGACGATCTTGTCGCGGAGGCGCAGGGCAAATTCACTCAGGAGGCGTACAGCGATCCGGATACCGGCAAAGAACTCGCTTTCAATGTATTCCTACCCGAGGGGTATTCCGGCTCGGGCTCCTATCCACTGGTGCACTACATCGCGGACGCCAGCACCGTATCCGACGACCCCACCACTCCGTTGTCGCAGTACGGCGCGCTCATTTGGGCGAGCAGCGTCACGCAGGCGACCGACCCCTGCATTGTGGTGGTGCCCTCCTACACCGAGACGGTTCTGGACGACCATGACGGTTACACGACGACCGATTGGCTCGACCTCACCGGCCGCTTCGTCACATGGCTTCAGAGCCAGTACGCCATTGATCCCGCCCGCGTCTACGGAACCGGGCAATCGATGGGGTGCATGATCCACTTGGTTCTGGCCGGTAAACAGCCCGATCTGTTCACTGCTCTCATGTTCGTCGACGGGCAGTGGGATCCCAGTCAGCTCTCCGGTCTGGGCGAGTCCACATTCATTTACCATGTCGCGGGCGGTGACGACAGGGCCCTGGAGGGTCAGACCGCCACCAAGGACATGCTGACCCAGGCGAGTGTGGATTTCGCGGTCGCCGATGAGGAGTGGGATGCGACGGCGGGCCCCTCCGCGCTTCTCCAGCAGACGCAAGCGCTATTCGGCAAGGGGAAGCAGCGGAACTTCTCCTCCTTCGTCGCGGGCACGGTGCTGGAGGCGAACCCGCAGTCGATGGAGCACATGGCCTCCTTCGAGCCCGCCTACAAGCTGACGGGCGTGCGGAACTGGCTGCTGGCCCAGCGCAGCGCCTGATCGACCCGCACCGGGCACGCCGCTAGAGGCTCGCCGGAGGAAGCCGATGGGCCGGCGGCCCCTCTCCCATGCGCATTCAGTTCCGGCAGCACTCAGAATGCCCACGCCAGCCTGGCCGGCCAGGTCGGTTGGGCCAAGACGATGGCCGTCAGAAGGATCTGCGGAATGCTGTGTCGATGACGAAGTCGGGAGTGGATCTGACTGTGCGGCATGCTCTCGACCGTACGCGAGCTAGCGCGGGTCGAGAACGGGTAGAGCTCCCCTGATAGAGGAATCGGCAGGGACGTCGGGATCCGGCCGATTCCGCCCAGCGCCGGGAGCGATGACCATAGTTGAAGGTCTTGCGACAAGACGACAGAGGCGACCCGCCCGACCCTCACCAGCATCCTCACTGTAGAAACTGAGCGCCTCACTCTACAAAGTGACGACCTCACTGTAGAAACTGAGCGCCTCACTCTACAAAGTGACGACCTCACTGAGGTACAGTGACGACCGTGAACGCCGACGAACTGCATCAGCATGTCGCACGCATGCGCCGCCAACGCAGCGACGACGCCTCCGTGGAAGCGAAGGCCGCTGTTCGCGACCTGCCGAAGAGCATCTGGGACACCGTGTCCGCCTTCGCCAATACAGATGGCGGAACCATCATCCTCGGCCTTGATGAGCGCGAGGACTTCCAGCCGGCCAAGGGGTTCACCGAGGCGGTGGCCAAACGTCGGATTGACGCCCTGATCTCAGGACTCGATGCCTCGCCGCAGGGAAGCGCCAAAGTAGCACCGGTGCCGGACTGCGTCCCAGAGCGCGACACCGTGGACGGCCGTCCCGTAGTCGTCCTCAACGTGCCATCCCTGCGCGAGCGTCTGGACATTGACATGCCATGCTATGTCATTGTTAAAGGGATTCTGAACGGCAGTTTCAAACGTATGGACGATCATGACGTCCGCCTGTCTCCTTACGAGGTGCACGTCCTGAGAACCCGTCGGATCGAGGATCCCACAGACCGTGAGCCAGTGCTTGGAACAACCATTGAGGATCTCAACCCCCAGAGCGTGGATCGCCTCCTCAGTGAGCTTCGCAGCAGCAGCTCTCACATCCTTGACCACATCAACAAGGACGACCGGGAGACGGCCCTCAAGCGGCTCAACATCCTCACGTCCGACGGTGTTCCGACCTTCGCCGGATATGCAACGCTAGCACCCTATCCGCAGCAAGAATTTCCACGGCTGGTGGTTGATGTAGCGGTCCACCCTGGCACGCAGAAAGCCCAGGACACCAGCGTGCGATTCCTCGATAGACAGGTGTGCGACGGCCCTATTCCGCTCATGGTGGAGGATGCCGTGTCCGCAGTAACGCGGAATCTGCGCCACCGACGAATTACGAAGGGAGCGTTGGCTGAAGATATTCTCGAAATTCCAGAAGATGTTTTGCGCGAGGCCATCACAAACGCAGTAATGCACCGCGACTACTCCGCGCACGCTCAAGGTCAGACAGTTGCTGTGGATATCTATCAGGACCGAGTTGAGGTCGGGAATCCCGGCGGTCTCTACGGAGGCAGGACCATCACCAACATTGACGAGGGGCTTCCCGTCTCTCGCAACAAGGTTCTTGCGAACCTTCTGCGCAGCGTCCCCAGACCTCATAGCAGGGGTATGGTCGCCGAGGCCGCCGGAACCGGCGTTCCTCGCATGATCAATGCCATGCGCCAACAAGGTCTTCCCGCTCCGGACTACGATGCGACAACGATCGACCGCGTGACGGTGAAACTCTCCCGTTTCGGTCTCCTTGACCCCGATGTGCGAGCGTGGCTCGACAGTCTTCCCGGCGGGCCGCGGAACACCGCCGCGGATTCCGTTCTGGCGCTGACCCGTAGAGACGGGAAGGTGTGGGTAGTGGATATACGGCGAAATCTCGGCCTCGACTCCGACGACGTACGGGATCTCCTCGGCGAGCTCGTAGCGGAGGGACTTCTGATCGGCATGAATGACGGCCCTTATGTACTCGCCGATCCGAAGCTGGGCATGCCGTCCACCGGAGCCAGGTGGGAGGTCCTGTCCGTTCTCGACTCCCGGGAGCCACTGAAAATTCAGGAGATCGCCGAGCAGACGGGCAAATCCCTCTCCGCCCTCCGCCCGCTTCTGCGCGAACTGGTTGGTGACGGGCTGATTACCGCAACCGCACCGCCTACCAGCCGCAACCGCGCTTACCTGCTCGCCGAGTAGGAGGCTCCAAACACTGGAAGCACTGTAAACACCGTCTGTCCATATCGGAGGTTTAGAAACATCTCCGACGCCGGCAACCGGGTCAGGTCCCGCGGAATCATGCCGTTCCTGGGCCGTGCCAGTCTTTATTCGACCTTTACTCCGAGCGCTATACCGCCGCGTTGGACAGCAGTGGACGTTACCGAGTCAGCAAACCCGGTAACGCCAGCGTTGCCAGCAATGCTGACGTATCCTGATCGTGCTCAGGGCAGTAGCCTTGCGAAGTGAGCCCGGTAGCCTTCCGGACGGTGGGTGAGCCGGGTTTCGCGTTGTCTCAGGTGATGTCGACCTTGATCGTCGTGATGTGGAGCCTCTCGACCGCCGAGCGCCAGTCACCTCCACGATGCCACGCCCACGCAACACCATCGGCAAACGACAGCAGCGGTTCCTCGTGGTCATGAAGATGATCATATGCCCCAGAGTCGCGCACATGAGCAACTACCACGTTCTACCCGCTTCCATGCGCGGCTCGAACAAGGACCAGAGCCTCACAACATGCAGGAGACGCAGCCCTCGACCTCGGTGCCGGTCAGGGCCGCCTGGCGCAGGCGGATGTAGTAGAGGGTCTTGATGCCCTTGCGCCAGGCGTAGATCTGGGCCCGGTTGACGTCGCGCGTGGTCGCGGTGTCCGGGAAGAACAGGGTGAGGCTCAGGCCCTGGTCCACGTGCTGGGTGGCCGCGGCGTAGGTGTCAATGATCTTCTCCGGGCCGATCTCGTAGGCGTCCTGGTAGTACTCCAGGTTGTCGTCCGTCATGTAGGGAGCCGGGTAGTAGACGCGCCCGATCTTGCCCTCCTTGCGGATCTCAATCTTGGCCACAATGGGGTGGATCGACGACGTCGAGTGGTTGATGTAGGAGATCGAGCCGGTCGGCGGCACCGCCTGCAGGTTGCGGTTGTAGATGCCGTCGCGCCGGATCTTCTCGGCCAGCTCCGCCCAGTCCGCGCGCGTGGGCACGTGCACGCTGGAGGACTCGAAGATCTCTCGGACGCGATCCGTCGCAGGGACGAAATCCTGAGTCGTGTACTTCTCGAAGAACTCGCCGGTGGCGTACGCGGAATCCTCGAAGCCGACGAAGGTCCGGCCACGCTCGACGGCGAGGTCGTGCGAGGCGCTCAGGGCCGCGAAGAGCACGCAGGCGAAGTAGACGTTGGTGAAGTCCAGGCCCTCCTGGCTGCCGTAGAGGATCCTCTCGCGGGCGAGGAAGCCGTGAAGGTTCATCTGCCCCAGGCCGATGGCGTGGGACTCGCGGTTGCCGCGGTCGATCGAGGGCACGCTCGGCAGGTGGGTCTGCTCCGAGACGGCGGTCAGTCCCCGCACCGCGGTCGCGATCGTCTTAGCGAAGTCTGGGGAATCCATCGTCTTGGCGATATTGAGGCTGCCCAGGTTGCAGGAGATGTCCTTGCCGACGTGCGCGTAGGACAGGTCCTCATTCAGCACGCTCGGCTCGGAGACCTGCAGGATCTCCGAGCACAGGTTGGACATGACCACCTTGCCCTTGACCGGGTTGGCGCGGTTGACCGTGTCCTCGAACACGACGTACGGGTAGCCCGACTCGAACTGGATCTCGGCCAGGGTCTGGAAGAACCTGCGCGCGTTGATCTTGGTCTTCTTGATGCGCGCGTCGTCGACCATCTCGCGGTACTTCTCGGTGACATCGAGGTCCGCGAACGGCACCCCGTGGACGCGCTCGACGTCGTAGGGGCTGAACAGGTACATGTCCTCGTCATTCCGGGCCAGCTCGAAGGTGATATCGGGAATGACGACGCCGAGCGACAGGGTCTTGATGCGGATCTTCTCATCCGCGTTCTCGCGCTTGGTGTCCAGGAACCGCATAATGTCGGGGTGGTGGGCGTGCAGGTACACGGCCCCCGCGCCCTGGCGCGCCCCCAGCTGGTTGGCGTAGGAGAAGGAGTCCTCCAGCAGCTTCATCACCGGGATGACGCCGCTGGACTGGTTCTCAATGCGCTTGATGGGCGCGCCCATCTCACGCAGGTTGCTCAGCAGCAGAGCCACTCCCCCGCCCCGCTTGGACAGCTGCAGGGCGGAGTTGATGCCCCGGGCGATCGACTCCATATTGTCCTCGATGCGCACGAGGAAGCAGGAGACGGGCTCACCGCGCTGGGCCTTGCCCTCGTTGAGGAACGTGGGCGTGGCCGGCTGGAAGCGGCCGGTCATCATCTCCTCAATGAGGTCCAGGGCCAGCCGCTCATCGCCGTCGGCCAGCGCCAGGGCCACCATGGTGACCCGGTCCTCGAAGCGCTCCAGGTAGCGCTTTCCGTCGAAGGTCTTGAGCGTGTACGAGGTGTAGTACTTGAAGGCGCCCAGGAAGGTCTCGAAGCGGAACCTGTGCGCGTAGGCGGCCTTGAAGGCGGCCTTGACGAACTCCGGGGAGTAGCGCTCCAGGACGCCCCCCTCGTAGTAGCCCTCCTCGACCAGGTAGTCGAGCTTCTCCTCGATGTCGTGGAAGAAGACCGTGTTCTGGTTGACGTGCTGGAGGAAGTACTGGCGCGCGGCCTGGCGGTCCGCGTCGAACTGGATCCTCCCGCTGGCGTCGTACAGGTTCAGCCTGGCGTTGAGAGCGTGGTAGTCGAGCTCCGGGGAGGGGGCGGGCTCCAGCCCGGTGTCCGTCAGCGTGTCTGCCAAAAGTCTTCCAATCCTTGTCTGACGCGTGCGACGTCGGTGGGCGTCCCCAGCAACTCGTAGCGGTACAGGAACGGCACCCCGAGCTTGCTCGCGATAATGTCGCCGGCGAGGCAGTACGCCTCACCGAAGTTGGTGTTCCCCGAGGCGATCACGCCCCGGCACAGGGAACGGTTGCGCGGGTCGTTGAGGAACGCGATGACCTGCTTGGGCACGGCCCCCCTTGACGGACCCCCGCCGTAGGTCGGCACGAACAGGACATACCCCTCGCCGACCGTAAGCGGCTCATCCCGACGGCGCAGCGGAATACGCGCACTGCGATAACCGAGCCTGCCCACGAAGCGATGCGTGTTCTCCGAGGCGGAGGAGAAGTACACCAGGAGCGGACCGCCCCCGGGACTCGAGGAGGGCACGCCCCTCAGACCGCGAGGGCCTCGACGGCGACGGCCAGAGCCTTGATCTTGTCCGGACGGAAACCCGACCAGTGATCCTCCCCGGCCACGACCACAGGGGCCTGGGCATAGCCGAGGGCCCTGACCTGCTCCAGGGCCTCGACATCGAGCGCGACGTCCACCGTCCGGTAGACCAGACCCGCCTTGTCCAGAGCGCGGTAGGTAGCGCTGCACTGCACGCAGTTGGGCTTGGAGTAGACGATGATCGCCATATCGGTCACTTCCTCGGGTTCCGGTGGCGAGCCGGACGTATCACCCCGCAGGGGGATCGCGCCGGTGTAACCACACATCTGTCATTCGCGGAAGGCCATGGCGGCCCCGCGAGACAAGACACTACCCCTAGGGGCCCACCGGGTCCACCACCCCAACATGCTGTGTCTGGCGCCGACCTGTGCACAATGACCTCCTCGCCTGTGGATAGCTCCGGGACCGCTTGTGGTGGGACCGTGGATAGTCGCCCCGCGCGCCTCGGAGCGCCGTCCCGGGGCTCCCGCTCCGATCCACAGAACCATGGTCCTGCGGGGGTGTGACACGAAAGAGGGCCCCTTAACCACAGCACCGCCGTCCCGCTCGGAGCACACCGGCCCCCACCCTGGGGACAAGTCCGGCAAATCTCGGTTGCGTCACACCCGCCTTCCGCGTGTCGCCACCGCCGCCAGCCCACCAACCAGCAGCCGCCAGCCCACCAGCCCTCAGCCCGCCAACCGCAAGGCGCCAGTCACCGCCGCACAGGCTCCGCCGCTCGCCCTCCCCGCAGCCCCCTCACCGCGCATAGGCTTACCGCCACGGTCCCCGCGCTGGCCACCGCAGGGCGGCCGCACCACGAGCCTGAGAGGGGCCGAGAAGAAAGGACCGCCCATGGACGCCGGGATACGCCGTCAGGAGATCCTCGACCGCCTCGCGGCCACGCGCAGGCCCCTGGCCGCCACCCGCCTGGGCGCGCAGCTGGGCGTCTCGCGCCAGGTCATCGTCGGCGACGTCGCCCTCCTGCGCGCCGAGGGCCACCCCATCCGCGCCACCAACCGCGGCTACGTGCTGGCCCGTCCCGCCACCCGGCCGCACCGCTCCATCTTCGTCCAGCACACCCGCGAGGACATCGCCATCGAGCTGAGCGCCATCATCAAGGTCGGGGGGAGCGTTCTGGACGTCTCGGTGGAGCACCGCCTCTACGGGCAGATCACCGTCGACCTGCTCATCCGCAGCCCCGAGGACCTCGCCCACTTCCTGGCGCGCCTGCCCCGGTCCACGGCCCTGTCCGAGTTGACCAACGGCTGGCACACCCACACCATCGAGGCCGACGACGAGGCCGCCCTCGATGCGGTCGAGGCCCGGATGGGGGAGCTCGGCTTCCTGCGGTAGTGCCCCGCCCGTTTCCCGCAGCGCACTCCCCCACGCCCCAGGCCACCCCTGCCTCCGTGACACGCATCCCACCCATGTGTCATGACACTGACGGCATCCGAGGGATAGGCTGCCAGGTGTCTTGACACCCATGGGCCTCGCGCCCCCCTTCGACTCCAAGGCAGCCCCGTGACCACCAACCGCACACCCGCCACCAGCGCCGCAAGCACCGCCACCACCTCCGCAGCCTCCCTGCTGCGCCACCTCCTGCCCGCACTGCGCGCCCTGGCTCACCGCGTCCTCATCGACGCCATGACCGGCATGGCCCACGGCCTGTTCGCCTCCCTCATCCTGGGAACGATCCTGGGCCAGCTCGGCAGGCTCCTGCCCGGCGCCGCCGGCACCTGGCTCACTCTCCTGGGGGCGATCGCCACCTCACTGACCGGGGCGGGCATCGGCGTCGGTGTGGCCCACCGCCTCAAGGCGCCAACCTTCGTCGTCGTGGGCGCCATGGTGGCCGGGCAGGTGGGCGCCCGCGCCGCGGCCCTGCTGTCGGGCACCGCCCTGCAGTCCGACGGCGGAGCACCGGCCCTGGTTCTCAACGGCCCCGGCGAGCCACTGGGCGCCTTCATCGCCGCCTGGGCAGCAGTGGAGGCCGGGCGCCTGGTGGCGGGCCGCACCAGCCTGGACATCCTCGTCACCCCCACCCTGTCCGTATGCGCCGGCGGCAGCGCGGGCCTGCTGGTGGGCCCGCCGATCTCGCGCCTCATGATCAGCCTGGGCCAGCTGGTCAACTGGGGTACCGAGCGCCAGCCCCTGCTCATGGGCATCATCGTCTCTGCCCTCATGGGCATCATCCTGACCCTGCCGATCTCCTCGGCGGCCCTGGGCATCATCCTGGACCTCTCGGGCCTGGCGGCCGGGGCGGCCACCATCGGCTGCACCACGCAGATGGTGGGCTTCGCCGTGGCCAGCTATCGGGAGAACCGCTTCGCCGGGCTCATCGCCCAGGGTTTGGGCACCTCCATGCTTCAGGTGCCCAATATCGTGCGCCACCCCCTCATCTGGGTGCCGCCCACCCTGGCCTCGGCGATCTTGGGCCCCATCACCACCATGGTGCTGGGCATGCAGTCCAATGCCATCGGCTCGGGCATGGGTTCGGCGGGGCTCGTGGGCCAGATCATGACCTTCCAGACAATGTCGGGCTCCACCTCCACCGGGCGGCTCATCGCCCTCATAGTCGTCTTCCAGATCCTCATCCCCGCGCTGCTGACCCTGGGGATCAGCGAGCTCATGCGGGCCCGCGGCTGGATCAAACCGGGGGACATGGCCCTGGCCGCCGGCTGAGGGCCGCCGCAGTCGCCTCCACCCGACCATGCCGCGCCAACCGCCTCAACCACTCTCAGCCCTCCCCCAGCCGAACCTCAGCCACCTCCAGCCACCCCGCTCTCCGGTATCCCACCCCCTGCCGGGGTCGGTAATTTGTCTGGGTCCCATGGCCGGAATTAAACAAAACGACATTCTGGGGCGGCTGCTGCGAGATTGCTGGCTGGTATTTACGGGGATCGCGCATGAGGATCGCCTCGTGCAGATCGACATGACAAACGAGGAGCGAGGCGTCCTCATCAGGTGGAAGAATCATTCGGACACCTACAGGCTTGTGAGAATGAAGGCGGAGGCGATTGCGTACGCCGCCCGCGGCGTCGGCCTGGATATTATCATGGAGATGGTCGAGCGGGCCGAGAAGACAGTGCGCAAGTGGCTGTCACAGTGGCGGAGGCGCAGACTGAGCTCCGTGGTAACCGGTCACGCCGTGGGCAGGAACGCGGCAAAGCTCAGGAGGGCGCAGAAGGAGGAGCGGGAGGAGATTTTTAACAAGCCGCCATCGGAGGCGGGCGCCTGGGCCGAGCTCTGGGACGTTCCGGCTCCTTGAGGATGTCGCGCCTGATCAGATTCGGCGTCGAGTACAGGTCGGAGTCCTCATACTGGCTGCTCATGCGCTTGTCGGGCATGAGCCTCTGCTCCCCGACCTGTTCGTGGAGCGCCGCGACGAGAAGGCCATCACCAGGCGGATGGCCGAGACCCGGGACCAGGTCGCCGGCCTGCTCCAGGACGGCCGGGAGCCCTGTACCGACGACGAGGTCCGCGTGGAGCACGAGGCCGAGACGAGGCGCATGTGGCTCCTCAAGGGGAAAGAGAACAAAGCTGTACGTGGACCGCAAGAAAGCGAGCCGATCGCTCTTCGGGGCACCGAGCCTGACGACCAAGAAAATGAGGATCCACCCCATCGAGGGAAACCAGAACGCCGAGCAGACCCGCCCTCATGATGGGTCGCCTGGCGCGCGAGACCGATGAGGGAAAGAAGATCGCAGTCGTCCTGGACAACGCCAGGTTCCACCACGCCAAGGCCTTGAACGATCTTTATGCCCCCGGTCAGGCTCTAGAGCGCATCACACCCATCTACATGCCCCCTACGCCCCCGACCCTGGGACCCACAGAACACATACGGGACGCCGCCAAAGCCAACATCGCCAACCCCCGCGCGCGCTCGCCCCGCAAAACACCCTCGCGGCCTTCACCACCTACATCACCAACCGCACCTTCGACTACGACTTCGAGCACCTCCCAATCACACCACCACGCACCGACCTTGTTTAATTCCAGCCATACTTGAAGGCGCCCAGGAAGGTCTCGAAGCGGAACCTGTGCGCGTAGGCGGCCTTGAAGGCGGCCTTGACGAACTCCGGGGAGTAGCGCTCCAGGACGCCCCCCTCGTAGTAGCCCTCCTCGACCATGAGAGCGTGGTAGTCGAGCTCCGGGGAGGGTACCGGCTCCAGACCGGTATCCGTCAGGGTGTCTGCCAAAAGTCTTCCAATCCTTCTTTGACGCGTACGACGTCGGTGGGTGTTCCCAGCAGCTCGTAGCGGTACAGAAGCGGCACATTCAGCTTGCTGGCGATAATGTCACCGGCGAGGCAGTACGCCTCACCGAAGTTGGTGTTGCCGGAGGAGATCACACCTCGGCACAGCGACCGGTTGTGCGAGTCATTGAGGAACTTGATGACCTGTTTGGGCACGGCCCCTTTAACAGACCCTCCGCCATAAGTCGGCACGAGGAGGACGTACTCCTCGTCGACCGCGAGCGGCGCCTCCTTCGGCCGCAGCGGTATGCGTGCGCTGCGGAATCCGAGCTTGCCCACGAAGCGATGCGTGTTCTCCGACGTGGAGGAGAAGTACACCAGGAGGGGGCCGCTCCGACGACTCGAGGTGGACACGCCCCTCAGACCGCGAGGACCTCGGCGGCGATGGCCAGAGCCTTGATCTTGTCCGGACGGAAACCCGACCAGTGATCCTCCCCGGCCATGACAACAGGAGCCTGGGCATAGCCGAGGGACTTGACCTGCTCGAGAGCCTCAACGTCGAGAGAGATGTCGACCGTCTCGTAGCGGAGTCCCGCCTTGTCCAGGGCGCGGTAGGTGGCGTTGCACTGCACGCAGTTGGGCTTGGAGTAGACGGTGATCGCCATGTAGGTCACTTCCTGGCTCTCGTGAGGGGTCGATGGGCAGGTATTCGGGTCGCAGCCAATGGCACCCTCACAAGGAGGTTCCACCGGCGTAACAACACTCGTGTAGTTCTCGGGCGGGCATACCGCCCCGCAGGGCAAGACACTACCCCTAGGGGTCCGGGCGTGCCAGCACCACTAGATAATGTGTCTGACGTGGCGCTGTGCACAATGCGCCTCCTTCCTGTGGAGAGCGGCCCGTCATCCTGTGGACGCCGGGAGACGCGGACCATCTGCAGCCTCCGACGCTGAAGACCGACGAACGACCCACGATCTGCGCAACCATGCTCCTCCAGGGGTGTGACACGAATTCTGCCCTCTTACCCACAGGCCTCCACGCACCTCTCCGCCCACTCCATCCCCATCCTGGGGACAGAGCTCGGAAAACTCACCCCCGGAAAGCGACCGCTCCGGGCGTGTCGCACTCCCGTTCATGGGTGCGGGGCGACCCAGCCACTCCTTCGCCACCTGCCCCACTTCACGCGTTCGCCACACGCCCGTTACAATATTGACATATGTCCGACATATCGCGGATATCTGTGGCGCGACACCATCACCAATCACCCACGGCTCCACCCCTCCACCCGAGTCGGAGGTCGGGACATTCCGAACATTACTCATAACTGCCGATGGTTATTCACAGGTTATTCACAGAACTGCGCGTTGGACTGACCATCTTCGGACTGAGCGACATGCTCACCGAACGGTCTTGCCCTGACAAACCGCGAAGAAAGGAATTCTGCGATGACCCTCACCGCGCTCGCCTCCACCGGCCTTGACATGGTGGCGCTGGCCGTCCTGGTCGGTGCACTTTACATACCCCGTCATGGTCGCCGAGACCTTGTGGCCGCTTATATCGGAGTCAACATCGGCGTCTTGGCCGTCACGCTCCTGCTGTCCAGCGCGCAGGAACTGGGGGCCGGTCTGGGCCTGGGACTCTTCGGCGTCCTGTCGATCATCCGCCTGCGCTCCACCGCTCTGGCCCAGGGTGAGGTCGCCTACTTCTTCGCCGCTCTGGCACTCGGCTTGATCGGAGGCATGGAGGCCAACATCGGATTGACCGCCACCCTCATGGCGCTGGTGCTCGCAGCCCTGTTCGTGGGCGACCACCCCGCGCTGATGCGGCGCAACCGCAACCAGGTGGTGACCCTCGACCGCGCCGTCAGCGATGAGCACGAGCTCACCGACCATCTCGAGCAGCTTCTCAACGCCAAGGTGCTCAACCTGGACATCCAGCGCCTCGACCTGGTCAATGACACGACCATCGTCGACGTCCGTTACAGGCTCCACCGCCCCCAGCCTCAGACGGAGGCTCTGCAGGTCTCACAGGCCGCACAGGCCTCGCCGCAGCCTCTTCAGACCCAGCAGTCGGCGCCATTGGTTCACGAGGTGTCCACGACCACGCCCCTCCCTCGGGATGGCCAGGCGGTGCAGCCCCAGGGAATCGCGACATCGACCTTCTCGCCTCAGCAGCCGGCATCCACACGGCGGGGCCGGCGAAGCCAGCAGAGCCCGAATATTCAGCAGGAGTACCAGAGCGCACCCGCACCGCAGCAGAGCCAGCCCGCCGCCCCTGCGCAGGACCCCTGGACCAACTCTTCCTGGCCCGCGCCGCCCTCACACCCCAACAACGCCCACTGACAGCCCTGACAGCCCTGACTGCGCTGACGGCCCTGACCGCCCAGCGAGGTCGGCAAGGTCGGGCAACAGATCAACCAGTCGCAGAACCGGCGGCTCCGGCGAGGCGCGCCGCCCCATCGGCACAGCCGATTGCAGCCGATTCGCGGCACCACCGATTCCAACCACTCACTGTACTCACCGCCTGATTCACCGCCCGGAAGGACCGGAAGGAAAGGAGGGGCGACATGCCACGCACCGAGCACCTCAACACCATCACCCTCGCCGAGCTCAATGCCGAAGCGGGCCTGCTCACCCGCATGGACCGCAAGTACCTGGTGCCGCCGGACGACGTCCAGGACATCATCGACATCCTCGCTCCGCGGGCACAGGTCCTGCAGATCGACGGACTGCGCAACTTCCAGTACGCCTCCACCTACTTCGACACCTCCGCTCTGGACGCCTTCTTCCTGGCCGCCTACAAGCGCCGTCGTCGCTACAAGATCCGCACCCGCACCTACCTGGACTCCGACCTGTGCTTCCTGGAGGTCAAGACCAACGGTTCGCGCGAGGCAACGGTCAAGGACCGGCTGAAGTACAGTCCCGACGACGCCGACCGCATCACCGAAGAGGGCAAGGAATTCATCGTCGAGCGCCTGGTGGAGTCCGAGACCTGCGCCCTCGAGGAGGCCCGCGACATCGCGGAGGCGCTGGTGCCCGTCATGGACAGCACTTACCAGCGCACCACGCTCCACCTGCCCAACGACAACGCCCGCGCCACCTTCGACAAGGCCCTGACCTGGGAGCTGTTCAACTCCGATGGCGTCCGCACCGACCGCCGCGTGCTCATCGACAAGCGGATGGTGGTGGAGACCAAGAACCCCTCCACGGCTTCGCCCACGGATCGGCTCCTGTGGGGACGCGGCCATCGGCCGACCCGTTTGTCCAAGTACGCCACCGGAATGGCGGTGCTCCACGAGAGCCTGCCCACCAACAGGTGGCACCGAACCATCAACCGCGACCTGGGCCGTTACCAGTACGACGCCCCGACGCGCCGGGGTCTTTAAGGCCCGTCCAGCCGTTGCCCGGTCCGACCTGGAAACTAGAACAAGGCCAGAACAGGCAACGGCTGGACGGCTGGGTTCGACCCACAAGTCAGGAACCCGCGGCTTCCCCTCATGGGCAGACCGCGGAGTCTCAACGAGCAGGCGATGATCGAGCACGCCATGGAGGAGTTCTGGGCCAACAGCGACAGCTGTTGCCTCACCGCTGCCTCACCGGCGCGCCCGGCCGAGGCAACCGGCCTGACCAAGGGCAGCCTGTGCGCCTTCTCCGACAGGCGCGCACTGCTCGATACATGCCTGGCATGTACCAGCAGGTCGCCGAGACCGGGCCGCAATCGGGCAGTAATTGCTCGATCTCCAGTAGCAACTGCTCGATCTCGAGCCGCAACTGCTGGAGGCCTCCGAGAACTGCCGCCGCGCGCATCCGGCGCAACATGTCCAAAACGGAGGAGATCAAGACCTTCTCCCTCGCAGTTTCACTCAGCAACCCGCTCCAACCTGCGGGTTTCTGTTTCAGCTGTGCAGGGGCAGTGCGTTGATCTCCTCCGTTTTGGACATCCGAGCCTCTGGAGCTCTCCACCAGGCGATCGACGTGGCGCTATCCGGCCTGCGAGTCTGGCTCGGCCAGGACGGGTGACCGCGCCCCGGCCGAGCCGGCCGGCCGCTGATCGCCGGCCTATGCACAGCCGGCCGGCCGCTGATCGCCGACCGATGCGCAGCACACCCGCGACCCGCCCCATCCAGGGGAAACGTCCGTCCACGTCTTTGACCGATAGTTCAAACCGATAGCTCAAGAAGGAGAACTATGAATCTGCATCTCGAGGGGAAGACCGCCCTGGTCACCGGGGCCGGCCGTGGAATCGGCCTAGCAGTCGCGCAACGGCTGGCGCAGGAGGGCGCGCAGGTCGTCGGCACCGCGCGCACCATCACCCCAGAACTGGAAAAGACAGCCATAGCAGCCATCCCAGCCGACCTGGCAACACCTGGGGGCGCCACCGGTGCGGTGCAGTCCGCCCTGGATGGGCTCGGCGGTATTGACATCCTCATCAACAACGTCGGCGGTGGCGACGCGGACACCCTCAAGCTCGGTGGTTTCCTCGAGCTGGATGCGGATGATGCCCAGTGGCAGAACATGTTCAACCTCAACCTCTTCAGCGCCGTGTGGACAAGCCATGCCGCTCTCCCAAGCCTTATTGAGCGCAAGGGCTCCATCGTCAGCGTCTCATCCATCAACGCCCTCATCCCCACCCCGAGCCCCGTGGGCTACAGCGAGGCCAAGGCCGCACTCCTTGCTTTCAACAAGCGGCTGAGCGAGGAGTTCGGGCCGCGCGGCGTACGCGTCAACACAGTCTCCCCGGGCACCGTGGGAACCGGACGTTTACGCGATCCAGACGGCTACGGCGCACGAGTCGCTGCAGCCCGGGGCATGAAGCATGAAGAGCTCCTAGCCGCCCTGCCCTCGATCTTCAAGATCGCTTCCGGGCGCCTCACCGAGCCCGAGGAGATCGCCGACTTGGTCGTCTTCCTCGCATCACCTGCTGCCAGCAGTGTTGTCGGCGCCAACATCGTCGCCGACGGCGGCACTGTGAAAACCGTCTAAGAGGCCCTGATCCCGCACGCGCATCCGGCGCAACATGTCCAAAACGGAGGAGATCAAGACCTTCTCCCTCGCAGTTTCACTCAGCAACCCGCTCCAACCCGCGGGTTTCTGTTTCAGCTGTGCAGGGGGAGTGCGTTGATCTCCTCCGTTTTGGACATCCGAGCCTCCCCACCGCCCGCATCTCCCGGACTTCCCGGACCTCCCGGACGACTCATGCCCTGCCCATGCCCGATTCACAGCGGGCTCATTGAAACCGCTCCTTGACTATCCACCAACGGGCCGACCAGCCCGGGACATCAGATCCAAGGAGCCTCACCATGACCCTCGCATCGATCGCCGCCATCGGCGCCGACCTGATCGCTCTGATCGCGCTCGTCGGCGGACTGTACGTTCGGCGCCACAGCCGCAAGGACCTCATGGCCGCCTACATCGGCGTCAACGTGGGCGTGCTGGCGGTGACTCTCCTACTGGCGACCTCCAGTGTCGGAGCCGGCCTGGGTCTGGGCCTCTTCGGCGTCCTGTCGATCATCCGCCTGCGCTCCACCGAGCTCGCCCAGCACGAGGTCGCCTACTTCTTCGCCGCCCTGGCACTCGGCCTGCTCGGCGGCATCGGCGCCTCCATCGCAACGACGGCCGTACTCATGGCGCTCGTCGTCGCCTCCCTGTGGATCGGCGACCACCCGTCCATGCTGCGCCGCAACCGCCACCAGGTGGTCATGGTCGACCGCGCCATCTCCGATGAGACCGCCCTGACCGACCACCTCTCCCGCCTGCTCAACGCCCGGATCCACTCGATCGAGGTCCAGCGCCTCGACCTGGTCAACGACACCACGCTGGTCGATGTGCGCTACCAGCTCCACCGGCCCCGCCCCCAGGCGGCGACCAGTGCGCCCGCCCCGGCGGCTCCGGAGAGCCTCGAGAGCCCCGTCGCCACGCTGCCGCCCGCACTCTCCCCAGCAGAAGTCTGGAACCCGGTCGTGCAGGAGGCTCCCTCCTACCGCCCGCAGCGCGAGCCGCGGAACACCACGGCAGTCCACGCGGTCGTCCGCTGACTCACCACTGGATATCGGATAGGAGCCACCCATGCCCGCGGCCGCGCCCACCACCACCGCCCTCGACACCGAGCGCCTGACCGCCACGACCCTGGAGGACCTCAACGCCTCCGCCGGCCTGCTCACCCGCGTCGACCGCAAGTACCTCGTCGCCTCCGACACCGCCCAGGGCGTCATCGACGCCCTGGCCGAGCGGGCCCTCGTCCTCGACATCGACGGTCGGCGCTGCTTCTCCTACGCCTCGACCTACTTCGACACCCCCGAACTCGGCTCCTACTTCCAGGCCGCTCACAAGCGCCGTCGCCGCTTCAAGATCCGCACCCGCTCCTACCTGGATTCGGGACTGACCTTCCTGGAGGTCAAGACCCGCGGTCCTCGGGGCGCCACGATCAAGCAGCGCATAGACTACCGAGCCGCGGACGCCGACCACCTGACTCCCGAGGGCCTCGGCTTCATCGCCGACTGCCTCGCGCCACTGAGCGGGTCCGTACGGGATGCCCGCCGCGTCGCGCGAAGCCTCAAGCCGGTGATGAGCACGACCTACCGCCGCACCACGCTGCACCTGCCCGACGACGGCGCCCGCGCCACCATCGACACCGACCTGACGTGGACCGCATTCGCGTCCGGCGAGGACGGCGAGGGCGAGGAGCGCGGGTCCGGCACGCGCGCCACCCGCCGCGGCGCGCCCCGACCCGCGGGGCCGCTCGCCGTCGTCGAGACGAAGAATCCGGCTCGATGCTCTCCCACGGACCGCTACCTGTGGGCCAGCGGCCACCGGCCCTCGCGGATATCGAAGTACGCCACCGGCATGGCCGTACTCCACCCCGAGCTGCCGGCCAACAAATGGCATCGGCTCCTGACCCGCGAACTCGGCAGTACCGCTCGTGCCGCCTGAGCCGGGGATTCCGGCTATCACCCCCACTGACCATCTGCCCCATCGACCGGCCGCCGCCCACCAGCAGCCAGGCCCCGAGCGCCGGGACACCGGCACCAGGAGACACACATGTTGAACCCGCTCAAGCACGTCACCGCCCGCCCCATCGGACGCCATGCCGCAGCCCCGCGCGGCCGCAGGATGCAGCGCGTCGGTGGCGCGATCGCCGCCCTGGCCTCGGTCGCGCTCGTCACCGCCTGCGGGATGACGTCGGCGACCGCCACTGATGCGGCCACGGGCTCGACCAGCATCAGCACCGCCGTCAGGCAGGCCTCCGTCGGTGCGAGCGCATCCGATGTCCTGTCCGCGAACGCAGATACCTCCGAGGCAACCGCGGTCGCCTCGGATGCCGACAAGACCGGCGCCTACGACGCCTCCGCCACCACGACCATCACGGCCTCGGGCGGCTCCGCCGAGGTCTCGGGCGCCGACGCCGGCAATGTCACTGTCGATGGCGGGACCGTCACCATCACCGGCTCCGGCACCTACGTGGTGAGCGGCACTCTCGACGGCCAGGTGGTCGTCAACGCGGATAAGGCCGACGTCCGCCTCGTTCTGGCGGGCGCCTCGATCACCAACACCGGCGGGCCCGCGATCGACATCCAGGACGCCGGGAGCGCCGTGATGGTCCTGGCGGAGGGCACCACGAACACACTAGCCGACGGCTCCGCCTACGCCGATACCAGTGAGGACGCCGCCACCGCCGCCCTGTTCTCCTCGGACACGCTCACCATCACGGGCACTGGCTCCCTGAACGTGACCGGCTCCTACAACGACGGCATCTCATCGAAGAACGGCCTGGTCATCACGGGCGAGCCAACGATCACGGTCGACGCCGTCGATGACGGCGTGCGCGGCAAGGACTACCTGCTCGTCTCGTCGGGGAGTCTGACGGTGAGCGCGGGCGGCGATGGCCTGAAGTCCTCCGAGGACAACGACGAGGCCAAGGGGTTCGTCGTGCTCGGGGACGCCACGGTGAACGTCACCTCCGGCGACGACGGCGTGTCCGCGACCACCGACGTCACCGTGGACGGCACGACGCTGTCGATCGCCGCCGGGGGCGGGCAGGCCAATGCCACCGTCTCGGAGGAGCAGGGACCGGGTCAGGGCGCGCCCGATCAGGGTGCGCCGGGTCAGGACCAGGGCGCCGGCGGCCAGTCCGATGAGAGCCAGTCCGAGAGCACCACCGCCTCCCCCAAGGGGATCAACGCCGGCGTGACCTACGCCCAGGACACGGGCAGTGTCACCATTGACGCCGCCGATGAGGGCCTGCAGGCGGCCTTCGTCAATGTGAATGGCGGAAGCCTCGATATCGCCTCGGGCGACGACGGCATCAATGCCTCCAACGGCGATTACACGATCGAGGGCTACGAGAGCGCCGACTCCGAGTCCGATGACGGCTCGGTGCTCACGATCTCAGGCGGGCAGGTGCAGATCGATTACGCCAACTCCGACGGGATCGACTCCAACGGGTCGGCCCATGTCACCGGCGGCGAGGTCGTCGTGGGCGGTGCAGCGGGATCGATGGACGGATCGGTGGACGCCAATGGCGAGACGACGCTGGTGGGCGTATCCGCCTCCATTCCGGTGGCCGAGGGCGACACGATCACCGTCACGGGTGCGGACGGCACGAGCTGGACACTGACCAGTACGGTCTCCGCCGATGCGGTGACGGTGCTCGGCCTGAGCGAGGGCGGCGAGTACACGGTGGCGACGACGTCGGGCGGTTCGACGACCGCGACGGCCGGCGCGCTGAGCGCCGGCATGGGCGGAGGCCCGGGAGGCCCCGGGGGCGGGGACCAGGGCCCGGGGCAGGGCGGTCCCGGGCGCAAGGGCTGAGCGCGCTCCCCCACACTCCCCCGTCGAGATCGGTTGTATTCCGGCTCGAGATCGGTCCGATGGACCGATCTCGAGCCGGAATACAACCGATCTCGGCATTTAGTGGGGATCAGCCGGGGATGCGGATCCAGGCAGTCGTGTCGGCGGGCAGGACACTCGCGGCGCCACCGGCCGCTCCGGAACCACCATCGGACTCGACGACGCCGAGCGGGGCCGAGACCAGCAGGACCTCCCCGGCCGGCAGCTCGGTATCGGCACCGAAGGCTGTCCAGCACTGCACGTCGCCACGGGCGAAGGCCAGAACGTCCTCGTCACGTCGCACCCACCGAAACGGCCCGGCCGACGGATGCGCCGCGCCCCAGATCTCGCGACGCAGTCGTAGGCCCTCGCAATACAGGTGAAGCATCGAGCCCGGGTCGGCCTCCTCGAGCTCGACGGCATGCTCCCCCCAGTCCGCCGGCTGGGGCAGGTGCGGCTCGGCGCCGTCGTCGGGTCCGAAGCCGAATGAACGGCCGGTCGCCGTCCACGGCAGCGGCACGCGGCAACCGTCGCGCCCCTTCTCCTGGCCGCGCATGCGGCGGGCGATGGGGTCCTGCAGGCGGTCCTCGGGGATGTCGGGGACCTCGGGCAGGCCGAGCTCGTCGCCCTGGTAGAGGTACATGGCTCCCGGCAGCGCCATCACGACCATGGCTGCGGCTCGCGCCCGGTGCTCACCGCGCGCGGGGTCGCATGCGGGTGCCGCACCCTCAGTGCCCTCAGTGCCCTCAGCGCCCTCAGCGCCCTCAAGGCCATCGGCTCTGATCCACCGGCGCGCCAGTCGTTGGGCGATGCCCGCGGGATACTCGGGGTCGGGCTCCTCCGGAGAATCGTCATCGGCGAGGTCGAAGCCGTAGCGGGTGGCGACCCGCGGGGTGTCATGACAGCCGAGGACCCAGGTGGTCGAGCCGCAGGCGGCCTGGTCCGCGATGCCGGCGTCGATCGCCCAGGCGACGGAGCGGGCGGTCCAGTCGGCATCCTGCATCTGGAAGTTGAAGGCCTGCCCCAGGCTCGCCGCGTAGGCGGGACGGCGCGAGGCGACGACGCCCGCCTCGGCCACGGCGAAGCGCGGCGGATCGTAGGAGTCGAGGGCGGCGCGCCAGTGGCGGTAGATGTCGTGGACCTCGTCGCGGTCGAACAGGGGGTGAGAGCCGTCGTCGGGCAGAGGCCACCAGGGGATCTCCGCCATCGGACGGTGCGGCTCGGACATGTCCTTGGCCATCCCGGGGGCCATGTCGATGCGGAAGCCGTCCACGCCGCGGTCGGACCAGAAGCGCAAAGTGGCCAGGAAGTCCTGGCGCACCGCCGGATCGTCCCAGTTGAGGTCGGGCTGCTCGGGGGCGAAGATGTGGAGGTACCACTGGTAGGGGCGGGATGTTCCGGGACCGGTGAGCGGGGCGCCGTCGGGGCCGACGTCGTCGATGCGCTCCCAGGCGGAGCCGCCGAACATGGAGCGCCAGTCATTGGGCGGCTCGGTGCCGCCAGAGCCGGTGCCGGGGCGGACGTGGTAGAGGGCGCGCTCGGGGGCGTCGGGGCCGCCGGCCAGAGCGGCTCGGAACCACGGGTGCCGGTTGGAGGAGTGGTTGGGGACGATGTCCACCATCACCTTGATGCCGACGGCGTGAAGGGCGGCAACCATGCGGTCGAAATCGGCCAGCGTGCCGATCTCGGGGGCGACGTCGCGGTAGTCATCGACGTCGTAGCCGCCGTCGGCCAGGGCCGAGGGGTAGAACGGGGAGAGCCAGACGGCGTCCACGCCGAGGGCGGCGAGGTAGGGGACGCGGCTGATAATGCCGGCGAGATCGCCGATGCCGTTGCCGTCGGAGTCGGCGAAGGAGCGCGGGTAGATCTGGTAGACGACGGCGTCCTTCCACCACTGGCGGACCGGGGCGGGCGCGCTGGGGCGGTGGTCT
Organism: Actinomyces massiliensis 4401292; assembly: GCF_000269805.1. GTDB lineage: Bacteria > Actinomycetota > Actinomycetes > Actinomycetales > Actinomycetaceae > Actinomyces > Actinomyces massiliensis. Next base: position 441,702 of record NZ_JH711481.1, read on the forward strand.
CGGTGGGCTTGATGGGCTGGGCGGGCTTGGCGGTCTTGCTGGTCTGCGGTCACGGCCGCATTCTGTCAATCCTGTCAATTCTGTCAGATTTTCGCGCCGAGCCCCTCAGCCCTTCCCCCGCCTGTCCGCCACACGAGCGCCGAGCGCGGTGTAGCTCAATGCGACGACGAGAAAGATCGTCCCCACCCATAGGAATCCGGCGCCCATGCTGGCGCTGGCGGAGATCCCCATGAACACCGCCCCCAGAGCGGCCACCCCCACCGCCAGAGCACTTTGTTGAACGGTCGTGATCAAGCCGCTTCCCAGACCGATCTTATGACCAGGAATGGTAGACAGAATAGTACGATAAGTACTTGGCACGTAAAGACCGTTGCCGATACCGATCAGGAACATTCCGGCAGCCACATGATAGAATTCGAGATAAGGCCAGAATAGAACAACTGGCAGCATGATGGCCGCAATTCCCGTCGCCTGCGCCAGCCCTCCGATCTGGATGGATCGAATCCCATATCGCTTAATTATTTGTGGTGCCCGCATGGCCGATAAGAACTGCCCCAGCGCCATCGGGGCCATAGACATCCCGGATTCAAGCGCGCTCATGGAATTCCCCTCCTGCATGGCCAGCGCAAAGGCGAACAGGTAGCCGCCGAACACCAGGAATCCACTCCCCAGCACCAGCAGTCCTCGCCGCATCGTCGAGATCGCCAGAAGGGAGGGCGGGATGAGGGGAGCCCGCCCTGAGGCCTCGATGCGCGATTCGTAGAGCCGCAGTGCGGCGAACGCCGCGGCACTGCCGACGCAGAGGGCCCACGCCCACGCCGGCCAGCCCGTCTGCCTGCCCACGCTGAGGGGAATGAGCAGGCCGAGAATCGCCGCCCCGAAGAGGAGAGTCCCGCCGATATCCGTGGAATCAGGGTCATCCGCCCTCGTCTCCGGAACCCAGGCCCTGATCCCCAGGGCCGCCACAACCCCCAGAGGAAGATTGATCAGGAATATGAGCCGCCACCCCAGGCCGCCCAGGTCGGCCCATACAATGACCCCTCCCAGCAATCGACCCACTGCCGCGGACAGGCCACCAATAGCGGCGTAATAACTGAGCAGACGCGTCTTGGCGGGCTCTTTCAGAGCGGCTTGAATAGTGGACATGACTTGAGGGAGCAGCAAGGCGGCGAAAGCCCCTTGAACCACCCTGGCAGCAATCAGTATTTCCATCGAGGCGGCCACTCCGCAGAACAGCGACGCCGCAGTGAATCCCAGTGTGCCGAATACGAGAACTCGCCTGCGCCCGTATCTATCCCCAGAACGCCCACTGAAGACCAGAAGCAGGGCGTAGACGATCGAGTATCCACTGATGACGAACTGCGATTCGACGGTGTCCGCCCCCAGCGAGGACTGGATGGACGGAAGCGATACGTTCACGATGAATGAATCGATCGACGTCAGAACAGCAGCCAGCAGAATAGCGGCCCGCCCAGCGGGCGGGAATTCTTTCGCGTCGGATATCGATTCCCGCGCCGCAATCGCACCGGATTCTCTCATCACGCCTGCGATCCGGTGGGGCGCTCGTGGACGAAGACGGTCTTGCCGATGGTCCTGCCGTCGCGCAGCGCGGTCAGCACGCGGGGCGCGTCCTGAATCGGAGCCCGCTCCGCAATCTGCACAGTCACCTCACCAGAAGCCACCAGCGCCAGCGCCCGGCGCAGATAAGTGCCGACGATGCGCGGATACGCAGCGGACATGGCCCCGAGATTGAAGCCGTGAACACCGATCCCCTTTAACCAGAGCGTATTGCTGCTGACCACCTGGTCACCGGCCTGGGAGGCATCGCCGACGGCGAGCAGACGGCCGCCGAGTCGGAGCAGCTCGAGGCTGGTGATCCTGCCGGGCCCGGCCACCGGATCAGCGATCACATCGAACTGTCCCGGTTCCGCATTCTCAAGATCAGCACGCAGCCATACCTCGTCGTATCCGAGATCGAGCGCGGCCCGCTTCTTCTCCTCGCCGCCGACGACGCCGACAACACGGCCGGCTCCGAGCGTGCGAGCGATCTGCCCGAACTGGGAACCCAGCCCACCCGCGGCGGCATGCACGAGCACATGCTCTCCCGGCCGAAGATGCGCAACCCGCTCGAGCGAGATCAGCGCGGTGGTCGTATTCGACGGCACCACCGACGCCAGGGAGGGATCCATGCCCGCAGGGATCGGGGCGACGAGCTGGGCGTGCGTGACAGCGACCTGCCCGTAGGCGCCGCCCGCATTGATCGTCAGCGCGGCAACCCGATCGCCGACCGCGAGGCCCTCCACTCGCTCGCCGAGTGCCCGAATCCTGCCCGCGGCCTCGATGCCGGGCACCCACGGCAGCGGTTTGGGCACGAACCCGCCCGCGAACAGGGCTTCAACATAGTTCGCCCCCGCGAACTCCACATTCAGCGCCACTTGCTCCGGGGCGGGCTCGGGTTCGGGGAGCGTGTCGTAGGTCAGCCCTCGAGGACCGTCGTAGCTGGTGATCTGGATGGCTTTCATCTCGACTCTCCTCATATAGTGTCAGTAAGCTGAACAGAATCAGGAACCTGATAGATATGACAGTATCAGACACCTGACACAGATCGGAAGCGAGAGGTGAGCCACGATGCAGCGCGAACTTGGACGTACAGGGCGGAAGGTGTTCCCATTGGGCCTCGGCTGCATGGGCATGAGCTGGATCTATGCGGAGAGCCGCCGCGATGACGAGCACTCCATCGCCGTCATCCGACAGGCCCGGGACGCCGGCGTGCAGCTGATCGACACCGCGGGCCTGTACGGCGACGGCCATAACGAGGAGCTCGTCGGCCGCGCGCTGCGCGGGCAGCGCGACGACGTTGTCATCGCCACGAAGGGCGGACTGGTGGTCGACGACCTCGCGGCGAGGCGGGTGCACCGCGACGGACGGCCCGAGACCCTGAGGCGACAGGTCGACGAGAGCCTGCGGCGCCTCGACGTCGAGCAGATCGACTTGTTCTACCTCCACCGGGTCGACCCGGCAGTGCCTATCGGCGAGAGCTGGGAGGCCCTGTCGGCCGTCGTCGACGCCGGCAAAGTGCGCTGGCTCGGGCTGTCCGAAGTCACCATCGCCCAGGCCGAGAGCGCACATGCGATTCACCCGGTGACGGCGATTCAGTCCGAACTCTCGCTATGGACGCGCGACCCTCTCGGACGCGGCGCCGAACAGGGCACGGGCCGGGAGCAGGCCGAGCCCACGAGCCGCGGCGGCTCGGCCGAAACCTCCAACGGCACCTCGAACAGCACCTCCGACGGCGACCTGCTCGCCTGGACACGAGACCATGGAGTCTCGTTCGTACCGTTCGCACCGCTGGGGCGGGGCTATCTGACCGGCACGCTCACGCCGGACGGATTCGAGGACGGCGACTTCCGCGCCACGAACCCGCGCTTCACACCGGAGGCATTCGCCCGCAACCGGGACATCACCGACGAGATCTCGCGGGTCGCCAGCGCCCACGATGCGACATCCGCACAGGTCTGCCTGGCGTGGCTGCTCGGTCTATCGGAGAACATCATCCCGATTCCCGGCACCCGCAGCAGTACTCACCTGCGGCAGAACCTCCGCGCCACACAGCTCGCCCTCACCGACGACGAGATGCGGACTCTCGACGGGCTGCCCGCCCCCTCAGGGGCTCGCTACTGAGCTCCGCCCCGGCCGACGACGATGCAGTGCCGGCACCGGCGACAGCATCGTCGTCGGCATCGGCGTCATCAGCGCCGTCGCCACCGCGCAGCACCGCCGCGATTCGACTCAGGAGGTCGCGAGCCGCAGCGTGCTCCTCCGCGGTGAACGCACCGGCCAGGCGCTCCTCGACCGCGCGTGCGCACTCGTCGGCGCGCAGCAATAACGCCTCGCCGGCCTGCGTCAGCTCAGTGACCAGCACCTTGCGGTGCACCTTCGACGGCGTGCGCTCGATCAGCTTCTTGCCCTCAAGCCTGGCCAGGATCGTCGTCATCGTCTGCGGCGTCACCGCCGCGTTCCGCGCCAACTGCGCCGAGGACTGCCCCGGCGAGTAGTAGAGGACCAGCATCGCCGCGTACTGCGCCACGGTGAGGTCGAAGGGCCGCAGCGCCTCCGACTTCGCAGCCATCAGCGCCTGCTCCGCCTGCTTCACATAGGTGCCCAGGCGGGCATGCACATCCTCCACAAGCGCGTCCTCCCCCCGACGGGGCGGGCATGGTCGCGGAATGGCGGCAGGCCGCGTATCAGTCATCTGACAATGATAGCCCGGCCGAGAACCGGTCCGCCGCCTCCGCACAGCGCCCCACCGATCCGCAGTACCTCTTGACACATAGGTAAATGGGATTAACCTATTTTCCATGACGCCCCCCACAGACCGACCGGACCGCCGCGTCACCGACACCCGGCAGCGCCTCATCGACACGACCCTGGAACTCATCGACGCCCATGGACGGCAGGAGGTGACGCTGACCGGCGTCGCCCGCGCCTGCGGGGTCACCACGCCCGCCTGCTACAAGCACTTCCCGTCCAAAACCAGCCTCTTCAACGCCGCCGTACGCCGGCTCTCCAGCAACCTGGGCGAGCAGGCCGAGCAACAGCTCCAGGACGATCCCGTCGAATCGCTCCTGGCCATCGGGATGATCCTGATCAACCTCGCCGCGGACCACCCCCACCTCTTCGAGTTCAACCAGCTCAGCCCCGAGGCCGTCGCCGCCCTGGACGACCCGGTCGAGGAGCACCCCCTGCTGGCCACCACCCGCCACGAGGTCGAGCGCCTGGCCGCACGCGAAAGGGCGGACCCCGAGCGCCTCCAGCTCATCATCTGGTCCTGCCTTCAGGGCTACACCCGACTCATCGCCGTCGGCGCCGCCAGTGCCGACCCCGACTTCATACGCGCCGCACTGCACACCGTCATCACGATAGGAGACCACTCATGACCCGCACCAACCGCACCCTCGTCATCTACGCCCACCCCTACACCGGCTCCTTCAACCACGCGGTCCTGGAGGCCACCACCACCGCCCTGGACAAGGCGAACCGCCCCTACGACGTCATCGACCTCTACGCCGACGGCTTCGACCCCCGCTACACCGTCGAGGAACTGGCCCTGTTCAGCGACGGAGGCACCCTGGACCCGTTGGTCACCCGCTACCAGGAGCTGATCAAGGGTGCCGCCCGCCTCATCGTCATCACGCCGATCTGGTGGAATGACCTGCCGGGCATGCTCAAGGGCTTCTTCGACAAGGTCATGAAGCAGAAATGGGCCTACGACCCCACCCCCTCGGGCGTGAAGGGGCGCCTGACCCACATCGAGCAGATGCTGGTGCTCACCACCTCGACCTCACCGACCTGGTACATGCGCTACCTGGCAGGCAATGCGATGGGCTCGGTATTCCTGGGCGCAACCGCCAAGCAGCTGGGCATACAGGGGCGTCGCTGGATCAACTTCGGCCAAGTGGGCAAGGACGGCGAAGCCGGCGACCGGCGCCGCGCCGACCACCTCCAGAAGGTCGGCCACCTGGTGGCGGCGTGAGTCGGCAGTGAGTCGATAAGAAGCGCCGACGCCGGAACAGCTCAGGAGGACCCGGCACACCATCGTCGCGAGTACCGCTATCACGTATTCACGGGCGGTACCCGCGACGAGGCGGTCGAGGGCACTTTCGCCCCCGCGTTGCGACCGATCTCGATGCGGGTTGCGACCGATCTCGCGGCGGAAGCGGACCGATCTCGGCGCGGAGTACGACCGATCTCGAGGCGGAAGGAGGCGGGCGGGGGAGAACCCGGATCTTGGCCTCCCTCCCGAGGATGATCTGCGAAACTCCTTCTCCTTCCTCAGGCGGACTTTCGAGGAGACGATTCCCCTTAATCTAGTCGAATGCCAATGACGACATCCTTCACCCGCGGCGTGCGCTACCCGGCGCCGGATGTGTCCCGCGGCTTCATGCTGCTACTCGTCGCGGTGGCGAACGTGCCCGCCTGGACCGGAGCAGACGGGCGCTTGACCCAGGGCGGTCTCCAGGCGCTGTCCGCGCACCTGTCGACGGCGGACTCCGTATGGATCTTCATCCGCACCCTCCTGGTGGACGAGCGAGCCATTCCGCTGTTCGCCATGCTCTTCGGCTTCGGTCTGGCCACCATGATCAACCGGCGCATCAAAACCGGCACGCAGACATATCTGCAAACGCTGCCGGGCACCGCGGAGGGGCGCGAACCGACGCCGGCAGAACTGGCCTGGGCACGCGAGCAGGCCACGGTCGACGCCCGCCGCCTGGTGCGCCGTCGCGGCTGGTGGATGATCCTGTTCGGCGCCGTGCACGGCATCTTCTTCCCCGGTGACATCATCGGCGCCTACGGAGTGGTCGCGGTCGTCTTCGCGGGCTGGTTGGCCCGCAAGCACCGCAAACGCATTCTCGCCGCAGGCATCACCTTCGCAATCCTGGCCACGCTCTTCATGTACTCGTTCGGCCTATGGCAAACCGGCGCGATGAGCCGTACTCCGGGAGCGGACTCGTCCACCTCAGGCAGTCTGCCCTGGTTCATCGGCAACCTGACCGGCTGGGTATTCACCCTCATGATCACGCTGCTCTCAATGGTCATCCCCGCCATGTTCATCGGGGCTCGTCTGGCCGACACCGACCTACTGGCCCACCCCGAGCAGCACCGCCGCCTCCTGATACCCGTCGCCGTGGCCGGACTGGGAATCGGCATCCTGGGCGGACTCCACGCCGGACTCGCATATGCTGGATGGGGAGTCCCCATGTCCTCCCTGGACCCGGCCGCCACCGCAATAACCGGTCTAGCGGCCGGCTGCGGCTGGCTGGCACTCCTCGCCCTCTACGCCGGCGGACCCGCACCAGACGGACAACTCACCGGGCTGCGCCGCCTCGCCTCCGCCGTCGGACGCCGCTCCATGACCGCCTATCTCAGCCAAACCATCCTCTTCGGACTCACCTTCACCGTCGTCCCCGGACTCCTCGGCACCGCCCTCGCAGTCAACGAAGCCCCAGCAGCCGCCATCGCCGTCGGAGTGTGGACCCTCGCCGCCGCCTTCTGCATCACCCTCGAACACGGCGGGCACGCCGGTCCCTTCGAAACCCTCCTACGCACCGCCGTCGCCCGCAGCCAACGCAACCACCCCCACCCACCACCGCCCCAGGCATAGGAGTAGACCTCCGAGAGCACCACGGCGAGAACCAGAACGGTGCGCGGAGGTACGAGTTATGCACACGGGAGCATCGTTCCGCTCAGCACCAAGGTCTTATTTCCGCATGATTCCAAGGTTATACGCGGAGCTGATCGCATACGAGTGTGCAACATCCGCCAGATGCCGTTCACGAACTCTCGACCGGTTCCCGCGACGGCGCCTCACTCATCCCTCCCCCACCATGCCGACACCGATCACGGCTGAAAACAAGTCCCGGAACGAGTTCACGGCGCCAGGGCGCCCTGCGGGCGCGGCAGCCGCACCGGCTGCCGCCCTCCTCACTCAGGCGGAAGGCTGGAGCTGCCGTCGTGTCCCGTCCACATGCGTCCCGATCCACTCAGCGACAGGTGACGGCATGCGATCCCCCGCACCATCGCCCCAGGCATCGCCAAAACGTTCAAGGACCTCATCGACAACGTCGAGAACATCCTCGTCTCCAACGCGAAGCAGGTCCTGGAGTCGTGCGAAATGCTCGCGCGAAACCTCGGAGAGCCTCGTGGCACCAAGGAAGGGCAGCCCGAGTTCAAGGTTGTCTGAATGAGGCAGATATACGGCGGTGCATACGAGATCGTATGCGGGCGAGAGCCGGGCCCGCATACGGTCGGGGTAGATGAACGACCAATTCTTGAGATGGGCGTCGCCATTTCCGACAAGCAGGTTGAAGACGGTGCGCCTCACCATCTCCCGCAGGGAGTCGTGGTCCTGTCCACGGTAGGCGAGGGCCGCGAGGGTCTTGACCGTGGACTTGTACTTGCCGTCCCCAGAGCCGAAGCGCCCGAGGACCTGCGCGAAGTCCTCAATGTGTACCCGGCCTCTCGCTTGACCTCCCGCCGTCCGGTCAAAGCGTCGCACCATGTAGGCCTCGGTCTCATCGGAGGGCCAGGCGCCTTCTCCGAGATCACCTACCTGATCGCGCTGCACCATCCGAGTTTCAGGCACCTCAATGCCGACCTCATGCGCCAGTCTCATCACGGCGAGCTCGTTGGCCGGCAGCCCCGGGAAAGCGGCGTCGGGAATCTTGACAATCCAGTCACCGCCCTCACCGTGCGCGGGGAGCACGATCCTGTCCCCATCCTGCCGCATAGAGAATTTCATTCCCATTCCGGCCAGGGAGAAGCGCATGCGACCAGCCGCTCTCGACACGGGTGCCGACGCTTCGACTGAGGCACTGAAATCCGCCTCAACATGTGCGTGCTGATCCGGAACGACCTCAACCGCCCCGGGTAGATCATTTCCTATTCGCACGAGAAGCTCGATCTCCCGGTATATGCTCACTCCTTGCTCGCGAGCAATAAGGTCCCGTAGCCGCCCCTCGGGAAGCAGATTGGAGAACCAGGCGGGCACATGATTCGTCGCATGTGGCTGCCTGCGCGGATGATCCTCGAACCACCTGCCGAGAACGGCCCTGTCAGGACGATCCCAGTAGTCACTGTCGAAGATGAATTTTGTGAAGGCGTCTCGACGATGGATAGCGCCGACGTGCTCGCCGTAGAGTAGAACCGCATAGACCGCCTCGATCATGGTCAGGCACCTTTTAGCGTCTCTACATCGCCACCATCGAAGATCCAATCATCAAGCGGGGGAGAGTCCTCATGTCCGCAGGCGGTGCGAGCCTTAATGAAGTCGATGAGGTAGTGGCGCAGCACCTCGGCCCTGAGTTCAATCGCCTCGTCGTAACGATTGCCCTGCAGAAGGCTCAGGATCTCCCGGTTCAGAAGCAGGGAGTCGAGGTCGAAGTCGTCATCCAGAAGCGGGAGCAGCTGGCGCCGATCCAGAACGGAGATCACTTTGTTCGCAGCGACGAAGGCATCCGCACCCAGCGCAGTGGGCGGGACAAGATCGGCGGCTACGGCTCGTGGAGTCGTCTCCCCCTCCAGCTGCGCGGCCAGCGCCTCCACCGTCATCGGCTCCCCCGTATCGGGATCGACCGGCTTCCGGTTCCACATCGCGGTGAGAATAACCTTACTGTCCGAGCGCGTCGCTCTGAACACACTGAGGTCGGGCACCTGCGGCCCGTGTGTCAAGGTCGCCTCGCTGAGAAGCCTTTGGACCGACTCCGACTCCTCACCGGGGACGATGCGTGCCGCCATATCGCGCAGATCGGTCTGAGACCCATTGATGCCGAGCTCGTCAGCACCGATACTCGTACGCCAGAACCAGCGGCGAAGCAGCTCGAGATTACGGTCATGAGGCTCGGGGAAGAAAGCGAAGAGTCTCGCCAGGACGAGCAGCTGGAAGCGGAAGGGCAGGAAGGTCATGTGCGGAACGCCGCACTGCTGCTGAAGGAAGCGCACGGCGGCCACGAGCGCCCGCTCTGTGGCCATATAGGCCTCCTTCTCGCTCTCACCGGGGAAGTCACTCACAAGACTGCGGCTAGGAGAGAATTCCCCATGAACATCTCGACTAATATCCGTATGGCGACGCACCAAGAGCGCTTGTACGACGACCTTGTCCGCGAGTGCGCCGAAATGGGTCTGCTCATCCACGTGCGCAGCGATCCCCGACATCGTCAAAGCCGCATCCGGACCGCCATGAATGGCGTCGAATATTTCTGCGGCATTGAGCTTCTTACCGCGATTATTTATCCTGTCGAAGACCTCGCGGAGAACCTGCTCGTCGGCGTCCTCCATAATCGTGGCGGGTACCGAGACGCCTGCGAGTCGACCCGTGACCTTCTGGATATGAGGGGCGAACCCAGCCCCATCAGGATTATCCCCCAGCCACGCCAGCGCCCGCCCGAGATCGAACAGATCGGGCAAGGGAATAACGAGGGGCGGGTCGGGCTCACGGAGCGGCACGACCTTCTGCTCCCTGAGGGAGTAGCCGAGAGCGAATCGAGGGTCGCGCACGCCTTCAGGATCAACAACATTGACGAGGCTCGTAATCCGCTGCTGGCCATCCACAACCCACAGAGCATCCGGCATCTGCCCCGCCTCGATGTCCAACGTCCCGATCCTCAGGCGCGCGGCCCCGGCTTCACGCTTCCAGAGGAGCAGACTGCCAATTGGATACCCGCGAAGTACCGAGTCAACAAGATTGAGAACGTCCCGCCTCTCCCATCGAAACGATCGCTGGAACTGCGGCACTCGCAGCTGCCCAGCCTTTACAAGTGCCCGCAATCCCGCGATGCTGTAGCTCTGACTGGTCGAGAGTGCCTGCGGTTCGTCCATATGCCGATTATGCCCGTCTTACCGAGTATTCGAGTATTACCGAGCCTTACCGTGTACCACCGTGTACTAGCGACACGATCGATGGACACTCCTAAGGCACGACCGACCGCTATCGGCGCTACGGCGCCGACGGCCGAACCAGGGGACCCAGAGCACAGGGCCGATGTGAACAGCGACCGTACAACCGTGAGTCACGGCCGCGGCCTCCGCCGCCCGCCCCTCAGCACTCCACGACGTTGACGGCCAGGCCGCCGCGGGAGGTCTCCTTGTACTTGGCGAGCATGTCCTCACCGGTCTGACGCATAGTCTCGATGACGGTGTCCAGGGACACCGCGTGACGCCCCTCGCCCCACAGCGCCATGCGAGCAGCATTGATCGCCTTGACGGCCGCCACCGCATTGCGCTCGATGCAGGGGATCTGCACGAGCCCGCCGACCGGGTCGCACGTCAGCCCCAGGTTGTGCTCCATGGCGATCTCGGCGGCGTTCTCCACCTGCGCAGGCGTCCCGCCCAGGGCCTCCGCCAGCCCGGCCGCCGCCATGGACGACGCCGCCCCCACCTCCCCCTGGCAGCCCACCTCCGCCCCGGCGATCGAGGCATTGGTCTTGATGAGAGACCCCACCGCGGTGGCGGCCAGCAGGAAGCGGCGCACCCCGTCGTCGTCGGCCCCGGGGATGAAGCGCTCGTAGTAGGCCATAACGGCGGGGACGATCCCCGCGGCCCCGTTGGTCGGGGCGGTGACCACCCGCCGACCGGCGGCGTTCTCCTCGTTGACGGCCAGGGCGAACAGGTCCACCCAGTCCATGCCGCGCAGCGGGTCGGCCATGGCGAAGGCGGCGGCCGGTCCTGACTGCGCGAGCAGCCGCTCATGCAGCGCCTTGGCCCGCCGCCGCACCCCCAGTCCCCCGGGAAGCGTGCCCTCAGCCGCCATACCGGCCTCGATGCAGGCGTTCATGGTGTCGCGCAGGCGGTCGAGATAGGCGAGCACCTCCTCGCGGGGCCGAGCAGAGATCTCATTGGCCATGACCACCTCCGAGACTCGACGCCCCTCGCACGCGCACACCGCCAGAAGGTCGGCCCCCGAGGAGAAGGGGTAGGGCGCCGGCGTGGCGTGCATTTCAGCCGAGGCCGCAGTCGCCAGAGCGCGGATCGACGGCGCGCCGGGAGCCCCGACGTCCTCCATGACGAAGCCGCCTCCCACAGAGTAGTAGGTGCGGCGCAGCACCTCCGCGCCGGTGGCGCAGTAGGCGGTGATGGTCAACGCGTTCGGGTGGTAAGGCAGAACCCGCCCGGGCAGGAAGAGGATGTCCGTGGTCGGGTTGAAGGGCAGCGCCCCGACGCCGTCGACCACGAGCTCTCCGGCCGCGGTCACCTTCTCGTGCAGGCCCTCGCATACCTCCGCCGGGACGGTCTCGGGCTCGTAGCCGGCCAGGCCCATGACGACGGCGCGATCGGTGGCGTGACCGCGACCGGTCGCCCCCAGCGAGCCGTAGAGCTCGACGGTCAGGCGGGTGACGGGCGCAGTGCCCCCAGCATGGTCATGCTGGTCAGGGCGCGCCGCGACGGCGATGACGTCGGCCAGCGCACCGGCGAAGGCGCCCCCGGCCCGCATGGGTCCGACCGTATGGGATGACGACGGCCCGATGCCGATGCGCATGAGGTCGAAGACGCTCAACGGCCGCGATGCCCGCCGCGCGGTGACCTCACCGGCCATCAGGGCCGCAGGGGTTGCGGAATCCAGAGCAGCGGAGATGAGCGTCGTGTCTCCGTCATCGGCGGCGGCCACGGCTGAGATCCCTGATATCCCAGACGACGTCGGCGGCTCGGCCGACCGGCCGCGCGCAGTCCCGACCGGCCCGGCTTCCGCGAGATCACGAATGGTCATGACGCCATGATGCACCGGTTCGGGTCATGAATCCCACAGACCGCGCACAATCCGTCCCGTCGCCGTCTGCACCGTCTGCGGCTCCCGGCCGGGCCCTGAGGAGCCGCAGCCGGGAACCGGAGACTATTGACAGGTCAGTCGGTCGAGCGCACCAGCCACCAGGCGGCGTAGGGCGGCACGGGCACCTGCCCATCGCCGGCCCCCTCGAGCGTGGTCGAGTCGGAGGGAACCGTGTCGGTCAGCGCATCGACCGCGCCCAGCACCCCGTACTCGGCGAGCCGCCAGGCCGGCACGCTGCGCCAGTCGGGCGTCACGTTGTACACGCCGACGAAGGAGCCGCGCGGGTGGTCGCGGTAGGTGACCAGCACACCCTCATCGTCCACGGGGGCCACCACCGTGCGCACGTCGGCGCTCAGCTGCGGCAAGCCGGCCCGCACCTCGCCCAGGTGCGCCAAGTCGCTGAAGACGCGCCCCTCGACCGTGGAGCGGTCGTGGCGGCGCTCCACGCGGCCCTTGTCCAGGACGGGGCGCCCGGACCACCGCGAGTCGGACTCATGACCCGGCTCCGTGTCCCAGTTCGGGTCATTGAACTGGCCGAGCTCATCACCGCTCCAGATGACCGGCACGCCGCCCCAGCCGTAGATGATGGCGTTGGCCAGCCGCAGGGCGTTGAAGCGCTCCTCGAGCCAGGTGCGCAGCTCCTCCTCCTTCCAGGCCGGTGTGGACTCGTCAATGCCCTCGACCGCCTCGGCGGCGGTCTCGATGCCGATCAGGCTCGCAGCGGTGCCGGCGATGCGGCGGTCGTTGGTGACCGGGTTGTACTGGAAGACCAGGCCGCGGGCGTCGCTCATGGGGTAGGCGGCGCGGTACCAGTCCGCCAGGAAGACGCGATGCCAGTAGCCGTTGAGGCCGACCGCATCGGCGTCGGCATCGCCAATGGCCCAGCCGATGTCGTCATGGCAGCGGATGTAGGTGATCCAGGTGGCGGTGTTCGGCTCGACCGGCAGGGCGCCCAGGGCGTGGGCGGCGAGCGTGACATTGCGGGTGGCGAGCATGGACCAGATCTGGACCATGAGGGAGTTGTGGTAGGCGAGGTCGGAGACCTTGCCCGTGTACTTGCCCTGGCCGAGGTACTGGAGAAGCTCGGTGGGGGCGACGATCGCCTCGGCCTTGAGATCCACCGCCGGGGTCGCGATGCGGGTGATGGCCCGCAGCACCTCGGTGATGGCGTGGACCTCGGGCTGGCCCTGGCAGTCGGTGCCCTTGCGCTTGATGGTGAAGGCGATGGCGTCCAGGCGCAGGACCTCCACGCCCTTGTTGGCCAGGTTCATGATGATGGAGACGAACTCCTCCATGATGCGCGGATTGCGCCAGTTGAGGTCCCACTGGAAGGAGTTGAAGGTCGTCCAGACCCAGCCGCCCATCTCGTCGTTCCAGGTGAAGTTGCCCGGGGCGAAGTCGGGGAAGATCTCCGGCAGAGTCTTCTCGTACTCGTCGGGCTCGGTGCGGTCCGGGTAGATGAAGAAGTAGTCGCGGTAGCGCTGCTCGCCCGCGCGGGCGCGCTCGGCCCACTCGTGCTCGGCGGCGACATGGTTGAGGACGAGGTCGATGACCAGGCTGATGCCGTCCCGGCGCAGCTCCGCGGTCAGATCGGCGAGGTCGTCCATATCGCCCAGGTCGGGGCGCACGGAGCGGTAGTCGGCCACCGCGTACCCGCCGTCGGAGTCCCCCGGGCGGGGAGTGAGCAGGGGCATGAGGTGGAGGTAGGACACGCCCAGCTCGCGCAGGTATGGAATGCGGTCGATGACGCCGCGCAGGTCGCCGGCGAAGCGCTCGGTGTAGCCGGCGTAGCCGATGCGCGAGGGGTCCTGGATCCAGGTGGGGTCGAGCGTGCGCGCCAGGTCGAGGTGGCGCAGCTCCGGGTCGCGCTCGGCGTAGGTCCGGGCGGCGTCGGCGAGCAGGACGGCGGCGGTGCGCGTGGCGATCGGCTCGCCGTAGAGCGTCACGAGGCCGTCGCTGACGTCGGGGTACCAGCGTTCGATCCGGGTGGTGAGGATCTCGCGCTCGGAGCGGGTGAGTTGAGAATCGGCCAGGACGGCGTCAACGGCGTCGCGGACCTCGTCGGGGATCTCGACAGCGGTGTCGCGACCAGTGGACCAAGTGGAGTCGGATGCGGAGGGGGCGGGCTTGGAGGCGCTCATGGTCCTATAGTGACCGATCTGACCATCGTTTGGCAGGCGTTCAGGCGCCGAATTGGTCCGGTCGCCCATCCTGGCGCTGCGCAGTGGCTGCGCGCACCGGCTACGCGGCCGGGCATGAACGGGCATCCTGGAGAGCTGGAGAATGTGAACGGCGCCTGCCGTGCGCCCGGCTCGCGCTCGCGCAAGCCGGGCGCCGAAACCGGCCCCGGGGATTAGGGGATTAGGGGGTTATTCGCCTAGGCGCTCGTATCGCCGGAGCCGTCAGGACGACTGCCCTGACCGCCGAGATCGGGTGCGCCTTCAGCAGCGTGCCGGGCACGAGAGACCCGAGTAACCGACCCGGTCGCCTCGGGCTCGGCAACCCGAACCCCAGTCCCAGTCGTGACCTCAGGCTCAGCCACCCGTCTCCCGGCCCCAGTCGTCGCCCTCGGCTCTGCAGCTACGCGCCTCCCGGCCCCAGTGGCCGTCCCAGGCTCGGCGACCCGCCTCCCGGCCCCGGTCGTGGCCATGGGCTCAGCCACCCGAACCCCAGTCCCAGTCGTGACCTCAGGCTCAGCGACCCGCCTCCCGGCCCCAGTGGTCGCCTCGGGCTCGACGGCCGCCCTGACGGCCCTGGCCCTCCGGGACGGCCGATCGCCGTCGAACAGGACGACGGCCAGCTGGGAGTCGTCACCGGCCGGGGAGTTGGTCACCATGGCGGCGCCCCCGACATGCTCCTCGAGAGTCTGGAGCATCTTCATGGGGGTGGCCAGGAGGAGCTGGAAGCCGAAGCCGCGGAAGACATCCAGGCCGGCGCGCGTGAACTCGGCGTCCGTCTTGTCGAAGGCCTCGTCGAGGACGACCAGCGCGTAACCGGGAACCGCCTGTCCCGGCTCGGTGAGCTGGTAGCGCAATGCGGCCGCCAGGCAGAAGACGACGAGTTTCTGGCGCTGCCCGCCCGACAGCCCTGCGGCGCCCTCGTAATAGTCGACGGCGACGCCGGAGGCATCGCGCTCCACGGCGGTGAAGGAGACGTGCAGGCGGGTGTCGAGGCACTGACGCCTCCACGACTCGTCGCGGGGGTCGGAAGAGCCCAGGCGCGTCATGACGGAGTTGAGGACGGCGAAGCGCTCCTCGGCCTCCTCGGTGGTCTCGTCGGCCAGATCGAGGCTCCCGGCGGCGATGGTGGCCAGGTCCGACAGGAAGTCGTGGACGATGGGCAGCCGCCGCTCGGCCACCTCGATATGCAGGTGATGACCGGGCGAGTACTCGGTGGCGCGCAGGGCGTCGTTGACCGGGCCGATACGGCTCCTGACCTGGCTGACGGCGCGGCGCACCTCACCGGCGAGCCGGCCGATGTTCTGACGGGACTGGTTGTGCAGGAGCTCGGCGAAACGGCGCTCGAACCGGGGCAGGCTATCCGTCTGAAGGCGGTTCAACAGCTCGAGGTAGTCGCCCAGGAAGGCGGCCTCCGGACGCACCCCGCTGCTCGGGATGGGCCAGCGCTCGGAGAATCGCACCATGATGGCGCGGGCCTCGCCCAGTCCGCGGCTCTCGGCCTGCGAGGCGCGCTGGTTGTCGTAGGCGATCTGCTGCTCGACCTCGCGGGCGGCGATGTCCACCTCCGCCAGCCCCGCGTGACGACGCCGCGTCCGGAATCGCTGCTCCAGCTCGGCGAAGAGAGCCTCCCGCTCGGCCTCGCCCAGGGCGAGCCAGCGGGAACCGTGCTCGGATGCGCCGGCATCGCCGGGACCGAGCCCGTCAGTCCCGTCCGCGCCGTCGCGCACGCGGCCCTCATCAGCCCTCTCCTGGCGCCGACGGGCGATCCCGGCCAGTGCGGCCTCGGCATCCTCCAGCCGCGAGCGCTGGACCTGCTCCTCCCCCGCGAGCCGGAGAACCGCATCCCGGGCCTTGTCCTCGGCCAGGCCCGCGGCCGCGGCGCGCGATTCGAGCTCGGCCAGCCCCGGCAGCGCATGCGCAGCGCGCTCCCGCTGCGCAGCCAGATCGGCCTCACGAGCCCTGGCGCCATCGACGTCGAGCTCCTCCCACGAGGTCTCCAGAATGCGCAGGCACGCGTCACGACGCTCCCGGCCGACGGCGCGGGCACGGTCCAGTGCGGCGAGCTCGCCGCCGATGTCCTCCAGACGGGCGGTCACCTCCCGGCCCTCGGCGATGACCTGCTCGAGGCGCTCGGCCGGGTCGACGCCGACCGTCCAGTTGCGCGAGTCGGTCAAGTCCCGACGATCGTCCTTGAGGTGACTGGTGCGCGAGGACTTGACCTGCCCGGCACGGGTGACCCCCCGGTCCAGGCCGACCAGGTCGCGCGCATCCTCGACGCAGTCGTGATCGAAACGGCGCATGATCTCGGCGTCGAGCCACGCGGCGTGCTCCGAGCCCGGTTTGGGGCGGATGCGACGGGCCAGCGCATCGGCGGTCACGGGGCGGGCGGAGCGCGGCGCGGCGGCCATCCGCTCGTAGGCGAGGCGGGCGCGCAGACGCTTGGCATCGACGGCGTCGGCGACCTTCCGGTAGAGGTGCTCCGGAACGAGCATGGTGCGGGCGAAGGGGGCCACGACAGTCTCGACGGCGACCCGCCACTCCTCCTGCCCGGGGACGAGCTCGAGAACCTCCCCGGCGAAGGGCAGGGCGGCAGGCGCCTGCCCGACGGCGTGGGCGATGGAGTCCCGGGCCCGCAGCAGATCCGTGCTCATGGCCGAGCGCGAGGCGGTGATCTGCTCGGCGCGCTCGCGCAGCTCACGGCTGCGCTCCTCCAGGGCGATCTGCTCGGCGCGCAGCGCACTGCGGGCCTGATCCTGCTCGTCCTCGGCGCGCTCGGCGCGCTCGATCTCCTGCTCCGCCGTGCGCCGCAGCTCGGCGAAGGCGGCGCCCTCACTGGGCGTGGAGGCGCCCAGGACTCCCAGCTGGGAGTCGAGGAGTTCCCGCGCCCGCGCAATGCGCTCGGCGGTCCGGCGGGCCGCCTCCAGGCGGGCGTCGAGAGCGGGCAGGCTCTCACCGATGCCCCCCGCCAGAGCCAGGCGCGCGGCCTCCCGCTCACGGCGAGCGTCCTCCTCGACCCGACGGGCGGCTGCGAGCTCATCGGCGAGACGATCCAGGGCGCGCCGGGCCGTGTCGGCGGTCTGCTCGTGAAGGGTCGTCTTGAGCTGTTCGAGATAGGGGTCGATGGCGGCGCGCAGCTGTTCAGTGCGCTCCTGGTCGCGGCGGGCCGCGGTGATGCGCTCCTCCAGGCGGCGCAGCGGGGAGAGCAGGGCCTCCTGATTGCGCGCCTCGACGACGGAGGAGTGAGCCTCGCGCAGTTCGGCGAACTGCTCGACGGCCGCCGCCGCCATGGCGAAGGTTTCCGGCTCATCGAGCATGAAGTCGCGCAGGAGGGTATCGAGGCTCGTGAGGTTCTTGGCGGACTGGGTCCGGTGGAGCAGGCGCTGGGCGACCTCACCGGACAGGCCGAGGCGCCGTCGGAAGCGGGCCGCGAAGGCCTCGTAGCGCTCGAAGCGGGTGGCGCGCCCCTTCAGATCGCGGCTGAGGGCGCGCTTGTCGATGCCGTTGACCAGATACTCCATGAGCTCGGTCAGGGCGATATCCCCCTCCACGAGGAGCTGGGTCTGGGTAATGGAGTCGTCCGACGTCGAGCCCTGCCTGGCGTGATAGAGCGTGACGAGGGTGATCGTCTCCTCGGGGCGCAGGCGCGTGAAGGTCAGGGCGATGCCGCTGCGGGTGGCGCGCGGACGGAGGTAGTCGGTGACGACCTCTCCGGTGATCTCGTCCGCGCTGCGCCGGTAGGCGCCGCGCACATAGCTCAGCACGGAGCGGGAGCGGTCGGCCGTGGAGGATGATTCTTGGGCCGCCGCGTTGAAGCGCAGGCTCTTGGCCGGCACGAGGACGGCGGACAGGGCGTCCAGCAGCGAGGACTTCCCCGAGCCCGAGGGTCCGGTGAGCAGGAGCCCGCTGCGCGGAACCGGCAGATCGTGGTGACCGGAGAACGTGCCCCAGTTGTAGACCTGGATGCGGGCCAGGCGGTGCTGGGAGGCGGTCTGCGGCGCGGTCGCCGAACTGGTCATGACTCGTCCCTCTCCTCCGATGAGTTGGCCACCGGATCACTGGCCGCCTCCGGAGAGGCCGGCCGCTCCTCCGCAGGCGCCCCCGCAGGTGCCCCGCCCTTTCCGGCATCGGCAGGCGCCCCGCCGCCGAGGAGTCCGCCCTCGGGGGCGCCGTTGCTCTCACTGCCCCCGCTGCTCTCACTGCCCTCACTGCTGTCACTACTGTCTCGGCCGTCCTCGCCGAGCAGACGGCGGTACTCAGCGGTCACTGCGGCGACCTCGTCGGCGGTGAAGACCAGGGCGAGCACCGGGGAGACCTCGTAGCGCTCGGCCACGTCGGTGTCGCGCAGAAGGGCGGCCCGCTTGAGCTTGTCAACCGAGGAGCTCACGCGGCGCATGAACCCCGTGTGATCGGTGGAGGTGTGCGGCCGGTAGACGGACAGGTGGTCGTCGATCTCGCTGCGATCGACGAAGACGCGCTCGCCCGGCGTGTTCGCGCGCAGCAGCAGAGTGCGCAGGTGGAGCAGGAGGACGGTGTCGACGAGGGTCAGCCGCATGGCGCGCATGACGGAGGGGGCCGCGCCGGTGGGGTCCGAGGCGTTGCGGGTGAAGGCCAGGCCCGCCGCGCGGTCGATGACGAGCTCGAGGAAGAGGTCGCCCAGCCGGCGGCGAATGTCGGCCTCGTCCTTCAGCAGGGCATTCCACAGCTCGGGGTGGAGCTCGGTGGTGAGGTAGGGCCCCTGGAGGAGGCGCACGAGGGTGCGCCGGGTGTCCCGGGGCAGCGAGCCCGGGTCTCCGTCCCACAGCGCGCCGGGATTGGCGCCTCCGGTGTGATCCAGTCCGTCCTGAGCCGGTGCGGCATGGGAGCTCATGCGTCTCCTGACTTCTCGGTGCGGTTGGTGAACAGGAACCGCGGTATGCGGGCCGAGCGCTCGGCTCCGCCGGCGGTCCTCCAGGTGACGGTCTCGTCGCCGGGGACCTCCTGGCCACGACGACGGGCGAGGAGCAGCAGGCCCACGACGCTGGCCAGCCCCTGAGTGGCAGGATGCGCGGCCAGGACCTCGGCGACAGTCGCCGCTCCCCGCTCCTCCAGGACCGCATCGACGGCGTCGATGAGCTCGACCAGGTCGATCTCGCTGGCGCGCACGACCCGGCGCACCTCCTCCAAGTCGAGGCGCGCGACCTCGCGGCTGTGGATCTTCTCGGTGACGACCGCGTCAGCGGGGTTGCGCATGCGCCAGGAGCCGATGGAGGCCATGTGGACGCCGGTGAGTGCAAGACCGAGGTCCATCTGCGTCTGCGGAGGCGTGCGCGCGGCGAGACGGGCGGCGAGACGCTGGGCCTCTGCGAGCTCGGCGCCCAGCCGGCGCTGGTCCTCGAAGGCGCGCGACCTCACGAAGTGCCTCAACGATCGGGACAGATCGTCCATGGTGCTGCGCACCGAGGTCGACTCCTGCGCGACAGCGGAGCGCCAGCGGCGCAGGAAGCGCAGCTCGGCGTCCTCCAGGCGGGTGGCGAATGCGCGGGCGAGGATCGTCTCCAAGTTCTCATCCAGGCGAGCGGAGGACTCGGAGTCCATGAGCAGCTCATGGAAACCGAGGAAGGAGCGGCCGGTCTCCGAGCTCTCGATGCGATCGACCCCGCGGAAGATGTCGTCGAGCACATCACCACGGGTGGCGTCCAAGGAGACGACATGCTCGCGCAGGGAGCGGTTGAGCGCCGCGATCTCGTTGCGGATTCGAGTGAAGTCCCCGGGGACCTGTTCGGCCAGGGCGAGGATCTCGGCGAGGCGCTCGGCGGCCTCCGGCCCGTCGAGCGGGACGAAGTCGCCGGCCTCGACCCGCGCGATCTCGGCGTCGAGAGCGTCGCGCTCGGCGCGCAGAGCCTCCAGACGCCCCGTGGCGGTGGGATCCGAGTCCCGGGCCAGGCGACTGACCTGCGTGGAGATGGTGTCCAGGCGCGACTGCGTGGCGACGGGACGAGGGCGCCCGCTGCGCACCAGGAAGCGGATGGCGGCCTCGGCCGGAGCGGACAGCTCGTAGGTCTCCCGTCGGGATCCCGGCGTCGTGGCGCGCACGAGGACACCGGCTCTGCGCCACTGGTCGCAGTAGGCCCGACCCGCGCGCGATGCCGCTACGCCCGCATCACGCAGCGCCGCGAGGTCTTCGTCGACCAGCTCGTGAAGCTCGGCGACGGGACGGCGACGCACCTCTCCTCCCAGGTGCTCGGCGAGAATCGCTGCGGCCATCGGACCCAGATCGGCCCGGAGAAGAGCCAGCCCAGGATCCTTGCGCACCAGTCGCGTGAGCCTGAGCGCATCTGCAACGACTCTGCGGGTTCCCACCGCTCACCTCCTCGTCCTGTCCTCATCCTGAATACGGCCGGCTCGGGACGCGTACCCGTTGCCGAATCGTTAACCGGTACGAGAGTAGCGACTACCACCGACACGAGGGGAGGGAGTTGCACGACATCCTGTCGGCTCACCGAGCACTGTCGAGTACGACTGCGTCGTACCGGACGCGATTGTCCAGGATCTCCTCGGCATGCCCTTCGGCCCAGATGCGCAAGGCATTCATGGGCTCGGCCAGGGTCGAGCCGAGCGGGGTGAGCGCGTAGTCGACCCGGGGCGGGACGCCGGGCGCCTGGTCACGGGTGATAAGTCCGTCACGCTCCATGGACCGCAGGGTGTCGGTGAGCACCTTGGGAGTGATGCCGCCGATGGCGGCGCGCAGCTCGCCGAAACGGTGGGAGCCGCGAGACAGAACGGCGACGACGAGGGGCGTCCACCGATCGACGACGTGCCGCAGCACCGTGCGCGAGGGACAGGCCGGAGACAGGATGTCGTACCCACCGGCCCGCTCCGGACTCCGCACGTTCTGTGACATACCGCTCTCCTTAGTTACTTTGAAGTACTTGGTATATGAAACATACCGTGTCCGGTATTGCGGGCGCTCCGGCCATCGCCCTCGCGATTGCCCGCACACTCGCACGCACCCGCGCAGACCCGCGCTCAACCGCGCTCAGGAGAATCAGGAGAACCCATGAGGATCACCGTCATCGGAGGAAGCGGCACCACCGGATCGGCCGCCGTCGCCGAGGCCGCCCGCCGCGGCCACACCGTCACCTCGGTCACCCGCTCGGGCAGGCACGTCGAGGGCGCGGCCGCCGACGTCATCGCCGAGCTGGCCGACGCCGCCGCCGTCGAGCTCATCAACGACTCCGACGCCACCATCATCGCCATCTCCCCCGACCGCACGGGCGGCTCCACTCAGCCCGTGATCGACGCCTTCAAGGCGCTCATCGCCGCGCAGCCCGCGGGTCGCGTCATCGTCGTCGGCGGGGCCGGATCGCTGCTCGACGCCGATGGGCGCCGCCTGGTCGACAGCCCCGACTTCCCCGAGGACTACCGCGGCGAGGCGCTGGCCTTCGCCGACGTCCTCGAGCTCTTCCGCGCCGCCGGCGATGCCGTGGCGTGGACCCTGGTCTCGCCCGCGCCGGGCTACCCGGTACCGGAGTCGAGCGGTGCCTATGTCAGCGGCTCGGACTCACCGGTCGGCGACACGCTCTCCGCCGCCGACATGGCCCTCGCCCTGATCGATGAGGCGGAGAAGGACGCTCATCGAGGGATCCGCTTCACTGTCGCCAGCGCCTGAGCGCGCTCGCGTCGAGGTCGACTTCTTCGCACGAGATCGACGGTGACACCGTCGATCTCGTGCAGGAATGTCGATCTCGTGCGAGGAGGCGGAGGCGGCAGGACCACTCGATTGGCCGCGGGACGCCGCCGGAGGCACGCTAGTGGCATGACAGCCGCTACTGACATTACTGACATTACCGACGCCCCCGAGCGGGCCGTTCCCCCCATCGCCCTGGCCATCGCCGGATCGGAGGCCTCCGGCGGCGCCGGCGCCCAGACGGACCTCAAGACCTTCCACCAGTTGGGCGTCTTCGGGTGCACGGCCCTGACCTGCATCGTCTCCATGGACCCGAAGGCAGGGTGGGACCATCGCTTCGTACCGGTGGACCCGCAGGTCATCCACGACCAGATCGAGGCCTGCGCGACCGTCCATACAGCGATCGACGCCGTCAAGGTCGGCATGCTCGGCACCGCCGCCACGATCGACGTCGTCGATGCCGCCCTGGAGGAGTACCGGTTCCCCAACGTGGTCCTCGACCCGGTGCTCATCTGCAAGGGCCAGGAGTTCGGCACCGCACTGGAGGTGGACAACGCCCTGCGCTCCAAGATCCTGCCGCGCGCCACCATGACCACCCCCAATCTCTTCGAGTCGGCCACACTGGCGGGCATGGAGGAGATCACGAGCGTCGCCCAGCTCAAGGATGCCGCCAAGCGCATCCACGACCACGGCGTCCCCAATGTCCTGGCCAAGGCGGGCCCGAGTCTGGGAACCGGCACGGCACTGGACGTCTTCTACGACGGCGAGGTTCTCGAGGTCCTCGAGGTCCCGGCCGTCGGGACCAAGCGGGTCCACGGCGCAGGCTGCACGCTCGCCGCCGCCGTGACCGCCGAGCTGGCGAAGGGCGCGACGCCGCTGCAGGCCGCCATCACGGCGAAGGAGGTCGTCTCCGCCTCCATCGGCATGCGAGGCAACATCCCCTTCACCTACGTCTACCAGGGCTGGTACCAGGGCTGACGGAGGCCCGCGTCGAGATCGGTCCGCTTCCGCGCCGAGATCGGTCGTACTCCGGCTCGAGATCGGTCCGCTTCCGCATCGAGATCGGTCCAGCACGAATACGACCACCCGACACGGGCTCGGAACAGGACCGGGGCCGCAGGACCCGCCGACCGGAAATCATCACGGATCCGCCCACATCGCAGAACCGTGTTGATTTAGCACCCCCCTAAATCAACATTCGGCAAGATCACGGGGAGAATCAGATGCGCCCAACCGGCCTGGACCGACGAGACCAGCTGCGCAGCGCCGTCGACGCCATCCTCGCCTCAGAGCGGGACGGCGCCATCACGAGGACCAATGAGACCGCCTCCATCGACTTCAAGGAGGAGGCCGGACGGCGCAACGGCCCGAATCTCGAGCCGGGAAGCACGGAGAACCCCCATGCCGCCACCAAGCTCGCCAACGAGGTCGCCTGCATGGCGAACTCGCCGGGAGGCGGCGCCCTCATCTACGGCGTCGAGGACGGCACCGGCGCGGTCCTGGGAACCGAGCTGAATATTGACTGGCTCTGCCAGCGCATCAACCAGGCGATCGATGTCGCCCCGGACATAGAGGAGCGGCGCGTAGGAGGTCAGCGCGTCCTCATCCTGTACGTGGCCGAGTCCCGCGAACCAGTGCCGGACACCTCTGGCCGCCTGCGATGGCGCGTCGGAGACTCGTGCAAGCCCGTGGATCGCTCCGAGTGGTGGCTCCACCGCGAGCAGGCACGAGAGCACGACTCGATGGCGGACCGCTCCACCCTCACCACAGACGCCGTGACCGCTGGCGCCATGGCCCTCGTGCGCACCGACCTCCAGGCCGACGATTCCGAGACGAATGCGGACATCCTGCGCCGGATCGCAGCACTCCGTTCGGACGGCCACCTCTCGCAGGCGGCGCGTCTGACCCTCACACCGGCACGAGCAACGCTCATCGACCTCACGGTCCTGGACGTCCACGGAGGCGCCGTCACCAACCGGATCGAGCCCACCCCCTCACTGTCGCTACTCGAGCAGATCGACGACGTCGAGCAAGCTCTGACCGCGCTCAACACCTACTCGACACAGCCCTCTGACCGATTCGCCCTATCCCCGCAGCGCCTGGTCCCGCAGACGGCGGTGCGCGAGGCGATCCTCAACGGAGTCATTCACCGCGACTGGAATTCGTCCGAGCCGACCGAGGTCCGCTGGATCTCAATGGACTCCACGCTCGTGGTGCGCAGTCCCGGCGGGTTCACCGGCGGGATCAGCGCCTCGAACGTCCTGAGCAACCGGCATGCGCGCTACCCCGCACTGGCGGATCTTTTCCGCGCCCTGTCGCTGGTCGAGAAGCAGGGGCTCGGAGTCGACCGCATGTACACGGCCATGATTCCCCTCGGACACAGGCCGCCCACCATTGTCGAGGAGGCCGGCCCGCACGTGACGTGCACGCTCGTCGGCGGAGACCCCATCCTGCCAATTGCAGACCTGTTCAACCAGATCCGTCCGCTGCCTCGACGCCGGGACACACGCGTGGCCGTCATCGTCGATCTCCTCCTGCACTCCCCCTTCACCACGCCGGAGGCTGTCGCCATGGCCCTGCAGACGGATGTCAAGGGAACGCATGCGGCACTGCGGGCAACTGCGCAGTGCACCGTGGCGGACACCCCGCTCATCGAGAGGTACACCGCCGATGCCTGGCTTCTGGAGGAAGAGCCGCGCAGGATCGCCATGCCCGCCCGCAAGGCCCCCTGGTTCGCCGACGTCGTCGGGTACGCGTCAACAGATACCGATGAGTGCCGGACGACCATCCGCCTGTGGTGCCGCGCCTTCAAGAAGATCAGCACCGGCGACCTCATGCGGCTGACGGGGGTCTCGCGCGGCACTGCGCAGAAGATCCTAACGACGATGAGCGATCAGCAGGAGCTGCATCGCACCGGCTCGGGTCGAGCCACCTCCTACCAGCTTGCAGGAGCATGAGACGTGCAGGGCCCGCCGACCGGAAATCATCATGGATCCGCCCATATCGCAAAACCGTGTTGATTTAGCGCCCCCCTAAATCAACATTCGGCGAGATCGACTTTTTGGGACGAGATCGACGGTGTCACCGTCGATCTCGTCCCAAAAAGTCGATCTCGAGGTGGGCCCACCAGGCGCGCGCCAGACGCACGACAGGCCACGACAGGCCAGGCGCGGACTTACCTGAGGAAGCTCCAAATGATGAAGAACAGGAGAAGGATGAGCCACCCGAAGTAGGAGCCGGATTTGTTCTTCTCGGGAGGCCTGGCGAACTGCGGGGGTCGAACACCGGCCTGGCCGCCCCGAACACCCTGACCGTAAGACCCCACCGGCGCATACGGGTTGGCACCCGCGGGCGTCACCGGCCAGGCGGGAGCGCCCGACCACTGCGGCCCGCGACCGTAGGCGGCCGACCGACCTGGGGCACTTCCGTAGGGCGTCTGCGGTACCGGTCCGCGACCGTAGGCGGCCGACCGACCCGATGCACTTCCGTAAGGCATCTGCGGCGAGGGCATGCGCGGCTGCGCGGGAGAGCCTTGCTGCATACGGGAGCTCCGCTGACGTCGACCGGACCCGTACCCGGACCCATACCCAGCCTGCGGCTGTCCACCGGCGAAGCGCCCATAGCCCGACGACGAGGCGGCCTTCTGCGGCTTCCGAGGAGTTCCGCGCCGCATGGCGCGCAACTGCTCCTCCGCCCGGGCGCGCAGCGCAGCCGTCGGATCGGAGTGCGCCCCGCCGTCAGGACTCTTCCCATAGCCGCGCGAGGATTCGCCCGCCTGCGCCCGATGGTCGGAGGACTCGGAAGACTCATAAGACTCATTGAGTATCGAGACGTCGAACAGCGGTGAGCCCATGAGCGGATCGCCCAGCACGGAGCCGAAAGGGGCTTCACCGATACCCGGATCACCGGGCTCCCAGCCTATGGGCGCCCAGGAGTCAACATCTGCGTGAGCTGTCGGTGTGGCCATAGGACCAGGATCTCATACGCCGAGATCGGTCCGCTTCCGCGTCGAAATCGGTCCAGATCCGCCTCGAGATCGGTCCGGTTCTGTGTCGTGATTGTGGTGTGTCAGGACATCTGAGGCAGGGTGCGTACTCGACTTCGGGTGGTGGTTCCCGGTGGGGTGCTCCTCGGGGGACTCGACGGCGAGGTCGAGGATCCCGGTGCCCGCGTGTACCTGGGGCGATCGTCACCGCATTTGCTCAGCATGAAGAACCTTGTCCTGATGCCCGTGCCTGCCGGGGGCGGCGGGTGTTGCACACTCGCGTGCGCTCTGCATCGGTGGGAACCGCGTAATCATGCGGAACAGCAAAGTCAGTAGCGGTCATGGTCGGGCTCCCATGTGCGCAGATCCCCCTCACCGCACATGGGAGCCCGACCACCAGACACCACGCCCACCAGAAAAGCCTGTCATTCCAACAAAAACCAGCCGCCGTCCTGCAGGGACCCCGGTCTCCCATGTGCAACACCAACGACAACCACACCCACCAGGCACACCACACCCCACACAACCAACCCACCACAAACTCCAACCGGAACCGGACCGATCTCGGCACGGAGTACGACCGATCTCGGCACGGAGTACGACCGATCTCGGTGCGGAACTCGACCGATCTCGGCACGGAGTGCAACTGATTTCGGCGCGGAACCGGACCGATCTCGGTGCGGAATACGACCGATCTCGAGAAATAGAATGAGGTACTCGCAGGCACCGCACCAGACGGACCGCCCTCATTGACTCCCAATTGACTCCCATACCCCCTAGGGGTACTGTCGAGCGCACTCCGCCAGACCGAGGAGGAAACGAGAGCGAATGGCCGGCTACACGGGCACCAAGGACGACTACCTCAAACGGCTGCGCCGCATTGAGGGCCAAATCCGCGGCATCTCCCGTATGGTCGAGCAGGACACCTACTGCATCGACGTCCTCACCCAGGTCGCAGCGGCCACCAAGGCTCTGCAGGCCGTCAGCCTGGGACTGCTCGAGGACCACATGAGCCACTGCGTCATCCACGCCGCCCAGTCCTCCGACGCCGAGGGCCGGGCCAAGATCCGCGAGGCCTCCGACGCGATCGCCCGCCTCATACGGTCCTGAACGCACAATCGAAGGAGCACCGCCATGTCCGAGTTCACCGCCGACGGCACCGACCGCACCACCACCCTCAAGCTCTCGGGCCTGACCTGCGACCACTGCGTCGCCCATGTCACCGAGGAGCTCAAGAACCTCGACGGCGTCAAGAACGTCTCGGTCGTCCTCAACAAGGGCGGCCAGTCGGTGGCCTTCGTCGTCTCCGACGTCGTCCTGGACGATGCCGCCCTGGCCGCGGCCATCGATGAGGCCGGCGACTACACCCTCAACGCCGTCGAGCGCGACATAGCCTGACCGGGCCGATCAACCAGCCGTCCGACGACGGGCCGGTCGCGGCGCATGCGGCGCGACCGGCCCGTCTTTCCGCCCGGGTGCGCCCGGGGTCCAGCACTTGAGTCCAGGAGTCCGATCCGCCATGAGTCATTCCAGCGGCTCACCCCTCACCGACGCCAGCGCCTCCGTACGCGCCGCGCGCACCATCGACCTGGCCGTGGAGGGCATGACCTGCGCGTCCTGCGTGGCGCGCGTGGAGAAGAAACTGTCCAGGCTCGACGGCGTGAGCGCCAGCGTCAATCTCGCCACCGAGTCCGCCCGCGTCACGGCGCCCGCCGGCATCTCCGACGACGATCTGCTGGCCGCCGTCGCCCGCGCAGGCTACACGGCCCGGCTCAAGAGCGGACTGGCGCCTGCCGCGCCCACTGCAACGTCGAGTCCCTCAATCCGGGAGGCCGCAGCGCACAAGCTCGACAAGGCCGCAGCAAGCCCGGCCGCAGAAACCACAGCCGCAGACCCGGCAGTCCCAACCGCCTCCAATAGCACCGCCTCGCCACTGGCCAACAGCGCCGACAGCCCTCAAGGCCCAGCCGGCGCCGAGCCGGCCCGAGCCCCGCTCGCTCTGAGCACCCGAAGCACCCAGAACACCCAGAACACCACGGCCTCCCCCGCCCTCGAGCCCGCAGCTCCGGCAGACCCAGCAGCCCCGGCAGACCCAGCGGCTCCGACCGCCCAAGCCGCCCCGGCAGCCCCGGCCGCCCCGCGCATCGGGGACTCTCAGCTCGCCCGGGCCGCCGACCTGCGCCTTCGCCTCGTCTATAGCCTCGTCCTGTCCGTCCCGGTCATGGCGATCTCCATGATCCCGGCCCTCCAGCTGCCGGGTTGGCAGTGGACCGTCGCCCTCATGGCGCTGCCGGTGGCGACTTGGGGCGCCTGGCCCTTCCACCGGGCCGCGGCCCGCGGCCTGCGCCACGGCGCTTTCACCATGGACACGCTCGTGTCGCTCGGCGTTGTCGCCGCCGTCGGCTGGAGCCTGTGGGCGCTCATCTGGGGCGGCGCCGGGGAGATCGGCGCACGCATGACCATGGAGTTCCTGCCGCGATATCAAGGATATCAGGGCCACCAGGGACATGCGGCGCACATGTACTTCGAGTCGGCCGCCTGGGTCACCACCTTCCTCCTGGCCGGACGCTACGCCGAGGCGCGCGCCCGCTACCGCTCCGGCGATGCCCTGCGCGCTCTGCTCGAACTGGGCGCCAAGGAAGCCACTCGGGTGCGTCTGACCTCGCCGTCGGGCTCCACGGCCGCGATCGATGTCCTGGACGACGACGGCGCCCCCCGCGCCGACGCCGCCCGCACCGAGGAGCGCGTGCCGGTCGATGCCCTCCAGCCGGGCGACCTGCTGGCCGTGCGTCCCGGGGAGAAGATCGCCACCGACGGGGTGGTCGTCGAGGGCCGCTCCGCCGTGGACGCCTCCATGCTCACCGGCGAGTCGGTGCCCGTCGAGGTCGGGATCAGCGACGCCGTCACCGGCGGCTGCGTGAACACATTCGGGTCGCTGCTGGTGCGGGCCACCGCCGTCGGGGCGGGCACGACCCTGGCCCGCATCGGGGCGATGGTCACGGCCGCCCAAGCCGGCAAGGCCCCGGTGCAGCGCCTGGCCGACCGCATCTCCGGCGTATTCGTCCCGGCCGTGCTCATCGTGTCGGCCATGACTCTCGCTGTATGGCTGGGGCTCGGCTATCCGGCGCAGCAGGCCCTGACGGCGGCCGTCGCCGTGCTCGTCATCGCCTGCCCGTGCGCGCTGGGTCTGGCCACGCCTACCGCCCTGCTGGTGGGCTCGGGGCGCGCGGCCAGGCTCGGTGTCGTCATCAAGGGACCCGAGGTGCTGGAGTCCAGCCGCGCCCTGGACACGATCGTGCTGGACAAGACCGGCACGGTCACCCGGGGGCGCATGAGTCTGGAACTGGCCGACGACGACGCCATCACGGTAGCGGGAGGCCCTGACAGTCCAAGCAACCGTGAAAACCTTGGCGGCCCTGACGGCGCTGACAGTCCTGGCAGCGGCAATGACGGTAACGGCCCTGATGGCGTTGACGGCGCTGGTAGCACTGCTAGCACCGACCGCTTCGAGGCGCTGCGCCTGGCGGGCGCGCTCGAGGCGGCCAGCGAGCATCCGGTGGCCGCCGCCATCGCTCAGGCCGCTCGCGCCGCCGCAACAGAAGGCACCACGAGGGCTGACATCACTGATGATGCTGGCAACCCTGACAACGCGGATAACGCTGCCAACGCCGATAACCCTGACAACCCCAACAAGCCCGGCAACCCTGACAACACTGACATTGCTGACATCCCTGATATCCCCAGCATCCCCGACATCGCTGCCGGCACGACCGGCACCGGGTCTGCGTCAGCGTCAGCAACGGTGACTGCGACAGCATCTGCCCACCTGCCCCATGTGGAGGACTTCGCCAACCATGAGGGCCGGGGCGTGACCGGCCGCGTGGAGGGCCGTGAGGTCGCCGTCGGTCGTCCGACCTGGATCGCCGAGCGCGGGATCGCCATCCCCGATTCGCTCAATGACGCCGTGGCGACCGCCCAGGCGTCGGGCGCCACCGCCGTCGTGCTCGCGGCCGCTCCGCACCCCGGCGAGCGCGAAGGCGTTGGGGCGAACGGTGAGAGCGGAGCTCTGCGCGCGCTCGCCGTGCTGGTGGTGCGCGACACTGTGCGCCCGAGCTCGCGCGCCGCGATCGCCGACCTGCGCGCGCTAGGGGTGCGGCCGATTCTGCTCACCGGCGACAACGCCCGCGCTGCGGCGCACGTGGCGGCCGAGGTCGGGATCGCAGCCGAGGACGTGCGCGCCGACGTCCTGCCGGGCGACAAGCGCGACGTGGTCGCCGAACTGCAGGAGCGCGGGCACGTCGTCGGCATGGTCGGCGACGGCGTCAACGACGCGGCGGCCCTGGCGCAGGCGGGTGCTCGCGGCCTCGGCTTCGCCATGGGGTCGGGCGCCGATGCGGCTATAGAGACTGCTGACATCACGCTCGTGCGCACCGATCTGGATGCGGTGGCGGCGGCGATCCGCATCAGCCGGGCGACGCTGCGCATCATCAGGCAGAACCTGTTCTGGGCCTTCGCCTACAACGTGGCGGCGATCCCGCTGGCGGCGGCCGGTCTGCTCAACCCCATGATCGCCGGCGCCGCCATGGCGGCCTCCAGCGTCATCGTGGTGACCAACTCCCTGCGCCTGCGCCGAGCCGGCGCGTAGCCGCACCGCGCCCCTTTCGCCGAGATCGGTCCGCTTCCGGCTCGAGATCGGTCGCACTCCGCACCGAGATCGGTCCACCTCCGCCTCGAGATCGGTCGCACGCGTGAGGATGAGCCCGCATCGTCAGCCGCCCAGGCACAGACCGACTCAGACAGCAGATCTCACGCCCTGCAGCCGTCACTGCTCCGCCGCAAGCAGCCACTCCACGAGATTGCGATGCTCAACGCCGTCGTGGCCAAAGCTGAGCGGGTCGAGGCTGAGAACGAGCTTCGGATGGTTATCAGAGATGGCGAGAAGGGCGCCGAACTCACGGCGCCGCGTCTCCTCACTGGCAAGGAGGTAGCTGACCTGGACGTAGAGCATCTTTGTATCGCGGCGGGCGACGAAATCGACCTCCTGAGCGCCGGCACGCCCGACACCGACCGTCCATCCCCTGCTAGTGAGCTCGTTGTAAACAATGTTCTCCAGAACAAGTTCGATCGCTGTGGAGTTGGACAGACCCATCGCCTCCCGCAAGCCGTGGTCCACCACGTAGTACTTCTCCTCAACAGCGAGGATTCTCTTGGAGGTGAGGTCGTGGCGCGGGACGCGGCTGAGGAGGAAGGCCTCCGTGCAGTACGTGAGGTAGTTGAGCACGGTATCGACACTGACGGTGCGGCGCTCGCTGCGCAGGAACCGACTGAGCGAGTTGGCGGAGAAGGTGCGTCCGATATTCGCCAGGCAGTACGTGACAATGCGGTGGAAAAGGTCCACGTCCCTGATTTGGTGGTACTGAATCACATCCCGCACGAGGGCCGAGTCGTAGACGCTGCGGAGATAGGTCATGGACGCCTCCCGTCCGCCGCGGAAGTACCGCAGGCCCGGAAAGCCCCCAAGGGCAAGGTAGTCCTGGAAAAACTCCTGGTCCGACGCCGACGCCCTTTCCGAGGCGGTGAGGTCGAGACGACGCAGTGCCCGATACTCGGCGAAGGCGAGCGGCTGAATGTGAATCTCGACGTACCGGCCGGCGAGGTGAGTGGCTAGGTCCCCGGAGAGCATCCGGGAGTTGGACCCTGTGAGGTAGATATCGCAGTCCCAATCCACCCGCAACGTATTGACGACTCGCTCCCAGCCCGGAACCTGCTGTACCTCGTCGAGGAAGAAGTAGGCACGCGCAGCGCGGTCAGGCGCCTGGGCAGTGAGGTGGTCGAGCAGCTGCTCGGGAGTGCGGATGGCCAGGCCGACGGCGGACTCGAGGTTGAGCCGGACCGTCTGGGCTCGTGGATGGTCCTGGCAGATCTTCTGAGCGATAAGGTCGAGGATGGTGGACTTTCCGCTGCGGCGCACTCCGGTGAGGACCTTGATGACAGGGGTGTCGGCGTATGGCGTGATGCGGTCGGTGTAGCGAGGGCGAGGAACAATCTGGTCGGACTCGGGCATGGCATCCTCCCGTCGACTACGATCGACAAAGTTGGCCTGATCGCGATTCTCATCGATCATAGTCGACAGACCTCCCACCTTTTCCCTGCGCCGAGCCGGCGCGTAGCGGTGAGTAGCCGCCGCACCCGCGCCAGTAGTACCCCACCCACCCCTTTCGCCGAGATCGGTCCGCTTCCGGCTCGAGATCGGTCGTACTCCGCACCGAGATCGGTCCACTTCCGGCTCGAGATCGGTCCGCCTCCGCATCATGATCAGGAGACCCACACGAGCCGAGTCTGGGCGCCCTGCCCAAGCAGCCCTGAGCAGCCCTGAACAGTCGGCCTCCCTCCGCATGCATGAAGCCCGGGGCCAGCGGATGCCGCGTCCTACGCAGCGGGCGGAGCCGACATCACACGCGTGAGCCCGTGGCAGGCCGCGATGGGCGGCCTGGACAGTACTAGTGCCGACGCCGCACGCGTGAGGCCCGGGATCGAGTGCGCACTTCGAAAGCCGACAACCCCCAGCGCCTGAAGCCGGAAAAATCCGACATTCGATGTCGGAATTTTCCGACATCGAATGTCGGATTCCCCATCCTGCGGATTCGACGCTTCCCAACCGACGGGCTCACCACCCACGTCCCGACAGCCCTCCACCAAAATCGACAACCCTCACATCAGTAGTGGTAACGGGCCTGGAGGATTATCAGATCATCACCATCAACGAGATAGACGAGGCGATGCTCGTCGGTGATGCGCCGCGACCATGCTCCGGGCGCACCGTATTTGAGTTGCTCAGGTTTCCCGATGCCGGAAAGGGGCTCACGCAGGCATGCGTCAATGAGCGTATTGATCCGCTTGAGAATCCGGCGATCCGCCGTCTGCCAGTGCTTGTAATCCTCCCAGGCCGACGGGTCCCAGACCAGGCGCACTCAATTCTCCCGGTCGAGATCGTGAATCTCTGTCCGACCGGCACGGGCCCGCTCGTAGGAGTCCAGCAGTCTGCGAGCATTCTCGGGAGAGCGGAACAGGTATGCGGTCTCCTTCCACGCCGCGTATTCATCAGCCGACATGAGGACGGCCGCACCACTTCGGGAGACGATCTCCACGGCATCGCGATCGGCATTGACGCGCTCAATGAGCGGGAACAGCGTTCTGCGCGCCTCGCTGGCGCTGATGGACATGCGCCACCTTCCATTCCACATAAGCAGTTGGCACAAGCGGTACAAGGTAACGGTACCACTCATCATGGCGATCTCAGGGCGGTCGCCAACCACCTTCGGCCGCCCAAGCCCCCGTGAGCCCCGCCCTCTCGCCCCGCACTCCTTGCGCTTCCGCCGCCGGGCTGTCGCGCGGGTCATGCGCCGCGATGCGCAGAGCGCCTGGCCTCACCCGTAGACTTCTGCTATGACA
This sequence comes from Actinomyces massiliensis 4401292, assembly GCF_000269805.1. Taxonomy (GTDB): domain Bacteria; phylum Actinomycetota; class Actinomycetes; order Actinomycetales; family Actinomycetaceae; genus Actinomyces; species Actinomyces massiliensis. Next base: position 475,304 of record NZ_JH711481.1, read on the forward strand.
TCCGCCCTGCCCCCAGGCCAGCAGGACGCCGGCGCCGCCACAACCGCATCGACGCCCGCGACCTCGCCCGTCGGCATTCCACGGATCGGCCTCACCCCCGTCTTGCCGAAGCGTCCGGCGCCATCGGCCGCATCGACGCACCGCTCATCCACTCTACTGGTGGATGCCGCGCCCCACCGCCTGCGCCGCAACGAGGACCTGCTCGATATCGCCCTGATTATCGTCGGCGCCGCCTCAATGCTCATTCTGGCCGCCTACGCCCACGAGACGACCACCGGCGTCACCCTCGATGTGCGGAACGCCCTCGCAGTCCTGCTGCGCCAGATCCTGATATTCCCCTTGCAGACGGTGGAGGGCCTGGCGACCTTCGCCGTGCCCGTGGCGGTGATCCTGTCCAACCTGCTGCGCCGCTCCTGGCGCACCACCGGTGAGTCTCTCCTGGGCGGCCTGGGCGGATTCCTCCTGTCCCTGGCGACTCTCACCGTGGTGGGCGCCTGGGCACCCACCGCGATCGTGTCGGGGCTGACGGTCACCGTCTCGGGCACTGCCCACGTGGGCATCTCCACGGTCTTCGCAGTCCTGGCGGGCCTGCTCACCGGCGCCGGCGAGCGCCGGGCCTCGCAGACGGTGCGCTACGGCTGGACCGCCGTGTGGATCATCGTCGGCATGGCCGTTCTGCGCGGTGCGCTGACCCTGCCCGGTGCGGTCCTGTCCATGATGCTGGGCCGTCTTCCGGGCCTGGTGGTCCGCTATGCGTTCGGCGTCGAGGATCGGCGCGCCCACGGCATCGCCCTCGTGCGCGCCCTGCGTCGAGCCGGCATCGACGCCGCCCGGGTGGTGCGCATGGATCGCGCGCCCGAGGCGAGCGCCTGGACGATCGAAACCGACACCCCGCTGGGCTACACCGAGCGGGTGCGGGAGACCCCCTTGACCAGGCCGGCCGTCCTGCCGGAGATCGACGACGACCACACGAATCCGCTGACCGCCGACCCGGAGCCCTCCGATGATGCCGGCGAGCCCGACGGCGTCGCCACGGCGCTGCTCCCGGAGGAGACCGCGACGATCGCCCGGGCCGACGACGTCGACCTGACGGCGGTCCTGGCGGAGGCCTCCTCGGCGGCACTGACCGAGGGCCGCCCCTCGGTGCACCGGCTCTACGCCGTATGGGACACCGCGGGCACTCGCTACGACGTCACCATCCTGGACACCGACCGCCAGGTCGCCGGTTTCATCTCCACCCTGTGGGACCGCATCCGCATCAAGGGGCTGTCGACCGAGCTCGGCCTGTCGGTGCGCTCCGCAGCCGAGCATGCCGCGCTCATGGCCCTGGAGGCCCGGCGCGCCCGCGTGCGCACGCCGGCGCCATTCGGAATGGCCGAGGCCGACGAGTCCGTCCTGCTGGTGACCGATCACGTCGTCGGCGCCCGCGCCTTGAGCTCCCTCGACACGATCTCCAACGACATCCTGGAGCAGCTGTGGGATCAGCTGGGCCGCGCTCACGCCGCAGGCCTGGCGCACCGCGCCATCGACTCCTCCACCGTGGTCGTCGATTCCGCCAGCCGCGTGTGGCTCCTGGACTGGGATTCGGGCGAGACGATCTCCTCCGAGTTGTCGCGGCGCATGGATCTGGCCCAGGCCCTCGCCCTGACGGCGTCGGTGGTCGGTGTGGACCGAGCCATTGCCGCGGCCTCCCGGTCGTTGACGACCCCGCAGCTCGCCTCCATCGCACCGATGCTCCAGCGCGTCGTCCTGCCCGCGGCCACCCGCGACGCCCTGGGACGGCGCGGTCGGCTCCTCCAGGAACTGCGGGACGCCCTGGTCGATCTGACTCCCACCGCCCACGCCGAGCCCGCCAAGCTCACCCGGTTCTCCGCGCGCACCGTCATCATGGCCATCGTCGGCCTCATGGCGCTGTGGACGCTGCTGGCCCGCATGAACTTCGAGCAGATCAACGAAGCCGTCGCCACGGCCAACGTGTGGTGGATCCTCGCCGCCCTCATCTTCTCCCTGGCGACCTACGTGGGCGCCGGCCTCGCGCTGGCGGCATTCAGCCCGGTGCGTCTGAGCGTGTGGCGATCGACGGAGGTGCACCTGGCCAGCTCGGTGGTCGCCCTGGTGGCTCCCGCCGGCGTCGGCGGTGCCGCCATCAATCTGCGCTTCCTGAACCGCAAGGGCGTGCCCACCGCCGTATCCGTGGCCACCGTCGCACTCGTCCAGGTCGTGCAGTTCCTGGTGACGGTTGTGCTGCTCATCATCCTGGCCGCGATGACCGGGCAGTCCACCGGCCTGACCCTCCCCTCGGGGTGGCTCGTGCTGGGGGCGCTCGCACTGGTGGCCGTCATCGGCTCGGCACTGCTCATTCCACGGGTGCGCACCTGGGTGTGGGGGAAGATCGAGCCGACCTACCGGCAGGTGTGGCCGCGGCTGGTGTGGATCATGTCGAATCCGCTGCGCCTGGCGCTGGGCGTGTGCGGCACTCTCTTGCTGTGCCTCAGCTACATCCTGTCCTTCGGCGCGAGCCTGTGGGCCTTCGGCTACACGCTGCCCTTCTCGGTTCTGGCCATCACCTACCTGGCCTCCAATACGGTGGGGTCGGTGGTTCCCTCACCGGGCGGTATCGGCCCGGTCGAGATCGCCCTGACGGCCGGTCTCGTGACGGCCGGTATTCCTAGCGGGGTAGCCCTATCCGCCGCAATCGTCTACCGTCTTGTTACTTTCTGGATACCGATTCCCACGGGCTGGTTGAGTCTTCAGCGTCTCCAACGGGTCGGCGACCTGTAACAAGAGTGCGGCCTGTCGCTGCCACTCCCCCTTGCATGCCCTTGCTATGGTAACGGGGTGACAGTTGAATCCTATGATTAAGGGCACCATGAGCATGACCCCACATGGGCTCTCCTCCCTCGTATCCCACTGGAACCGCCCCTTTCCCCCTATGAGCGATCAACGGGTCAGTATCGGAATCGGGGCAGTCGCCGGTCTGGGCAATATCGCACTAAACGCCGCCGTTCCCAAGATCCAAGATGTTGGTCTTCAGACCATCGATTATGCCTTCATGGTCGCGGCACTCGTGATCATCACTCTGCTTCCGCTGCACCCGAGGTGGGGCGCATTAGCCTACTTCTTCTGCTGGCTGCTCGTACTCCTTCTTCCGGGCGTCTACGGTTCGGACACGTTCCTAACCAATTTCGCCTTTTTCTTCTTCGTAGGGCGCTTCATATCGGTCGGGTACGCAGGAACAATCCTTGTGACAATGCTTGCCGCTCACTCCGCTCTATACCTACACGTCGCTGACGAGACATCCCAGGAAGACTTCATAGGATTGGCGCTTTATAGCCTTATTGCGCTCATCTTCATCCCCCTGGGAGCAACGGTACGAGCGACTGAGCAGTCCCGTCAGGATGAAGCCCGCCGCGCGGAGGAGCGCCTGGAGGAGCTGCGCCTGGAGATCTCTCGGGAGATGCACGACCTTATCGCCTACTCCATGTCCCAGACGGCTCTGCGGGCCCAGCGCGCCGCGGCCGACACGACCTATCCCGACGCCGCCCGCAGCGAGTTCGCCGCCCTGGAGGTCACGGCCGCCGACGCCCTCCACGAGCTGCGCCTCCTGCTGCGCACCCTGCGGCGGGCCGCTCCCGAACTCGCCCTGGACGTCACCCAGACCACGGGACTCGGGCACGTGGTCACGGATCTCGGGGCCGCGGTGCGCGCCGTGAGCGACGACATCGCCGCCGCCGGCTTCGACATCACCTACCAGTGCGGCGGGGACGCCTCCCCCACCCGCTCCCAGGCCTCCACTCTCTCCCGGGTTGCGCGCGAAATGGGCGCCAATGTCGTCCGCCACGCGGAGCCGAACGCCCCGGTCACCATGACGCTGCGGCTGGGTCCCGAGGCCATACGCCTGGTCTCCACCAACCGCATCCGCATGACGCCGGGCGACCTGCCGCACTCCGGCTCGGGAGTGCTGGGCATGCGCGAGCGCCTGACGGCCATCGGCGGCGAACTGACCACCCTGGCCGACGACGGCGCCTGGATCGTGACCGCCACGGTCCCGGTCGCCAGCACGCGGGCCCCGCTCCCCGGGAGCGAATCATGATCCAGGTGGGTCTGGCCGACGACGACGCCCTGGTGCGCAACACCCTGGCCGAACTGCTCGCCACCACCGAGGACATCCGGGTGGCCTGGACCGCCCGCGATGGCCGAGAGGCCCTCGACCTGCTGCACTCACCCAAGGCACCTAAGATTCAGGTGCTCCTGCTGGACGTGCAGATGCCGCGCATGGACGGCATCTCCCTGGCGGAGACGCTTCGCACGGAGCGCCCCGACATCGGCGTCCTCATCCTGACGACCTTCGTGGCCGACGGCGTGCTCAACCGCGCCCTGACGGCCGGCGTGCGCGGCTTCATCGCCAAGGAGGACCGGGTGACGAACATGGCCGACACGATCCGCAACGTCGCCGCGGGCAATACGGTCCTGTCCCCGGCCTCCTCAGCCATTATCGGCGGATGGTCCGCGCCCGCCACCCCCGCCGCGGCCGCCCCCTCCCCCGACGCCTCGGACGCTCTGCCGCCGGGCGTCACCCTATCCCCGCGGGAATCAGAAGTTCTCGTCCTCATGGTCGAGGCGCTGTCCAACAAGCAGATCGCCACCCGGCTGGGCCTGAGCGAGACGACCGTCAAAACGCACGTCTCCGCGCTCATCGGCAAACTCGGCGTCCAGGACCGCGTCGGCGCGGTCGTCTACGCCCTGCGCAACGGGCTGGTCTGAGCCCTCCTCCGATCGGAGGAGACGACAGAAGGATGTACAGCCCCGGCTGCCCGTGCATGATTGTCCTTGTCAGGACACCTCAATGAACGACAAGGGTGACACGGTCTATGTACTCCTCTACTTCATCAGGAGCTTGGTGGTTTCGTGCGCGTTGCATGTTCCGCCAATGGCCAAAATGATGGATTGCGCTGTCCCTGAACCCTGGTATTCCCTGGAGGTTACAAACCTTAATAAGGTCCCGAGAAGTCTCTGAACCCTGGACCCCTGGTCGTTCCTGAATCACCCTGGTCCCTGATCCCCTGGTAGTCCCTGAACGTCCCTGGTCCCTGAATATCCCTGAGAAAGTCCCTGGCTTCCCTGAAGGTCCCTGGTCATCCCTGACCGTCCCTGCCCGTGCGGGTGGAGTCGGCCCGTCTCAGGACGGACTCCACCCGCACGGCACCTTCTATCTCCCGGAAGCATGCTGTTGAAATTCCCATGGAATAACCCCGTTGTTGAAAACGCGCCGCTGCGCCCCGTCTCAAGCGCGGCCGGCTCGCATTCCGTCGCCGCACGCGACCACTTCGAAATCGAGAGCCTGCTGGATGTTCTCTCCCAGCCCTGGCCGGTGAGTCTAGAGGACAATCGCGTCCTCGAATTCAGCTGCGGCAGAATTCGCATACCCTTCTTGATCGCCGCCGCCGGTCACCAGGTACTCGCCGTGGACACCGATCCCGAGAACCTCGCCAATATGGCGGAGCGCCTGGTCCCCTCCACACCATCACGCACCGACGTCGCCGCACGCGTCGAGCTGCGATTGGCGGATCTGCGGGACTTCTGCTTCCCCGAGGACTTCAAGGCCATCCACATCCCGGCCGCCGGCCTTGCCCTGTTCGACGCCGCCCAGCGCTGCGCCATACTCAAACTCGCGGCCGACCACCTCGCTCCAGGCGGTCTCCTGGTGATATCCACGCAGGAGGTCCGGCGCGCGAGCTCGTCCCTCGTCGGCGCCGTCGACGCGTCCGCCGCCCATCCGATGGAGCGCACGGCGCTCGAAGGCCGGCGGGAGCCGGCCCTCCACTGGGACATGGGCCTCGATACCCCTCAGTCCCAGCTGATCGCCTCGTCCTGGCTCGCCAACGCCTGCACCCGCCTGGGCATGACCGTGACCTTCCAGCGGTCCCGACCCGATCTGTCCTACCCCGGCCACACGCACGTCACCCTCGCCGCCCGGCGAGCCTGAGCAGCCGGGCGGACCCGCCGAGATCGGTCCAGTTCCGGCTCGAGATCGGTCGCGGCACCTCAGCCGAGCACGAGGCGCTCAGCCATCTCGGCATGAGCGCCCGGCGTGCCCGCCAGCAGCGAGCCCGGCTCGCGCACATCCAGTCGCGTCCCGTCCAGGCGGGTCACGGTCGCACCCGACTCCTGGCAGATCAGCATGCCTGCCGCCACATCCCAGGGCCGCAGCCAGGGGTGGACCAGGCACCCGGCCCGGCCCGCCGCCACCTCGACGAGCTCCAGGGCAGCCGCCCCGTAGCAGCGCAGACCGCGCGAGGAGCGAATGATCTCCGACAGGTGCCGCAGGCATTCGAGCGCGTGCAGGTGCGCGATCACGACGCCGTCGGCCAGGGGGGCGTCCGCAATGCGCGGCAGCGGCCGATCATCGGCACCCTCCCCGAGCAGACTCCCTGTGCGGGCGCCCTGCCCGGCCACGGCCATGTAGACCCGGTCGTCCACCGGATCGGCCACGATCCCGAGCACGGGCACCCCGTCCTCGACGAGAGCCAGCGAGATCGCCCAGTGCCGGTGGACGGCCACATAGTTCAAGGTGCCGTCGATCGGGTCGAGAACCCAGACCCGGCCGTGCCAGGAATCAACCGAGTGCCCCTCTTCGCCCAGCAGCGGATAGCCCATGGGCGCCAGGCGCTCGGCGATGAGCGCCTCGATGCCGCGATCCACCTGGGTGACGACGTCGTTGCGGTTGCGCTTGGTGTCAATCCGCAGCTCCTCCCCCGGAGCGAGCCCGAGGCGTGCGCCCGCGCGGACTGCGTCGAGGGCCGTGGCAAGCAAACGGTCCAGCCCGACGGCGTCAGCCCCGGGGGATGAAGTGTTCTGCGGGCTGGTCAAGGTTGCCTCCCAAGGTCAGCGGGCCGAGTCCGGCCCAACTTTATGCCCGGAGCTGTCCACCGCGGCGGAATAGAGCGGCCCGGCTCAGCGGACAGCCCGCAAAGCACCCCCACTTTTCCTTGTCATTACGCAGGTAGAGCCGACAGCACCCCACCCCGCCGTCGTCCCTGAACCGCCGCGATGGACAGCGACCCAAGGCCACTGTGGACGCCAAGGCCCCGAGTAGGCGATACTGAAGGGGAGCCACCCGGCTGCAACCGGATGGCTCCCCGGGTAAGCGGCTCATCCGAACCACTTACCGAGGGCATCCACAAGGACACCGATGGCCCGGATCAGGCAAGCGACTCCAGTCAAGACATCGCTCACCTTCCGGGCCGTCACTTTGCCCTTGCGGACTTCGACATGTCGGCATTTCGGCTTGGACACGGCCCTCACCTCCTCTCTGGCTCCCTTCCTCCCCGGCAGGACACTCGGTGTTCCGGGGGAAGGCGCCGTGGAGGCCCCACCAGCATGCCAAACCGACCCGCCACCGACCCTTGTCCACCACGGCGGAATAGAGCGGCCCGGGCGAGGAGTCGGTCAGGCGACGGCGCACGCCCAACCCGACTTTCCCGCGCGATTCCAACCCGCCTAGCCGAGCGGCCTCACCGGCTCCCGCTCCGCCGTCGTCCCTGAACCTCCGCGATGGACAGCGAGTAGGTTGGCGCCATGAGGTCCACCCCCACCCGGCTACCCGCGGGCGTTCCCGCGCCGTGGCCGCAGCGCTGGCTCGCCCGCCACCGCCGCGGCATGGACCTCCTGGTCGTCGGCCTCGTCCTGGCGTACAACCAGCTCGCCCTGCCCCTGGCCGCCTCCGGCAGCCGATCAGACCTCTGGACGCTCCAAGCCGCTTCCGTCTGCCTGTGCCTGGCGTATCCGCTGCGACGCCGTCATCCCCTGGCCGTCTTCGCGGTCATGGTCTTGGCCGCATGCGTCCAACCGCTCATCAGTCCTCATGCGGCTTTCCTCCCCGCCGACCTCATGCTGCTGCTCATCGTCCGCCACCTCGCGGCCACCAGCCGGTGGACGACCTCGCTGCCCTGCGCGGTCGTCGTCATCGCTTGGGTTCCGTTGGCCTGCGCCCCCATGATCAGGACGGGCGAGGCTCGGCTGAGCCTGCCCGGGCTCCTCATCGTCGCCGTCGCCTGGGCCTGGACCTGGGGCGTCCTGGCCCGGACGCGGAAGAACTACGTCGCCGCCCTGACCGAGAGCGCCGAGCACAGCCTGCGCGAGCAGGAGGCCCGCCACCGCGCCGACGCACTCGACGAGCGCGCCCGAATCGCCCGGGAGATCCACGACATCGTCTCCCACAGCCTCGGCGTCATGGTCGTCGTCGCCGACGGCGCCGCCACCACCGCCCCCACAGACCCGCAGCGCGCCGCCGGCGCCATGATCCGCGTGCGCGACACCGGCCGGGAGGCGATGGGCGAGATGCGCCGGATGCTCAGCCTCCTGCGCACCGGCGAGCCGACCGGGGTCGCGCCCCAGCCGGGTACCGCCCAGCTCGAGGACCTCGTCGCCGAGGCCCGGAGCACCGGCCTGCCGGTGTCCTTGAGCGTGACGGGGAGTGCGACCGGACCACTAGACCCGTCCGCCGGGCTCGGCCTGACCGTCTACCGCCTGGTTCAGGAGGCGCTCACCAACGCGCGCCGCCACGGCGGCACGGTGAGCCGGGTCGACGTGCGCGTGCACCGGGCGCAGGACCGCCTCGAGGTGGAGGTGCTCGACGACGGCGATGGGCCGAGCACACCCGCCGATTCGTCCGAGCCCTCGCCCGGCTCACCGGGTCACGGCCTGGTGGGCATGCGCGAGAGAGTCGCCTCCCACGGCGGCACCCTCGAGACGGGGCCGAGGGCCGACGGCGGTTTCCGGGTCCGCGCCGTCCTGCCGATCAGGAATGGAGAACCGTGACGATCAGGGTCGTGCTGGTCGATGATCAGGAGATGTACCGGCTGGGCTTCCACATGCTGCTGGAGTCTCAGGACGACGTCGAGCTCGTCGGGGAGGCCGACGACGGCACCACCGCCGTCGAGCTGCTGGCCGGGGTCGAGGCCGACGTCGTCCTCATGGACGTGCGGATGCCGCGGATGGACGGGATCGAGGCGACGCGCCGCATCGTGGGCGGCAGCGGTGGCGGCCGCACTGACGGCCCTGCTGGCGGCTCCGGCCCCAGAGTCCTGGTCCTGACCACCTTCGACCTCGACGAATACGCCTTCGAGGCGATCCGCGCCGGTGCCAGCGGCTTCCTCCTCAAGGACACCGGCCTGGAGGAGCTCATGGCCGCGATCCGTCACGTTCACGACGGCGATGCGGTCATGGCCCCGAGCACGACGCGCCGCCTCATCGAGCGCTTCGCCGCCCGGCCCACGCCTGCGCCCGACGTCGAATCGGCGCCGCTGGACGGGCTGACCTCGCGCGAGGGCGAGGTGTTCCTCATGCTCGCCCGCGGGTTTCCCAACGACCGCATCGCCCGAGAGCTGTCCATCGCCGAGGGCACCGTGCGCATCCACGTCGGCCGGATACTCGGCAAGCTCGGGCTGCACGACCGCTCGCAGGCCGTCGTCCTGGCCTACGAGAGCGGACTCATCCGTCCCGGAGAGCGCTGAGCCGCCTCCGGCAGGCCGCGTACGCACCACCCCGTCGAGGGGCGCCCCGGAGACCCACCCGAGTGAGCGGTTCGAAGGGCGCCGGACAGGGCGTATGCGAGATGCATACATCCAGGTGGTCCCGCAGCCCGAGGCGGTGCAGCGCCGCTACGACAACACTCAAACGCATGGCACACGTCATCGAAACCACTAATCTGACCAAGCGGTACGGCGACAGGACCGTCGTCGACGGACTGGATCTGCGCATCCCGCAGGGCGCCGTCTACGGATTCCTCGGCCCCAATGGCTCGGGGAAGTCCACCACCATGAAGATGCTCCTGTCGCTCGTGCAGCCCACCGACGGCGAGATCCTCATCCAGGGCGAGCCCATGACCCGCTCGACCCGACGGCACCAACTCGCCCGCATCGGCTCGCTCATCGAGTCGCCGCCCGGCTACGGGCACCTGACCGGAGCGGAGAACATGCGCATCGTGCAGCGACTCCTCGACCTGGGCGAGGAGGACGTGCGCCGCGCGGTGAGCGCCGTGCACATGCACGAGCAGATGAACAAGAGGGTCCGCGAGTACTCCCTGGGAATGAAGCAGCGCCTGGGCATCGCCATGGCGCTGGTGCGCCGTCCCTCCCTGCTCATCCTCGACGAGCCCGCCAACGGCCTCGACCCGGCGGGCATCGAGGAGACCCGTGCTCTCCTGCGCAATCTCGCAGCCGACGGCATCACCATCATGGTCTCCTCCCATCTGCTGGACGAGATCGACCGCACCGCCGGCGTCCTGGGCATCCTGTCGCGCGGCAGGCTGCTTTTCCAGGGCACCCGCGACGACCTCATGAGGACCTCCGCGCCCGATCTGCTCATCGAGTGCTCGGACCCGGCCGCGGCGTCCGCGGTGCTCGCCGCCCACGGCGCCCCTTCAGAGCGGGGTGACAACCCGGGCCATCCGGGCGGCACCGGAAGCCCAGGCGCTAGCAGCCCGAGCGGCCCCGACGGCATGATCCGCATCCCGCGCCTCACGCGGGATGCGACCGCCCATGTCGTATCCGTCCTCGTGCACGAGGGCATCGGCGTCTACGGCGTGCGCCATGAGCAGCAGAGTCTTGAGGACATCTTCATGGCGCTCACCAGGGGAGGCGCGCTGTGACTTCTATGCCCTCTGCGCCTTCTGCGCCTTCTGTGAGTCTGCACGCCCGGACTCTGCACGCGCTCCTGCGCAACGAGTACTCCAAGATGCGCCACCTGCGGATCGGGGTCGCCGCCTCCCTGCTCCTGCTCGGCGTATGCGCCCTCACCGTGTTCTGGCCCATGGGATCGGGCCTTGGGGAGCACTTGGACGACCCGGACGGCTACGACTGGAAGCTCCTCCTGACCAGCCTGCACAGCGCCGTCATGTGCACCGCTCCCATCCTGCTGGCGGTCATGGCCAGCAGGCAGACGGAGATCGAGCACTCGGGCAACGGGTGGCTGGCCTCCGCCACGGCCGGTGCCGGACCGGGCCGGCTCTGCCGCGCCAAGTTCCTCGCCCTGGGAATACTGGTGACGCCAATGCCCGTCGTCTGGAGCGCAATGGTCCTGGCCTTCGGCAAGGCCGCCGGCATCACGGCCCCCTTCCCCGCAGCACGGACTCTCGGGCTCATGGTCTCCCTGATGATCATCAACCTGGCCATCCTCGCCTTTCACCTGGTGCTCTCGGCCATGATGGAGAACCAGCTCCTACCGCTGGGCGTGGGGCTGGGCGGGGTACTCCTGAGCATCTTCGGCCAGGTTCTGCCCGGCTGGCTGCTGTATCTGACCCCGTGGACCTACTACTCGCTCGTCACCCCCACCGATTTCGTCGGCGTCGATCTGATCGACGTCGACCCGATGAATGGCCTTGCCGGCATAGGCGTGCTCGCCGCCGTCGGCAGCGCCCTGTTCCTCGGCGTCACCGCGCACCTCGACCATCAGGAGGCATGACATGAGTTCCATCATCACCGAGCTGATCAAGCTCAGGCGCTCCGCGAGCTGGGGAATCGTCCTCCTGCTGCCCATCATCATGGTCGCCGTCGGGGGAGGAAGCACCTGGGCCACGGATGGATTCGTGGATGGCTGGCACACCCTGTGGGTCAGGTCCATCGGGTTCTACAGCATGGCGGTTCTGGCCGTCGGGCTGGCCGTGCTCGCCTCTCTCGTATGGCGCGTCGAGCACCGGGGCTCCAACTGGAATGCGCTCATGAGCAGGCCCGTGCCCACCTGGCAGATCATCGCGGCCAAAACCGTCTCCGTGGCGGCGCTCGCCGCCGTCATGCAGCTCGTGCTCGTCCTCGCCGTGATCGTGATCGGTACTCTGCTCGATCTGCCCGGGATACTGCCCGCGCGCTATCTGGCGATCAGCCTACTCATCGTGGTGACCTGCGTGCCCGTGTGCGCCCTGCAGTCGGCGCTCTCAGCGTTCTCCCGCTCCTTCGCCCTGCCCGTAGCGGCCGGCCTGGCCCTCACCGGCGTCGGCACCATGTCACTGCTCGTGCATGTTCCGGGGGCCGTCATCCTGCCTCATGCGCTGCTCACCCGCACCGCTCTGACTGGGGCCTTCGGCTCCGCGGACGAGACGACCTTCGAGGTCCAGAACCTCAGCGCAGTCGGCGCGGCGACGACGATCGGGCTGTCGGTGGTGCTGACCGCCCTCATTGTGGCCGTCACGGCCAGGGTGCTGGATCGCAGCGATACCCAATGCTGAGACTGTCCACCGCGGCGGTTTAGACCGCCCGGCTGAAGGATCGGATCAAGCGCACACCCCGACTTTCCCGCGCGGTTCCAATCCTCTCAGCCGGGCGGCCTCGCCGGCTCCCGCCCCGCCGTCGTCCCTAAACCGCCGCGGTGGACAGGGCGCGGCGAAGGCCGTTGAGGGCAGCCTCCACAACGGGCACCGTGCGGCCCGACATGACGTCGTCGTACGTCAGCCGCACCCACAGCCTGCCCTGAGCGATGAGCCCCTGCTCGCGACGGCGGTCGTTGGACCAGTCCCCCTTCGAGGAGTGGAACTGGTACCCGTCGGTCTCCACGAGGAGGCGATCATCGACCAGCATGTCGACCTCGCCCACGCCCGGCACATCGACGCCCACCTCCACCGAGTGCCCGGCGTCCTCGAGCTCGAGCCGCGCGATCGACTCGATGGGCGAGCGCGCCTTCTCACGGCACCTCGCCAGGCGACGGTGCCCCAGCGGACCGCCGCTCCGGTTGCTCCGCAGCATCGCAGCGAGCTCGGCGCGCGAGACCAGGCCCCGGCGGAGCGCGGCATCAGCCACGACGACCGCCGGAGTCTCCTCGGCGCACCGGAGCATCCGGGCGACGAGCAGCCTCGGCGGCGCGACGGGCGGACTCATCCCGGGCGGCCAGCGCGCCGGCTCCCTGTGCACGACGACGCCGGCAAGCGGGCGCACCCGCCCGCGGCTGCTCGGGATCGCGACGTGCACGGTCCCCGGGTGGGGCAGCTCGGGCAGGGAGTAGTACGCGAGCGCCGAGTGGCAGGTGAGCAGGCCGCCCAGCATGCGGCACGCGATCAGCGGCCAGTCCGTGCCGGGTGCGAAGACGACTCCGCCGCGCTCGACGACGGCGCCCTCCTCCACCAGGTCGCGCAGGGCCCGGCGCGAGGTCCGGTCGAGTGCGAGGTCACGACGGCGCAGGGCCCCGGCGAAGTGGATTCGTGCAAGGAGGTGCTCCGAGGCTTCATCGCGTCTCATGGACCCAGCGTGCGGTCAGCAGCGCTTCCAGGTCCATGAATCTGAGACCTGTGGATTTGTCTGTCCACCGCGGCGGTTTAGGACGCCCCGGGCGAGGAGGCGGCAGGGCAGCGGCGCGCACCCACCCTGGTTTTCCCGCGCGATTCCAACCAGCCCGGCCGGGTGGCCTCACCGCCTCCCGCCCCGCCGTCGTTCCTAAACCGCCGCGGTGGACAGCGGCCGGCCCGGGGGCTAGGAGCGCGCGCCCCGGCGCGAGTGCACCCACCAGGCGACGCCCAGGATCACCAGCCACAGCGGGGTGAGGAGCACGGCCAGCCGCGTGTCGTCGGCCAGCGTCAGCGTCCAGGTCACGAAGGCGAAGAACGCCAGGGTGCCCCACGCCGCCACCCGTCCGCCGGGCAGCCGGAAGGCGCCGGCCTCGTGCAGCTCGGGGCGGAGAGAGCGGAAGCGCAGGTAGGACACGATAATGACGCACCACACCAGGATGAACAGCACGCTGGCCACCGTCGTCACCGCAACGAACGCCGTCATGATGGAGGGGGACACGTACAGCAGCGGGATCGAGGTCAGCAGCGCCCCGCAGGTCATGAGCAGCGCCGGCCCCGGCACGCTGCGCGCCGTCAGCCCGCGGAAGACCCGGGGGGCGTGCTCGGCCCATGAGAGCCCGAACAGCATTCTGGACGTCGAGTAGATCCCGGAGTTCGCGCTCGAGGCCGCGGCGGTGAGCACCACGAAGTTGACCGCGCCCGCGGCGACGCCGAGCCCTGCCAGGGCGAACATGGACACGAACGGGCTCGTCTCCGAGGACACCTCCCACCACGGCGTGACGGCCATGATGGCCGCGAGCGCCCCCAGGTAGAAGATGAGGATGCGCACCGGGATCGCATTGATCGCCTTGGGCAGGGTGACCTCCGGATCCTTGGCCTCCGCGGCGGCGGTGCCGATCAGCTCGGTGCCCACGAAGGCGAACACGGCGATCTGGAAGGCCCCGACGAATCCTTGGAACCCGTTGGGGAACATGTCCCCGCCGTTCCAGAGGTTCGCGACACTCGCCTGCACCCCGCCCGGGGAGTGGAAGCCGACCGCCACCATGACGATTCCGATCACCACCAGGGCGATGATCGCCACGATCTTGATGATGGAGAACCAGAACTCGATCTCGCCGAAGGCCCGCACGGTGGTGAGGTTCAACCCCAGCAGCAGTGCCACCGTGGCCGTCGGCGCCACCCACAGCGGCAGAGCCGGCCACCAGAAGCTGACGTACTCGGTGATGGCGATGACCTCGGCGATGGCGGTCACCAACCAGCAGACGTAGTAGGTCCAGCCGGTGAAGAACCCGGCCCAGGGGCCGATGAGATCGTGGGCGACGTCCGCGAAGGACTTGTACTCCAGGTTGGACAGGAGGACCTCGCCCAGGGCTCGCATGACGAGGAAGAGCACCCCGCCGATGATCGCGTAGACGAGAAGCACTCCGGGACCGGCCAGCGAGATGGTCTTGCCGGAGCCCATGAAGAGCCCCGTGCCGATCGCGCCTCCGATGGCGATGAGCTGGACATGTCTGTTGGTGAGCCGTCGTTGCAACTGGTGGTCCTGAGCGATCTGCTCGGCCATGGGAACTCCTCAAGGTGGACGGACGCGGGCAGCCTACCCGCGCAGCCGCGCCCGCGCCTTGTAGGCTCAGAAATGATGATCGCACCTCGTTCCCCCGAGTCCCTCAATTCCCCCGAGTCCCTCAGGCACCTCAGGCCCCTCGGGCGGGCCGACGGCGCCGCCGTCCTGGACCGCCTTCCCGCCGCCCTCGCCGTCCTGGTGGGGGCATGGGTCCTCATCGCCTACTCCGTGGGGCAATGGCGCTCCATGACGGTGCCGAGCTGGGACCTGGCGATCTTCGCCGAGCTCGCCAAGGCCTACGCCCACGGCCAGGCCCCGATCGTGCCGATCAAGGGCGACAACTACAACCTCCTGGGTGACCACTTTCACCCCATCCTCGTGCTGCTCGGCCCCATCTGGCGCCTGTTCCCCACGCCCCTGGCACTCCTGGTGGTCCAGGACCTGCTCCTGGCGGTGTCGGCCTGGCCGCTGACGCGCCTGGCCACGCGCTTGACGAGCCGGTCGGTCGGCACCGCGCTGGGCCTGTTCTACGTCCTGTCCTGGGGCTTCCAGGGCGCGGCCCAGGCGCAATTCCACGAGATCGCCTTCGCGGTGCCGATGCTGGCATGGGCCTCGGTCGCCTTCGTCGAGCGGCGCTGGAAGACCTGCGCCCTATGGCTGGTGCCGCTGGTGCTGGTCAAGGAGGACATGGGGCTGACTCTCATCATGGCGGGCGGCGCCATAGCGCTGCGCGGCTGGCAGAAGGCCCGCGCGGGCGAGCCCGACGACGCCGGGAGCGGTCCGGCGAAGCGGCGCTCCGGGCGATTCATATGGGCCTGGGACGAGCTGCCGACGGCGGTGCGGCTGGGGGCGCGCCTGGCCCTGTTCGGCCTCCTGGCCTTCATCCTGACGGTGTTCATCATCGTGCCCCTGCTGAGCCCGACCGGCTCCTGGCAGTACGGGCTGGGCGGCAATGCCGGCGACGGCATGACGGCCGCGCACACCGGCGGCACCCTGCTCGACCGCCTCTTCTCCCCGGAGGTCAAGATCGCCACGCTGTTCATGCTGGTGTGCACCGCCGGCGGGATCGGCCTGGCCTCGCCGTGGATGGCGCTCATGCTGCCCACCCTGGGATGGCGCTTCCTGGCGGACAAGGAGGCGTACTGGGAATGGAAGCTATGGCACTACAACGCCGCGCTCATCCCCATCGCGCTGGGGGCGCTGCTCGACGTGATCGCCCGGCTGCGGGCGCGCAGGGCCCGACGAGCCGCCACCGGAACCGCACAGTCCGCTCAAGCCACTGAGCCGACGCATGAGGGGGCGCACCTGCCGCCCGACCCGGATGACGCACCAGCCGCGCCCGCTGAAGCCGCTGAAGCCGCTTCACCCGCTGCGCCTGCGCAGTCGCCGGCCCTTCTGGACGCCGGATCGCCGGACGCCGGCAGCCCGGCTGAACCCGCTGCAGAACCCGCCGTCGAGGCCCCCGCGGGCTGGCTGGCGGCACCGGTGTGGGCCCGTCGGATGGTCGCCGTCGGCGTGGTGGTCCCGTTGATCACCTGCGCCCTGACCGCCTCCGACCTGCCCTTGTGGGCCATGACCGAGAAGAACTACGGCGCGCCCTCCTCCCGGAACCCCGCCGCCCGGCAAGTACTGGACGCCATCCCTGAAGGAGCGAGCGTTGAAACGGACCTGACGCTCCTGGCCTATCTCGTCCCCAAGGCGACCGTGTCCTGGGTGGGCACCTCCGGGTCTTCCGGCCAGGCGAAGGACTATGTGGTCGTCGACTCCCGCTCCACGGCCTGGGGTGGCAGGCCACCGAAGGACGCCGCCCAGTGGGCCACGCAAACCCGACGCGTCGCCTACGAGCTCGTACTCGACGTCGACGGCTTCCAAGTGGCCAAGCGCATTGACTGAACGAACTGAGCGAACGGAGCAACCGACTGAGCACGGCAGGTCCCTGATCGCCGTCGGGCTGGGAGGGGGCGTCGGCACGCTGGCGCGCGCGGGACTGGAGGCGCTGTGGCCCCATGACGCCGCGCACCTGCCCGGGGCGACCCTGACGGTCAACCTGGTCGGCGCCCTTCTGCTGGGCATCCTGACCGGGTTCCTGAGCGCCGTCGGCCCTGACGAGGGCGGTCGCAGACTTCTGCGGCTGGCCGCCGGGACCGGGCTCATGGGCGGCCTCACCACGCACTCCACCTACATCGTGGAAGTCGTCCGCCTGCAGCAGCACGGCCGCGCGCTCCTGGCGCCGGCCTACCTGTTCGGCTCACTCGCCGCCGGGATCGCCGCCGCGGTCATCGGCCTGCTCCTGGGGAGCCGGATCGGTCGGACCCAGCGTGCCCGGCGGGCTCAGCATGCCCGGCGGCAGCCGCATCCTCAGGGGCCCGCCTCGTGAGCCCCTGGGTGTGGGCGGGGCTCACCGTTGCCGGCGGCCTGGGCGCACTCACGCGCTTCACTGTGGATGCTCGCGTCAGCGCGGCCATCGCCCGACGCCGGGGTGCGCGCCCCGATCGGGCGCGATGCGGTGCGCGGTGGGCCGCTGCCATCCCGCTGGGCACGATCGCCGTCAACCTCACGGCCTGCTTCCTGCTGGGACTGCTGGCGGGGCTGGCCGCGACTGCGCCGTCGCAGCAGCTCTACGCGGTGGCTGGAACAGGCTTCCTGGGCGGCTACTCGACCTTCTCGACGGCGTGCCTGGAAGCCGCTCGCCTGCTCCTGGACCGCCGCGGCGGTGCGGCGCTGATGCATGCGCTGGCCATGACCGCGGGCACGCTGCTGGCAGCGGTCATCGGCATGGAGATCGGCATGGGAGTCGGAACGGCACTGGGATCAACCCCGGCATAACGGGCCGTTGTCCCCATGCTCATGACGGGTGCTCCGTGGAAGAATTCCTCGGGAATGTTCCCCGTCCTTTTCAAGCCTTTTCACGTAGAGAGCCGGGCATGACTCCTTTCCTCTGGTGCGCCGTCATCGGCTGCGGGATCCTGGCGCTGTCCCTGGTACTGGACGGCCTGATGGACGGGCTCGACGGCTTCCTCTTCGACGGCTCCCTGCCGGTCATCGCGACGGCGCTGGGGGTCTTCGGAGCCGTCGGTGCGGGCGTCCAGGCCGTGGCGGGTCAGATGACCAGCCAGCGCGTGTCGATGGCGGTGCTCATCGGCGTGCCCCTGGCGGCGGCGCTGGTGGCGGGCGCGGGCACCCGAGTCCTGTGGGTGCGGATGCGCCGATCCATGCCGCGCAATGCCGTGCCGTTGACGCCGGGCGAGCTGGTGGGCACCGAGGTGCGGGTCCTGTGGTGGAAGGACGGCCGCGGCGAGGTCATCGCGAGCTCGCGCGGCCACCAGCTCACATTGGGGGCCCGCTCCGAGGATCCGCTGCGCGGCGGCTCCACCGCCGTCGTCCTGGACGCGGCAGACGACGCCCTGGTCGTCACCTCATTGGCGATCGACTCGTAAGACGCGCCGATTTCCCCGCCATTCCAAGGAAAAACACATATACGAAGGAGTCCCTATGATGCTCTACGCGATCATTGCGCTCGTTGTCCTGGCAGTCCTGCTGGGGCTCTACATGCTCTCGAGGGTCGTCGTCGTGCCCTCCAACCTGACCGGCCTGGTAGCCGGCTCCACCCGCAACGGCGAGATCAAGATCATCCGCCCCGGTGGACGCGACTTCGTCCTGCCGATCATCCAGTCGATCCAGTACCTGCCCTTCACCCAGAACACGATCGGGTTCCGGGTCACCGCCGAGGACGAGAACAAGATCAACGTGGACGTCTCGGCCGTGGCGGCCGTCAAGGTCGGCGATTCCGACGAGCAGGTGCGCGCCGCCGCCAAGCGCTTCCTCGGCAAGCCGAACACCGACCAGGCGATCGCCGATTCCGCGCGCAACGCGCTCATCGGCTCGCTGCGCTCGATCGTGGGCCACATGACCATCACCGATCTCATCTCGGACCGCGACGCCCTCCAGCAGAACGTCTTCGACGACGCCAAGTCCGTCATGGCCAACATGGGCCTGGAGATCGACGTCCTCCAGATCTCGGAGATCACCGACGAGGGCGGTTACATCGAGTCCCTGGGCGTGCCCGAGCAGCAGCGCGTCGAGAAGGACGCGCGCATCGCCCGCGCCAACGCCGAGCGGGAGGCCAAGGACGCCGAGGTCACCTCGCGTCAGCAGATCGCCGAGCGCGAGCGCGACCTGTCGCTGCGTCAGGCCCAGCTCAAGTCGGAGACCGACAAGGCCCAGGCCGAGGCGGACTCCGCCGGCCCGCTGGCGCGCGCCGCCAAGGAGCGCGAGATCGCCATCATCGGGCAGGAGGCCGCCCAGGCCAAGGCCGCTCTGACCGAGCGCGAGCTCGACTCGACGGTGCGCAAGCCCGCCGACGCCGCCCGCTACCAGCGCGAGCAGGAAGCCGAGGCCTCCAAGGCAGAGGCCATCCGCAAGGCAGAGGCCGAGGCCGAGCGCACGCGCCTGGACGCCCAGGCGCAGGCCCAGGCGACAGTGGCCCGCGCCGAGGCCGAGGCCCGCGCCACCGCGGCCCGCGCCAAGGCAGAGGCCGAGGCGATCGCCGCTCGCGGTCGCGCCGAAGCCGAGGCGGTGCAGGCCGCCGGTGAGGCCGAGGCCAAGGCCATGAGCGACAAGGCCGACGCCCTGGCCAAGTACGGCGAGGCCGCCACCCAGCAGATGGTCCTGGACAAGGCCCCCGACATCGCGCGCGCCCTGGCCGAGCCGATGGGCAGCGTCAAGGACATGTCGATCATCTCCACCGACGGCGCCTCCGCCCTGCCCAAGGCCGTGGCCGGCAATGTCGAGCAGCTCAACGCCGTCATGCGCTCGCTGACCGGCTCGGACCTGACCGACATGCTCGGCCGTTTCATTGATGAGAAGGGCGACAAGAAGCCCGGGGTCTGAAGGCTCTGCGCGGCCGCCCCGTCCCTGGAGCCCTGGCCCCCTGCATCGAGATCGACTTTTTCGCACGAGGTAGACGGTGTCACCGTCGATCTCGTGCGAAAGAGTCTGTCTCGACGAGCGGCATACGAGCGGTGCGCAACGCACAGCGCCGGACGTCTGCCAGACTGCCGTCCATGTCGATCAAGCCGCCCGCCGATCCCGGCGCCCCGCCCGCCGGCTCTCATACCCCGGTCCCCGGCCCGTCCGGCAGTGCCGGTGCGACTCCGGGGCAGCAGAGCCGGCGCACGGTGATCGTCCTGCTCGCGGTCATCGCGATCCTCCTGGCCGTGATCGCGGGGCTGCTGCTGACGCGCACGCCGATGACCACATTCACCGGAGCGCCGGAGCCGACCCCGACATCGACGGTGCAGGAGACCTCCGCCCCCGCATTGACCGCCCCCAAGGCGCTGGAGATCGTCCACGGCGAGGTCACGCGCGATCCCGACGATCCCCGGGCCAAGGGCAAGGCGGACGCGCCGGTGGTCATGGTCATCTACTCCGACTTCGGCTGCCCCTACTGCACGCTCTTCGCCCAGGATGTCGAGCCCGGGCTGTCGGATCTGATCGAGGACGGCACCCTGCGCATCGAATGGCGCGATCTCGCCCAGATCACCCCGACCTCCCCGCTGGCCGCCCAGGCCGGGATCGCCGCGGGCAACCAGGGCAAGTTCTGGGAGTTCCACGACGCCGTCTACGCCGACGCGGATCCCCAGAGCCATCCGGAGTACACCGAGGACTCGCTGGTGGGCTTCGCGCAGAAGGCGGGCGTGCCCGACATCGAGCGCTTCCGCACCGACATGAACGACTCCGCCACCGTCACCGCCGTCGAAGAGGCCACGCAGCACGCCCGCGACATCAATATCCAGGGCACGCCCTTCCTCATCGTCAACGAGGCGGTCATCAACGGCTATCGGCCGGCGGACTACGTGCGCAACACGATCGCGGAGCAGGCGGCCAACGCCTCCTGAGGCTCACCGCGCCACCGGGCACGCCTTCCGCACCACCAGGCACGCCCGGCATGCTTGCACCGCCTAACACGCACTCTCGCCGCACCACCCGACACACCCGCACCACCATGACCATCGGCACCTATTCAACGGAACACCGCACCAGGGGCTTGACCCGTGGCGCCGCGAGAGCCGCCCGCGCGGTCGTACCTGAATGCGCGCGGTCGTACCCGAGCCCGCGCGGTCGTACCCGGACGCGCCGAACCACCGGCGCACGGCCACCCCGACGACACTCCGGAACACGAAGGCCTCTTGTGGACTCAGAGACTCAGAAGTCTCGGAGATGCGCGAGCGGGGCGCCGCCCTCCCCGCCCCACCGATGCGCACGACGGACATCGATGAAGTTGCAAGGCTGAAAAGCGGCATCAGAGTCAGGCATCAAAGGGCCCGCCACCCGCCCTCGTCCACCTGCCGATCACTTTGGCGAGCCGTGCGGGTGTCGCTGTCCAGCCGTTGGCCGTGAGCCTCCGAGCCGTCCGGCGGAGCCGAGGCGTCCCAGACCGCACGCGCAGCCTCATCAGCCGCCCGCCCGCCGGCACGGGCCCGGTTCCCACCCCGCTCCGCCCGCCGACGCCGCCGCTCCATCTGCCACTCCGGATACATCGGCGCAGGCAGACGAAACGGAATCAAACCGACCGCGAACAACACCACCGACAACAATGCGCCACCAAAGAGGAGTAGCGATATAAACTCTCCTTGAATCCCACACGAATCCACCAGCATTCCACAACCGCTGAACAAAAAGAACCCCCCTATC
>NZ_JH711481.1:497778-783530 GCF_000269805.1 Actinomyces massiliensis 4401292
GCATTTTATGCAGTAGCCCCTTGGCCCCATCTGCGATCGCCTTCCCAGCCGCCGATCCCACGGCTCCGCCGATAATGCCGCCGGCAATGCCGCCGACCGCGGCGCCCACCGGACCACCGAGGCACGCACCCATGCCCGCGCCGACCTTGGCTCCGAGCGCACCGCCGGCCCAAGCACCTCCAGCGGTGCCCAGACCGGTCGCCGCCGCACGGGTGACTTTCTCCCCGTCGCCCAGCGACGGGTCATGCGAGTCCTTCTTCCACTGGTCGTACGCTTCCACCCCGCCACTGGCCACGTCCCCGACGACACCGGCCACCTTGAGGACCTTGCCGACCCTGCCGGCCCCGGAGGCGACCTTCGCAGCAGTGGAGTCCTCCGCTCCGGCACCCGGTTTCCAGTTGCCCAGATCGCCATCGTGGATGGCGCTCCGCGTCCTGCCGACGGTTCTTCCATCAACGGCCTTATGGCTGGTCCTGACCTTCCCATTGCCGAGTTCTGTCGTCACGCGCGCATTCGTTTTCCGCAGAGCAAGGGCCCGCGTCAAGCTAGCAGCATTCGATGCGCGGCCGATCGCCCATTTCGCAACATTCACCGCCGCCCTCGCGCCGCCGCCCTTCGTATTGGGCACGACGACCCCCACGACGGTCTTCGCCACCGGATTGGTGATATCCGTTATCGCATTGCAGGCGTCCGCGAACGCCTGGCGGGCCTCGGTCTCCCGGAGGCGGATATCGCTGGCCTGGGTCTCCAGGTTCTTGTACAGGGCGGTCTTCGCCGCCGCATCACTGTCACTCCCCCCACCGGCGCCGCCACCGCCGTCTGCGGGCGCCGCCATGACGGTCGCCGGGTCGTACACGGTCTCCCCATTGAGAAGCAGGCCGCCCGCGGTCGCCTGGTCTCGGATCCCCTGCAAATCCGTCTTGACGCTGCTCAGAGCGCTCGCCAGGTTGTCAAGAGCCGTCTTGTAGCTCCCCAGGTTCGATACCAGACTCTCGCAGTCAGCGACCGACGTGGAGATCGACCCCGAGGCGGCCATGGCCGACGATCCCTCCAGCTCGCACACGCTCTTGCGCGCGCTGATCAGATCATCCTCAGTACTATCAACATGCGACTTGATGTTACCGATCGCCGTCGCCGATGCCGTGATATCCGATGGCGTCGCATCCAGATGAGTATCAATCGGCATAACCACTGCCCTCCGAAAAATAAGCGCCTTGCCCGCCACTCCCAAAAGGATTCGATTCCGCCCGCGGATATGGTGAGTACCACGGAAACCCCGAACTCGATATGACCACCAGCACCTGACTACGATCCCACTTCGACTGGCCCGACATCTGACAACCTCTCACACGTGTCGTATCGTTATTCGTTCATCGTGGACGGGGACGGCTCCATACCCTAGCACCGGGACTCGGACCGGTCACGGGAACGCGCCCCCTCGACTCGCACGGCCCGACCGCTCCGGACCCCGGAGTCCCGCGCCATGCACCCGAACGGGTCGCGGCGATCGACACCACGCCCCGGAGGCGGGAGGGGCGGAACCCGTGCCGCGGCACAGCGCCGCCACCGGCGTACGGCGAACGCCTCGGAACCCGAGATGCTTCATCGGTCTCATCACCCTGCCGGCGAAGACGTCGGCGGCACGACGATCGCGACGGGGTGGTCGATGGGAAGGGCGCGGTCCTGGCCACCGTGCGCCGCGACTCGCCCACCATCGATCGCGAGGCCGTCGTCGAGACCATCGCCGCGGTCGCCAACGAGCTCGTCGCCCAGTACGACGCCCCCCACCGTCGGCATCGGCGCGGCCGGCTTCACCTCCTCGGACCGCAACACCATGGTCCACGGCACCAACCTCGACTGGACCGGCGCGCGCCTCGCCGATGAGGTCGGCGGATGCACCGGCACGCGCGTCGTCGAGAACGACGCCAATGCCGCGGGTTGGGCCGCGGCCGGCAGCATTCTGCCGACCCCCGTGCGGGAGGGCCTCGACAGCGGAAGGGCCCGCCACCAACCGGTACGGGTGCCGACCTGCGGGAGGGCCTCGAGGCGCACCTGACGGCGCGCGTGCACCGCCCCGCCAACCCCGTGGTCGTCTCCAGTGCCGGTCAGGAGGCGGGCATCATCGGCACCGCGGATCTCGCCCGGCAGGACTGACGACGGCGGGGCCGCGCGCCGACACCGACCGCCTCCGCCAAGGCGGTAGTGTGCCCGGAGCGCGGCTCCACTCCGGGGGCCGGGAGAGGGGAGGGTGTGCCCGCATCACCGATCAGTCGCAGGGCCGTCGTCGGAGCGCTGGGGGTGGCCGGGGCGTGGACGCTTCTGAGCGCCTGCGGGCACGGCTCCCCCGACGGCGCGCCGTCCGACGCCGTGACCAGCACGGCGACTGACTCGGCGACGGGAGCGGCGACCCCGACCTCCGGCGCACCCGACGTCGTCGATCCGGCGAGTCTGCCCTCCTACGACTACGAAGAACGGGAGCTGGCCGTCGTCAGCCAGGGGGAGACCATGGCGGGCCGCCTCTACGCGCCCGCCGTCGCTGGCCCCGTTCCACTGGTGGTCTGCTCCCACGGGCTCGTCGGCTCCATCGACGATCTCGACCCCGTGGCCCGGACCCTCGCCGGGCTGGGGCTGGCCTCCTACCGCTTCGCCTTCCGCAATGGCGGACCGGAGGCAGGGGACACCACCCGCATGTCCGTCATGACCGAGGTCGCCGACCTCGAAGCCGTTCTGACCGCCGCCCGATCCGCCGCCGACGGCTGGGACGTCGTCGATCCTCAGCGGATCGTCCTGCAGGGCGTCAGCCAGGGCGGAGCGGTCAGCACCATCACCGCCGCCCGCCACCCGGAGGAGGTCGCGGGACTGGCGCTGTGGTACCCGGCCTTCTCCATCACCGATGATCTCCATAGCATCTTCGGCTCCCTTGACAACGTCCCCGAGACCCTCACTCTCGGGGGGTACCGCCTGGGCCGCATCTACGCCGAGGACATGTGGGACTACGACGTGTACGCCGATATGCCCCGCTACTCCTCACCGGTTCTCATCGTCCACGGCACCGCCGATGCCACCGCGCCCATCAGCTACTCCGAGCGGGCCGAGAAAACCTTCCCCGACGCCGGTCTCCTGCCCATCGACGGCGCGGGCCACGGCTTCTCCGGGCAGGCCTGGGACCGGGCCATGGGGGGCACGGCCGCCTACCTGCAGCGCATCGGCGTGCTCGGCGGCTGAGTTGCAGCTTGTCCACCGCGGCGGTTCAGAGCCGGAGGGGCGGGGCCGGTCTCCGTCAGCGAACTCAGCGAACTCAGAAAGCTCAGAAAATACTGCAATCGCAAGAATCTCTGATCGACTCCCGGCATCAGCGGCGGCTCTCAACCGCCGCTATGGACACGTGACGTCGTCGAGGGACGAACGCCGGCGCAACCCCGGCGCCGGCGCCTATTCGCCGGCCTCCACGGCGGGCCGGCCGTACTGCGGATCCTCCTCGCCGACGCCGTCGCCATCCAGGTCGAGCTCCTCGACAACGCGGGGATCGAGCTCATCGGGCTGCAGCACAGGGTTGTCGCCGGCGGACAGGAAAACGCCCACCCAGCGCGAGCGGCGGTCGGAGTCGATGAGCACGCACTTGACGAAGAGCGTGAGCGGCACGGCGAGGATCGTGCCGAGCGCTCCGATTACCTGGCTCCAGAACAACAGGGACAGGAAGGTCGTGGTCGTGTTGAGGCCGACGGCGTCACCGGTGAACTTCGGCTGGATGAGACTCTGGATGACGAAATTGAGCACCGCGTAGGCGACGACCACCCACAGCGCCGTCCACGGCCCGGAGTCCACCAGTGCCAGGAGGGCCGGCGGAATGACGCCGAGGAAGAAGCCGATGTTGGGGATGTAGTTGGTGATGAAGGACAGCACGCCCCAGGTCACCGCCATCGGCACCCCGAGGAATCCCAGGGCGGCGACGTCGAGCACCGCCACGATCAGGCCGAAGATGGTCGACACCAGCCAGTAGGAGCGCACCGCCCCGGCGAAGTCCGCGAGCGCACGGGCGATCCCGGGCTTGAGGACGGTCAGCGCCTGGGCCCGCACCTCGATGCGGGACATGTCGAACATCAGGAAGATGACCGTCAGCGCCATGACGCTCAGGATGGAGCCGAAGTTCGTGACCTGCTCGAGGAGCCCCTGGGCCACCATGACGATCTTGTTGGTGTCCATGGCCTGGGAGACCTGGCCGAACAGAGCGGACTGGTCCACGCCGAAATGCGTCAGCAGCTCCTGAATGCTCTTCCAGATGGCCTGGAACTTGACCGTGTAGGTGGGCAGGGTATCGACCAGCTGCACGATGGCCACCCCCAGTGCCGCGAACATCGCCAGCACGAAGGTGTAGATGAGGATGATCGCCCCCACGGCGGACACGGACCGGGGCACGTGGTGGCGACTCGCCCAGCTCACCAAGGGCCGCACGGTGATGACCAGCGTGAGGGCGAAGAAGGCGGGACCGACGAGGGCGCGCGCCAAGTAGATCCCGACGCAGCCCACGGCCAGGGCGGCAATGGTGATCGCGATGGCCTCGCCCTGAGGCCGCTCGACGGACTCGACGGACACAGCCCGGTGTTCAGGTGTCGGCGCAGGGGTCTTACTCATGGACGGTATCCTCCCACGGCCGTATGACGCACTGCCGCAGGACGCACGCAAACCGCTCACACGGCGATCAGACAGCAAGACAGCGAAACAGCAAATGAAGTAGGCAGCCCGGCGCCTTTGCCGAGCCGTCTTCAGCCTACAGGACCCCGTCTCGACGGCGGCTGGGACCTCCGACCGCCCCGCGGCCCCTGCAGCACGGGCGCATCATTGTCAGCTTCCAGGACGGTTCCTTCATCGCGCTCATCGCCGGCATCCTGCTGCGCAGGCGGGCCAAGCGCATCGTCGCCGGCTGGCGGGCAGTGCGGCCCGCCTGAGCGGTGTCGGCTCCCGGGCCGGCTCCTGTGGAGTCTGGGAGCCCTCGCACCCGGGAGCCCTGTCACCACTACTGCTCGTCGAGCCCGGCCAGCCAGGGGTCGACGGCGTCGTAGAAGCCCGCGGGACGGGTGCGCCGCACGTCATGGGCGCCACCCGGCACGAGCGCCGTCGTCACGAGCGGGTTTGCGAGCCGCCCGACGACCTCCAGCCCCTCGTGCCCCACGCGCGCCGCACCGGGACGATCGCCGGTGACCAGGAGCGCGGGGACGGCGAGCTCCGCCATCGCCTCAGTCCACTCGACCTCCGGGGCGACGACGCCGGTGCGCAGCAGTGCGGGATCCGTGCGCTGACTGGCCCACACGCCCGCCACGGCCTCGGAGTCGGGCACCTCGGGGTCGGCCAGGGCGCGTGCCACCGCGGCCGCGGGGTCGGCGACCTCGGCGCGGCGGGCTCGCTCGCGCCCGGCACCGCGGGC
Source organism: Actinomyces massiliensis 4401292 (assembly GCF_000269805.1). Classification (GTDB taxonomy): domain Bacteria; phylum Actinomycetota; class Actinomycetes; order Actinomycetales; family Actinomycetaceae; genus Actinomyces; species Actinomyces massiliensis. Next base: position 503,201 of record NZ_JH711481.1, read on the forward strand.
GAGCAGTTCGGCCGGACTGCGCGAGCCGTAACGGGCCGGGTCGTGCAGAACGACGCCGCGGACCAGCTCGGGGCGGCGACCGGCCACCACCATGGCGGTGGCGGCGCCCATGGAGTGGCCGATGACGACGGGCGCGGGCGCGTCGGGCAGACCGAGAGCGCGCCGACCGCGAGCCTGGATCTCCAGGTCCTCCAGGACGGCCACGGCGTCGTCGACGAGGACCTCGCCAGCGCGCTCGAGCTCGTCGGACTCCCAACGCGGGGACAGGCCGTGACCGCGGGCATCCACGGCGATCACCCGATAGCCCAGGGCTGACCAGTGGTCGATGGCGTCGGCCTGGGAGACCGCCGAGGAGGTGATGCCGTGAAGTAGCACGAGGGTCGGAGCGTCATCGGGGCCGACGACGATGCGGGCGAGGCTGCGGCTGCTATAGGTCATGCCCTCATCCTGCCTCCGCACTCGACGTGTGGCCACGGGTTCTCCGACCGACAGCGCCGTGCACCTGCGAATCAGGGAATCAGAATTGGCTTCCGCGCCCGTACATTTCGATAAGGCTCACACCCATAATGACCAAGATTATGCCCGCCACCACAGCCGAAGACATTCTTTCCGAGAACACGAGCCAGCCGACAACCGCAGTAGCGGCCACCCCCAATCCCGCCCATACGGCATAAGACTCCGCCAGGGGCGCACCGCGGACAAGAGCGGCGAAGAAAAGGGCGAATGAAATCCCGTATCCGGCGACGGCGAGCGCCCACCAGATCCACATAGCATCCGCATCGGTCGCGGCGCGCAACGAGCTCGTCGCGAAGACTTCGGCGGCGATTGCGCCCAATAAGAGCCACACGTACATGCCGCAGAAGGTACTATACCGGACGTCCGGTATCAAGAAGGTGCGGCCTGTAGACTGCCCGGAGCAGGGCCCGACAGCAGCGCTCACGGCAGTAGATAAGAAGACGAGAAGATGCAGAAGAAGCAGAAAACGCAGAAGAAGGTCGCGATGCCGGATTCCCAGCCGCCCCTCACGCGTGACAGAATTCTTGATGCGGCACAGACGATTCTCCTCAGGGACGGGGGCGACCGCCTGACAATAGCCTCGGTGGCCAAAGAGGCGAGAATCAGCAAAGGCGGACTCTTCTACCACTTCGCATCGAAGCAGGAGCTGGTGGAAGGACTCATCGAGAGGTACACCAGGGAGTTCGATCTGCTTCTAGAATCGGCCGGCGATTCACCCGGATCAGCTATCGACACCTACATCCGGTCCGCCGGCAGATCGGATGGTCCGGCATCCCGGGGGGTGATCGCCATGCTGGCGGCCGTCATCGTGGATTCGGAAGCCCTGGGATTATTGCGCCAGAAGTACGATCACTGGAATGAGCGCCTGCACGCCGATGGAATTCCTCCCCATATCGTATCCACGGTGCGCTACGCCGTAGATGGGCTCTGGCTCGCCGATACCCTGCAGCTCGCCGCTCCCAGCCGGAGCTCTCGCGACAGGACGATCGAATTCCTCCAGCAGATGGTGGAGCCCTTCAAAGCGGGACAGAACACATGAACGCATAGCCGGATATGGCCTGACGAGCCCGCGCCGGCGCGCTCCGAAGCGCATTCACTATTCACGGCTCATGCCTTCCCGCAGACGAGGCGCTTGCAGAGGTAGCACGGAACAAGCATCAGCACGATATTCGGCACCCACCAACCGAGAGTGAAGTCCCCGTAGTACGCCCAGAAGGATATGGCCATGAAGCCCGCGCAGAAGGTGAGCGTCAGGCCGACCATCAGAACCGCCTCTCCGAGCCGCCACCCCTTCCCGGTCAGGTACACACCCCAGCAACCAGCCGCCACGGCCAGAAGATCCAAGGGGAAGAACGACCAGTTCCACGCTTGAACAACCTCGTTTCCGTAGTCCTTGAAAGCACTCTCGGGAGGAATCAGGTGCATGGCGGTCGCAACCCAGTAGACGATCAAACAAATGTCCACGATCACAAGCATGAATTTGGCGCGACGCATATTCTCCTCCTCAATTCCCTTCCACTCCTCTCCTCGATCCGCTTCAGCGGGCCGCGTGCAGGCCTTGTGCCCACCGCACGCAGATCCCGACCCTTCCCGACCCATGCAGACCGACGCGGACCTCGCACCTGCGAATCTCGCAACGGAGTCCCGTTTCCGACTATGCACCGCACGCCTCCGACGCGAGTTTCCGGCGATTACCCGCGATGCACATCCGGAGGCCTCCATCGGATATGTACTGTACCGGACGTCCGGTCGCTCATCAAGCATACCCCGCGCCGGTAGCCACCCGCCGCTCCCCGCATTGACGGCCGCGCACCGCTTCCGCGCGCCCGGCTCCGCGCACCCGGCTCCGCGCACCCGGCGACCGCCTGAGCCGAGACGGCCCAGCACTATGCTGCCTCCATGAGCGAGCAGAGCACGCCCCGGATGAATGTCGAGTCCTTCAACCTGGACCACACGCGAGTGGCCGCGCCCTTCGTGCGGATCGCGGACCGCAAGCGCCTGCCGGGCGGAGACGAGCTGATCAAGTACGACGTGCGCTTCTGCCAGCCCAACCGCGAGCATCTGGAGATGAGGGCGGTGCACTCCATCGAGCACCTGACCGCGGAGCTCATGCGCAACCACACCGATCGGCTCATCGACTGGAGCCCGATGGGCTGTCAGACCGGCTTCTACGCTCTGACCCTGGGGCTGGAGCCGGCCGAGTTCCTGCCACTGCTGGAGGCGACCTTCCGCGACGTCCTGGAAGCCACCGCCGTGCCCGCCGCCAACGAGGTGCAGTGCGGCTGGGGCGCGAACCACTCCCTGGAGGCGGCGCAGGAGGCGGTGCGAGCCTTCCTGGCGGCCCGCTCGGAATGGGAGATCGTCATCCCCGAGGCCTCGGCGGATTCTGAGGCGCAGGGGACTCCCGCGGCTCCCGTCGCCCGCGAGCAGGGCCAAGAAGCGTGATGCCCCTGGCCCTGGAATCGGCCGCCGAGGACGCCATCATCATCCCGCAGAGCCCGATCCTCCTGTTCACCGTCCTCCTGCAGCCGGGGATGATGCTGCTGGCCTACCTCGTGGGCCGGCTCACCCGCCGCATCCTGCAGCGCTGGGGGACGAGCCTGTCCTCCTCCGCGGCGACGCTGACGGCGCTGCTGGGCCTATGGGGCGGCCTGGCGCTGGGGGCCTGGCTCTTCGACGAGGACTACCTGTGGGCGACACGCCTGCTCATCTGCGCCGTCGCCACCGCCGTCGGGGTCATCGTCCTGACCTCCGCCGTCGCCGCCTGGTTGCAGCACGAGCCCGAGCTCGAGCCGATCGCCGAGGCCGCCCGCCGCGGGGAGTCCGAGCGCCTGGAGTTCAAGTCCTCCGCGCGCGTGAATCTGCGCACCGGCAAGCGCGACGACGCCATGGAGACCATCGCCGCCAAGACGGTGGCCGCCTTCCTCAACTCCCGCGGCGGCACCCTGCTGCTCGGGGTCGACGACGCCGGCCGCCTGATCGGCCTGGGCCCGGACTACACGACCCTGCGCCATGAGGATGCCGACCGCTACGAGCTCTTCCTGCGCGACCTGTGGCGCACCCGCCTGGGAGCGAACGCCGCAGTGCTGCCGCGCCTGGATTTCGCCCCGGCCGACGACGGCGAGGGCGACGTCTGCCGAGTCACCGTGCCGCCCTCGCCGGTGCCCGTCTACCTGTCCGGTCCCAAGGGCAAGGGCGGGCGCGAGCTGTGGGTGCGGGCCGGCAACTCCACCCAGCGCCTCGAGGTCGATGACGCCATCGCCTACGTGACTCAGCGCTGGCCTCACACGGTGCGCCCCTCGCTGCGCAGCCGGATAGGCACCTACCTGCTCTACCACCGCCGCCCGGCCGGAGCATCGGCCGATGGTGACCGAACTTCGGGTCGGCTCCTCGGCTAGCGGCGCCGACCAGCGCGTCCTGTCGGCCAGCGCGTCCAACGTCGACTGCGGTCTGCAACGTGAACGTACCTTTCTCCCGTCCTTCTGACTTCTATCCCCAGAAGGATGGGAGAAAGGTACGTTGATACTGCAAAGGTACGTTCATGTTCCGTCGTGTCCTGAGCGGGCGCCCGGACGCTGCGCCCGCTCAGGCGGGATCCGCCTCTGCCGTGCGCGACGGCTCTTCTACAAGCTCTCATGCCCGCACCCCACCAACGACGCACCCCACCACCCCACCTACCGGCACAACCTCTTGCTACGCTCTTTTGCCCCTTACCACGCTCCTTCTCCTCGTACAGTAAGGAGCGAAGGGGCGTAGTAAGCGCCAAGGGTCCTCAGTAAGTCGCCGCTCTCGCTTCTTGCGATAGAACTTCTCGCGCAGGGACTCGACGCGGTCCTCCTAACTTCTACTTGCACTCCTGGCGGCGCTCCTCGTGCAGCACCCGGGCGGCCCCAAGCTCGGTGAGGACCCGGGCGGCCTCGAGCCGCAGGACCTGACCGCCCAGCGGGGCGACGTCGTCGTCGAGCACTTCGGCGGCGTACTCCTCGACCTCGGCGAGGATGGCGGTGCCCGCGGGCAGCCGCCTGCTGAGCTCGCCAATGGCGGACTCGGAGCGATCGACGCGGTTGGCCGAAGCCGCCGATCAGGGAGCCCGCGCCCCATCCCAGCAGCACGCCCAGCGTGCCTCCCAGAATGCGGAACGGCCCACCGCCCCTCACGCGGCCGCCGGTTCGCGCCGCAGCACGGCCAATGACGTGGCCCGGCCGCTGGAGTCCGCGGTTCCCAGCATGACGCCGCTGAGGGCGGAGTCGAGCACCGTGGCCGGCAGGACCCCGGCAATGCCGCTGGGAACGCTGGGAACGCTGGGTCCGCCGGAAGCACCGACCGCCAGAACCCACACGGCCTGGGCCGCCAGGGCCAGGAGCGAGATCGCGCTCGCCCCGCGCGCACCGAGAGCGGCCATGAGGGCGGCATGGAGCACCGTCATCGCCAACGCCCCTACCAGGAGCAGCCCACCCACGACCCACACGTTGCCGAACCGCACGCCCGCCAGCGCCACCGCCCCGGCCAGCGCCACCGCCTGGACCACGGCCAGCACCTAGAAGTGTCCAAAACGGAGGGGATTAGAGCCGGGCGCTGACGCACCTTCCGGGCGAAACCGCGGATTCAAGCGCCAGAAGGACACCACCCCGATGCCCAACGCTCCTGATCTCCTCCGTTTTGGACACCAATCCACCCTCCAAGCACCCTCCAGGCCGCTTCAAGGGCTGCGCGAGCCGCCGTTGAGCGTAGGCTCTTCGTCATGAACCCGGTCATGAGCGCTGCAGACCTCGCCCGCCCGGTCGTCACCCTTGTCTCCTGCGCCATGGACGAGGAGGTCCGACCCTTCCTGGATGCTCTGCCCGAGCGCGAAGGCGCCGACCCCATCGCACTGCTCGGCCGTGCCAAGGCCTGGCGGCTGCAACTTCCCGGCGAGGAGGACCGCGAGCTGGTCCTGGTGCGCAGCGGCATCGGTCTGGTGGCGGCGACGAGCGCCTTGACGGCCGCCCTCGCTCAGGTGCGGCCCGATGCCATCATCTCGGCCGGAACCACGGGCGGCCTGGGGCGCGAGATCGAGGTCGGGGATGTGTGCGCCTCGACCGCCCTGGCCTACACCGATGCCGATGCGACCGCCTTCGGCTATGCGCCCGGTCAGACGCCCGGGCAGCCGGAGTCCTTCAGCGGCGATGCCGTCCTGCTGGAGCGACTGGGGCACGTGGGGCCGCAGGCGCTGCGGGGGGCCACGGCGTCATCAGGCGCAGCCGCCTTCCACGCGGGCCGGATGCTGGCTGGAAACTCCTTCGTGACGGCGGCGAATGTGGGCGCCACGAGGGAGACGTTCCCCGACGCGCTCAGCACGGACATGGAGTCGACAGCTCTGGCGCAGGTGGCCGTGGGCGCCGGCATCCCCTTCGTCTCGGTCCGGGGCGTGTCCGACCTGTGCGGGCCCGAGGCCGGCCAAGACTTCCACATCGCCGCCGAGGAGGCGGCCGCCCGCAGCGCTGCCGTCGTACTGGCGCTCTTGAGCTGAGACGATCCGCGCCTAGCCACGGCCCGGCCTCCCGCTCCCGCTCTCGCCACCGGATGGCCGCAGGTACAAGATCCCGGAGAACAAGTCGGCTCGGTCCAGCTCCGCTCCACCGGACGGCCGCGCCGAGGCGGAATGAGCCGGGAAGGCCCAGAAGCAGAATCAGCCGTGGCCCCACTACGGTTCGCTAGGCTTGCGGCATGAGCGCTGAGCTTGGACGCCTGCTGTGGAGGGTTTCAGGTCGATTCGTCGTGTCGATCTGGACCTGACCACCGATGTCACAGTGCTCATCGGCGCCAACGGCTCGGGCAAGTCGAATTTGGTCAGCGCCCTGGAGTTGGTCTCGCGCATCTGGGACGACTCCTTCCAGGAGTACCTGCGCAGGCGCGGCGGGGTGGACAACCTCCTCTTCGAGGACGATGAGGGGACTGCTGAGCGCATCCTCATCGAAATGATGTCGGAGTTCGATGAGGGGAATTGTCGCAATGGCTACCGGGTGACGCTCCGGGAGGACGACTGGGATGAGTCGGGACAATCCCAGCTCCACGAGTGGCTTCTCTTCCAGGCCGGTCGGAATCGGGACAAGCCTTATGACGAGAATCTCGGTTCCGGAACGCGCAGCCGCGTTCCCAGATTCGCACAGCCCGAGGCCTCTGGCAGGCTTCACAACTTCGCCGCCTACGTGCGCCCCATCCTGGAGGGCTGCCGTGTCTTCCACTTCGACGACGTCTCGAGCAATGCCCCGGTCAAGGGGCGCTCGACCGTGGGCGACGACATCACCCTGCGATCGGACGCCGAGAATATCGCCGCCTACCTGTTGCGCGTGCGCGACGAGCACCCTCAGCATTACCGGCGCATTGTCTCGGCCATCCGCCGCGTCACCCCTTTCTTCGATGATTTCGTACTGGTGCCCAATGCTGCGGAGCGGATTCGACTGCGCTGGAAGCAGCGCGGGCTGGACCGAACCTTCATGGCCCATGAGGCCAGCGATGGAACCCTGCGCTTTATCTGCCTGGCCACGCTGCTGCTGGGGCCCGATCTTCCGGCGACCGTGGTCCTGGACGAACCGGGGCTCGGGCTCCACCCGGCGGCCATCGGCCTGCTGGCGGAGATGGCCCATGTCGCCGGCCGAAACGGGCACAGGGTGATCCTGGCGACCCAATCGGTGCCGTTGCTGTCTCATTTCGACTTGGACGCGATCGTGATGCTGGACCGGGACAATGGCGCCACGGTGGCGAGCCGCTCCGATCAGGAGGAGCTTGAGGCCTTCTTGGACGACTACTCGACCGGCACTCTGTGGGAGATGAATCTGCTGGGCGGTCGTCCGGCGCGCGAGAGCGTCCAGTCATGATGCGATTAATCCTCTAATACCAAAGACGAATTCACACATCCCGCCCCTTCATTTCTTTGGATTTAACTACCCGTCTGCACGCTCATTTACCCATTGTTGTATATACGAATGCACAATAAGGTAACTCATCAATGCAACAACGCCTTCAAATAACACTAGAATCAAAACCCCAGATTTTACATTCTCCGCCCCCACGAACGATGCCGCAGCAGAAACAATTAGCACAAATACAGATATAGTCAATCCGAGCAGAAAATTCTGTGAAAAATTGCCTTCGAGACAAAAACGAACATCAATATTCGTGGACCCTATGCGAATTCCTCCTAATTCGAACTGGCGCATTATAAGTTTCTTCTCCCGATACAGCCGTACGGAGAAAAACATACACAACGTCGTCACCAAGAACCCGATAATAAAATTTGAAATCGGTAACGTCGGGGAACGACGACAGGCCTCATAAAATATTACAATAGGAAAAACTGACGCAAGGACCATCAGGGCCACAAAATACCCGACGGGTACACGATCGTCAGCCACTAAATATCCTTGATTCTGCAATTTCATTCGAACAAGCGCATCGCGCCGAGAAGTATCCCTTTCAGAATCGAGCATAGAAGATAACCACTCAACTTTGCGACGAGCTCGTGATCCTGCGGTTAAACTGCGTACTATCCCAACAATCACGCCAGTAGAAGTAATCGTCGAAGTCGACACTAACAAAACATTCGCATCCGCCGGCAACCAATTCACACAACTACGATATCAAACCTGGCAAGCAAGCTACGCGCAAACCACACACCACTCCCAATCTTTCATACATCCTCTCCCCATTCGCAATTCGCACCAACAGCGAAGCCGCCATAGAACAGGCCATCAGCCCGCAGCCCCGCCTCGATATTCGACCGCTGCCCCGTCTTCGCGGCTTGGTGGGAGGACCTTCTGGCCTGACGGAACCAACCGGTGTCAATCGGCTCCTTCTCGCGGCCCCGCCCGCCGGACCGCCCAGGCCCCCGCCGGACCGCCCAGGATCAGTCGTCGAACTCGGAGACAACGGTGTAGATGCCGGTGCCGGGCGTCGCAATGGCGGCGGTGCGTCTGGCGTACTCCGCGGCGGCGGGGTCCGCCTGTGTCGCTCTCACGTCATCGGCGCTCCTCCAGCGAGCGATGTTGACGATACGACTCTTGTCATCGCTGGCGAGGAGCGTGACCGAGATGAATCCGGGCCGCTTGGAGATGACCCGCTCGGTGCCCTCATTCAGGATGCTGATCACCTCCTGCTGCTTGGACGGGTCGACGTCGATGACATTGATGAACGTGACGGGACTGGTCATCTCCCGTTTTCCTTTCTCATGGTGCTTCTCATGGTTCGCGTTTTTCCTCCGTGATCGGCGCCCGGAATACGCATCCGACCCCATGAGCGGGCCATCGCCCGGCTCCGCGAAGAAGACAACGCAGCCCGGCGAACTGTCAGCCGGATCGATCACCGACGGGGGCGGCCTCGTCTCCACAGTCCTCGATCCCGTATCCGCTGCCGACGCCGTAGCGCGCTTTTTCGTGGGCATCTGGGCATCTCTGCGCGCCAGCCCGACCTCGCGATACGGGACGAGCGGGTCAACAGCCGGCCGGGCCTTGTCGCCACCGGCTCAGGGAGTGTTCTGGCCATCATCAGCCTGACTCTTGAGGGCGGCAGGATCTATCGCATCCAGGACGGCCAGAAACCCTAAGAAACTCTCGGCATGGAAATCAGGGGCAGCTTCATGAACACCGAACGCCGCAACCGGGCACGAGACCAGGCACTACCCGCCTCAGCCGAACATGAGGCCGGCGTTCATCAACTCCTGGCGGCCTTAGGCTCCTGAGGCACGAAGGCCGAGACCGGGGCTTTCTCGCCCCACGCGCACATGGCGTCAAGAACCGGCTGCAGCTGCCGCCCGAGGTCAGTCAGCTCGTAGACGACCCGGGGCGGCACCTCGGCATAGGCGCGGCGGATCACGATGCCGCGGGACTCGAAGAGCCGGAGCCGGTTGGTCAGGGTGTGGGCGCTGATCCCCGGCAGGGCCTCGCGCAGCTCCCCGAAGCGCCGGGGTCCGTGGAGGAGCTCGCGCACGATCAGCGTCGCCCACGGCCCGTCGAACAGCAGCAGGAATCGGGCGACCCCGCACTCCGGAAGATCCACCTCATTCACGGGCATGCACTCTATCCCATTAGTGCAGTTGACGTAACTGGTGCTGTATATGCACCAATAGAGCCATGAGTTACATCATCCATGGCGCAACAGGCGCCCAAGGCTCACCCGTCCTGTCCGCCCTGACCGCTGCGAGCGCGCCCGCTGTGGCGGCAGTCCGCAACCCCGACACCGTTCCCGACGGCGTCCAGGCGCTGGCGGTCGACCTCTCGTCCGCCGCTTCCCTCATCCCCGCCTATGAGGGTGCCGAAGGCGTATTCGTCCACCTGCCCATGGGGCCTCCCGAGGCCGCGGGCGCTCAGGCACGGGCCGTCGTCGAGGCGGTTGAGCAGGCTCGCCCCGATCGCGTGGTGATCTCCGCCAGCGGGCAGATCGTCGACCAGCCGGACTCACCGCTGCAGGTGCCCGACGACAGCCCCATCATGACGCTCATCCATGGAGTGATGCGCAGCGGCATCCCCACCGCTGTCGTTGCCCCGCGCCTGTACCTGGAGAATCTGCTCCTGCCTGTCGTCATCGGCCCTGCGCGCGAGGAGGGCGTCCTGCGCTATCCGCTGCCCGCCTCGTTCCCGGTCTCGTGGAGCTCGCACCTGGATGTCGCCGACGTCGTCGTCCGCCTACTCACCGATGCCCGCCCCATCGGCGTCACGGGCTCGGCCGGCACGGCCGGCACAGTTTCGATCGGGCACCTGCCGGGACTGACGGGTCCCGACCTCGCCGCCGCCCTCTCCGCTCATCTGGACCGCGACGTCCACTTCGAGGCCATCTCACCCGAGGAGTTCGGCGAGCTCATCACACCGCTCTTCGGCGCTGCCGCGATGCCGGTAGTGGAGTTATATAGAGCCCTCAACGCACAGACCGGAAGCGTCATCGACCGGAGCACCAGCGCCCAGCGACTTCTGGAGATCAGTCCGCGCCCGGTCGGGCAGTGGCTCCTCGCAGAGCTATCGGTGTAATGCCGCCAGACCGCCAGAGGACCGCCTCGCTAAACGACTGATGCGCGGGGTGTTCGGCCAGTTCGTGCGACCGGGGCACGGGTGGAACGCAGACGGAACTGCGAGGTCCGAGCCTTCGAGTCCGCCCGCCCTACTGACGTGCATCTGGAGACTACCGGCGCAGAATTCAGCCTCAGCAGGCACCGCCGTCGGCGCCTTCGCCCCGCCGCAGGCGGGTCTCGACGCGCTCGACCTTGGCGGTCATCTGGCCGGTCCAACCAGGGCGGATATCCGCCTTGAGAACGAGCGCTACGCGCGGGCTCACCTCCGCCACCGCCTCACAGGCGGCCTTGACCACTGCCATGCACTCATCCCACTCGCCCTCGATGGTGGTGAACATGGAGGTCGTTTCGCACGGCAGGCCGGAGTCGCGCACAACGCGCACGGCACGCGCCACGGCCTCGGAGACCGAGCCGTCGGGCGCGTCGGAAGTGGTCGGGGAGACGGAGAAGGCCACGAGCATGCCGACAGGCTAGCGCGGGCCGAGCCCGATCGGCCGCGTGGGGCGCCCAACACGAGTGGGCGCCAACGACGCGGCAGTACCGGCCGCGCTCCTACCTGTCAGGCGCCCCGATTCGGGCCGTTGCTGTCCAAAACGGAGGAGATTAACCCTCCGCCAAGCTCGGCATTTTCAAGAAACCAAGCGCTGGCCTACTGTGTGTCGGTGCGATACATCGATCTCGCGCCCTAATCTCCTCCGTTTTGGACACGCTGGACCTTCCCACCACCCTGACGGCAGCCCAGACCCGCGTTGGCTGGCCGAGAGGGCGTCCGAACCGCCCGCTTGCCTTCGAGTGCGCTCACGCTTCTACGGTCGTGGCCATGAACGACACGAGCGGCCCGGCCGAGCCCAACGACGCGCGCCTGCGTGCAGCGCTCCGGCTCACCGCCCCGTCAGGTGACGCGACAGCCGGTCCGAACGGCTCAGCTCACTCAACCGGCTCAACCGACTCAGCCAGTGCCACCAGTACGACCAGCGCTGCGAAGACAGGTTCCGGCGCCTTCCCGCCTCCCCCACGCTCAACCGCCGTGGACGAGGAGCTGCCCGCGGACAACACCGCCTGGGACATCGCCACCACCGCCCACCATCTCGGGGTCAGCGCACACACCCTTCGCTACTACGAGCGCATCGGTCTGGTCCGAGTGGGGCGCTCCGGCTCCGGGCACCGCCGCTACGACGCCGCAGCCGTGCGACGCCTGGTGTTCCTCACTCGAATGCGCACCTCGGGCATGCCGATCCGCGATCTGCGTCGCTATGTCGATCTGGTCGAGGAGGGCGAGGGCACCGTGCCCGCGCGCCTGGCCATCCTCACCGAGCACCGGACGCGACTGCACTCCCGGATCGACGACCTCCAACTCGCGCTGGCAGCCACCGACTACAAGATCGCGCTCTACAGCCAGGACATGGACGGCACTGACGGTGGAGCCACCAACCCTGCCAAGGGCCCGGCTGACGCGGACGCCGCCAGCCGGCGGCTGAGACGCGGGTCGTGACCATGACCCATGGGACCACCCGGCACACGTGCAGGAAGCTCCCGCATGGCGGGACATCGCCGCGGGACCGACCGACAGCAGGACCGACCGACACGGCGCGCCCTCAGCCGCGACACCGCACTGAACCACACAGACCAATCCCAACTCATCAGCACGATCAAGACACGCAACCAGCACAACCTGCATGGCAGAGGAGACACCCCGATATGACAATCAACTCTTCGAGCAACCTCTCGAGCACCGCACGCACTGACGAGAACCGCAGCACCACTACGCCCGGCACCGGCACCAACACCAGCGGCTCCGCAGGCGCCGCCCAAGCCGACAGCAGCGCCCATCCCCAGCACGACATCGACAGTCCGGAGAACCGTGCTCGGCGCAAGCACGGCCTGGAGGTGCTGGCCTCGATCGACGGCGATGCGGGCAGGGCCGTCATGGATTCGCTGGCCGACATCAGCCCGGCCCTGGCCCACCACATCGCGGCCTTCGGGTTCGGCGACGTCTACGCCCGCCCCGGCTTGGATGCGCGCAGCCGCCAGCTCGTGACGATCGGCGTACTCACGGCGCTCGGCGGCTGCGAGCCGCAGCTGAGGGTCCACCTCAACGCCGCCCTGAACGTGGGGCTCAGCCGCGAGGAGATCGTCGAGGCGATCCTCCACGCCTCCGTGTACGCGGGTTTCCCCCGAGCGCTCAACGCCACCTTGACCGCCAAGAGAGTCTTCGCGGAGCACGACGCCGTTGAGGTCTCGTGAGTGTCCCGGCGCTCCCGGTGGGTTGGAACCACCGGTCGCGCCTCCCATGCAGCCGGCCCGTCGCTCACCGGCATCGCCGCCGTAGCGGCCCAGGGCACGCCTCCGCGCGCAGCCTGGGCCTGAACGCGCATTCGCGCGCAGCCGGCCCGCCCGGCGCCCGACGCCCGGCGCCCGGCGCCCGGCGCCCGCGCGAACAATGAATCTCACTTTGTTGACGATTCGTTACAGATATAAGATCTTATGCGCCAGCCACTGCAGAGCCTCCAGCACGGCTCCTAGCGAGCGGCCCGCCCCTGCAGCGGTGGCACTCCCTCACCCGACCCCACCGGCGAGGGGGCCTGGAGAACATGAGCGGAAGGAGACCGGCGTGACCACGCGCATCCCCAGCAAACCAGCAGGAAGCTACGGCGTGGATGCGATTCTCGTGCCCGTCCTGCTCAGCCTGAGTACCCTGCCGCTGCTGTTGGGCACCATCGCCAACATCGCACAGTCCGCACCCGCCTGGACCTGGCTGCTGATGGGAGCCGGGGCCCTCAGCCTGGGATATTCGGCGCTCGCCTTCTGGTACACCACCCTGCGCGGGAAGTTCCTCGTCTGGGCAAGGCTCCTGGACTCCCTGCACCTGAGGGGCGACGAGAACTCCCTGGATCTGGGCTGCGGCCGCGGCGCCGTCATCATCGCCACCGCACTGCGACTGCCCCATGGTCACGCCACGGGGATCGACCTGTGGCGCAACCAGGACCAGACGGGCAATTCGGCCGAGGCGACCCGCAAGAACACCGAGCTCAACGGCGTAGCCGATCGGATCACGCTGGATACCGGCGATATGACCCGGCTCCCCTATGAGGACGCCTCATTCGACCTGGTCACCGCCAGCGTCTCCATCCACAACATCCCCGACGCCGCAGGGCGCAAGCGCGCGGTGTCCGAAGCGCTGCGCGTCCTGCGCCCGGGCGGCCGACTCGTCATCGCGGACATGGCCAAGACCAAGGAGTACGCCGACGTACTCACAGACGCCGACGTTCCCTTCACCTCCACGGCCGCGGGCCTGCACATGCAGTGGGGAATGATGCCCACCACCATTATCAAGGCGCAGAAGAACCTCTGACTCTGACGCAGAACAAGGATCGGAGCCGCAGGACGGCCTCCCGCGGCTCATCGCCGCGCCGAAGTTCCGGCCCTCGACACCCTCGGCACCCCTCGGCACCCTCGACATGCCGCCTCGGCGCCCCCTCGATACCCTCTCAACCGACCCCGCCATTGCGCACCACCGCTCACCCATCTCCGGGAACGGTCTCGGTCGAGTCCGACAGGCCTCGTCGCAGAGCCGGAGAAAAGCACCAACGAGAGACCTATCCCACTCTCCCCGAGTTGCCCAGCCCCCTGAGGAGCACTAACCATTAAACCGACCAGCGGTCGGTTTGTGTAGCAGAGCTCTGCTCCACATCGTCCATGGGCAGGCCTCTCACGTGAATCAGCGGGGCCCCAGGGATCGGCGGCTGTGACCGACTTCGACGGAAAGAGAATCGATGATGGCGACTATGACGGGCTGGGGCTCCCCAGGCAGACGGATGCGCACAGGCGCACGGCGGAAGCAATTCGCGGCTGTGCTGGCACTGGGATGCGCGCTCCTATCAGTGGGCACGGGGGCTACCGCCGTCCCGGCCGCCGGCAACTCCAACGAGTCCTCCCAAGGCTCCACCTCCAACGAAGGGTCACCCTCCAACGACTCCGGGAGTGGATCCGTGATCCCGGAGGGCCTGGACGACTTCTACGGACAGACGGTGTCCTGGTATCCGTGCGGTGCCACCGGCGGCATGGAGAGGACAGAGGCGGAGGAGTCCAACAGCTTCTCCTGCGCCATGGTGACGGTCCCCCTGGATTACGAGGATCCAGACGGCCAGACGATCCAGATCGCCCTGAAGAAGCGTGCCGCCGACGGCGAATCCCATGGGTCCTTGTTCATCAACCCCGGAGGCCCTGGCAGTTCTGGCGTCCAGTTGGTCGAGACCGCGTCTCAGGGGATCTTCTCACAGGACTTGCTGGCGGGATACGACGTCATCGGTTTCGACCCGCGCGGCGTGGGCTCCTCAACTGCGATCGACTGCGGGCAAGCCGGGCCGGCCGGGGGCGCCGGTGCGGGGCAGCCCCAGCCCGGCCAGTCGTTCGAGGACTGGGCTCAGGGCTACTCCGCGGGCGTGACTGCGCTGGAGCAGCAGTGCGCGGAGCACGCCGAACCGGGCCTGTTGGACCATGTGGGAACGCTCTCGTCGGCGCGCGACCTGGATGTGCTCAGAGCGGTGATGGGCGAGGAGTCCTTGAACTACCTGGGATACTCCTACGGCACCGGACTGGGCTACACCTATGCCGAGCTCTTCCCTGACAACACCGGGAGAATGGTTCTCGACGGTGCCCTGGACCCCTCCTTGTCCGCCGAGGAGATCGACCTGGGCATGGCCGAGGGCAATGAGATCGCGCTGGAGAGCTATGTGGAGGCCTGCCAGGCGGGCCAGACGGGTGCCGACTGCCCGCTGAGCGGGGAGGTCGAGAACGGTGTGCAGCAGGTGCGCGATCTGATCGCCTCGGCGAACACCTCGCCAATGGGCACGTCCGAGCCCGACCAGAAGGTCACCGGCGACCAGATGAGCCAGGTCATCCGAGGGGCTCTGAGTACTGCGCGCTGGCAGGAGCTGACCGCGGCCTTCACTCCCGCCATCACGCAGGGCGACGCCTCGGTCTTCGCCCTTGCCGCCAACCAGATGACGCAGTCCGCTCCGGCGGCGAGCATGGCTACAATGATCGCCATCATGTGCCAGGATCGGCCCTCGCAAGGCGACATGAACTCCTGGGAGAACCAGTACGAGGAGGCCCAAGAGGTCTCACCGACCTTCGGCGCCGCATGGACAAACTCCGACATGACCTGCGCAGCCTGGGGGCACGGCAACGAGCCGCTTCCTGCAGACATCACAGCCGAAGGGGCCTCCCCCATCCTGGTCGTCAGCACCACTGGGGACCCGGCTACGCGGTATGAGTGGGCCGAGGCTCTGGCCGAGCAGCTCGACTCGGGGCACCTGCTGACCTGGGAGGGCGAGGGCCATTGCGCTTACGGGCGCGGCAGCTCCTGCATCAGCGGGGCGGTCGATGACTTCCTCCTGAACGGCAAGCTCCCCAAGGACGACTTGGTCTGCAGCAGCTGAGGCTCGCTCTCCACTCCCCGTCGAGTCGCCTTATCCTGTGCAGCCCCGCCGAGTATCGGCGGGGCTGCACAGGATGAAGCACCGGATGGCGGCGACGTCGTGAACGCTGTCGATCTTCTTTACTTCACGACCGCACCCCCACCGACCGGGCGGTTGTCCTCGTAGGAACCCTCAAAGGTCTGACCGCCGGCGGTCACACTCGCGCCCAGAGTATTGACCCCTTCGATCCCGGTCACGTCCACCTGGCAGGTGACCTCCTGATCGCCGGGCACCGACGCCCCGCCGCTGGACACGCTCAGGCTCTCGGCCGGGCCCTCGGCGGTGACGACTTCGCCGCCGAAGGCGGTCAAATCGCAGCTGAGCCTGGTGAACGACGCCGAGCCCCGTTTCCGGGAGGTGGCGATCGTGAAGTCGGTCAGTGCGCTGTTTGAGTCGTTGGTCACCGTGACGGTGTAGCGTCCCGCGTCCTTCGGAGCATCCGTCAGAGTCTCAGGACTGGCGGTCACGGTCGCGTAAGTGGCGTTGATGTCCGGCTTCTTCGCGGTGGCCGTGAGATTCCTCGGTACGCCGTCCTTCGAGGAGGTGATCGTCGGGTTGAAGGTGTAGTCGCGCTCGCCGGTGCCGGGGGCCACGGCCGTCGCTCCCACATTCAGGTCGATATAGGCGGCCGCGTTGGGGAAAGTGGTCTGGTAGGTCATGCTCAGATGCTCCGGAGTGCATGTGATGCCGGTGACCGACCCTACGCTGCGTCCCTGCACGTCACGCACCTGGTCGTTCAGGCCCAGTGTGGAACTCTCCAGATGTACGAGGGACCCGTTCTTCTCGGGGTCGCGGTAGGAGTACGTGGCGCTGCCCGCAACACGATCCGCTGAGGGGCAGGCCCAGGTCCACAGGCCGGGCTGAGAATCGGCCTCAATACTGAGAGTGCTGCTCTCGCCCATGGCGATGCCGGATCCTGCCTTGATATTCCAGCTCAGGCAGTCATTGATGTTGTCTGTGCCGTGACAGCCCGTGCGGCCCGGAATGTAGTTCCCCGTGACATCAATGGCGCCCACGGGCTCAGCAGGAGGATCGGCGGCATATGCCGGGGAATACGCCGGAGAGAAGAGGAAGGTCGCCAGAATCAGCGGGAGGGTCAGGACGGCACCGAGAAGACGGCGGTGCAATTGAGGCGGTCGGGGTCGTAAGAGGCGCATGGCAGCCTTTCTGCAGGGATATACCAGGCGAGAAGCACTGGCACAGGAATAAGTGCATCATTACCGTATCGTTATATACGTCACCCGTAAAGCGCTGCTTCCCCTCCTCTCCATTCCTCCTTCCCCCTGCGATCGCCCCGCCTCCAGAGTCCGCATCGTGCGCGCCCGGGAAGTCGCGCACCGGTCAGGGATGACCCAGGGAAGGGCCGGGGAAGAGTCAGGGAAGGACCAGGGCGGAACCAGGGGCACCCCCGATATCCGGCGGCGAGCCCCCGCCCTAACCTCATGACTACTCCGACAGAGCAGACCGGGGCGGACAGGGCGGGGCCGAACCGCCCCACTACTCAGCTGTTCAGCTAACTCAGCCACCCGGCTGCTCGGTGCTGACCATTCCTCCTTCGCGAAGGCGGCCCTCATGACAGCGCACTTTCCTCCGAACACCTCCCCCACGGGATATCCCGCCGCCCCCGGGACCCCATCACGGTTCCCGCAGACCCCGGCCCCACCTGCGCACAGGCCCGCAGCTCCAGCTCCCGCCATCGCCCTGCACGGCCTGACGCGGAGCTACGCCGTGCCCGGTCGGAGCGACGCCGTCGTCCACGCCCTGGCGGGGGTCGATCTGGAACTCGCCGAGGGCTCCTTCACCGCCGTAGTCGGAGCCTCCGGATCGGGCAAGTCCACCCTGCTCCAGTGCGTGGCCGGACTCGACCGGCCGAGCAGCGGCACCGTGCACCTGCTGGGCACGCAGACCACCTCGCTGCGCCCGGGCGCCCTGGCGACCTTCCGAGCCAAGCACATGGGCGTCATCTTCCAGGAGGACAACCTCGTCACCTGCCTGAACGCCCGGGACAACGTCGCCCTGCCCGGCCGCCTGCGTCAACGGGCCCTGCCCCACCGGGAGGTGGACAACGCCCTGGCTCGCGTGGGTCTGGCCGACCACGCGAGCCACCTGCCCGCCCAGCTCAGCGGCGGAGAGCGCCAACGGGTCGCCATCGCCCGGGTCCTGGCCTCGCGCCCGCAGATCGTATTCGCCGACGAACCCACTGCCTCCCTGGACCTGGCCTCCGCCGACACCGTGCTGAACTGGTTCGCCCAGATCGCCGCGGAGGGCGCCACCCTCCTCATGGTCACCCACGACCCGCAGGCCGCCGCCCGGGCCGGTTCAGTACTGGTCATGGACTCCGGGCGGATCGCGGCGCATGTGCCGGGCGGCAGCGCCGAGGCCGTCTCCCGGGCGATCCTCGAGATTCGGGGAAGGGCCGCCGCATGATCCGCCTTCTGCTCGCCGATCTGCGCCAGAACCTGCGCTCGTGGACATGGACGGTGGTGGTCGCCGTCGTGGCCGCCACGAGCATCGCCGCCCAGCTCATGGTGGGGCGCGGGGGAAGGATCGCCGCGGAGGCCACGGGAGACACGGATATGGCGGGGCAGGCCGAAGCCCTCACGTACATGCCACTCACCTTCGTGGGTCTGTCCGTCGTCGTCGCCCTCTCCACAGTAGCCGCCCTAGTGGTGGCGAGCCGGGCACGGGACCACGGCCTGTGGCGGGCCCAGGGCATGCGGCCCGGGCTGCTGCGAATGATCCTCCTGGGCCAGCTCGCACTCGTCGGCGCGGGCTCCGCCATAGTGGCCATCCCCCTGGCCTACCCGCTCTCCTTCCCGCTGAGCGCCTTCGAGGGCGCCGTGGGCATCATCCTCCCGACGGCCCGGCCCCAGCCCCACCCCGTCGACCTGTTGATCCTCCTGATCCTGTGCACAAGCCTAACCGTCCTGGGCGGAAGGGGCGCCGCACGCCGCTCCAGCGGCGCCCAGATCATCGCCCTGCTCCGCGAGCACGACGACGTCCAGGGTCGCTCACGGCGGGTCCGCCGCAGACTGCTGCGCGGAATCCTGATCGCCGTGTGTCTCGCGGGACTGATCGCCCTGCCCATCATCGCGCAGATCACCGAATCGGACCACGAGTCCATCTTCACCCTCGTCATCGGAGCCGGTCTCGCCGCCCTGGTTCTCATGGTGGTGCTCACGCCTCGGGTGACGCCGGCCCTGGAGCGCACGTGGACCGCTCTGATTCCCTCGCGCTCCGTGGCCTGGCACATGGCCAGGCACTCCGCCGCCTACGAGGCGGGGCGGTCCTCGGCAACCGTCATGCCCTTCAGCCTGGCGATCGGCCTGGTCGGCTTCGCCTTCGGTATACGCGCCCTCGGGGGCAATGCCGACGTCGGCGGATTCATAGCCCTGTTCGGCACGGCGTTCCTCGTGGCCTGGACCGGAGGCGTGGCGGTCATCGCCATGAGTGCAGGACGCCGCCGCCGTGATGGCGCCCTCCTGATGGCCGCCGGGGGCGTGCAGGCGCAGGTGCGGTGGGCCCAGGTGCTGGAGGGCGTCATCCACGCGGTGACTGCGGCAATTCTGGGGGTGGCATCGACGGTGGTGGGCCTGTGCTCGGAGTCGCTGATCCTCGGGTTCAATCCCGTGCCGGTCATCTTCCTCCACGGTCCGTGGGTGGAGATCCTTGCCATCACGGGCGCCTCACTGCTGACGGTGTGCGGGGCCACGGTCCTGTCCAGCGCTTCCACGACGCCCGTGACCCAGCTGCTGCGCGCCCGAGACTGACCGGCTCTCGCGCGACTTCCCGCACGATGCCGCCGGCGCGCTTCACCGATTTCTTCACCTGCTCCGCCCGCCCCACCCTGTCGAGGTCGACTTTTTCGGATGAGATCGACGGTGTCACCGTCGATCTCATCCGAAAATGTCTATCTCGATGGCGCGGCTACCTCGAGGAGCATGAACCGGGCGCCGTCGGGGTCCGTCACCTGGATCATCTTGCCGAAGGGGATGTCCTGCGGCCCGGAGACGACCCTCCCGCCGAGAGCGGGTACACGCGCCGCAGCGTCATCGAGATTCTCCACACCGAAGTAGACCCTCCAGGCCGGAGTCGCACCTTCGCTGGCGTAAGTACCGTAGTAGACCCTCCAGGCCGGAGTCGCATCCTCGCTGGCGAAAGCGCCGAGCTCCCCGATGCCGCACAGCGACTCCGTCCCGGAGTAGTTGACGCGGTAGGGCAAGTCCTCGCCGCCATAGGGAACAACGCGCGTGCGCCACCCGAAGACCCTCTTGTAGAAGTCGATACCGGCGTCCAGCCCGTCGGTCAGGACCTCGTGCCATACGGGCATGCCCGGTCCCATCGGTGGCACGGGCCCCGGCTCGGTGGAGATCATGCCCACGCGGGCGCCGCCCGGGTCGGTCACGACGGCGAAAGCTGTGGCAGCGCCCGTCTCGTCGACCTCGTCGCCCGGAACCTCGGTGCACGGGACGACGACGCCTCCGCCCGCCGCCTCCACCTCGGCCACAGCCGCCGCGACGTCGTCGACGAGCAGGGTGACGAGCCAGCCGGCATAGTCCTCCTGCGGCTCGAAGGAGGCGATGAGGTGGTCGCGGTGCGTCACCGTAGTGGAGATGCCGGCATCAGGGTCGGCAGGGGCGACCCGCCACCCCAGGAGGCCGGAGTAGAAGGCGGCAGCAGCCTCGGTGTCGGGCGTGTACAGCTCGAGCCAGCAGGGGCGGCCCTGCGCGATTGCCGTGGTGTCAGCGGTGACAGCAGTGCCGGCGGTATCAGCGATATCGGTCGAAGGGGTCATCGGTCCTCCAGGTGTGGGGCTCATTTCTTTGCGGAGGCGCCGGCAGCCGAGCACGAGGCGCCTCCGGTGGCTCATTGCCAGCCATCCGCACGGTAGGTGGCGCGCAGCCGCGGCGACGACTCCGATCCTGCTGTCCGGAGCCGACGTCGAGATCGACATTCTCGAACGAAGGCGACGGTGGCACCGTCGATCTCGTTCGAGAATGTCGATCTCGATAGGGCGAGCTATCGCGATAGGCGGGTTGGCACTAGCAGGGCGAGCGCTCAAGCGCCCCCTCAGCCCGGCCACAGCGCAGGGAGGGCCACCAGCATCGGATGGTCCCACGGAAGGGCCGGACCGACCTCCACGGTGACCACTTCTTCCCGTTCCTCCTCCCCCCGCCCAACATCCGCACGCAGGCGGTGCGGCCGGGCGACCAGAGGCGCCTGCGGTGCGAGCTGCTCGGCGGCATCGGCCCCACCGGGAGTCAGCGTGGCCAGCAGCCACGGCGCACCGGCAGGCACCGGCAGGCACACCTCCACCACGCCCCGGCGCAGGGCGCCCGTATGCGGAGGGCCGCAGGGCACCGGCGTCGGGAAGGTACCGACCCACTGGTAGGGCACCTCACCGAGCCGCGCCCGCAGAGCCGGAGGCACGGCGACGCGCACCAGTACCCGGCGCGCGGCCGGCGTCAGCAGGCTCGCCGGAGGGAGACTGACCTCGGCCAGCCGGTGCGCCGACCGCCTCAGGGCCGCTGGCGGCAGCCCGACGTCCCGGACGAAACGGCGCGAGAAGGTGCCCACCGAGGTATAGCCGACCTCGTAACAGGCCTCCGCCACATCCAGCCCCTCGCTGATGAGCAGGTGCTTGGCCTCGTGCAGGCGCCAGGAGGACAGGTAGCGGATCGGTGAGACGCCCACCGCCGCGGTGAAGGAGCGCGTCAGATGAGAGGGGCTGTAGGAGAGGTGGTCGGCCAGGTCGCGGATCGTGATCAGCTCGCGGTGGTGCTCGCGCAGGAAGGCCGTGGCACTCAGGGCCAGGGGCTGCTGAGCGGCGAGCGCCCGCAACGGCTCCGGGAGGTCAGCACTGCGGATGCTCATGGGCACCCCCGGCAATCACGGCGCCGCCGTACTTGCGGAGACCAGCACGTACGGATGTCGTCGCGACCGACACGCATGGGCCCCCTCCTTCCCGGTTCGTGCGATGGATGAAGAGGATAAGCGCTTCTTGCCACTCGGTCCGGCCGCTGACCCCCTGACTGCCGACATGCCGCATGGGTGGTCCACGGGCCGCTCGAATGCCGCTCGAATACGGCATGTGACAGAACGCGATAGCCCGGGTGCGGTCCGGCCATCCGCTCGGAAATGCGAATCCGAAGCCGTAGTGATGCGCACCGCCGGCTTTCTCCCGACTCCTCAGCGATGGTGTTCAGGATTGTTCATTCTAGGAATTGGAGATCCTGCTCTGAGGCCGGGGAAAACGTAGGCCGCGCATCACCCCGGGTGGGGTTATCCCCACTTTGTTGTCCGGTTAGCGGGATCGAGACAGGACGCCCGGGTGCGACACGGTGGAGAGACAAGCAGCAGTCGGGCGGCCGGGGAAGAGGGCCGTACAGAACGTACAGAAGAGGAAGTGATAAGGGGCTCTTCGTGTTTGAGGGTGTTGTAGGTGGGGCTTATTGCCTGGTTTAGGTGGTTGTTGTCAGGTGGTCTTTGAGGCGTCCGGTGTGGATGAGGCTGTGGATGGTGTAGCTGGTGAGGTTGCGGAATCCCAGGGCGATGCCGCGTAGGTGCTCCGGGCGTCCGTTGATGGCTTGGCGTGGGGCCGTTGGAGGTACGGGGGCGGTCGAAGTAGGCCAGGACGTCCTGGCTGCGGCTGATCAGGGTTCTGGCCAGGGTCTGGATCTCCTCCAGCCCGTCGGGGACGGCCTGCCTCAGGGAGTCGATGAGCCGTTGCATCAGGTACTTTCCCAGGCCCGCCTCCTCGGTGCGGTAGGCCTGGATCGGGCGCTGGTAGACGCCCCAGGCGGCCTGGACCGCAGCGTGGCGCTCATCAGCGAACAGGGCCTGGAGACGCCTGGCCTGGGTGTCGGTGAGCAGGCCGGCCCCGGTCAGCAGGGTGCACCGGGCCCGGTAGAGCGGGTCACCCGCTCGGCCCCGCCGGCCCGCGATCACTCGTTGGATGCGGCGGCGGCACTCATCGAGCTTGCTGGCAGCCAGGGACACGACATGGAAGGGGTCCATCACCGCCCGGGCTTGTGGGAGCTCCTCGCCGGCGGCGCTCTCGGGACCCGGTGAAACCGCCCCGTGGCTACCACCTCGACCCGCCCACGCCAGGACTCGCCCCGAGCGGCGAGCCAGGTCTTGTAGGGCCTTCTTGGACCGGCTCGGGACCACGTCCAGAAGCCGGGCCGGACCACTGCGGTCGCGCACGGGGGTCAGGTCGATCATGACGGTGACGTACCGGTCGCCCCGCCTGGTGTGGCGCCACACAGAGGGGGCACCTCCCGCACGGGAGCGAAGCGCGCGGGGGAATCGTCGACCCCGAGAGCCTCCACCCCCTTGAATCGGTCGGGCGCCTCGTTGAGGATCTGCTCGGCTCGGGTCAGGATTGCGTTGTTGGCGGTGTGCCAGGAGATCCCCAGAGCGGCTGCTACCCGACAGACCGACACGCACTCCAGGGCAAGGGCACGCAGCCCCACTCCACCGCCGAGCGCGTCAGCCGCGCCCTGGGCTCAGCCAAGGTGGAGGTGTCCTGTCTCCACACTCGACGGCAGTGGGTGCAGGCGAAGCGCCGCACGCGCACCACCAACTGCGTGGGCCTCCACCCCACCGGCACGTGGGCCAAGCGCCGGGCCACCGTCCCACGGGATACTCCCTGAACGCCGCAGGCCTTGCAGAAGGGGTCCTCAAACCCGATCGGCATGCGGCACTCGATCACCGCGCGCTTGGCTGTGAGGTGCTGGCCCACCGCGGTCAGTCCCAGGGCATCCAGCCCAGGAAGGTCGTCAGATCAGGGCAGGCGAAGGTAGTCTCAAGCACGTCGAGGTCTCTCGTGACGGTTGTGTAGCAGCTCCCATCATCAGGAGACCTCGACCCCTACCCGCCGCAACGACGCACCCACCCCGACCTACGCACCTCAATAGACCCCGCCTACAACACCCTCAAACGCGAAGAGCCATCAAACCCTGACCGACCAGCAGAACCGCGCGCGGACGCACCTTGAGTCTCGTTGACTGCCCCTCAGACGCGAGGGGGGTGAGGTTCTAGGTGCGTCCGCGCGGGCGTATCATGCAGGAAGAACTCACCGGAACGAGAACCTCTGCCATACCAACAGGAATAATGAGGGACGTCGATGGTTGAGACAGCATTCTCCGTACTCATGAGCATGGTCCTGGGCGTAGCCGGCGTCGGACTCGTAGTGCTGGGACGCCGGATGTCGCAGCGCAGACTGCCACCGAACTCCTGGGCGGGAGTGCGTTACGAGATCGCGCTTCGGTCCGAGGAGAACTGGTATGAGACGCAGGCCCGGTGCGCGACGGCCACCGCGGGACTGGGCGTGGTCTTCATCGACTCGGCTCTCCTGTTCGTCATCCAGGCGGTCCTGCATGAGACGGTCTCGATCCTGATCCCCATGGCCATCACGCTGATTCAGACGGCTGCCGGCATGGCGATACTTCACGTTCAGGCCCGCAGGTGCAGAGCACTCCTTCTGAAGAACACAATCAAGTCACCTAGATGACCGACGTCAGACAAATTAGCGAAGGGTGCATCCATCCTACAGGCCCTCAACGCCCCCACTCCCAGAAAAGAACTGAACCCAGGGGTGCAAAACATTTTTTCTCACCCTTGGACCACAATTCCCCTGCACGCAAAAGCATACTCGAACACACCATCCCCGCTCACGAAGCACAATCAACCCAAAGAAAAATATTCAGTATTCTTAACAAGACGAGCACTCCGAAACTTTTCCCCATCCCACTACAGCATCATTCTTGGTCATCCCATATTTCGAGATTATCCTGGCTGCGACCACAGAAGCGAGATACCGTTTAACCTCCTACTTCGTCGATTCATATCGACCCCCTTCAGCCACATTAGGAACCGCTAAAGGTCCGCGCGATCGGCGTGTCCAATTTCTTCCCCGACCGCTTCGTGGACCTGGCCGAGAACGTCGAGGTTCCCCCGGCCGTCAACCAGATGGAGACCCACGTCTTCAATCAGCAGGCGGACAACCGCACCTGGTACGCCAAGTACGGCACGGCCCTGGAGTCCTGGGGGCCGCTGGCTCAGGGCAAGAACAACCTCTTCGCCCACCCGGTTCTGTCCGGGATCGGGGAGGAGTACGGCAAGACCGCCGCCCAGGTGGCGCTGCGCTACCTGCTGCAGCGCGACGTCATCATCATTCCCAAGTCGGTGCACCGCGAGCGCATGGCCTCCAATCTGGACATCCTCGACTTCCAGCTCGACGACGCCGATATGGCGGCCATCACGGCCCTGGATGAGGGCAAGAGCCTGTTCATCGAGCACACGGATCCTAGGGCCGTGGAGTTCCTCCTAGGCTATGGATCGCGCTGACCCCCACCAACCCCTCACCCGCTGACCGGCCCGACATGTCACGAATCGGGACAAACAGCGCGACACCTCCGAGCGGTGCATCGCAGATCGTTGGAATGGCGCGTTTCTGCTGAACGGTTCAGCGCACGGTTACGGCGTTTGTCCCGGATCTGGACACACACGCCCCGTAAGGAGGGCTTCGCGCGAGCAAGGAGCGAGCCCTGGCCGCCGTGCCCGACCCCGGCTCATACCGCCACGAGCACCTGCACCATGACGATCTTGACGACGATCGCCAGCGCGAAGAGCGTGGCGTACCCGGCCTCGACGCGCTCGTCGTCGCGCTTGGACAGGGCGAAGGCGAGGATGGCCGGCTGGCCCACGAGGCCCGCGAGACCGCCGGCGGCCCGCGGCGCGCTCACTCCGGCCCACCGCGCTCCCGCCAGGAGCACGACGGCGTTGACCACCACGATGAGCGCCGACAGCCCGCCCACCGCCAGGCCGGTGCGGGAGAAGGCGGCGGCCGCGAAGTCCGGGCCGCTGGCCAGCCCGATGGCGGCCAGGAAGAACAGCAGGCCGAGCTGGCGGATGGTTGCGTTGGCGGCGTGCGGCAGTCCCCAGATGAAGGGGCCGGTGCGCCCGAGGCGCCCGAGCACCATGCCCACCACGAGCGGACCGGCGGCCACACCGAGCTTGAGGGTGACACCGCCGGGAAGCGGCACGGCGACGAGGCCGACCAGCACGCCCAGCGCCATGCCCAGCCCTACGCTGAAGGCGTCGATCTGGGCGATGGAGCGCTCGGAGTCCCCGAAGTAGTCGGCAGCGCGCTCCAGCTCGTCGCCGGGCACGACCGCCAGCACCCGGTCGCCCAATTCCAGGACGAGGTCCTCGCGGGCGAGCAGGTCCAAGTCACCGCGCTTGACACGGGTGACGACGCCTCGGAAGCGGCCCGGCATGTCGAGCTCGGCGATGGTGCGCCCGGCCACGCGCGTGCTGGAGACGGTCAGGCGGCGGTAATCGACGGCGGTGCGGTCCTTGGCCAGGCACTTGTCGAGGCCGGTGCCCAAGTCCTCCACGGCGGCCTCGACGGCGGACGGCGCCCCGACGATGACGACCTTGTCCCCGGGCAGCAGCTCCTCACGGGGGTGGACGACGCGGGTGACCCCGTCGCGCTCCAGGTAGGAGATACGGATCCGCCCCTGCCTGAAGGCGTCCATCTCGCCCAGGGCCACGCGCCGCAGGAGGTAGACGCTGGTGGCGGTGATGCCGTCGGCCGACGCGGGTCGCGGGTCGCGTCGACCGGGCCAGGGGCGGTTGATGACGGCGGCCACGATCACGATCGCCACGGCGACGCCGACCGGGTAGGCCAGGGCGTAACCGACGGCGGGCTCCTGAGTGCCGGCCGCCTCGATGGCGGCGTCGAGCACGGGCGAGGTCAGCGCTCCGGCATAGGCGCCGGAATCCATGGCGGGGGACACGCTCATCAGGCGGGAGTAGAGGATGCCGGCGCCTCCGGCGACTATGAGCGCGACCACGCACAGACTCATGAGCGGCAGTTGGCGGCGCAGGTCGCGGAAGAAGGTGTTGCCCGCGCCGATGCCGACCGTGTAGCAGAACAGTCCGAGGCCGAGGCTGCGCAGCAGGGTCAGGTCGGCTCCCAGCCGGGGGTCGACGGCGCCCAGGGCGAGCCCGACGAAGAGCGCGCCGGCGGCCCCGAAGCGAATGGGGCCGAAAGGTATCTGGCCGACAGCGGTCCCCAGTCCGATGACGAGGAAGACGGTGAGCAGCGGGGCGGCGGCGAGGACATCGACGACGGAGTGCAGGAGGTCGGGCACGCCCCCAGGCTAGCCTCGACCAGCCTCTTCGCCGAGATCGGTCCGCTTCCGCACCGAGATCGGTCCGCTTCCGGCTCGAGATCGGTCGCACTCCGCCGCGAGATCGGTCCCCGGACCCTCGGCGGCGCCTCCGCCAGAGCCTCGCCCCAGACTGACCCTGGCTCTGCACCGCACCGGAGCTCTACCCTGGACGACAGCACGACTTCTCCCGTCGTGCGTCCCCACAACTCAGCGTTGAGAAGTGACCCCATGGACACCCAAGAACAAACCGAGCTCCCCTCGTACACCCCAGAGGAGGAGCGCCTCATCATTCGCAACAAGGACGGCGTCCCCGTGGGCATCAAGCCCCACCACACCTGGACGCCGAAGAGCATCGCGATCTGGGTCGCCGTGACGGCCCTGGGCGTGCTCGGCTGGTGGATGCTGGCCGTCGCCCGCGGCGAGCACGTCAACACCATCTGGTTCGTCGTCACCGCGATCTGCACCTACGCCATCGGCTACCGCTTCTACGGGCTCTACATCCAGCGCACGATCATGCGGCCCGACGACTCCAACGCCACCCCGGCCGAGCGCATCAACAACGGACGCGACTTCGACCCCACCCACCGCGTGGTCCTCTACGGCCACCACTTCGCGGCCATCGCCGGCGCGGGCCCGCTCGTGGGCCCCGTGCTCGCCGCCCAGATGGGCTACCTGCCCGGCACCCTGTGGATCATCCTGGGCGTGGTCGTGGCCGGGGCCGTCCAGGACATGCTCGTCCTGTTCTTCTCCATGCGCCGCGGCGGCCGCTCGCTCGGCCAGATGGCCACCGACGAGATCGGCAGGATCGGCGGCATCGTCGCCACGATCGTCGTCTTCGTCATGCTCATGATCGTCCTGGCGGTCCTGGCCATGGTCTGCGTCAATGCGCTGGCCTCCTCCCCCTGGGGCGTCTTCTCCGTGGGCTGCACCATCCCGATCGCCGTATGCATGGGCCTGTGGCTGCGCTTCGTCCAGCCCGGACGGATCACCCAGGTCTCCATCGTCGGCTTCGCCGTCCTGATCGGCGTCATCATCGGCGGCCGCTGGGTGGCCGAGTCCTCCTTCGGCCACTACCTGCACCTGTCGCCCACCGCCCTGGTGTGGGCCATGATCATCTACGGATTCCTGGCCGCCGTCCTGCCCGTGTGGGTGCTGCTGACCCCGCGCGACTACCTGTCCACCTTCATGAAGGTCGGCACCATCGTCGTCCTGGCCGCCGGCATCCTGATCGTGCGACCCGTCGTCGAGATGGCCGCCGTCTCCGAGTTCGCCACCAACACGGACGGCCCGGTCTTCGCCGGCAAGCTCTTCCCCTTCCTGTTCATCACCATCGCCTGCGGCGCCCTGTCCGGCATGCACGCCATGGTCTCCTCGGGCACGAGCCCCAAGATGATCCAGAAGGAGTCCCAGGCCCGCATGATCGGCTACGCGGGCATGCTCATGGAGTCCTTCGTGGCGATCATGGCCCTGGCCGCCGCCGTC
The DNA here is from genome assembly GCF_000269805.1 of Actinomyces massiliensis 4401292. Taxonomy (GTDB): domain Bacteria; phylum Actinomycetota; class Actinomycetes; order Actinomycetales; family Actinomycetaceae; genus Actinomyces; species Actinomyces massiliensis. The sequence continues at coordinate 531,901 of NZ_JH711481.1, forward strand.
TCCCTGAGCCCGGGGATCTACTTCTCCATGAACACCTCGACGGACACGCTGGGCAAGCTCGCCGGTCCCGACGTCGTGGCCGCCACGCCCTGCGATACCGCGAACGACCCCGACCACCACTGCGAGGAGCTGGCCGAAACGGCCGTCGCCAACCTGGGCGTGACCGATGCCCACGGCAACCCGATGAGCCCCGAGTGGGACTCCTGGGACGAGGCCGGCAACCCGACCACCTACACCGGCGCTGCCGCCTTGGAGCGCCTGGCCGGCGACGTCGGCGAGCCCAACGTGGTCGCGCGCACCGGCGGCGCCCCCACCCTGTCGGTGGGCATGGCCCACATCCTCCATCAGATCGGCGGCGGCCGGACCATGATGGGCTTCTGGTACCACTTCGCCATCATGTTCGAGGCGCTGTTCATCCTCTCGGCGGTCGACGCCGTCACCCGCGTGGCCCGCTTCCAGCTCTCCGACGCCCTGGGCAATGTGTTCCCCAAGTTCAAGGACCCGTCCTGGCACGTCGGCGCCTGGGCGACCACCGGCGTGGTCGTGGCCGCCTGGGGCTCACTGCTGCTCATGGGCGTGACCGACCCGCGCGGCGGCATCAAGACCCTCTATCCGCTGTTCGGCATCGCCAACCAGCTCATCGCCGCCGTGGCCCTGCTGGTGGTCACCGTCATGGTCGTGCGCAAGGGGTATACGAAGTGGGTGTGGATCCCCCTGATCCCCCTGGCCTTCGACACGGCCGTCACCTTCGTGGCGTCCTGGCAGAAGATCTTCTCCACCGATCCGCTGGTCGGCTACTTCCAGCAGCACCGCGACGCCCAGGCCAAGCTGGACACGCTCACCGACCCGGCGGCCATCGACGTCCAGCGGGCGATCGTCCGCAACACCATGATCCAGGGGACGCTGTCGGTCGTCTTCCTCGTCATGGTCGCCTTCGTCATACTGTGCGCCCTGGTGCGCGTGATCCGGACGATCCGCAGCGGCGACACCACGACCTCCGAGGACCCCTACCAGGAGTCGAACTTCTACGCCCCGGAGACCATGATCGCCGACAAGCTGCAGAAGAAACTCGTGGAGGAGTACGAGAGGGTCGGCGATCCCGATCTCATTCCGGGCCATTCGCACGCCCATGCGGGCAGTGCCGGCAGCACCGACAACGCCGACAGCACAGACAGCACAGTCAGTGCGGGCAGCTGAGGGCGGCGCGTTGACAGGGCAGTCACGTCGTCGCCCCACGACGGCGGGCGCAGCACCAGGCGGGGAGCGGTCCGGCACGACGCCGGGTGCCGGCTCCACCGCCGGTGCGCGCACCCCGCCCGCCGCGCAGGCGGGGGCGGCTGAGAGCGCCTCGAGCGGCAGAGCTCTCAGTGTCGTCAGCGGCCTCAGCGGTTCCAGCGGCTCCAGTGGCCTCCGCACCTGCAGGGTTCTCAGCGGCCTGGCCGCCGGTCTCGCGCGCCTGCGCGCCGGCCTGGCCGGCGCCCGCCGTCTGTGGCGCGATTTCACCGGCGAGTCGGCGTACGACCGCTATGTCGAACGGCATCGGCGCGAGCACCCCGACCATGAGCCGCTGAGCGAGCGCCAGTGGTGGCGGGCCCGAGCGGAGTTCGACGAGCGCAACGTCTCCACCGGATGCTGCTGAGCCCGTCTATCCGCTCGATCGACTCCATCACACGCATCGAGGTCGACTTCTTCGAACGAAATAGACGGTGCCACCGTCGTCCTCGTTCGAAGAAGTCGACCTCGACATCGCGCAACATCGCCTGACATCGCCCAGCGATGCGCAGAGGCCCTAAGGCGGGCGCCATCAGGCGCCGTCGGTCAACAGCATCTCGAGCGCCCCGTCCACATGGTCGGAGACCATCTGCCAATCATGATCCGCCGCCTCGTCCGGCTCGTAGATGACGGTGACTCCCCGCTCCGCCGCCATATCGGCGAGCAGAGGCGTGTCATCGACGTCCACGTCCAGTGACTGCCCGCCGACTGTGAGATAGAGACTCAGCCCGTCCCTCAGCTCGAAGTCCGGGTCGCTCAGGTAGACGGCGGGCGACTGACGCTCGTACTCGACGTCATCGGCGAGCAGAGGCGCGGCGTCCGCCCCGGGCTCGCCGTAGTCGGCCATGGCCGCGGCGGAGGAGAACATGTCCTGATGCTGGAAGAGCAGATTGGTCGCGCAGAAGGCGCCCATCGAGAAGCCCATGAGAACGCGATGGTCGGCATCGGCGTACGTGGAGTACGTCTCGTCCACCCAGGGAACGACGCCCTGTGTGAGATAGGTGTCGATGAGGGGGCCGTCGGTGGTCGAATCCAGGCAGCGGGTGTCGGAGACCTCAGGAGTCGAGATCTCCGGGGAGACGGCGATGACGGGAGGAATCGCGCCGTCATCGATGAGGCGGTCGAGCCGACTGGCCAGAGCAGTCCCGGAGAACCAGTCCGACGACCAGCCGGGAGTGCCGTGGAACAGGTAGACCACGGAATAGCGGGTGGACGACCCGGCGTCATAGCCGGGAGGCGTGTAGACGTAGGTCGTCGAGTCCGCCGTCCCCAGCTCGGCATCGCCGTCGACGTCGACAGCGCTGACCGAGCCGGTGCTCACGCCGTCCCCGGTCACCAGCAGCTCCTGAGCTCCCACATCCTGAGATCGCATCGTGTCGATCACGGGGGAGTCGTCCCCGAGCAGTACGGACGACGATCCCGACGACTGCACGGTCTCGAAGTACCCGGCGCCCTTGGCGTGCTCGGCGTCTTCAGTGTCTTTGGCGCCTCCGGCGGCCCCGTGCTGGGAGCCCAGGCCCCATGCGCACAGCGCCACCACCACGAGGCCCACGACGCCATAGGCGCGGGGCCGACTCACGAATCGCTTCTGACTCACACGACGATTGTCCGTCCACTCGGAGCCGCTGGTGCTGTGTGTCGCACCACGTCCACTTTCCGGTCAACGCCGATAGCCTCCGCCCATGAGCTGTTTCCGCATCGCCTGCCGTGTCGCCGCGGGGATCTACTTCGTGGTCGTCCTGCTCGCCGTGCTCTGGGACTCGGGCTCCGAGATCGCCGAGCTCAAGGAATCGGTCGGTCCCTGGTTCCTCAACGCCGAGGGGAAGGACATCATCCTCAACCTGGTCATGCTCGCCCCCCTGACCCTTCTGGCCCATCTGGGCTGGCCGCGCACCGCCTGGTGGCACTGGGCCCTGGCCGGCTGCGCCCTCGGGGCGGGCGCCGAGCTCGCCCAATGGGCACTGCCCTTCCTGCTCAGGCGCGCGACCTGGATCAATATCGCCGAGAACGCCGTCGGCGCCTGGGCCGGCGCCCTCGCGGCGCACGTCCTGTGGCATATCCGACGCCGCATGCAGCCGCAGCCCTGAACGCTCCGGCGCAACACCGGCACCCCGGCACGCCGGCACGACAGCACGACAAAGGCCCGGGCCGCCGATCCACGGGCTCCGGGCCTTATTGCACTCAGTTCACTCAGTGCATTCATTGCGCTCAACGTGCGCTGATACTCAACCGTGCGCGAGGGGGGACTCGAACCCCCATGATCGCGAGATCACACGGACCTGAACCGTGCGCGTCTACCAATTCCGCCACTCGCGCGAGAAGCGAGGATGACAATAGCCGCCTGACAGTCCCGACGTCCACTTCGCGATGCGGACCATCAGGTGAGACCGCTCACCCTCACGTCGCCCCCGCCCCTCGCCGACGCTTCAACAGCACCTCACCGACACCTCACCAACACTGATCTTCCGCTTGTCATGCGACATTTCCCATGGATTTCCCATGGGCGCAACACAGCGATGGTCTGCACTACCCGTCCTACGGGTCACAGCCGTTACGATGGGCACGGCTCGCCGGACGCCGCCGTACCGCCCGGCATCACGGCCACCGCGGTCATCTCGGCCGCGCCGAGCACACGGGGAGGTAGTCCATGGGCATCCTGGACAAGTTCGAGAAGGGCGTCGAGAACGTCACCAGTCGCGCCATGTCTCATTTCTCGGATGATGTCGAGCCCATCGAGATCGCCTCGAAAGTGCGCGAGACGATGGACAAGCGCGCCGCGTCGTTCGCCCGCGATCGATCCGTCGTCCCCAACGTCTTCCGCATTCATCTGGCGCCCAGTGACGTCTCCCGCATCGAGAGCTGGGGGCTGGATGAGATGATCCGCCAGATGGAAGAAGTCGCCACCACTCACGCCTCCGAGCAGGGCTACTCCTTCGTCGGCCCGGTCAAGGTCTCCTTCGTCCCCGATGCCGACCTGACGGCGCCCGCCATCGAGATCGAGTCCTCGACGCGGCGCGGGGGCGCGGCACCGGCGGCCTCCGCCAGCGCGACGCCGAGCCACCCGATCCTCGACATCGACGGCCAGCGGTACCTGCTGACGGGCCCGGTCACCGTCATCGGACGCGGCTCGGAGGCCGACATCATCGTCGACGACTCCGGCGTCTCCCGCCGGCATCTCGAGATCCGCCTCACGCAGGGTCACGCGATCGCCACCGACCTGGGCTCGACCAACGGCACCTTCGTCGAGGGGCATCGTGTGGACGCCGCCACGCTCCTGGACGGCAACACACTCACAGTCGGTCGCACCCGGATCATGTTCTGGGACGGCTCTCAGGGTACCGAGGCAGGCGTGTGAGCGAGCTCGCCTTCACCATTGCGCGGCTCGGCTTCCTCGCCCTGCTGTGGTTCTTCGTCTTCCTCATCATCCGCACCCTGCGCCGCGACACCGCCGAAGCCTCCTCGCCCACTCCTCGACGCCGTTTCAGCCGCGAGAAGAACACCCCCGCCGCCGCGCCCAGCAACGGGCGCCGCCGAGGCGCCACCCGCCTCATCATCACCGAGGGCCCGCTGGCAGGCTCCATGGTCCCGCTGACGCCGACCTCGATCACGATCGGCCGCGACCAGAACTGCACGCTCGTTCTCAACGACTCCTACGCCTCCTCCCACCACGCGCGCGTCTTCCCCAAGGACGGCAGCTGGTGGCTCGAGGACCTCAACTCCACCAACGGGACGACGCTGGCCGGACGTCCGGTCCACGGCGCCGTCGAGCTCCCGGTCGGCGTCCCCGTCCGGATCGGTCAGACCACTTTGGAGCTGCGCCCATGACAATCTCACTGCGCTATGCGGCACGTAGCGACATCGGCCTGGTGCGGTCCTCCAACCAGGACTCCGGCTACGCCGGCCCCCACCTCGTCATCCTGTGCGACGGCATGGGCGGGCCGGCCGGGGGGGATATCGCCTCCGCGGTCGCCATCGAGCATCTCGTCCCGCTGGACGCCGACTCCCATCAGGCCGGCGAGCTCCTCGGGCTGCTGCGCGAGGCCGTGCAGGAGGCGCACACCGAACTGGTCACGCTCTCGGCGAGCAACCCCGATCTCTCGGGCCTGGGCACCACCTGCATCGCCATCATGCGCAGCGGCAACAAGCTCGCCATGATCCACGTGGGCGATTCGCGCGCCTACCTCCTGCGCGACGGCGAACTCACCCAGGTGACCACCGATCACACCTTCGTGGAGTACCTGGTCGAGACGGGGCGGCTGACCCGTGAGCAGGCCCGTCGCCACCCCCAGCGCTCCGTCCTGCTGCGCGTGCTCGGCGATGCCGAGGGCGATGTCCAGCTCGACGAGTCCATTCGCGAGGCGGTGCCCGGAGACCGGTGGCTGCTGTGCTCGGACGGCCTGAGCGGCCCGGTCACCGGCGAGACCATCGCCGAGGTCCTCTCCGGCGTGGAGGATCCGGGCCAGGCCGCCGATCAGCTCATCGACCTGGCACTGCGAGCAGGCGGGCCCGACAACGTCACCGCGGTCATCGTCGACGTCGTCGAGGACGAGCAGCAGCCGCAGACCGACCCGCAGATGGTGGGTTCGGCCGCCAATCGTCGCGCGCGCCTGGAGCAGGCAGCCTCCGGCGACTCCCCGGCCTCGACCGAATCCGACGGGGATGCCGCGGTCGCCTCGACGCCGGCGGCCAAGGCCGCGGCCCTGGTGGCCAGTCTCGAGGAGTCCGAGGAGGACCCGGAGCCCGAGCAGGCGAGCGCCATCGCCGAGGAGGTGCGGTCCCAGAAGATCAAGCACAAGCGGCGACGGCGCCAATCGCTCATCGCCTCCATCATCCTCGTGCTGGCGCTGGCGGGGTCGGCATTCCTGGGATACCGGTGGACGCAGACGCAGTACTACGTCGCCGTGGCCGACGGCAAGGTCGCCATCTACCAGGGCATACCGCAGCAGCTCGGGCCGCTCACCTTCAGCCACCTCGTGGAGACGTACGACACCCCTGCGCTCGATGATCTCGACGATCTCATGCGCGAGCGTCTGACCGCGGCAGTCACACAGCCCTCTCTGGAGGCCGCCCGCGAGTACGTGGACGTGACCGTGAGCACGCACATCGCCACCACACCGACACCGACCGCCACGCCGTCGGCATCCGCCTCTGCCGCGGTGGAGGAACCACCACCGGTCGCTCCGGACAACTGAAGGGCCGAGCGATGAGCAGCACACGCCCGGCAACGCATCCGGCTCAGGCATCCTCGATCGCACCCGGTACTGCACGCAGTACCGGTCGCTGGGCCGAGGTGGGTCTTCTCATCGTCGCCCTGGTCCTGGGCCTGGGCGGCTTCGTCCTGACCGCGCTGAACCGCACCGGCTCCTCCCCGGCGCAGATCCTTCAGCTCGGCGGGTCGCTCGTGGCCGTGGCCGTCGTCGTCCACCTGTGGGTGCGGCGCACCGCGCCGTGGGCCGACCCGGTGCTCCTGCCCGCGGCCGTGGCCCTCAACGGGCTCGGGCTGGCCATGATCCAGCGACTGGACCTGTCCTACGAGCGCTTGGAGCAAACCCACGACTACGCCCCCAAGCAGGCCATGTGGACCGGCATCGGCGTCGTGCTGTTCTGCGCCGTACTCGTCGTGCGCGACTACCGCCTGCTGCGCCGTTGGGACCGCTGGGCCATGTGGGGGGGCCTCGCCTTCCTCGTGCTCCCCTTCATCCCTGGTCTGGGGCAGAGCATCAACGGCGCCCGGATCTGGATCCATCTGGGCCCCATGTCCTTCCAGCCCGCCGAACTGACCAAGGTGCTCCTGGCGGTCTTCTTCGCCTCCTACCTGATCTCGAACCGCGACAACCTGGCCCTGGCCGGGCGGCGCATCCTGTGGATGAACCTACCGCGCGCACGCCACCTCGGCCCCCTCATGGTCGTGTGGGGCGTGAGCATCCTGGTCCTGGTCATGCAGAAGGACCTGGGATCTTCGGTCCTGCTGTTCGGCCTGTTCGTCGTCACGCTCTACGTCGCCACCGATCGACCGAGCTGGCTGGTCCTCGGCGCCCTCCTGTTCGTGCCGGCGGCCTGGTTCGCCGCCACCCACTTGCATCACGTGCAGCAACGCATCACGGCGTGGCTGGACGCCATGGACCCTGCGGTCTACGACGCGCAGGGCGGCTCGTGGCAGTTGGTGATGGGCCTGTTCGGCATGGCCTCGGGGGGCGTGCTCGGCTCGGGCTGGGGCGCGGGCTACCCGAACCTCGTCACCTTCGCGAACTCCGACTTCATCATCGCCTCCATCGGCGAGGAGCTGGGACTGACGGGAACCCTCGCCATTCTCATGCTCTACCTGCTGCTCATCGAGCGCGGATTGCGCACCGCGATGAGCCTGCGCGACGGCTTCGGCAAGCTGCTCGCCGTCGGACTGTCCTTCACGATCGCGATACAGGTCTTCGTCGTCGTCGGGGGAGTCACGCGCCTCATCCCGCTCACGGGTCTGACAATGCCCTTCATCGCCTACGGCGGCTCGTCCCTGGTGGCGAACTGGATGATCCTGGCCCTGCTGATACGGCTGTCGGACGCCGCCAGGCGCCCGCCGACGACGGCGCCGCGCTTCGTGGACACCGCCGAGCTGCCGACCGGCATCCGCAGGCATGTGCTCGACGCCGGAGCTGAGTCGGACCCGGAGGGCCCCGCACCGGAGGCGGACCCCATCATCGATCCGGAAGCCTATGGCGGCGGGGAGCCCTCGCCCGCGAATGATCCGGCTGTGCCCTCAACGCCGTCAGCGTCCTCGGCGTCCTCAGGGCCCTCAGCACCTTCAGGGCCTCCCGCACCCGCGCCCTGGCCCGGCGCCCCCGCGCCGCAGCCGGGCGCGGCACCCGACGGCTCCGCGCACCTCGGCCCCCCGGCCCCCTATCCTTACGAGGCCCAGGCCCCCGAGCCCCCCTATGGAGTTCAGGCCCCCGAGCCCCCCAGGCCTTCGCCCGGGGACCCGTTCGCCACCACCGTTATCAATGCCGAGGAGGAGGAGCAGGCGTGAACCGGCAGATCCACCAGATCACGATCCTGGTCGTCGTGATGTTCCTGGCGCTGTCCGCCTCGCTGACCAGCGTCCAGGGTCTGGCGCGCCCGGCCCTGTGGCAGGGTTCCAGCTCCCAGGGCACATTGACCACCGACTCGCGCAACTCCCGCACGGTCTACGCGGAGTTCGGCACCGATCGCGGTCAGATCATGGTCGGGGACACCGCCGTGGCCGACTCGGTGAAGTCCGACGACGCCTACTCCTACCAGCGCACCTATCCCGGCGGTGAGCTGTACGCCCCCGTGACCGGCTACTTCTCCACCGTCTTCGCCTCGATGACCGGGCTCGAGCGCGCTGAGAACACGGTGCTCAACGGCCAGGATCCCTCCCTGTTCTCCAGCCGCATCAAGTCGCTCATCACCGGGGACACCCAGAAGGGGGGCGCCATCGAGCTGACCATCAATCCCCAGGTGCAGCAGGCCGCCTGGGACGCCCTGTCCGGCCGCCGGGGGAGCGTCGTCGCCCTCGATCCGAGCAGCGGCGCCATCCTGGCCATGGTCTCCTCACCCTCCTACGATCCCACGCAGATCGCCTCCCACGACGGGGGCACGGCTCAGTCCGCATGGAACTCGCTGAATGAGGATGAGGGGAACCCGATGGCCAACCGCGCCATCGGCGGAGACCTCTACCCTCCGGGCTCGACCTTCAAGATCCTGACCGTCGCCGCCGCCCTGCGCAATGGGAAGGCGGACCCGAACACCGAGGTGGACGCCCCCGAGACCATCACCCTGCCGGACACGAACCACTCCCTGTCGAACTACGCCGGAGAGTCGTGCGGGAATGGGAAGGTGACTCTTGCTTACGCCTTCGCGGAATCCTGCAACACGCCCTTCGCCCAGCTGGCCATGGACGTGGGCGACAAGGACCTGTCTTCGGAGGCGGAGACCTGGGGCTTCGGGGAGGCCGAGTCCATCCCCCTGGACGTGACGCCCTCGACCTATCCGGACAACGAGAGCCAGGCGGACACCGCCATGGCCGGAATCGGCCAGGCCTCCGTGCGCGCCACGCCGCTCATGATGGCCCAGGTCGCGGAGACCATCGCCAACAATGGCAAGCAGATGAAGCCCTATCTCGTGTCGCGGACGCTCGACTCGGACCTCAAGGTGGTCAGTAAGACCTCGCCCAAGGAGGCTCGCAACCCGATCTCCTCGGAGACCGCGGACACGCTGTCCTCCCTCATGCAGCAGGCGGTCAGCGAGGGCACGGGCACCAGCGCCCAGGTGGCCGGCGTGTCCGTCGCCGGGAAGACCGGCACGGCCGAGACCGGCTCGGACGAGGGCGGCCCCGTGACCTGGTTCGTCGGCTTCGCCGGAACGGACCTGAAGAAGCCGTCGATCGCCCTGGCCGTCGTCCTCGACGGCGGGGAGCAGACGGCGGACAACGGCACCGGCGGGTCCGTCGCCGGGCCGATCGCGGCCAGTGTCATCGACGCGGCGGTGAACCAATGAAGCCCGCCGTCGGTCTGGAGCTGCAGGGCCGCTACCAGCTGATCGAGCGGATCGCCCTGGGAGGCATGGGGGAGGTCTGGCGCGCCACCGACCTGCGCAGCGGGCGGATGGTCGCGGCCAAGATCCTGCGCCCGGAGCTCGCGGGCGACGAGATCTTCCTGTCGCGCCTGCGCGCCGAGGCGACGAACTCCCGCGGGCTGCGTCACCCCAATCTGGCCATCGTCCTGGACGCCGGCGAGCGCGACGGCTCGGGTTGGATCATCATGGAGCTCGTCCAGGGGCGGGCGCTGTCCGACATCATCACCGACAAGGGCACCATGGCGCCCGCGGAGATCCTGCCGATCCTCGCCCAGGTCGCGCGAGCGCTCCAGGTGGTGCACGACTCCGGCGTCATCCACCGCGACGTCAAGCCCTCCAACATCCTGATCAACCGGGAGGGTCTGGCCAAGCTCACGGACTTCGGCATCTCCACCGGAGTCAACCAGCGCCCGATGACGGCCACGGGCATGGTCATGGGCACGGCCCAGTACCTCGCGCCCGAGCAGGCCATGGGCAACATGGCCACGGCCGCCGGCGACCTATACGCGCTGGGGATCATCGCCTATGAGGCTCTGGCCGGTCGCCGCCCCTTCACGGGGACGACCCAGGTGGATATCGCCTTCGCCCACGTCAACGAGCCGGTCCCGCCCCTGCCCAACTCGGTCCCCGCCGAGGTCAACGCCGTCGTCATGGAGCTGCTCGCCAAGAAGCCCGCGGACCGCCCGCCGTCGGCTCGCGAGGTTGCGCGGCGCCTGGACCGCATCGTCGTCAATCTGCCGGCGGACTCGTGGGACCCGCGGCAGACGCCGACCTGGACGTCCACAGGGCGCCGAGTCGACCGCTCCCGCACTGAGGCGCCGGGCGAGGCGGCGTCTCGATCCGCGTCGGCAGAGCCCGCCCCCAGGCGCCGCCGGCGCCGTGCCCGCGACAAGCAGGATGAGCGCAATGGCAACGAGCCCGATCGCCGTGCCGGCAGGCGGAGCGCATCGGACGGCGGATCAGGATCCACCCGTGCATTCCCCATCGCCGAGCGCACGCGGGCCGCAGCGGCCGGATTGCTCGAGGCAGGTCCCAGTCCGACACGTCACGCCTCTGGGCGCGGCCTATTCGGGCTGCCCTTGGCCCAGACCCGTCTGGTCGCTCTGGTCGCAGTCGCTGTGCTGACTCTTCTCGCCATTGTTGTCGCTGCAGGTACCCTTACGTCAGCACAGCCAGGCGTCCCGCGCGGGCAGGCCGTTGTGTCCACCATCCCACTACAGGAGGCACTGTGACCGAGTTCCCCCAGGTCCTCGCAGGCCGCTACGAGATCCGAGACCTCATCGGACGCGGCGGCATGGCCGAAGTGCACCTCGGTTACGACAAGCGCCTGTCACGCATCATCGCGATCAAGCTGCTGCGCTCGGATATCGCCGGCGATCCCACCTTCCAGGCGCGCTTCCGCCGCGAAGCGCAGTCGGCCGCAGCTCTGAACCACCCGACCATCGTCGCCGTCTACGACTCCGGCGAGGAAGAGATCACGACGCCCAACGGCTCAACGCGGTCGGTGCCCTACATCGTGATGGAGTACGTCGAGGGGCACACGGTCCGCGAACTCCTCGGCGATGGCGAGGCCGTCCCGATCCCGGAGGCGGTTGAGATCACCACGGGTGTGCTGGATGCTCTCGAGTACTCCCACCGTGCGGGCATCGTGCACCGCGACATCAAGCCCGGGAACATCATGCTGACCTCCACCGGCGCGGTGAAGGTCATGGATTTCGGCATTGCGCGGGCCATGGAGGACTCCTCCGCGACGGTCACCCAGACGCACGCCGTGGTCGGCACCGCCCAGTACCTCTCCCCGGAGCAGGCGCGCGGCGAGATCGTCGATGCCCGTTCCGACCTCTACTCCACCGGGTGCCTGCTCTACGAGCTGCTCACCGGCCAGCCCCCCTTCACCGGGGACTCCGCGGTCGCCATCGCCTACCAGCATGTGCGCGAGATCCCCAAGCCGCCGTCGTCCCTGGCGGCGGATGTGCCCGAGTCTCTCGACCGAGTCGTCCTGAAGGCCCTGGCCAAGACCCGGGACGACCGCTACCAGGACGCCGCTCATATGCGCACCGAGCTTCTGGCGGCGGAACGGGGCATGGCCGTCTCAGCACCGGCGACCGACACCTGGCAGAGCACGACCGCCATGCCCTCGGCGACGGCGCCCTCACCCGCCGTCCCGGCCCCACCGCCGTCGGCGGCCCCGCCGCAGGCCGGTCCTGAGAAGGCGGCTGAGGACAAGCGCCCCCGGCGTCGTTGGTGGGTGTGGCTGCTCTTGATCATCCTCCTGATCCTGGCGGGCACCCTTATCGGCATGCTCGCTTCGGGCAGGTTCCTGGGAGGCAAGCCGAGCCCGACGCCCTCGCCGACGGCGACCGCCGCCACTGTGCCGGACGTGTCCGGCATGTCGGAGGATGACGCCAAGACCGCCATCGAGGACCTCGGGCTGACCTTCGTCAAGGGGGATGACGTCTCGTCGGACACGGTCGATGAGGGCCTGGCGGTGTCCTCCGACCCGGGAGCCGGCACGTCCGCCGTTCTGGGCGCTGATGTCACTGTGAGTTTCTCGTCGGGATCCGCCACGGTCAAGGTTCCCGACGTCACCGGCATGACGCAGTCCGAGGCGCGCAAGGAGATCGAGAATGCGAACCTCGCCTGGGGCGATGTCACCGCTGAGGATTCTCCGGGCACCCAGGCGGGCCGTGTCATCCGTTCCAGCCCCGCCGCAGACACGTCAGTGTCACGGGGGGAAACCGTGTCCGTGGTCGTCTCCTCGGGGCGCACGACCGTGCCCTCCGTCGTCGGCAAGACTCAGGATGAGGCCCAGGAGGCGATCAAGGCCGCGGGCTTGAACTACAACACGACGACGAATGACTCGAAGACCAACGACCAGTCGAAGAGCAATCGCTACGAGGTCACCGCAGTCGACCCCGCGGAGGGGCAGAGCATCGATCTGGGCGACTCCGTGACGCTCACGGTGACGCACTACGTCTACGAGGCGGCCCCGACGGCGAGCCCGACCCCCGGCAGCTCCTTGGTCCCGTCTCCAAGCAAGCCGCCACAGCAGAATGGTGGCGACGACAACGACGACAACGACAAGGATAAGGACAAGAAGCACTAAGAGGTAGACGCTACTCCGATCCCCGGGGATCTCAGCATCAACGGCGGTTTCCCTCATCCTTCTGGCATTTGTCCTTAGAAGGATGAGGGAAATTGCCGTTGACACGGCAAACCGCCGTTGTCGCCGTCGGGCCTGAAGCCAGGACCCAGCCCGGCCGAGCCGGTCCGACGCCTCCTTGGAACCAACCAATCATCGGGAAGAGCCCGAGGATCTCCCCGTCGGGCCTGTCGGGTCGGCATGCTCTTCCTTCGTTCGTTGCCGTAGGCAGGTGGGGTGAGGTCGGCGTGATCAACGCCGGCCTCACCCCACCTGTCTAGGGCTCACCGCTTAGACGCGTGTCGCCCGCCTGTCGCCCTTCCTCCCATCCCCGTCAAGCTATTAGACCGTGGCCTCTCCGGAGATGTTCCACGTGGTGTTGGCCCAGGGGAAGACAACCTCGAAGAGGAAGAGCACCGTCAGCACTATCAGGGCCAGGGCCTCAATGGCCTTGAACCAGGTCGGGCCGGGCAGATGCCGCCAGATCCATCCGTACATCAGTTGACCTCCGGGTCGTTGAGGACCGAGGCGGGGCGTCCCTCGGTACGGGGCATCCAGTAGGAGAATTTTCCGTGGACGATCCAGCGGTGGTCATTGCCCCACTCTCCGGTGGTCAGCGAATGACAGGTCGTCAGCGTGATGTAGCGATCCACGGGCTGGGCCTCCTGATCACCCGGAACCGGGGCAATGACATCGACCTGCGTCGGGTCGACGATCTCGTGCGATGAGACCGTGTAGACGTACCAGGTGTCCTTGGTGGCGACGACGATCTCATCGCCCTCCTCAAGCGTGTCAATGCGCAGGAAGGAGTTTCCGTTGGTGCGCCGGTGGCCGGCTAGTGCGAAGTTGCCGATTTCACCGACCTGTTGCGTGTCCGGGTAGTGGCCGGCCGCAGCCTGATCCAGCACATCACTGCCCGTGCCCTCGACGATCGGCATGTTGTTGTTCGTCACGCCGTACCACTTGGGGACGATGAGCATACCGATGGTCTCGCCGTAGGCGGCCTCATCGGGCACCGGCGGGTCTTCGGTGTGCTTGGTTCCCTCCGTCTTGGGGGAGTCCACCTGCGTCTCATGGAAGGCGACGGTATGGGCCTCGGCCTTCTTATTCGCGTCGAAACCGGTCCACCACAGCTGCCACACCAGGAAGAGCGCCACGACGACCCCGACGGTGATGAGAAGCTCCCCGAATCCCGACAGGACCCGGTCAAGCGCTGAACGGCGACGCGGCTTCGCCCTGTGGTTTGTTGCCATCAGCCCTCCTGGTGGTCTGAGATTCATGTGCCGCTGACCAGTCTAGGGGTCTGTGCGCCTCGGCCACGACTCAGGACCGACGGATTCTGCTCTACGATGCCCTAGGCTAGGCATCGACAAAGCCCGGCAACAAGTCCGGATCCCCGATCGCCCCGCCAGTGAGGAGGCCCGCGTGGCCCAGTCGAGTAAGTCCGCCCCCAAGCGCTCGGGCAACCCAGCCAAGGCGGCCGCAGCGAAGAAGGAAGAGCAGGAGTCGCGATCCGCGGCGAACCGCGTCTCGCGCGTTCCGGTCAAGGTCAAGCGCACCGGCAGCCCCAACTGGTACGCGCCCACCATGGTGACTCTCATGGTGATCGGGCTGTTGTGGGTGGTGGCGACCTACCTCTTCCAGGGCAAGTATCCGTTGCCGTACTTCCGCGCCCACCACGCCAACGACTGGCTGGCCAACGGCAACCTGTACGTGGGCTTCCTCGTCATGATGCTGGGTTTCCTGGGTCTTCTGCGCTGGAAATGAGGGCCCTGCGCTTCAAGACCGCTCTTGAACCCGGTCGGGGTGCGATCCCGTGCGCAGTCCCCGGTCGCACGCATCGATCGCCGCCATCTGCTCACGCGACAATCCGAAGGAGAACACGTCCGCATTGACGCGCATGCGCTCGCAATGCGTCGTTTTCGGAATGACCACCAGTCCGTGCTGCACATGCCAGCGGATGACGACCTGGGCGGGCGTGACGCCAAGCGTTGCGGCTACGTCCCTGACGACCGGTTCCTCCAGCAGCCGACCGCGGCCCAGGGGGGACCAGGACTCGGTGACGATCCCGAGGCTGTCGTGCAGTGCGCGCAGTTGTTCCTGGCAGAGATACGGGTGGAGCTCGATCTGGTTGACGGCCGGAGTCACGCCGGTGGCCTCGATGATCGTGCGCAGATGCTCGGCCTGGAAGTTGGACACGCCGATGGCACGCACACGACCGGACTCCAGAATGTCGATCATGGTGCGCCAGGTGTCGACCAGGTCGATACCGGGGGAGTCGGCCATCGGCCAGTGGACGAGGAAGAGATCGAGCACATCCAAACGCAGGTCGCGCATGGTGGCCTCGAAACTGCGCAGGGCGTCCTCGCGCCGGTGATTGGGGTTGTCGAGCTTGGAGGTCACCCATAGGTGGTCGCGGGGGACCCGCGAGCTCGCAAGGGCGGCACCGACCCCGGCCTCGTTGCCGTACATCTGAGCGGTATCGATGTGCCGGTAGCCGACGTCGAGGGCATCGCGGACAACTCGCTCAACCTGCTCGGCACCGATCTTGTAGGTACCGAGACCGAGTTGCGGCATGTGCAGGGGAGCGGGCTCGTTGGTGCCTCGAATCAGGGGCACCGTGGACGCGGGAACGATGGCGCTCATGCTCTCAGCCTATCCACCCGAGAGCCCGCGCGGAGCCGTACCGGCCATCCCGGCCGGAACGGCACCCCCGTGCGGCGCGCACGACGCGCACGGGGGACGCCATCAATCGGCGTCGGCCTTGGTCATCGGTCTTGATGCGATCGATGCGACTAAGCGATGCCGACTCTCGACTGCCTCAACAGCCTCATCGCCTCATTCGGCCGGGACCACGGGAGCGGAGATCCCCTCCCCGACGGCCTCATCCTCGGCGGCGTCGGCCCAGTACTCCTCGGCCCACGGGTCCTCCACGGGCTGACTGCGCCGCCACACGACGTAGGCGGCGCCCGCTGCGGCACCGGCCAGTGCGAGCCAGCCGAGCGTCTTGAGGACGGGGTGCTTCTTCTTCACGGGAACCTCCGGAATCTCGAGCGCCGCGTTCTTCGCGGCGACGGCGATGCGCTGAGCACGCTCGGTAAGCGTACCCTCTGTGTCGGCCGCGTTCTGAGCGGCGACGGCGGCCCTGTGAGCGGCTGGAACATAGTCCTCGACCACCCGAGTACGGGCCTCCTCGACGACGGGCTGTGCGCGCAGCTGGGCCTCCTTGGCGGCCTTGGCGACCTCGGTGCGGGCCTTGCTCACCCGGGGAGCCGCCCATACGGCGGCGCGCTCGGCCTGGGCCGCGATGTTCTCGGCGAGGGAGGCCGTCTCCTGACGGATTTGGTCAGTGTCGATCTTCTTCGCGAAGGTCTTGCAAGCCATGATGGTCTCCCTGCTCTGAACGATGAGGTCGCTTGACTCCATCGTCCCACCTGCGGGCCTGTGGCACCCGCAATCCGGACAGGCGTTTTGCCTGGGGTGAACAGGAGAGTCCACCGCCGAGCGTCACACCGCTGTTCGCAGGACGCGTGCAACGATTGCGGTCATGGAAGCGACACTGCACACCAACCTCGGCGACATCCGCCTTGAGCTCTTCGCGGAGCAGGCTCCTGAAACCGTCTCGAACTTCGTGGGCCTGGCGACCGGCGAGAAGACCTGGACCGACCCCCGCACGAAGGAGCAGTCCAACGCGCCCCTGTACTCCGGCGTGATCTTCCACCGCGTCATTCCGGGCTTCATGATCCAGGGCGGCGACCCCCTGGGCACTGGCACCGGCGGCCCCGGCTACACCTTCGACGACGAGATCGACCCTTCCCTGACCTTCACCCAGCCCTACATCCTGGCCATGGCCAATGCCGGTCGTCGGCTCGGCAAGGGCACCAACGGCTCCCAGTTCTTCATCACCACCGCTCCCACCGAGTGGTTGCAGGGCAAGCACACGATCTTCGGCGAGGTCGCCGATGACGCCTCCCGTCAGGTGGTCGATGCGATTTCGGCGGTGTCCACCGACCCGCGCGACCGCCCTCTCGAGGATGTCGTCATCACCTCGGTGACCGTCACGAAGTGAGTCGAGCCCCTACTGCCCCGTGCTTCGACGCCGTCGGCTCCTCACGGACCGACGGCGTCAGCGCACGCGATTGATTCCTCTTCGAGCTGCGGAGTCCGACAGGAGCTGCCATGACCCAGCCCAGCACCAATCCCGACCCGTCCCCGGTATGTCCGCGCCATCCGGACCGCGTCACGTACGTGCGCTGCCAGCGCTGCGATCGCCCCACCTGCCCTCAATGCCAGGTGCCCAGCGCCGTCGGTGTGCACTGCGTGGACTGCGCCCGCAGGAATGCCTCGTCCCGTCGAGGAGTGAGCTCGCTACTCGGCGGACGGGCGATCACCGATGCCCTGGTGACCAAAGGGCTGATCATCGCCTGCGTGACGATCTACTTGGTGCAGATGGCGCTTCCCTCACTGGGAGCCCAGTTCGCCTTCGTGCCCGCGGTGGCGAGCAGCCAGCCGTGGCGCTTCATGACGACCGCCTTCCTCCATGCGTCGCTGATGCACCTGGCTTTCAACATGTGGGCACTGTGGGTTCTGGGCAGCGCTCTTGAGCCGATTCTCGGAAGGTGGCGCTTCGCCGCCCTGTGCGCTCTGAGCGCATTGGGCGGATCGACCATGATCTACTGGCTGGCCTCTCCGACGGCACCGGCCTCATGGCTGACCTCGACGGTGGGCGCCTCCGGCGCGGTCTTCGGCCTGTTCGCAGCGCTTTTCATCATTCAGCGACGATTCGGCAGGGACACCAGCGCGATCGTGGGACTGCTCGTGCTCAACCTGGCCATCTCCTTCATCGGAGCGAACATCTCCTGGCAGGGCCATCTGGGAGGACTCGTGACCGGCGCGATCGTGGCGGCGCTGTACGCATGGGCCCCGAGGAACAGGCGCACCGTCTACGGAGTGTGCGGCACTGTGGGTATCACCATCGCGCTCATCGGTGTGATCTGTCTGCGGGCGGCACTTGCATGAGCGGAATGACAAGCCTATCTGACCGTCATCGAACGGTTATCCACAGGTTTGTTCAGGGTTGTGAATCTGGGGAAGCACAACGGTGTGATTCATCCACAGCTGTGCGCACACATGTGGAAAAACATCGATGTAATTTTCCACAGCTCTGCCCACAGGTGGGGAAAACCGAGCGCTGAAGCCACATGCTGTTCCACTCCTGTGGACACGGCCCCGTGCGCTGGGTTGTCCACCGCTGTGCGTCGACGCTGCCCGGCCTTGTGACTTTCCAGACGCCCAGCCCCAACCGCCCCTCCGCCGAGATCGGTCCACTTCCGGCTCGAAATCGGTCGTACCCCGCACCGAGATCGGTCCCACTCAATCGATCGGAGCGACAACACGACATGAGGGTCGCGTGTGGATAAACCGCGCAGTCGTCGGGCGGCTCCGGTGGGGAACTGCTGGGTCAGGACTGCTCCTCATGATTCATGATCACGCTCACGAGATTCCGGCCGACCGAGGCTGCCCATCGTGTCCATCAAGGTGGTGTAGACGAGACTGGGCTTGCGGTCGTGCCACTCGGTATCGCTGTCGCGCTGGTTCTGCGAAACCGGCTGCGTGTCAGGCTCATAGAGCCACCAGAGGTTCTTCCAGGGGTCGAGGATGCGCGCGAGGCGGTAGCCGCCGTAGAAATCGCACAAGGGCGTTACGACCTGCGCGCCGAGCTGCGCTGCCGTGTTCAGGCAGGTCTCGGCGTCAGAGACGTAGATTTGCAGGAAAGCAGGGGTGAAAGGCCAGTCGTCCTTGCTGTCGCTCAGCATGATCGTGGAGCCTCCGACGACGACCTCGGCGTGGATGATCTTGCCGTCGCGATCGAGGGTTCTGACATGCTCGGCTTCCTTGCCGCCGAAGACCGCTTCGACAAAGCGGATGAAGCCGTTGGCGTCTGAGACGATGACGAACGGGTTGATGGTGTTGTGGTCGGCGGGGATTGGTACTGTCGAGGAAGGCGTGTTATACATAAAACATGACTATATCGGATGGCGTCGAATACCGGCGGAGGGCGAGCTTCCTCCTCGCCACGTTGGGGCGCCGAGCCGAGAGGGCGTGGCACTCCTATCTCACGGAGCGGGGCGTGACCACCGCGCAGTTCACTGCGATGGCAGCCCTGGCCAGCGGCGAGCGGACCCAGGCTGAGGTCGCCGTCGCTATCGCTGTGGACCCGCGCAATATCGGCGCTACGGTCAAACACCTGGTCGCTGTGGGCTGGGTACAGACCAGGCGACACCCCGAGGACGCGCGCGCGAGACTCTTAAGCTTCACTCCCGAGGGGCAGGCCTGGTGGTCGGCTCTACAGCCGACCTTGCGCACCGAACGAGAACGCTTCTTCCAAGCCCTGACCCCGAAGGAACTCTCTACGCTGGAAGACCTGCTTGGCCGCCTAGAGTCCTTCCACGCTGGCGGCTCAACCAACGCCCGCGATGTCGAAGAACTCGACATCTAGTCCCCACCAGGGGCTATCAGTTCACCAATAAGCTTGCTGCACCTACCAGAAAATATGGCTGGCGAATGATTGCGTGCTCGGTCGTCTGCAGTGCGGTTAGTTGTTGTGGCGTAGTTCGTCAGCCGCCTCGGGATGTACCCGCTGGGCCAACATTATTCGGCCACAGAAGCACGCATCTCAGCGAAAAGCTCGTCAGCGTCGATCATTTCAACCGCGCCAGAACGCATCTCTGCAATTCGCCTAGAAACTACGACACGCCACGCATCATCAACTTCACTCGCATCGTCTGTATCGTCAATGTTTTCAAGTAGGGCGTTAGCGACCACCGAGCGCTCATCAACGTCGAGCGCCAGTCCGTCTCGAATCAAGGTTGCAGCATTCGGTGTCATGACCCGAGTCCACCCGGCGAACCCGCCGCAGTCCCATGGCAATTTCGCGGCCCAGCCAGGATGCACCTTCAACCCAGGCTGAGAGCGGAACCGCTAATGGGCACCGCGACCATCACCCTGGCCCTGTGGTCCGCGACCACAGCTGTGGATGAGGGATGGCACAACTCCCTGCCGTGAATCAGCGGACTCGCAGCCCTGGCCTGCGCCGCAGGCCCGCCACCGACTCCCGCCATCGACTGATGCGAAGAAGAAAAGACGACGATACGAATCACCGATCCGTTCGCCGCCCTCGCGCCAAAACCCGCATCTTCCGATGTCAGCGGTTCTAGTACGTCCGAAATTGTGGAGCTAACGGGACTCGAACCCGTAACCCCCTGCTTGCAAAGCAGGTGCGCTACCAATTGCGCCATAGCCCCTTGGTTTACTCGACCGGGTCAGTAACCTCGGCCCATGCTGCACGCTCAGCGCGTGCCGCCTCGATCCTCAGCCACGCCGCATAGGTTACGGCCCCGAGCAACGAGAAAACCGCGGCTGAAACGAGCATTCGGTTCTTCATGAACCCTCCTCAATCGTTCCACCGCGGGCGGTGGGCCTAGCTGGACTCGAACCAGCGACCTCATCCTTATCAGGGATGCGCTCTAACCAACTGAGCTATAGGCCCGGGTGACGCGGATGAGGTTATCCCACCGCATCGATCGCCTCCAAATCCGATCAGTCATCCGCCAGTGTGAGATGAACCCCACCGACGAGTGTCGCAGTCAGGTTGTAGAGGAAGGCGGTCACCGTGGCCAGGGCGGTCGTGAGAACCACATTGACCACGCCGATGATGATGGCCATCGAGACTGTCTGCTTCAGGGCCAGGTACTCCACGAGGGTCGAGTAGGCGTTGTTATCGGAGTTCATGATCGTGCCCGCCAGCTCCTTGATGGTGGAGAACACGTGCAGGGCATCGAGCATGTACCACACGAAGAGGGCGGCCACCACGAACATGATGCCCGCCGCCACGCTGAGCATGAAGGAGACCTTCATGACGGACCACGGGTCGACGCGAGTCAGGGTCAGCCGCACGCGCCGCGGACCGGCAATCGTCTTAGCGGACTTGCTACCGGAATTCGCGGTATTCGGGGACGCACTGTCTCCCCCCATGGAGGGGAAGGACTCCGACTGACTCATGCCTGGACCTCACTCTCGTCGTCGCCCGAGCCTACCGCCTCACCACCGCTCGGCGCAGCGCTGTCCGCGACTGTCTCGCCCGGATTCTCGTCATCCGACTGGGCGCCCTCGGAGCCTATCGTCTCGGACTGGGCCGCCCCGGGCTGCTCGCCGGCCGATCCCGGTTCCTCGCCGGCGGATCCATCGGCGGCCGGATCAGGATCGTCAGCCCTATCAGCCATATCAGCACCATCAGCGCTCTCGAGCTCGCGCTCGGTACTGCGCGCCACGGCGATGATCCGATCGCCGTCATCGGGCTTGGCGAAGGTCACGCCCTGAGTGGCTCGACCGGTGCGGGAGACCTCGGCCACCGCCGAGCGCACCACCTTGCCCGAGGCCATGATGCACAGGACCTCGTCCTTGGGTGCGGTCACCAGCGCGCCGACCAGATCGCCCCGAGCCTCGACGAGGTTGGCGACCTTGACTCCGAGGCCCCCGCGCCCCTTGGTCGGGTAGTCGGCGATGGCCGTGCGCTTGGCGTAGCCGCCCTCGGTGACGACGAACAGATCGGCATCGGTCCATTGCGGATCGACTACGCCCATGGCCAGCAGACTGTCGCCGGGTCGGAATCGCATGCCGGTCACACCGGAGGTCGCCCGGCCAGTGGGACGCAGGGTCTCGTCATCGGCGTGGAACCGCAGTGACTGTCCGTGACGGGAGACGAGAAGGAGGTCCTGACCGGCGGACAGCAGGGAGGCGGAGACGAGCTCATCACTGATTCCGTCACCGTTCTCGCGCAGGTTGATGGCGATGACGCCGCCGGAGCGATTGGATTCGTACTCGCCCAAGCGGGTCTTCTTCACCAGGCCGCGGCGGGTGGCCAGAACGAGGTAGTCGGCCTGGTCATAGCCTCCCAGCTCCATGACCTGGGCGATCTCCTCACCGGGTTGGAAGGCCAGCAGATTCGCCACATGCTGCCCCTTGGCGTCGCGGCCGCCCTCGGGAAGCTCGTAGGCCTTGGCACGGTAGACCCGCCCCAGGTTTGTGAAGAAGAGCAGCCAACGATGGGTCGTGGTGACGAAGAAGTGGCTGACGACGTCGTCCTGCCGCAGGGCAGCGCCTCTAATGCCCTTGCCGCCCCGGTGCTGGGAGCGGTAGGAGTCGGTGCGGGTGCGCTTGGCGTAGCCGGAGCGGGTGATCGTGACGACGACGTCCTCCTCGGGGATGAGGTCCTCCATGCTCATCTCGCCGTCGAAGGGCACGATGCGGGTGCGGCGCTCATCGCCGTACTTGTTCACGATCTCGGCCAGCTCCTCGGAGACGATGCTCCGCTGACGCTGGGGGGAGGCGATGATGTCGCGCAGGTCGGCGACCTTGGCTCGCAGCTCCTCGGACTCCTGCTGGATCTTCAAGCGCTCCAGGGCGGCCAGGCGGCGCAGCTGGAGGGAGAGGATGGCCTCGGCCTGGGCCTCATCGACGTCGAGCAGACCCATGAGGCCGCTGCGGGCCTCCTCGGTCGTGGGCGAACGGCGGATGAGGGCGATGACGGCGTCGAGCGCATCAATGGCCTTGAGCAGCCCCTCCAGAATGTGGAGGCGCTCCTCGGCCTTGCGCAGACGATAGCGCGAACGGCGCACGATGACATCGATCTGATGGCTCACCCAATGGCGCACGAAGCCGTCCAGGCTCAGGGTGCGCGGCACCCCGTCCACGAGGGCGAGCATGTTGGCGGGGAAGTTGTCCTGCAGCTGGGTGCGCTTGTACAGGTTGTTGAGCACCACCTTGGCCACGGCGTCGCGCTTGAGCACGATCACCAGGCGCTGGCCGGTGCGCCCGGAGGTCTCATCGCGGATGTCGGCGATGCCGCCCACGTGCCCGTCGCGCACCAGCTGGGCGATCTTGTCCGCAAGGTTGTCGGGGTTGACCTGGTAGGGCAGCTCGGTGACCACCAGGCACTGGCGGCCCTGGATCTCCTCGACGTTGACCACGGCCCGCTGAGTGATCGAGCCGCGCCCGGTGCGGTAGGCGTCCTCGATGCCGCGACGCCCCAGAATGGTGGCGCCGGTGGGGAAATCGGGGCCGGGGATGCGCTCGATGAGAGCCTCCAGCAGCTCTTCGCGGCTGGCCTCGGGATGTGCGAGGAACCACTGGACTCCGGAGGCGATCTCACGCAGGTTGTGCGGCGGGATGCGGGTGGCCATGCCCACCGCGATGCCCTCCGAACCGTTGACCAGGAGATTCGGGAAGCGGGCCGGCAGGATGACCGGCTCCTGGTTGCGCCCGTCGTAGTTGTCCTGGAAATCGACGCTCTCCTCATCGATGTCGCGGACCATCTCCATGGCCAGAGGGGCCATCTTGCACTCGGTGTACCGGGGGGCGGCCGGCCCCAGGTTGCCGGGGGTGCCGAAGTTCCCCTGCCCGGCCACGAGCGGGTAGCGCAGCGACCACCACTGCACCAGTCGGGCCAGGGCGTCGTAGATGGCGCCGTCGCCGTGGGGGTGGTAGGAGCCCATGACGTCACCGACGATGCGCGATGACTTGGAGAAGGAGGCCGTGGGACGGTAGCCGCCGTCGTACATGGCGTACAGGACGCGGCGATGGACCGGCTTGAGACCGTCACGAACATCCGGCAGGGCGCGCCCCACGATGACGCTCATGGCGTAGTCGAGGTAGGAGCGCTGCATCTCCATCTGGAGATCGACCGGCTGGATCCGCTCCGGGGCGACCACGTCGGTCAGGCCCTCGTTGCCGATGATCTCTTCAACTTCGTCGCTCACAGGTTTCCTTAGATGGTCGTGGGATCGTGTCAGGGTGCTTCAGCAGATCCGGATATCTCAGATATCCAGGAAGCGCACGTCCGCTGCGTTGCGCTGGATGAAGGAGCGCCGCTGCTCGACGTCGTCGCCCATGAGGATCGAGAAGGTCTCGTCGGCGTCGGCCGCCTCATCCAGGGTGACCTGTTTGAGGATCCGGGTGGTCGGGTCCATGGTGGTCTCCCACAGCTCGTGGTCGTTCATCTCGCCCAGGCCCTTGTAGCGCTGGATGGCGCCGTCCTTGGGCAGGCGGTGCCCGGCCGCCCGGCCCGAGTCCAGCAGCTTGTCCCGCTCGGCGTCGGAGTAGGCGAACTCGTGCTCGGCGTTGGACCACTTGAGCCGGTACAGCGGCGGCATGGCGATGTAGGTGTGGCCGTTCTCGATGAGAGGCCGCATGTAGCGGAACAGGAGGGTCAGCAGGAGGGTGGCGATGTGCTGGCCGTCCACATCGGCGTCGGCCATGATGACGATCTTGCCGTAGCGCAGCTTGGCGATATCGAACTCCTCGCCGATGCCGGTGCCGAAGGCGGTGATGAGGCTGCGAATCGTGTCGCTGGACAGGGCGCGGTCCAGCCGGGCCTTCTCCACGTTCAGGATCTTGCCGCGGATCGGCATGATCGCCTGGTGCTCTGGGTCCCGCCCGCCGACGGCGGAGCCGCCGGCCGAGTCGCCCTCGACGATGAAGATCTCGCAGTCGGCGGCCACCCGGGAGGAGCAGTCGCGCAGCTTGCCGGGCATGGAGGCGGACTCCAGGACGCCCTTGCGGCGGGTGGCCTCGCGGGCCTTGCGGGCGGCCAGGCGCGCGGCGGCGGCCTGGGATGCCTTGGTGATGATGGAGCGGGCGTCGGCCGGGTGGGAGTCCAGCCAGTCGCCGAGCTGGGAGTAGACGGTCTGCTGGACGAAGGTGCGGGCCTCGGTGTTGCCGAGCTTGGTCTTGGTCTGCCCCTCGAACTGCGGCTCGGAGAGCTTGACGGAGATGACGGCGGTCAGGCCCTCGCGGATGTCGTCACCGGTCAGGTTGCCGTCCCTCTCCTTGAGCAGGCCCTTCTCCCGGGCGTACTTGTTGACCAGGGTGGTCAGCGCCGTGCGGAAGCCCTCCTCGTGAGTGCCGCCCTCGGTGGTGTTGATCGTATTGGCATAGGTGTGCACCGACTCGGAATAGGCGCTCGTCCACTGCATGGCGATCTCGAGGCTGATGCCGTGGATGTCGTCGAGGGTCTGCTCGGCCTCGAAGTCGATGATCTCGGGGTGGATGAGCTCAACCTTCTTGGATTTGTTGAGGAAGGCCACGTAATCGCGCAGACCGTACTCGTAGCAGTAGGTGTCCGAACGGTGTCCCACCACCGGCTGGTCGGCCGGACCGGCCTCATCGCCGGTGATCTCATCGCCGGCGTCGGTCACGCCCTCGCGCTCGTCGGTGAGCGTGATGCGCAGGCCCTTGTTGAGGAAGGCCATCTGCTGGAAACGACGGCGCAGCGTCTCGTAGTCGAAGACGACGGTCTCGAAGATCGCGGGATCCGGGTAGAAGGTCTGAGTGGTGCCGGTCTCGGAGGTCTCCTCGCCCCTGACCAGGGGCGTGGTCGGCTTCCCGCCATCGCCGAAGCTCATGCGCCACACATATCCCTGACGGCGCACTTCGGTATCGACGCGGGTCGATAGGGCGTTGACCACGGAGACGCCGACGCCGTGGAGTCCGCCGGAGACGGCGTAGCCGCCGCCGCCGAACTTGCCGCCGGCATGGAGGATCGTCATGACGACCTCGACGGTGGGCCTGTGCTCAGTGGGGTGATCGTCGACGGGGATGCCGCGACCATTGTCGACGACCTTAATCCCGCCGTCGGCCTGAATGGTGACTTTGATGTGGTCGCAGTAACCGGCGAGGGCCTCATCCACGGCATTGTCGACGACCTCGTACACCAAGTGATGCAGCCCGCGCTCACCAGTGGAGCCGATGTACATGCCGGGCCGTTTGCGCACCGCCTCGAGTCCCTCGAGAACAGTGATGTCGGAGGCGCCGTAGTCGGACGCCCCCTGGCCGATCGAAGACATGGACGACATAGAAGACATAGAGGACTCTGCGGTGGTCACAGGCTGGTCCTGGTCAGACACGTGTCAGCTGCTCCTCTTTCTGTGCGCCGGGCGGGACCCGATCCCTCTGAACGCCTACTGGCGGGCTCGGTCCCGCGGCGTGTAGGTGGGTACCTGCGAACAGCCCGGGGCGCACCATGGGCATTTCAGAGACGATTCTATCGTGGATCGACATGAAAACCGTTGTCAGACGATACTTGTCGGACGTGTGCAACGTCACCAGAGCGTCCCCTCCCGAGCGTCCGCATCTTGACAGACGACTGGACACGAGATATTGATTCCCTACCATTTAGGTGCACCTAACCTCATTGCCGAGGAGGAGGAACGTTCCCATGTCCACGAGTTCCGAGAATCCCAATAATTCCGCGCCTTCCGAGACTTCAACGACGTCAGAAGCCCCAAGAACATCAAAGACCTCTGCACCCACAAGACCCACTGCGGATAGATCTCTCAAGCCGAAGGACCTCATCACGGTGGGCACCTTCACCGCCCTGTACTTCGTCGTCTTTTTCGGCTTCGGCATGCTCGGATTATTCGGGCCGGTCGTTCACGCCATCGGCATTGTGCTCGGAAGCCTCGCCAACGGCATCGTCTTCGCGCTCTACATCACCCGTATCCGCAAGCCCGGAATGATATTCCTCACCGCCATGGTCTCGTCCCTGCTCATGGTGCTGACCGGGCACGCCTGGACGTCGTTGCTCGCCGCGGCCGTCTTCTCAGCGCTCGCCGAAGTCGTCCTGGCCCGCGGCCACTACCGCTCAGCCCGCGCCTCGGTGATCGCCTACGGACTCTTCTCCCTGTGGATCGTCGGCCCGATACTGCCGCTGTACTTCCAGCACGACGCCTATATGGCCGATATGCGAACCGAGATGGGCGAGGGCTATGCGCAGGCCTGGGAAGCCCTGTTCTCTCCGGCTTTCCTAGCCGGACTGCTGACCCTTGTCTTCATAGCCTCCTGCCTGGGCGGACTGCTGGGTCAGAAGATGCTGCGCAAGCATTTCGTGCGCGCCGGCATTGCTTGAATCGCCCGATATGCAGTTTCTCGCAGCATCCGCGCACGACGGCTGGTTCCGCCTCGACCCTCGTACCAAGCTCCTGCTCGTCATCACGGTCAATGTGGCAGCACTCACGCGAGTGGAGCAGACAGCCGCTCTCGTGTCCTTCGTCTGCGCCGCTTTCCTGCTCGTCACCATCGGCTCCTGGCGAGCCCTGGGAATTCAGGTCCTGCTCTTCGGAATCTGTCGGGGAATCCAAGTCCTGGGTACACAGATCCTAGAAGGTCCGGTGTGGCAGACCGTGGGAGCGGTGGGCTTCTTCCTGGGCAACTTCGTCACCGTCCTCACCATGGGTGTGTACCTGGCGCGGTCCACCACTCCGTCCGAACTCATCGAGGGCCTGCGCCGGTTGCGGACGCCCGACGCCATCATCATCCCTTTGGCCGTCATGCTGAGGTTCTTCCCAACCCTGGGTGAGGAGCTCACCGCCGTGATCCAGGCGGTGAGTCTGCGCCGTCTTCACCCGGGTCCCTGGGGTTTCCTGCGCGAGCCGCTGACGACGGTGGAGCACATCATGGTCCCCTTCCTCGTCTCGGCGACCCGGATCGGCGATGAACTGGCGGCCTCAGCCCTCACCCGGGGACTGGGCGGCACGCGTTCGCGCACCACCATCACCGATCTCCGTTTCCGCATCAGCGACATTGTGGGCCTGATGATGTCGTTCCTCATCATCTTCGTCTTCCTCAAAGGGGTGCTGTGATGGCCGACGCCATGATCGACATCGACCACGTCTCCTTCGCCTACGGCTCCGAGAGCGCCACCGAGACTACCGATGACGCCAATACGGCACGTGCAGTAAGGACAGCGAACTCAGAAAGCACAGAAAGTGCAGAAGATTCAGAAAATACAGCCGTTCTCGGACTGAAGGATGTGAGCCTTCGCGTCCAACCGGGTGAATGCGTTCTGCTGTGCGGCGCCAGCGGTTGCGGGAAATCCACATTGCTGCGCCTGATCAACGGCCTGGTGCCCAACTTCCATCCTGGAATCCTCACCGGGAGCGTTGTGGTGGCGAACGTCGATGCCTCCGCTTCACCGCTGGACGTGACCGGCCGCGAAGTCGCCACGGTCTTCCAGAATCCCCGCACCCAGTTCTTCACCTCCGACGTGCGCAGTGAGCTCGCATTCGGTCCGGAGAACTTCGGAATGAATCCTGACGTCATCCGCAGCCGCCTGATGGAGGCTGCGCGGCGAACGGGGATCGAAGACCTTCTCAACGCCAATCTCTTCCGTCTCTCGGGCGGCCAGAAACAACTCGTGGCCTGCGCATCCTCAATGGTCGTCAAACCCCAGGTGCACCTGTTCGACGAGCCCACCTCGAATCTGTCGTCGGAATCGGTGGCGCTCTTGCGCAAGGTGCTCTTGGATCTGCACGCATCGGGCGCCACCATGGTCATCGCCGAACACCGATTGTCCTATCTGCGCGACATCGTGGATCGTGTGATTCTGCTCGATGGCGGCAGGATCGTGCGCGAGATGCCCGCCGCGCACTTGTGGGCGATGAGCGAGCGGGAGCGAACCGACCTGGGACTGCGCGCCCTTCGCCCGGTCACCCCCATGCAGCCGTCCCTCGTCCTGCACGCCGAGGATGAAGGTTCCGAGAAGAACGACCAGGGGTCCACAGCGCATACGACTGACATCAGCACGCAGAATGCTCAAGACGACGCATCGACCCGGAGCGCACGCGGCCTGGTGCTGGAGAACCTGCGCTTCTCCTATGGTTCCCACCGGGTCCTCAACATTCCGCGACTCGAGCTGCCACGCGGTCGGGTGACCGCACTCGTCGGTCCCAACGGAGCGGGAAAATCGACTCTCACGCGCGTGCTCGTCGGCCTCGAGCGGGCCCGCGGCACGATTCGCCTGGACGGGCGGATCATTCGCAGCAAGGAGAGAACCAAACTCGGCTATGTCGTCATGCAGGACGTTCATCGTCAACTCTTCGGCGCCGAGGTGCGTGAAGAACTCACTCTGGGCATACCCTCCAAAGATCTCGACGACAACCGGATTGACCGGATCCTGATCGATCACGGCCTGACCGACGTGGCGGAGCGTCACCCCATGTCATTGTCGGGCGGTCAGAAGCAGCGTCTGGTCGTCGCTGCGGCGCAGATGGTCGATAAAGAGATCTATGTCTTCGACGAGCCCTCCTCGGGACTGGATTATCGGCATCTGCACTCCACGGCGCACACAATCCGCGACCTCGCTGAAGCGGACAAGGTGGTCGTCATCGTCACTCACGACGAGGAACTGCTGGCCGCCTGCGCCGACCACGTCGTGAAGATACAGCCATTGACTCGATCACTCTGACCGGCCGATCTCCACGGAACAGCTCGCACAAGAGGCGCCAGAGGCGGTCGACGGCCGATATGAGCTGATATGAGCCGTCATCATTAGGCATCATCAAGCCTCACCCATAGGTATCCCGCGGGCCGCGACCGCCTCTGGCGCCGCCGAAACGGCCATTGCGCCAGGTCGGCCCGGCCGGGCCCAGGATTCGGATCTCGACCGCACCGCCGTGACGTCCCAGGGCCTCGATCACCCGCCGCTCGATCGTGGGCAGGAGCAAGCGCAACTGCTGAGCCCACGCACTGGATGAAGCGCGCAGAGTCAATCGCCCGGGCTCGAAGCTCTCAATGACGGCATGCCCGGCGATCTGCGGTCCCACGATCTCGGTCCACCTCACCGACACCGACGCGACAGCCAGATGATTCGCCCATCCGTGCGACTCCGCATACCGCCGAAGGTCGTTCTTACCGGTACGCGGATCGAAGCGCGTCGGACCAGGGCGATCGCGTCCCGGAGGCAGTCCGGGACCGCGATCGGTCTCGTCGGGTGATCCGGAGGCGTCCGCTTTCATCCGCCGCTCATCCCAAACAGCGACACCGTCCTGGCTCGCGACCTGTCGCCATAAGGCCTTGCGAACCTCGCCCGCCTCCCAGGCATGCCCTCGTTCACGAGCCAACGCACGCATGGCCAAAGCGTCGCCGTCCTCAGTCACGACTCACCCCCGAAGAGGAGACACTGAAGCGCATCGCGTCCAGTTCAGCGGGTATGTCCTCATCGACCGCCGCGGTCAGCAGTGCCTGCTGCGCTCCGACGACGACACCCGCCAGTGCCCCGCGACGTCCAGCGTCAAGCGAGGCGAAGACATCGTCAAGAATGAGAACCGGTTCGCCATCGCCGCCATAGGCATCGACATCATGTCGGAGCATCTCATAGGACGCCAGCCGCAGTGCCAGTGCTAGAGACCACTGCTCACCATGGGAGGCGAATCCCTTCGCGGGCAGGGCTCCCACGTGGAGGATCAGATCATCTCGATGCGCGCCGACCAGATTGGCTCCACGATCGATCTCGCGATCCCTCAATTCGGACATGGCCGCCTCCAGGCGCATGGCGATCGAGGAGACATCGTTGAGCGCCGTCTCGGCATCCGTTACTGCCATGTCATCACTCGGATCGGGCTCCGCGCGACCCTCGTGAAGCAGCAGGCTGGACCGGTAGGCGAGGTGCGCTGCTGACTGTCCCTGACTGACTCGCTCATAAGAGGACGCCGCCCACGGGCGCAGTCGAGTGACGACGTCGACGCGCGCGGCGATGAGCCGAGCGGCAGCAGCGGCCAATTGGGCATCCCACACCTCGAGGCTGGAGATCATGGAGGCCGGCACGCCCCCTGAACGACGCGCGGATCGGGCCGACTTCAGCAGACTGGATCGCTGAGCAAGGATCTTGTCGTGCTCGGCGCGCACCCCGGCCAGAGAAGGACGCAGGGTGACGGCCAAGTCATCGAGAAAACGACGTCGTACCCCCGGTTCCTCACGCACCAGAGACAGATCTTCAGGCGCGAAGACGACAGCGCGCAGAATTCCCAGAAGTTCACGGGGCCGTACGACTCCGCGATTGAGCCGGGCACGATTCGCCTTTCCCGCGATGATCTCGATCTCCAGAACACTGGGACGATCACCATGAACCGCCTTGGCCCGCACGACTGCTCCACCCGGTTGCGGCTGACCCGGCGCAGCTCGACGGACCAAAGCGGTGTCCGCACCGACTCGGTGGCTCGAAAGGGTCGACAGATAAGCGATCGCCTCAACGAGGTTGGTCTTCCCCTGTCCATTGGGCCCTACGAAAGCCGTGGGACCGGGCTGAAGAGCGAGAACCAGTTCATCGTAGGAACGGAAGTCGTCGAGTGCGAGATCTGAGACGTACACGGATGTGCACGGGCGCGTATGCCCGTCCTGCTCAGGCGCCGAAACGGATCGGCATGAGGAGGTAGCGGAAGGAGGTGTCCTCCTCACCGCCAATAGCACTCATACCGGTCAGGACTGCGGGCTTGGATGGATGAGTGAAATCAACCTTGACATACGGCTGCGTAATCGCACCGAGACCGTCAATCAGATAACCGGGGTTGAAGGCCGTCGTGATGTCCTCGCCATCGAGATGAGCAACCAGTTGCTCAGAAGCTTGAGCGTCGTCGCCCTGTCCTGCATCCAATGTCAGAGTGCCCTCGGAGAAGGCCATGTGAATCGGGGTGGAGCGATCAGCCACCAGGCTGACACGGCGTACTGCGCCCATGAGCTCCTCACGTCCCACAGTCGCATGAATGGTCGTGGTCTCCGGGAACAATCGCAGGACAGGGGGGTAGTCGCCATCGGTCAGCAGACTTGTGGTACGCCGTCCACCCGCCTCGAAGCCGATGAGACTGGAGGTCGTCGAACCGGAGTCCGTCAGCGCCACTGTCACCTCGCCGGTGGAGGTCAGGGATTTCGCTACATCGGAGAGCGTTCGGGCTTTGAGCAGCGCATGCGTCGACAGCCCGTCATCCTGGGGGGACCAGGTCATGTCGCGCACCGCCAAGCGATAGCGATCAGTGGCCATAAGAGTCAGAGACTCCCCATCGACCTCCATCTGCACGCTCGTCAGCAGAGGAAGCGTCTCGTCCCGCGAGGCCGCTATCGAGACTTGGCTGACTGCCCGGGCCAAGTCGTGGGCATCGACTGTGCCGGCCACTGCGGGCATGGCCGGCAGGTCCGGGTAGTCATCAGCGGCCATAGCGGCCAAGGAGAAGTGCGCAGCACCGCATGAGACGGCGACCTTCGTGCCCTCGACCTCCAGGTCGACCGGCTTGGAGGGGAGAGCCTTGGCGATGTCCGCCAATAGACGCCCCGATACCAGGACGACGCCCTCTTCCTCGACTTCCGCGGCGACCTCGCAGCGTGCGGACACCTCGTAGTCGAAGGACGCCAGGATGAGGGAGGCGCGCGTGGCTTCCAAACGTACGCCCGCCAGCACGGGCACGGGCGGACGAGCGGGTACTGAGCGGGCGGTCCAGGTGACGGCCTCGGCCAGGACGTCGCGGTCGACCCTCAGCTTCATAGGGCGCCTCCTTGATACGAACGGGTATGAACGAGTGTGAGCGAGCACGGACGAGCGCGAGTGAGCGATTCCGTTTCCCGGTCAGGGGCAGAACTATCCAGGTGGAGTCTAGACGCATGAGGGAGGGATGCGTCCACATGCCGGTATGACCAATGTGCTCGCCACTGCGCCCGTCGTCTCTCCTGAGCCCCGGCGGGGTGGCCGGCACCCTTGATGCGGGCTGTGGGGATGGGTTCGTGTGATGGAAGTTCAGTAGGGGTATTAGGAGATGTGGATTCTGGGGATAAGCCCGTTGCGGCCCGGAAGCGCGCGGGAGGCGGATGTGGAACGACAAAAGAGTGGTTCAGTGGAGCCGGCTCGTCAGCAGTGGTTTTCCCCGCGCATCCGCTGATGAGCTCGCAGGCCCAGTAACCGTCATCCACATGGCGGGGCGAGTTGTCCACCGGAACGCGCAGACTTCTCCCCAAGGGGCGCGACGGACCCGTTCTTCCCTGTTCTTCTCGGTATTCCGCGGTTTCCAGCGCTGTGTCTTGGTGTGGCCTGGTGGGCGGCGTCGGGCTCATCGGGGAGCCTGAGCGGCCTGCTTGATGCGAGCGGTGATCTCCTGGACCTGGTTGTAGGTGTCGCGACGCTCGGCCATCTGCGTACTGATCTTGCGACTCGCGCTCATGACGGTTGTGTGGTCCTTGCCACCGAACTCTTTCCCGATCTTGGTCGTCGACATCTCGATCAGCTCGCGGCACAAGTACATGGCGATGTGGCGGGCGTGCACCATGGTCTGCGCCCGGTCCTTGGAGCGCAGGTCTTCGATCGTCAGGTTGAAGTAATCGGCTGTCTGAGTCATGACCATGGCGGCAGTGATCTCTCCGCCGCCCGAGTTGGCAATGATGTCCTTGAGCACCATCTCCGCCAATGTCTGGTCGATGGGCTGATCGGTCAGTGAGGCGAAGGCGGTGACGCGTATCAGCGCTCCCTCGAGCTCGCGGATATTAGTGGTGACCCGGCTGGCGATGTACTCCAGGACGGGCATCGGCAGATCAACGCCTTCGGCACTGGCCTTGTTGCGCAGGATCGCGGTACGGGTTTCCAGAGTCGGAGGTTGAACGTCGACGGTGAGTCCGGATTCGAAGCGCGATAAGAGACGCTTCTCAAATCCCTTGAGGTCTTTGGGGGGCAGGTCGGAAGTGAGAACGACCTGCTTGTTGGCCATATAGAGGGTATTGAAGGTGTGGAAGAACTCTTCAAGAGTTTGTTCCTTGCCGCCCAGGAACTGGACGTCGTCGACCAGCAGGATGTCGACGTCGCGGTAGCGTCTCTTGAAGTCATTCATTTTGCCCTCGGCCACGGAGGCGATGAAATCCGAGACGAATTCTTCGGAGGAGACGTATTTGATGATCATGTCCCGGTACAGAGACCGCGCATGGTTGCCGATGGCATGCAGAAGGTGAGTCTTCCCCAATCCTGATCCACCGTAGATGAACAACGGGTTGTAGCCGCCGGTGGAACGATCCGAAGCTGCATTGCCGGGCTGCTCCGCCACTTTCAGCGCGGCTGCGAAGGCGAAGCGGTTGGAATCGCCCATGACGTAGTTGTCGAAGGTATACCGAGGGTTCAAGTGCGAACTCTTGTCGAAGCTCTGCGCATTCTCGGAACGTGCGAAGGCGGCGGCGGGGTTGGTGACGTAAGCCGGTGTCGTCGAATGCGACGGATGCGTCGAGTGCGTTGGAGATGTCGAATGCATGGGGTGCAGGGATTGAGGGCTGTTGGCACTGGGGGTTGCGGACGGTTCGACGTCGGATGGACGAGCGTGCACGACCGGTTCGGGTGCGTCGGCCTCTGCCAGTGCCGAGGATAGATCGGGGACCTGGGGCTGAGGCGGCACGGGTTGCGGTGTGCGGGTGACGGGGATCGCCGGCGCGGGTGCCCCGGTATCCAAGGAGGTATCGACAGTGACCTCGAAGGGGACGTCATGACCCCAAACCTGTGTGAGGGCCTGACTGATGGTGGCACGCGCCTCCTCGACCTTGCTCTTGGTGAAGGGCGAGCCGGCGACGAGCACGAGGGTGCCGTCGACATCGATCACGCGCGTCATCCGAATGATGGAGAGCTTGCCAGTGCTCAGCTCGGTGGAGTCGGACAGGATCTCCAGGACTGACTGCCACTTGGTAGTTGCTTCGTCTGGCACGACGTGCTCCTGATGTACGGGGGTGATCGAGGTTCACATCATGAAGTTTTTCCACAGGGTTGTCCACACGTGTGTCTATTCTGTCTGCTCTCAGTCCATTCACGACGTGCCGTGACGTGCCATGACATGCCGTGACATGCATGGACTCGGTCCGTGTCCCACTCAGTGTCAGGGCGACAGGGCGGGGTCGCGGCACCCATGCGGACTGTGCGGACTGTGCGGGTGTCACCGGTCATGTGCGCGCCGCTTCGGATTCTGCAGAGTCTACGAGTCCGAATCCACAGGTCCGGAGTCGAGCGAGTCAACAGGGTGGGGATTGGCGGACCGCCGGGCGGGCGCGGGTCGGTTCACGTCAATGACGGTCAGTGACGACGGCGTGTCAGGACTCTCATCGCGGACACCACAAGATCGTTTGACCCTGCGGAAAACGGGGCCGTATTGTTGTGCGGACGTTCGTGCGGAGTCACGTCCCGATACATGGGGCAGCCGGTACGAGCGACCGTGTCGCGATCCCCGTGACGCACGGTTCCGATCATCCGACCAGGAGTACACCCGTGAGTAAGCGGACCTTCCAGCCGAACAACCGTCACCGTGCCAAGGTGCACGGCTTCCGCAAGCGCATGAGCACTCGTGCTGGCCGAGCTGTTCTCGCTGCGCGCCGTCGCAAGGGCCGCGCGCGTCTCGCCGCCTGAGGTGCTCCCGGCCGCGCACCGAATGCTGCGGAGTGAGGATTTCTTCGCCGCAGTACGATACGGTGTGCGCAGCGGCAGCCGCAGGCTGGTCATCCACTACAGCGCCGGCGAGGCCGGGGAGACGACTCCGGCTCTCGTCGGCGTCGTCGTTCCCAAGAAGCAGGTCTCGCATGCCGCTCGTCGCAATCGGATCAAGCGTCGTGTTCGTGCACTCATGAGTGCACGCGTGGGCAGCCTCGAGCCGGGGGCGCGAGTTGTCGTGCGCGGTCTGGCGGGGGCCGACGGTGCTACGAGTGATGAGCTGGGGGCTGACTTGGATCGTCTGCTCGCTCGCAGCCGCCAGGCAGCTCGGCAGTTCTCACGTACCGAGGAGCTGGAAGGGAGCCGCAGGTGAGCAGAGCTGTAATTCGTCAACATGTCGTGCGCGCGCTGCTGATTCCTGTGCGCATCTATCAGACGAGTATTTCTCCGATGTTCCCGCGTCGGTGCCGTTACTACCCGACGTGCTCGGGTTACGCCGTTGAAGCAATTCAGGTCCATGGAGCGGTCAAGGGCGTTCTCCTGGCTTCCTGGCGACTCGTGCGATGCAATCCCTTGACTCCTGGTGGCGTTGATCATGTTCCCGATCCTGGTCGATGGCGCTATCACCATCCCCACGACATTCCCCGTTTCGAGCTCGACCGGACTGCCGGATGATCATCATCGGAAGCAGGCCGAATATCCCACTAGGTTGAGAGCCGTGTGAACGGTACTCGCCGCGCCTTATAGCCTTATAGCAAGGAGTGCAATGGACACGATCCTGTGGCCCCTCAAGGTCGCCGTCGCCTGGGTCATGGTCTACATCCACAAATTCCTGGTTCTCATCGGCCTGAGTGATGGTCCAGGCGTTGCCTGGGTGCTGTCGATCATTGGATTGACGATCTTCGTACGGATCCTCATCATGCCGTTGTTCGTCAGGCAGATTCGGGCCAGCCGGGGAATGCAGCTCATGCAGCCCGAGCTCCAGGCGCTTCAGGCGAAGTACAAAGGGAAGAAGGATGCCGCTTCGAAGCAGCGCCAACAGGAGGAGATGATGGCGCTGTACCGAAAACACGGGACGAATCCCTTCGCCTCCTGTTTTCCGATCCTCATCCAGATGCCTATATTCTTCGCACTCTTCCGGGTGCTGGCGAATCTCCAGGCGATTGCCGAGGGCACTTATGAGGGCCGTGATTCGATCGGTCCGCTCACTGCCGATCTGGCGAATCAGGTTCAACACTCCACAGTCTTCGGGGCGAGTCTTTCCTCGTCCTTCATGAATCCTTCGGATATATCCTCGGCCCTGACCGTCAAGATCGTCACCGTCATCATGATCATCGCCATGAGCGCCACACAGTGGTACACGATGGCGCAGCTGAGCATGAAGAATATGCCCGAGTCATCCAAGAACTCGGACAATCCCATGATGCGTTCTCAGCGCATGATGATGACGATCATGCCCCTCTTCTTCGCATTTACTGGTGTGCAGTTCCAGATCGGCGTGCTGATCTACTGGGTCACCTCGAACCTGTGGACCATGGGGCAGCAGTTCTACACCATTAGTCGGATGCCTGCGCCCGGGTCGGAGGCGGAGAAGAAGTTCCGAGCCCGTGAGAATGCCAAGCGCGCCCGCAAGGGTCTGCCCTCTCTGGAAGAGGAGGAACGCGCGAAGGCCGAGGCTGAGGGGAAGGTCTCTACCAGTGGGCAGCGTGCCCAGCCGGTGCGAAAGGACCGGCAGAAGAAGAACTCTGAGCAGTCATCGACCGCGGATGAAGCCGCTATGACGGCTGAGGGTGAATCGTCGTCCCGCAGACCCGGAGGTCTGACGGATGAGGAGATCGCGCGTCGTCGCTACGAGAAGCGGGCGCGTGAGCGGAAGCGCGCAGCCGAGCGGCGCAAGGCCCAGAATAAGAAGAAGCGCCGGAGCTGAGTCACAGTCGGAACATTGAGAAGAACGGACTCATCATGAGCGAGAACACCGCCCCGTCCAACACCGTCAAGCGCCTCGAAGAAGAGGGTGAGGTCGGTGCCGATTACCTTGAAGAACTTCTCGATATCGTCGATCTCGGAGGAGATATCGACATTGACGTTGATCATGGCCGCGCGTCCATTGCGGTGGTTGCCTCTGAGGAGGGGGATGCCCAGGAGCTGGCCGTTCTCGTCGGTCGTGATGGCGAAGTACTCGAAGCCGTTCAGGAGCTCACTCGTCTGGCGGTGCAGACTCGCACCGGTAACCGATCCCGCCTCATGCTCGATATCAATGGTTATCGGGCCGAGCGGCGCTCTGAGTTGACGAAGGTCGCGCAGGAGGCCGTGAAACGGGTTCGAGTCACTGGCGACACCGTATCGCTGGAGCCCATGAATCCTTTCGAACGTAAGGTCTGCCATGATGTTGTGGCCGCCGAGGGTCTGATCTCGGAATCTGAGGGCGCCGAACCTGAGCGCTATGTCGTCGTGCTGCCTGCAGAACAGGATTCCAGCGATTCTGGAGCTGAGACTGAGGATCGCCCCGCCGACAGCGGTGCCGAGACTTTCGGGCAGGAATGACGTGAGCCATGATGCGCCCGCTGGGCGTTCACGAGAAAGTTCTTCAATGTCGGTTGAACAACCGTCAGATGAGGTTCGAGAACTTTTCGGAGTCGCATTCGCGGGTGCCGAGCGCTTCGCTGAAATGCTTGTTTCGGAGGGTGAGCTGCGTGGACTTGTCGGGCCGCGCGAGCTGCCCCGTCTGTGGAGTCGCCATATAGTCAATTCTGCTGCAGTGGTGCCATTTCTGCCCGCTCGTGGAACAGTGGCCGATGTTGGTTCCGGTGCTGGATTTCCAGGAATTGTGATTGCGCTCCTGCGACCCGATTTAGAGGTTTCACTTATAGAAACAATGGAGCGTCGCGTTGCATGGTTGCAGGACGTTGCTCTCGAGCTCGACTTGGACAACGTCACCATACGCCGCGCTCGTGCCGAGGAGGTCAGGGATCGATTTGATGCCGTGACTGCTCGGGCCGTCGCCAATTTGACCAAGCTGGTACGGATCACGGCGCCGATCCTTCGCCGAGGGGGCTGTCTATTGGCTCTTAAAGGCGCCAAGGCCGAGGTTGAGGCCGAGGCCGCGAAGTACGTCATTAAGAAGGCTAAGCTTGATCCCGCGATCATTCACGAGGTTGTGACGCCGGGCGAAGAGCTGACCAAGGTCGTCGAGGTGCGTAGACCCAAGCGATGACGCATCATGGTCGCACTGGCCGCGGAGTGCGATCGACTTGCGAGTCCGACAGCGCGACATGCGTCAGGAATCTTTGAAACATGTCATTGAGCACAACGTATGCGGCGGGGCTGGTCGTCGGCGTCGGCCAGCTCACGTAGACTGAAGTGCCCGATTCGTGGACGCGATCGGGGACGTCATCCGAGGAGAACAGTTTTGTCGGGATCGTCTATCTTCGAGCAGCTGCGTGCCGATCACTCGGCGCTAGAGGAGTTCGCTGGAGTGCGTTTCCCGCATCCGGATCAGACTCGTATCATCGCTATCGCCAACCAGAAGGGAGGGGTCGGCAAAACTTCGACGACGGTCAATGTCGCAGCTGCGCTGGCGGAAGCTGGACTTCATGTCCTTGTCATCGATGCCGACTCTCAGGGCAATGCTTCGACGGCTCTCGGCGTTGCGCATGATGATGAGCAGGTCTCCATCTACGAGGTCCTTGTCGATGGGAGCCGCATTGAGGAAGTGGTGGTGGCAACCCATTTCTCGGAGACTCTGCTGTGCGTACCGGCAACAATCGATGTGGCAGCCATTGAGATCGAACTCATCAGTACTCCCGAGCGCGAGTCGCGTCTGCACCACGCGCTGCAGGAGTACTTGAGGAGCCGAGAGGCATCCGGCCTGCCTCGTCTGGATTATGTGCTCATTGATTGCCCGCCGAGTCTGGGCCTGATGACGATCAATGCATTCGTCGCTGCCGGTGAAGTTCTCATTCCCATGCAAGCCGAGTATTACGCCCTGGAGGGTCTTGCACTGCTCACCCGGTCGGTGGAGCGCATCGCGCGGATCCATAATCCAGCACTGACGGTCTCCATGATCGCCTTGACCATGTTCGATAAGCGCACGACCCTGGCTCGGGACGTCGAGGAAGAAGTTCGGGCCTATTTCCCCAACGCGGCGCTTCATACCCGTATCCCACGATCGGTGCGTGTGGCGGAAGCACCATCGTTCGGTGCACCTGTGGTCTTCTGGGATCCGCGGTGCTCAGGGGCGGTG
The DNA here is from genome assembly GCF_000269805.1 of Actinomyces massiliensis 4401292. Taxonomy (GTDB): domain Bacteria; phylum Actinomycetota; class Actinomycetes; order Actinomycetales; family Actinomycetaceae; genus Actinomyces; species Actinomyces massiliensis. Next base: position 571,405 of record NZ_JH711481.1, read on the forward strand.
GCCTACAAGCAGCTTGCGCAGGAGATCGCTCAGCGCGGGGTCGCCGGTTGGGAGAACTCAGCGGTTGGTAGCAATGACGCAGACGACGCACAGGAGGCGTGACGATGGCGCAGAAGAGGCGCGGGCTCGGTAGGGGACTTCAGGCGCTCATTCCCGAGACGCAGGCGGAGACGCCGTCGGCGCGTCCTACGGATGTCTTCTTCCCGGATTCGCAGGAAGAGGCAACTGCGAAGAACGCTGAAGCGACTGATGATCAGACGAGCGATGAAGCATCTCAGGCGGAGGGCGGCCAGCGCACATCGGACGACATCGCGGCAACGCTTCTAGCGCCCTCGAAACGGACGAAGAAGTCACCATCGAAGTCGTCAGCGGCGAAGGGAACATCGCGGCGTAGCTCGGCTGCGAAGGAGAACTCGGACTCCAGCGCTAGTGCGTCCAAGAAGAAGGCCTCGACACGATCCAAGCCTTCCAAGACTGCCCGCAGTGTTTCACGTGAAACATCGGCGAAGAATGACTCCGAGAAGGTCGAGAAGCGGCGAGAGGAACCTGCCCAGGCTGCTCCCGAACCGGAGGAGGTACCTGCTGACATCAAGGTGAAGGAGGCGGAGACCGTGAAGGACGGCGACACCGAGGAGTCGTCACTCGTCCCGGTTCCGGGAGCGACCTTCGCAGATCTGCCTGTGAACCTGATCGCCGCGAATCCGCACCAGCCGCGTCAGGTTTTCGATGAGGACGACATCACTGAGCTCGCCGCATCGATCAAGGAAGTCGGTCTACTCCAGCCGATTGTCGTGCGTCGTCGCGAACATGGCGACGACGGCGAGGCCGACTATGAGTTGATCATGGGAGAGCGGCGTCTGCGGGCCGCGAAAGAGGCCGGACTGGAGACGATTCCGGCTGTCGTCCGTTATGCAGCTGACGAGGACCTACTCCGGGATGCTCTCCTGGAGAACCTGCATCGGGTCCAGCTCAATCCGCTGGAGGAGGCTGCTGCTTACCAACAGTTGCTCGAGGACTTCAACTGCACGCATGCGGAGCTCTCGCAACGGATCGCACGCTCTCGGTCGCAGATCTCGAATACCCTGCGCCTCATGAAGCTGCCTCCGCTTGTGCAGCGACGCCTTGCTGCGGGGGTGCTGTCGGCTGGACACGCCAGGGCTCTTCTGGGCCTTCCTGATGTTGCGGCTATGGAACGTATCGCCCAGCGCATTGTGGCCGAAGGGCTCTCAGTGCGAGCAACAGAAGAACTCGTGGCCCTGCACGACGAGCCCGATACTCGGCGAGCCAAGCCGCTCCGTACGCGATCGGCGACTCTTCCTGCCTTATCGACACGGCTCTCAGATGCGTTCGATACGAGGGTCAAGGTAACCCGAGGAGCCAAGAAGGGGCGGATTACGATTGAGTTCGCGGGTGATGATGACCTGGCGCGCATCGTTACTGCTCTCGCTCCGGGGACGTCGTTGGACGAGGAATGAGCTCGCCGAGTGATCAGCCGATGCTGAAGCTGTACTGAAGATGCTCAGCACTGGCGTTCCATGGGGTGGAGCGCTATGCGCATGCATATCTGCCGGCCACGAGGACGGACGTCCTGGGATGCCCAGATGTGTGTAGTACGGCGGTAGAACTCGCTATGGTGAACAGAGCGCGCTCGTCGTGTTCTTGTGCTCATGCCGGTTCTTCTCATCGGCTGGATGGAGCTTTCCAGCCTGAGAACCCTCTTGGGAGAGTGCCCAAGAGGTAGAGCGATCCGCGTTCTGCTTTTAGATTCCTGTTCGATCCTGGAGTGCTTCGCTACAGCTGCGGATGAAAGGGCTTTCTTCCGAGCACGTGTGCATGCGGTGTGCGGGAACGATTGGGGCCCCAGGCGGTGTCGTCGTAGATGGTCAGCTCCGGTCTCGATGATGATGAGAAGCTCGGACAGCGCGGACAGCTTTGAACTAGTGGGCTGGCCGGTGAGCCAGGAGCAGGCGTGTGGCGCAAGAAGAAGAGCATGTCAGGCCTCTATGAGAACTGGTTAATTAAAACGTTTTTGTTATTAGTGTCTGAAGGGACCTCACGATTGCTCAAAGGCTCTCTGGTGGTGATCAGTGGCGCTGCCGAGTCCCGATTGGGTTCTTATGCGGTGCAAGTGATGTGACCGCGACGCCTACGCCCGACCTAGTGCTGCCGCGGCGAAGGGCTACTCTGATGAGGTCTCGACAGAGCCCGATTCTCACATGGTTCGACGACGGTTCAGGACGCTCGCGGCGTAGGGATGGGTCGAACGGCTGTTTCATGTGACACGTGGTTGTTCTACTGCTGAATCTGTGTTGCTCTGAAAGCACGCCGACCATTGACGGTACGGACTCTATCTGCCGTGCTGGAGGAGAGGCGTTTGTTGTAGGTGGGAGGCTAGAAGGAGAGGCCGAGGAGCAGCGGCCGTCAGGGTAGATTCTTTACATATGGGAAGCGCGAACCTCTGCCTTGTGAGAACTTAGCCGCTTCGACAGTGCGCACAGAACCCTGGAGCGCATTAGCAGTGATCGTGTCACAACAGCGATCGCTTCGGAGGCGGCGGCAGGCATCCTGTTCCGATGCAGGTTTTGTGTATTGCAGTCGTCGCACATGGCTGGTAGAGGAGCGGATCGAGTTGGGTCGGGCGGCTTGTTGTGCCGAGGAGCGTATAGCTCCGAAGTAGAAGCCAAGATCGGCGGTTTCACGTGAAACCTGAAGATACCGTGCCCGAGCGCATTGCCTCTGAACTGGTTCAGAGGCTCGCCATCGTAGAGGTCTCAGCGATGGAAACCCTTCGGTATGACGATTGATGATGTCGAGTTCTTTGAGTCGGCTAGTGAGAGGCGGCAAGCGATCGAACGCACGCTGAGTAGTGGGAATCTGCCTGTGGTAGATAGGTCGGGTAAGGAGCTTCTGCCTAGTACGCGTGAGCCATCTTAGGTGGCTATACGTGGAGAAGATCGCTCATGACGATCTGCGGGGAGATTCAGTGAGCGAGATGCTGAATGGTCATGAGAATGTTCGTGAGGAATAGTGTCGTTAACTGGGATGAAGGCTGCAGCGTCCTCGTGCACAGGAAGGGCATGATTCTGGTGGGAGTGCATTGAGTTTGGAGGCGTTCTGAAGAGCTGTTCGAGGGCCGAGCAGCGGCACTTGGCCCGGTTGGGCTGCTTTGGACACCCGTTGTCATCGCAGAAGCGAGGGGCAGTCTTCGCGCTTACGTGCATCGTGTTTTAGTTCTTCCAGGGCGCTGAAGGTGTGAATGGACCACACAGATCGGCAATGACGTCGAGGCGGATCCATTGTGCTGGCAGGGTTTCACGTGAAACACAGGCCTGCTCGTCATCGTGCGTCTAACGGTCGTCGTGAGGATCAGTCGCCTTCTGCTGTGATCAGCGGGGCCGGAATCACACAGCACGGTGAACTGAGAAGCAGGTGCGCTTTGATTGTTAGGCCATTAAGTCTCGCAATCTTGCTGATGGGGAAGGTAAGTGCTCATGTTTCACGTGAAACACTTGCCTGGCGTATCCGTGGTGAGATCGGCGCCGACGGCCAGGGAGACGTTTCACGTGAAACACAACGAGTGGCTTGATACTGGATTGCGATGTGGCGGTGGAGAGTGTCGTGACCTTGGGAAGTAGTGACCGCTATCAGGTCTGGGTAGAGGAGGGATCCTCTGGAAAATGTCTCTGTGCGCCGATCTGAAACAAAGCACAGTGGCGGACCTTGGAGACAGTTCTCCTGGCCCGAATCTATGCTCCGGCTCGATAGATTGTTGCGACGCTCGGTCGTCATTGAGTAAGCAGTATCGATCTGACTACCGGTAGAACACTGCTCCGCGGAGGCGGCGGTCGCGGCCAGAGTGGTGGCGCCCCTGGGTGGAGAGCCGAGCTGATTCGCTATAGAGGTCGGGCACTCGAGTGAGTCGCGACGTAAAGTCTGCGACTGTCACCGTGGAAAGGTACCTGGTACGGAGCGTTATACGGTGATGTGCCTGAGCTGAGGATAGTCCTCGGGGTAGGGGTATTTTGGGCTGAAGACGCTCATACCCGCTGTAGTTATTCATGACCTGTGCTGTCGATACACCATGAACACTTCGCATGCTGTCATCAATGACAGTATGAGGAGATTCGCAGGGGAATGAATGAGCCCTTCTGAGCGGAGGAAGCAGACAGCAACAGGTTCGCGAGGCTCCGTAGTGACCCGGCTGAATGCGCACCATGGCGCCTTCGGGGAGTAGACATCTAGCCTGTGGGCAAATGGAGATGCCGAGGGCGCTCTGTCATAGATCCATGGTGTTCAACGTGGGCGGACTGCTGAAAACAAGTGACGGTGTGGCGCCTATCCGCACTTCATCTCGCCACTGCAGGAATGTCCTGGTGGACGTGCATCTGTGAGCCGAATGAGATGTAGCCGGCTCTGATACTACTGGCTTAGCAAGACGAAGCTGCTCGGTCTACGTTTCACGTGAAACAAGCTCATATCACCGAAGGCTCGAGTACATGACGCCTTCGATCCGAGCGTGGCTGATGCATACGGTGGAGAAGAGAAAACGCCTGCCGCATACGGCTCGACAGCGTCTATCCGGGTCATGCGCGGGGCATGCGGGACAACTGAACTAACGATTGTGGGGTGCGCCCCCCCAGGCGGCGGTGAGGTGTTACGACTTGTTCTGCGTCTATTTCTGTTTCCTAAAGGATGGCGAAGCGTGCATCTTTCACATCTGAAAGCCAAGCACCTGAGGTCAACGCTCCTCCATGTTGGTGGCATTGCGCGTTGCTCTTCACTCACGTCAACTCGTCTGTCTGGCCGCTGGACCGACGAGGCTCGAAAGTCCCAGTGCTGCACGTGCAGAATCTAGCGTCCACGAGCTTTGAAGTTGACGCCCGATAGCGCACGGAGGACCCGTGTTTCACGTGAAACCATGCGGATGGCGTTGAGAAGTATTGGCAGTGAGGCTCTAGCACAATCCAAGTCGAGAAGTATAGGCCGCGGATACGGGTAAGCAGCCCTAGAAATAGCTGCTGCCGTCGAAACCCTGGGCCCGGCTGCATGAGTGATCTCCAGTTGCTTGGGGCTGGCGGAATGGGACGGTTTCAGCCCATCGGTACCCGGCACGTTCTCTTTCTCGACATCCGTGTGTCGATCTATGGACGAGTCTCCAAACCCAACCGGCCCCCTACCGTACTGAGCGTAGTCCTAGATAAACAGCTGATACGCGTGGTCTGCGCACAGGAGGCTGAGTCTGATCAGGAGAGACAGTGTCAGACCATCCGCGCGCAGGCAGTTTCAACTTCTCGCAGTCAAGCAATCTCAGCGAGCCTGTTAACGGCTAAAGGGGCTACGGAGGCTGGTTGCACGTCCTGCACTGGCGGTACTTCATAAGCCGGGCGCCCTCAAGACTCCACTAGGTCTTGAGGGCGCCCGGCTCGCATACGGTCACGCATCGGCATCACCATGGCTCTGTTTCATGATGCGATGCTCAAAACAGCTGACAGTAGCCACATCGAACAATGCGTTTCTCATCGAAGACGTTTCACGTGAAACGTGGCGTGTTCGTCCATACGAGAGAAATGACGAAGCGCAAAGCCGTTCTCACGGGCGGACGGATGGATGACGGACCAGCGCGTCATACAAGCTTGGCAGATCACCGGCGGTCTTAGCTGCCAGCGGCAGCAACGAGGTTTCGGTCATGCCCGGCACAACATTGACATCAATGAACCAGGGTGTCCCGTTCTCATCAAGGATCAGATCAGTGCGGGACAGATTGCCGAGTCCAAGCGTCTGGTGCACCAATACCGCCGTCTCCTGAACCTGTTCGAAGAGCGTGGGACTGAGCCTCGCTGGAACAAAATACTCCGAGCGCCCGGGGTTGTACCTGGCGTCGAAGTCGTAGTCCCCCTCAGATACAACTTCGACTGGTGGAAGCGCCTTCGGCCCCTCTCCTACATCGACGACGGAGATGGCTACTTCTGTGCCGGGAACGTACTGCTCGATGAGTGCCCGCTCGTCGTAAGCGAAGCAGGCCACCATGGCGTTGCGAAGCTCATCGGCGTCATGAGCCAAAGAGACGCCGAGGCCGGAACCGCCCTGATTCGGTTTGACGACGACTGGTAGACCAAGGTGAGACGACACGAGACCAAGAGCTTCTTGGGCCCCCAGCTGGGAGAAGTATGCCTTGGGCAGGGTGACCGAGTCCGGCGTCGCAACGCCCCGTCTTCTCACGGTGGCCTTAGCAGTCGGCTTGAATGAAGCTCGCTGGCAACCGTCAGAATGTGTTCCCACGTACGGCAGTCCGAGAGCAATGAGTACGTTCTGGAGCCCGCCGTCCTCCCCGTGCGAGCCGTGGACGAGCGGCCATACGACGTCTGGGCCGAATGCGCGTAGCGATGCGATAGTGCGAGCATCGACATCGAGAACAAGTACGGTGTGGCCGAGATGCTTCAGGACGGATGCGACCCTGTGCCCGGAGCGTAGAGACACGTCGCGCTCGTGGCTGAGCCCACCGGCGAGAATGGCGATACGAAGCGGCTCGGTGCTGGTGGCTGTGGATGCTGCCGTAGACTCTACGGACTCTGTCGACTCAGTCATGATGCTTCCTCAGATCTGATCCGGAGCGGGGGCGGACACGCCTTCAATGGGACGGGTATGAGACGGACCGAAAAGGGTGACGAGTTCAAGGTCTTGCGCGACCACTTCGGATAACCGTCGTACCCCTTCTCGAATGTCTGCGGGCTCGGGGTAGCAGAAGGACAGCCGGACATGATCATGCCCCGCGGATCCTCCAGAATAGAAGGCCGTGCCGGAGACATAGGCGACAAGATTGGTGACTGCGCGTGGCAGCATGTCCTTGGCATCCAGGCCATCGGGCAATCCGACCCACACATAGAAGCCACCCGCAGGCACATTCCACGTACACATGGGCATGAACTCCCCGAGCGCAGAGATCATGGCATCACGGCGACCGCGATACATGCCTCGGAACTCCTCGACCTGCTGCTTCCAGTCGAAGCTCTCCAGATAGGTGGAGACGGAGTACTGACCGACTGAACTCGGGCAGAGAATCGCCGCCTCGGAGGCCAGCTTCATCTTCTCCCTGACAGCGGGCGGAGCCACTGCCCATCCGACTCGATACCCGGGTGCGAAGATCTTCGAGAAGGAACCGAGGTAAACGACGTCGTTGGGTGCGAGAGTCTTCAGGGCCGTGTAGGTCTGCCCCTCGAAGCCGAGCAGACCGTAGGGATTATCTTCAACGATCAGAATGTGGTGACGGCGGCAGATCTCGATGATCTCCGGACGACGTTCCTCGGAGAGCGTGACTCCTGCAGGATTGTGGAAGTTCGGCAGGCAGTAGAAGAACTTGATGCGTTTGCCTTCGCGTTCCAGCCTCGTCATCGTTGTCTCCAGTGCTTCGGGAATAACACCGTCTGCATCGATCTCCACCTGTTGGACATCGCCCTGGTAGGTGGCGAAGATCGACAGGGAACCGACATAGGTCGGCGCTTCTGCGAGGATGACGTCTCCCGGGTCGATGAAGAGCTCGGTGATAATGTCAACTGCCTGCTGGGAGCCGGTGGTGACAATGATGTCCTCGGGATCGGCGTCGATGCCCTCGAGAGCCATGACCTCGGGGATCTGCTCGCGCAGTCTGGGCAGCCCCTGCCCGTTGCCGTACTGCAGCGCCCTTCCCCCGTCTTCCCGGATCATCCGGGCGGTGGCATCCGCGAGTTGGTCAAGTGGCAGATCTTTAAGGTTGGGCATACCGCCGGCGAGGGATACGACTTCAGGGCGTGCGGCGACGGCGAAGAGCGATCTGGTTTCGGAAGCACGCAGGCCATGAGCTCGAGCGGCGTAACTATCCAGCCATTGATCGAGCCTATCGCCTTTCACCTGGTTCGCGTCAGTCACGTCGTCGTCCTTCCTGGGCGTATACCGCCATATGAGAGCAGTCTGCCATGGTGATATGGCGATCCACCGGTCCGTTCTGCAGGTGAGCAGAAGCCCCGGCCATGCTGCGGCATGGTTTCACGTGAAACACGCTCGCCGCGGTGAGAGCACATGCGCCCGTCAAGCGGATCACTCGATCCTTAGGCGTGTAAAGCATTCGCCTCGATGAGTGCGCGCAGTGGCGCCTCATCATTGGCGATGGTATCCACATGCTGCGGCAGTGCGAGCAGCTTGGTGATCTCAGGAGGATCGGGCTGAGCCCGTCCCAGCGCTTCAGTCACCGTTTCGCCGAATTTCGCGGCCTTCGCTGTTTCCATCACCAGAGTTGGAAAGTCCGGTTCCATGAACCTGAGGGCCACTGTGACACCATCGGCTGTATGCGGGTCGATAAGCCGATCCGCGGCTGAATGCACGCGACCGATTGCCGCGAGTCGATCGGCATGGGAGGACGAACCCGAGACGAAACCGAACTCAGTGTTCAGCCGGTCCAGATGGTCGGATAGATCCAGAGCGCCCTCTGCCTCCAGCTCCGGCCAGCGCTGAGTGAACTCCTCGGGGCCGAGCAGCTGCCAGATGAAGCGCTCAAGATTCGATGCCTTGGAAATGTCCATGGAGGGGCTCGACGTCGCCAGAGTCTCCGCCCTCCCCCGGGGACGGTAGACGCCCGTGGAGAAGAACTCTTCCAGAACGTTGTTCTCATTGGTGGCCAGGATGAGACGTCGTATCGGCACCCCCATTGAGCGGGCCAGGTGCCCGGCGTAGATATTGCCGAAGTTCCCACTGGGGACGGCAACGTCCACTTCATAGTCGGAGCGCAGCTCCTCCTCCAGCACATCGGTGCTCCTCAGCCAGGCCCACACGTAGTAGACGATCTGAGCCGCAATGCGTCCGATATTGATGGAGTTGACCGCACCGATGGCGTGGGTGGCCTTGAAGGCGGCGTCATTGTTGAGTGCTTTGACAAGGTTCTGGCAATCGTCGAAGACGCCGTCTACCGCAATGTTGTGGATATTGGGCTCATCCAGTGAGTACATCTGGGCGCGCTGCACATCGCTCATCCGGCCTTGCGGCGAGAGCATGAAGACGGCAACGCCCTTCTGGCCACGGAAGGCATGCTCAGCAGACGACCCGGTGTCCCCGCTCGTCGCACCGAGAATGTTGAGAACTTGACCATTTCGGTTCAGAACATAAGGGATGGCTTGGCCCAGGAACTGCATGGCCAAGTCTTTGAAAGCCATGGTGGGGCCTTCGGAGAGACCAACGAGTTCAAGCCCGCCGGCGACCTCGTCGAGTCGGTGGACGGGGACAACGGGGTCCGGGAAATGTTCAGGTCCATAGGCGGCGGCGGTCAGTGCGCTAAGGTCCTCGGCCGGGATGTCTGTGGCGTACAGGCCGATCACTTCGGCGGCGAGCTCGGAGTAGGTCAGCGACCGCCATTGCTCGAGCTGTGCCCGACTCACCGGCGGGATGCTCTCCGGCACAGCCAGTCCTCCATCGGGCGCCAGCCCGGACAGAAGCACATCGGTGAAGCCTGCGGGAGCCATGCCCCCGCGAGTGGAGATGAAGCGCATTGGCATGCCTTCGCGTTGTCGGAGTGCGATGCCCCAGTCTATAGCTGACTGATATGCAGGCGGTGCAGGCGGAGTTCAGCACCGATGAGGAATGAGTCTCGAGTCCGCCTGTTCCCTCCTCCGGAAGGCGACCGCGATCAGTGCTCGCGCCATGAATGCGAATGTGGTTGGTGGCCGTCGTACAACGACGGCCACCAACCACATGCCGTTTGACTGGGAGCCTGCGTGCGGATCAGCCGAGGGCCTTCTCGACCTCTTTGGTGAAGGAGCCCTTGGGACGTGAGCCGGAGAACTGGTGCACGACTTCCCCGCCGCGCACGACGGCGAACGTTGGGATGGAGCTGACGCCGTAGGAACGGGCGGTGGCCGGGTTGGCGTCGACGTCGATCTTGACGAACTTGGCGCGCTCGCCGAATTCGGCGGCGACCTCGTCGATAACCGGCGCCATCTGACGGCACGGGCCGCACCATTCCGCCCAGAAGTCGATGACGACGGGCACGTCCGACTTCAGAACCTCCGAGTCGAAGGTGGCATCGGTGACGGCAAGAGCGTTGGACATGGGTTCTCCTTCGGAAAAGTCAGCTGGATCAGGCGGTGAGAGTGGCGAGGTAATGCTCGGCATCCAGTGCTGCGCGGCAACCGGAGCCGGCTGCGGTGATCGCCTGCTGGTAGTGCGGATCGGCGACATCACCGCATGCGAAGACGCCGGGGATCGCGGTCTGCTGCGACGGTGCCTGGACGGTGATGTAACCGGCGTCGTCGAGCTCGAGGGCATCGGCCACCAGCTCAGATCGAGGAATCTGCCCGATGGCCACGAATAGTCCCGCAGCAGGGATGTCCCGCCGCTCGCCGGTGTTCACGTCCTCCAGGGTCGCCGACGTCAGAGCCTCCTGCCCATTGAGAGCGACAACCCTGGAATTCCAGGCGAAATCGATCTTAGGGTCATCGTGGGCGCGCTTGGCCATGACGGCACTGGCGCGCAGCTCGTCACGTCGGTGGACGACGGTGACCGAGGAGCCGAATCGGGACAGGAAGAGGGCCTCCTCCATGGCGGAGTCTCCGCCGCCGACGACCACGATCGGCTGATCCTTGAAGAAGAAGCCGTCGCAGGTGGCGCAGTAGGACACCCCGTGGCCGGAGAGCCGCTCCTCGTCCTCCAGGCCCAGTTTGCGGTACTCGGAACCGGTCGAGATGATCACTGCCCGGGCCTCGTAGACGGCGTCGTCGGTGGTGATCCGCTTGACGTCACCGGTGAGCTCGAGGGCCGTGACGTCCTCATAGCGGACATCGGCTCCGAAACGCTCGGCCTGCTCCTGCATCTGGGTCATGAGCTGCGGCCCCATGATCCCGTCGATGAAGCCGGGGTAGTTCTCGACCTCGGTGGTGTTCATGAGCGCGCCCCCGGCGGTCACGGAGCCCGCGAGGACCACCGGGCTCAGCTGGGCCCGTGCCGCATAGATCGCGGCGGTGTAGCCGGCTGGGCCGGAACCGACGATGACGACGTCGTGGATCATGACTCTCCTGACCGAGAAGTGGGCGTAGTGGGCTCGCAGGAGGCGAGCAGCAGGCAAATCATAGAACAGCCGATAAAAATCGGATGTTCCCTAAGATTCGCTTATTTGAAAGTGATCTCAGACACGGTCACCTTGGACTCACCGTCCGGGGCCGTCGGCTGATCAGTCACCCATATGACGATCGACTGAGTCTTCGTCGGTGAGAAGGTGAAGCTCGTCGTTCCCGACGTGAAGGCCCCCTCGGCCAGCACCGTTCCGCCGGTCGGGTCCTCCGGACTCGTGGCCCGGACCTGGACATTACCGCCCTGACCCGTGCCCTGGATGTCAATACCGGACACCTCGGACGTCTTGTCCAGGGTCACGGCAATTCCCGTACCGCTCTTCAGATTGGCGAACTTGGGGCCCCTGTAGAACTGCGACTCCCAGGTCGTGGCGGGGTTCCCATCAACAGTCTTGCCCTCGTTCTCGGGATGGTCGCCCTGGCTCCCGCCCTGATCCACGGCCTTCGCGCTGGTGATCGTAATGGGCTCAGCGGTGGGCTCGGTGGTTTCCGACGGCGTCTGCTGAGTATCGTGCGCGGCCGTTGAGGGCACTGTGCTGGCGGCGGGCACATCCGGCTCGGTGAACGGCAGGTCGAACAGGCCGAGCACGCTGTTCACTGCGAAGATGGCCCCCACCAACATGACGACGAGCATGCCGCTGATGATCGCCATGGTGGTCCGCGACACAGAGCGCTCGACCTCGTCGTCGCCGTCGGGATCACCACTGACCTGCAGCGCCTCCTCTGTGTTGACCGGGTTGACCGGCGGAGCTGTCGACTGCGCGGCCAGAGGGACCGAGGGCGGCTGGAAGGCGGGTGCTGTGCTTGTCGTGTTCGCTGTGTTGCCGACCAGCGGGCTCCCCTGTGCGGCGGTCGGCGATCCGCCGGCCTCCGGCGGTGCGATACCGGTTGGCGGTCCGGCAGCAGTTCGGGGCTCGGCCGCGGCCGGCGCGAAGCTCCGGGGGACGGCGTCGGTCTGCGGCTCGGCGGGAACAGGGTCGGCCACCACGGCAGCCGGCTCCTGACGCGTCGCAGCTGCTCGACGCAGACGCGAGAGCACTCCCTTCAGCGCAGGCTCAGAGGCTCCGTTGTTGGTGCTGTCGGTCGACGATGATGGCGACGCTGATGCCGCTGATGTTGTAGAAGTCCCTGAAGCCGCTGAGTCCGCTGAAGCCATGGCCTCCGCAGTCACCTGTGGCAGGAGTGAGGCGTCCCACGAGCCGAGGGCTTGAGCGATCTGGGAGGCGGACATCGGCTCCTCGTCGGACCAGGTGCGAGCCACCAGCTCGTCGAGATCGGCGTCGTCGGCACCCATGGTCGTCGCCAGCATGGAGGGCGCAACCGGTGCTCCGTCGGACGTCGTCGGCGCTGAGGGAAGGCCCGCTCGCTTGCCCGGCCAGCGCTTCGTCAGACCGTAGTAGAGCAGCTCGACCAGCGCGCGGGCGTCAATACGATCGGCCTCCAGCGGGTCCTCGTTGGAAGCGGCCTGAGAGTCCAGCCCGAGGATCGCGGCCTCGACGCCGATTCCGGTGACCTGAACAGTGCCGTCGGAGCGCAGTCGTACGGACTCCGGAGATAGGTTCAGGTGGTGCAGGCCCCGACGGGAGCACGCATCCAGCGCCTGGGCGACCTCCCCGACGATGGCGCGAACCTGCGCGGCATTCAACCCCTGGCCGACCAGGGCCGACAGGGGGCGGCCGTCGGCGGGCTCGGTGACGACGAAGGCCGGGTGATGCGTCTCGACGTCGAGAACCCTTTGGATCCGCCGATCCTCGACAAGGACTGCACGACTGGCCGATTCCAGGACCTCGGCACGATGAGGGGTGGCGTCGGTGAGCATGAGGATCGTCACCGTGCGATCCAGGATCGTATCTCGTCCAACATGCCGGACTACTCGTGGGAGTGTTGCGGGCAGGGTAGCGGCCAGGGCGTAGCGCCCTGTGCCGATCGGCGTTGCGTCGGTCATGATGCTCCCTCCTCCCGTGCCAAGGAGTCCCAGTGCATGTGGAGCGAGTGTACCGGGCGTGAGTGCCCGTACGGAGGCTGCCTGAGCGGCCAGATCCGCAAACGTGGGGGGTGGCGCCGGAATAGCAGGCGGTGGGGCTGGTGCCGGTCGTGGTGCGTCCACGGCGCGCAGCATCGGTCTGTATGTCGGCGGGTATGACGGCGGAAGCTCGGTGCCCGCCCGGTCGGCGGAGGTCGGTGCCAGGAGGTGGGCCAGATGCAGGACCGCCTCGCCTGCACGACCCGGCAGGAGCCGTCCGATCTTGGCCACGATGCGTGACAGTGGGACGAAGAGCACACCGAGCTCCTCGACACGCAGCAGGCGCGCGGCCGCGAGGTAGGTCGCCGTCATGAGGAGGGCGGCCACGATGACGGTCAGCATGGCGTCCGTCGGCCTCGACCCGGTCAGGGAGCCGTCGGCCGGCCCCAGCAGGGCCCGCACGCCCAGCCCGACAAGCACTGCGGGGATGGCCGCTACCGCCAGGCGGGCGTAGGTGGCGATGACGCGGGGGCCGTCGAGGTCGGGCAGGTGCCGCCTGATCAGTGGGATCACGGCCACCGAGCCGCCCACCTGGCTGAGCATCGAGCCCGCTGCCGCCCAGGTCATCCAGTGGTTGGCCGGTGTCGCCAGGTAGGCGACCAGGCAGACGATGGCGGGAACGATGCCGACCACGGAGTCGGCTATGAGCAGCCGCTTCGTATCCGCGTAGGCCAGCATGACGCGCTGCGTGGTGAACCAGATGCCCTGGAAGATGATGCCTATCGCCAGGACCGTCAGGATCGGTCCTGCGGCCGTGGCCTCGGCCAGGGACAACGAGGGGACGAAGAGTTGGAGTGAGGGCGTGGCCAGAGTCCCGATGCCCGCGGCGAACAGGATGGTGAACACCGCGACGCTGCGCAGGCCCAATGACAGGTCGTCTCGCACTCCTCCGCGGTCGCCGGCGGCGGCCTTCTCACTCATGCGTGTGAACAGGGCGGTGATGATGGAGGTCGTCACCAGAGACTGCGGCAGCATGTAGACCAGCTGGGTGTTGTCGTACAGCGTCTTGGAGGGCACGATCTGGTCGGCGTACTGCGCCGACTCCGCCGCGGTGACCGCCTGGGAACCCAGGTTCGCCGTCGCTATGTCACCCAGTGAGACCACGGCCGTTCCCAGCAGCGCCCACAGCGCCACCTTCGACATGGTTCCCAGGCCCATGCCGCGCACGCCCCACACGAAGCGCGGGTGGAAGCCCGAACGCACCAGGGGGATGTAAAGGATCAGGGCCTGAATGGCGATGCCCGCCGTCGTCGTGGCCCCGACCAGAGCGATACGGCCCGCATTCCAGATGCCCGGATCCTGACCGGACGCGTAGTGCCCGTAGATGTGCAGGTAGGCCATGATCGAGGCGATCGAGATGATGTTGTTGAGAACCGGGGACCACATATACGGCCCGAAACTCGACCGCGCATTGAGAACCTGCCCCCATAGGGCGTACAGGCCGTAGAAGAAGATCTGCGGCATGCACCAGAAGGCGAAGGCGAAGGCCAGCGGCTGCCACCGATCCAGACCCGAGGCGTAGAGCATGATGACCAGTGGCGCGCACACCGTGAGTACGGCCGACACCGTGGCCATGGCGACGGAGGCCGCCGTCAGCAGACGGTTGACGAGCTCCTCGCCGTTGCGCTGGCGCAGCGCCTGCACGATCTGCGGGACCAGGATCGCATTGAGTACGCCGCCGATCACCAGGTTGTACAGCTGGGTGGGCAGGTTGTTCGCGATGTTGAACGCCTCGGCGGCGCCCGAGGCCGTCGCCCCCAGGGCGGCTATCAGCAGGGCGTTGCGCACCAGTCCCAGCAGGCGGCTGGCCAGCGTGCCGGCCGCCATCACGGCGCTCGAACGGGCGATCGATGAGCCGTTGTCCTTGTTGCTCATGTCTTCTCCTCGACGCGTTGGGGCGCTGCCGTGCGCCGCCCGCGACGCACGGTTCGCACAATGCCGCCGACGAGCAGGACGACAAGTCCGGCCCCCAACACTTGGGTGCCCCTGGACTCCCAGTCGGCGTGCACGCGCATATGGATGGTCTGCGGCGCCCCGACGGCGGTGCCGTCAGCGGCCAGCAGCATGATGGTCAGGTTGACGTCTCCACTGCCCACCGCTTTGACCGGCACGGTGGCGGTCGTCTGACCGGACGCCGGTACGGTCAGCGTAATGTCCTCAACAGTCTGCAGTCGCGCCGAGCCGGACAGCAGGCGCACCACGACGGTGGCGTCCTGATCCAGGGACGAGGTGATGCGTACCGGCAGGTTGGCCTCGGAGGCGATCAGATTGATCGTTCGCGACGGTACGGCCGTGAGCTTGGAGGTCACGGCCGTACCGCGCTCGCGAGCCGAGTCCGTCATGACCGTGCGTCTTTCCGGGTCTGATCGCCATACGGCCGATGCGGTGCGCACCACGACCTCGGAGGCCGAGCCAATCGCCGCCTGAGGATCGGGCAGGATCGAGGTCACCGAGGTCAGGTAGTCCCAGGTCGCGCGGGCTGCCGCGAGGTCGGTCGCCGAGACCTCCTGATCGCCGATCACCTGGTCCGGAATGTCGGCGCGATGCGTCTTCGCGGCGTCGTCCTGCTGGGCGCCGGCCTCGGTGGACAGCGCCTGCAGGTTCTGAGGCGTGGTCCAGGAGGCTTCTCGCAGCGCCTTCAGACGCGTGTCGAGCGTCTTCGGGTCGATGCCCGCCGCATCGGCCCGATCGAGGGTGATCACGATGGAGCGACTGATCGCGGGGGCCTGACGGGTGATGATCGCCGTCTCGCCGCGCAGAAGCTGGATGGTATCGAGGTTGGACAGATCGGTGGAGGACTCGTCGGTCGTCAGGGTGCCGCCGAGCGTGTCGGACAGGTTCTTGTCGGGCGTCAGAACCGTGCGTGAGCCCACGCTCGTCACCTCGGAGGGCGTATATGTCAGATCCTCCTCCACCGGCAGATCTCCGGGGGTGGTGACGATCGTCTGCGTCGAGTCGGGCAGTGCGGACAGCGTTGCGGCGTCCAGGCTGCCGGCCAGCCAGGTGAGCGACGTGGGAGCGCCGACCTCTGCGGTCCGGGACTCCTCGGCGCGTTTCTGGACGTCCGCGAGCAGGTCGGTCTCCTCCTGGTGAGTCAGGGCGGCGACGTCGGCATCCGCCCAGGGCAGGGCCACGACATCACCGGCATCGAGCGCCTCGAGCAGCGCCTTGGTCAGGGCCTGACCGGGAAGCGTCTTTCCGGGTTGTGAACCGGGGGCGGTTGGGGAGGCCGTGGCGGATGGCATTGATGGCGTAGACGGTGCAGACGGCGCGGACGGCCCTGTGGGTGAGGGGCCCGTCGCAGGAGCCGAGGGCGTCGAGGACGACGTCGCCGCAGGGCTCTCTTCGCCGGCTGCCGAGGGGCTTGCCGAGGGCTCGGGCGACGGTTTGGCGGCGGCCAGCGTGTCCTCATTCACCCCGAGGGCGTCGAGCAGTGCCGGATCCACCGCCAGAACGACGCCGTCTCCGGCCAATGACAGCAGGGAGGCGATCCGCTTGCGCAGGTCCGCCAGCGCAGCATCCGTGGGCGGCTCGGCACCTGTGGTCAGGAGCTCCAGGTCGTCGGCCGAGGCCGTCACCGGGACCAGCGCCGTCACGCGCGATCGACTGGCCGCCCCGCCCGCGTCCCATACGAGGAGCGTGCGGTCCTGGGCGACAGCGGAACGCCCTTGGAAGACCGATACCTCCACACCGCGCGGACCCCACTGGGCCTCCTCGTCGAGGGGAAGATCGTCTGCATTGATGGTCAATGAGAAGGGCTTCACCTCGCCGGGGGTGATGCTCTCGCCGAAATCGCCGGAATAGACCTCGCGCATGGCGGAGTCCCGCTCGGCCGCCAGCCACGACTCCATACCCGTGACGGCCATCTCTGTGGAGTCCTGCATCTGGGCGGTGAGGGAGAGCCCCTCCAGGGCTTTGTCGGTGCCGTTGGCGATGGTGCCGGAGATGGTGAGATCCTGCCCGGCGGTGATGACCTCCGGGGCCAGTGAATCGACGGAGACAGTCACCTGGCCGTCGATCATCTGTGCTGTTGACGGTGGCGTGGTGGCAGTCTGCGTGGCGATCGGCGGTGCGGGCACCTGGGCAGTCGGCATGGCAGTCGGCATGGCGGGAACGGCAGACGCCGCCGCGGCTGCGCCGGTGCCGGGAGCAGGACCCACGAGCGCGATGGAAGCAGCCACAGCCGCTGCCAGGGCGACCATCGGGTGCGCCCGGGAGCGACGGGGATGACGGCGGATTCGGATTGCGATCACCCGTCCCCTACGAGGATCTCACGCGCGGCGGCGACGATGCGCCGCTCGTTGGGGTAGGCGAGGCGACGGGCGACGTCGTCGAGACTCACCCATTCGACCTCCTCGGCCTCGTGATCCGGATCGTTCTCCGTGGTGAGGTCGCCGCCGATCGCCTCGAGGAGGAAATGGTGGACGACCTTGTGAACACGATGGTCGTCACCGGCGAACCAGTAGTCAATGGTAGCCAAATGGCGCAGTACGCGCCCCGAGATGCCGGTCTCCTCGGCGATCTCGCGCACAGCCGCCTCCTCGGCCGTCTCGGCGCCCTCCAGGTGGCCCTTGGGAAGGCACCATTCGAGGCGGCCTCCGCGGTTGCGGCGCGCAATGACGGCGGTCACCGCGCGGCCCTCCTGGACGTCGATCACGAGCCCGCCGGCGCTGGTCTCGTCGACCACCGGCAGGAAGCGCGCACTCGCGCGTCGCGGCGCTGTGCCGGCGCGGGGCTTGCGAGTGCGGTGGGAGGGCATGAGGACACTCTAGGCGGTTCGGCTGAGTGGGTGCCGTCGGGGGGTCCGCGTGGCAGGCTTGGGTCAATGACTGACCCAGCCGACCCCGCCCTTCCCTCTGTCTCATCCGCCTCATCCGCGTCCCCGTCCGCTTCGGGCTCATCCCGCGCAGCCAGCGGATCCGCCGCGGTCTCCCGTTCCGCGGTCCGCGCGCTGCTCGACGAGAGCCTTGACACCTGTGGTCTGAGTCCCACGGCCCGGGAGGCCCTGCGCGCACTGCCGCCTTCCCTGGCGGCTCTCGGGCATGCCTTCACCCGTGCCGGGTATGAGCTCGCCCTCGTCGGGGGTCCGGTGCGTGACGCCTTTCTCGGCGTCGTCCCTCACGATCTGGACTGCGCGACCTCCGCACGTCCCGAGCAGACCGAGAGGATTCTGGCGGCCTGGGGCGACGCCTGCTGGGACATCGGCAAGGAGTTCGGCACGATCGGGGCGCGCAAGGGCGAGACGGTCGTGGAGGCGACGACCTACCGCACCGAGGAGTACGAGGTTGGCTCCCGCAAGCCGGTGGTCGCCTACGGGGACACGCTTGAGGGCGATCTCACTCGGCGCGACTTCACCATCAACGCCATGGCGCTGCGGTTGCCCGACCTTGAGCTCGTCGATCCGTGCGGAGGGCTCGACGACCTGCGCGCCGGGGTGCTGCGGACTCCCGTGAGCGCCGTGCAGTCCTTCGACGACGACCCGCTGCGCATCATGCGCGCCGCGCGTTTCTCCGCTCAGTTGGGGTTCGACGTCGAGATGGATGTCATGACCGCGATGGAGGAGATGGCGCCGCGGCTGAAGATCGTCTCGGCCGAGCGCGTGCGCGCCGAGTTGGAGCGCCTGCTGATCTCGCCCTGGCCGCGCCGCGGGCTCGAGCTCATGGTGCACACCGGGGTCGCCGACGTCGTCCTGCCCGAGCTGGCGGATCTGCAGGAGACGGTCGATGAGCACAAGCGGCACAAGGACGTCTATGAGCACACGCTGACGGTGCTGGACCAGGCGATGGCTCTGGAGACGGGGCCCGACGGGCCGGTGCCCGCCCCGGACCTCGTGCTGCGCCTGGCCGCGATCATGCACGACATCGGCAAGCCGGCCACGCGCCGATTCCTTCCGGGCGGCACCGTGACCTTCCACGGTCACGATCACGTGGGTGCGCGCATGACCAGGAAGCGGCTGCGGGCGCTGCGCTTCGACAAGCAGACGATCAAGGACGTCTCCCGGCTGGTCGAGCTGCATCTGCGCTTCCACGGCTACGCCGACGCCGCCTGGTCGGACTCGGCGGTGCGGCGGTACGTGGCCGACGCCGGGCCGTTGCTGGAGCGTCTTCACCGGCTCACCCGCGCGGACGTCACCACCCGCAACAAGCGCAAGGCCCGCATGCTCGACGCCGCCTACGACGACCTTGAGGAGCGGATCGCGGCGCTGCGCGAGGCCGAGGAGCTGGCCGCCATCCGCCCGGACCTCGACGGGGCGCAGATCATGGACGAGCTCGGCGTTGAGCCGGGGCCGGTCGTGGGCGAGGCCTACCGCTTCCTGCTCGACCTGCGCATGGAGAAGGGGCCGCTCGGCGAGGAGATGGCGCGGCAGGCGCTGCGCTCCTGGTGGGCGGCGCGCTGAGCGGCTGATCGTTGGGATGCGCTTACTCCGCTCCTTTGCCCCTTGCTGTACGGCGGGAAGGAGCGGAGTAAGGGGTGAAGGAGCGTAGTAAGCGCAGGCCGCTGGCCCCGCACCGCCCCATGAGACGTTCCGCCTTCGCCGTCGGTACCCGACTATCGTGGCGCCATGCGCGTGTACAACTTCTCCGCCGGTCCCGCCCAGCTCCCCCTGCCCGTCCTCGAGCAGGCCGCCGCCGAGCTCACGGACTGGCGGGGCTCCGGCATGAGCGTGCTCGAGGTCTCCCACCGCGGCAAGGACTTCGTCGAGTGCGCCGCCGACGCTGAGGCCACCCTCCGCTCCGTCGCCGGTATCCCGGACGACTACCGCGTCCTGTTCCTCGCCGGCGGCGCCACCGGCCAGTTCTCCGCCATCCCCGCCAATCTCACCGCCCCCGGCGACCCCGCCGCCTTCCTGAACACCGGCCAGTGGTCCGCCAAGGCCATCAAGGAGGCCGGTCGCCAGGGCGTCGTCGTCAACACCCTCGCGGACGAGGCCGCATCCTCCTACACCACCGCACCCGCCGAGGGCTCCTTCACGGTCCCCGCCGACGCCGCCTACCTCCACTACACGCCCAACGAGACCATCGGCGGCGTCGAGTTCCCCTACATCCCGGACGCCGGCGATGTCCCGCTGGTCGCGGACTTCTCCTCCACCTACCTCTCGCGTCCCATGGACGTCTCGCGCTACGGCGTCATCTACGGCGGCGCCCAGAAGAACCTGGGGCCGGCCGGCCTGGCCGTCGTCATCGTCCGCGAAGACCTGCTCGGTCGCGCCCGCCCCGACGTCCCCGCCATCTGGGACTGGACCGTCATGGCCGCCAAGGACTCCATGCTCAACACCCCGCCGACCTTCTCCATCTATCTGCTGGGCCTCATCCTCCACTGGATCGAGGACACCGGCGGCCTGGCGGCCATGGGTGAGCGCAACCAGACCAAGGCCGCCCGACTGTACGAGGCCATCGACGCCTCCGACTTCTACGCCAACCCGGTCGAGCCCCGCTCCCGCTCCTGGATGAACATCCCCTTCACCCTGGCCGACTCCGCCCTCGACGCCGACTTCCTCGCCGGTGCCGCAGCGGCCGGCCTGACCAACCTCAAGGGGCACCGCAGCGTCGGCGGTATGCGCGCCTCCATCTACAACGCCATGCCCGCCGAGGGCGTCACCGCCCTCATCGACTACATGGCCGACTTCGAGCGCACCCGCGCCTGACTCACAGCCCAAGCACTCACACCCAAGCTCCGAATCCCGCACGTCAGCACACGTCAGCGAAGGACCCCATGACCACCCACAAGCAGTTCCGCGTCCAGACCCTCAACGCCATCTCGGGCGCCGGACTCTCCCGCTTCCCCGACGACCTGTACGACGTCGGCGGCTCCCTGAACGATCCCGACGCGCTCCTCGTGCGCTCGGCGAAGCTTCACGACGCGCCGATCCCCGACTCCGTCCTGGCCATCGGCCGCGCCGGTGCCGGCACCAACAACATTCCCGTCGCCGCCATGACGGAGCGGGGCATCCCCGTGTTCAACACGCCCGGCGCCAATGCCAACGCGGTCAAGGAGCTCGTCCTGGCGGGCCTGTTCATCGCCTCGCGCAACCTCATCCCCGCCGCACGCTTCGCCCACACGCTCGAGGGCGACGACGCCGCCATCGCCGAGGCCGTCGAGGCCGGCAAGAAGCGGTTCGTCGGCTTCGAGCTGCCCGGCCGCACGCTGGGCGTGGTCGGACTGGGAGCGATCGGCGTGCAGGTGGCCAATGCCGCCCTCGGCCTGGGGCTGAACGTCGTCGGCTTCGACCCGGGCATCAGCGTTGAGCACGCCTGGCATCTGAGCGCCGAGGTCGAGCGGGCCGAGTCCATTGAAGAGGTCTTCCGCCGTGCCGACATCCTCACCATCCACGTGCCGCTCATCGACGCCACCCGTGGGCTGGTGAGCACGCAGCGGATCGCCCTGATGAAGGAGACCGCGGTGCTGCTCAACTTCGCGCGCGCCGAGATCGTCGACACCGACGCCGTCGTCGCCGCCCTCGACGAGGGCACCCTGGGCGGCTACGTGTGCGACTTCCCCTCCACGAAGGTCCACAAGCACCCCAAGTGCATCTCCCTGCCCCACCTGGGCGCCTCCACCAAGGAGGCCGAGCGCAACTGCGCCATCATGGCCGCCGACTCCCTGCGCGGCTTCCTAGAGGACGGGCAGGTCCACAACTCGGTGAACTTCCCCGAGGCGGTCATGGCCCGCCAGGAGGGCACCCACCGCTTCGTCATCGTCAACCGCAACGTGCCCAACATGGTGGGGCAGGTCTCCACCATCGTGGCCCAGCACGGGCAGAACATCGCCAACCTGCTGAATAAGTCCCGCGGTGAGCTGGCCGTGACCCTCGTGGACGTCGAGGGCGAGATCGAGCCCCAGGTCCTCGACGAGCTGCGGGCGATCGACGGCGTCATGTCCGCTCGCGGGATCTGACGGCCGGCGCTGCGGCAGCTCGACGACGGCGCGGGGCAGATCCTTCATGACCTGCCCCGCGCCGTCGTGCATGGCGTCGATCAGGCTGCCGCCGCGGCCTCGACAACATGCGCGGCCTCGCGCGCTTCCCGGCGTGCGGGCAGTGTGACGTGCTTGAGCTTGGCCGCCCAGTAGCATGCTCAGCGCGATCACCGTCATGCCGGCGCCGCCGATACCGCCCATGATGAGGGGCAGTGCCGCCAGCGCGAGACCCGCACCGGTGGAGTCGCCGCTGGCGAGCGGGACGATGTCGGTCACGGTGACGCTCACGGTCGGGATGGTGAAGTCCTCCCCGGTCGCGGACATCTGGGCCCCGGCCAGCCCCTGGTCGACGGCGACAAGGATTACCCCGAGGCCGTCCGTCTCCTTCTGGAGCGACCTCGGGGCGACTAGATGATCGGTTCCGGGGGTGTGGGGAGGAAGGGAGGGCTTGCGGCTTCCCCTCGTCGAGATCGGTCGCAACCCGCATCGAGATCGGTCCGGGACGCTTGCCGGGAGTCGCGATCCTTCGGTTGAGGTCGGCTCCTCGGAAGACCTCAAAGACTCGACGGGAATCGCTTGGCCCCGGGCGGGTGCGGTCACGCCGTCCATTACGACCGGCCACGGCCAGTGCGCCCAGCTGTTCCGGCCCGGCTGGGCGCACTGGCCGATCCTGTCACTCCGAGCTGCCGATGTTGACGGACCACCTAATTCCGAAGACGTCGATGAGAGCCCCATTGAGGTCTCCCCATGGCATCTCCTGAAGCGGTTCGATGATGGTGGCGCCCTCGGTCAGCGCATTCCAGCAGGCGGTGAGGCGCTCCGCTTCCTCGCCGTTCAAGCACAGAGCCCAAGCGGTCCCCTGCTCGACCGGCTCCTCGTCGGATGCGCGATCCTTGACCCGCAGCACGAATCCGTCGTCGGTGCGCAGCACGCCGTAGACGACGTCGTCCTCATGCCCGGGAGCAGTCGGGATTCCCCATTTCCGGAAGGTCTCGATGAGGACTTTTCCGCCCAAGGCTGTCTGATAGTGCTCCAATGCCTCGCGGGCTCGCCCTTCGAAGGTGATGTAGGCGCTGAGGTCGGCTTTCATGGTGGTCCTTTCGGTGGTTCCAATAGGTGTCCACCACTCTCGTCGTCATATATGACATCTTCTGACATGTATGTGAGAGGAGCGCCATGAGAGCTGATCGACTGCTGCGATTGACCTGGATTCTGAGCGGCCGCTCTGTTCCGGTTCCTGCGGCGCAGCTCGCTGCCGAGCTGGAGGTCAGTACCCGGACGGTCCTGCGCGACGTCGAAGCCCTGTCGGCGGCCGGCGTGCCGGTATACGCAACCAGGGGGAGCCGCGGAGGGATCGCCCTGGTTGATGGGTATCGTCCGGATATTCTCGGCCTGAGCCGGGACGAGGCCCGGGCGCTGACCGCGGTGGCCTCGCTGCCGACGGCGGGCGCGCTGGGCTTGGGGGATCTGGTGCGCTCGGCGGTCGGAAAGGTGCGCCGTGCCGCCGACCGTAGTGAGGAGACGCTTCTCGGATCCCGGGTTGTCGTTGATCCGAACGGGTGGCTGGGCGGACAGCGCCGCTCCTGGCTGCAGGAAGCCTTGACGGCGGCTCAGGGCCGGTGCCGGGTGCGGTTCCGCTACACGGCCGGAAGCTCGGGCGCTGTCTCGCAGGTGACGACGACGGCGCTCGGGCTGCTGTGCGCCGCAGCGGACTGGTACCTCGTCGGAGGCCGGGGCTCGGAGAGCGTCCGTTTTTACCGGCTCGATCGTGTGGATGACCTTCGCGTCGGTGAGGAGGACGATGCTGCACCGCGAGTCGACGTCGCCGAGGAATGGCGCCGTGCGCGTGCACGATTCCAGGAGCGCTTCACTCCGGTGTCGGCGGTTCTGAATGTGCGGCGGTGCGCACTCGGCAGGCTCCGCGGTCTCGTGTCCGTCGACCGGGTCGAGAACCTCTCGGGGCCCGCGGGTGGTGCCCAAGGCGAGGACTGGGTCCAGGTGTGCGCGACCTTCGGGGATGTCTCCCACGCCACGGAGGTGCTTCCCAGGCTGGCCGCGCACGTGAGAGTCGTGGAGCCCGAGGAACTGAAGGAGGCGTTGCGAGGTCTTGCGGAGCAGGTGTGGGCAGCCGCCGTTTAGCGCCTGCGGACGGCCTCAAACCTCCCCCTGGAGCCGCCTCAAACCTCCCCCTGGAGCCGCCTCAAACCTCCCCCTGGAGCCGCCTCAAACCTCCCCCTGCATGTAGAATGGCGCAGATTGGAGCTGGTTAGGGCTGGGTGAGGAGCATGTACCGGACGCGCGTCGTCGATGCCGCAGTGGCCGACGTCCTGACCTACAGCGGCGGGCTCCTCATTGAGGGGGTGAGGGCCTGCGGGAAGACGGAGACGGGTCGCCGTCACGCCCGATCCGAGGTCGCGTTGGACTCAGGGGCACCCGCCGTGGAGGCGATCCTGGCGGCGGATCCCGGTCTCCTCCTCCGAGGGGAGGTGCCCCGGCTCTTGGATGAGTGGCAGCTCGAACCCTCCCTCTGGAACAGGGTGCGGCGCGAGATCGATGTCCGCCAGGCCAAGGGGCAGTTCATCCTCACGGGCTCATCCGTTCCCGCTGAGGATGCGCAGCGCCACTCCGGCGCGCATCGGATCTCCCGGATCCGCATGCGCCCCATGACCCTGGCCGAGCAGGGCCGGGGGACCGGGGCGGTCTCACTGGCGTCCCTGTTCAAGGGCGAGGAGCTGCCAGTGTCGCTGGATGGCACGGTGAGTGTGCCCGATGCGCTCCAAGCCTTGGCGCACGGAGGGTGGCCCGGGGACCTGGAGGCCACGACCGCCCAGGCGCAGCGCCATCTGCGGGACTACGCCGAGGACATCGCCAGCCGCGACCTGCTCCGGCTCGACGGCGAATCCCGCCGCGATCCCGACCGCATGCGCATCCTTCTGCGCTCGCTGGCGCGCAATCTGGCCACCGAGGTCAAGTACGCCACCATCGCCCAGGACATGAGTGCCGCGATGCCGGTCAAGGCTGAGACGGTGGCCGCTTACATCGGTGCCCTTCAACGGCTCTTCGTTGTCGAGACGCAGCCCGCGTGGGCCCCTCACCTGCGCTCCCGGGCGGCGATCAGGACCACGGCCAAGCTCCACTTCGCCGATCCGGCCCTGGCGGTGGCGGTCATGCGTGCCTCACCGGACCGGTTGGTGGATGATCTGGAGACAGCCGGGCTCTGGTTCGAGTCGCAAGTGGTGCAGCATGCGAGGGTCTATGCCGAGGCGCTGGACGGCAGGGTCTACCACTACCGCGATTCCAACGGCCAGGAGGTCGACCTCATCATCCAGCTTGACGACGGCCGATGGGCCGCCATCGAGATCAAGCTGGGGCAGCGCCAACTGCCCAAGGCGCAGGCGTCGCTCGCCTCCTTCCGGTCCGTGGTGGACCTGGAGCGCGTCGGCGAGCCCAGCTTCATGGCGGTGGTGACGGCCGACGGGCCCGTGATGACCATGCCCGACGGCGTGCACACCTTCCCGATCCACGTGCTGACGCTGTGAGCGTGCCTGTCCAGTATGGAGGTTTAAGCGGAGGTCGGATCCGCCATCGCTCGACGACGGCGTCATCGTGCGGGATCCCTATCCGGCACCGGCGTCGGCGGTGGCTCTAAACCGCCGGGCTGGACAACCGCGCCAGCGCCCGAGCCGATGGGGAGCCCGGGGCCACGGGGAGGACCACGAGGGTCAGCCCGGGATCGGCTGCGAGCGGCGTCGCCTCCATGAACACCTCCACATCACCCACCACCGGGTGGTGCAGCCGCAGGATGCCCGCGCGCTGGTCCATGACGTCATGGGCCTCCCACAACCTCCGGAAGTGCCCGCTTCCCGAGCACAGCTCCACGACCAGTTCGCGCAGGGAGTCGTCGTCGGGAACGCGCCCGGCCTCGGCGTGCAGCGTGGCCACGATGTCACCGGCCACCTTCTCCCAGTCCGTGTAGAAGGTGCGCGCCCCCTCATCCAGGAAGACGAAGCGGGCGATGTTCGCACCGGCCGCCTGGACGCCGCCTTCCTCAGTGGGCCCCGCGGCTTCAGCATGGGCCCGGTAATGGGGCGAGTACAGGCTGCGCCCCAGCTCGTTGGCCCCCAGCAGGTTGAGCCGCCCGTCGCGGATGAAGGCCGGAGCGCCCTCGATCGCGTCGAGCAGGTAGTGCAGGCTCGGCCGCAGTTCCTGCGGAGCGGGCCGTCCCTGGACCGCCGCATCGGCCGAGGCGCCGCGGATCAGGCGCCGCAGGTGGGACTGCTCGACGTCGTCGAGCTGCAGGACATCGCCGATGGAATCGAGCACGGAGTCCGAGACGCCGCTGGCACGGCCCCGCTCCAGGCGGGTGTAGTACTCCACGCTCACCTCGGCGAGCATGGCGACCTCCTCACGGCGCAGGCCCGGGACCCGGCGGTGGCCGCCGGCCGCGGCGAGACCAGCGGCCTCGGGCGAGATGCGGGCGCGCCGCGTGCTCAGGAAGTTGCGCAGCTCGGTTCTGGGGTCCATCGCTCAACCATAGGCCTCCGGCCCGCCGCGGTCTGGAGGGGCGCCCCGCCGGTACCCCCTCTCAGCAGGGCCTGCCGGTCCTGCGCTCATGCTGGTGCGATGGAGCCATGACATCGACCGAGAAGAGCAGAACGACGATCGCACTCATCACCGGCGCGGGCCGCGAGGGCGGGCTCGGCCACGAGGTGGCCCGGCAGCTGGCGGCCAAGGGGCACCACGTCATCCTCACCGCCCGGGACCTTTCCCAGGTGGAGCCCCTCGCCGACGCGATCAACGCCGAGGGCCTTAGCGCCTCCGCGCTGCAACTGGACCTGACCGACGAGGACAGCGTCACCACCGCCGTGCGCGCTGTCGCCTCCGAGCACGGCCGCCTGGACGTGCTCGTCAACAACGCGGTCATGATGGTCCCCTCCGCGGTCAGCGCCGCCGAGAAGGACATGGGGGAGCTGAGTCGGGAGTTCGAGACCAACGTCGTCGGCACCTGGCGCGTCACCAAGCACTTCTTCCCGCTCCTGGAGGCCGGCGGCCATGGCCGGGTCGTCAATGTCTCCAGCGGCGCCGGATCCTTCTGGGACCCCGACTACGGCCTGGTCAACTTCCCCGGCCTGGCCATGGGTGACTTCGGCGACATGCCGATCACCGCCTACGCGATCACCAAAACTGCTCTCAATGCCCTGACCATCAAGATGGCCAAGGACTTCCGCGCCAGCCGCATCCTGGTCAACTCCGTGTGCCCGGACGTCACCGCCAGCCGCGGCCCCGGCTGGGGGCGCCCCGTTGCGGACAGCGCTCTCGGCGTGGTCTGGGCCGCCACCCTGCCCGACGACGGCCCCACCGGCCTCTTCTTCCGCGACGGCAAGCAGCTGCCCTGGTGAGAATCCTGCGCAGGGCCGAGAAGTGTCCAAAACGGAGGGGATCTATCCCCGGAGCGGCTGCGCCGATTCTGACGATGCAGGTCATCGCGCCATTTCCTGTGGGATGCCGGGTCGGCTGGAGCGTTGATCCCCTCCGTTTTGGACATCCCGGCCCATGCCTCTCTGGTGCGGGGCGCTTCAAAACGGGTGAGCGTCAAGTACGGCCCCCGCCCGCGAATCACGACCCATAGACGGCCGTGCGATACAGGCAAAGGCCGCGCGATGCGCTGGAACTGCCGACCAAAGGGCACCAGAGGCCAAGGGGCGTCCCACGGCCCAACCCACTGAGGCCCATTCATAGCGACACCCGCGACCGCCAGCAGGTCAAAGCCAACCGAGACCAGCCATGCGAACAGCTCTGATGAGTCAATGGATATCAAAACGAGTAGTACGAGCATGAGATTGGATATAGGAATGAGCAAGACAACCGGCCGGACCATTGCAGTACTGGGGGCAGGACCGGGTCTGGGCGGCGCCGTCGCCCGGCGGTTCGGCACCGAGGGCTACAGCGTCGCCCTCATGGCGCGCCGACCGGAGCAACTCCGGCAGATGGCCGAGGAGCTCCGCGCCCAGGGCATCACCGCATCCGCCTTCCCGGTGAACCTCACCGATCTGGACGCGATGCGGGCCGCTCTGGCCGGGGCCGAGCAGCAACTCGGCCCCATCGACGTCCTCTACCTCGGGGCCACCTCGGATGCGCCCCACACACCGCCCAGCCAGGTGGAGGCGGCCGACGTCGCCCGAGCCGCCATCCTGAACACCTGGGCGCCCATCGAAGCGGTTCGCGCAGTGCTGCCCGGGATGCGCGAGCGCGGCCGCGGCACCATCCTGATGGCCAATGCCGCCAGCGCCATCGCCGCGCCCCCGGCCATGAGCGGCGCCGTCGCCCCGGCATTGGCCGCTACCCGCAACTGGCTGCAGAGCCTGCACGATGAGGTGGCCGCCGACGGCGTCTACGTGGGCGCCCTGTTCGTAGCCGCCATGATCGAGGGCAGCGCCGCCTGGGAGCAGGTGCGGCGGATGCCCGGGGCCGAGTCCTTCCCCCGGGTGAGGGCTGAGGATCTGGCGGACAGGCTGTGGGACATGGCTTCCGCCCGGGACGTCTTCGAGGCCGTGCTGCCTGCACCGCGGGCGTGATCGGGCGGGCGGCGCAGGCGATGCCCTGATGTCGCCCACGCGCCCGTCCTGGCCCCGGACCGATTTCGGTGCGGACTACGACCGATCTCGGCGCGGAACTCGACCGATCTCGAGCCGGAAGCGGACCGATCTCGCGATCTCGGCGATGGGGGGCGGGCGTTGTGCGCGCCGTCACCTCTTGGGGGCGGCGACCAGGGAGTCCCCGAAGTACTGGTGACGCACGTCGAGGGCGGCGCGTCGAACGGCTCCGCGGGCGACGGCGTCGCGCCCGATCGTCGATACCCTGATCGAGGGCATATGAAGAACGAGGCGACCCAGGGCGCGAGTGAAATGCTCCAACCACAAGTCGGCGCTCGCTGTCAGATCGCCTCCCAGCACGAGGACGGCGGGGTCGACGGCGAGCGCCAGGGCCGCGGCTCCGGTGGCCAGGTCGCGGGCATAGGTCCTCATGCAGGCGAGCGCCTCGGGGTCTCCGTCCCGAGCGGCTCGCACGATCCAGGCGATGCGCTCGCGCTCGTCGTCGAGCTCCGGCAGGTCCGGGTGGGCGGTCAGGTCCCGGATGGCGCGCTCCCACCGCAGGATCTTGAGCCCTCCGATCTCTCCCGCCGCTCCTCCCGATCCTTCGATCACCGCGCCCCGGCTCATGATCGCTGCGCTTATGCGCTGATCGGCGAGGATGTGGACGACGTCGGTGAACCCGACCGCCTCGCCGTGCCGGGTCTCCTCCAGCAGCGCGAGCTTGCAGCTGTTGCTGATCCGCACCGGGCACGTGAAGCTCGCCCTCAGGCGCGCCACTAGATCCACCTCGTGCCATTGGGGAAGCGGAGTCTCGAAGGGCGTGCGCCCCGAGTCGTCGACCACTCCGCTGACGGCGGCGGTCAGGGCGTGCACGTCCTCGGCCTTCAGCTGCGCCTGCGAGAGCGCCTCGGCGATGAGTCGGTCCAGGACTGCGAGACGAGACGGCGGATCAAGATCGGGGTCCACGGCCTGGGAGCGCTGGGCCAGCGCCGTGCCCGCCAGGTCCGCGAGCAGGACCTCGACGTGATGCACACCGATATCCGCGCCCAGGACGACGGCGCCCTCGCTGCGGAAACGATACCGGCGCGCCGGGCGCCCGCCGGCCGTGCCCGTGACCGCATTGAGCGTTGTGATCCAACCCAGCTCGCGAAGGTTGGCCAGGGCGGCGTTGACACTGGTGCGCGATAGGTCGCAGTGCTCGGCGATCTCGGTGGCGGTGGTCTCGCTGCCGTCGATGAGCCAGTGGAGGATCCGCAGGGAGTTGATCTCCCGGATTCGCTCGGGACCCACTCCCATCCTGCCTGTCAACGTGTCCTCCGTCCGTGGTCGATAGGACCACGTTAACGGGTTTTCACAGAGACATGCATCAAGAGACTAATGCATGTTTTCCTTATTCGTCAAGAGCATTGACAAACTTTCGTCGGGATGCGACTTTATTCGTGGCAGAACGGTGGGGCGCCCTCGCGGCTCCCGTCGGTGCGGCCGACGGTGTCGAATGAATGAGGGGCGGCGGTGATCGTGATGGCTTCGACGGCCGCCTCCGCAGGCGGATTCACGTTCCAACTCCTGAGCGAGAGGGATGGGCGCGAGTATCTCGCCGTCCAGTGCCGGGCGCTCGGCCACTCCCGCTGCGGCCCCGCCATGCCGGGGTTGGCGGACCGTGCGCCGCGGGTCATGGGGGCTTTCGACCGCAACGGCCTCTTGTCCGCCATGGCCGGGATGTTGCCGATGACGGTCCGGATCGGCGGCTGCGAGGTGCCCGGGCACGGCGTCCTCGATGTCGCAGTCGATCTGCTCCACAGGGGGCGGGGCGCCGCCCCCGCACTCATCGCCCGCATCCTCGCCGACGCGCGCAAGAACGGCTCCGCGGTGTCTCTGGCCCATCCCTCCGCGCCCGCCTTGTACCGGGGACTGGGATACGAGGCCGTTGCCTGCCTGGAGCTGCGGCGCCTGAATCGCACCGTCGTTGAGGGCGCCACCGCGGATCCGGGCGTGCGTCTGCGCGACGGCGTCATCGAGGAGGTTCTCGGCTCCCTGTCGCGCCACCTCGAAGGCGCCTGCAGTCCCGCCCCGCCCGCGGTCGAAGGCGTGCGCGACGTCGTTCTGGACCGGGACGGCCAGGCCGTCGGCATGCTGCGGCTCGAGCGGCTTGCCGGACGCGTGGTCGTGCATCTGCTGCGAGTCGCCGACGCCGGTGCGTGGGCGACGGCACTGGTCGCGCTCGGGGCCGAGGCCGCGCAGGAGGCGGGTGAGTCGTGCATTGAGGTGTGGGGCGGCGGGGACGATGACCTGGCACTCTGGCATCCCGGCCGGCTGAGGGTGCGGGAGTGCTCCATGCCGATGCTGCGGGTCGTCGATGTCGTACGGGCGCTGGAGGAGCGGGGCTGGCCCGCTGACGTCGCAGGGCAATGGTGCTTCGACATCGCCGATCCCCTGATCCCGGCCAATACCGGGGCATGGGTTCTGGAGCTGGAGGGCGGTCGAGCCCATGTGAGCGCGAGCACGGCTCGAGGCTTCCCGGTGAGCCTGTCGCGCCTGGCCCAGCTGGTGGCAGGGGTGTTGCCCGCCGTCGATGAAACCGTGCCGGCGGATCTGGCGCGCGCGAGCGCACTGCGCCCGTGGGCCGGGATCTTCGAGTTCTGATCGCTCTTCTGAGCGCCCTCCCGATACCCGCGAGCAACCGCGAGTACCCGGAGCGCGGTGTCCGGCCCGACGTCGCTTCCGCCGGGACCCGCGCCGAGAACCTGCCGGTGGACTTTCCCATTCCGGTTCCGCCATTGTCCCTGGGTGGGACAGTCTTGACCCATGCGCCTGACTGCCGACCTGAGGGACCTCGCCGCGGTTCCGGCCTTCCGCACGCTGCTGGCCGTGCGCCTCGTCTCCCAAACCGGGGACGGGATGGTCCAGGCCGGCCTGGCGACACTGTTCTTCTTCCGGCCGCAGAACATGGCCGATGCCACCGGCGTCGCCGCCGCGCTGGTCGTCATGCTGCTGCCCTTCTCGACCATCGGCCCCTTCGCCGGTCCGTTCATCGATCGCTGGCGGCGGCGTCAGACCCTTCTGGCCTGCAATCTCGTGCGGTCGGGTCTTATCGCGATGACTGCGGTATGCCTGAGCACACAGGGAATCGGACCGGCCGTCTACGTCTTGGTCCTCATCATCCTGGGCGTCAACCGCTTCCTGCTGTCCGTGCTGTCGGCGGGACTGCCGCAGATCATCCGCCATGAGCGGCTGCTGGTCGCCAACTCCATCATGCCGACCCTGGGCGGTGCGGCCACCGCTGTGGGCGTCGGCCTCGGCCTGCTTCTGCGTCTGCTGATCCCGGTCGGCATCGGTCAGGACATCGGCAGTCTCACCATTGCCGCGGGGCTGTATGCGCTCGCGGCCGGAGTCGTTACCCGTCTGGGCAGGGACGAGCTCGGGCCCGAGCGGATCGACCGCCGCATGGGAATCGCCTCGGCCCTCGCGGCCACAGCAGGAGACCTGGGCAGTGCCATTCGCTACCTCGTGCGGCGCGGAACGCCCGGTTTGGCTCTGACCACCATGGCCCTGCACCGCTTCGTGTACGGCATGGAGCTGATCACGATGATCCTCATGGCCAGGAATCTTCTCGCGCCCCCTGAGGACGCCGACGCCGGTCTGGCGGTCTTCGGCACGCTCCTGGGGGCGATGGTGGCCGGGCACGGCCTCGCCGTCGTGATCACTCCCCTGGCTCACGAGGCAGTGGCGCCGTCGACCTGGATCGTCATGTGCCTGGTCGGGGGGACCGTGGGACAGCTCGTCCTCGTGGCGACGCACGCCCTGCATGCGATGGTGGCGGGGATCCTCGTCTTCGGCATCGGAGTGCAGGGCGCCAAGATCGCCGTGGACACGATCGTTCAGACCGATACCGCCGATGCCTATCGCGGACGGGCCTTCTCCATCTACGACGTCCTGTTCAACACCGCCGAGTGCCTGGCGGCCGGTGTCGCCGTGCTGGTGCTGCCCTCGGGCGGCTGGTCGCGAGGTGTTCAGGTGGCGCTGGTGGTCTTCGTGTGGGCGGTCGCACTGGTCTACCGCGGGCGTGTCAGGGCGCTGGGCGATCAGCCCCGTGCTGTCGGCGATTCTGCCTGAGGCTGTGTTGCAGGTTGCAGGTTGCAGGTTGCAGGTTCCGGGTTCTGGGTTCTCTGTTCTCTATCTTTCGCCCCCGAGGTCGTCGTGCGCGCCTCGACGTTGGGGTCGGCCGGGCTGAATCGGACCGATTTTGCGGCGGGATGCGGGGTATGACTGATCTTGGTGCGGGGCCTGGGGCTCGGTCTGTGGGGTGTCTGTGCGTCTGGGGTGGTGTGTTGTCTGCGTTTGAGCATTCGAGATGGTGTCTGCGAACGCCTCATTTATTTTGTTTCTCGAGATCGGTCGTATTCCGCGTCGAGATCGGTCGTATTCCGCGTCGAGATCGGTCCAGTTCCGCGTCGAGATCGGTCCAGTTCCGCGTCGAGATCGGTCCGCTTCCGCATCGAAATCGGTTGCACTCCGCCGCGAGGTTGTGGTGTGTCAGGACATCCGAGTCAAGGTGCGTGCTTCGGGTGTGGTTGTCTTCGGTGTTGCACATGGGAGATCAGGGTTTCGGCGGGGTGAGGGTTGGTTCTTGTTGGAATGATGGGCTTTTCCGGCGATCATAGTGCATGACGGTCGGGCTCCCATGTGCGGTGAGGGGGGTCTGCGCACATGGGAGCAGGACCGTGGCCGTTACTGACGTTGCTGTTCCGCATGATTCCGCGGTTTCTGCTGATGTGGGGAGTGCATGAGTGTGCAACTTCGACTGCCCCCGGCCGGGCGTGGGCATCAGGGCAAGGCTCTTCATGCTGAGTAATCGCGGTGACGACCGCCCCAGGCGCATGCGAGCACCGGCAGGGTCGGCCCGCAACGGTCAAACCCGACTCATACGACCCCCAGCCCCGAGACATCGCACCCCGAACCGGAACGACCGATCTCGAGCCGGAGATGGACCGATCTCGACACGGGTTGCTACCGATCTCGACGCGGGTTGCGACCGATCTCGGCGGAGAGACGCGGAAAATGACGGGTCGCTGTGCAAGACCGTGACTGTGGTGAGATGCTTCTACCCGAAGGGGCGCCGCCCCGACACGAACCGAACGTCATCGAGTGTTGTTGTCGACATTCCCTGTCACCGGAGCACGTGTGTCCCGCATGCGCATTGATGTGCCCCGATACATTTCCATGCCTAGTCCTCGGGAGGTCGGATGGCCGTCGACATGGTCGCCGGAGCGGTGAAGAAGATCCTGGACGCCGTTGTCGGCGGTACATTCGTCGAGGAGGAGCCATTGCCCGCCGAGGCGGAACTGGCGCGCTTCCTCAACGTGTCCAGACCGACCATGCGGGAGGCGGTTCGTACGCTGGCGCTGGGCGGTGTGCTCAATGTGGTGCACGGCCGTGGTACATTCCTGCTGCCGCGGTTCCGCTGGAGCGAGTTGCGCTACTTGATGTACGTCTCGGCGCACGAGGGCAATGCCGTCGAGGTGGAGGCCGAGGTGCTGGGCGTCGAGGAGATGATTGAGGTGGGGGCGGTTCGTCTGGCGGTCCGCAATCGCACTGAGGATGATCTTGCCGAGATGCGGCGCTGCGTCGAGCACTACGCGGTCGCGGATCGCACCGATGACGTCCAGGCCCTGGTCGGAATCGACTACGCCTTCCACGATGTGATTCTGAGGACGGCCGGCAACCAGTTCGTCTCCTCGGCCGTTCACCCCTATCGGGATGCTCTGCTCGGGGCGAGGTTCCGAGCGACTGAATCGAGTGAGGTGCGCAGCCGTGTGGATGCCCAGCACAGGGAGATCCTGGAGGCGGTCGAGAAGCAGGATGAGGACCGGGCGGTCTCTCTGATGCAGGCGCATATGGCCCAAACCCGCGAGGACATCCTGGCCGCGCGCGAACGCCGTGATGACGAGGTCTCGGAGAACCTGTAGTCGACAAAATAGACAAATACCCGGCGAGCACCCGGCAAGGACTTTGGTACGCTACTCCTCAGAGGTCTGGTCTCTACTATGGGAGTATGCCGTGATGTCCTCCGATGAACCGAAACCGTCAGAACCGTCAGGGACGGGTGCGGGCGCCACTCTGCCGACCACCCCGACGACGGCTTACACCGAGCACATGCGCGCCGAGACGCAGGAGCGGTCGGCCGTTCTGTCCGCGCCGCCGGCTCTCGAGGCCGGCGAGGGCGCCCCGTCCGAGTGGCGCGAGCGCCTCGGCGGGCTGCTCGAGAACCTGCGCTCCGAGCTGCTGGAGCTGTCCCACGACATCCACGACCATCCTGAGACCGGGTGGAACGAGCATCACGCCATGGCGGCGGTTGGGGCCCTCCTGGATCGTCACGGCATCGCGCATGACGACGGCGTCTTCGGGCTGGAGACCGCACTGCGCGCTGAGATCGGTGCGACCGTCGACGGCGACCCGATCCCCGCCGTCGCGATCCTCTGCGAGTACGACGCCCTGCCGGGGATCGGGCACGGCTGCGGCCACAACGTCATGTGCGCCCAGGCGCTCGGCGCCTTCCTCGCACTGGCGGCCCTCGATCGTGAGCTCGACGGCGGCCTGCCGGGGCGCGTCGTCCTGCAGACGACTCCGGCGGAGGAGAACTCGACCTGCAAGGAGCTCTTGGCGCACGCGGGAGCGTTCGACGGCGTCGGCGCCGCAGTCATGGCCCACTCCTACGGCTACGACCTGGCTCATCAGACCTGGCTCGGGGCCCGTCGCTTCCGGGTCGTCTTCACCGGCGTGCCGGCTCACGCCTCGGCCGCCCCGTTCATGGGGCGCAATGCGCTCGACGCCGCAGTGCTGGCGCTCAACGGCATCAGCATGCTGCGCCAGCAGCTGTCGCCGACAGATCGGGTCCACGCGATCATCGTCGATGGCGGCCAGGTCCCCAACATCATTCCGGAGCGGGCGGAGGTCAGTGCGCGCGTGCGCTCCAAGTATCCGGAAACGCTCGTCGATCTGTTCCGACGCGTGTCGGACATCTTCCATGGAGCCGGGCTCATGACCGGAGTCGGCGTTGAGATCATCGCCGATGAGCTGCCCAACGAGATGCCTGTGCGGGACAACCGGCCCCTCCTGAAGTCCTGGGTGCGCGCCGAGCGCGAGCGGGGGCGCGAGCCGCTGCCCTTCGGAGTGGTCACGGAGTCGGTGGCGGCGGGAACGGACTTCGGCAACGTCTCGGTGCGCATTCCGGGGATTCATCCTCTGGTGAGCGTGGGGGACGAATCGCTCATGCTGCACACCCGGGAGATGGAGGAGGCCGCCGGATCGGCCGCAGGGGACGCCGCGGTGCTCGATGGCGCCTACGGGCTGGCCGCAGTGGCTGCGGATTACCTTGATGACGCTCGTCTGCGCGAGCAGGTTCAGGCGGATTTCGAGGCGGAGGGAGGCGTCATCGACGTGGAGGAGATGTTCCGGTCCATGTGATCTCCTCGGAGGCTGCGGTGTGTCAGGACATCTGAGACGGGGTGTGGTGATCCGGTGGGGTGGTTCCTGGGGGACTCGATGACGAGGTCGAGGTCCCCGATGCCCGCGTGCGCCGGGGCGGCGCATAAGCGGCCGGGGCGGCCGTCAGCTCTCGGGCCGATGTCTGCATACGCCTGGGGTGGTGGGGTGTGAACACCTGACATCTACTCACGCGAATCCCGGTGCCGGCATGGGCCGGGGGTGGCGCGCATGCCGATTCCCACGACGCGGAGGCCCGGACTGGTGCTCGCGTGTGCCGGGGTGGTGGGTGTTGCACACTCGCGTGCACCCGGCGTCGGTGGGAACTGCGGAATCATGCGGAACAGCAATGTCGGTAGCGGGCGCGGTCCTGCTCCCATGTGCGTAGACCCCCCTCATTGCACATGGGAGCCCGACCGCCGCACACGACGCTCGCCAGAAGATCCCGTCATTCCAGCAAAAACCAGCCCCCACCCCGCAGAGCCCCTGGTCTCCCATGTGCAACACCGAGGAAAACCACGCCCACTGACGCATCATGCTCCCTCGCACCCGCCCCACCGCCTCGTTTGCTCGGTTGCAGAGAACAAGCGGCGACCTCCTCACCCATTGAGACGTTCGCAAACACCTCCCCAGATGTACTGCACACGACAATCTCGACGCGGGTTGCGACCGATCTCGAGCCGGAAGTGGACCGATCTCGACGCGGAGTACGACCGATCTCGGCGTATGAGGCCCCGATCCCGGTGACTTCGCGACACCGACTTTTCCCGTGACAGACGCGACATATCTCAGTGCTCTGAGGTGTTGTATGGTACTACCAGTTCCGAATGAAGGACTCACACACACCGCCGTGCGGGAGCGCGGCAGTACTCCCGCATCTTCACCTATGAAGAAAGCAGGGAATCATGTCCGCTGTAGCCCTGGACGTCACGACGAGCCGCCCCTCCTCCACCCGCCTTCACGCCGTCTCCTCGGAGGCTCCGGCCGAGAAGGCCTCTGCTGTCGCATCGCAGCCCGACATCGCGGTGGTCTCCACCGCCCTGGCGGTCCTGACCATCCTCGGCATGTTCACGGCCTTCGCCGCCGTCGCCGACTCGAAGCCGGTCGTGGTCGGCTGCGCGATCGTCTCAGTGGTGGTCTCCGTGGCGACCGCATTCCAGCAGCTGCGCCGCGCAGGCGTCTGAAACCCCTGACGGTCCTCGGCGTTCCCCAGTGATCTTCTGGGACTTCCGCGGGGACTGGGGAACCTCAGTGCACATGCGGGTGCCCGCTAGCGCCGGGGGCGGTGCCGAGAGGCGCTGCCCCCGGCGCGTCTGCTCTGGCCCTGGCCGGCGGTTCGGCCCGGTCGGCAGCCCGGCCCGGTTATGGACGAGGCTGTTTTCTCCCCTTGTTTCTCCTCTTGGCTTTGATATGTCGGCGATCGTGTGCGATGGCGCACGGGGCACGCCCACGCCCTGTCGATGACACGATTCAAGTGAATGTGATCCGGGTCTTGCCAAGAGCGCAGCAGTGGGGTTCAATTGAGTCACCTCAGACCTCAGAGGTCTATGGACCGCAACGTCGTGGTCCGCTATGAACCCCCACACGGAAGAGCGCGGAATGAAGATCCTCGCGGTGAATGTCAACACCACTCGGACGATGACACACTCCATCGCTGAAGCGGCGCGCGCCGTTGCCCGCCCGGGCACCGAGATCATCGAGCTCACTCCGAGCTTCGGAGCGGATTCAGTCGAAGGCAACTTCGAGTCCTACATGGCGGCTGTCGGCGTCATGGATGCTGTGACGACCTACGACGGCGACTTCGACGCCGTCATCCAGGCCGGCTTCGGCGAGCACGGCAAGGAAGGGCTCATGGAGCTCCTCGACGTGCCGGTCATCGACATCACTGAAGCGGCCGCCCATATGGCGATGCTCATCGGGCACCGCTTCTCGGTGGTCACCACGCTGGACAGAACGGTTCCCGGGATTGAGGACCGTCTGCTGTGCTTCGGGCTGAGCGCGCACTGCGCCTCAGTGCGCTCCTCGGGACTCGGCGTGCTGGAGCTGGAGGACGCGGACGCCGCCCGTCGAGCGGTGATCGCACAGGCCCGTCGAGCGGTCGAAGAGGACCGCGCAGAGGTCATCGTCCTCGGATGCGGGGGCATGGCGGGCCTGGATGAGCAGCTGACCGCCGACCTGGGGGTCCCCGTCGTCGAGGGCGTCGCCGCTGCGGTCAAACTCGCCGAGGGCCTGTCCGACCTGCACCTGAGCACCTCTAAAGTCCGCACCTTCGCCCCTCCGCGCCCCAAGAAACTCAGCGGCTGGCCGCTGTCGGCGCACTGAACCACCCTGAACCCCGATTTCCTCACTTCCCAACCCGTTTCCATCAACACCGTCGTCGCTGGAAGGACACCCGTGATCACCAAGGGAATCGTCGTTGCCGTGGGTGGCAACGCACTCATCAAGGACAAGCACCAGATCTCCGTGGAGAGCCAGAGCGACTCCATCATGGAGTCGTCGGAGTGCATCGCCGCACTCGTCGATGCCGGCTACACCCCGGTCATCACCCACGGCAACGGGCCGCAGGTGGGCTTCCTCCTGCGTCGTGCCGAGCTGGCGCTCAGCGAGCTCCCCGCACTCCCCCTCGACGTGCTCGGCGCGGACACGCAGGGCGCCACCGGTTACCTCTTCAGCAGGAACCTGCGCGGCTGTCTGGCCGACAAGGGCATCGATCGCCAGGTCGTCGCCGTCGTGACTCAGAGCCTGGTCGACCCCGACGACCCGGCGTTCGCCGAGCTCAGCAAGCCGATCGGCTCCTTCATGAGCGAGGAGGAGGCCCGCGAGCACGAGGAGAAGGACGGCTGGGTTCTGCGAGAGGACTCCGGCCGCGGATGGCGGCGGGTCGTCGCCTCGCCGCAGCCCCTCGACATCCTCGAGCGCCAGGTCATCGGCTCGCTGGTCGACTCCGGCTGCGTCGTCGTCGCCTGCGGCGGCGGCGGCATTCCGGTGCGTCGCGAGGGCTCCGGGTACATCGGCGTCGAGGCGGTCATCGACAAGGACTTCGCCTCCGCACTGCTCGCCAACCAGCTGGGTGTCGAGGACTTCGCCATCTGCACCGCGGTCGACGCCGTCAGCCTCAACTACAACACTCCCGAGCAGGTCGACCTGCACGAACTGACGATCGAAGAGGCCGAGAAGTACCTGGCCGAGGGGCAGTTCGGCAAGGGCTCAATGGCGCCGAAGGTTCAGGCGGCCATCAACTTCCTCCGCAATGGCGGCCGCAGGGTCGTCATCACCTCCCTGGAGAAGCTCCGGGACGCCGTGGACGGTAAAGCCGGCACCGTCATCACCCGTTAATCCCCCAATTCCCTCACGGACCGGGCAAAGGAGCTCGGTCCTCACCCACAGGAGAACTCATGACCGCACAAACAAAAGATCAACCTCCGGCAGCCTCCGAACCTGCCGTTGATGTCGACGCCCACCTCATCAACGACGACCTCGCCCCGGCCAAGAGCCGGGACTGGGGATTCTTCTCCCTGTTCGCCATGTGGATGAGCGACATCCACTCCATCGGCGGCTACACCTTCGCCGCGGGACTGTTCGCCCTCGGGCTCGGCGCCGCCTACGTGTTCACCTCGCTGAGCATCGGCA
This sequence comes from Actinomyces massiliensis 4401292, assembly GCF_000269805.1. Lineage (GTDB taxonomy): Bacteria > Actinomycetota > Actinomycetes > Actinomycetales > Actinomycetaceae > Actinomyces > Actinomyces massiliensis. Next base: position 611,136 of record NZ_JH711481.1, read on the forward strand.
TCGTCATCGTCTTCCTCCTGATGAACCTGGTGGGATTCGCGGGCCAGAAGACCGGTCTGTGCTACCCGGTGCTCGCCCGCATCACCTTCGGCACGGTCGGCTCGAACCTGCCCGCGCTGCTGCGCGGCTTCGTCGCCATCTGCTGGTACGGCATCCAGACGTGGCTGGCCTCCAGGGCCGTCATCGTGCTCGTGGCCGGCCTGTGGCCGGGCGTGGTTGAGATCGGCCAGTTCCGCTTCCTCGGTGAGACGCTGCTCGGCTGGGTGGCATTCATCCTCATGTGGGCGCTTCAGCTGCTCCTGCTGCGCAAGGGCATGGAGACCATCCGCAAGTTCCAGGACTGGGCGGGCCCGGCCGTGTGGGTCGTCATGCTCATCCTGACCGTCTACGTCCTCAAGCTCGCCGGCTGGCACATCTCGTTCAACCTCTCCACCTCCCCCTCGCAGTGGGGCACCGCGCACGCCGTCCTCGCCGGCATCTCCCTGACCGTGGCCTACTTCGCCACGCTCATGCTCAACTTCTGCGACTTCTCGCGGTTCTCCCCCACCCGCAAGGCGGTGTGGATGGCGAACCTGTGGGGCCTGCCTGTCAACTTCATCGCCTTCTCGGTGGTCTCAGTCCTCGTCACGGCCGGTTCCCTGCAGATCTACGGCGAGTACATCTTCGACCCCGTTGACCTGGTGGCCCGCCTCGACCACCCCATCGCCATCGTGCTCGGCGCTGTGACCTTCACCGTCGCCACCCTGGGCATCAACGTCGTGGCCAACTTCGTCTCCCCGGCCTACGACCTCGCCAACGCCTGGCCCTCGAAGATCAACTTCCAGCGCGGCGGAGTCATCTCCGCATGCATCGCACTGGTGATGACGCCGTGGAACCTGTTCAACAGCCCCTTCATCATCAACGTGTTCCTCGCCGCCCTCGGCGCCGTCCTCGGGCCGCTCTTCGGCATCATCATCGCCGACTACTTCATCCTGCGCAGGCAGCAGGTCCAGGTCTCCGAGCTGTTCAAGTCCCAGGGAACGCACTCCTTCAACAACGGCTGGAACATGCGCGCCGTGTGGGCCTTCGTCATCGCCTCGATCCCCTCGATCCTGGTCGCCGTCGTGCAGGTCGACTTCTGCAAGTTCCTCAGCCCCTTCTCCTGGTTCATCGGGGCCGGCCTCGGCTTCCTCATCCACCTGGCGATCTCCCGCAACGACCCCTACATCGTCAAGGCGCTGGAGCAGGCGGCGACCGTGGACCTCGACGCCGACCGCGACTCGGTCGCGCGCTGAGCGGTCCCGGACATACGTGAGGAGAACCGAACCATGACTGCTACTACCCGAACCACCTCAACCAGTCGAACCGACCAGCCCATCCATCAGCTCGTCATCCGCGCCAAGCGCGCGGTCTTCCCCGACGGGATCCGACCGGCCGTCGTCGTCGTCGATGACGAGCGCATCACCGCCCTGCTCGAGGACGGCGCCGCCGTGGAGGCCCGGGAGGAGATCGTCGTGCCCGACGACCAGGTCCTCATGCCGGGGCTCGTCGATTCCCACGTGCACGTCAACGAGCCCGGCCGCACGCCCTGGGAGGGCTACGAGAGCGCCACCCGGGCGGGCCTGGCCGGAGGCATCACCACCATCCTCGACATGCCGCTGAACTCGAGCCCGCCCACGACGACGGTCGACAACCTCGATGCCAAGGAGGAGGCCGCCCAGGGCAAGCTCTCGGTCGACGTCGGCTTCTGGGGCGGCGCCGTCCCGGGCAACATCGACCAGATGGCGCCCCTGTGGGACAAGGGCGTCTTCGGGTTCAAGTGCTTCACCGCGCACTCGGGCATCGACGAGTACGGCTACCTCGGCTACGAGGGCGTCAAGGAGGTCCTCGCCAAGCTCGCCGAGCTCGACGCCGTCCTCATCGTCCACGCCGAGGACTCCCGCATCCTGGCTGAGGCGCCCCAGGACATCACCGACCAGTACGCCACCTTCCTGGCCTCCCGGCCGCGTGCGGCTGAGAACACCGCCATCGAGCAGGTCCTCGCCGCCGCGCGAGAGACCGGCGCCCGGGTGCACATCCTCCACCTGTCCTCCGCCGAGGCCCTGCCCGCCATCCGCGCCGCCAAGCAGGAGGGCGTCAAGGTCACCGTCGAGACCTGTCCGCACTACCTCACCTTCGCCTCCGAGCTCATCCCCGACGGCGCCACCGAGTACAAGTGCTGCCCGCCGCTGCGCGAGAACGACAACCGCAAGGCCCTGTGGGAGGGACTCAAGGACGGCACCATCGACCACATCGCCTCCGACCACTCGCCGTGCACCGTGGACCTCAAGGTCAAGGACACCGGCGACTTCGGCAAGGCATGGGGAGGCGTCGCCTCGGTTCAGCTCGGGCTGCCGGCGGTGTGGACCGCAGGCGAGGAGTTCGGCATCGAGCTGAGCGACATCGCCCGGTGGCTCGCGGCCAACCCCTGCGCGAGCTTCCGCGTCCCCGGCAAGGGCTCCATCGCCGTCGGGAACGACGCCGACTTCGCCGTGGTCGCCCCCGAGGAGACCTTCGTCGTCGATGTCGAGGACCTGGAGCACAAGAACAAGATCTCCCCCTACCAGGGGCGCACCCTGCGCGGCGTCGTCAAGCGGACCGTGCTGCGGGGCCGGACCGTTGACCGGGACTCCAAGGCCGGCCGCATCGTCCGCCGTCCCTGAACCGGGGCGCGGCACCCAGTGCACCCAGTGCGCTCAGTGAGCTCAGCAATTTCAGCGAGCTCAGCAGTCTCGTTGGGCTCAGCGATCAACCAACTTCACACATCACCCCACCATCTCGAAGGAGAGACAACCTATGTCCGAGTACATGCGTTCGATGAAGGGCCTGGTCGACGCCGTCGACCACGTCGGCAAGGACTTCATCTCGATCACCGACATGAGCACCGACCAGCTCTACTCGCTGTTCGAGCTCGGCAAGAACCTGGAGCTGTTCAACCGCTCGAAGATCGACCTGCTCAGCGACAAGATGCTGGCGCTCATGTTCTTCCAGCCCTCGACCCGCACCCGCATGAGCTTCCAGACCGCCATGGAGCGCCTGGGCGGCCACGTCATCGTCGAGGCCAACCCCAAGGTCACCTCCTCGGTGGCCAAGGAGGAGAGCATCGAGGACACGATGCGCTGCATCTCGCAGTACGCCAACCTCATGGTCATCCGCCACTACGACGCCGATGAGGCGCGCCGCGGCGCGGAGGCCGCCGAGTGCCCGGTCATCAACGGCGGTTGGGGTCACTGGGAGCACCCGACCCAGGCCCTGCTCGACCTGTACACCATGTGGCGCCGCTTCGGCCGTATCGAGGGACTCAACGTCGCCGTCGTCTCGCCGGACATGATCGAGGCCCGCACGGGTCACTCGATGGCCGCCGGCCTGGCCCGCTTCGGCGCCAACGTCACCATCTGCTCCGACTCCGACCGCCGCACCCCCGCCGACGTCCGCGAGCGGATCCTCTCCCACGGCAACGTCAACCTCAAGGAGGAGTTCGACTTCGAGCAGGACACCTTCAACGAGTTCATCCGCACTCAGGACCTCATTTACCTGCCCGGCTGCTCCGCCCCCGCCGGCGCCAAGGCCGACGAGTTCAAGACCCTCATGGACCGCTACCTCGTGCGCTACGAGACCCTCGAGGAGGAGGCCGCCAAGGGCCACCAGATCTACGTGACGCACACTCTGCCGCGTCGCGCCGGCGAGATGGACCTGCGGATCGACAACACCCCGCACCAGCTCTACTTCCGGGCCATCCTCCAGTCCGTCTCCATCCGCATGGCCCTGGTCACCGCGATCCTCGGCCTGTGACAGGCGCGCGACAACCGCGACTCGTTATCGAACATCTGAACCCCATCTGAGAAAGGACCTGCACCATGCTTGAGATCAAGGCCGGCGGCTTCACCTTCCTGGCCCGTTACGAGGAGGAGGCGGCCCCCAAGACCGTGGCCGCCTTCCGGGAGAAGCTTCTGCCGCTCGACTCCAAGATCATCCACGTCCGCTGGTCCGGCCAGGCCGGCTGGATCCCCATGGGCGACCTCGACCTGGGCATCGCCCCGGAGAACGGCACCTGCTACCCGCACCCCGGCGAGCTCGTGATCTACCCCGGCGGCGTCTCCGAGACCGAGCTGCTCATGGCCTACGGTTACGTCAACTTCGCCTCGAAGGCCGGTCAGCTCGCGGGCAACCACTTCGCCACCGTCGTCGAGGGCGCTGAGAACCTCTACACCCTCGGTGAGAAGTTCCTGTGGGACGGCGCGCAGGAGATCACCTTCCGCGAGGTCTGAAGCACCACAAGCCAGCACCGCGTCCCGTCCGGCGGGACGGCCCCCGGGCGGGACGCGGGGCTCCAAAGGAGGAAACCATGCTCAATGACCAGGAGCTCACCGAGCTCAAGGACGTTGCGCGTCAGTGCCGGCGCGACATCGTCCGGATGACCCACAAGGCCGGCAGCGGTCACCCGGGAGGCTCGCTCTCGGCCATTGACGCGCTCGTCGTCCTCTACCTTCGGCACATGCGCGTGCGTCCCCAGGAACCGCTGTGGCACGAGCGCGACATGTTCTTCCTGTCCAAGGGGCACTGCACCCCCGCCTACTACGCGGTCATGGCCGCGCGCGGCTACTTCCCCCGCGAGGAGCTACTCACCTTCAGGGCCCTGGGCACCCGGCTCCAGGGCCACCCGTCCAACACCCACCTGCCCGGGGTCGACTCCTCGTCCGGATCGCTGGGCCAGGGCCTGTCGGTGGCCAACGGGGCCGCGCTCGCGGCCCGCTACGAGGGCCTGGACTCGCGCTACTACGTCATGATCGGCGACGGCGAGAGCCAGGAGGGCCAGATCTGGGAGGCGGCCATGACGGCGGCCGCCCAGGGCCTCGACAACGTCTGCGCCATCGTCGACGTCAACGGCATCCAGCTCGACGGAACCGTCGAGTCCGTCAAGTCGCTGGGGGACCTGCCGGCCAAGTGGCGCGCCTTCGGCTGGAACGTCATCGACATCGACGGACACGACCTGCGCGCCGTGGACGACGCGCTCACCGAGGCCGCCCGCACCAAGGGCGTCCCCACCACGATCATCTCCCGCACCGTCAAGGGCAAGGGCGTGTCCTTCATGGAGAACACCGCCAAGTACCACGGGCTCGCCCCCACGGACGAGGAGCTCACCACTGCTCTGGAGGAACTGCGATGACCCAGCATCTCGAGTCCCGAGAGCCCCGCGACGGCTACGCCGAGGGGCTGGTGGAGATCGGCGCCGAGCACGACGACGTCTTCGTGCTCGACGGCGACTGCGCCAAGGCCAACTACACCACCCGCTTCCAGGAGAAGTTCCCGGACCGGTTCTTCAACCTCGGCATCGCCGAGTGCGACATCGTGGGTACCGCGGCTGGCATGGCCGCCATGGGGAAGGTGCCCTTCGCCAACGCCTACGGCAACTTCCTGACCGGCCGCGGCTTCGATCAGGTGCGCGTCTCGGTGGCCTACTCCGGGCGCAACGCCAAGATCGTCGGGCACAACGCCGGCACCACCGCCGCTCAGGAGGGTGCGACCCACCTGCCGCTGGAGGACGTCGCCATCATGCGCGCCCTGCCCGAGATGACCGTCATCGTGCCGTGCGACGCCGTCGAGATGCGCAAGGCCGTTCACGCCGTCCACGCCCTGGACGGGCCCGTGTACCTGCGCGTCGGCAAGCTGCCCGTCCCCGTTGTCACCGATGAGGACACGCCCTTCGAGATCGGCAAGGCGGTCCAGCTGCGCGAGGGCGACGACGTCACCCTGCTCACGACGGGCTCCATGGCCTCCGAGACGCTCGGCGCGGCCGACCTGCTGGCAGCCGAGGGCATCAAGGCGGAGGTCCTCCACCTGCACACCATCAAGCCCCTGGACGCCGAGGCGGTCATCGCCTCGGTGACCAAGACCGGCTGCGCCGTCACCGCCGAGGAGCATTCCGTGGTGGGCGGCCTGGGCTCGGCCGTCGCGGAGGTCCTGAGCGAGCACCTGCCCGCCCCCCTGGAGCGGGTCGGCACCAAGGACACCTTCGGACTGTCCGGAACCATGGACGAGCTCTTCGACTACTTCGGTCTGCGCGCCGCCAACATCGCTCAGGCGGCCCGCGCCGCTGTGGAGCGTCGCAGCTGACCGTTCGGCATCGCCCGGGCAAACCGCTGCTCGTGCCCATCACTCGCAATTCATCAGGCGTACGACTATCAGGAGAGACAGCATGAAAGACTCACTGCACGACTACATGAAGGTCGGGATCGTCCATTTCATGGCCTACCCCTTCGCCCTGAGCGGGGAGGAGCCGGTCGCGGACTCGATCGCCGAGATCGTCGAGGACGACTTCTTCGACGCCATTGAGGTCACCCGCATCAACGACGACGCCGAGCGCCGGCGCGTGGCCGACATCCTGACCACTGCCGGCGCCACCGTCGGCTTCGGCGGCCAGCCCTACATCCTCAAGGGAAAGCTCAACCTCAATTCGCCCGATGAGGAGGAGCGCGCGCATGCCATCGACATCCTCAAGGGCGGCATCGACCAGGCCTACGAGCTGGGCGCGGGCAAGTTCGGCTTCCTCTCCGGTCCCAAGCCGCCTGCGGACCAGCGGGATCAGGCTCTTGAGCTCCTGGCCGACTCGATCGTCCAGCTCGGCCGCTACGCCCGCTCCAAGGGGGACCTCGTCCTGTCCCTGGAGACCTTCGACGACTCCACCGACAAGAAGGCCTTCATCGGCACCAACCGTCTGGCGTGCGAGCTCGCCTACGAGGTGCGCAAGGCCATTCCGAACTTCGGGCTCATGGTCGACCTGTCCCACCTGCCGATGCAGGGCGAGAACTCGCGCCAGGCGCTGAGCGTGACCAAGGAGTTCATCAACCACGCCCACATCGGCAACTGCGTCATCGGCGACCCGAGTCACCCCGACTACGGCGACCTCCACCCGTACTTCGGCCACCCCGAGGGCGAGAACAACGTCCCCCAGGTGCGCGAGTTCCTGCGGTGCCTGCTGGACATCGGCTACCTGCGCCCCGACGCCCCCGAGCGCAACATCGTGGCCTTCGAGGTGCAGCCGCTGGGCGGCCAGCGCAGCCGCGCGGTCATCGCGGACGCCAAGCGCGTACTGCGAGAGGCCTGGCGGACGCTGTGACCCTGCGGGCGGGCGCGCGATAGGGCTGCGGAAGGAGCTGATATGAGCGTTGCGGAACGCGAGAACCGCGAGGCGCACAGCCGCGAGATCGCACTGGTCGGGCTCGGTGCGATGGGCCTGCCCATGGCCCTGAACCTCCTGGCCGCCGGTCATCGGGTCACCAGCAGGTCCGGCGACGCGGGCAGAACAGCCCGATTCGCGCAGGCCGGCGGAGTGGTCGGCGCCTCCTGGGCGGAGGTCCTGGAGGGCGCCGACGTCGTCATCACCGTCCTGCCCGACGGCGGCGTCGTTCGGGACCTGATCGATCGGCCCGACGGAGTGGCGCAGCACGTGCCCTCCGGCGCGCTCATGATCGACATGAGCACCACCTCGCCGCAGGACGCCCGGGCCGTCGGGGCACGGTGCGCCGAGCTGGGGATCGACTTCATCGACGCCCCCGTCTCCGGCGGCGTGACCGGGGCCGAGGCGGGGACGCTGTCGATCATGGTCGGGGGCCGGGAGGCCGACCTGGAGCGGGCCCGGCCGGTGCTGGAGGCCATGGGCGCCTCGATCACGCATGTCGGTCCGCTCGGCTCCGGGCAGGTCGCCAAGGCGGCCAACCAGCTGCTGGTCGGCTCCACCCTGACCGCCCTGGGCGAGGCCGTCCTGCTCCTGGAGCGCTCGGGGGTGGACCCCGCCGTCGCCCTTGAGGCGCTCGCCGGTGGCCTGGCCGGATCGCGGATCCTGGAGGCCAAGGGCGCCAAGGTCATCGACCGCGAGTTCTCGCCGACCTTCACCACGCGACTCCACGCCAAGGACATGGCCATCGTCCGGGCCGCCGCCCAGGACGCCGGATGCGTCCTGCCCGTGGCGGATCGGGTCAACGAAGTATTCGCCGTCGCCATCGCTAACGGCCTGAACGAGCAGGACCACTCCGCCGTGGTCCGCGTCGCGGAGCTGCTCAGCGGCACACACCCCACCGATTGGAGCAAAGAACCATGACAGTCATGAGAGCAGTAGACGCCATCGTCCTCATTCTGGAGAAAGAGGGCGCCACCCAGGCCTTCGGCGTCCCGGGCGCCGCCATCAACCCCCTGTACTCCGCGATGAAGAACCACGGAGGCATCAAGCACGTGCTCGCGCGGCACGTCGAGGGCGCCTCCCATATGGCGGAGGGCTACAGCCGCACCGGTGCCGGGAACATCGGCGTGTGCCTGGGCACCTCGGGCCCTGGCGGGACCGACATGGTCACCGGCCTGTACTCCGCCTGGGCGGACTCCATCCCGATCCTGTGCATCACCGGCCAGGCGACCGTGCCGATGCTGAACAAGGAGGAGTTCCAGGGCGTCGACATCGCCTCCGTAGCCGCTCCCGTGACGAAGATGGCCGAGACCGTCCTCGAGCCCGCCCAGATCCCCGGCACCTTCGCCAAGGCCTTCCAGCTCATGCGCTCCGGACGCCGCGGCCCGGTCCTCATCGACCTGCCCTTCGACGTCCAGGTCGCCCAGATCGATTTCGACATCGACTGCTACGAGCCGCTTCCCGTCGCGGTCCCCACGATGTCCCGCACCCAGGCCGAGCGCATCCTGGACATGCTGGACGCCGCCGAGCACCCGCTGCTCATCGCCGGCGGCGGCGTCATCAACGCCGACGCCGCCGGGGACCTCGTCGCTCTGGCCGAGTACCTGGATGTGCCGGTCATCTCCACCCTCATGGGCTGGGGCTCCATCCCCGACGACCACCGGCTCGCCCAGGGCATGGTCGGCATCCAGACCTCGCAGCGCTACGCCAATGCCACCTTCCTCGAGTCGGATCTGGTCATCGGCATCGGCAACCGCTGGGCCGCCCGTCACACCGGGAACCTGGACGTGTACCGCAAGGGACGCCGGTTCGTCCACGTCGATATCGAGCCCACTCAGATCGGACGCGTCTTCGCCCCCGACCTGGGCTCCGTCTCCGACGCCGGCGCCGCACTGCGAGTGCTGCTGGAGGCCGCCGAGGAGCGCTACTCCGGCCCCCTGGAGAGGTACGGCTCCTGGGTCGAGGCGTGCAACGAGCGCAAGGGCACCCTGCTGCGCAAGACCCACTTCGACAACGTGCCGCTCAAGCCCCAGCGCGTCTACGAGGAGATGTGCCGGGCCTTCGGGCCGGAGACCCGCTACGTCACCACCATCGGCCTGTCGCAGATCGCGGCGGCGCAGATGCTGCACGTCTTCCAGCCGCGACACTGGGTCAATGCGGGGCAGGCCGGTCCGCTCGGGTGGACCATCCCCGCCGCGATCGGCGCGTGCGTGGCCGATCCGGACACTCCTGTGGTGGCGCTCTCGGGGGACTACGACTTCCAGTTCCTCATCGAGGAGCTGGCGGTGGCCGCGCACTTCCGAGTCCCCTACGTCCACGTCGTCGTCAACAACGCCTACCTGGGACTGATCCGCCAGTCCCAGAGGAACTTCGACATGGACTACCAGGTCCAGCTCTCCTTCGAGAACATCAATGCTCCTGAGACCGACGGCTACGGCGTGGACCACGTCAGCGTCGTCAAGGGCCTGGGGTGCCATGCCATCCGCGTGCGCACTCCCGAGGAGCTCGGAGATGCGTTGGCGCGGGCGCGCGAGCTCGCCGAGCGCGACCGCGTGCCGGTCGTCGTCGAGGCCGTCCTCGAGCGCGTCACCAACATCTCCATGGGCGGTGCGATCGACGCCGTCACCGAGTTCGAGGAGATCGCTGAAGATCCCGCCGCCGATGCTCCGACGGCGGTCGGGCTCCCCGCTTGAGCAGGACGAGCGCCGCTGCTGCCGGCAAGCCGGCTCGACGTCGCTCAATCGCTCAACGTCGCTCGACAGGGCCATACGCCCCCCGGTCCCGCTGATACGAGGACCCATCAGCGGGACCGGGTGGTACCGGCGGCCTTCACCGATTGCCCACCGGTGAGGGCCGCCGGGGCGGGGACGCCCGCCGACTGCCGGTGAGGTCCGCCCTCGCCGATCGCGCGCCCCGGATAAGGGGCGCCCCGCGTCGTCACGGTACGGGCCGGTGACGACAGCCGACTGCTGCGACGGCGGTGGATCGCGCCTTCCGCAAGGCCCGCGCTACCTGACAATGGTGTGAGGAGATAAAGCTATGAAAGCACTGGACGTCGACCACGACGAATTGCGCCGTGGCGACACCGAGGGACGTCTTTTCAACGACGACCTGGCCCCGGCGCGTGCGGACGACCGCAGCTGGAACAGCTACTCGCTGTTCTCCCTGTGGATGAACGACGCGCACAACGCCTCGAACTACACCTTCGCGGCCGCCCTGTTCATCGGTACGGGGACGCTCATGGGCATGACGCCGCTCGCGATCGTCATCGGCGTGCTCGTCGCCACGGTGATCATCTTCGCGGCGTGTTGCGTATCTGGGCAGATGGGATATGAGACCGGCGCTCCGTACCCGGTCATCAGCAGGGTGACGTGGGGCGTGTGGGGCGCGAACTTCCCGGCGATCGTCAGGGGGATCGTCGCCATCGCCTGGTACGGCATTCAGACCTACCTGGCCTCCATCTCCCTGGAACTGCTCATGATGCGAGTGTTCCCGGCCATGCAGACGTGGGACGCCTCGTTCGTCGGGCTCCGACTCTCCGGCTGGCTGGCGTTCCTGATCCTGTCGGCCATTCAGCTGATCATCGTGTGGCGCGGAATGGAGGCGGTCCGGCACTTCCAGGGAGCCGCCGGCCCGACCATCTGGGTCATCATGATCGGCCTGGGCCTGTGGATGCTCTCCCAGGCGGGCTGGCAGTTCCACTGGACGGTCAACGCCGACGGCGTGGTGCCGCCCATGGGGACGCAGGTTCACCAGGTGCTGGTCACCGTGGGCCTGACGGTCGGCACACTGGCGACCCTCATGCTCAACTTCTCCGACTTCGCCCGCTACGCGCCGAGCTCGCGCTCCATGGTCATGGGCAACCTGCTCGGCCTGCCGCTGAACTGGACCGCCTTCGCCATGACGTCGGTCCTCTGCTCGGCCGCGGCGATCGAGGTCTACGGCGTCGCCATCCACGATCCGGGCGAATTGCTGGCCCTGGTCGACAACGACATCGTCTTCTACGCGGTGAGCATCGGATTCATTGTGGCCACGATCGGGGTGAACATCGTCGCCAACTTCGTCTCCGCGGCGTTCGACCTGTCCAATGTCAATCCCAAGCGGGTCTCCTTCCGCGTGGGCGGGATCGTCGCCGTCATCGCCTCCATTGTCGTTACGCCGTGGAACCTCTACGGCAGCCCGACGGCCATCACCTATTTCCTGGGCTCACTGGGGGCGCTCCTCGGACCCTTCTTCGGGATTCTCGTCATCGACTACTTCTACTTCAAGCGCGCGCGCATCGACCTGCGCGACCTGTACTCCCCGGCGCGCGAGGGGCGGTACTACTACCAGCGCGGAATCAATATGAATGCGCTCATTGCCTTCATTCCGGCGGCGATCATCGCCCTGTGCATCGCACTGATCCCGCTGCCGCTGTTCCAGACGCTGGCTCCGTTCTCCTGGTTCATCGCGGCTCCGCTCGGGTCGCTGTGCTACTGGGCGGTCATGCGCGTGCGCGGGGTCGAGGAGCGACTGGTGCCCGTGCCCGCGGACGGGACGGATGAAGCAGAGGAGGCTGCGTAGCGACGAACCAGTGAATGTGAACTGATCTCGACGGACATCAGTGGAGATCAGCGGAGATCTGCGGAAAGCAGTGGTGTGACTGCGGCCCGCGGGCCGGGCTCCCCCGGCCCGCGGGCCTCCGTCATCAAGGGGCTCATCGTCCGGGTTCCCATCCCCGGAGGAGCACTCCTTCTTCGCCAGAGCGACCGGGCCGGGCTCCCTAAGACCCGACTCCGTCTCGGCAGCGATCCGGTCATCGGGTTCCCCAACCCTCGCGGCCCGCTCCGTCCGGCGGCTGCGCCCATGTAACCCGCCTCGCCTGGAAGCTCACCCCCATGTCTGCTGACAAGTTCCTGTGAGCGCGCGATCGTCCGGGCGATGGCGCATGATGCGCGCCGGAATGCGCCGGAGACGGATGGACAGGAGCCGACGAGTTGGTGCGGGGCGCGTGAGAGCTCTTGGCCGGGCCGGCCGTGATCGCCTTGACCCTCGCGCTGCGTGAGGGCCCAGGCTCGAGTTCGTGAGAGATGCTGTGCTCATGGAAACCGCGAACACCGCGCCGCGCCGGAGCGAGGATTCCGGTGAGTTGACGGTCGGGCAGGTCGCCGGGCTCGTCGGGGTCAGCGTGCGCACCCTGCACCACTGGGACGAGATCGGTCTGGTGGTGCCCTCGGCGCGCTCGTGGGCCGGCTACCGGCTCTACGGGCCCGACGACGTCGCCCGGATCCACCGAGTTCTCGTCTACCGGGAGACCGGGATGCCGTTGGCCGAGGTGGCCCGGGTCCTGGACGACCCCGACGTCGATGCCACCGCACATCTGGCTCGCCAGCGCGACCTGCTCCAAGCACGCATCGCTCACCTGACCCGGATGCTCCGGGCGGTCGACACGATGATGGAGAGGAACAGCATGGGAGAGAACCTGACCCCGCAGCAGCAGGCCGAGATCTTGGGCGCCGAGTGGGACCCCGCGTGGCAGGAGGAGGCCGAGGAGCGCTGGGGCGACAGTGACGAATGGGCGCAGGCGGCCGCCCGCAAGGCCGCCATGACCCGGCAGGACTGGGCGCGCGTCGCTGAGGAGACGGAAGCTCTCGAGACCGACCTGGCGAACGCCATGCGCGAGGGCGTGGTCCCCGGCAGCGAGCGGGCCAACGCCCTGGCCGAGCGCCACCGCGCCAGCATCGACCGGTGGTTCGACACGACCTACGCCAAGCAGGTCCTCATCGCCCGCGGTTATGTTGCCAATTCGCGCTTCACTGCCTACTACGACAAGCGCGAGTCGGGTCTGGCCGCCTGGATCAAGGAGATCATCGACGCCAATGCCGCCGCCCACGGGGTGGACCCGGCCAACGCCGTCTGGCAGTGATCCGGTGTTGATTCTGGGCTGATCCAGCGCTGATCGTGCGCTGATCCTGGGCCGGCCTCCGGCGTCGAGGTCGATCGAGGCGGACGAGGCAGACGAGATTGACATTTTCGAACGAAGACGACGGTGTCACCGTCGATCTCGTTCGAAAATGTCGACCTCGACGCCGGAGGCCTCATGGAGCCGGCGCGAAGTCAGCCCTGAGCCGGTCCAGGACTAGCGCGAAGTCATGTCATGGGGCGAGGCACCCCAGCGGGACCACCAGTACGCCGTCCTGTCTGCGGTATGCAGTTGCAGTGCCCGTGAGCACCATGAGGAACTCGGGTTCGCCCAGCGACGTGGTGTCCACTCTGTCGGCAAGACGAAGCAGGTTGGCGGCGGCCTCGTCGATCTGACCACTTCCCAACTTGACCTCGATGGGCGCCCACCGGCCGTCGTCCAGCGAGATGACGGCATCGGCCTCAAGGCCCTGCCGATCGCGGTAGTGGTAGAGCCTTCCGCCCAGACCTCCGGTGTAGATGCGCAGATCGCGTACGCACAGGGACTCGAAGAGGAGGCCGAAGGTCTCCGGATCCAGGAGCAGTCGTTCTGGGGTGAGCCGCAGTATGGCCGCTGCGATGGAGGGATCGGTGAAGTGGCGCGTGGGACTCGTGCGGATGGCGGTGCGCGACCGCAATGACGGGCTCCAGGCAGGAAGGTCCTCTATGACGAATGCGCGTGAGAGCAGGTCGAGGTAGGGCCGAAGCGCGTTGACTGAGAGTGTCTGCCCATCCTCCTGCATATCCGCTCGCAGGGTTGCTCCTGTGGCTTGGGTGGCGATGTTGCGCGCGTAGGAGCGAAGAAGTGCTCGCATGCGCATGCTGGAACGGTTCACTGAGTCGACGCGTGAAAGATCGGAATCGATGAGGCCATTGACGTAGTTCCGCGCATATTGGATGGCGTCGGCGGGATCGGTCTCGAGTATGGCCTCAGGCCATCCGCCTCGGCAGATCGACTGGGCGAGGGCGTCGACCGTCAGGTTCGAGAGCGCAGCGATATCCGAGTCGCCGTCGAACAGGGCGTTGAGTGAGACGGCCCGGTTGGACTCCAGTGACTCGGTGAGCGACATCGTCCTCATGACGAGGCGCGTGATACGGCCGACCCCTGAGTGGGCGGGCTCGACAGCAGGTGTGGAGGACCCGGTCAGGATGAACTGACCGCGAGCATGACGCCTGTCGATGGCGAAGCGAACCGCGTCCCAGAGCTGGGGGGCCATCTGCCATTCGTCTATGAGGCGCGGGGTTGTTCCCTCGAGAAGCGCTGACGGCTTGAGATCGGCGAGCCTGAGGTAGGCGGTGCTCTGGTCCGGGTCCTGAAGGTAGATGATGCTGGACGCCGCCCGCGACCCCGTCGCGGTTTTACCGCACCACTTGGGCCCTTGGATCAGAACTGCTCCAGATGTGCGCAGGGCATCGGTGAGCTGACCGTCTGCGATACGGGGCAGGTACTCATTCAGATACTCGTTGCGGTGGTGGGTGCTCATGCCTGTTCTTACCTCAGTGGATGCCCCGAGAGTACCCGCAGTGTGAAGGTTGGCGCGATTCTAGTGTGAAGATTGACGGGTTTTCAGTGTGACAGTTGACGCGGTTTCAGTGTGAAGGTTGACGAGCCGGTGCGGCCCCTGAACGTCATGTCGTCATGGGGCCGCACCGGCTCCTCGGGGCCTCAGGCCACCTCAGGCCAGGGAGGGCTGGAGGCCGAGCGTGCCGATCAGGTGCGTGCGGTAGGCCGGCGAGGTGACCTCGTTGAGCCAGGCGCGCGCCGCGGCCAGGCGCCCCTCGATGTCGAGGCGCACGGCGACCTCCTCGTTGTTCTCCGCCGTGTAGAAGCGGGTGAGGTCCTCAATGGCCTGGTGGGCCTGGCGGGTGTCGCGCTCGACCTTGGCGTCGACGCGCGCCGCGTACCAGTCGGAGGCAAGGATGTTCTCGCGCTCGAACAGGGCGCGGAACTCCGGGCTCGACAGGGTCCACCCCTGCTCGGAGCGCCCGGAGTGCATGATCTCCAGCAGCGCTTTGAGCGGCGGCACGGCCCACTGGATGGAGCCGTCATCGATGTAGCGCTTGGCCACGACCTGATGGGTCTCGACGATGACCTCCACGGAGTCGGCGAAGACCGCCGGATCCTGCAGCTCGGGCCGCAGCATCTCCTCGGTGAACACGACATCGGGGTGCAGGAAGATGCGCCCGAAGTACGCCGTCGCGAAGGCGGCGTTCATGCGGTAGCCCAGGCGCGAGGCCTCAATGCGGCGCCCCTCGTAGTCGAAGTCCTCGAGGCGCTCCAGGTAACCGGCCTCAATGAGGGTGCGGGCGTCGCGCTCCTGCGGGGTCATGCGCGAGAAGATCTCGGGCACGAGCAGGGAGATGTCGTGCGCGACCTTGACCTTGGGGCCGATGTAGCCGGCCGAGCTCAGCCAGCCGTCGTAGCTCCCCAGGGCGTAGGACAGCAGCGCGGCGTTGAGGTCGTAGATGGGCGGCAGCGCGTTGAAGGGCGACTTGGTCAGCGCCCCCTCGCTGCCTGCGCCCGTCGTCGAGGGCGACTTGCCGGTCATGGAGGAGATGAACTCCATGAACAGCTCGGGCAGCTCCATGTAGTGCAGGGGGTTGTAGGCGCACAGCGCCGGTACCCCCGGCTCGGGCGGGTTGTTGCGGCGTCCGGCGGCGACGACGTCGACGCTGTGGCGCACCGGCTCGGCCAGCGGCGTGTCCCGGTACAGGTGGGAGGACAGGTTGGCCAGTGCGACCTCCTCCGGATGGGCGGTGTCCGGGCGCACCTGCAGGTAGCGCGGGTTCTTGGTGGGAGCCCCGTTCACCAGGCGCGGGTCGGCCGTCGAGGTCCAGTAGGTCTCCTCGCGCGGATCGGTCGCCTCGGGGATCGCGGCCGCGCGCCGCACGAGCTCCTGCATGGGCTCGGTGAAGCGGGACAGGCCGGGCGCGTCGGCGACCATGGCCCGGGCGTCGGCGGGGGTGAGCGGCTGGAAGTTGGAGATGAACAGGCCCGTGGCCGACATGTCCTTCTCGGTCTGCTTGTCGTAGCCGCGCACGATGGCGTCGTCGGGACGCTGGAAGAGCAGGGACTCGCAGTTGGCCACGAACTTGCGCGAGACGCTCGAGCCCGCCGTGGACGGCAGGCCGCCGGGCGCGACGATCGAGGCGGTGATGTCGTCCTCGGTCTGGACCTTGGCGGCCGGGGAGAAGTCGGGGCGCAGGGACAGTAGGCGCCAGGCGCCGTCGTCCTCGAAGCCCACGCGCAGCATGTTGACCTTGATGACCTCCCCGTCCAGTCGCAGGGAGTTGCCCTTGCGGCCGTTGATGATGCCCACGGAGAAGTGGCTGCGCCAGTCCTTGCCCCAGCTGGGCTGGTAGAAGCGCTTGACGGTGAAGATGAGCTCCTTGATGTGGGCCGGGATCGACTCCAGGAAGGCGTTGTACTCATCGGTGTACATGCTCGACGGCGTCAGCAGCTTGATGACGCTCCCCAGCGAGCGGCGCTCGGAGAGGATCGAGCGGTGGTTGTCGCTCTTGTTGGCCGGGTCCACGAAGCGGTCGGCGTAGTTACCGTCCAGGATCTTCTGGACGGTGTCGAAGTCCTCCTCGACGTCGCCCACGTAGGCCTCGCCGAAGACGAAGGCGTCCAGGAGCGACTTGGAGATCTCCGACTTGCCTCCGCCGGAGACGGTGGCCGGCTTGTGGGCCTGGGTGGCCCAAGGGGCGGTGCCCACCAGGTGCCACTGGGTGGCGTCGCCCTCACGGTGCTTGGCGTGGACCCGGTAGCCGTTGGGGGTGATGTACACCCGGTCGGCCAGCAGCGGGATGGAGGACGTCCGACCGTCCGGGCGGGTCCAGGTGATCGTCTGGTCGCGCATCGAGTAGTGGGCGCCGCCGGGTACCAGCACCACGGCGGCGTCGGCGGCGTCGGCACTGCCAGCGGTGTTGGCAGTGTCGATGGCGGAGCCGTCCTCGCGCACCTCGAAGCGCCCCGGGTTGCGCTCCAGGACGTGCTCGAGGGTCAGCCCCTCGGGCGTGTGGATGTCGGTGTAGTCCTGGCCGAGGTTGTAGCGGGGGAAGGTCAGGGCGCCGCCGGCGTGCTCCTCCTCCACGCAGCCGAAGAGGTTGGCCGAGTACCCGATCTGGGTCTTGACCTCCTTCTTGCAGTAGCCGAAGTAGTTGTCGGCGATGACGGTGACGATGACGCCGCGCTCGTCGCGGGCCACCAGCTTGAAGGCCTTGCCGTCGTTGTAGAGCTCGCCCTCGTCCTTCCAGCACATGCCGTCGCGGCGCTGGCGCTCGGTGGCGTCCTCCCAGGCGGGCAGGCCGAGCTCCTTCTTGGTCAGTCGGGTCAGGTGCGGGGCCAGGATGACGCAGCCGGTGTGCCCGGTCCAGGACTCCGGAGCCAGGGAGGCGTCGTTCTCCGGCAGGTAGGGGTCCCCGCCGTTGCCGAAGATGCCCTCGACGAAGTCCAGGTTGGAGACCAGCCCGCCGGGCGCGATGAAGCGGATCTCCATGGAGCGCTCGGCGGAGAAGCCGGGCACCTCGGGAACGACGACGGGCCGCAGCAGCAGGGAGACGAAGCAGCGCGCCGGCGCCTCCTGGTTGGAGGCCCACGGCAGGGTCAGCAGGTCCTCGGGGGCGTCGACGGCGGCCGCGAGGATGCGGGCGAAGACATCGCGGGGCACGGCCTTCTTGTCGTCCGGGATGGGCAGGCCGCCCTCGGCGACGTGGAAGACGCCCGCAGTGGTGCGGCGGTCATTGCGCGGATTGTGGAGGACGCCGGAGAGCACCTTGTAGCTCTCGACGTAGTCGGAGGTGAAACTGGTGGCGTCCACCGGCAGGGAGAGCGTGCGGGCCAGCCCCGGCTGATCCAGGACGAAGGTCTCCCCGGGCAGCTTCGGCTGGGCGGCCGCGCCGTCGAGATAGGAGTCCAGGAAGGTCTGGATGCGCCGATCCGCGGCGCACGGGCGGTTGGCCAGGCGGCGGGTCAGCTCGCGCTGACGGGCGAGGATCGGCGCCACGAGGCGATCGGTCTCGCGGTCGAAATCGGAGCGGGCGGCGTGATCCGGGACGGGCGCGCCGAGCAGCTCCAGGCGCAGCGCGATTGCTGAGTTCTCTGAGTTCGCTGAGTCGTTGGTGGTGGCGGCAGGGGAGGAATTCATAGCACCGACCCTAGCGACGGTATGCGACACATGCTGTTCTCATTCCTCAGCAGCGGCCCTCAGCGGAGGGTCTTGAGTGCCTTGAAAGCCCTTGAAGTCCCTTGAAAGTCCTTGAAGGCCTTGCTGAAGGCCCTAGTGAAGACCTTGCGAGAGCCCTTGATAGCCCTTGAGGGCCCTTGAGAGCGCTGCCGGCGGCTCGCAGTGGCTCGTGGGCTCGTGGTGGCTCACAGTGACGTGCTGTACACCACGGAAAGGTGGCGGGTCTCGTTGGTCACTGATTGGTCACCGATCGGTGGCCGATCAGGCGCCCGGCGGGCGGCGCGCCGGCGAGACGTCGAGGGCCCGACGGCGCTGCCGAGCCGGTTGTCGCAGGCCCCGGGTTGATGCGGAATCGCGCTGTTCGAGGCCCTCGCCGTCCATCGAGGAGGCCGGTCGGACGGTCGTCCATCGGCGGTCCGACCGGCCGCCCCATGAGCGGGGCGAGGATGCGGGTCATGGGCAGCGCTCGGGCGTCGTGCAGGTTCTTCCTGCTGTTCATGTCCGGCCGAAGCCGCCATACTTGACGACAGTCCGTGACGGCACGTGGCCGTCGTCCGCACAGAAATGAGGACCGCGTGGCAGACTCCGCTAACAAGGGCAAGCGACCGAAGGGCATGAAGCTGGCGCAGGCCGCCGGCCGCTACAGCGACCCGGCAAGCGCTCAGCCGGTTGCGGCTGTGTCCGGCGGCAGGACGGCCGGCGGGAAGGCGGGCGGACGGCCGGCGGGCAAGCCGGGCGACTCGCGGCGCCGTCGCTGGATCAACTACCCGCGCGCGGGCAAGGGGCCGATCCGTCGGTGGATGCCCGGATGGCGTTTCGTGCTGGGGAGCTTCCTTCTCCTCATCATCACCGCGGTGGGAGCCTTCGCCGTGGCCTATTCGATGGTCAAGGTCCCCGAGCCCAGTGAATTCGCCCTGGCTCAGACGACCACGGTCTACTACAACGACGGCACCACCAAGATGGGCGAGTTCGCCGATGTGGACCGCACCATTGTGGACACGAGCACGTTGCCCGACTACGTGGGCAATGCCGTTGTCGCCAGTGAGGACCGTACGTTCTACAGCAATAACGGCGTCGATCCCAAGGGCATTGTCCGCGCCTTCGTGAACAATATGCGCGGCGGCGACCGCCAGGGGGCCTCCACCCTCACGCAGCAGTACGTCAAGAACTACTACGTGGATACGACCTCCTCATATTCCGGCAAGTTCAAGCAGGCCATCATGGCCATCAAGATCGACCGGGAGATGAATAAGAAGAAGATCCTGGGCTCTTATCTCAATACGGTTTATTTCGGCCGCGGGGCCTACGGCGTCGACGCCGCCTCCAACGCGTTCTTCGGACACCCGGCCTCCGAGATGACCGTCTCCGAGGCGGCGCTGGTGGCCGGCATCCTGCCCGCGCCGAGCTCCTGGGATCCTGCCATCAGCCCTGATCAGGCCAAGGAGAGATGGCAGCGCGTGCTCGGCTACATGCTCGAGGACGGCTACATCACCCAGGATCAGTACGACTCCGCCACCTACCCCGAGACCATCGTCTCGGAGAACACCGAGACCTATGCGGGGCCCACGGGCTATCTCCTCCAGATGGTGCGCGCCGAGCTTCAGCAGGAGGGCGAGTTCACCGACCAGCAGATCGACACCGGCGGCCTGAACATCGTCACCACGATCAAGAAGGAGGATCAGGACGCCGCCGTCGATGCCGTCAACAATCTTCCTGAGGGGCACTCGGACAGACTGCGCACGGGGCTGGTGTCGATCGATGCCACGAATGGGGGAATTCTCGCCCTGTACGGAGGCCCGGACTATCTGACCGACCAGGTCAACTCCTCGACTCAGGCCGTCGCCCAGGCGGGGAGTACCTATAAGCCCTTCGCGCTCATCGCCGGCCTGGAGGGCGGGCTGACCCTGTCCAATGGGTATGACGCCTATTCGCCGATGCAGGTGGAGGGCTCGACCTTCAATAATTTTCAGAACGCACAGTTCCCCTGGATCAACCTGATTCAGGCCACGACCGACTCGGTCAACACCGCCTATGTCCAGCTCAACCGCGATGTCGGCCCCGATGCCACCAATGAGGTCGCCAAGCGCGCCGGCTATCCGGAGGACACCGTCGGTATGGACGAGACCCTTCAGAACGTGCTCGGATCCGCTTCCCCGCACACCTTGGACATCGCCGCCTCCTATGCCACCTTCGCCTCTCAGGGCAGGCAGCGCGACGCACATATCATCTCCTCGGTGACCAATGGCGCCGGAGCGGTGTCCTATTCGCCCTCCACGGATGGGGAGAAGGCCTTCGACGAGGACGTCATGGCTGACGCCACCTACGCCATGCAGCAGGTCGTCAACTCCGGCTCGGGGAAGACCGCTCTCGCCCTGAATCGGCCCGTAGCGGCCAAGACCGGTTCGTCCAGTGACAACAAGTCCGCCCAGTTCGTCGGCTACACCCCGCAGGTCGCCACCGCGGTCACCCTCTACCAGGCCGGTGAGGACGGCACGGAGGAGTCGATCACCCCGTGGGGCGAGTACGAGGAGATCACCGGGTCAACGTATCCGGCCGATATCTTCACCGATTACATGACCACCGCCCTGAAGGATCTGCCGGTGGAGGACTTCCCCGACCGCACCCCCGGCTCCTATCAGCGGGGCTCCCTCAACGGGACGCAGATGCCCGTGGATGATGACTACAACACTCCCGAGCCCCAGCAGCCGACCGCTGCGCCCACGACCGCCCCTCAGCCCGTCGCGCCCTCGGAGGAGCCCGGTCAGCCTGAGCCCTCCTACGGCAATGGCGATCAGCCGGATCCGGGTGTGGGGCAGCCGATACAGCCGACTCAGCAGCCGCCGATCCAAACTCAGAATCCCATTCCCAATCCCAATCCTCTTCCGCCGGACAATGGGGGTAACAACCCCCCCGATCCTCCCAGGCAAGGGGAGCAACAACTGAGGAACAACAACGGACAGCAGCAATAGCTGCGGCACGCATCGTGGTGCACCGCACGCCGCCCGGACGGGTTTTCGCCTTCCGGGCGGCGCGTCGTCTCCGGTATCGTGCTGAGCCAGTCTGGCCGGCGGACATTCAACTGCCGGCTCGGCTGCACGCATCACCCTCCTGTCACGGAAATGCCGTGACCGCTTGAGTCCAGAGGAGGTGGGTACTAAGCATGCGTCATTACGAGATCATGATCATTCTCGACCCCGAGACCGACGAGCGCACCGTCGCTTCGTCGCTGGAGAAGCTGCTGCAGGTCGTCCCCAACAACGGGGGCACGGTCGACAAGATCGATATCTGGGGCAAGCGTCGTCTCGCCTACGACATCAAGAAGAAGTCCGAGGGCTTCTACGTCGTCGTCGATATGACCACCGCGCCGGAGATCGCTCAGGAGCTCGACCGTCAGCTCGGCCTCAACGAGTCCGTTCTGCGCACCAAGCTCCTGCGCCCCGAGGCCTGAGACCGGATCGGGAACGGAGGGAAGCATGGCCGGCGAGACGACCATCACCGTCATTGGAAACCTCACCGCGGACCCCGAGTTGCGGTACACCAGTAGCGGCATCCCCGTCTGCTCGTTCAGGGTGGCCTCGACGCCGCGCGTCCGCAATCGCCAGACGGGCGAGTGGTCGGACGGCGACCCGCTCTTCTTAGGATGCGAGCTGTGGCGCGAAGCCGCTGAGAATGCGGGTGAGTCCCTCAAGAAGGGCATGCGCGTCATCGTTCAGGGCAATCTGACTCAGCGCTCCTACCAGACCCAGTCCGGTGAGCAGCGCACCGTTTTCGAGCTCAAGAACTGCGAAGTCGGGCCGTCCCTGTTCCGCGCCCGTGCCCAGGTCACGCGCAATGAGCGCGGTGGTGGCGGCTACGGCGGAGGCGGCGGTTACCAGGGCGGCGCCGGCGGTTACCAGGGCGGTTCTGGCAGCGGCTACAACAATGCCGGTGGCCAGGGCGGCTACAACGGCGGCGGCCAGCAGCCCACCTACAACGCTCCGGCCGGCGGGGCCCCGGACGACCCGTGGGCCACGGGCGGGGCGACCAGCTTCGGCGACGAGCCTCCGTTCTGACTCAGGTCTGACTCAGGATCGTTCTCGGGAGCGGGGGACCGCGGCAAGGACTCCTGCTCCCCACATCGCGCAGCGCGCAGACACGCGGCGCCGCGCATCACCACACATCTCGTATGAGCGCCATGAGCGCTTGAAGCAAGGAGTACCACTATGGCGAAGCCTCAGCTTCGTAAGCCGAAGAAGAAGGTTGGCCCCGTCAAGGCCATCAAGGTCGGCGCTATTGACTACAAGGACACCGCCACGCTGCGGAAGTTCATCTCCGACCGCGGCAAGATCCGCGCTCGCCGTGTCACCGGCGTTTCCGTTCAGGACCAGCGCAAGATCGCCAAGGCCGTGAAGAACGCCCGTGAGATGGCGCTGCTGCCCTACTCGAGCTCGGCTCGCTGACGGGAGGGGGAACGCATGACCACCAAGCTCATTCTCACGCACGACGTTGCCCACCTCGGCGAGGCCGGTGAGGTCGTCGAGGTCAAGGACGGCTACGCCCGCAACTACCTCGTCCCCCGCAAGCTCGCGACGCCGTGGACCAAGGGCGCCCAGCGTCAAATCGACCAGATGGCCGAGGCCCGTCGTAAGCGGGCCATCGCCTCTCTCGACCAGGCCCAGACCGCTCGCGCCTGGCTGGCCGACAACGTCATCACGGTCACCGCTTCCGCCGGCGCCAATGGCCGCCTCTTCGGCGCCGTGACGACCGCCGTGCTCGCCGACGCAGTCAAGGAGGCCGGTGGCCCTGCCATCGACCGCCGTAAGATCGAGGTCATCCCCCCGATCAAATCGACGGGTCGCCACAGTGCCTCGGTGCGTCTGCACACCGACGTCGTCGCGCCTCTCGAGGTCAACGTCGTCGCCGCGCGCTGACTCCTGATGTCGAGCCCGGCTTTCGGCCGGCCTCGGCATGAGCGTTGCTGACGTCGCTCCTTCACCTTAGTGCGCTTTGTCGCGGCGCACGGAGGCGAAGGAGCGTCGTCAGCGTCTTACCCCTGTGGCACTAGCCGATATCAGGTCCGGGTGAGCCTTTCGGCGACTGCTCGGTGCCGTTCAAGTTGGGGTCGAGGTTCTGAGCCTGTTGGTAGGCGGTGGCTGCTTCGTCGGGGCGTCCCATTCTGTGCAGGGTGTTGCCGATGCCCTCGTTGAGGCAGTAGGCCTGCTGACGCTGGGTTCCGTTCACCTGGCGGAACAGCTCCAGAGCTTGCTGGTAGGCCGTGAGAGCTTCCTGGTAGCGCCCCAGGTCGCGCAGAGCGTCACCGGTGTTGCGCAGACAATCCGCCTGCCAGCGCCGGGTTCCGCTCACCTCTCGGTAGAGGTTCAGGGCTTGCTGGTAGGCGGTGGCTGCTTCGTCGGGGCGTCCCATTCTGTGCAGGGTGTTGCCGATGCCCTCGTTGAGGCAGTAGGCCTGCTGACGCTGGGTTCCGTTCACCTGGCGGAATAGCTCCAGGGCTTGCTGGTAGGCCGTGAGAGCTTCCTGGTAGCGCCCCAGGTCGCGCAGAGCGTCACCGGTGTTGCGCAGACAATCCGCCTGATCCTTCTGGCTCCCACCCTGGCGGAACAGCTCCAGGGCTTGCTGGTAGGCCGTGATCGCCTCCTGGTAGCGCCCCAGGTCGCGCAGAGTGATACCAGTGTTGTAGAGACAGTCGGCATGCTGGCGCTGAGCGCCTGTCGCCCGACTGTAGAGGTCCTGGGCCTGTCGATAAGCCGTCAGGGCTTCGTCGTATTGCCACATATCGGCCAGGGTGAGGCCGATTCTGTAATTCAGGATATTGGCCTGGTCCTTCTCGGTCCCGTCCTCCTGACGGAATATGGCCAGGGCTTCTCGATAGGCGGTGACCGCCTCCTGGCGGCGCCCCAGGTCGCGCAGAGTGTTACCGATGCTGCGCGCGCAGTCGGCCTGATCCTGTGTGCTGCCGTCCAGGTGCTGGTAGAGGCCCTGGGCCTGCTGAAAGGCCGTGATGGCGTCCTCATACTGCTTCGCGTCGCGCAGAACGGCGCCGGTGTTGTACAGGCAGTGGGCCTGGTCGCGTTGGGTTCCGTTGATCTGGCGGTAGAGGTTGAGCGCTTCCCGGTAGGCGGTGACGGCCTCTTGATAGCGCTTGAGGCTGCGGAGAGTGATACCGATGCGGTAGTGCAGGATGTTGGCCTGATCCTTCTCCGTGCCGGGCACGTCGCGGTAGAGCTCCAGGGCCTGTCGGTAGGCGTCTACCGCCTCCTCAGGTCGTTCTGCGTCGCGCAGAAGCATGCCGATATATCGCAGGCTATCGGCCTGGTCCCGCTGAGATCCGTCGATCTGGCGGTAGAGGTCGAGCGCTTGCCGGTAGGCGTCTATCGCCTCGTCAGCTCGTTCTGCGTTGCGCAGGGCGACGCCGGTGTTGTACAGGCAATGGGCCTGGTCGCGTTGGGTTCCGTCCAGCCGGCGGTAGAGGTCGAGCGCTTCCCGGTAAGCGCTGATCGCCTCTTCGAACTGCCCGATTCTGTTCAGGGTGAGGCCGATGCTGTAGTGCAGGGTGTCAGCCCGCTCCTGTTGGGTTCCGTCCAGCTGGTGGCAAAGATCCACGGCCTGCCGGTAGGCGTTGATCGCCTCCTCGTAGCGTTCTAAGTTGCGCAGGGCATGACCGGTCTTGAGCAGGCATTTGGCCTGCTGGTACTGGGTTCCGTCCAGCTGGCGGTAGAGGTTCAGGGCATCGTGGAAGGCCGAGCACGCCTCCTCGTACCGCTTCATCCCGTGCAGGGACAGGCCGATGCCGCGCAAGCAGTTGCCCTGCTGGTACTGGGTTCCGTCCAGCTGGCGGTAGAGGTTCAGGGCATCGTGGAAGGCCGAGCACGCCTCCTCATACCGGTCTGTATCAATCATGATGCCGCCGGTGTTGAGCAGGCAGTCGGCTTGATCTCGTTGAGTTCCGGGTACGTGGCGGTACAGCTCCACCGCCTGCCGATAGACCGTCAATGCCTCGCCGTATCGGCGCATCTCGCGCAGAGCCAGACCGGCGTTGAACAGGTTGTCAGCCTGCTGGCGCTGCGAGTCTGGCAATTGACGGTACAGTTCCAGGACCTGCCGGAATGCGGTCAGCGCCTCGTCGTACCGGCCCGCCCTGTGCAGGGCGGTGCCGGTGCTGTTCAAGCGCTCGGCCTGCATCCACATGGCGGGCGGGGTGCTGCGTTGGAAGGCCAAGGATTGATCGGCATCATTGGAGGCGGTGACCGTCTCCATCTGCTGATCCGCCTGTGCGGGGCGTTCCCCTCCGGCTATGCGATTGAGCTTATTCTCGTTCTTCTTTATGCTCGGATCCATCGGCTCCATCTTCCGTATGCTGATGGCAACTGTATATCAAGACGTTATCCGTGTTCGCGGCGGAGAATATTCTGAACTGCGCGAAATACTGCGCGAGTAGGGCAGCCGTGTCCTTGTAGATAAACGTGTCGTGCGCGGAGCGGAATATCGGACGGAGCGTTCGGCTCTGCTCGGCGGGCTGTGGGGCATTGTGAAAGCACTGTGAGGGCGCCGTGAAGGCACCGCGGCGGCACTGTGACGACACCGCTGTGACACCGTGGTGACGATGACGCGAGCTGCCGGTGGCCCCGCTCCACTCCGACCGGGTGTTGTTTCTCAGCGGCGCCAGGCGGAGCTGCGGGCTCGCAGGCCGGTTGTCAGTGCTCGCATCCCCATGAACACCCAGGCGAAGGCCGCCCACAACCATACGAGTCTCCCAGTGCCGGCGATGGCGGGTGTTGTCGAGGCGGTGAGGGCGGGCGCCCCCTTGGCCACGATGATCGCCAGGGGCAGATAGGGAACCAGGGTGAGGATTCCGGTGCGCGCCAGGTATCGCCCGTCGCCCGCGCCCATGAGAACCCCGTCGAACAGGTAGACGGCGCCTGCCAGGGGCATCGCCGAGGCGGCCACGATCAGGGCCGGTGTCGCGGCTGCGCCGACGGCGCTCTCCGAGGTGAATACGCGCGGCAGCCACGGGCTCACCGCCGCCAGGCCGACACCGATGACCGCGCCCACCGCGATGCCCCATACCAGGCATCGGTGCAGCACCGCGTCCAGCGCACCGCGCGACGCAGACCCGTGGATGCGGTGGATGCGGCGAGTACCGCGGTGATCGGAGTCGCTGCCGGTGCTCGTCCCGCTCGTGGCGTCGGACTGCTCGGCCTCGCCGTCGCCCCTGCTCTCCGCCCGTTTCGCGTCCTCCTGCCCCAGGGCGGTGCCGACCAGCGCCTGCGCCGCGATCGCCAGCGCGTCCAGCGCGAAAGCGGCGAAGTTCCATACAGAGCTGACTACTTGGTGCGCCGCCAGCGGCACCTCGCCGAGCGCCGTCGCCGACCACACCGTTGCCAGGATCGCCACTCGCAGTGACAGGGTGCGCACCAGCAGCGGCGTTCCCGCACCCAGGGATGCCCGCAGGCCGCGGCGCCCCGGGAGCAGCCCCGCACCTGCCCTGCGGGCGGCCCGGATCACGGGCGCCATGAGCGCTGCCGCCATGACGCTCTGGGAGATCGCGGTTCCCAGTCCCGATCCGGCGATCCCCATTCCGACGCCGTACAGGAGCACGGCATTGAGCCCCGCGTTGAGGATCGCTCCGGCGCTTGCCACGATGAAGGGCGTGCGGGTGTCCAGCAGTCCCCGCAGCGTGCCGGTGGCGGCGTAGACGACGAGCATTCCGGGGATTCCGGGTGCCGAGGCGCGCAGGTAGTCGCATGCCGCCTCGGCGACGTCGCCGCCGGCGCCCATGGCCGTGGCCACCCATGGTGCGCCCGCTGCGAGCACTACCGCCGCCCCCAGACCGAGGAGCGCCGCCAACCAGCAGCCGTCGATGCCGGCGCGCAGCCCGCCGTGCTGATCTCCGGCGCCGAAGAGACGGGCCGTGGTCGCCGTTGTGGCGTATGCGAGGAAGACGAACAGGCCCACGACCGTCGTCAGCACCGTTGATGCGAGCGACAGGCCGGCCAGGCTCGTGGCGCCCAGGTGGCCGACCATGGCGGAGTCGACAAGAACGAACAGGGGCTCGGCGACCAGGGCTCCGAGAGCGGGTACGGCCAGGGACAGGATCCGCCGATCGAGACTCCGCCGATCGAGAGTGGAGCTGGTCGTCCGGCCGGCTGGGTGGCCGGATCGCCGAGTGGGGCGCGGGCGGGCGGAGCGGGTCACGTTCTCTGAAGTCCTTCGAGTCTTGAACCGAGCCAGTCTCTCACGCCGGTGCGAGCCTCTCGGCCGTCCCGAGCTCCCGGGGCCGTTCTGAAGCCGTCCTGGGGCTCCCCGCCCGCCGGGTGCTCGGCTGCCGAGAGGTGCTGGGCGGGGCACCCCGGGCCGCCGAGCGCCCAGTGGTGACCCAGAGCTCACTGAGCGCACAGAATTTACGGTGGTTATGACGATTCTTCCAGGCTGAGTACAGGTTCGGTACGAGTCTCCACGCAAGCCGAAAACCTCAGGGTGAGGTAGAGGTTCATCCACAGGTTTACCCACTTGTCCACAGATTTCTCCGTGACGCTCAGAATTTGTGCTGTGAATCGTGACTCCGCGTGAAGAATCGCTCCATTGCAACGATCTGAGCGTGGTCTGTGGATGAGGGCTTCGAGCTCTGGTACGCCTGTGCACAAGCAACGCGGCGCGTCGTCCACAGCTGCGGACCAGTTGTCCACAAGGCCGTGCAGATTGTCCACATGTGGCAAGTGGATACCCGCTTGCGAGCGCTATGGAGGGCGGCTATGGTCGCGCGCGCACCCTGCCAGCACCCGGACCCGGCCATGGGTGCACGGCAGAAAGGTGCGTATGACCGACCGTATGACCGACATCGACTCCCGCCCGGGCTTCGAGTCCGGCCGGACAGCCGGATCCGACGACGTCGGCCTCGGCGGCTCGGTGCGCTACGACGGTGCCTTCGACCGCGTCCCGCCCCAGGACCTTGAGGCCGAGATGGCCACGCTGGGCGGAATGCTCCTGAGCAAGGAGGCCATCACCGACGTCATCGAGGTGCTGCGCGGTTCCGAGTTCTACAAGCCGGCCCACGAGTCGATCTACGACGCCGTCATCGAGGTCTACAACCGCTCCGAACCGGCCGATCCGCTCATCGTGGCCGACGAGCTGGCCAAGCGCGGCGAACTCGAGCGCATCGGCGGCGCGCCTTACCTGGCCTCCCTCATGGCGACTGTGCCCACGGCGGCCAACGCCGCCTACTATGCGCGCATCGTGCGCGAGAAGGCCCTCATGCGCGGGCTCGTCCAGGCGGGGACGCGCATCGCGCAGCTCGGCTACTCCACTGACGCCGGCGATATCGCCGAACTCGTCACGCTCGCCGAGGCCGAGGTCTACTCCGTGGCCCACTCCGAGGGGGAGAAGGAGGACTACGTCCCGGTCGGCGAGCTTCTCAATGAGGCCAACCTTGAGATCGAGGCCGGGCAGGCCCGTGAGAACGGCCAGATGACGGGTGTGCCGACGGGCTTCGTCGAACTCGACGAGCTGACCGGCGGCCTGCACCCCGGGCAGATGGTGATTGTCGCCGCGCGTCCCGCCATGGGCAAGTCCACCCTCGCCGTCGACTTCTGCCGTTCGGCCTCCCTGCACTCCCGGCGCGCTGACGGCTCCCTCATCCCCAGCTGCTACTTCTCCCTGGAGATGGGGCGCATGGAGCTCATGATGCGCATCCTGGCCGCCGAATCCGGGGTGGATATGAACAAGCTGCGCGGCGGGCGCCAGATGAGCGAGCGCGACTGGGAGGACGTGGCGCGCGCCTACAACCCGGTCAGCGAGGCGCCGCTGTTCATCGATGACTCCCCGAATCTCACCATGCCGGAGATACGCTCCAAGGCGCTGCGGCTCAGGCAGCAGAGCGACCTGGGCCTCATGGTCATCGACTACCTGCAGCTGATGACCTCGGGCAAGCGCGTGGAATCCCGCCAGCAGGAGGTCTCCGAGTTCTCCCGCTCCCTGAAGCTGCTGGCCAAGGAGCTCGACATCCCAGTGGTGGCCGTCGCCCAGCTCAACCGCGGCCCTGAGCAGCGCACCGGCAACAAGCCGCAGATGTCCGACCTGCGTGAGTCCGGCTCGCTGGAGCAGGACGCCGACATCATCATGCTGCTGCACCGTCCGGAGTACTACCAGCCCGAGGAGCGCGCCGGCGAGGCGGACATCATCGTCGCCAAGCACCGCAATGGTCAGACCCGCACGATCCCGGTCGCCTTCCAGGGGCACCTGTCCCGTTTCGCCAACATGGCGCGCGATGTCAGCGTCGAGCCCGCCTACGAGTAAGTACGAGCAGAGGGACGCGGGCGTGGCGAGCGGCGGGCTGCGCCAACGGAGCGCGGGGCGGGCCAGGTCCCTCGACGTCAACGGCTGGCTGTGGGAACGAGTTGGCGGGCGTGGACGGCTCGATCCGCGCCCTGGCCGTGTCAGTGGACGTCGGTGGCGGACAGGTCGAGCTTGTCCAATGGGAGCGGGCGCGAGCCGCGCATCAGCCTGTAGCCGAGCCACAGCGCCACGGTGATCGGCAGACCGATATAGGCCACGAGTAGGCCGTACCAGGTGAAGCCCGATATGGCCAGGTTGACTCCCTGTCCGATGATCACGCCGATGAAGACGATGAGTGCGAACCACGTGCCCACCGGGAAGAACCGAGCCCGGTAGGGCAGCTCGTCGGCGCTGTGCCCCTGCGCCTTCCAGGCTGCGCGGAACCGCAGGTGGGCCAGGCACACGCACACCCACACGATGAAGCCGGTCAGGCCGGTCGCGTTGTAGAACCAGGTGTAGGCCACCGAGTCGCCCACGAGCGAGGACAGGAAGCCGAGCATGGAGATGGCGACTGTGGCCAGCACGCCCCACACGGGCACGCCGCGCGCCGTCGTCTGCGTGAAGAGCCTCGGCGCGCGCCCGGCTCCCGCCATCGAGTACAGCAGGCGGGAGCCGACGTAGAGCGTGGAGTTGCCGGCCGACAGCACAGCGGTCAGCACGACGGCGTTCATGAAGGCGGCGGCCACGGCCAGGCCCGCCCGTTGGAAGATGATGGTGAAGGGGCTGGCCGCGATGTTGTCCTCCGAGGCGTTCAGAAGACTGGGGTCGGTGTAGACCACGAGGGTCGCCACGACGGCGATCGCCCCGATGTAGAAGAGCATGATCCGCACGAACACGGAGTTGATGGCCCGGGGCATGGTCGTGCGGGGGTTCTCCGCCTCGCCGGCGGCCACCGCCGCGGACTCCACGCCGATGAAGGAGAACCCGGCGACCATGAGCACCGAGAACGTCCCCGACCACCCATCGACGAAGGGCGCCGCGTCAGTCGTCCAGTTCGACAGCCCCGCCTCGTGGCCGCCGACGATGCCCACGATCATCGCCACACCCAGAATGAGGAAGACGATGATGGTGATGACCTTGATTCCCGCGAACCAGAACTCGGATTCGCCGAAGATGCGGGCGGAGAACAGGTTGAGCGCCAGGATGATCCCGAGGAACAGCACGCTCCACAGCAAGGAGGGGGAGTCGGGGAACCAGTACTTCATGATGATGGAGGAAGCCACCAGTTCCACGGCGATGGTCATCGCGCACGAGTACCAGTACATCCATCCCACGGTGAAGCCCAGTGCCGGCTCGACGTACTCGCCCGTGTAGGTCTCGAAGGCCCCGGCCACGGGGCGGTGGGTGACCATCTCTCCCAGCGCCGCCATCATGAAGTAGATCGCGATACCGATCACCCCGTAGGACACAATGGCGCCGCCCGGTCCGGCGGCGGAGATCGAGGCGCCCGTGCCGACGAACAGCCCCGTGCCGATCGCCCCGCCGATGGCGATGAGGTTGATGTGCCGGGCCTTGAGATTGCGCTGGAGACCGCCTTCGACGGGGCTGTCCGCGAAGGCCTGGCCGGGCGGCGCGGCGGAGGGTGCTGCGTGAGGATGATCGCCGTCGGATTGTCCGTCCATATGTGCCTCATTCGTGGTGCCCGTGCACCGGTCTGTTGGAGAGGTGTATCGACAGTGGGGCGGATCCCACTGATCCCACTGAGTGGGGCCTCACTATAACGGTAGAGTAAAAGACATTCAGCATACGTATCGCCTCCTTTCAGAAACCGGAGTCATCGCATGGAGATCACCAAGGCACTCGTTCGCAGGCCCAGCCCTCGACTCGCCGAGGGGCTGGTGACCCATATCGAGCGCAGCCCGATCGACATGGATCTTGCCCGCAGGCAGTGGCAGGACTACGTCGATGCCCTTCACTCCCAGGGTTGGGAGACCATCGAGGTGGATCCGGCCCCTGACTGCCCCGACTCGGTCTTCATCGAGGATGCCGTCGTCGTCTACGGGCGCACCGCCGTCATCACCCGCCCCGGTGCCGACTCGCGCAAGCCCGAGATCGAGGCCGCCGAGAGGGCCGTGGCTGCGCTCGGCTACGACGTCAGGCGCATCACCTCGCCCGGCACGCTCGACGGCGGCGACGTGCTCAAATATGGCGGGAAGGTGTGGGTGGGCCAGGGCGGCCGCACCAACGAGGAGGGACTGCGCCAGCTGCGCGAGCACCTGGCCCCCGAGGGCGCCGAGACGATCGGCGTGCCCCTGACCAAGGTGCTCCACCTCAAGTCCGCCGTGACCGCGCTGCCGGACGGCACCGTCGTCGGCTACGAGCCGCTGGTGGACGACCCCTCGGTGTGGGACTCCTTCCTCGCGGTTCCCGAGGAGAGCGGCTCGCACGTCGTCCTGCTGGGCGGCGACCGGCTCCTCATGGCCGCCGATGCGCCGCGCTCGGCCGAGCTCTTCCGCTCGCGCGGCTACGAGGTCACCGAGGTCGACATCTCCGAGTACGAGAAGCTCGAGGGCTGCGTGACCTGCCTGTCCGTGCGCCTGCGGGGCTGCCCCGCCTGAGGGGCCGGGGCCTCTGCGCGGGTGCGGGCGCGTCCCCGGTCCCCGGTGGCGCTGCTGTGGCGCTCCTGCGGTGTCGCCGTGCTCAGGGCTCGGGCAGGCGGATCGTGCGCAGGCGCAGGACGCCGAGCAGCCAGCTGATCGTGCCCAGTGCCAGTCCGTAGGCGGTCCCATGGGCCAGTCCGGCGTTCAGGCTGCCGCTCGTCCCGGAGCTCGAGGCGGCCACGGCGTCGGCGGAATCCAGGATGTAGGTCGCCAGTTCCCGTGCGGACCACAGCGGCAGAACGCGGGTCCAGCTCTCGGCGGGGTCGACGAGCACCTGGACCGCCATGATCGCCAGGAGCAGGAGTGCGCCCTCGAGATCGCGCGGGACGGCGGCGGCCACCAGCGACCCCAGAGGCGTGGCGGCGGTCGCCGTCAGCAGCAGCATGAGGGGGACGGCGGCCGGTCGAGTCAGCTGATCCCCGATCATGACCAGCGCCAGTGCGCTGTAGAGCAGGCCGATGCCCCAGCTCAGGCCCAGCACCGCCAGCTGCCGGCCCAGGACGAGCGTGATGGGTGAGGCGCCGGTCACGGTGAGCCGACGATCCACGGAGCGCGACGACACCGCTGTGAACAGGGCCAGGGTCGCCGCCGCCCAGCCCAGGCCCATGGACAGCAGGCGGAGCGCCGTCCAATACGTGTCCAGGCGGACCAGGAAGAAGGCCAGCGGGAGGAGGAGCGCGAGCACCAGTGCCCATCGCCGTCGGGCCAGCTCGTGCAGCGTGATGAGCGCGACCAGGGCCAGGGTGCCCGCATGGTGGCGGATGCGTTGGCGGATTCCGCCGGGGGCCGTGCGGGTCGCATCGAGGGCGAGGCCTGCTGCCGAGGCTGTTGAGTCGCCGGTCATGCCGCCTCCTTCGAGGCCCGTTCGGGGGCGGGCAGTTCGACTACCCGGTCCACGAGGTCGATGTCGCGCAGGAGGTGGGTGACGAGCAGGACCCCGGCCCCGGAATCGCGCCACGCCGAGATCAACGCCCACAGGTCCTCGTAGGCCAGGGCGTCGAAGCCCTGGTAGGGCTCGTCGAGCAGCAGCAGGTCCGGGGAGTCCAGTTGGGCCAGGGCCACGTTGAGCTTCTGCTGCGTGCCGCCGGATAGGGTGCCGGCGGTGCGCGAGCCCTCTGGGGTCCAGCCCAGGCGGCTGAGGAGGCGGTGGCCGGTGGAGATCGATCGGGCGCCGCCGGCACCGCTGACGGCGCCGAACAGCCGCAGGTGCTCATCGACGGTGAGCAGTGGGGCCAGGGCGTCGAGCTGGGGCGCATAGCCGAAGCGCGCGGTGCGCTCCACCGTGCCCGAGCTCGCGCGCAGCAGGCCGGCGCAGACCTGCAACAGGGTGGATTTGCCCGCTCCATTGGCCCCGACGACGGCGACGACCTCGCCGCGGCGCACCGTCAGACTGACTCCGCCGAGCACGGGGCGGCGGCCCCGACGGGCGCCGACGTCGGTCAGGCGGAGCACGACCGGGCGGGGCTCCGGGGGCTCTGAAGGCACTGAAGGCTCGTGAAATCCTGGCGCTCCGTCGCGGGGTTCGTGCAATGGGGCGACGCCGTCCCTCAAGGCCGAGGCGAGCTCGCGGGCGTACAGGACGGCTGGGCCGAACATGGTGGTCGGATCGAGGCCGGCGGCCTCGGCCTCTGCACGGGTGTCGGCGGTCGCGCGCTCGGCCTCGTGGGGGCTCAGGCCCCGGGAGCGCAGTTCGGCGTCGAGGCTCCGGTACCAGGCGGCGGCATCGAGGCGGGATGCGGGTTCATCGGCGGCGCGGGTCATGAGCGCGCCTCGGTCGTCGCCGTCGAGCTTTCCAGGATGGCGGAGAAGGCGGTGCGGAAAGAGCGCCATTCCGCCCGGCGGGCAGCCAGTTCGTTACGGCCCGCCGCCGTGAGCTCGTAGTACTTGCGGGCCGGTCCGGAGGCGGAGGGTCGCGTGGAGGTGCTCACCAGGCCGCGGCGCTCCAGGCGGGTCAGGGCCGGGTAGAGGCTGCCGCCGGGAACGTCCTCCAGGCCCGCCGCGCTCAGGCGGCGCATCAGTGAGAGCCCGTAGTCGGGGCCGGGTGTGAGGAGGGCGAGGAGGCAGGGCTCTAGGAAGCCTCGCAAGAGGCGGGAGGTGGAATCGCTCATGTAGGTAGGTTAACTGGTTACTAGTCTGTCTGACTAGTGGTGCCGCTCGGATCGCGGTGAGGCTGTGCGGTGGGGCCGTGCGCGTCGAGATCGACTTTTTCGCACGAAGACGACGGTGTCACCGTCGATCTCGTTCGAGAATGTCGATCTCGCGACGCTGAGGGCGCGGGGTGTGGGGGTTCGGAGGGCGCTGAGGGCGCGGAAGGTGAAGGTGTGGGGGTTCGGGGGCGCGGGGCGCGGAGCTACGAGGCGGTGGCGCGGTCGGAGGATGCGTATCCGAAGGTGGTGGCGTATCCGTGCCGGAAGGCCCATACGACGATCTCCAGGCGGGACTTCGTCTTCGTCTTGCTGAACAGCACGGAGATGTGGGACTTGACCGTGGCCTCGGAGATCGACAGCTGCGAGGCGATCTTGCGGTTGGAGGCGCCCTCGCACAGCATGTGGAGGACGTCGCGCTCCCGCTTCGACAGGGCGACGCTCCCGTCCTCGGTGTGGGCGGATGCCAGCACGTAGTCGATCAGGCGCGCGGTCGACATCGGGGCGACCACCTTCGCCCCGGAGTGGACGGTTCGCACGGCGGAGAGGATCTCCTCGGCGGGCGCGCTCTTGAGGAGGAAGCCGCTGGCGCCCGCGCTCAGCCCCTGGATGAGGCTGTCGTCGGTATCGACAGTGGTCAGCAGGATGACGCTGGTCTCGGGGGAGACCCGCAGCGCCTCCCGCGCCACCTGGGCTCCGTCGATGTTCTCCATGTGGATGTCGGTGATGAGGACGTCCACCCGGCTCGACTCGAGGAGCTCCAACATCTGGTCGGCGCACCGCGTCGCAAGTAGGACCTGGATATCCTCCGGCGGGGTGAGAAAGGATTCCAGGCAGGTCAGCGCCATCGCATCGTCGTCGAGGAGTACGACGGTGATGCACTCAGGGTCGGTGGCGGTCAGGGAACTCATACATCTCCTTGCGACGTAACCGGCTCGAGCCGAGGTCAGAGATGTCCGCGGCCTCAAGGGAGATAACGATAATATTACGATTCAGAGCGCCTGGGTAATCCCGCTTGACGGTGCTCGTCAGGCGCGAGTTTCGTGGTCTTGTGAGGTCGTGCCGCCCGGCCCTTGAGGCGCTGGCGCGCGGCAGTGGATCTGCAGTGGATGAGCGGGATCGGCAGGGGAGCCGGCTGAGTCGGCACAGTCAGTGAGGATCAGTGGCGCCGGAGCCGACGCTCCCAACGGTCTCCAGTGAACCCCGACCTCCTTCCACCGGCGGTGCGCCGAAGGGATGAGCGTGGTCGTTCGAATAGTGAACGGGCACACACTCAAAAAGAGACATCACAGTGGCCTGATGGCCGATACATGATTCCGCACCTCACCGGGCAGACTCTTCGGTCAACGGCACATTCCTGAAAATGTGTTGGCCCTGTCTCACCCTGGAAGGCGGATCCGTGTACCGATCTGCGCTCGACGAGCGAATCGCTCCTTCACTGGCCCGCGCGGCGTCCCTCGAGTCGTCGGTCGGCCTGGTGTCCCGCACTGCGGAGCTGCCTCAGGCTCCCGGGGAACCGGCCTTCTCGATCTGGACCGGATTCCTCGGCGACCTCTCCGCACCGCTGGCCTCGCAGAACACCTGGAATCACCGGGTTGAGTCCGGCAACATCGACGGCGCCGGGGGCGCCATCGACCCCGATCTCGCCAGGCACATCGCCATCGTGGAGTCCCTGGAGCGCTACTCCAGCTGCGCATGGGCGGCCGAGGACCTGATCTGGGACACCCCCGCCGGACTGGGCGAGGCCGCCGTCGGGCCGGAGCGCTGGCCCGCCTGCTCGCCCACGGAGTTCGCGGACCCGCACTGCGGGCTGATCCCCTCCGACCCCAGGGTGCCGCTGCGCTGGGTACGGGGCTGGTCCCTGACCCGAGGATGCGAGGTCTTCGTGCCGGCCATCCTGGTCTACCTCAAGTTCCCGGTGCGCAGCCCCTCCGAGCGCTTCATCAACATGGTGTCCACCGGTACGGCCGCCCACTCCGACCTGCACGAGGCCGTCCTCGGCGGTCTGCTGGAGGTCATCGAGCGCGACGCCATCGCCATGACCTGGCTGCAGAGGCTGCGCCTGCCCGAGGTCACAGTAGACCCCGACGCCCTCGGCCCCGAGGTCGCCGAGTACTACCGGGCCGGCACCTCCACCGAGCTGACGGTCCACCTGCGGGACGCCACCACCGACTACGGGGTCCCGATCCTCTACGCCGTCCAGACCTCCGAGGTCGACACCGAGCTGGCCCAGGTGGTGGCGGCCACCTGCGACCTCGACCCGCAGCGGGCGCTGGCCAAGATCTACCGCGAACTCGCCTCCCTGCGCATCGCCCTGCGCAGTCACGCCCGCAGCCCCCGCGCCCAGGAGGTCACCGGCCAGGACATGACGGTGGTCGGCGGCGCCCTGGCCGATGCCGCCCCCGACATGCGCGGCGTCTTCGACTTCCTGCTGGAAGGACCCCGACCCGTCCACCGGCTGGATGACATGGGACTGCCGGAGCTCCGCAAGACCGCCGGATCCGGAGCATCCGACGGTGCCGATCCGCTGGGGAAGGTCGTCTCTGCACTGGAACGCGCCGGATCGGAGGCCATCGTCGTCGATATCACCACCGACGAGGCCCGCCAGGTCGGAATGCACGTGGTCAAGGCCCTCGTTCCCGAGGCCGTGCCGCTGTCGTTCAGCCACCACGCCCGCTACCTCGCCACCCCCCGCCTCTACGAGGCACCCCGCGCCATGGGCCTGACCGCTCATGACGAGGCCGATATCAACCCCGTCCGTCAGCCCTTCGCCTGACCCACCCGCAGGAGAATCATGAGCACCAGTACTGCCAGTACTGCCGCGCAGAGGCCGGTGACGGCCTACCTGCCGCAGGGGCGCTTCGGGCACGCCGTCGTCGAGCACCTCGCCGAGCCCCAGGACGTCGTCCTGTCCGTGGACCACGGCCTGGTCTACGCCTCGGTCCCCTACGCCGACCGGCTCGTCATGATCAGCGACGCCGACCGCACCCCCGTGCGCGAGGCGCTGGACGAGGTCTCCTTCGTCCGCTCCCTGCCCTCCCTGGGCCTGGAGCTGACCCCCACCGAGCTGCGCTGCGGACCCCTGGTGGTGCCCGGGCGCACCGCCTGCTACCACTGCTACGCCCGACGTCGTCAGCAGCACGGCTACCGTCCGCTGCCCGATGACCTCGAGCCGCTGCCGCAGGGCTACGCCAGGCATCACGTGGTCATCGGTGCCGGGCTGGTCAGGCTCGCCCTGGGGGTTCTGGACCATGGCGACCCCGCCGACGGGAGCACGGGCGATGACGAGCTCGGCGGGCAGGTGTGGACCGTCGACCTCGTCTCCGGGCTGACCTCCCTGGCCCGGACCGTCGCCACCGATCGCTGTCAGACCTGCTCCGGGCGCTACGCGACCCGGCGCGACGCAGTGCCCGCACTCGCCGCCCTCCTGCCGGAGCGGGTGATCTGAATGGCCGAGAGAGTCGACAGCATCGACGGCGTCAAGAGCCCTGAAAGCCCTGCGAACCCTGAGAACCCTGCGGCGTCGGCGGCCTCGGCGGCCTCCGGGATGCGTGCGGCCGATGTGGGCCGTGCGGCCCGCCAGGACCTGCAGTTCCGCATTCCCCGCAAGCCCGTGGTCCGACTCGGGGTGCGCATGCGCCCCGAGGACGAGACCTGGGTGCTCGAGGGCGGGCGCAAGCGCCAAGTTCTGGGCGGAGCCTTCGCACGCGAGCACCTGGGCGCGCTGCTTCAGGCCTGCGACGGCACTCGCACGCTCGACCAGATCGCTGAGGCCATGGGAATCGGCCCGGGCGGTGCTTTCGAGGCCGTCTCCCTGCTGTGGACCGGCGGCATCGTCGAGGAGGGCGACACCGACCCGCTCCCCGACCCGCAACCGGCTCCGGAGCTGGCCTGCCTGCTGTCGCGCCTGGGCGAGTCCACGGGCGTCAACGACTCCTGGCAGGACGCCGCCCGTCGCCTGGCGGCCGCCCGCGTGGCGGTTCTGGGGGACGCCGCGCTCGCCGACGACGTCGTCAGCGCCCTGTCCCCCACGTTGGCGGTGGCGGCCCGGGCCGCCGCTGTCGAGCCCGGCGACACCCTCGCCGTCGTTGTTGAGACCGCTGAGGCAGCCGAGACCGGTGACGCCGGCAGCGCGATCAATCGCTGCTGGGAGCTCGGCGTCCCCCTGCTGCGCGTACGGGCCGAGCATGACGCGGTCACGATCGGACCGTACATCGACCCGAGCTTCTCGCCCTGTCCGCAGTGCGCCACCGCCGGCGAGTCCGACCCGGGGCCGGTGCCGGGGCCGGACCGCAGGGACCTCGCCGGCGGTATGGCAGCCCGGGCTGTGGCCGCACTCATCGCCCGCGCCACCATGATCCACCTGCCGGGCGACATCCGGCGCATCGACCTGGAGACCTTCAGGCATACAGACCATCCGGTGACCACCCGTCCGGGGTGCCCCATCTGCTCGATCACGGGAGGCTCAGGACAAGCCGACGAATCGGACGGGCCATCCGCGCCGGTCGCGCAGTCGGCCCCCGTCGGGGCCCGCTACGAGCAGGCCGTGGCCATCCCCCCGGCCGGGTTCGTGGACTCCAAGGGCCACCAGCAGCACTACAAGCCCTCCAACCTGCGGCTTCAGCGCGAGTTCCGCGACTGGCCCAACTGTCCGCGCACACTGCTGCCCGACGCGGACCTGGAGCGCTTGAACCGGCCCTGGCCCCTGGGCGGGGCGGGTGCGCAGGCGGCGGGCAGTTCAGGCACTCCGGTCTCGGACAGGACTGTCTCGGACCGGACTGATGACGGCCCGGAGGCGCCGATCGGTCGGCCAACGCTCACCGAGCTCGCCACCGTGCTGGCGCTGGCGGTCGGTGTGCGCGAGCCGCTGCGCCCGCAGGAACAGGACGCCGACGCTCCCGCCGACGCCTCGAAACTGCGCCGGTGGACGGCGGCCGGCGGCAATATCGGCTCGGTCACCGCCTACGTCCTCGTGCCCGACGCCGGGGCTTCCGGGGCCGGGGCCGCCAAGAGTGTCGGGGCTTCCGGGGGCGCCGGATCGCCGGCCCCGCTCGCCCCGGGCGTCTACACCTACATCGAGCGCGACCACGCCCTGGCCCAGGTGGGGCCGCCGCCTTCTCCGGCATCTCAGGGCTCCGACGGCCCCGGGGGCTCGACGACTCCCGAGTCTCCCGAAGGCTCGGAGGCCCGCGATGCAGGGGTGCGAATCGTCCTGACCGGCAATGTGGACAAGCTCTCCAAGAAGTACATGGCCTTCGCCCTGCGACTCGCGATCCAGGACTGCGGCTGCTCCCTGGAGACCCTCCGGATCGTCGCCCGCTGCTTGGACCTCCCCCTGCGCGCTCAGGCCCGCTGGGACGAGCGGGAGCTGTCCGCCGCCATCGGCGTCGATCCGGCGCGCGAACCGATCGTCGCCGTCGTTGATCTGGGAGGCCGCCATGCGCACTGACTACGAGATCCTGCGAGAGATCATCGGCGGCTTCTCCGACCCGGACGCCGTACCGACCTCCGACGGCCTGGCCGCACGGCGCCCGCGCCGGCCGCTGGACTGCGAGGTCCCCGACGCCCTCGCCCCGCAGGCTGACGGCCCCTACCCGTACGACCTGCGCCAGACCTTCGAGCGGCGCTCCTCGACCACCGACTACGCGCCCGAGCCCCTGGATGCCGCGCCCCTTCTGGCCAGCGTGCAGGCCGCCCTGGCCGAGGAGGCCGAGGCCTGGGGCGAGGAGGCCGACGTCGTCGGCCTGGAGCCCTTCGTCCTGCTTCTGCGGGCTCGCGGCGCCCGACCGGGCGTCTACAGGGTCGGGCCCGACGGTGCGGACCTCGTGCGCGAAGCGCCGAGCCCAGAGGAGATCGAGGGGATGACCGTCCAGAAGGAGTTCGCCCGCGCCGGGGCCATCGTCTCGATGGCCGCCGATCTGGACCGGGCCGACGCCTGGGCCGGGGCCCACGGCTACCGTCACGCCATGGCGCGCGCCGCCGCCGTCATCTACTCGGTGCACCTGCGCAGCGCCGCCCGCGGCCTGACCGGAACCGTCTTCGCGGGCCTGTCGCCCTCGGCCGTGCGCCGCCTGCTCGACTCCGACGGAGTGAGCCGTCACCAGATGCTCGCCGTCACCGTGGCCGTCCCGGCCCGCGCCGCGCCGTCGTCCTAGCCGGACACGGCTCCCATAGCCGCCCCGTTCCGCGGGGCGAGGGGCCCGGCCCGTGCAAGACCGGACCCCTCAATGAGGCCCGACAAGGGCCTCGCTCCTGACCAGTGACACGAACCGGAGAGGAGGTGAACAAGCATATGGCTAACACCATCGATCTGACACTGACCGACAGCGATTTCGGCGTTGAGGAGCTCCCCGAGGGCAACGCTCTGGGTTGCGCCTTCTGCGGCGGCTGCGCGTCGTGCCCGGGTTGCGCCGCCTGCGGCTCCTGCCCGTCCTGCGCCGCTTGCTCGTCGTGCCCGTCGTGCTCGTCATCGTCGTCCTGTTGAGACGTCATTCACGGCGGCGGGCGGAGGAGCTCCCTCCGCCCGCCGCCCCCTATGCCACTTCGATCCGACCTGAGGGGGCCCTGACCCGATGACCACGACGACGAGTCCGGCGAGGATGTCGAGCAATGACATTCCGCGGCTGCGCCGAGGGGTCAAGCTGATCGTCGGGATGGATGATCAGCCGATGCTGTTCGACTCCGTGTCGGGCGCCTACCACCGCCTCGGAGGCGCCGCCGCCTTCATCGTCGATCAGTTCGACGGGGCGCGCTCCCTGCCCACGATCATCGACCAGCTGCCCCAGGAGATCGACGCCGCCGGCAGGCAGCGCATCGCTCGTCTCGTGGAGTACCTGCGTTCCAAGAGCCTCTTGGAGGGCGGAGCGCCCCCCAAGGTCGTCGTCCAGCAGGAACGGGCCCGCAAGCGCGCCGACGGCCGACACGTCGCACCGCCGCACGTCGGAAAGCACGAGCAGATCCACCCGCCCCGCTGGAACGGCAACTGGATGCTGCCCCGATTCATGCTGATCCGCAGCTACCGCCGGGCGGTCGCGCCCGTGGTGACCGCACTCCATCACCTGCCTGCGCGCGCACTCGGCTGCCTGTTCGTTCTCGCCGCTGCCGGAGGCTACGCGGCGGGGGTGGAGGGCCTGATCCATCTGGCCGGAGGCCCGCTCCCGCCCGCGCGCGTGTACGTCATCGCCGTCGCCATCCAGCTGGTGAGCATCGTCGGGCACGAGTCCTGGCACGCGATCGTGGCCGGCTACCTGGGAACCCCCGTGCGCGGTCTGGGAGTGGCGTTCATGTTCTGGGTGCTGCCGATCGCCTACGTCGACCGTACCGACTCCTACCGCGTGCGCTCGCGGCTCGGGCGCGCCATGCTCGCTTTCGCGGGCATCTGCTCCGACGGCGTGGTGTGCGGTGTGGAGGCCGCGGTGGCCGCGGCGTTCACGGGCGAGGTGCGGCAGGTGGCGCTGACCCTGTGCGCCTTCCAGCTCACCATGCTCGTGACCAATCTCAACCCCCTGACCCAGTCCGACGGCGTGGCCACGGTCGAGGCCCTGACCGGCTCGGTCAACCTGCGCGGCCGCTCCATGCTGATCCTGCGCAGCGTCTTCACGCGCGCACCGCTGCCCCCCGCCCTTGCCCGCATGCGGCTGACCGTGCGCGGAGCCTACTTCCTCTACGGCCTGGCGTGCGCGCTGCTGAGTGTGGTCGGCACCGTGTTCGGCGTCGCCTGGCTGGGCATGATCGTGGTGGGCATCGTGAGAGGAGTGCTCGCCTGATGCGCACTGAACCCGCTGACCCCACTGAATTCACTGGACTCGAGGCCGGTGCCGCGACTATGACTGCGCCCGATCGTGTTGCCACTACTGCCGCTGCTCCCGCACCCGCTCCCGCGCTGGACCACGCACCCGCTCCCGCGCTGGACCACGCACCCGCGCCCGCTCGCGCCGCTGGGCCGGTCCCGCTGCTCCCCACGCTCGTGCGCCTGGGCGGCCTTCCGGCAGCGGCCGTCCCCCGGCCCGGCAATGCCCTCGTCGAGGCCCTGGAGGGGCTGAGCCGCCTTGACGAGGAGATGGAGCTGGCCGGCGATCGGCTGCTCGACCCCCTGTACAGACTCATCCCCGACCTGGAGCGCAATGAGAGGCGAGCGGTCCTGCACGCCAAGCGCAGAGTGTTCCAGGGGCGCGTCAGCGGCCTGCCGCCGCAGGTGCGAGCGGGCCTGCCCGCCGACGTCGGCGCCATGCTCGCCGTCTGGGACGACCTGGTCTCCCAGCGGCGCGCTCAGTACGCCCGCCTGGAGGCGGCGGTGGCCTCGGACCTGGATCACAGCCGCACCCTGCTGGCGGCCGGCCTCGACGACGCCGAGTACCTGCGCGCCCTCGCCATCGCCGCCCCCGCACTGGTGGCGGCGCTGACCAGACGCGGGCGCCGGCTCGACGACTCGCGCGTGCTGCGGACCCTCTACACGATGGCGACTCGCACGGCCCTGAAGACCAGCCCCTTCTCCGGTCTGACGACTGTGGCCGAGGCCGGCAGGCCGGCTCGCGGGCGCCGCCGCTGCACGGTGGCGCTCCACCTCGCCTACGGAATCCTCGCCGCGACTGCGCGCGATCTCGATCCCGCCGGCCTCCTGCGCCTGGAGGCCGCTCCCGTCAGGCGGGCGCCGGCCATGAGCATCGCCGTCGTCGCCGGGGGGAGTGGCGACGGCGATGGGGCGGTTCCCGGCGGTACCGCGGCCGAGCCCGGCGGTACCGCAGCTGCCGAGCCCGGCGGTACCGCGGCCGCACAGGCGAGCGCGCTGACCATCGTCGCCGAGCACGGGTACGCCAATGCCATGGTCTTCCGGCGCCAGGAGGTGCAGCCGGCCCGATGGCTCGCAGCCGCTCACGACCGCCTGACCGGTGGGCGCCCCGATGCGGAGCCGGTGAGCGTGCGGGAGGCCGCCCGACTCGTGGGCGGACGGGATCCGCGCCTGCGCCTGCGCCGTCTGCTGTTCTCCGGGGCCGTGCATCCCCGAGCCCCGTGGTCGCGGGGTGCGGACCCCCTTCCCGCCCTGGCCGCCACGCTCTCAGAAGCGCAGCGGCGCGCCTGGGGCGAGGACCTCGGCCGGCTCGGGCGTCTCGAGCGGCTCGTCGAGACCGAGGACGGGTCCGCGCGGGCGGAGCTGCTCACCGACGTCCAGCGCTTGGCGCAGCGCATCTTCTCCGACGGCGAGCTGGGGGCCAAGCCGGGCGGCCTGCTCTACGAGGACTGCGAGTCCAGAGGGCAGTGGCCCGATCCGATGGAGCTCGAGCCGTTGCGGCGGGATATCGAGACCCTGACCGGGCTCGTGGACCCCTGGGTGACTCGTTCTCACATCTACGACCTCATGGTGCGCCGGTTCGTCTCCCGGTACGGGCGCGGCGGAGTGTGCGAGGACCCGCTCTCCTTCCTCATGACTCTGGCGCACGCGCCCGACGGCGACACGGAGATGATGGGTGCGGTCGCGCGGGACATCTCCGCCGGCCCCGACCCCGAGCGCGCGGCCATGCCCGGTGGCGTCTCGGCCTCGCCGCGGCACATGGGCGCCTACCTGCAGCCGGTTCTCGCCGGTTCGGATGGGCCTGCCGGGGCCGCCGGGCCTGCCGGGGCAGGCGGTTCGCAGGCGCTCGGCACCGGCGGCCTGACGGTGGTCAACGCCTTCACCAATGGCAATGGGGCCCTCCAGACCCGCTTCCACCGGTTGCTGGGCGATGGCTACCGCGAGCGCCTGGCGCGAGGAGTCCGCACCGCCTGGGGCCTGGAGCGCGTGCTGGAGATCGAGGTCGCCACCGACTGCAATACGGCTCAGGCCGCGGCCTGCGGCGTCCTGCCCCCGCTCGGCCTGCCCGGCGAGCCCGCGGCGCCGGACGCCGTGCCCCTGAGCTCGCTGAGGCTCGCGCACGATCCGCCTACCGACACCCTGTTCCTGAGCGACGACCACGGGCCGGTGGGAGTGGCCTACCTCGGGCTCATCCCGCAGTACCGACTCGGCGGTTACATGTCCTGGCTGGCTCTGCTGGGCGATCCGTGGGCCCGAATGGCCCCCTTCGCGGATCACCGGACCAGTCGGAACCTTGACATGACCGGACCGCTGCCGGATGAGGTGGTCCACTCCCCGCGCTCCTCCCATGGGCGCCTGGTCACTCGTCGGGAGTCCTGGACCTTCCCGGCCTCCCGGGTGACCGAGCTCCTGGACCGCGATCTGGCGGCCACCCTGGTGAGAGTGGCGAGACTGCGCGACCAGTGGGGGATTCCCGCGGAGATCTACGTCCATCAGCATATGGATTCCCGGGCGGACCCCGGCGCCACCTTCGACGAGCACAAGCCGCGGTACGTGGACCTGCGGTCGCCGGTGTCGCTGCTGGCACTGCACGGCTGGATCGACCCCGACGTCGAGCACCTGACCCTGGTCGAGGCCCTGCCGACCAGGGATGAGCTCGCGGGTACGACGCCCGACGGCGAGGCGACGGTGCTGGAGTATCTGATCGGCATGCAGTGGCCCAAGTGGCCTAAGGGGCCCAAGGGGCCCAATGGGCCGCAGATCGGTGG
This sequence comes from Actinomyces massiliensis 4401292, assembly GCF_000269805.1. Lineage (GTDB taxonomy): Bacteria > Actinomycetota > Actinomycetes > Actinomycetales > Actinomycetaceae > Actinomyces > Actinomyces massiliensis. Next base: position 656,089 of record NZ_JH711481.1, read on the forward strand.
AGGTGACTGGTGACCACGGTGCAGAACGACGTCGGCGCGGGCTCGCCGAGACCCCGGGCGGAGAGCAGCGGCCCCCCGGCAGGAGACCTCATGACGACGGGATCCGGCCTGCTCGCCGGGATCGACCCGTCGGCGGAGGAGCGCTCGCCGGCCGAGGGCGGTCCGAGCGCCGCCTCGGTTCCGACGGGCCGGGATGACCGGGATGGTCGGGATGATCGGGATGTCGACTGGCTGTATGCGCGCATCTACTGCGACGGCGGGGACGACACCGACGCCCTGCTGCCCGACATCGCGCGATGGGTGGATCAGATCCGCGCCCGCCGGCCGATCCGCTCCGTCCACTTCCTGCGCTTCATCGACCTGCGCGGCCACCATGTAAGGCTGCGACTGCAGGCCGCTTCGGATGTGCTGGACGAGGCCTTCGATCGTCTTGACGCCCTGGACGCGGCATCCCGGCGGGCGCGGGTGCGCGTGGTCGAGCGACTCGTCCCCGATCCGATGACCGCCCCCACCGGCAGCGGCCGGGCGGGCGCGGTGTGCTCGGTGTACGGGCCCGAGTACGACAAGTACGGCGGTCCGCCGGGGGTGGAGGAGGCCGAGCGGCATTTCGACGTCTCCAGCCGCTGGTGCTTGGAGAACCGGGTGTGGACGGTGCCGCGTCCGCTGCCCAGGGTCGCTCTGACCGCTCGCTTCCTGGCGCGTGCGGCCGCCGTCGGATCATTGCCTGCGGATGAGCTGTTGGGCACGCACCTGCGCACGTGGGGGCCGCGGCTCCCCGAGCGTTTGCGCGACGGCGCCGTCCTCGGCCCCGTGGTGCGTCAGGTGCTCGGGTGCCGCCTGGAGGAGGAGCCGGGATGGGAGCGGGTCGATGACCTGGTTGAGCAGTTGGCCGCCGACGCCGCCCTCACCGCGCGCAGGATCGGTGCCGGCCCCGGCGGGCGCCGGGCCCTCGACGTCATGCACATGGATGCGAATCGTTTCGGCGTCAACCCCGCCGAGGAGTGCGTCGCCGGGGTGTGCGCCCGCTACCTGCTCGGTTCCGGCTGAGGCGGTAGGGGGTGGCTGCTGCCGGTGCCACCGTTCCCGCCGGCGCTTGCGCTTCTGCCGGCTTCTGGCTCCCGCCAGTGCTTGCGCGTCGAGGTCGACATTTTCGAATGAGATCGACGGTGCCACCGTCGATCTCATTCGAAAATGTCTATCTCGACGGGGTGGGCGCGTCGGTTTCTCTACCTTCTGGGTTTTCCGGTTTCTCTGTTCGCACCTGATGCGGCGTCGGAGAGGATGGTCGAGGTGCGGTGCTTGAGCGTGGAGGGAAGGACTGAGACCAGGTCGGCGATCGTCTTCTTCGCGAGTTCGGATCGCCAGGCCGCATCGGCGGAATCCACGAGCGTGTGAATGATGCACCTACGCCGGCATTCCTCAGGTGTGGCGGCACCGAGGCCGTGACGACGAATGTCCTGACAGGTGAACGCGGGCGCCGTGCCCTCAATGGCCTCGAAGACGTCCAGAGCAGTGATTTTCTCCGCTGGAGCGGCCAAGCGGTACCCGCCTTTGGGGCCCGTGGTGGCCACCAGTACGCCCGCGGCGACCAGACGACGAAGGTACTTGGCCAGGTACGGCTCGGGCAGGTCGTAGAACTCGGCGATCGTCCGCCGTGAGGTCCACGCGCCCTCGGGGGCCTGCGCCAGCAGGACCGCCGTATGCATGGCCCACTCCACTCCCGTCGAGACGCGCATGGACGTCAGTGTCGCATACTTTCAACGCTTTGCTATTGTGGATACATGACATCCACAATACGACATCAGGGCATGATCCTGGCGATACTGCTCGTCGCTGCGTTCATGGGGCAGTTCGACTTCTTCGTCGTGAACGTCGCGGCTCCGGCTGTCCAGGAGGCGCTGGGGGCGAGCGAGGCCGGACTCGAGCTCATCGTGGGCGGCTACGCCTTCGCGTATGCCAGCGGACTCATCGCGGGTGGTCGCCTCGGCGATATGTACGGGCATCGGCGGATGTACCTGTGGGGAATCATGCTCTTCGCGGCGACGTCTCTGCTGTGCGGGGTGAGTGCATCCGCCGGATTCCTGATATTCGCGCGAATAATGCAGGGTTTTGCTGCTGCGGTCATGATTCCGCAGGTGCTGGCGTCCATCAATGTTGTTCTGCCGGGCGAACGACGCGGGTGGGCCATGGCCTGGTACGGCGTCGCCACCGGTGTCGGGTCGATTGCGGGCCAGATTCTGGGGGGATGGTTTATTCACGCCGATCTCATGGGGCTGGGTTGGCGCGTTATCTTTCTCATCAATGTGCCCATTGCTGTGCTCACGTTCGTGGCGACGCTTCTCATCATTCCTGGCAGTCGGCGTCCGGAGGCGCCCACGATCGATGCGCCGGGAGCTGTCGGCATCTCCGTGTCGCTGGCTGCCATGCTTCTGCCCTTCGTCCTCGGGCGTCAGAATGGGTGGCCCGTGTGGATGTGGGGCGGTCCGGTTGTCGGCGTCATCCTTTTATTGATCGTCATTCGTATGGAGAATCGACGTGCGGCGCGCGGTGGTGATCCCGTGCTCGATACGAGGGTCATCGTTATTCCCTCATTGGCGCGCGGCCTGATCGCATCCGTACTATTCATGACTTTCTTCGCCAGTTTCATGTTCAGGCTGACTATTCTTCTGCAGCAGGGCGAGCATATCGAGCCTCTGTATGCCGGATTGGTATTCGCGCCGTCGGGCGTCACGTTTGCACTCAGTTCCCTGCTCATGCGGGGATGGGTTGCTCAGAATCGAGAACGAGCTGTTCGGACTGGCGCGTGCGTGACCATGATCGGCCTGCTCATCGCCGTCCTGGGTCTGACTGTTGAGGCTCTGCCCACAGTGCCCCTGATCGTGGCGGCGGTGTGTGCGACTGGATTCGGGAACGGGCTGGTTCTGCCCACTCTCATCGGGCTCGCGCTCTGCGATGTTCCGTTGGCGAAATCCGGCGTCGCCAGCGGGACGATGACCGCTTCTCAGCAGTTCGCGGCGTCGGCGGGGGTCGCGCTTCTGGGGACGCTTTATTTCGCGTGCTCCGCCTCGACTGGGCACGAGCATGCGATGGCATGGACTCTGGTCGTTGACATCGTTCTGCTGATCGCCGTCATTCTTGTTGCCGGGTTGCCGAGGCGTTCAGCGATAGAGGGATGACTCTCGATTCCCGGTTCCCGCTCCGTCGGTCTCATTCGAAAATGTCGACCTCGTCTACCCTGACGGGGGTGGGGTGGCGCATGGGGCGCGTGCGCGAGGGAGACGGCGGGGAGCGGCGGAACCGGTGTACTCCGCGTCAGCCCTCCAGGTGGTCCACCAGCTGGAAGGTCGAGCGCGCCCGCGCCCCCGAAAAGGGAGCGGTTCCTCGGGAAAATGGCCTCGTCCCGGGTGGGGTGCACCATCTGGCAGATCTCCTCGTTGCTCAGTGTGGCGCCCACTGACTCCGTCCAGCATTGTCCCGGCGCGCTCTGGTTCTACCCACGGAGGAGGCTTATTCATGGGCCTCGTCGTTCCTGGTGGGGTCGGTTGGCGGGGCTTGTCTGGGCGGATGTGTCCAAAACGGAGGAGATTAAGGCCTCGGTGGCCTGGGGTCTCTCCAAGGAACCATGCGATGGCCTGGTGCTTTCGGTATCGCGCTGCATGATGCCCGGGTTAATCTCCTCCGTTTCGGACACCTGGCGCGGTCAATGCGCCGTACTGACACCAGAACAGAACTGTTGAACAAGACGCCCCCGGACTCAACCAGCCCCGGGCTCGATCAGTCGCATGTCCCGCCCTCGACTCTCGAGAACCGCCCAACGCCTCCCCACAAAACGGACACAACCCGCGGAAACATGAGGGAGCTTATGAATAAGCCTCGAGATGATCCCATGAGCCTTGAGGTACTGCGCGAAGGTTTCGGAAGTGCATTGGCGGCCCCGATCCGAATGAAACATCGTCTCATCTTCACGTGGAGGACGTTTATCTGCTGCCATATCGATCGTCTCGCAGGGTAGGGATGTGCGCATTTGGTCGGCCATCGCATACCCAACCACTTTCTTGGTGCAGCAATCCAGAACCGTGGCCAGGTAGACGAATCCCTCCCAGGTACGAATGTAAGTAATGTTACCCACCCATTTCACCCCAGGCTCATCGGCCGTGAAATCCCGCTTGTCCAGGTCCGGGCGCGACTCCAGGTCCGCGGCGGGGACTGTGATGCGGACTTTCTCCCGTCACCGGGCGGCTTCCAGGCCCATGGCCCACATGCGGGGGTAGGCCGTGTTCCCGGTAGATGCTGATACCCCGTCGTTGCAGGGCGGCGTGGACCCTTCGGTGCCCGTAGGTGCCGTGGGAGTCGTTGAATACCCGCTGTTCTCCGCCGACTGCTCAGTGCTCGTCTCGGCATCCATGGATTCCGGGTGGTCTTTTCTACATTTCTTGACCTAAACCCCCGCACCGTCTGCGGCACCAGGTCGTAGGACTTCGCGACCTCCGCGATACTACAGTCCTTCACAGGCCACCTCGCGGACTATTTGCGCTTTGAAATCACTGTTGAGCCTCCGTGCTGCCATGAGCCGATCCCCGCCTCATTTCTCGAAAGGCGGATCTTTTCCACCACTGTCCGAGAAACGCTGAGACTTCAGTCCTTTTGAAGGTTCGTGGGTGTGCTGGGGCGTCGGAAGGTCGATTGGTCGGGAGGTTGGAGCGGGTGTGGAGTAGTCTGTACGGGGGTCGTGTTGGGCGGTCTCTGGCGTGGTCAGGTCTCCCGGTGTCGAGGTGTGGAGCATGGTGGATAAGCCGAATCAGTACAAGCAGGCGCTGAGCGCGGTGGGTAGTGCCTTCGGCTCTCACGAGGAGCCTTTCGAGACCAGTGGGTATGCCACGCTCGGGGAGGGGTTCGCTACGTCCATCTCGGGGTCGGCGTGGACGTCGTCTCAGGCTGATACGTATGCGACTGATGTGGCCGGGATCGTCGACTCGGTGCATGCGCTGTGGAAGAGCGCCAAGGAGCATGTGGCCCAGGATGTTGCTGCGGAGAGCGACATGGTCGACGATGAGGGGGAGGAGTCCTGGAAAGCGCGGTTCCTTGACTCCGCTGCGGGCGCGCCCGAGGCGGGGGTGCTCCCCTGATGACGTACATCTACTTGAACTACGACGAGATGAAGATGGTGGTGGCTTCCCTGCTCGCTTTCGCCAATGGGGCCGAGGATGCCAAGTCAGGGGTTGAGGCGAATAACACGGTCAATGGTTCGGCCGCGGACTTGAGTGCGATGTCCACGCTTCCGGACAAGTCCCAGGAGCTGAGGGATAAGGCCGCTGAGATCGATGCTCGGGTTGAGCTGGCTAAGACGCAGAACGAGAACGGCATCACCTCCAAGGCGTCGGACGGGACGATCGCTTACAAGTTGCCCGATGGGGTGGAGGACACGGTCGCCAACGTCCAGGGAGCTAAGAGCGCCACCCAGGACGCCATTGACCTCAAGAAGGCCCTGGAGAACCAGGATGCGGCCGCCGCCGAAGAGGTTAGGAGCCGTATCGAGGAGCACCAGGATGATCAGGCCTATGCCACGTCCTTCATCGACACGATCGGTATGGAGAGCTTCCTGGAACTCGGCATTAACGCCCAATCAATATACAAGCACCCGGAACAAAGTGGCGTTATGGTGTCGAATTCCAATAAGGATGCGGAGTCATTTAATGACACTATTTATACATTGGGGCACGTGCTTGCGGCTGCGTCGCAGCCTAACCCGGAGACGCACAAGGAGAACCATTACGAATCCGATATCTATGATGTTGTGGTGGCCAAGGGTAATAACGGCCTGGCTTCAGTTGTGACAGCCTTGATGTCGGTACCCGACACCGTTTATGGGACCGAGTTCACTTCTCGTCTTGCCGAACAGATGGAAACCGAAAAAAATTACGGTGACGGTATCCTTGGTCCTAAATATGGGACCTATCTGGACGGGTATTCTTTGGATCCGTTGACCGGCCCTCTTTTTGCTATGGGTAATAATCCGGAGGCGGCGGATCGTTATTTCACGCCGAACAATACGGGGACGAATCCTGCTCTTGAGATTCTGGATACTGATGGTGATGGCGAGGCCGACGGCACCAAGGAGGTGTTCGACCCCTATGATCCTTCGAAGCCTTTCACAACCATCGATGGGCGGACCATCACTCCGCAGGAGAGAATGAAGAAGCTTCTTGATCGGAAATGGGACAGAAGAGGCGAGGAGGCCTTGACGGCGGCGTTTGCGGGGGAGTCTGCTAACAAGACCTCTGACAACCCCAACCTTGATTACCGGGCGTCCTGGGCCAGTGGTGAGGGGCTGACGTACTTCGGAAAGCAGGATTACTCCGGCTCCTCGGACCAGACGAAGAGGAACCTTGGCGTGTTCACCGGAAACTACGCTGCGGACCTTGTGGGGATCGGGGATAATTACAACGGGAATAATACCACAGCTGGAGCAGATACGCGCTACGACTACAAAACCGAGAATGGCAACGAGTGGCATTCGGCTAAGGAGCGTGAGGGCTCCCTCAAGAGCATCATTGAAGACATCTCCGATAATGATGACGCGATCTCCGCCACCGGCCAGGGCATCATGAAGTACACGGAGAAGGCGGCTGACGCGGAGGCGAAGCACGACTCCGCACGGGAGAAGGATGGCGGCATCAAGGGTGGGCAGAGCGGAATGTACGAAGCATACATGAGCGGCAAATCTGCCACGAAATGGGTCGATGATGTGGCTGATCAGGCGAACAAGGACAGCGACAGTGACGGCAAAAAGGAGAGAGCCGCCCTGGGTGCCTCATTGAGCGCGCTCGGACTCGTGCCCCACCCAGCTGCAAAAGCGGTGTCGACCGTTGGTTCGGCGGGCCTGACCCTGGCCAACGCCTACCCGAACGATAAGACGACTGAAACAGGGGTGAGTTCCTCTGATTACAATGCGAGTATCGTGAGGGTCGGGGTGCGGAACGGCCTCGTGGACACCAGTGAGTTGCCGACTGACCAATCATGGTACAACCCGAGCACGGGGGAAGTGACAATCAGCAACTCCGAACAACGCGAGCAGTTCGACCGCTGGTGGGCCGAGCGCGGCGACGACATTGGCCTCTCAGATGACCTCCGCAACTTCAGCAAACCGCAGTAGCGTGATGGGACATAAGAGAATCCCGCAGTCGGAGCCTGTGGTGCAACCGATCGGCGATGATCCCAGTTCAGCCCCCTTGAGCCGCCTCGACGAAAGAAGCCGGTGATCGCATGCCGCTATCGCGCCGCTCCAACGGGGAGCACGTGAATCCGCCCCGCACTGGCGCCGACCAGGATCGCGGTGATGAGCCGACCACTTACACCCGGCAGCATCTGCTGGTGGTGGGCGCGACTATTCTCATTGTGCTGGCGGTAGCCGCCGTAGTCATCCGTCCCACATGGCACCCATGGGAGAAGGAGACACCGCCGACCTCCCTGTGCGACGGGGTTTACGCCACCTCCGAGATCAACCGCCTCGCCCACATGCAAACGGTAGGCTATTCTGTGTCAGGATCTTACTTGTGCCATATCGAGACCGACAAAGGGGCGCAAGATGATTCGGGGCGGCGAATATTCGATATTAGAATCTGGCCATCGAGTAGTTTCGATACCGGTTCCGCTGTCGAATGGGACAGGGATACTCTGGCGTCGGACACGAGCGGCGATGTCAAGCGTTTCGACGTCCCGGACCTGGAGGGCGAGTTCTACACCTGGGACTACCGTGCCGAGAACACCGCCTACGGGATCTGGGCTACAGACCGGTTCTTCCTGGTCGTCGCCTTCTACAATCCGGACCAGCAGCCCGACGGCCCGGCCACCACCGAGCAGGCCCTGGAGCTCATGCCCGACCTCCTGTCCTACATCGCCCACCAGGCCGACCAGCACGGTGTCCTCCCCAGCACCACACCCACAACCGAACCACCACCCATCGATCCCACCACACAACCCGCAACAGAACCCACCTCCTGAAGCAAACCGCCTCAATTGGACCGATTCCTCAGGAATGACCAACGTGCGCGTCATTCCCAAGATCGGTCCAGTTGAGGGAGGGGGCGGCGGAGCCGGCGCCCTCCGCGTCAGCCCTCCAAGTGATCCACCAGCTGGGTGGCCAGTCCCGTGTAGGTGGCGGGGGTGAGCGCCAGGAGGCGCGCCTCGACGTCGTCGGGCATGCCCAGGGAGCGGATAAAGTCGCGCATGGCCTCGCGCGTGACCCGCTTACCGCGGGTGAGCTCCTTGAGGCGCTCGTAGGGGTCGGCCATGCCGGTGGCGCCGGCCACCGATGCGGCCCGCATCGCCTGCTGGACCGGCTCGCCGAGCACCTCCCAGGTGGCGTCGAGGTCCTCCTCCAAACGCTCCCGATCGACGTCGAGCCCCGCCAGGCCGCGCCGGATGTTGTCGATGGCCAGCAGCGAGTGCCCCAGGGCCACGCCGATGTTGCGCTGGGTGGTGGAGTCGGTCAGGTCTCGCTGGAGGCGGGAGGTCACCAGGGTGGCGGCCAGCGTGTCCAGCAGGGAGCAGGAGATCTCCAGGTTCGCCTCGCCGTTCTCGAAGCGGATCGGGTTGACCTTGTGCGGCATGGTGGAGGAGCCGGTGGAGCCCTGTGCCGAGAGCCGCTGGTGGAAGTAGCCCAACGAGATGTAGGTCCACGCGTCGGTGGCCAGGTTGTGGGCGATCCGGTTGAAGCGGGCGACGTCGGAGTACAGCTCGGCCTGCCAGTCGTGGGACTCGATCTGCGTGGTCAGCGGGTTCCAGACCAGGCCCAGGTGCTCCACGAAGGCGCGCGCCACCGCCTGCCAGTCCGCGCCGGGCACGGAGACGACGTGCGCCCCGAAGGTGCCGGTGGCCCCGTTGATCTTGCCCAGGTACTCGGTGGCCTCCACGCGGCGCACCTGGCGGCTCAGGCGGCGGGCGAGCACGGCCAGCTCCTTGCCGAGCGTCGTGGGGGTGGCGGCCTGGCCGTGCGTGCGCGAGAGCATGGCGGCGTCGGCGTGCTCGTGGGCCATGGCCGTCAAGTCCGCCACGAGCCCGCGGGCGGCGGGCAGCCACACCTGCTCGATGGCGGCGCGGATGGTCAGGGCGTAGGAGAGGTTGTTGATGTCCTCCGAGGTGCAGAAGATGTGGACGATCTCGCCCACACCCGGCAGCACCGTGGGGCCGCCGTCGGCACCGACGACGCCGGGGGCCCGGGCCGCCTCGGCCAGGCGCCGCTTGAGCAGGTACTCCACGGCCTTGACGTCGTGGCGGGTCTCGGCCTCGATGGCCGCCAGCTCGGCGATCTGCTCGGCCCCGAAGTCCTCGACGACGCCGCGCAGGTAGGCCTTCTCGGAGTCGCTGAGCGCGGGGGCGCCGGGCAGGGCGCGGGCGTCGGTGAGGTGGATGAGCCACTCGACCTCCACCTGCAGGCGCGCCCGGTTGAGCGCGGCCTCGGAGAGGTGGTTGACCAGGGGGGCGGCGACTGCCCGGTAGCGCCCGTCCAGGGGGCCCAGGGCGATGGCGGGGGATGCGGTGGAGAGATCGACCATGCGGCTCATTGTGGCAGGCCGGGGGCCGTGTCGGCGGCGCGCACGGCGGCGAGCGCCTCTCGCACCTCGGCGGGATCGTCTGTCAGAAAGGCCTCATCAAGCGGTTGCTCGCGCAGGCGAAAGAGCAGGGCGTGGGCCTGGTTGGTCCAGGCGGACTGCTGAACCAGTCCACGAGGAGCGCGCTGGAGACTGCCTTGAAGAAATTTTCCCGGGGCGAATCAGCATAGTCTGGGAAAGCATCGCCGTACGGCAATTTATCGAACGTGATGAGAGCAAGGTCCCGGTGTTTCTCGAACAGCGGCAAAAATAAGCATCGTGTGTAGGTGTCAGGCATCTCAGTCTTGTCGCCCGCTCGCGCGATATGACCGCGGCTCCGGGGCGCCAGTGGGCATCACCTATTTCCATAGGGCCACGCCGGGGTCGAGAACAAGATTGAATTCCTGACTTCTTCCTCCTCCTGGTTCGGGTTCCCCAAGCTCAATAATGGGAGGAGGGACGGCTTTTATCCATATGACGGTTCCAAAGCCATCGAAATGGACACTTTCCCCCAGGCGAAGATCCACGGCCTGTGTGGGGCCGCCGCGCGGGTGCCATTTCGCCGTGATAACCCACTCATGATTCACCGACCGCAAATCTCGTGCACGAAAAGACCCGCCGTCTATCGTCCAAGGCGTCGGAAGATTACCTTGTATGAAGACGGTCTCCCCTGTTCAATCCCAGGCGGCAGGGCTGCCGAGCGCTTCAACGGGTGCGTCCACCACACCCGCCCCATCACAGCAACCGCACCAGACAACACAAAAACCAGAACAACAACCACAACCGCCCGGCCGAACCTCCCCATACGCCCAACCCAATCACAAACCCACGACCTCACCGCCACCATCACCACCAGAACTCGGAAAATCGCCATTCGTAATTTCAACAACGACCGGCTTATCGTCCTCAACGGCCTGGCCGATCTCGTCCCACTCACCATCTGCATACTTGCGATAGTCCCACCACCGCCACCTCAAGGCTCCCGAACCACCACCCATCCTATTATCATCGTCGATGACTCCGTTTTGTTCGTGTCCACTTTTGCTTCTATGACACCTTCGCCAATTTGTTCGAAGTCTTCCCCGCCGGTCCCGGCACCCGCGGGCTTCCCGTCTTCAGTGGTTTCTTCGATTTCATTTCATTTTTCATTTCTTCATCTCCTAAGAACTTACCGTAAGCGCGCTCATATATGCTTAAAAACTCGATGGCCCTTCCAGGCTGTCTGTATGATAGCCATCCACTTTAACTTCGATTGGAATTCCATGAATATATAAGGTGATTATGAAATCGTGATCCTTATTGCTCCACCCAACTTGATCACGCAAACGCTGCCTGCCTTTTTCGGTATTGGAGTACGCCTGTAGTGTGGCCAGTAGGAAGCAATCGCCTATACCTTGCTGATCAACAGCAGCCCAGTCCTCGCCGCTCTCATCTTGTCTTTTGATTCGCTCAATGTCGTCTGGATTTAGCTTGCTGGTTTTAAGATCGCCACCCCCGGAACCGCTCGTCTGCGATCCCGATTTATCCCCTGACTTCTGCCCGCCAGCGCCGGCACCCAGTGCCGTTGAATCGCTGATACCAGCACCGCCGCCTCCCAAACTCAACCGGTGGGACAAGATTTGGTACAGGTTTGGTCGGTCCGCGACAGGTGATGCGGTGGAACAGAACCTTGTATGGGGAGAGGGTCTCGCCTTGCTCAGTTCCAGGGCAGGGCCATCGAGTGCGTCAACAAGGGGCCATAGCATACTGCCTTGATACTGCCGGACACACGCCCTAGACACTCATCAGGCGCTCGGAGAATCCCCTGCTCTCAGCAGTGGAACCCGCTACTCGAAAGCAAGTGATGGCGAGACGATGGGCCCGTGCACAATAAATCGCAGCATGATACGCTAGCAATGCGAGTTTCGATTTCATATGATCTGTGTGGTAGTCCCATAGCGCATATTCAGAAGGAGTGCTGCTGAGGGCCAGAACCCCGCGTAGCGCATGAAGACACGCGCGAGCGCTCATGGACCTGGTTGAGGTGGTCTGGGACTGTTCATGGAGGATGACGGAGGACGTCAGATGCAGGATCGAGAACCTCAGAAAAACCTGCGGTCACCGGACAGCGGAAGCAAGAAGCTGGCGGGTACTTCCCGACGAAGCGATAGTAAGCGCCTCATTATCGGCACTAGCGTATTCGTGATTGTATCAATGGTTATCGCAGGCGCCATGACAGGCTACCTGTGGTGGATTCGTCCCTGGACACGATCCGCGCCCCTGCCCCCAGGAGTAGAACAAGCGGAGACCGTGAAAATCGGGAACACGATCCAGCCGCTATACACTAATCAAGGCAGATTAGAATGGGATTCCCTGCGAGTTGAGAACCATGAATGGGTGGCTACCGTCAACTGGAGGCAAGACAACGTAGGAAACAATCCTATCGACTTCCATCTAGGACAAACACACCACATTCAAGGACTTGGCACCATCACCCTCATCGAAATTGATCCAGCATACGTCGGCATAGAAAAATGGGCGGGAGCCCAAAAAGGCGGCGGCCCTCGAGCTTTCTTTAATGTACAATTGGACTCAGAGGTCGAAAGAATATATTACTAGGCGCCGAAGTTGTCTAGGGAATATTTCCAATATCGGTGGAAGTGAACCATCTACCATAATCACTTCGCGACACACGAATCAGGCCCCCACCGCCAGGATTCCCTTCACCATCATTGTGCGCCCAAGGATTATATAGCGTCACATAATTGTCGTCGACGGTAACTACTGTGTACACATGATCTTTGACGACTCGATAGTTTCCCGAAGAGTCCTGCGAATTGATAGCGCCGTCGCCGTTGGTGTCAGCTGTACCGTGAACCACGCCCCCTTCGTCGGTGCTTGCTGTAACAACCTTGTTATTGTCTTCAGATGCTTGCTCGATGTCTGACCATTCTGAATCTTCATACTTGTGATCTTCAGTGCGCCCAAGCCACAGGAATCCCGAAGGCTCGCTAGTATTTATCGTTTCCACCGGAGCTTTAGAAATGTCATGCATAACATTTCCGCTATAGCCGCCTTTATCTAGATTATGATCGCTGATATAGATTCCGTAGGCTCTTTCGTATATACTCATGAGAGTTGGCGGATTATCTTTGCCTTGTGCGCCATCCGTATAGTAATCATCCACCTCGATGGGGACAGGCATACCATCATAATAAAATGTAACAACAAAGACCTGTTTATCTTTATTCCATTGGATCTGATCACGCAAACGCTGCCTGCCTTTCTCGGTAGTGGAGTACGCCTGTAGTGTGGCCAGTAGGAAGCAATCGCCTATACCTTGCTGATCAACAGCAGCCCAGTCCTCGCCGTTCTCATCTTGTCTTTTGATTCGCTCAATGTCGTCTGGATTTAGCTTGCTGGTTTTAAGATCGCCACCCCCGGAACCGCTCGTCTGCGATCCCGATTTATCCCCTGACTTCTGCCCGCCAGCGCCGGCACCCGGTGCCGTGCCGGTGTTTAGTATGGCAGCGGTTCGGGCGGCTGCCATGTCGACCTCGGCCTGTAGGTTTGCCCAGGCTCCCGCGATTGCGGACAGCGCTCCTACCGCGGCACCGGCCCCAAGCGGATTAGCCATGGCCTCCAGAAGCACCCTGCCCGCCTGCTCACGTAATGCTGCCGCCGCATGAATCGCTGATTCCAGCACCGCCGCATAGTCATCCAAAACCCCCGCACCATGAGACAGGTGGCCCACGCCCTGTTCCAGCCCAGACTCAAGACTGCTGGCCGTGCCAGCAAAAGCTACGGCCGCCTCGCCCTGCCATGACGGCACCCCACCGCGCGCACCACTACTAAGACCAACTGCCTCACCAAGCCGGCCCGCACCCGACCGCCACGACTGGGCCACCGACCGCACCCCACCCGGATCACCCTCAATCCGACCAACCACCACACCACCAAGCCCACCAGCCATCACCGTCACCGCAACCCCTCCCAACCAGACCCCGCAACACCCGCAGCCGCGCCCACGGCCGCGCCCGCGCCCAACGAACCGCCCAGCGCCCGGGCACCCGCAGCCGCTTCCTGATCAACCGCCTCATAATTACTCATAGCAGAGCTCAACCCATCAACAATCCCGTCAGCCCTCGCCGCACCAGACCGAATCTCCCCCTCGCAATCCGAACAGAAACCAGCCGCCGCCGAAGCCAACACCGCCACCCCGAACACCGCCTGACTCCCCCGATCCAGACGCACACCGCTCAACACCTCAGCGCACTGACCCATCTGCGAACGAGCCGCAGCCAACTCCCCACCAGAAACCCGCAACACCACCGACAAACCCCTCCCTCATAAGAAACCAACACCAACAACAAACACGTGAAACATACCACACACCCCACAACCCCAACAGAGACACCCACCATCAAGGCAGACATTGCCGAACGAGGCAGACGGTGTCACCGTCTGCCTCGTTCGGCAATGTCTGTTTGGACGCGAGGACGAGCGACAGCAACCCGTACTCGACGCGAAGACGACCCATATAAGTAAGGGATGGTCGGAAACGACACGCCTCGTCGCCCGCGGATCGTCACTCCTCCCCGTTGCGGACGCGATCCCACAGGTCGCGCAACGACTTGCCCAGGTCGCCGTCGTCCGAGCCGCCGTCGCCGGGCTCTTCTCCGGCGCCCGGCTCGCTGGGCGTGGCCTCGTCACCGGGGTCCTGCGCCTTCTGAGTCGACAGTTCGGTCACTGCGGCGTTCGCGTCGATGATGCCGGTTCCGCAGGCGTCGCGGTCGCAGGAGGTCATGGATCTGGAGGTGTTCTGCAGAAGTGTGGTGGCCTTCTCGGTTGTGAGCGAGGGATCGATGTACTTGAGCAGCGCGATCGTGCCGGCTACGTGCGGGGTGGCCTGGCTCGTGCCCATCTGGAAGGCGTAGGGAGGGGAACTGGGGTCTGAGGGCTGGGAGAGGGAAATGATGCCGTTGTCTACTTCGGAGTCGCCGCCGGGGGCCGACACCTCGACCTTGGTGCCGTGGTTGGAGTAGTAGGAGCGGGCGCCGTTCTCGTTGGACGCGCCGACGGTGATGACGTTGTCGCAGCCGCCGGGGCTCACGATGCTCACGTCCTGATCCTCGTTGCCGGCGGCAGCGACGACGATCGACCCCCGGTCCACCATGTCGTCGATGACCTTCTGGTAGTAGCTGGGGCAGATGCCGACGCCGCCCAGGCTCAGGTTGACGATCTGTGCGGGGTTCGCGTTGTCCGGAACCCCTTTGACGCTGCCGCCCGACGCCCAGGTCATGGCGTCGAGGATGTCCGTTCCGCTTCCGCCGCAGCGGCCGAGCGCGCGCACGGGCACGATCTTGGAATCTGGGGCGACCCCGGCCACACCACTGCCGTTGTCGGTCGAGGCGCCGATGATCCCCGACACGTGCGAGCCGTGCCAACTGGACTCCCTCGCCTCGGAGCCCTGACCGCAGACCTCGGCGTCGACGGCGTCGCCCGCGTCAGTAGGGTCCGCGTCGCGGCCGTCGCCGTCGCCGGCCATCCAGGAGTCGGAGATGAAGTCGTATCCGGGCAGGAGCTTGCTGCTGATGTCCGGGTGGTCGGGCAGGATGCCGGTGTCCACGACGGCGACCGTCACGTCCTGCCCGGTGGACTGGGACCAGGCGCTCGTGGCGTTGATGCTGTGGTCCTCGTTGCTCACGCCCCACTGGTAGCCGAAGTACTCGTCGTTGGGCGTGCCCGAGCTGGTGTCGAGCGCCGTCATCTTCATCTCGGGCTCCGCGGACTCGACGGAGTCGGAGGAGGTGAGGGCGTTGATGAAGGACTGCGACTTCTCGGGGGAGAGCACGTCGCTCAGCTTGACGGTGGTCAGGCCCCCCACGTGGACGGTGGCCTGCTCGACGGAGACGGAGGCCTGGTCGGCGGCCGCCTTGAGCGAGTCCTGGTCCTTCTGGGGCAGGGAGCTGATGACGTCGACGCCGTAAGCGTCGACGGAGTCGACGAACTTGGCGGCCTCGGAGCCCTCCGCCCAGGTGATGACGAAGCTGTCCGCGGCGGCGGGCGTGGCGCTCGGGGCGGCGCTCGCGGCGGCAGGGGCATTGGAATCCTCGGTACTGCTCGCCGAGGGGGCCGTGGAACTGGAAGAGGAGGAGCAGGCGCTGAAGGTGCAGGCGAGGGAGAGGGCGCAGAAGAGCGCGAGGATCGTTGAGCGTCTTCGGGAAGCGGTTCTCATCGGATGGTCCTTGATCAGTGAGGGCCCAGTGAGATCCCCTGGGCAGGGCTTGCTCCGCTGATCCGGAGCACCATGAGTGTGGCACAGGAGGGTCGGTGAGCAGGAACGCTGCGGATGGGCAGCGGTCCCCGGGGACTGCTGTTCACGGGACGCCCGCTCTCCCGCCCGCGGCGGCGCGGATCGGTCCTGACAACCGCTCTGGAGTGGAAGCGTCCCAACATGTGCCTGGCCCGGCAGCTTTCCTTGGTCGAGGGGTGGTTCTGGCGGGGGCAGGACTAAACCCGCGTACGGCGAAGAAGACCTAGGCGGACCAAGAGTGGTATTCGACGTCGATGTCCCGTCGCAGTCGCGGCTAAGAGGCTTGTTCGTGGGCTTCTAGGCGTCGTTCTCGAGGGGGCGGTTGTTTTTGGTGGGCCGGCGTGGTGGTGGGGTCGGTTGTCGGGGGTTGTTGGGCTGGGTGTGTCCAAAACGGAGGGGATTAAAGCCTCGGTGGCGTGGGTGTCTCCAGGAGACCAGGCGATGGGCTGGTGTTTTCGTTGTGTTTCCGGTGTGTTTTCGGTGTCGTGCTGCATGGTGCCCGGGCTGATCTCCTCCGTTTTGGACACTTGGCGCGTTCACTGCGCCGTGCCGGCACCCGAGTAGGGCTGTCCGGCGGGCCGGGCTGGGGCGGGGCGCTCGAGGGTGCTTGGACCTTGTCGTGGACGAGGGCTTGCGCTGCCAACGCGAGTTCAAGGCTGATCATGAGGGCCGGGGCCTCGTCATCGGGGACGAAGCCGGCCTTGATGAAGGCAGCAGTCCCCGTTGACGACCGGGACCCTCGCCACCCCCGGCCTCCGCTACCGAGGCGTCCCGGGCTCGACCAACCGCGCATCCCGCCCTCGACCCTTGAAGACCGCCCCCGCACAACAGACACAACGTGCAGAAACACAAGAGAGCCCACGAATAAGCCTCTAAAATTAAAACCGTAATGAATGCAGGCCCTTTCTCGTTTGGTCAGGATGGTTGGCCGGTGGATGGCGGCAGTGTCGGAGCTCCCTGCGTGTGCGGCTGGGCGGGTGGCATTGGTCGCGGCACAGGCGGTGTGTAAGGACCTCCCTGCAGAGCTGGAGAGGGGCGCATGGAAGGGACGGGTGCCCGTGCGGGCATCTGTGGCGCCGGTAGCGCTGGTATGGGCAAGGGCATCTGGGGAGGGTGGCTGAAGCGCCAGGGGGGTGGGTGCGTGTGAGCTGTGTGAGTTCATGAACGTGCTGTGACCGCAATACACGCAGTTCCTAAAGAATGCCGGAATGATGAGGAAGAGGCCAAAAGTGCAGACGGCCAGTAGACCGATGAGAATTGAGAATACTGCGGCCGATATTCTTCCCGCCTCCTTCGCACATGCAGCAGCCGAAACAGCCGTGGCGGGCGTAAGTCTCAACGTTGAGAGGCAAGGTCGTGATAATCCTTAGTATGGGAAGTACTTCCCCTCCTATTCATCCACAATCATGGACACAGTGCAGATGGAGTGTGTATGAGTGTGCATGAAGGTCCTGCGCCATGGCCCGTACCGACTGTGCTCCGGCGGCGGCAGTTCTAGCTCTTGGGCGACAGCCCGCCCAGGAGATTGGGCGACGGCCCGGACGAGAGGCGCGACCCCGCCCGCTCTCCCGCCCGCGCCGGCGCGGATCAGGCAATCGGGTCCCAGCTGGGCAGTATGACGGGCTCGGCCTCCAGTGCCGCGCGGACTTCGGCGGGCAGGCGTCGGGCGCGCACGACCACCTGGAAGACGTACTCGTCGAACCACGAGTCGTTCATCGTGTGGAAGCCCTTCTCGCCGAGCTTGTCGCCCCAGGAGTTCTCCACCCGCCAGCGCCGCGGGACGCCGTCGACCAGGTCCACGCCCGTCAGGCACATGGCGTGAGTGAGCATGGACTCGCGCGCCAGCAGCCGCTCCGCCTTGGTCATGGACAGCTCCACGCCGTACAGGCCCTCGTAGTCGTGCAGGGCGGCGTCCCAGATGCCCGTCTCCTTCTCCCGCTGCTTGGCCACGTCGCAGCCGAACCACACCGGCTCGCCGTCCTGGATGGCGGCGATGGCGGCGGCCTTGAGGACGTCCAGCTCGGCGGTGACGTGCTCCTGGGTGGGCTCGCCCACCATGATGTCGGTGCGGTCGATGCCGAATCGGGTGTTCACGGCGATCCCGGGGCGCGGGTCGTGGACCACGACGACCAACTCCTCCAGGCCGGTGACGTACCGCTGGGCGAACTCGCGCGGGGTCAGTGCTCCGACACGGTGGAAGGCCTTGTCCTTGTCCCGGTACTGCCACACGAAGTCGGTCGGCGGCGTGCCCAGGTGGATGGACAGGACCCGGTGGACGTCCTCCATCGCCGCCGCACGGATCGGCTCGGGGTCCTCGCCTGCGGTCACCGCGGCGCGCAGGCGCAGCGCGGCCCGGCGCAGGAGCGTGGACAGGCGGGTGTTCATGGTCTCCGAGTGGGTCGCCGAATCCGTGTCCGGCATGGCGTAGTGGGGAACCACCCCGTACTTGGCCACGAGCCGGGCGAACTGCGGCCACCACCCGCCGTCGCCGATCGGCTCGTGGAGGGAGGCCGCTACCTCCCGGTCGTCGAGTGGGCGCTCGGCGTCGACGATGGCGCGGGCCAGGAAGGCGGCGGCCTTCTCCAGTTTGTCGTGGAAGTAGACGAAGTTCTGGCTCAGCTCCACCGACTCCAGGTTCAGCTCCTTCATGAGGGCGGTGCGCAGGACGTTGAGACCGGCGAAGGTCCAGCAGCGGCCGGATCGCTTCTGGTCGGTGACGGCGGCGTCGGGGATGAGGTCGGAGACCGAGGTGTCGATCGAGGTGACGATCGCGCGGTCCAGGGTGAGCTTGTCGACGTCGGTGGTGGCGACGGCGTTGCCGGCGACGCGGGCGGCGGGGTCGGAGAGGAATGCGGTGCTGCGGGCGGTCACCCAGGAGGGAGCGATGGCGCGGGGCGCGTGGGGGTCGGTCATGATGCGAGGCTAGGCGCTGGGTTTTGTTTGCCGGGGCGTCCTTCTCCCATGTGCGAACTGCCTCCGCCATGTGCGAATCGCCTCCGCGCCTGCTGTCAGGCTTTTCTGGCTTCGGGCTCGGTGCGCCGCCGTCGAGGTCGACTTTTTCGAACGAGGGCGACGGTGGCGCCGTCGATCTCATTCCGGGATGTCGATCTCGACGCCGTCTGGTATCGCTAGTCTCGCACCCATGAATGAACGTCAGGAGCAGTGGGAATCGCGTTACGCCGCCGTCGATCGGCTGTGGTCCGAGCAGCCCAACGACTGGTTGCCGGAGTTCGCCGCCTCCTGGGAGCCGGGGCGCGCCCTCGACCTGGGCTGCGGGGAGGGCGCCGACGCCGTCTGGCTCGCCGAGCGCGGTTGGGACGTCACCGGCATCGACCTGTCCGCCACTGCGATCGCCCGTATGGAGGCCGAGGCCGATCGGCGCGGCCTGGGGGAGCGGGTTCACGGCGTCGTCCTCGACGTGACTCGTGAGGAGCTGCCCACCGGCCCCTTCGAGCTTGTTGCGGCCTTCTACGTTCATGGAGGGCCCATGCCCGGATCGCTCGACCTGATCGAGCTCCTGGGTCGGGGTGCCGGGCTCGTCGCCCCCGGCGGCCGTCTGCTGACGGCTGTCCACTGCGTCAACCCGCCCTGGCACGGCCATCATGCGCGCACCTACACCCCTGACGAGCTTCTTTCGGGGTTGAGCGGGGCGACTCGGGGCTGGCAGGTCGAGGCGGGGCGCGAGCGGTGGCGGGAGGTCACCGGCCCCGACGGCGAGGCGGGACGGCGCTCCGACGCCGTGGTCTGCCTGCGTCGGCCCGCCTGAGCGGTTCGGCGTCAGCGCGCGGATCGATGCTGCCGATCACTGCCGGTGGCGCCGAGGCTGCCGATGAGGTGGTCCGGGGGCAGTCGGTAGCCGGTCGAGCTGCCCGCATCAGCGGATGGCGTCGAGATCGGTCGTACTCCGTGTCGAGTTCGGTTCGCTTCCGCGTCGAAATCGGTCGTAACCCGTGTCGAGTTCGGTACATCTCCGGCTCGAGTTCGGTCGTACTCCGTGTCGAGATCGGTTCAAACTCGCTTCGAGTTCGGTCGTACTCCGCTTCGAGTTCGGTCGAGTTCTGGCTTGAGTTTGTGGTGGGTGTGGTTGTCATTGGTGTTGCACATGGGAGAGCGGGGTCTTTGCGGGGCGGTGGCTGGCTTTTGTTGGAATGACGGGATTTTCTGATGATCGTGGTGTGTGGTGGTCGGGCTCCCATGTGCGGTGAGGGGGGTCTGCGCACATGGGAGCCCGACCATGACCGCTACTGGCGGTGCTGTTCCGCGTGATTCCGCGGTTCCCACCGACACGGAGCGTGCGTGAGTGTGCAACACCCACCAGCCCCGGCACACGCGGGCACCGGGAATCACGAAGACGCCGCGATTCACGCCATCGAGCACCGCCCCCGGCACACGCGGGCACCGGGAATCACGTGAATGGACGTCAGGTGTTCACAGCCCACCCCCGGCGTATCGAGGCAGTCGGCCCAAGAGCTGACAGCCGTCCCGACCGCCTAGGCACCACCCCACCATGCGCGGGCATCGACGTCGTCCAGGCCGTGGCCCACGACGTCCTGGCCCACCACCCCATCCCACGCAGGCATCAGCAGAGCCGGCCGGCAACGATCCAGTCCGACCCATCCGGCTCCCAGCCCCAAGACGTCGCACCCCGCACCGGAGTACGACCGATCTCGACGCGGAACTCGACCGATCTCGGCACGGGTTTCGACCGATCTCGGCACGGGTTTCGACCGATCTCGACGCGGAACTCGACCGATCTCGGCGAGCGGGCGAGATCGGCGTCGACGATCGAAGCTCAGTACAACACCCAGCTCGCCGGTTCATGCGGATGTGACGCGGGGCGACGCGACGCCGCCCTGCCGATGGCCTCAGATATCCAGCTCTTCGACCGCCGGGACCTTACCCGCTCGCCGGACAGCGTCGACCAGCTCGTCCGGGAGGTGGCCGGCCATGTCATCAACCGAGGCGAACACCCTCAACTCGCGGTTGCCCCTGCGCCACCAGTCGCCCTGCCAGGTCTTGGGGTCTTCCCACACCGGATTGTCGTCATCGGGGTTGGAGAGCACCGCCCAGTTCGGGTCATCCCGCTCATAGACGGCGAGCTGCCCCCTGGCCGTCTCGAACACCCGGAACGAGCGCGTCCGCATGCCCTCGTCCCGCCTCCACCGAAGCAACTGACGTCCGGAGAAGCGCTTGGTCGTGACAACCCGCTCTTCGTCGACATCGAGCTCGATCGTTCTCATGTCATTCCCTTTTCGCCGGTTCTCATGCTGAGCCAAGTAGAGCCTGAGCCCCGCGGCGACCGCCGCCGACAGGCTGCCCGCATGAGCGGTGGCAGCCTCGAACAGGGGCAGGTCGGCGTCTGAGACGTAAACGTTCTTGCTTGGCATGCACATAAGCATAGTCATATGCATTCTCGTCGTGCGATCCTTCGCCGCGCCGCGCCCCGACGGACGCTGACGGGCAACTGGAGCCGACGAGCGCCGCCGCGCCACGCCAGGCATCGACGGGCGCCGCGCCGGACGCCGCCGGGCAGCCGAGCACCCCCCACCGCTCGCACCCATGCGTCGAGATCGACTTTTTCGCATGAGATCGACGGTGGCACCGTCGGTCTCGTTCGAAAATGTCGATCTCGACGGGGCGAGGCAGGGCAGAGGGGTGGAAGGGAGGCAGGCCGCGACAGGGCGCGAGCCGGCCGGAGCGAGCCGGCCTCACCCCGCCTCAGAACTGCGAGCTGGAGCCGGACTGACTGGGCTCACCGGTCGTGTTGCGGGTGACGTCGAAGACGAATGCGCTCGTCGTCGCCCCCTCCTCACCCGTGCCGGTGAGCGACCCCAGTTGCTGAGTCCACGCGTCGATCCCGGGGTCCCCGCTCATGCCCTCGACGGCGTCGGCGTAGACGTCGCCCCCGTGCGGGTAGCCCTGCAGGTCGGAGCCGGTGGTGTCCAGGGTGACGACGGTGCGCGTGGGCGTGCGCGGAGTGGGCGCGCCGTCCAGGCCGGGAACGGCGTCGGCGCCATTCTCGAGATGCAGCGCGTTGACGTGGTCGGGGAGGTCGGCTCCGGCCGTGGGGCCGCCGGCCGTCAACAGGGTGGTGACGTTGTACCGCTCGTTGATGGTGGGGTCCGCCGCAATATCTGCCGCCACAATGGCGCCCTGCGAGTGGCCGTAGATCCCCACCGGGTCATCCGGACCGATCCCCGCCCGGCGCATGGCGGTGACCACGGCGCTCTCCAAGTCGTTGGGCGCCCCGGCCACGGACTGCAGGTTGGTCAGGAGGTCCTGCGGATTGGTGTTGCCCAGACCCCAATCGGTCGTGCCCGGCACGACGACCATCCACGAATTCGTGCCATCGGCGTGCGTGGTGCGCACGACGCTGACGACGCCACTGGAGGCGTCGTCGTCCTCCGCCTTGAGCGAGTCGCTATAGCGGATGACGTCCGAGGCCGTCCCCAGTGGCCGGTCCATCCTCTCCCCGTCAGCCGGCGCCCCGTCCGCCTTCTTGAGAGCGGGCACCTGCGTACCCCACGCCATCGGGTCGCTGCCGGAGGGCGGGATGGTGAAGGAGGAGCCGCCGCGCGCGGCCACAGTGGTGCCGGTCGGGTCGCCGAAGCGCCTGGCCGCGACCTGCGACGACAGCGCGGACATGTAGTAGACGACGCGCTCCATCGGCGTCAGCGACGAGGCGGGAACCGTCTGGCCGCCGCCGGTCACGAGCTCGTCGGGCAGCTTCTCGCTGATCTCCGGGTCGAGACGCTGCGCGACGCCGGCCAGGTAGGTCTCGACGGCGGCCGACTCATGACTGGTCTTCGCATCCTTGGCGTACGCGACCAGAGCCGCGATCGTCAACAGGTCGCTCTTGACCCACCCCGACAGGTCCTCATCCGACATGACGACCGCGAGATCGTCCAAGACATCGGCGAGATCGCCGTCGGCGTACTTGGTCAGATCGGGATTCTTGACCGCGGAGGCGCCTGCGAGCATGAGGAGCAGCCCGGCGGGCGAGGACGCCGCCGCCGCGATGAGCCCGAGCACGACCCCGGCCGTGACACCGTTCAAGCCTGCGGATCCACCGGCGGGCGTCGCACTGGAATCGGCGCCGTTGTAAACACTGACGCAGGCCGTGACGTCAGCGGCGAGGGCGCGCAGGGAGTCGGCGGCGTCCTGGAGGGAGCCGGGGCCCGCCGTCAGCGCCGTGGCGGCGTCGATCGCATTGGTGCGCAGGGTCTCGAAGCTCGACGGCGCGCCCTGCCCGGCCTGGGCGGCCCCACCGCAGGAAGGAAGGCCCGTGTTGCCGAAGCCGGAGTAGCACATGGGGTCCGACCAGGTGAATCCGCTGGAGGCGACCCCTCCGCCCGCCCCGGAGCCGCCGTCCTGGGAGTTCTGGGGGTCCGAGGAGGAAGCGCCCGAGGTCCCGTCGTCCGGCTCGGAGGGGGCGATGGCGGCCCGCGCCTGGGCCTCGGCGTTGAGGACGTGCGTGCGGGCGTCGTCGAGGTATCCGGCGGCGTTGGTGAGCGCTGTGGCGAATTCGGTGAGTGCGTCGGTGTCGACTGCATAGGCGCCTCCCGACACGACGGCGGTGACCCCGGCGGTGATTCCGGGCCAGGACAGCGTGGCCGATCCGTCCCCGTCGCCCGCGGACGGCGGATCGACGTAGGTGCCCTTCGGCGCCGGGTCGCTCGCGCAGCGCGGCATCGCGTCGCCCAGGGTCAGCTCGGGGAACGGGTCCCTGCTGTTCTGGATGGCCTCATCGGCGGCGAGGAGGGCCTCTCCCGGGTCGTCGCAGATGTCCGCCTGCTGTGACGAGGTCGACGGGGATGCTGTCGCGGTGCTCATCCGACCGCTCCGCACTGGTCGCTTGCGTTATCGAGGGCCGTCATGGCGCTGGAGGCCGTGTCCAGAAGCGGATCGAGGCCGGCGAGCAGGACCTGAAGGGTGTCCAGTTGCGTCTGACAGGAGCTTGACGCGGCCCCGGTCCAGCTCTCGGGGACGGCGGCGGGAACGAGTGACACGCCGGTGGCGGCGTCTTCATCGGCCAAGGCGATGCTTAAAGAAGCCATGCCTCGACGGTACGACCATCGGCCCGCATTCCGCCGAGCCCCTGTGGAGAGCGCGCCAGCAGGGTGCACGACGCCACCCTGTGGAGCCCCGCGCATCCTCTGCGCGCGCCCCCTCCGTCGAGATCGGTCGAAACCCGTGCCGAGATCGGTCCATTTCCGCACTGAGATCGGTTCACTTCCGGCTCGAGATCGGTCCGGTTCTGCGTCGAGATTGTGGTGTCAGTACATCTGAGACAAGGCGAGTGTCCGGGGTGTGGTGGTCCCCGGTGTGGTGGTTCTCGAGGTTGGGGTCGTATGAGTCGGGCCGCACCGTTGCGGGCTGGCTCTGCCGCTGCCCGCATACGCCGGGGGCGGTGCTCGATGGCGTGAGTCGCGGCGTCTTCGTGTTCCCGGTGCCTGCATACGCCGGGGCTGGTGGGTGTTGCACACTCACGCACGCTCCGTGTCGGTGGGAACCGCGGAATCACGCGGAACAGCACTGTCAGTAGCGACCACGGTCCTGCTCCCATGTGCGCAGACCCCCCTCACCGCACATGGGAGCCCGACCACCACACACCACGATCACCAGAAAATCCCTTCATTCCAACAAAAACCAGCACCCACCCCGCAAAGGTCCCGCTCTCCCATGTGCAACACCAACAACAACCACACCCACCAAGCACACCAGGCCCCACACAACCAAACTCGAACCGAAGGTAGACCGAACTCGACACGAGTTTGAACCGATCTCGATACGGAGTACGACCGATTTCGACGCGGAAGCGAACCGAACTCGACACGGAGTACGACCGAACTCGACACGGAATGCGACCGAACTCGACACGGAGTACGACCGAACTCGAGAAACAAAACAAATGAGGCGCTCGCAGACACCGTCGCGAATGCTCAGAAGCAGACAACACACCACCCCACACCCCCGCACCCCACACCCCCGCACCAAGATCGGCCGCGTTGGGGCTGCCGGCCCTTCCGCGAACGGCGACCCGCCGTCCCGCGGGTAACCCGCCGTCGCTACCTCGTCATGAGATCCCAGAGGGTCAGACCGATCACGGCCAGGCAGCCAACGGTGCCGAACGGCAGGTACCAGATCCCGAGCGCGGCGACCACGATGAGTGCGACACCGCCCGTGAAGGAACCCATGAGGTAGGAGATGCCCGCGGCCAGCAACGCGATGTCTTAACCGACGAACACCATGGCCACGCCGGGCGCGTGGGGGTCGATCCCGAGTCGTTTGAGCAGCCCCGCCCACGGGCCGAGCTCTCCGCCGGGCGCGATATACCCGGCGCCCTAGAGCTCCCGAACGCCGTCGACGATCATGAAGCCCGCGACGATCACAACCAGGACGCCGATCACGATCGGCCGTACCGTCACTCGACCTCGCCTTCCTGTGCGCGCGCTCCCGGGCCGCCGGCCGACAAGAGTCGTGGGGACCCCGCTAGTCGTCCCGCTCGCGCGAGCCGAGCACGCCCACCACCAGTGCCGAGACGATCGAGACCACGATCGAGCCGAGAACCGCCGTCCCGAAGGAGCCCACATGCAGGCCCAGGGTGACCCCCGCCTCCGCCCCGACACCGACCAGCCGGTCCGTGATGGCACTCGTGAGCATCAGCATCGCCCCGTTGACGACCAGGGCGAACAGCCCGAACGTCAGGACGTACAGCGGAAAGGCGACGAACTTCGCCACGGGCTTGATCAGTGAGTTCACCAGTGCCAGGACGAGGCCGACCACGAGCAGGTTGACGACTGTCATGAGCGTGGTCGGTGTGCCCGGCACGTCCATCCCCTTGATGAAGGTGACCGCCAGCCACAGGCCGGCCGCATTGCCGATCGCACGTACGAGAAACTCCATAAACTTATTCTTCCATGCCCTCCTGTGGCGGGGCTGTGCGCGCCCTCCCAAGACGGGGCTGTGTGCGGCGCTGGGGGAGGGCGGAGGCCTGTCGGTCGCGGCGCCTCCGTCGCTGCCGGGATCGTTCTCTGCGCCCTCGCTCTGCGCCCTCGACACGCCCCATCTGCCGGTCTGCTGCTCGTCGCGCCCGGCCGCTGGTTCCCGACGACGGACGGCGGGGCTCGTGCGGGGCGCAGACGATACTCACGAACAGGCGGCGGGTCCGGTCGCGGACGATGGCTTGGCGCGGTGCCCTCGGTGCTCCCGGGGTACTCGAACTCCTCGGTGTCATGGGGTTTTCGAGGGCCGCAGAGCGGCGGCGCTCACGCTGCCGAGGAGCGTCAGGAGAGCAGATCCGATGAGCGCTGCGCTGAAACCGCGGGCGAAGGCCGAGTCGGGGGTCAGCTCGCCGAATGCGTAGAAGAGGATCACGGCGATCGATGTGCCCACGGCCCCGCCGAGCTGGCGGAATGTGTTGAAGACTCCGGAGGCGATGCCCGTGCGCGTCGGGTCGACGGCGCCCAGGACCGCCTTCTGCAGTGCGGGCCCGGCCATGGATATGCCGGCCCCGGAGATCACCAGGGGCGTGATCATGGCGCGGTAGTCCGTGTCTGGGGACAGGATTGCGGCGATCCAGACGTATCCGATCGCCTGGAGGAGCAGGCTGATGATGGCTACGGGCCGCTCTCCGAATCTGTCGACCGCTCGCCCGGCGAAGGGCGAGACGATCACGAGAGTGCCCGTCCACGGGAGTATCTCCATGCCGGCGGTCAGGGCGTTCGCGCCGGTGACCGTCTGAAGATACTGGGGCAGGAGGAAGACGACCCCGTACATCGCGGCGTAGAGCAGGAATGTCCCCGCAACGCCGCCGCTGAAGGTCGACGACGCGAAGAGCGACAAAGGGATCATCGGTGCGGACGACTTTCGCTGCCGAAGCACGAACACGGATCCCAGCGCGATGCCGGCCGTGCCGACGACCAGCGCGCTGGTGCGGCCGGCTGGGAAGATGCTCTCGGACAGTGCCCAGATGATTCCTCCCGAGGAGGCGACGACGAGGACGGAATCAAGGGCGTTCGGCAGTCTCCCGCCGGCCTCGGATTCGGGGAGCCTCCGGTGGGACAGGTGCATGCCGATCAGACCGATGGGGACGTTGATCCAGAACACCCACTGCCAGCCCAGCTGCGAGACGATCGCACCACCGAGTGCGGGACCGATGATCAGCGCCAGACCGCCGACTCCGCTCCAGATCCCCAGGGCCCGGCCTCGTCGGGACGGAGGAGATGCGGCGAAGAGGATGGCCATGGACATGGGTGTCATGACCGATGCGCCGATTCCCTGCAGGACGCGCGAGGCGATGAGGGCGCCGAGACTCGGCGACAGGGCGCAGGCCACGGACCCGATGACGAAGAGGAGCAGGCCGATGGTGTAGAGCCTGCGGTGTCCGATCCTGCCTCCGATTGCGACCCCGATGAGGAGGAAGGCCTCCACGGCGACGTTGTAGGCGTTGAGCGTCCACTGCAGCTGCCCGACGCTCGCGTCGAAGTCGTCACGGATCGCCGTCGAGGCGGTCGTGACGATCATCGAATCCATCATGGCCATGAAGAAGCCGAGCGACGTCAGGGCCAGGACCCAGGCATATCCGGCGGTATCGGCTCTGCCGGCTCCGCCAGTGCTGCCTGTCCTGTCGGCATCGCCGGCGGCGCCGACCTTCTTCTGAATGTCCGACATCTTTGAGTATCCTCTCGCAGTCATTTCAATGGTTCAAATATTATTGAACTGTTTCTTAGGGTGCACCGCTGATCCGGGGTCGGTGCGCGCGTGCCTCCACCCGCGGGCGGCTGTGCCTCTGTTGTCGGTCCTCCGCTGTGGATCGGTCCGCGTCTCCGCCCGCAGGCGGGTCAGGGGCGGTGGCCTGATGCATCTCGATGTCTGCGATGCGTGCCTCCACCCGCAGATGGAGTCGCGGCGGATGCTGCGGCGGGGTTCGACGTTTGCAGCGGACCGGGTCGTGTGGCGGGCTCTGCGGCGACCTTGGCGGCGGGTTCTGCGGCGGCATGGTGGGTCCCGTAGCGAACTTTGCGGCAGATCTCGTGGTGATCTTTTGGTGAGCTTGCGGTGGGCCCGGCGGCGGATGTGCGATGTGGCGGGTGCGCTGGGCTCTGCGGGCTCGATGTGGGACTTACAGAAGATCGACGAAGTGCGTCACGTAATCGTTCAGGGTCTTGAGATTGATGGAGACGTACTTCTCGCGGGACTTCTTCTCGGTGATGGTGAGTCCGGCCTCCCGCAGGGTCTTGAAATGGTAGGAGCCGGCCGACTTGCTGATATCGATGACCTCTCCGATCTCGCTGCAGGTGACGCCCCGGCCGACCCGCTTGAGGTAGCGGAGGATCTGGAGGCGCACCGGGTCGGACAGGGCCTTGAACACCTTGACCTGCATGTCCTCGTCCCAGTTCGAAGCGGTCGGCACCCCCGTCAGTTCAATAGTCATAGAACTATGATATCTTCGAGTCCGCCGTCGGGCAATCGAATGACCGGGCGCCACCGCCGACGGATCAGGCCGACGCCGGCGCATCTGGTCTCCCCAGGCGGCTACTCCGGCCCACTCGCACTCCCCAGTGGGAGGATGCGCCCATGAGCAGCACGGAACCAGCCGGAACCCCCGGCGCCCTTGGCACCCCCGGCACCCCCGTCCACATCCGCGACGCCGTCCTCTCCCTGCCCGGCTATGTGCCCGGGGCGCGCCCCGGCGCCGGCCGCACGGCCAAGCTCTCCAGCAACGAGCTCCCCTACCCGCCCCAGCCCGCGGTGCTGGAGGCCATGGTCGAGGCCGCGTCCGGCGCCAACCGCTACCCCGAGATGGCTGCAGACTCACTTATCGCGGCTCTCGCCCGGCGGCACGGGGTGGACGCCGAGCAGATCGTCGTCGGCAACGGGTCGGTGGCCCTCATCCAGCACGTGCTCGACGCCGTGTGCGACGAGGGGGACGACGTCGTCGTGCCGTGGCGCTCCTTCGAGGCATACCCGATCTGTATCGCCGTCGCCGGGGCGCGGGCCATCGCGGTGCCGCTGACCGCCGACGGCCGCCACGACGTCGCCGCCATGATCGCGGCCGTCACGCCGCGCACCCGCGTCGTCATCGCCTGCACGCCCAACAACCCGACCGGGCCGGCCCTGACCGGCGCCGAACTGGCCGCACTGCTCGACGGCGTGCCCGAGCGGGTGCTCGTGCTCGTGGACGAGGCCTACCTCGACTTCGTCACCGACGCCGCCGTCGGGGACGCGCTGACGCTGCTGGACCGCCACCCGAACCTGGTCGTGTCGCGGACCTTCTCCAAAGCGCACGCCTTGGCCGGAATGCGGGTGGGCTACCTGGTGGGGGCTCCCGCGATCATCAGCGCCGTCCGCAGCGTGGCGACTCCCTTCGGGGTGGGGCTCGCGGCGCAGGCCGCGGCCATGGCGGCGAGTCGGCCCGAGGCGCTGGTCGAGACCGCACGGCGGGCGGGCGCGGTGGTCGATGAGCGGGAGCGCGTGGTGTCGGCGCTGCGCGAGCGGGGGTGGGCGGTGCCCGATGCTCAGGGGAACTTCTACTGGCTCGGCGTGGGGGAGGCGACGGCGCGCCTGGCGGAGCATTTCGCATCCGCCGGGGTGCTCGTGCGCCCCTTCGCCGGGGAGGGCGTGCGCATCTCGGTGGGCACGAGCGAGGAGAACGACCGGGTGCTCGACGCCGCAGCCGCCTGGAGGGGCCCGCGCGGCTGACCTCCTCCGGCTCCTTTCCGCGAGATCGGTCCGCTTCCGCGTCGAGATCGGTCCGGTTCCGTGTCGAGATCGGTCCGGTTCTGCGTCGAGATTGTGGTGTGTCAGGACATCTGAGACAGTTCGAGTGTCTCAGATGTGGTGATTGTGGTGGGGTGGTCTCAGGGTTGGTGGGTGGTTACTGAGATTTCCTGGGCTAGACGGCATGCGCTCGCCGCATTCAATACGGACCGATCTCGAGCCGGAGTACAACCGATCTCGACGCGGAGTGCGACCGATCTCGACGCGGAGTGCGACCGATCTCGAGCCGGAATACGACCGATCTCGACGCGGGTTACGACCGATCTCGGCGAATAAGCTGAGTGCAGCCGGTTAGCCGGTGGTGATCGAGATCAGGAAGACCAGCTCGAGCACCACCTCGACCAGACCCATCGTCCCCGGACGCAGCGGCCGGTGGCGCTGCTTGACCAGCTTCCACTGCCAGCGCGGCATGACCAGGGACCTCACCGCCAGCACTACCCAGAGCGCCGCGTGCATCCACGGCAGCCACCCGCCGACCGCCAGCCACACGGCTCCGGCCGCCACGACCGTATGCGCCGCCACCGTCGCGGCCAGGAGCCGGTTGTTGAAGCGCTCGCGGATCATCGACTTGATGTACGGCACCGTCCCGCAGAAGTACGCCGCCGTCGAGGCCGTCACCAGCCACATCCACGGCCAGCCCACCAGCTGACCGTTGGGGCTCATGCCGGGCAGCCCGGCGTCGTTGCCACCGGTCCCGAGGAATCCGCCCGCGCCCCGCACGGCCAGGCTGTAGGTGACCGCGGCGATCAGGCTCGCCGCCGCCGCCGTCGCCAGTCCGGAGGGCAGTGAGCGCTCGCGTCCGCGCCACACCTCCCACAGCGCGATCGCGAACAGCGGCAGCATGGGCACCGCCCACTGCAGCAGGTGCGGGGCCACGACCAGGGTCAGCAGCCCGAGCATGCCGGTCCATCCGGTGTACATCACCAGGGGGATGAGGAGCAGCGCGCGCTTGCGCGCGGACCGGGTGCGCAACCACTGCGACCAAGCCCAATAAGTGAGGTAGGCGCCCCACCAGGACGGGATGAACAGCAGGTTGACCCAGCTGAAACCGCCCACGACCCAGCCGACGATCGCCGGCATCACCAGCATCGACCAGGCGCCGTGCTGGCCCGGGACCCAGGCGCGCCGGCCCGGCTGACGGCGGATCTTCTCCTGCTTGCGCCGCTCGGACTGGACGAAGGTCTCGCCCGCGCGCGTGCTGGCGGGACGGCGGGGCTTGCCGGTGGCGAGCATGATGTCGTCGTCGGGACCCGGTCGGGACTGCTGATGGGGAATACCGGTGCGCGGCCTCTGCTCCGCGGCGGGGGCGGCGTCCGGGTTCGCGACGGCATCCGGACCGGAGGAGGCGCCGGAGGAGGCGGAGGGGGCCGCCCCCGCCGAGGCTGCTCCTGCTGCGCCCGTCCCTGCCGAGGCCGCCCCTTCGGCCTCTCCAGCTTCCCCGGCCCTCTCGACCGGGGCGCCCTCCGGGGTCGGGTCGCCGGAGACGTACTCGATATGGTGGTCGGAAGGTTCCGAGGGGCGCTGCTGGGTCACGTGGGCAGCCTACTGAATGCCCCGCTGAATCCGTCAGCGCAGGCCGTAGATGAGGGTGGCCTTCTTGGAGCTGGTGTCGTTGCCGGAGCTGTCCCACGCATCCCAGAAGGTGCTCCACATGACTACTGCTCCAGGCGCGGCGATCGCCTGCGGCTGGTTCATTTCAGAGTCGCCGGCGTGCAGCAGGGCCTCCGATTCCACTGTCACCGCCGCTGATCCGTCGGGGCGGGTCAGCGCCAAGCCCGTGGGCTGGTCATGAGAGTCGGAAGGAGCCGATACGGCGACTGCTGTATCCGCCGTCGCCCAGCCCGCAGGCCGATGATCATGGGTACTCATCTGGTACTGCGCGCCCTCGGCAACTGGCGTGAGCGTGCCTGTGGAGGGATCGAACAGTGCTGCGATCGACAGTCCACGGCCTTGCCCGAGATCCTCCGTCTTGGGCGCCCGGCGCAGCGCGATGAAGGAGCGCGAGCTCCAGGGATCCGGGCCTCCGAACTCCCCGAGCTCGACGACGCGCGCGTCCTCGGGGACGGTCTTCGTCACGTCGCCGCTGAGGGAATCGATGTCCAAGGCCTCCATGGCGGTCTCACGCGAGCCGGAGTCGGCTCGCGATGCGTTGGCGTCCCGGTCGGAGTAGCGCACGACCCATCCGTCCACCACGGTGAGTCCGTCCTCCGGGCTGCCGACCACGTTCATCAGGAGATGCTCGGAGTCCGGGTCGTCGTCGTTGATGAGAGTCAGGTCGCATGCGCTCGGTCTCGGATCGTCCTCATGGCCGTTCTCGCAGGCTTTCTTTGTGATCAAGGTGTGGTGACCGGCCGTCCCGGAGAAGCGGTAGCGCTTGTCGGAGTCCTGCTTCAGGTCCAACTCCCACATGAATGAGCCGTCTGCTAGGGAGAAGGCCTGGGTATCGATGAGGACCACCGAGTCGGTCATCTGAATGGCGGGCATGGCCTCGTCGATGTCGTCGGCCTCGGTGGGGGTTATCTCATCGGGATCGTAGGCGCGCCCGCCCTTATCGGGAGTCTTGGGACTGGCGGATTCCCGGGGGCGGTTCCCGGCGTGCTCCATGATGACGCGACCGGTGACGGTATCCAGAACAAGGGTGAGCACCCTGATGCTGCTGCCCATTGTGGGAGTGATCGCCAGAGCGATGGCGATGCGACTGCCGTCCGGGCTGGTCACCGAACGTATGACAGGCGGTTCCTCGTCGCTCGTGGACGAGCGGCTCCTGGCTTTCGGCTCGGGCGCGCCGATTCTCCCGACGACGCCGCGGGCACGCCGGTAGGACCACAGTGTGGAGCCGTCATCCCCGTTCAGGCCGATGAGTCCGTTGTCGGTGATCAGGACCGGCCCCGCCTTGCCCGCGGCGATATCGACGACGGGCTCATCCATGGCGAGCTGCCAGGCGACCTGTCCCGACACGGATGCGGGGGTGGCGGGCAGCTGATCGTCCGACTGTGCGGGCGCCGTCGTCCGCGTGACCGGATCCGGGAGCAGTGTCGGAGCCGCGGCGGCCAGCACCGGAACCAGGAGGGCCGCCACTGCTCCCAGCAGGCCGAGGCGGCCGCGCCGCCCCAGCGGTATGGACCGCCATGCCTCCGCGCCCTTGGGGCGCGGAATCGCATCGCCTGCCCTGCGGCACAGGAGGAGGTCGAGGGTCAGGGCGATGGTCAGGGAGGCGACGGCGCATGCTGCGAGCCCGCCCGTGATGGTCCGCGAGCCGCGGATGGAGAAGAACGTCCAGGAGATGAGTGCGCCCACTGCCCCGATCCCGAGGGTTCCGGTCAGGACGCAGATCATCAGGCGCGACGTGGGCTCCCAGCGGCTGCGGCCGATTCTCCACGCGACGAACCCGATGAGGCATTGCGAGATCAGAAGCACCATCCCTCCCTTGCCGGGCGGCGGAATGGCGGGCTCCATGTAGCGGTGCACCAGGAAGGCCGCGCATGCGAAGGCCGTCGCGCTCAGGGCGGCGCCCTGTCGGATACCGCGCATCAGATCGGTGGTTGGGGATACCGGGATGGGCGCGGGCGTGCTCGTTGCGGAGTCGGCGGCGGGCTCGACGGCGTCGCCGGTGTCAGGCTCGACGGCGTCGGCGGCATCAGGGGCGCTCGCGGTGCTCTTTGTGTTCGCAGTGTTCGCAATGTTCGCAGTGTCCTCGGTGCCCTCGGGGTTCGCGGCACCGCTGTCGGGAGAGTCGCTCATGAATCCGCCTCTTTCGGGATCGCGTAGAGATCAAAGCGCTGTCGCGATACATCGGTGATCAGCGAGTCGGTATAGGTGGAGTCCACTTTCATTTTGTCGGTTATCCGAAGAACTGAACCAGGGGAGTCAGGGGATTCAATAGTGGGCGCACTGGTCGCCGGGGTGCTGATATTGATATTGCCGACCGTGGTCTTGTTGTTGGTTCCGGGCTCCTTCTGGATGAGCTCCACCTGGTTTCCAGTATTCGTGTCCAGAGACTCGGCCGTCATTCCGGTGATATCGATTCTCTGATCGGTATTGAGATCGACCAGCTCTCGGGTCTGCTGCTCGGGGCCGGAGAGGAGCTCCACCCATCCGCCCGGGAAGATGTTGCGAACACCGGTGATTTTGGATGCCTCGTCTACTCTGGCCGGGGTCGCCAGGGTGACGGTGGCTGCCCGTCCTTCCTTAGGGCTGTTAGGGTCGTGAATGCTGTACGGCGATTGATCGGATAGCAGGAGGCGGTCGCGGGTGGCGCCCACCAGCCAGGTGCTCACCTTCGCTGTGCTCTGAAAGTCCGCATAACCATTCTCCCTGTTCAAGGAGTAGGTGAGGATGGTTCCGCCGGTTTCCAGGGGGGAATCGTCCGCGGTTTGGATTGCCAGGGTGTCCGAGGTCAGGACGGTGCTGACGATCTCGCCCTGGATCTCTGCGCTCCCCACTATTCCGCCGCTCGTCAGATCGATGACGGCAATGGGCGTGATCCATTCTTTGGCGGATTTATTCCAGGTGGGTTTGAGGCGGATGGCGAGTAGTTGTCCGTCGGGATCTGT
Source organism: Actinomyces massiliensis 4401292 (assembly GCF_000269805.1). Taxonomy (GTDB): domain Bacteria; phylum Actinomycetota; class Actinomycetes; order Actinomycetales; family Actinomycetaceae; genus Actinomyces; species Actinomyces massiliensis. The sequence continues at coordinate 690,309 of NZ_JH711481.1, forward strand.
GACCATCCTGCCAATGGCCGGATTGTCCTCGTTGGGGAAACTGGTGGGTAGATAGTCGGAGAGATTGTGAGAGGAACCAGAACGTGAGGTGTCTCCAGTGGATAGTCTCGTGGGACTGGTGAGTTCCAGACTCCACTGCGGGGAGCCATCAGTCGGATCGAGCAGGGTGACGGTCAATGTGTCGAGTCGGCGGGACTCGTATGTCGATACTGCGCTGTTCCTGCTGTCCGACGTGTCCTCCTCCTTCGGGGCCGACAGGGCGATCGGCCCGGCCGCAGTGACGGCATAGTCGATGAACAACGACTGCTTGAACTGGACGGTCCACGTGCCCGAGTCGCTGGTACGGGCGAATAGGTCCGGCCCGCTGCCCGAGGGACGCGACTCGGAGGCGCTGAATGCTCGCGTGGGCGATACCCGTGCGCTGTAGACCTCGGCGGAGACGATGGTAAGAACGATCACCCCGGTGATCGCCGCGACGCGGATCCAGAGGCGAGGACTGCGCAGACTGCGCAGACTGCGCAGGCCGTGCAGGGTGCGCAGATCGTGCAGGGTGCGGCTGAAGATCTGCAACGGGCTCGGCCCGCCGTCGTCGGCGGGTTGCGGAGGTTGCGGTGGCCATTCCCGCGGCCTCGGCGGTAGGAGCACAATGCCGAGCGCCAACAGGAAGCCGCCGACGATGAGGAAGCGGGCTCCCAGATAGTGGGCGGGGGCTAAGTCCGCCAGGATGACGACGGCGCCCACCAGGGCGGAGAAGTCTAGGAGATTGATGCCGAATGCGGCGGAGCCCGCCGAGGACCTGGTCAAGGGGTCCCGCCGGATCCACAGCTGCATGGCCAGGACGACCGCGCAGCTCAGCAGGATGGCGAGGCCGCTGCAGAAGAGATCGCGCTCCCGGCCGGGAAGGTCGCCGCCCAGCATGGCGATGGGCCGGACGCCCAGGGCCGACATGAGGTGCGCCACGATCGGGACGAGAGTCAAACCCACTCCCGCGCTCAGGCAGGTAATGGAGGCCGCAGTCAGCAGCTTGTGGAGCAGCGGCCGCGGGCGCTCGTCGCTGCGGGCCTTGACGGACTGACTGGGCTGGTCAGGCGGTGAGGTCATGGGGCCTCCATGGGGGTCGGGCTGAGAGTCACGTCCATGTGGTCCTCAGGTTTGACGAACTTGGAGGTTCGGTAGCGGTCCTTGACGTCGGTGACGGGTTCGGTGTGCACGGCCCCGCCGTCGGCGGGGGCGCCGATCCAAGCGGCCGAGTGCTGATCGAAGCGCGGCGAGCCGTCCTTGTCGGGCTCGGCCTCGACAACGCGGTTGAGGAGGACGCCGGGGCCATCCGTCAGGATGAGAGGGGCGGGGGCGGTGGCGAAGCCGGTGATATCGGTGGTGGTACCGGTGGAGACATTGAGGATCTCCCGGCTAGTCGCCGCCCAGGCCAAGTCTTTCCCGGGGCCGCCGACGGCATCATTGGCGGCCGCCGGGTCGGTGTAGCGCTCGACGCGCCCGGCGCTCAGAATTCGGTAGACATACGGAATAGTCGCCAGAGTCTCGCCGCTTGCGGACATCTCGGTGATCGTGGCGCTGGTGCACGGCGGGCAGAAGCCGGAGAGGCCATCGGGAGCCAGGAGAACGGCGTCGGCCGTGGCGCCCACGAGCCACTGGTCGGTGCGCAGGGTACTCGGCTCGGCCTCCGGCTCATCCAGCCGGGCGACGGTGAGGGTGCCGCTGCCCGCCGGCACATAGTCCTGCGCGGTTTGGACGAACAAGTCGGAATCGGTCAAGGCCTGCCCCAGGACCAGGCCGGTGGTCTCGAGGGTGCGCACCGTCTCGCCCGTAGCGGCGTCCAGAACCAGGATGCCGGCGCGGGTGCCGGCGATTGTCGAGGACTCGTTCGAATTGAGCTGGAGGGAGATGTATTGGCCGTTGGGACTGGTGACGACAGGGCCGGGAGACCCGACCAATTCGATATTGTCCATCGCTACGCGTTGAGGAATCGACGGGTTTCTTAAGGGGGAGCTCTCCAATGATTCAATCGCAGGCGTGATGGTGAGCGACCAGCGCAGCGAGCCGTCCTGCGGGTCGAGCGCGGCCAGAACGGTCTTATCGTTGGGGCCGGAGTATTCCTCGGACCTTACGCGCAGGATCGCCACAGGCCCCGACGCCGTGGCGATGAACCACGGGGTGTCGCTGGACAAGGCCAATCCCGTCGTCCAGCCCGCGCTATCGGAGCCCGAGGAATCGACCAGGTCGGCGGGACCAGATTCGATACTGGGCGCTTCACTCTGCGCGTCGCTGCTGGTGGATGGGTCGCAGCCGGTCGCCCCCAGTGCGCACCCGACGACGGCGAGGACGCAGACCGTGGAGCGCAGCAGTGCGCGAAGGCGTGAAAGACGGCGGCTCGTCATCAGTCATCTCCTGCTATGCCGTAGATGACGCTGACCTTCGGGTCGTCGACGTCCGGAAATATGGATCTGAGGACAATGACCGTGGCCCCGGGGGCGGTCAGGGCGGTGATATCCGAGCGTTCCGCATTGAGAGGTTCCGCCTCCTCGGGAAAGAGAGTGTGCCTTTGCGGGGCGAAGAGGGTTCCCGGTGGAATCTGGGCCGAAGTCCCGGCGCTGCCGTCGGCGGGGTCGATGGCTACCGAGGTTATGGCCTGTGTGTTGTCGACCGTGGTGCGCAGGCTGACTTTCGCGGCGGCCAGGCCGGAGGACTCGACGGCCGGGGTTGCCATGTCCGTTGCCGGATCGAAGACCGTCTCGACCCAGTTCACCTTGGGATCGTCGATACTGCTGCGCTTCGCAAGGCTTTCGAGCGCAGCGGCGGTGACCAGGGTATGGGAGGCGTATGAGGCGACCGCGTTGACGCCGCTCGCGCTCCCCAGAGAGATCGGCGCGTACTCCCAGCCGAGGGCGACGGCGTCGAGGCTCACCGCCTGCGCGTCCCAGGCCGGCTCGGCACTCCCGTCCGGAACCGTTCGTGCCTTCTCGTCGGTGCTGCGCGCCACCCAGCCGCCCACGACCGTGATGCCCTCCGCAACGCTGTGCTGCAGCTCGAGATCGCGCAGGACATGGGTGATGTCGGTGGTTGCGGTCGGGTCGTGATCGGGGGCGATGCGGAGCGTACTGGTCATTGCGCAGAACTCATTGGAGGTGATGCAGCTCCTCTGCGCACTCACGATGACGGCGGTGTGCCCGGCGGTTCCCGAATAGCCGTTCTGCCCCCGCCCGAATGTGCCCTCCGGCATTGTCCACAGGACTCTGCCGCCGTCGAGTGCGAAGGCCTCGTCCCCGTCGACGGCGAGGGAATCGGTTATCTGGAAGGAGTCGTCGTCGGTGCCCCGGTGCTCGGCGGTGACCTCGCCCGTGGCGGAGTCGAGAATGACCGAGACGACGATGTGCGAGTGGTGCAGACTCGGGCCCTTCATCCGTATGGCGACGTGGCGGGCATCGGGACTGATGATCAGGGTTTTGTCCCTGGAGTTCCCGCGCCCGTTCACGTAGTCGGCGTCGCGCTGGTAGGTCCACCGGACGGAGCCGTCCTCCCCGTTGAGCGCGGTGACGCCCTCGGGCGTCAGGATGATCGGGCCGGCCGTGCCCGCGACGACATCCAGGAACGTGCCGACGTTATAGGTCCAGTCGATGTTCTTGTCGTTCTTACTGCTCCCGCTGCTCCCGCTGTCCCCGCCTGGGCCGGTCGGACGGGCGGGCGGCTCGGAGTCGGCCGGCGCCGTCGTCCGGGCGGCCGGGTTGAGCAGGGCGGTGGGCGCTAGAGCGGCGGCGGTCAGGGCCAGGATCGGCAGAAGGACGACGACGGCGAGCAGGGCTCTGCCCCGGAAACGCAGAGGCAGTGGGGTCGGCGGGGTCGCCGGAGTCGGCGGAGCGTCGGGCTCGCTTGCTCCCTCGGGGGCCGGGTCTGCTTCGGCGGGTCCGCGCAGGCGCCGCCAGCGGGCCGGGTCGTTGGGCGTCCGCCGTCGTGCACCCATTCGCCTGCGGGCGCGATACAGACGTATGTCGGCCACGACGAGCAGAGCGAGTGCGATGAGGGCGGCTGCGACGATGAGGTACACGGGAGAGGTGATGGTGGTCTCCCGGTAGTCCGCCCACCACGCCCGCGCCAGACGCACCGTCATCGCGAGCGCCGCCCCCACGACAATGAGCTCGGTCATCGCGATGATCGTTGTTATCCCAGCGATCCTGGTGTTGTTCGTGTTGTACTCAGTCCGCTCACTACTCGCCGCCGCGCAGTCGACGACGATCATCACCACGCAGGCCAGGATTGTGAGCGCCCGGTGAGGGTTGAGCAGGCCGATCTCCTGACGCCAGGCGCAGAGCAGGCCCAGGAGGGCGGCGCATGTGATCAGTGCGCCCAGTCGCAGCGCGCGCAGTGCCAGGATTCCGCGGTAGCCGGCTGGAAGGGCGGCATCGGTGGAGCCGGGGTGCGGAGCGCTCACGAGCCGGGCTCGCCGATCGGTGCGGGGGCCGGCATGAAGACGAGTATGAAGACGGGGACAGGAGCAGAGTTCGGTGTATCAGGGGTCACAATTCTATTATGTGACTGAGCCGTGACCGGTGTGAAGGGCCTGTCCGTCCCGGGTGGCCCAGTCAGCCCAGTAGCAGGCCGAGCAGCACGAGCAGGGAGGCGACCACCTCGAGGCGTCCGACGAGTTTGACGGGCAGGAGCTTCCGCCCGCTGTCCATGCGTCTGCGCTGGAGCAGGGGAAGCGCGACGGCCCGCAGGAGCAGCAGAACCCAGACCAGCGCGTGCAGCCAGGACATGAGCCCGGCGGCCGCGCAGCCGAGTGCGGCCGCCGTCACCGCGGAGTGAAAGCCGACCGAGCCGATGATCATTCGCGGGTCACCGCGTCGGCGTATCATTGTCTTGACATAGGGGACTGCGCCGACGAAGTAGGCGGCGAGGAATCCGGTGAGCAGCCACATCCACGGCCAACCCGTCAACGAACCGTTCAGGCTCTGGCCGCGCAGCTCGCTCGCCTCCGGCCCCAGCCCGAGCCAGCCCCCGCGACCTCCGGTGCCCAGGTCGTAGACGACGAGAGCCATGAGGGACGCCGCCAGCGTGGTGACGCTCCCGGAGAGCAGAGAGCGCTCCTTGCCGCGCCACGACTGGTGAACCGCCACTGCTGCGAGCGGGACGAGAAGGAGCCCCCAGCCCACGAGGTAGGGGGCGCGGGCCAGGGAGATCAGCGCCAGGATTAGCGTGATCGCCGAGTAGACGGCCAGCGGCGTCCGCAGTGGAGCGCGCTTGCGGGGACTGCGGGTGCGCAGCCACTGGGTCAGCACCCAGTAGCTGAAGTAGGCGCTCCACCAGGCGGGCAGGACGACGGCGTCCATCCAGCTCCAGCCGCCTACGACGATGCCGACCACCGCCGGCAGTACGAGCATTCCCCATGCCCCGTGATAGTTGGGCACCCAACCGCGCTTGCCGCGCCGGCGCTTCTTCTTCGGCTTCTGCGGTGCGGCCGTCGGGACCCGGCGCGGCTGCCCGGCGTCGGAGGCGCTGCCGTCGGAGGCTGCGTTGGCGGCGTCAGTCGCACCGGCCGTGGCGGCCGCGTTGGCTGCACCGGCTGCGTCGGCCGGCTCAGTGGATGGCGAGTGGCTCACGCATGCGAGCCTAGAGAGGGGCGGGTAAGCGCCGCGACCATGGTGACGTCCCGTTAGCTCCCGCGTTCGCCCCCTCCAGATGTGCCCACACCTTCCAAATTGACATTCTCGAACGAGATCGACGGTGACACCGTCGATCTCGTTCGAGAATGTCGATCTCGACGCCGGAGCTCCGGTTGCGCAGGCCCGAGCGCGAGACCGCGAGCAGTCAGCCGCCCAGGGCGGCGGAGACGACCTTCTTGGCCTCCTCCTGGACGAGCGCCAGATGCTCGGCCCCCTTGAAGGACTCGGCGTAGATCTTGTAGACGTCCTCAGTGCCCGAGGGGCGCGCGGCGAACCAGGCGTCCTTGGTGGTCACCTTAAGCCCGCCGATGGGGGCGTCGTTGCCGGGGGCCCGCACGAGCCGGTCGATGATCGGCTCCCCGGCGAGCTCGGTGGCGGTGACGTCCTCGGGGGACAGGGCCGCGAGCTTCGCCTTCTCCTCCTTGGTGGCGGGCGCGTCGATCCGGGCGTAGGCGGAGGCGCCGAAGCGGGCCACCTGCTCCTCGTGCAGCTGCGAGGGCGTCTTGCCGGTGACGGCGATGATCTCGCTGGCCAGGAGAGCCAGGATGATGCCGTCCTTGTCCGTGGTCCACACGGTGCCGTCCTTGCGCAGGAAGGAGGCTCCCGCGCTCTCCTCGCCGCCGAAGCCGACGGAGCCGTCGATGAGTCCGGGCACGAAGTACTTGAATCCGACGGGCACCTCAATGAGCGTGCGCCCCATGGCCGCCACCACCCGGTCGATGAGGCTGGAGGAGACCAGGGTCTTGCCCACCGCGCAGCCCTCGGGCCACTCGGGCCGGTGGGTGAAGAGGTACTCGATGGCCACGGCCAGGAAGTGGTTGGGGTTCATCAGCCCGCCGTCGGGGGTGACGATGCCGTGGCGGTCGGAGTCGGCGTCATTCCCGGTGGCGACGTCGTAGGGGGTCTTGCCCTCGGCGTCGGGCGTCATCTTCCCCCGCAGGGAGGCCATGGCGTTGGGGGAGGAGCAGTCCATGCGGATCTTGCCGTCCCAGTCCAGGGTCATGAAGTGCCAGGCCGGATCCACCTCGGGGTTGACCACCGTGAGCTCGAGACCGTAGCGCTCGCCGATGGCGCCCCAGTAATCGACGGAGGCGCCGCCCAGCGGATCAGCCCCGATGCGCACGCCCGCCTCCCGGATGGCGTCCAGATCGATGACGTTCTCCAGGTCAGCGACGTAGGTCTCGAGATAGTCGTGCTTGATGACGTGAGGGTCGTCGAGGGCGGTGGCGATCGGCGTGCGCGGCACATCGCGCCAGCCGCCGGCCAGCAGCTCGTTGGCGCGGTCCGCGATCCATCCGGTGGCATCCGAGTCCGCGGGGCCGCCGTGCGGCGGGTTGTACTTGAAGCCGCCATCGCGCGGCGGGTTGTGGGAGGGGGTGATGACGATGCCGTCGGCCAGGCCCGGGCCGGTGGTGCGCACGCCCGCCTCGGTGCCGGCGCCGTTGGCCCGCAGGATGGAGTGCGAGACCGCCGGGGTGGGCGTGTAGGAGCCGCGGGCGTCGACGGCGGTCGTGACCCCGGCTGCAGTGAGAACCTCGATGGCGGTGCGCCAGGCGGGCTCGGACAGCCCGTGGGTGTCGCGGCCGAGGTAGAGGGTGCCGTCGGTGCCCTGGGAGCGCCGGTACTCGATGATCGCAGCGGTGATCGCCACGATGTGGGCCTCGTTGAAGGCGGTGTCCAAGGAGGAGCCGCGGTGGCCCGAGGTGCCGAAGACCACCTTCTGGGCCGGGACCGCGGGGTCGGGGACGAGGTCGTAGTAGGCGGAGACGACCTCGTCGATGTTGACGAGGTCTTCGGGCTGTGCTGGCTGTCCTGCGCGTGGATGCATGACGGCAGTGTGTCACTGATCACGGAGCGTGTCTCGAGAATCCCGAAAGTCGGACGCGTGATTTTGACGTGACGTTCTCGCACCGTTCTGCTCCGGCTCTTCTTCCCGTTTCAGCCGGCCGTTGCGACCCGCGCCGTCGGGGGTCGTCTGATGTGGTCGGCCGCCGTCGGAGTGCCGTCTGCTTCCGTCGTCCTGCCTGGGCCCGGCCGGTTCAGCTGATCCCGTCGACCAGCCACGGCAGCACGTTGCGCCTGGTGGCGACCCACAGCTCGGCGCGAGTCACCCTGCCCCGGGTCACGACCAGTGAGCCCTGCAGGATGTGGGGGACGTCGTGGAACTGCCGGTAGCTCTCGCCGGCGTCGACGGCGACCCGGCCCTTGCCCAGCAGGTGCAGGCGGACGGTGGGGCGCTGCGGGTCCGCCGTGAGGGCGGCCGTCACCCGGGGCGGGAGCCCCTGCGGCAGGATCAGGCCGACGTCGGCGGCGTTCTCGGCGGGATCCTGGCTCACGGCCGCGACGAGGACGTCCAGGTGACTGTCGTCCACGACCTGGAGGAGCGATCTCCCCTGGTCGGTGTCCACGCATAGGCGGGTCCAGTCCACGGCGCCGCGCGCCCGGTCCCGCTCGGAGGCGACGACCTGATGCAGCGAGCCGTTCTCGTCCCCGCTGCCGCCGGCCAGGTGCTCACGGTCCTCCCGGCGGTGCAGGAACGCGACCGACATGATGCTGGGCAGGCGGATGCCGTGGATGTGAGCGAGCTCGGCGACGTCGAGGGGCAGGTCCGGCCGGCTGGAGGTGTCGAAGCCGTCGGTCCTGATTTTCTTGCGCTGCGCCCGGGTGTGGCCGAAGGGCGAGTACTTCCAGGTGGTGCCCAGCAGCAGAGTGGAGGCCTTGCGCGCATGCGGACGGGTCGCCATGGCCGTGCCCAACTCCCGTTGGAACCGCGACCCGGTGAACCGGGCTCCTCTCCGGATGCCGCCGGGCAGGGCGCCGCGCACAGTCTCATCGGCTCGTCGTGCTGCCCGGGAGGCGACCATGGATGCCGCTTGCCCGCCGGCTTGCGCCAGCTTCCCGACGGTGCGCTGCGCCTGTTCGCGCCGGTCCTCATGAGGGGTGCCCACGGCTGCGTCTCCTCGCTCTCCTCAGTGGTTGGTACCCAGATTCCGCTCCGCCGGTTTCCGACGGGCGGGGCGCGGGGCGGTGTCGGGGTGAGCACAGGCTATCCGTCGGTCGTGCGCAGCGAGTGTGGGCGACTGGCCGCCCACTGAGCCCGCACCAGAGCCGGGCCGCCCGGCGGTAAGGTGGCTGCGTTAACAGTTATGCGTTAACAGTTCACAGCAGCCGCTCGCCCGGTTCAGCACCCGCCATCGCCTAGGAGCTCCCCTTTGTCCGCATCCGTCGACCCCACCGGTTCTGCCGCCTCTGCAGCCTCCACCGATTCCGCCACTCCTGCAGCCTCCGCCGCCCCCGCAGCCTCGGTCACCGCCGTGTCCACCGCCGCCGCACCCGCCGCCGCCGGGCCCTACTCCCAGGCCGTGTCCACAGGGTCCACCGGGTCCACAGGGTCCACCGTATACATCTCTGGTCAGGTGCCTCTGGATCCCGCCACCGGTGCGCTCGTCGAGGGCGGCATTCAGGCTCAGGCCGAGCGGGTGCTGACCAACATCGGGGCGATCCTCGAGGCGGCCGGCCTGAGCTACGCCGACGTCGTCAAGACCACTGTCCTGCTGGCCGATATCGCCGACTTCAAGGCCGTCAACGAGGTCTACGCCCGCTTCTTCACCGGACCGGTGCTGCCCGCCCGCGCCGCCTTCGCCGTCGCCGGCCTCCCCCTGGGGGCGAGGGTCGAGATCGAGGCGGTCGCTCTCCGGCCCTGAGACGGCGGGCGGACTGCACCTTCCCGCGTCGAGATCGACATTTTCGGACGAAGGCGACGGTGCCACCGTCGATCTCATTCGAAAAAGTCGACCTCGACGCAGAGGGCACGCACGGGGGCGCGTGTTACCCGGGCAATTCTCCCCATGCGGGGCGCCCCGCGCGCAGCGGTGGCCGACTACCGTTGAGGCGGTGAACGACACACTGATCCGCTGGGGCGGCTCCCGCGCCGTCGTGTCCTTGTCCCTCAAGATCATCGTCATCCTCCTGCTCGTGGGCGGGGTGCCGTTGCTGGCCTTCTGGCCCTTCGGGAAGACGCATGCGCCCACCGTGGAGGTCTACGACGAGGCCAACGTGCTCCAGGACAACGGAACCGCCTCCTCCCTGGAGAACCTGCGTTTCCGCAAAGACGTGAAACTCGTCGTCGTCACCCTGGATGCCGGCTACAACGACAATTTCAACAGCGCGGTGCTGGCCTACGCGCGCCAGGACCACCCGGAGTGGATCAGCGCCTCCAACCCCAACTATTGGGCGGACGGCACGGTCATCCTCGGGGTCTCGCCGAAGGGCAGATGGACCGGCTGCTATTTCGGCGAGGACGTCAAAGTCGACCTGGCCATTCAGCAAGAAATCCAGGACGCGGGCAAGGACTCCTTCCGTCAAGGCCTGTGGGCGCCCGGCGTCGAGCGGATGGCCGCCCGCACCGCCGACGTCATAGGGCGTCCGATCCCCTCCGATACCGCAGCGGTCATCATCTCCGGGATCGGAGCAATCGGCGGCCTCGCGCTGGGGGTTGTGATGCTCGTGAGGCGCAGCGATGCACGGGAGGCCTTCACCCGAGCCCGGCGCCACTACACCCAGGTCACCACCGACTACGAGGGCACCCAGATCAAGGCCGGTCTCATTCCCACCGACGACGCCCACGGCGCTCAGATCCTGGCCCGTTTCGCCTGGTTCGAGGACCGTTACGCCGAGTTGACCCGGGCTTTCTACGACTTCGGGGAGCCCCGCAGGGCCGAGTGGTTCGAGTGGGACCGCAAGACGGATGCCGAGAGGCTCGAGGTTCGGGCCGCCGCACTCGACTCCCTCGACGACGCCATCTCCAACGCCTCCGACCTGCTGACCATGTCCCAGAGCTGGCGGGAGGCCTGGCGCAATGAGCAGGGGCCGGTCCGCGAGGACCTGGCCTCCTTCCGGAAGCTGTGCTCCTCGGTGCAGGCCAAGGGCGAGCTCGATATCACCCAGGAGCGCATTTGGCTGAAGGCGAGCTTGGACCGGATGGCGGCCATGACCAATGAGATGGAGGCGGGGGCGCTGTCGCCCTCGGCGGCGCTCGACGAGCTGGACACCATCTCTCAGGATGTGCGTACCCGGGCCGAATCTTTGGCGAGGCGGGCGCTGAAGGCAGACACCTCCTCCTACCGAAATGGCCGTCTGCACCGATACGAGTCCTCGCAGAGTAGAAGGGTGCGCAACAGCGATGCCTATGCGGGCTGGTGGCTGTTCGATGGGCACCGCATCTCCTACGACCCGGCGTCGACCATTCGCATCAACCCGTCCTCCGTGGGCGCCAACGCCTCCGGAGTGCATTGGACCGGTGCGGGATCGGCGTCCCACTTCTCGACGCCGATCGCCGATCTCGTCACCGGGTACAGCTCGGCGGCGAATTGGCAGCCGCCGTCGTCCTCCTCGTCCTCCTCCTTCTCCGACTCGGGCGGTTTCTCCGGTGGTGGCGGTTTCTCCGGCGGCGGGGACTTCTCCGGCGCCGGGTCGAGTTCGCATTTCTGAGCGGCTGCTTCTCTGGGCGGGCCGAGGTGGACGAGATCGACATTTTCGGACGAAGGCGACGGTGACACCGTCGATCTCGTTCGAGAATGTCGATCTCGACGGGGCGGGCGCAAGGAGAGAGCGAAGAGAGGAACGGCCGTCATGAAGATGCTCGTGAAGACGCTGGGAGAGCGGTTCGGCGGTTGGCGGGCCATCGGCGCTCTCAGTGCCAAGATCGCGCTGGGGATTGCCCTCATCGTGCTGCCGATCCTGGCCGTCTGGCCGTTCGGAGGTCCGTACACCCCGCGGGTCGAGGTTGATGACGAGGCCGGAGTCCTGCACCTGCAGGTCGACGCCGTCAGGGACGCGCTTGAACAGGTCACCTTCCGCAGGGATGTCGACCTGGTGGCCCTCACGTTGGACGTCCCTTACGAGAGCAACTTCGATTCCGCGGTGCACGACTATGCGACGCAGAAGCATCCGGAGTGGTTCGAGCCCGACCGGCGCACTGTCGTCCTGGCGGTCTCGCCCTCCGGGAGGTGGGTCGGCTGCTACTTCTACGGCAGACTCTCCAGACTCTCCTCCAACGGGAAGGCCATGAGCACCATTCAGGAGGCCGGTAAGGACGCTCTTCGGGCGGGCGACTGGACGGGCGGATTCGAGGCTGCTGCGAGGGAGTCCGCGAGCCTGATCGGGCGCCCGGTCACGACCTTCCAACCGTACATGTGGGTCGGGCTCATCGTCCTTGCGGGGATCGCCTGGCTCTCCGTACTGACCTGGATCGCCCGGAGCGGCATGAGCGCTTTCGAACGGGCCCGCCGCCACCGCGATCGAGCCGCCCGGGAATACGAGGGCGTCCGGCTCAATGCCCGGACGATGCCGCAGAATGAGCACCATTGCGCCCAGGTGCTCAGGCGCTTTGAGCGGCTCGATGGGACCCGCGCCGAACTTTCCCGGGATTTCGCCGACTTCGGTTCGCCGCGCGGCGCTCAATGGTGGACGCGTGAGATGCGCTCGAAGGCGCGGGATCTGGAGAAGCGAGCGGCCGATCTCGACTCGGCCGGCAGCGCCGTTGCCAACGCATCGGCGCTGTTCGCGCGGAGCCCGGGCTGGGAGGCCGCCTGGAGCAATGAGCAGGGGCTGCTGCGCGAGGATCTGGCGAACTTCGATGCGCTGTGCATTAGAGCGACGAGCTCGCGTCTATCCGTGGATGAAAGCCGTTTGAACACGGAGATCTATACCTCGCAAGTCTGGGTGCGCAAGCAGATGCGCGTCCTGGATCAGACGACGGCCGAGCTGTCCTCGGGCGAGTTGCAGCCCGCCGAGGCCCTGGACCGGCTCGACTCGCTCTCGAGCGAGATCCGGTCCAAGGCCGAGCAGTTCGCCGCGTACGCGATCTCGTGCGATCACTCGCGCAGGGCTGCGGATCGCAGCCGGGTGCTCAACGAGAAAATACGGGAGTGGCAGCGCAGCCGCTTCGGCTATTCGGGCACATGGAGTCTCGATGAGGTGGAGGGCTCGTACGATCCGTCCTCGACCATTCGCGTCAACCCGTCCTCGCCCGGCATCGACGATTCGGACTGGGACGGTGCGGACGACCAGTCCGCACCGGCGCCGAATGCGGTCCCACTGTTCTCGTTGTCGATCGCGGGCCTCGTCGAGGTCTACAAGGAGGCGTCGACATGGTCGCCCTCCAGTGACTGGACCTATGGTGGTGGCGGGGGCGGTTTCTCCGGCGGCGACGGCGGCGGGAGCAGCTCGCACTTCTGAGCGGGCTGGTTGGGCTGAGCGGGCTGGGCGAACCGGTTCGGCCCCCGCCGCGCCCGGCTGCGTGCGTTCCCCCTCTTGCGTGCGCGCTCCCCCTGTCGAGGTCGACTTTTTCGAACGAGATCGACGGTGGCACCGTCGATCTCGTTCGAAAAAGTCGACCTCGTGGGTGGCCTCGACAGTGCGCTCGGCTATCCGTGCGCGCCGCACTAGTAGCTCGCGCACGCCGCTAGCAACTACTGTCAACCTACTGACAATTACTGTTAACCTATTTACAGTAGAACTCGTGGACAAGATCGATCTTGACTCGCTGCTCGGCCTCGACGCGGAGGCCAGAGGCGCACGGCTCGTCTCCGCATCGGAGTCGCAGTGGTTCGAGCGCAAGGCGTTCCGCATCAATGCCAAGAAGCTCGCCGCTGCGGTCATCGGTATGGCGAACGCCGAGGGCGGGCTTGTCGCCGTCGGACTGAGCCAGGGTCGGGTCGAGGGCGTCGATGCCGATCCCCGACAGGTCAACCGCCTGCGTCGCGCGCCCCTCGAGCTCATCGACCCCCCGCTGCTGCTGCGCATCGAGGAGATCGACGTCGTCAACGACGAGGGGGCCGCCGACCATGTGCTCCTGTTCTCCGTGGCGCCCAGCCAGCACGCGCATCAGCGCACTGATGGCGAGGCATTCATCCGCGCGGGCGACTCGACGATCTCCTTGAGTCGTACAGCCTGGCAGGAGCTCGTCTACGACCGGGAGGCGGACAGCTACGAGGCGCAGCCGGCGCCGGTCGGCGTGGAGGAGCTCAGCGCCGAGCGGGTGGACCGGCTCCGTCGAGATATCAATGCCGTGGGAGATGACGCGCACGTGCTGCGCGCCAGGAGCCTCGTCACTGTTGATGACAGACTGACAGTAGCGGGCCTGCTGCTCCTCGGTGAGCACCCCCAGCTGTCCTTCCCCCATGCCCTGGTGCGGGTGCTGCGCTACCAGGCCGATGAGACCGGCGTCGGTTCGAGACAGACGATGGTTGCGGACGGCGACCGGCGTCTGGAGGGGGCGATTCCGGACGTCATCGACGCCGCCCTCGCGCTCGTCGATGAGTGGGCCCCGCGTCGTCGAGCTCTGAGGGCCGACGGACGCTTCGGCCCCGTTGACGTCATCCCGAAGGAGGCGTGGATGGAGGCGATCGTCAACGCCGTCGTCCACCGCTCCTACTCGATGGCCGGCGATCACATCCGGGTTTCGATCTTCCCGCACCGGATAGAGGTCTCCTCGCCCGGGCGCTTTCCGGGACTGGTCGATCCCTCCGACTCCCTCAAGATCGCCCGATACGCTCGGAATCCGCGCATTGCGCGCGTGTGCTCCGACCTCGGCTACGCCCAGGAGCCCGGCGAGGGAATCCGCCGCATGGTGGGCGAGATGCGGCAGTCGGGGCTGAGCGATCCCGTCTACCACCAGACCTCCACGAGCGTCATCGTCAGACTCGACGCCGCCACTCGAGTCGCGGAGTCGGTTGCCGAACGGGTTGGGAAGGATGCGCTGGACGTCGTATCCCTGCTCCGATCGACCGGGCCGCTCGGTACCGCTGATATTGCGATGGCAATGGGCGTGACTCGGCAGACCGCGCTCAAGCGGCTCAAAGCGCTGCGGGAAGAGGGAATGGTCGAACGCGATGGTCGGTCTCCCCGTGATCCTCGGGCGACGTGGAGGGTTGCCGGGGCGTGACGTGCGCCTGGAGCGCCTGAGCCGCGCTCGGCTGCGGGTGCCCGCGTACGCCCCCTTCTTGCGTGCGCGCCCCCTGCTTGCGCGCGCCCCCGCGTCGAGATCGACATTCTCGAACGAGGGCGACGGCGCCACCGTCGATCTCGTTCGAGGATGTCGATCTCGTGTCTACCTCATGGTCTGCCTCGCCGAGGCGGGTGTGGGCGGGCGTGATGAGGCGTACAGGGCTCCTATAGGGCTCTTACAGGGCTCCACAGGGGCGTGTGCTGCGGGCGGTTGAGCACCGAGTGTGGAGGGGGCGGACGCTCGGGGCGCCCTGGACCTCATCATGAATAGATTGAGCCACAACACCTTCGCCTCGCGTCCCGGTCTCCCCGCCCGCGGTCGCTGCGGTCCCACTCCGGTCGTCCGCCTGGTTTCGGAGTACACGGGTCTGAGCGGCGTGCGGCTGGAACGCGACGACGCCTGGCGCCGGGTCGCCCCCGGTGTCTACGTCTCCGCTGGTGAGTGGCGTCAGGCCACTGCGGACGAGCGCCATCTGGCTCTGGTCGATGCTGCCGCCCGCAGGCAAGGCGCAGACGGCGACGGCAGCCGGGAGCTCGTCCTCGCCGGCGCATCGGCGGCGCTCGTGCTGGGGCTGCCGGTGGTGGGGCGCGTGCCCGGGCGCGTGCAGTGCCTCGGTCGCAAAGGGGATCGCAGACGCACCTCCCTGCTTCAGCGGCGCATCCGCCGGGCGCCCGTCGTCCTGGTGGGCACGCGCCGCACCACCGACGTCGCTACGACCTGCATCGACTTGGCCCGTTGGGGAGGACTGGTCCAGGGCGTGGCCGCCATGGACCACGCCCTGCACCACGGCCTGTGCGCGCCCGATGACCTCGCCGCCGCTCTCGAGGGGCTTCCCGCACGTGCCCGCGGCCTGCGTGTCGCCCGCATCGCCGTGCGTCTGGCCGATCCCTTGGCGGAATCGCCCGGGGAATCCCTCTCGCGCGTGCGGATGTGGCAGGCGCGGATTCCGCGCCCGGTGCTCCAGAAGGAGATCTGGACCGAGGCCGGCATGGCCCGCACCGACTACTTCTGGCCCGAGGCCGTGGCCGCGCCCCACCCCGTCGCGGAGTTCGACGGCGATGCGAAGTATCACCGGGAGGTTTCCGGGCATGCCGTCGAGGAGACGGTTCTCGCAGAGCGCAGGCGCGAGCGGGCGCTGTGGCGCCTGGGCTTCCCCATGGCGCGCTGGACGTGGGCCGACGCCTGGTACAACAGCGGCGCCCGCATGCTCGCCGAGCTCGCCGCCGTCGGCGTGAGACCCGGTATCGCTCGATGGTGAACGGTTCGTGTACGGCTCGGCGAGGTCGACGCCGGTGCGCCGTTGTCGTCGCCCCGCCCGGTAGTCTGGCCGGCATGTCGAAGAAGAATCGCCAGAAACGTCGCGCCGACGTCGCGACCAAGACACCCAAGAAGAAGCAGATCCCGTTCGTGGCCCGCCCCTTCGAAGGACTCGCGGGCGAGCAGGACCTGGTCGCCATGATGCAGATCCTCCCCGCCGCCACCATGGTCGTGCGGTTGAACGCCGAGCACGGCGGGGGCGACATCCGGCTCGTCACCCTGCTGCCCGAACTCGCCCAGGCCCTCAAGCGCGCCGATGGCGAGGTCCTGGTGGCGATGCAGACCAGCATGCACTCCGGCGACGCCAGCCGCGATGTCGCCGCCGCTCTGCTGGAGGCCCTCGAACTGGACGCCGGAACCGCGCTGACGGCCAGCGGCCTGCCCGAGCCCGGTGAGCGGCTTCAGGACATCCTCGACTCCAAGACCGCCCCGCAGCTCGATGTGCGCGAGACCTTCGACTTCTGGCTCGACTCCGAGACCGCGGAGAATCCGGAGGTGCTGCGCTCGCTGGAGGAGGCCAAGGAGGAGATCGCCCCGACCGCGCCCGTGCCCGGCGTCGAGCATGCCTACTGGTGCCGTATGAACGGCAAGGAGTTCGTGCGCTGGGTGCGCGGCGAGGACGAGGATGCCTTCTTCAACGCGTTCGCGCGCGTGCACGCGGTCCGCGAGTCCGACCTCGAGGAGGGGGCCCGCTTCGTCGGCGCCTTCCGCGCCTGCGGTCTGGCCATCCCCGTGTGGGAGCTGGTTCCGGGCACCGAGGCCGAGGAGCTGACCGAGTCCATGCGGGCGATGGCCGAGCGCTTGGACGCCGCCCTGGCCGACGACGCCCCGCTGGACGCCGCCGCTCGCCGCGCCAAGGCCGGCATCATCTCGCGGCAGGTGAACCTGTGAATCTGTGAGGACGGCGGCGGCGCCGCGCCCCTCGAGATAGACATTTTCGAACGAGATCGACGGTGCCACCGCCAACCTCGTTCGAAAATGTCAATCTCGACGCCGGGGGCTGCTCAGTCCGGGTCGGCTGCGCCGTCTGCTGCGCCGCCCGCTGAGCCATCTGCTGCGCCGCCCGCTGCACCGCCTGCTGGGCTGTCTGCCTCGCTGCCGCCCTCGGCGGCGAGTTCGGCGCGCAGGCGCTCGTTGGCCTTCTCCACATCGAGCCGCCACAGCAGCAGGAGGATGACCCCGTTGGCGATCGCGGGAATCCACAGGTACATGAAGTAGAGCATGGAGATCGTCGAGGCCGGCTGCACATCGGCATTGGCGACGTACCCGCTGGAGGCCAGTAGCCAGCCCGCCATGGCCGTCCCCACGCCCCCGCCGACCTTCACTCCCAGTGACGTGCAGGAGAACATGATCCCGTCGATGCGCTTGCCGCTGCGCAGATAGGTGTACTCCGAGGCCTCGGCGATGAGGGCGTTGAGCGTGCCCTGCAACGGGCTCATGCCGATGGAGGCCAGGGCCGTGAAGGCGAGCATGAGCGGGACGCTGCCCAGGTAGCCGGCGACCACCACCCCCAGGCGCCCGGCGACGGCGATCGCGTAGCCGGTGGTGGTCACGCTCTGCATCCGGCCGAACCGGGAGACGATCGCGGGGGTGAGCACCAGACCCGCGATGAGCGGGACGTTGATCGCCCAGGCGAAGGGGCCCAGCAGGTTGGCGTCCTTCAGGATGTAGGTCATGAAGTAGATGCCCATGTTGAGGGTCGCGGTGAACACCTGGGTCAGGACGAAGACGACCAGGATGATGAGGTAGTACCGGTTCCCCAGGAGCAGCCGGGCGGACTCCCGGGCGCTGAGCTTGTCGGCATCGTCAGCGCCTTCGGCCTTGTCACGCGCCTCATCGCGGTCTTCATCGCTTCCCCCGTCACGGCTCCCGGTCTCCCGATCCGCCTCGGTCTCGGGGCGGTCCTCGAGCTCGTCATCGGGCAGCTCCCGCACGGACATGACGGACAGCGTGTTGGCCGCCAGCCCGATGACCGCGTAGATGATCGCGATGGCGCGCCATCCCTGCTCGCCGCCGCCGAAGAGCTCGACGCCCTCGACGGTCACGGTCTGGATGAGCAGGCTCGTGCTGAAGGCGAAGATGAACCGGATCGAGCCCATTTGGACGCGCTCGGCGCTGTTCTTGGTGATGAGCGCCGTCAGCGTGGAGTACGCGATGTTGTTCGCGGTGAAGAAGCCCGCGTTGAGCAGGGTGTAGGTGATGAAGAACCACGCGTACTTGGCGTTGTCCCCCAGGGTCGTGGGGATCGCGAAGACCGCGATGATCAGGGCGGCGCATCCGAAGAACGCCCACAGCATCCACGGCCGGGCCCGGCCCATGCGGGTGCGCGTCCTGTCGATGATGGCGCCGAAGAAAATATCGGACGCCCCGTCGAAAATGCGCGCGACCATCATGAGGGTGCCGATCACCCCCGCGTTGAGGCCGGCCGTGTCCGTCAGGTAGATCATGACGAAGGCCGACAGGAGCGCGTACACCACGTTCCCGGCGATATCGCCAGAGCCGTAACCGACTTTGTTGTACCACTTCAGGTACTTCTTCTCGTTCATCAGTTCACCTCGTTGTGTGCTGAGTTGGAGATCGGGGAGGAGATGAGGGGCAGGAGGATCAGGTCGAGGCCGAGCGCGTCCTTATCGACCCGGTAGTCGGGCCGGAGCTCAGGACCGCAGCTGGCCGAGCCGATGCCCGCCATGGCGCCGTCGAGGCACAGGACGGTGCTTCCGCACGGCGACAGCTCGGCGTCGTGGGCGGTTTCGGTCAATTCCTCCTGGGTGTAGGCGGAGACGTTGAAGGAGAAGGGCCGCAGCCCGACGGCGGTCAGCTCCAGGGCGCCGTCGGTCAGGGCGACGTAGTCGCAGTCGGCGCGGCTGCCGCTCTCCTGGGGGCGGATGCAGCCCTCGTGGAGTTCGGCGACCGTCGTCCTGAACTCGTCGTGATGGCAGGAGCGGCGCTTGTCGACATAGCTCTCCCCCGGTCCCAGGCCGTAGTAGGCGACCTGATGCATGCTGTTCGGCAGGAAGAGCCGCAGGCCGAAGCGCGGCAGGCAGGGGAAGCCCTCGGATCTGCGTGCGCGCAGATTCACGGCGAGTTCTCCCGATTCGGTGACCGTCCAGATTGCGTGGACCCTGAGCGCCGGCTGGAGTGCGGCAGCGGCCACGGACATCTCGGCATGGAGGGCGACTGCGCCTCGCCGGCGGATGATCCGCGTCGAACAGGCCTGCGCGCCGGCGCGGTCGTACCCGGCCCGCTCCCACTGCAGGCGGATGTGACGGTCGTTGTCGGTGGGGGCCCGCCAGATGTTGAGCTCCATAGGGCGCTCCAGCAGCTCCCGGTCGCCGACCCGCAGGGAGCGCGGCAGGCCGCTGCGGGTGTCGACCACGACGGTCAGGTCGCCTCCCGTCAGAGTCGTCTCGCAGCCGTCCCGAACGGCATCGGCGGCATCGGCGGCACTGCCTGCACCGACTGCACTGCCTGCATCGGCGGCATCGGCGGCACTGCCTGCACCGACTGCACCGGCGGTGTCCGAGTACCCGACGGCGCCATTGGGGCGCGCTGCGACGTCCGCACCCGCCTCCAGGGCCTCCGCCACCGGCCCCAGGGCCTTCGCCACCGCCCGGTGGCGGGGGTCGGCGTTGGCCAGGGGGATCTCGTCGAAGCCGAGCTCATGTCCGGGCTCGAGCAGCGGGACCTGTCGCCGCAGCCGGGAGGTGATGAGCAGGTGGCAGCGTCCGGCGTCCGGCACGGCCGGTGCGCAGCGCAGCGTCACGATGCTGTGCGGCGGGACGGGGCCGGGAAGCTCCAGCGGCCCGGAGTCCACGATGGCGCCGTCGCAGCGGACCTCGTAGGACAGCCGGACGTACTGGTCGAGGTCAGTGAAATCGAGGTCGTTGCGAAGGGTCACCAGCCCGCGCTCCTGGTCGTAGCCGACCACCCGAGCGGGGCGCTGGACGTTCTTGAGCTCCAGGAGCCCCGCATGCGGAGTGCGGTCGGGCGCGACCAGCCCGTCGACGCAGAAGTTGCCGTCATGGACGGCCTCGCCATGGTCGCCCCCGTACAGATGGATCTCCCGGCCCGCCTCGTCGTGGCCCGCCAGAACCGTGTGATCGCACCACTCCCACACGAAGCCCCCGCACGCGTGCTCGTCGGCGAGAATGATCTCCCAGTAGTCCTCGAGGTCCCCGGGGCCGTTGCCCATGGCGTGGCAGTACTCCACCAGGATGAAGGGCTTGTCCGGGTCGGAGCCGAGGTAGTCGCGGACCTCCTCCAGGGACGGGTACATCCGGGAGTACAGGTCGATGTTGGAGTAGTCGTAGCTGCGCTTGGAGTCGCGGTAGTAGGCGCTCTCGTAGTGCGTGACCCGGGTGGGGTCGGTCTGCTTCATCCAGGCCAGCGCCGCCTCGAAGGTGCAGCCGTAGGCGCATTCGTTGCCCGCCGACCAGGAGATGATGCACGGCCGGTTCCGCTCCCGGATCACGCAGCTGCGCACCCGATCGAGCGTGGCCTCCGTCCAGGCCGGGTTGTCCGCGATCGGCTCGTTCCAGTGCTCGACCTGGTTGTCCCAGGAGGGGTCAGCCAGGAAACGGGACTGGGTTCCGTGGCTCTCGTTGTCGGCCTCGGACATGACGACGAACCCGTACTCGTCGCACAGCTGGTAGAAGCGGGGGTCATTGGGGTAGTGGGAGCTGCGCACCGCGTTGATGTTGTGCCGCTTCATGAGGGCCAGGTCGCGCTCCATGTGCTCCAGGTCGACCACAGGCCCGGTGGTGGGGTCGGAGTCGTGGCGGTTGACGCCGCGCAGGGTCAGAGGCCGCCCGTTCAGGCGCAGGACGGCATCGACGACATCGACCTGGCGCAGCCCCACCCGATCGGTGATCACCTCGTGCTCCGTTGAGATGGTCAGCGTGTAGAGGTAGGGGTCCTCGGGGGTCCACGGGTGGGGGTCGGGCACTCGCAGCACGGCGCCGTAGGTGAGTCCGGAGTCGTCCTCGGCCGGGGCGAGCGCGCTCTCGGCCACAAGGGCGCCCCCGGCGTCGTGCAGATGCAGCGCGGTGGGCGTGAACCCCCCGCGGAAGGAGCCGAGCACGGTGACGGCGGCGGCGTCGGGGGTCAGGGCGGTGGTGGTGACGTAGTCGAAGAGCGCTGAGCGGGGGCGCGACAGGAGGTAGACGTCGCGGAAGATCCCGGAGGTGCGGAACTTGTCCTGGTCCTCCAGGTAGGTGCCGTCGCACCACTTGAGCACCAGGATGGCCAGGCGGTTGGTGCCCGGCTCGATGACCTCGGTGACGTCGAACTCGCTGGTGGCGTGGGAGACTTGGCTGTAGCCGACGTACTGGCCGTTGAGCCACACGTAGAAGCAGGAGTCCACCCCCTCCAGGACCAGGTAGGTCTGCGGCGCGTCCGGGTCCGGCGCGTACTCGACGTCGCGCAGGTAGATCCCGCAGGGATTGTCCTGGGGCACGAAGGGCGGATCGAAGGGGATGGGGTAGCGGACGTTGGTGTACTGGTGCCGGTCGTACCCCAGGTGCTGCCAGGTGCTGGGCACGGGCACCCGATCCATGCCGTCCAGCGGGACGTCGCGCCCCCAGAAGGGCTCGGTCACCTGGTGGATGCTCGGATGGTAGGTGAAGGCCCACTGGCCGTTGAGGAGATGAACGCGGTCGGAGCGCTCGCGTGCGCGGGGGCCGGGAGTGATGGCCGTGGAGGCGGGCAGATAGTAGGCCCGCGGCGGCAGGGTGTTCTCGTGGAGGGTCTCGAGGTCCTCGTAGTGCCTGGGAACGATCGTCATTGGTGCTCCTGGGTATGCGGTTGGGGAGGCGCTGTCGGGACTGGTGGGCACGGCAGTCCCGACAGCGCCGGCTCGCACCTCTCGCGGGCCGGGGCCGGCAGCACGCAGGGCCATCGGGGCCGTCAGGGCTGCCGGTGCGGGCGGCGGCGTCATCGCGGTGGGCGCCGCCGGCTTCTCGACGGGCGGGAGGGCGGATCCTTAATGTCGACGTTAACATGATTGTCATGCTGAAGGACATGCATCAGTATGACTGCATTGACGGCGATAATATTGCTTGTAGACGATCTTGGATTCGCCTTGACAATATCGTAGCATAGGTTGTTTTCCGGATGCTCTCGAGGCGCTTGGTAGCCTCGTGCCCATGGGTGAGGCGGGAGGTTCGCGACGGCGCCGGTCCGGCGTCCCGTCGGTCGCGGACGTCGCCCGGCTGGCCGGCGTGTCGACCCAGACGGTCTCCCGAGTCACCAGCGGCGCCTCGAACGTGCGCCCCGGCACCCGGGACAAGGTGCTGCGTGCGATGGAGCAGCTGGGGTACTCGCCCAATCTCGCCGCTCAGGCGCTGCGTCGGGGGTCGTCTCGCACGATCGGGGTGGTCACTCAGCACATTCAGCGCACCGGTGAGGCGCTGACCACCGAGGGTGTGCTCTCGGCGGCCTGGGATGCCGGCTACACCGTCTCGATGGTGCAGGTGGAGCGCCCGGCCTCCGAGGACATGCGCACCGCTGTGCTGCGGCTGGCGCACCAGGCGGTTGATGGCCTGGTCGTGGTTCAGGCGGGGCGCGCCGGGCGTGAGCACCTGTCCCTGCCCGCCGGAGTGCCGGTGGCCGTGTCCGACTCCGCGCTCGTGGGCTACTACCCGTCGGCCTCGGCCGACCAGGTGCAGGGGGTGCGTGACGCCGTCGAGCACCTTCTGGGGCTCGGGCACCGCACGGTCCATCACGTCACCGGGCCGGAGGACTCCCAGTCCGCCCTCATCCGTTCGGCGGCCTGGGCGGCCCGCCTCAAGGAGGCCGGTGCGACGGTGCCCCAGCCGGTGCAGGGCGACTGGACCGCGGCCTCCGGATATGCGGCCGGGGGGCGGCTGGCTGCCGATCCCGAGGCGACGGCGGTCTTCTGCGCCAATGACGAGGTGGCGATCGGGCTCATGCGCGCCATGCACGAGCGCGGGCGGCGCGTTCCGCAGGATGTGTCGGTGGTCGGTTTCGATGGCCTGTCGCTGGGGGAGTACAGCTTCCCGCCTCTGACGACGGTGCGTCAGGACTTCTGGCGGGCCGGGGAGGAGATGGTCGGACTCGTTCTGGAGCAGGTGGCCTCCGGGGAGGTCGACGGCGCCCGGCAGATCCTCATTCCCACCGAGCTCCTGGTTCGCGGGAGCACCGCCCCTCCTGTTCGCTGAGCCGGTTGCCGGGCCGTCCGTCCACGCCGGGACTTGCGCTGTCTCTGCTTTCCGTCGGCCCCCGCGCTCCCTCCGTCGGTCCCTGTCTCAGTCGAAAATGTCAATCTCGACGAGGATGCGGTGGGTGGACCGAGTCTCGGTGCGGAACTCGACCGATCTCGACGCGGAGTACGACCGATCTCGGTGCGGAAGTGGACCGATTTCGGTGCGGATTGGCGGGCCGGGCTCGGGGTGTGTGCTCACTCTTGATGTGCACAGATGTGCACATGAGAATCAATCTCATGTAAGGTGGTGGCTGCAGGGCCGTTCGGGCCCGACCGCGCGACCGCCGCGGCACCCGCAATCAATCGCAGGAGATGCAGGAGATACCGTGAACGAGCAGCAGGCCGAGCAGATGCGACACGGAGCGGGCTTCATCGCCGCGCTCGATCAATCCGGGGGCTCCACGCCCAAAGCGCTGGCCGGCTACGGCGTCGGCCCGGAGCGCTACTCCAACGACGCCGAGATGTTCGACCTGGTCCACGCCATGCGCACCCGCGTCATCACCTCGAAGTCCTTCACCTCCGAACGCATCATCGGCGCCATCCTCTTCGAGCGGACCATGGACGGCCAGATCGAGGGCCGTCCCACCGCCGAGTACCTGTGGGAGGTCAAGCACGTCGTCCCCTTCCTCAAGGTCGACAAGGGCCTGGCCGACGAGGAGCACCGAGCCAGGGTCATGAAGCCGATCCCGGGGCTGGATGATCTGCTCGCGCGCGCCGTCGAAGCCGGCATCTTCGGCACCAAGATGCGCTCGGTCATCCTGGCGGCCGATCCCGAGGGCGTGCGCGCCGTCGTCGAGCAGCAGTTCGAGATCGCTGAGCGGATCATCGCGGCCGGACTGGTGCCGATCATCGAGCCCGAGGTCGATATTCACGCAACCGACAAGGCCAAAGCCGAGGAGCTTCTGGTGGCGTCGCTGACCGAGCGCCTCGACGCCCTGTCCGAGGGCGCCGACGTCATGCTCAAGGTGAGCATCCCGACCGTTGACGGCCTGTACTCCTACCTCATGAAGCACCCGCGGGTGATGCGCGTGGTGGCGCTGTCCGGCGGCTACGAGCGCGAGGACGCCAACGCGCGCCTGGCGCGCAACCCCGGCCTCATCGCGAGCTTCTCGCGCGCCCTGCTGGAGGGCCTGAGCGACGGTCAGAGTCAGGAGGAGTTCGACGCGGTTCTCGCGGCGACCGCTGAGAGCGTCTACGAGGCGAGCATCGCCTAGGGCGCGATCCAGACCCGGGTCGGTCCGGTGGGGGCTGACCCGTCGAGCCCGGCTGGGCGCTCCGGGCAGTGGTGCAGCGCCTGACGGCGGCCGCCGATCGGTTGGGGTTCCGACGGCGGTCGCCGTGCTGCTCGGCTGCTCAGCCGCTCGCCGGCCTTCGGTGTCGCCGCGTGGTCTACTGCGTCTAGGCGGACGAGATTGACATTCTCGAACGAGATCGACGGTGCCACCGTCGATCTCGTTCGAGAATGTCGACCTCGTCGAAGGGCGGGGTGGGGCGGCGCCTGCGCCGGCCCGCCTGCATACCCCCTATACATGCCCATACGCGCCCGTACGCGCGCACCCACACGTACAGTCCACATAATGAGATCGGGTGCCCTGTGTCGAGATCGGTTCATTTCCGCGCCGAAATCGGTTCGGTAGCGCGCGGCCCGTCACTCGATCGTCTCATTTGTTGGCTCAAGTTGCGTTTTTCGGTCTTGGCGGGAGGTGATCCGGCATGCGAGGCTGTGCATGTCATCAGGAAGGTGGTGCACATGACTGACGACCCTCGTATCAGCACGAAGACCCCGGACAGTGCCGTACCCACGGTCTGGCCGATTGTTCCGGATCTGCAGCGTCACCATGAGGCTCCGGTGCGGCGCCCCATCCCCGGAGCCGGGCAGGCCCGGGCTTACTGGGTTGATGAAACGACTCTGGCATGGCCCGCCGACCTGCTTCCCAAAGGGGTCACCCCCGCTATGTGCGTGGGTCCTCACCATGGCCGCCCCCGCAGCGCCCCGCCCGTCAGCTTCGGGTTGGTCTCCTCCCCCGATGGACAGGCCCATGTTCGGGACGGACTGCTGCATCGCGGCCCCCACGGCTCCGAGGTTCCCCTCGTCCTGGTCGGCGAGGTCGGCCCCGAGGTCGTGGCCGCTCATCCACAGCTGAGCGGCTACTTGGCGCTGACCACCGTCGACGACTTCGGTGATCCCCGTTTGGGGCGCGCGGACGTCGAAGCGCTTCTGACCGGCCAACTCGCCGTCGTCCAGCGGACGGCCTCGGCCTCGGGCGGCTGGCTCACGGCTTTCACGGGTGTGCAGATCTGGCCGCTGATCGATCGCTTCTGGGGAGGCGCCGCCTCGACGCGAGACGGCTCGGCTCCACTGGGCGTCCGCTTCGTCGAACCGCAGGCCCCTGATGGCGCAGATGGCGCCGACGGCGCCGGTGACGCTGCCGGTTCCGAGAGCGCCGGGGACACCGAGGGCGCAGAGGGCGTCGAGAGCGCCGGGGGCACAGAGACCGCCGGGGTCACCGAGGGCACTGCGCTCCCGGCCTTCGCCCTGTGGGCGCCGACCGCCCTGGCCGTCACGCTCCTGGCCTGGGAGACCGGCGACCCGACGGGATCGTCGCCTCTGGTCGATGACCCGCCCATGCGCTTGCCCGCTCATCGGTGCGATGACGGCCGATGGGAGGTGGATCCGGGTCGCGTCGGCGCCGGTGCGCAGTACCTGTGGGAAGTCGAGGTGTTCGTCCCCTCGACGGGACGGGTCGAGCTCAACCGGGTCACCGATCCCTACAGCACGGCTCTGACGGTCGATTCGCGCCGGTCGGTCGCCGTCGATCTGGGGCAGCGCGCTCTCAAGCCCACTGCCTGGTGCGAGAACCTCAGCCCCGTCGTCCACTCCGACGCCGCACGGGCCATCTACGAACTTCACGTGCGCGACTTCTCCTGCACCGACGAGTCCGTACCGGCCGAGCTGCGCGGGACCTACGCCGCGTTCACCGTCGATTCGCTCGGCACCCGCCACCTGGGTGCGCTGGTGGGCGCGGGCGTCGACACCCTGCACCTGCTGCCGATTTTCGACACCGCCACCATCCCCGAGGACCGGGCCGACCAGAAGTCCCCCGAGATTCCGGCCGATACCTCGGCCTCCTCGCGCCGTCCCCAGGCGGCGGTGGCGGCCGTGGCCGACAGCGACGCCTACAACTGGGGCTACGACCCGTATCACTGGATGGCCCCGGAGGGCTCCTACGCGCGCGAAGGCCACCAGGACGGCGGCGCCCGCACGCGCGAGGTGCGCGACATGGTGGGGGCGCTGCACGGCATGGGCCTGCAGGTCGTTCTCGACCAGGTGTACAACCACACCGCCGCGGCGGGCCAGGACCCGTGCTCCGTGCTCGACCGGATCGTGCCCGACTACTACCACCGCCTCGACGTCTACGGCGCCATCGAGATGAGCACCTGCCGCAACAACGTGGCCACCGAGCGCGCCATGGCCGAGCGGCTCATGATCGACGCGTGCGTGGCCTGGGTGCGCGACTACCGGGTCGACGGCTTCCGCTTCGACCTCATGGGCTACCACAGCATCGGCACAATGGCCCGCCTGCGCGAGGCGCTGGACGAGATCGCCGAGGACGCCGTCGGACACCCCATCTACCTTTACGGCGAGGGCTGGAACATGGGGGAGGTGGCCGACAACGCTCTGTTCCGCCAGGCCTGCCAGGGGCAGGTCGGCGAGCTGGGCATCGGCACCCTCAACGACCGGGTGCGCGACGCCGTCCACGGCGGCAGCTTCAAGCAGCCCGACCCGCGGACGGATCAGGGCCTGGGCAACGGGGAGCTGACCGACCCCAACGCCGTGGAGGAGCGCAAGAAGGATGCGGCGCGCAGGGACCTCGCCTGGCGCAGCGACCTGGTGCGGCTGTCACTGGCCGGCAACCTGCGCGACTACACCCTGCTGACCTCCGACGGGCAGTGGCGACGCGGCGACGAGATCGGGTACGGGGAGTCCCCGGCGGCCTACGGCATCGAGCCCGTGGACTCCATCGCCTACGTGTCCTCCCATGGCGACGAGACCCTTTTCGACCGCCTGGCGTACAAGCTGCCGCTGCCCACCTCCATGGCGGACCGGGTGCGCATGAACACCCTGTGCCTGGCCATCGCCACGCTGGGCCAGTCGCCGGCCTTCTGGGCGGCGGGTTGCGAGCTGCTGCGCAGCAAGTCCCTGGACACCGATTCCTACAATTCCGGCGACCACTTCAACGCCATCGACTGGTCCGGGCGGGACAACGGCTGGGGGCGGGGATTGCCGCCGGCGGGGCGCAACTTCGAGTCCTGGATCATCCAGGCCGAGCTGCTCGCCCATGACGAGCTGCGCCCCACCGCCCGCGACATCGCCGCCGCCCAGGAGCAGGCTCTCGATGTTCTGCGACTGCGGCGCAGCACGCCGCTGTTCTCCCTGGGGTCCGCCGAACTCATCCGTGAGCGCGTGAGTTTCCCGTCCAGTGGTCCGCGTGCGCAGCCCGGCATCATCATCATGGTGATCGACGACGGCGCGGGCGAGGCGGATGTTGACCCCGCGCTGGACGGGGTCGTGGTGGTGATCAATGCGACGCCGCGCGAGGTCAGCCAGCGGGTCGACGCCCTGGTGGACCGCTTCCTGGTGCTCTCCGAGGTCCAGGTCTGCGGTGTGGACCCGGTGGTGCGCGAGACCCGTTTCGACGCCTCCACCGGCCTGGTGACGATTCCCGCGCGCACGGTCGCGGTGCTCGTCGAGCCCTAGCGGGGCCGGTTCCTGCCTGCACGTCGTCGAGGTCGACATTCTCGAACGAGATCGACGGTGCCACCGTCGATCTCGTTCGAGAATGTCGACCTCGTTGGAGGCTTCTCTGCTCCCGCCCGGAACTAGGGTGGGGGCATGAGTCCTGGTCGAAGCAATGTGCCCGTCGCCGACGACGTCGTGATCAAGGGGGTGCGGGACGAGCCCTCGTCCGACGACGGCCGGCGCGTCCTAGCTGATCGGCTGTGGCCGCGCGGGGTCAGCAAGGAACGGGCCGCGTTGGATGAGTGGGCGAAGGACGCCACGCCGTCAACGGCGCTGCGTCGGGCCTTCCACTCCGGCGACCTGACCTGGGAGCAGTTCGTTCCCGCCTACCGCGCCGAGCTGGAGGAGGAGCCTCGGGCCGTGGAGGCGGTCGAGAGGCTGCGCGCCGAGGCGCTGCAGGGGCGGGTGACCCTGCTGATCGCCGGACACGACAGGAATCGCACCCACGCCCGAGTGCTGCGCGAGGCCATTCTGGGGGAGAGTGACCCGGATCTGCCCCGCTGAGGCCGGGCCGTCCGGCCTTCGGAGCCGTTCCTCGTCTACTGTTTCCGTATGAAACTCAGGCACGCCATTCTTGGGCTGCTGTCCCATGGACCGCAGAGCGGCTACGACCTCAGTCGTGCCTTCGCCGGCTCCGTCGTCAACTTCTGGCATGCCGACCAGTCCCAGGTCTACCGCACTCTGGACCGCCTGGAGGACGACGGCGCAATCTCGACGCGGGTCATCGCCCAGACGGGGCGACCCGATCGGCGTGTGCACAGCCTGACGCCGGAGGGCTGGGCGGAGCTGGATGCCTGGCTGGCCAGCCCGCTCGAACCCCGCTTGGGCAAGGACCCGTTGCTCGCGCGGATCTTCTTCGCCGCCCGGCTGGGCCACGAGAGGGTCGATGCGCTCCTGGAGGAGGCCGAACGGGCGCTCCGCCAGGAGCTGGAGACTCTGGAGGCGATCGAGTTCGATGTCGTGGATCTCGACACCCTTCTCAAGGCCGCGACGCTGCGCCACGGGCTCCAGGGGGCGAGGTTCGAACTGGAGTGGCTCGAACGGGTTCGGCGCGACGTCGCAGATCATGCGGCCAAGGCGAGGGAAGCTGCGGATCGGGACGGCGAGCGCGATGGCGGGGATGGGTGAACGGGAGCCACTTTCATACTTGTAGAATCGAATAGTCGCATTTTACAGTATGGGCATGAGTGAAACATGCCCTTCCAATGGCGTCCCCGCGGTGAGTTCCAGGGCTCGCCTCCTGGTCTTCATCGTCATCGCACTTAGTTCCGGGTGGATCGGGGTCTTCGTCAACCGCCTCCTCGGCATTCCCGACTCCATGGACTCGGCGGGCGCCGCCATCTGGATCGTGACTCCGCTGCTGGTCGGCATTGTCATGGGGCTCACGGATCCGTCCCTGCGGCGCTCCTATCTCGCCTCGTGGAAGCCGGGCCGGTTCCGGGCCTACGGTGTGGCGCTCGTCGTCTTCCCCCTGTCCTTTGTGGCGGCCATCGCCGTTGGTTGGGCGGCCGGGTGGCTGGAGCCTTCCGGGCTGGGTGCCTTCGCGGGCGTGGTGGTCGCGGCTGCGGTGGGGACTCTGGGCAAGAACGTCTTCGAGGAAGGGGCCTGGCGCGGCTACCTGGCGCCCGCCCTCGTGGGTCGAGGGCTGCCGGACCTCTGGGTCTGGGTTATCTCGGGGACTGTGTGGGCGGTGTGGCACTACCCCTACTACCTGTTCCTCTTCGATGAGTCCCTGACGCGCGCGGTCTGGGACGTCCCCCCGGTCGTCTACGCCACGCTGGGGATCGTGATCATGAACCTGTGGGCGCCCCTGTTCACCGAGCTGCGGCTGCTCAGCGGGAGCTTCTGGCCCGGCGTCATCGCCCACAGCGTGGCCAACCTCAGTCAGCTCCCCCTGGCGTACGGCGGGCTTCCGATCGAGTCGGGCAAGCACCTGATCGTCTCCCCATTGGCGGGCCTGATCTCCAACGCCGTCGTCCTGGGTGCGGGCCTGTTGCTGTGGGCGCGTCGCACGGGCCGTCTGCGCCGGGCTCGGTGAGCGGACGGCGGGCGGGCGCGTCGCACGGGCCGCCTGCGCTGGGCTCGGTGAGCGGACGGCGGGCGGGCGCGTTCCAGGTGCTCGCCCTCGGTGCTGCGCGCGACCATTTCGTCCAGCCACTTCATCCAGCCATGGCAACAGCTGGCCCGCATGATCCCCGGCCGTATAGGCGACCCGCCCCTCGGGTCCCCGCGAACAGCGCGCTTGGCCCCAGCAGCACCGCGTCACCGAGGATGACGGGCTGTTGACCGAACTCGCTGAACACGACGGCCGTGCCATCGCGCACAACAACGAGCCGGACGACCTTGTACGCCACAGGGCCGACAGGCCCTCCGAGTCCGAGCCGACAAAGGCGGAGAGATACGGCTAGTCACTCATCAATGAACCTCGCGATTCAGTGCCGGGTCAGTGCCGGTGCAGTGCTGGTTCGGTGCCGGTGCAGGTGCCGATGCGCCCAGTGGGGGCTGTGCATCCGTCCGAGGACGTTGCCGAACGGGTCGATGATGGAGGCCGTCGTGAATCCGCCGCCGCGTTCGGTCGTAGGAGCGTGTATCTGCGCGCCACGGGCGGGGAGCGAACGAGGCTGCCGCTATACTTGTAAAATCGAATAGTCGCATTTTACAGTATGGGCATGAGTGAAACATGCCCTTCCAATGGCGTCCCCGCGGTGAGTTCCAGGGCCCGCCTCCTGGTCTTCGTCGTCATCGCACTTAGTTCCGGGTGGATCGGGGTCTTCGTCAATCGTCTCCTCGGAACTCCCGACTCCATGGACTCGGCGGGTGCCGGCATTTGGATCGCGATTCCGCTGCTGGCCGGCATCGTCATGGGCGTCACGGATCGATCCCTGCGGCGCTCCTACGGCGCCTCGTGGAAGCCGGGGCGGCTTCGGGCCTACGGTGTGGCGCTGGTCGTCTTTCCCCTGTCGTTCGCGGCGGCCATCGCCGTTGGTTGGGCGGCCGGGTGGCTGGAGCCTTCCGGGCTGGGTGCCTTCGCGGGCGTGGTGGTTGCGGCTGCGGTGGGGACTCTGGGCAAGAACGTCTTCGAGGAAGGGGCTTGGCGCGGCTATCTGGCGCCCGCCCTCGTGGGTCGAGGGCTGCCGGATCCCTGGGTCTGGGTTATCTCGGGGACTGTGTGGGCGGTGTGGCACTGCCCCTATTACCTGTTCTTCTTGGACGAGTCCCTGGTGCGCGCGGTCTGGGATGTTCCCCCGGTCGTCTTCTTCACGCTGGGGGTCGTGATCATGAACCTGTGGGCGCCCCTGTTCACCGAGCTGCGGCTGCTCAGCGGGAGCTTCTGGCCCGGCGTCATCGCCCACAGCGTGGCCAACCTCAGCCAGCTCCCCCTGACGACGGGCGGGCTTCCGATCGCCCCGGGCAAGCACCTGATCGTCTCCCCAATGGTGGGGCTGATCCCCAACGCCGTCGTCCTGGGCGCCGGCCTGCTGCTGTGGGCGCGTCGCACGGGCCGTCTGCGCCGGGGGCGGTGAGCGGACGGCGGGTGGGCGTTCCAGGTGCTCGCCCTCGGTGCTGAGCGCGACGTTGTACGCCACAGGGCCGACAGGCCCTCCGAGTCCGAGCCGACAAGGGCGGAGAGATACGGCTGATCGCTCATCAATGAACCTCGCGATTCAGTGCCGGGTCAGTGCTGGTGCAGTGCCGGTGCGCCCAGTGAGGGCTGTGCATCAGTCCGAGGACGTTGCCGAACGGGTCGATGATGGAAGCCGTCGTGAATCCGCCGCCGCGTTCGGTCGTAGGAGCGTGTATCTGCGCGCCACGGGCGAGAAGCGCGTCCAGGGCCGACTCGACGTCGTCGACCTGCCAATAGGTGGTCGAGCCGCCCGCACCCGAAGACCCTGCCGGTGCGTAGGCGCGGTTCATGATGCCGAGCTCGTCTTCGTCGGGGCCGATGCGGAACTCGACGTATGCGGCAGGCCCGGTCTCGGGACGGCGGAAGTACGGGCCAATGCCGAGGGTGTCGGAGTACCAGTCGGCTGCTGCGTCCACATCGTCGGCGGTGAGCACCATCGTGGTGAGGCCCTGCAGGTGAGTCATCGTGCTGTCCTTGCTTCGTGAGGGATCGTTCTACTCCACTCTGGCAGGTGAAGTGCTCATCTTATGAGCACTTTGCTTGAGAAGATCGAGCCATGCGTGCTGACCGGCTCATCGCTCTCCTGCTCCTGCTGCAATCCCGGGGCCGAGTCACCGCCGCTACGGTTGCGGCTGAGTTGGAGGTGTCACTGGCGACGGCCAGACGTGACCTCGAAGCGCTGTCGGCGGCGGGCGTGCCCCTCTATGTGCAGTCGGGTCGCGGCGGAGGGTGGCAGCTCATCGGTGACGCCCGCACCAACCTGTCCGGGCTTTCGGTGTATGAGTCGCGAGCCGTGTTCTGGCTGCTGGGTACTGCTGGACTCGCCTCGCCGCAGACGCGCCTCGCCACGAAGAAACTGATTCGTGCATTGCCGGAATCGATGCGCGACGAAGCCGAACGCCTTGCCGCGTCGATTCACTACGACCACACCGCATGGGGCGAGCATCCTCGCGAATCGGCGAAAGGTCTGGAGTTGCTGCGTGATGCGATCGTGAAGCGGCAGATGGTTCGGGCCTCCTACACCACGGGCGAGGGCGCCCGGGGCGCGCACGAGCTTCGGCCCCTGGGGCTGGTTGCCAAGGCGGGCATCTGGTATCTCATTGCGGATGGTGAGCGGGGGCCGCGGAGCTACCGAGTCGAACGACTGGCTGAACTTCATCTCACAGGTGAGCAGTTCGAGCCACCGCACGATTTCGATCTTGTCGCCTACTGGCACGCTCATGCCGAGGAAGTCGAGACCTTGCGTTCGCAGATCGCCGCGACGCTCAGAGTTCCCATGACGGTTGTGCCGATCCTGCAACAGCAGTTCGGTCGATACTGCACAGTGCTCGACCGGCAGGGCGAGCATGCTGCGGTCGAAGTCCGAGCCCACCTCTTGACCGGCCTCGCCGAACAACTCGCCGGATGGGGTAACCGCATCGAGGTCATATCACCCTCGGAGCTGCGGGCCGAACTGGTTCGCCTCGGAACTGAACTCGTCGCTCACCATAACGAAGCACCATAGCGAAGCACCATAGCGAAGCAGCTCCGTGAAAGGCGGCGTGCTCCTGCTCCGTGGCAGCGGTGCTGACGCGCGCGATTGCAGGTGAGTGCGTTTGCAGTGCCTCGGCTAGGCGCCGGTCCTGTACGTACGGGCCGGGCGCCCCCGTCCGGAGAGGCCGGGTGTCCGCATACTGCGGCCCTCGTTAGCATCGCGCCGGCGCCCCCCGTCCGGAGGAGCTGGGCTCGCAGTGTGCGAGCGGTCCTGCGGAGGGTGACAGGCACTGGGATGGCGGCATCGCCCTTGATGAACCTTCTCATCAAAGGGTGTGGGCTCGTGTAATCTGGCGCTTGTGGTGAGCATGTGTGTGCTTGCTGCGCCGCCCTCGTCGGCGGTCGGATCCGGTCTCTTCCCAGTACGTCCTGTGACGCTGGGAAGAAACCGCAGGCCTATGGAGCTGAAGAAAGATGACGCGCGCAAAGAAGTTCGAGGCGACCACCTACCTCAGGACAGACAACCCCGAGTCGATTGCCGACCTGGCCCACGACCTGGACGTCAAGGCGCGCGAGTACGCTCGTGGGCGGGAGGGGATCGCGGTCATCGAGGTGCGCCCCGCGCCCAGCATCTCCAGTGTGGCCATCTCTCTGGAGGTCTCCAGCATGCTCCCCTCGGCGGCGGCCCAGACCGCCAGGGACTTTCTCGAACAGGTGCAGGGCCTCATGGAGGATCGGGGCAGCACCTTCAAGAGCGCCAGTCGCGAGCTCGCCTACGCCTGACCCTGACTCATGCCCGCCGCCCCGGAGAGGACCCGTGAGGAGCGCTTCCTCTCCTGGGTCGGGCGCGAGGATCGAACGGCAGTGCGCACTCGCCGGCCCCGCCGTCGTACTCAGCCGTGGGGGTGCTGGCGCTTCCGCCGCAGCGCCTCCCAGTGGGTCAGGCGTTCGCGGATGCGGCGCTCGTGACCGCGATCGGTCGGCTCGTAGAAGGGCTCGCGCTCGCCGGGCGGCGGGTAGCCGTCGGGGAAGTAGTCGGCGCCCGAGAAGCCGTCGGCGGTATCCGGGTCGTACTGGTAGCCGGCCCCGTAGCCGAGCTCCTTCATCAGGCGCGTCGGCGCATTGAGGATGTGCGCGGGCGGGGCGAGCGAGCCCGTCTGCTGCGCCGCCCTCTGCGCCCGCCCGAGACCCCGGTAGACCGCGATCGACTTGGGCGCGGTGGCCAGGTGCACGACCGCCTGGGCGATGGCGAGCTCCCCCTCCGGGGAGCCGAGTCGCTCATAGGCATCCCAGGCGGCCAATGCCATCTGCAGGGCCCCGGGCTCGGCCATTCCCACATCCTCGCTGGCGAAGCGCACGAGACGCCGCACCACGTACAGCGGATCCTCCCCACCGTCCAGCATCCGCGCCAGCCAGTACAGGGCGGCGTCCGGATCGGAGCCGCGCATCGACTTGTGGAGGGCCGAGATGAGGTTGTAGTGCTCCTCGCCGGACTTGTCGTACAGGGGAGATCGCGAGGCGACGACGGCGGTCAGATCCTCGGCGTCCAGAAGAGCCCGGCTGTCAGGGGCGGCGTCGGCCCCGGCTGTCCCGGCTCTGTCGCCGGTCTCCCGGGCGGCGTGGGCCCTGTCGGTCCCGGTGCGGTCTTCGGCCCCGTGCGGGAGGTCGGCCCCGGCTGGCAAGTCGGCCTCGGGGCCCACGGGTGAGCGGGGTCTGGTGTGCGGGTCAGGTGTCACCGGCGCTCCGGGGCTCGCGGGTGAGCGGGGCCTTTCGGGTGTTCCCGTGTCCCCGCTGTCGTGGCCGGAGCCGTTCTCGGCTCCCCGGGCCGACCGGTCACCGGCTCCCCTGAGGCGGGCCCAGCCCACGATCTGCTCGACCATGCTCAGCAGATAGCGGCCATCGCCGTCGGCCATGATGATCAGGGCTGCGCGGGCGGCCTCGGTCAGCGGGAGCGGGCCGCCGGCCATCGCCTCGGCGCGGGCGAGCAGGACGGCCAGGGCGCGGTCGTCGAGGCGGCGCAGGACCAGGACCTGGCAGCGGGACAGTAGGGCGCCGTTGAGCTCGAAGCTCGGGTTCTCCGTGGTCGCGCCGACCAGTACGACCGTCCCGTCCTCGACGTAGGGCAGGAAGGAGTCCTGCTGCGCGCGGTTGAACCGGTGGATCTCGTCGACGAACAGCAGCGTGCCCTGCCCGAGCTCGTGGCGGCGCGCAGCGGTGGTGAAGACCTTGCGGAGATCCGCCACTCCGGAGAAGGTCGCCGAGATCTGCTCGAAAATCAGGCCGGTGCGCGCTGCCAGCAGTCGGGCGATCGTCGTCTTCCCGCAGCCCGGCGGCCCCCACAAGATGATGGAGGACAGTCGGCCCGCCTCGACCATGCGGCCCAGTGGCGCATCCGGGGCCAGCAGGTGGTCCTGGCCCACGACGTCGTCGAGTGCGCGCGGCCGCAGACGGTCCGCAAGCGGTCGCGTCGGGTCCGTGACGGCGGGGTCGCCGCTCTCCGCCGCGGCGTCGAAGAGCGAGGGGGCGTCGGTGCTCATGCGCCCCAGGCTACGGCGGCGCGGGTGCGCCGGCGGGCATCTTGACCGGCTCCCCAAGGCGAGCCTTGAAGGGCGCGGAGCCCGGCGGGCGCTTCGAACCGATCTCGAGCCGGAGTGCGACCGATCTCGAGGCGGAACTGGACCGATCTCGAGGCGGAGTGCGACCGATCTCGGCGAAAAGAGGGGGCGGGGGTGGGCGGCTCCTGCGTCGAGGTTGACGAGATTGACATTCTCGAACGAGATCGACGGTGGCACCGTCGATCTCGTTCGAAAATGTCTATCTGGATGGGAAGGGCATAGGAGAGTGAGGGGGAAATGCGGGAGGGAGGGCAGCCGGCCCTACCGGTCGGACTGCCCCCGAGTCGCCCAGGCAGCCAGTCCGGCGGGGCTCGCCACCTCGTCCAGGGCGGCTTCGATGGTGCCGACCAGTGCGGCGTCGGCCCCGAGCTCGCCGACGACGATCCTCGGCTGGTCCTCGCGCAGGCATCGCATGAGGCCGTTCGCCAGGGCCTCCTCGAATGCCTCGGGCGAATGAGCGCGCAGAAGCGGCCCGATCCCGCCGAGGGTGACGACGTCGGGGTCGGTGACATTGATCAGCCCGGCCAGGCCGCTGCCCAGGCTCGCGGACGCGGCCTCAATCGCCGGGCGATGGGCGGGGGCCCCTCGGGCGATGATCGCCCCAACACCGGCCGCCGAGTCGTCCTCGGCCCTCAGTCGCCCGGCCAGCGGCCTGGTTCCCAGGACGGTGTCCCAGCAGCCACGCGCACCGCAGTCGCAGACCGCCTTCGGGTCGCCCAGGGGGAGGTGCCCGACCTCCATCGCCAGTCCGGTCGCCCCGAGCACGGGCGCGCCGTTAAGGACGAGGCCGCCGCCGACGCCTGTGAGCACGGTCAGATGCAGGGCGCTGCGTGCGCCGCGCGAGGCGCCGCGGCGGGACTCCGCCAGGGCCTCGCAGGTGGCGTCGTTGGCGACGAGGAGGGCGGTGTCCGGCACGGCCAGGGGGGTGAGGCTCACCTGGTCCCAATCCAGGACGGAGGATTGGACGACGGTTCCCTCGCGGACGGTGGCGGCCACGGCGACCGATACGGCCCGCACCCGGCCCGGGCGGCCGTTCGCCTCCGCGATCACCGCTCGGCGGATCGGGGCGAGCACGTCGTCTGGGCCGCGGCCGCGATGGGGGGCGGAGGCTGCGGCTGTCAGGCGGCCGTCGAGGCCGGCGGTCGCCATCCGCCAGCCGGTGGCGGTGATCTCGATGGCGACGATGAGTGGGCCCTCCGGGTGTGCGGTGAGCTCCGAGGTGGGCCGCCCCCGGCCGTGGGGGACCGGCGTCCCCTCGCCGAGGATGGCGGCCTGGCGCATGCGCGTCACCAGATCGGCGGCCGTGCCGCTGGAGATCGCGAGTTCTTGGGCGACCCGTGCCCGGGTGATGCCGGGGTGGCGGCGTACCAGGGCGCAGACATCGGCCGCCAGGGTCCAGCGGAGCCGGTCGGCGGTGCCGCGTCGTTGCGCCGGGTGCGTCGGCTGTGGCATGAGCTTCTCCGGTCCCTCGTCTAGTATTTTAATCGGCACGCGAGTTTAATAGGTGCATGAGCGCACACACCCACCATCTTGCCCCCTGTCGGGCTGTTCTCCTCGACATGGACGGCACCCTGGTGAACTCCGATGATGCCGTCGAGGCGGCCTGGGCTGCTTGGGCCCGAGCCAACGGCGTCGAGGCGGCCGACGTCCTGGCGGTCTGTCATGGTTCGGACGTCGCCACTACCGTGCGGCGCTTCCTGCCGGGCATAGGCGAGGCCGAGCTCGCCGAGCACGTCGCCGCCCACCTGGAGCGCGAGTGCGCGGACACCGATGGCGTCCGGCCCGCCCCCGGCGCCCTGGAGCTGATCGCCTGGATGGATGGCCGGTCCCTGCCCTGGGCGGTCGTCACCAACGCCCATCCCCGCCTGGCTCGCGCGCGTCTGGGGGCGGCCGGGCTGGATCCGCCGGTCGTCGTCTCTCGCGACGACGTCGAGCGCGGCAAGCCCCACCCGGAGGGGTACCTGCTGGGTGCTCGGCGCCTGGGAGTAGAGCCCCGGTGCGCGGCCGCGGTGGAGGACTCCGCTCCCGGGCTGGCGGCGGCGCGGGCCGCGGGGACCGTCGTCGTGGCCGTGGGTGGAGCCCGGGACGGCGACGTCGTGTGCCGCGGTCTGGATGAGTTGCGCGGCCTGCTGGCCTCGGCGAAGGGGTGGGCTCCATGAGGATCACGGAGGTGCAGGCCGTCCTGTTCGAATCGCTTGATCCGGCGGACGACGCCGTCCCCGACGGTGGGCTGGACGTCATCGTCGCGCTGGACCGGCACGGCATCCCGTGGCGGGTCCTGCCCCACCGGTCCGCGGTCCGCACGGTCCAGTGGGCGACTCGAGGCGTCGGCGCTCCGGTGCAGCGCTGCCTGGTGGTGGCCTGCACCGACGAGGGCGCGCAGGCCGCGGTGAAGGCGGGCGCGATCGTGGCTCCGGTTCCGCCCGACGGCGATATCGGCGCTTTCGTCGATCGGTTCGAGCCCGGTTTCCCCTCGGCTCCGCAGTCCGAGGGTGCGCTGTGCAGGCTGGCCCGCTGGTTCTATGGGAGGGGGCTTCGCGTCACCGGATCCGTTGTCCGTCAGCTGGAGCCCTGAGGGCCTCCGGCGGAGAGGCTGACGAGATTGACATTCTCGAACGAGGGCGACGGTGCCACCGTCGCCCTCGTTCGAGAATGTCTGTTTGGACGGCTCCTGTGCGGGCGGTGCGGTCCTCGCTTCATGTGCGG
The DNA here is from genome assembly GCF_000269805.1 of Actinomyces massiliensis 4401292. Classification (GTDB taxonomy): domain Bacteria; phylum Actinomycetota; class Actinomycetes; order Actinomycetales; family Actinomycetaceae; genus Actinomyces; species Actinomyces massiliensis. The sequence goes on from NZ_JH711481.1 coordinate 728,753, forward strand.
CCGTCGTCTCGCAGTTGCGCTTGGCAAAAAAATAGATATCATTTTGCTAGCCAACAAGGAGGCCCGCATGTCCACCAGCTCCACTGCTGCTAGTAATTCCAACGCGCCCGCGCTCTCGGACCCGGCGTCCAACGCGCCGGAGCGCTCTTCCGGCCGCGTCGACATCACAGAGAGGCCCGCGCGCGCCGCTGGCTCCGCAGTCGCCTTCCTCGCCCTCATCATCCTGCTGGCGGCCATAGCGGGCTCGGTCGTCCTCATCGGCACTGGCGCCCAGGCCGCCGACGCGGGCGAGCCGGGGGCGGCGGCCCGGATCATCGGCGGAGCCGCAGGAGTCGTGTTCGTGACCATACTGCTGTCCAGCTCCTTGGTGATCGTCGTCCCCGGCCAGACCAGCGTCCGCCAGTTCTTCGGCCAGTACATCGGCACCGTGCGCCGTACGGGGGTCGCCCTCGTCCCTCCGCTGACCACCGGCAAGAAGGTCTCCGTCAAGGTCCACAACTTCGAGACCAATGAGCTCAAGGTCAACGACCTGGAGGGCAACCCCGTCAACATCGCCGCCATCGTCGTGTGGCAGGTGGCCGACACCGCCCGCGCCGTGTTCGCCGTCGAGGCCTACGAGGACTTCATCAAGGCGCAGGCCGAGTCCGCGCTGCGCCACGTCGCCACCACCCACCCCTACGACGAGCCCGGCCCCGGCGAGACCTCCCTGCGCGGTGGCACCGACGTCGTCTCCGCCGAGCTGGCCGCCGAGGTCGCCGCCCGGGTCGCGCTGGCCGGCCTGGAGATCGTCGAGGTCCGCATCTCCTCGCTCGCCTACGCCCCCGAGATCGCCCAGGCCATGCTCCAGCGCCAGCAGGCCGGCGCCGTCATCGCCGCCCGCGAGCAGATCGTCGAAGGCGCCGTCACCATGGTCGACCAGGCCCTCAGGCGCCTGGAGGAGGGCGACATCGTCGCCATGGACGACGAGCGCCGCGCGCAGATGGTCTCCAACCTGCTCGTCGTCCTGTGCTCCGACCAGCGCACCCAGCCCGTCGTCAACACCGGCTCCCTCTACGCCTGAGCCGAGCCTGTGGCGGGGAAGGGGCGCAAGCAGGTCCTGCTGAGGCTGGACCCCGCCGTCCACGCGGCCATCGCCAAGTGGGCGGCGGACGACCTGCGCTCGGTCAACGCCCAGATCGAGGTCGTCCTGCGCCACGCTCTCGACGAGGCCGGCCGGGGCGTGCACGCGGCGCCCATGCGCGGGCGGGGGAGGCCCCGCAAGGAGGAGTCAGGGGAGTCTGAGGAGTCTGAGAAGTCGGGGGACGACGGCGGGGCCGGTTGAGTGGGCCGTCCGCACCATCGCTTTACTACCCTTTACTACGCTCCTTTCCCCCTTAGTGTACGGGGGCGAGGAGCGTAGTAAGGGGTGAACAGGCGTAGTAAGGCGGTAGCGCGGCGCGTGGGCGGGCGAGCGCGCGGGTGGGCGGCTGAAAGGAAGCGCGGTGGCTCAGGCGGCCGGTTGCGATCAGGAGCTCGCCGCAGCCGAGCTGCTTGCGGCCAGGACTGCGATCAGGGCCCCATTCGTCGCGTCCACCGCCCGGGAGACGGCGCTGCCCGCCGGGTTGGCCCGGGCGATCTCCTTGATTCGGCGTTTGAGGGCGCTCCTGCTCAGTCCGGTCTGCGCCCGGGGCAGGACGCGCGTTGCGACGCTGAGTCCCTGGAGGATGGACAGGATGGTGCCGTCGGCCTCCGAGATGATCTGCTCGCCGCGCAGCACCGCGTAAAGGTGGTTGCGCAGTTGCTGCTCGGGGACGGGGTCGACCGTGGGATACCGTGGTGAGAAAGAGCCGAGGAGACCACCGGTGTCCACCGCAATGATCCCCGCTGCGGACAGCGAGGTCACGATGTCCCTGGTGGGGTTGAGTTTGCCCCAGGGCACGAGCGAGGAGAAGCGCTTCCCGTTCTTGGCCGGGAGGATCTGCAGGGCTCGATCCAGGACCGGATGGCCGGTGGGGGCGGGGTTGACGATGTTGATTCGCGGATTGCGGTCCTCGTTCAACGCGACGCGACCGGCCAGGAGGAGGTCGACCAGCAGGGCGCCATTCAAGCCGTAGGCCGCGTCGGCCAGGCGGCTCTCGGGCGACCCGGAGTCCTTGGTCAGCAGCAGGAAGAGCTTCTCGCAGATGAGCATCTCTGTCATGCGACCAGTCAACCGCCTCGTTACCGATATGTGATCCCTCTGTGGGGCGAATTCGGATCCCCCTGGAGGAGGAGTCGGGCAAGGAGTCGGACGGTCGGCCGCTGGGCTCCGGACAATGCTGCCGGTGTGCTCCCCCGCGGAGGGGGCCTGCGCCGCGCACGTGTGGGCGCCACTGGGAACCCTGGCCGTGCTTCCCTGGGTGAGCAGCTGGACCGATATCGGATTCGGCGGTCGGGTTCATCGGCTCGGGTTTCCCGATGGAAGGGGCCGGATCCCCGTTGCCGGAGTTCCGCCTTCCGGATGCCGACCCGACACCGCCTGTGCAGGCTCTGCGGGGCGGTCGAGAGCGGTGGCTGTGAGAGGCTGATGCGGGCTGCGGGCTGCAGGCTGCAGGCTGCATGCAGTGCGGAAGTCGGGTGCGAGCCGTGTGCAAGTCGGGCGCAGGACGACGGGACGATCAGGAAGGCGGGTGACGGCATGAGCGCGCGGACGGCCAGAAGCGGGGAGCCCGCTGAGCCGGCACGGACCGAGTCGGTTGGGCCTGCTGAGCCGGCAGGGTCGGCTGGAGCGCCTGAGTCGTTGGGGCCGCCTGGACCGGTCGAGCCGGCGGAATCGGTCGAGCCGACAGGACCGTCCGGGGCCGCGCTGAAGGGCTTCGCTCCCGCGACCCGGGCCTGGTTCGCCTCCGCCTTCCCGGATGGCCCGACGTCGGTCCAGGCGCGCGCCTGGACCGCGATCCGCCGCGGCGAGAACGCGCTCGTCATCGCGCCCACCGGGTCGGGCAAGACGCTGGCCGCCTTCCTGTCGGCCATCGACCGGCTCATCCAGACCCCCGCCGCCGAGCGCGGAAGGCCCCGCGACAATGCGGCACAGCGCCCGGCCAAGACCGCGAGCGCCGACAGGGTGCGCCCGCAGCGAGCACGAACGGCCCCACGCGGTGTGCGCATCCTCTACATCTCCCCGCTCAAGGCCCTGGGAGTCGACGTCGAGCGCAACCTGCGACGGCCCCTGGCCGGAATCGCCGAGGCCGCCCTCGGCCTTGAGAAGCCGATCGCCCCGGTGAGCGTGGGCGTGCGCTCGGGCGACACCCCCGCCGCCGAGCGCCGCCGTCTGCGCACTCGCCCGCCCGACATCCTCATCACCACCCCCGAATCGCTCTACCTCATGCTCACCAGTACCGTGCGCGAGACGCTGCGCACCGTGGAGACCGTCATCGTCGATGAGATCCACTCCTTCGCCGGCGAGAAGCGCGGCACCCACCTGGCCCTCTCCCTGGAGCGCCTGGACGACCTCCTGGAGCGTCCCGCTCAGCGCATCGGCCTGTCCGCGACCGTCGCCCCGCCCGGGGAGATCGCCCGGTTCCTCGGCGGCACCCGGCCCGTCACAGTCGTCGCCGACCAGGGGCGCACGACGCCGGCGGTGAGTGTGGCCGTGCCCGTGGCCGACATGACCCGTGTGCCCGCCGTCGCCGACCGGCGCACCCGCATGGAGCGGGCCCGGGGCGGCTCACTCCGCAGAGACAACCGAGGTGATCGGGGACGCGCCGGCCGTCCCGGGCGGGGCGATCATGCGCAGGCCTGGCGTTCCGACCGCGCCCTGCGGCAGGCGATGGCGGGGGAGACTGGGGCCGCCGGACCCGCTGGGCCCGTGGGCCGTAGCGGGGTCGGGCAGATGACCGCCTCGATCTGGCCTCACATCGAGAACGCGATCCTCGACCGGGTGCTCTCCCACCGCACCACACTCGTCTTCGTCAACTCGCGCGGCGCCTGCGAGCGGCTGACCGCCCACCTCAACGAGGCCTACGCCATGCGCATGGCCGCACTCGGCGTCGACCGTGACGGGCACGTCCCCGCCGTCGTCGAGCCCGAGCCCGCCCGCCACCGCGAGTCCTGGGAGATGGGGGAGACCAAGCGCGCTCAGGGTCTCCCGGAGGAGGCTCCGGTCATCGCCAAGGCCCACCACGGCTCCGTCTCCAAGGAGCAGCGCCTGGCCGTCGAACGCGAACTGAAATCCGGTGAGCTGCGCTGCGTGGTCGCCACCGCCTCCCTCGAGCTCGGCATCGACATGGGCGCCATCGACCTCGTCCTCCAGGTCGCGCCGCCGCCCTCGGTCGCCTCCGGCCTGCAGCGCGTGGGGCGGGCCGAGCACCGCGTCGGCGGGCGTCCGCGCGGGACCATCTACCCGATCGAGCGCACCCAGCTCATCGACGCCGCCGTCACCGCCGAGGGCATGCGCGCCAGCGCCATCGAGTCCACCGCGCTGGTCGCCAATGCCCTGGACGTCCTCGCCCAGCAGACCGTGGCGGCGGCAAGCGTCGACGACCTGGACGCCGACGCCTGGTACGCCACGGTGCGCCGTGCCGCTCCCTACCGGGGGCTGTCGCGGGCCGCCTTCGACTCGGTCCTGGAGCTGCTCGACGGCGGCTTCGCCTCCGCGGACCTGGCCGACTTCGCTCCGCGCCTGACATGGGACCGCCGGGCGGGCGCGCTGACCGCCCGCCCCGGCGCTCAGCGCTCGGCCGTCACCGCCTCGGGGACCATCCCCGACCGCGGCGCCTTCCCCGTCGTCCTGCCGGAGGGCGAGACTGGTTCCGGACGGCGGCGCGTGGGCGAGCTCGACGAGGAGATGGTCAACGAGACCGCCGTCGGCGACATCATCACCCTGGGCACCACGAGCTGGCGGGTGCGTGAGATCGGCGCCGACCGCGTCGTCGTGGATCCCGCCCCCGGCCGCAGCTCCCGCCTGCCCTTCTGGAAGGGCGACGGACCCGGACGCCCCGCCGCCACCGGGGCCGCACGGGGCGCCTTCCTGCGCGAGGTCGCTGCGGAGTTGACGGAGGCGGGGTCGGCGGGGACCGGCGGACCGCCCGCCGGTCCCGGCGCGACGCCCGCCCTCCTGGAGCGCCTGACCGCTGCTGGCCTCGACGAGAGCGCCCGGGCCAACCTCATTGCTCTGCTGCACGAGCAGCGAGCCGTCACCGGCGTCGTCCCCAGCGACACCGCCCTGGTGCTGGAGCGCTACGAGGACGAGTCCGGCAGTCAGCGGCTCATCCTCCACAGCCCCTACGGGCGGCGCGTCCACGAGCCGTGGGCCATGGCGATACGCGAGCGCGTGCAGCAGCGGCTGGGCCTGGCCCCGCAGGTCGTCGTGGCCGATGACGGGATCGTCCTCCAGCTTCCCGCGGCGTCCACCGCGGCCGAAGGCGGACGGGACGGCCTGTCCGGCGGCGCTGAGCTCGTCGTCTTCGATGCCGAGGAACTGACCCGGCTCGTGCGCTCCCGGATCGATCAGACGGCCCTGTTCGCCGCCCGCTTCCGCGAATGCGCCGCCCGCGCCCTGCTCATGCCGGGGGCGGCCCCCGGGAGGCGCACGCCCCTGTGGCTCCAGCGCATCAAGTCCGGTCAGCTCCTGGAGGCCGCCCGTCAGTTCCGCGACTTCCCCGTGCTGGTGGAGGCGGCGCGCGAATGCCTCCAGGATGTCTACGACATGCCTGCCCTCGCCGCCCTCATGGAGCGGATCGCCGCGGGGTCGGTGCGCGTTGTCGAGGCGAGCGTCCCGGAGCCCTCCCCCTTCGCCCACCCGCTTCTCTTCGGGTATACGGCCGCCCTGCTCTACCAGGAGGATCTGCCCCATGCCGAGCGTCGCGCCCACCTGCTGTCCCTGGACCCGGATGCCATTGCGGCGCTGCTCGGAGACGACGGCGCGGCCGACCTGCTCGACGAGGCGGTCCTGGCGCAGGTGGAGGCCGAACTGCAGCGGCTCGCTCCGGGACGGCGGGCGCGCCCCGACGCCGAGGGGGTCGCCGACCTGCTGCGCGAGCTTGGGCCGCTGACGGCCGCGGAGGTGGCGCAGCGACTGGCATGGCCCGACGGCGAGGGCGATGACCCGGACCCGTGCGGCGCGGCGGCCTCTACGGCTGTCTCCTGGAGTTCCCCGAGCCCGTGCGGCGAGGCGGGAGGAGCCGAGTCGGCGGTCCGTGCGGCAGGCGCCGTCGGGCCGGGCGCCGGAGGGGCGGCCGAGTCGGCGGTCCGTGCGGCGCGGGGCTTCCTCGACTCGCTCGTGGAGGCTCGCCGGGCGGTGCCCCTGCGGATCGCGGGTCGTGAGTTGTGGGCGGATGCGGCCGACGCCGTCGGCCTCCGGAGCGTTCTCGGCGTCGAGGTTCCGGACTGGGCCGGAGGCGTGGCCTCGGATGCCGGAGCCCCGGGAGTCCGACGCGCCGAGGGCGCTCGCGGCCCGCTGGCCGAACTCGTCCTGCGCTGGGCGCGCTCGCGCAGCGCAGTCACCGCGGCGGGGCTCGCGGAGCGCTTCGGAATGGGCGCGGGGCTCCTGGAGGAGGCGCTGGAGGAATTGCGGGCGCGGGACGAGGTTCTGCGCCTCGGTGACGCGCCGGCGGACTCGATGGATCCGGAGGACCCGGCTCACGCCATCTGGATGGCGACGGTCGTCTTCCGCCGTGTGCGCCGTCGTTCACTCGATGCCGCCCGCCAGGCCGTCCGACCAGTGTCCGGTGATGCCCTTCAGCGTCTCGTGCTGGAACGGGCGGGGCTGGTAGGCGCGCAGGCGAATCGTGCTGAGCAGGATCCGCTCGGCGCCCTGGCCGAGGCCCTCGCCGTACTGGAGGGTGTACCCCTGCCGGCTGCCGCCTGGGAGGGGTATGTTCTGCCCGCCCGGGTGCCCGGGTACCGGCCGGGCATGCTCGACGAGCTCCTCGCCGATGGGGATGTTCTGTGGCGGGTCGTGCCCGAGAGGGCGGGGGAGCAGGTCGGTTCCGCGAACGGTGCGGGTGCTGAGGATAGGGCGGGCGGTGAGGCGATGGACCGCGGGCCGTCATATGGCGGCGCTCCGGCTCGAACGACGGCGGGCGGTGGTGCCTCGGGTCGGGGTGCTGCGGCTCGTGGCGCTTCGGGAAGTGGGGCGGCGCCCGTCGGCCTCATCGCCTTCTACCCCTCGGATTCGCCGCTGGCCCCCGTGGTCGGTCCGGTCCTCGCCGATGGGGATATCGGGTATGCCGACACGGGGACCGCCGGTACTGAGAGCACTGGAGTCGCCGGCGACGGGGGCGCGGGGCACCTGCCCGCACACCTACCCACAGCGGTCTTGCGGGGTCTGGCCACCGCCCCGACCTTCGCGCCGGTGCGTGCGGCCCTCCGGGCGGAGACTCCCGTACGACCCCGCCGTGTCTCCAGCAGGCGCCGCCGCGGGCGCACGACCGGCCTGGCGCGAACCGCAGCGTTCCCCGTGAAAGCGGCGGCGTCGGGCGCCGGGCGGGGGAGCGCGGTGGGCGCGGTGGGCGCGATGGGCGCGCCCAAAACCGCCTGGTTCCGCCTCGACCCGCCCGAGATCGGTGACGAGGAGCGGGCCCTGGCTGAGGTCGACTCCCTTCTGGACCGGTACGGCGTGCTGAGCCGTGACGTCGCCCTCGCCGCGGGACTGCCCGGCGGGCTGGCGCCGTTGTCGCCCGTACTGCGGCGCATGGAGGACGTCGGGGCGCTGCTGCGCGGGTCCTTCGTCGAGGGTCTCGGTCCCGCTCAGTTCGCGGCAGCGGACGTCGTGGACCGTTTGCGCGCTCTCGCCTTCTCCGGGAGCGGCCCCGATGCGTCGAGGTCGACATTTTCGAACGAGACCGACGGTGGCACCGCCAACCTCGTTCGAGAATGTCTATCTCGACGCATGACAGTCGGGGCCGAGTCCGCACCGGACGCCCTCGGTCCCGGGCGGGAGGGCGCGGTTCGACGTCCGGGCGCTGGGACCGATGTTGTCGTCCTCGACGTCAAGGACCCGGCCTGCCTCATCGGAGGCCTCCTGCCCTGGCCCGGGGCCGCGCTCCCGCCCGGTCTGACGCGCGGGACGCCCGGCGAGATCGAACGGCCCGTCCGGCGGGCCGGTGCCAGCGTTGTCCTCATCGAGGGACGGCCCGTGCTCCATGCCGTCGAGAACTGGCGGACACTGACCTCTTTCACGGCGGACACCGCCGAGTTGGAGCAGGCGCTTTCGGCACTCGCCGAGGCCGAGCACGCTGCTGCGGCACGGGGGACCGGCCGGATGCCGCGCCGCGTCGTCGAGCGCCTCAACGGGATCTCGGCACTGGACCCGGATGTGAGCAGGTTCCTGGGACGCGCCGGCCTCGTGCTGGACCCGCATGGTATGCATCTGCGCCTCGACCCCTACGGACGGGGCTGAGGCGCAGCATCGGCCGGTGGAGTGGATCTCACCGGGGTCGGGCGTCCGGGCAGGAGCGGGTGCTGTTGTCACCGGCCGGTTCGCCGCATTCGCTGCGGGACGGGTGTGTTATCGCCCCGCAGCGAGTGCGGCGAAAGATGCGCCTTCCGGCCTCGCTGCCGGGCGGGGGCCAGCGCCGTCGGGCGGACGGGGAGAAGATGTTCGCCTGGTCTTGTCCCTTCTGGCGCGTGACCGAGGCGCTGCCGGGACGGAGAGGAAGACGGGTTCTGACCGGCGGCCCGCCTGTGGTCGAGGCGCTGTCGGGGCCGCGCAGGAAGGGCCCGCGCCGCGCGATTTGTTGCAAGCATTGCATTGTGCGGGCGCTGTCAGGGGCGCGCAGGCGCGCAGGAAGGGCACTGCACATGGGAGAGCGGGGTCCAGACAGAGTGGGTGCGAGTTTTCCCTGTCATGACAGGGTTCTTGAGTTTCCGTAGAAATGTGTTGATGTGCTCCCATGTGCACCGACCCCCCTCGGTGCACATGGGAGCACATCAGTATGTCGTGACGGTGTAAGTGAATTACTGGAATAACAACGAAAAATGGCAATCCGCTCGCCGGTCCCCCATCCTCCCATGTGCGTATCACCTCCACAGGGCTGCTTCGCGTCGGCGGCCGGGGGTTTCGGATTCGACCTGGCCCCATTGCGGGGCTTGTCCCCGGCCGGGACCCGGCTCGCGCCTGAGGTCAAGGCTGAGCCCCGCGCCGTGCCCGCCCCAGCCCTACGGGACCCGGCTCGCGCCCGAGGTCAAGGGACGAGGTCGGCGCGCGAGCGAGACTCAGCATCGCCTACATCGAGAGAACCGCGGGCAAATGCTGAAGGGTGGTGTGGTGGTGCGGGGAGCCGGAAGTGCGTGGGCCCCACCTTTTTCGGATGGGCTCGGATGGGCTCGATGGGCTCGGATGGGAGTAGGAGCGGATGGAAGCGGATTCGAACGGGGCGGGAGGGCGCCGGGTCCGCCTGCGATCGGCGCGCGATAATTGGGGCGATGACAGAAGCGACAGGGGCGACCGATCCGCACCCGCTCACCGGAACGGGCTTTATCTCGCCCGTCCCGCCCGGAATCGGTTGGCCCGGTGACCCGGCCGATACCACCACCCCCGTGGCGCACTCGGCCGACGGCGTGGCGCGCCTGGCCCGCTCCGCAACCGATATTCCCGCCCTTGACGCCCGGGTCAGCGTGTGTCGGGCCTGTCCGCGCCTGGTGGCGTGGCGAGAGCGGGTGGCCACGATCGGCCGCCGCGCCTCCTTCGCGCATGAGCCCTATTGGGGGCGCCCGGTGCCGAGTATCGGGCCGGCCGATGCGCGCATCTACGTCGTCGGGCTGGCTCCCGCGGCCAATGGCGCCAACCGCACCGGTCGCATGTTCACGGGGGACAGGTCCGGCGACTGGCTGTGGGCCGCCTTCCACCGTGCGGGCATGGCCACTCGTGACACTTCGCGGCACGCCGGCGATGGGCAGGCGCCGATCGGCCTGCGCATGGGTGCGGCGGTGCGCTGCGCCCCGCCCGCCAACAAGCCGACGACGGCGGAGAAGGCCGCTTGCCTGCCCTGGATCGCCCGCGAACTCGCCCTCATGCCGCAGGTGCGCGTGCTGGTGGCGCTCGGTGGGATCGCCTGGGACACGGCACTGAGAGTTGTCCGACAGGCGGGCTGGAGCGCGCCGAGACCCAAACCGCGCTTCGGGCACGGCGCCGAGGCGGTGCTTGCGCGCCCCGACGGTGATGAGGCCACTCTGCTGGGCAGCTACCACCCGAGTCAGCAGAACACCTTCACCGGCCGGCTCACCGCGGACATGCTCGACGACGTGCTCGCGCGGGCCGCCGAGCTGGCCGGGCGGCGAGTTCACGGCGTCTCCTCAATCTCCACGTGAATAAGTCAGCACTGAAATATGAGGGCGATTCGCGCAACCGACGCCGGTGGGGTGACTGTGATCGTGATTCCGACAATCGGGGGCGGTCAGCGCGCAACCGACGTCCGGGCCCGGCCGGGGGCGGACTGCGAGCCGGTGCGGTCCGCCGTCCTGGAGTCCGGAATGTGAGGTGCCCTTGGTCAACCGGAGACGCTCTGGAACGATAATGGGACATTCGTCCCTCCATCAGGAAGAAACGAGACGCCATGTCCCTCTACCTCTTCGAGATCGTCCCTGCAGCATCCGATCGCGCCTCCGCCCGGGCCCTCATCGCCGCCGTGGATGAGGCCGCCTCCTCCGTATCCGCCGCCGTCCTGGAATCCCAGGTGACCTCAGGCCATGGGCGCGTGTTCACCGTCGTCGAGCACGACGGCGACCCGGACGCCCTGGGCGCCGCCGTCCGCGAGGGCCTCAAGGCCGTCGAGACCTCCGAGATCACCGGCCCCGACGAGGTGCGCCTGGTGGGCGCCGAGATCGAGGACATCCGCGGCCTGCGCGGATCGGCCGACTACCTCGTGGAGTGGGACATCCCCGCCGAGATCGACATGGAGACCTACCTGACGCGCAAGAAGGCGAATTCGCCCAAGTACGCCCAGGTGCCCGAGGTCAGCTTCCTGCGCACCTACGTGCGCGAGGACACGGTCAAGTGCCTGTGCTTCTACGACGCCCCCGACGAGGAGACCGTGGTGAAGGCGCGCGAGGCGGTCTCCACTCCGATCGACCGCCTGCACAAGCTGTCCGACTGACGGGCCGACGGGGCCGACTCACTCGCTCACTCGCAGACCGGCCCGAGGTGGGACACGGCCGCGACGAGTGAGGGGCTAGCGCAGTGACCTGAAGCAGCTCACCGGGGCGGACCGACGCGGCCGCGACGAGGACGGACGGGTGAGGGGCTAGTTCTTGCCCGATTTCCCCGGCCTCGGCGCTCCCGGCCGCTTCTTCGCCGCTTGGTCCTGAACCAGCACCGCCACGGTGCGCGCCGGCACGCTCACCGTCCCCGTGGACCGGTCGAAGCCGGTCTGCCGCACGACGTCGTCGGCCCCCTCGGCCTGGATCGGGGAGAGGTGGAAGTCCCGCCCCGCCAGCTCGGTCAGGGATTGGGTGAGCGTCTGCCCGGAGGCGTTGAAGACCACCAGGACGCCGTCCAGGGACGGGTCCACGTCCCGCTTCCCGGCGGTGTCATCGATGAGCATGACGATGATGCCCGGCGGGGCCGCGAAGCCCGAGCCCGGGAAGCTCAGCTTGTCCCGGATGAGGCCGGCGTCCCCCAGGCTGAACAAGGGCGTGGAGGAGCGCAGTCGCAGCAGGTCCAGGGCCTGCGCCCGGGCCATCGCGATCTCGTCGGGCGAGGGGCGCAGCCACGCATCCGCCAACAATGGCCCCTGAATGTGCCAGACCCCCTCGTTCTGCCTCGCCGGGGGCAGCCCTCGGCCGAATCCGTTGCGCTGTCCCGAGAAGTCGATGGCGTTGAACCAGTCCCCGGAGTTGTAGGAGTCCCGGTCCAGGGACTTGCTGCGCAGCAGCTCGGTGCCGGCGCACCAGAAGGACGGCGACTGCCCCAACGTCACCGTGGCCAGGCAGACGGTGTTCATCCGCACCCGTTCGGACACGGGCATCCCCCGCGGCAGCTTGTAGGCCAGCAGGTCGTACAGGGTCTCGTTGTCGTGGGCGTCGACGTAGTTGACGTTCTCCTGCGGACTGGAGGTGTAGGCGGCCGGTGCGCCGTTGTGGATGAGGTCGGCGCCCCGGCGCACTGAGCCGTCCGAGACCGTCATGACGTAGTCGGTCAGATTGCCCACCAGCCCCAGTCTCACCAGGTCGGTGCGGTGAGCCAGATCCGCCGACTGGTAGTCCCAGCTGCGCTTGTCGAGCCCGCTGGGCTGGGTGAGCAGGCCCGTGCCGAAGCCCTGGAAGATGCGGTGGTCGGCGTCGAAGGGCGCCCCGCCGTGGACGGCATCGCGCAGGCGGTCGTTGAAGACGCCGATGCCGGTGCCGTTCAGCTGCCCCTGGGTCGCCTGGACGAACAGGGCGTTGTTCGCGACCTCCCCGAAGTTCCAGCCCTCCCCGTACAGGTAGATCGAGGAGCCGTCGACGCCGTCGGCCTCCACGGTGAGCCGGTCCAGGGCGGTGCGCAGGCGCTCCATGACGGCGCGCGGGTGATGCCCCATGAGGTCGAAGCGGAAGCCGTCCACCCGGTAGCACCTGGCCCAGCGCACCACCGAGTCGATCATGAGGCGCTCGCACATGGCGTGCTCGGTGGCGGTGTTGGCGCAACAGGTCGAGTTCGTCACCTTCCCGACGGCGTCGAGCCGGTGGTAGTAGCCGGGCACCACCCTGTCCAGAACGCTGAGACGGTCCTGCCCGCAGGCCGCCATGTGGTTGTAGACCTGGTCGAGCACCACCTGGTAGCCCAGGGCGTGCAGGGCGCCGACCATCTGCCGGAACTCGACGATGCGCGCCCCGCCGTCCTGGTGGCCATCGGTGGCGTAGGAGCCCTCGGGGGCGCCCCAGTGGAAGGGGTCGTAACCCCAGTTGTAGGCGTCGCGGTCGGCCACGGCCGACACCGCCGCCTGCTGCTCGGTGGAGGCCGGCCCCAGCCCCTTGGGGATCTCCGGGGAGTGCTGACCGGCCCGGTCCTCCGGGATCGTGGCGATGTCGAAGGTGGGCAGCAGGTGGATGGTGTTCATCCCGGCACCCGCCAATTCCGCCAGGTGGCGCACACCGGTGGAGTCCTCCATGGTGAAGGCCCGGTAGGTGCCGCGCAGCTCGGCCGGGACGGTCTCGTCGGCGGCCGAGAAGTCGCGCACGTGCAGCTCGTAGATGCTGCGGGCGGAGTCGTTGCGAACCGGCGGGGCGGGGACGGCGGCCCACTGGTCGGGCGCCAGGCGCGCATCGGCGAGGTCGACGGCGACCGAGCGGGTGGAGTCGGTCGTCAGCGCCGTCGAGTAGGGGTCGGTGACGATGTTGGTCTCCACCCGGCGGGTGGAGGGCACGTACACCTTCACCTCCCACAGGTACTGGCAGCCGACGCCGATCCGGCCGTCGGCGTTGGGCACGCACCAGCGACCGTCATCGCCCTGGATGGCGGGGGTGCGCGTGGCGGGGCCGGGCATTTCGGGCACGGAGCCGAGGGGATCGCCGGTCTGCCAGGTCAGCAGCGTGACGGTCTTGGCGGTGGGCGCCCACAGGGCGAAGGAGGGGCGGTCGGTATCGACGTTGTCGGAACTGTCGTCGTCGGGGCCTTCGGAACTGCCGTCGCTGAAGGTGACGCCCAGGTCGGCGCGGGAGGCGGCCTCGGTGTAGAGGCGGTCCAGGACGATGGCGGTCTGCACGCCGGTGAAGGCGTCCAGGCGCCCCCCGTTGCCGTCCGTGTTGGCGTCCACGTGCTGGGCCACCGCCACCTGGCCGGTCAGGGCGGCGGCGATGGCGTCGCCGTCGAGCAGGGGCGTGCCGGCGGAGTCGGTCGGGCTCAGGGCGATATAGCCCTCCAGGTTGGGGTGGGCGGTGCGAACGCTCTCGGGCAGATTGCCGACGACGCGCAGGGGCGTGAGCGTGGGGGCGGCCAGGCCGTCCGCGCCCACGATGCGTCCGTGGACGGCGGCTGCACCGCCCTCGGGGGCCGTGACCAGCTGGAAGGCCAGGCCGGTGCCGGGGACGGGCCGGCCCGAATCGGTGACGACTTTCTCGCGGTTCATTCCCCTGGGCAGCAGGGACATCGGCCAGGCCAGGAGGTCGGGGGCGACCCAGTAGGCGCGCTGCTCCTCGCTGCCGGCGACGGGTGGGAGGGACGTGACGGTATCGAGTGTGAAGCTGATCGTGTAGGTGAAGGTCATGATGGTGTCCTACCGAACAGAGGCGTGGTGCTGATGCTGTGGCCTGAGCCGCAAGCGACTCCGCTCACGCCGTAGTCTTCTCCTCCTGGCCGCCGGGTGCTACCCCCGGGCGGGAGGCAAAAGTTGGGGAGGGCTGCCCGGTCCGGTGCGACCGGTGCGATGGCAGACTGCGGTCATGACGTTCCCCCCAGTGCCCGAGCACCCCTCTGATCAGGGTCTCGACGGCGATCCCGGAGTCAGTGGAGTCAGCGGAGCTAGCGGAGATGAAGCTGACGGAGGTGACGGGGCGCATCGGTCGGCTGAGCTCGCCGGGTCGGCCGGGGGTGTTGGCGCCTACGCGGTCAATGGCACCCCCGGGACCGTCCCGGGCTCGGCGTCCTCCGCTCCGCTGAGCGGTTATCCGGGCGGGATGCCTTCCGGTCCGTATGGCGCCTCGTACTCTGCAGGAGCTCAGGCGGGCCCTCAGGTCCCGGGAAGCGCGCCGATCGCATACGCGCACACGTATGGACACCAATACGGGCCCGTGCCCGGACGCAGGCCGATCCCCCGCCAGCCCTCCAGGGCCGGCCTGTTCGTGATTCTCGCTGCGCTGTTGACGTGTCAGCTGGCGTTTCCTTTTCTCAGTTCAATAGGGAGTTATGCTGGGTTTAGTCTGATCGATATGGTGTACCGGTTCGTATTCAGCTCGATGACATGGATAGTCGTTGTGGGGATTGTTCAGGCTGTCAAGCGCCGGCCGATTCCGAGTTTTATCCCCGCTGCGGCTATGTCGGTCGCCTCTTCAGTGTTCGACCTTGTCCTTGTCGTCGCTTATGCGGGTGGGCATACATTCCTGAGTGCAGTCACGAACGCCTCCTTCTTCCTTATTTCTTTGATCGAGGTCTGCCTGTTCATGATTGCCGGCTGGATGAGTTGCACGAGGCTTCGTGGTCGGCCCGGCTCACCACCGATTTCTGTGCTGCTGTCGTCTGGGGCAGCGCAGTTCCTGCTCGTTCTGGCAGCAGGGAGGCTGGTCAATGCGCCCGTTCTTCTGCTTATGAGTGGAGTCGGCGCGCCGTTCGACCAGTATGGAGCTGATATGAGGCTCGGGTACGGCCTGTACTGGTATGCGAATTCCCAGCCTGTGGGTGGTGCGGTGCCCTTCGGTGTGGGGCTGGCGATTCTTATCGTGGTGGGGCTGGCGGCGGCGGGAGCCGTCGTCATGTCTCGGCCGGGCGGGTCACGGGTCACACTCGTGGCGGGATCCGCTGTGGCTTCGGGGGTCTTCTTGCTGCACTCCCTGTACGCTACGATCCTGACTTTTCTTGCAGAGTCGCACAGCCCTGGCGGCTCGTTCGAGGATCTGGGGTATGCGGTGCCGCTCGTGATCGCGGCTGCGCTCATGATCGGCATGTCCTTGGCGGGGCTGGCGCCGAGCGCCCGCGCATGGTTCGCCGGCCAACGATGGTCTTCGTCTTGAGTATTCCACCCTCTCGTCGAGGTTGACATTCTCGAACGAGATCGACGGTGGCACCGTCGCCGTCGTCCCGAAATGTCGACCTCGTCGCGCGTCCGAGTTCGCTCAGGACAGGTCTGAGTAGGCCTCCGGCACGTCGGCGACCGCCTGGGCGATGAGCGTGCCGCCGTCCCGGAAGGGGATGACTCTGCCGATGCTGGCAGGCTCGCCGAGCACCGCTGCGATCACCCGGGCCACATTTCCGCGGGAGGTGGGCGCATCGGTTGAGGACTCGCCGGCCCCCACGCGGCCCACGGTGATGGCGCCGGTGGGCTCGTCCTGCGTGAGCAGGCCGGGGCCGAGGATCGTCCAGTCCAGGCCGGTGGTCTGCAGGTGGCGGTCCGCGGCTATCTTGGCGATGGCGTAGGCGCGCAGCGGGTGGTCGTCGGCCACCTCGCCGTAGGCGGTGATGAAGGAGACCATGATGTAGCGGCGCACGCCCGCCGCCTCGGCGGCCTCCATCGAGCGGATCGCAGCGGCGCGGTCGACGGCGTCGGTGCGCTCCGGCCCGCCCTTGCCGCCGGCCCCCGCCGACCAGACGACGGCGTCGGCCCCGGCGAATGCCTGGGCGAGCTCCTCGGTGCCGGCGTCCTCTACGGACAGGACCAGGGGTGTGGCGCCGGTGGCGGCGACGTCGTCGGCCTGGGCGGGATTGCGGATGACGGAGATGACCTCATGGCCGTCGGCCACGAGCAGCGGGGCGGCCAGAAGCGCGATCTTGCCGTGGCCGCCGATGATGACGATGCGGGACGTGCTGTGCGACATGCTGCGACCGTACTCCGTGCGGGCGGGGCCGGGCGAGCGCTTACAACGCTCATTTACCCCTTCCTGTACGGCCGTAAGGGGCGTAGCAAGGGGCAAACAGGCGTAGTAAGCTGCTGAGGCGTGGTCAATGGGGAGGCTGGTCGTATGTCGCCCGGACGGTTGGAGGCATTCAGCGATGGCGTGATCGCGATTGCCATTACGCTGCTGAGTCTGGAGATCAGACTTCCCGACGACGATGCGCTCACCAGCGGGTTGCTCTCCATATGGCCCAGCTATGTGGGCTTCGTGCTCAGCTTTTTGCTGATCGGGCAGGTCTGGCTCAATCATCACGCCATTTTCCAGAAGATCCGCTATGTCGATCAGTGGGTGCTTGTCTGCAATCTTCTCCTCCTGCTCGACGTCGCTTTTCTCCCCTTTGCCACCACCGTGCTCACCCGCGCTCTCAAGACGGGGGAGGACGCGCGGATCGGTGCTGTTTTCTACGGCATGGTCATGGTGGTCGGGGGTCTTTTCTTCAATGGGCTGTGGCGGGCCGCCATTAGGAATAGGCGCTGTCTGAAGCCGGAGGTTCCCGACGACGTCGTGCGGGCCATGACGCGGCGCTTCGCCATGGGGCCGCTGCTCTACGCCATCGCCGCCGCCGTGAGCGTGATCAGCGCCTGGCTGAGTGTGGCCACCTACCTCCTCCTCATCGTCCTCTACACGGTGGAAAGCAGTTGGCGCCGGAATGCGGGGGAGGGGGATGACGAGGATCGGGGGCCGCGGCTGCCTGCCGATGGCGAGCGGGCCTCGGAGTAGTCGGAGTAGGCGGAAGTAGATGGGCCGACTGCGCGGCCGGTAGTCGGGGAGTTCTTATGTATATTATTTTTATCTCTGTTTTCGTGCCGATTGTTCTCGCCGCGGTGGTGCCTGCGGTCATGCGGCGGGCGGGGCTCGCTGAGGAGCGCCGCTGGCGCTGGTGGCTGTACGCGGCGTGCATTCTTTTCTGGGTGTCGTGGTACTTGCCGTCACCGCTGATCGAGGGGCGGGATACCAGCTTCACGACTCATTTCGTGGGCGGCGGTATATTCACGGGATTTCTGTGGTACTACGTGAAGCAGTCTCTTGGGTGGCGCAGCCGCTGGCCGGTCGAGTTGTTCTCCCTGTTCGCCCTGGTGTCGGCGCTCGGATGCGTCAATGAGCTGGTCGAGCTCGGCGCGGTGAAGGCCGGTATATCGCGACTGACTCTGGAGGACACGAACTGGGACATCCTGGCCAACTCATTGGGGGCGCTGGTGGCGTATGCCGGTTATCTGCTGGTCGGTCGCCGGATCGACCGGCCGAGGCGCTAGCCAGTTGTGCTCCATTGATGTGCCGTACTGAGCGATATCCAGGAAAATTAAGGAAATAGCGTCGCTATGCTTAATTAAGCTTAATCCATTTTTTGGCCGGCCATGCTGGCTTCTCATGCGCAGGTGTCGCCCGTTCTCCTTAGCTGTTCTTCAACAATCCTTACGAGGAAACAGTTTATGGTGTTGCTTAGGGCGTTGCTACTGGAAGCGGAAGCCAAAGAGGCCGCCCTCTTCACCCGCATCCGTTAAAATGGGGTCGATAACGTATTTACGCCTTTCGAATCCTTCTGCCTCGGCGGCTGTGAGCCTGTCTGAGTTGAGTGTGACAATGTATTGAAATCCAATGGTGTCCGCTAAACGTGCCCCAATGTTAAGGCAGGAGGCGACCTGTCTATCATCCATTGAATCAAAAAGAAAACTGTCGTGCACAAGGAGACGGGGGGCGCGGTCAGCTTTAATGGCCATCACTAGACAGACGATGTCCAAAAGGAAGGTCTTCACGCCTAGGATGCCGGCAGAGGCGTCGCCGTCAATCTTCGGAACAACTTTGAGTACTCCCTTGTTGGTAGCCTCAATGAGTAGAGAAACATCGCGATCGTCGTATATTTCTTCACCAAGTTGGTGGAACAACGAAATTACTTCTTCGAGGGAGGCTTCTTTTTCAGTCATCTCAGTTCGTAGACTGGACTCGGCGTCGGCCGTAATCGAACGAAGGCGGAGACCTGTATCATTTATCGACTGTACAAGTTCTAACTTTCGCTCCAAATCTGCTGCGACTGAATCCAGCTCAGTGAGTTCCCGTTCCGCATCCCGGAATGTTTCGAGCGCCATTGACTCGTTCAGCAGATTCATCACGGCAGCTCGACGCTGGTCCAAGTCCGAGCGCTCCGCTTGAACTGCCCCAAGTCGATCAATGACTAAGGCCAACTCTGATTGGAGATACATTCGCCGATTTCGTACTACGGATGAATGGAAGTCTGAGACTTCGTCAAATCGTCGTGCGACAACATCGGGGAGTATTATGCCGATCTCGGCGTACATCGATTCCAACTGCTTGGTCACTTCACCATTCGAAGCTACTGGACTCTCGTCTTGGAATGCAAGTTCGAGATCGCGCTTTCGCTGCTCTAAAGCAAGACCTTCATCATTTAGATCCCTAATGGCATGGGTGAGGCTATCAGCCTCTGCCTGATGTTCGGCGTACTGATCATCGATACGAAAACCTAACAGATTCTTTTCGAGGCGCGATCGCCGCTGACGGGTCTGCGCTAAACGTGCGCGAAGTTCGGCCTCGTTAAGAGGTATTGATCCAAGGGCGCCATCTGAAATTAACTTTCTGAGTGTTTTTCTGTTCTTTTCCAGAGCGGATGCTTTACCGCCCTTCATGAGGATCTCGGGCGAGAAACCCAGAAGATACCCGATTCGTGTTCCAGATTCCCAGGCGGACTCCGCTGGGTATGTCTTGAGAGGATCGCCAAAATAATCGCGAATGAGTTGACCAATTAGCTGACCAACTGTGGGACGATCCACGTCGGCAGGGAGTCCGAAGATGTTACCGACTTCCAACTTCCACTCGTCGACAGTGGTCACTTCTCCATTAACTTGAATTTTCGTTCGGGGCGACATTGAACGTTCGACCCGAGTTACTTCGGTGCCGAAAATCTCTAGATCTGACCAAAAGTAAAATGAAGTAAGTTCGCTTGACTTGAGGCCATCTCTGAGGCTACCGCCGAGCAAGTATCGGATAATGTGAATGAAACTCGTCTTACCCGCGCCGTTTCGGCTGTCACCAAGTCTGGACTCTGTCGCCTTGTCCGCTAGAAGGATGTTCATGCCTTCGTGAAAACTGAGCGTTTTAAAACGCTCATCGGAGGAACCGATATCATGCAGGAACATGAGACCTCACCAACTGACCCGAGGCATTCCAATTGATCGCTTGGATGGCAAACAGCATGGACAGGGCCATGGCGAACCAATCGAATGTGATTCGGGCGAACTCGTCATTCGACTTCGTTTTCTGTGAGAGTCTTTCCCATAGTCCGGAGACGGTGGTAGGCGAATCTAACAGGGATAGTAATGCTGCGCCCACCGTCAACAGGGCTCGGTCTGCGGTAATTCCCTTAGTTGGGAGAAGCATTTTATGATTTACTCCCGGTGTAGTCTGAAGGTGGTTCCTCAAAAATATCGCATGAATCAAAGAAATACGCCGTAACGGCGTACACGGCATTCGCACGTTTCGTAGACATGTCGAAATCAGATCCTCCCAGGGCGCCATATATTTGTCTTACGATTTCGCGCACATCAGTCGTAGTCCGGCGTGCTTCGCAATAAATTTCGTGAAACTGACGAGCTTTATTGTCTCGAAGAAGGGGATCCGCTTGCTCCGAAAACCATTTTTCGATCCGCGGAGTCAAGAGCCTTCCTTCGTTGAACTCTAGCCTCGTAGTTGTTGGAAGTTTATTAAACTCCATTTTCGTTGAAGGAACAGGATTGATGGGATGAAGATGATCAGTGCCTTTGTCATTGACTGCCGTAAGTGATTCGATAAGTTCTACCATGTCGCTGAGTTTTACGTTCTGCGCATGCGGAACGCCTGGCATTATTTCATCGAGCTGCGATGTGTTCAATTTATTGGCGGCTTTCCACCACAGGTCATCGGGTGCTTTCCAGAGTTCCAAGGTGAGCGGGCGTTTAGTGCCCGCCTCATGTTGTTTTTGCAATTTAATCAAGCTATTGGTCGGGGCTGGACCGAACTGCGCGTTGGTTACGAATCGCCATGTTGTAAAGGTTGTCCAGGTGGAATACCCTCTGGCGAAGTCCGCTTCCAGCTTTTCTTTAGTTTTTTGGTCGACTCCTGTAGTGGCACGCTGACCATAGCAGGCGTAGAGGATGGAGAAGTTCTCTGCAAAGCCGTCACAACCGCCATCGCCACGGCTGCCCATAGAATCGGGTTTCATATAGTCGGTGTGAAGACGTTTAAGAATCTTGGTCACGTAGTCTTCGAATTCTTCACCAGAGGTGTTGCATCGACTGTCGTGCTGTGCACGGTACCACGTCTTCCACGCTGAGTCGATCATGGCTGCGGATGCTCCTCTCCATTGTGGTTGGCGCTTGACGGTTCGCCGAATGTTATGGTTCTAGCGATGCCCAATATAGATACAACCTTACCGGCTTGTTGCTGCGACATTCTAGGGTTAGGTGAGTGATGCGAGCACTCATCGCCCGGCCTCCCGGGTGCTGTTGATGAACGAGATCATCCGGTCCAGCCCGTGGGCCCAGAACAGGGTGAGGCCATCGGCCTGGGCGGAGATGAGATTGCGGGTCTTGAAAACGCCCGACAGGACTGCTGCGGGCACGCACGTCACCGTGCCGAACTCCTGAATCCAAGTCCGCGCCTTCACCGCTGCATCGTTGTTGAGGCGCTTGACCGAGTTGGTCGAGGAATTCGAGACCTTGCACTCGGTGGGCATGACCCGGCCGTCCCACAGGCGCACGATGAGGTCCGCCTTGCGGCTGCCGAAAAGGGCTTCGGCGCAGAACTCGCCGTGCGCGGGCAGGTGCGACATGTTCGTGACCGCTCGGGTCGGCACCTCGGTGAACCCGGCGGCGCGGAGCGCATCGGCGACAGCGCCTTCCTGGGTCTTCTTCGCCTCGTTGCGGCGACCCGTCTGTACCTTCTGCGTGGCGATCAGTGCTGCCGTGGACACGACGGCGGTCGCCCGCTCGCCCTCGGTGGGCTCGCGGCTCTCCGCCACCCAGGGGAAGCGCTCTCGGTCGAGCCCCATCAGGACCGTCTCAATGACGCGGCGCGCCATGTCGGGATCGGCGTTGAGGCGCTTGGGGGTGAGCGCGGCGTCGGCGAGGACCTTCAGGTCGTCCTCGCTGATCGCGGGGGAGGCCAGGTACCGAATAGCCGTCAGCCGTTGAGGATTCGTCAGAAGCTCGACGGCCAGATTGCTCAGCCGCGTGAGATCAACGGTCTCTTCAATGAGAGTCTCGACCTGCCGGCGGTATTCCTCAACGTAGTCGAGATAGGCCTCCAAGGGCTCGTGCATGCGGGTCTCGCGGAAGTGACGAATGGCCTGGGCGGCCTCCCGCTCGAACTCCTCTGCGGTCCATTTCGGAGGATTGATTCCCACTTTGCTACGCCCCCTCGGTGAGCATGTCCGGGCCCGGCACCGGAATGCGCTCCATCTCCCGGGGCTCGAACTTCACCAGCCCGCCGGCATAGGTCCGCCCCTGGGCGAGCGTGACCGCTGCCCGCAGGTGGTCGGCGAGGCGATCCAGAACCGCGTCGGTCATCTCCTCGCGGGGATAGAGCCCGTGGGCGATGTTGATGTGCCGCGCACCGGCGTCGTTGCGGACGAAGGCCGGAGGACGGCGAGCCATGTACGTGGCCAGGATCGGTGCGGCCGCCCGCAGGCCGACGCTCCACCAGGCCCTGCGGTTCGAGGCGATGTAGCCCTCGGGCACGCCCCTGGCCCGGGCCTCGCGCAGGAACCGGTCGATCTGCCTGCGCTCGGCGGCGTCGAAGACGTCGAGATCCACCGGCAGGTCCACGACGCGGCGCAGGGCGTCGAGGCTTCCGAGCCGCGCACCGGCCCCGAACAGCTCGCGGGCCCTCGTGATGCTCGGGAAGAGCACCCGCTCGGGCAGGTCCGGATGCGCGTCGCGCCTGACCCACACGGCGTTCGCGCCGGTCACAGTCCCCCGGTGGACCCGGCATAGCTCCCCGAGCTCGACGTGACCCTCGGGGAGCGCCGGGGTCACGCGGGTCAGCACGGACCAGCGATTCGTCTCCGTGAGGCGCTGCCTGGAGACGCTGCGCCCCTTGGCCAGGCGGCCGAGGTCCGAGACCGACTCGACCCGGCGGACCTTCATCGCCGGGACCGTGTCGCCTATGCGGAAGCAGGTGATCGCCCCCGTCGTCGTCGCATCCGAGAACGGCTGCGCCTCGGGCGCGAGGACGTGGAGCGACTGGCCGCCCAGCTCGTCGAGCAGAAGCCGGCGCACGAGTGCGCCGTAGTTGACGTCCAGCCACTCCGAGGAGGTGATGAACGCGCCGAAATCGCCGCGGCGCCCGTACTCGGCGGTGGCGAGGAAGAAATGGACGTGCAGGCCCGCCAGGGCGCTCGCGTGCAGGCCGTGTCGGCGGGCGGTCTGCAGGAGCCAGGCCTTCCACTCCGGCGCGATCTGGTGGTGGCGCACGTAGGGCGGGTTGCCGATGAAGAGCGTCGGGCCCTCCGCCTCGGGAAGCGCCAATGCGCGGTAGTCGCCGAGGTGGATGCGGGCCCGGCCGGCCAGCCCCGCCGCCGCCAGGTTGGCGCGCAGCATGAGGGTGGCCAGCGGATCGACGTCGGAGCCGTGCAACTCCGCCTCGGGGAACCTTCTCCCCGCGGCGAGCAGGTAGCGCCCCGAGCCCGCACCGGGGTCGACCACGCGGGTGGGGGTCCCGTGGTCCGACGCCCAGCGCAGCATCGCCTCGATGATCGGATGCGGCGTGTACGTCTGGCCGAGCGGACGGCGCTCGCCGGGGGAGCGGATCGCGCAGTAGGCGTCACCCAGCGGATCCTCGCCCCGACGGATCAGAGACGAGGCTCTGAGGACGAGTTCCGCTGCCGGGGCTGCGTCCTGGTCCTGCTCGTCGAGCAAGCGCTGTTCGGCGGCGCTCAGATCGCCGGTCTCCTCGGCGCCGAGGGCGGCGGCCAGAGCCACCAAGGAGGGGATCGTCCTGATGTTCATGTCGTCCAGCGTCTCAGACGGCACCGACATGATCGCCCCTATCACTGGGCCGCAGCCGGAAGACTCCGCGCGAGACCCGCTCGAAGTAGCGCTCGTCCTGGAGTGCGCTGCGGTAGGAGGAATCCGGCGCGGTGCCCACTACGGGGCGGATCGCCTCCTTGATCTCCGCGATGGAGGCGTGACCGCCGTCGAGGGTCGCCAGGAAGGCCCGCATGGCGTTCTTCAGCTCATTGTGGGGACGGCGCGAGCGCTTGCTCATGTCACCTTCCTCGGGTCCTGGGCAAGTCGACGTTATTGCGTCGACTTTAGCACACCTGCTGGGTGGCGAGTTACGGCATTTGCTTCTCGAGATCGGTCGTACTCCGTGCCGAGATCGGTCCGTTTCCGCCGCGAGATCGGTACATCTCCGCGTCGAGATCGGTCGTATTCCGCGTCGAGATCGGTCCGGTTCCGGTTGGAGTTTGTGGTGGGTTGGTTGTGTGGGGTGTGGTGTGCCTGGTGGGTGTGGTTGTCGTTGGTGTTGCACATGGGAGGGTGGGGTCCCTGCAGGACGGCGGCTGGTTTTTGTTGGAATGACAGGCTTTTCTGGTGGGCGTGGTGTCTGGTGGTCGGGCTCCCATGTGCAATGAGGGGGGGTCTGCGCACATGGGAACCCGACCATGACCGCTACGGACAATGCTGTTCCTCATGATTCCGCGGTTCCCGCCGGTGTGGGGCGTGCGCGAGTGTGCAACATCAACTGTGGCGGCATGCGCGGATATGGGGATGGGGCCGGGAGGGGGCGGCGTGCCCCTCCGCGTGCCGCCTGCTTGGCACATGCAGGCATCAGTCAGAGCCGGCTCACGGCGGTGCGGCCCGACTCATCCGGCCTTCAGCCCCGAGAACCACCCCACCGAGGACCACGCCCGAAGCACTCACCCCTGTCTCAGATGTCCTGACACACCACAATCTCGACGCAGAACCGGACCGATCTCGAGCCGGAACTCGACCGATCTCGGCACGGAGTGCGACCGATCTCGGTGCGGAACCGGACCGATCTCGGCACGGAGTACGACCGATCTCGGCGGTTGTCGGCGGTCACTCCTGTCCGCGGTGGACGGCCTCGAGCATGAGGGAGGCGACGTCGGTGACCCGTACATCGGCGCCCTGGCTGGCCACGCCGTCGGAGAGCATGGTGGTGCAGAACGGGCAGGCGGTGGCGACCACCTGTGCGCCGGTACCGATGGCCTCGCGCGAGCGCTCCACCGCGATGCGCGTACCGATCGACTCCTCCATGAAGGCTTTCGCCCCGCCGCCGCCGCAGCAGAAGGCGGTCTCCCGGTTGCGCGGCATCTCGACCGCCTTGGCGCCGGTCGCCTCCAACAGCTCGCGCGGCGGGGAGTACACCTGGTTGTGGCGGCCCAGGTAGCAGGCGTCGTGGTAGGTGACGGTCGGGCCGGCCGCGCCGGCTCCCGCTCCTGCGCCGGCCCCCGCCGCCGGCCCGGCTTCCGCTCCTGCGCCGGCCCCCGCCGTCGGCGCCCGTCCCCCTGCGGCGCCACCGGCTTCAGCCGCCCCTCGCGCACGAGTGTGTTGAGCAGCTGGGTGTAGTGCAGCACCTCGAAGTGCCCCCCGATCTGCGGGTACTCCCGCGAGATCGTGTTGAAGCAGTGGGCGCAGGTCACCACAATGCGCTGGGCCTTGGCCTCGGTGAGCGTCTCGACGTTCTGGGAGGCGAGCATCTGGTAGAGGATCTCGTTGCCGGCTCTGCGGGCCGGGTCGCCCGTGCAGGACTCGGCGTCGCCCAGCACCGCGAAGCTCACCCCGGCGATGTGCAGCAGCTCGGCCACCGCCCGCGTCGTCTTCTTGGCCCGATCCTCGAAGGCGCCCGCACAGCCCACCCAGAACAGGTAATCGACCTCGGAGGCGTCCTCGACGTCGGCCCCGATGACCGGCACCTCGAAGTCCAGCCCCTTGGCCCAGTCCATCCGCTTGCGCGGCGCCAGCCCCCACGGGTTCCCCTTGGACTCCATCTTGCGGAACATCTGCCCCAGCTCCTTGGGGAAGGCCGACTCCATGAGGACCTGCTGGCGGCGCACGTCGATGACGTGATCGAGGTGCTCGATATCGACAGGGCACTGGTCCACGCACGCCCCGCAGGTGGTGCACGACCACAGCACGTCGGCCGGGATGACCTCCCCGGCCAGCGGTGCGGGGCGCGTGGCCACGCCCGTCTCGGCGGGGGCGGCCTTGGCGGCCAGCAGTGCGCCCAGCACGTCGCCGGTGTGGGCGCTGCCGGGGGCCAGGCCCAGGCGGTCGTTGTTCTCCAGCCCGTCGGTCATGCCGCTCAGGCGCCCGGCGATCCCCCCGCCGTCGCGCCGCTGCGCCAGCATCTCCTCGGTGACCTCCTCCGGGGCGACGCCGAGCGCATCGGCGGCCCGCAGGTAGGGGGCGACGGCGGCGTGGTGGTCGCGCAGCGCCAGCACGAACAGCTTGGGGGACAGGGGCTTGCCCGTGTTCCACGCCGGGCACAGGTCCTGGCAGCGGCCGCACTCGGTGCAGGTGGAGAAGTCCAGCAGCCCCTTCCAGGTGAAGTCCTGGATCCTGCCCACGCCGAGCGCGACCTCCTCGCCCGACTCCTCGGCGGCCTCCATGGCGGCGTCGAGGTCGTCCATGGTCTCGGCGGTCAGCGGCTCGCCGTCCGGCAGGAGCAGCGGCCCCACGGGGCCCAGCGACTTCGAGCCGTCGGCGTCGCGGCGCGCGTAGAGATTGACGAAGGCCAGGAAGCGGTGCCAGGCCACGCCCATGGAGGGCTGCAGCCCGACGACGACGAACCAGCTCATGGAGATGACGACCTTGATGGTGGCCACCACGGTGATGGCGATGGCCAGGCCGGTGGAGCCCAGCGGCTCCAGCAGCGGGCCGCTCCAAGCCGTCAGCGGGAAGTGGGTCCAGCTCGCCAGTGCGCGCTCGGCGGCGTCGGTCGAGATCGCCAGCCGGGCGTGCTCCAGCATGCGCAGGATCAGGACGCAGGCGACGACGCCGGTCACCACGGCCTCGACGAAGTGCGCCTGAGCGGCCGAGGAGCCGGCGAAGCGGGGGGTTCGGGGGCGGGTGGCGCTCTCCTCGGTCTCGGGGAAGGGCGGGGCGGCGGCGCCGCGCCGGGTCTTCCTGCGCCGGATGGCGATCATGTGGAGGATCCCGGCCGTGCTCAGCCAGGCGATGAGCTCCACGACCCAGGCCCACCAGGCCTGGTGGCCCAGCCACGGCAGCTCCCAGGCGGGGTGGGCCAGCACTTGCCCGTAGCCGGTCACCAGGGTCAGGAAAAGCAGTGGGAAGCTGACCATGACCAGCCAGTGGGCGGCACGGATCCAGGGTCGGCCCTTGAAGGCGGTGTGCCCGACGACCTCGGCGACCATGCGCACCAGGCGGCGGCCGACCGGTCGCAGGCGCTCGCGCGGCACGGGCCGGCCCACGCGCATGCGGGCCACGATCGTGCAACAGGCGCGCGCAAAAACGGCCACCCCCACCACGGTGGTGAGCGTGACCACGACTGCGCAGACGATACGCACGATCGCAAGGGACGTCATGCCGTCAGCCTACGCGGACGGTTGGAAGGTGCCCCTTGGGGCCGCGCTCGGGGCTCGTGCCGGGCGTGGAATCAAGGCCCGCATAGTGGAACGTGACGGCGAATACGTTCTAGGAGAATGACGATAAGTGTCTGCTCTGCGGTGTGAGCGGATCTATGGATCCGTGGAGAGAAGACCCCAGTGTGGCTGCTCGGCTCCGCTCATATCCTGCGTGCATGAGCGCCACTGACCCCTCTCCTCCTCGTCCGCAGGACGGAGGGCGGCATCAGCGACCGGTCTCATCCACTCCGGTGCCGCCCACGTGGTCGGGGCCCGGAGGGTCGGGTTCGCCGGGTTCTGGAAGGCCGGCCCAGGGCTATCAGGTTTATCAGGGTCAGCCGGGCTATCAGGGCTATCCGCCTCCTGCCGCGGGTGCGCCGTCGTCCATGAGCAGATCGCCGCATCGGGGTGCATCGCTGGCTCATGGCGCTGCGCTGGTTCCTCGTGGCGGTCACGATCGTGACCGTCGTCGGCATCGTCGCCATCGGGGGAATCACCATCACCGCCATCGCCGGCTCGCCGTTTCTTCTGACGCCCTTGCTCGCCGAGGTCTCGCTGGTCTTCCTGCCAGCGACCACAGTGGTGGACGCCTTCCTGATGATTGCCGTGATGCGCATGATGATCATCGATACGCATCGCAGGGGGGTTCGGGCCTCGAGCCTCCTGTGGAGTGCCGTCGTGACTAGCCGAACCGGGCGGACGCGATGTCGCCGTGGATTCGGAGCAGTCCGGAATCGCCTCGTGAACCGACTGAGTCGAAGGACGGACCGGGCAAGCGGAGATGGGGGAAGCTGGGAATGCTTGGAAAGCTGGGGCTGCCGGGAAACCTGCGGAGGACGCCGGGCCGGGGCTCGGGGTCAGGCCTCCAGGGTTTTCATGGCAGTGCCGCGCCTGCCGGCCAACCGGATCTCGCGCCCTTCGCGCCATTTGGCGGCCTGACGCAGGGTGAGCTGGCGCGTCAGGGACATGACCGCGCCCGACACGATCGCGAAGGCGGCGACCTCACCGAGCTGGTAGCTCAACAGCTTGTCATCGTCCTTGGGGGCCGGCCTGCCGGTCATGGTCTGCCATCCGACGGCGACGATCTTCTCGGCGACGACGCCGGAGGCCAGCATGATCAGGGCCGAGGCGGCCGTCCAGGCGAGATCGTTGTGCTTGTCCGTGTCATTGCTCATGGCGACTCACTCCGTTTCTTCGATTCGTGGGCCGACGACGGCGTGCGCCGCAGGGGCTGTGAGCGTCGTCGGGACGTGCCGCATCCGATCATGCCTCACTTGTGGCGCCGACGTCGGCTCATACGAGGCGGGGCGCGGGCGATGGCGGTCATCACTGGGCGGCGCAGCCGGCAGCGGGAACGGCATGACGGGCGTAAGACCACCGGAATCGCCTTGTCCGAAATTCATCATCTATGCTTATTCCCAACGACAGGGGAGCGCCCCGTCGTCGGCCCCGGAGCCCCGGCTCCGCCCGGCGAGTCCGGCGCTGAGAGTGCGGGCGACCGCAGACCCTCGAACCTGCTCCGGTCAGTACCGGCGAAGGAAGTCGAGCAGAATCTCCCCGGGCGCGATCAGGCGCGTCCGGGCCCTCCCGGCACTCATCCAGGAGGAACCATGAGAAACCGCCTCACCAAGGCGTCGTCCCGCCGCGAGATGCTGCCCCGCACCGACCGGCTGTCCCGCCGGACTCTGCTGGCGGGCTCCGCGGCCACCGCCGTCGGACTGGCGCTCGCGGCATGCGGCTCCAAGGGCTCCGGGGGATCGGGGTCGGCCGGCGGCGAGACCGTTACCGTCGTCACCCACGACTCCTTCTCCGTTCCCGACGCCCTCATCTCCGCTTTCAAGGAGGACACCGGCTACGCCCTGGAGGTGGTCGCCTCCGGGGACGCCGGCGAGCTGACCAACAAACTCGTCCTGACCAAGGACGCGCCCCTGGGCGACGCCTTCTTCGGCGTGGACAACTCCTTCGCCTCCCGCATCCTGGAGGCGGGGGTCCTCGACACCTCCGCCACCGTCAGCCTGCCCGAGGGCGCTGACCAGTACATCATCGACGACACCCCGGCGCTGACCCCCATCGACTTCGGCGAGGTCTGCGCCAATATCGACACCGCCTGGTTCACGGATCACGGCCTCACCCCGCCCGCCGCCTTCGAGGATCTGACCAAGGCCGAGTACAAGGACCTGTTCGTGGCCATCAACCCCTCGACGTCCTCCACCGGCCTGGCCTTCCTGCTGGCCACCGTCGGGCACTTCGGCACGGCGGACGCCGGCGGCTTCGCCGACTACTGGCGGCAGCTCGCGGCCAACGGCATGCGCGTCGATGAGGGCTGGACCAGCGCCTACTACACCGACTTCTCCGGCGGCGGGGAGGGCGGCGCCTACCCGATCGTCGTGTCCTACTCCTCCTCGCCCGCCGCGACCCTGACCGCCGACGGCTCGGCCTCCACCACCGCCTCCCTGCTCGCCACCGCCACCCGGCAGGTCGAGTACGCCGGAGTCCTCGCGGGCGCCGCCAACCCCGAGGGCGCCAAGGCATTCCTGACGTGGATGCTGTCGGCCGACGTCCAGAGCTCCATCCCCGAGAACATGTACATGTACCCGGTCAGCCCCGAGGCCGCGCTGAGCGAGGAGATGACGAAGTTCGGCGCCACCTCCGACAAGCCCGTGACCGTCCCCGCCGACGAGATCGCCGCCAACCGCGATACCTGGCTGGCGGCCTGGACCGAGGCCGTCGGGGCGTGAGCGACCGGCTGACTGGCCGGCTAAGCGGCCGGCTGAGCGGCCGGCGCGCACAGCGCATCCGGGACGCCGCACGCCCGGACGCGCCGCGCCGTCGGCCCCAACCGATCTCGGCGCGGAAGTGGACCGATCTCGAGCCGGAGTACGACCGATCTCGGCGCGGAAGCGGACCGATCTCGGCGACGGCGCGGGGACCGCGGGCCGGGGCGGGCGAGCGCGCCGCCTGGGGCCTCGCCGTCGGGCTGCCGCTGGTCTTCCTCGCCGTCTTCTTCGCCTGGCCCGTGGCGGCCCTGGTCGCGCGCGGCCTGGCCCCCGACGGCGATCTCGGCCACCTCGACCTGTCAGGCTTCGCCGAGGTCCTGGGGCGGGCGCGCACCTGGAGGATCATCCGCGCCACCCTCGTCCAGGCGACCGCCGCCACCGCGGTGTGCGTCGTGCTGGGCGTGCCCGGGGCCGCCGTGCTCTACCGGCGCGCCTTCCCCGGCCGCGACCTGGTGCGCGCCCTGGTCATCGTGCCCTTCGTGCTGCCCAGCGTCGTCGTCGGCGTCGCCTTCCACGCCCTGCTCACCACCGGCGGCCCCCTGGGGGGCAGCGGCCTGGACGGCACCACGACGGCGATCGTGGCCGCCATGGTCTTCTTCAACTACGGCCTGGTGGTGCGCACCGTCGGCACCATGTGGTCGCGCCTGGATCCGCGCGCCGTCGAGGCCGCCCGGGCGCTCGGGGCCTCTCCGTGGCGGGCCTGGCGCACCGTCACCCTGCCCAGCCTCATGCCCGCCATCGCCTCGGCCGCCTCCATCACCTTCCTGCTGTGCGCCACCGCCTACGGCGTCGTCCTGGTCCTGGGCGGGCCCGGGACGGGCACCATCGAGACCGAGATCTACGTGCTGACCGCCAAGGACCTCGACCTGCGGGCCGCGGCGGTCCTATCGGTCCTCCAGCTGGTCGTCATCGCCGTCGCCCTGGGGGCGGTCGAGCGGGCCCGCCGCGCCTCCCAGGCGCGCCTGGCCCTGCGCCTGGACGTGCCCGCCCTCCGGCTGCGCCGGGGCGACCTGCCGGCCCTGATCCTGACGCTGGCGGTCGTGATCGGCCTGCTCATCGGGCCGGTCGCCGTCCTGGTGGTGCGGTCCCTGCGGCGCGCGGGGCAGTGGACGACGGCGAACTACACGGACCTGTCGACCACCGGCGGCCGCAACGCCCTGACGGTCACCGTGTGGGAGGCGGCCGCGAACTCGCTGCGCGTGGCGGTGGTGGCCACCCTCATCGCCCTGGTCGTGGGCGCGGCCGTGAGCCTGGCGGTCTCGCGCAGCCCCCGCAGCCGCCTGCTGGCCCGCGGGGTGGGCATGCTCGACGCCGCCTTCATGCTGCCGCTGGGCGTGAGCGCCGTGACCGTCGGCTTCGGCTTCCTCATCACGCTGACCCGACCGCCGCTGGCGCTGACCCGCAGCTGGTGGATCCTGCCGCTGGCGCAGGCCGTCGTCGCCGTCCCCCTGGTGGTGCGCACCCTTCTGCCGGCGCTGCGCGCCATCGACCCGCGTCAGCGCGAGGCCGCCGCAGCGCTCGGTGCGGGACCGGGCCGGGTTCTGGCCACTGTCGATGGGCCGCACCTGCTGCGCGCCGGGGGTCTGGCGGCGGGCTTCGCGCTGGCGACGAGCCTGGGCGAGTTCGGGGCGACGTCGTTCCTCGTTCGGCCCCGCACCGACACCCTGCCGGTGGTCCTCTACCGGCTCATCGGCGCGCACGGCGCCCAGAACCAGGGCATGGGGCTGGCGGCCGGTGTTGTTCTGGCGCTGGGAAGCGCCGCGATCATGCTGATCTGCGAATGGCTGCAGACCGCCCGCCTGCGCCGCGTCCGGGAGGAGACCCATGACTGACGATGTTGACGATGCTGATGATGCTGACATGACTGATGGCGTGGCTGATGGCGCTGATGGCCCCTCCGGGGCACTCGGTGACGAACCGGCCCCGGAGGGCCTGAGCCTGCGCGGCCTGCGGGTGGTCTACCGTGCGGCGGGCGGTGCTTCGGTCACCGCCGTCGACGGCGTCGACCTGGATGTGGCCCGCGGTCGGACTGTCGCCCTCCTGGGGGCCTCGGGCTGCGGGAAGTCCTCGCTGCTGCGCGCCGTTGCCGGCTTGGAGGATCTGGCGGGCGGGACGATCGCGTGGGATGGGCGCGACGTCGTGCGCGTGCCGGTTCACAAGCGGGGTTTCGGCCTCATGTTCCAGGATGGTCAGCTCTTCCCCTTCCGCGACGTGGCCGGAAATGTGGGCTACGGGCTCACCGGGATGCCGCGCTCCGAGAAGCGGGCGCGCGTCGAGGAGATGCTGGAGCTCGTCGGCCTGCCGGGCTATGGGCCGCGCGAGGTCACGACCCTGTCGGGCGGGCAGGCGCAGCGCGTGGCTCTGGCGCGATCGCTTGCTCCCGGGCCGCGGCTGCTGCTGCTCGATGAGCCGCTGAGCGCCCTCGACCGGGCGCTGCGCGAGCAGCTCGTCATCGACCTGCGGGAGATCCTGGCCAGGCAGGGGACGACTGCTCTGTACGTCACCCATGATCATGGGGAGGCCCGGGCCGTGGCCGATCTGGTGGGCGTGATGGAGGCCGGGCGACTTCTGCGCCTCGACGCCCCCGAGGCGCTGTGGGCGGATCCGGGCAGCGAGAAGGTCGCCCGCTTCCTCGGCCTGTCTACCGCCTAACGCCGAGATCGGTAGCATTCCGCGTCGAGATCGGTCCAAACTCGCGTCGAGATCGGTCGTACTCCGTGTCGAGATCGGTCGCAACCCGCGTCGAGATCGGTTCTGCGTTGAGGTTGTGGTGTCAGGGCGTCTGAGACGGGGTGAGTGGGTGAGTGCGTCGGGTCTGGTGGTTCCCGGTGTGGCTCTTGGGACTGAGGGTCGTATGAGTAGGGCTGGACAGCCGTAGACCGGACCTGCTGGTGCCTGCGTGTCCCCGGGTGGTGGGTGTTGCACACTTGCGTGCATTCGGCGTCGGTGGGAACCGCGGAATCATGCGGAACAGCAATGTCGGTAGCGGGCGCGGTCCTGCTCCCATGTGCGTAGACCCCCTAGGTGCACATGGGAGCAAGACCGCCGCGCACAATGATCGCCGGAAAATCCCGTCATTCCAATAAAAAACAGCCCTCGCCCCGCAGAGACCCCAGTCTCCCATGTGCAATACCGACGACAACCACACTCGCCAAGCACACCGCAACCTCGAGCTCGAACTCGACCGATCTCGACGCGGAGTGCAACCGATTTCGGCGCGGAACTGGACCGATCTCGACGCGGAGTACGACCGATTTCGGCGCGGAAGTGGACCGATCTCGAGCCGGAGTACGACCGATCTCGGCGAGGAGGGGGAGGAGGGGATGGGACGTCAGGGAACGGCTGGGGCGGAGTGGACTGAGAGGCCCCCGGGTTGCAGACTTCACGGTGAGGTCACGAGGCGGTCACGAGCCCGACGCGAAGGAGACGCGATGAGCGCACAACCAAGGGTCACGATCTCCCGGGTGGAGGCGTGGCTCAAGACCGAGCGGCTCGACTACGAGATCGCGGAGGACGGCGCCGCGATCACCGACCTGGACAACTGCGAGATCTTCGTCATCGACGCCGACTCGGAGTTCCTCGTCGTCGGCAGCACGTGGCACAGCGAGTTCGCCGCCGTCGATCCCGCTCTGATGGCGTACGTGGACGAGCACAACTCGACCATGTACGCCCCTCGCGTCATGCTGAGTTCCTTCGACGACGGCGCCGTCTGCCTCCAGGCCGACATGACCGCTTTCACGGGTGAGGGGATGAGCGATGTCCAGCTCCAGAGCTTCCTGAACTCGTCCTTCACCACACTGCTCAGCTTCTACGAGACGGCGGCGGACGACCTGTCCGCATTCGTCGTCTCCACGGAGGAGGACTGATATGGCCTGGTGGAATGAGCCCGTGGGCGACCAGACGCCCCAGGTCACGATCGACCGGGTCGCCGCCTGGTTCGACGACAACGGTTTCACCTACACCCGCAAGCAGGACGACAGCGCGATCGTCGCCGGTTTCGACGAGTACTCCTACGTCGTGGCGATCGTGGACGAGAACCTCCTGGCGATCTACGCGCGCTCCTGGCTGAACCTGCCCGAGGACGCCGACGTCACCGTCACGCTGCGCGATCTGCTCAACACGCTCAACCGCTCTCAGGCGATCCCCTCCCTGAGCAGTTTCGTCGATGACGACGGGCGCCAGGTCGCAGCAGAGGTCGCCGTCTCCGTGGCCGAGGGCCTCAACGACGCCCAGCTCGCCAACATCCTGGACACGAGCCTGCAGGTCATCATCGCCAACTTCGAGGAGCTCGGCGAGATCGTGAACCGTGGGCAGAACATCCAGGGGGCAGGCCAATGAGCGCGACCAGTGGCACGCGGGGCGCGGTGAGCCCCGCCCCCGACGATGTCGCCCCGACCGCGCGGCCCTCCGGGTCGCCCATCCAGAAGGAACTGCGCAGTGACTAGCCGAATGACTAGCCGAACGACTAGCCGAGACGACGTCATTGGACGCCTGGCCACCGCCTCCGGCCGCCCGTGGGGCCGGACCCGCTCTCGTCTGACAGCCGAGGCCGTGGCCATGGCCGACATGGCGGGGGACGACCAGCTGGCGATCGACGCGCGTCTGGCACTGGCCGAGGCGCGCTACCGGAGCAACGAGGAGTGGAGGGCGCTGGGGCCCTTCATCTGGCTGCTGTCGCGTCTTGACAAGCGCCCCGATCTCTTCGACTCCGGCCGTCTGCGCCGGATGGGCTGGAGCTACGAGCGGGCGGTACCGGTGGCCGCCGACAATCCGGCCGTCAGTACCGGCCAGCTGCGGGAGCTCGAGACGGGCCTGAAGAAGTTCGCCCGCTTCATGGGCGGCTCGATGCACGCCGTCCACGGCAGCCTCCTGCATGCCGCCATCATGCTCGGGCTGGAGGAGGAGGCCGCCGCGGAGTTCGACGCCTGGCGCTCGACGACGGCGCACGACGGCGCCGAGCCCGGGGAGCGCGACACCGTGCGCGCGATCGAGTGGGCGAGCATCCACCAGGACTGGGAGGCGGCCGTGGCCGCTGCGGAGCCCGTGCTCAGCCGGGGGTCCGAGGGATTCGACGGCGAGGAGCAGCCCGGCCTCGTGCACGGCGAAGCCCTCCTTCCCCTGCTCGCCTCGGGCCGCTCGCAGACGGCGTGGGAGGCCCACGTGCACGCCTACCGGGCGCTGCGTTCCGATCCGCGGGTCATCGGCCGCCTGGGCAAGCACCTGGAGTACCTGGCGCTGTCCGGGCGGGCGGCCCGCGGTCTGAGGCTCATGCGCGGATACGTGGGGCGGGCCGATGAGGCCCAGTCGGCCAGGGCGCTCATGGACCTCCTCGCCGGCGCCGTTCTCGTCCTGCGCGAGTCCGAGAACGACGGGCGCGGTGAGGAGCCGCTGGATGCCGGCATCCCGTCCGCCTCCACATGGTGCCCCGGTCCCGACATCGGTCCCGGCATGCCCCTGCGAACCGCTCGCGAGCTGATGGAGGACTGGGTCCGCCAGATCGCCGCCCGGTACGACGCCCGCAACGGCAACACGGCCGTGTCGACGCGGTTGGAGGTCGGGCTCGCTCGGCAGCCGTTCGTCAGCGCCGGGGAGGTCGTCGGCCGCCATGCGCGTGCGGGTGTGGGTGCGGTGCCCGCCCGCACCGGGGAGATGCCGCCCGTGCGGTCCAGGCGGTCCAGGGAGGCTGAGGGCGCCGAGGATCCTACGAGCTCTGGGGGCGCTGCGGACGCTGCCAGTTCTGCGGGCGCCGCGGATCCTGCGCGCCCTCAGGGCATGACGGGCTCCGAGAGGCGCCGGCGGTCCGGGGCCGCTCGGGAGCCTGAGCCGCCCTACCGGCCCGGGGCGCCCGAGGGGCTTGGCTCTGCTCGGACGGCCGGGGAGGCTGAGGAACTGGCAGGGGATTCAGGGGACTCAGGGAGTACCAGGGGCTCCCGGCGCTCTACCCGGGCGGGGCTCGCCGCGAGCTCTGCGGATCCCGAGACCTCCGAGAGGGCCGAGCAGTCGGAGGCGTCCGGGGCGTCCGAGCGGCCCGGGGCGCCCGGGGCCGCCGGGGATGAGCGCCTGAAGCCGGTTGAGGCCGTTGCGCATGCTGCGGATGCTCAAGGACCGCCTGAATATCCCAGGACGGTCCGGAAGCCGGCGGGAGGACCGCGAGAATCTCGAGGATCTACTGAGGCGGACAGGATCTCCAGCGCACCCGAGAGGATGCTCTGGGAGACCCAGGTCATTGAGCCGATCAGTGACGAGCCCGAGGACGCCGTCGAGCCCGGGGAGCCCGGAGAGGTCGAGGCGCCCGAGGAGGGCGGTGTGCCCGGTGCGCCGCCCGAGGAGGTCCTGCCAGTCGAGAGCGGAGACTCGGGGGAGGCCGGGAGGCCCGAGCGGATGTCCCGGACCGGGGGAGTCGGCTCTGCTCAGGCGCCCGGGGAGGCTGAGGAGCCGCAACGGCGTCGAGAGTCCGGCGATGCCGAGACGCCCGAGGCCGCCGGCTCCGCTGCCAGGCCCGACAGCCCTGACCGGCCCGACAGGCCCGGCAGGAGCGGTGGCGATGACGGCGTCCCCGCTGAGACTGAGGCTCTGTCCGAGGCTGCCCGCATTGGTTCCGCGCCTACAGCGTCCACCGCGTCTACCGCGTCTACCGCCACCGGTCCTGGCCATCGAACTCCGAGCGGAAGCGGCGCCTTCGAGCCGATGGCTGAGGCCGCACCGGCCGCACCGGCCGCATCGACAACATCAACGGCGAATCGGGGCGAAGGCGGGCCATATTCAGCCGAGTATTCAGCCGAGTATTCAGCCGAGTATTCAACTGAGCATCCGGCCGAGTACCCGGCCGAGTTCGGCCCCTACCCGAGTGTCGACCTGCGCACCCCTCCCGCCGTCGGCGATGCCGATGACCTCCTGCGCCGTCTGGAGATCGAGCTGTGCCGCCCCGGGCAGACGCTCGAGCACGCCTTCCTGATCGCCCAGGCCATGAGGCGGGGGCTCACCCCCGACCCCGAGCGGGTCGCCCCCGAGCTCATGCGCGCGGCGCACTCCCTGCGCTACAACGTCGCCGACCGCGGTTGGGACTACGAGCGGGCGGCCGACGAGATCGCCTACCTGCGCGCCCACATCGACGGCGTCGCTCATCCCCTGCGGGTCATCGAGCTGGACCTGGAGGCCCTTCAGGCGGAGGGCAAGGCCGCTGACCTCCA
Source organism: Actinomyces massiliensis 4401292 (assembly GCF_000269805.1). Classification (GTDB taxonomy): domain Bacteria; phylum Actinomycetota; class Actinomycetes; order Actinomycetales; family Actinomycetaceae; genus Actinomyces; species Actinomyces massiliensis. The sequence goes on from NZ_JH711481.1 coordinate 765,799, forward strand.
CGGCCGGGCCACCGAGCGCACGCGCGCCGACCAGCTCGCTCACGCCAGAGAGCTCGCCGAGCAGCTGACGTCCCTGGCCGAGCGTCTACTGGACGCCCCGGCGGGCCGCCAGGCCGAGCTCGTTGACGCATGCAGGTCGGCCGTCACGCTGGTGCGGATCCTGTCCGGCCGCGACGACCATCAGGGGGCCGCCGAGTTCCTCGAGCTCGCCCGGCTGATCGCCCCCCACGTGGCCCATCTGCTCGAACCGGACGATGGCGCCCTGGACGACCAGCTGACTCTCCTGGAGGCCGATGTCCTCCTGGCGCGCGGCGATGCCCACGGCGCCCGGGCGCTCGTCGATACGGTGCTCAGAGGGTACGACCCCTGCCCGGTCGTCCTGGCGGAGGCGGGCCGCAGCACCCTGGTGCGGGCCTCGATGAGCCTCGGCGAGACCGAGGAGGCGGTGTCCCAGTCGCGCGAGCTGCTGGACGTCCACCTGTCCGTGGGGCTGGACTCGCTCGCCGGGCCGCTCTTCGGGGCGCTGGCCGCCTCTCTGATCGCATCGGGGCGGCCATTGGAGGCGGCCGAGGTGCTCGAGACGTCGTTGAGCGCCGATGCGCCCCCGATCCTCGCCGAAGAGCTGCGCCGCACTCTCGTCTCCGTCCTGGAGAGGCTGGACGATGCGGAGGGGGTGCGCGACAACTGCCTGATCGTGGCCGAGACCTCCTTGAAGCGCGGCGAGACGCAGCGGGGCGCGGACTACCTCCTGCGAGCCGCCTCGGCCTGCGAGAAGCTCGGGGAGAGCCCTCGGGCCTCGCGCCTGTTCGAGCGCGCAGCCGAGCTGGTCGACACCAGTGACGACGCCGGACGGGTTCGCTGCGCGAGGTACCTGCGGCGCGCCGGACGCGCCGCCGTGGCCGAGTCCTCCGACCCGACGGCGCCGGTCCGCCCGGACGACGCCCGAGCGCTGATGTCCCGGGCGTGGGATCTCGTCGAGTCGGTTCCCGATTCGCGCACGTACTCCCGGGCCTTCGAGTTGGGCGACTGGCACGACGACATGGCATGGATCCTGTGGCGCACCGGCGAGCACGTCGAAGCGCTCGAGCACTGCAAGCGGGCCTTCGCCTGCTACGTCAGCGCCAAGGACCGCGGTACCGCCTCCCACCCGCTGACCCTCATGGCTCTCATCCACGCCGAGATGGGCGAGACCGATGCGGCGCGCGAGGACATCGCCCGTCTGCGCCGACTGCTGTCCCACAGCCGCTGGGAGGGCCACCCCGCCCTGACACGCATCGCCAGTCTGGAGGAGACGCTCGACGGGGCCTCCTGAGGGCGCCGAGGCGGTCACGAGGTCGACATTCTCGAACGAGATCGACGGTGCCACCGTCGCCCTCGTTCGAGAATGTCAACCTCGACGCGTGCCCGTCCCTCAATGGCTTGGAGTGCCCATATCCGCGATGCGAGAAGGCGCTTGAGAAGGCACTACGGTAGGCCCGTGACAGCACTACCGACCGTTTCGCCCATGCGTATCGCCGCCTCGGCCGGCCGCCGTGGTCTGCCCTGCCGGCAACCGGAACCTGAGGACCGCGATGTGCTCGTCGGGGATGATCCGGCCGTATCCGTCAGCATGAGCACCACCTCGCTCTCGGTGCGCATTGACCTGGCCGGGCAGCTGCACCCCGAGCCTCAGGAGATCGAGGCCGCCCGCGACCTCGTGGATCGTCTTCTGGCGAGTGAGCCGGCCCCGACGATCAGCCTGGCCCAGGTGGACGCTCCCAAGGAGGGGCAGGAGGAGGCGACTGACTCGCCGGAGGGGGCTTCCGCCGACGCCGGCCGCCTCTATGTGCGCATTGAGGCGGTCACTCCGCTGGAGCAGGGCATGACCGATACCCAGCTCGACGGCTATCTCGCCTGGGCGACCTTCCTGGTCGACCGGTGCGCGGTGGCCTTCGAGAACACACTGCCTCTGACCCGTGTCCGGAAGGAGGACTGACATGCCCTGGTGGACCGACCCCGACTCCCTCACCCCGCCCGTCAGTCGTGCGCGCCTCCTGTTCGTGCTCGCGCGCTTGTTCGATCAGAATCTCAAGCAGATCGCACTGAACAAGTGGGCGGCCTCCGCCTGGCACCACCCGGTGCGCCTGTCCGTGCACGACGACGGGGACCTGCTGCTGCACGTCGAGTCCCTCTACGGCCCCGCCTTCGTCACGGATGCCGCGGCACTGCGCGCCCACATTCAGGCCACCAACTTCGCCCACTGCCTGTCCTCCATCCGGCTGGTTCCCACCAGCGCCGGTCACCGCATCCTCGCCTCGTCCTGGACTCCCCTGATGCTCGGGGCGGAGGACGAGCAGCTCCGCGACATCCTGAGGATCGTCGTCGGCTCGACCGTCGGTCCTCTCAACGACCTGGCGGAGCAACGGGGACTGCCCGCGAGCGAGCCCGTCGACGACCCCACGGCCGCTGCCGCCGTCTGGGACGCCTTCGAGGCCGAGCGCGCCCAGCCCGATGACCGCACCGGGAAGGAGAGCTGAGGCATGTCCGCTTTTCAGGTCGACCTGCGCGGCATGGTCGACCTCCTGTCCCGCAACCTCTATTCGGGTCCGCGCGTCTACGTGCGCGAGCTCCTGCAGAACGCCGTCGACGCCATCGCCGCCCGCCGCGCCATCGAGCCCGACTGTCCGCAGCGGGTCACGATCGAGCTCGGACGCGCCGACGGCGCCGCCACCCTGACCTGCACGGACACGGGCGTCGGGCTGACCGCCGACGAAGTCGACGAGCTGCTGTCGACGATCGGCGCCTCCTCCAAGCGCGACGAGCTCGGCCTGGCCCGTGGCGACTACCTGGGCCAGTTCGGCATCGGCCTGCTCTCCTGCTTCATGGTCAGCCCCGAGATCGTGGTCACCTCCCGCTCCGCCCGCGGCGGCGGGTCAGCCGAATCAGCCGGGTCGGCCGACTCAGCCGCGCCGGCCGTGCGCTGGCGAGGAAGGACCGACGGCACCTACTCCGTCGAACCGGTCCCCGACTCCGCCGCCGACGCGCCCCGCGAGCCGGGCGCCGCCATCGCCCTGCGCGCCTTGCCCAGCGAGGACTGGCTGGCCCCGGAGACGGTGCGCGCCCTGGTCGAGGAGTTCGGCCACCTGCTGCCGGTCGATATCGAGGTGTGCTCCGACGACGGCGCCGTCACCTATCACGGCCGCGGCCGAGGCCCCTGGGAGATGCCCCGCGGCCAGGCGGTGCAGTGGTGCACGGACGAACTCGGCTCCGAGCCCTTCGACCTGCTCGACCTCGACGTGCCCGCCGCCGGGCTGCACGGGACGATCGCCATCATGGGGCGGGCCGCCCCCACCGCGGAGGCCCGGCACACGGTCAGCGTCAAGCGCATGCTCGTCACCCGTGCGGCCGAGGGCCTGGCCCCCGACTGGGCCTACTTCGTGCGCGTGATTGCCGACGCCGAGCACCTGCACCTGACGGCCTCGCGCGAATCCCTCGTCGACGACGACCTGCTGGAGACCGTCCGCGAGACGATCGGCGGGCAGGTGCGGGACTGGATCGAGCGTCTGGGGCGCGCCGCGCCCACGCGTCTGGACGCCTTCGTCGCGGCGCACGCCATCGGCCTGTGCTCCGTGGCCGTCGAGGACCCCGAGATGCTCGGGCTCGTCGCCCGCCATGTGCCGTTGACGACGACGGCCGGCGAGAAGACCCTCGCCGAGCTGGTCGCGCTGGCGGGCAGGGGCACGCGCGTGCGCTGGACCCGCACGGTCGATCAGTTCCGGGCGCTGGCCGACGTCGCCGCCGCCCAGGGGATCGTCCTGATCAATGCGGGCCACGCCTACGAGGCCGAGATCATCGCGGCCCTCGCCCTCCACCCCGAGGCGCTCGACAATGCCGCCGGCATCAGCGAACTGGCGCTGGTCGATCCCGACGAGATCCTTGATGCGCTCACGCCCGCCACCCCGGCGGAGGAGGCCGAGGCCATCGACTTGCTCCGTCTGGCCGGCAGCGCCCTGACCGAGGTCGACGTCGAGGTGGTGCTGCGCCGCTTCGACCCCGCCACCACTCCGGCGCTCTACCTGCCGGATCCGGACCTCGCCGGACGTCGCGCCCAGGCCTCCTCCGCTGCCGGCGCGGCCGCCTCCCGGGCCGCCGCGGTCGGGGCCTGGTCCCAGGTTCTCGGCGTCACCGATCCCTTCGCCGCGGCGCCGCGCCCCCGGCTCGTCCTGAATCGGGCCAGCGCCCTGGTCGCGCAGCTCGTCGCCGTGACGGGGACGAGCTGCCCAGCCAACCGAGCCGACCCAGTCGGCCGAGCCACCCCAGCCGGCCCGAGACCGGATGAGGCCACCATCACCCGGGTCCTGCGCGGTCTGTACGTCCAGTGCCTGCTCACCGGGCACCACTCCCTGACCGCGAAGGAGCGCGCCTGGGCCGCCCAGACGCTCTCCACCCTCCTGACGAGCGCTCTGACGCCCTCCGCACCCGCCTTGGAGGATGACAGTGCGGCCCCGACCTCCCGCCAAGAAGGAGCTCCCTCATGAATCGCGAGGACATCATTGAGCGCCTGCGCTACACCTACACCCTGCCGCGCGGCCCCAGGCGCTCGGCGCTCGTGGCGGAGGCCGTCACCTGGGCCGACGAGATCGGTGATGAGCAGCTCCAGGTCGATACCCGCACTCAGCTCGTCGCCGACTACGCCTGGGGAGGAGAGGAGTGGAAGGGGGTGGCGCCCTTCGTGTGGTGCCTGGCCCGGCAGGCCGAACGGCCCGACCTGTTCGATGAGCGCGTGAGCCACCACCTGCGCTGGCACTACAAGTGGGCGGTGACCGCCGCCGCCCGCAACCCGTCGGTCCCCCTGGAGCAGGTACGCGCTCTCGAGGACGGCATGGAGGCCTTCTACCGCGAGCAGGGCGCCTCCATGCACACCGTCCACGGCCAGCGCTTCTACGTGGCCCGGCGTCTGGGCCTTGCCGAGGAGGCCCGTGCCGAGCTCGCCGCTTGGAGGGCCACGCCGCGCGACGACTCCTCCGACTGCCTGGCCTGCGATCCCGAGCGGCAGGTCGTTCAGGCGATCGCCGACGGCGACGACGAGCTCGCGGTGGCGACCGCGGTGCCGGTACTCGCCGGGGAGATCGGCTGCCCCGAGCAGCCCGCGAATATGCAGACCAATGTGCTTCTGCCCCTGCTGCGCACCGGTCGTACCCGGGCCGCGTGGGATACCCACGTGCGCGCTTATCGCGCCTACCGGCACGATCCCCGTCATGCCGGTGGGCTGGAGGATCACTTCTACTATCTCGCCCTGTCCGGGCATGTCGACCGGGGTCTGAGGATCCTGCGCCGCCATGCGGCCTGGACGGCCCTGTGCGACTCCGCAAGCGACCTTGAGGCCTTCACCTGCGGCGCGGCTGTTCTTCTTCACCAGGCGACCCGGGACGGGCGCGGCGATGAGCGTCTCGGCGTCGATCTGCCGGAGAACCGGACCTGGTGCCCCGGCGTGAGCGTGGGCGCCGGCTCGACGCTGGCCGAGGCCGCCGAGCAGTGCGAGGCCTGGGCGCGCCGCATTGACGCCGCCTACGACGAGCGCAACGGCAATGACTGGTGGACGCGAGACCTGGAGAAGGCGCTCGGCTGGCGCCCGTACATCGAGCGGGCGCAGGACGGCATGCGCGTCGAGCTTCTTGAGACGCCCGAGGCTCTTCCCGAGGCCGCTCCGATCAGCGACCTGGACGGTCTGGACGGTGCCGACAGTGCTGACGGTGCCGATAGCGCCGATAGCGCGGATGAAGACGCCCGTCCGGGTGCGGGTTCCGCTGGAGCTGCCGGTGCCCCTGAGGTTTCTGAAGACCCGGAGCAGGCGGGCTCGCGCGACGGGGCATCGACCGGCTACCCCGCCGTCGGCATGCCGGTCCTCATCCCGCCGGCCGGCGCCGCCGAGGCCCTGAACCGCCTGTACGCACCCGACGCCCGCCCCGATGGCGCCGAGAGGGCCATGCTGCGTGACTGGCTGTGGGAGCAGGGCGCACTGGACGCCGAGCCGCCGGCGGGTCTGGAGGCCGAGGCCGCCATGGCGCGCGCCGTCGAATACAGCCAAGCCGAGGAATACGACCGGGCCTTCGAGGAGCATCGTGCCGCTCGCGACCTCCTCGCCGCCCGCCCGGTTCCCGACGGCGGTCAAGCGCAGCGTCGTGCCCGTCTGCTCCGTCTGGACATCGAGCTCCTGTGCGATGCGGGCGCGGCCGACTCCGTCGCCGGTCGGGATCCCGCCGACGATGATCGGCTCGCCCGCCTGGAGGAGCTGGCCGCGCAGGTCCATGAGCTCGCCGACCAGCTGCTCGCAGCGACCGACTCGACCACAACGGCCGATTCGCCTGACTTACCGGAGCCGGCCGCGGGCGCTGGAGCGGCCGACCCCGACGCGCTGTGGGAGATCTTCGCCGCGCTTTACTGGGAGGCCTGCACTCGCGTGCAGATGATCCGCCCCCAGGCCGCACTGCCGGTCATCGAGACCATGCGGGTCGTCGCCGACCATCTGGCCGGCATCGGCCATGACCCCGATTGGGATCGGCGCGACAGAGTCGACAATTTCGCCGCTTTCATTCACGCCAGTGCCGGTGATATCTACACGGCGGCGCGCGAGCTGGATTCGCTCATGCGCAGGCGCGACCCGGCGTCGCTGTCCACGGTCGTCGAGGCCCGCAAGGCGCTCGGCCGGCTCTCCCGGCACTACGAACAGACTGATGAGGCCGTCATCCAGTACCGGGAGGCCTCCAACCTTCTCCTCGCCGCCGGTCTGCGATCCTGGGCCCTGGATATCCTCGGGTCGCTCGCCAATGCCCTGGGCGCCTCGCGGCGGTTCCTGGAGGCCGCCGAGGTGCTGGAGATCGGCATCGATCTGGCCGAATCTGCGCGCCGTCCCGGTATGGTCCTGCGCCTGCGCGAGATCCTCGTCCACGTGCTGACGGATCTGCAGGAGCACGCAGGGGTCCTGGAGGCCGCCTGCGCACTCGCCGAGGTGCAGCTGGGCAGGGGGCAGGCGGACGGGGCGCGCGCCTACTTCGAGCGGGCCGCCGACGCCGCTCAGAACCTCAAGCGCCCCGAGGAGGCCTGCGCCCTGCTGCGGCGCTGCGCCGAGCTGTGCCCCATCGGCGAGGAGCCCGACGCGAATGACGGCACCCGCCTGAAGTACGCCCGCTTCCTGCGCCAGGCGGCTCGAGCGCTCGTGACGCAGCCCAGTGTCCAGGCCTCACGCCTCCACGAGGAGGAGGCTCTGGAGCTCATCGCGGAGGCTCGGCGCGTCCAGGAGACCGTTCCCGCTCAGGAGGACTACTCCGACACCTGGGAGGCGGGGAGCCTGGAGCGGGATCTGTCCGATGTGCTGTGGCGCTGCGACGACAACATGAGGGCTGTCGAGGCCTCGCAGCGCGCTATCGAGGGCTTCATGTCGGTCGGGGACCGTGTGACGGCCGCCCGTGAGTACGCCTTCATCTGCCGTCTGTATGCGGAGAACCGCGAGGCGCCGGGGGCGCGCGAGGCGGCTCAGGACGCGTTGGACAAGGGGCGCGAGCTCCTGGCGGATCTGCGCTGGGACCACCCGGACGAGGTGCGGATCCTCGACGCAACCGAGGAGTTCCTCAACCGAGAGGAGTAAGGAGGCCGGCCCCCGCGCCCCGCCCTTTCGTCGAGATCGGTCCGGTTCCGCACCGAGATCGGTCCGGTTCCGCACCGAGATCGGTCGCGGATGGCTGGGCGGGCCCGCATCGTCGCGTCGCGGAGTCGGACGATGCCGTAGGTTCGCCTGGGGTGAATGAGGCGGCGCGCGCCTGGTGCAGGGGCGACCATTGGCTTGAGACGCTGTGCTGCTCACCTGCCGCTCATCCGCCGCCCACCTGCCGCTCATCCTCATTCGCCGGGAGGCCCTTATGCCCATTGCCATCTCGCACCGTTTCAGCGACGACGACCTTCCCGTCGATGCCGGCCGCTATCGACTCATCGCCTCCGGATCGTGTCCATGGTGCCGCCGCGTGCTCATCGCGCGGCGTCTACTGGGCCTGGTGGAGGCCCTTCCCGTGTCCTGGACCTACGGCCGCGGTGAGGACGGCTATTGGGAGCTGACCGGGGCCGACGGCGAACCCGGAGTCGACCCGGCGCTCGGGGCGCGCTCCCTGGCCGAGGTCTATGCGACGACGCCCGGATACACGCCTCCGCCCACGGTCCCCGCCCTGGTCGATACGACCACCGGGCAGGTCGTCTCCGATGATTCCGGCGACATGCTCTTCGACCTGTCCACCGCTTGGTGGCGACTTCAGCGCAAGGGCGCTCCCGATCTCTACCCGATCAACCGGCGCAATTCCACCGACGCCTGGGACGCCTGGCTGGCCGAGCACGTCAACGGCCCTCACGGCACGGCCACGCACAGCAAGGATGAGGAGGAGGCGGTCGAGGCGGCCAACTCGGTTCTGATCGCCTTCGACGTCATCGACACCCTGCTCGCCCGCGCCACCCGCATGGAGGCCTCCCGCGAGGCGGCCCTGACGGTGCAGGACGTCCCGCCGCTGTCCGCCGTCGTCTCGGTGGAGCAGTTCCTCTGCGGCGTGGCGCCCACCGGCAGCGACATCCGCCTGTTCACCACCGTGCAGGCCTACGAGTACGGCGGGCGCAGGCACTACCCGGGCGGCGAGGCGCCGTCGGTCGCCTTCTGGCCCGCCCTGGCGCGCTGGTTCCACGCCCTGGAGGGGCGTTCCGGCTGGGTCGGGTCCGAGGAGCGCAGCGCCCTCGGCCTCTAGCCCGCGCCCCGTACCCCGCCCCCCGCCGAGATCGGTCGTACTCCGCGTCGAGATCGGTCCGCTTCCAGCGCGAGATCGGTCGCAACCCGCCTCGAGATCGGTCCAGCAGGGCGGCGCAGTACGGCGCAGCGCGATGTGAGTCGGTACTCAACCGTTGAGCATTCGGCGGACCTGCTTCATCGGCAGTAGCAGGTGCACCGGGTCGGCGGGCGACGCGAGAAAGTCGCCGTTCGCACGATAGAAGGCGCGTGCAGCCTCGTCGCGGCAGTGGACGAGGAGGGCTGCGGCACCTACGACCTCGCTGAGTCGGTAGCTGCGTTCGATCGCATCGCGCAGGAGAGCGGCCCCGAGCCCCAGACCTTGAGCGCGTCGCTCGACGGCGAGGCGCGCCAGAAGCACGCAGGGCAGTTGTGCAGGGCGGCTGCGATGGCCTAGCCCTCCGGGCGCCTCATCGCGTGCGTATGAGGCCATCGCGATGGCGTAGTACCCCAGGATCTCGCCGTCCTGGGTGGACACGTAGGTGACAGTGTCCCTCGATCGTTGGTTCTGCCACGCGAGGCGAGCGAGCCAGTCATCCAGGTCCTCCGCTCCGCTGTGGAAGTTCTCCGTCGCATCATGGCGCTCGAGTCTTCGGGGGGCATGAAGCCCGTCACCGTTCATGATGCGCTCTCGTCACTCCTCAGGCTGCAGCTCGAGGCGTGTGCCGAAGGGGGACGGACGAGACCAGAGCCGCTCGAAGCGGGATGTATCGGTCAGCGGGGCGTCGAGAATGGCTTCGACGGCCTCGTACGTCTGCGAGTCCAAGAGAAAAGAACGACGCTCGGCCAGGACGCGCTCGGCGGAGCGGGTAGCTGCGGATAGGACGAATTCGCTGACGGTACGGTCTGTATGAGCGGCGGCCTGCTGGATGAGTGCTGCCTGGTGCGGTGTCGTACGCAGATCGAGTCGTCTGGTCTTGGCAGGTGTCATGTCTCCCCCTTGGTGTACGTACGTTATACGTACGTCAAGGGGGAGACAAGAAGCGCCTCGAGATCGGTCCGCTTCCGGCGCGAGATCGGTCGCAACCCGCGTCGAGATCGGTCGCAACCCGCGTCGAGATCGGTCCAGCGGCCTGATCCTCAGCTCATCAGCGTCCCAGCACGGGGTTGTACAGCAGCCGGTTGGGTTCGCGCGGACACTCCTCGCCCACGGTCATCGGCGCAATGAGGCGGTCGGCCCGCAGATCCTCCAGGCGGGCGACCACCCGGTCGCGCAGCGTCCACGGATCGATGGTGTTGAGATAGATCTTCGTGCCGCCCTCGAAGCCGGCCAGAGTCGAGACCCGCCACTTGAGCGTGATGTGCCACGGCATCGGCTGATCGACATCGATCGGCTTGTGGTGCCACTCCTCGTTGCTGGGCACATCCGCCCCGGTGGCCGCGTGCAGGGCGTGCACGAGGTCCGCCACGGCGTCGACCTCGGCGCGGCTCATGAGCCAGGGCTCGCAGGTGGCCGACGTCGAGTACACCTCCAGCGTGGGGTAGCGGTGCCCGAAGCCGGCGAAGGCGACCGCATGCTCGTTGGAGGCCACCAGCAGTCCGTTGTAGGCGGCGTAGTCCACGCCCATCTCGTTGTAGAGGTTCGGGTTGGCCCGCACCCGTTGGAGCTCCAGCACGGACGACACCCCCCGCTCGTCGATGCCGACCAGCTGCTTGTGCAGGTGGTCGAAGCTCGCTCCGGCGGGCCGCAGCCAGTTCTGGAAGACCGCCACATAGCGCACCCACCGATTGGCCCTGTACAGGTCCGTCGTCGCCGCCACGGCCAGGCGCATGTAGGCGCGGTGCTCCTCGGGGGTCAGCGTGCCCGAACCGGCCAGGCCGCTGGTGTCGATGGCGGCGTCGGTGAAGTGGCGCCGCGCGATGATGACGTCGTGGCCGCCGGCGAAGAAGGCGGCCAGGAACTGGTGGCGGGCGTCGTCGTCCATCGACTCCCACGAGGCCGGGTCCTGCCCGGAGGCGCGCAGTTTGCTCCGGGCCACGCGCGCGACGTGAGCGGCGCCGGCCGGATCGGCGAGGTAGGCCTCCATGCGCTCGCGGGCGGCGTCGGGGATCTCGTAGCCGTGGTTGGCGTGCCAGTAGTCGTAGGACAGGATCTCGAAGAGGTTGGGCACGCGGCGGAACTCGGCGACCGTGTCGAACAGGGCGCTCGCGGGCAGGCCGTCGATCTGCTCGAAGCCGCCGTCCGGGCGCGCGACGACGCGGCTCTTCTCCGGCGGCGTCTCGGTGTAGTGGGCCGGGCAGAAGGCGCAGGCGCGGGTGCGCTCGGCGGGGGTCAGCGGGTGGATTTCGGCGACCGGGTGGGAGATCGGCCGGTTGCCGCGGCCCGGCACCGTCCACACCTCCGTACCGGTGAAGGGGCTGATCTGCTTGATGGTCCCGTCGGCCATGCGAGTCAGTGGCTCGGGGCCCGGAGAGTAGGGCATGAGCATGAGCCCATTATGTCGTGGACGACGTCGGCGTGCGCGGCGGTTCGCGGTTGTCCTGCTCCGCAGCCGCTTTCCGGCTGCTCGACGACGGCGCGATGCCGAGGATGCTCGCCCGGATCAGGACTCGGGCGGTGGGTTCTATATCTTCATCTTTGTGGCGGACGGCGGCCGTGCGTCTGGCGCTAGAAGGGCGGCAGCTGCGCGTAGCGTCGGGAGCATTCCTCACAGTAGGGCAGATCGGTGGGATCCGTACGGGGTACGAAGAACACGCCGCAGAGTGCCCGGACTGCCGTTCCCTGAACAGCGGCGTCACCGATGTGGAGTCTGTGGGCCCGGTGCGCTACCTCTCCGGGGACTGATTCCAGAAGTTGGCTGTTCTTCACGGCTTCCTGGAGCCGCGCGACCTGGCGGTTGCCGTGCCCGGGCGCCTCCATCGCGGAATAGATGCCTCCTGCAACGTCCCAGTCCTGCTGTGGCGGAGCGATGCTGGTGAGCAGCCGCCGTTCCAGAAGGTAGGCGAGTTGTGATCCCCGCTGAGTGTGATCGATGAACGAGAGAACGAACTCCTCAATGTCGTCATCAGCCGAGAACTCAAGGTCAACAGTGGTCAGTGGCGCTGGCTCCGTCGGGTGAGGGACGGCCAGGCGAGAACGTCCGTTGTGCATGGCCTCCTCCAGCAGTCTTCTTGCCAGCTCCTGCACCAGCCGTTCCCAGTCGGTGAGGATCTTGGCAACGGTTTCGCGCCTGAGGAGCCGGAGGTCGCGTGAGCATGCAATGGTGCGATTAGCGGCAGGGGCGTCCGAGGTGGTCGTGTTCAGAAGATCGCGGCACTTGTCGAGAATCGGATGAGAAAGATGGGAGAGCGGCTGTACAGCGTCCCATCGCTCGTCGGTGATGGCTCGCCTCTCGTGCGGGTCCTCCCACCCCTGCGTGAGCTCCGCGAGGAATCTCAGAGTGGGACGGGCGGTCGGGTCGTGCTGCACACCTGCATTGTGCAGTACGACCCAACCGCGAAGCGGTGCTCGCAGAGAATGCGGGTCAAATCTGCTCGACGAGTTCGTCGATTGCGCCGCGCTGGATGGCTTCGGGGTTGCTGAAGCGCTCGGCGAGAGCGCGGCGCTCCTCCTGGCGGCGACGCTCGAAGGCGACGATATCGCGTCCGGTGATGCGACGATCCCGACCGACGCGGTGGGACGGGATATGCCCGGAGTCGAGCAGCTTGTACAGGTGAGTACGGCTCATCCGCAACTGTTTAGCCACCTGGGCGGGTGTGTAATCGGCGTCGACGTCGAGCAGGGCGACGGTGCAGCCGGACGCGAGCGAGTCGGACAGGGCGAGGAGAAGATTACGCAGTGCGCCCTCGCCGAGGTCGCTGGCGAACCTGGTGAGTGAGGCGCGCGTCTGAGGATCAACGTTGGATGGTGCTACTTCAAGTAGGTCAGTCATGGTGGTCTCTCTGTCACATCTGACGCAGATGTCATAGATGACACTACGTTTCGAGGTGGCGTATGTCCACCTGTGTCACCCTCGAATGTCCACCTGTGTCACCCTCGAAGGGTGAGAGGTGAGGTTCAGGCTCAGTGGTCGCTCGATAACGTTGCGGCTCCGCGGATTCCTGTGCGAGTGCGGGTTCGGGTGGCGGATCCTGGTCTTCGTGGTGGGTGCGGCTTATCGACACGTTATAGACACGGCCTGGGGCTTTGGCGCATAATTCTCGCGAGCCTCCTGATTGCCTCCAGGCGGCTCCCAAGGTTTCAAGAAACCGAGGGTCCTGACGAGGCAGTCGGAACCCCGACGTCGGTTGTGGTCGTGCGAACGACTCACACCGCGTCGGGGTTCTGGTTTGTGCGGGTTTGTGCGGAGGCGGTCGGGTCCGCCTCCATCTCAATAGCCGTCTCTAGCCGTCTCCCGGGTGCGCGCGGCCGGCTGCTTCCCGGCCGCCCGGCGACTCGGAGTGTCTTGACCCGATTGCGTCGGCGTCTCTATGCTCCCTTGTTGCCCGGGCGGGCCGAGGATGATCGGTTATCGTCTGTTAAACGGACCAGCAGGTTCGGGGTTCGAGTCCCCGCCGACATGGCGTCGATAGCTCAATGGCAGAGCGGCTGGCATCCGGTCATCACCACCATGACCGTCCGGGCTCCTCTTCTTCTCTCGTGCGCACCAGGGTGGAGTGCGCTCATGACGTTCTCGCTCCTCATGCATCGAACTGCTTGCGCTGCAGCTGTGTAGGGGTCTACACTCTTGCTCGTCGGCGCAGCCGGCACCTGCACGGAGGCCGTGGGCGGGCCGGAGGCTCTTCGGTTATTGATATGGCACACGGGTTCGATTCCCGATCCTCTTCGGAGGTTCCGGAGGGCCACTCACATGCCCGCTCCCGATATCCGTGCAGGTACTCGGGGTGGCCGGGCCGCCCCGAGTGGGCCGGAGTCTGTCGGTTATCACGTGCGAACGGCATGACTGACACCGTGCCGTCCGGCGGGCGCGCCTGACCGGTACTGATCGGTCCTGACCGGTTATCCGGTCGGCTCATGCCCGCCGCCTGCGCCACCCGAATCAACGAGTCGTCCGGAAGGGGAGGACATGGACATCCTGAGCGACATCAGCACCCGGCTCACGCCGCAGAGCCAGAGGGCCGCCGCCAACCAGGAGCCCAACTCCGCCGGCGGCTACACCTTCACCCTTGACGACGCCGCGCGTCTGCGCCGATTCCTCATCCTGGGGGTGGACGGCGGCACCTACTACACGAGTGCCCAGGACCTGGCCATCGACAACCTCGAGGTCCTCAAGCGGATGGCCGTCGAGGCCCCGCGCACGCTTGTGGACATGATCGTCGAGGTCTCGACCAGCGGGGCGGCGCCGCGGCAGAACCCGGCCCTGTTCGCCCTGGCCTACGCCACCTCGGTGCCGCAGACTCGCGAGGCCGCCCTCGCCGCACTGCCGAGGGTCGCCCGCACCGGGTCCCACCTGTTCACCTTCGCCGGCTACACCGAGCAGTTCCGCGGATGGGGGCGCGGTCTGCGCCGCGCCGTCGGCTCCTGGTACACCAGCCGCACGGCCGACCGGCTCGCCTACCAGGCGGTCAAGTACCGTCAGCGGGAGGGCTGGACGCACCGTGATCTGCTGCGCCTGGCGCACCCGCGCACTGACGACGCCGGCCTGGGCGCCACCTTCGACTGGATCGCCCATGGTGCGGTCGGGGAGGCGACCCCCTCACTCATCGAGGGATTCATCAAGGCGCAGGAGGCGACCATCGCCCGCTCCTGGGCGCAGATCGTCCGCGACTACCGCCTGACCTGGGAGATGCTGCCCGATGCCGCGCTGGCTCGGCCCGAGGTGTGGGATGCGCTGCTCGACGTCGGCGTGCCGATGACCGCGCTCATGCGTCAGCTGCCGCGCCTGACCCGTCTGGGGATGCTGCCCGCGATCGGCGGCCGCACCAGGGAGGTCTGCGCGCAGCTGACCGACGCCGACCGCCTGCGCAAGGCGCGTGTGCATCCGGTGAGCGTGCTGGTCGCCCAGCGCACCTATGCGGGAGGCGCCTCGCACCGCGGCACCGCGCAGTGGGAGCCGACGGCGAAGGTCGCCGACGCGCTGGACGCGGCCTTCTACGCGGCCTTCGGTGCGGTCGAGCCCTCAGGGAAGCGCACCATGCTGGCCGTGGACGTCTCCGGATCCATGACCATGCCGATCTCGGGCATGGCGATCACCGCCCGCGAGGCGTCGGCCGCGCTGGCCCTGGTGCAGCTGGCGACCGAGCCGGACGCGACGGCCTACGGATTCTCCTCGGCCGGCGGCTGGTACAAGCCCGCCCTGACCCCATTGGGCATCTCGCCGCGGCGCCGCCTCGACGACGCCCTGGCCGCGGTGAGCTCAATACCCATGGGCGGCACCGACTGCGCACTGCCGATGCTGCACGCGATCGAGCAGGGGCTCGAGGTGGACACGTTCGTCATCTACACCGACAACGAGACCTGGTCCGGCAAAGTGCACCCGCATCAGGCGCTGCGGCGCTACCGGGAGTGCAGCGGCATCGATGCGCGGCTCATCGTGGTCGGCATGACATCGACGGGCTTCTCCATCGCCGATCCGGATGATCCGGGCATGCTCGACGTCGTCGGCTTCGATGCCGCGGTGCCGAGTCTCATCACGGAGTTCGCGCGTGGCCTCTGACCCGTTGCGCGGCCTGGGAGCGAGGAGGGCGACCGCCCCGACAGGGGATGGTCGCCCTCCTCGCCCTGTTCGTACTGTGGGCAGCTCCGATCCCTTGGCGGCGCGCGCGGCCGAGCTGCATGCCAAGGCCCTCGAGGCCGACGCCGTCGCCGCCCAGTACCGGGCAGAGCGCGACGAGCTCATCGACCGGCTGCGGGCCGATGAGCCGAAGCGCTGGTCCTACACGGCGCTGGCTCAGGCCCTGGGCTGCAGCCGCGAGCTCATCGCCCAGATCGTGCGCCGACGGCGGTAGCGGGGGTGGCAGTCGCTGCCGCGGCGCATCACGATCATGTGGCAAGGCGAATGCGGCTCAGCGACGTCGTAGTGACGTCTCAATGAGGCTGTAGTCTGAATGCGTCGATGCTCCCTGCCCACAACGGTCGTCCTCCAACGGTGCAGCGGTCTCCCAACCGAGGTGCCGGGGAGCGGCTTTCCCTCTGAAAACCGCTGAAGTTCGCTGAATCCCTACCCGAATCCCTTTGATTCCCCATGAAGCTCAATAATCGCGATCTCGTCCTGCGAGGACTCCTCGGCGTCCTCCCGCCCCACCTGGAGCGCTACCTGCGCGCGACCCTGGGCAACCGCTGCACGCCCGAGAGGCTGCGTCTCCTGCTCGGCGGCAATGGCAGCGGCAGCGCCTCGGACCTCCCCGACCTGGCGGACCTGTCCACCCAGATCCGCATCCTCACTGCTCGCGGCGCTGACGGACGCTACCTCGTCACCCTGCCGCGGGGTCTGGGGAGCAAACTGCACGAGGTCCGCCACGTCCGCAATGAGGCGGTCCACGGCGGTGATTTCGACGCCGACAGGACGCTGGCCGCCCTGGTCGCAGTCAACGAGGTGCTCCGGCTCATCGGCGCCGACTCCGGCCGGGCCGAGATCCGTGAGCTCATCGCCGCCATCGACAGCGGCCGGGGCGCCGGCGGCGACCCTCTGGACGCCGTCGGCATTGAGGTCGAGTGCGTGCCCGTGATCAGTTACGCCCACGCCGTGGCGGGTGCCGCACCCATGGTGTCGGTCCGCCTATCCCTCACGAAGGGCCCGGGCCCGCGTGATGCCGGCTCGAACTCGCCCGTGCTCGCAGCCGATGACCAGCAGCGTCAGACCCTGGCAGTCGGGGCGCGCGTCTCCCAGGCGACGCCGCCGGGGGCTTTGGAGGTGACGCTCACGCTCATCGAGGACAACGGCGGTCGCCAGATCGCCGAGCCCTGGCACCTGACCTGGGACACGTCCCACCAGGTGCTGAGTGCCACGTGCGACATGACACTGGATCGCGCGAGCCTGCTTCAGGTCGATCAGTCCGGGGCGGCCCATGTGCGGATCGACCTGCGCACTGCCGACACTGCCGACGGCGCAACCGCCGTTCGCATACTCCCGGGCCTGACCGTGCTGCCCCCGCGGCACTGGCGGCTCGACGGCGGCGGGCGCTGGGCGGGTGCGGCGCTGGCGACCTTCGTCCAGCCCGACCAGGTCGTTGTTGGCGCCCTGGCGGCCGAGGCGCTCCGTCTCGCCCCGCCCGACGAGAATGCCGGGCCTGCCGGCCCCGCCGACCCGGATGCCCTCGCCGCGGCCGCGTGCGCCGTCCTGCGCCGACGTCGCGTGATGATCAAGACCGTGAGCGACCCGTGGCAGGCCGGTTCGCACCCCATTCGCACCGCGGCCGGGCTGCTCGATGCGCGCACCGGCAGCGTCCTCGACATCGCGGTCCTGCTCGCCGGCGTCCTGGAGCGGCTGGGCGTGGCCGCCACCCTTCTGCTCACGCCCACGACCGTCCTCGTCGGCTACCGGCGGCGCGAACAGGACGGGAGCGCGCCGATCTCCCCGCAGGAGGCCGTCGACCTCATCCAGCGCGGCGTCATGGGCATGATCGACCCCGACCTCGCGGTGAGCGCATCGGCGGCGACTCTTCACGGACTGCCCGCTCCGGCGCGCAGCGCGGCGCTGGCGGCGCTTCCCGACATGCTTCTGGCCGTTCCGGTGGACGCAGCCCGGGCCGGCGGCGCAGCCCCCCAGCCCATGCTGGAGCGCAATGAGGACGACGTCGTCCGTGAGCTCGACGCATCTGACGGCTCTACCGCGCCCGGCGATGAGCCTCCCGCCGCCTCGGAGTCCGCTGTCGTGCCGGACACGGGGT
The DNA here is from genome assembly GCF_000269805.1 of Actinomyces massiliensis 4401292. Lineage (GTDB taxonomy): Bacteria > Actinomycetota > Actinomycetes > Actinomycetales > Actinomycetaceae > Actinomyces > Actinomyces massiliensis. The sequence goes on from NZ_JH711481.1 coordinate 783,365, forward strand.
GGTTGCCGGACGACGACGGGCCCGCTTCTGATTCCGACTCCGCTCCCGGCTCTGATTCCGACTCCGGGCCCGAGCCGGAGCCCACCTCGGCCGTCGAGGTCCTTCCCGCTCCGGCCGCCGCCCCGGCCGGCGCCGAGCTGGAGCCCGCCCCGGCCGCCGCCGAGGC
>NZ_JH711481.1:783784-979217 GCF_000269805.1 Actinomyces massiliensis 4401292
CGCTTCGCCCGCCGCCCCGGCCGGCGCCGAGCTGGAGCCCGCCCCGGCCGCCGCCGAGCTGGAGCCCGCCCCGGCCGCCGCCGAGGCTCTTCCCGCCCCGCCCGCCGCCGTCGAGAACTGGAAGCGGAGCCTGCTCGACCTGTCCCGGCGCAACCCCCTCATCAGTCGTACCTCGCGCGACACGGTCAAGCTGTGGGTGCCGCCCGATCTCATCGGCCGGCTGGAGGACTTCGTCAACGACCGCAGCCTCGTGACCCTGCGCCCGGACCCCTATGGCGCTGCGAACCGCGCGTCTGTGAGTTCCGATGACCGGGCCGTGCTGCTGACCGAGCAGCGGACGGCCTACATCAACCTCTCCGGCAAGGAGTGCGCGCAGCGCCTGCAGACCATGGCGGCCTCCGCCCGCACAATCCTGGCGGAGACCGGGGCGAACAACCTCTACCTGGCCATCGGCACGCTCGCATGGCGTCTTGATGGCGTCCAGGTGCGCTCGCCGCTCATCCTCATCCCCGTCAATCTGGAGCAGGAGGGCGACACCTACGGGATCGTCCTGGATGAGGCCGGTGCCTCGACTCCCAACCACTCCCTACTGACACGTTTCAAGGCGGATACCGGCATTGATCTGGTCGAGTTGCGCGAGCCGGTGCGCGACGAGCACGGCATCGATGTCAAGGCCACCCTGCAGAGGGTGCGTCGTCGGCTGAGCAGGGCGGGCCGTTGTGATGTTGTCGAGCGCACCGTGCACTTGGGGCTGTTCGGTTTCTCCACCTACCGCATGTGGCAGGACTTGGAGGAGAACTGGCCGACCATCACCTCCAACCCGCTGGTCGGTCACCTCCTGGAGGCCCCGGGCGCCGCCCCGACGGCGTTCCCGGATCCGGTCGATCCGACCGGCCCGGTGGACGATCTTGACGAGGTTGTTGAGAACCTGCCGCTGGTCGCCGACTCCGATCAGGCGCGGGTGGTGGCCGACGCCGCGGCCGGGCGCAGCCTCGTGGTCGAGGGGCCTCCGGGGACGGGCAAGTCGCAGACCGTGGCGAACCTGATCTTCCGTGCCCTGGCGCAGGGGCGGACCGTCATGTTCGTGGCGGAGAAGGCCTCTGCCCTCGATGTCGTCGCCCGCCGACTGCGCGAGGAGGCGGGCATCGGCGACCTGCTGCTCAACCTTCACGACAACGGCATGAAGCCCGCCGAGGTCTGCGAGGCGCTGCGGCGCGCGCTCGACCTGCAGGCCCCCGACGTCGGCGCTGCCGAGGTGGACGAGCTGCGCGGGCGGTTGGCTCAGCTTCGCGGGCGTCTGGGGGAGTACCGGGAGGGGCTGCATGATCCGCGGGATGGTGCGTCCTATTACCGGGCGCGTCGGGAGTTGATCGAGGAGCGCGACGCCGAGAGCGGCGACGGGGCGACGCAGGCTCACCCCGCCGAGAGCGAGCAGGGCGAGCTCGAGCGGGCCCGCTCCGCTTTCGAGGCCCGGGCCCGGGAGACCGGGCTGGATGCCTTCGATGCGGTTACTCAGTCCCGGCTGCTCGAGGACTACCGCACCACCCTGGAGCAGCTGCGCGCCGCCTTAGCGCCCGAACTGCTGAGCAGCGTTCTGGCCCACCGCGATCGGGTGCTGCGGGAGGCCGGCTCACGTGCTGAGGAGCTGCGCCGCGAGGTCCGCCGTCGGCGTGGGAGCCTGAACGTCCGGGAGCTCATCGACTCCTACTGGGATCTCGTGGTTGCGATCACCCCTTGTCTGCTGGTTTCGCCGGATTCGGCGGCGCGTTTCTTCCCGGCCGATCGTCGTTATGTCGATGTGGTCATCTTCGATGAGGCCTCCCAGATCACGGTGGCCGGCGCGGTTGGCGCCATGGGGCGGGGCCGGTCGGTGGTCGTCGTCGGGGATCCCAAGCAGATGCCGCCCGCAGCCGCTCCCGGTACAGCCCGGGGAGGCGGTGACCTGGAGGGCGCGGGCCGTAGCGAGAGCGGCTCGATTCTGGACCGTTGCCTGGCCGGTGGTGTGCCGAGTCGTCGGTTGACGTGGCACTACCGCAGTCGGGTGGAGTCCCTGATCGCCTTCTCCAACCGCCACTACTACGACGGCGGTCTGCTGACCTTCCCCAGCCCGCTCACCCTGTCCGACCGCTCCGACGACGGCCCCGACGGGTACGGAGTCTCGCTGAGACGGGTGGACGGCACCTACTACCGGGAGAAGGCGCGAGCCGGGCGGCCGGGGGTCCGGCCCAGCACGAACCCGGTTGAGGCGCGTCAGGTCGTCGAGGAGGTGGTCCGGCGCTTCGAGGCGCACCCGAGCGTGCCGTCAGTGGGAGTCATCACGTTCAACGCTCGTCAGCGTGACCTGATCGAGGAGCTGTTGCGCAAGGAGCTCGGTTCGCAGCGGGTTGATGAGGCGCTGCGGGTGCGCGATGGCCTGTTCGTGCGGAATCTGGAGAATGCGCAGGGCGAGGAGCGGGATGCGATCCTGTTCTCGTTGACCTTCTCCGCCAATGAGCGCGGCGACGTGCCGCTCAGCTTCGGCTCGCTCGGTCATGCCGGTGGGGAGCGGCGGCTCAATGTGGCGATCACGCGGGCGCGGCGTCAGATCGTGCTGTTCGCGAGCTTCGACCCGGAGGACCTGCACGCCGAGCGCTCGGCCCATCAGGGGGTGAAGGACCTGCGGGCCTACTTGGAGCAGGCGCGCAGTGGCAGTGCGCCGCGGGCGCTGCCGGCCTCGCGCAGTGCGGTGGATCTGCACCGCAATGAGATCGCCGAGCGTCTGCGGGAGACGGGCCTGGAGGTCAGCGTCGGCGTGGGCCACTCCTCCTTCGAGATCGACCTCGTGCTCGGCGCCTCGGGGCGGCCCGGGGTGGCGGTGCTCCTGGACGGTCCCGGATGGGACAGGCGGGGAAGTACGACAGATCGCGACCTGCTGCCGATCGATGTCCTGCGGACCATGGGGTGGGAGCGGGTCGAGCGGGTCTGGATGCCCGAATGGGTCGCCGACCCCGACGCCGTCGTCACCCGGTTGGTCGAGGCCGCCGGCGGGAGCCTCGCAGCGATGGAGGACCAGGCGGAGCAACTGGAGGTCCCCGAGGCCGACGGGGGCGATGAGCCCGAAGCGATGCCGTCCGAGGATGAGGCAACGTCGTCGGATCCGGGCGCCGTGGCCGCTGTCGTGACTGCCGTGGACTCTCCAGTACCCGATGCGCCCAGCGCGCCGGACGGTACGGCGGTCCTCGTCGCACCGAGTGCCCCGAGTGCGCCAAGTTCCCCGAGCGAAGCGGGCGCACCCGCTGCACCTGCCGCCCCGGTCGCGTCCAGCGCCTCGACTGCTCCGTCCACGCCGGACGGCTCCGCGCCCGCCACCCCGACGGCACCCGCGACTCCGACCGACTACCGGGAGTGGCGGCTTGAGGGGACGCGTCCGCTGGACGTGCTCGACCGCGCTGAGAATGATCCGGAGGCCGAGGCCCGCGTCATCGAAGTGGCCCGGGCCATTTGCGACGTCGAGTCCCCACTGACCCGGCACCGACTCATCGTCAAGCTCTGCCGCACCTTCAACCTGTCGCGAACAGCCAGGTCCCGGGAGGAGAGGGTACGCCGCGTCCTGGGGGAGTCGTTCGCCTACATCGACGAGCACGACTTCGTGTGGCGCACTTACGACGCCTCGTTGCTTCCGGTGTCCTATCGGCGCGGCGCCCTGGACCATGTGGACTCCATCGAGGAGATCCACCCGCGCGAGCTGGTCGCGCTCATGGCCGATCTCCGGGCCAATAGCCCCGAGTGGCGGTCGCCCGACGATCTGTACCAGAAGGCACTGCGGCGGCTCAGCTCCAAGAAGCGCAGGCTGGGCGCGCGCGGCATCCTGCCCGCCCTTGAGGCCGCCCTCAAGGAGGCCGAGCGCGAGGGGGCCGAGGGCGAGGGGGCCGAGGGCGAGGGCTGCGAGGGCGCTGGCAGCGCAGACGAGCAGGAGGCGCCGCCCGCCTGAAACGCCGAGATCGGTCGAGTTCCGCGTCGAGATCGGTCGCAGTCCGCGTCGAGATCGGTCCAAGCGCCGGACCCGGCCGCCAGCCCCGCGAACGGGCCATGCCCGAGCCCGCCCCTGAGGGCGCGATCCGAGCCGCCCGGCGCGTTGCCTACCTGTCCTGACGAACCTGGCGGTCGCCGAGCTCCCGTTCGAGGGTGATGGTGCACTTCGACGTGATCGCCATCCCCTCGCACTCGGTGACGCCCGGCAGAGCGCCGACGCTCAGATTGATCGTGACGTCCTGATCGGTCTCGGTGACCTCTGCGGAAACGCCGTCGCATTTGTCCGGGCCACTCCAGAAGACAACGTCCACAGTGGTGGGGGAGGACAGCGACCAGGAGCCCCAGGTCACGGGATGCGTGTGCGTCAGGTCGTCGCGAATCTCGAGCGTTTTGGCATTCGATGGGTCACTGAGACGGTCATCGGTTGTTGTCTCTTCGGGGCTGCTGGTGGAGTCCGTGGCCTCCGCCGTCTTCGTATTCGACTTTGCAGTCGACGGCTCAATGGGAGGCACCGCAGTAGGCTTACCCGAGCCGGGGCGGTAGCGGCAGCCGCTTGCCGCAAGAGCGGCTGCCAGGAATGTCGCTTTCATGCTTGTGCGTCGTCTCATGCGTCACTTCCGGTCTCGTCTGCGGGCTTGCCGGGCTGGCCGCCGTCGGCGGCTTCTGTCGCTGTCCACCGCGGCGGTTTAGAGCCCCGGGCCGGACTCAGTGAGGCTCAGCGAGCGCCCGATATGGGCGTGACCGCGTGAGAGCCCTGCGCGTTGCCGTCGCCGGCGACGGTTCTAAACCGCCGCTATGGACAGGTTCCCGCCGCCCCCGCGATGCGATGGACAATCCCGGCTACAGCGGAGCGTTTGTGGGATACATTAAGCGCCATCCCAGCATTAACCAGACGAACCATCCAGACCAACTACCCGCCTATGGACTTGCCGTCGATGCTTCCGCTGCCCCCGACCGTGTCGTGGGGCGCCGCGGTCTGCGCATTTCGGCCTCATTCCGCCTGGTCGTGGCTGTCCTCCGACAGCGCCCCAGCCGATTCCCTACCTGAGCTATCTGAGCCTCATGAAACTCAATAATCGCGATCTTGCCCTTCGAGGACTCCTCGGTGTCCTCCCGCCCCATCTGGAGCGCTACCTCCGCAGCACCCTGGGTGACCGCTGCACGCCCGAGGGACTGCGCGCCCTCCTCGCGGACAGCGACGCCTCAGACCCTCCCGACCTGGCGGACCTGTCCACCCAGATCCGCGTCCTGACCGTCCACAGCGACGGCTCCGACGGACTGGACCTGTCGCCGGAGTTGAGGACTGCGCTGCGCGAGGTCGGCCGCCTGCGCGACGAGGTCGTCAGCGGCGGCGCCCTCAACGCCGACAGGACCCTGGCCGTCCTCGACGCGGTGGGCGAGACCCTTCGACTCATCGGTGCCGAGTCCGACCAGGCCGAGGTGCGCGAGCTCATCGCCGCCATCGACGGCGGTCAGGGCGCCGGCAGCGGCCCTCTGGACGCCGTCGGCGTCGAGGTGGTCTGCGTCCCGGTGCTCAGCTACGCCCACGCCGTGGCGGGGGCCGCGCCCGCGGTCTCGATCCGCCTGTCCCTGCCGGGGTATGCCTTCAGCTCGGGTGCGCACGCCTCCGGCCTGGACGCGTCCGGCGACGATCAGCAGCGGCGCACTCTGGTCTCCGAGGCGCGCGGCTCCCAGGAGCTGCCGCCGGGGCCCCTGGAGGTGACGCTCACGCTCATCGAGGACGACGGCGGACGCCAGATCGCCGAGCCCTGGCACCTGACCTGGGACACCTCCCAGCCGGTGCTGACCGAGACCCGCACGCTTGCGCTGGACCGGGCCAACCTGCTCCAGGTGGAGCCGGGGGCCGCCCATGTGCGGGTCGAGCTGCGCGCCGGTGATGGCGCCACCGCCGTGCGCAGGCTCCCGGGGCTGACCGTGCTGCCCCCGCGCCAGTGGCGGCTCGACGGCGGCGGGCGCTGGGCGGGCGCGGCGCTGGCGACCTTCGTCCAGCCCGACCAGGCCGCCATCGGCGCTCTCGCCGCTGAGGCGCTCCGCCTCGTCCGGCGCGACGAGAACGCTGAGAACGCCGATCCCGACGGCTCTCCCGGTCCCGATGCCCTGGCCGTGGCCGCGTGCGCCGCCCTGCGCGACCGCCGCGTGATGATCAAGGCCGCGAGCGATCCGTGGCAGGCCGGTTCGCACCCCATTCGCACCGCCTCCGGACTGCTGGAGGCCTGCACCGGCAGCGTCCTCGACATCGCGGTCCTGCTCGCCGGAGTCCTGGAACGGCTGGGCGTGGTCCCTGTCCTCCTGCTCGCCCCCAAGGCCGTCTTCCTCGGCTATCGCAGGCCGCAGGGGGATCAGGGAGATCAGGAGGACGCGGACGGGGAGCCGCACGTCAGCGCGCAGGATGCCGCCGATCTCATCCAGCGCGGCGTCATGGGCATGATCGACCCCGATCTGGCGGTGGGCGCGTCGATCGCCGTCCTTCACGAGCTGCCCGACACAGTGCGCAGCGTGGCGCTGGAGACCCTGCCCGACCTGACTCTCGCCGTCCCGTTGGACGTCGCCCGGGCCGACGGCGCGGAGCCGCAGCCCATGCTGGATCGCGACGAGCACGACGTCGTCATTGAGCTCGCCGCGTCGACCCGCCCGGGCTCGCCCGACGACGCATCCGTTCTCGCTCCGGATGCCCCGGATGCTCCGGAGGCCGACCGGTCGTCCGCCGAGGATGAGCCCGACTCTGAACCTGGACCCGATTCCGGTTCTGATGCGGGCTCCGACTCCGGGGCCGAGCCCGCTTCGGCCGCTGCCGAGGCTCTTCCCGCCCCGCCCGCCGTCGCGGAGTGGAAGCGGAACCTGCTCGACCTGTCCCGGCGCAACCCCCTCATCAACCGCCCGATGCACGATTCCATCGAGCTGATGGTGGAGCCCGACCTGCTCGGCCGGCTCGAGAGCCTCATCAACGCCGGAGACCTGGTGGTCCTGCGCTCGATGTACGACGCCGCGGACGACGCCTCCGCGGATGCCGGAGACCAGGGGGCGCTGCTGACCGAGCAGCGGACGGTGTGCATCGACCTGCCCGCCGAGGAGTGCGCGCGGCGCCTGCAGACCATGGCGGCCTCCGCCCGCACCACTCTGGTGGAGACCGGGGCGAACAACCTCTACCTGACCCTCGGCTCCCTCGTGTGGTGCATCGACGGCTACTGGGTGCGCTCGCCGCTCATCCTCATCCCCGTCAACCTGGAGCAGGAGGGCGACACCTACGGGATCGTCCTGGACGAGGCTGAGGCCTCGACCCCCAACCACTCCCTGCTCGCCCGCTTCAAGGTCGATACAGGCGTTGATCTGGTCGAGTTGCGCGAGCCGGTGCGCGACGAGCACGGCATCGACGTCAAGGCCACCTTGGACAGCCTGCGCCGCCGGCTGCGCAGGGCCGGGCGCCGCGGCGTCGTCGTCGAGCCCTCCGTGGGCCTGGGCATGTTCCGCTTCTCCACCTACCGCATGCGCCAGGACTTGGAGGAGAACTGGCCGACCATCACCTCCAACCCGCTGGTCGGCCACCTCCTGAAGGTCCAGGGCAGTGCCTTCGTGGAGCCGGCGAACGACGACCCTGTGGAGGACGACGACCAGGTGGTCGAGAACCTGCCGCTGGTCGCCGACTCCGATCAGGCGCGGGTGGTGGCCGACGCCCTGGCCGGGCGCAGCCTCGTGGTCGAGGGGCCGCCCGGAACCGGCAAGTCCCAGACCGTCGCCAACATCATCTTCCGGGCCCTGGCGCAGGGGCGCACCGTCATGTTCGTGGCGGAGAAGGCCACGACGCTCGACGTCGTCGCCCGGCGCCTGCGCGAGGAGGCGGGCATCGGCGACCTGCTGCTCAACCTTCACGACAACGGCATGAAGCCCGCCGAGATCTACCGGGACCTGCGGCGCGCGCTCGAGCTGCGGGCGCCCGAGTCCGGCCCGGCCGACGACGACCCCGATGCGCTGCGCCGGGAGCTGGCAGCCCTCCGCAAGCGCCTGGGCGAGTATCGGGAGGGGCTGCATGATCCGCGGGATGGTGCGTCCTATTACCGGGCGCGTCGGGAGTTGATCGAGGAGCGCGACGCCGAGGGCGACGGGCTGGAGCAGGCCCAGGCGACCTTTGAGGCCCGGGCTCGGCAGACCGGGCTGGATGCCTTCGATGCGGCCGTCCATGCTCAGCTGCTCGAGGATTACCGTGACACTCTGGGGAGGCTGCGCAAGGCGCTGACGCCCGAGCTGCTGAGCAGCGTTCTGGCCCACCGCGATCAGGTGCTGCAGGAGGCCGGTCCGCGCACCGAGGAGCTGCGCCGCGAGCTCAATCGCCGTCGGGGGACTCTGAATGTTCGGGGCCTGATCGATTCCTACTGGGATCTCGTGGTTGCGATCACTCCGTGCCTGCTGGTTTCGCCGGATTCGGCGGCGCGTTTCTTCCCGGCCGATCGTCGTTATGTTGATGTGGTCATCTTCGATGAGGCCTCCCAGATCACGGTGGCCGGCGCGGTTGGCGCCATGGGGCGAGGGCGGTCGGTGGTCGTCGTGGGCGACCCCAAGCAGATGCCGCCGGCCCCGGTGCCGGGCGCCTCCAAGCCCGGCGAGGACCTGGAGGGTGCGAACCGCCGCGAGAGCGGCTCGATTCTGGACCGCTGCCTGGCCGGTGGTGTGCCGAGTCGTCGGTTGACGTGGCACTACCGCAGTCGGGTGGAGTCTCTGATCGCCTTCTCCAACCGGCACTACTACGACGGCGGTCTGCTGACCTTCCCCAGCCCGCTGGCCATGGCCGGTCGGTCCGACGACGGCCCCGACGGCTACGGCGTCTGCCTGCGGCGGGTTGAGGATGGCGCGTATCACGAGGAGAAACCACGGGTCAGGCGGCCGGGGGTTCGGCCCGGCACGAACCCGGTTGAGGCGCGTCAGGTCGTCGAGGAGGTGGTCCGGCGCTTCGAGGCGCACCCGGAGGGCGTGCCATCCCTGGGGATCATCACCTTCAGCTCCCACCAGTGCGCCGCGATCGAGGAGCTGTTGCGCAAGGAGCTCGGTTCGCAGCGGGTCGATGAGGCGCTGGAGGCGACTGATGGCCTGTTCGTGCGGAGCCTGGAGAATGCGCAGGGCGAGGAGCGGGATGCGATTCTGTTCTCGTTGACGTTCTCCGCCAATGAGCGCGGCGATATCCCGCTCAGCTTCGGCTCGCTCGGTCATGCCGGTGGGGAGCGGCGGCTCAATGTGGCGATCACGCGGGCGCGGCGTCAGATCGTGCTGTTCGCGAGCTTCGACCCGGAGGATCTGCGCGTTGAGCAGTCGGCCCACCAGGGGCTCAGGGATTTGCGCGCCTATTTGGAGCAGGCGCGCAGTGGCAGTGCGCCGCGGGCGCTGCCGGCCTCGCGCAGTGCGGTGGATCTGCATCGCAACGAGATCGCCGAGCGTCTGCGGGAGACGGGTCTGGAGGTCAGCGTCGGTGTGGGCCACTCCTCCTTCGAGATCGATCTCGTGCTCGGTGCTTCCGGGCGGCCCGGAGTGGCGGTGCTCCTGGACGGTCCCGGATGGGACCGTCGCAAGAGCGTGATGGATCGTGATCTGCTGCCGGTCGATGTTCTGGGGACCATGGGGTGGGAGCGGGTCGAGCGGGTCTGGATGCCCGAGTGGGTCGCCGACCCCGACGCCGTCGTCACCCGGCTGGTCGAGGCCGCCGGCGGACCGCCCCCGCAGGAGCAGCCCGCGCAGGAGCCGGAGGAGCCGGCCTCATCGCAGGAGTCGGAGGAGCCGGGGCAGCCGGAGGAGCCGACGTCGTCGGATGCCGAGGCGGGCGCCGTCACGGCCGATGAGGGTCCGGATGAACCGCACGGCGCGCAGGAGGAGCCGGCCGGAGTCATGGGGTCTGCTGCTCCCGGCCCGATCGACTACCGTCAGTGGCGGCCTGCGGGCGAGCTTCCGGCGGAGATCCTGGATCGTGCTGCCCAGGACGGCGCGGCGCGAGCACAGGTCGTCGAGGTGGCGCGGAGCATCTGCGCCGTCGAGTCGCCGATCACCCGGCACCGGCTCATCGTCAAGGTCTGCCGTGCCTTCGGCCTGTCGCGGATCAATGCCGAGCGCGAGGCCCAGGTGCGCAACATCCTGGGGGAGTCCTTCGCCTACATCGACGAGCACGACTTCGTGTGGCGGAGCATGGACTCCATGCAGGTGGCGCCGCCCTACCGCCGCAGGGCTCTGGACCATGTGGACTCCATTGAGGAGATCCACCCGCGCGAACTGGTCGCGCTCTTGGCCGACGTCCGCGCGACGAGTCCCGAGTGGTCCTCTCCCGAGGAGCTGTATCAGCGGGCGCTGCGACGGCTCAGCACCAGATGGTGGAGGTGGAGGCTGGGCAGCCGCGGTGTTCTGCCGGCCCTCGGAGCAGCTTTGAGGGAGGCCGAGCGGGAGCAGTAGTGACGGGTTCGCGTAGCCTGTGCCCGTGAGCGTTGATGACGACCTTCGGCGCGTGACCGCCAAGCTGTCGATCCTGTTCTCCCGCGGAAGCTTGACGAGCACGTCCCGCAGAGCGATCGCATTGCAGCCCCCGCTGAATGAGGAGCGGGTGGCCGCCTACGAGCGCGAGCAGGGGATCGTGCTTCCGGCGGACTACCGCGCCTTCATCACCCGCGTCTTCGGCTGCGGCAACTGGCCCTTCTACGTGCTGCGCGAACTCGGCGTCCCGGATCGGGAGGACGACCTCAAAAATCTCGAGCCGAGCGCGCCCTTCCCCTACACCTTCACCCGTCCCTTGATCTGCGACCCCGCGGACCAGGATCCCTACTGGGAGGCTCTGGAGCGCGGTGAGTCCGACCGCGGCTGGATCCCCTTGTGCACGGAGGGCTGCGGCATGAACGCGATCCTGGTGGTGACGGCTGCTGACCCTCAGGTGGTCGGGACGGTGTGGTACTTCGACCTGGCCAACGACTGCGGCATACTCCCGCTCGTTCATCCCACGACTCGCGAGCCGCTGCGCTTCCTGAGCTGGCTTGAACTCTGCCTCGACACTCAGGCCGACGGAGGGGGCCGCCTCGCCCTGATCGAGCTGGTCCCCGCCGAGCTCTTCCCGACCTTCCCGGAGCCCTGAGCGGGCTGCGCCCCCGCCCTACCCCGCCCTGCCCATTCCACCCGTCGAGATCGACATCCTCGAACGAGATCGACGGTGCCACCGCCAACTTCGTTCGAAAAAGTCGACCTCGACGCGCGGGGCGAAAGGACAGAGCGGGTCGTTCACAGGAGCCCGAGGCGCTTCAGCAGGTGCGGCATCGTCGTCGACGGGCACGGCCCCTGTGCATTGAGTTCGGGCAGGGCGACGCCGGGCAGTCGAGAGTTCGAACGGGCCCGGGTGAAGGCATCGAACGGGAAGTCGTCAGGCAGGCTCTTCCCCTCCTTGGCGGGCAGCCCAGTCAGTTCGAGATAGTGGCGCTGGGCGTCCTCCTGGTTCTGGTAGTTGCGGACTCGTCCGTAATGCGCATTGAGTCAGACTTCAAAACAGGGCACGGAGACGACGCCGATAACCTTGGACTGTGTGATCCTGCGGCATGCGGCGAGGAACGGCCTGCGATCCGTCCCGTCGTGGTCGACGACGATCCACACCTCGTCGTACTCGTTGAGCTCGTGTCTTGCCCGTGGGTGCTGAAGTGCTTTGAGGATCGTCTTGGGCTCTTTGCCGTCGTGCCACGACGTCTTGATGCTCAGGCCCGAGTCTCGAGGCACCCGGTCCTTGAGCATCCCGAGGTAGGTCTTCTCCGTCTTCCCGCCGTTGGTGGCCAGGAGAATCGTGGTCTTTTGCGTCCGTTTCCTGCGCCCGCGCCTCAGATCTCGCCCCATGACTCATCCCTTCTGGGGGACGGCCGCACCCAGGACGTCGCGGGAGAGCAGCCGGAAGAGGTCGACATCGGGCAGCGCGCCGAATCTGCCGGCGAGGTAGCGCTTCTGCTCGTTGTTGCCCGGACGGGAGTCGAAGTCGGACAGCGGGAACACCTCACTGGAGCCGCCGTCCTTCTCGCAGAACCAGACCTCGCCGGGGTCGAGCAAGCGCGCCGGTGAGTTGCCCAGGAGCGTCGCGTCATGGGTGGAGAACAGGATCTGCGCTCCCGTGCGGTTGAGGTCCGGGTCCTTGAACATGGTGACGATTGCGGCGGTGAGCGCAGGGTGGAGGCTGGCGTCGAGCTCATCAAGGATGAGAAGACTGCCGCGAGCGAGCGTCTCGATCGCGGGGGCCGCCGTCGCGAGCCAGGTGATCGTGCCGGCGCTCTGAGCGCCCAGGCCGAGTTCGAAGGACGATCCGTCGCCATCGGTGTGGGTGAAGACGAGGGACCGCTGGACGGAGGGGACGGCATCCTTGGGGATCTCCCGCAGTTCGTCATCGCCCGCGCCCGCGGCGAGCATTGCTCGGACCCGTCTGAGGAGCTCTGGTGGGATCTCCTCCTCGCGGGCCTCGACGTCGGTGATGCCGAGGTCCGCGGTGCTCGCGAGGGCGCGGATGATCGCGCTCCACTTCGACGGATCCTCGACCATACGGGCCATCACCCACTGGAGCCAAAGTCTCTGATCGGACTCTTCCCGAAGAACTTTGACGACGGTGCTTCCGGCTCGGAGTCCCTGTGCGACCGGCCGGAGAGTCGCGTGGTCGTAGCGCGCCGCGACTGCGAGCATGAGGTCGGTGGGGGTGAGAAGGCGTTTCACCTCCGCGGTGGGGCCTTTGAGGGCAGGGCCGACCTTGACCTCGATAGGTGCTTCGGCGTCGGCCTGCGTCCGGGTGAACAGGTGGCGGGCGGTGCCCTTGGGGAAGGCGTGCAGGGACTCGGAGTGGATGCCCCAGACCGAGGCTTCGACCTCGTAGTGGTATCGCACGCCGTCGGCCACGAAGTTGACGTCGTAGGTGGTCGAGCGCTCCACCGCAGCCGTGGCGTGAGGGTGGTAGAGCAGCAGGCCGGGCTTGCTGATGGCTCCGCTCAGCATGCTCGCGGCGGAGAGAAGCGTCGACTTGCCCGAGGCATTCGCTCCGAAGACGGCGGCGATGCGGAAGGTGACGTCGGCCCACGTTTGAGGTGGCTTCGGGACTTGTGTCTTGAGGAACGGGCGCACGAAGGACAGCTGCGCCTCGTCCCTGAAGCACTGGAAGTTGGAGACCGTGAAGTCGAGCAACATAAGGAGAATATACCGCACGAAGCTCCTATAAGGGAATTTTTTCCGAAAACAGCGATTATTCTCGCGATTAGTCTTGGCCTCGGCGAGATCGACATCCTCGAACGAGATCGACGGTGCCACCGCCAACTTCGTTCGAAAAAGTCGACCTCGACGCGCGGGGACCGCGACGAGGACGGCTCCACGCCCCGGCGCCGTCCCTGGGTATCATCCCCACCGCTGGCCGCCACTGCGGTCGCCGGGTCCCTGTCACCGAGGAAAGGAGCGGATGTGAGCGCCGTCTTCGTCTCCCTGCTGTGCATTGTCGCGGTCTCCTTCGCCGCCCCACTCATCTCCTGGAGCGTCCCCAGGCGCCTGCTGCCCGAGACCGTGCTGCTCATCGCCGGGGGCGTCCTCATCGGCCCCAGCGGTCTGGGCATCGCCCACGGGGGGCAGGACATCGCCTTCCTCAAGGAGCTCGGCGTCGCCTTCCTCTTCCTCATGGCCGGCTACGAGATCGATGTCAACGAGCTCCGAGGCTCCGGCGGTCGCCACGCCATGGCCGCCTGGGCCGGATCGCTCGGCCTGGCCTTCGCGGCGGTCGCCGTCGTCGGCGTGTCCGGCGGCGCCTTCTCCGCCAACGGCATCGCCATCGCCATCGCCATGACCTCCACGGCCATCGGCACGATTCTGCCGATTCTGCGCGAGCGGGGGCTGCTGCCCACGGCGGTGGGCGCGGCGATCCTCAACCACGGCGCCGTCGGCGAAGTCGGTCCGATCATCCTCATGGCGCTTCTGCTGGGGTCGCGCTCGACCTGGGCCAGCCTGGCGATCCTCCTGGTCTTCCTGGCCGTCACCCTCCTCATCGTGCGCTTCACCGACCGGGTGCGCCGCGCCGGGCGGCGGTTCATCGAGGCGATCCGCCTGGGCGGCACGACGACGGCGCAGACCACGGTGCGCATCACGGTCCTGCTGCTGGTGGGCCTGTGCGCTCTCGCGGAGGTCTTCGACCTCGACGTCGTCCTGGGGGCCTTCGCCGCCGGTTTCATCCTGCGCTACGCTCTGCCCGACGGGAACCGCCAGTTCGAGGAGAAGCTCGACGGGCTCGCCTACGGCTTCTTCATACCGATCTTCTTCGTCGTCTCCGGGATGGGGATCGATCTGGGCATGTCGGAGCAGTCGCTGGCGACCATCGGCGCCTTCCTCCTCCTGCTCGTGCTCGTGCGAGGCCTGCCCGTGTGGGTCGCCTCCCGGTTGGAGCGGCGCCGCAACGGCTCGCGCGCCTACTCCATGCGCCAGTCCCTGCAGATCGCCGTCTACTCCACCACTGCTCTGCCCATCATCGTGGCCGTCACCCAGGTGGCGGTGAGCGCCGACGCCATGAGCGCGTCCTTCGCCTCCACGCTCGTGCTGGCCGGCGCAGTCAGCGTGCTCGTCATGCCGGCTCTGGGACTGGCCCTGTCCTCCGACGACGATCATGCCCCCGCGGTCGAGGCGCTCGCCGTCGTTCAGGGGCCGCGCGAGCAGCACGGGCACGGCCTGATCGAGGCCTCAGGCGATACCGGCGAGATGCTCGTCAGCGAGCCGCGGCGGCCCGCCGGTCTGGGGGCGTCGTCGCCCGACGACGGCGGTGACGCGGCGCCCGCCGGCTCCGCAGAGCCGCTTCCCGCCGATTCGCCGTTTCCCGCGTCTGCTGCGATTTCGACGCCTGTCAACGGCCTGCCGCGCCGCGGCCGTGATCTTCTCTTCCATCACCATGGTCTGTCGCAGACCGAGGCTCGCCGCTTGGCGGAGCGTCTGGAGCAGATCGAGGCCGAGCGGACGCACTGGCGCCAGCAGATGCGTCGCCAGCTCAGGCTCGAGCGCGAGGAAGCCCGCCAGCGCCGTGCCGTGCTGTGGGCGCAGGATCGAGCTCAGCGTCGTCGTGAGCGCGAGCAGTTGCGCGAGCTGCGTCAGGAGGCCCGCCGCAAGGGCGCGGGAGAGGACACGGGAGAGGACGAGGACTCCCGGCGCTGAGCTGTGCTGGGCGGGGCGCCCTTCTGCGTGCTTCCTGTCCGCCTCCGGCGCGCGTCCTTTTTGTCGAGGTCGACATTCTCGAACGAGGTTGGCGGTGGCGCCGTCGATCTCATTCCAGAATGTCGATCTCGACGGGGCTATGAGGCGCATCCACACCTGCCCCGTGCCTCCGGTTCCACGCGGCTCAACGGGCTCGGGCGGCTTTCCCCAGCGCTTCCAGGCGCGGAGCGATCGCCTCCGCCATCATGGTGATGTCGTGTTCTGAGAGCCGATTGCTCCGAGCGCACTCTCGCCATGGCGCCAGATGGTCGACGACGGCACCTATGCGCTCGCGTGCGGATTCCCGAGTGATGTCGCAGTCTTCCGCCAGGGCCAGCAGCCCTTCGGTCTCTTCGGGAAAGGTGTCGGCCCCCGCGATGGAGGTCGAGCGCCTGGCCATGGGATCGGGATTCGGATTCACGTCGAAGGCGGGGCTGAGGGTCCACGAGCCGCGGCTCGCCAGGAATCCGTGGTTGCGCAGGTGGTCGTCGGTGTTGCCCAGTGCCACAGAGGCGATCACGCGTCTGAAGAGCTCATGAAGATCGCGGCGTGGCGACAGGGAGAGATCGCGGATGGCCTCGGCGAGGGGTCGATGCCGGCTTCGCCTTCCGTGAGATAGCCGGAGTCATAGAGAAAGGTCGTGGACACCCGCCCGCGTAACCGGGTGATATGGGCGGTCCCGACTCTGCGCGGGGAGCCTGCAGTGTCGATGGGGTCGATGAAAACGTCGAGATCGGTCATCGTGCGCGTTTCCTCCCGAGGTTGCCGGCGCGGAGACGGCCGATGTCACTGGCGAGGGGGTCGGCGGCATCGACTACGTGATCGAGAATGCCGAGGGCTCGCAGCACCTGGGCGACATTGCCGAAGCTGACACCGGGACTTCCGGACTCGATCCGCCGCAAAGTATCCCGAGTGATGCCGGCGCGTTCGGAGACCTGTTGCGCGGTCAGACCGAGGACCATGCGCCAACCATGGATGTGCGCCCCGAGGTGCTCCATCTGACGATTGATTCTGTAAGCGGCCACGTTCACCCTCCTTATGGCGATCATTCTAGTCAATAAGAGTAATTATGGCGATTTTAGCCGTCATAATGAAGCACGTGGCGGCATCGCTCCGGCTGGTGCTGGGGCCGTGCCCGCGCTCGGCGCTGAGCTGGGCTGGGTGAGGCGCCCCCGCACCTGCCTCGCGCCCCGCGGGCATCCGGTTGCCGGGCTCCACACCTGTGCTCGAGCAAGTTCCCTCCACCGGGCTCGATAGGCCCGTATGCGCGCGACTGGGCCGGTGTTCGACCCTGGTGAGGCGGGCACCGCGCCCGCGAGGCTCGGCAGGCGGGCGTGCTCACCGTCGGCCCGTCGGGCCCCTCTACCTCGAGGAGAACATGATGAAGCTCATCTGGAACACCGTGCGCGATGCCTGGAGCCTTGCGCACGTCCGCGGCGAGGATCGCCTCGCTCGGGACGGGACGAAGGACGGCGACGCCGAGGCCGGCATGGCAACCGCCGAGTACGCCATCGGCACCCTCGCAGCCGCCGCTTTCGCCGGGCTCCTGCTCGCCATCATACGGTCGGGATCCTTGCAGGGCGTTCTGCAGGGGCTGATCGAGTCCGCCCTCTCAGCGGGCTGAGACGTCATGGCGCGGAGAGAGGGCCTTCTCCGTCCCATGGAGATGCGTTCGCGAACCGCCGCGCCCGGTGAGGCGGGCATGGTCACCGCGGAGATCGCCGTGGCCCTGCCCGCCGTCGTCCTGGTGCTGCTGCTCGTGTTGTCCGCAGTGTGCGCTGGTGTCACTCAGCTGCGCGTGACGGATGCCGCCCGGGTCGCGGCGAGGCAGGCCGCTATCGGCTCCGACGACGTCGAGGGCGCGGCCGTGCATGCCGGAGGAGCGGTGCGCGTCGACGTCGAGCGGGGCGAGCTGACCTGCGTGCACGTGAGCCGGCCGGTCCCGGGGCCGCTCGGCGGGCTCGGTCTGACGGCGCGCAGCACCGCCTGCGCCTATACCGAGCCGACCGGGTAGTGACGGCGATGAGGGTGCGGGGTATGCGGATGCTGTGCAGGGGCACTCCCGCGGCACGGGTCGTGATGGTGGATGAGCGCGGTTCCGGGACTGTTCTCGTTCTGGGGATCATTGCCGTGCTCCTGGCCATGGCGGTCTGCGCCGGTGGTCTCATCCAGGCGCAGGCCGCCGCGGGGAAGGCACGGAGCGCAGCCGATCTGGCGGCATTGGGCGGGGCGACGGCGCTGTCCTCGGTTGTCGCCCCGAGTGAACCGTGCGAGACGGCGGGGCGCGTGGCGCGGGCCAACGGCGCTGAGGTGACGGTGTGCACCGTGGTCGGGGAGGACGTCGTGGTGGAGGTGTCCGTCCGAACACGAGTGCTGGGAGTCGTTCGCGAGGCCGTCTCGGCCGCACGCGCCGGCCCTGCGGATGCCCCTTGATGCCGGCCTTCGCCGTGCCTGTTTGCGGTGTGGTAGGTCGGTGTGTGAGCGGGAGGTGGTGGGGCGCCGGCTTTTCTGGTGTCCGGGTTGTGTTGTCAGGGTTTTGTCAGGTGTGGTGGGGGTGAATCTCCAGGGTGGTGGGGTTATATGTGTGTTGCCGCCGGACGGGATGGGTCATGAGGGTTGGGGAACCTGTTGATGGGCTTGTTTCCGAGAGGTGCTTGGGTCCAAGGGAGCCCGGGTGGTTCGTTTCGGCTAAGGAGGCTTGTCTGCCGGGTGTGGGAACCCGGTGGGTGGTCTCGATGACTCAGGCCCGTGGGTCCGGAACGCCGCACCGGACCCACGGGCCATAGTCATGAGGCACATGAGGCATACGAGTTGGCGCGAGCGCCGGCCTTTATTTTTTGTCGGTGGCGTGGCTCTTGTAGAAGTCGATGAGTGTGTGGGTTCCGACGGGGTCTCCCACACAGTCGTTGAGCATGCTCCATGTGACGAACCGCAGTGTGTCTGCTCGCCGAGGGTTGACGACTCCGACGACCTTGATGAGGGGCGGCAGGATGGCGGGCGACACGGTCGTGGTTTTCGCAGGCCGCTCGAGAGCGCGGAATGCGCACTCAGCCAGGCTCTTCCAGGTGAAGACCTCCGGGCCTCCCACGTTCCATTCGCCCTCTTCGGAGTCAACCAGGCGGTCCACGCAGAATTCCGCAAGGTCGGCCCCATGAATGGGGTTGATCCGGGTGTTCGGACGGAAGAGGTAGGCTCGCCCTCGTTTGGCCATCGTCAGAATCTGGGCCATGTCGGAGAAGTACCCGGGTGGGTTGATGATTTGGCTTGAAATCGTTGAGGCGGCGAGCTTTTGAGCGAAAGTGGTCTTGGCCTTCGTCAGCTGGGCCGGGCACCGGTCGCCTCCAATGACGTTGACGAAGCAGAAACTCCGGGCGCCGTATTGCTCGGCAGAGCGGAGGATGGCGAGGTTGGCGCGGTAGTCGATATCCCAGGGGCTCGCCTTCTGCTTGGTGACGCCGAGCGCGGAGATGACCTTATCGACATCCTTGGCGACATCGGCGGTGAAGGCGGGGTCCGTCACGTCCCCGACCGCCCACTCGTCGACGAGGCCGTCGAGGGCGGGCGCCTCCCACGGACCTGGTGAGGCGGCCCGGCTGCGGCTGCGCGTGATGGCGCGGACCCGATGCCCGCGACGGTGCAGCTCGGCGACGATGAAGCGTCCGAGGTAGCCGGTCGATCCGGCGACAAGAGTAGTTGTGGTCATGAGTTGTCCTGTTTTTTTCCTGATACGGGTTGAGTGCGCTGGGTGTGTGACGTGTGGGTGCGCGGCGCGCCGAGCATTCGGGGAAGGATGGTGCAGACGATTTCCTGGGCTTTGTCGCGGTGGGCGGCGTCCTGGGTGGCCCAGCGGTCGATGCAGTTCACGACGGCATAGGCGAGTTCGGCATGCATCTGGGCGGGAATGAGCGGGTCGAGGAGTCCGAGTTCCAGGCCGCGCGAGACCAGGCTCATGTTCCAGTCGATGAGCGTTTCCTTGAACGCGTCGAGACTTCGGCACGGCGGGAGGTCGTCGAGGTGATATATGGCTCCGACGGCGACGAGATCCGGCCGCTCGGCCGCCGCAGAGAGGTCCGCGGTGAGCTCCGTCAGGGACGGCCAGAAGGAATCCGCGTCGAGGTCGGCGACCCTGGGGATGTGCACAAGGGCACCGAGTTCGTGCAGGCCGTCGGCGACTGCCTCGTCGAGGAGCCGCTCCTTGGTGCCGAAGAAGTAGTAGAAGGAGCTGCGCGGGAATGTCGCCTGCTCAAGGAGCGAGGTCAGGCGGGTCGCACTGAAGCCATTGGCGGCGAATGCGAGACGCGCCTGACGGAGAAGGCGCGATCGTCGTTCCGGATCGAGCGGCTGTGCGGTCCTGGCCACGGCCACCGCCCCCTTTTCTGTTCGGAGTGCTCGCGGGTGAACGGGATCAGGTTATAGTTTATGGACAGGGTTGTCCAGAAATTGATGAGGGCTTGATCCCGCAGCGGTCCAGGCGTGTTGTTTGTTCCCAAGGCTGATATGCGCTGATGCGCTGCGGCTGTCGGGGGGATGCGGCGTCTCTGAACCGATCTCGGCGCGGAACCGGACCGATCTCGACGCGGAGTACGACCGATCTCGCGATTAGAGCGGCTCGCCGTCGCTGTCGGCCTGGGCCTTCGGCGCCGCCTGCGTCAGCAGGCGCAGCAGTGTGATCGCCCCGGCCTTGTCCAGCGGTTCATTGTTGTTGCCGCATTTGGGGGATTGCACGCAGCTCGGGCACCCGGCGGTGCAGGCGCAGCTTTCGACGACGGCGAGTGTCGCTTCTAGCCACTGTGCGCCGACCCGGTAGCCGCGCTCGGCGAAACCGGCCCCGCCGGCATGACCGTCGTGGACGAAGACGGTGGGCGCTCCCGTCTGCGGGTGCGAGCTGATCGAGAGGCCGCCGATATCCCAGCGGTCGCAGGTCGCCAGTAGCGGCAGCATGCCGATCGAGGCGTGCTCGGCGGCGTGCAGCGCGCCGGGAAGGTCTCCGGGTGCGATGCCCGCCGCCTGGGTGAGGTCGGCCGGGATCGTCCACCACACCGCGGCGGTCGGCAGTACGTGCTCGGGCATGTCCAGCTCGTGCTGGGCGACCACTTCCATCGTGGGCAGGGTCAGCTCGGTGTAGCCGATCACCTGGCTGGTGACCTCCACCGACCCGAAGGACCAGCGGATCCCGTCACCCCACATCTGGGCGTCGCGTTCGCCGATGATGCGTACGCTGGAGTGCTCTCGCGCCCGGGTCCGATAGCCGATCGCCGCTTTCTCGGTGACGAGCGCGGCCTCCTCGGTGAGGTCGGTGACGACGTAGCTGCGGCCCTGGTGGATGTAGACGGCGCCCTCGTGCACGGTGGAGTCCGCGGCGGCGCCGTCGACCGTGCCGATCACTGCGCCTGTGGGGGAGTCGATCACCGGTACCTCCGGCGGCCCGTCCCCGCGCAGGGAGGTCAGGTCCTGGGGGCGCCCAGGCAGGCTCGTGTTCCAGAACCATCCGGTGGGGCGGCGGCGCAGCGCTCCGCGGGCGGCCAGGTCCGCCAGAAGGGATTCGTCCGGCAGCCCGAATAGCGCTAGATCAGCTTCCCGCAGGGGCGCCTCGCTCGCGGCCGAGCACAGGTGCGGGGCCAGCACGTAGGGGTTGGCCGGGTCGAAGACGGTGGCCTCCGGAGCGGCGAAGACCGTGTCGGGGTGGTGAACGAGGTAGGCGTCCAGCGGGTTGTCGCTGGCGATGAGGACGGCGAGTCCGCGGGTGCCGGCCCGCCCGGCGCGGCCCGCCTGCTGGCCCAGGCTCACGCGTGTGCCCGGCCAGCCGGCGATGAGGACGGCGTCCAACCCGGTCACGTCGATGCCGAGCTCGAGCGCGTTGGTGGTCGCTAGGGCGCGAAGGTGTCCGCGACGCAGGTCCTTCTCCAGTGCGCGGCGCTCCTCGGGCAGGTAGCCGCCCCGGTAGGCGGCGACGGCGCCGATGAGCTCGGGCTGGCTTCTGCCCAGGATTCGCCTGGCGTGTTCGGCCACGATCTCGGCGCTGCGCCGCGATCGCACGAAGACGAGGGCCCGCGCGCCCACGCTGAGCAGGTCCGCGAGCAGTTCCGCGGCCTCGACGACGGCGGAGCGCCGGGCCGAGGGGTCCTCGGTGGGGTCGAGCGTGTCGGGGCCGACGGGAACGGGTCCCGCGGGCTCCGGCCCGGTTCCCCCGGCCGGAGCGGTGGCGCCGGGCGCGTCCGATTCGCCGCTACGGGCGGCGGTCCCCGCCGTGAGACGGCCTGAGCCGTCGGCCCGTCCATCAGCGCCCGCGCCGGGGTCCCGGTTCGCGGCGGCGTCGTCGGGCCGGTCGGAACGCGGGCCCGACGCCGGGACGTCGGCGGCGGGCGCCGGTGCCGTCGCCGAGCTCTCCCGGAACAGCCACGGGTCGCGCAGCGCCGGCTGCCACAGGGCGAGGGCGCGCTCGCCGGCCGGAGCGCCGTCGTCGGTCACGGCGGTCACGGCCTCCGGGGGCACCCCGATGAGGCGCGCGGCCGTGAGGGCCGGCTCGGCCGCCGTCGCGGAGGCGCACAGCACCACCGGCCCCGGGCCGTCGGGGCGCAGCCGGTGCACCAGTCTCAGCAGGCGCCGCAGGACAAGGGCGACGTGCGCGCCCAGGATCCCGCGGTAGGCGTGGCACTCATCGACCACGATGTAGCGCAGCGCTCGCAGGAGGCGCGTCCACCGCTCGTGGCCCGGCAGGAGGGAGAAGTGCAGGAAGTCGGGGTTGGTCAGGACGACGTCGGCGTGGGCGCGGGCCCAGTCGCGCTCGGGCAGGGGGGTGTCGCCGTCGCAGGCGCCGGTGCGCACGGTGCGGACCGACCCGGCCTGCAGGCCGGCCTCCCGCTGGACGGACTCGACCTCGGCCGCGAGTCGCTCCAGGAATGCCGCCTGGTCGGCGGCCAGGGCCTTGGTGGGGGAGAGGTACAGCGCGGTCGGGCGGCGGCCGTGGGCGGAGATACGGGCGCGCCTGGTGGCGCCGACGCCGGGCCCGCCGTCCGCCCCGGCATCCTGGGCGGCCAGGACGCCGGACAGGGGCGGCAGCCACGCGGCCAGGGACTTGCCGGAACCCGTCCCGGTGGCGAGCACGGTGTGACGGCCGGAGTGGACGGCGTCGGCGGCCGCGACCTGATGCGTCCACGGGGACCCGATCCCGAGGCGCCCGTAGGCGGTCACGAGCACGGGATCGGCCCAGGCGGGCCACTGGCCATGACGGCCGGGGCGGGCCGGGGTGCGCTGAAGATGGACGAGCCTGCCGTCGCGCGCGCCGATGCTCGTCAGGAGCTCGGTGAGGTCGCGCGCGGGCCGGTCGGTCATGGGACCAGTGTGCCGCAGGGGTGAGACATGAATGGGCGCAGATCCTCACGACCATCTCATCGATGAAGGTCGCCCCGCGGCGCGGGGCGGGGCCGTGGAGCGCGGCTCCCCGGCATCCGTCTCGGCTCTTGACTCCACCGAGCACGCCGCGCATGATTGTACTGGATCTCGTACATGTGGAGGAGGGGTCATGTCCATCATGTCCGCCAGCGAGGCCCGGGCTAACCTGTTCGGGCTCATCGAGCAGGTCAATGAGGACGCGGCTCCCGTGGAGATCACCTCGCGGCGCGGGGACGCCGTCCTCATCTCGCGCAGCGAATTCGACGCGCTGGAGGAGACGGCTCACCTTCTGCGCGTGCCCGCCAACGCCGCGCACCTCCTGGGGAGCCTCGCCCAGGCGCGCGAGGGACGCATCGAGGAGCACGGGTTGCTGTCGTGAGGCTCGTCTTCACGTCGAACGGCTGGACGGACTACCGCTCCTGGCTGAGGGCGGACCGACGCATGCTGTTGCGGATCAACAGGCTCATCGAGGATGCCATGCGCCACCCCTTCGAGGGGGTGGGGAAGCCGGAGCCGCTGCGGCACGCGCTGTCCGGCGCCTGGTCCAGGCGGATCTCCGGCGAGCACCGGCTCGTGTACCTCGTCGACGGCGATGACCTTGTGATCCTCCAGGCGCGGTTCCACTATGAGTGAGTGCGGGCGCATGGGCGGGTGCGCGAGACTCCGCGACTCTCGGCCGTAAGGAGGCGCACGGCGACGGCCGGGCCGGTACCGAGCATGTCCGAGCGTGTGCCGTCTCCTGGGGAGCGGATCTGTTCATGGCCGGTCAGGCGACCTGGGCGGCATGAAGATCGGCGCGGCGGTTGCCCGGCTCGATGGCTCGGGCGACGTCGTCCCCCCCCCCCCCCCCAGATCCTCCCCGGCGGTCAGGCGTACGTCGACGACGGCGTCGTCGGGCAGGTCGGCGGCCAGGATGATGGCGTCGATGATCGCGTGACGCAGTGCGAGATGGGGCAGGGCTGAGGGCCCTGTCGTTGGTGTCGAACAGGGCCTGATCGGGAGGGAGTGGATGGTCGGGTCCCCGGCCCACCGGCGCCCGGTGGGTGCCTGGCGGCTGCCGCCGGGCCATGGCATGCGCCCTCCCCGCTCCAGACCATGACCGCGCGGACCTCGTCGGGAATCCGTGTGAGACCTCGCTCAGCGGGCGTGACAGTGCCTCCGATCGATTGTGGATGTATGACATCCACAATCGATCGGAGGCGCCTCCTCGGCACCGTCCTGATCGCGACCTTCATCGGACAGTTCGACTTCTTCGTCGTCAACGTGGCGGCCCCGGGCATCCAGACGAGTCTGGGCGCCGGCAACACCGCGCTGGAGCTGGTGGTCGCCGGTTATGCCTTCATGTACGCGGCGGGTCTGGTGACGGGCGGCCGCCTTGGTGATCTGCTCGGGCGCCGCCGGGTGTTCATCGCCGGGCTGACGGCCTTCGCGGTGACGTCGGCGCTGTGCGGGCCGGCTCCGAACGCCGGTGTTCTCATCGCCTGCCGGGTCATGCAGGGCCTGAGCGCGGCGGTCATGCTCCCCCAGGCGCTGGCGTTCATCAACACGGTCGTCGCGCCGGAACGACGAGGATGGGCGATGGGGTGGTTCGGCGTCGCCTCGGGCGTCGGCTCCATCGCCGGGCAGGGGCTGGGGGGCTTCCTCGTGCAGGCGAACCCCTGGGGCCTCGGGTGGCGGCTCGTCTTCCTGGTGAACGTGCCCATCATGCTGATCGCCATCATCGCGTCCCTCCGTTATCTGCCTTCTGTGTCGTCGCGGGGTGAGAACAGCGTCGATGGAATCGGGGCCCTGGCCGTCTTCGTCGGCGTGGCGGGACTGATGGGGACCGCACTTCTCGCTCAGTACCAACGCCCCAGGATCGCCATCGCCTCGGGAGTCCTCGGGCTGATCGTCCTCGCGGTCACCATCCGCAGTCAGGCGAGCCGCGTTGCGAAAGAGCTCCCCGTCACGTTGAATCCGAGACTGCTCCTGGTGCGATCGATGCGTCTGGGCAGCGTCGCCTCCGGGGCCTTCATGGCCTACTTCGCGAGCTTCATGTTCGTCCTGACCGTCGTGCTGCAGCGCTACTGCGACCTCACCCCGATCCAGGCCGGTCTGGTCTTCCTCCCCTCGGGCGCGACCTTCATGATCAGTTCGCTGGCCGGGTCCAGCCAGGTGCGCAAGCACCTTCGCGAAAGCCTCATGCTCGGGTGCGGGATCACCAGCATCGGGCTCGGCGTGATAGTAATCGCGATTCTGGCCGGTTCTTCTGCGAGCATTCTGCCGTGGTGGCTGGCGGCCGCCGTCAGCCTGACCGGGTTCGGCAACGGCTTGATCCTTCCGACGCTCACCGGACTCTCACTGTCGGAGGTCGCTCCCAAGCAGGCGGGAATGGCGAGCGGAGTCGTCACGATCCTTCAGCAATTCGGCGCGTCGCTCGGTGTGGTGATAGTAGGAGCCATCTTCTACGGTTTCGCAACGAAGAACATGATAAACGGGATGACCGCATCCACCATCATCCACATCCTGCTCGTCGCGCTGGTCGGATTCACGTGCTGGAGGGCCACGATCAAGCAGGAGGCGACGGCGCTTTAGAATATGAGACCTATTCGTGGGGTGTAGGCGAATATGAGTCCGAAGGCTGCTGATGATGGTTGCTGGAGCGACTCATACCTTTGATAGGAAGGCTGACGTTCTCGCCTTGAGGGAGTCCGGAAGAACCTCGACGAATGCGGCGACGGTACGCCCCGCCATCTCGGCGCGCCATGCGGCGTCGGCCTGGTCGACCAAGGAGTGGACAATGCACTTGTGCTGGCACTCCTCCGGCGTCGCGGCTCCTATTCCTTGTCGTCGAATCTCTTGACAGGTGAATGCCGGTGCCGAGCCCTCGATGGCCTCAAACACGCTCAGGGTGGTGATCTTCTCGGCGGGGCAGCCGGACGATACCCTCCGCGAGGGTCCGTTGTCGCCAGGCCTGACTCGTGACACCTTAGTGCCCTGGGGACTGTAGGGATTTGAGGATGCTGGTTGCGGTTGGGGTGATTTGGGGTTGGGCAGCGATCTTATGACCGTTGAGGTTGATGGTGACGTCCTGGAGAGGCTTGAGGGTACGGATGATGCGTTTGATGCTGATCCCAGTGACCTCCTGAAGATAGCGGGCGACGGCCAGGGCGGCCATGACCACGGTCAGGTGCGCCTCACTAGCATCGCACTGATGGTGGAAGACCGGCCGGGCTCTCAGGTCGTGCTTGCTCATCCGAAATGACTGCTCGACGTGCCACAGCTCGTGATACGAGGAGACCACCTCACCGGCATCCATCAAGCGTGCAGGAACGAAAGGTGACATACCCCTTGAGCCCCACCAGCGACCTGGCCCGGGCCAAGGACGCCTCATCGAGCACCTGATCGCCTTTATGGACGGTGACGAACCGCGTGCCCTTGGGACGCTTCTCGCCGGCGATGACGGCCCGGGCCCGGTTGGCCTGGGCGGTCAGGGCCTGAGCGTCCCTGGCGGCGCGCTTCTTGGAGTAGGCCCACACTGCTCTCCATGAGCCCGGGTGAGTGTCCGGGTCCCAGATGGGCTCACGACGCTTGCTGACGTCCCGCTCGCTCCTGGAGCCTTTCTTGGGGGTGATGGTGTCAATGAGCCGCCCATCGGTGAAGGCGTCCCCGCTCCAGCGGAAGTGGGCCTCAAGGTCACCTGGGGCCCGGACCTGGCGGGCCCCGACAATGAACCGCAGCCTCGCCTCATGCAGAGACTTGAGGTTGGTCGCTGAGAGCATGCCGGCATCAGCGACGATGACGAGCTCCTCGATACCGTGAGCGGCCTGGAAGGCCTCCACGATGGGGATGATCGTGGTGGTCTCGGCCTTGTTCCCTTCCCAGCACCCGATTCTCAGAGGGAAACCACGGCGGTCGACCAGCAGGCCGACGATGACCTGGGGATCGACCCGCCTCTCCTTGGAGTAACCCACCCGCCGCAGGTCGTCCTCCTTCTCGGCCTCGAAATAGAGCGTGGTGACGTCCTACAGGCACAGGGCCAGACCGGAGGTGCTGGTGACGTGCTCGAACAAGGCCTGAGAGATCGCCTCACGGTAGCCCCGCTCCTGAGCCCGGGCCAGGGAGCGGAACAAGGTCCGCACGGTGACCGGCTCCAGGCCCAGGTCACTCAGCACCCGGGGGACCTGGGCCTTGGAGGACGGCTCGACCAGACGCGCCAGAACCATCTGCTCAAAGGCCCGATCACCCCCGACCGCCTCACCCAGCCCCAGACGCCTGTAGGCGCCGTGCAGGACCTCCCACAACAACCTGGAGTGCTTGGACTCCACCGCGGTAGTAGCCAGGCCGGTGCGTCCCGGTGCCGGCTCCAGGGACTCCAGGTCCAGCAGCCCCTGGCCCTGCCAGGCGGCGATCTTCTGCCGACCGGCCTCCAGCAGGGCCTCCAGCTCCGTCTCGTCGTGGGCTGAGCCCAGGTGCTCCACGATCCGGCGCACACCACCGGACTTGGACACGATCTGAACGGCCGTGGCCCCTGAGGCTGTCTTGACCTTGCGCACAAACGGGCTCACACCAGCCCACCATACGGGCTCTTAGTGCCCCACCACCAGACCCCCAACACCGCAATACCAACGAAAACTCACGCCGAGTCACCGAAAACCCACCAAGGTGTCACGAGTCAGGCAGGACCGCTGACGCGTCCGTGCAGCACCCTCCTCCGGCAGGCCGGCGAGATTGAGCCGGATCGCCTCAGGCCCATAGCGCAAGGGGCCGGAGGTACCGACGCCGAGCCGCAACGACGACACTCTCTTATGCCAGCTCATGGAGACGATTCAGGAAATTTCTTCCCATTTGGACGCGCTCCCACGTAGCATGGATTCATGTTGCTCGACTTCACCGTGGCGAACTACCGCTGCTACGCCGAGGAGACGACCCTCGATCTCACCCGGGGCTCGCTCAAGACCCTGATGCCGCGCGCCGGCTCGTCGTGGAAGGAGCAGACATGGCGTGTGGCGGCGGTCTTCGGCGCCAACGCCTCCGGCAAGTCGACCCTCCTGGATGCGCTCGACTGCCTCCACCACGCCGTCGGCGGCCAGCGGAATATCCTGCACCAGCCCTTCAGCCTCGATCACGACCACGTGGCGCAGCCCTCCCGCTTCTCCATCGGTTTCACCCACGAGAATGAGCGCTACAGCTACAGCATCGAGGCGCACCACTGGGGCATCTCGCGTGAGGAGCTCTGGGCCGCGGGCCAGCGCTGGCGCAAGGTCTTCATACGCACGCAGGCCCCCGAGGATGACGAGCCCACGATCGAGGCCGGCACCACCCTCAAGGGAGCCACGAACGAGGTCCGTCGGATCACGACGCCGCAGGACCTCTTCCTCGCCGTGGCTCTTAAGTACAAGCACACCGCCCTCGCTCCGATCGCGCATAGCCTGCGAGACATGCGCTTCATCCACCACAGCGATGAGGAGCGCGGCTCGCGCCTGCAGTGGGTGATGAGCCGGCTCGCGGACGCCCCCAAGCAGTGGACGGGCATCGTGAACGCCATTGCCGGGGCCGCCGATCTCGGCATCGTCGGTCTTGAGCTCGAGGAGCGCGAGGTCCCTCCGAAGGTGCTTGATCTCCTGCGACGGTTTCCGTGGAGCGAGGACGAGGATGCCGAGGTTCCCGCCGAGGTGCTCAAGGAGCTCCAGCGTCACCTCGTCCTCCACCACCGCGGGGCTGACGGCGAGGAGTACCGGTTGGCTATCGGCCAGGAGAGTCAGGGCACTCTCACCTGGCTGGCAACGGTCGGTCCCGCCATCGACGCCCTGCGACTGGGTCAGATCCTGTGCATCGACGAGCTCGACGCGAGCCTCCACCCGACGCTGACCGCCACGCTGGTGGACATGTTCAAGGATCCGGACCTCAACGCCCGAGGCGCCCAGATCGTCTTCACAACCCATGACACCGCACTCCTGGACAACTCTCCCGTCCAGCTCCTGGAGGCGGGCGAGGTGTGGATGAGCGAGAAGTCGCTCTCCGGCGCCAGCGAGCTCTTCTCACTCGCCGACTTCCCCTCCAACCGCAAGGGCACGAACAAGCAGCGCCGCTACCTCGCCGGAGCCTTCGGCGCCATCCCCCGGGTGGACACCTCCACCCTCCGCCAGTACCTCTCGACGCCGGCGGAGGCGAGGTGAGATGACGCCACCGAGAAAGAAACGACGTGGTCAGCGAGCTGAGCGGCGCACCGTTCTCCTTGTGACCAACGGACGGGTCACCGAGAACGCCTACCTGCAGCAGCTGTGTCGACGCGTGGACCGCGACAGAGTCTCAGCCAAAGTGAAGGTCATCGGCGGTGACCCGCTCATGGTCGTCAAGGAGCTCAGCGGGCCTCGGTCAGATCTCAGTGACTACAAGGAGGTGTGGATCGTCGTCGACCACGACGGCCAGGACCGTCGCCCCTTCCTCGCCGCATGCCGAAAGCTGAGCAGCGAGCAGACGGTTGTCCACGGCGTCGTCTCCGTGCCCTGCTTCGAGGCCTGGCTCAACGCCCACTACGCGCCCGTGCAGAACTACCAGAGCCAGGCGGACGCGCAGGAGCACTACCTGAAACTGACAGGGCTCAGCAAGAAGAACGCCAAGACGCTCCCGGGTAGCTTCCCCTGGGATGCGGCCGCGCAGGCCGTGGACAGGTGCCACCTGCCGACGGACGAGCAGCCCGAGATCGACGCTCAGGGCACCTGCCCGTCGACGACGATGCCCCACCTGCTCCGCAGTCTCGGACTTCTCAACGATGCCTGACTCCCACCCGAACCCGCACCGCAGTCACTGACGGGCAGTCAGGCGCACCGGCCCCAGCCCGAGCCGAGCACGGTCCACCCCTTGGCGGTATCCCACACGAGGTCCTTCACCGCCCACCAACCTCATGCACACTGGTTTCACCTGCACCCGCCAGACGATCACCGAGCGCATCAGGGTAAGCCGTAGCACTGTCTCAGCCCCTGCGGGCGACGTCGTCGTCACCTTGGAGCGTTTCCTGAGCGTACGCGTCACGGACTCTGACGCCATTGTTTGCCGTTACGGGCGCACCGGACGTCTGTCCTCCCACCCGTCCTCAGCGTACGCGCCACGGCTGGATCCTCGTGCCCTCCGGGCTCGGCGACGCCGACCTCGACGGCTGCTTCCGCACGCTCAACCAGATCGGCTACGAGGACCCCATCTCCATCGAGTGGGAGGACTCCGGTATGGACCATCTGGCAAGCGTTCCCTTGGTGCTGACGTACGCACGCGAGCACGTCCACAACCTTCCCGCCGCCGCCTTCGACGTGCTCCTGAGAGTCCTCGACCGACGGAAGGGACCACCGGTCGAGAGTGTTATTGACTCACATAACGTTACTGACTAACATCGATTTCATGACTCCTCGCCCCTCGACGACCGACCTGCTCCGACGGACCGCACTGAGGATGTTCGCCGAGCAGGGGTACGACGCCGTCCCGGTCACCGCCATCGCCAAGGCCGCCGGAGTCTCCCACATGACCTTCTTCCGGCACTTCCCCGCCAAGGAGGCCGTGGTGGTGAGCGACCTGTTCGATCCGCTCATCGCCGAGGCGGTGCGCGCCCAGCCGCGGCGGTGGCGGCCCCTGACCCGGGCGGTGCGCGGCCTCATCGCGGCGATGGGCGACGAGGCGGCGCACGAGGAGATGTCCTCGTGGGAGTTCCACGAACGCGTTCGGCTGGCGGCTCGCACCCCGTCCCTGACGGCCGCCGTGCGGGCTGCGAGCCAGGAGACCGAGCGCGCCATTGCCGAAGCCCTCATCGTCCCGGGCACCGACGACGCGGCGGCGCGGGCCGCAGCCGGCGCCGTCATGGGGGCCGCGAGCAGCCTCCTGCTCGCCTGGGCGGAGGGAAGCAGTTTCCCCGCCAGAGCCACGACCGCTGCGCCCGACGCAGCAGCCGGCGCAGCGACCAACGCGCCCGACACAGCAAGTGGCACAGCAACCTGCGCAACCGGCGATGCGGCAACCGCCCTCAGCCGGGGCCTTCTTACCCTCCTGGGGGAATCATGAGGGGCGCGGCGGCGTCGGCCCTGGCGGTTGAGGGTATCCGCGTCGACCTGCGAGGGAAGCCCGTCCTGCGCGGCCTCGACCTCTCGGTCGCCGAGGGCGAGTGCCGCGCAGTCGTGGGTCTCAACGGCGCCGGGAAGACGACGACCTTGCGCGTCATCCTGGGCATGCTGCGCCCCGAGGCCGGGAGAGTCCTCCTGCACGGCCGCGACATCACCTCCTCCCCCCAGGGGCATATGGCGGCGGGTCGGCCACCTGGTGGAGACACCGCTGTCCTACCCCGAGCTCACCGCACGGCAGAACATCGAGGCATCCGCCCGCCTGCACGGAGCCGATCCCGAGCGCGCCGGGAGGGCCGCGTCGCGGATGAGTGAGACGCTGGCGCTGACCGACTGGCTCGATACACCCGTGCGCCGCCTGTCGCTGGGCGCTCGCCAGAAGGTGGGACTGGTCGGAGCCCTGGCGCATGAGCCGAGCCTCGTCGTCCTCGATGAGCCGACCAACGGACTGGACCCGCTCGCCGTCGTCGGATTCCGGGAGCTCCTGCGGGAGGTGACGCAGCGCGGCGGCTCCGTGCTCGTGACCGGGCACCACTTCGATGAGCTCACGCGGATCGCCGACCGGGTCGACGTCCTGCACCGGGGTCGGGTCATCGACACGCTGACGCCCGGCGGGCCCAGCGGCGCTGACAGACCCGGCAAGTCCTGCGAACCCGGCAGACTCAGCGAGCCCGGCGGCGCCGACCTCGAGCGCGTCTTCTTCGACGCTGTTCTGGCGGCGGATCGGGCGGCCCTGGAGCCCGACTCGGGGAGGCCCGTCCGAGCCGGGCGACCCACCGGGCGCTCGGCCCCGCGCGGGCGACTTCCCCGAGCCGGGCGGCCCGGGGAACGGCGGGAGACCTCACGATGATGACGGATCCCCGGACTCGCACGGTCATCATCGGTCTCGAGGCTCGCAAATTGGTTCGCGCCACGGTGACACGCGTGGCAACCGTCGCCTGCCTGGTTCTCGTCACGGTCACCACGGCCGGCGGTTACGCCGCCGCGATGCACGCCAGCGACACCGACATAGGCCGCAAGGCGGCCTCGCTGGTGACCTCGCCCGGCTGGGGCGGCTACACCGGTCTGGGGGCGACGAGCGTCAGCGTGACGATGCTCCTGGCGGCGGGCGTCGTGATGTCGTGGAGCGTGGGTCGGGAGTTCACCGATGGCACCATTGTGGGTCTGTTCTCCATCCCACCCGCCTTGCGCGCCATCGTCGCGGCGAAGATGGCGGCGACCCTGGGCTGGGCGGCACTGCTGGGAGTCGGCGAGGCGGTCCTGCTGACGACGACGGGGCTGATACTCGGCCTGGGGCCGGCGGGAGCCGCCAGCTGCTTCGCGGTGCTGGCGCTCGTCGCCGTCCTGCTCAGCGCGGGAGTCCTGCCGGTCATGTGGGCGGCGACCCACTGGCGTGGCTATCTGGCAGGGATCGGCTTCACGCTGGCGATCCTGGTCGCCACCAATCTGGCCGCCGGCTTCGGGCTGGGCGCCTGCACCCCGTGGTCGATCCCGGTTGTCTGGGCCGCGCGCCATGAGGAGGTCAGCACATTGCTGCTGGTGGCACCCGTGGTCGCCGGCGCGATCGGCGCCTGGCTCACACTCCGGTCCTGGGACCGGCTGCAACTGGGCGCGGACTGACCGCAAGGCCGCACGACACTCACTGTCGTATCGCACGCGGCCCGTCCGACGCCCCGTCACGACGAGGAGGCGGCCTCCTACTGCGCCGCCGCGAGAATGACTGCGCCCTTCTCCGGGGGCCGGCCCTCCCCCACAACGCTTCCGTCCTTCATATCGAAGCGAACCTCATCCGAACCGGACTCGTCCCAGGCTGTCGAGAGCTCAACACCCTGAAGGACTTGATTCCCGAGGACAACAGCCAGCACCCTCGCAGCGGCATCGGAGTCGAGGCCGTCCTCGTAGTTCCCGAAGGCGGCCACACGCAGTTGGACCTGAGCATGCACGAAGTCCATGTCATCCAATTCGATCGACGCCCCCTCCCTGTTTCTGTCGGCTGGAGACATCGCCTCGAAGACCCGCTCGAGCGGAACGGAGCTGAGATCAGCGTGCCCAGTATACCGGGTACTCACGCTCAGCCCGCCAATGCGAATATGCCGTTCGAAGTCCCGGTGACTGAGTGACAACGCATCGGAGGAAGGGGGAGCCATCCAGTTATCCGGGAAATTATCAACGGCGCGATACCGCACCAGGGTTCCACCCGAGCCGACCTCGATGCCGTCAACCGCGGGCGTGCAGAGCCCGGCGACCGTCTCGACCGCTTTCGTCGCATCCGTCGCCTTACTGCTCCACCTGACGTCGGTGGACCCTTGCACCCAGGCGACCTCCATATCCACCGTCTGAGATTCAGCGATTTCCGCAACCTTGTCGAATGATTCGCCCACCACGGTGATCAGAGCATCCTGGGGCGGATCGTCGCTCAGCCTCACGCGAACCGTCCAGCGATAGCCCTGGTCGCCGAGGAGCTCGACGTAGACCTCGACCGAGTCAACGCCCTTCAGGCCGAGAAGATACTCCCTCACCCTTCGCTCCTTATTGGAATTCGAAAGCCCACAACCGGGCACCGCGCTAACAGCAACAGCGCCGATCATCAGCGACAGCGCGCGCCGCCGATTGAGCCGATTGAAACGACTCGCAGAGCTCGCGGCACAGACGTTCAAAGGATCACCTCAGCAAAAACAGATGTCGCCCAAGAGCACGACATGGTAGGCCAGCACGCCGGCGATCAGCCAGGTTTTCTCACTGAGGCGGGGATGCGGGCGTCCTGTCGCACCCGCACCGCCCTCGACGTCCCCATCTCCACCGTTGCGGACCATCAGCGAGCCACGATGCCACCGTAGAATCTCAGCACGGCCCGCGGAACGGGGAGGACTGCCCGTGCCTCACCAGTTCCGACGCTACCGGTGCTCAGGCGCCGTCTCGTTCCGGCAGCACCCTCAAGGGATCGGCAAAGTCGATGGGTAAAGGCATCTGAGCCGGTTGGTCAGAGATGGTGTGTCGCTGAGACGGGGGGCGGGCCCCGTGGGGACGATGAATGATGCTTAGCCTCGATCTTTAGGCGAAGCGGCCCCGACCGCGACCTGGCACGGGGCTGTACAGACCGGCTTGAGGAATCTCACGATCGCGTCGTGGTGCTGCCCGCCAGCATAGCGCAAGGCTGCAGTAAATCAGGTGCACGACGCACTGCTGGACGACCGTCCGCCCCCACGCAGTGCTTGATCCGTCTCCGACAGGCCCTTTCGGTCACCCTTCTTCCGTGGTCCGGCTGATCGTGTCCCTGGCAGACCCCGAGCACCGCAGACCCCCTCGAAGTGCGCAACGATCCTCTCCCATGGTCAGACCGCGCACAGTCAATCGGAGAGCACGATCTAGTCGATGCCCTTGGCCAGCACTCCCGCTCGAGCACGACCACCGGCTCGAGCGCGCCATCCCGATCCCGCGCGACCTCGATCCCAACCAGCCCAATTTCGGTGGACGCGGTCCTCCTCGCACCCCATTACGCATGTCCGCATCCGCCGGGACGCCGCCGCGCTCAAGGCCGAGGCGCCTGATCATCTCCACCTCCAAGGCAATCCCGAGTACGTCCTCGATGAGCTGACTGAGCAGGCCTGCCGGACCTCGGCACACCAGGTTCATGCCCTGCTCCCCTGGCCCGAGCGAACAACCGCCCGGGCCGACTACTTCTGATCGACGATCCCCCCGGTCACAGAACCGATCAACGCCTCAGCCACCACCTCAGTC
The DNA here is from genome assembly GCF_000269805.1 of Actinomyces massiliensis 4401292. Lineage (GTDB taxonomy): Bacteria > Actinomycetota > Actinomycetes > Actinomycetales > Actinomycetaceae > Actinomyces > Actinomyces massiliensis. The sequence goes on from NZ_JH711481.1 coordinate 818,221, forward strand.
GCGTCAGACACAACCATCTCTCTCGGATTGGACCGCACCCACACCCCTCAAACAGACCCCCGGAATCCCCGAGTGCTACGTATCTCTTCTCTCGATGCCGGTGGGTGGAACTATCGACCCGGTGGTGCGCGCACCTAACGAGAGTTAAGAGGTCAGGATAGGTGTCGTACCCCCGCCGTACGGTGGCCCGCAGCCCCGAACGGCAGGGTTGTCGGGTGCGGAAGGAGCAATTATGGACATCGATCCAACCATGCGGGTACGCAATGAAGGCGCATTGAGAGTTATTGTGAGAATGGCCAAGTTCTGGAGGGCGTGGGTAGTTGCTGCGCTAGCTGTTATTTTTCTTTTAGGAATGTTAGAACATTATATTTTCCATACTTCTAGAACACTGCTCTGCGTCGGTGTTTTGTTTCTGATTTGCATGTTCGTTTCGACAGCAACCCTGTTGGCGGCTGGTTATTTGATCCCACCACCAAAGCCGCTCACTAAGCACCATTCCCTGGTTAATCGCTTACACCAGTATTTTCGTACGGTCCTAAGTGCCCTCATGCTCGGTGTTGCTGCTTTTTGGGGTGCCGTCGTGTCAATCGATGTCGACGATGCAATGAAGACCTCTGGCATTGAAGGAGCCATGGAGGTAGGTAAGACTTCGGTGCTGTATCCGACAGTAACGATAGCCGTAATTGGGTTATGGGTAATTTCAATGGGGGTGTTTGTGGATGTACACCGCACCGACCCCGAAATGGTCGTTTCCAAGTTCGAGGAAATAATAGAGAAATGTTTCAGCCTCGAGCGATGGCGTTTCTATAAGCAACACGAGGGCCGTAAGGCTGTGCGAGCATTCTTAAATCTCAGCACACGAGGCATATGGGCGTTTTTTGTCGTGTACTGTTTTCCGCTCCTCGTATTGTTGGCGATAACATTTGCATGGGGTTGGATTGAGAATTATTTCGCGTCGACTATTCGATGACTCCGGACGTTTGTAGAGAAATGCTGGCGTTCCACCATCCGACTCTTAGCATTTGCGAGCGTGGTAGGCGAGTTTTATTGATCTGTTTGGGGGCTCTTCGTATTTGAAGGCAGGGGTTCGGTAAAGTCTGTGGGTAAGGAGGCTGAGCCGCTTTGACGGGGATGGCGTGTCGCTGGGACAGGGGCGCGGGCCCCGTAGAGACGATGAGCGGTGTCTAGTTGTACTGATCGGGAGGGTTGGTTGAGGGGTGTGGTCTCAGGGGGTCGGCAAAGTCGGTGGGTGGTTGTCTGATCTCTAGTGGGTCTGGCGTGTTGGTGCGGGTGCGGCGTGACCCGCACGGTGACGATGAAGGCGTCTACTCAATCCCGTCACCAGCGAGGTCACGCCGCCGATGTCATCTTCCACCACGACTGCCCTGTCGCGCCAGCCCCTGGTCCAGGTTCTCAGGAACGTGGCCGATCCCAGGGACCGGCGCGGTGTGCGCCACGACCTGCCCACGGTCCTGTCCCTGGCCGTGGCGGGGGTGCTGGCCGGTGCCCGGAGCCTGACGGCGATATGGGAGCACACCACCGACCTGACCGGCGCAGACCTGCGCTCTCTGGGGCTGGAGGAGGGGCAGGCCCTTCCATCGGAGTCCACCATCCGACGGGTGCTCCAGGACCTGGAGCCCGCAGGCCTCGACGCCCACTTGGCGTCATGGTTGTGGACGCGTACCGCCACCATCAACGGCCGCAGGGTGATAGCGGTGGACGGCAAGACCATGCGTGGAGCGCGCGCCGGCGAGGATCCGGCGCCGCACCTCCTGGCCGCCTTGGACCACGCCACGGGCGCTGTGCTTACCCAGGAGCGGGTGGCCGGCAAGACCAACGAGATCCCAACCCTGCCCGAGCTGCTTGAGCCCCTCGATCTGGACGGGGTCGTGGTGACCGCCGACGCCATGCACACCCAGGTGGACACCGCCCAGTGGATCACCCAGCGCGGTGGCCACTACCTCCTGACGGTCAAGGACAACCAGAAGACCCTGCGCAAGACGCTCAAAGCCCTGCCCTGGAAGGACGTCCCGTCCATCTCCTCGGTCGACACCTCTCACGGTCGGCGGGTGCGGCGCACTGTCAAAGCCCTCGAGGCACCCCGGTGGGTGGACTTCCCCGCCGCCGCCCAGGTGCTCCAGGTCCGACGCACCCGCACCACCAAAGGCCGCAAGGCCTCGAGCAGGTCGGTGGAGGTGGTCTACCTGATCTGCTCCCTGCCCATGACCGACGCCCGGCCCGAGACCGTCGCCGTCTGGATCCGCAGGCACTGGGGCATCGAGAACCGCCTCCACTGGGTCCGCGACGTGGTCTTCGACGAAAACCGCCACCAGCTGCGCACCCGCAACGGACCCGAGATCATGGCCGCCCTAAGAAACCTGGCCATCAGCCTCATCCGCCTCTTCCTCGGGCCCGGCGTCTCCATCGCCTCAACTACCAGATCCCTGTCCAGACGCCCCAAACGAGCCATCAGACTACTGACCCAACCAACCCCCTAAAACCGACTTTGCCGACCCCCTGCTCCTGGACCCGGTTCCGGGGCCGTGAGGGCGCGGGTTGCGGGAGCGGCTGGCCGCGCCTGGAGCCGCTTCCATTCCTGCGCGGTCACGAATGTGTCGCACCCTGAGGCTACTGTTCCCTCCGTAAGCATCCTTCCGTAAACAGCCGACGACGACGTCCGCGGAAGTAAGGAGTAGTAATGAGTATGAATAATGGGAGTGGGTCCTCGCTGGAGGCGCGAGGCGCGGAGGCGACCCTTCTCGAAGTGGAGCCCGGCGTCGCCGTCCTCCTCGGCGATCACGTGCCAGCGGGATTGGAGGTCGAGCCCTTCGGGCTGGGGAGGCGTGGCGACCGCGAGGTCGTCCACGCGCTGAGCAACGCCGTTGGCGCCGCGAACCTTGCTGCACAGGGCATAGGAGGTCTCGCCTCCGTCCAGGGGCTGGTCAGGCTCGCGCCGGAGACGATCCGGAACCTCGGGACCATGCAGACCGTTGCGAAAGACGGCTACTACCTGGGTACCCTGACCCGGGGCGGCAAGTTCGCCGCATCCGTTCGCTGGGCGCCGGCGACGGGTGCCCAGATGGGCACCATCGTGGCGAGCCTGGGCCCCGCTCTCGCCCTCCTGACGATCGGCGCGCAGCTCACCGCGACCTCGAGCAAGGTCGATGAGAACATCGAGTTGACCCGTGATGTGCTCAGGGCCCTTCGTGAGGATCATTGGAACAGGCTCGGCGGGCTGTACGACACCATCGCCGGCGCCGTTGACGAGGCGCGCGAGGTCGGAACCGTCACGTCGCGAACCCTCGACCGCGTCAAGAGCCTTGAGGACTCGCTGCACAAGGAGCGCCGGGCCTTCGCCGGTTATCTCGACAAGCATCTGCAGTCGCTCGACGCCGGATACGCCGATCGGTGCGACTACCTGAGGGACAAGGCCGAGGAGATCGTCGCGGACGTCCAGGGCTTCGTCATGGCGGAGACCGCCTACTATCGCTACCAGACGCTCAGAGCCGCCGAGATCGCGGCCGACGACCATCGCTCCGCCGGGGACGACGAGCTCATGCGGCACCTCGCCAGGCAGATCCCGGCTGAGCGTCGTCGGTCGATGGAACTGATCGCCGGGGTTCTCGAGCAGCTCGACGCCCACTGCCATCTCGCCGCCGAGTCGAGCGGGCGGACCTGGAGCCTTCGCGACTTCAGATCCCGGCGTTCGTCCGGCGTCGACCGGGCGGTGAGCGCCATGATCGAGTACGTCGACCGTCTGCGCGGCACGGTCTATGAGGAGCCCCTCGTCCTGAGTCCGGGTATCAAGGTCGTCAAGGACGATGCGTCGAATCGCGCCCTCGGCATCCTCAGATGGGCGCTGCCCCGCGAGGAGCCCCTCCTCGCCCTGGCCGAGGTCTCCCAGTGGCGTTTGACGGGCGCCGCCAGTTACCTCGGTGTTACGCCAACACGGTTCTTCCTCACATCGCGGTCGGCCCTCACCGGGGACGGGAGCATCGAGCGGAGCGTTTCCCTGTCGGACCTGCGTTACGTCCGTCTTCGGATGGAGAAGAAGGAGGCGACTCTGGACATCATCACGAGGGAGGAGAACATCACCGTGAGCTTCGACGATTGGGCCGTGGATAACGCTCACGCCGAAGGGGTCCGCCGCGTGGCGGATCTGCTCATGGCCTCGGTGAACCTTCCCGAGAAGGAGCGGCGAACCGCGCCGGAGCTCCAAGGGATCACGAGCCGCGGCCAGATGGTGGTGATGGAGCCGTCGACGGTCGGGCACGGCGTGGAGTATCCAGTCACGACGCACTGATCCCATGCTCAGGATGACGACCATCAAGGTCGAGACCAGCGCCTGCGACGGCGTCCGTGCGCTCGCGGAGCATCAGGGCGTGACCATGGTGTCGCGGGTGTCGCGGGTCTCGCGATCCGTCGGATGACGGCGCTCGTCGACCGCGGTCCTGTCCTGCTGAGCCGCGTACCTCGCCCCTTCGCCCTGTGCTGTACACCTGGAAGGGTCGAAGCATTGGTCTAACAGGCGGGGGGCGAACATGGTCGGCAGGAGGACCTGGCCCATGCCCCGCCGCGCGAGGTCGATGGTGAGGCCGCAGCGCACCGCGAACAGATCCTCGCCCGCCGCTACGCGCTCGGCCGCCGCCTCGATGGGAGTGCGCCTGCTCGCGCCGTCGGTGATCCGGCCAGCGTGGAAGAGAGTCCCCTGAATGTCGCGGTGCTCGCGGATGACCCTTTGGGTGCGCCAGTACAGGTCCAGGCTTCGGGCGCACTCGCACTGCGGGTCGCGTACGACCGGATCATCAGTCGTCGATACGAAGGACGATGTCCGAATCTGCCGCAAAGGCCGCTGCGGGGCCCGAGCGGCCGGCATGAAACCGCATGATTCCGCGGTTCTATCGAGCGCGTTCGAGAGGCGTGAGCCTCTTTGCGGCAGATTTGGACACGGAGGCCTCCTGGCAGGGCCCGTTGGAGCCCGCCAGGGGCCCGGGAGCACGGATGCGGGCGGACGGGGGGCGCGGACGTCGGGGCTCCGGTCGATGTCACCCGGCAGCTCGCCGGGAGCGGCCCCGAGGCTCCGAAGCACCCCGCGCTCGCGGTTGCGTCGCCCTGCGTCATCGCGACAGCGGAGGTCTCGCCCCTCAGCCCGCGGCTCCGCCAGCGGCCGGTCGGGGTTCGGCGGCGCAGGTGGTGTCCTCTGCTGGGACGGTTCCGTTGACGAGGAAGTCGATTATGGCGGCGCCGGCACAGCTGCCGGAGGCGCCATGTCCGTAGCCCTCGACGGTGAGCAGGTGGCCGTTGTCCAGCTGGTCGGTGAGGCTCTGGGCCCAGGGGTAGAGGGTTCGGGAGTCTCTCGTGGTCCCGATGACGAGGATCGGGTCGGAGCCCTCGGCGCGAGTCTCCTGGGGTGGGGTCTGCCCCCGGTGTCCCCACCCGCGGCAGTAGGCCTCCATCGCGTTCGAGGTACCGCCGAAGAAGGGGTAGCTCTTCTTCTCGGCGGCTGCCTGAGCGTCCCAGTCGGAGACGGTGCCGGCCGTGTCCGGGTAGTCGTTGCAGATGACCGCGCCGAACATGATCTCGCTGTTGGCGCTGCTGACCACCTCCTCGACGGTCGTTGGCGGCGCCTCACCCGAGTTCTGCTTCGCTTTCACCATGAGGGTGCCGTCATGGTTGTTCATCGCCGGGGTGAGCATGGCGGTCAGCGCGTCCCAGTCCGGTTTCTCGACGGCGTACTGCTGGACGATGCCGATGGCGTCCTGCGTGTTGACGGTGATGCTGGAGTCCGGGGCGGTGAGGGGATCCTGGTCCAGGCCGTCGACGAAGGCCGTCAGCTGGGCGATCGCCTCGTCCGTGGAGCCGGTCAGGGGGCAGCCATCATGGGCCTGGCAGTGCTCGACGTACTGGCGCAGGGCACCTTCTTTGAAAGCTACTACCTCGGCGTCGCTGTCGGTCCGGTGCCGCGACGGATCCATGGCCGCGTTCAGGACAACGCGTCCGACGCGGTCAGGGAAGAAGTCGGCGTAGACGGCTCCGATATGGGTCCCGTAGGAGGTACCCAGGTAGTTCAGCTTCGCGTTGCCGTTCGTGGCGCGCAGGACGTCCAGGTCGCGGGCGACGTCGCGGGTGCCGACGTGGTCAAGCAGCTCGGGGACCTCCGAGTGCTGGGCGCACCTGGCGGCGTTGGCCGCGCCCCGGTCGATCTTCTCCTGGGCCGGAACGTTCTTGGATGTGACGCCCCTGAGCGGGTTCGTCGGGCTGATGTCGCCGTTGCCGGGATCCGTCAGGGACTGCCTGATCTCGTCGTCGGTCCAGCAGGTGATTGGGGTGGACTGTCCGACTCCCCGAGGGTCGAATCCGATGATGTCGTAGGCGCCTCGAAGCTCCTCGGGCATGGCAGCTGGGTCCTTCATCGACTCAACGCCGCTGTCGCCGGGGCCTCCTGGGTTGGTGAACAGGGAGCCGTGCTCGGCGTCGCCGTCGGAGGCAGGAAGCTTCTTCAGGGCGAGCGTGATGGTGCGGCCGTCCGGATGCTCGTAGTCCAGGGGGACGGTGACCGTCCCGCACTGGAAGGGAGAGGTGCCGTCCGAGCAGTCCTGCCAGTCGATGGTCTGGCTGTAGAAGCTCTCCAGTTCCTGGGGAACGTCGCTCTGGGAGGAGCCGGAGCTGCCGGTGGCGTTATCCGCCGGGGCGCTGGCCTGGGCGGTGGGTGCGGGCGCGGAAGCGGGTGTCGTGGCGCTGACGGCGGAGGCCTGTGGCTGGCAGGCCGTCAGGGCGGTCGACAGCATCAGTACTGCCAGGGCCGCGCCCGCCTTCCGCGCGGTGAGGGGTATCGGTCTCATGGGGTGTGCCCTCCTTGCGGTGTCTGGATCGTCGTCGGTCGTTCTCTGCTGCCTGCCGCGGGCCGGGTCGGTCGCAGGTGGCGCGACGCCTCATATCCGGCTCATGCCTGCTGACAGGCTCCGCCCGGGCCGCGCTCCCGCGGTGCCCGGACGTTCGCGACGTTAAAGGCGCGACGACGTCGGCTTCCTCGACCGTCGGGAGGATCTCGGAGGTGTCGGTTCTCGGCCTCCGGGTGGACGAGGTCGACGTCCCGGAGGAGGGGGGCGACGTCCGCTGTCCTTCTCCGGGAGGTTGCCGCGTCCGTACCTTCCGGCCCGCGCCCGGCTCCCTCACCTGGGGGACGAGAACGGCCGTGAAGGCTCCGGGCCCGGACCGGCTCAGGCCTTGGGCCAGGCGACGACCAGGCAGGCGCCGACGAAGGCGACGCTCAGCCCCACGTGCATCCAGCCGAGCCAGGCCCGGCGCCGGGGCAGGGCGGGCAGCTGCGTCCACAGCGTGATGCCCCGGACGACGCCGTACAGGCCGGGCAATGCAGCGACCGCCAGGATCCAGGTGGGCAGATAAATCCAGGGCCCGCTCGCCGCGGCCGCCATGAGGCAGGCGATGAGCGTGGCCGCGCGGCAGACCACCGCCATGCGACTGGGCGCGCTGGCCGCGCGGGCCATCGTGCACAGGCCCATGACGAGCGCCAGGATGGTGAAGGCGCCGAGGAGTACAATCTCTGCCAGCGTCTCGGCCGTCAGCGGCACACTCACCGTTGAGATCTTCTGGCCGTCGGTCAGGAGCGCCGCGGCGAGCGCGGAGGCGGTTCCATCCTTGCTCTGGTCGGTGTAGACCATGACGGCCGTGCCCGACTCCCTGTCGATGGCCAGGTGGGTCATGTACTCCATCGTCGTGCCGCCGTGGTTGATGATCGTGCGCCCGTCGACGACGTCGGTGTACCAGGTGTAGCCGATCCTCTCTCCCGGCAGCCGGATGCCGTCCATGAGGTCGGCGGGCCACCGCGGCTCCTGGGGGCTGTCGCCGCCGGGGACGGTGCCGGCCAGGATCGCCTGGGCGTAGCGGGTCATGTCCTCCGGGGTGCTCCACACGCCGGCGCCGGCTGGGTTGAAGCCCGTGCCGCTGACCGACTGGCCGCGGCGCCCGTTGGCCTGGACGCCGTGGATGGCGTCGTCGGGGATGTCCGCCTGGCCGATGGTGAGGGTCGTGCGCTCCATGTCCAGGGGCGTGAAGAGCCTCTCCGTGATGTAGGACCTCCAGGAGTCGGCGCCGGCGGCGCGTGTGAGGGCCTCGCCCAGGAGCGAGATTCCCAGGTTGGAGTAGGCGAACTCGCCGCGCTCACCCAGCTCGGTGGTACGGGTACTGTCGATGAGCTGGTCGATGCTGTCGGTGAAGGGGTTGAGCCCCAGGACGCTTCCTCGCAGCACCCACCTGCTCTCATCCTGGGTGGGGATGCTCGGGAGGCCGGAGTGGTGCGAGGCGATCTCCTCCAGGGTGGCCTCGCCCGCCGGGGTGCCGGCGAGCTCGGGCAGGTGGGCGGACAGCGGGTCGCCGGCCTTGACCTCGCCGCGCGCGATGGCGTCGGCCAGGAGCTGGCCGGTGAAGGTCTTGGTGATCGAGCCGATCTCCATGGGGGTGGTGGACGTGTACTGCTGGCCGGAGGCGGCGGTGCCGATGCCGGCGTGGCGGGCGCCGTCGGCCGTGATGACGGAGACGTGGATGCCGCGGGCCTGGTAGTCGTCGGGCAGGAGGCCGATGACCTGCTTGGCCAGGTCCTTGTCGCCGGCGATGGAGGAGGTGTCCGCCCTCGAGGTGTGCGGACCGGCGGCGAAGACGGCCAGGGCCAGGCAGGCCGCCAGGATCGCGCAGGCCCAGCGGGGGAGGAGGCCGCGCCGCGGCCGAGCCGGCGAGGTCGGATGGGAGTCAGGGGCGGGAGAGGCTGCGGTGCTCATGGAGCCAGGTTGCCACGGCACCCTCGCCGGGATGATCCAGCCACCCGGTTGACCCATGTCGGGCCAGCCCGACGCAAGGAATGCAGGGCTCCGGCCACGCTCATCATGACCGGGTGCACGTAGCCCGACCGCGCCGCGCTCGACGGGATCGCCGTGAGGTCACCAGGTCCGTCAGTCCCAGCTCATAGGCCAGAGCGAGGGTCGAGCTTCCGAGGACCCGCCCCTGACGAACGGGTGGACGAGCCGCTCGCCCAGTCCCGAGGAGATCGCCGCCCGGACGGTGAAGAAGGCGGAGACGATGAGCCGGATCGTGGAGCTGGAGAAGCCGGGCAGAACCGCCGGGGCCCTGTCCCCGGCATCGCCGACGGCGAGACGGGCGACCCGCGCCCACGGTCTGGTCTCGCGTCCTAGGCCCGGTTCCGGCCCACCTCTCGGCCGGGGAGCGCGAGCGTCGATGGCGATGGTGCCGGTGGAGAGCCGTTCGGCCGTGTCCGTGCCCGCCGCGCCCGCATCGGCGGCCTTCCGAACGATCGGGCGGGTGCCGTCGACGCTCATCCGATGTACCGAACCTTGCTCTCGAGTTTGGCCAGTGCGGCCTTCTTGCGCTCGTTGTAGACGATCTTCTGCCACTCGAACAGGTTGTTGCCGTGGGTGTCGATGGAGACGATGAGCGGGCCGAAATGCGTAATTCGGAAGGTCCGCAGCGTTAGGCATCCCCAGGTCGCGCTATTGGGTGTCCTCGACCTCCTCGACGGCGGTGGCGGCGATGACCGCGTTGCCGGTTGGGAAGATGCGGTGCAGGGCGCCGTGCGTCCGGCAGCCGGTCTCGGTGCCCGGGTCCATACCGACCTTGCCGACGATGAGGCGCACGCCGGTGCGGGCGAGGCGAGCCGCCGGGGGTCGGGCGCGTGTCAGTATCGAGGCTGACCTTGCGCGGGAACTGGGCCGCTTGTCCGACCGTGATAGGGCCCTTCGTGTGTGAGGGTGTGGTTGGGGGGCGGGTGCCGGTGGTTCGGTGTCTCAGGGTCCTTTATGGTCGTACCTGGCGTCGCGTGGTCGTACCCGGGGGCGCGCGGTCGTACCTTAGAGCCCCTCTAAGGTACGACCGCGCGACGCCAGGTACGACCGTGTGCGGTAGGGGTACGACTGCGCGGTTTTACGTACGACCGGGTGGGACTGCGTACGACCGCACGGGGCCGATGGCGCACGGTGATGAACCGGTGCGCGCTCCCGGGCGCTCCGGGCTCCGCAGGCCAGCGTCGCGCAGGTCGGCGGTGCGCGGTTGCGGGGCCTGTGGAATGCAGCAGGACTCATGCCGGTGCGCGTACCCGTTAGCAGCACGCGGCGAGCGCCCGGGCCTTGGCTCATTCGGGCGGGGCGTGCCCGAACCTGTTGCAAAGGAGTCGTCCGCCGGTATCGACGGCAGAGGAAAGCCCGTAATACCAACGACTTCTCCTGTGCGTTTCGACTGGATCCGATCCCCTGGTCATCGCGCAGGGGGCCGTCTCGTCGGTGGTGGCGCGTGCGGCCCAGGTGCGCGGGGCCCGCATGACCGTCTCGTCGTGGTGAGAGGCGTAGTGCTGCTGGTGGAAGACCGAGCCCGTGGCGGCGGCGTCGGCCGTCAACAGACGACGGAAGGCCGGGGCGTGCGCCCGAAGGTGCGGCCGGAAGGCCGTGTTGAGGGCCTTGACGTCCGGGACGCCGCTGTCGACGGCGATCTGCGCGATGCGGTGGCCGGTCCCGCCCAGGTCCCGGGTCTCCCGTCGCAGGCGGACGCGGGTGAGGTCCTCCGAGAAGGCCATGCCGACCTGCTGAGGGTAAGACCTGGGACAGGTAACGGGGGCGTGCCGCGCCAGGCGATCCAGGGCGACGCGTTCGTGGAAGGAGGCGTCGATGCGGGCCACGGCCCGGCGCAGCGCCCGATGGCTCTCGATCGCCGTCGGCGGCCCGGGGCGCCGGGCCGGGGACACATCGATGGTGCGGTGCGCCAACCGACGCCCGCGACACGCGCTCGGCGCCGTCCGACATTTCGTGATGTGATCTGCCACACATGCCGGATCGAGGGGCGGGGAGCCTTGCAATCATGCCGAAAGAGGTCGTCCATGAATCTTATCGAAGTCGCCTTGACCACAATATGTTGTGGTTACCAAAGGGGTTGGCACCTACATGATGTGTTGCACGAGTGTGGTTCGGTTGTAGGCTTCGGAACCAGCGTAGTTGCTCCAGGCACCCGCCCTGGGGGTCGGAGCGGCGCCTACCGTCGCCATGATGGCGTCGGTACTCGTTAACGGAAGCACTCTGGAGATGACCGTGTCAGACAGCAGCCAGATCCCCACCGCCGCGCATCTCGCCGCCGCTCACCCCGAGCTCGTGGCGCGCGGCTCCGCCGACTCGGCCGTCGCCCACGGCTCACGGCCCCAGGTCGATGCCGTCTCCACCATCACCGAGTACCTCGACCGCTCCGACTGGCGCGTCAACGCCAACGCCAACCAGGGCTACTCGCTCGGCGGGATGATCCTCAACACCTCCGGCAAGGTCATCGCCAACTACTGGCTGAGCCAGATCTACTCCCAGGAGGCGGGTGACGCCCACCGCGCCGGCGACTTCCACATCCACGACCTCGACATGTTCGCCGGCTACTGCGCCGGCTGGTCGCTCAAGAACCTCCTCCAGCAGGGCTTCAACGGGGTGCCCGGCAAGATCGCCTCCGCGCCGGCCAAGCACTTCTCCTCCGCCGTCGGGCAGATCGTCAACTTCCTGGGCACCTTGCAGAACGAGTGGGCCGGGGCCCAGGCCTTCTCCTCCTTCGACACCTACATGGCGCCCTTCGTCCGCCTGGACTCGATGACCTACGACCAGGTCCGACAGTGCATGCAGGAGCTCATCTTCAACCTCAACGTCCCCTCGCGCTGGGGCACCCAGACGCCCTTCACCAACCTCACCTTCGACTGGACCTGCCCCGCGGACCTGGCCGACGAGCACCCCCTCATCGGCGACGAGCTGTGCGACTTCACCTACGGCGACCTGGCCGACGAGATGGGCATGATCAACCGCGCCTTCATGGAGATCATGACCACCGGCGACGCCGAGGGCCGCGTCTTCACCTTCCCCATTCCCACCTACAACATCACCAAGGACTTCGACTGGGAGACGGAGAACTGCGAGCGCCTGTTCACCATGACCGCGAAGTACGGGCTGCCCTACTTCCAGAACTTCATCAACTCCGAGCTCGATCCCGGCATGATCCGCTCCATGTGCTGCCGCCTCCAACTCGACCTGCGCGAGCTGCTCAAGCGCGGCAACGGCCTGTTCGGGTCCGCCGAGCAGACCGGGAGCGTCGGCGTCGTCACCGTCAACATGGCGCGCCTGGGCTACCTGCACGCGGACGATGAGGCCGGCCTCGTGGCGGCCCTCGACCGTCTGCTGGAGATCGGCCGCGACACCCTCGAGCTCAAGCGCACCGTCATACAGCATCACATCGACGCCGGTCTGTTCCCCTTCACCAAGCGGTGGCTCGGCACGCTCGACAACCACTTCTCCACCCTGGGCGTCAACGGCATGAACGAGATGGTCCGCAACTTCACCCACGACGCCTACGACCTGACCGACCCGCGCGGTCACGCCATGTGCGTGCGGATCCTCGATCACGTGCGCGACAAGATGGTGGAGTTCCAGGAGGCCACCGGCCACCTCTACAACCTCGAGGCCACTCCCGCGGAGGGCACCACCTACCGCTTCGCCAAGGAGGACCGCAAGCGCTACCCGGACATCCTCCAGGCCGGCACCGAGACCAATCCCTATTACACGAACTCCTCGCAGGTTCCCGTGGCCTACACCGACGACCCCTTCGAGGCCCAGGAGATGCAGGAGGAGCTGCAGACCAAGTACACCGGCGGCACGGTCCTCCACCTGTACATGAACGAGCAGATCTCCTCGGCGCAGGCCTGCAAAGAGCTCGTGCGCCGCAGCCTGACGGCCTTCCGCACCCCCTACATCACCGTCACGCCGACCTTCTCGATCTGCCCCACCCACGGCTACCTGGTCGGGGAGCACCTGACCTGCGAGAAGTGCGCCGAGCTGCACCCGGACGCCGAGCCGGTCGAGTGCGAGGTGTGGACGCGCGTCATGGGCTACTTCCGCCCCGTGAAGTCCTTCAACATCGGCAAGAAGGGCGAGTACATGGAGCGGCAGATGTTCACCGAGGACGCCGCCGGTGGCCACGGCCCGGCCGTCTCGCGCCTGAGTGCGGTCAGCGCCTGAGGGGACCCGCAACGGAGAAGGAGGGGTAGGTGGCGGACTGGATCGTTGAGTTCACTCCTCGTGCCGAGAAGGCCGTGAAGCGACTTGATCGCAGTGTCAGGAAGCGTGTGTTCGACAAGCTGCGGGAAATCCAGGGGGCTGACGATCCGCGGGACTTCCTGAAGTCGATGACGGGACCACTCACGGGGATGTTCCGGCTCCGGGTCGGGGACTACCGGGTGATCGTCGACATCCAAGACGAGCGCTGTGTGATCCTCGCGCTCGATGTTGGCCATCGCTCGGTTGTCTATGGCCGGTGACATCTCGAGGCTTGCTCGTGAATGGGTCACCGAAGCGCCGGGGCGTCCTTCGTTTCTGTGGTGGACGCCCCGACGCCTTGTCTCGGGGATGTCTGGACTCCATGTCCGTGATAGTTGTGAAGAGAATGGCTGGCACTTATGCTGTAAACATGTCTACTGCAGTTCTGAGCGTACGGCTGCCAGAGGATCTCAAGCGTCGGCTCGATGACCTCGGGAGCCAGACTGGTCGTTCGGCAACGTTCTACGTGCGTGAGGCCGTCGAGTCCTACATCGATGACTTGGAGTACGCGTACGCGCTGAAGGCGGAAGCAGAGGCGGTGCGGCGCGGTGAGATCAAGACGCGCCGCCTTGATGAGATCGCGGCGGCTCTTGGCCTCGATGCCTGAGGCTGAGGAGACGAGATTCCGGTTGACCTGCCCTGCTGATGCTCTGGTGATCGCCGGGCTCGTCCCCATGAGCACGGTCGACTGGCCCGACCACCTGACCGCGACCGTCTTCCTGCAGGGCTGCCCCTGGAACTGCTTCTACTGCCACAACCAGGCCCTCATCCCCGCCCGCACGCCCGGCCAGGTGGCGTGGGAGGAGGTGCGCGCCCTGCTGCGCCGCCGGAGGGGACTGCTCGACGGCGTCGTCCTCACCGGCGGTGAGGCGCTGCGCCAGGACGCCCTGGCCGACGCCGCCCGCGAGGTCATCGACATGGGCTTCCAGGTGGGGCTGCACACGGCTGGGCCCTACCCGCGGCGGCTGTGGGACATGATCGCGTCCGGGCTAGTCGACTGGGTAGGGCTGGACATCAAGGCGCTGCCCGAGCACTACGGGCAGGTGGTCGGCCGGGCGAACGCGGCCGCGAAGGCCTGGGAGAGTCTGGAGGTGCTCATCGAGGCAGCCGGCCGCGGCGGGCCCGACTTCGAGGTGCGCACCACCGTGGTGCCCGGGGACGTGACGGCCGACGACGCCGTCGAGGTGGCCCGCCGGGTGCACGCGGCGGGGGCCCGGGTCTACGCCCTCCAGCAGGCCCGCTCCGAGGGGACGAGCGGGGAGTTCGACGTCGTGGCGCCCGGCTGGGACGGGATGTGCGAACGCATGGCTGAGCGCATCGAGGCTCTGGGCTGGGACCGTTTCACCTACCGCCCGGCGTAGGCTGGGGAGAATGATGACCTGGCCGAGCGTGACTGCCCCGCGTCGCTGGGTGACATCCAGAGGCTCACACGATGAGCCCGCTGATCGGGCCCGCGACAATCGCCGGTGTGGAGATCCCGGCTACGGCTACGCTGGCGCAGGTGCGCGGGGACTGGCGGTGTCGGGGCGCAGGTACGGGGCGGAGTTCCCGCAGGGCGATCGTCGAGAGTTCAGTAATGGTAGATAAGGACTTGCTCTTCGGTGATCTGTGCCCTCGAGGGGTGTCGTGCGCCGAGTCCCGGGGCGACGACGACTTCCCATCCGATCCGCGATTGACGCTTCTGCCCGGAGAAGCTGCTCGGGTTGCGCGCTCGTCCCCTACGAGAGCCGCGGAGTTCGCGACAGGGCGTCGACTGGCGCATGATGCGATGGAGCAGATTGGTTTTTCTGGGCCTGTACTCTCCGGGGCTCACGGAGAGCCGTGCTGGCCCGAGGGTGTGATCGGCTCTATTACTCACTGTCCGGGTCTGCGTGCCGCAGCCGTTGGGGTGAGGTCGCAGGTGAGCGCGCTGGGTATCGATGCGGAGCCCGATCGAGCGCTCAGTGCCGACGTCGCTCGGGCACTGGTCATGCCCGCTGATCGCTTGCCTGATGATGCGCATGCACTCGTGGCGCTTTTGTGTGCCAAGGAGGCGGCTGCAAAGGCCTTCGTCTCGATGGGGGCTCCCACGCGGGACTTCCGTCTCTCTACGGTGCGATTCTTTGACAAAGATGGATTCATGGTCCTTGGTCGGGACGGGCATCCCGCCATGAACGGGAAGTGGCGGCGCAGTGACGGACTCGTGCTCGCGGTGGTCGCCGTCACGTGCTGTGATCGTCCGAGGTTCTGACACCTCGTTCAATCAGGTCCAGGAGAGCGTCATAGTTGACCTGAGTGACCCGGTCCGAGGACGTGGATTCCGCTGCTCCGTGGAGGAACTCCACTGAGAACGCGCCTTGGACGCAGGCCCAGATCGCATTGGCGAGGGAGCGGGCATCGACATCGATGACGGCGCCGGCGGCTTGACCGTATCGGACGATCTCAATCAGCTGGGTGAAGGCGTTGCGGGCTTCAGGTCCTGGTTGGGTGGTCCACATGAACTGGTAGCAGCGCGGGTTGGCCTGCATGAGCTCGTGAACAATCGTGCCAGCCTTCCTGAGTCGGGCAAGGGGATCGTACTCGGAGATATCGCGCAGGGCACGCGTCATGATGGCGAAGCGTTCCTCGACGACGGCATGGAGCAGTCCTTGCTTGTCGCCGAAGTGGTTATAGACGCTCATGGGGGCGACCTGAGCGCGGGCGGCGACGGCGCGGATAGTGACAGCTTGCGGGCCGTTCTCCTCCAGCAGCTCCGTCGTGGCGTGAATCACTTTCGATGCCAATAGCTGGGTTGAGGTGCGCTTGTTGGGGTGTTTGCGCTGATCGGAGGCCATGTGTCCAACTTTCATCTCGGTATCTGGCGGTCGGTGGGTTGGGGTTGTGGAGCGAGTGTCCACTAGTGTAGAACAGTGTTACAACCTACTGGAACATCGTTCTACGAATCGAGGAACCTCATGACTTCAGTTGTTCCACCGCCGCCTACTGCCCTCCAGTCGACGGGCATGCCTCAGGCGCCGCTTGTGTCGCAGGCGCCCGTTAGGCGCGCGGACGCACCGAGTCGAGGGCGTGGCCTTCGTGCAGCAGCTCTGGCGGCGCTGTGCCTGGCCGAACTGCTGGTCGTCATCGACAACACCATCGTCAATGTCGCCATCCCTACCTTCGCTCGTGATCTCAATGCATCAACCACTGGGCTGCAGTGGATCGTTGATGCGTACACCTTGGCCTTCGCCTGCCTGCTCCTGCCTGCAGGCCACCTGGGTGACCGCATTGGGCGTCGGCGTGTTCTGGTCATCGGGCTGGCCGCGTTCGGTGTGGTGAGTGGTGCAACGGCGCTGTGCACCACCTTGGATGCGGTGACAACGTGCCGTGCGCTGCTTGGCGTATGCGCTGCACTCGTCTATCCCGCCACGCTCTCACTCATCATGACTACCTTTGAAGGTTCTTCACGAAAGGGCCTGGCAGTCGGACTATGGGCGGCAACTTCCGGGCTTGGGATCGCCCTGGGGCCAATCCTTGGCGGTCTTCTGTTGGAGCACTTTTCATGGGAGTCAATCTTCTGGGTTAATGTGCCCTTGGCTCTCATCACTGTTCCTGCCGTGCTTGTGGCGGTGCCCGAGTCCCGTTCCAGCGAAAAGGCCCGGTTTGATGTAGTGGGCGCTATTCTGTCCGCCATCGGAGTAGGGGCGCTGGTGTGGGGAATCATCGAGGGTCCTCATCGTGGCTGGACCTCAGGATCTGTGACAACGGCCTTCATTGTTGGCGCCATCTGTGTGTCTGCACTTGTGGCTTGGGAACTGTATTGGCCGCACCCCCTGATTGATGTCCGTCTATTCTTCCGCAGGGAGTTCTCCGCAGGTGCCGTGTCGATCGCCGCAGCATTTTTCGCCCTCTTTGGATTCATCTTCATCATCACGCAGTACTTCCAGGACGTGCGGGGTTACAGCGCTCTGATGGCCGGCGTGGCGACCTTGCCGTTTGCTATCGTGATGGCAGTCGTTTCGCCGATCGCTTCAGTCCTTTCACGTCGGCTGGGGCCGGGATGGGTCGTCGGAGTCGGTCTGGGAATTATGGGCCTGGGATTCTGGCGAGTTACAGTCCTGGAGGCTGATTCTGCGTACTGGCAGATGATCGTTCCTGCGATGGTGATCATGGCTGCTGGTCTTGCGCTAGTCCAAGCGCCTGCGACGAGTGCAATCATGGGCGTGGTACGTAAGGATCAAGTCGGGGCTGCTTCCGCCATGAATGACACCACCCGCGAAATCGGGGGAACTCTTGGAGTGGCTGTTCTGGGATCTATTGTCGCCTCTCAGTTCTCAGATTCCCTGAATTCGGCGGTGTCCGGGTTGATGCCGCAACAGGCTCTCGATCAGGCAGACAACTCGATCACTGCTGCGATGACAGTAGCGAAGTACATGCCGGAAACTGTTCAAGGCCTCTTTAAAGAGGCTGCTGTCAACGCCTTTATGGATACGGTTCATCAGGCAGGCTGGGTAGTGGCTTGTGTGGCGTGGGCTGGGGCGCTCATTGCAGTAATTGCCCTGCCCAGGGGGCGTCAGAATAGCGTCTGAAAGGAGATCGAAAAACATACTTGTGTTCATGGGCGAATATTCCTCGACTCGCCCAGTTGAGCCGCGCCAGGTCCGGCGTGAGTGAATAGAAGAACAGTACTACGCGCGAAAGGGCGTATCATGGAAGCCAACCTCCAGGCATATGAAAAAGACATGATCAGGGAATTAAGGCAGGCGGGAGTGCTTGTTAGTGACACGCAATCCGTTGTCGGCGGGCTTGGATTCCTCTTCCCGGGTCATGGGACTCATTCATCTACAATGTTTGACACCTATCTGAAGGGCTCGTCCTCCGCGGGAAAATTGATTGAAATGGCCGATGAGGTCGTTAATGAGCGCTGCGGTTATCGGCTCACCGACGCAGTGCGCGGCAATGCACGTTTTCCAATCGAGCATCCCTGTGTGACTCAGCCGGCGATCTTCACCGCCGCTTTAGGTGGGGCTCTGATGGCGGAGGAGTACTCGCTGCATCCCAGTCTTCTCGTGGGGCACAGTCTTGGTGAGTATGCAGCGTTGGTATGTTCGGGTGTTCTGACTGCGGAGACGGGCCTTCGAATGGTCATTGATCGCGCTGAATGCGTGGCAGATATCCCTCAAGATCGCCGTGGAGCCATGTTGGCAGTGCTTCTTGATGATGATTCGCAAATTGCCGTCGTGCGACGTGCTGTTGCCGCGCACGCGTCTCGTGGGGCGATTTCGGTGGGAGTGATCAACAGTCCCCGACAGGTCGTCGTATCCGGAGAGCACGAGTTGGTCATCTCCTGCCGTGAGGAATTGAAGCGCTCTGGTGTATCTTCAACACTGCTTCCTATCGGTGTTGGGTTCCATAGCGCGGTTCTTGCCGAGGCGGTCGCTCCTTTTGAGGAACGCCTTAAGCAGTACTCCTGGACTGCTCCGATGACGCCGGTCGTCTCATCGGTATTCGGAGGATATGTCGATTCTGATTCACTTGAGGCGCTTCCGAGTCTTCTTGCCGCTCAGCTGATCACTCAATTTGACTTCCGTAACAGTCTCAAGGTCGCTCAGGATGCCGGGGTCGACATGTATCTTGACTGTGGCCCGCGTTCTGTGCTGAGTAAACTTGTGTCTTCTCAAATGAATCTTGGTGATGTGTCCGTTATGCATCTCGACTACGGGCCTGCTCATGCTGATCGCACGTGAGATGTTCTCACAGCATTGTCCTGGGTTCGCTCTGGAAGTGTGGCGCCCACAGACGTCGAGGTTGTTGATGCTCAGGGTGAGGTGTTTGAGGCGCCGGGGTCTGGGGTCGTTGAGGAGACTCTGGATGGTGCCGGTGTTGACAAGGATGCGGTGTGTACCGCTTTGCGTGAGGCTTTTGCTGAGCGTACGGGTTATCCGCTTGAGCTGATTGAGGCCGATCTGGATCTGGAGGCGGATCTGGGGATTGACTCGGTCAAGCGTGTTGAGGTTGTGGGGCATGTCGGTGAGGTGCTCGGTGTGGACGTCAAGGAGCTGGACTTCAGTCAGGCCTTGAGCGTGTCTGACATCGCTGAGGTGCTGGTCGGCTCCCAGAACGTCGAGGTTGTTGACGCTCAGCGGACGGAAGCCGGAGCATCCGACGCCCAACTGGACTCAGTCACTATCGGGTATGAAGACGAATCCTCCCGAACTGCACATCGATACGTTCCTCAGTCGGTTCGGATCAAGTCTCTTGGAGCTGAGCGTACAATTCTCCCCGGTGACGCTATCCTAATAACGGCGGCAGATCAGTCTGTCAATGATGCCGTGAGAAAAGTTCTTGAAGAACTGAGCTTGACAGTCATCGAAATTCCCGGGGACGCGTCGGAAGCGACTATCAAACGCCTGACTTCCTCGGATCGTCTTCGCCGAGTGTCTACCGTCGTGGATCTATCCGTCCTGCGTCCGCACGCCGACGTACTGTCCAAGGGTGACGCCTGGTGGCAAGATGTTGAAGGCCAGTACACGACCGTATTCAGCGTTGCTCAAGCAACCTATGAGACCCTGCAATCATATGGAGAACATGCGTCATGGATCGCTGTAACGTCCAGTGGTGGTATGTCAGGGATGGACTTGCGAACCGTCGGCGATCCTATCGGCGGACTGACCGCAGGATTTGTCAAGACCTTGGCTCTCGAACTGAGGCAGATGCATACTCGAATTGTCGACTTTGACGTAGTTGAGCCTAGCTCATTGGCTGGTGCTCTCAGAACCGAGTTGACTCACGAGGCTGAGAATGAAGAAATCGAGATAGGCTATATCGAAGGAGATCGGTACACGGTACGCGTTCTTCCTGTGCCAGTGTCGAGTTCTGACCGCGCAGTACGGCAGTCCCTTTCGACAGACTCTTGCGTTGTGATGTCTGGTGGTTCCCGTGGCATCGTCCGTGAGTGTGCTCTGGCGTTGGCAGAGCAGCGAAACATTCCAGTTGTGCTCCTTGGACGCTCAGACCCCGACGATCCGGAGATGAAACCATGGTTGGCCTACAGTGACGAGGACTGGGCAAATGCCCGTGCTGAAGTGATGCGTCAGGGGCGAACTCGGCGTCCGGAGGCAAGCGTCGCCGACCTCTCCGACGAATACAGGAAAATCACTTACACTCGTCAGCTTGTCACCAATCTGGCCGACATTGACTCTCGCACTGACAAGATTCACTACCTTGTATGCGACGTGTCTGATCCAGATCAGGTTGACAAGGCGATGGCACAAGTTCGTAGCAGGTTCGGAAAGATCAGCGCCATTGTGCACGGAGCCGGCCTTGAGTCATTCGGTGCCATACCTCGTAAGTCTCTCAAAAAGACCGCCAAGGCTATTGCTGTGAAAGCCCGAGGTTTTCAGAACCTCCTGAGGTCCACAGCTGAGGATGATCTAAGCGCCTTTATATCCTTCGGATCTATTTCTGGGCGATTTGGTATGGACGGCCAGTCGGATTACACTGCCGGCGCCTCGCTACTGGCGCAGATGGCACACATCATGTCGCGGTCGCAGTCGCAAAATCCTCGCACCATCCCGTTCATTACCATGGAATGGACCGCTTGGGACGAGGTAGGAATGGCGACTAATCCTGAAGTCGTCTCAGTTCAGGCCAACGAGCGTGGTATGACATACATGTCTGTCGCCGATGGAGTTCGCCACTTTGTCGATGAAATAGAGCTTGGGACGGCGAATCCAGAGGTGCTCTACTTCGGGGAGCTTGGAAAAAATCGTCCTGCCGCTCAGGTGCCGGAACTGACTAAGAGTGGCACGCAACTGAGTGAGTTGATGGATAATTCTGGAATGATTGTCAATCGAAGTTCCTTCCCCATGGTTGACTATGCTGAGACTACTGAGTCGGGGCTTCAAACGACTCGAGTCCTGTGGACTGAGCGTGATCGCTATCTCCCTGATCACCTGGTTAAAGGAACCGCAACCTTTCCTGGGGTACTGCATTTCGAGACCCAGATTGAAACTGCGCTCCTGCTTGCTGGTGACCAATATGCCGGAATTGAGCTCGAGCAACTTGATCTCCAGACATTCCTTAAATGCAGAGATCGGGATCATGTGACAATCCATGTTGACGCTAAACGTGTGGATGAAAAACGGATCGACACGGAATTGACTTCTGTGTTCCGTACCCCGAACGGAGATGTGCTCGATCCAAGAAGACCGCAGTCGAGCGCTACATTCCGTCTCCTTGATGAGCCGGTATCAGCTAAAGAGCCCGTGCTTGACATTGAGCATATCTTCGACGATGTGATCGGTGAGTTTGACATTGATAAGTACTATGCTCTGACTGATAGCTTCATATCATTCGGGCCAACGTTCCGCTACCTGAATAGCGCCTTTCTTGTCGATGAGAACATAGTGGTTGGGGAACTTCAGATTCCGGGGATACCAGGACTGTTCTCTGATGTCGCCGATCCGAACTTCCGGTGCAACCCGATTCTCGTTGACAATGTTGGAAGGTTCGCCCTGATGCGGCAGCTGTGGCGCAATGGCCAGTATGTTGTTCCGACGCAAATGAAGAGTGCGCGAATGTATCGCTGCCCTCAGGTGCGCGAGCGTTGCTTCGGAAAGATGACTGTTCTGGAAGACTATGAGGATGGTTTTGACATGCGGCTCGATATCGTTGACGAAAACGGCTACCTGCTCTGCACTGGCGAGCATATTCGTCTGACTGCGATCGGCAGTATGCCTGAACCTGCGAATATTCTTAGCAACACTATTTCTTCAAGGATCTGATTATGTCTATGTCGTACTCTTCTCTTGCCGTTATTGGATTTGGTTGTAATCTCCCTGGTGGTTCTAATGGTGCGGAGTCGTACTGGGACACCATTATTCAGGGGCGTAGTGGCATTAAAAGCTCGCGCGATCAGCGATGGAACTACAGTGGGTATCTAGATGCCGACCGCACTGCACCAGAGCGCACGTATTGTGGACTTGGGGGGCTGCTAGACGACTTTACTGTACGTCGCGGTAGGTGGTGCTCCTACACAGCGGTTGAAAAACTCAATCGCACGCAAATGCTCATTCTAGATACAGCGATTCAGGCACTCGGCATGGCAGGGATGGCGCCGGGAGACAGCAGGCTGAAGGAAATTTCTCTCATTGTGGGAAACATGCTTGCCGATGAGGCGTACGATCATGAGGTTCTTGGCGAGATCGCCAGGCTGGCTCTCCAGGAGGCTGTTCCGGATCCTGGAGAACGTCGGCCCTACGAGGCCAGCCTCGATCATTCACTTCCGGTAGTTGATGATAATGCCGATTCTGCCAGAGTGGTCCCTTCTGCTCTTGCGCATCCGGTCGCCACGTTACTTGGTTTGCAAGATAGGGCTGTTGTTGTCGATGGAGCTTGTGCCTCCGGTTTGCTGGTCGTTGACGCGGCGGCTCGTTATCTACATGATCGTACGTCTCCTTTTGTTCTTGCCGTTGGGGCAATGGCGAACATGGCGATCACAGGAAACGTCAGCTTCTCCA
This sequence comes from Actinomyces massiliensis 4401292, assembly GCF_000269805.1. GTDB lineage: Bacteria > Actinomycetota > Actinomycetes > Actinomycetales > Actinomycetaceae > Actinomyces > Actinomyces massiliensis. The sequence goes on from NZ_JH711481.1 coordinate 840,833, forward strand.
AAATTGGTGGTCTCTCGGAAACTGACTCGACACCCTTGGATGAGAACGCTTCGGGGCTTGTTCCCGGTGAGGGTGCTGGAGCTGTGCTGCTGTGTCCGTTGGCCTATGCCCTAGAGCATGGGATGACGGTATATGGAGTGATCCGTGGTAGTGCGACTCGTACTGATGGTCGTGGTAGGGCAATATATGCCCCTAACATGCGAGGCCAGGTGTCGGCCATGAGGCAGGCAATGGCAGGCGGAAACTTCGTTGCTGATGATATCGATCATATCGAGACGCATGCAACTGGAACAAAGGCGGGAGATACAGAGGAGCTGCTTTCTGTAAAGGAAATCGCTTCCGGTCGTTGCTCAGGTCCAGTATCTTTAGGGTCGGTTAAGTCGCTTACGGGGCATGGTTTTCCGGCTGCAGGCATAGCCAATCTCGTTAAGGTTCTGCTATGCATGCAGCATGAGCGCTTCGCGCCTGTTCATGGCGTGAAGACACCTCACAAGCTCATCAGGGAGAATCCCGACATTTTTGCTCTTCATCGAGCGCCTGCAACGTGGCCTGTTAATGACTCCCGGCCTCGTAGAGCGCTGGTCAATGCATTCGGTTTTGGTGGAGTGAACTCGTCGGTCTGCATTGAGCAGTTTGATAAACAGTACCACGCCAATCTCGTAAGAGTGGAGTCTGACACTGTGCTGCCGTCCGGGAAAGGCCGAGCCGTAGCGATTGTCGCTACCGGGCGCTGTCAGGCGACTGCCATGGACAATGGTACACTTCTTGATGACGACATTGACTTCGACTGGCGCCATTTTAAGGTTCCTCCGGTCCTGGTTCCGCATATGGATGGCGCACAGCGTCTAGCTCTGGAGGCAACAAGGCGCTTGCTTGCTGAAAGGCAGATTGATCCGGATCGTTGTGGGATAGTGCTAGGGCAGCCTGCGGGTCTTGAGGTTCTTGCTCGTCGGTCGTTTAAGATCAGACTTCCTGAAATCGTTTCAGCGCTGCGTTCCACTCAAGGTGTGGACAGTCGAGACATCGAGGCCGTAGTCTCTGGTGTTGAAAAGATTGCCTCGTCTATTCCTGCAACAATAGAGGCGTCTCTGCCGGGGTATATGGACAACATTGTTGCCGGCCGTCTTGCTAATGTCTTCGATGTTCGTGGGCCATCAATGGTTTTGGATGCCGGAGAAGCATCGTTTGCGGCGTCTGTTGACCTCGCAGCTCGCTATCTTGATGCAGGGGAGTGCGATCAGATGATCGTGGGTTCCGCTTTTGCGTCGAGGTCCCGTGTGCATCGAGCTGCAGGCTTGGCGTCTCAAGGACGTAACGCTTCCGTCATGCTCGTGCGCTCTCTTGAGTGGGCGCGGAAGCATCCAGAGGAGGTTTTGGCTGTTGTTGAGGTGAAGACTGTTTCAGAGGTCGAACATGACGGAGGATTCAGTAACTCGGCGAATGCTGGTTGGGTGCTTGAGACGATGGCCACTTCTCCAAACGGCTCCGGTTGGAGTGAGCAAGCGACTGTTGCTCAGTCAGGTCGGAAGTTTGGCTACAGCGTGGCCGTCTATGGCACAGTCCTCTCATATGACGAGAAGTCGGATGGCGAATCGGCATCAATGGCGACGAGGTTGCACTTGGCGGCAGCCGACTCTCCTGAAGAAGGCTTGCGTCTGCTTTCCCGTCCCGCAGTGGCGAACGCAAACAAGGAGAATGGGCTTGGTCGTTTTCGGATGGCCGTCCTGGACTCCGATATGGAGCTGGCCGAGGTGATCTGGAGGTTCCTCGGTCAATGCGGTCGAGAAGAGGAACTCGTCCGCAAGTAGATCGAGTTTCGATCTACTCGTGCGGGGCTCTCGATCGCCTTAGTCGGGAGCCCCGCACACCCCGTTTTTGGGGTGGATGGTTTTCTATATCTTGCCATGAGGCGGTGACATCAACTTCGGCTTATTCCGCGAATGACGACGTCTAGAAGAATATCGTAGGCATCGTCGTCGAGTGTTGTTACGTGATCGGAAGAGCCTCGCGCAGCGGATTGGTGCTGCCATTCAATGAATATCGCACCTTGAACGCTGGCCCATATTGCTTCAGCTAGTTTTCTTGGGTTATCTTCGATGAAAACACCTGCCACTTGTCCGTACTGGACGATGTGGATGAGTTGTGTGAAGGCATCGTGAGCGGCAGGTCCCGGGCGAGTGACCCACATCAGTTCATAGGCTTGAGGGGTGGCCAGCATGAGTTGGCGAACGACAATGCCTGCTTGACGGAGGCGAGTTTTAGGGTCTTGTTCGGCGATTTCGCGCAATCGACTGACCATGATTGAGAAGTGTTGCTCGGCGATAGCATCGAGGATGCCTTGCTTGTCCCCGAAGTGGTTGTAGATGCTGGCCGGTGACACGTGTGCCTGCGCTGCCACAGCGCGGATGGTTACCGCCTGCACGCCTTTGTTCTCCAGGAGGTCCGTGGCCGCCCGAACGACGGTGGGCACTAGTTTTTTTGAGGATGTGCGAGTGGTGCGGCTTGTCGGCTGTGAAGCCATGGGTCCCCCTTTTGTGAGAACGACCTATGGTGAGGTGGGCGAATTGTCATGTTGCTCATGATACTCGGCGTCGAAGTCCAGCGTTGTTGGGCCTTTTGAGGCGCGTAACACTGCGGTCGTCGGGGATGGGCGCTGTCAGCCGTTAGCCCGAGGCTCGTAGATCGAGGAGGCCGCTATGGGGAGCGGTGTCCATGGTTGGTGTTGGGGCGCACTCCTAGCCTCGGGGCATGAGCTACGACCTCCTGATCTTCGAGCCGGACTCTGCGACCGACGATGACTTCCCCCGGTGGTGGGAGCAGGTCGTTGCCCAGTGGGACGAGCCGCAGGGCTTCAGTGCCATCGACGGCTCCACCCCGGCGATCAGGTCCATCTACCGCGACCTCATCCGCATCTTCCCTCCGTTCAACGGTCCCGACGCGCTGAATGACGCAGAGCTCGAGGATCGGGAGGCCAAGGGGTTGCCAGTCGCCGACTACACCATCGGCGCGGACTACATCTACATCAGCGTCGGTTGGTCGGATGCGAATGCGCTGGTCAAGATCGTCGGCCAGATGGCCTGGACGCAGCGGCTCGCGGTCGCCTACGTCAGCGAGGACAGCTCGATCTTCCGGCCGTAGAAGAGGGGTCTGACACTGAGCCTCGAGCGTTGATGCTATCGCGGCCTCGTGTGGCTGTACTCTCTCCACAGTTCGTCCGGAGCGAGTGGGGATGCGTGGTTGGGTGCGATCGACCCATTGGGCTCATAGCACCCGATAGACCTCCTCGAAGGGCAGGCGCGGGTTTCGCTCCTGGTACGCGTCTGGCCCTGGGTGACCGACGTTGATGACCAGCAGCACCTCCACGTCCTGACCGGCGAAGAACTCGGTCGCCAATGCCTCGGCGTCGTCTCCGTTCATGGGGCCGGCTGCCAGCCCGACGGCGCGAATCGCCTGAATGACGTAGGCCGTCTGGATCAGTGCTGAGGTGCGCGCCCAACGCGCCCGCATCTCCGCCCCGCCCTCCTCCAGCAGCCGCTGGTAGCGCTCGCCGCGCGGGTGCAGCCGCGGCAAGGACTCGGCGAAGGTGCGGTCGGCTGCGCAGACGAGGGTGAGAGGCGCCCCCGCGGCCTGCTCGCGATTGCCGCGAGGAAGACAGGGCAGTAACCGCTCCCGGGCGGCGGGGGACTGCACGGCCGCCACCCGCAACGGCTGGGCGTTGACCGCCGTCGGCGCCCACTTGGCCAGCTCGTGGATCGCCCGCAGCTGGGCGTCCGTCACCGGTTCGTCGGTGAAGGTGTAGGCGGTGCGTGCCCCGCCGAACAGCAGCGAGGCATCGGACTCGGTCAGGGCGGACTCGCCGGGCACGGGGCCCGGAACCGGAACGGGGGAGACGACTGCCATGCCTCGATTGAAGCACGTGCCGTCTCCCCCGCGGTGGAATGGCCGGTCGGGTACCGGCCCTTCGGGCGGTGACCAGTCCTTAGGCAGCCTTACTGGCCGCCGCCCGATGCTATGGATGATGTCTCCCGAGGTGTTCTTGTTGCTCTGTGCCTCCTCCCTTCCTGCTTCTTCTGTCTTTCCTTGGCCAGGTGGGCGGGTGTGCGCCGTCCTGTGGACATCAGACAACACGAGGGGATGTTGTGGTGGTGTTGAGGCTATTGCTTATGTCGTTGCAACATGCGAACCCTCCGGGACATCTCGGTGGGTGCGTCGACCCTGCAGATATGTGACTGCGGCTTACGGGTGGCGGTGCCGTGGCCGGCTCAAACGCATGGCCCTGACCAGGGAGGCGACCAGAAGGGTCACGGTGATGGCTACCGCTCCGCTGCCTCCGATCGCCAGACCCAGCCACGGGCTGGCGGTGGTGCCCGCAATCGTGGCCAGGCCGACGACGACCATCGAGATGCCCGCGCTGCGGCTCATCGAGCGTTGAGCGACGATGAGGGCATTGAGCCAGGAGTCATTCGTCTCGACGTCGGACTGCGCGATGGGGAGATAGATGCCCAGAAGGACCAGCAGGGCGCCCAGGCTCATCGCCACCAGCGTGAGCGCGGAGGTCTCGGAGCCCGTGTGGAGGCCGACGACGAAGACGTGCATGGCGCACATCACTAGGCAAAGCCCGGCCTGCGTCGCGGTGCGGACCCGTGCGGCACTGCGGTCGTAGCGGGGCATTGGCATGCTGGTGAGGGAGGAGAACTTCGTGTTCACCCAGGGGCTGATCGCCATCAGTGAGGAGACCAGCACGAGGATCACCGGCATTGCCGACGCGCTAAAGCCTCGGGGGATGATGCTCGCGCCGTGGCTGCCGCCGGCCTCCCGTGTGACGATGGTGGGCGCCATCTCCGGCCAGTGCACGGCGCTCCAGGCGATCATGAAGGCCAGGGCGATCGCCGCAGCGATAACAACTCCGGCGGCAAAACGAGTTGGGCGGTTCTCGGTTGTCATGGTTCTCTCCTTTCCTGAGCGAGGCGGACGGTGGGATCGGGGGCTTTGAGCGTGCCGCCCAGGGAGGCGAGCAGCAGCATGGCCTCGTCAATGAGGGTGAGGTTGACGCGGTACTGGATCTCGGTGCCGCGGCGACGGGTGTCGACCAGCTCGGCCTCGCGCAGCGTGCGCAGGTGGCCCGACAGGGTTGATCCTGAGACGCCGACGGCGTCGGCGATCTCGCCGACCTTGACGTAGTCGTGATCGCGCAGAAAGGCCAGGATCGCGCGCCGTGTGGGGTGCCCCAGGGCGGCGAAGACTCCTGATTCGGTATTTCGCGACATACCGAAATAGTACTCCGGGCGCCGTCGGCCCGCGCGTTGAACGAGCTGGAACGGGCCCGGAGCGGAAGGTGAGTGTGATGCGTTCAGTGCAGGAGGAGGGTCAGGAAGGCGCTGAGGTTGTTGAGGCAGTGGATGCTCGCCGGGTAGAGCAGGTTGCTGTCGGTCTTGACATAGAGCAGCCCGCAGCTGAGCCCGATGAAGGCGTGCGGGATGATGCTCAGTACCTCGGAGAGCGCGAACGAGTGCATGTGCAGCGCACCGAACAGAACGCTGGAGACGACAACAGCCACCCAGGTCGGCGCGAAGCGCTTGATGAGCCCAATGAGGAGCTGACGGAAGAACATCTCCTCCACAATCGGCCCCACGATCCCGAGCACGATGACGATGACAATCGGCGGGAACATCTGCGTGGCTTCGCCAACGCTGGTGTCATTCTGCAGGGTTGCTCCGGACAAGCCGGCGAGGTTGAGCAGGGCCGAGGACGCCAGGCCGCCGACGATCTCGATAACCAAGGCGGCGAGTCCGCCCACGATGAGAGTGAGGACGGCCCGCCGCTTACGGGCCGCTATCTGACGGGCGGCCCGGGCCAGCGGGTGGCGGAAGGCGACGCAGCCGACGGCGAAGAGAGCGATGTAGAGCGCGAGACGGGTTGAGGGGCCGGCGTCCCCGGGGATGAGAAAGTGGCCGAGGTGGAGGGGGAAGAAGAAGGCGTAGACGCTCGTGAAGATGACCAGCGCGACGGTGCTCAGGCGGTCGGGCCGGGTGCTCGCGGTCGGAGTCGAGACCGGAGCGGAGTCCGACGGCGCAGGATCTGGTGCTCCGGAGGCGGTCGGTGTCTGCTGGGACAGGGACGTGCGGGAAGTGCTCATGGCTGGAAGTGTGCGGTGGTCGGCTCGAGAGCGGCATCGCCCTGGCGGCCTAACCCAACGGCGTGCGTCAGACCCCGGTCCATCAAACCCCGGTTCGACTCCCCGGGCCTGTCATTGCCGCTACTTGACCACGACCGAGTCGGCGTTCTCCTTGGTGATCCAGGTGGCCTTGGTGTAGTTGACCTTCTCCACCGACTTGCCGTTGATGAGCGATACGACTGTGTCCACGGCCATTCGCCCCATTCCGGCCGTGTCCTGTGAGACGGTCCCGTCAATGCCGCCGCTCTTGATCGAGTTCAGGCCGTCGTCGGTCGCGTCCACTCCGTAGACCGCGATCTCCTGGCTCTTGCCTGCGTTGTCGATCGCCTTCTGCGCACCGATCGCCATGGAGTCGTTCTGAGCCACGATCGCGTTGATGGTCTTTCCTGTGGACAGCCAGTTCTCGGTGACCTTGAGCGCCTCAGCCGTGTCCCAGTTGGCGGTTTGCTGGAAGGCCAGCGTGACGTCGGGGTGGCTCTTGAGGACCTCGTCGTAGCCGGTCTTTCGCAGTACCTGTCCGTCGGAGCCCATCGGTCCGTAGAGCACGGCCACCGTTCCCTTACCGCCCATCGCGGATACGGCCTGCTCCATCTCGAGCTTGCCGGCGGCCGTGTCGTCCCCGCCGACGAAGGAGCTGGCCCGCTCCTGCTGCTTGGCCTTCTGGGCCACGGTGATGATCGGAATGTCTGCCTCCTTAGCGGCCTTGAGCCCCGGGGCGACTCCCTCCTGCGATACCGGCTCCACGATGATGCCCTTGTAGCCCTGGCTGACGGCGGACTCGATCTGATTGAGCTGGTTGGACGCGTCCTTCTTCCCGTCGAACACGGTCACGGAGACTCCTGCAGCGGCACCCTGCTCCTTGGCGGAGTTGGCCAGCGTCGTCGTGAAGGAGTTGCTCATGTGGCTCATGATGAGCGCGATCCGGACCTTGCCCGATGAGTTGTTCGCGCAGGCGCTGAGCATGACGCCGGCGAGGATGAGGCTGCACAGCGTGGCCAGAACCTTCTTCATTGAGGTGCCTTTCATGGCTCTTCGCGTTTGAGGGTGTAGTAGCCGGAGCCTATTGAAGTGCATAGGTGGGGGTGCGTCGTTGCGGCGGGTAGGGGTCGAGGTCTCCCGATGATGGGAGCTGCTACACAACCGTCACGAGAGACCTCGACGTGCCTGAGACTACCTTCGCCTGCCCTGATCTGACGACCTTCCTGGGGCTGGACGCCCTGGGACTGACCGCGGTGGGTCAGCTCCTGACCTCGACGAGAGCCATTGTGGAGTGCCGCATGCCGATCGGGTTTGAGGACCCCTTTTGCGGAGCCTGCGGCGTTCAGGGAGTATCCCGTGGGACGGTGGCCCGACGCCTGGCCCACGTGCCGGTGGGGTGGAGGCCCACGCAGCTGGTGGTGCGCGTGCGGCGCTTCGCCTGCACCCACTGCCGTCGAGTGTGGAGGCAGGACACGAGCGGCCTGGCTGAGCCCAGGACCCGGCTGACGCGCTCGGCGGTGGAGTGGGGGCTGCGTGCCCTTGCCCTGGAGTGCATGTCGGTCTGTCGGGTAGCAGCCGCTCTGGGGATCTCCTGGCACACCGCCAACAACGCAATCCTGACCCGAGCTGAGCAGACCATCACCGGCAACCCTGACCGCTTCGATGGTGTGGAGGCTCTCGGAGTTGACGATTCCCCCGCGCGCTTCGCTCCCGTGCGGGAGGTGCCCCCTCTGTGTGGCGCCACACCAGGCGGGGCGACCGGTACGTCACCGTCATGATCGACCTGACTCCCGTGCGCGACCGCAGTGGTCCGGCCCGGCTTCTGGACGTGGTCCCGGGCCGGTCCAAGAAGGTCCTCAAGACCTGGCTCTCCCAGCGTGACCAGGACTGGCGTGGGCGGGTCGAGGTGGTAGCCACGGGGCGGTTTCACCGGGTCCCGAGAGCGCCGCCGACCAGGAGCTCCCACAAGCCCGGGCGGTCATGGATCCCTTTCACGTCGTGTCCCTGGCGGCCAGCAAGCTCGATGAGTGCCGCCGCCGCATCCAACGGGCGATCACAGGGCGGCGGGGCCGGGCGGGTGACCCGCTCTACCGGGCCCGACGCACCCTACACACCGGGGCCGGCCTGCTCACCGACACCCAGGCCAGGCGTCTCCAGGCCCTGTTCGCTGATGAGCGCTACGCTGCGGTCCAGGCCGCCTGGGGCGTCTACCAGCGCCTCATCCAGGCCTACCGCACCGACGAGGCGGGCCTGGGAAAGTACCTGATGCAACGGCTCATCGACTCCTTGAGGCAGGCCGTCCCCGACGGGCTGGAGGAGATCCAGACCCTGGCCAGAACCCTGACCGAAAGAGCCTCCGACATCCTGGCCTACTTCGACCGCCCCCGCACCTCCAACGGCCCCACGCCAAGCCATCAACGGACGCCCGGAGCACCTACGCGGCATCGCCCTGGGCTTCCGCAACCTCACCAGCTACACCATCCGCAGCCTCATCCACACCGGACGCCTCAAAGACCACCTGACAACAACCACCTAAACCAGCCGACAAGCCCCACCTACAACACCCTCAAACACGAAGAGCCGGTTTGAAAGGTCAGTATTTCATGTCCGTTGATGCGTTGTTCTTCCAGCCATTTCATGGTAGCTAGGTGCGCATCGAGCTCCTCTTCTGGAGTGAACGTATCGCTGTCCATGGTGCTTCCCTCATGAAAAGAGCAGGTGAGAGATGGGAGTGTCTGCCTGTGATGGCGGAATGTCTCTGCGAGAGTATATCGCGCTGGAACGATGTTGAGCGATCTGGGTTTACTCGGCAGGGGATAGGGGTGAAAACGTCCTCACTCGCTCCCACCCCTGACTTTGATGGGCGGCGGCAGGCTCGTACTCGTGGCGTCCCGATCCTCACGCATCCGCTCGCACCAGCCGGACGATGCCAGCCATTTGAGCGGCCGTCGTCCAGGCCAGGATGATGAGTCCGGCAGAGGTGACGTCCGCCTGCGATTCGGCTGCCGTCAGCCAGATCTGGCCCGCCTGGCCGGGGAACCAGCGGGCGGCGTCGCCCGCGATCACGGCCAGCTGCGGTGTCAGGATCACCAGCACCACGGCCGCCGTCGACGCACCGATGACGCTGCGCAGCGCCGCACCGAGCCCGGCCGCCAGCAGCAGCACCGCCGTCAACCAGGCCACGGTCCTTCCGCCGGCCCACAGTGCTGCCGTCGACATCGTCGGGCACGCTGCCAGGCTCGCTCCGACCAGGACGCTCGCCGCCACCAGTCCCGTACCGGTCAGCACCATGAGTCGCGCCGCCGCCAGCCGCCCCCGCGCCGGCGTCACCAGCAGACTCGTCATGCCCTGCGCCGTGGAGTGCTCGGCACCCGCGGCGGCCACACCGGCCGCCACGAAGCCGATCTGCACCGCCAACGTCCACATTGGCGCGATCTCCTCGAATCCGAAGTCCCGCCCATCCACCACGTTCTGCAGGACCGACATCATCGTGGCGATCGCAGCCGCGCCCGCCACCGCTGCCGACCACCACATCGCCGGCAGCGTCACCACCTTCAGCAGCTCCGCGTGCAGCGCGCGCCCCCAGGCTGTCGTCACCCCTGCGGTAGCCCTCACCCTGCTGGTCGCACCGGCTCCGCTCATGCGTCCCGCCTCATCCACACCCAGCAGCACACCGCCGCGCACCCGCTCGCCCACGCCGTGCAGACGGCGGCCGCCATCGGGATCGACAGCAGCTCGACGAGACGGTCGTAGTTGAGCGTCGTCGGGTTCGCGATGAGACGGACCGCGGCGGTATCCGGCAGGAACCGGGCCGCATCGGTGGACTTGATGAGCAGCACCCCCGGCGAGATCATCGTCGACATTGCGACGAGGACCGTCATCGGCACCAGCGCGCTGCGGGTGGCCGCCGCCAGTGCCATCGACGCCATTGCCGAGAACCCCCACCAGGCCAGTATCCCGGTCAGCAGCGGCCACGGCACCGGATCGAGGGGCGCCCAGGACCCCAGCAGGTGCCGGCACAGCGAGTAGGTCGCCGTCCACGCCACCGCCAGGAGCACCGTCGCAGCACCCAGCACCACGAGCAGCTTCGCGGCCACCGATGCCCCGCGCCGCGGCTGGACCAGCATCGTCGTCGTCACCTGTCGCGACGCGCCGTTCGTGCGCGGGTCGCTCGCGTACTCGCTGACCACGACGCTCGCCGCCAGCACCACGATCCCCGTCGTCCCCATGTAGAGGCCGATGACGCCGACGCCGTCCAGCCCTGCCAGCGCCCGCGGGTCGCCGGCCGCCAGCCTGGCCGGCAGGTCATGGTCCGTGTAGTACTCCACCAGTGCCGGCAGGACGAGCGCCAGCGTCGCCCCCACCCGCACGCCCGGCAGACCGGCCGTCTTGAGCGCCTCCGCCTTGAGGGAGCGGACCAGCGCCATCGCCACGCTCATGCCCGGCCCCCTTCCCCGCGGCCCCCACGATCCGCGTGACCCGGGCGTCCCGACCGGCCTCCGAACTGGGGCCGACCCCCGGGCGCGCGGCCGGACCCGCCCCCGGTCAGGGAGAAGAAGGCCTCCTCCAGGTTCGCGTAGCCGGCTGCGATCTCGTCGAGCGTCCCGGCCGCGCGCACTCGTCCGCCGGCGATGACGACGACGTCGTCGGCCACCTCGGCGAGCTCGGCCAGGACGTGACTGGACAGCAGGATCGTGCCCCCGGCGTCGGCCCGCTGCCGAAGCAGCGTGCGGATCCACCGGATCCCTTCCGGGTCCAGGCCGTTGACCGGCTCGTCGAGGACCAGCACCTCCGGGTCGCCCAGCAGCGCCGTCGCCAACCCCAGGCGCTGCCCCATTCCCAGGGAGAAGGTGCGCACCCGCCGTCCGGCCGCATCACTCAGCCCGACGACGTCGAGCACCTCGGCCACCCGACGCCGACTGATTCCCGCGCCCGAGGCCACCCACGCCAGGTGACCGCGGGCCGTGCGCGAGGGATGCGCCCCCGAGCCGTCGAGCACCGCCCCCACCGTGCGCAGCGGCTCGCGCAGCTCGCGGTAGGGACGCCCGCCGATAAGCGTCCGCCCGCCGTCGGCCCGGTCCAGACCCAGCAGACACCGCAGGGTCGAGGACTTCCCAGCGCCGTTCGGGCCCACGAATCCGGTGACGCTGCCCGGACGGGCCTCCAGGCTCACGCCGTGAAGCACCTCCCGCCGGCCGTGCCGTTTGACGAGGGTCTCAACACTGATCATGGGGCAATCTCACCGGCGGGACGACGCGGCGGGCATCGGCCGTCGAGAGGAGGGGCTCGCGAGGCGTCGGACCCCGCGCCTCGGACCGTGGTTCGATGAAGCGCCCGAGTCGTCTTCCTAGACTGGCCGCGTGCCTGCCCCCGACGTTCCCCCGCGCCACTCCACGCTGGGGCGCGTGATCACCGGGCTGACCGTGGTTATCGTCGGCCTGGGCACCATGGTCGGCTTCTCCCCGGCTCCTTCTCGGCGCGCCCAGATGACCGTGCTGCTCGTCATGGCCGGGCTCGTCGTCGCCTCCCTGTGGCTGCGGCGGCGCGACCAGCGTGCCTACGAGCGGCGCCTGGCGCAGGAGACCGCCGCGCGCGCCGTCGCCGAGGACCGCCTCGTCATCGCCCGCGAGCTGCACGACGCCGTCTCCGGCAACCTCGGCGCCATCACCGTGCGCTGCGCCGTGGCCCAGCGCCTCGAGACCACCCCGGACGGTCTGCGTCACGCCCTTCGCGATGCCGAGTCGTCCTCCCGGGAGGCCACCGACGGCCTGCGGCGCATGCTCGCCGTGCTGCGCGACGAGGGCGCGGCCGCGCATGGTATCCCGGACCCGACGGGGGCGGCGGGTCCGGAGGGCCCGGCGGGCTTTGCGGCGGCGGGAGAGGCGGGGGTCCCGGGCGGGCCCGGGAATCGGATGATCCGGCCCGCCCGTGGGACTCCCGCCGGTGCCGGTGCCTCGCGCGGCACCGGCACCGCTGGAGCCGCCGTCGGAGCCTCGTGGAGGGGGACCGGCATCGGCGCTGGCGATCCGGACTCCGCTCTGGCCGAGGCCGTGACCCGCGCCCGTCGCGCCGGCGTGGAGGTCGAGATCGACGCCGACCGGGGTGCCGGGCCCTCCCCGATGGGGGAGACGGTCGCCCGGGTCGTGGGTGAGGCGCTGGTCAACACGGCCCGTCATGCCGGGCCCTCGCGCGCCCGCGTCACGGTCCGGCAGGAGTCCTCCCGGTTGCGCGTCATCGTCGTCGACGACGGTCCGGCTCCCGGCTGGACGCCTCGCCCCGGCGCCGGTCAGGGACTGCGGGGACTGTGCGAGCGGGTCGAGGCCATGGGTGGGACGCTGAGCGCGGGACCCCTCCGCGGTGCTGGCAGTGCCGGCCATGGCGCCGACGGTGCTGATGACGGCCGGAGCGCCGGCGGTGCAGGGGGGACGGCTGGGGCCATCGGAGACGCTGGCGCCGTCGGAGCCTCGAGAGCGGGCTTCGTCGTCGAGGCGGTCCTGCCACTGCCCGTGGCGCGGACCGGCGGAGTCGGCGGGGTGACCGGTTCGAGGGACGACTGCTTCGAGATCCGGCCCGCGCGAGCTCGCGGAGGAACCCCGTGAGTGACGCGAGTGGGATGAGAGAGTCGTCCGATGCCCCGACCAGTGGTGGCCCGACCGGCGGTATGCCGACCAGCGGTGGCCCGACCGGCGCTCCCGTCCGCGTCCTCGTCGCCGAGGACCAGGCGCTCCTGCGCGCCTCGCTGGCGGCGCTCCTGGACGCCGAGGACGACCTGGAGATCGTCGGGCAGGCCGCGGACGGCGCCCGCGCCGTCGCCCTGGCGGCTGGCCTCCGCCCCGACGTCGTCGTCATGGACATTCGGATGCCGGGGCTGACCGGTATCGAGGCCACCGCTCGGATCTGCGCCGACCCGGCGCTCGCGGGCACCCGGGTCCTCGTCCTGACCATGTTCGAGATCGAGGAGTACGTGCTGGGGGCGCTGCGCGCCGGCGCCTCCGGCTTCCTTCTCAAGGACGCCGACCCGCAGGCGGTCGTCGACGCCGTGCGCACCGTCCACGAGGGTCAGTCGCTGCTCAGCCCCCAGATCCTCCGGGGTCTCGTGTCGCGCTCGCCGTCCGGTGCGGCCTGCGGGCGGCGGGCCGACGACGTCGGGCGACTCACTCCCCGGCAGCGGGAGGTTCTCGTGCTCATCGCCCGGGGACTGTCCAACGGCGAGATCGAGACTGTGCTCGGCATCACCCGCGCCACCTGCCGCAGCCACATCACCGCGCTGCTGGCCCGCCTGGACGCACGGGATCGCGCCCAGCTCGTGATCGCCGCCTACGAAGCGGGTCTCGTGCAGCCGGGGGCGTGAGGCGGGGCGCGCCGCGCCCGAGGTGATCCGGAGCGGTCGGCGTCGGATGGATCGCGATGCCAGCGCGAGGTAGCTCGCGGCGACCAGGGCGAGCGCCAGCGCCACGTAGCGCACGGCCGTGCGTCCCACCGTTCCCGGCGCCGCCCGGAAGATGCGCCGGTTCATGAAGAAGTTGGCGGCGCCGCTGATCAGCCGTGCGCCCACCACGCTCGTCAGAAGGCTCCCGGTGAGCAGGTGCAGCACCACGACCCCGATCCAGTCGATGACGAAGCTCGCCAGGGATGCCCCCGTGAAGCGCAGCAGCGGGGCGTAGATCCGCGCGGAGTCCTGCAGCGGGCGGAAGTGGGAGGAGGCGTTGCCGGGCTCGTAGACGGTCGCGATCTCGACCTCCTCGACCGTCATCCCCAGCTCGTGGGATCTCAGCAGGGTCGAGAGCTCGTACTCGTACCGATCGCCGGGGACCTTCAGCAGCCAGTCCAGCTCGCCCGCCGGGTAGCCGCGCAGGCCGGTCTGGGTGTCGCGCAGCCGCCACCCCGTCGCTCCGCGGAACAGCAGTGCGGTGACGCTGTTGCCCAATCGGCTTCGCAGGGGCACCGAACCGGTGAAGGCTCGCACGCCCAGCGTCATGCGACCGGTCTCGTGGACCCGGCGGGCCACCGCGGCGATGTCGGCGGGTGTGTGCTGGCCGTCGGCGTCGGCGCACACGACGTCGGCGCCCGGCCACAGGCGGATCACCCGCGCCAGACCGGTGCGCAGGGCCCCGCCCTTGCCCGCATTGACCGGGTAGCCGGTGACCACCGCTCCGGCGGCGCGGGCCGCGGCGAAGACGCCCTCGTAGGCGGGGCCGGAGCCGTCGTCGACGACGAGCACCCGCGTCTCCGGAAGCGCGCGCCGCACGTCCCGCACCAGGCGGGTCAGGCGCATGTCCGGCTGGTAGGCGGGGATGAGGACGACGAGCGCGACGACGCCGTGTCTCGCCGCGGTCGCGCGTCGGGCGTCGCGATGAGGCTCCGCGGCCGGGAGGCGCGAGACGGCCGGGCCGTGGCCACCGGCGGCGCCCTCGGTGCCGTCACCTCCCGCCTGAGCGCCGTCACCGCGTAGGGCCGGGCATTGCTGGTTTCGCAAGAGCCGAAGGGGGCGGCCTCCCGCCGCCCCCGGTCCCGTGCGGCCGACGACCTGGTGATCGCGGGGCTGGTGCCGATGTCAACGGTGGACTGGCCCGACCATCTGACCGCGACGGTCTTCCTGCAGGGGTGCCCGTGGAACTGCTTCTACTGCCACAATCAGGCGCTCATCCCCACGCGCACGCCCGGGGCCGTCGCCTGGGAGGAGGTGCGCGCGCTGCTGAGGCGTCGCCGCGGGCTGCTCGACGGCGTCGTCTTCACCGGTGGTGAGGCGCTGCGCCAGGACGCGCTCGCCGATGCCGTGGCCGAGGTCGTCGAGGCCGGCTTCCGGGTCGGGCTTCACACCGCCGGCGCGTACCCGCGGCGTCTGCACGACCTGGTCGCATCCGGGCTCGTGGACTGGGTGGGGCTGGACATCAAGGCGCTGCCCGAGCACTACCAGGACGTGGTTGGGCGCCCCGGCGGCGCAAAGGCATGGGAGAGCCTGCGGGTGCTGCTGGAGGCGGAGGTCCCCTTCGAGGTGCGCACGACGGTCGTGCCCGGAGATGTGACCGCCGACGACGCCCTCGAGGTGGCCCGCAGGGTGCGCGAGGCTGGAGCGCGGGTGTACGCCCTGCAGCAGGCGCGCGGCAAGGGGACGACCGGTGACTTCGCGGTGACGGCCGCGGGGTGGGACGCCGAGTGCGAGCGCATGGCCGAGCGCATCCGGGTCCTCGATTGGGAGCGCTTCACCTACCGGGCGGCCTGACGTCGCTCCCGCGTCGAGATCGGTCGTACTCCGCGTCGAGATCGGTCCGGTTCCGGCTCGAGATCGGTTCATGGGCGGGCTGTTCGCTCGGAATGCCCGCCGCTACCCTGATGTCATGAATGCGATGAGCATGCCCGCGGCCCCGGCTCCCAGAAGCGTGGGTCTGCGCGAGGTCGGTCAGCGAGCCGGGGAGATCTACCGCGAGGTGGAGTCCTCCGGCGTGCCCGTGACGGTGACCGACGACGGCCGTCCCATCGCCCAGATCGTCCCGATCCGGCGCGAGGAGTCCTGGTACGAGCGCATGGTCCGCCAGGGCCAGGTCCGACCCGCCAAGCATCCTTTCCGGTTGCCGGCGGAGCGCTATGCCCTCTCCGAAGAAACTGACCTCGACGATTTCCTTTTCAGCGAGCGTTTGGAAGACCGGTGATCTACGTCGATACGTCAGCAGCGTTACTGGTTCTTCTTGGTCAGGAGGGCGCTGCCTCGGCCCAGGCTTTTCTTCATAGGTTGGCGTCTCGAGAACGAGTGACGTCCTCCGTCTTGCTGCAGATAGAGATGATGAGGGCTCTCCATCGGGAAAGGCTATCGCTGACCATCGCTCAGGAACTCCTCGACGGCGTGGAACTGATGCCCATCAACGACGACGTGGTCGAGCGCGCCTGTGCCATGACCGAGGAGTTGAAGTCCTTGGACGCCATTCACCTGGCCACTGCGCTGCTTCTCGATGACCCGCGCGATCCGGTCACCGTCTTCACCCACGATGTCCGTCTGGCGGATGCCGCCCGCTCCCACGGTCTCGCCGTCTTCGACCCGCTTGCAGCCTGAGGGCGGTGTACGGCTCGCCCCGGCTCGATGACCAGGCGGCGGTCCCCGCTCTACTCGAAGACGCCCTCCAGGACGCCCCATTGGAGGATGTGCCCGGCTGCGCTCCGCCAGAAGCGGCGCGTGCCGGCCCGGGCCGGACAGCTCAGCGGCGCGTCGAGCGCCAGAACGAGGAAGGAGTAGCGGTGGCTGGTTCCGCGCGGCGGCTTGGGGCCACGGTAGCGGTGCAGTCCGTAGCCCCGGCCCTGGACGGCTCCGTCCCGGGTGATGCGCCCGCGCGGCAGCCCGGCCTCGATGACCGACTGGGCAGGCAGGTTCCAGATGAGCCAGTGCGTCATCGAGCCCAGCAGCGGGTGCGTCTCATCGGTGAGGACCACCGCCAGCCGCGCGACGTCATCGGTCAGCCCATTGATGCGCAGCTCGGGGGAGACGTCGTCGCCGCGCCCCGTGTGCGTGAGGAGGAAGCGCTCGTCCTCGGCGATCCCGGGGGAGGTCACGCGCAAGTGCGGTGAGCCGTTCATGCGCAGCCTCCACGACGGGGTGCGGTTCTGGCTTCTCGGTATCTTCGGCATGCTCGGCATCTTCGGTCTCCCCGCAGCTGCTGGCGTGTGATCTCCAATGATGTCCATGGTAGGTCGGCGGAGTGCGCAGCGTGAGCGGGCGCAGTGGCCGGGTGCGGGTCCGAGGGCGAGGCGGGCGAGGCGGAGATGTAGAACAAGTAGGACGGGGTGTATCCTCATGACATGAGCGCCGAGGTCGCACCCGAGTCAGGTTCATCATTATCTCTAGAAGCGCCATCCGCTTCTCCGGCACCATTGCGGACCGTCAGCCTTCGGGAGCTCAACCAGTACTCCGGCAGGATCGTCCACGGTGTCGAGGAGAATCGTCAGGCCGTGACCGTTACCGATCGTGGGCGCCCTATTGTGCGCATTGTTCCTATCGATCCCGAGGAGCGCCCGTACGAGCGTCTGGTGCGCGAGGGGAAAGTGCGTCCCGCGAAGAGGAGGCGTCATATTCCTGTGGTTGCCGGATCTCTTCCCAAGGGCATGACACTTCAGCAGCTCCTCGATGAGGATCGGGAAGAGATCGATCTCGATGTTCTACGTTGACACATCCGTGCTCGCATTACCTCTTCTGAATCAGGAAGGAGGTGATGCGGTCGAGCGTTTTCTGATCGAGGAGATCTCGGAATCCGAATTGGTGTCTTCTGTCCTTTTGGAAGTAGAACTGATCCGCGTCGCCAAGCGCAGCATCACGCCATCGGATACTGCGCAGAGCGCCCGTACGCTTCTCGATGAAATCCATCTTATTGATATCGACCACGAGGTTGTGGAGAACGCCTGCGGACTTACTGATTCTCTTAAGTCCCTTGATGCCATTCATCTGGGAACGGCTCTCATGCTCCATTGTGAGCGGGATCCTGTCGTCATGCTGACCCATGACGATCAGCTCGCCGTGACCGCCCGCCGTCTCGGCGTTGAGGTAGTCGATCCCGCGGCGTGAGGTTCGGCTCCGGCCGTGCCCGATGTCCGCCGTCAAGGCGAGTGCGGGCCGTGATCCCGGATCCCGGTAGGCGCGGGACGATCGGTGGCCCACTCCCGATCGTCCCGCAAGGTATGCTGTTCAGCGCACCTGCACGACGGTCGAGCATTAGGGTTGTAGGCATGGGGAGGAAAATGGGGAAGAAAAGGGTGTTGGTCTGCTATGCGCTGGCTCTGATGGCCGGCGCGATTCTGGCTCTGGGTGCGTTCATGCCGGTGTGGTGGCTGCAGTTGGGGTCGCTGTTGGCCTTCTGGCCGGTTTTCGTGGTGCTGCGGATGGTGCCGGTGAAGCATGCTTATTCGGCTGGACTGGTGTTCGCATGCGCCTGGCTCATACCGACGACGTATTGGTACTACGCGTTCATGCCGCCGTGGCTGGCGTTCGCTGCGAGTTTCGGTTTCGCGGCTCTGCTGGCGAATATATTCTGGGTGGTGTTGCTGCGTCAGCGGTGGGGCATGCGGGTGGTTGCCCCACTTTTCATGTTGGTGTGGTGCGGCTGGTTGTGGGCGCGATTGCATATGCCGGTGACTGAGGATTGGTGGCTTCCCTATTCCGGGTACAGCCTGTGGCGCAATAGTGCCCTGATCTGGCTCGGCGGCTTCGGCGGGGAAGCCGTTGTCGAAGCGGTGATAGTGGCGGTCGGCATCGTGCTCGCCTGGGTGTGGGCGCGGCGCGGCTGGCGGGCGAGCACCGCGTTGGCGGTGGCGATCATAGCTGCGACGGTGGGCGGTCATTTCCTGGTGCGGCAGTTGCCCGCGCACTCGGCGTCACCGGCGATCGCCGTGCAGATGATGACCCGCGGCGGCATCAATCAGCCGGCCACCGAGAATGATGTCGATGATCTTATCGAGGCGACCGATCAAGCCCTGCAAGAACGCGATACATCGCAGGGCGCGATCACGGTGGTGTGGCCGGAGAACTCCATTCCCACGGCGAGTGAGAGTCGACTGGAAAAATTCGCCGCGGAGCATCGCGTCCGGTTGGTGTATCACACGAATAAGCGGCAGGGCGACGGCGATTACAAGCAGGCCGTCATTCTCGATCAGGACGGCCGGCGAATCCTGACCAATTACAAGGCTCATATTGCTCCAGCTGAGGACGGTACCGACTGGTACACGGATCAACATGCCGTCAGTGACGGGCAGGTGGTCACCGCTTACGTGTGCTATGACATGCATTATCCGGATATTGTTAAGCGTCTGCGCGGAGCCGATTCCGCTTACGCGACGCTCGACGATGCTACATATGGTTATCTGCAAAAGCAGTTCCATGCTGCCGATATCAGCCTGCATGCGGCCCAGGCCGGCGTGCCGGTGACCGTGGCGAGCACCAACGGCCCGACAATCGCCGTCGACAGCCGTGGCGTGGTGCGCCAGCAGATGACGGGAAGCGGTCCGGCCGTCCTGGTGGTCGATCGTTAAACGACGTCTGCGGGGCGTCTTGGAATCACAGGCCGGGCCTGCCCCTGGGGCCGGACCGATCTCGAGCCGGAAGCGGACCGATCTCGCGACGGAGTTCGACCGATCTCGGCGAAGGGCGACGCCCTCGTAAGAGAACTCCGCAAGAATCGTCGGTTGGCGGTGGGCATGATGAGCTCATGCGAGAAGTCATTGAGTCTTTCGAGGTCGTCGGCTTGCCGCTGCGGACCTCCAACCGCGAAGCGGCCCGCACAATCCCGGCCCATTGGGAAGCGGCCGCAGCAGCTGGGCTGGTCGGCGTGCCCGGCACCGAGGCCTACGCCGTCTACACCGACTACGAGACGCCTTTCGACGTCGTGAGTAGCGCTTACACCCTCATCATCGGCCGGCGCGGTGAGGCGATCGGCCCCGGGCGCGACGATCTGGTGGTTGCGAGAATCCCGGCGTCCGCTCGGGACGTCGTCGTCGTGAGCGATTCCCGACCCGAGAGCATCGTCGAGGCTTGGGCGGGCATCTGGGCGCGCCAGGATTTGCCTCGCGACTACCGTGCCGACTACGAGTGCTACGCCCCCGACGGCAGCGTCCGCCTGTCCGTGGGAGTCCTCCCCGCCGCATGAGGGCCGAGCAGTACCAGCGCCAGCTTGATGCGGTCACCGACTACATTTACGCCCACCTCGACGACGACCTCAGCCTCGACCGTCTTGCGGACGTCTCCGGATTCTCGCCCTACCACTGGCATCGCATCTACCGGGCTGTGCGGGGTGAGACCGCCGCTCAGACTGTGCGCCGCCTCCGTCTGGAGCGCGCGGCCACCATGCTCGCCCAGAACGCCTGGCCTCTGGAGCGGATCGCCCGACGCGCCGGCTTCACCTCCGCGGACGCCTTCAGCCGGGCCTTCCAGCGCGCCTATGACCGGACTCCGGGGCGCTTTCGCAGCGACCGGGCCGGTGGACCGAACGGAACCGGCGGCTTTCGGCGCTCCGCCGTAATACCCGACGTCGAGAGCCCGACTCCCCACCCGGTGCGGGTCGAGGAGCGCCCCGAGTGCCGGCTCGCGGTGGCTGAGCATCGGGGCTCCTACATGGGCATCGGCCGGGCTTTCGCCCGCGTCGTCGACCGCATGGGATTGCGGAAACCCATGGTGGCGATCTACGAGGACGATCCCGACGCCGTGCCCGAGGCCGCACTGCGCGCGGTGGCGGGCGCCGTCGTCGGCCCGGAGGCGGAGGTGCCCGAGGACCTGGAGACCCGGGTCGTGCCCGCCGGACGCTACGCCGTCATGCGATACACCGGGCCGTATGCGTCCATGCACGCCGCCTACCTGTGGCTCTACGGTCAGTGGCTGCCCGCCTCCGGTTGGGAGCCTCGGGATCATCCAGTGATCGAGGAGTACCTCACTGATCCCGCCACGACGCCGCCCGCCCAGGCGGTCACCGATATCCTCCTGCCGCTGCGCTGACTCTCGACGCGGACTACGACCGATCTCGACGCGGAGATCGACCGATCTCGACGAGGGGGCTCGATTCTTATCGCTGCTTCCACTCGTTCACATCCTGGGCCCAGGACGTGGCGGGAATGAACTCGAATCTGTCGTGCATGCCGTAGGCGTTGATCGAGATATCGGCCTCCAACCCGGTTCCCGCGATTCTCGTCTCGTTGATCTGCTCGCCCGTGAGTAGATCGAAAGCGGTCAGGTGGTAGGAGTCGTCCATGCTGTTCCGCAGCTCGAATAGGTAGAGAACGTCGTTATAAACCGCGGTCGAGGTGGAGTAGGAATCCTCCCTGACCATGTGGATGATGGGCTCGCTGGATTCCGGGAGGCGGACGTCGAGGAGGTTGTTTCCGGTTGCGATTCGCCAGCCCTCGCTGCAGTGCGTGTAGACGTGATCATCGGAAGCGGAGTTGAGGGGATCGTCCTGTGCCAGAGTGACGACCTCGCCGGTGTCCAGACTGATGACTCGCGGTGGATCATCGGCTTTCGCATCGGGGCCGTTGCCGGTGGCGATCGCCCACCGTCCGTAGACCTCGTAGAGGTTGAGGTCCTCATTCACCTTATGGTGGGCCCCGTTGTCCATGCTGATGAGTCCGGTGCATGTGCGGTCCGATTCCTCATCAATGCGGGAGTACCAGACGACCGCATGGGGTGAGAGCCCTCGAATGGTCTCCGAGGTCAAGGAGCCGGCGTCGAGAATGGTGGACAGGTCGGAGAGGTTCAACGTTCGGGCCACGGTCTCGCCCATTCGACCCTGGTCGCTGGCCCAGGCGAACAGAGTGCCCTCCTCGGTCAGGCAGAGGTATCGGTCGTAGGGGAAGACGTTGTTGGGGGTGTGGGGGTGTACCCAGATGCGCTCGCTCAGGGTCGCCGTCGCAGTGATCGCGCCGTCGGATAAGCGGATTGCGACGACGTCGAGCGGCGCTGAGAAATCCCGCATGGATGTGCCATTGACCGTGGTGGTCGGCTGCGGGTAAGGCATTCGGACGACCATGGCATAGGCGTGCTCGTCGTCCAGGACGGGGGCGCTGGCGAGCAGAATGGTTCCGGCGCCCTCATGGACGGCGCTGGGCGTGGATCTATCGTCAACAGTGGTGGTCGCGTATTCTCCGGTGTCCGGATCGAGGACGAGCATTCTGGTGGTCTGCTCGGCCAGATCGACGATCACAGTCGATTGCAGGTTGTTAAGATCGATTCCGCCCGAATCATCGCGCGTGTCGGTGTGCGGGGCAGGCAGGCTGCCGACCAGATGGCATCCCCTCATGCCGCAGATGCGCTTATCGAATCCCAGAAGTTTCGGCCACAGCTGCTCCTTGGCGAAGTTGATGGGCATAGCGGTGGAACTGGGAGGCGCCGTAAAGCTCGCAGAGGCTGAACCCGTTCTCCCGGATATGCGGCTGCAGCCCGGGAGCATTGCCGGCGCGACGATTCCTCCGGCGAGAGCCAGGAGGGCGTGGCGGCGCTTCATGATGCTCCTTGCGGACAGGGCTGGCGAGCCCATGGAGAGGGACGCTGTCATCATGACTGCTGACGCTTGTCCGCACAATGGGGAGCTCGCCCCGCTCCCGCAGGCCGGGGCTATCTGGGGCTATCTGGGGCTATCTGGGACTAGCCGGCTTCGCCTGCGGCCGTGACTCCGAAAAGAGCCGCGGATGTCGCTTATTTCAGTTGCCCTAGTTGTCCCATTTGTTCCTGGAGGTTTATCCGTGGGTCTCTAGGTGTCCAAAACGGAGGGGATTAAAGTGCCGCCAGCCCAGGTATCTCCAAGGAACCGTGCGATGACCCGGTGTTTTTGGCGTGTTTTCGGTGTGTTCTCAATGTGCTTCGGTGTCGCGCTGCATGGTGTCCGGGCTGATCTCCTCCGTTTTGGACACCTGGCGCGCTCACTGCGCCGTGCCGACACCCTGGCAGGGCCGTCCGGAGCGGGCCCGGGCGGGGCATCCCCGGGAGCGACCAACCGCGCATCCCGCTTATCCCAGTTCTGTAACGGTTCGCGCTCGCACGCAACCTCATTCATGTGGAGTGGTTGAATGCTTATGGCTAGTCGCCACCGTTCCCCTTCTCCTCCCCTTACTCCTTGTCCTCCCCGAGGCTCCCATGAACACGCCTATGACGCCCTCGTTCCCTCCCGCACCCGCCTACCCCTCGTATCCCGCTTCCGCGCGTCCTCCTCGGCCGACGCCCCGGCGCCGCGGACTGGTCCGCAAATCGCTGCCTTTCATTCTGACCTTTGCTCTTGGTGTCGGCGTCGGCGCCTCCGGCTCGTCCAGCAATGCGAGTCCCTCCTCGACCCCGGAGCCCACTGCCTCTCCGGAGGCGACCGTGGTCTATTCGCCGACGCCGGTGCCCACGGTCGTCTACACCCCCACGCCCGTGCCCACCGTCGTCTACAGCCCGGCCCCGACGACGCCGGCCCCGCAGGAGCAGAGCACGACCGAGCCCGCCGCCCCTCAGCCGGAGGAGGACCCGGCGGGCGGGCAGGATGCCGGCGCTACTGGCGGCGGTGATGGCGGAGCCTCGAATTCCGAGGAGGCCCCCGCACCCCAGCAGCCGCCCAAGAGCGCCTACTATGGCAATTGCACGGAGGCCCGAGAGGCCGGTGCCGCCCCGCTCTATCAGGGCGAGCCCGGATATCGCCCTGGACTGGACCGCGATCACGACGGCATCGCCTGC
Source organism: Actinomyces massiliensis 4401292 (assembly GCF_000269805.1). Taxonomy (GTDB): domain Bacteria; phylum Actinomycetota; class Actinomycetes; order Actinomycetales; family Actinomycetaceae; genus Actinomyces; species Actinomyces massiliensis. The sequence continues at coordinate 864,157 of NZ_JH711481.1, forward strand.
GAGTGGAAGTAGTCGAGGAGGCGGTTGACCGCCCCTGCGCCGCATTCATGCGTCCGAGCGGGTAAGACGCAGGAATCCGCCGGCCTGCGCCATGCCCTGCGCGATATCGAGGAGACATCGCGCGAGGCGACTGACGAACTGCGGCGAATGCTGGGAGTGCTGCGCGAGGATTCCGGACCCTCGTCGCTGTCGCCGCTGTCCGTGCCGGAGGACCTGCAGCACGCTCTTGCCGGTGCGGTCGGCCGGGCTTGCCGTGCCGGCGTGACGGTCGAGGTTGGGGCTGAGCCCGGGAACGGCTCCCGTCGTCTCCGCCGCTGGTGGCGGCGCAGCCGGATTGGGCCGGAGAGCTCAGGGACCTCCCGGTAGAGGGGGCTGCCATCTCTTCTGGGGCCTCGAGTTCGCCGAGCTCAGAGTATGTGGACGTGGGGAGTCGCCATGGATGAGCCGGTGCCCGGTCCCATCCGAGTGCTCATCGCTGAGGATCAGGTGCTTCTGCGCACCTCGTTCGCCGCGCTCGCGGGCGCTGAGCCCGACCTGGAGGTCGTCGGTCGGGCGGCCGACGGGGGCGCGGGACCGCGCCCAGCTCGTCATCGCCGCCTACGAGGCCGGCCTCGTGCGGCCCGGGAATTGAGGTGCGCCTGCATGTGCGCCTGTATGGAGCGCTGGTTGGGCGGGTGCGGTTAACGGGGGCGTTTTCGTGTCGCACCCACGCCGTAGTCTGTACATATGTTCGATAGTTGGGGTGCTGCCGGCTCGGCCGCGGGGAATGCCGCGGGCGGGTCGGTCGGTGTGCTGCCGGACGGCGCCGCTGCGGATGAGAGTGCTTCGGCGGGTTTGGCGGGGATGGCGCCGGGTGCCGCTCTGGCGGGTGCGGTTGAGCGCTTGGTGGCGCCGCTTCTGGCCCCGTCTCCGTCCCCGGTCATCGGCAGCGGTACTGCTGGGGCTTCCGGCTCCACCGACGGCGTCATCGACGCCTGCAGCGCAGGTGCCGGGCTGTTCGCGGATGTGGTGGACCCCGGCGAGCGGGCGCTCGTGGAGGCCGCGGAGTCGCTGGTGGTCAACGACGATCGGAGCGCCTATGCTCTGGCGGATTTGGGTGCGGATGGTTTGAGCGAGCTGGTGGCGGCGTGCGGCCGTCTGGCTGCTTGGGCGCAGTGGGCCCAGTCGGTGGCTGCCGTGTGCCTGGCCCGTTGCCCGGAGATGTGCGGCCTGCCGTGGCGGCCTTCTCGGGGTGATGACCGGTGCGGAGAGCGGGATCGAGACGGCCGGGAGCCCCAGAGAGGCGGGGATGCGCGTGCGGTATCGCCCGGCGACTTGGCGGCGGGGCGGTGGAATGCTTCTGGTGAGATCGCGTGTCGTCTGGGCGTCTCGCGTACGCGAGCCTCGCGTCTGGTGGATCGGGGTGCGGGGCTGCTGGATGAGCGACTCGCGCCGACGTCGGGTTTGCATCGGGTGGGGCTGCTGGATGAGTCCAAGACCGGTCTACTGGTGCGACGGCTCGCCGAGGAGCCTGCCGGTGTGGTGGAGACGGTGCAGGCCCGGGTGCTGGGCAGGGCTGTGCATCGTACCTCTGCTCAGCTGGGTCGGGACGTGGATCGGGCGCTGACGGCCCTGGACCCCGATGGCGTGAGTCGTCGGGCCCGGCGCAACACGTTCCGGCGTCATGTGTCCCGACCCCGCCAGGCCGGTGCGGGGGTGTGCGAGATGCGCCTGCTGATGCCCCGGGCCGACGCCTTCCTGGTGGATGCGACCCTGGACGCCATCGCCGCCTCCGCACGTGCCGCCGGTGACGAGCGCACTACGGGACAGCTGCGGGCCGACGCCCTGGTGGCCTTGAGCCTGCATGCCTTGAGGGCCGGCCAGCACCGCGCCGCAGGGCAGCGTGCCACCGGGCCGATTGCCGCCGATGACGACGCCGCAGCCGAGAGCGCTGTTGACGCTGCTACGGCGGATCTGATGCCTGATGGCGTTCCGCTTGCGGAGCTGCTGGCCGCTCTCAGCGGTCTGGTCAGTCATGCGGGCCCGTGGTGGATGCCCTCGGGTACTGATCCGATTGCTCTGCCGCCTGGTCTGACAGTCCATGTGGACGTCACTGTCCCCATGGATCACCTGGCCGCTCTCCTTGACGAATCGTCTTCTGGCCCGCCTGGCGGCAATGCGCCTGATGGCAGGCTGCTCGGCTCTGCTGGACCGCCTGGCGACTCGCTTGATGCTGCCGGGATGCCGGACAGTGAACCACTCGATGAACCACCCGATATCGGGTCGTCCGGCGATCCGCGCGCCTGCGCGCCCCTCGGGGAGGCGAGCCTGGGCGCCGGCGGCAGGAGCATGCCCGTGCCGGCCGCGGTCGCCAGGGCTCTGGCTGCGGGCGGGACCTGGCGGCGCCTGATCACCGACCCCATCGTGGGGACTGTGGTCGATGTGGGGCGCACTCGCTACCGGCCGCCGGCAGGGCTGGCTGATCTGGTGCGCGCCCGCGATCGGGGCTGCACCCATCCGGGATGTGAAGTCCCGGCACGCGGCTGCGATCTCGATCACATCACTCCCTGGGCCAGTGGCGGCACCACCAGTCTGGAGAACCTGACTTGCTTGTGCCGGGCCCATCATCGTCTCAAGCACACCCCCGGGTGGGCGCTGACCCGTACCGGTGACGGCGCCCTGATCTGGCGTACGCCCACCGGTGCCCGCTATCGCCGTGAGCCGGACGGCGCCATCGCCCTCCTGCCCCGCCGCACTGGCCCCCGCCAGGCAGTTGCTTCCGCGGTTCGAGTGCCCGACGCTCTCGCTCGCGCCGTCACTCCCGCCGTCCTGGACCGCCTCGACAAGGGGCTCGCAGATCCTCACATCGCCGACGGCGCTGCTGGTTCCGTCGCCGCGCCCGGCTGCGTCGCGGCCGACGTCGCCGCTACTGGCGGCGGGGAGTCGGCCCCCGTGATCACCACTCGCGGCCCGCGCCCCGGCGAGAACCCCGGAGACTACGAGACCACTCCCTACCCCCGGGCTCTGCACGCACTCGGCCTGACTCCGCTGCTCGATGCCATCCCGCCCTTCTGAGAATCTGAGGACTAGAACCCCAGAGAATCCAGCCGGCGGGCGGCTTCCGGTAGCCGTTTCCGGTAGCAGTGGGGCGCTCAGGCCTTCTCGCGGAACACGACCCGGCGCTGGATCAGGTAGCTGGCCATGTAGATCGTGCTGTCGCCCAGAATCTTGGCGATGCCCAGCGGGACGCCGATCCCGGTCAGTGCCGCCAGGGCCAGGTAGCTCGCCGCGACCAGGGCGAGGGCGAGCGCCGTGTAGCGCACCGCCGTGCGGCCCACCGTGCCGGGCGCCGCCCGGAAGATTCGCCGATTCATGAAGAAGTTGGCTGCGCCGCTGATCACTCGTGCGCCCACGACGCTCGTCAGCAGATTCCCGGTCAGCAGGTGCAGGACCATGACCCCGACCCAGTCGATGGCGAAGCTCGCCAGGGACGCCCCCGTGAAGCGCAGCAGTGGAGCGTAGATCCGCGCCGAGTCCTGCAGCGGGCGGAAGTGGGAGGAGGTGTTGCCGGGCTCGTAGACCGTGGCGATCTCGACCTCCTCGACCGCCATCCCCAGCTCGCGGGCCCGCAGCAGGGCCGACAGCTCGTACTCGTAGCGGTCTCCGGGGACCTCCAGCAGCCAGTCCAGTCCGCCGGCCGGGTAGCCGCGCAGACCGGTCTGGGTATCGCGCAGCCGCCACCCGGTGGCCCCGCGGAACAGCAGTGCGGTGGCGCTGTTCCCGAGCCGACTGCGCAGGGGCACCGGCCCGGTGAAGGCCCGTACCCCCAGCGTCATATGGCCGGTCTCGCGGACCCGGTGGGCCACCGCGGCGATGTCGACGGGCGTGTGCTGGCCATCGGCGTCGGCGCATACGACGTCGGCGTGCGGCCACAGGTCCGCGGCCCGCGCCAGGCCGGTGCGCAGAGCCGCCCCCTTGCCCGCGTTGACCGAATAGCCGGTGATCACGGCCCCGGCGTCGCCGGCCGCGGCGAACACCTCCTCGTAGGCCGGGCCCGAGCCGTCGTCGACAACGAGCACCTGCGCGCCGGGCAGCCGCCGCCGGATGTCGGTCACCAGCGCGGCCAGGCGGGCGTCGGGCTGGTAGGCGGGCACGAGCACCACCAGCCAGGCGGGCCGGAAGCGCTCGGCCTCGGATGTGGCGCCGGCGCTCTGTCGGCTCTGTCGCGGCATCGCGGTTGTCCCGCTGGTCGGGATCGTCATGTCGTCGTGGCGGCCGGGGTCGATTCGACGGCGGACCGGCACGGGTCCTGTCTGCACGCTCATGTCAGGCTCCCTGGGCGATGTAGAGGATGTCGGAGGTGGCGCGCTCGCCACCGTTGGAGGGCTGATTGATGATCCGGCCGTTGAAATACATGGCCGAAGACCCGCCGCCATCGAGGTTGTAGGCGACCTGGCAGCCGAGGTCGGCCATGATCTGAGCCATCTCGGTCATGGTGGTGCCGCGTGAGTGGCCCTCACTGCGGCCATCGACGACGACGAACATGTAGTGGTTGGTGTCCACCCAGCCGAGAGCGGTGCGCGGCTGGTTCCCCTGGATGGAGTGGTTGCCGAAGTTCGTATCGACCTCCACCTCGTCGATCCCGGCGGGGATCTGCCCGGCGTTGACCAGAGCGGGGCCGAAGGACAGCGTGTTCCACACCCCGGCGTCGAGAAGGGCCTGGGCATTGGTGGAGGTCTCGTCGTAGATCTCGCAACGGCCGTCGGTGTAGAAGGCGAGTCCGTCGCGCACGCCGTCATCGCGATAGACGGCGCCGTTGCGGATGAGGATGCCGTCGGAGCGGAAGCCGTAGTAGTCGCCGTTGATGGCGAAGACGGCGTCGTGCGCGGCGGCGATCTCGCTGGGCTTGGCGGTGATGTTGGTGCCGAACTCGTTGTTGGCGAAGGCGCTGCGGATGGCGGTGGCGTCGCTGACGGTGATGTCGGCCGTGTAGTAGGTGATGGTGTCCGCGCCGGAACCGGTGGCGACCTCATTGATCTCGATCGAGGTCAGCGACGAGGTGTAGGACGTGTCGGTGACGGTGATGCTGGCCGCGTCGGCGGTCGCGGTCGAGGCCCCCGCGGCGTTCTGGGCCTCGTAGGCCTCGACATCGGTGATCTCGGTGTGGTCGATCACGAAGCGGTTGAGCGCCCAGGCGCTGGTGCCGGTGGCGGTCAGTCCCAGGACGGCGGCGCCTCCCAGCAGGAAGTTGCGGCGCGTATGACGGCGGGACTGTTGAGTCCGGGCCGAGGGCTCGTGCGTCAGGGTTGCTGCAGAGCCGGGGGTGTCGGCAGTACTGGTAGAGCTGCCGGCGGAGTGCGGGGCCGGTGCCCGGTGGTGTTTCGACATGGCTTCACCGTGCCGAACCGGCGTGTGGCGGGCGTGGGGCGGCCTTGTGAATCGTCTGTGAAGCCGGCGGGTGCGGGAGAGCCCACGCGTAGCCGGGCCTGTCTGCGGTCTTGTCCCGGATCGGCCTCGGTGGACCAGCTCAGGGGATGACGGTCAGGTCGCCGGCGCTGAGCTGCACCCCTTGGGGCAGCCGGGCGAAGGCGACGGCCTCGTAGCTCGTTCCCGAGCCGTCGGCGTCGAAGTAGAGGGTGTCCCCGTCCTGGATCACGCGGGTGGCGGATGTGGTCTGCCCGGCCTGGGCGAACCACTGGCCCTCCAGCTTGCCGAAGACCGTGCTGCTCAGGGCGATCTTGTCCTGGCCCGGCGTGAAGTCGGTGATCGTGTCGGTGCCGTGGTCCACGATCGTATCGAAGGTGAAGGTGTCGGCCCCCTCGCCGCCGGTCAAGGTGTCCGAGCCCTCACCGCCGCGCAGTACGTCGTCGCCGCCCTCGCCCGCGAGCCGATTGTCGGCCGGGTTGCCCGTCAGGGTGTTGCCCGCCGCGTTGCCGGTCGCCTCCTGGGCGTCGCCGCCCAGCAGGGTCAGGGCCTCCACGCCCTCGGGGGCGGTGGTGGTGACGGTGGCGTAGGCGGCGTCCGTGCCCGCCTCATCGGTGACCGTGTCCTGGGGCGAATCCAGGATGAAAACGTCATCGCCCTTCCCGCCGGACTGCGCGTTCGCCCCCTTGTGAGTGGTGCCCAGGCTCGTGTCGCCACTGACGCGCGCCGGCCCGATGCCCTTCGTGCTCCCCTCATGGGTGACCACCTGCCGCTCGCTGTTGCCGATGACGTCGTTGCCGCTCACCTTCAGACCGGTGATGTTCCCGACCAGGGTTTTGTTGTGGTCGCGGCCGTCGGAGGACTCGGCCCCGGCGTAGACCAGGGCCGGCGAGTGCCAGGAGTCCATCAGGATGTTGCCCTGGACCGTGATGCCGTCCAGGTCCCCGCGCCCGCCGTAGAACGGGGCGGGTGTCCCATCCTTGGGGCTCGTCACCTTGCCTTTCTGCATGAAAGTCCATGGGTTCATACCGTCAGGCAGGTTGGAGGCCGCGGAGTCCTCATCCCAGATGGACTCTACGGCGACGAAGGCATGATTGGCCGAGCCCGACACGATGTTCCCGGTGAAGGTGGTGGATGTGGAGTCGGTGCCCGCGTACAGCACCCAGGAGGGCCTGGTGGCGCCCACGACGCTCACGCGGTTGTCGGAGAAGATGTTGGACTTGCTGCCCTGGTAGGCCTGCAGGAGGCCCTGGGCGGTGGCGCGGTGGGTGACCACCGTGTTGCCGCGCACCGTGTTGTCGTTGCTCTCATAGGCCACGTGCACCGCGGACGACCTGGAGTCGCTGAGGTAGTTGCCCTCCACGGTGTTGCCGTTGGAGCGGCTCTGCATCGAGATGTTGCGCATGTTGTTGCCGAGCGTGTTCCGGCTGATCGTGCTGCTGCTGACCCCGGACAGGCCGATTCCGTAGTATCCGCCGTCGATGACGTTGCCGGTGATGGTGTGCCCGCTGTTCTCATGAAGGTTGGCGGCGGTGGTTCCGTCAGTGGTGTATTGGTCCCATACGGGTTCATTGCTCTTCTTGAAAGCGGCATCGGTCTGGCGCGCCGAGTTGAGCTGGATGGAGGGCTTGCCCTCGGTGTTCTTGTCGCCCAGGACGTTCTTGATCCGGTTGTCCCGGATGGTCAGTCCCCGCAGCGGGCCGGAGTCCGCCACCATGTTGATGCCGACGAAGGCCACGTTCAGCATCTGGACGTCCGAGATGGTGGTGTTGCTGATGGCGTTGCCCTGGATGCCCCGAGTCCATTCCTGGTTCTTCAGGTCCAGGGTCAGGTCGGTCACGGTGGTGCCGGAGGAGCTGGTGGCCAGGACCAGGACGTTGGCCGGGGCATCCTCGGTGCCCCCGGGGATCGAGGCGTTCAGGACTGCACCCGCCCCGTCCAGGAAGGGCACGGCGTCGGGGATGGTGAGGGAGCCGGTGGTGGCGTAGTGCTGCCCAGCGCCCAGGCGCACCCCCTTGCCCAGGGCCGCGGCCTGATCTATCGCGCTGGTCAGGGCCCGGGTGGCGTCGTCGCCGACGTCGTAGGCGATGAGCGGCACCGCGTCGGTGGAGTCGGTGAAGGCGACCCCGTACGTGGTGCCGTCCACTTCGACGGTGGCGTGGGCGCCGTCCTGAGCCGTGGAGCCGCGGGTGAAGGCCACGTGGGAGACGCCGTCGGAGACGACGATGTAGGTGGTGCTCGCCTTGGAGGAGCGGGCCTCGCTCAGGGATCCGACGACGGTGACCTGGCCGTCCCGATAGGCCTGGCCCAGGCCCTGGGCCTCCAGGGAGGCCTCCAGCCCCTGGTGCTCCGGGACCGGTGAGGCGGCATCCTGGGCGGCTGCGGCGATGGCTGTCGCTGCGCCACGGGGCTCGACGCCATGGGCCATTTCGGGGCCGGTGGTCCCGGCCAGGGCCAGTGATAGGGGAAGGAGTACGGAGGCGGTTCGCCGGAGATGAGGTCTCATATGTGGCTCCCACAGGCTCGTCAGCACGTTTGCCTGCGTAGTCGGTATCGGCCTGATATGGGCTGCGCCGCTGCCCCGATGCGGAGGCTGCCTCAATGCGGAGCGGGCAGCTCTAATTGTCCGGATGAGCGACACTACCAGAATGGTGCTCTGTCTGGTGAGGGTCTGGCTGCCGCTGCCCCGACCTCACATGTGCGCGGCCCTGCTGAGCGTGCTCGTGGTCCACGCGCTCGTGACTGTGGTGGGCTAGGCGCATGAACAACCCTGATCCGGCCGCGCCGTCCGACGGCGGGCTGAGAACCGCTTTCCCGGCGACGATCCTCCTGGCCCTCGCCGCGCTCGCCGCTGTCGCGCCTCTGGCCACCGATGCCTACCTGCCGGCCTTCGGCCAGATGGCCGACGACCTGGGCGTCTCCGCCTCCAGCGTCCAGCTGACGATGACGACCTTCCTGGTGGGCATTGCGCTCGGGCAGCTCGGCATCGGCGTCCTGTCCGACCGGTTCGGCCGCAGGCCCCTCCTCCTGTGGGGCAGTGTGCTCGCCCTGGCCGCCAGCATCTGCTCGGCCCTGGCGCCCAGCCTCCCCTTCCTGCTCGTGGCCCGCTTCTTCCAGGGGCTCGGCGGTGCCGCCGGCATGGTCCTGGGGCGCGCCGTCATCTCCGACCGCTCCCGCGGTATCACCGCGGCCCGGGCGCTCAGCGTCGTCATGGCGATCCAAGGCATCGCCCCCGTGGTGGCCCCGATCCTCGGCGGCGTTCTCGTGGAGCTGATCGGGTGGCGCGGGATCCTCGGCGTCGTCGCCGCTTTCACGGGCCTGCTCGTCCTCATGGTCATCTTCTGGGTTCCCGAGTCCCTGCCGTCCGAGCGGCGGCACGACGGCGGCCTGAGAATCCTCCTCGACGGCACGCGCGAGCTGGCGCGAGACCACGTGCTCATGCGGCTCCTGGTCATCAACGCCCTCACCTTCGGCCTGCTCATGGCCTACCTGTCCGCCGCTCCCTTCATCCTGCGCAACGTCCTGGGCATGGGGACGGTGACCTACACCGCCGTCTTCGGCCTGTGCGGTGCCACCGTCACGGCGACGATGGCGGCAGCGGCCTCCATGGTGCGCCGCTTCCCGCAGGTCCGGCAGGTGCGCGTCGGGCTGGCCGCAGTCCTCGCCGTCGACGTCGTCTTCGCCGCGGTCTGCCTGACGCGGTTGCGCGCGCCCGTCGAAGGCGGGGAGCGGACGGTGCTGCTCGTCGTGGTCACTGCACTCTTCCTCGCGCATGTGGCCTGCCTCGGTCTGTCGCTGGGCAACGTGCCGGCGCTCGCCCTGGACCGCACCGGCCGTTGGGCCGGGACGGGCAGTGCGCTGCTCGGATTCCTCCAGTTCGTCGTGGGTGGCCTGGTCAGCCCCCTGGTGGGCTTGAGCGGGGAGGCCAGTGGTGCGGCCTTCGGCGTCGTCATCGTGGTGATCGGCGTGATCGCCAATGCGCTGGCCGCCCTCGGCCTGCACGGGCGGTCTCCTGAGGCGCCCATGGGCGCGAGCGCATGGATTCATATGAGGTGCGAGATGACGGCCGCCAACCGCCGGCGGCTGTGGCCGCGGCTCAAAGGGATGAATCCGTGGTGCTGGTAGAAGGAGGCCGCCTGATCGTCGATGGCGTCCACGACCAGGAGTCTGGCGGCGACGACGCGCCCCGCATGATCCGCGGTGCGGACCGCATGCGAGAGCAGAGCTCCGCCGACTCCTCGCCCGTGCAATCGCTGATCCACTGCCAATCGCGCCAGAAGGATGGCGGGCAGGACGGCGATCTGGCCGCGGCTCAGACGGCGGGGCAGCTCATCGGTGGTGATGGAGGTCGAGGCCAGTGAGTAGTAACCCAGGATCGGGGAGTGGCCGGCTGGTTCGGCAGTATCGGCGAGCAGCACTTGCGTGGCGGCTGTGCGCCGTCGCTGGGAGTTCCAGGCGTGCTTGTGCAGCCAGGTATCCAGCGTTGCGTAGCCGCAGGAGAAGGACGAGGCGTCGTCGTCCGCTCTCAATGGGCGGACCGACAACTGCTCGGGCGGCTCGCCAGAGGGAGGGGTCGTCACAGTCCCAGCTCGGCTGCTCGCAGGTGTGCGCGATCCATCGCCGGATTAGGGGCGGGAGGTGAGTCGAGGGCGGCCAGAAGGGCGTCGAAGGTCTCCGCGGAAACGATGACTGAGCGGGCCAGGTCGGTGAGGGCGGCATCTCGGGCGGCGGTGCGGACGTACTCGGTCACGGTGCGCCCCGAGAGGCGCGCGGCCTCCTCGATGTCCGCTTTCTCCTGGGCGGGCAATCGGAGCTCCAGCCGCGTCGTAGTCGTTGCAGTCATGGGATAAGGGTAGAGTGTACGGCATTTTGCCGGAAGCGAGCGCGAAGGTGCGTGCTGCACGTCACCCGTGCGTCTTCGGAATAGATGAGAACCCTCCGAGGTTGAGCTCACCAGACTCAAGATTGCGGCTCGCGAAGTTGACAAGGTTCAGCTCAACCACAATCCTGAGTGCATACCACTCAACCTCGACCATCGCTCCGCTAGGAGCAGTTAAGGAGCTCTACATGGCACGCGCCGTCGGTATCGACCTCGGTACCACCAACTCCGCCATCGCCGTCCTCGAGGGCGGCGAGCCCACCATCATCCCCAACGCCGAGGGCGGTCGCACCACCCCCTCCGTCGTCGCCTTCTCCAAGTCCGGCGAGGTCCTCGTCGGCGAGGTGGCCAAGCGCCAGGCCGTCACCAACGTCGACCGCACCATCTCCTCGGTCAAGCGCCACATGGGCACCGACTGGTCCGTCGAGATCGACGGTAAGAAGTACACCGCCCAGGAGATCAGCGCCCGCATCCTGGCCAAGCTCAAAACCGACGCCGAGTCCTACCTCGGCGAGTCCGTCACCAATGCGGTCATCACCGTCCCCGCCTACTTCAATGACGCCGAGCGCCAGGCCACCAAGGAGGCCGGCACCATCGCGGGCCTGACCGTGGACCGCATCGTCAACGAGCCCACCGCCGCGGCCCTCGCCTACGGCCTGGACAAGGGCAAGGAGGACGAGCTCATCCTCGTCTTCGACCTGGGCGGCGGCACCTTCGACGTCTCCCTCCTGGAGGTCGGCAAGGACGACGACGGCTTCTCCACCATCCAGGTGCGCGCCACCAACGGCGACAACCGCCTGGGCGGCGACGACTGGGACGCCCGCATCGTCGACTGGCTCGTCAAGCAGGTCAAGGACAAGAACGGCGTCGACCTGTCCAAGGACAAGATCGCCATGCAGCGCCTCAAGGACGCCGCCGAGCAGGCCAAGAAGGAGCTCTCCTCCGCGACGAGCACCAACATCAACCTGCAGTACCTGTCCATGAGCGAGGCCGGCCCGATCCACCTCGACGAGAAGCTCACCCGCTCCCACTTCGAGGAGATGACCGCCGACCTCCTGGAGCGCACCAAGGTCCCCTTCCACAACGTCATCAAGGACGCCGGGGTCAAGGTCTCCGACATCGACCACGTCATCTTGGTGGGCGGCTCCACCCGCATGCCCGCCGTCTCCGAGGTCGTGCGCGAGCTGACCGGCAAGGAGCCCAACAAGGGCGTCAACCCCGACGAGGTCGTCGCCATCGGCGCCGCCCTCCAGGCCGGCGTCATCCAGGGCGACCGCAAGGATGTCCTGCTCATCGACGTCACCCCCCTGTCCCTCGGCATCGAGACCAAGGGCGGCGTCATGACCAAGCTCATCGAGCGCAACACGGCCATCCCGACCAAGCGGAGCGAGGTCTTCTCCACCGCCGAGGACAACCAGTCCTCCGTGCTCATCCAGGTCTACCAGGGCGAGCGCGAGTTCGCCCGCGACAACAAGCCGCTGGGCACCTTCGAGCTGACTGGCATCGCCCCGGCCCCGCGCGGAATTCCGCAGATCGAGGTCTCCTTCGACATCGACGCCAACGGCATCGTCCACGTCTCCGCCAAGGACCGCGGTACCGGCAAGGAGCAGTCCATGACCATCTCCGGCGGCTCGGCCCTCCCCAAGGAGGACATCGACCGCATGGTCAAGGAGGCCGAGGCCCACGCCGAGGAGGACAAGAAGCGCCGCGAGGACGCCGAGACCCGCAACTCCGCCGAGCAGCAGGCCTACTCCGTCGAGAAGCTCCTGAAGGACAACAAGGACAAGCTGCCCGAGTCCGTCCACTCGGAGGTCTCCGGCGCCGTTGACGGGCTCAAGAAGGCGCTCGAGGGCGAGGACATCGAGCCGGTCAAGACCGCTCAGGAGAAGCTGAACGAGGTCGCCCAGAAGATCGGCGAGGCCCTCTACCAGCACGAGCAGGCCGAGCAGCAGACTCAGCAGGCTCAGTCCTCCGCGGGCGCCTCCTCCGAGGCCCCGGCCGAGGACGATGACATCGTCGATGCCGAGATCATCGACGACGAGGACTCCAAGTGAGCCCCGAGGGCACCGGCCGCGAGGACGGCGGGGACGACGAGCGAGTCGACCCCGCCCTGGCGGATGCCGTCGAGTCCGCCTTCGACGGCGTCGTGCTGGACGAGTCTGGCAACCCGGTCGCTCCTGCGGGGGCGGCCGGGGAGGCCGGCGGCTCTGAGAAGGCTGAGAAGGCCGGGGAGGCTGAGGCTGCCGGGTCCCCCGAGTCGGAATCTTCTGAGCCGTCAGAGCTCGAGCGGGCTCGCGCCGAGGCGGCGCAGGCGGCCGACGACCTGGCTCGTGCCCGCGCGGACCTCTACAACCTCCAGCAGGAGTACCAGGGGTTCGTGCGCCGCTCCCGCGAGAGTGCCGCCGGGCACCGCGAGACCGGGCAGGCGGCTGTTGTCGAGGCCCTCATTCCGGTCCTCGACGAGATCGAGCTGGCCCGCCAGCACGGGGACCTCACCGGCACCTTCGAGACCACCGCGGGCAAGCTCGAGACGGTTCTGGCCGACAAGTTCGGTCTGGTGCGCTTCGGCGAGGCGGGTGAGACCTTCGACCCGACGATTCATGAGGCCCTCATGGCCACCGAGTCGGACGAGGTCGACGAGCCGTCCATCGCGATGGTTCTCCAGCCCGGCTACCGGCTCGGCGAGCGGATCGTTCGCGCCGCCCGCGTCCAGGTCGCCAACCCCGCCTGATCCGGCGGCCCCGGCTGATCCGGCGGCCCCGGCCGATTCAGCGGCCTCGGGCTCCCGGACGCCAGGGCTCCCGGGGCGGGCCTCAACGCCGAGATCGGTCGAGTTCCGCACCGAGATCGGTCGCAACCCGCGCCGAGATCGGTCCACTTCCGCGCCGAGATCGGTCCGACGCCGGAGGCATCGGGGATCGCCCCGTCCAGCATCCGCATTCGCACGAAAGACAGATATCACGACCACCACCCAGACAAGGAGGAGGTGACCCATGGCCAGCCAGGACTGGATGACCAAGGACTTCTACGCGGTCCTCGGCGTCGCCAAGGACGCCGACTCCGCAGCCATCAAGAAGGCATACAGAAACCTAGCCAAGAAGTACCACCCGGATCGCAACCCCGATGACGCCGCCGCGGCCGAGAAGTTCAAGGAGATCGGGGAGGCCTACGCGGTCCTGTCCGACTCCAAGGAGCGCGAGCAGTACGACGCCATCCGCTCAATGGCCGGCGGCGGGGCCCGTTTCACCCCCGGCGCCGACGGCGGCGGCGCCGGCTTCGAGGACATCTTCTCCTCGATGTTCGGCGGCGGGGGCGGCAACGTCCGCTTCTCCACCTCGGGCGGCGCCGAGCCCGACATCGATGAGCTCCTGCGCCAGTTCGGTGCCGCCGGCGGCGGTGCCGGGGGGTACGGCGGGAGACGAGCCCGCAGCCCCTTCGGCTTCGGGGGCTTCGGCTCCCAGCCAGAGCCCATTAAGGGCCCCGATGTCGTCACCAGCGCGACCCTGTCGCTGCGCGACGCCGTGGCCGGCACCACCGTCGAGTTGGTCGCCGACGGGCGGACCATGACGGTGCGCATTCCCGCGGGCGTGCACAGCGGTCAGAAGATCCGCCTGCGTGGAAAGGGGCGCCCCGGTCGCAATGGCGGTGAGTCCGGCGACATGGTCGTCACCATCACCGTTGACAAGCACCCCGTCTACTCCATCGACGGCGCCAACCTGCGCATGGACCTGCCCGTCACTCTCAAGGAGGCGGCGCTGGGCGCGACCGTCGAGGTGCCGCTCCTGGACGGGACGACCACGCGCATCAAGATCAAGCCGTGCACCTCCTCGGGCACGGTGATGCGGGTGCGCGGCAAGGGGATCGCCACCTCCAAGAAGACCGGCGATCTACTCGTCACCGTGCAGGTGGCCGTGCCCCGAAAGCTCTCGCGCGCCGCCAAGGAGGCTCTCGAGGCCTTCGACAGCGCTATGGAGTCCGATCCTCGCGCCTCGCTGGCCCAAGAGGCGTCGGCGTGAGCCCGAGGCACCGGGCTAGTCGGGCTGGTCGCGCTGGTCGTGCCGGTCAGGGCGTCGACTTCCTGGCCGACGACGCCGCCGAGCGCGCCGTCTACGTCATCTCGGTGGCCGCCGAGCTGGCCGGCATGCATCCGCAGACGCTGCGCCAGTACGACCGCCTCGGGTTGGTCAGCCCCGCCCGCACCTCCGGGCAGGGCCGGCGCTACTCCCACCGCGACGTCGAGCAGCTGCGGCGCGTCCAGGCGCTGAGCCAGGACGGTGTCAACCTCGAGGGGATTCGGCGTATCCTCGAGCTCGAGCGTCGTCTGGAAGACCTTGAGCGCGAGAACCGCGCCCTGCGACTGCGTCAGGCTGCTGCCGAGCGCGTGTTCGCCGCTGCCGCCGACGGCGAGGTCCAGGTCGTGCCCGCCCGTAGCGGTCGGGTGGTCCAGGGCCGTGCAGCTCAGCGTGCGGAGGCGCCGACCGCCGGTGCGTTCGGCCAGGGACGGAAGGCGACTCCTCCGGGCAGCGCCATCGTCCTGCGCCGCATGTGAGCCGTACCCGGCCGAAACCAGAACGTGATCCGTTGCCCGGCGCCTGTCGGCCCGTGACTATAGTGGTCGAGTACTCCCAACACTAAGGAAGTTCGTCATGACACAGCCTCCCAATCCCGGACAGCCTTACATCCCTCCCGCCTCTGCGCCGTCGGCCCCGGGCACCTACAACCCGCAGCAGTTCGCCGCCCCGCAGAACCCTCAGTACGCCCCGGTGGGTGCAGCGCCCCAGCAGCCCGGCCCGGTTCCGGGCGGTGACTCGCTCTTCACCAACCTGTTCGACGTCACCCGCACCTTCGCCTCCAAGTACGGCACCATTGTCATGATCGTGGGCACCATCGGCTTCGCCCTGTCGTGGCTCTACGGGGCCTACAACGCGGGCGCAACATCTTTTTCTATCTCCGGTCCTGACTTCGATTTCGGCAGGTTCCTCATTTATCTCTTGGTGAACGCCCCCTGGGTCTGCCTCGAGATTCTGGGGATGCGTGTCGTGCTCGAGATCGCGGCGAAGAGCGGTGGCCCGACGGGCGGCCGCCAGTTCTGAGGCTCGCGTGGCGCGCTACGAAACCGAAGACGGCGAGCCCCGCTACGGCAAGCGCTTGAGCCCCGAGGAGCTGGAGGCCTATCTGTACGAGCAGAGGGTCCAGTCTCCTGCGGAGCCGCCCCCGAACTCCGACTGGTCGTCCGAGTCCCGGGCGTCGTCATACGGGGCATCGGCTGATGAAGCTCGAGAAGGCCGCAAGAAAGAGGGCAGAGAGAACAAAGAGGGCTCAGAATCGGATCCCTTCGTGCGGGCGTCGGGAGGCAGTGCCGTCCGGCTGGCGGACCCCCTGCCGCCTGTGAGCGAGAGCGCCGCCCTGGGCTACACGGGATACGCGGGGTTCGGCACAGGTTTCGGCACGCGCCCCCGCACGGTGCGGCGTCCTTGGCGCATGTCGGTCATCGGCCTGGTGCTGATGCTCGTGGTGCCCCTGGTTCTCACTTTCACGGCCCTCTCCATCGTTTTCGACAGCGCCAGCGGACCGGGCGCCCCGCTGGGCAATGCCGGCACGGTGTACCTGGAGCAGGGCTCCACCTCCGCCCTGTACACCTCAACATCCGGCAAATCGACAACCGACTGCACCGTCACCGGCTCGGACGGCAGCACTGTCTCCCTGACACCGCTGACCGAAGAACTGCCCTACGGCTCCTTCGACGCTCCCGGGACGGGAACCTTCACGGTGACCTGTCCGGGAGGGACCGACGACGTCATCATCGGCCCGCCCCTCAAGCCCGCTCGCCTGCCCTTGTTCCAAGTCCTCATGCTGACTGTCGTGGTGTCCGGAGTAGTGGGCCTGGGGGTGACCATGGTCGGTGCGGTCCGTCTCCTGCGCTATCGCGCAGTCGAGCGACGCATGAATGCGCGCTGAGGGATCGTGAGGACGCTCCCGAGAACCCTCCGATAGAGAACCCTCCGATACTGAGCGCCGCACTGCGCGTTGGGCCGGCTCTCCTCGGGAGGGCCGGCCCAACGTCGTTCTTCAGGCGCCGGGAGCATCCTCGTGCGGCTCAAGGGCGTCGTCGGTGCCGGCGCGCACGGGCAGATCGAGGACCGCGGTCAGGCCGCCCGAGGAGTTCGCGGACAGCTCCAGAGCACCGCCGTGAGCGGCTGCGACCGCGGAGACGATGGCCAGGCCCAGGCCGTGCCCGTCTCCGCGGGTTCGCCCCCGGCCGGCTCCGCGGACGAAGGGCTCGCGCAGGGACTCCAGCCGTTCCTCGGGGATGGGCGAGCCGTCGTTGGACAGCCGCAGCCGCACCCGGTCGCCCGCGTAAGCCAGCTCGATCTCGACGCCGCCATCCGGGACGTTGTGCCGCACCGCGTTGCGCAGCAGGTTGGAGACGGCCTGGCGGAGCAGCACCGGGTCCCCCTCCAGGACGGCGACATCGCCGGGGGCCTCGGGCAGGGTCACCCTCCGCTCTGTGGCCTCCGGGGCGAGCTGGGCCAGCACCGTTGCCACCACGTCGGCCAGATCCACCTCCTCCCGGTAGATGTCCCCCGATTGGGCCTCCGCCAGGTCGAGCAGGGCATCGACGGTCTCGACGTTCGCCTGGTTGGTCTCTCGCAGCCGCTCCGCCAGGGACCGCAGTTGCTCCGCGGAGGCATTGGGATCGGCCAGGGTTACGTCGATCATCGTCCGGGCCGTCGCCAGCGGCGTGCGCAGTTCATGCGAGGCGTTCGCCGCGAAGCGGCGGTAGGTGGCCAGGGAGGATTCCAGGGAATCGAGCATGTGATCGTAGGTGTTGGCCAGGTCGCGGATCTCGTCGCGGGGGCCCGTCAGCGCCAGGCGCCGGCTGAGGTCGCCGGAGGCGGCCTGTCTGGCGGCCTCGTTCATAGTCGACAGCGGGGCGAGCATGCGGCCGGCCACCACCCAGCCGACCGCACCGGACAGCAGAGCCAGCAGGGCGAGCACTCCCAGGGAGATCGCGAGCATTCGGTTGAGGAACTCGGACATGAGGGTGATCTGCAGGTAGATGTCGCCGTCGTCCCCGTCGATGCCCGTCGTCTCCTCGGGAATGGCCACCTGGAAGCGGCTCATGTACAGGTAGACCAGGGCGATGAGGACGGCGCCCGATCCGGTCACCAGACCCGCGTAGGTCAGGGTGAGCCGAGCCCGAATGGTCAGCCTGCGGGACCTGGGACTCTGCGCCGCCGGTGATGCGGGCGGGCTGCTGGAGGTGGGCCGCGGCATCTCAGTCCCCGAAGCGGTATCCGGCGCCGGGGACGGTCTGGATGACCCAGGGCTGACCGAGGCGCTTGCGCAGATGGGAGATCGTCACCCGCATCGTGTTCGAGAAAGGGTCCGCGTTCGCGTCCCAGGCCTTCTCCAGGATCGTCTCGGCGCTGAGAACCCCGCCGTCGGCCTCCATGAGCAGCTGCAGGACGGCGAACTCCTTGGGGCTCAGACGCACGAAGTGCCCGTCGCGCGAGACCTCCCGGCGGAAGGGATCCAGCCGCACTCCGCGGGATTCCAGGACGGGGCCGCGCGCCGGCTGACTGCGCCGCTCCAGAGCGCGCAGCCGGACCACGAGCTCAGGGAACTCGAAGGGCTTGACGAGGTAGTCATCCGCCCCGAGTTCGAAGCCTTCGACGCGTTCACGCAGGGAGCGGGCCGCGGTGAGCATGAGGACGCGCACCTCCGGGTGCTCGCGGGCCAGGCGGTTGCAGACCTCGTCGCCGTGGACGCCGGGCAGGTCCCGGTCCAGAACGACGACGTCGTAGTCGGCGATCTCCACCTGGGCCAGCGCTTCGGCGCCGTCCCCCACGACGTCCACCGCCATCGTCTCGCGACGCAGCCCCACGGCTATCGCATCGGCGAGATAGGACTCGTCCTCGACCACCAGTACGCGCACGTCATCGACCTCCCGGGTTTCCGCTTTCTGCAGCCTTCTGCATTTCCCAGCCGCTCTCACGGCCCCTTCCAGGGCGCCCGCCGGCGGCCGCCCACGCGCCAACGATAGGGGAGAGGGGGTTAAAACCCGCATAAGGATTTTTCTAAAGGCTCTTGCAACGCCGGCTCCGCTGAGATTGTGCCCGGCCCCGGAAGGACCGGGGGCGATTGGCCGGCCGCCCCGGATATCGGGAGATCGGCCGTGCAAGAGCTCAAGGGCTCGGGAATCCAAGGAACTTTTAAGGAGAACTTCGATGAGGAACGGCAGGACGAGGATGCTTGCAGCAGTGGCGAGCGTGGTCTGCGCACTCGGCATGGTCACCGCGTGCGGGGGCGGGAAGTCAACCGACGCCGCCGATGCCTCCGCCGCCAGTGCGACCGGCTCCGCCGAGGACTACACCCTCAAGTTCAACCAATGTCTGCGCGACGCTGGGTTCAACGTGTCCGACTCCGACGAGGGTAAGGACATCCGCACTCAGGACGTGGGCGGTGACGCGGCCGCCTTCAACACCGCCGTCGAGGACTGCGAGAAGAAGCTCGGCCCGCCGCCCGGGGCCAGCACCCAGAATCCCGACGACCCCGAGATCCTCCAGTCGAGCATTGCTCTCGCCGAGTGCCTGCGCAATGAGGGCTACGACGTCAAGGATCCCGAGCCCGGCAAGGGCCTGTCCATTGACGTGGGCACGATTCCCCAGGAGGCCATCGAGAAATGCGCGGCTTCGGCCGCCCCCTCCTCGGCCTCCGAGGGGGATCAGTGAGCCTCCGGCGTCGGGCTCGCGGTTCGGGGAATGACCCCGTGTCCCCCACCGAGGGCGGCGACACGGGCAGCACGGACGGCATGAATAGCCCGGCCGATGTGGAGGCTCCGAAGAAGGGCCCTGCTCGCCCGACCCGTCGCCTGCTCCTCGGAGCCGGAGCCGTCCTCCTTCTGGCCGGAGCGGGAGCGGGCACGGCGGCGGCAACGGGAATCCTGCCAGGCCGGGCCGACAAGGGTGACGACAAGTCCGAGGCCTTCACCGGCACGACCGAGGAGATCACCCGTGGCACCCTCCAGGGCGAGACGAGCGCCGCCGGCACCCTGCGCTTCTCCGATTCCCATGTGCTCCGCTCCGGTTTCGAGGGCGTGGTCACCTGGTTGCCCGCGGCCGGCACCGTGCTTCACGCCGGTGATCGGCTCTACGATGCCGGAGGCGAGTCCTCCTACCTCATGCACGGATCCATCCCGGCCTGGCGCGCCTTCGAGGACGGCATGAGCAAGGGCAGCGATATCCAGCAGCTCCAGAGCGCCCTGCAGGGCCTGGGCTACTTCACCCGCGAGCCGGACGGCACCTTCGGGTGGTGGACCATCAGGGCCATCAGGGCCTGGCAGAAGGACATGAGCCTCGAGCAGACCGGGGCCATTCCCCTGGGGCGGATCGTCTTCGCTCCGGATGACCTGCGCGTGGGCTCCATCAAGTCCCGCGTGGGCGACAAGACCGCCGTCGAGGGCGATCTCTACGACGTCACCTCCACCGCTCAGGTGGTGGACGTGAACATCAAGCTCGCCGATCAGCAGCTCGGCGTCGTCGGCAATAAGGTCACTCTGCACCTGCCCGGTGCCGTTGATACCACCGGCACCATCTCCTCCGTGGGCACTCCCACGGAGAAGAGCGGTTCGGGCGACTCCAAGGAGAAGGAGCGCGTCATACCCGTGACCATCGTCCCCGACGATGCCTCGGTCACCGCCGACTTCCAGGAGGTCTCGGTCACCGTTGGCCTGCCCAGCGAGAAGCGCGAGAACGTCCTGTCCGTGCCCGTGGGGGCGCTCGTCGCCCTGAGTCCGGAGCAGTTCGGCGTGGAGGTGGTCCAGGACGACAACACGACGACGAGGATTCCGGTGACCACCGGGCTCTTCGCCGCCGGTCGGGTCGAGATCTCGGGCGAGGGCCTGGCAGAGGGACAACGCGTGGTGGTGCCGCAGCGATGAGCCGCATCCTGTCTCTGCGCGACGTTCACCGTACCTATGGGGAGCCGCCCGTCGCCGCCTGCGCCGGAATCAGCCTGGATATC
This sequence comes from Actinomyces massiliensis 4401292, assembly GCF_000269805.1. Lineage (GTDB taxonomy): Bacteria > Actinomycetota > Actinomycetes > Actinomycetales > Actinomycetaceae > Actinomyces > Actinomyces massiliensis. Next base: position 884,465 of record NZ_JH711481.1, read on the forward strand.
GACCGCGGCGAGTTCGTCGCCGTCGTCGGCCCCTCCGGCTCCGGCAAATCGACTCTGCTCAACCTCATCGGCACCCTCGATCGGCCCAGTTCGGGACGCGTCGAGATCGACGGTCTCGATGTCGCCGGCCTGACGGACCCGGAGCTGTCAGCCGTGCGCGCACGACGCATCGGCTTCGTCTTCCAGCAGTTCCATCTGTCGGACGGCATGACGGCGATCGACAACGTCGCCGACGGCCTGCTCTATCTGGGAGTGCCGCGTGCCGAGCGGCGCAGGCGCGCCGAGGCGGCCCTGCGCCGCGTGGGGCTCGAGCGCCGTCTGCGTCATCGCCCGCACCAGCTCTCCGGCGGAGAGCGTCAGCGCGTCGCCATCGCCCGCGCCGTCGTCGGGGATCCGCCCCTGCTCCTGGCGGACGAGCCGACCGGCAACCTCGATTCGGTCTCCGGGGCCTCGATCGTCGAGCTCCTTCACGAGCTGCACGAGCAGGGCACGACGGTCGTCGTCATCACCCACGACAACGACCTGGCGGCCGAGCTGCCGCGGCGCGTCGCCATTCGGGACGGGAAGATCGTCTCCGACTCCGCGATCGGCACGACGGAGGAGGCCGCATGAGCTCGACGACGATGCGCCCGGGACGCTCGCACCTGCGCCCGACCGACGTCCTGCGCCTGGCCGGGACGGGCCTGCGCGCCCGGCCCATGCGAGCCTTCCTGTCCGCCCTGGGCATCGCCATCGGCATCGCGGCCATGATCGCGGTGGTCGGCGTGTCCACGTCGAGCCGGGCCCAGCTCACTGCTCAGCTCGAATCCCTGGGCACCAACATGCTCACTCTCACCCCGGGCTCCGACCTGACCGGCACAGAGGTCAAGTTCCCCGACGACGCCGTCGGACGGGTCGGCACGATCGACGGCGTCCAGCAGTCGAGCTCGACCTCGCTGGTCAAGGTCTCCGTCTACCGCAGCTACCTGAGCGACAAGGAGGCGACCGGCGGCATCTCTACTCTCGTGGCCGATGAGAACCTGCTCGACGTCGTCGCCGGCGAGGTGAGCACGGGATCCTGGCTCAATCAGGCCACGTCCTCGTATCCGGCAACCGTGCTCGGAGCGGCCGCCGCCCGGCGACTGGGCGTGGTGGAACCGGGAACTCAGGTGTGGCTCGGCGGGACCTCCTTCACCGTGGTCGGGATCCTTCAGCCCTCGGTGCTGGCCCCCGAGCTCGATAACGCGGCGCTCATCGGGGCGTCGGTGGCCAAGCAGCTGTTCGACTACGCGGGCAACCCGACGACGATCTACGAGCGCAGCGCCGATAGCGCCGTCGAGAGGGTGAGGAGCCTCCTGGGTCCCACGGTCCTGCCGCAGTCGCCCGGGGCCGTCAAGATCTCGAGGCCCTCGGACGCGCTGGCGGCCAAGAACGCCGCGGACAAGGCCTTCACCAGCCTATTGACGGGAGTCGGCTCGATCGCCCTGGTCGTGGGCGGGATCGGAGTGGCCAACACCATGATCATCTCGGTGCTGGAGCGGCGCCGTGAGATCGGGCTGAGGCGCGCCCTGGGGGCCATGCGCAGCCACATCCTCGTCCAGTTCCTCGCTGAGGCGCTGCTTCTGGCGGGACTGGGTGGTGCATTGGGCTGCGTCCTGGGAATCGGGGTGACCGCCGGGGCGGCCGCAATCAACGACTGGCCCTTCGCCCTGCCGCCGCTCGTCATTGCGGCGGGTCTGGGGGTCACGATCCTTATCGGGGCGGTGGCGGGTCTGTACCCGGCGGTGCGGGCGGCCCGTACGCCCCCGACGGCGGCCCTCAACGCCCAGTAGGGCCGGGAAGTCGGGAAGAAGAGACGTCCGGTCTCCGCGGTTCGGTCCAGGTACCCACATGATGGGGGCCGCGGAGTTTCACCGAGTAGAAAGGAGGTTGTAGAGCACAGCGAGCCGTCGGGCACATGTATCAGGGGTATGTGCCCGACGGCTCCTGTGCTTCTTGTTCTCCCGCCGAGATCGGTAGTACTCCGCGCCGAGATCGGTAGTACTCCGCGCCGAGATCGGTCCGGTTCCGGCTCGAGATCGGTCGCAACTCGCGTCGAGATCGGTTCAGCCGGTTCGCCGGCCCCGATGACGCGCCGTCGGACGCTCGTCGTCGGCAATGGGCCCGACTGCTCGGCATATTCGGATGGCTCGCGCAGTTCGACCTCAGCGGAGAGTTCTGCTCTTCTAGTCCTCTTGAGGCCGACGGTAGGTTCGTGAGTGTGAATGATGCTGTTGTTGTCAGACGAGCGACCGTATTCGACGTCGGCGCCCTGGTGGCGCTGCGCGCGGAGATGTTCCGTGTCACGGGGACGGCGATGACGGATGGTCGATGGCGGAGCAATGCGCATCGATGGTTCACCGAACGGGTGAAGAACCCGATATACGGGATCTTCGTCGTGCAGGCGGGCCAGGATGTCGTGGCGTGCGCGATGGGGGCGGTTCGTGACGCCGCGCCGTCGCCCGAGGTTCCCGACGGCCGTGATGTGCTGGTCAGCAACGTGTGCACTTTCCCTGCTCATCGCGGTCATGGATATGGCAAGCGGGCTTTCGAGGCGGTGATGAGATGGGCCGTCTCGACGGGTATCGGTCGAGCCGAACTCATGGCGACGGAGGCGGGGCGGGGAATGTACGAGCAGACCGGTTTCGTGACCAATCGATTCGCTGCCATGCGCGCCGACCTGCGAACGTATTGAGGTCGGTATCCCGGTGCGGACGTGAACCGATCTCGGCGCGGACGTGAACCGATCTCGAGCCGGAGTTCGACCGATCTCGGCGAAGGGGAGGGAGGGGCGCGATCAGCTCAGGACTCGCCGGGCGAAGTCGTAGGTCAGGGCGCTCATGAAGGCCCGCTGCGCATTGGTCGAAGCCCGGCCGTGCCCGCCCTCGGAGTTCTCGAAGTACGTCACCGCCTGCCCCAGGCTCTCCAGTCGATGAGCCATGGTGCGCGCATGCGCCGGATGGACGCGGTCGTCCCGGGTCGAGGTCACCAGAAGCACCGGCGGGTAGTCGCGCCCCTCCTCCAACAGGTGGAAGGGGGAGAAGGACCGGATGAACTCCCATTGGGCCGGGTCGTCGGGGTCGCCGTACTCGGCCTTCCAAGAAGCGCCCGCCAACAGGTGGGTGTAACGGCTCATGTCCAGCAACGGCACTTCGCACACCACCGCCCCGATCAGGTCCGGGTACTGGGCGAGCATGTTGCCCACGAGCAGACCGCCGTTGGAGCCCCCGTGCACGGCCAGCCGCCCTGGCGCGGTCACGCCCCGCTCACTCAGCGACCGGGCGACCGCCGCGAAGTCCTCGTAGACGCGGTGCCGATGCTCCTTCAGCCCGGCGCGGTGCCAGGCGGGCCCGTACTCCCCGCCCCCGCGGATATTCGCGATCACGTAGGTGCCGCCCTGCTCCAGCCACGCCTTGCCGATCACCGACAGATAGCCGATCCCCAGCGGCACCTCGAAGCCCCCATAGCCGTACAGAATCGTCGGCCCCGGCACGGCTCGCCCCTCGGCGTCCACGGCCGGGCGCCCGACCTGGAAATAGGGCACACGCGTCCCGTCCGCGCTCACCGCCACGTGCTGGCTGGCTTCTATGCCGGTCGCGTCGAAGCGCTCCGGGGCGGCGCGCAGCACCTCGACGTCGGTCAGTGCGCCGTCGGCCTGGAGCGCACCCGTCATGAGGGTGGTGGGTCGAGTGAAGGACGACGTCGTCAGCCATAGCCGGTCGCCCTCGCGCCCATCGACGGCGGTGGCGCTGACCTCGATCAAGGGGCGGCCAGGGCGCAGAGCGCTCGGATCCTCGAGCGCGGCGGTGGCGGTAGGGTCGCAGACGCTCCCGGTGTCGGACTCCGATTCGGCGAGCACGCTCAGATCCAGCGGGCGGCGAGCCCATCGGCTCGCGCCGGTTCGCGGAGGCGTGAGCACCTCCAGGGCGGTCACGCAGTCGTCGAGCATGGTCAGGACCAGATGGCGGGCGGTCACGGTGAAGCCGATCAAGCAGGCCGACGGCGTCGGGGCGAACAGAGTCTCGAAGGCGCGCTCGCCGGCCAGGAAGTCATCCAGAGGTGCGGCCAGCAGCGAGCCGGCCGTGTGAACGGCGCCCGCGATCTCCCAGTCCTCGCGCAGACTGACCAGGAGCCAGTCCCAGGCTGCGGTGACCTCGGCGGAGGCGGGCACGTCGATGTGCACGGCCCCTGGCGCCACCGTCGTGCCGGCATCCGCCAAGGCGCTCGGCCCCGACGATGCCGGAAGCGTCTGAGCGCCGTCGGGCAGTAGCCACAGCTCTTCGGTGTAGAAGTCGGGGCGCGTGAGCAGCCAGGTGCGACCCCAGCGGTCGCGGTGCGCCCAGGCGCCGTCATCGTCGGCTGCGGCGGTGAGCAGGACCTCCCCCTCGGACAGAGACTGGCCGCGCCGCAGCCGCCTGATCTGGCGCGGATATCCGGCGGGGGACAGCGAGCCCTCGCCGAGGTCGGCGATCGCCAGTACCGAACTGCCCTCGTCGTCCGCCCATGACAGCGATCCCTTGGAGGACTCGCGGTGGAAACCGCCTTCGGCGGGTGGGATGAAGCGCCCGGTATCGAGGTCCAGCTCACGGGTGACATCGGCGTCCGAGCCGCCGTCGGACAGAGCCACGAGGGCGCGCCTGCCGGCCAGCGGGCCGGTGCGCAGGACCCGGGCGCCGTGCCACACCCAGGTGACGCCCTCGGCCTTGCCGAGCGCGTCGAGGTCGAGCAGCACCTCCCACTGCGTGCCGTCCTCGGCGGCAGTCGCGTCGGTTTGAGCAGCCGCGTCGGCGCCCGCCCGGCCGGGAGCGCCTGCGAGATAGGAGTCCCATGTGGTGCGGCGCCACAGCCCGCGCGGGTGATCGGCGTCGGTCCAGAAGTTGTAGAGCAGGCCGTCCGCCTGCCCGACGCCGGGAATGCGATCGGGCGAGTCGAGAATCGCCTCGATCTGAGTCCGCAGGGTCTCGAAGCGCTGGCTCCCATCGACGACCATGCGGGTGGCGGCGTTGTGCTCGGCGACCCAGGCGAGTGCGCGCTCGCCCTCGATCTCGTCGAGCCAGGAGGGCACGGGCGGCAGGTCGGGTTGAGCGGCGTCGTCATTGGTTCTCGGGACGGTCATGGAAGCATTCTCGTCCAAACAGACATTTTCGAACGAGATCGACGGTGCCACCGTCGATCTCGTTCGAAAATGTCTATCTCGACAGGCTTGACCCAGCGGGATCGCGCAGCCGGTTCGCTCTTGTGCTCTCCCGGGCTCAGGCGTTGCCGAGTTTGGAGTCGGCGGCGTCGCGTGCGGTCTCGACCTGGGAATCGAATTTGCCCCCGGTCGCTTTCTTGGCGGCGTCGGCGGCCTTGTCGAGAGCCTGATCGGTCACGGCCTCGGCCTTGTCGGAGCCGAGGGCTTCGCCGGCCTTGCTCGTCAGGTCACCAATTCCCATGAGGGTTTCCTTTCGTCGTGGTGCGCGGTATCTCCCGGCACCGGTTCCGCCCCAGCATGGCATGCGGTTGCGGACGCTGCGAATCCCGCGAATCACGAATTGATGCATATTGGTGCATGTCGCGCAAGGCTGCTCGTATTGCGCTCGTCGGCTCGTCAGTTCGTCGGTCCTTCACCGGTGAGCACGCCGTCCGCATCCGACCGGAGGAGGACTTGGATCGCAGGGGCGCCGTCCCAGCGGATGACAGGGGCGCCGTCCCAATGAACGAGGCACTCCCATATGAATTCGATCACGATTGCCTCATGGCTTTTCCCTCGCGTGCTGCAACCCCTGTTCCTCCTGAGCTGGCCAGCGCCAGCTCCTTCACCGGTGCGAGGTCGGTGCGCCATCCGGCGCCGGATGTGGCGCGCGGTTTCATGCTCCTGCTGATCGCCCTGGCGAACGTGTCACAGAACTGGCTCATTTACCTGCCCGCGCCTGCCGAGCAGTCGGCGGTCGATCGCGTAGTGGAGGTGGTGCGGGCCTGTTTGGTCGAGAACCGCGCCTACCCATTGTTCGCCATGCTGTTCGGCTTCGGGATCATGACCATGGCCTCGCGGCGCATTGAGGCCGACGTGAGCAGGGCGGCCGAACGGGCCGACCGGGAACCGGCCCTGAGAGCCGTGCTCGCCGACCCCGCAGCGCGTGCGACATGGGAGGAGGCCGTGCGTGCCGACGCCACGGCCGATGCCCGGCGCCTGGTGCGCCGTCGGGGATTGTGGATGCTTCTGTTCGGCGCGGTGCACAGCGTGATCTTCAACGGCGACGTCATCGGGTCCTATGGGCTCATCGCCGTGCTGCTGGCGGGCGTGCTCGTGCATCGCAGAAAGACCTGGATGAGCGTCGTCGGCGGTGTCACGGCACTGCTCGGCGTGTGGACCGCAGTCAAGGTGGGAATATCCCTCGAGAGTGCGAGCGGCTCGGGGGTTGACATGCTCAGCAGGGAGGGCGTGCGCTCAACGTTCAGCGCATGGTATCCATTGAGCAATCTGACACGGTGGCCGGTCGGGACAGTGGTCTTCCTCTTCACCTCCTACGCGGTCGTCTGCGTCCTTATCGGTGCGCGTTTGGCCGACTCCGACCTCCTGTCGCATCCGGATCGGCATCGCGGTCGGCTCCTGGGCGGTGGAGTCGCGGGGATACTTGTCGGAGCCGTAGGGGCGGTACCCCTGCTCATGCTCATGCACGGGTCGCTTCCGCTGCACCTCGGGGGCGCCGCGATCGCCGTCTACTCCCTGTCCGGCATAGCGGGTGCCTTCGGGTGGCTGTGCCTGCTGGCCACATGGGCGGGGCCGGGCCGCCCGGAGCCGCTCCGTGGCGCGCGCTGGGTGCTGGCCGCCGTGGGGAGGCGATCCATGACCGCGTATGTGGGCCAGTCCGTTCTGTTCCTCGGAACCTTCTTGATTCTGTCGAGCCTGGATGTCGAGGCGACGGAGGCGGCGATTGGAGTCGGTGTCGCTGTTCTGGTCTGGGTGGCGCTGGCGGCGTTCTGCGTCGTGCTCGAGCGTTCCGGGCGCACTCGCGGGCCGCTCGAGGTGCTGTTGAGGAGAGCGGTGGCGAATACGGCCCGCCGTCGTCCTCCACTGGGGGAGGGCGCCCTGGAGAGCGCCCTGTCAGGAGGACAGGGTGGACATGATGACGTCGGTCAGCTCCCGGGTGCGGGAGGCGTCTGAGGTGGACAGCGTGAGGCTCGTCCAGCCGCCACCGCTGTCCGGTGTGACGATGGCGGCGCTCTGCATCGTGGTTCCCTGAATGGTCGAGGTGAAGGTCATGACGGCGGCCTCCCCGAGTTCGGTCTCAGAGGTGGAGTATTCGCCGGGTGTGCCGCCCCGCGCCTTGATCAGTGAGGACATCATGTCCTCGGTCGGCAGGAAGGCGATCTGCTCCACGGGTATGGCGAACAGGTGCTCGGGGACTCCGTCGTTCGTCTTGGGGGCGGCTGCAGCCAGCTCGATGGCCGGCAACGACTGGCTCCCCTGGCCGTCAGGGTCCTGCGTGCCGGTGGGCAGGGGGATGTTCTGATCGTCTCCGCTGAACACCTGCCAGTTCTCGGGAACGGCGAAGGAGATCATCGACGAGGGGGTTGTGACTGTCTGGTAGCCGTCGGGCGCGTCCTTGCCGGACCCTGCCGTCGGGGCGGTGCTCTGCGTGTCCGTTGAGTCGGTTTCCTGCGCTGAGGAGGTCTCCTGATCGGAGGAGCTGTTCTGGATGCGGATCAGGGAGCATGCCGTCAGTGAGGCGGACAGGAGTGCTGCTGCGACGACGGCGGTCGCGCGGTGGAAGGTCTTCATGATCGTCTCCTGACGTCGCAGAGGGAGGGACTCGTACAGTACGCGACAATCCTTGGACCGGTGCTGGGGAGAAGTCCCCGGATTGGCGCGGGCCGGTTCACCGGCCCGCGCCAATCCGGGGACTTCTTGAGCGGGCTGCCGTTGACGTCTCCGGTGTCCGGGCGTCAGGGCGTCAGGACAGCGTGGATGTGATGGTTTCGGTCAGCTCCTGAGTGCGAGAGGCGTCCATTGTCATCACCGTGATGGCTGCCCAGCCGCCGTTCTTCGTCGGGGCTGCGATGACGGCGCCCTGCCCCTCGCCGGCCTGAGTGGAGAGCGTGTAGGTCAGGATGGCGACCTCTCCGAGCGAGGTCTGGGAGGTGGAGTATTCGCCGGGTGTGCCGCCCTGCAATTTGATCTGCTGTGCCATGACGTCCTCGGTCGGCAGGGCGGTGACTCCCTGTACGGGAGCGACGTTCGTGTTCTCGGCGAAATTGTTGTCATCGGGCTGCGTGGCCATGGCCTGCAGCTCTAGCCCCGAGAGCAACTGGCGTATCTGGTCGGGGTCATTGCCCGACTTGTTGGCGATTTCCTCGATCTTCTGGTCGTCCTTGAGATCATCGCCGGTCAGCACCTCCCAGTCTCCGGGGACGGCGAAGGAGAGATTGGTCGTGGGGGCTGTGACCGTTTGGTAGCCGTCGGGCGCCGGCTGCGCGGCTACGGTCGTCTGCTGGTCGCCCTGCGTGGCCTTACCCGTGCTCGCCGAGTCCGTCGCTTGTGCCGAGGCGCTTTCCTTATCATTCGAGGGATTGCTGTGTGAGCATGCTGCGAGAGATGTGGCCAGAAGTGCAGTGGCGACGAGAGCGGTCGCGCGGTGGAAGGTCTTCATGATCGTCTCCTGAAGTCGCAGAGGTTAAGGAGTCGTACAGTACGCGACGATACTTGAAGCGGTATTGGGGGGAAGTCCCCGGCGGAAGTGGCCCTCAGTGATTCTCAGTGGGCGAAGTCGAGGCGCCCGGCTCGCTCGTCAGTCGGCCGCCCCGGATGCGATCTCCAGCAGGTCGCCGACGCCGCATCCCAGAGCCCCGCACACGGCCACCAGAGTGCTGAAGCGGATCGCCTTGGCGCGCCCGTTCTTGAGCACGGACAGGTTCACGGCGGTCACTCCGACCTGCTCGGACAGCTCGACGAGCGTCATGCCGCGCGTCTCCAGGAGCCGGTCGAGATGGCACACGATGCGCGGCTCCTCTTTGTCCCCGATTCGTCCTCTCGCGCTTCCGCCGGCTGCGGTCCGACGCTCCTCGACGGCGGTCATACCAGTCCCTCGGTCTCCGCGCGCAGCTCGGCGTTCTCGGCGGTGAGCTCGCCGGCGCGCTCGCGGGTGCGGCTGAGCGCGCTCAGCACATGGGACAGCACGATGAGGACGAGCAGCCCTGCCAGGAACGGGTCGGGGCTCTTGGTCGGCAGGGTGATGAACCAGTGGCGCTCCGCAGAGGCGTCCGCGGGGTAGATCGACTCGTTGGCGATCCAGTCGGTGATGATCGCCAAGGCGATCGACAATCCGTACGCGGCCGCCCCGGTTGCGAGGAGGCGCTTGCCGCGCGTCATCAGCAGCCTCCACCAGTCGGCCCGGTCCGGGCGGATGGCCGCCAGTAGATGGATGAACAGGCCTCCGCAGACTGCGATCAGACTGACCTGGGCTGTGATGAGTGCGCCCATGAGCAGCTGGGTGGTGGGGGACAGGGCGGTGAGATCGCCGTAGGTCTGCGAGGAGGTGGAGGTGTCGATCTCGGGGGCGAGGGCGGCAACTCGATCGATGCCGTCGGGGAGTGCGGGTTGCGAGGTGCTCGGCAGATCGGCGAATAGGACGAGCAGGCCGTGTCCGCGCAGAAGGTCCTCGAGGACGCTGAGCAGCGGGTAGCAGGTTGTCAGCCACAGCAGGGCGGTGATGACCGAGGCCGTCACGAGGCTTCCGAAGCCGATCGTGGGCGAGTCGGTCCACCGCTCCCACCGCTTCCACCGCTTTCGAAACGCCCGCCATTGCCGCCGTCGCACCGCCGCTCGTGTTCGCCGTCCGGTGCTCGCCGGTGGCGCTGCGGCGCCTTCGGTCTCGTTTGGTGTCGTGGTCCCGGTGGCTGTCATGGTGCCCTCCTCGCCGAGAGCTTCGACGTCAACATATCGTTTATCGATATGGTCTGCTCGTCGCCTCGTGTCAAGGGGGTGATCCGGCGCCCATGCCCGACGTTGAAGTCACCCGCATGGCGCTCGCCACTCAAGAAGTTCGGGTTCCATTAAGTTGAGTGGAATACGCTCAATCTTGGTGAGGTTGTACGGGCTGGAGACACCAGGGCCTGCGGGTTCATCAATCCGTGAATGGGAATTCGACCGCCGGGCGCGCATCGGCGCAGCCGGAGGGGCGGAGCCCCGATCACCCGCCGGAGCCCGGTCCGTCTGAACGACAATCAAGGAGATCCCATATGGACACGAACTACACCACCCGCTCGCAGGAGGCCATCTCCGGAGCCATGCAGGCCGCAGCCGCGGCCGGCAACCCCCAGATCGACACGCTTCACCTGCTCGCCGAGCTCCTCGGTCAGGAGGACGGCGTCGCCGTCGGCCTGCTCGCCGCCGTCAATCCCGACGCCGGCGCTCTCCAGACCATCGGCGCCGCAACGCGCCGCGCCCTGACCCAGCTTCCGGCGTCCTCCGGCAGCTCGGTGAGCCAGCCGCAGCCCTCCCGCGGCCTGCTCGCGGCTCTCGAGGCCGCTTCCAACGAGGCCAAGAGACTCGGTGACGAGTACATCTCCACCGAGCACCTGCTCATCGGCATTGCCGCGGGCAACCCCTCCTCGGACGCCGCCGCGCGCATCCTGGCCGACAACAGCGCCACTGCCGAAGCGCTGCGCGACGCCCTGCCCAAGGTTCGCGGTGGCGCTCGCGTCACCTCGCCCAACCCCGAGGGCACCTACAAGTCCTTGGAGAAGTACGGCACCGACCTCACCGAGGCCGCCCGCGCCGGTCAGCTCGATCCGGTCATCGGCCGCGACGCCGAGATCCGTCGCGTCGTCCAGGTCCTGAGCCGTCGCACCAAGAACAACCCGGTGCTCATCGGCGAGCCCGGCGTCGGCAAGACCGCCGTCGTCGAGGGCCTGGCCCAGCGCATCGTGGCGGGCGACGTGCCCGAGTCCCTGCGCGGCAAGCGCCTGATCGCCCTGGACCTGGCGGGCATGGTCGCCGGCGCCAAGTACCGCGGCGAGTTCGAGGAGCGCCTCAAGGCCGTTCTGAAGGAGATCAAGGACTCCGACGGCGAGGTCATCACCTTCATCGACGAGCTCCACACCGTGGTCGGCGCCGGGGGCGGCTCCGAAGGGGCCATGGACGCCGGCAATATGCTCAAGCCCATGCTCGCCCGCGGTGAGCTGAGGCTGGTCGGCGCCACCACGCTGGACGAGTACCGCGAGAACATCGAGAAGGATCCCGCCCTGGAGCGCCGTTTCCAGCAGGTCTTCGTCGGCGAGCCCTCGGTGGCCGACACCGTCGCCATCCTGCGCGGCATCGCCCCCAAGTACGAGGCCCACCACCAGGTCACCGTCTCCGACGGCGCGCTCGTGGCCGCGGCCTCCCTGTCCGACCGCTACATCACCGGCCGTCAGCTGCCCGACAAGGCCATCGACCTCATCGATGAGGCGGCGTCCCGCCTGCGCATGGAGCTGGACTCCAGCCCCGTCGAGATCGACGAGCTCCAGCGCCGCGTCGACCGCATGCGCATGGAGGAGTCCTACCTCGCCGACTCCATTGAGGAGGAGGGCTCCTCCGCCGACCCGGCCGCCGTCGATCGCCTCGAGCGCCTGCGCGCCGAGCTGGCCGACGCCTCCGAGCGCCTGACCGCTCTCAACGCCCGGTGGGAGGCCGAGAAGGCCGGTCACAACAAGGTCGGTGAGCTGCGCGCCGCCCTCGACGAGCTGCGCACCAGGGCCGACCTGGCCGAGCGCGAGGGCAACTTCGAGGAGGCCGGGCGCCTGCGCTACGGCGAGATGCCCGCACTGGAGACCCAGATCCGCGACATGGAGGCCGCTCAGGCCGCGGCCGATGCGGCCGTCATCGGTCCCGACGGCGTCGAGCGCGACAACGGTCCCGCACCCGAGCCCATGATCGCCGAGAAGGTCGGCCCCACCGAGATCGCCGAGGTCATCTCCTCCTGGACCGGAATCCCCGTGGGCAAGCTCATGGCCGGCGAGCAGAAGAAGCTTCTGGAGATGGAGGACGTCATCGGCGAGCGCCTCATCGGGCAGGCCGCCGCCGTGGCCGCCGTGGCCGACGCCGTGCGCCGCTCGCGCGCCGGGGTGTCCGACCCGGACCGCCCCACCGGATCCTTCCTGTTCCTCGGCCCCACCGGCGTGGGCAAGACCGAGCTGGCCAAGGCCCTGGCGGACTTCCTGTTCGATGACGAGCGCGCCATTGTGCGCATCGACATGTCGGAGTACTCCGAGAAGCACTCCGTGGCCCGCCTGGTGGGCGCCCCTCCCGGGTATGTCGGCTACGAGGAGGGCGGCCAGCTCACCGAGGCCGTGCGGCGCCGCCCCTACTCGGTGGTGCTGCTCGATGAGGTCGAGAAGGCCAACCCCGAGGTCTTCGACATCCTCCTGCAGGTGCTCGACGACGGCCGCCTCACCGACGGCCAGGGCCGCACGGTGGACTTCCGCAACGTCATCCTCGTGCTGACCTCCAATCTGGGCAGCCAGTTCCTCACCGATCCGCTGCTGAGCCCGGAGGAGAAGCGCAAGGAGGTCATGGCGCAGGTTCGCGCCTCCTTCAAGCCCGAATTCCTCAACCGGCTCGATGACACCCTCGTCTTCGACCCGCTGACCAAGGAGGAGCTGGCTCGGATCGTCGATATCCAGCTGGCCAAGATGCAGGACCGCCTGGCGGGCCACCGGCTCACCCTGTCGGTCACCGACGAGGCCCGCACCTGGCTCGCCGACGAGGGCTACGACCCCGCCTATGGCGCCCGTCCGCTGCGTCGCCTGGTTCAGCGCGAGATCGGCGACGAGCTGGCCCGCATGATCCTGGCCGGCGAGGTCCTGGACGGTCAGGAGGTCGTCGTGGATGTGAGCCCCGACGGCGTGCTCGCCGGGTTGTCGCTGACCGCCCGCGGCGAGGCCTGGGCGCCCAGCGCCACCAGCGCCGTCTGATCCTCCGCCCACCCAATCTCGCCGAGATCGGTCGTACTCCGCACCGAGATCGGTCCACTTCCGGCTCGAGATCGGTCGCGCTCGAGCGGGAGTGCGAAAGAGCTTTCATGACCGGTCATGTGAGACCCGTTGCTGGAGAAGCGTACGGGCTCCATGGCCGGTCATGGATCTACATGAATCTAACAGTGACACAATGCTGGTATGACCCGTGCGAACAGTGGCGACAACGCAGCCTCCGGTGGTCATTCAGCTGCGTCTGCGCAGGGCGAGCGGCGCAGGCCCGGCCGGCCCAGAGTCGGCAGTGAGGACAAGCGCGAGCGGGTCCTCAATGAGGCCATCAAACTGTTCGGGGCCCATGGATATGCCGGTACGTCTTTGTCGGACATCGCAACGGCGTCGGATATCTCGAAAGCGGGACTTCTCCACCACTTCTCCTCCAAGGAAGAACTTTTCGCTCAAGTCCTCCAGTGGCGCGATCAAGATGATTTCGCCGGCTTCTTGGGGGGAGGTGCGATTGAGGACCCCTGGGAACTGCTTCATGCGTTCGCGACGCTGGTCGCGCACAATGCTGCTCATCGGGATCTCGTGGCGATCTATACGGCGACGGCCATGTCCGTGCTCGATGCCGATCACCCGGCGCACCAGTGGTTCGCCGGCCACTTGACGGAATCGGTGACGATGATCGAGAACGCCTTGGAGCGCGGTAAGGAAGCGGGCTCGGTGCGTGCGGAGGCTCCGTCGAGGATGATCGCCCGATCGTTCGTGGCGCTCAGCGACGGGCTGCAGATCCAGTGGTTGTGCTCGACGACGCCGGGAAACGCCGCGGATCAGCGCTTGTCCACCACGATGGTGCCCGAGGTCCGCTTCTTCATAGACGCTCTGCGGGAGCAGTGGGGGTTGTTCCCGCAGGCTGCGGGGCACTGATCGCCGGTCGAACGGCGGCCGCGCTGGAGCCGGACGTAATCCGATCCCCGTTCGAATTCAGTGTGCGCCTCGGCGTGTAACTGGACCGATCTCGACATGGCACCGATGATGGTCCACGGGAGTGCAGTGCGCTCCCCGACGGTTCTCCGGCAGGTGTTGCGATCATGACCTGCCGGAGAACAGAGGGAGGCCCCGACACCTTGCGGTGCGGGGCCTCTCGCCGGGCTCGGGGGCGCGGTCCCTGAATCGCGACATCCCCGAACGCAGCGGCAGTCAACAGGGTCCCTGATCCCCTCGTGTCGTCTGCGTTCCGACAAGGAAGACTATATGGGTTCCGAGCTCGGAAATCCATTCCCGCCCCGCGAGAATTCCGCGAGATTCCGGTGATCCATGATAACGAAACGATATCGATTCAATCTATGGGGTAACGGAACGATAACATCGAGTATGTGAAGGGTGTTCTAACGGGTTTGAAAGGTGCTGCCGTCGATTCGAGAACCGTCCCTCTCGCAGCTCATGGGAGGATCGTCACATGCATCAGGACGCACCTCCGCCGCCCCCCGCTGGACGGCCGACCATCGAGTTCCGCTCCGCCTACGACCAGGGCTTCGCGCGCGTCGCCGCCGTGACCCTTCCCGTCGCGCTGGCGGATCCTGCGGCCAATGCCGCCGCGATCATCGAGCAGGCCCGCAGTCTGTCCGACGACGGCGTGTGCCTGGCCGCCTTCCCCGAACTCAGCCTGACCGGCTACTCCATTGACGACCTGCTGCTCAGCGACGTGCTGCTCGACGAGGTCCTCGCCGCCATCGAGACCATTCGCGCGGCCTCCGCCGGCCTCCTCCCGGCGATCATCGTCGGCGCGCCCCTGCGGGACGGCAGTCGCCTCTACAACTGCGCCGTCGTCATTCAGGGCGGTGCCGTGCGCGGCGTCGCACCGAAGTCCTACCTGCCCACCTACCGCGAGTTCTACGAGAAACGGCATTTCGCGAGCGGAGACGGCGCGCCGGGCGCTCAGCGGATCCTCCTGCCCGCAGTCCGCGCCGGTGCAGAGGCCGCCGCCGTCGGGAACGCCGTCGGGGACCGGGATGATGGCGTCCGCGTCCCCTTCGGCCCGCATCTGCTCTTCGAGGTCGCCGATGTGCCGGGCCTGACCTTTCACGTGGAGGTCTGCGAGGACATGTGGGTGCCCGTCCCGCCGTCCTCCCTGGCGGCTCTGGCCGGGGCGACCGTACTCGTCAACCTCTCCGGCTCTCCCATCACCGTGGGCAGGGCCGAGGACCGCAAGCTACTGGCCCGCGCCTCCAGTGCTCGGAATCTGGCCGCCTATGTCTTCGCGGCCGCCGGGCAGGGGGAGTCATCCACGGACCTGGCCTGGGACGGCCAGACCTTCGTCTACGAGAACGGCGAACTCCTGGGGGAGACCGAGCGCTTCCCCGATGGGCCGCGGGCCACGGTCGTCGACGTCGATATCGAGGGGCTGCGGGCCGAACGGCTGCGCCAGGGCTCCTTCGAGGACAACCGTGCGGCGCTGAGTAGGGCCGCGGCTCCCGCCGGGTCTGACGGCTCGAGCCGATTCCTCACCCTGAGCATTGAGCCCCGGGAGCTGCGAGTGCCCCGCACCGACATCGGCCTGCGCCGAGCGGTCGACCGCTTCCCCTTCGTGCCAGACGACCCGGCCCGCCTCGCCCAGGACTGCTACGAGGCCTACAGCATTCAAGTGGCCGCCCTCGCTCAGCGGCTGCGGGCCATCGGCCTGCCCACAATCGTCATCGGCGTCAGCGGCGGACTGGACTCCACCCATGCGCTCATCGTCGCCGCCCGCGCCGTCGACCGCCTCGGCCTGGGCCGCGAGCACATCCACGCCATCACCATGCCCGGGTTCGCCACGAGCGAGGGGACCAAGAGCAATGCGCTCGCGCTGGCGCGGGCGCTCGGCTGCCACGTCGAGGAGCTCGACATCCGTCCCGCCGCCGAGCAGATGCTCACCGCCATGGGCCACCCATACGGGCGCGGCGAGCGGGGGCGCGAGGTCTACGACGTGACCTTCGAGAACGTTCAGGCCGGGCTGCGCACCGACTTCCTGTTCCGCATCGCCAACCAGCGCGGCGGCATCGTGCTCGGCACCGGCGACCTGTCCGAGCTGGCGCTGGGCTGGTGCACCTTCGGGGTGGGCGACCAGATGGCCCACTACGGGGTCAATGCCGGCATTCCCAAGACCCTCATTCAGCATCTCATCCGCTGGGTGGTGGCCGAGCGGATCTTCTCCGACGACGTTGGGCGGGTACTGCTGGCCATTCTCGGTACCGAGATCAGCCCCGAGTTAGTGCCGGCCGATGATGGCGAGCCCATCCAGTCCACGCAGGCGAAGATCGGCCCCTACGCCCTGCAGGATTTCACCCTGTGGCATGTGCTGCGCCGCGGCTCCCGGCCGAGCCGCATCGCCTTCCTGGCGGAGAAGGCGTGGGCGGATGCGAGCGCGGGTCAGTGGCCGGTCGGGCTGCCGGAGGAGGAGAGGGTCGCCTACGACTTGGCGACCATCAGGAGGTGGGAGTTGCTGTTCCTCCGACGCTTCTTCTCCAACCAGTTCAAGCGCTCCACGCTGCCCAACGGCCCCAAGGTGGTGGCGGGCGGTTCGCTGTCCCCCCGGGGCGACTGGCGCATGCCGTCGGATGCCGCAGGCGCCGCCTGGATCGCCGAGCTCGAGCGCAACGTCCCGCCGGCCTGAGCCGTCCAGGCCGTCCAGCCGCCGAGATCGGTCGTACTCCGCCGCGAGATCGGTCGTACTCCGGCTCGAGATCGGTCGTACTCCGGCTCGAGATCGGTTCGGTTCCGCATCGAAATCGGTCAGGACGGCACTTCGAACCGATTTCGGCCCGTAGGCTAGGGCGATGCGCAAGCTCCTGTCCACCGACATCGATGGCACGCTCCTGTTCAATGCGACCATCTCCCCGACTGATCTGGCCGCCGTCACACGCTGGCGCGACGCCGGCAACCTCCTCGTGCCCAACACCGGACGGTCGGTGGCCGCGCTGCGCTCGGCCCTGCGCGGCTACGACCTGGCCTTCGACTATTCCGTGCTCTACACCGGTGCCGCCCTGATCGGCCCCGACTACGGCGTCCTGGAGGCCCGGACCCTGCCCGATAGCTTCGCCGAGGAGATCCTCGACATGCTCGAGGGCGAGACCGGTGTCACGGTCTTCGTCACCACGCTCGACGGCGACCTTCAGCTCTACGACTCGATCGGCTCCGATACCGCCCTGCT
Organism: Actinomyces massiliensis 4401292; assembly: GCF_000269805.1. GTDB lineage: Bacteria > Actinomycetota > Actinomycetes > Actinomycetales > Actinomycetaceae > Actinomyces > Actinomyces massiliensis. Next base: position 901,605 of record NZ_JH711481.1, read on the forward strand.
CACTCTGTTCTCTCAGGCGTCCCGTACGGATCTGGCCGGGCGCACCGTCGTCGGCGTCCCGCTGCGCATCACCGATCCTGCGCTCCTGGCCCGTGTGCAGGCCGAGATCGCGCACCGCTGGGGCGACGTCGCCATCGCCTTCCAGAACCAGGACTTCCTCGACATCGTGCCCGCCGGCTCCTCCAAGGGCGCGGGCCTGACCGCGCTGGTCGATCTCCTCACCGCCGACGACGGCCCCTACCCGGGTGAGCGCATCGAGACCTGGAGCGCGGGCGACTCCTGGAACGACATCTCCATGCACGAGGCCGCCGACCACGCCGTCGCCATGGACGGGGCGCCCCCCGAGGTCCTGGCCGTCTGCGAGCGCACGACGACGTCGGTGGCGGCTCTGATCGACTCGGCCCTCGCCGGCTCCGACTGAACCGCGCCCCTCAGCCCGCCCGGCCGGTGCTGGCGGCGGAAGCTGCGCCCCCCTATGCAGCGGGGTCCAGGACGGCGGCTTCGATGAGGGCGATGCCGGAGGTCAGGTCCACGATCCGCAGGACGTAGGGGTGGTCGACGGTGAAGTCGATGGGCTCCTCCGGGCGTGGGGGCGCTCCCGTCCGAATCTTGATCTCGGTGAGGGCGGCGGCGACGGTGCCCGCCTCGGCGACGACGAGCTTGACCTGTTGGACGATCTGGCCCACCAGTAGATCCGGGGCGATATGGTCTTGGAAGCCCAGTCGCACGCCGAGACTCTTGACGACGCCTGTGAGGTCAGTGGGCTTTGAGGATAGGTTGAGTCGGGGGAGGCGGAGGTGCACGTTGGTGGTGGTTCCTGCTGTCTGGGCGGCGGTGAGGCGTCGGGTTGCCTCGCCCCAGGTGGTCGGCGGCAGGTCGATGGGGGAGCTGACTTTTCTGGGCAGGATGACGTCCATGGCCAGTGTTTCGGACCCTGCGGCCGAGCCGCCTGCGCTGCCCGAGTCGCCCGCGCCGTCAACGTAGCGCAGCCTCAGGGCGCGCCAGTCCGGGCCGGTCACGAAGGTCAAGCGCCCGGTTCGGCTCATGAGGTCGGCGCGGGAGGTCGAGCCGTCTGCGCGGGTGAATGGCTGGCGCTCAGCAGTTGCTGCCGCATTAAAATGCTTCGCCCAGCGGGCGGCGAACAGGAGGGCGTTCTGCACCACGAGGCGGGTCAAGGGGGTGACGTTGATGGCGGATTCCTTGATGAGTCCGCCGGTGTGCAGGTTGGCCCAGGCGTCGAGGGCGGCTTTGGCCTTAGGGCGCTCGGCCCTGTTGACCTCGGCGCCGTACCAGCGCTTGGCGTTGCCGAGGTAGTCCTGTGTCGGCTGTGTCTGTCCGATGGCCAGGATGTTGTTGGCGATGTGGAGCAGGGGGGTGTCGGGGATGGCCTCGGGGTTGAAGTCCTGCAGCTGCTGGGTGTCGGCGACGTCGAAGCGCTGCAGGCTGCGCTGAACGGCGGACCAGACGCGGTCGCGGGTCTTGGCGTCGGTATCGACGCCAAGCATGGCGTCGATACCGGTGCCGTTGTCTGCCGCTCCCGCGCGCAGGGTCGCAAGCGCCAGGGCGAGCCCGACCGGGCAGGCCAGGACATTCCCGCTCGCGCCGCTGTCTTCGCCAAGCCGGCTGGTGAGTCTGGTGAGCATGGCTGCGCCGATCGCATCGCAGGCCGCCACAGCTCCGGCCAGCGCACCGTTCTGGAGATCGCTGTTCATGCGGAGAAGTCTGTGGGATGTGCGCTCAGACGTCGAGATAGACATTTTGGGATGAGATCGACGGTGGCGCCGTCTGTTTCGTTCCAAAAAGTCTGTCTCGACGCGGGGAGGGTCGGGGAGTCCGGAGAGGGCGCGGCCTGAGCGGTCACAAGCGCCCGCACGAGCCTCCGAGGCCGGTAGGCTCCACTCGGGCTGCGTCGAGCAGACGCCGCAGTCGCAGAGCAGAACCGAGCAGAACGCAGTGACAGCGTAAGAGGAGAGTCCATGACTGTTGAGATCGTTGCCCAGTCCACACCTGAGCTCGTCGAGGCGATGGAGCGCCTCATTCCCCAGCTCTCCCGCTCGGCTCCTGCGCTGACCGCCGAGCAGTGCGAGGCCTTCGTGGCGCAGGAGGGCGTCTACCTGTTCGTCTTCCGGCCGGACGAGCCGGCTGCAGACGGCACTCGCCCGATCCTGGGCATGCTTACTCTGGCGACCTTCTCGATCCCCACCGGTCTGCGCGCCTGGGTGGAGGACGTCGTCGTCGATTCCGCCACCCGCGGCCAGGGCGCCGGGCAGGCGCTCGTCGAGGCGGCCGTCGCCCACGCCGGCACGATCGGGGCCCGTACCGTCGACCTCACCTCCCGCCCCACCCGTGAGGCTGCGAACCGCCTGTACCGCCGCTGCGGCTTCGAGCTGCGCGAGACGAACGTGTACCGGTACTCCGGAAAGTGAGGCTCCGGGCGGGCTCCCGCCTGTCTGGGGAGCCCGCCCCGGGCTCAGCCTGCGGGGTTGAGGATGGCCGCTTCGATAATGGCCACGCCCGAGGACAGGTCCACGATCCGCAGGACGTAGGGGTGGTCGACGACGAATTCGACTGCGCCCGAGTCATCGACCGATGTCACCCCGACGCCGACTTCTGTGAGTGCGGCGGCGACGGTGCCCTCCTCGTCGACGATCAGTCGCACCTGTTGGACGGCCTGATTGACCGCGAAATCGGGGGCGATGTGGTCCAGCGACCCCAGGTCCACGCCCAGATCCGACAGGACGGGGAAAAGATTCATGACTCCCGAGGCGAGATTGAGCTTCGGCAGCTTGAGGGCGACCTGCTGCTGGGATTCAGTCTCGGCGGCGGTCAGGGCCGTGGTCGCCTCGCCCCAGGTGGCCGACGGCAGGTCGGCGGGGGAGCCGATGGCATCGGGCAGGATGATGTCCATGACCAGGTTGCTGGAGCTGCTGGAATCGGAGCCCGACGCCGTCGCGGTCGACTCCGGCCCGGCTGAATAGGGAAGCCGGAGAGCGCGCCAGCCCTTCCCGGTGACGAGGGTGTAGGAGCCCGTGCCGGTCATGAGGTCGGCGGTGGACGCGGAGCCGTCTGCCAGTGTGAACGACGCGCCTTGCCGCGTGTCCTCGGCCTTGAAGGGGACGGCCCAGCGGGCGGCGAAGAGGAGGGCGTTCTGCGCCACGAGGCGCATGCTGGGGTCGATATCGATTCCGGACTCCTTGATGAGTCCGCCGGTGTGCAGGTTGGCCCAGGCATCGAGGGCGGCTTTGGCGTCGTCGACGGGGACGCGGCCCAGGTCGGAGGCGTACCAGCGCTTGGCGCTGTCGAGGTACTCCTGGTTGATGACGGTCTTGTCTCCGATGGCCAGGATGTTGTTGGCGATGTGGAGCAGTGGGGTGTCGGGGATGGCCTCGGGGTCGAAGTCCCGCAGCTGCTGGGTGTCGGTGACGTCGAAGCGCTGAAGGGTCTGCTGGACGGCGCTCCAGGTGGAGTCGCGGGTCTGGGCGTCAGCATCGGCGCCAAGACCCAGTGCGGCGTTGACGCCCTCGCCGGGGCTCTCCGCCCCGGCGTACAGGAGAGCCATGATGAGAGCGATGCCGATGGGACAGGACAGGGCGTTGGCGGCGCCGTCGTCACGGAGCCGGGTCGAGAGCATGCTCGCGCCTATGCCGGCGCAGGCCGCCGCCGCGGTGGTCGCGCGCTGCCCGTCCAGACTGACGGATTCGGTGGTCATCGTCGAGGGCAGCCAGTCGATCTTGGCCAGCGCATCGTCGCGGACCTTGTCCGGCGAGCCGTGGCTGCAGCCGGTCAGGGCGCCCATGGAGGCCAGAGCCGCGAGCGCCGAGAATGACTGGAGGGCGCTGCGGCGCGGGAAGAGGCGCGACGGGTGGCGGGCGAAGTCGGACGTGCTCATAAGCACAGTCTCCGATGCGGCCGGAGATGCTGTCAGTCGGATTGACGGGGAGTGCTGCCCCTTGCGAGGCGTGCCGCAGCTCGAGTGGACGCGGCGGTCGGCGGCAGCGCGCCATCGAGCGCGGGTGCGGCCTAGTGGAGGACGAGCCCGATCGGCAATTGTGAAATGAGACACAAAAAGGCTTGTTGTGGCCGAATGGCGGACGTTTGACATGCCGTATACCTGTGATACAGGTAACGTGCCTCCTGCCTAACGTACATCGAATTCTCTGCTCGACCCGAGTGGGGAACTGCGCGATTCACGAAGGAGTGCGCATGGTTGCTGTGATCGTCGCCGCCCACGGGCATCTGGCGGAGGGATTGATCGCCTCGTCCGCCATGATTGCGGGGCCTCAGGAGGATCTTGTCGCCGTCACCTTTGAGTCCTCGGAGGGGCCGGATGACCTCCTCGCCAAGTACGCCGACGCCGTCGAGAAGTCTCCGAGCGACCAGTACCTGATCCTGGTGGATCTGCTGGGAGGCAGTCCGTACAACGCGGCGGCGCGCTTCGCCGCTGCGCGTGAGGATGCCGACGTCGTCACCGGAGTCAATCTGCCCATGCTCATCGAGGTTCTCGGCGGACGCCTGACCGGCGGGACTCTGGCCGAGCTGGTTGAGAAGGCCCGGACCGCCGGAGCCGGCGGCGTCAAGGTCCTGTCCGAAGTTTTCACCCCCACCACTACCGATTCCGACGACGAAGGAGACGAGCTCTGATGGATGTCAAGCTCCTGCGCATTGACTCACGCCTGGTCCACGGCCAGGTCGCCAACAACTGGGCGGGAAGCCTCGGTGCCGAGGCCATTCTTGCGGTGTCCGATGGCGCCGCCAATGACGAGCTGCGCAAGACGCTCATGCTGCAGACCGGCGGCGGCAAGGTCAAAGTCCACGTCCTGGGCGTGGAGAAGGCCGCGCGCGTCTACAAGAACCCGAAGTACGAAGCCCTCAAGGCCGTCATCGTCGTGGAGACCCCGGCGGACGTGGTCCGGCTGCTGGATCTGGGCATTGAGGTCGATGAGGTCAATGTCGGCGGCATGACCTTCAAGCAGGGCACCAAGGCCCTGTCCCAGGCCGTCTACATCTCCGATGACGACGCCGCGGCCTTCCAGGAGATCGACAAGCGCGGCATCACCCAGTACATCCAGCAGGTTCCCTCGACGAGCCGCTCGGATCTCATGGAGGCTCTGAAGTCCAAGGGCTTCATCTCCTGAGACTCTGCGCCTCTCGGTCGTGCGGCGGGCGGCGACGTCCTCACCCGCCGCACGACCGGACCACGTCGCCGACGCTCGAAGAGGAGCGCTGACGACATCGGCGCCCGGGCTCCCTCCCGGCGCCCCTCCTGTGTCCCCTCCCACCAGATTCGCTGAAATCCGCAGAGAAAGCAGCTCCCATGCACGATATCAATGCGGTCCAGATCATCCTCGTGACGCTTGTGGCCTTCCTGGTCGGTTGCGATGCTGTTCTGGACGAACGCATGTTCTACCGTCCGATTATCGCGTGCACCCTCACTGGCCTCGCCATGGGCGACCCGACCACCGGCATCATGATCGGCGGCTCCCTGGAACTCCTGGCGCTGGGGTGGATGAATGTCGGCGCCGCCATGGCTCCCGATGCCGCCCTCGCCTCCACCGTCTCCACGGTCGTCGTCATCGCCGGGGGTCAGACTCAGAAAGATGCCATTGGCATCGCCGTCTCGGTGGCGATCGCGGGCCAGGCCCTGACCATCTTCGTGCGCACCATCAACGTCTTCTTCGCCCACCAGGCGGACAGGTTCGCCGAACAGGCGAACATACGGGCCATTGAGGTCATGCACTTCATAGCGCTGGCTCTCCAAGGGCTACGAGTGGCGATACCTACGGCTGTTGTCGCCGTCCTGGCGTCCGGCGACAGCGTTGAACGCGCTTTCAAGGCTATTCCGCACGTTATTACCGACGGGTTGAGTATTGCCGGTGGCTTTGTCGTCGTCGTCGGTTACGCCATGGTCATCAACATGATGAAGGCGCGCAAACTCATGCCGTTCTTCTTCATCGGTTTCGTGTTCGCCACTTTCATGACGACGCTGAACACGGGCGTCACCCTTGTGGCCCTGGGCATCCTCGGTGTCTGCCTGGCCTTCATCTACGTCCAGCTCAACCCCGAGTTCCAGGAGCCCGCTCGATTGCCGCAGCCCGTTGCAGCGGGGAGCAGTGGCGGTGGCGGCGCCGACCTGGACGACGACCTGGACGACGAGCTCGACTGAGCTGGAAGGAAGCACGACTATGACTACTGAAGCGAATACGTCCGCGGCTCTGGAGCGCACGCTCACCACCAAGGACCTGCGGAGCATGTACTGGCGCTCCACCTTCTTGCTCGGCTCCTACAACTTCGAGCGTATGCAGGCCATCGGGTTCTGCCTGACCCTCGTGCCCGCGATCAAGAAGTTCTACCCCAATGACAAGACTCAGCAGGCGGCCGCGCTCAAGCGCCACCTGGAGTTCTACAACACCCACCCGTGGATCTCCTCGGTCGTTTTCGGCGTCACCGCCGCCATGGAGGAGCAGCGCTCCAAGGGCGAGGACATCGGGGATGAGACGATCACCAACGTCAAGGTCGGCCTCATGGGGCCGCTGGCCGGCGTCGGCGACCCGATCTTCTGGGGCACCGCTCGTCCGGTGCTGGGGGCGCTCGGCGCCTCCCTGGCCGTCAACGGCTCCTGGCTCGGTCCACTCATCTACTTCGTCGGCATCAACATCATCCGCATCCTCACGCGCTGGTACGGCCTGAAGTGGGGGTATGAGCGCGGCACCACCCTGGTCACCGAGGTCGGCGGCGGCCAGCTCAAGCGCATTACGCAGATCGCGGCCATCACCGGTCTGTTCGTCATGGGCGCGCTGGTCTCCAAGTGGACGCACATCGACTTCCCCTCCGTGGTCTCCCAGGCGAAGCAGTACTCGACCGGCGAAGTCGAGACGAAGACCCTCCAGAACATTCTGGACGACCTGCTTCCGGGAATCGCCGCACTGGGCCTGACCTTCCTGTCCATGTATCTTCTCAATAAGAAGATCAATGCCCTGTGGATCATCCTGGGAATGTTCGTCCTGGGCATCCTGGGCGCCTGGAGCGGGTTCCTGGGAATCCCCGCGGCCTGAAAAACGGCGCCCCGCCCACGGGTGATGGCGAGGGGTCGTCGGGGAACCCGGTTCAACGCAGTTCCCCGGCGGCCCCTTCCGCCTCGGTAACCCGTCTACCCCGCACAATCCGCCCAGCCCGCCTTACCCGCACGAATGCCCGGAATTCGAGGAGCGCATACATGTCCCAGCGGCTTGAGCCTCTCCAGTCGCCCCAACTCATCGCCACCGACCTGGACGGCACCATTCTGTTCGACCGGAAAGTCTCGTCCGCCGACCGCGAGGCCATGAGACGGTGGCGGGCGGCTGGGAACCTGCTCGTAGTGGACACCGGCAAGTCGGTCTTCGCCACCCGCGACACCCTCGAGCCGCTCGGCGTCGTCTTCGACTATGCGATCGCTTTCACCGGCGCGGTGCTCGCCGACGGCGACTACCGCGTACTGACCTCCCGCTTCCTGCCCGACGGCCTGGCCCACGAGATCGTCATGTCCTTGCAGGGAATCGGCGGGCTCACGGTCTTCGCCACCACGCTGGAGACCGACTACATCGTCTCGGACACCTACCACGAGGTCTCTCCGATCCTCCAGGTGTTCGTTCCCATGTCGCCCGAGGAGATGGCCGGGCGCCGCTTCATCGGAGTTCCCATGCGCGTGCGCGACGACGCCGCACGCGAGCGCATTGTCGCCGACCTGACCGAGCGCTGGGGAGGACAGATCGAGGTGGTCCGCAACCAGGAGTTCCTCGACGTCATCCCCGCCGGCGCCACCAAGGGCTCCGGCCTGAAGGATCTGATCGCCTGGCTCACCGGCCCTGACGGGCCTCACCCGGGCGCGCGCATCGAGACCTGGAGTCTCGGCGATTCGTGGAACGACATCCCCATGCACGAGGCCGCCGATCACGCCGTCGCCCTGCCCTGGTCCCCTGCGGATGTCACCGCCGCATGCGAGTGCACCATGGGGTCCATGACCGAGCTCGTCGATCGCGCTCTGGCCGGCAGGGACGAGGGGGCTGATCGGGCTGCTGGGGTTTCAGGCGGAGCTCATGACGCCACGGATGAGAACTGATGAGAAGAGGAGCTGAGGACAGAATGATGGCGGGAATCGGGGCCAAGGTCCGCGATTGGTTCAACGGCGGAGACCCTCAGGGGCACATCAAGATCCGCCAATGGCTGCGTGGCTACGACGACCGCCCGGAGGGCTGGACCTACGGCATGATGGGGCCGGTCATGGGGCTGTCGATTCTGGCCGCCATCCTCTACCCGCTGACCAAGGGCTACGGCAGCATCGTCGCCCTCGTCCTGGCGATCTTCCTCCTGCTCGGACGTCACCTGATTGAGCGTCAGGTCGCGCGCGTCGGCTCGGACCTCCAGGAGGCCCGCCGCCAGTACGAGCGCACTCACGAACCGGACTATCTGAAGTTCGTGGAGCTGCGGGCCTCCGGGCTGCTCGAGGACAACAAGATGCTCACCCCCTCGACCAGGACCTGGCTCAACGAGCAGGTCGAGTGGGCGCAGGAGCAGATCGAGAAGAATGAGCGGCGAGCGGCGAAGAAGGCCGCTCGGGCCGCACGCCGTCGGAATTCCTCCGCCCGCGCGCCGGAGGGCTCTGGGAATTCAGCGAATTCAGGCAATAGCGCTCAGCAGGAGAAATGATGACCGCGCCCACCAGCCCCGCTGCCGCCGGCCGTTACGTCAGAGCCGTCCTGTGGGACATGGACGGCACGCTCATGGACTCCCAGCCCATATGGGACGAGTCCTTCCTCCGCCGCTGCCGGGAGCGGGGCGGAACCGTCACCCCCGAGCAGGTGGCGGGCATCGCCGGGGCGTCGATTGCGCGCACCCGCGAGCTCATTGCCGCCACCGGCGCTACGCCATCCCCTCAGGACCCCGCTACCGCCGAGGTCTTCGCTCAGATGGCCGCCGATGTCGAGGCCTCAGTCCGCGTGACGCCACCGATCCTGCCCGGCGCCCGGAGGATCACATCGATGCTCAGCGAGATCGGGCTGGCGCAGGTCATCGTCACCCAGTCCCCGCGGCGCATCGTCGAATCGGTCGCTCATGCGCTCGGCGACGTGTTCGTCGGACTGATCACCGGTGATGACGGGCTGCCGGGCAAACCGACGCCCGCGCCCTATGCGGCTGCGATCGAATTCCTCGGTCTGCGGCCCGAGGAGTGCGTCGCGGTGGAGGATTCCCCCACGGGGGCGGCCTCGGCCCGTTCCAACGATCTGCTGGTCATTCAGGTGGGCGGCAGCTCCAAGCACTTCCCAGGCGATCCGGGGCTGGTCGTCGTCAAGAACCTGGCCGCCATCACCCCGCATCTGCTGCTGTGGGACGACTCCCTCCTGTGACTCCGCACCGCTGACGCCGTCCCCCTCACTCACTCCGCCGAGATCGGTCCGGTTCCGCGTCGAGATCGGTCGTACTCCGGCTCGAGATCGGTCCGGCCTGCCGGGAGCTGACGCCGTGTGCGCTGAGTAAGCTTCCGGGGAGGATCACCACTCCGCCTCCGTCGTCGAACGCGGCCGCCCCGGCCGTCCGACGCCGTCGGAGACCGACATCCGCCACGGGAGGCGCCATATGACTGAACATATGACTGAAGCTAGTGAGGCTGCTGAGCCCGCTGAGCCCACTATCGACGCCCCGGGCGATGAGCACACCTACGCCGCCGATGAGCTCTTCTTCTCCACGACTGACTCCTCCGGCCGGATACGTCGCGCCAACTCGATCTTCATGCGCCTGTCCGGATACCCGCGCGGCGCCCTGGTGGGGCGCGCTCACAACGTCGTGCGGCACCCCGATATGCCGGCGGGGCTGTACCGCTGTGTATGGGATGACATCACAGCCGGAGACGCCGTCAGCGCCTACATCACCAACCGCTCGTCCGATGGCGGCAGATACCGCGTCTTCGCGACGATCGTGCCTTCGGGCGCCGGCTTCTTGTCCGTACGCACCCTGCCCATGAGAACTGATCTGCGCGACGCCGTCGAGGCTGTCTACGCTCGTGTGCGACAGGTCGAGGCCGCCTCTGCCGCTGCCGGCGCCTCTCGTCGCGAGGCCGCAGCTGCCGGCCAGGCCGCCCTGCTCGAAGAACTGCAGGCGCTGGGCTACCGCGACTCCGTGGACTTCACCCGTAGAACGCTGCCGGATGAGGTTGCGGCTCTGGTCGCCGCCGGCGTCGGCATCCCCGCGCGAGATGGTGATGGCCCACTCGCCCGTGTCCTCGCCGAGATGAATGGCGTTGAGGTTGCGACCGCCGATCTGGTCGCCCTGCTCGACGAATGCAGTCGCATGGTCGCCCTGCTGGGCAGGCGCTCCGACGAGATCGGCTCCCTGTCCGCGCGCCTGAAACGGCTGCGCGACTGCCTGCGCGAGGCGTTCGCCGACGTCGAGCGCTACGGGGAGGTTGACGGCCTCATCCTGGAGTGCGTCGAGCAGCTTCACCCGCTGGCCGGCCAGGTCGCCGAACTGCGCAGTGACGTGGACTCTGTGCGCTTCGGCATCGCCCTGCTGCGGCTGCACAACCTGGCCTCGGGCTTCTTCGCCCTGCAGATCATCGACGGCGAGGACGAGCTGGACGCCAACGACGCCGTCGGCTCCCTCCGCGAGCTCACCAGGGCTCTGCGAGACGGTGCCGAGAGGCTCACCGAGCGCTTGTCCTTGTACCACGCCCGTGCCGAATTGGTCGGTGGTGAGCTCGACGACGTCGCCGAGGCCCTGACCGCCATCGACCGTCCACTGCTGGATCTGCTGGGATCCGTTCCCGATGCCGGGGCGGACGATGAGGCGGCCGTGAGCAGTGTCCGCTCGGCCCGCTCGCTGGTTCGCGACGGGTTTCCGGAGGCCCGGCACTTGGCCGATCTCGCCGGCGCCGTCCGCGATCTCGAGGTGCCCTATGCGGCTGCGGATATCGACGCCCGCCTCGTGCTCGTCGAAGCGGCCCTGGCCGAGCTGACCTGACGCCGAGATCGGTTGAGTTCCGGCTCGAGATCGGTTCTCGGACCGATCTCGGTGCGGAGTACGACCGATCTCGGCGAAGTCGGAGGTTGGAGGATCGGGTCAGGCCAGCTCGACCAGGACCTCGGCGTGATCGGTGTGGGGGAACATGTCGAACAGCTGGGCCCGGCGGACGCGCAGTGAGGGCATGGCCTCGAGGTCGGCGGCCAAGCTCACCGGATTGCACGAGGAGTACAGGACCCGGGCCGTCTCCGAGCTTTCGATCCGCTTCGCCAACTCCGCCCCGATTCCGCGCCGTGGCGGATTGACCACCAGTAGATCCGGCGACGCACCGCCTCCGGGGTCAAGAATTCTCGCGTCACCGGTCTCGAAACGGACGTTCTGCGACGACAGGCCCATGAGCGCCGCAGACTCCCGCGCCCCTCGGATCGCGGGCGCCGAGACCTCGACTCCCCGTACGAGACGACCGGACCCCGCGAGTGCGAGCGCGAAACCCCCGACACCGCAGAACAGGTCCCATACCTCGGCCTGCCGGTCAAGGTCCTGCGCCCAGTGCGCCGCAGTCGCGTAGAGCCGCTCCGCCACGCCCGTGTTCGTCTGGAAGAAGGAGCGCGTGGGCAGGAACAGCAGGAGCTCGGTCCCCGTCGCTCGCCCGGGCCCGCCGGTCCGTTCGGCTCCGCCGGTCCGCCCTGCGCTGATTCCGTCCGGCGCGCTTCCGCTGCCCACGAGTTCCGGCAGCCGCAGGCGCATGAGCAGACGGTCGCCCCAGGGGACGTCGTCGGTGAGGATGATCTCCTCCTCGCCCTCGATGATGGCCTGGTGAACGGGCTGAATATTGGCGCTCATGACGGCAAGGGTCGGCAGCTCCCGCCTCAGTTCCGGCAGGGCGTCGCGCAATTGCTCTACGTGCCGATGCGAGCGCAGGACCCAGCGGACCATGAGGTCGCCATCGGGGGAGGCGGTGACGAGAAGATGCTTGAGTTCGCCGCGTCGTGCATCGACGTCGTAGGGACCGATGCCCAGTCGGCTCACGGCCCGGGAGAGAACGGGCAGGGCGTCCTCGATCGCGGACATGTGGAGGGGGCAGCTGCGCAGGTCGATGCCGCCGTCGGGACCGAGAATGCCGAGGACGGGGGCGGCCGCCCGCCCGGAGACCACCATCTTCGCCTTGTTGCGGAAGCGTTCGGGTGCGCTTGCCACTGGAGGCAGCCAGGCGTCGGCGGGGACGGGATTGGGTGCGGCGGCGAGCATCTGCGCGACGCGCTGCTGTTTGCGACTGAGCTGGAGGTCGAGCGGCATGTCCTGGTGCGGGCAGGAGCGGCAGGTGCCGCTGCGGTGCAGTCGGCAGAAGGCGGCCGACGTCGGCGGGCGGAGGGCGTCGGCGCGCATGAGGACCATGAGGACATTGTGGGCCCTCGAAGGCGCTGGAATGGCGCTGGATATGACTGGGTATGACTTGGCCCGCGGTGCCGGGCTGCTTCCCCGGCCCCGCGGGCCTTCGTCACCGAGGGGCTCGACTCCCGGGTTCCCATTCCGGGAGGAGCGCTCCTCCTTCGCCGAAGCGGCGCCCTCGGGCTCCCTTAGACCCTTGGTCACCTCGGTCGTAGCCGGTCATCGGGTTCCCCAACCCTCACGACCACTCCCGTCCGGCGGTGACATACATATAACCGGACGGACCTGAATAAACACCGTCATGACACCTGGGAGAAATCTAGGAAATGCAGAACGCTTGGGTAACGGCGGAGAGGTGGAGAGTAGGGCGAGCCCGAGGCCCGCCCGTTGGCGACCACACGCCCGCGTCAGGACGTCACAGACTCCTGCCGGCCGCCCCCAGGATCATCAAGACGATGCCGCCGATGACGACCATGGAGCCCAGCCACTGGAGGGGGATGAAGAAAAGGGTGTTCCGGTTGCGCAGCCGGCGTCTGACCTCGGGGCTCTGCTGAGCGACGATGCGCTCGATCTGCTGGGACGCCTCGGCCTCGTCACGGGGTGCCGGCGCTCCGGCTGGGATCTGGAACGTGCCCTCGCGCATCCGCTGCCACAGGTCCTGTCGCAGACCCTGCAGATACTCATCGGCCTTCTGGCGTGGGCGCAGCACATTGAGCCAGTACCCGAAGACGGCGCAGGCGGCACCGCCCAGCGCGAAGCCCGCTCCCGTGGCGATCATCCCGGCCGGTGTATTCGTTCCGATGTGGCCGCTGCCGCTCGTGATCAGAATGTCGCCTCCGAGAATGAGGAGGAAGCCGACAATTCCCCAGCCGCGCCAGATGATCATGTGGGGCATGTTAGGTGCGGCCAGGCGAAGCGCGTGATGGGCAGCGCGACCCATGGTCGGGCGGCTGTGTCGCTGCATCGTTGTCGCTGTGTCGCAGTTGCACCGTCGCGCATGCGAGTGCCCGCGGGCTCGGGCACTCGGGCACACTGTGCACCATGATCGATTCCGCTTCCGCCGTGCCGCCCGAGGCCGGGTCGGCGATACCGGTGCCGGCGCCGTCGTTCCTGCCCCGTACCGGTATCGGCATCGACGTCCACGCCTTCGCCTCTCCGCAGACGGCCGAGCCTTTGTGGCTGGCGTGCCTGACGTGGCCCGGCGAGCCCGGGCTGGAAGGCCATTCCGATGGCGACGTCGTTGCCCACGCCTGCTGCGACGCTCTTTTCTCCGCCGCGGGGCTGGGGGACCTCGGCGCTAACTTCGGAACCGCCGAGCCGCAGTGGAAAGGAGCGGCCGGCAGCGTTCTCCTCGCCGAGGCGGCGCGGCGCGTGCGTGCGGCCGGTTATGAGATCGGCAATATTGCGGTCCAGCTCGTCGGGGCGCGCCCGCGGGTCGCGGGTCGGATGGATGAGGCTTCTGCTGCCCTGTCGGCCGCCGCCGGAGCCGACGTCGTCTTCTCCGCCACCACCACCGATCGTCTGGGCTTCCTGGGGCGCGAGGAAGGGCTGATGGCGATCGCCACCGCCCTGGTCTGCCCTTCTGCTCCGTCGAGGTAGGCCGCGAGGCAGACGAGATAGACCGCGAGGCGGACGAGATCCACGAGATCGACATTCTCGAACGAGATCGACGGTGGCGCCGTCGATCTCGTTCGAAAAAGTCGACCTCGACAAGGATGCGGTGGGTGGACCGATCTCGACGCGGGTTGCGACCGATCTCGAGCCGGAAGTGGACCGATCTCGACGCGGAAAGTGGACCGATCTCGGCGGGGAGTTCGGCGGGGAGTGCAGGGCGTGGCACTAGAGCGCAGCGTGCAGAGTACGCTGGGCCGGTGAGCACTGATCTTCAAGCGCGCCCTGTCCTGAACCTGCGCCTGTACGACTCCGCCGCCCGCGGCGTCGTCCCCCTGGCGCCCACCGTCGCCGAGGGAACGGTGGCGGTCTACCTGTGTGGCGCCACCGTTCAGGGCTCACCCCACATCGGCCACATGCGCTCCGGCATCGCCTTCGACGTCCTGCGCCGCTGGCTCGAGCGGTGCGGCCAGAAGGTCCTCCTCATCCGCAATGTCACCGACATCGATGACAAGATCCTCGACAACTCCGCGGCCGCCGAGCCCCCCGTGCCCTGGTGGGCCTGGGCTCAGCGCCACGAGCGCGAGTTCGACGCCGCCTACCGGGCGCTCGGCGTGGCCCCGCCCACGTACGAGCCGCGCGCGACCGGTCACATCCCCGAGATGATCGATCTGGTCGGCCGCCTGCTGGACGCCGGACACGCCTATATCGGCCAGGCCGGCAACGTCTACTTCGATGTGCGCTCGCTGTCCGACTACGGGTCGCTGACCAACCAGCGCGTCGAGGACCTGGCCACCACCGAGGACGAGTCCCAGATCGACGACGACCTTGAGGCCGACAAGCGCGACCCGCGCGACTTCGCCCTGTGGAAGACCGTCAAGCCCACCGAGCCGGCCGACGCCGCCTGGGACGCCCCCTGGGGCCGCGGGCGACCGGGCTGGCACCTGGAGTGCTCGGCCATGTCCAGGCGCTACCTGGGCGAGACCTTCGACATCCACGGCGGCGGCATCGACCTGCGCTTCCCCCACCACGAGAACGAGCAGGCCCAGTCCCACGGCGCCGGCTGGGGCTTCGCCCGCCACTGGGTCCACAACGCCTGGGTCACCGTCAAGGGCGAGAAGATGAGCAAGTCGCTGGGCAACTCCCTGGTCGTGGCCGAGCTGCTCAAGAAGTACGACGCCCCCGTGCTCCGCCTGGCGCTGGGCACCGTCCACCACCGCTCCACCGTCGAGTTCTCCGACGAGACCCTCGCCGACGCCGCCGCCCTGTGGGAGCGCCTGAGCGGCGCCGTCCTGCGCGCCCGGGAGGCGACCGGCGGCGCGAACGGCTCCGACGACGGCTCCGGCTCCGACACTGACGGCGCGGTCGCCGTCAGCCCGGTGGACGCACCGCCTCAGGAGGTGCGCGCGCGCCCTCTCCCCGACGAATACGTGGCCGCGATGGACGACGATCTCGGACTGGCCGGAGCCATGGCCGTCGTCCACGCCACCCTCAAACGGCTCAACAGTGCGCTCGCGGCCCCGACGCCGGAGCGCGACGCCGTCGTCGGGGCGGCTCTGGACCTGCGCTCCCAGCTCGACGTCCTGGGGCTGGACCCCCTCGCCGAGCCCTGGCGCTCCCGCGTTCTGGGCGGCTCGGAAGCCGGGAGCGACTCCGCCATGGATGCGCTCGACCATCTCGTCACCGCTCTGCTCGACCAGCGGGCCGAGGCCCGCGCAGCCAAGGACTGGCCCCGCGCCGACGCCCTGCGCGATGAGCTGACCGCCGCCGGCGTCGTCGTCGAGGACTCGACCGCCGGCGCTCGCTGGCACCTGGCCTGAGCCCCGAGCGCAGTCGAAAGGATCATTCATGCCCGGAAACGAGCAGTACCCCGGAGCCAAGCGGCGCTTCGCCAAGAAGGGCCCTACCAAGGGCTCCGGCGGCAAGCGCCGTCGGGGGCTGGAGGGCCGCGGCCCCACGCCGAAGGCGGAGGACCGCGTGGGCCATCCCAAGGCGCGGGCGAAGGCGCGCGCCGAGGCGCGGGCCGCCCAGCCCACCCATGCCAAACGGCTGGATAGGGCCAGGGACCGCTTCGACGTTCCCGCAGGCCATGAGGTCGTATGCGGCCGCAATGCGGTCGCCGAGGCCGCCCGCGCCGGCGTCCCGATCACGCGCGTGTTCATGGCCTCCTCCGCAGCATCATCCGGGTCCGACGACCGCCTCGGCGCCGTCGTCCGCCGCGCGACTCTGCTGGGCGCTCCGGTGCTGGAGGCCACCAGGCTCGACCTGGAGGCGCTCACCGACGGCGCCGCCCACCAGGGCGTGGCCATCGAGGTGCCCGCCTACGAGTACGCCGACGCCCGCGACCTGCTCGAGCGCGCCCGCGAAGCCGGCCGCACGCCGCTGCTCGTCGCCCTGGATCAGGTCACCGATCCCCACAATCTCGGGGCGGTCCTGCGCAACGCGGGCGCTTTCGGGGCCGACGGCGTCATCATCCCCGAGCGGCGGTCGGTCGGGGTCAACACCACCGTCTGGAAGGTCTCGGCCGGCGCGGCCGCCCGCGTGCCGGTGGCCCGCGAGACGAACCTCGTGCGCACACTGACCGCCCTGAAGAAGGAGGGCTGCTTCGTCGTCGGGCTCGACGGCGGTGGGGACACGGCGCTCGAGGACCTCACGCTCGCCGATGCCCCGCTCGTCGTGGTCACCGGGGCCGAGGGGGCGGGCCTGTCCCGCCTGGTGCGTCAGACCTGCGACGTCATCGCCTCCATCCCGATCTCCCGTGCCGTCGAATCGCTCAACGCGGCGGTGGCCACCGGCATCGGCCTGTACGAGATCGACCGACTGCGCCGCGCCGCTCGTTCTGCTCAGCCCGCTCAGTCCGTTCGCCCGGATCGGGGCTGACCCGCATGCCGGTTGCTGACACAATGGGCGCCGGACCCGTAATCCCTAATCACCGGACCGACCGCGGAGCGGCTGGTCCCAGCCGGCTAGGAGGCCGTCATGGTGCAGGACACCGCACAGCGCTGGAACCGTACTGAAGGCGTGCTCATTGCTCCGGGTACCCAGCCGGATGCGGTTGCCGACCGCCTTGTCGCGGACCGGGTCGTCGCCCGCCTCGAGTGGTACCCCTCCAGCCCCCACCTGCTGTCGGTGACGCTCATGGCCGACGCCGATGGTCGCGTCGCCGTCACCCCGCCCGCACGCGGGGGAGTCGTGGCCGGGCTCGGCGTCAGCGAGCTCGCCGAGTCCCTCGCCCGCGAGTTCGGGGCGGATGTGACCATCGGCCCGGCGGCCTTCAACGCGCTGCCCGACGACGTCGTTCTGCCCGAGGTTCCGGGCGGTCCCGGGCCCACGACCCGCACACTCGTGGTCTCGCCCCTGAGCGCCTACATGGTGCCTCTGCAGGCCACGCTGCTGGAGCGCCCGCTCGCCGTGGCCTCCCTGCCCGGCCTGGATCGTCGGATCGTCATGTACGCCGGCGAGGGGACGGGGCTGGGCTCCTTCGGCTGGGACGAGGAGTCCCTGCCCGCTCTCGTCCTGACCGTTGACGAGCACGACGTCGCCGCCCGCGCCATCCTGACCGGTGAGAGCGAGGATGACGCCGTCTTCTCCTGGGGCATGACCTCGCGCTATGTGTGGGGCGGAGTCGAGGAGCCCGGACCGGCGCTGCGCGCACTGGTCGATGAGCTGCTCACCGATTCGACCGACGCCTCCGTCATCGCCTCGACCGTGCCGGGAGCCGACGTCGAGGCCGCTGCCGCGGCCTGCGAGACTCCAGGCCTGAAGGGCATGGTCGCCCTGACTCGGGCGCTGGGATTGCCCGAGTGGGTCGAGTCCGTCCTGGCCGGGCGGCTCGCGCCGGCGGAGGTGCCCGGTGCGGTCGTCCATGAGCCTCGCGGCCTGTCGAACGCCGTGGGCCGCAGCGTCGGCATGCTTCTGCAGGATCCGTCCACTCCGGGCTCGGCCTTCTGGCAGTCCTACGTTCGCACTGTCACCGATATGCCCTGGGCGGTGCGCGGGGCGGCCATTCTCGAGGCCGGTCTGGGCGGGGCGCTGGTGGGCGCGGCGGTGCGCCGCCACCACCGGACCGGTCGTCTGCCCGGCGGGCTGCTGGGCGTGGGCATTGTGCTGATGGTGGATGCGGTGGCCGAGACCTCGCTGGCCTCCTGGACGCGGCACCGCGAATTGCGCCGACGGGCCGATGAGGAGATGGCGCTGGTCGCCGAGGAGCTCGGCGCCTGAGGGGCGCGCGGGGCGCTCGCTCGCCCAGCCGCCCTAGTCGAGTCCCTCGAGATAGGCCGTGAGGACGGCTCTCGTGTCCACGGGTGCGGCTTCGGCCGCCTGGTACATCAGCAGCGCGTCCACCAGCCCCACCAGGTCGGGGGCGCGGGTCACGGCGTCCGAGACGCCTGCGGAGGTGAGAACCTGCTCGGCCAGTCGGGTCAACGGCTCCCTGACCGGGGCCTTGGCCGTGAGCGCTTCTCGAAGCTCGGCATCGTCTCGCAACTCGAACAGGAGCGCGCCGCGGGCGGCTTGAGCGTCCGAGCGTCGTGCCATGTGCGCGAGGATGTCCGCTGCGATGCCGGCCGCCTCATGGCGATGAAGTGACGCGGGGATCTTGACGTCGGCGATGTCCGACTGTGATCCCTCGGAAAGACGGTTGACCACGAGTGTCAGCAGATCTCGGCGGGTGCGGGCGTAGTAGGAGGTCGATCCGCGGGGGAGCCCCGCTTCGGCATCGACGTGCAGGTGTGTGAGTGCGTGCACTCCATCGCGGGCGATGAGCCGTACTCCGGCGTCGCCGATCTGCTCTCTGCGTCCTGCCCCGCGTCCCATGGCGTCCGCTCCTTGCCTTTCGAGACTAAATACCTCTACGATTATAGATACTCTATGATCGTAGAGGTGTAAATGCTGCGAGAGGGGCGCGCGATGAGAGTGGCAGTTGTAGGAGGGGGCGTCTCCGGGAAGGCCATCAGGCATGCTCTGGAGAATGCCGGGACGCGGGTGACGATGCACTCGCGCCGGACCGGTTTCGACGTCCTGCGGGATGATGCCGTGGCCGTACTGGCGGGGGCGGATGCCATTGTGGAGGCCAGTGGCAGGTTCACCACCGGCAAGAAGGTCGCAACCGACTTCTTCACGCGTTCGACTCGCGCCATTTCCGCTGCGGCGAAGGCCTTCGGGGTGCGACATGTTCTGCTCTCGATCGTCGGCTGTCACTTGCCGGAAGTCCGGGGGTACGGCTATTTCGCGGGTAAAGTTGCTCAAGAGGAGCTTGCCCGCCGGATGAGCCCGCGTCTGTCGCTGGTCCGCTCGACCCAATGGTTCGAGTTCGTCGGCCAGAATGTGGAGCGCATGCGCCACGGCCCCATTTCGCTCATCCCCTCCATGAGAATGCGCCCAGTCGGTCTCGACGCCGTCGCCGAGACCGTGGCTCAGGCGGTTCTCAGTGACGACGACGGCCAGACGTATGAGGTTGCGGGACCCGAGGTGATGACGCTGTGGGAGATGACTGCGCAGCTCCCATCCTTGAGCGCGCGACCGGTGCCCCTGCTGATCCCAACCCGCTGGGGACTCGCCTTCCGCCGCGGTGCGCTGGTGCCTGGCGATGATGTGCCGTCGGTGGGCCCCACGTATGCGCAGTGGTTGCGGGCGTGACGAGCATGGTCGAGCCTGACGATGTCGTTCTGCGGGTGGCCGCACGGCTACGGTCATGCACCGATGGCGTTCAGGAACGCTATGATAACTGTAACGAGTATCACCCCGAAGATGGTGAGCATGATGACCGTGGGAGCGCGGTAGTCCTTGTCGGAGATCGGAGTGGGTGAGATCACCGGCGACGAGTTCTGCCACTGCGGCTCCCAGTAGAAGAGCCGAACCACTCCACCGGGTGCCACACGCACCGTCACCGGCCGGGTGAGCACCAGCAGCCCCGGCACGCCCACCTCCAGAGGAACGCCGGCGGGGACCTGCAGTCGCGTAGTCCCCATGGGCAGGTGCATGTTCTCCCCGTTGATGCGGATCGCAGCCGGACGCCCGGGAGGGCTGAGCAGTCGAAGCTCCGCTCGCACATGCTGGACGGTGATATCTAGGTAACCGGTACCGTGCGGGTAAGCAGGGTAAGCACTGTGCGGTGGGCCGGTTGTGCCGTTCATTGCGCTCTTCTCACTCGCCCGGGGCTTCAGAGCCGTTTCATCAACTCGATGAGCAGATGAAAGGCAAGCACTGCGAGCAGGATCACGACTATGACAAGCCACTGCTTCTCGTAAGGGCTGGGTCTCTTGATCCTCTCCAGCGTCAGCGCACCGGGATCTCCCTTGATCCAGGAGCGGTAGTAGAAGACGGGGACGGCCTGCTCGGGCTGGACCACGACATCGACGCGTGGAGCGAGCAGCCTGAAGCCGCCGGGACGACCGATGACGACGCTCGCAGGCCCCGCAGGCGCGACGACACGGGCGACAGCCGAACTGAAGTGCACCGGACAACCGTTGATCATCACCGGGATGTACTTCCATGTGAGCACCGTTCCGGAGGGGTCGGTCACCAGGTCGATGAAGCCGTGAGGGACGCGGTCGGCGCCGGGGAGGACGACGACGTCGGGGCTCACGCGAGCATCATCCTTGCTCTCCTCACTCCCCCTTGAACTTCAGGCCGGCGGTGAAGCCCATGGGATTGCGCTCATAGGCCAGGGCCATCTCCTCATCCCTGGCGGCGAACTCGTCATCGTCGTCAAGGGGGGCGTTCTCGCCTTCGTCCTCGGCGCCGAAGATCGCCGCCATCTCCTGGGTGTCGCCCAGTGAGAGGAAGGACTCCTCGTCCCGGTGCTGGGGCAGGACATTGTTGATGTAGTCCTCAAGCGCCTGCTCGGTGGTGATGTCGCACTGCTGGGCCTCCGACATGTACCAGCGGTGCTCGAGGACCTCGTGGAAGATCTCTGCGGGTTCGAGCTTGCGGCGCAGTTCCATGGGAACGGCGGAGATCGTCGGCTCGAAGACGTTGGCGAGCCAGGAGTGGGCCGTCTGCTCGATGGGCTCGTCCTGCCGATCGGTGTAGGCCCTGTACGCCTCCAGGTCGTTGAGCATGCGCTGGCCCTGACGCTCCTGGACGTCCAAACCCGTCAGGCGCATGATCTGGCGGTGGTAGTGCCCCGCATCGACGACCTTGGGCTGGATGACCATGCGCGCGACCGAGCCGTCGGCGTGGGTCTTCATCATGAGCTCGCCGACGTCGAAGCCCAGCTTGTTGAGGCGCTCGATGCGCTGCCGCACGCGCCACCGCTCGCCCATGTCGAAGGTCTCCGCGCCCGTGAGCACCTCCCACAGGTCGGTGTAGCGGGTCACGATGCGGTCGCCGACCTCAATCGTGTCGACGCTGGGCTCCAGGAGCGCTCCGGCCTGGAGGTCCATGAGCTCGCCGATGATGTTCGTCCGGGCGACGTCGATGTCGTACAGCCGCTTGCCCTCCGTCAGTCCCTCCGTGTGGAGCTCGCCGGTCTCGGCGTCGACCAGATAGGCGGCGAAGGCGCCTGCGTCGCGCCGGAAGAGCGTGTTGGACAGCGAGACATCCCCCCAGTAGAAGCCGAGCAGGTGCAGGCGCACGAGCAGGACCGCCAGAGCGTCGATCAGGCGTGTGGCGGTCTCCGGGCGCATGTACTGGCTGAACAGGGCGCGATAGGGGAGGGAGTAGGACAGGTGCTCGGTGATGAGCACGGAGTTCAGGGCGGTGCCGGACAGGTCCGTGCGGCTCGTGATGACAGCGGTAGGCGTCACGCACGGCGCGCCCAGGCGCACGAGGCTGCGGAGCAGCTCGTACTCGCGATAGGCGACGGACTCGCCGATCTCCTTGACGGCGATCACGCGCTCGGAGAGGTTGACGAACCGCACGATGTGTCGGGACAGGCCGCGTGGAAGTGCCGCGAGGACTTCGGGCGGCCACGACTCCAGTGGGCTCTCCCACGGCAGGTCGAGCAGCGCGGGGTCGATCGTCGCCGCGGTAATCTGCATGGACTGAGGCATGAAAACATCCTCTCAGGAAACGGAGTCGACGGCGCGCTGAGCGGCGGGAGGGGTGCCGGACCGCACACTGAGACACCTGAGGCACCTGAGACACACCGAAGCCCGCCCCCTCGGCGTGAGGGGACGGGCTTCAGTGCGGATCGGCGCGTGGCGCGATCGCGGGGTCGGGGTCTCAGGCGGTGAAGTGCTCAGGTCCTCCGCACCAGACCCGCTGCTAGGGCCCTCAGGCGGGCAGGCGCTCGCCCGTGGAGGAGGAGAAGATGTGCTCCTCGCCGGGCTTGATGCGCACGTGGACGGTCTCGCCCGGCTCGGGCGCGGTGCGCGGGGGAACGCGAACGATGATCTGGCTGGAGTCCTCGCCGGATCCCAGCTTCTCCTCCGAGCCCTCGGCGCCGACGAGCTCGCCGTAGATGTAGGCGTCGCTCCCCAGCTCCTCCACGAAGGACAGGCGCACCGGGATGGAGGGATCGTCGTCCGCGGAGACGACCTCGAGGGACTCGGGGCGGAAGCCGATGATGACCTTGCCGCCGTCCTCGGGCTTGATGGCGTCCAGGGTGGCCTTGGACAGCTGGACCTTGGCGGCGCCGAGAGTCGCGACGTCCCCCTCGACCGAGAACCGCCCCAGGTTCATGGCCGGCGAGCCGATGAAGCCGGCGACGAAGTCGTTGGCCGGCTTGTCGTACATCTCACGCGGGGTGCCGACCTGCTGGAGGACGCCGTCCTTGAGGACCGCGATGCGGTCCCCCATGGTCAGGGCCTCGGTCTGGTCGTGGGTGACGTAGACCGTGGTGACGCCCAGCGACCGCTGGAGGGAGGCGATCTGCGTGCGGGTCTGAACGCGCAGCTTGGCGTCCAGGTTGGACAGGGGCTCGTCCATGAGGAAGACCTTGGGCTTGCGCACGATGGCGCGGCCCATGGCGACACGCTGACGCTGGCCGCCGGAGAGGGCCTTCGGCTTGCGGTCGAGGTACTCGGTCAGGCCGAGGATCTTGGCGGCCTCCTTGACCCGCTTGTCGATCTCCGCCTTCGGGGTGCCCGCGATCTTGAGGGCGAAGCCCATGTTGTCGTGCACGCTCATGTGCGGGTACAGGGCGTAGTTCTGGAAGACCATGGCGATGTCACGGTCCTTGGGCTGAACATCGGTGACGTCCTTGTCCCCGATGAGGATGCGGCCGGAATTGACGTCCTCCAGGCCCGCGAGCATGCGCAGGGAGGTCGACTTTCCGCAGCCGGAGGGGCCGACGAGGACGAGGAACTCGCCGTCGGCGATCTCAAGATTGAGGGCATCCACGCTCGGGCGGTCATTGCCCGGGTAAATGCGCGTGGCGTGATCGAAAGTCACAGTGGCCATGGATGGTGTCCCTTCACCGGCAGGTACGTGCCGGACGATCCGTAGTGAAAGGTGCCGATGCGTGTCCGCACTGACACAGGAGCCCGGCCGGGTGACCGGGCGCGGGACTCATGCTGTCACACTATCAAGCCGATCAGATAGGTTTGCGGCGATCGGAGTCGCTCCCGAGGCGGTGAAGCCCCTCACATCCCATGCTGGGACGGAGGGTACCGGTACTGTGAGGCTATGACGCAGAATCCGGACGTGGGGACAGGCACCCCGATCTCCTTGGCGGGGCTCCGTGCCGGCGCGGATGTCGGGGGCTATCGGTTGCTCCGGCGGCTGGGCGCCGGCGGTATGGGCGTGGTCTGGGAGGTCGCCGACGGCGAGGGCAGCCACGTCGCCATGAAGATCCTTCACCCCCAGATCGCCGCTGATCCCATGGCCCGGCGCCGTCTGGACCGCGAGGCCTCGGTGCTGGCGCGCGTCAAGGACTCCCGTGTCGCCCGCATCCTCGATATCGAGACCGGCGACGGCGCCGACGGCAGCGGCGTCACCTTCGTCATCACCGAGCTCGTGGACGGGCCCACGCTCCAGCACGAGGTCGATTACGAGGGCGCCTACGACCTGTCCACCGATGCGCGCGACCTCTCCGACCTCGCTCACGGGCTGGTCGACTCGCTGTCCGCCGTTCACGCCGCCGGCGTCATCCATCGCGATCTCAAGCCGTCCAATGTCATGCTCGGGGCGCAGGGCCCGGTGCTCATCGACTTCGGCATCGCCCAGGTCGCCGACGACGTTCGGCTGACCCAGACCGGTCAGGTGACCGGCACACCTGGTTTCATCCCCCCCGAAATGCTCGACGGGCAGGAGCCCACCCCCGGCGTCGACTGGTACGCCTGCGCGGGTGTGCTCCTGTTCGCGGTCACCGGGCGGGCGCCCTTCGGCTCAGGGCCATGGCAGGCGGTCTTCCGACGCGTCTACGCCGGAACCCCCGAGCTCGGCGCGCTGGAGGAGGACTGTCCCGCGCTCGCTCAGGCGTTCACCGCCGCGCTGGCCACGGAGGCCGACGACCGTCTCAGCGTCGAGGATCTGCTGCGAGTCCTCGACGACGTCGCCGATGGCGGCACCGGGCAGGAAGTGGTCGATGAGCTCCTCGGGAACGACGGCGGAGCCTCCGAGGCCGACACGGCCACCGGCACGTTCGCGGCGAATTACGGCATCATGGCGTCCCCGCAGTCCGCCGGCACGGGCCCGAGGCCCGGTGCTCCCGGCGGAGCTGGAGTGCCCGGCGGGGCCGGCGCTCTTCCCGCCGGCGCTCCTTCCGGCGGCGGGTACAGCGGCTACGGCGGCTACAGCAGCTACAACAATGGGTACAGAACGCCTTCTACTCCTTCCAGCGGCGGATACGGCACCAGGCCCGGTGCGCCTTCTGCTGGTATGGGGCCGCCTCCCGGCGCATACGGGTATCTCGGTGCGTCGGGCCCCGCCGCACCGACGCCAACGCCGCCATCGCCATCGACGTCGATGTCGGGCGCCGTCGGCGCGCCGCCCAGTTTCCGGCCGGACGGCGGGCAGCAGTCCGGACCGATGACGCCTTCGACCGGCGTGCGGCCGACCGGAGTACCGGCGGCATATGCGCCGGGCAGCAATACGGGCGTGCGTCCGGCTCAGCCTAGCTCGGCGCGTCCCGCGCCCCTGCCCGCGCCCGGTCCCGTACCGAGTCCGACGCCTGCGCCGATCTCGCCGCCCGCTCAGCCGGCTCAGCCTGCTCAGCAGGCGCCCGCCCAGCCCACCGGCCCTCAGCCCACCGGTGCGCATCCGACGGGTGCCCGGCCGACTGGTGCGCAGCCCGCCGGCGCCCAGCCGACGGGTGCCCAGCCCGCCGTCTCTACGGAGACGAGCGACTCGTTGCCGAGCTGGGCGCGTGAGCCGCGTCGTCATCCGGTCGTGATTCTGGCCGGATTCGCCTTCCTGGCGGCACTGTCTTTCGCAATGCCCTTCTGGGTGGTGATCCTCTTCGTCGTGATTCTCGTGGTGGCCGGGACCGTGGGGCGGGCCGAGGACGCCCGGCGCTGGCGCAGACTGGAGGCCGGTCGGGTGTCCGCAGGGGACAGCCCTCGCATGTGGGCGGGGGTGCCCTGGTACCTGCTGCGTTCGCTGGTGGCCAATATTTTCGCGGCGATCCCGGGCCTCCTGGTGTTTGGCGTCGCCTACTACGTGTTAAACCGACTGGTGTTCGGACAGGCGGAAACGTATTACGCCGTGCGCATGACGTGGGGCGTGCCGGTGACGCTGTCCCTCTTCGTCGGATGGATGGTGCCGTGGGGCGCGCCGACGCGGCGCGGCGGCGCGCGCATGGTCGAGGCCGCCATGGGGAGCGAGTCCGGTCCCGTCATCGGTGGTGCCGTTCTGTTGGCGGCGGCCGCCGGTCTGATGATCCTCCTGGTGCTGGGGGCTCTCCCCACTACGGCGGGGCCTTTCTTCTACGAGTCGTGAGGCGTTCCCGCGGCGCGTGAGGCAGGCCGCAGTGCTCGTGCGGTGCTTATCGGCTGATTGCCAGGCAGAATACGTAGTGTCCTGCCATCAGTGGACTGTTGAATCTTTTGGTGTTCAGTGGTCCTGCCGACGATCTGAGGAGTTCTCCGTGGCCTCGAACACCCCCCGTCCTACCAAGGCAGAGCGACGCGAGGCCGCCCGCGTGAAGGCTCAGGCACTCCGAGAGGAGCAGGAGCGTCGGGAGCGCCGTGCGAAGATCACGCGCCGCGTCCTGATCGGAGCGGGCGCCGTCGTCGCCGTGGGAGGTGCGACCGGGCTTGTGGTCGCCAGCCAGATGAAGAAGTCGGACCTGCCCACGGGCACCATCGCCGAGGGCAAGGCGAACACCCCGGGTGTGCCGGAGATCGTGCTGTCTGACGGCGCGTGGACCTATGGCAAGGACTCGGGCCTCCTCGGCGGTCAGGGTGTGGCCATCGGCTCCGTCACCGAAGGCGCCGCCGTGCTCGACGTCTTCTTCGACTACTCCTGCCCCCACTGCGCGGAGTTCGACAGCCTCCACACCGACGAGATCTCCAAGCTGTTGGACAACGGCGAGGCCACGCTCGTCCTGCACCCCTGCAAGATCCTCGGTCAGGACTGGACGGACTTGGCGATGAACGCCATGGGCCTGGTCATCGACAAGGACCCGGACAATGCGTTGGCTTTCCACAACGCCGTCTTCGAGGAGTATCTCTCGATCGCCCAGAAGCAGGACGTCTCGCGTCTGACGGTGGAAACCCTGGTGGCCGTCGGTGAGAAGGCGGGAGTGAGTGGCGACGTGACCGCTCAGTTCAAGGACACGATCACCAGCAGGGCGTACGACGCGTGGACGAAGCTCGGCACTGAGACCTTCCAGAACCTCGGGTTCAAGGGGACGCCGACGATTCTGGTCAGAGGCGAGCAGATCGATCTCACTCAGGTGGGCGCGGCCGACAGCCTGACCAAGCTCATCAACAAATGATGAGTCCGGGCGCGGGGAGCGGGGCCTGGCGACCCGCCCGGGCTCGTGCCCTGGACGGTCCACCCTGTAGGCTCGCCCGCGCATGCCGTGTTAGCTCAGTTGGTAGAGCAGCTGTCTTGTAAACAGCAGGTCATCGGTTCGAGTCCGATACGCGGCTCCAGGGAGTCGACGGGGTATATCCAGCGCGCAGGCGCAGGAGTTAAGGTGAGCCTTACTGATGGAGATGGCTAGAGAGATCTGGACCCGGGAGATCGGGATCCAGCTGATACAAGGAGCTCACCTGTGACCAGCCGCTGGGATATTTACGACGCCCTCATCGACGACCTGCCCGAGGATGTGACCGTCACCGCTTCTGACCGCGGCGCCCGGTGGACCCGGGTCATCAACTCCGCCGGCGGCATCGGCTCGGCCTGGTCCATGCGGGAGACGAGTCGCCCGGCGCTCTCCGCCGACACACCCGACGCGGGCCGCCCCATTCGCGACGTCGCCGCCCTGGTGCGCAGCTGGAACCTCGCCGAGGCGAGCGTCGGACTGGCCGCCATCAACTCGTGGTACTCCCGGGCCGAGGTCGCCTCCCGGCAGGGATTCGTGCCCACCGGCGCGGGACTGACCTGGCGCGAGGTCTTCGACCCCTACGCCGACGCCGTCGAGGGTCGGATCGCCGCGATCATCGGCCATTTCCCCTTCGCCCGCGGTGTGCTGTGGAAAGCCGCCGACCTGCAGATCCTCGAGCGCTTCCCCGAGCCGGGCGACTACCCGGACACGGCTTGCGAGTACCTGCTGCCCGAGGCGGACTATGTCTTCATCTCCTCGTCGAGCTTCGTCAACAAGTCGGCTCCCCGCCTGCTCGACCTGGCGGTCGGAGGCGGCGCGCACACGGTTCTGGTCGGCCCCTCCACCCCCATGCACCCTCTCCTGCTCGACCTGGGCGTGGATACCGTCACCGGGTACGTTCCCGACCCCG
Organism: Actinomyces massiliensis 4401292; assembly: GCF_000269805.1. Taxonomy (GTDB): domain Bacteria; phylum Actinomycetota; class Actinomycetes; order Actinomycetales; family Actinomycetaceae; genus Actinomyces; species Actinomyces massiliensis. The sequence continues at coordinate 929,381 of NZ_JH711481.1, forward strand.
AGGTCGGCAAGGCCGGCGTCATCGAGGAGTTGTCTCCGACCGGCCAGATCGGCCCGGGCACCCGCATGCATCAGCATCGCTCCGCCTGAGGCCGGCAGGCCGGCCCCTTGGGAGGTCTGCGCCGTCGTCATGGCAGGCGCCAGTCCACGGGCTGCGCACCCAGCCGGGTCAGCTCCTCATTGGCCCGGCTGAAGGGTCTGGAGCCGAAGAAGCCGCGCGAAGCGCTCAGCGGCGAGGGATGCGGGGAGGCGATGATCGGCGTCTGGCCCAGCATCGGAGTCAGCGACTGCGCCGGCCGGCCCCACAGGATCGCCACCAGTGGTTCCGGGCGCTGGACCAGCGCCTCGATCGCCCGCTGGGTCACCGTCTCCCAGCCCCAGCCGCGGTGAGAGGCGGGCGCCCCCGGGCGCACCGTCAGGACTCGATTGAGCAGCATGACTCCCTGCCGCGACCAGGGCGTGAGGTCTCCCGACGTCGGCCGGTCCACACCCAGATCGCTGACCATCTCGGTGAAGATGTTCTCCAGGCTGCGCGGAGGCTTGACGCCGGGCTGCACCGAGAAGCTCAGACCCATCGGGTGCCCGGGAGTGGGGTAGGGGTCCTGCCCCACGATGAGGACCTTGACCTCCGGCATCGGATAGGTGAAGGCGCGTAGCACGTCGGTGCCGGCCGGCAGATATCCGTGCCCCGCGGCGACCTCCTCCCGCAGGCGGGCGCCGATCTCGTGGATGGTCTGCTCGACCGGCGACAGGGCCTCGACCCATGAGGAATGGACGATCTCGGACAGGGGCTTGGGGTCACTCATCCTGCAAGCCTATCCAGCCGGTTCCCACGGTGTCCTTACTACAGATTCCGCGGGTCGCCCGCGCGCATGGGCGGTGGCCCGCTATTCTCGCAGGGTGAGCGACTACCAGTACCCTGACGACGAGTTCGACGCCGCGGATGCCGAGGGGCCCGTCCCCGTCGGCGTGCACCGGGCGCAGGTGCCCGCATGGCGCAGCTGGATCCCTCTGCTGGCGGTGCTCATCATCGTGCCGCTCGTCGCCTGGGGCGCCGTCGCCCTGTTGAGAAACGGTGGTGGCTCGCCCTCCTCGAACGGCTCCTCCAGCGCCGGGGCGACGACTGCCGGCCCCACGGCCTCCACTCCTGAGCCTGAGGAGACTGAGAATCCCGAACCGCAGCCCTCCGGCGATGCCGACATGACCATGGGCGTTACCGTGCACAACGGTACCAATGTCACCGGTCTGGCCGGCCGCACGGGCGATAAGCTCACGAACGCCGGATTCACATCCGTTCAGGTCGCCCAGGGGGTGTACGACTCCGCTGATCCGTCCGCCACCACAGTCTTCTACTCGACTCCGGACAATGCCGCCACTGCCAAAGCCGTGGCCGATGCCCTGGGGACGACCAACATTGTGGAGTCCGCCGAGGCGGTTGAAGCCGACGACTCCCCCAACCCGATCGTGGTCATCCTGCGCGATGACTACGATGACCAGGGGTGAGCCGAGTTCCTGCCCCGCTCGCGCGTCGTGATCTTCTGCGCGCCGCGCTCCTGGTGCCCGCTACCGGCGCGGCCGTCGTCACCTGCGCCGCCCTCGGCGCGCGCCCTTGGAGACGCCGCCCGCCCGCCCTCCTGTCGGAGGGCGTGGTCATCGGAGCCGATGGCGTCGTGGAGGCGATTCCGCCCGGGCTCGCCATCTCCTACGCGCCGGGCACCCGCGTGATCGCGTCCGCGCAGGGAACGGCCGTCGCCGCTGCACAGCAGCAGCGGCGCGACGGCGTCCGTCTTCCGGAGGGCCGCTGGGGTGGTCTGATCGATGCGGCGCTGACCGACCTGCTCGCGCTGACCGGCCCGGCCCTGGACGGCGATGCCGCAGGAGCGGCCGATCTTCCCGCAGGGGCCGTCATCGCCGGCCCTGTCGGCGCCTGGCGCTACACCTGGCCCCGCGACGCGTCCTTCGCGGCTGCCGCCCTCTCCGCCGTCGACCTGCATGACGAGGCGCTCGGCGTCCTGACCCACCTGGCCGGGCTGCAACGCTCCGACGGCGGCTTCGAGGCGCGCTACGACATCGATGGCGGTCCGCCCGACGATCGCCCCGCGCAGTCGGATGGCGCCGGTTGGCTGTTGTGGGCGGCCCACCGGGTCCTGGTGGACGGCGTCGGGGCCGATGAGCTCGACGTCGCCTGCGGGGCGGCTCTCAGACGCGCCGCCGAGAAACTGGTGGCCCTGACCGACACGCCCTCGCATCTGCCCGCCGCGTCCCCCGATTACTGGGAAACCCCGGAGCGAACCCTCACCCTGGGCGTGGCGGCGCCAGTGCTCCTCGGCCTGGAGGCGGCGGCCGCTCTGGAACGGGAGGGGATCGATCTCGGCTCGCCTGCGGGACGCATGGCCGGGCGCGCGGCGGTGGTGCGCCTCGCCATGGAGCGGGCTTTCGCCCCCGACTGGGGCCGTCACGTGCGTGACGAGCATGTCGATGCTGCGATCGCGCTGGTCGGCCCGCCCTTCACGCAGGCGCTGTCGGGTGCGCAGAGGGTGCGCGCCGACGCCGTCTCGCGGATGCGCCGGGAGAGCGGGGGAGTGGCGCCGGGGGAGTCCTGGCGCGACGACGGCGTCTCCTGGACGCCCGAGACGGCGCTGCTGGCCTGGTCGGCGGCCGCATTGGGGCGGTCGCAGGAGGCCGAACGGCTTCTGGGCTGGCTCGAGGAGCATCGCACAGCGCTGGGGTCCCTGCCGGAGAAGGTCTCCGCCGGCGGCGCCCCGGCCGGTCCGGCGCCCTTGGCGTGGACCTGTGCCCTGGTCATTCTCGCCGCGCTGAAGGCGGAACCGGGCGCGTGAGGGCCTGGGGGAGGAGGCTTCGTCGAGCCCCGCCTTCAAGCACCCTTGCGCGCATCACTTCCCAGAGGGTTCACAGAGGATGTCCCGGTGCATTCCCAGGAACATGAGGTTACATAGTGATTGCCGCCGGACGGGAGCGGTCCTGAGGGTTGGGGAGCCCGATGACGGATCGTGACTGAGAGCCGGTTCGGGTTCACGGGAGCCCGGGCCCTCGCTCCGGCGAAGAAGGAAGGCCCTCCCGCGGGTTTGTGGGAACGCCCGCGGTTGAGTGGCCCCTTGATGACGGGGCCCGTGGTCCCGGGGAGATCGCCCGGGCCACGGGCCGCAGTCGTTTTTTCTCGAGATCGGTTGTACTCCGCGCCGAGATCGGTCCGTGGGTCCGTGGCGGGTGGCCTGGTGGTCTCAGGGGCGCTGGATGGAGGAATCCTCACTGACCCTGGCCACGGCCACTCCGTGACGCAGGGCCACGGTCTCAACGGTGGTGATCGCGCGTGCGGCCCGACTCCAGAAGAAGGTCATGTAGATGAGGCGGGAGCCGATGCAGTAGTCGGCGAAGTTCTCCACCCGATCGGGGTCGGGCTCGGTGCCGAGCGCGTCGCAGGCCCGTACCTCCGCCTGCAGGTCGGGGAAGTAGTGGAGCATGTCCGTGTGGAAGGCCCGCAACGAAGCAGTGGTGAGGGCCGGGTCGCAGTAGGAGTGATCCTCCGGCCAGGTGGCCTGCTCCTCCCACCAGGCGGGGAAGTCGGCATCGGAGACGACAGTGGGATCGAAGACCAGAACGTCGTAGCTCATGGCCCGAGGCTACCGGCGGCCCCGTATGCGGCCTTATACAGTTGTGGGCCGCAGGGAGCCGCGACGCGAAGGAGGGACCCGTGCCGCGTATGAGTTATATGACCTGGGAGGTCGCTGCAGCCGCTTTCGTCGAGCACGACCGGTCGTCTCTGAGTCCCGTCGACGTCGCCGATGAGCTGGCCGTCCAACTCACCCACCGCGGCTATTTCGACGGCCGCCGTCGTTTCTCCCTGGGCGTGCGGGCTCTGGCCGAGGGGGCCGCGCGCCTGGCGGAGGAGCCCGAGGATCACATCGCTCAGATGAACTACATGCAGTGCGGGGGCTCCGCCGAGCGCATGACCATCGAGGTCCGGGTGGCCTCGGGGGAGAGCATGACGCACTACGCGGTCAGCCGGATGCCGGTCGCGGACGACAATGCTTGGATCGAGCTCCCCTACGATGGGGATCGCAGTGTTCATCTTCACCCCGAGGAGGTTTTCTCCGGCGAGCAGGCGGTGCCGGTCTTCCGCGCCTACATCCTCGACGGCGTGCTTCCGCCCGAGGACCTTCTGCGCGACCTGCACCTGAGCTGAGCGGCTGGGCTGAGCTGAGCGGCTGGGCCCCGATCCTGCCGAGGGCGAACCTGAGCGTCTTGCACTCCATGGTGGAGAGTGCCAGCATTGCGGTTAGCACTCGAGGCCATCGAGTGATAACCCCCCGATGGCTGCGTGTGAACGACCCAGGCCGCAAGGTGAGGGTCGGGCCCGGGCGTGACGTGAACGCCGGAGCCCGATTCGTCCGTCGCGGGCACCGCACGGCCACCTGTCACGCTAAGGAGCAGCAATGCCCAAGATCATCGCCTTCGAGGAGGAGGCCCGTCGCGGTATGGAGCGGGGCCTGAACACCCTCGCCGACACCGTCAAGGTCACCCTCGGCCCCAAGGGCCGCAACGTCGTGCTCGACAAGAAGTGGGGCGCCCCCTCGATCACCAACGACGGCGTCACCATCGCCAAGGAGATCGAGCTCGAGGACCCCTACGAGAAGATCGGCGCCGAACTCGTCAAGGAGGTCGCCAAGAAGACTGACGACGTCGCGGGCGACGGCACCACCACCGCCACCGTGCTCGCCCAGGCGCTCGTGCGTGAGGGCCTGCGCAACGTCGCCGCCGGCGCCAACCCGATCGCCGTGCGCCGCGGCATCGACAAGGCCGTCACGGCCGTCGTCGAGCGCCTGCTCGCCGACGCCAAGGACGTCGAGACCCAGGACGAGATCGCCGCGACCGCTTCGATCTCCGCCGCCGACGAGCAGATCGGCGCCTTCATCGCCGAGGCTCTCGAGAAGGTCGGCCACGACGGCGTCATCACTGTCGAGGAGTCCAACACCTTCGGCCTCGAGCTCGAGGTCACCGAGGGCATGCGCTTCGACAAGGGCTACATCTCGCCCTACTTCGTCACCGACGCCGACCGCCAGGAGGCCGTCCTGGAGGACGCCTACGTCCTGCTGGTCGAGTCCAAGATCTCCAACGTCAAGGACCTGCTGCCGCTCCTGGAGAAGGTCATGCAGTCCGGCAAGCCGCTGGCGATCATCGCCGAGGACGTCGAGGCCGAGGCCCTGGCCACCCTCGTGGTCAACCGCATCCGCGGCACCTTCAAGTCCGTGGCCGTCAAGGCCCCCGGCTTCGGCGACCGCCGCAAGGCGATGCTGCAGGACATGGCGATCCTGACCGGCGGCACCGTCATCTCCGAGACCGTTGGCCTCAAGCTGGAGAACGCCACCCTGGAGGACCTGGGCCAGGCCCGCAAGGTCGTCGTCACCAAGGACGAGACCACCCTGGTCGAGGGTGCCGGCGACAAGGACGCCATCGAGGCCCGCGTCGCCCAGATCCGCGGTGAGATCGAGAACTCCGACTCCGAGTACGACCGCGAGAAGCTCTCCGAGCGCCTCGCCAAGCTCGCCGGCGGCGTCGCCGTCCTGAAGTCCGGCGCCGCCACCGAGGTGGAGCTCAAGGAGCGCAAGCACCGCATCGAGGACGCCGTGCGCAACGCCAAGGCCGCCGTCGAGGAGGGCATCGTCGCCGGTGGTGGCGTGGCCCTCCTGCAGGCCGCCGAGGTCCTGGGCGGCCTCGAGCTCGCCGACGACGAGGCCACCGGCGCCGCGATCGTCAAGGTGGCCCTGGAGGCCCCGCTCAAGCAGATCGCCGTCAACGCCGGCTTCGAGGGCGGCGTCGTGGTGGACCGCGTGCGCAACCTGCCCACTGGTGAGGGTCTGAACGCCGCCACCGGCGAGTACGTGAACCTCCTGGCGGCCGGCATCGCCGACCCGGTCAAGGTCACCCGCTCCGCCCTGCAGAACGCCGCCTCCATCGCGGGACTGTTCCTGACCACCGAGGCCGTTGTCGCCGACAAGCCCGAGCCCCCGGCCCAGCCGGCCGCCGGCGGTGGCGACGAGATGGGCGGCATGTACTGATCCACTGATCCCAGTAAGTTCCTGCCCGGCTGTATTGAGTTGGTCGAGCCGGTAGTTGCCATCGGGCAATCGGATACGACTACGACGGCGGGCTGCTCCCCCATCTGGGGGAGCAGCCCGCCGTCGTAGTGCGCGAAGAGAGTCTCTCTGCTGAAGTGGAACCTGGTGTGTGGTAAGTTTCACGTGTTTGGTGGTTTGTTGTAGGTGTTGGTTTCTACGAGGGAGGGGTTGCGGTGACGGTGATGGCTGGTGGGCTTGGTGGTGTGGTGGTTGGTCGGATTGAGGGTGATCCGGGCGGGGTGCGGTCGGTGGCCCAGTCGTGGCGGTCGGGTGCGGGCAGGCTTGAGTCCGCTGTTGGTTTGAGTGGTGGTGCTCGTGGTGGGGTGGTGTCGTGGGAGGGTGAGGCTGCGGTGGCGTTTTCTGGTGCGGCTGGTGGTCTTGAGTCTGGGTTGGAGCGGGGTGTGGGGTGTTTAGAGCAGGGTGCGGGGGTGTTGGATGACTATGCGGCGGTGCTGGAATCAGCGATTCATGCGGCGGCAGCATTACGTGAGCAGGCGGGCCAGGTGGTGTTGGAGGCCATGGCTAATCCGCTTGGGGCCGGTGCCGCGGTGGGGGCGCTGTCCGCAATCGCGGGAGCCTGGGCAAACCTACAGGCCGAGGTGGATTTAGCGGCCGCCCGGGCCGCAGCCGCACTGGGCAGCCCAGGCAGTGGTGATGCTTCGGGGGGGCCTCAGGGGTCGCCGGAGAAGGATGAGAAAAGCGATTATGGATGGTGGAGCTGGCTGAGCGGTAAGGAGACTGAGAAGACCAAGGATCGGACTGCTTATACCGATGAAGAGTGGGCGCGCCTCAAGGAGCAGGCGGACGGCACGGGAGTGTGGGGGGATACCCATCAGGGTCACATTGGTGACTGTTACCTGTTGGCGTCGTTGCAGGCGTATTCGATGACGCCGGAGGGGCAGCAGTTCTTGAGGGATCACGTGCAGTGGGATGATACTGCGGCTGATGGTGCGGGTGCGTTTGTCGTCACATTATATGACGGTGACAAAGAGGTGACGGTCGAGGTGCAGTCCCAGTACGACCAGGGACTGCAGGGCGAGTCCAGTCTTCTGGATATTTATGAGCGCGCCTACGGCATCCATGTTGGGGGTAATGATCTTGATAATGGGGGGCAGGGCGAAGAGGCGATGGAGCACGTGTCGGGTCAGGAGGCCCATCATATCGATACCCATGGTGGCTCGGGGTTCTTGGGGTGGCCGTGGTGGGACGATCACAAGTACACCGACGAGGAGTGGAACGAGATCGACCAGGCCGTCGAGGACAACAAGCCAGTCGTCGCGGGAACTGCGGGCGGGGACTTCAACGGAGCCGATAATGCTGTTGTTTCAGCGACCGTGGACACGAACGGGAGTGGAGGCAACAAGATCGATAGTGGTGACGCCCAGGGAAACTACAAGCTGGTTAAGGGACATGTGTACACCGTGGTTGACGTTGATGATGATTATGTGACCCTCAAGAATCCGTGGGGATACAACAAGGACCAGGCAGATGGTCAGAGCGGTAATGGTCTCATACAGATCACTCGTGAGGATTATGAGAAATACTTCAACCGCACGGACATAGGCAGCCCGTACTGAGTAGCCGAAGGATTCTGTTTGGTCAAGGACAGGGGGTTTGGTTGTGGTGGCGGTGAGGTCGTGGGTTCGTGGTCGTATCGGGCATGCGGGCCAGGTAAAGGGGAGGGGCCGGCAGGTGGTGGTGCGTGTTGTTGTGGTTCTTGTGCTGCTGTGCGTGGTTGCTGTGATGGGGCGGGTGTGGTGGACCCACCCATTGAAGCGCTCAGCAGCCCTGCCACCTGGCACTGAACAGGGAGAAACCTTCCCTATACGCGGTAATCTTCCGTCGCCTCGGACGATAGACGGCGGGATTTTTTATGCGGAGAATGTGCGGTCGGTGAATCATGAATGGGTCATCACGGCGAAATGGCACCCACACGGAGGCCCCACACAGGCCGTGGATCTTCGCCTGGGGGAAAGCGTCCATTTCGACGGCTTTGGAACCGTCACATGGATAAAAGCCGCCCCTCCTCCCATTATTGAGCTTGGGGAACCCGAACCAGGAGGAGGAAGAAGTCAGGAATTCAATCTTGTTCTCGACCCCGGCGTGAATCTATGGAAGTAGCTGTGGCTGCCAGTAGTTATTATGTCGCGGTCGCGAACGAGAATCGAGAATGAGGCGGAGTTGGTCGAGAGCTCGTAATGCTGGGCTCATTCGAATAAACTGTTGATATCGGTGGCGTTTTTCGGGTGCTGTTCGTGTTAGGGCTAGCCGCTTCCCGTTTCTGGGTCCAATGACCGGGTGCTGTGGTGAGGTAATGTAGTGGGGTAATGGAGCCGGCACGTATCCTACTCCACTACCTAGTGCGAGGAGGCCTCGGTGATCGAGTGGGGCCGATAATCATTCCCGGAGCGTAATCATCTCTTCGCGACGCTCCGCCCTCGTGCTTATCTTCAGCGCTCTCCGCGGGCTGCCTGTAGGCATGCCTCATGCGTTGCGTGAGATCGGAATCCTCTCCCCATACTTCGGATGCCAGAATGGAGGCGCGCTCCCGCGCCGATTCATGTGCCTCCTTAATGCAGCTGAGGATCGTGGAGGCCAGCACGGTTGGGTTCATGTATGTCACGGCGTCGTTCAACTGCAGATCGACGAGCCTCCCCGAGATATCCACCGTCACACGTACCGCTCGATCGCTCGAGGCGCAGGTCTGGCGGATCGAGGCCAGCCGATCGCTCAAATGACGGGCATCTTCAACCTGCTGCTCGGTATCGTGCAGCAGCCTGCTGATCCGGGTGACTGCCCGGGCTGATTCCTCTCGACTGCTTCCGCTCGAATAGATATCACTGTTCACCGGCAAGTCACCTCGACGCGGTTAGGAGTCTGTGACGCTCAACACCCAATCTATCATCGGTTGCTGACGCGATGCGATGCGTCGCCACGACAGCCACAAGAGTCTGTGGCGGCGCATCATCAGTCCGCGAAGGTCATGGCTATATCTCAGCGGCGATCCGGCAAATTGAAGCGACAGGCGTTGCATGTTTCGGCGTCATCGTAGGAAACGGCCGCCTGGTCGAGGGACTGGCTGATGAGGTCCAGACTCGACTGGACTTGGATGGCCGTGACGTGCCAGTCGGCGGCGCAGGTGGCCATGGAGTCCGAGGCGCCGCCCGTCCATGAGGACTGCAGCAGCGAGATGTCGCCCTTGAGGCCATCGGTCTCGGTCTGGATCGTGGCGATGCGGGTGCGGGTGCGGGCTGCCGTGTCGGCGACGGCCTGAGTGTCGACGGAGAAGACGGGCATGGCGGAAGCCTTTCGTGAGGGCGCCGAGGCGCTGTGCTGAGTGCGCCTCGACGTCGAGACGCACAATCACCGTAGGAAGGCGCAGCCTGGTCGTGCATCCGGAGTCTCGAGCTCTTGTGGACGCCCGCTGCGCGATCTCCTCTGTGGAGCCCCGCCCCTCTTTTTTCTCGAGGTTGACATTTTCGGACGAGGTAGACGGTGCCACCGTCGCCCTCGTCCGAAAAAGTCGATCTCGACGAGGTGGCGTGCCGGCGGGTGTGGTGTGGCGGCCTGGGGGTTGTCGTACGGTGGGAGGCCGTCTCAGAGATCCCCAGCGCCGTCCTCGACGAGAGGGGCGGTGACCGGGGCGATCTCGCCTGTCCGCGTCTCGCGCAGGGCCTTGGCCGCTTCGGTGCGCAGCCGCAGGCGCTCGGCGAGCTTGGCGCGCTCGGCCTCGACCAGGGCCGCCCGGTCCACCGTCTGATCGCCTTTGATCACCAGTCGGCGACTCGCCAGGAGACGGTCGAGATCGGCGGCGCAGGACTCCATCGAGGTCGTATGGCCCAAGTCCTCGTCGTCTCCGCGGGAGATCGGGGAGATCGGGCGGGACCGCCCCCGAGGAGGAAAGGAGGGCGGGATATCGGCGACGTCGACGCCGCCGGCGGGCGTACGCGGCGAAGAGGCCGATGTCGGAGACCTCCGGGGCGAAGCGGAGGCCGGGAACGGGATCGGAGAACCGGATGCTGAACGTGTGCGAGGCGGCCGGCGGCCGCGATCGCTCGGGTCGTTCCGGCCGCCAGTGCGTTCGACGTGCTGATCCTGGCCATCGCGGGTGGTGCCGCTCGTCCTCCGGGGCGCGGGCGACACCGCCTCACGGGGCTTCTGCGCCGGAGCGCTTCCCCCGGCGGAGGCCCTGGAACCGGGGGCGTTCGCGTTGTTGATGCCGGCCCCGTCAGCCCTACCGGTGCTGTCGGCCCCGTCAGACCTGTCAGTCCTGCCGGCGCTATCAGCCTCATCAGCGCCGTCGGGGCGCAAGCGGGCGAGCTCGTCGGTCAGCCGCTGCTTCTCCGCCTGCAGGTTCTGACGGGCGGGCCGCTCCCAGCGCTGACCGAGAGGTGAGGAGAAGAGCATCTCGCGATCCAGGAGCCGAGTGATGATCGTCAGGCGGGCGCGCAAATAATCCTCGACCGGGATGTGGGCGTACTCCTCGCGCACCATTCGACGATAGCGCTTGTACTGCTGGGGCTCGACCGCCAGCGCGCCCAGGTCGGCGTCATTGAGGGCCAGGGCGTCGATGTCGTTGTGGGGCAGACTGTGGTGCTTGAGATTGAGGATGAGTGCGCAGATGCGGTCCACCGTTGCGTCAGGCAGGCCGAGCTTATGCAGATCACCCGCCGCATAGGCAGCCGAGGCGACCTCGTCCTCACCGCCGTTGCGCCTGTACGTCTGCTCCGAGGCGGAGGAGAAGATGCAGCCGTGATACCAGGTGGCCATGCGTATCATGTCGGGGTCGTGGGACTCGTCGGCCAGCTCATCAACACGGGCCAGCATGTTGATCGCGTGCTTGAGGTTGTGGAAGTGGCGATCCGGGCTCGACCACATCTCGATGAGGGCCCTCCCCGACTGCCCGATGTCCTCAACGGGAGCGGAGGCTCCCAGCGCCCTGACACTGCGGACATAGGCCGGAAGAAGCCACTGTGGTGCGTCGATGACGCCCATACGAGCCTCCGAGATAGGGTGCAAGATGCCAAGTATCGTATTGCCGGTCGCGAAGGTTGTGAAGTTGAGAGCGTGTTCGGCCGACCACCTTTACGGCCATCTTCATAGTGTTTCATGGACCCATAGGCTGCACAAGGAACAAGAACCACTCGGGTCACTCGGGCACCTGCGGGCTCAGGGGCGTCCCGTCTGCCGGCTGAGCTGTCGATGGGAGTGCCGACCGGGTTGCTGGCCGGGCTGTTGAAGGGGCTGCTGGCCAGGCGCTGGCGGCGCGCTGGCGATGCTGGGGAGCAGGGCCGGGATCTCGATGTGAACCGTCGCGCCGCCCCCCGGAGTGCGGTCCATGCGCACCGTGCCCCCGTGCCGCTCGACGATCGCCGAGACGATCGCCAGCCCCAGGCCCGATCCCCCCGTCTTGCGGTTGCGGGAGGTGTCCGCCCGATAGAAGCGCCGGAAGACCTTCTCCACATCCTGGTCGGAGACTCCCGGACCGTGGTCGCGCACCTCGACGACGGCGACGGTCCGGGCGTTCTCGCCGGAGGCCGCCGAGGGATGCGGGGCGGCACTCCGCCCCGCCGCTGCCCCGCCCGCCGTCGTCGCGTGCACCGCCGGAGCCTCGGTGCGCACGCCAACGGCGACCTCCACCGGGGAATCCTCGGGGGTGTGCCGCAAGACGTTGCCCAGCAGGTTCGTCAGCACCTGGGAGAGCCGGTCCTTATCGCCGATGACGACGATCGGGGAGGGCTCCTGGCCGGATGCCGCCGCATCGTCGTCGAGCGGGATCAGTGCGCAGTCGCGCTGAGGGGCGAGGACCATCATGTCGGTCAGGGCGCCCGTGGCGATCGCCGTCAGGTCGACCTGCTCCATGGTCATCTCCCGGCCCTCATCCATGCGGGCGAGCTGAAGAAGATCATCGACGAGGCGCCCCATGCGCGAGGCCTCGGACTCGATGCGCCCCATGACCTCGTCATTCCGCTCGGGCGGCACGCCCCCCATGCGGTAGAGCTCGCCGTAGCCGCGGATCGCGGCCAGGGGGGTGCGCAACTCGTGCGAGGCGTCGGAGACGAAGCGGGTCATGCGCTCCTGAGCGACCAACTGGACGTCGAATGCCTGCTCGTTGCGCTGAAGCATGATGTTGAGCGCCCTCTGGAGGGAACCCACCTCGGTGGTGGACGGCTCGGTGTTGGGCACGCGCGCCGACAGGTCCCCCGAGGCGATTCTGCCCGCCACGCGTTCGATCTGGCGCAGGGGGCGGAAGGATCGGCGCACGAGGTAGGTCGCCGCGGCCGCGCCCAGGACGATCACCGAGATATTGGTGAAGGCCACCATGAGACGGGTCTGCTCCACGGTCTGCATGACGTTCTTCAGCGGCAGGCCGATCGCAACGACGCCGGTGAACTCGCCCTCCGACGCGATCGGCAGGGCGATCACGCGCCACTCCTGTCCGGGCAGGCTGGAGGCGGCGGTGAAGACCTCCTGGTTCTTCGCCTCCTCCAGGGAGAGCGTGCCCAGCACGGGGGTGCCGTACTCCCCGGCCGTCTCGTCGGAGACCATCTTGCCCGACGTGCCGTCGAGGTACTGCGCCTCGACGTAGTAGGTCGACGGCAGCTTCTGGCTGTCGCCGGTGCGGATCTGGCTCAGGCCCTGACGCCCGATCGTCCCGGCCGTGGACTGCAGCTGCTCGTCGATCTGGGTCATCAGGTGGGTGGAGAGCAGCGAGGTGACCGATAGGGAGGCGATGAGCAGCCCCGTGGTGAGCAGCCCCGTGGTGATCAGGGCCAGACGGCTGCGCAGAGGCTGGGCCATCCAGGCGCGGCGCACCGTCGTCAGCGGATGCCAGCGCCCCTTCTTGGTCGGGCGGTGCTGACGGGTTCTGCGCGTCCGGCGGGAGGTGTTCTTCGTGGTGGTGGCGTTACGACGGGCAGGGCCGGCCCCGGATGGGCCGGTGCGAGTGTTCCGCCTGGCGGTGCGCACCGCTCACTCACCCTTGGGTTCGCGCAGCATATAGCCCACTCCGCGGCGGGTTTGGATCAGCGGGGTGACGATCTGCCCGTCCTGCCCCTCGACCTGATCGATCTTGCGCCGCAGGTAGGAGATGTAGGACTCGACGATGGCCGCATCCCCGTTCCAGTCGTACTCCCAGACGTGGTCGAGGATCTGGGCCTTGGACACCACCCGTCCGGCATTGAGCATGAGGTAGCGCAGAAGCTTGAACTCCGTGGGCGACAGCTCGACGTCCACTCCGGCGCGGTGCACCTCGTGGGCGTCCTCGTCCAGCACGAGGTCGGCCACCCGCACGACGCCGTCGTCCTCCTCGGCGCCGTGCGTCCGACGCAGTATCGCGCGGATGCGGGCCACGACCTCCTCCAGGCCGAAGGGCTTGGTGACGTAGTCGTCGCCTCCGACCGTCAGGCCCTGAACCTTGTCGGCCATGTCGTCGCGGGCGGTCAGGAAGAGGATGGGGGTGGTGATGTCGCGCTCGCGCAGGCGCCGCGCCACGGTGAAGCCGTCCATGTCCGGGAGCATGACGTCGAGCACGATGAGGTCCGGATCGGCGCCATCGACTCCGTGGAGTGCGCCGTTGCCGTCATCGGCCGTCGTCACCTCGAAGCCGGCGAACCGCAGCGAGGAGGCGAGCAGGTCGCGGATGTTGGGCTCATCGTCGACGACGAGAAGATGAGCCTCGTGAGACGTGGAAGAGTCCTGGATGCGATCCATATCCGCAACTGTGCCCCGGGATTCTGAAAGGTTCCTGGATGACGGTTGTGGCGTTGATCCCGGAGGGTGGGCGTGGAACGGCGGGGATCGTTCAGATCCAGCCCTTGGAGCGCGCGATCTCGGCGGCGGCATGCCGATTGGGCGCACTCAGCTTGAGGGCCGCCGCGGACAGGTAGTTGCGCACGGTCCCGGGGCTCAGGTGGGCGCGTCGGGCGATCTCCTCCACGGGAGCGCCGTCCGCGGCGAGCTCCAGGACGTCGGCCTCGCGCGGGGTCAGCGGCGAGTCGCCGGCGGCGATCGCCTCGGCGGACAGTTCGGGATCGACGTAGCGCTGACCGGCGTGGAGGCGCCGGATGATCTCGGTGAGTCGTGCCGCCGGAGTCGTCTTGGGGACGAACCCCCGCACGCCTGCGGCCAGCGCCCGCTTGAGGTACCCCGGGCGCGCGTGAGAGGTGAGGATGAGGCACTTCGTCTCCTGCGGGGTCCGCTGTGAGGAGTGCGAGGAGCGTGAGGAGTCGGAGATCGCCGCCGCCACCTCGATCCCGTCCGCACCGGGCATGAGCAGGTCGAGCACCGCCACGTCGGGCCGGTGCCGCTCGATCTGGACGATCGCCTCGGTGCCCGAGGCGGCGACGGCGACGACGTCGATGTCCGCCTGCAGGGACAGGATCGCCTCCAGGGCCTCCCTGATCAGGGTCTCGTCGTCGGCGACGACGATCCGGATCGCAGGCGCCGGGGACGGCGGGGGCGCCTGGGACGCCGGATCCTCTGGGTACCCTGGATGCTCAGTCAAGGGGGTCAACGAGCTTCTCCTGCCGTCTGGGCGATCGCCGCGGGTGCAGGCTGAGCCGGCTCGGTGGACGGGGCCGGCGGGCGCGGAACCCGGGCAGTGACGGTGAAATCATCCCTCTTCCGGTGCGCTGCCAGGGTGCCGCCGACCGCCTCGATGCGCTCGGACAGGCTCGCCAGCCCGGAGGGTGATCCCTTCTGCGTCGGCCCCGGGGCGGCCAGGGTGATCGCGTCTGCCGAACCGGCCTCGGCCGCCGGATCGCGGGCGCCGTCGTTGGTGACCGTGAGGGCGGCACCGTCGTCATCGAGGGCGACCCGGATGGTGCACGACCGCGCCTCCGAGTGGCGCACAACATTGGTGACGGCCTCCCGCAGGACCAGGGCCAGCGGTTCGGCCGCCCAGACGGGGATGGCGGTCTCGCCTATGGTGCGGGTGGCGATTCCCGCCGAGGCCAGCAGGGAGTGGGCGCCGGCGAGCTCGGTGGCCAGGTCCGGGCGGCGGTACTCGGCGAGCACGGCCCGCACCTCCTTGAGGGCGTCGTCCGCCAGGGTGCGCACGTTTCGGGACTCGGCGGCCGCCCGCGGAGCCTCTTCGGCATCGGCCAGGGCGGCGGCGAGCTCGGCCTTGACCGCGACGGTCGTCAGCGTTCGCCCGAAGACGTCGTGCAGGTCCCGGGCGATGCGCAGTCGTTCCTGGGCGACGGCCAGGTCCGCCCGCATCAGGTCGAGGTCCTCCTGGGCGCGCACCGAGGACAGGATGGCGAAGGACCAGCGCGTCGCCAAGGGCATGAGGATCAGCATGAGGGAGGTGGGGAAGAGGCCTCCCAGGACGATCGGGCCGGTCGGAGGGGAGTCCGGGCTCGGGATGAGGTGGTGGGCGAGCGCTGACCCGGCGGCCACGGCGCCCGTCGAGGCCAGGCCCAGCAGAACCATCCGGCTGGCGCTCAGGAGCGGGGCGAGGACGCACAGACAGGCTCCGATGGTGATAGTCAGCTCCGCCGTCGGGTGGGACAGGGAGGTCGCACCCGGTGGGAGCGCCCCGATGGCGGTGACAGCGCCGGCTGCGGTGGTGGCGGCCAGGAGCGCCCGGCACCACCGGGGTACGGGGGTGTCCTCGATCTCGTAGGCGGCCACGTGGTGGAGGGTGATCCCGCAGGCGACGGCCTCGGCCGTCTGGCACGCGAGGAAGGGGAGCGTCCAGGGGGTGTAGACCGGCGCTCTCGCATACGACAGGGCCAGGCACGGCGGCCAGAGCACGAGGAGGGCGTACATCGACCACAGGGTGTATTCGCGCAGCCTGGTGGTGCCCTCGCCCCGGCGCCCTCTGCTGGGAGGGCCGGCAGCGGGCGGGAGCGGGGCGCTGTGGATCATGAGCGGGTTCCTTCTGGGTTCCTTCTGCGTCGAGGTCGACATTCTCGAACGAGGGCGACGGTGCCACCGTCGCCCTCGTTCGAGAATGTCGACCTCGACGATGGGGCGGCGGGCGCGGCTGCGGCTCAGCGACGGCGGGCGAAGCGCATGGTCCGACCGGCGATCGCCCAGGCGGCCACGCACCAGCAGGCCAGGCAGAGCGCCGGCCGACCGGCCGCGATCAGGGTGCTGGTGAACCCCTCGGCAGTGATGCCCCCGTCCAGGCTCGTGCCCGTCATCCCCAGCGAGACCAGATCGGACATGGCGTACAGGGGACTTCCGGCGGCGATGGCGCGCAGTCCTTCGGACATGGAGGCCGGCAGGAAGGTCCCCGACAAGAAGATGAGCACCAGGAACAGCGGCATCGTGGAGTACTGGGCGCCCTCGACGGTTGCGGTCCACGTCGAGCTCCACGCCGCCGTCGCCGCCAGGAACACGGTCCCGCCCACCAGGGCGACCAGCATGAGCAGGGGGTTGGCGAGCGAGTGCATCCCCATGAGCGCCATGGCCGCCGCGGTCCCGAGGACCACCTGGGCGACGGCGACCGCGGCCGACGGCAGACAGGCGCCGACGAGCGCCTCCCAGGGGCTCGCCTCCCCGGTGGACATGCGCTGGAACACCCCCTCCTCGCGCCTGGTGACGAAGATGATCGTGAGGTTGTAGTAGACGACCATGAGCATCGACCAGGTTGCGAGCATCTCCACCAGGAAGGTCGCGAAGGCCGGACCGGTCAGGTCCCGCCCGAGCAATGGGCTCATGAGGCCGACCGTGACGGGTGCGAACAGGAGGGCGGTGGCCAGGACGGTGGGGTTGCGGACGAACAGCCGGATCTCCGCCCGACCGATGGCGGTGATGCGGCGCAGGGCGCGCGGGCTGACGGGAGCGGTGGTGCTCGACCACGTGCGAGGGGCCGCCGAGGCGGTGGCGTTGTCGGCGAAGGCGGGATTCATGGTCTCCTCCTTGAGGCTTGATGGGGGGGCGGGGCACGTGCGGCGCTCGCAGGCGGGGCGCTGCAGGGAGCTCAGGCGGCTTCGGGGGCGCGGCGGCCGTCGTCGTCAGTGCTGTCAGTGTCTTCAGCGGTGAGCGCGAGGAATGCCTGCTCCAGGGAGGCCGAGCGGGCGTTGAGGCCCGTCAGGCGGACGCCGCGGGTGTCCGCCAGGTGCATGAGCGCCGACAGGGTCGTCTGCAGGTCCGAGCTGAACAGTCGGATCCGGTTCCGTGCCCGCTCCGGGGCGTCGACGAGCGCGGGGAGAGCATGCAGGTCGGCCTCCCCGATCGGCGAAGGGTCCGGCAGGCTGAATGACAGGTTCGAGGCGTGGTTCGAGACGATCTCGGCGACGGTGCCCTGGGCGCGAACACGACCGGCGGCCATGATCAGGACCCGATCGGCGAGCTCCTCGGCCTCCTCCAGGTAGTGGGTGGTGAGCAGGACGGTGGTGCCCTCGGCGAGCATCCGGCGGATGAGGTCCCAGGTGCGACGGCGCGAAGCCGGGTCCAGGCCCGTGGTCGGCTCGTCGAGGAAGAGGATGTGAGGGCGGCCGAGGATCGCCATGGCCAGGTCAAGACGACGGCGCTCACCGCCGGACAGGGACTTCACGCGAATGTCTGCGCGGCGAGTGAGGTCCACCAGCTCAAGGACCTCGGTCACGGGGCGCGGACTGGTCAGGGTCCCCGCCCACATGCGCAGCGTCTCGGCGACCGTGAGGGCCTGGGCGAAGCCGGCCTCCTGAAGCATGATCCCCATGCGGGGGCGGATGAGGGGCCGGTCGCGCACCGGGTCGCGGCCCAGGACGCGGACCGTGCCCGATGCGGCGGGGACGATGCCCTCGATGACCTCGACCAGGGAGGTCTTGCCGGCGCCGTTGACGCCGAGGACCGAGACGAGCTCCCCGCGCGCGACCGAGAGACTGACTCCCGCGACAGCGGTGAAGGCGCTACTGCCCTTGCTCCCCTTGCCGTAGGTGCGCGTCACGTTGGCGGCCTCGATGATGGCCATGTCGTCCTCCTGGGCCGATGCTTCTGATCGGCTCCAGGCTCTCCCGGATTCCGGGCCGCCGTTACTGAGAGGCGTCACCGGTTCTTATGAGGACCGCATGGGGTGGGCATGACAAACGTCACGCCCACCGGCTTGCAGCATGGCTCTGGATGGCTTGTATGGCTCTGTGCGGGGCGCGCTCAGATGAACTTGAGCGGGTCGAACTCGTCCAGCGGGATGATCCGTACGCGCGGCAGCGGGCTGGTGAAGGCGTCCACATCCTGCTCGAGGTCGTGGATCACCAGGCCGTTCTCCTCCAGCGCCGCCAGCTGGGCGTTGAGGAACTCTCGGAAGCACAGCACGCCGACATAGGCGCCCGCGGCCAGAAGGCGCTCGACCTGCGGGATGTAATCGCCGTCGTGCGAGCCGAGCAGGACTTGAGCCCTGTGCCCCGACTCGGCGCGCGAGGCCAGCGCATCCAGCGTGCGCTGGATACCGACGTCGACGACCTTCTCCTCGGTCTCTCCCGATCCGGCCAGTGGCAGGGGGCGGTACTCCATGGCCATGAGGGCCTGGACGAATCCCATCGGCATGTGCCCCGAGGTGGCGTTGAGGAAGAACAGGGCGGTGGTGTCGGCGCCCTCGCCGCCGGCACTGGCATCGGACAGCTCGTCGCAGAAGGAGAGCACGCGGTCCCAGCGGGGACGCTCCTCTGGCTCGGGCCGGCGTCCCAGAACGCTCATGCCCAACGTGGCGTCGATGTTCTCCCCGTCGACGAGGAGGTAAGTGGGGGTGCTCATAGCGCTCATGCTAGCGCTACCAGGGGCCGGCGGCCGTTTGTCGGCGGTGTGCGGCGATCGGCGTGGCGCCGCCGGCGACCCGCATGAAGCGGCGCCCCGGGGGGAACAGGATCCTCGGAGCGCCGCTTGCCGGTCGGTTCTGCTGGTCGGCGGTGCGCCGGTTTCAGCGGGAATCAGAAGCAATCAGTAGGAGGACTGCTCGGGGTCGATGGGCTGGGCGGCCGGCTGGGCGTTCTCGGCCTTGAGCGCGGCGAAGGCGGCGTCGACGTCATCGCCGTCCGTGATCTGCGCCGGAGAGGACGCGCCGGGCAGCGCGCTGTTGCCGCCCGACTTCAGGGCCGCCAGGCGGGCCTCGGCCTCCAGGTCCGCGCCGGATGCCTCCAGCTCGGCGAACTGCGATTCCAGCGAGGAGCCGGCGAGCTCCATCTGCCCGGCGGCCTGCGCCTCGACGCGGCGGACCTGGTCCTCGTAGCGGGAGAGCTCGCTGGTGGGATCCATGACGTTGATCGAGCGGATCGCGCCCTGGACCTTGACCTGGGCCTCGGCGGTCTTTTTACGGGCGATGAGCTGGTCGCGCTTGGAGTGCAGCTCGCCGAGCTTGGCCTCCATCTGCTGCAGGCCCGTCTTGAGCTGCTCGACGACCTGCTGCTGGGAGGCGATCATCGGCTCGGCCTCTTTGGCCTCGTTCTCAGCCGTGATCTGCTTGGTGAGGGCGATCTTGGCCAGCGAGTCCCACTTGTCGGCGCCGACCGAGTCCCCGCCGGCGCGCAGTTGATCGGCCTTCCGGGAGGCCGCCAGCGCCTTGTTGCCCCAGTCCCTGGCCTCGGCGATGTCGGCGGCATGGTCCTTCTCGGCCAGTCGCAGGTTGCCGATCGTCTGGGCGACGGCGTCGCGCGCCTCCGAGATGGAGGCGGTGTAGTCGCGCACCAGCTGGTTGAGCATCTTTTCCGGGTCCTCGGCGCGATCCAGGAGGGCGTTGACGTTGGCCCGGGTCAGCTGGGCGATGCGCCCCAGGATCGACTGCTTCTCGGCCATATGCGGTGTTCCCTTTCTCTGTGCCCGGCTGCCGGGGACGGCGCGCGAGCGGGTCTGTAGTTTCGGCTCTGTTCTATTCGGCTCTGTGGCTCGGCGGAGTGTCTTCGGACCATCGTTCCAGAAAACCCGGGTGCCGCCCAGCGCCCGGGGGTGGGGGAGGGGACGTATCGCCGGGAGCCTCGCGGACCCGTCAGGCCGGCTCGTAGAGTTGGTCGTGCAGGTCTGTCAAGCCGGCCGGACCGGCCGCGCCGGCCTCGATATCAGTCCAGCCCAGCACGGCGTCAGTCGAAGAAGTCGAAGTCCAGGTCGGGACCTCCCCAGCCGCCGTGGTGGCCTCCGCTCAGTCCTCCCATGAGCAGTCCGCCCAGGACCAGGGAGCCGACGTCGAGCCCGCCGCCGCGACCCTGGCCGCCGCCCGCGCCCGAGTCCGAACCCCACGACCCGGACTGGCGCACGTCCGCCTCGGCCAGTGTCTGGGCTTGGGCCACCAGCGGCTCGCCTTGGGCGACCTCCGACAGGGCAGCAGATGGGTCGGTGTCCTGGATCGAGTTGGCGGCTCCCGCGTGCCTGGAGGCCTCCGACAGCGCCGTCCGCGCAGAGGGGCCCACGGCCCCGCGGTGCGTGGTGATGTAGGAGGTGACCGCCGTGATCTGGGAGTTGAGACGCACCAGGCGCGAGCCGAGCGAGGCGCGCGCGCGAGAGTTGTTCTCCTCCTGGGCGCGGGCGGGCGCGAGTGCGGCGTCGAGCGCGGCCTCGGCCTGGGCCAGGTGGTCCAGGGCGGCCAGCGGGTCTCCGGTGGCCCCGGGGCCGGAAGCGGCCCGGCCCTCGGCGACGGCGGCCTCGGCATCCGCCACCAGTGGGTCCAGGGATGCGGACGGCACCTGGGATCCCAGCCGTTTGGCGTCGATCAGGTCGGAGGAGATCGAGGCGATGGCGGCCGTCAGGTCCGCGGTGGCGCGCTCGAGGCGCTCCCGCGCCCCGGTGACCTGGGCGGCGAGTTCGCCCGCCTGGGCGATCGTGCCCTGGGCGATGCGCACCTGCTCCACAGCGGTGGGGTGCTGGCCCGCCTCGATGGAGGCTCGCGCCTGGTCCAGGGCGGTGCGCCCGGCCTCGAGCAGACGACCGGCGCGCTCGGGAGCCTCCGAGACCGAGGTGAGCGAGCCGGCCGGATAGGTGGCGTGGAGGGTGACCAGCAGGGTGTTGGCCATGGCGATCGCCTGCTCGGTCTCATCGGCCCTCTGGGCGGTCTCGGCCACGGACGTCGGCAGATTCGCCTCCAGGCCGCGGCGGGCATTGAAGGCGGACTCCTGCTCCTTGATGATGCCGACGGCGTCGTTGCACCGCTGGAGGATCTCGCTGTACATCTGGCGCTGGACGGGCTCGGTCTCAGGGATGTCGTCGTCCAGGAGCTTGCGCAGCTCGAAGGAGCGGGCCAGGTGCCCGCGGGCGGTCTCCAGCGCCGCGGTGAAGGGGTCCGTCGCCGACAGGCCGAACTGGGCCTGGGCGTAGGACAGCTCCTCGGAGGCCGAGCGCACGGCGTCGTCGGCTGTGACCAGCGCCTTGCCCGCCCGGACCCGAAGGTCCTCGACCGTCACCACCTGCGGTGAGACGACGGGGGTGTCGCGCTTGCGTTTCCAGAACACGTCGGGCTCCTCGGGTGTGGGTGCGAGCAAGCTTATCGTCCTTGCAGAGGTGCCGGCCGG
Source organism: Actinomyces massiliensis 4401292 (assembly GCF_000269805.1). Classification (GTDB taxonomy): domain Bacteria; phylum Actinomycetota; class Actinomycetes; order Actinomycetales; family Actinomycetaceae; genus Actinomyces; species Actinomyces massiliensis. The sequence continues at coordinate 950,942 of NZ_JH711481.1, forward strand.
GCAAGCCGTTTCGCGTGGAGCGGGCCTGGGCCGGGTGTGGAGCGCGCGTGAAGACGTGAAGATGGGCATGGAGAATGGGCGTGGGGCCCGAGCGGTAGGGGGTTGGGTGAGGGCGGGGCGGATTTGGACTGCTGCCGAGCGTCACCGACCGCGGTCGAGTCAACGAGCGGGGCGGTTCCTCGTGACTGAATCGTGATCGAGTGGTACCGTCGGCGCCGTCCCAATCCGCGATGAGTAGTGACACGACGAGTAGCGAGAGGCCGTCGGATGACGAGTAATTTAAAATGGGATCACAATCAGGCCATGTCAGCCAAGTCGAGCGTGGATTCGGCAAATAGTTCTATTAGTGGGGATTCGGTAAATTCACCATCGGGCTGCGGGTGGTCGGCGGCGGATGCCTCGGCGGTGGTGTCGAACCTTCAGGCAGCGTTGTCGGGATTGAAATCGAGCATCCCGTCGCTGTCAACCAGTTTATCGAATGCCGACTCGACTATGACGTCGGCTGATACGCACAGCGCGAGCACCGTTCCGCAGTGCTCTCCTGCCCAGTCAGGCACGGACCCGGGGACGACGTTGGGCACAAGTTCCTCCTCGAAAGGGAGCGGGAAGCCTCATTCATCTTCTTCTCCCGCGATGTCCGCAGATGCGGGGTCCACGTGGGGTGGTTCTTCCTCTGGGGGTGGGGGGACGACGTCGGGATCGCACTCGGGGACGCCTTATGCGGGTATGAGCTCGAATCCAAACGGGCGATAAATAGGCCATCGGGTCTACACGACTGAAACGATTCCAAACACAAAGGGTAGTAGCCTTGTCTATTGACACCCATTTGGATGCGACGCCGTCTGATATCACGGCGTCGGCAACGGAGATCGGTAATATCAAGACGCATGTCGATAGCGCCGAGACCGATTTGATCAGTGCGCGCAAGACGATGGCCAGCATGGACGGGGCGACAGCCATAAATGCTGCTATTTCGATCAGCCAATCGGCCGATAAATGCAAGGATATGGTCTCTACTTTAGGCAGTTATAAGACTGCTCTGGATAATCTTGCCAGCGCTCTGGGTAAAGTTAAAACGGATTTGGAGGGGATTCGCAGCAGGGCCACCGAAGGCGGGTTGACTCTTTCCGGAGAGACTATTCTTCAGCCGACAACTTCTTACCCGTTCGGACCAGATCTCAATAATTCATATGAGGTCTACGAAAGTAGTATTGAACAAGAAAAAATCACCTTGTACAACACCCTGGAGACCGATACCAGCGATATTCGAGATAGGGAGACCGAGGCAAGGCAGGCATTCGCAGATGCTTGCAAAAAAATCACAGACGGAGGCCCTGTTGCCCAAGCGGTCAAGAGTACGGTAGGTGGCTATTTCGTTCCTTCGGTCAATAATGGCGACTGGAGGGATCCAGTAAATGCAGCCAAATGGGCTGTCGGTCGTGCTGGTAATATCAAGACGGTAATGGAAGCAGGCGGCTTGAGGGCAACAGGCGCAACCTTCAAAAGGGCGACGGATGGTGCTGGATGGGCCGGCAAGATAAAAGATGGATTCCATAATACCGTCGGTCGAGGGCAACTCAAGAACTGGAAAGTACCCGATGCAGCGAAAGGGTCCACCGGTGCAAAAGCAGTTAGCGCAGCGCGAGGCGCCGCTGGTACTGCTCTCAAGTGGGGTGGCCGGGCAAGTACGGTGGCGACTTTTGCGGTTGATGCGTACGGGCAGTGGAAGAAAGACTCGCACAATCCGTCCATAGGTGAAGGCGAGAAAGTAGTCCGGGCGACCACTAAGGGAGTCGGCTCAGCTGCTGGTGGTTGGGCTGGCGCTGCGGTAGGCGGCAAAGCCGGTGCCGCTATAGGTGCCTGTGTCGGTGGTCCTGTTGGTGCTGCGGTCGGTGGTATTGTCGGCGGTGTTGTTGGCGGCGCTATTGGATCTGGGTTGGGGAAGAGCCTTGCTGATGGTGCTAATGGATTGCTTCACAAATGGTTGCATTGACGATTGTCGCTGGTGGTATGAGGCGGTGAGTGAGCATGTCCAACCAAGTATGGGTTGGGATCGGGGGACTCGTGCTGGGCGGGGCGATGCTGGTCAACTGGTGGTTTGAGATGTTCTCAGACTCCTGGTATGCGGAGTTGTGCCGGTCTTTCATGGAAGAGTTCAACCTAGGTCGTAACACCACCGCGCTCATCGAGCCTGCTGTGGGAGGCTTCTTAACATCCGGCGGGGGATTGTCTCTGGCGCAGGCGGCCGGTTTCGAAATCGGCGGTCCGCTGACAACGTTGTTTGGTATAGGAATGTTCCTATCTCTTGCAGTAGGTATTATCGGTTTGGTTCCATTTCGGCTGCCGCAGTTCATGTATCCGGAGGGGCAGATGGAGAAACGGCGATGGCGTGAGACGAAGCAGCGTCTCCAGCGGGAGGCGGAGGCTCAGCGGGCTGCAGATGCCACTGAAAATGAGTGAAAGGGCGTGACGGCCCTGGAGCTTTCCGGTATTGGGTTCTCCGCGCGATGATGTATCCCCTCGTTCTCATTAGAGACGGAAGGAAACGCATATACCTGTGAGCTCGCGGCTCAACTTGTCGTGTATGTGTGCGAGGCCATTGGTCTCATCGAATCTGTCGGTGAAGTTGGCGGCCTTCCTTCTGGCCCAGGCCGGTGCCGCTATAGGTGCCTGTGTCGGTGGTCCTGTTGGTGCTGCGGTCGGTGGTATTGTCAGCGGTGTTGTTGGCGGCGCTATTGGATCTGGGTTGGGGAAGATGGCTGCGGACAAGGTCAATGGTTGGGTCCATGGCTTATTTCATTGACGGATGTTAGCACGATTTGGGGCAGTGACTCGTGTCTAAGGAATTATGGGCTGGTATTGGCTGTCTGATACTGGGGGCTGGGGCATTGATTACCTGGTGGTTTGAGATGTTCTCTGACTCCTGGTTTGGGGAGTTGGGCCGGGCTATAACGGATGAGTTCAACCTAGGTCGTAACACGACTGCGATTGTCGAGCCTTCTGTTGGAGGCTTCATGATCTTTGGTGGTGGGGCTCTGTTGGTGGATAATAGCAACTCGCTCATGTGGATCTTTGGTCCGGGTTCATTAGTGTGTTTGGCTGCGGCGGCAATGGGTTTGGTTCCATTTCGGCTGCCGCAGTTCATGTATCCGGAGGGGCAGATGGAGAAACGGCGATGGCGTGAGACGAAGCAGCGTCTCCAGCGGGAGGTGGAGGCTCAGCGGGCTGCAGATGCCACTGAAAATGAGTGAAAGGGCGTGACGGCCCTGGAGCTTTCCGGCAGGAATCTCCACATGATGATCTACCACCACCGCGCCGTGGACCCAGCAGTGGTGGGTGGATACTGCGAATGACGTCGTTGCTGCAGCTGCACCTACAGGTACGCGAGGGCCGCTGTTCCCACCGGAACCACCTGGTGGGAACAGCGGCCCTCGCGTAGATCACCGGGGCGCCTCGCCTTCAGGCCTGGATCGACAAGTGATGCGGGAGCCAAGAACAGCGCGTGTGCTTGGACGCCTCAGGAGGGTGACGTCCCGTTTCGCCGATCTGGCGACCATTCGGACTACGCCATACGGTGTCATCCGTTTGGGTGATACTCAGTCGCAGCGTACATATGCCTAGAATTGTTGGGACCGCCGAATAGTATTCTGTGGGACCAACAATCTTTGCTCATCCGTAATTCAGACATAGATTTACGCCCAGGTCTGACAAGACTGCTATAGCTGCTACGGGAGTTTTGCCCATGGGTTTTATGATCGCTGGTTGCTACCTTAGCTCCCATGATTCCCGGACCTTCGGAAAAACATAAGTCCTGAATCTCGGGAGATCGTATAGGCGCTCTGTGAGAGGAGACTCTGAATGACATTGAAATGGGATTACGCTCGGGTGGCGGCGGCGCTTTCGCTCTTGAACTCTGCGAGCGGACAATTGGGTGATAAATCGGTGAGTGCACCGGCGGGATGCGGGTGGTCGCAGGCGGACGCAGAACCGGCCGTAGCGCACCTCCAGGAGGCATTCTCACGCTTGTGCCCCGGCGTGTCGTCGATTTCGGAAGCTTTATCGAAAGCGGATAAGAACATGCGGTATGTTGATGAGCAGAACGGCCGCAGCACTCCACGTCCGCCAGCTCTTTCTCCCCCTCCCTCTCCGCCTTCCTCGCCTGCTCCTCCGCTTATTCAAGCTCCTCCGATGCCTCCTCCCTGCTCTCCCTATCCCCCGGGATATACGGATCCCTCTATTCCTGTTATAGAACCGATTACAAATCCCATCACGCCCTACGGAGGCAAGTAATCATGCCTATCGACACACATCTGGACGCTAATCCTGCCGATATTACAGCTTCGGCCGCTGCCGTCGAGAAAATTAAAGCATCCGTTGATAAATCTGAAGACGATCTAATCGGCGCGCGGAAGAATCTGGCAGAACTTGAAGGTGCAACGGCGGTCAGCTCTGTCGGTTCGATAAACTCCTCGGTGAAGAGCTGTGAGGGCCTGGTGTCAGGACTGGGGAACTACAAGACCGCTCTTACCGAATTTGCGAGCGCTCTCAGCAACATTAAGGCGGACTTGGAAGGTGTGCGCAGTGAGGCCAGTGGCGGTGGGTTGACGGTTTCGGGGGAGAGCGTGCTCGACCCCACAGGAATGATAACTGAATATGCCTGTGTTGCCGTAGATGAGCAGAAAAAAATCTGTACAAAAGTTTGGATAAGAAAACATCGGAGATCCGCGACCGGGAAACCGAGGCCCGCAGGAATTTTGCGGACGCCTGCGCCGAGGTTGCGGCGGCAGACCTACCTGCTCCCATTCGAACGGTGACGAATCCTGTAGTCGATTATGTGCTGCCTTCTGCGGGGAGTGATGGGATATCGACAGTCGGGAACGCTTTTACCTGGGGTGTCAACCGTGTTGATGATGCCAGTAAACTACTTAAGGGGTACGGCTTGAGGGCGGGCGAAGCGTTTTCTTTGAAAGGAGTTCATGCTCTTACCGCGCCTAACAACGTTTTTGGCTCGATCTTCGCCAAAACTCGCGATGTGATCGATATGAGGAGTCTCGATAATTGGTTGCCAAGTCGTGCGATAGAAGAAGGATCCAAGGGCGCCAAGGCACTTAATGGCGCCAAGTGGCTCGAATCGGGGCTCAATGTGGCCGGTAAAGTGGCTACCGGGGTGTCCTTCGGGGTCAGTGCCTACGAGCAGTGGCAGAAAGACTCGCACAACCCATCAATCGGTGACGGTGAGAAGGTAACTCGAGCGGTGACGAAGGGTGGCGTTACTGCTGCAGGCGGATGGGCCGGCGCTCAGGCGGGCGCGATCATCGGTGGGAGCGTCGGCGGTCCAGTCGGAGTGGCTGTCGGTGGTATTATTGGTGGGATCGTTGGGTCTGGCCTGGGGGAGATGGCCGCCGACGGCCTCAATAATCTTTTCCATGGACTATTCCATTGATGAAGTTGACGATATTTCCCCGGCTTTCCGATTCAGAATCCCACACACCTGTGTCTGTCGGCCGCGCCAAGGGGCGCCGCCAATGCGGTCAAAACCGTCAGCGCTATCAGTTGCTATCAGTGCCGTCAGCACCAGCAGCACCGTCGGCGTCGCCGGGGCTATCAGCCATTGGCGTGACTGCGCCGTCGAACAACGGTCAGTCTGACCACTATCCTGGTGATGGTGCCGGTGAGACGACCACTCGGGCGTCCGGCCGGACGGATACAGCCGGTCAGGCACTCGGTGCTGCCCCACCGCTCACGGCCTACCGGGCCATGACCATCTGCGAAGGATGATGAGGAGAACGATGCGTGACACAATCAACGTCCAGCTCGCCCCGGGGTGGCAGACCATAACCCCCGACGACCTCCCCCCGGGCATGCTCGACGCCGCAGGCGACACAGTCCGGTACGTGGCGGCGGCTGTGCCCGCCACTCCCGCCTACGCCCCCAACCTTGTCGCCGTCCGCACCACGCTTGACCCGGATGAGAACCCGGAGGAGACCCTCTTCAATTCCGCCCGCCTCATGGCGGACAGCATCCCCGGTATGCGCATGATTGATGAGTTCCCCGCCGCCGGCTCTCCGGAAGGGCGGCACCTCCGCAGCGGCATCTATATCCTCGACGACCAGGCTCTCACCGTGTTCCAGGTGGCCTGGGTGGACCAAGCCGATGACGGCATCCATCTGTGGACGGTGACCTTCACCTGCACCACCCGCGAATTCGGCACCGTTTCCGAACAGTTCCTCGCCATGAGTGACACCCTGGAGGTCGCAGCATGAGCTCTTTCGACACCGATCGCGGAGTCATCATCCTGGAGGCATCCCAGTGGGACGTCCTCGAGCGGATGGTCACCGGTCCCGTCGCCGAGCGCGCCACCTACGCCGAAGGCGCCCTCGCCGGTTTGGAAGACCTCGGCGTCATCGACCCCTACGGCCCGACTGCGGCGGCCCGAGAGGTTCTCGAGGGGCTCATGGCTGCCGATGCCCGATACAGCCTCCGTCGCCTCGACCCGACCGACACGGTCACCGTGCGGGATCTCGTCATTTCGCTCGCCTCACCCCGCTGCACCATTACGCGGTATGACGCCGATGGCGTCCACATCTACGCCTGCGACGACGTCGAGGTCCCCCATATCGCCCTGGCCAATGACCACCTGTACCCCCGGCCCATGATCGACGACGGCCCCGACGAGATCTTCGACACCCTCGCCGCCGCTACGCGCCTCGGGGACATTGATGCTGCTGTGAGAATCATGCAGATCATCGGGAGGAACGGGCCGCGCGCCTCCGATTTCGTCCGCGATGCCGAATCCGGACAATGGACCACGGTAGCGCGTGTGAGGGAGGACAGGGACCGAGACGGCTTCATCCCCACCGGGCAGATGCTCACCCTCGGCGTGAACAACATGATCTACGAGATCATGGAGAACGACGACCCCGTCGTCGACCCGAACGGACCCGCTACTAACATCCCATTGCGCCCCGTACTCGGAACCGAGGTCTGGTCCATGATCAGCCCCTGGCTGTGGGCGACCCCGTAGGTAGAAGCACGCGCGCATTCCGCGAAGCGCAGAAGTGCATTCGCCCGACAGAGCGCACCGCCTGCCGGGCGTATGCCCTCATGTCGCGACCACGACTGAGGACGAGCCACTCTACTCTAGGGTCATGACTGATAATTCGAACTCATCCACGGTGGTGCCGGCCGGCCGGGCTGCCGGGTCCCGGGAGGCTCGGGAGATCGCAGCGGCCTCTGCGTTCCCTGCATCGTCCGCTGCAGCCGCACCGGTCATCACCGTGGTCGAGCCCGAGGCCTTCGCCCCCCTGGGCCCCCTGGGCGAGTGGCTCTTCGCCGAGGGCGTCACCCTGCGAATGGTGCGGCCCTGGGTCGGGGACGCGATCCCCGACCTGTCCGAGATCGGCAGCGGGCTCGTCGTCCTGGGCGGGGCCATGAGTGCGCACGACGACGCCGAGCACCCCTGGCTGGTGGACCTGCGCGCCCTGCTGCGAGACGTCGTGGACGAGCGCGTGCCGGCGGTGGCCATCTGCCTGGGCTCCCAGATCGCGGCCGAAGCGCTGGGCGGTGTCACCGCGGTTCCCTCTCCGCACGGAGGCGAGGGCGGCGTCGTCGAGCTGGAGCTGACCGAGGCGGCCGGTCAGGACGCCGTCTTCTCCGAGATCCTCGACGAGGCCGTGCGCGCCGCAGTCCGGACCGGCATTCCCACTCGGGACGGCACCCGCCTTCCCGTCATCGTCTCCCACGAGGACGGCATCGTCCGGCTGCCCGAGGGGGCGACGCTGCTGGCCTCCTCGGCGGGCGCCCCGGTGCAGGCATGGCGCGCAGGCAGACTCCTGGCTCTTCAGCATCACCCCGAGTCCACCCCGGCGCGCATCGAGTACTGGCGCGCCCGCTCAGTCGCCCGCGCCATGGGCGTCGTCGAGGGGGAGGAGGTGGCCGAGGCGCTGTCTGAGGCCGAACTGCCCGCGGAGGCTCTTCAGGCGGGGGCTCGCGCCCGTGCCGAGGCCGAGCGAGTCGAGCCGGTCATTCAGGCCTTCGGGCGTGCCCTCGCCCGCGTTCTGGTGCGCGGCGCGCGGGCCTACGCGTCCGGGGCGGCCCGTTCGGCCCGCGAGGAGGCTGCCGCCCGGGACTGACGGCGCGCCGGCGGCGGGCCGGACGTCGAGGTCGACTTTTTCGAACGAGATCGACGGTGACACCGTCGATCTCGTTCGAAAAAGTCGACCTGAACACTGAACAGGGCGGGATGGGGCGCTCGCGCCGCGCCTCACACGGGCCGGCGGAGCCGATCCATCATGGGACGGTGGTCGAACAGAGCGGGCAGCCAGGTGGTGGCTACGGCGAGCACGAGCACCACTGCGACCACCGGCATGAGCGTCCGCACAGGCAGGGCCGTGAGGAAGACGCTCATCCCGCCTCCGGAGAGAACCGCGGAGCCGGCGGCGCTCAGGAGGGTGGCGATCAGGCCGAAAAGGATGCCGGTGACGGCGTAGATGGCGCCCTCGAGGACCGTGGTGACCATGAGTGTGGAGCGCCGGGCGCCGATGACGCCCATCAGCGCGCCCTCCTGCCGCCTGGTGGAGCCCACCATGGCGATATTGGCGATGCCGCCCGCACCCGAGATGACGAAGATGGGCACGGCGATGGCCAGGAACCCGGTGACGCCGCCAGTGGCGCCGGAGGCCTGGGAGGCCCCGACGATCGAGTAGACGACTCCGGTCATCCCCACGGCGATGCCGAAGGGGACGATCGTCGTCAGGCTCATGGTGGAGCGGTGGCGCGCGTTGGCCCGTGCCGCGAACCAGGCGGCGCTGCTGTCCCCGGGGATGAGGGCCGTCCACCCCGTCAGGAGGGGCCGGATGGTCCAGTTGGGGACGCACAGTGCGGCGATCATCGTGATCAGCGCCAGAGACCCGCCCAGCCCCGCCAGATGTCCCTCGATGTTGTCCATCTCCTTGATGTCGGCGGCCATCTCCGGATCGATCCCCTTGTGGCCGGCGAGCTCATCGGGGTTGGCCAGCGCGACGATCAGGACCATGACGACGCTGAACAGGAAGAGGCCCGCGACGATCCACTGCCAGATGCGGGTGCGGGCCGCCGGTGTGGCGGCCTCGCGCAGGGCCTGCATCTCGGGCGTGGTCGCGGCGCGCCGGGCGGCGCCCAAGCCTCCCAGAATGCAGAAGGCGGCGGTGATCGCGATGGTCAGGGGCACCGCGAAGACGGGTGTGATCACGGGCATGTCGGCCGGATAGGTCTGAAGATCGCGCCAGGTGAGCAGGTACCAGTCGGTGGCCGGCAGGGCCACAAGTCCGCCGATCAGTCCGCCGAGCAGGCCGATGATGCCGGTCTGGGCGAGGATGATGCTGCGGATGCGCCGGCTCGGGATGCCGATGATCTTCCACAGGGCGTGGGAGCGGGCCTGCGCGGTCACCGTCAGCGCCAGCGTCGAGGAGACGACGACGGCGACGGACAGGCCCGCATAGCCGACCAGGTTGGAGCCCAGGATGCCGGTCAGCTTGATGTACTCGGCGGATTGGGAGGCGTCGGCCCGGGCGGCGGACCACTGCTGGGCGCTGTACCAGGAGATGATGATGACACCGATGAAGATGCCGCCGGTGGTGGCCACCAGCAGCGACCACAGCCACTGGCGGGCATGGTGCTGCAGATCCTTCCAGACAAGTGCGGTCATGGGGTCGGCCCTTCCTTTCCTTACTTCTCTGCGTGCTCAGTGGCTGGGCGATGAAGCCTGGGCGGGCGCGCTGCCGGGCCTGCGGGTGGAGTGGACCAGCTCGGCGATGCGGGCGGCGTCACGGGTATCGGACCAGGTGACCAGCCGGCCCCCGCTCATGACCGCCACGGCGTCGGCCCGGGCGGCGGCCTCGACGTCGTGGGTGACCATGACGACGGTGGTGCCCTGTTCGGTCAGGCGGCGCAGCCAGTCCAGGACGACCTGCCCGGCGTTCAGATCGAGGGCGCCGGTGGGCTCATCGGCGAAGACGATCCTGGGCTGCGAGGCCATCACCCTGGCGATGGCGACCCGCTGACGCTCGCCGCCGGAGAGCTGATGCGGCTTGAGACCGGCGCGGTCGGCCAGGCCCACGGCCTCCAGGGCCGCCACCGCCCGGCTCTTCCCCAGGGGGCGCCCGGCCAGGCGGGAGGGCATGGAGACGTTCTCGGCGGCGGTCAGGGAGGCGATGAGGTTGTAGTCCTGGAAGATGAAGCCCACGTTGCGGGAGCGGAACTTGGCGCGCTTCGCCGGCGTCATGAGGGTGATCGCTGTTCCCAGGAGGTTGACCCGTCCGCCGGTGGGCGCGTCCAGCCCCGCCAGGGTGTGCAGCAGGGTGGACTTGCCGGATCCCGAGGCTCCCACCACGGCGGTGAAGCTGCCGGCGGGCAGGTCGATGTCGACCCCGCCCAGGGCCGCCACCTGGGCGTCCTTGCGCCCGGGGACGTCGTAGACGCGGGTCAGTCCCCTGGCCGAGATCGCTGGGATCGTCCGATTGTCGGGGCCGCCCGGGGCGTGCGACCCGATGGCGTCGCCGTGCGGCGGCGGCCAGGCGCCGGTCGTGGGTCGTGCCGTCGGCTGTGTGGTCATGATTGCTCCTTTTCTGTTTCTGCTTCTGTTCCTGTCGAGTGGGATCCGGCGCGGAGCGCTCATCCCTTGGGGATCACGATGAACAGGACGAGTCCGATGAAGACCAGGCACAGGACCAGGCGGAGCCATAGCCACCAGTGCAGCCTCCCGGGGCCGGGCAGCCAGGACAGCTCGCGCCACCGCAGGGCCATGCTGGCGATCGCGTAGGCGCCGGGCATGATGGCCAGGGCATAGGTCCACCCCGGGAGGAGGTCCCACGGGCCGCCGGCGACGGCCAGCGCGGCCCAGCCGGCCAGGTCCGCGGTGCGGATGCCCGCCGCCAGCCGTGACCCCAGGTGCTCGGCGCGCCAGACGGCCCATGCCCCCAGCGCCGGGAGGATCGCGGCGGAGGGGCCCAGGTAGATGTAGGCGTTCGGGGAGGGGGCCAGGGTCCGGCCGGAGCCGGTCAGCAGGGCCAGCCCGAGGTCCTCCACGCCGCTGACGAAGGTGTTGGCGAGCACGACGACGGCCCTCCCCGAGGCGGGGTCGAGGGCCACGTAGGTGGTGCCCCAGGGCATGCTGCCCTCGTGGTTGTAGATCTCACGGCCGTCCACGCGCCCGGATCGCCACAGGTAGCCGACGCCGTCGTCGCCCTCGACCCCGGGGGTCCGCTCTCCGCCGGCGCGGGGCTTCAGGGCCTCTCGCCCGCCGGGGGCGCTGCCGTCCAGAACGGCCTGGGCGTAGCGCGTCAGATCCGCCCCCGTGGTCCAGGTGCTCTGCCCCGAGATCAGGCCGACCGGCCCGCCCACGCCGGGCTGGGTGCTGTGGCCGTTGCCCAGGCGCCCGCGGATGGCGCCCTCGGGCACGATCGGATCGTCGTCGACCGTGGTGAAGACCGTGGAATCCATGCCCACGGGCTCGAAAAGCCTGGAGACCACCAGATCCTCCCAGGACTCCGCCCCCGCGGCCCGGGCCAGGACGAGCCCCAGCAGCTGCACGCCGGTGTTGGAGTAGGAGAAGGAGCCGCGCCCGTCCAGCTTCGCCCGGCTCACCTCCTTCAGGAAGGAGTCAGCGCTCTCAGTGTTCTCAGCGCCCTCAGTGCTCTCAGTGCTCTCATCGGCGCTGTTGGATCCGGCGATCGCCCCCACCAGGTAGGCGCTGTTCAGGAAGTTGGGCAGGCCGGAGTGGTGGGTGGCGAGCTCGAGCAGCGTCACCTCGCCGGCCGGTGTGCCCGCGAGCTGGGGGATGTGAGAGGCCGCGGTGTCGTTCTCGGCGATCTCCCCGCGGGCGATGGAGTCCGCCATGAGCTGGCCGGTGAAGGTCTTGGTCACCGAGGCCAGGTCGTAGCGGGTGTTCTCATCGGGGACGACGCCGTCGGCCGAGCCGATGCCGGCGTGCCGCACCTCCTCGGGGGAGATGACCGAGACGTGGACGGCCTCCAGGCCGGCGTCGTCGGATATGCGGTTGCGGACCTGGGCGGCCAGGTCGGCGTCGCCGCTGGTATGCCCGTCGATATGCGGTGTGCGCGGACCGACCGCGAGCGCGAGGAGCGCGACGGCCACTGCCGCCACCGCCGTGCCGACCGTCTTCAGGCGAGCCGCAGTGCTTCGGGGGGAGGGGGAGGAGAACGAGGGGTGGGCGCTCGGGGCTCGCATGCATTAACCATGCAGCAGCCGCGCTGTGGTTTCGATCATGCTGGCGGGACAGCAGGGGTGGGGCTAGCCCCACCCTGTACTCCGTTACTCCGTCGAGATCGACATTCTCGAACGAGATCGACGGTGCCACCGCCACCCTCGTTCGAGAATGTCGATCTCGACAGGGGGAGGGGGAGCGAGCGCTCCCCTACAGATCGCCGGAGTCGATGATGTCGTAGGTGTAGCCCTGCTCGGCCAGGAAGCGCTGCCGGTGGGCGGCGAACTCCTGATCGACCGTGTCGCGGGTGACCACCGTGTAGAAGTGCGCCTGGCGACCGTCCTCCTTGGGGCGCACGATCCGTCCCAGGCGCTGGGCCTCCTCCTGCCGGGAGCCGAAGGAGCCGGACACCTGCACGGCCACACTGGCCCCGGGCAGGTCGATCGAGAAGTTCGCGACCTTGGAGACCACGAGCGTCCGCACCTCTCCGGCGCGGAAGGCCCCGTAGAGCCGCTGGCGCTCGCGCACAGTGGTGGCTCCGGTGATCAGCGGGGCGCCCAGGTGCTCGGCCAGTTCCTCCAGCTGATCGACGTACTGGCCGATGACCAGTGCGGATTCGCCCCGATGGCGGTCCAGGAGCTTGTCCACCACCTCCAGTTTGGCGGGCGTGGCCGCGGCCAGACGGTACTTCTCCTCCTTCTCGGCGGTGGCGTAGGCCATCCGCTCCCCGGAGTCCAGGGCGAGGCGCACCTCGGTGCAGATCGCCGGCGCGATCCAGCCCTGATTCTCCAGGTCCTTCCAGGGCGCGTCGTAGCGCTTGGGGCCGATCAGGGAGAAGACCTCGTCCTCCCGGCCGTCCTCGCGCACGAGGGTGGCGGTCAGCCCCAGGCGGCGGCGCGCCTGCAGGTCCGCCGTCATGCGGAAGATCGGGGCGGGCAGGAGATGGACCTCGTCGTAGACGATCAGGCCCCAGTCGTGGGAGTCGAGCAGATCCAGATGCGGGAAGACGCCTTTGCGCTTGGTCGTCAGTACCTGATACGTGGCGATGGTGACGGGTCGGACTTCCTTGCGGGACCCCGAGTACTCGCCGATCTCGTCCTCGGTCAGCGAGGTGAAGCGGATCAGCTCCTCCTTCCACTGGCGGGCCGAGACGGCGTTGGTGACCAGGATGAGCGTCGTCGTCGAGCTCCGCGCCATGGAGGCGGCCCCCACCAGGGTCTTGCCGGCGCCGCAGGGCAGGACGACGACGCCGCTGCCGCCCGCCCAGAAGGATTCCACCGCCTCGTTCTGGTAGGGGCGCAGTGCGAAGGCCCCGGACGCATGCTCCCGTGCGCCGGCCGGGTCGTCGTGCAGGACGATCGAATGGGCCTCGCCGTCGACGTAGCCGGCCAGGTCCTCCGCGGGCCACCCCAGTTTGATGAGCACCTGCTTGAGATGACCGCGCTCGGAGGGATGGACGACGACGTCGGCCTCTCCCAGGCGCGCCCCGAACAGGCCCTGGGTGCGCTTGGAGCGCATGACCTCTTCGAGGACGGGCACATCCGTGGTGTGCAGGACCAGTCCATGGGCCGGATCGGTGACCAGCTGCAGACGGCCGTAGCGATCCATGATCTCGGCGATCTCGGTGAGCAGGGCGTGGGGCACCGGGAATCGCGAGTAGGTGATGAGGACGTGGACGACGGTTTCGGCGTCCAGCCCGGCGGCTCGGGCGTTCCACAGGGCCAGAGGGGTGATCCGGTAGGTGTGGATGTGCTCGGGCGCTCGCTCCAGCTCGGCGAAGGGGGCGATGTCGCGGCGGGCGTCCTCGGCGCCGGGGTGGGCGACCTCCAGAAGGACCGACTTGTCGGACTGGACGATCAGGGGGCCATCGGGCGTCGCGGGCGCAGACATGATGGGGATTATCCCAAGTCTCGTGTCGGCCGCACCGTGATTCGGGCGACGCATTGTCCAGACTGCTTCCGTGATTTTTGAGCTTCGGTCCGGCCGCAGCGATCACGCCGTCCAAGGTGGCGGACAGACGCAGGCGCACTAGAATAGTGAGAATGAGCACAGGGGCCCAGTGGGACAGCAGCGAGCAGCGCACCGAGCGGAGCCCTCGTGCCCCGGCCTCCGGCAGTGCTTCCGGTGCGAGTCTTGAGGAACTCGCCGCTCATCTCGCCGCCCTGCCCGATGCCGACGTCGTCGAGCTCCTCGTCGCCCGTCCCGACCTGACGACTCCGCCGTCGGCCTCCTTCACCGCGCTCGCGGCCCGCGCCGGCGCCCGCCCCAGCGTGGAAGCCGCCCTGGCGCACCTCGACACCCCCACCCTCGCCGTCGCCGAGGCCGTCGTCGCCCTCGGCATGCAGGACACCGACGCCCTGGCCGAGGCCCTCGGCCTGGATTCGCAGGAGACCGCCGCTCACCTGGAAGAGCTCGGCCGGCTCGCCCTGGTGATCGATACCGGGGCCGTGGTCGGCCTGGTGGACGTCTTCGGCCCGCACCCCTTCGGCCTGGGGCCCGAAGCCGCGGATCCGCCCGTTCTCCCACCGCCCCTGTCCGAGCTCCGGGCCGCCCCGGGGGAGCTGTCCGATGGCGCCCTCGGAATGCTGCAGGCCTTGGCCTGGGGGCCGCCCGTGGGCACGCTGCGCTCCGGCGGCAGGGCGCCCGTGGCGGCGGAGCTGGTGCAGCGCGGTTGGCTGATACGCGACCACGACACCGCCGGCCGCACCCGGTTCGTCATGCCCCGGCAGGTCGCCCTCGCGCTGCGGGGCGGCCTCCTGCCCCGCGAGCCCCTGGAGGCGCCCGACTACGCCGACCTGGAGTCTCTGTCCGTCGATGCCGTCGCCGCAGAGGCCACGCGCCATGCCGAGGAGGCCGTCCGCCTCGTGGCCGCTCTGCTCGCCGAGTGGGGCCGCGACGGCGGAGGAATCCTCCGCACCGGAGGCGTGGGCGTGCGCGCACTGAGCCGGACCGCGGAGGCTCTCGACGTCGAGCCGGGCATCGCGGCCACGATCATCGAGGCCGCCGCGGCCGCCGGACTGCTCGGACTCGATGACGCCGGTGCCGCGTGGGTGCCCGCCCGCACGGCGGCCGCCTGGCTGACCGCCGAGTTGCCCGAGCGCTGGGCCGCCCTGGCCGCCGCCTGGGCCACCACCGCCCGCACCGCCTGGCTCGTCGGCCAGCGCGGCGATGACGGCACCCTGCGCCCCGTCCTGGGCGCCGACGTCGAGGCGGCCTGGGCCCGCTCACTGCGCCGCCGTGTGCTGAGGCTGCTCGACTCGGTTCCCGAGGGGACGGCGGTGACTCCGACGTGGGTGCGTGCCGTGCTGACTTTCGCCAGGCCGCGGCGCCCCGTGCCCAAGGGTGCGGTCACCGCGGTGCTGGCCGAGGCCGAACTGCTCGGCCTGACCGGGGGCGGGGCGTTGAGCCGGGCCGGGCGCCTCCTGGCGGGCTCGCTGTCCGAGGCTGAAACCGGCGCCGCTGCCGAGGAGCGGCTCATGGAAGAGGACGGGCTCCTGTCGCGGCTGGAGGAGGCCTTCGCCGCCGATCTGCCCAGGCCGGTGGACATGCTGCTGGTTCAGTCCGACCTCACCGCGATCGTTCCGGGCCGCCCCGCCCCGGCGCTGGCGGCGGTGCTCGAGCGCTGCGCCGAGGTCGAGTCGCGCGGAGGCGCCCTCACCGTCAGGTTCACCGCCGATTCGGTGCGCGGCGCCCTGGACGCCGGCTGCTCCGGCGATGAGCTCATCGAGGAGCTGGGCGCCCACTGCCCGACCCCGCTGCCGTCCGCGCTCAAGGTTCTGGTCGAGGACGCGGTCCGCCGCCACGGCGCTGTGCGCGTGCGGGAGGCCGTCAGCATTCTGCGCGTGGGCGACCCGGTGGTGGCGGCCGGGATCGTCGCCGACCCGCGGCTGACCGGCCTGGCACTGGCCGAGGTCGGCCCCGGGGTCCTGGCCTCCTCCGCGCCCGCGGGTCGAGTGCTGCGCGAGCTGCGCTCCGCCGGACTCGCCCCGGTCCTGGAGGACGCCTCCGGACGACGGCTCGTCGCCGGCGAGGCCGAGAGCCTTCGGCGCAGCGGGCTGCGGGCGCCGGAGCCGGCGCGTCCGGGCTCGCACCACATGGTGCGCCTCCATCGCCTCGGGCAGGAGGAGCTCACGGTCATGGTCTCGCGCCTGCGCGCCGGGGAGCAGGTGAGCACCGACTCCGGGGTGCCCGCGAGCGCCGCCACGGACCCGGTCCATTCCCTGGCTCTGCTGCGTCAGGCGCAGACATCTCGGACGCATCTGCAATTGCGGCTGGCCGGATCGGACGGGGCCGTGCAGGAGCGGCGGGTCCGGGTGCTGGCCGTCGAGCCCGGGCGGGTGCGAATAGCCGACGTCGTGCGTCAGACCGAACTGACCGTGGCCGTCCATCGGATCGTGTCTGTCAATTCAGGATGAATGATGAATTCTGAATGAAATCAGAAAATTACTGGGCGCCCCTTGACATCCCCTTGCTGACACCCCCTTCTCCCGAGCGCCCTTGGACTTAGACTGGGTGAGTGACTGACGCAGCAACAAACGCATCGTCCGGATCTGCGGGTGCCGACGCTCCGAGCAGTGAGCCGGGGGCTGCCGCCGTCGACCGGCCCGGCTCTTTGCCGACCGAGGCGGAGAGGGCGGCCGCCGCCAAGGACAGAGTCCTCACCTCTCCGGCTGCCATCGAGCGCGCTCGAACGGCACTGTGCGAGATCACCGAACCGCTCTCGGTGGGGGAGCACACGGCTGCCAAGCTGCAGGCCGAGCGTCTGGTCACCCATCTTTTCGAGTGCAACCTGGCCGGCTACGAGGGCTGGCGGTGGGCGGTGACCATGGCCCGGCCTCCGCGCGGCCGCACTGCGACGGTCTGCGAGTTGGAGCTCCTGCCGGGTGAGGAGGCCCTCCTCGCCCCGCCCTGGGTGCCCTGGGCCGATCGTCTTCGCTCCGGCGACATCACTCGTTCCGATCGCCTTCCCAAGCGCGAGACCGACGAGCGCCTCGAGCCCGGTTGGGAGTCCACGGGTGAGGAGGGGGACAGGATCGCCCTCGACGAGCTCGATCTGGGGCGTGCTCGCGTACTCAGTCATGAGGGCATCCAGCGTGCCGCCCAGCGGTGGTACGACGGCGAGCACGGGCCGCAGGCGGATGGCGTCCGCAAGGCGCGCGCGAGCTGCTCGAGTTGCGGATTCCTCATGCTCATGGCCGGGCAGATACGCCATGTCTTCGGTGTCTGCGCCAATGAGCTGGCCGTTGATGACGGTCGGGTCGTCTCGTTGGATCACGGCTGCGGAGCCCACTCCGAGACCGATCTGCCGGACCAGGGCCCCGAGTGGCCGGTGACGCCGTCGCGCATGGATGACAGCGCCCTGGAGCCGCTCGGCACCGACGGCGCCTCGATCCGTGCCGGGCTCGGCAGCCCGGCCGAGCCCGCCGGTGACATGGACGTTTCCGGAGCTGAGGCGGAGATCTCGCCTCTCCTTGAGAAGGCCGATAAGCGCAGGTCCGTCAGGGAGGGCGGGGGCTCTGGAAGGAAGCGCACACGCCGTTCCCGTGCAGCGGCAGTGGCGGCGGCGACGGTCATACCGATCGTGCAGCAGCCCTCCGGTGGTGAGGGCGCCCCGGCGGCGAACGAGAGGGCGCAGCGGTCAGGAATCTCGGAGCGGCCTGAGAAGCCTGAGAGGCCGGAGAAGGCGAGGAAGCGGGGGCGGTCGGGCAGGGCGGAGAAGCTCGAGAAGCTTGAGAAGTCGGTTGAGAATGCCGCCGCGCACGACGAGGGCGAGCCCGTGCGCGCTTCCCGCTCACGACGTGCGGCCCGTGCCCGGAGAGCGACGCCCGTGAAAGAGAAAGAGCATGCCTCCGATGCGGCGGTGCAGGAGCCTCAGACTTCTCTCCAAGGCCTGAATGAGCCCGCCGCCGAGCGCGCGGCTGCTGCTCGTGAGGCCGTCGCCGGTCTGAAGGCCGGGATGCAGGAGCGCAGTACCGCACCCGAGGTCGTGGGGTCTGCGGCTCTGGCCGAGCTGGAGGCCCGCCTCCCTCGCCGAGATCGGTAGTATTCCGCGCCGAGATCGGTCTGGGCGGCATTGCGGGCAGCGCTCGCGGTCTATTACCGACAGCCGGCACCCTCAGGGCCGTCAGTGGGATGCTCGGGTCACTTGGGCCTCCAGACCGGTCAACGGTTCATCCGACGGCGTCGCCTCGACCGCAGCCGCATTGGCGAGGATCCGCTCCACCGCCCCGACGACGCGCCCTCCGGCGGCGTGCGGGGTGAGCAGCAGGTTCGGGGCGTCCCAGAGCGTCGATTCGGCGGGCAGCGGCTCGGGATCGGTGACGTCGAGACCCGCCCCGCTGATGGCGCCCGCGCGCAGCGCCGCTTCCAGGGCGGCCTGGTCAACCGTCGTGCCGCGACCGACATTGATCACGACGGCTCGGCGCGGCAGCAGTGCGAGCCTGCTCCGGCTGAGCGCTCCCGCGGTCTGCGGCGTGCTCGGCAGCACCATGATCAGCAGGTCGGTCTCCGGGAGGACGGATTCGATGTCGGCCTCGGCGACGACCTCGTAGCCGGCCCGCCGCCCGGCCGTGCGCGCGACCCCGCGCACGCTCGCGCCGAAGGCGGTCAGCAGCCGGGCCGTCGTCTGCCCGATCGCGCCGAAGCCCCACACGAGCGCGCGGGCGTCGAGCAGCGTGGTCAGGCGCTCCGGGTCGTGAACCGGATGGGGGCCGCCCAGATTCGGCTCCCATTCATGACGGTCGGCGGCGCGCACCGCCGCCGGCAGTGAGCGCGCGCAGCCCAGTGCCAGGGCGACCGCGTGCTCGGCCACCGTGCGGTCGTGGAAGTGACGGCCCGAGGTGATCGACACCGAGTCCGGGAAGCCGACGGCCAGAACATTGTCGGGCCCGGCGGCCAGCGTCTGGATCCAGCGCAGGCGGGTGAGGTAGCCGGGCATCTCCGCCAGGACATCAGCGCTTCCCGGCCCGCCGCCGCCCCACAGGACCAGGCCCTCGGCGTCGCGATGCTCTGCCGGGACGGGTTCGGCCTCGCTGAACAGGACGACGTCGTGGCCGGCGGCGCGGATAGGGGCGGGATCGATGTAACCGGCGTCAGTCAGGAGGATCTTCATGTCTCCAGCCTCCCACGACGCCGCTCGCCCGTCCTGTGCGCCGGGCGGGGCCCCTGACCCTGCAGGGCGGGCGGGGGCGACCGGCGCACGCCAGGCCGGCACGAGGCCGGCGCGAGACCGGCCGAGACCGGTTGAGACCGGACCGCACCGCCGCAGCCGTATCACGCCCTGATCGAGACATCCGTGTGACGGGCTTGGCGCGCGCCCACCCGGTTGCATCTGGAAGGATCGTGTCGTGAATACACAAACCCCTGCCTCCCAGAAGGCGGCCGCCCGCGGCTCCGCCCTGGACGCCTTCTTCCACGTCAGCGAGCGCGGCTCCACATTCGCCCGCGAGGTCCGCGGTGGCGTCGTCACCTTCTTCACGATGGCCTATATCCTCGTGCTGAATCCGCTCATCCTGTCCACCCCGTACGACGGCATCCCGCCGTTGGGCACCACCGAGCAGATCGCCGCCGGCACAGCCCTGATCGCCGGAATCATGACGATCCTCATGGGCGTGGTGGCCAACTACCCGATGGCCCTGGCGGCGGGGCTCGGCATCAACGCGATGGTCGCCTACACGCTCGTGGGCACGAGCGGCATGACCTACGCCGATGCCATGGGGCTGATCGTCATCGAGGGCGTCATCATCCTCATCCTGGTCCTCACCGGTTTCCGCGAGGCCGTCTTCAAGGCCGTTCCCACTCACATCAAGACCGCGATCAGCGTCGGGATCGGCCTGTTCATCGCCCTCATCGGATTGGTGGACGCCAAAGTGGTGCGTCGCGCCACCGGCACTCCGCTGGAGCTGGGGCTGGGCGGGTCCCTCCAGGGATGGCCCGTGCTCGTCTTCCTCTTCGGCCTGTTCCTCATGCTCATCCTGCACGTGCGCAAGGTGAAGGGCTCGATCCTCATCGGCATCATCGCCTCCACCGTGCTGGCGGCCCTCATCGAGTTCGTCGCCCACCTGGGACCCTTCGACCCGGAGAGCAACCCGACGGGATGGTCCCTGTCCGTCCCCGCCCTGTCCGGCCCTCCGGTCGAGATTCCGAGCCTGGCCACGCTCGGGCACTTCAACCTGCTGGGCTCCCTGGACAAGATCGGCATCGTCAGCGTCGTCCTGCTCATCTTCTCCCTCCTGCTCGCGGACTTCTTCGACACCATGGGCACCATGGTCGCGATCGGCGCCGAGGGCGATCTCCTCGACGAGGCCGGCAACCCGCCGAAGATCCGCGAGATCCTCGTCGTCGACTCCCTGGCCGCGATCGCGGGCGGCGCGGGCGGCGTCTCCTCCAACACCTCCTACGTCGAGTCCGCCGCGGGCGTGGGCGAGGGCGCGCGCACCGGCCTGGCCTCGGTGGTCACCGGTGTCCTGTTTCTGCTGAGCATGTTCCTGGCGCCGGTGGTCTCGATGGTGCCCTACGAGGCCGCCACCCCGGCCCTGGTGATCGTCGGCTTCCTCATGATGACCCAGGTGACCGACATCGACTGGAAGTCTCCGGACATCGCCCTGCCGGCCTTCATCACCATCATCATGATGCCCTTCTCCTACTCGATCACCAACGGCATCGGCGCGGGCTTCATCGCCTACCTTGTCATCCAGCTGGCGCGCAGGCGGGGCAGGGAGGTCCACCCGCTCATGTGGGGGGCCTCCGTGCTGTTCATCATCTACTTCACGCTCGCGCCCATCAAGGCGATCCTCGGGGTCGCCTGAGCCCTGCCCGGCTCCACTCGACGAGGTCGACATTCTCGAACGAGGACGACGGTGACACCGTCGCCCTCGTTCGAGAATGTCGACCTCGTGCGTCGGTCTGCCCCCGGGCTGCCGAGGTCTACCCTGAACTGCCTCAACAGCACAGGGACGGGCGTAAGGTGAATCGATCCGCACGAGCACGCGCGGACACCAGCAGAAGCGGACACCGACAGAAATTGGAGCCTTACCGATTGTGAGCAGCACCTTCGAGTCGCTGAAGTTCCACAACTACCGCATCTGGTTCTTCGCGGCTCTGATCACCAACACCGGCACGTGGATGCAGCGCGTGGCCCAGGACTGGCTCGTGCTGCGCATCCTCACGGACGACTCGGCCGCGGCCACGGGGACCACGACCGCGCTCCAATTCCTGCCGGCGCTGCTGCTCAGCGCGCACGCCGGGGTGATCACCGACCGCGTCGACCAGCGCAAGTTCCTCATGATCACCCAGACGGCGCTGGGCGTCGTCTCGGCCCTGCTGACCGTCGACGTCCTGGCCGGCCGCGCTCAGCTGTGGCACGTCTACCTCGCGGCTCTCGCCACCGGAGTGGTCAGCGCCTATGACGCACCGGCGCGGCAGATCTTCGTGGCGCGCATGGTGCCCTCCAGGGACCTTGCCAACGCCGTCGGGCTGAACTCCGCCTCCTTCAACGCCGCCCGACTGCTGGGTCCCGCGGCCGCCGGCCTGGTGATCGCCTGGGCCGGGGCGGGCTGGGTCTTCCTGGTCAATGCCCTCACCTTCCTGTTCCCCACGCTGGCGCTGGCGACCATGCGCGTCGCCGAGCTCTACGACGTCCCCCGCGCCGCGCGGGCCAAGGGGCAGGTGCGCGAGGGGCTGGCCTATGTGCGGCACCGCGGCGACATCATGATCATCATCGTGGTGATCTCGCTGGTCTCGATGCTGACGCTGAACTTCCAGGTCACCATGGCGGCCATGGTGCGCAGCGCCTTCGATCTGGAGTCCGATGCCTACGGAACGGTCTCCTCCGTGTTCGCCGTCGGATCGCTCACCGGCGCCCTGTGGGCCGCGCGGCGCCGCAGGCCCCGGGTGCGCACGGTGGTGGTCGCCTCGTTCCTCCTGGGGGTCTTCACCCTGGTCATGGCGGCCATGCCGGGCTACCGGCTGTTCACGGCCTCCGCGGTACCGGTCGGGTTATGCGTGCTCACTGTTCTGACCGGCGCCAATCAGACGGTGCAGCTGACCACCGCTCCGGAGATGCGCGGTCGCGTCATGAGCCTGTACATGATGTGCCTCCTGGGCACGACGCCGATCGGCGCGCCGTTGATCGGATGGGTCTCGGACGTCTGGGGGCCGCGCACGGCCCTGGCGGTGGGCGGCGTTGCGGCGATCGTCGTCTCCCTGGCTGCGGCCGGGTGGGCTCGGCGTCACTGGCGCGTGAGCCTTGCCCGCTCGACTCGCTCAGCTCATTCGGCCCGCCTGGCCACCGAGGCCCGGCCGTCTGCGCCCGGGATGTCCCAGACGTCCGGGCGGCCGCACGGACGGCCGCCGCGGGGCTCCTCGCAGGGCACCGCCGGTTGACCGGGGTGACCGGGGTTCATCGGGCCTTCGCCTGGGGCCGTCGCCCGGGCGTGGGGAGTTCTCACCGGTGGTTCTCTCCGCCATGCTGCGAGCCCGCTCCATGGTGCCTGGATATCCTGGAACCAGGAGCGCGGGCCGGCCGGGACCCGCCGCTTTTACGAGGCCAGCACAGCGTCGTCGAACCGTGAGGAGGCCCTGGCCGTGAGCGAGCTCATCGACACCACAGAGATGTACCTCAAGACCGTCTACGAGATGGAGGAGGACGGCGTTCTTCCCTTGCGAGCGCGCATTGTCGAGCGTCTCGACCACTCGGGGCCGACGGTCTCCCAGACGGTCGCCCGCATGGAGCGGGACGGCCTCATCCATGTTGCGGAGGACCGCTCGCTCCAGCTCACCGAGGAGGGGCGCGCTCGGGCCACCGAGGTCATTCGCAAGCACAGGCTTGCCGAAAGACTGCTTCTCGACGTCATCGGCATGGACCGTCGTCTAATTCACGAAGAGGCGTGTCGCTGGGAGCATGTGATGAGCGAGCAGGTCGAGAGCCGCCTGGCGGAGATTCTCGACGGCACCGACGCCGACCCCTTCGGCAACGTCATTCCCCCCTCCACGGCGGTGCACCCCGAGCCCTCCACCGATGAGGTCAGTGCGGCGCGTTTGAGCCGGGAGGGGGAGGCCTCCGCGGTCGTGGCGCGCATCGGCGAGCCCATCCAGGCCAATGCCGCCCTGATCGCGCGAGTCGAGGACGCCGACATCCGCGCCGGTGAGACGGTCCGTCTGCGCACCGCCACCGGTGGTGTGCGCGTGGTCGGGCCCGGGCAGGAGCCGGTGGTGCTCTCCCGCGATCTCGCCCGCCATCTCTTCCTGCGCCGCTGACTCCGTCATCTCCTCCTGCGCCGCATGACGGGAGGCTCCGCTGAGAGCCCGCCGAGGGGCCGTCGGGGGAGGGCTCGGGGGCGCTCGGGAGGCTCTGCGCAACCCCCGTATGTCACGGAAAGATCACGATTGCGGCGGTTCGCGGGGTCTGTGTGACGGCAGGCCCAGCCTCGTGGGTGATCACACAAGACGGCCGTCGACACCCCGCTTCACACGGGAGATAAAAATCCGCTAACGTTGCCGATGCAGCCGATGAGGTCGGCTGTGAAGGGGCGGGCAGAGCCTAAGCCTGCCGGTGCTCGTCTCTTCCATTCCCAAGCACAATCATCGGCAGGCCCGGGGGAACCACTTCTCCGGTCCGATCCGGCTCATCCGGTCGGCTCGGACCTTGGGGTGAAGCCCGCGCAAGCGGGCCGGGCGTCTCCCGCCCGAACCCGACAGCTAACTCCGTCGGCTCATCAGGAGAAAATCAGTGACTTCAAGCGTCAAGGCCCGTCACCGCAAGGCCGCCCCCCCGCTTACCCCGCTGTCCACCGCCGGTCCTGTCGCGCGCCGCGGCCTCGCTGTCGCCGCGTCCTCGGGTGTGGCGCTCGCGATCATCGCCTCCGGCGCGAACGCCGCCGGGGATGGCACGGATGTCGGTGATTCCGCCGGCGCGCTGACCAACGCCGGTGTTGACACTCTCGCCAATGAGGCGCGTGAGGCCGTCACCACCAACGCCGCCATCACCACCTCCGAGACCTCTCGTCTCGAGACCTCCGACCCCGTTGCCGAGGTCACCGCCGAGGCCCCGGTCTTCGAGCA
The DNA here is from genome assembly GCF_000269805.1 of Actinomyces massiliensis 4401292. GTDB lineage: Bacteria > Actinomycetota > Actinomycetes > Actinomycetales > Actinomycetaceae > Actinomyces > Actinomyces massiliensis. Next base: position 975,204 of record NZ_JH711481.1, read on the forward strand.
GCCCGCCGCGCAGGAGCCCGCTCCCCAGGTCGAGGAGGTGTCGGCTCCCGCAGCGGAGCAGGCGCCCGCCCCCGCCGAGGAGGCCGCTCCTCAGGCGCCTGCCGCTCCCGCTCCGTCCGCGTCCGGCTCGATCGCCGCCACCGCCATGCAGTACGTCGGTTCCCCCTACGTGTGGGGAGCCGAGGGCCCGAGCGCCTTCGACTGCTCCGGACTCGTGTCCTACGTCTATGGCCAGTTCGGCACCTCGCTGCCCCACTCCTCCGAGGGCATTCGCAGTGTCGGCACCGTCATCTCGGCCGCCGAGGCCCAGCCCGGCGATGTCATCTGGTGGTCCGGTCACGTCGCCATTTACGCCGGCGACGGCATGATGGTCTCCGCCGAGAGCGAGAGCGTTGGCGTCCAGTACCTTCCGGTCCGCCCCGGAGGCACCTTCCTGCGGATGTGATGCGCTCCAAGCTTCAGAAGAACCGCCTCGGTCTCGTTATAGAACCGAGGCGGTTTTTCATCCTCTAGGAGGAGGCGCCCAAGGGAAAAGTGTGATCTCTCACAGCCAAGTGCGTGATCGCGCCGTGACACGCCGGGTCGCCCTCGGGTACCGTCGTCCGTGTCGCGAGGCCACCCTCCCGGCCCTCGACTCGAGGCTTCGTCCTGCCGCTCGAGTTGAGGCTCCTTATCCCGATATCCACGGCAGGAACGGGGGAACCACGAATTGGTCCGCAAGCGCTGCGGGCCTCAGGGGTGAAGCCTGCGAAAGCAGGCCGGGCTTCTCCAGTCCGAACCCGACAGCTCACCTCGGCAGCCCAATCAAGGAGAAAGATGTCCAGCACCAAGGCTCGTCACCGCAAGGATGCCCGTCCCGTCACGTCCGTCACCCCGGTGGCGCGTCGCAGCCTCGCCGCTGCCGCTACCTCGGGTCTCGCGCTGACGATGATCGCTTCGGGTGCGTCAGCCGCCGCCACCGGCTCCGAGGCCGCGGCTTCTGCCGGCTCGCTGAAGGACGCTGGCGTCGATGCACTCACGGTTGGTGCTCGCGCGGCAATGTCCACCAACGCCGCCGTTCAGATCTCCCCGGATGCTTCTGCCGCCAACGCTGACATCGCGGCCGATGTCACCGCGGAGGCTCCTGTTATCGAGCAGCCCGCCCCGAAGGCGAACACGGCTGAGACCACGACCACCACGACGGCCGATTCGTCGGCCTCCGCGACGGCTGACAACGCCGCCGCGACCTCTGAGACGCAGGCCGCCCCGACGCCGGCGTCCAACGCCGGAGGCGCCGTGGCGATCGCCATGCAGTACGTGGGTCGCCCCTATGTGTCCGGGGCTGCCGGTCCGGACGCCTTCGACTGCTCCGGACTCGTCCAGTACGTCTACGCGCAGATGGGCATCTCCCTTCCCCGCACTGCCCAGGCCCAGGGATCGGCGGGCACCCTCGTCTCCGCTGCTGAGGCCCAGCCCGGCGACATCGTCTACTTCGGCCACCACGTGGGCATCTACGCCGGTGACGGCAAGATGATCGACGCGGGCACCGAGTCCACCGGCGTCGTGTACCGGGACATCTACGAGACCCCGATCGGCTACGTGCGGGTCGGCTGACCTCATCCCACCATCGCAGCAGAGCGGTCGTTCCTTGCGGAGCGGCCGCTTCCTGCTTTTCTCCCGAGGCATCACGCGAGGCATCGCGTCTCCTGGGGCTCGCGCCCCGACGCCGTCAGCGGGTTGCGGGCGCCGACCGGACTCTCGGTTCGCCAGCGGCGTTCAGCGCTGCGCTACGGCAGGCGGCTTGGAGAATCAATGGCTTTAGGTGTCTTGGACCACACGGCTTTGCGAGAGACAATGATGTGCGACGGATTCCCGGCGCCCGGAGAAAGGGGCACAAGTCATGTCCGAAGACGGAGTCATCCTGGTCGGAGTGGATGGATCACCCGAGTCTCTCGGTGCGGTGGACTGGGCTGTGGCCAGAGCCGCATGCGAGGGCTGGCGGGTTCACATCTTGTGCGCCTACTCCTTGCCGTCCTTCACCACCGCCTCCCTGGACGGCGGCTATGCGGCTCTTGATGACACTGCGGTGAGGGCGGGTGCCCAGGCCGTCGTCGATGAGGCGATCGCCCGCGTTCAGGACAAGGGTGTGACAGTCACCAGCTCCCTGGAGACGGGCGACCCCGCCGGGGTGTTGGTCGACCTGTCCGAAGAAGCTGTCTTGACCGTCGTCGGCACTCGGGGCGGTGGCGGTTTCGCCGATCGCCTGCTCGGAACCGTCTCCTCGGCGCTACCGGCGCATGCCCACTGCCCCACGATCGTGGTGCCGCGGCACACCGAGGGGGCCGAGTACACGCCCGCACGACGCATCGTGGTGGGCGTTGACGGCTCGGACTCGGCCCGCAAGGCGCTGCGCTGGGCCGTCCGTGAAGCCGAGGTCTGGGGGGCCGAGCTCACCGCCATTGCCGCCGTTCCCATGGCCTCCGGCGCCGGTGCTTTGGCTTGGCTGCCGGCGGCCGTTGACCGGGAGCAGGTCCTCACCGACGTCCGCTCCGGGCTGGACCGCGCCGTGGCGGACGCGCTCGAGGGGCACCCCGAGGTGGTGGTGCGCCGTCACGCCCTGGATGGCAATGCCGCTGAGCTCATGGCGGAGTTCTCCACCGCTGTCGACTTGGTCGTCGTCGGCTCCCGCGGACGAGGCGGATTCTCCGGTCTGCTGCTGGGCTCGGTGAGCCAGGGAGTGCTGTCGCACGCCTCCTGCCCGGTCATGGTGGTGCCCGCGCGCACCGGTAAGGAGGAGCGTGCGGAGACTCCTGCAGAGCGCAACCAGACCCCCTGGAGGCGTGCCTGACTGGTGGGGAGGGTCGGCTTCCCGTCGTCGTGCAGAGCTCCCGTGTCATCGGGAGGGTGCTGCGTGCGGTAAGGTTGGGCGCAGGCCCTCGTAGCTCAGGGGATAGAGCACCGCTCTCCTAAAGCGGGTGTCGCGCGTTCGAATCGCGCCGGGGGCACCCAGTGCGCAAGGCCCGGGTGGGGTCCGATCTCGTCGGGCCCCACCCGGGCTCTTCGCCGAGATCGGTCCGGTTCCGCCTCGAGATCGGTCGAGTTCCGCGTTGAGATCGGTCGTACTCCGCGTTGAGATCGGTCCGGTGCGCGATCATCCATGAGACTTTGCGACGACGGCGTGATTCTCGCGGTCATTGAGTGAAGTGGTAGTGAGTGAGGTCTTTGAGGAGCGAATGGCCGCGCGCTGGACGAGGACCTGGATAGCAACCGGATGCCGGCTAAGAGGCCGCGGATTGTGTGCTGTGCGACCTGCTGTCAGCAGATTTCTTGAGTCGAGGGAGTTGTTTGAAGAAACCCGTTCATTCGAGTTGAGAAACCTTGGGCCCTATATTTCCTCTGGAGCAGATGCGCTCCGGCTCGTCTCCGAGAGTGTCGAAAAATCGGGCCGATATCTGAAACTCACTAGGGATTCCGCGAGGAGGGTCCGAGAGATGGGTCTGATGCCCACAAAGATGGAAGGCGTCAGCCACGCGATGCTCGGCGATCCCGGACGGATCGGTGGGTGGATTCAGGTTGAGGTGGGGCCATCCGCGATTTTTGGGAATCCGTCTCTTCTCCTCGGCGTTGCGGGAATCATGACGCAGTTCGCGAGGCAGCAGGAAGTGAGAGAGCTGAGAAATTTCCTGCAGAATATTGACGAGAAGCTCGACGACGTGCGCCGCCGGCAGCGCGATGAGGTTATAGCGAAAATGGATCGTGCTACCACCGCCATCGAGGAAGTGATGATGATCCGTGTGTGGCTGGCCGTGCTTGCTCGGTGCTTACAGCTCAAGGACGAGCATGAGATTCTGGAGCTCGACCATGTTCTCAGGACCGCTCCAGACTCCTTTGAGCGTCATCGTCTCGGTCTTTCGCAAGCATCCCGAGAGCGAGGAGAGAAGATCGCTGCTATGACTGGGGCCTTTATCGCGCAAATGACAGAAGCGGGTGGGGTCGCTGAAAAGAATGTACTTTTGCGTGCTTTCAGCTCACAGA
>NZ_JH711481.1:980568-1190837 GCF_000269805.1 Actinomyces massiliensis 4401292
AATGTGATCAATTCAATAAATGGGGTTGGCGGTTTGGTTGAAGAGTTTCAGAAGCCTCTTGGGCTCGGAATCGAAGGTGCTTCATCGAAGAATATGCCGAAGAATATGGCGCTGCGAGATGCTATTCGCGATCCTCAACAGCTCAAGTGTGCCGGTATTGACTTGGCGAAAGGTGCAGGGAAGTGTGCGATGTTTGCTGCCGAGGCTTTCGCTGTGACTGTAGTCGGGACGGCGCTATTGGCTCGCGTTGGCGCCGAGGATGATATGGATGGTGAGGATGATGGGGAGGCGTCTGTGGAAGGTGGTGATGAGGAGATGTTTGGTCGTGAAATCATCGAAGAGTAATAAGAATGTTTGCGCCGCCGCTCTTCGGTTCGTGCTCGCATATTGGTTTGGCGGTCTTTTCGCGTCCGCCGGCTGGTCTGCACCGCCCGGACTCGTCCGACCGATTTCGAGCCGGAAGCGGACCGATCTCGATGCGGTTTGCGACCGATCTCGGCGCGGAGTACGACCGATCTCGAGCCGGAAGTGGACCGATCTCGGCGGCTTTGGGGCGCGCGTCCGCTCGCATCCTGCGCGTCCGCTCGCATCCTGCGCGTCCGCTCGCCTTCTGCGCCATCTGCGCGTCCGCTCGCGTCCTGCGCCGCCCGAGTGCTGCGCATAGTTGCGCATAGTGCTGCATCTCCCAATATCCCAGCGGGACAGGTGCGACCCGCCCCGGAGCGTCTGCGCCCTTCGGCGCCCTCCTGCCGATATGTTGGGGATATGACGCCTTCACTCTTCTCATTCGGACGCAGCCGGCGTCGCGCGAGCGACCCGCCGGCTCAGCCCGAAGGCGTTGCGGCATCCACTCCGTCGCCGCCCGAACCCAGCGAGGAGCCGGAGCCGCCCGCCGAGCCCCCGGCGCCCCCGGTGTCCCCGGAGCGCCGTGCACTGGTGGAGAACGCCTTGACCGCCTGGCGCGACGAGCTCATCGACCTCGGGGGAGCCTCGAGTCTGGATGACATCTCGTTGCTCGACGCCGTTGTGGATCTCACGAACGCCCACCCCTCCGGGCTGGCGCAGCTCTACGCCGGGCGCCCCACGCACCTGGGCAATCTCGTGCGCGAGCGCGAAGCCCTGGGGCAGGCCCGTCAGAGCCTGAAGGACGTCGCGGGGCACACGGATCTGCTGGCCCGCCAGTTCGGCGTCGCCCCCGTCTATCTCGCCATCGGCGTGGCGACCTGGACCGAGACCGTTCCGGCCGATGAGCCGGAGCCGCAGCTGTCCTTCCCCTTCACGCCGCGCTCTCGAGGCGCTGATGCGGCGGGCGGCTCCGACTCCGATCCGGCCGGCCCGGTGAGCCCCGCCGCCCCGAGCCCGACGACTCCGGCCAGCCCCGCGAGCCCGGCGACTCCGACCAGCCCGGCCAGCCCATCAAGCCCCGCCGCCCCGAGCCCGGCGAGCGCGGACGCCGGCATGTCCGCCTCCCGCCGCGCCGCCAGGGCCGCGCAGTACGACAGCGCCTCCAGCAGCCGAATGATCGTGCGCAATGTCAACGCCCCCGTGCTGCTGCGCCCCGTGCGACTGTCCAGCGCCACCGCGGAGGCCTCGCTCACCCTGGACCCGTCCATCGAGGTCAACCCGGTGCTCATTCGGGCACTGCACCGCTACGGCTCGACCACCGATGTCGAGGCCATCGCGCACGCCGCCCTGTCCGCCGAGGGCTTCACCCCGCGGGCCGCGCTGGCGCGCATCGGGGGCCTGGGGCGGGAGTACCTTCCCGGCTTCGAGATGCACGAGCGCCTCGTCGTGGGCGCCTTCGTCCACCCGGGTCAGGCACTCGTGGAGGACTTCGACGCCACCATCGAGCGCGCCCGCACCTCCGCGCTCGTCGCCGCGCTCGCCGGGGACGAGATCGCCCGCGAAGCGCTCGACGTCGAGCTGCCCGCCTCCCGAGCCGAGGACCGCGCCCCCGAGGCCGAGCGCGGCGCCGGCGATCTCGATCCCGCGCAGCTCGACGCCGTCGAGGCCGTCGGCTCGGGCGCCTCGCTGCTGCTGGACGCCCCTCCCGGATCCGACGTCGCCGCGTCCCTGGCCGCCGTCGCCGCCGACGCCGCCGCCTCGGGCCGCACCGTGCTGCATGTGCCCGCCACCAGCGCCGACGGGCACGCCGTCGCGGATGCGCTGCGCGACCTGGGCCTGGGCGACATCGTGCTGGACCTGACCGAGGACGCCGCCTGGCGCCGTCACGCGGGCGAGGGCATCAAGGAGGCGCTCGGCGTCGTCCCGCCCGACCTCGACGTCGCCGCCATCGTCGATATGCGCGAGCGCCTGATGTCCGTGCGCACGCGCCTGACCCGCTACGTCGGGGCGCTCCACCAGCGCCGCGAGCCCTGGGGGGTCTCCGCCTACGACGCCCTGCAGAAGCTCGCCGACCTCACTACCGGGCGCGTGCGCGCCCGCACCAAGGAGCGGGTCGCGCCCGGGCGCCTCGAACGCCTCGACGACTCCGGGCGCGCCCGTGCCGTGGCACTCCTGACCCGCGCTCACATGCTGGGCGTCTTCTCCCCGCGGACCAGGGCGTCGGCCTGGAACGGCATCTCGATCACCGATATCGACGAGGCCACCGACGTGCTCGCGCAGCTGGCCCGGCTCGCCGATGACCTGCTGCCGACCGTTCAGCGGCACATCGAGGAGGCCGCCGAGGGGACCGGTCTGACCCCCGCCTCCACTCTCGCCGACTGGTGCGAGCAGCTCGACATGCTCGACGGCGTGCGCGACTCCCTCGACATCTTCATCCCCGAGGTCTTCGAGCGCTCCGCCGCCGACCTGGTCATCGCCACGGCCTCCAGGCGGTGGCGCGAGGAGCGCGACATCGAGATGAGCTCCTCGACCCGTCGCCGCTTCATCAGGCAGGCCAAGGACCTGGTGCGCCCCGGGCGCGATGTGAGCGACCTGCACGCGGAACTGGTCAAGGTCCAGCAGCGCCGCGAGATCTGGCGCCGCCACGATCCCGACGGCGGCTGGCCCACCCTGCCGCCCGGACTGGACGAGATGAAGGCGGTGGCCGCCCGGGCCCGGCGGGCCGTCGCCGAGGTCCAGCCCGTGCTCGGGCGTGCGCAGGACTCCCCGGAGCTGATGAGCATGCCTCTGGGTGACCTCGAGACCCGTGCGCGCGACCTGGCCGACGACGACACCACGGCCCAGATCCTTCCCGAGCTCGGCCGTCTCACGACGCAGCTCGACGAGCTGGGCCTGGTGCCGCTGGCCGAGGACCTGGCCGACCGGGCGATCGACTCGGGTCAGATCGAGGATGAGCTCACCTACTGCTGGTGGTCCTCGCTGCTGGCTCAGATCCTGCGCGACGACTCCGCCCTGGGCGGGCTCGATGTGCACGCCCTCAATGACCTGGCCGACTCGCTGCGCGAGCTGGACGCCGCCCAGGCCGACTCCCTGGCGGCGCCCGTGGCCCACGCCTGCGCCGGTCGGGTGCGGGCCGCCATTGAGGCGGACAAGGAGGATGCGCGCGAGCTGTACCGCGCCCTGTCCCGCGACGACGGCGTGCCGCTGCGCGACATCATCGCCGCTCACCGCGTCGCCATGGTGGCCAAGCCGGTGTGGATCGTTCCGCCTACGCTCGTTCCCCAGGTGCTGAGCCCGGAGGCCGTCGTCGACCTGGCGGTCCTGGATGCGAGCGCCCACATGCCGGTCGCGCAGGTGATGCCGGCCTTCGTGCGGGCCGAGCAGGTCCTGGTCGTGGGGGATCCGCGGCGGGCGACCACCGGCCTGGCCGCCGAGCTCGGGCCGCTGCTGCCCAGCGTCACTCTGCCCACCGGTCGCAACACGCTGGATTCGAGGATCGCCGCCTTCCTGGCGACCAACGGCTACGAGGGCGTCGTCGAGGCCGTGCCCGCCCCGCCGGGCACCTCCAATCTCTCCCTCGAGCTCGTCGACGGGCGCGGCATGCCGGCCCCCGGGGAGATGGCCGTGGAGTCGGTGCCGACCGAGGTCGATCGCGTCGTCGACCTGGTCATCGACCATGCGCTGAGCCACCCCGAGAGATCCCTGGCGGTCGTGGCGCTCAACTCCAGGCACGCCGAGGAGATACGCAGGGCCACGGCCAACGCCGCAGCCGGGTCCGCGGCCCTGGACGAGTTTTTCGCGGCGGGGATCGCCGAGCCCTTCGTCGTCGTGGACCTGTCCGAGGCGCGCTCGCTGCGCCGGGACCACGCCATCATCTCCGTCGGCTACGCCAAGACGCCGCACGGCCGGACCATTCACAGCTTCGGTGCCGTCTCCCAGGCCGGGGGAATGGTGGGGCTCGTGGAGGCGCTGTGCGTCTCCCGCAATCGAGCGCAGGTCGTCTCCTGCCTGGGACCCGACGACCTCGATCCCGAGCGGCTGCATGCTCCGGGGGCCAGGCTGCTGCGCGAGGTGCTGCTGCGCGCCTCGGGGTCGGACGCCGTGGAGGTCGAGGACGCCGCAACGCCCGATCGGCTCCTGGTGGACCTCGCCGAGCACCTGTGGCGCAAGGGCCTGGAGGTGGTGCCCCGCTACGGCGTGCCCGGCGGCCCTCACATCCCCCTGGCCATCGGCCACCCCGACTACCCCGGCGAGCTGTTCGTGGCGGTGCTGACCGACGACGACGCCTATGTGGCCGAGCCGAGCCTGCGGCGTCGTGACCGTCACTGGGTGGAGCGCCTCCAGCACCGAGGATGGCTGGTGCACACGGCGTTCTCGGCCGGCGTCTTCGTGGACCCCGAGGCCGAGGCACGGCGGGTCGAGGCCCTGGTGCTGTCGGTCCTCACCGAGCGCTCCGCGGCGGAGCAGGCGCCCCCCGAGCCGCAGATTCCGGCGCACCTGGAGGAGACGGCGTCACCGCCCCCGCCCAGGAGTCCGGATGATACGGAGGAGGTGGCACCGCCCCCGCCCATCACAGGCGGCGGAGATGGCAGAGCCGGCTCAGACCGTGCAGACGGTACAGAGCGCGGGGACGACCGGCTGAGGATGAACGAGACGAGTGACCGGATGGGGCCGGAGATGTCCGCCCCGACTGTCGGTCCCCGTCGGGCTCAGCGGCCTCCGATCGCCGAGGGCCTGCCGTTGCAGGCGTACTCCGACGACCAGCTCGACGACATGATGGTGTGGATACGCTCCGATGGCGTGCAGCGCGATGAGCAGACCGAGGTCGAGGAGCTGCGGGCGGCGCTCGCGCTGACGCGCAACGGCGCAGGCATCAGTGCCGTGCTGTCCAATGCGGTGCGGCGAACCCGGTGAGCGCTCGACGGCGTGCGGTGGCGCTCTCGCCGCAGGACCGGGAGCGGATCGCGCGCGGTGAACTCCCGGAGGCGGACGCCGAGGTCGAGCGCCGTCGGGGTCTCGATGCTCTGACGGATGCGCTCGCGCGAGACGGCGGGGCGCTCGGGCCGCAGGACGACGGCGGTGCGATCGCCAACGACGCCCGACTCCTGCGCGAGGTTCCCCCGCACTGGGGCTGATCGCCGGATTCTCAGTCAGCCTGCGGCGGCGCGGACGAGCGGTTCTGAAGGCGCAGAAGATGCACTGGGACCGGCCGAATCAGCCGAATCGGCATGCGCATCGTCGTCCGCATTCTGGGTGGCGTGGGTGGGCGGCACCGCCGGGACGCCGTGCTCCGGGATGTCCGCGCCCACCGCGCGCAGCACGAAGGTGTCCAGGGCCTCGAGGTAGGCGGTGCGGGCGGTCGGCTCCGTCGGCGTCGGGCGCCCGCCCATGACGCAGGCGTGCACGAGCGGGATGACCTGAGCCGGGTCCTGGGGCGGGATCGCCTCGGTGGCGACGGCGTCGGTGAGGATCTGGGCGAGCATCTGCGCCATGAGTCCGGCATGTGCGCGCAGACGACCGGCCGTTCCGCGCGAGACCGAGTTCGCCAGCGGGCCGGTGGAGGGGAAGTGGAAGTGCCGTTTGAGCAGGGCCTGCTGGCGCACGTAGACGCGCAACCTGTCGATGGGATCCTCGACGCCGGCCAGCGAGGCGGAGAGCTCTTCGGCATAGCGGGCCGTCTCATGCTCCATGAACGCCAGGAGGAGATCCTCCTTGTCCGCGAAGTGGTTGTAGACCGCGGTGCGCCCGACACCGGCGTGCGCGGCGACGTCCGACAGGGTGATCTTGTCGAAGGAGTGCTTGGCCATCAGCTCCGCGAGGGCGTCGAACAGGGCGGTCCGTGTTCGTTCGCGGTGCTCGGCGAGTGAACTTCCCATGATCTTCGGCATGAGGCCACCCTAACCTACGAGGTGACGGAATCGCGATAACCGTCATAAAGGAGGTGCTCTTCATGATGCCGCAGTGGCTGCGGCGCGGATCGCCGCCAGAATGGGCAGGTCGGCCGGCAGCCAGGGCAGCGAATCGAGCTCCTCCCATGCGACCCATCGCACCGACTCGTGCGCGGCGCCGGCTTGCGGACGACTGTCCGGGACGGTCGGCTCCGCGAGCCACACGCGCATCCGATACCCGTGCAGGACGGGCCAGGCGGGGGCGTCGTCGTCGGGGAAGTCCTGGGCGCGATGGGCGGCGCCGGGTGCTGGGGCCGCCACGGCCAGGTCGTGGGGCGGACGAACCTCGTCTCCGAGGGTGACGACCAGGTCGAGCTCTTCGGCCAGCTCGCGGATCAGGGCCCGGGTCGGCGTCTCACCCGGCTCGACCTTGCCGCCGGGCAGCTCGTACTGGCCGGCGTGCTCGGCCGGGTAGGAGCGGGCTGCGCACAGCATGGCGGTGGGGCGGACCAGGGAATCCACGACGGCGGCGGCCACGACGAGCCGCGAGGAACGGGCGGTCATGCCAGGCACTCTAGCGCCGCTGCCTCCAGTGTCATGCGTCGAGATCGGAAGCAGGAGGCGTTGGAAAACAGCTGGAGCACAGCCGCAGACAACCCGGATCTGGCACACTTCCCGCCGTGAACATCGACTGGAGCTCCTGGTGGTCCGACACCCTCACTCGCCCCCTGTCCAATGTCGCCTCGGGGCAGCGCGCCCTGTGGATCGCTCTGGCGGTTCTAGCGCTGGTGCTGGCCTTCCCGACGGCGCGGCGCTGGGGGCGCACTCTGGTCACCATCGTGCATGAGGCCGCGCATGCCGGAGCCGGCATGCTCGTGGGCCGCAAGTTCAAGGGCTTCGTCGTGGAGAAGAACCTCGCCGGTCATGCCGTGACCGCGGGCAGGGAACGCGGCCCCGGGCGCGTCTTCACGACGTGGGCGGGCTACCCGGCTCCCGCGGTGCTCGGCGCCGTCGTGACCCTGGCCGCCCTGGGAGGGTGGAGCGGCCTTGTCCTCCTCCTGGCCGCAGTGGCACTCGTCGTGCTCCTGGTCATGTCCCGCTCGGTGCGCACGGTGCTCCTGGTCGCGCTCGTCGGGGGACTCGTGTTCGCCCTGTGGTGGTGGGGGGACGCCCTGGCCGGCATCCCACTGCGCGCCGGCGTCGTCGCGGGAGTCGGACTGGCGCTGCTCGTGGGCGCTTGGGATTCTCTGCGCGATGTGGCCGCCTCGCGGGACAATGCGCAGGATCATCGTGCACTCGCGGCGCTCACCGGGGTGCCCGCCGGCCTGTGGCTGGTCACCTGGTTCCTCGTCGATGCCGCCGCGACCGGCGTGGTGGCGTGGAGCATATGGGCGGCACTGACGGCACTGACGTGAGAGCCGAATGCGCCGGTGCCGCGCTGCCCGGCGGCCTCGTCGAGGGGCGTCCCGGCCCGGGGCCGGCTGACTCGGCAACCGGCTAACTCAGCGGCTCAGCGAATCAGCGAATCAGTAACCCGCGTCGATGATCTCCTGCTCCCACGAGTGCAGGAGGGCGTCCGCCGCGTCGAGGCGACGCCGCTGCTCGGCGATCTGGTCGCCCAGTTCGGCCAGGAGTGCCCGAGCCCGCTTGATGCGCTCCTCGGCGCTGTCGGGCTCCTTGGCGGTGAGCATGCGACGGATCTGCTGAAGGGGGAAGCCGACGCCGCGCATGGTGACGACGATGTCAAGCTGGTCGAGCGTGGCCTGGTTGTAGCGGCGACGCCCGCCGGCGTCGCGCGGGATCGGGGGGGAGCAGGCCGGCGGACTCGTAGTAGCGCAGCGTCTCGATGCTCACGCCCGCCTGCGCGGCTGCCGCGCCGATGCCTACTTCCGCATCCATCCGAGGTACCACAGCGCCATGATGCCGGAGGCGAGCACTGCGCGGACTCCGTGGTGCAGCCAGACATTGCCCCCCTCGACCAGGGAGCCGTACAGGATCGGGGCGATCGAGCCCAGCACCAGCCCGATGACGACTGTGACGTGATGGCGCTTCAGAGCGCCCACCACCAGGCAGGCGGCGGCTGCCGCGAAGCAGAGGGCCGGAGCCGCCAGGGCGAGGGGCGCTACCGGATTCAGCGGAATGACGACTCCGAGAGCCGCCAGGAGCGCATTGAGCGCCGCATAGGACAGGACGAGGATGATCGAGACGACTGCGATGACTGGGTGACGAGACTGCATACGCATGCGAGTAGTCAACAACCTGAAGCGCGCACGAGGTCCAGGACACGGGCGGTCGGGCGCCACGACGGCGCGCGTGCGCCCGATACGCTGGGGCCACTCCGAATCGTCGACGCACACAGTCACACACAAGCCACTCAGTACTCGTCTCAAGTACTCATCGCCACTCACCGCCACTCGTCCGACCTCACCCAAGGAGCATCATGATCGGTCCAGCCAACGTTCTCGCCCGCGGCCTCCTGGCCGGCGTCTTCGTCGTCGGCGGCATCAACCAGATCAAGGGCGCACACCTTCTCGCCGACAAGGTCGAGGCCGCCAAGGAGGAGTACGGCGTCGTCCTCGATGTGGCGGGGGAGGACCTGGTCAGGCTCAATGGCGCGGGCATGGCGCTGGCCGGCGGGGCGCTCGCCCTGGGCATCGCCCCGCGTCTGTCGGCGGCCGCCCTCATCGGCCTGCTCGTTCCGACGACGATCGTCGGCCACCCCTTCTGGAAGATCGAGGACAAGGCCAAGCGCCGTACAGCGGTCACGGGAACTCTCAACAACGCCGCCATCATCGGGGGCCTGATGCTCGTGCGCGCCAGGCGCAAGCGCTGATGCCACTGGGCGAACTGGGGGAACCGGGGGAAAGCTAGAGAAACGGGCCCGCATTGGCCCTCGTCCGAGCGGGTGACGGGAATCGAACCCGCGCTGTCAGCTTGGGAAGCTGAAGTTCTACCATTGAACTACACCCGCGCTCACCTGCTGTGAGGTGCTGGAGCAGCATACCTCATGCGGCCCCGGACTTGAAAACGTGTCCAATCCGGCTTCCGGAATACTGGTCCCCGTCCGCTTATCATGGAAATTCGGATAACGAACCCGCTAACCTTGGACCCCGGGCCGTCTCAGTCGGACGGCTCTTCCCCGAAATCTGAGAGGCCCTAGATGAGCAACGCGTACGACCCCTCCGGATACCCGCAGGCGGCTCCCATGGGCGGTGCGCCTGGCGCCGACGGCGGCCAGGCGGTGGCTCCCTACTCGGCTCAGAGCCCCTATGCCTCTGCGGCGTCGGGCGCCCAGCCGGGCTACCAGCAGCCCGGTTATCAGCAGCCGGGCTTCGACCAGGCCGGTTATCAGCAACCCGGCTATCAGCAGCCCGGCTATCAGCAGGATCCCGGGTTCGACCCCAACCAGATGGGCTATCAGCAGCCAGTCGCCTACTACGACCAGAAGTCCAAGCTCGCCGCCGGTCTGTTCGGGATCTTCTTCGGCTCTCTCGGCGTCCACAACTTCTACCTGGGCTACACCAACAAGGCCGTTGGCCAGCTGGTGGGGACCATCGTCGGCTACATCCTGTGCATCATCTTCATCGGCTTCTTCATCGTCGTGGGCATCCAGATCTGGGCACTGGTCGAGGGCATCTTGATCCTGAGCGCGCAGCCCGGCTCGCAGCCCTGGGGCGTGGACGCGCGCGGAGTGCCCCTGTCGTCCAACTGAGCGACGCTGAGATGCGGTTCGTGCGCGTCCACGGACGCGCACGAACCCATCCGAACTGTTCTGGGCCGTCACTCACTAGGTCTCTGGTCCCTCTGGCACAATCGGCCTCGTGCTCCTCTCCGACCGCGACATCCGCGCCGAGCTCGACGCCGGCCGCGTCATACTCGACCCCTATGATCCCGACATGGTCCAACCAGCCTCGATCGATGTGCGGCTGGACCGCTGGTTCCGTCTGTTCGACAACCACCGGTACCCGGTGATCGACCCGGCGGTCGAGCAGGACGGGCTCACCCACCTCGTCGATGTCGGTCCCGACGATCCCTTCGTCCTCCACCCCGGGGAGTTCGTCCTCGGCGCCACCTATGAGAGCGTCGCCCTTCCCGACGACGTCGCCGCCCGCCTGGAGGGCAAGTCCAGCCTGGGGCGCCTGGGCCTGCTGACGCACTCCACCGCCGGATTCATCGACCCCGGCTTCACCGGGCACGTCACCCTTGAGCTGAGCAACACCGCCACCATGCCCATCAAACTGTGGCCGGGAATGAAGGTCGGCCAGCTCTGCTTCTTCCGCCTGTCCAGCCCCGCGGCGGCTCCCTACGGCTCCGGCGCGCACGGTTCGCGGTACCAGGGGCAGCGCGGTCCGACGGCATCCCGTGGCCACCTGTCATTCCACCGGATCCGCATAGAGGACCCGGGGACGTCGGCTGCTGAGGGCGCTTGCGGCTCCCATGGTACTCACGGTGCCCAGCACGATGACGCGGCCTCCACCGGAACTGAGGAGCAGGCATGACGAGTCATCGGGCCGGCGGCGCATCCCGTCGAGCCGGCGGTACGAGCCACCGGGCCGACGCCCCGTCCCCTCAGGCCGGCGCTCCGTCTCGCCGGGCTGATGCCCCGTCCCGTCGGGCTGACGCCCCGACCCGCCGCTCCATGGCGTCCCGACGGGCCGATGCCCCGGCCCGTCGAACCGATGTCCCGGCCCGCCGGTCCGGCGACGCATCTCGCCGGGCCGCCGAACCGGGCCGTCGGGCCGCCGCCCCCGCTGAGGACGTCGGGGCCGTGGGCCGTCGCAGTGCGGGCCGTGCGGACGGCGGCTCCGCCCACGAGGCGCGTGGTACGGGCCGCCGTGCGCGCAGTTCCGCCCACCAGGCCGGCGGCCAGCAGGCGACCTCCCTGGCTGTGAGCAGCGCCCAGGCGGCCGCGCCCACCCTCACCATAGGCTCAGGCGACCTCGCCCTGTCCCTGCCCTCCGAGACCGGCACCTTCTCGGCCGTCGGCGCCCTGCCCGTAGGGCGCGTCGACACCCGTCACCTGCTGGTGCTGGGTGAGGACATCACCGCCGACGAGGTCGAGGCCCTCGCCCTGTCCCAGGACTTGCACTCCGGGTGGGTGGGCGCTTCACGGCTCCAACTCCTGCCCGGCGCCGAACTCCAGGGGCCCTGGAAGCTGGATGCCGAACTGCGGAATCTGTTCGACCTTCCGCCCTGGGCGGCGCAGATCATGCTGCTGGAGTGCGAGCCGGTGCGCTCCGGACCCCTGCCCGCCGCGCTGACCGGCATCGATGCGTTATCGGACGCCTTCCCATTGGCCCAGCCCACCGGTACCGAGCTCATCGCTCTGACCCGTCTGCGGGCCATTGCGCGACGTCTGGCTGGAGCACTGCGTTTGGCGGGAGATCCCGAGGTCCGCGGGGGCAAGCCGCGTCCCGTGCTCCTGACCCCCGATCCGGAGACGTCCATATCCCTGACCGTCTACGCGCCCGTGTGGATCGCGCCGGACGCAGCCGCGACGCTCGTCGGCAGCGTCGCCCCCGGCGCCCGCCTGCGCATGGACGCCATGAGCATCTTCGGTCCCGGCGGCTTGGAGGCCGTCGGGCAGGAGGCTCTGGAACGGCTCGTGGCCACCATCGGTGAGGACGTCCTGGACGAGGCCTGGCGCCGGGCCGAGAAGCAGCGGCGCGAAGTGGGGCAGTTGGAGGATCGCGCCCTGGCCTCGGGAGAGACGATCGAGGAGATGCGCGACGGTTACGCCGTCGTCGCCGACGTCGACCCCGACAGCTCCGGCAAGGGCACGATCGAGGTGCGGGTCCTGGGTACCGACGAGATGCCCCTTGCGGTGCGCGGTGAGCCATGGGCCTCCGGGGGCGTGGTCTCCTATGGCGTGGTCTGGCTGCCACGCGATCCCGCCGATGTGCACAGCGAGTCGATCTCCCGGGTGGGGCGGCGCGCCCGTACCGCTGCCCGTGAGTGCATCGAGCGGATCGCCCAGGTGATCGCCACCGCTGCGCATGGGGCCGCGGTCGATGACGACGGGTTCCTCGTCGCCCTGAACTGAGTAGCGGCTTTTGGGGCGGGCGCCGCCATACCGGTGCTGCGCTCTTCCCGGCTCTTCCCGGGCTCCCGGGCTCGTGCCCGCGCGAGTGCCCCGGCCGGTTCGTCGGATCTAGGCGGAGGGGCGCCGGAGCTCGCGCGGCTGTCGCGGTACGCCGTCGCCGGCGCGAGGGGTCAGCCGGTCCTCCTGTGTCCGCGCGGCGGCCTCGTCCCACGTCCAGGCTGTGAAGGCGGCTGCCGACTCCAGGGAGCGCGACCAGGCGACGGGGTCGTCGCCGCGCTCGTGGCCCACGGACATGTAGTGACGCAGCAGGCCCGCGCAGGCGTGGGCATCGTCCAAGGCGCAGTGGTGGCTGCCGATCCGCACGCCCGCCGATTCGCAGCACGTCACCAGGCGCCGTGACGGGGTGGTGATATAGCTGCGGGCGAGCTCCATGGTGCACACCCGCGGGATGCGCGCTCCACGGTTCAGGCGGCCGAGCGCGCCCAGCGCTTGGGTGAGGAAACCGACGTCGAAGCGGGCGTTGTGGGCCACGACGGCGCGGCCGGCGAGATCGCGCACGAGCAGGTCGGCGATCTCCGGCAGCGCCGGGGCGCCGATGAGATCCTCGGCGACGAGCCCGTGGATGAAGGTGGGACCCACGTCCACGCTCGCACCGGGATCCACCAGCGTGCTCCAGCTGCGCTGCGTGGCGCCGTCGGGGTCCAGGAGCACGATGCCGACCTCGATGATCGAGTCCGCGGCGGGCGACAGTCCCGTGGTCTCCAGGTCGATGACCGCGTAGCCCACCTCGGCGGTGCTCATCGGCCCCGACGCGGTTGCCGGCGTCGCGGTGTCCGGCGTCATGGTGGCCGGGGCGGGCGCGAGCGGGCGCAGCGTGCGGCCGGGGCGATGGTAGAAGGGCATCGGGCGGCATCGTATCGGCCCCATCGGTCCTGCGCTGGCCCCGCCGTCGAGGTCTTCACCTGGTGAGGCGACCAGATGCGCCAACCACGCCCCGGCATCGATCATCTAGGCTCCCAGTCATGACTGACGACACGCCTGCGGCGCCCGTGCCCTCCGCCGCCCTGCGCACTCCCGCCACGACTCCTGTGACCAACTCGACAATCGCGGCCCAGCTCGCCCACCGCACCATCCGCGCCTACACCGACGAACCTGTTGGCGAGGACGCGGTCGCCACGCTCCTCGATGTCGCCCGCCACTCGGCTACCGCCTCCTTCCAGCAGCAGGTGACGGTCATCCGCGTGCTCGACCCCGCCGTGCGCGAGCAGCTGCATCTCGCCTCCGGTCAGCCCTACGTCGGCGGAGATCGCGGTGAGCTCTTCGTCTTCGTGGTGGATCTGCACCGCAACGCCGTCCTGCGCGAGCGCGCCGGCGCCCCGCTCGAGCCCCTCGAGCGCACCTCCCTGTTCCTCAGCGGTGTCGAGGATGCCGTGATTGCGGCTCAGAACGTTGTTGTGGCGGCTGAATCCCTCGGGCTCGGCACCACCTATCTCGGCTCGATCATCGGCGACGTCCGGCGTGTCATCAGGGCTCTTCGGCTGCCCACGCGCACCTACCCGATCCTTGGCCTGCTCGTCGGCCATCCTGCTCAGGACCCCCAGTACAAGCCCCGCCTGCCGCGCGAGATCGTGGTGGGGACGGACGCCTACCCGCAGTTCGAGGAGCATGCCGACGCGGTGGCGGTCTACGACGCCGAGGTCGAGCAGTACTACGACCTGCGCGACACCTCCAGGAGGGTGGACTCGTTCTCCGCCCAGATCGCCCGGACGCTGGGGCAGGGGGCGGCGTCCCAGGCACCGGTCATGGAGGTGCTTCACGAGCAGCTCCTGTGCCTGAGCTGAACCGATCATGACGCGGGTCTCCATGTTGTCCACTTCTCCGACGCCGATCACAGGCGGGGCCGCGCTCGCGGCGCTGCCCGCGCTCGCCCAGTTCGACTTCCCCGTGGCGATGATCGCCTCTGAGCTGACCGTGGATGGGCGCGTGCGCACGCTGGTCGAGGCGGGGCAGATCGATGAAGTCTTCCCGTTCGCCTCGGTGACCAAGCCGATTGTGGCCTGGAGTGCGCTGGTCGCCGTGGAACGTGGTCTGCTCGACCTGGATGCCCCGGCTGGGGCGGGCACGGCGCATAGCGCGGCTGGGGCGGGCACGGCGCATAACGCAGTTGGGGCGGGCACGGCGTCTGGCTCAACCCGGGCGATGCTGCCGGGCGCCACGGTGCGCCATCTGCTGGCGCACGCCAGCGGCATCGCCTTCGATTCCGATGCCGTCCTGGCCGCCCCCGGAACGCGGAGGATCTACTCCAACCGGGGCATCGAGATCCTTGGCGAGCGGCTCCAGGAGGCGACGGCGACGCCTCTTGAGCGGTGGGTCGAGACGACGGTGCTGGAGCCCCTGGGCATGTCCAGTGTGCTTGTACCGGGCTCGCCCGCGCACTCGGGCGAGGGCACTGCCCGCGACCTCGCCGTCTTCGCCGGTGAACTCGCAGCGCCACGGCTGATCAGCGCGAGCCTGGCGGCGGAGGCCACATCGGTCGTGTTCCCAGGTCTTGACGGCGTGCTGCCCGGCTACGGCAGGCAGGCGCCCAACGACTTCGGACTGGGCGTGGAGGTGCGCGGCCACAAGCACCCGCATTGGACGGGGAGGGCCGGCAGTCCGACTACCTTCGGGCATTTCGGCCAGTCGGGCTCTTTCATCTGGGTGGACCCGGAGGCCCGACGGCAGGCGGTCTTCCTGGGGGAACGGCGCTTCGCCGCCGTGCACAAGGATATCTGGCCCGATCTGTGTGACCAGATCCTCGCCCTTGAGGCGCCGGATTCCGCGGTTAACGGTTAACAGTCACGCCTCGGTGGTCCGCCGTGAGTCTGAGCGCTGAGGCTGCGCGAGACGTGTCGTTGTCCAGCTCCCGCCGGCGTTGGAGGTGGAGTGGAATGGTTCGAATCGTGACACCGCAGGCTCGGCCGGAGGCCGGTGACCCGCACACTCGATGACGACCTGCTGCGAGCAGAACCGCGGAATCATGCGGAAACCAATCGTCAGAGATGGTCGATGCGATGCTCCCATGTGCGCAGACCCCCTGGTATGCACACGGGAGCGCGGCGATCGATCGCAACTTCCGGTAAGGAATCCCATGATTTCAAGGGAAAGTCGTATTCCGCGTCGCGGACGAGAGCAAACGATGGCAAACGAGGGCGGTAAGGCGTCAGGCGAGATCGATGATGACGGGCACATGGTCGGAGGCGCCCTTGCCCTTGCGCTCGTCGCGGTCGATGGCCGCGCTCGATACGCGCGCGGCCAGGGCCGGTGAGGCGTAGGCGAAGTCGATGCGCATGCCCTCGTTCTTGGGGAAGCGCAGCTTCTGGTAGTCCCAGTAGGTGTAGTTGGTGACGCGCTCGCGGGTCACCTCGTGCATGCCCACCCCTTCGAAGGCCGCGAAGGCCTCCCGCTCCGGGGCCGAGACGTGGGTGGCGCCCTCGAAGGCCCCCATGTCCCACACGTCCTCGTCCCGCGGCGCCACGTTCCAGTCGCCAACCAGCGCCAGGGGCAGGGAGGGATCGGCCTCCAGCCAGGCACCGGCCGCGGCCCGCAGAGCTTCCAGCCACTCCAACTTGTAGGCGTAGTGAGGGTGGGTGAGTTCCCGGCCGTTGGGCACGTACAGGCTCCACAGTCGTACCGGGCGCGCACCCTCGGTCGAGTCCGCCCCGCCCACCGTGGCCCCCAGGGCGCGGGCCTCCACCACCGGCTCGGCATCGGGCTTGGCCGCCCAGGCGGGCTGGCCCGGGAAGGAGGTGACGACGTCGTCGATCCCCACCCGTGAGGCGATCGCCACCCCGTTCCACTGGTTCAGGCCATGAACCGCCAGCTCATAGCCCGCGGCCTCGAAGGGGGCGCGGGGGAACTGGTCGGGGCGGCACTTGATCTCCTGCATGGCCAGCGCATCAATGTTCGCGCGCTCCAGGAAAGCCAGGATGCGGTCGACGCGGGTACGGACGGAGTTCACGTTCCAGGTGGCCAGGCGCATGACTGCCAAGGGTAGTGGGGGAGGCCGGAGGGTGGGGCTGAGAGACCGATCTCGATGCGGAAGCGGACCGATCTCGACGCGGGTTGCGACCGATCTCGAGCCGGAGTACGACCGATCTCGGCGGGGCTGGCTATGAGGCTTGCGGGCATGCGGCACGCGGGGCGCGGTCGCGCGAGGCGGCCTTCGGGCTCGCTAGGCTCCTGCTATGGGAACCGCATTGATCACCGGCGCCACGTCCGGAATCGGGCTCGAGCTGGCGTGGCAGCTGGCGGAGGACCACCATGACCTGGTTCTGGTGGCGCGCAGCCGGGAGAGCCTGACCGCCGTGGCCGAGCAGCTCTGTCAGGTCGCCGGCGTCGGCGTCGAGGTGCTGCCCGCGGATCTGTCGACGTCCGAGGGTTTGAGCGCTGTCGCCGAGCGCCTGCGGCTGGAGCCCACCGTGGCGCGTGCGACGGCTTCGCCCGAGAGCCTCCGGGCGACCGAGGTCGCCGCCCGCCCCATCGACCTGCTCGTCAACAATGCGGGGTTCGCCGTCGGCCAGAGCTTCATCGGCGGCGATCTGGGTCAGGAGCGCCGCGCTCTGGCCGTCATGGTGAGTGCGGTCATGGAGCTCACGCACGCGGCATTGCCCGGCATGGTGGCGCGCGGGCACGGCGCCATCCTCAACGTCTCCAGCGTCACGGCGCTGACGGCCATGGGGACCTATGCCGCCCACAAGGCCTGGGTGCGGACGTTCACCGAGGGGCTCGTCTCGGAGCTGCGCGGCACGGGGGTGACGGCGACTGTGGTCAATCCGGGCCTGACCCGCACCGAGTTCCACGAGCGGGCCGGCATGGACGAGACGGCGTGGCCCGACCTCGCCTGGCTGCGGGCCGAGGACGTGGCGAGCGCCGCCCTGGACGCCGTACGCAGGGGGCAGGTCATCTGCACGCCGAGTGTGCGCTACCGGGCCGCCAACGCTGCGCTGCGAGCGGCCCCGCGCTGGTTCGTGCGTCGTGTGGCCGGGCACGGCAGCATGCGCGCGCGGTACTCACGAGGTGCTGAGGAGTAGTGCCGGCCCAGCCGATGCTCGCCTTCTCGCGCGGGTGCGATGGCTTGAGCTCCGGCTGGAGCACATAAAAAGGTCCTTTATCTCACTGGCGGCCGGATCCATCAAATGCCATGATAAGTCCATGGCATCCATCACCTTCCAAGGTTCTCCTGTTCATTCCATCGGCGAGCTGCCCGCTGTCGGCTCGTCCGCCCCGGCCTTCGAGCTGGTCGGCGCCGACCTCGGCCCGGTGTCCTCCGAGGCTCTGTCCGGCCGTCGCGTTGTGCTCAACATCTTCCCCTCGGTGGACACCGGCGTGTGCGCCACGAGCGTGCGCGAGTTCAACAAGCGCGCGGCCGGGCTCGAGAACACGACCGTCGTCTGCGTCTCCAAGGACCTGCCTTTCGCTCAGGCCCGCTTCTGCGGCGCCGAGGGGCTCGACGACGTCGTCACCGCATCGGCCTTCCGCTCCAGCTTCGGCGAGGACTACGGCGTCACCATGACCGATGGCCCGCTCGCCGGTCTGCTCTCGCGCGCCGTCGTCGTGCTCGATGCCGATGGCACGGTTCTCCACGTCCAGCAGGTTCCCGAGATCGCGGAGGAACCCGACTACGAGGCGGCTGTCGCCGCTCTGTCCTGACTCGTCCCGAGGACGGTCGAGGCCCGCACGGGCACGGCGGTCCGGGCTGCTGGCGCGAGTGCTCTTGCCGGCGACCCGGACCGCCTTCTGCGTCGACAGCCCCTGCTCGACGCGCAGGCGGGAGTGATGTGGGTCGCATGTTTTCTCGGTTTTAATGACGCTTTGTGTTATCCTTGGAGTGTCCGGTCTGCGTGCTCTCAATGACGATGCGCGGCACGACCGTGGCGGGAGCCGGTGCGAAGGAGGGCCGCATGAGACGTCTCATCATGTCGCTGTGGCGCGACTTCACGCATGCCTTCTCCGGATGGTCGGGGATCGTCCTGGCGGCGCTGCTGGGCGTCGTCCTGGGAGTAGGCCTGTTCACGGTGCAGTACTCGGGCGTCACCGACTACCTCGGCGACGACCCCGCCACCTGCGCGAACTGCCACGCCATGCGCGAGCAGTACGAGGGCTGGCAGAAGGGCAGCCACCATGACGTTGCCACTTGCAACTCCTGTCACGCGCCGCACGACGGCATCGTCCACAAGTACATCAACAAGGCGGACAACGGTTTCTGGCACTCGTTGAAGTTCACGTTCCAGAACTACCCGGAGAACATCCAGATCCGCGAGCACAATCGCGAGATCACCGAGGCCGCCTGTCTCTACTGCCACGCCGACTACGTGGACCAGGCCGTGAACAGCTCGACTCACAAGGGAGAGACGGTGTCGTGCATCCACTGCCACGACGGCGTCGGGCACGAGAGGTGATGTGCGATGAGTGGTAAGAACGATCAGAACGCCAAGAACGGTGCTGATCGCGAGGAACTCGCCATCGACGTGGAGGACTTGGAGGACCTCGACGACATCAAGGACCCCGACGACCCCGACGACCCCGACGACGCCGAGGAGGGCGCTCGCCGTGCCGGGAGGCGCGGGAAGCGCAGGAGTCGTACCCGGTGGGTCGGGCCGCGCAAGCGGTGGGTGCCGATCGCCGTCCTCGTCGTCGTCGCCATCGGGTCGGCGGCACTGACCTGGCTGCTGACCACGATCTTCGAGCACAAGCAGGAGGCGAAGTCCCCCTTCACCCAGGTCGTTCAGCTGACCGACACGACCTATGACCCGGCCGTGTGGGGGCAGAACTTCCCCATCCAGTACGAGCAGTACAAGAAGACCCGCGAGGACACCGACGGCGACTTCGTCGAGGTCGAGCCGACCGACGACGACCCGCGCGACTACCACACGACCTCCCGCATCGACATGGAGACCAGGGCGCAGCGGATGTGGCGCGGCTACGCCTTCGCGATCGACTACACCGAGCCCCGCGGCCACGAGTGGGCGCTCGAGGACCAGAAGAACACCAAGCGCAACAAGCCCCCCTTCAAGCAGCCCGGCACCTGCCTGAACTGCCACGCCTCGATGCCCGAGGTCTACGACGCGCTGGGCAACGGCGACCGCGAGGCCGGGTTCGATGCCATGAACGCGATGAGCTACGACGAGGCCGTCCAGCACGCCTCCTCGTCCATCGCCTGCATCGACTGCCACGACCCCCAGACCATGGAGCTGACGATCACCCGCCCGGCGTTCGTGGAGGGCATCAAGCAGGCCAAGGCCGCCGAGGGCGTCCCCGACTACGACGTCAACCGCGACGCCACCAACCAGGAGATGCGCACCTACGTGTGCGCGCAGTGCCACGTCGAGTACTACTTCGCCGGCGAGGGCAAGACCCTGACCTTCCCGTGGAAGAACGGCCTGACCGTCTACGACGCGATGAACTATTACGACGAGGTCGGCTGGACCGACTTCACCCACGAGGAGAGCGGCGCTCCGGCGCTCAAGGCGCAGCACCCCGACTTCGAGACCTGGTCGCAGGGCATCCACGCGGCCAACGGCGTCACCTGCGCCGACTGCCACATGCCGTACAACCGCGAGGGTGCGGCGAAGGTCTCGAATCACCAGATCATGAGCCCGATGGCCGACGACGACACGATCAACGCCTCCTGCCTCACCTGCCACCACTCGAGCGCCTCTGAGATGAGAGAACGTGTCGAGGGCATTCAGAGCCGTTGGCAGAGCTCGCTGGACGTGAGCTTCACGGCGCTCGATGCGCTGATCACCGACATCACCGCGGCTGCCGATAACGGCACGGCCACCGAGGAGCAGCTGACGTCGGCCCGCGACTACCAGCGCAAGGCCCAGTTCGTCGTTGACTACTCCTTCTCCGAGAACGGGCGCGGGTTCCACGCCCCGGCGTACTCGATCTCGATCCTCAACCAGGCGACCGACTGGGCGCGCTCCGGCCAGCTGGTGCTGCGCGGGGTCGAGGTCGACAACGGCGTCGCCCCCGCCGTCCAGGAACAGCACCTGCCGCGTGGTGAGAAGTGATGGGAGCGGGCGCGCAGGGGAGTGGTGCGAGGCGATGACGCCTGAGGGAAGCGGAACGGACCGCGAGGAGCTCGAGGCCTTCCTCGCCACCGCCCCGGAGCATCTCAAGGGCTGGGCCGGCGAGCAGCTGGCCCGGCTCGAGGCCCAGGGCGGCCCCGGTGAGGCTGCAGAAGCAGAAGCAGAGCTCGAGGCAGAAGCAGAGCCGAGGCGCTCCGACGGCGAGGACGGCGACGGCGGGCGGAAGGAGGCCGACGTCGAGGGGCCGTCCGACGACGAGCAGGAGGCCGACGTCGAGGACCTGCTGGACGATGATGAGGAGCGGGCCGCGCCCACGCGGGCCTCTCGGGACGCGAATAATCGCCGGCGCCCGGCGTCGAGGCTGCAGCAGAGGACCGGCGTCTCCCGGGTGAACCTGGTGCTGGTCATGCTCCTGGCCGCCGCCGCAGTCATCATCGTCAGGCAGATGGGGCTGATAGGGGCCACGGGGTCGAGCGAGGCCGGTGGCCAGATGACCGTGCCGGCCAATCACCCGATGGTGGGCGCCAGCGCCGACCCCTCCGCCATGGCGCAGATGGACCAGGCCGAGCCGGTCGACACCGACCTGGAGGCCGAGTTGAAGGCCGAGGCCGAGGCGGACTCCACCAACGTCTCGGCCCGCCAGCAGCTGGGCGTGATGTACCTCAAGGCGGACCTGTACCAGGACGCGATCACGTGGCTCCAGCAGATCCTCGACACCGACCCCGACAACCTCGACGCACTCCTGGCCATCGGCAGCGCGGAGTACCAGTCGAGCCAGTACGATGCCGCGGAGAAGCACTGGCGGCGCGTGACCGAGCTGGACTCCAGCGTCGCCGAGCCCTGGTACAACCTGGGGTTCCTCTACATGGCCAAGACCCCTCCGGAGACCGGGCGCGCGACCGAGTGCTGGAACAAGGTGCTCGAGATCGCCCCGGACTCTGACCTGGCGGCGGGCGTGCGCACTCACCTGAACCGCATCTCCTCCTCTCCCACGGCCGCACCCGCAGCCCCGACCGGAGGGTAGATGCATGGAGATCACGCTTCCGGTGGCCCTGATCGCAGGACTCGTCTCCTTCGCCTCGCCCTGCTTCCTCCCCATCGTCCCGGCCTTCGTCGGCCAGCTCGTAGGCGCTGGGCCCCAGCGGATGAGCGGACGCGCGGCCCTGGGCAACGCGCTGTGCTTCGTCGCGGGGTTCTCCGCGGTCTTCATCGCCCTGTGGGCCTCCATCGGCCTGATCGGGTGGTCGCTGGGCCCTTACTCGGTCTACGTCCGGATCGCCGGCGGAGCCGCTCTAGTCCTCATGGGCCTGCACGTGGCGGGGATCCTGAGTATCAGCCCGCTCAACGGCCTGGCCCGCGCCCCCATGCCGCAGGGAGGCGCGTCGCCCTTGCGCGCCGGGGTGATGGGCGTGGTCTTCGCAGCGGGCTGGACCCCGTGCATCGGGCCGATCCTCAGCGGCATCATCGCCCTGGCGACCATGAGCGCCACGGCCTGGTCGGGCGTCTCCCTCATGGTCGCCTACTGCCTGGGGCTGGGCCTGCCCATCGTCGCGGTCGCCCTCGGGTCCGCGCAGGTCACCAGGCGCTTCGACTGGTTCCGGCGTCATCACGTCGGGGTCTCGCTGGCGAGCGGAGGCCTGCTGGTGGTCGTCGGTTTTCTCATGATCGCCAACCTGCTCCCCAGGCTGGCCGGTATGGTCCCGGCTCTCGGGATCTGAGGAGAGGTAACGGATGAGCAACGACACCGAGCCTCGAGCTCCCCGGACGGACGGCGCCGCCCCGGTGGACGGCCTCGACGACCAGGCCGCACTCTCCCCGGGGCAGGTCCTGATGCAGGTGTACGCCTTCTTCTACAAGAAGTCCGTCGGCCTGGTCCTCCTCCTGCTGACGGGGCTGCTCTCGCTGCTGGGCGTGCTCTTCGCACAGATGCCGTCCGACCTCAAGAACGACCCGCAGGCCACCGCCCGATGGCTGGAGCAGGCGCGGCAGGTCTACGGCGGTTGGACCGACGTCCTCCACAAGGCCGGCGTCTTCCACATGTTCTCCTCGGTCCCGTTCCTGATCGTGATGGGGCTGCTCGCCGTGTCGATCATCGCGTGCACCGTGCACCGGCTTCCGATCATCTGGCGAGCCGCACGCCACCCCCGCATCAGGGTGACGACGCGGTTCTTCGACCGCGCCCGGCTCCGCTCCCGCTTCACCGCCCCGATCGGCGCCGAGAAGGCGTTCGAGATCGTATGCGCCGACGCCCGCAGGCACCGCATGCGGGTGATCACCCATGACAGGGGCCCCGGTCGCAACGCCTACATCGACCGCTTCCGCTGGGGACCATTCGGCACCGTTCTCGCTCACACCGCCTTCGTGATCATCATGGCCGGCTTCGTCGTCTCGTCCCTCACCGGCTTCCGCGACCAGCAGTTCACGCTGACCGTCGGCTATCCCAAGGAGGTCGGTCACGGCACCACCCTGACGGCCGAGGCCAAGGGCTTCCAGGACACCTACTACGACGACGGCTCCCCCAAGGACTACGTCGCCGACCTGGTGGTCTACGACGACGGCCGTCAGGTGGCCGGCCGGCAGGTGCGGGTCAACTCCCCCCTGTCCTACGACGGCGTCATGTTCCACCAGGCCTACTTCGGCGTCGCCGCCGTCCTGAGCATCACCGACTCATCCGGCACCGAGGTCTTTCACGACGGCGTCGCCCTGGAGCGGACCACCAAGGACAAGAAGCTCATCTATGGCCGTACCACTCTGCCCGACGGCAACACGCTCTTCGTCGTCGGGTCGGCCTCGGGCCAGACCGATACCGGCATCGAGCCCGGTCAGGTGGGGATCGAGATCTACGAGGGCGACGCCGGCGATCCCATCGACCGGACCACGCTCGACACGGGGGTTCCGACGTCCCTGGGGGGATACACCTTCACTTTCGAGCGGGAGCAGCAGTTCACCGGGATGACCGTCAGGAGGGACCCGGGAACCGGGATCGTGTGGCTCGGGTTCCTCCTGCTGTTCGTCGGCACCTGCATGACGATGCTCGCCAGGCACCGGCGGATGTGGGTGCGGGTGACCCGGACCGACGACGGGACCCTGGTCCAGATGGCCTCGCCGGACCGGCAGGACTCCGGGTTCACCAGGTTCTTCACGGACATGGCTGTGCGCGTCAGCAGCGACATGAGCGCTGCGGCCGGCGAGGCTCGCGGGGGCGACGACGCCGGCGAGAACGAGAGAAGCGATGAGAGAGACACGGCTCGCACCCACGAGAGGAACACCGCCGATGATTGAGTACTCCCAAGCCCTCCTGCTCATCACCACGACACTCGTCGCCGTTTCCACGATCGCCTACCTGGGCGCCTTCTTCGCGGTCCGGATGTCGGTGAGGGGAGCGGGCCCCGCCGCGGCCACCGCCGGGCAGACCGGAACGGTGATCATCAACACCGGCGACGGCGACCGGGTCGTGTCGGTGACCGGAGGCGTCCACCGCGCCCCGATCAAGCGGTTCACGGTCACCTGGTGGGCCGCCAAGTCGACGCAGATGAGCCTGGTGCTGCTGACCGGGTCGCTGGTCGCCCGCACGATCGCCACCGGCCACATGCCCTTCTCGAACCACTACGAGTTCGCCATCTCCTTCGCCTGGGGCATGATCCTCGCCCAGGTGTACTTCGAGTGGCGCTACCGGGTGCGCACCGTGTCGATCATCGTGCTGCCGGTGATCCTGGCGATGCTCATCTACGCCTCCACGCTGTCCTACCAGCCGAGCCCGCTCATGCCGGCGCTGCAGAACTCCCCGCTGCTCACTCTGCACGTGCTCACCGCCTCGATCGGCTACGGCGCGTCGGTGGTCTCCTTCGCGGCCGCGCTCATGTACCTGCTCGCGCCCCACGTGAGGTGGAAGGGCTGGCCCAGGGAGGAGGTGCTCGACGACCTCGGCTACAAGGCCACGGTGGTCACCTTCCCCATGCTGACGCTCATGCTCATTCTGGGGGCGATCTGGGGCAATGTCGCCTGGGGGCGCTACTGGGGCTGGGATCCCAAGGAGACCGCCGCCCTGGTCACCTGGCTGATCTACGGCGCCTACCTGCATGCGCGGGTGACACGCGGCTGGCGCGGGTCGAGGTCGGCGTGGCTTCTCATCCTCGGCTTCTGCGCCGTCATCTTCACCTACCTGGGCAATCTTTTCTTCGGAGGTCTGCACTCCTATGCCTGATCTGCCCGAGCCCGACGGGCCCGCTGAGCCCGATAAGGTCGACAAGGTTGGCGAGTCTGCTGAGCCCGATAAGGTCGACAAGGTTGGCGAGTCTGCTGAGCCCGACGAGGCCGGGCCTGTCGACGAGCCCGCCTGGCGGGCCCGCCTGCGCCGCTCCGGCTTCGGCCAGATCGCCGTCGTCCTGGTGACGTCCTTCGCCATCGCCATCACGGCCTGGTGGGTGGTCAGGCCGTCCGCGACCGAGGAGCCCCGCGCCGAGACGGCCGTCGTCACCCAGGTGGACATCGAGGGGGTCCAGAGTGCGCCGGTGGCGGGGGACGCGGCCCCCGCCTTCGAGGGAGCCGACATCAAGGGCGGGCCCGTATCGCTGGCCCAGATGCGGGGAAAGCCAGTGTGGCTCATGTTCGTCGCCACCTGGTGCACGGGCTGCCGCACCGAGATGCCCGACGTCAAGGACGCCGTCGCCGCCTACGGAGACGACATCCAGCTCGTCGTCGTCTACACCGGGGAGAGCGTCTCCACCGTGCGCTCCTACGCCGATCGCGTCGGCAACGACTTCACCCAGGTGGCCGATGAGAGCCAGGCGATCTCCGCCTCGTACGGAGTCATGGGCGTGCCTTCGCACGTCTTCATCGACGCCGACGGCGTCGTCCACCAGGTGCAGGTCGGCCTGCTGTCCTCCGACCAGATGGCCCGGGCGATCGAGGAGGTCAAGGCTGGCTGAGCCCCCGCATCGACATCGGTCCGGTTCGGCGCCGAGATCGATCCGAAGCGCCCGCGGAGCCTCGTAGTCCCACCCGCTCCGGGATGCAATCATCTAGCCTGGTGGCGTGACAACGAACGACTCCCCGCGCGCCCGCCTCGCCCAACTCGTCGCCGACCTCGCCGTCGTGCGCGGCAGGGTCACCCTGGCCTCCGGCGTCGAATCCGATTTCTACGTCGATATGCGCCGAGCGACCCTGCACCGCAGCGCCGCTCCTCTCATCGGCCATGTCATGCTCGACATGCTCGAGGAGGCCGGTCTGAGCACGGATGACGTCGACGCCGTCGGGGGTTTGACCATGGGGGCGGATCCGGTGGCCACCGCCATGCTCCACGCCGCCGCGTCGCGCGGCCTGGGGCTCGACGCCTTCGTCGTGCGCAAGGCCGTTAAGGATCACGGTATGAGGCGCCGCATCGAGGGGCCGGAGGTCGTCGGTCGCCGCGTGGTCGTCCTGGAGGACACCTCGACCACCGGCGGCTCTCCGCTGGAGGCGGTCGAGGCGCTGCGCGAGGCCGGCGCGAACGTGCTGGCCGTGGCCGTCGTCGTCGATCGCGATACCGGCGCGCGCGAGCGCATTGAGGCAGCGGGCCTGCCCTACCACGCCGCGCTGGGACTGGCCGACCTGGGGCTGGGTTGAGCCGCTTCGCCCGGTTCTGTCCAGTTCGGAGGCATAGCGCCATTCCCGACGACGGCGGTAGAGCAGGGATTCGCATGGTTTCAAGGACAGCGGTCATGTCTCGAGCCCACTCGCCGCTCCTAAACCGCCGTGATGGACAGGGGCGGGCAGAAGCGCAATCATGACGCACAACAGCAGCCGGTTCCGCGCGCAGCAACCGGCGAGTGCCGACGATCCGGGGGACGCCGCCGATCTTCCCGAGGGGGAGCACCGGACTGAGAGCCGAGTCCGGCTCAGCCCGCTGGATCGTGATGCCCCGGCCGACCGGCGCGAGACCGGCGTGGGTCCCTGGCCCGGCGGCCCCGAGGCGTGGCCGATCGATCCCCGTTACGCCCCCGAGCTCCTGGCGGAAGGAGACCGGCGCAATGTCGTCGATCGCTACCGCTACTGGAGCGTCGAGGCGATCCGCGCCGATCTCGCCTCCCGCGCGCACCCGCTGCACGTGGCCATCGAGAACGTCAGCCAGGACCTCAATATCGGCTCGATCGTGCGCACCGCCAACGCCTTCAACGTCGCCGGCGTCCATATCATCGGCCGACGCCGCTGGAACAAGCGCGGCGCCATGGTCACCAACCGCTACCTCGATGTGCGCCATCACCCCGAGCCCGACGAGCTGCTCGCCTGGGCCTCCGGGGCGGGCTACGAGGCCATCGCCATCGACAACGGCCCCGGTTCGCGGCCGTTGGAGGGCGAGCCCCTGCCCGAGCGCTGCCTCATGGTCTTCGGAAGCGAGGGGGAGGGGATCGGACCGGCGCTGCTCGCGGGGTGCTCCCGTCTGCTGCGCATCGGCCAGTACGGCTCCACGCGCTCCATCAATGTGGCTGCCGCCGCCGCTGTCGCCATGCACGCATGGATACTCCAGCACGGCGGCCCGGCTCCGGATTGAGGCTGAGGCTGAAGCTGAAGCGCAGAACCGGGCTGCGCGGTCCCGGTCGGCGACCGCCCACGAGACATCGAGGCGTCATCAATCGGAAGTGATGGAGTGATCAGGGCCGGTCATGCGCGCCGAGACTGTGCCGGTAGGAGCTCGGCGCGAACCCCAGCACGCGCCGGAAGTCGGCGCTCAAATGGGCGTGATCGGAGTACCCCAGGTCGGCCGCCACGTGGGCGACGGTCAGGTCGGGCTCCTCGCGCAGACGCCTGGCGGCCTCCTGCAGCCGGTACCGGCGGATGACGGCCAGCGGGGCCAGTCCGATGAAGCGCTGGGCGAGACGCTGGACGCCGCGCACCGAGATCCCCAGGCGCTCGGCCACCTGCGGGACCCTGACGATCGTGCGGTCGGAGGCGATCAGGTCCTCCATGGCATTGGCCAGGGCCCCGTCCTGACTGGGAGCCGGGAGGCGCGCGGCCGCCCACTGCCCCAACTCCCGGGCTGCGCACCGGCGGCCGGCCCTCTCCTCGGCGCGGCTCATGGCATTGGCGACGGCGAGATGCAGATCGGGCTCGTCCAGAACCAGCTGATCGTCCTGGATGAGGCGCGGATCGGAGTGCAGGTGGGCCAGCGCGGCGGGCCGCAGCAGGGCGCCGACGGCCCAGCCGGTCCCGCTCAAGTCGCGGTGAGAGACCCGGGTGGCCGGACCCGCCAGGATGACGCCGTCGGGTTCGACGACGAGGTTCGAGGCAGGGAAGGGCAGGATCTCCTGCCGGGAGACAATGCCCTCGGGCAGGCTCCAGCGCGGGATCCACAGCCAGCGGATGAGGTCCTCCAGACCCGTCGGCGCGGGTTCGCGGTGGAAGGTCGGCAGCCGGCGCGGGTAGAGGATGCCGCGCCCGTCCTCCAGCTCGACCGTGCTGCCGATCATGCGCTCCCCGGTGCTCCTGTTACTCCTGCACTGCTCACTACTGCTGTGCGATTCGGGCGCCTGAACCTGTCGCGAATCTTCAAGTCCGACGCGCCCGCCCCAGCCTACGGTCGATCCATGGATGACAACGCTTCGCAACGCGCTCAGGATGTGGATGGCTCCGCACTCGGCGTCTCCGGCCGGCACACCACTGACGGCATCCCCCACGGCTCGACGAGCCTGACCCCCTTCCTGGTCATCGAACGGGCGGGAGAGGCCATCGACTTCTACACGGAGGTCTTCGGCGCCCGCCTGGTGGACGCCACCCGCATCGACGGCGCCGTGGTGCACGCCGAACTGGACCTGGGCAACGGCAAGTTCCAACTCGGCGAGCCCAGCCCCGCCTTCGGCACGGTGCCCGCCCCCGGCGGTGAGGGCGCCTGCTACTCCCTCGGCCTGTACTGCGCCGACGTCGATGGCGTCTTCAGCCGTGCCGTCGCGGCCGGGGCGACGGTGCGCGAGGCCCCGGCCACCTTCGTCTCCGGCGACCGTTACGCCTCGGTGCGCGATCCTTTCGGGGTGCGCTGGACCATCATGTCCCGTGTGGAGGACCTGTCCGAGGCCGAGAGCGCGCGACGGGTCGAGCAGTGGGCGACTGAGCAGATGGCTGAAACTCGGGAACTCGGGAACTCAGCCGAAACGGGACCATGATCCGGTACACGGTCTCTCCGATCCGTGGAACAATCAGTCTCACACCACTGCCCATTCACTGACTATCAGGAGGCACTCAGTGGCTATTGCAACCCCGGAGTCCTACGCCGACATGCTCGATCGCGCGAAGGCCGGCAAGTACGCCATCCCCGCGATCAACGTCACCTCGTCGCAGACTCTCTCCGCCGCTCTCAAGGGCTTCGCCGATGCCGAGTCCGACGGCATCGTCCAGGTCTCCAACGGTGGTGCCGCGTACTGGTCCGGCTCGTCCCGCGCCGATCGCGTCAAGGGCTCACTCGCCCTGTCCGCCTACGCCTACTCGGTGGCCGACCTCTACCCGGGCGTCGTCGCCCTTCACACCGACCACTGCCCGCGCAAGCTTGTCGACACCTGGCTCAAGCCACTCCTTGAGATTGAGATCGAGCAGGCCAGGCGTGGCGAGCCCACCGCCTTCCAGTCCCACATGTGGGACGGTTCCGCCGAGACGCTCAAGGACAACATTGAGATCGCCGTCGAGCTGCTGGCGATGAGCAAGAAGGCCAACACCATTCTCGAGATCGAGATCGGCGCCGTCGGTGGTGAGGAGGACGGCATCAAGGGTGAGGAGAACGCCAACCTCTACACCACGGCCGACGACGCCTGGGCCGCCGTCGAGGCCCTCGGCCTGGGTGAGAACGGCCGCTACACCACGGCGCTGACCTTCGGCAACGTGCACGGCGCCTACAAGCCCGGCCACGTCAAGCTCCGCCCCGAGCTCCTCGGCGAGATCCAGGACGAGGTCGCCAAGCGCCTCGGCGACCGCCTGGCCACCAAGGTGGGGGACAAGTCCTCCCCGTTCGACCTGGTCATGCACGGCGGATCCGGCTCCACCGCCGAGGAGATCGCCACGGCCGTGCGCAACGGCGTCATCAAGATGAACGTGGACACCGACACCCAGTACGCCTTCACGCGTCCGGTCGCCGACCACATGCTCAAGCAGTACGACGGCGTCCTCAAGATCGACGGCGAGGTCGGCAACAAGAAGGCCTACGACCCGCGCGCCTGGGGCAAGGCTGCCGAGAACGGCATGGCCGCCCGCGTCGTCGAGGCTTGCGAGCGTCTCGGCTCCGTCGGCTCCGCCAAGCGCTGAGGCCGGCCGCATCGAGATAGACATTTTCGGACGAGGTAGACGGTGATACCGTCGATCTCGTCCGAAAATGTCTATCTCGACACTTGTCACATGGGGGTGGGGTGTGAGAACGACTCTGAGGACGGGCGGGGCCGACGGGCCCCGGCTGGAGCTGCATCGTTCGACCGGCTCCAGGATCGCGGCCCTGGTGCTCCTCGTCCTTGCCCTGCTCCTCCTGGGTGTTATGGGCCTGCGCGCCTTCTCCGGTCCCTTCAACCAGGACAGCCGGGACTCGTTCTGGATGGTCGCCATCTACCTCGCGGCTCCCATGGCGCTGCTGGCGATCAATATGCTCCGACGCCGGACGGTGCTCAGCGCGCGCGGCATTGAGATGCGCCGCCTGCTGTGGACCGAGCGCCGGCCGTGGCCGGCGACGCCGTCGGGCTTGACGCTCTCCGCGCACATGCTCAACGGCCGGGTCGGTGGGAACCGGATTGAGTGGTACCGGCTGGCGCTGGTTGACGGCATGCCGGGTGAGCTCGTCAGGCTGCCGGGATGCGTCTTCACCGGGATAGGGCGGTTCAACCGCGACGTCTCGGACCAGGCGCGCATGGCCCTGAAGGACATATGGGAGTGTGCACAGCGGCAGGGATGGATCGTCTCGGACCCGCGAACCGTCGCAGTGGACCCGAGACTGGTGGAGGCGCGGGCGGCTGCGTCTGCGGCACGGGTGGCGAGTCGTCCACTGGCCTACCGTGCGCCCGCCTGGCGCCGGAGCTGGGAGTACCTGTGCGACAGGGGGCTGTTCCTCGTCTGCCTGGGCGTGTTCCTCATCATGCTCGGGGTCACGTTCCTGGTCGCCCCCGGCCCTGAGACCCCGAGTGCATTCCACGCGGTGCTCCTCCTACTGGGGGCGCTGGTGACTCTGGGCTGGGCCGCGAGAAGGCTGAGCCCGTACCTGCGCGCAACGGTCGTCGACCGCGAGGGGATCCGCGCCGGCGGGAAGCGTCTCGAATGGCCGCAGTCCCGCTCCGACCTGTATGTGGCCGGCGGCCAGGTGGTCCTGGTCTCCTATGACGGATATGCGTGCCCGCTGCCGGGCACCGGTGGCCTGCACCCGGACCTCGAGCGGCGCGAGGCGGTGGCCGCGGCGCAGTGCGAGGAGATCTGGTGCTGGGGCTTGGCCCACGGGGTCGTCGGCGGCGGGCACTACGTTCGCCTGAGGCAGGCCGACGCTCAGCGCGAGCGCGAGATCTTCGAGGCGCGCGCCGGCATGGCCCGGCGGCGCTGAGGCCCGAGAACCTCGTATGTGCGACGGGGTCCAAGCGGCGGCTCCGGCGTGTCCATACACGAGTCCGGTGACAAGCCCGCCTTGCTGTCGGAGTGATTGCAGGTCGCACCGGTCGTCACGTCGGGAGTCGAGGGCTTGCGGCTCGGGCCCGCTCGCAACCCGCCCACGAGCCTCCTGCTCTTCGGTAGACTGATATGCGGCGCGGATGCCTCCCGCGTCGTCATCACAACAGGGGAGAAGCCCATGCCAGCCGTCGTCGTTGTCGGGACCCAGTGGGGGGACGAGGGGAAGGGCAAGGCGACCGACCAGCTCGGCCAGGACGTCGACTACGTCGTCAAGTTCAATGGCGGCAACAATGCCGGACATACCGTCGTCATCGATGGCGAGGCGTTCGCCTTCCACCTCCTGCCCGCGGGCGTGCTCACCCCCGGCGTCACGCCCATGATCGGCAACGGCGTGGTCGTGGACCTGGAGGTGCTCTTCAGCGAGATCGCCGAGATCGAGGCGCGCGGCCGGGACGCCTCATCCTTGCGCATCTCCGCCGGCGCGCACCTCATCCCCTCCTACAACCGGGTGCTGGACCGCACCATCGAGCGCTTCCTCGGCTCCCGTCAGCTCGGCACCACCGGTCGCGGTATCGGACCCACCTATGCGGACAAGATGAACCGCGTGGGTCTGCGCATCCAGGACCTCTTCGACGAGTCGATCCTGCGTCAGAAGGTCCATTCCGCGCTCGACCAGAAGAACGGTCTCTTCCTCAAGGTCTTCAATCGGCCGGCCATCGACCCCGATGAGGTCGCCGACGAGCTGCTCTCCTACGCCGATCGCGTGCGCCCCATGGTCGTCGACTGCTCCCTGGTCCTCAACGACGCGCTGGACGCCGGCAGGACCGTCCTGTTCGAGGCCGGTCAGGCGACGATGCTGGACATCGACCACGGCACCTACCCCTTCGTCACCTCCTCCAACCCCACCGCCGGCGGCGCCTGCACCGGCACCGGCGTGGGCCCGACCCGCATCGACTCCGTCATCGGCGTCGTCAAGGCGTACACGACTCGCGTGGGGGAGGGACCCTTCCCCACTGAGCTGGACGGCGCCATGGGTGAGCGCCTGCGTTCCGAGGGCGGCGAGTACGGCGTCACCACCGGGCGGCCGCGCCGTTGCGGCTGGCACGACGCCGTCGTCACCCGCTACGCCGCCCGCGTCAACGGGCTCACCGACCTGGTGATGACCAAGCTCGACGTCCTGACCGGCCACGAGACCATCCCGGTGTGCGTGGCCTACGACGTCGATGGCGTGCGCACCGACGAGATGCCGCTGACCCAGACCGACTTCCACCATGCCGAGCCGATCTACGAGGAACTGCCCGGCTGGGCCGAGGACATCACCGGCGTGCGCGCCTTCTCCGATCTCCCGCAGGCCGCCCAGGACTATGTGACGCGCATCGAGGAGCTCGCCCGCACGCGGGTTTCCGCCATCGGCGTGGGGCCGGGGCGCGAGGCCACCATCGTGCGCCACCCGCTGCTGGGTTGACCGGACCGGCTGAGCTGGCTCTGCCGGTTGGGCTGACCGGGCTGGCTGGGCCGACTCTGCTGATCTCGCAGGGTTCGGCTGGCGCGCTGCTGGGCTTTCGGCGTCATGATCCATGTCGTGGCGCATATCATGTGCGTTGGCCTGCCAGGGGTCACGGAGCGCGCTTTCGCAGCGGCCGTCATGCGGCGGATTTTCAACGTTTCCGGGCGTTCTTAAGTGCTTCGTATGGATTATGACGGGTTCGTGTGCGTCGATTTATATGCAGGTTAGACTCGCCTAGCCCGCGATTTGCTGGCTCTTCATCACTGGTGGAAGCGAGTCCATGTTCCTGGCCAATCTCCTCATCGCACTGCGAGAGAGTCTCGAGGCCGCGCTCGTCGTCGGCATCATCGCCGCCTACCTCGTCAAGGCCGAGCGCCGCGATGTCTTCCCCAAGCTGTGGCTCGGTGTGGGGCTCGCCGCCCTTCTGCCCCTGGCTCTGGGCGCCGTCCTGACCTGGGGCCCCCAGACCCTGACATTCCAGGCCCAGGAGATCATCGGCGGCGTCCTGTCCCTGGTGGCCGTCGGCCTCGTCACCTGGATGATCCTGTGGATGGGGCGCAACTCTCGTGAGCTCAAGGGCGAGATCGGTGACGCCCTGAGCAACGCCCTCGGTGTCGGCTACTCCGGCTGGGGCGTGGTGTGGATCGCGATCGTCGCCGTCGGCCGCGAGGGCATGGAGACCGCCCTGTTCATCTGGGCCACCGTGAAATCCTCCATCGAGAAGAACACGGCCGCCACCACGGCGGGCGTCGTCGTCGGACTCATCCTCGGGGCGGCCCTGGGCTGGGCGATCTACGCCGGAGCGGTGCGCTTCAACCTGTCCCGCTTCTTCACGATCTCGGGATACTTCCTCGTCGTCGTGGCGGCCGGCATCGTCTCCTACGGCGTCGGCGATCTTCAGGAGGCCGGCGTCATCCCCGGCGTCACCAATCACGCCTACAACTTCTCGTCCTTGGTGACCGCCCCCGCCGTCAATTGGCTCTACGCGCTGCTCTCCGCCATGTTCCAGCTCAATGCCAACCCCACGGTCCTCCAGGTCATCGCCTGGTGGGCCTACCTGATCCCCGTGCTCTTCATCTTCTACCGAATCTCCTCTTTCCGTCCGGTCACCTCCTCCTCTACTCGAAAGGCTCAGGCATGACCCGCTCCACTCGACTCCTCGTCGGCGCAACCGTGTTGCCGCTCGCGGGCGCTCTCGCGCTGGCCGGCTGCACGCCCAACACGTCCTCCGGGGGCTCAGGGACCGCCGCTGCGGGCGCCCCCATCGCCGTGACCATCACCGACGACGGCTGCCAGGTGTCCAGCAATTCCTTCCCCTCCGGTGTGGTCACCTTCAACATCACCAACGAGGGCACTGTCCCCAACGAGTTCGAGGTCCTTACCGAGGACCAGCTGCAGATCGTCTCCGAGCGGGAGAACATCGGTCCCGGCTCCAGCGCCGACCTTCAGGTCGCCATGGCCGAGGGCACCTACTACTCCGCCTGCAAGCCCAACATGGTGGGCGACCTCGTCGGCTCGACCCAGCTGACCGTCACCCCGGGCGAGTCCGTCGAGCTGTCCGCCGATGACAAGGAGGCCGAGGACCAGGCCGTCACGAACTACACGTCCTACGTCAAGGATCAGGCCGGTCAGCTCAAGACCGCCACCGAGGAGTTCACCCAGGCCTACGTGTCCGGGGACACCGAGAAGGCCAAGCAGCTCTACCCCCTGGCCCGTCAGCACTACGAGCGCATCGAGCCCAGTGCCGGTGAGAAGTTCGGCATTCAGGAGGCCGGCGACATCGACGCCGCCATCGACGTGCGCATCCAGGACCTGGCCGCTGACGCCGGCAAGGAGGTCACCGATCCCGAGGTGCTGGCCTCGTGGACCGGCTGGCACCGCATTGAGGCCGACCTCTTCTCCGAGGAGGGGTCCCCCTTCAAGTTCTCCTCCGATGAGGACCGCAAGGCATCCGCGGACCAGCTCAACAGCGATACCGACAACCTCTACAAGCTCGTCTACGGCGAGATCGACGCCGCCGGCGGGGGCAAGTTCGAGCTCAGCATCGAGGATGTCGTCACCGGCGCCTCCGACCTGATCAACGAGGTCGCCAGTACGAAGATCGTCGGTGAGGAGGAGACCTTCTCCCACACCGACCTGTACGACTTCCAGGCCAATGTCGAGGGCGCCCGGGTGGCCTACGGCAACGTCAAGGACCTCGTATCCAAGAAGGACCAGGCCCTGGCGGACAAGATCGAGCGCCAGTTCTCCGATGTGGAGAAGCAGATCTCCGACCAGTCCACCGGCGAGACCGACGACGGTGTGACCACCTACAAGTCCTACGAGACCATCGCCACGGTTCAGAAGGACGCCGGCGAGGCGCCCGCCGACAGCGATTACACCGAGGTCCAGAAGAACTTCTCCACGAGCGTCAATGCTCTGGGTAAGTCTCTGGGCGACATCCTCGGCACGGTTCTATCCTCCTCCTGAGGCAGGGCTGGTGGGGCGGGCGGCGCAGGACGTCGCCCGCCCCACTGCGCCTTAGCATGTCTTAAGGTGCCTTCACGTCCCGCCAGTGCAGCAGCTATCAGCAGCTATCAGTAGATATTTCAGTAGATAACAGCAGCCATCACTAGCCATCACTTCAGTGTCAGGAGCTCAGCGTGACCAGCAAGCCGACCTCGCCCGACGACGGCACCACCGACCGCGACCCCGCGGAGCGGGAGACGCCGTCGGAGGAGCCTGCGGAGCAGGCGTCGTCGTCGGGTTCCGCCGCTCCGGAGGCCGGGAAAGGGGGCGGGGCCGTTTCGCGCCGGCGCGTCTTCGGGACTGCGGGCATATCCGCCGCCGTGGCGGGGCTGGCCGGTCTTGCGGGTGGTTATGCGCTGGGTCGTGAGGGTGCCGAGGAGCCCGAGACCGACTCCATCGCCCTGACCTACCCTTTCCGTGGGGATCATCAGGCCGGCATCCTGACACCCGCCCAGGACAACCTCTTCCTCGCGGCCTTCGATGTGGCCCAGGGCGCCTCGGCCGCCGAGCTCAAGGCCCTGCTGACGGACTGGACGACGGCCTCGGAGCAGATGTGCGCGGGGGAGCTGGTGGGGGGCGAGCCCAACGCCAACGAGCAGGCGGCCCCGCGCGACACCGGGGAGACCTGGGGCTACAAGCCCAACGGCCTGACCATCACCTTCGGTTTCGGCGCGAGCCTCTTCGCCGGCCCCGATGGCGAGGATCGCTTCGGGATCAAGGACAAGATGCCGGCCCTCCTGGCCACCGGCATGCCCCGCTACCGGGGCGACCAGCTGCGCGACGAGTGGACCGACGGCGACATCATCGTGCAGGCCTGCTCCAACGACCCCCAGGTCTGCGCGCATGCCGTGCGCAACCTTGCCCGGATCGGCCTGGGCACCACGACCGTGCGCTGGAGCCAGGCGGGCTACGGGCGCACCTCATCGACGTCGATCAAGCAGGAGACTCCCCGCAATCTCTTCGGCTTCAAGGACGGGACCAACAACATCAAGGAGGAGGACCCCGCCAGCGAGCTCAACGAGCACCTGTGGGTCCAGGATGGCGATGACGGCGGCGACTGGCTCTCCGGCGGCTCCTACCTCATGGCTCGGCGCATTCACATGACCGCGGAGATATGGGACAACCTGCGTCTTCGCGAGCAGCAGGAGACCTTCGGGCGCGACAAGCGCTACGGCGCCCCTCTGAGCCATCCGAACCCCACGAGTCCCAAGGACGAGTTCATCCCCGCGGATTATGAGGCGACCGGCGATAACGGCAAGCCGCTCATCCCCACCGACGCCCATATCGCCGTCGTCGCTCCGGAGCAGAACTCCGGGAGGAGAATGCTGCGGCGCTCCTACAACTTCACCGATGGCTACAACACGCTGGGCCTTTTCCAGACCGGGCTCATGTTCATCGCCTTCGTGCGGGACCCGGCCGCCAACTTCTTCCCGATCCTGTCGCGCATGACCCAGAACGACGCCCTGATGGAGTACCTCCAGACCCAGGGGTCGGGCATGTATGTGGTTCCTGCGGGAGTGGGCAAGGCCGACAGCATGATCGGCCAGCGGCTCTTCGAGTGAGGCCTGAACGATCGCTGCTTCTTCGCCCGTAGACGACGGTGAGGCGATGGCGGCCCGGAGCCCCTAAGTCGGGGCTCCGGGCCGCCATCGTGAGTGGAGCGGTGCTGCTGAATGCGTGATCA
This sequence comes from Actinomyces massiliensis 4401292, assembly GCF_000269805.1. Classification (GTDB taxonomy): domain Bacteria; phylum Actinomycetota; class Actinomycetes; order Actinomycetales; family Actinomycetaceae; genus Actinomyces; species Actinomyces massiliensis. Next base: position 1,017,215 of record NZ_JH711481.1, read on the forward strand.
GTTCTGATTGTGGGAGGAGTGCGGCTGCTGCTCCGGCTCGGCCGATTTCGGCGTGAGGCCGGAGCGCTTCTTCTTGCGCGCTCTCAGTACGACGGCGAGCACGATGCCGATCCCGATCACGGCGGCGACGCCGGCGCCGATGAACCACGCCAGGGGCTGGCTCGGGGAGTCATCGCCCGTGGCCGTGACCGTCGCGTCGCTACCGAGTGCGGTCCAGATAGCACTGTTCCCGTCGGTCTTGCCGCCCGAGTCCGCCTGTGTGGCTTTGCCCGGGAAGTTCACCGTCAGGGTGGCGTCCTTGAAGTCCCCATTCGGCGACGCCGAGAAGGTGAAGCTGCCGTCCTCGTCGTCGTGGCTCAGCGACCAGACGACCATCGAGGTGTCGTCGGGTGAGAGATCTGTCGCTGATATCTTGCATGCCGGCTCCCCATCCTGATCGATCTGCTCGACGGCGGTCGGGACCGCGCTCTCGATGGTGGGGAAGTTCTCCTTCTTGCAGAACTGAGCGAAGTCCTCACCTGACAGGCCGGCGGCCGTGATGGTCTCGACGACGTCGACCGTGTCCTTCTCATGGATCGTGAACTCGTAGTTCACTTTCAGCTGCGGATCCAGCATGTCGGCCGTGGAGGTCGGTGCATTGCAGGTCAGGGTGAGCGCGCATAGGGCGATCGCTGCGGGAGCGGTGCGGAGCGTGCGTGCAAGGGATCTCATGCCCGCAGTTTATGACGCTCTCTGAGTGGGGCAATCCGCCGACTCACCCACGGTTCAGGACGAGCCCAGTACTGGCGGCGTACCCGGCTCAAGTTGGCTTAGTACTGGCCGTTGGGGTTGTAGGGCGGCTGCCCCGGCTGGGTGTAGTCGGGCGCGGGGGCGGGGGCCGCCTGTCCGGGCTGGACGTAGTTGGGCGCCGCCTGACCCGGCTGGGTGTAGACGGGCTGGGTGTAGACGGGCTGCTGCGCCCCGGGCTGTCCAGGCTGGGCGTAACCGGGGGCCATGCCCGGGGCCATCATGGGGGCGCCCGCGTAGACCGGCTGCTGCTTCTTGCGCACAACGAGGAGGTAGTAGGACAGCCCGCCCGCGATTGCCAGGACCACCAGGACGGCGAGGCCGATGATGAGATAGGGCGTGCTGTGGTCGGCCCCCACGGCCTCAATGGTCTTGGTCTCGTCCTCTGCGTGCTTCCATGTGGCGGTATTCCCCGAACGAGTGCCATCGCCGGAGACCCGCGACACCTTGCCCGGGAAGGTTATCGAGACCTCCGCCTTGTCGTAGTACTCGAAGGATGAGTCCCCCGTGTACGTGAATTCGCCGTCATCGTGCTCGATCGTTCCGCCGTTGAAATCATTCTTGAACTGCTTGAGGGTCATCCCCTTTAGTTTCACCGTGCAGGTGTCGTTGCTCGAGTCCATGTCCGCCTGGACTTTAACGTTGGAATCGAAATTCTTCTGGATTTTATCGGCGTCGCAGTCTGACGAGCTGATGGATGAGCTTGTGAGCGAGGCCGTCGCGTCGACGGTGCTCTTCTTGGAGATCTCGGCCTCGAGGCTGAAGGAGGAGCTGAGCGAGGAGTCGGACGTGCTGGTGCCGATCGAGAAGGGCGCGACTGCGGTGGGCGAGGCGGCGGCACGTGGGGTGGCGCCGGAGAAGGCGAAGACGAGAGAGGCCGTGACTGCAGCTGCTGCTGCAGCGAACTGGCGGGGAGAGCGGGGGGCATGCATGGTTCCGCAGTCTACGGGATGGAGGCAGGAGGTTTGTAGCATGGCCGGATTGCTTGCCGTCTCCGTGTGGCCGTATCTGCGGGCGATCTGCGAGGGGTTGAGGGGGTGGTGGAGCATGCGCGGGAGCGCCCGCGTTCAGTCGCGAGTGGTCCGCTCCGAGGGGCCATCGGGCTGAGCGTCGTCTGTCGGCTGCGCTTCTGACTGGTGGGGCTGGATGCGTTCCGGCGGCTCGTACATGGTCGCCGGTGCGGTGTCGGTGGACGGCGCATCCTTCTTCCTGCGCATGACGAGCATGTAGGAGAATGTCGCGCCTGCGACTGCGAGCACTGCCAGTGCGCCGAGCGTGATGGTCTGGAGGGATGAAGGGGCGCCGATGCCTGTGGGAGCCGCAGCACTCTCGGCGCCCCTGGCCTTGAGCGCGACATTCTCCGTTTCGACGTGCTCCCATGTGGCGGTACGTGCGGAAAGCGTTCCATTCCCGGACGCTTGCGTGGCCTTTCCGGGGAAAGTTACCGAGATGTCCAGGTTGTGAATATATTTAGGGATGGGGTAGTTGTACGTGATAGTGCCGTCATTGTGCTCCACCCTTCCGCCATGGAACTCGTTCTCGAATTGCTCCGGCGTCATTCCTTCGATGGTGGCCGTACAGGTTTGAGTATCTGTGCGATGTGTCTTTTTTCCGCTCGTATGAGTCGTGTTTTTATCGCCCGTACTGATATTGACATCCGAGGTGAAGTTCTTCTTGAATGTGTCGGCATCGCAGTGCACTGTGGTCGAGAGGTGGTACGTGGCTTCAACTGAGGCGTCGATAGTACCGTCCTCGGCGATCTCGATGGAGATGAACGTGGAGATCTCTCCCTGGTTGAAAGAACCGATAATAGAGGGTGCCTGAGATGGAGATGGCGATGGATTGAATGTGGGCCTCGTGGGAGTGGGCGAGGGTCCGTTGGGTCTGGGGGATGGGGCGGCGGTGCCGAGAAGAGCGACGGCGATGAGGGCTGCGGCCACGGTCGTCGTGAGCCTGCGGAGGCGATGAGAGACCTTCATGCCTTCGTACATTATGGCCGGTCGCGATTTTTAGGGATGGGCTGAAGTGCCCCATCTATCCTCCGCCTGCGCGACCGTCGTATAGCGAGCTCTCCGCTTCAATTCAGCCTCAGCGTTCAGTAGGGGGCGCCAGGGGAGGACTGCTGTCCCGGCCAAGGCTGGTTCGGCGGGCCGGGCTGTTGTGGTGCGCCCGGCTGGGTGTAGCCGGGTTGCTGTGGGCCTGGCTGTGGCGGGCCCTGCACACCCGGCTGTGGGAAACCGGGGTGAGCCGGTTGGGCGTATCCGGGCTGGGGCATCTGGGGGTGCATCTGAGGGTGGCTGTAAGGGCCGACCGTGCCGGTGCCGAATGGTTCGAGTGATCGCTTCTTCTGCCGGGTCGTCAGTGCAATGGCGAGTATGACGCCGCCTCCGATGAGGATGACAGCGATGACGCCGATGGTGATCCATAGCCAGGGCAGTCCCGGAGAGTCCTTGCCCGTGGCCTCGAGGCTCCCGGTCTCTCTCTCGACGTGCTTCCATGTGGCGGTATTCCCCGAACGAGTGCCATCGCCGGAGACCCGTGAGACCTTGCCCGGGAAGGTTACCGAGACTTCGACGCTGTCGTATGCGAAAGGATCTGATGTATAAGTGAAGGAGCCGTTATCGTGCTCGATATTGCCATTGAAATAGTCGTTGAACTGAGTGATGCTCATATTGGTGATGCTAAACGTGCATACCTTGTTCGCGGAGTCCAGGTCGGCCTGCACGTCGACACTGGAGTCGAAATTAGTGGCGATAAGATCGGCGTCGCAATATGACGAATCCATATAGTCGGCCTCGGCTGTTCCATGCGCATTGACGATGCTGCTCTTGGTGACCTCGATGGAGACGGTGTAAGAGGTTTGCGAAGGAGTCTTCGCGCGGGCCGCGGGTGAGAATCCGACTGCCCCGATGGCGACCATGGCGAGGGTCGTGACGGCTGCGAGGCGGTGCAGACTGGTGAGGAGGGGAGGACGCATGTCGGTGAGCCTATGAACAAGAGGGCGGAATCGCTGTAGATGAGTAGATGATAGGCGATTCGGTGATTCAGTGGCTCGCCGCCTCGGAGGCCCCCTGTCAGGCGCCGCTGATCCTGGGTGGTCGCCGCAGCGCTGCGGGTGGGCGTGGGTGGGCGCCGGCAGTGCTTCAGCGCCGGCTGTGCCGCTGTCGATGCTGCCCGACTGCTGACCGGCTTCTGCCCGGATTAACTACTGATCAGGGTGAACGGTATTCGGCGCCGATTGGCCCGCCGAAGCGCCTGATCCGGATTCCTTCTTGCGGGATCTCGATATGAAGGCAAACGCGATGCCGCCTCCGATGGCGATCACGCAGAGGACGACCATGAGGACGATGATATGCAGCAACATCATGGCGCAAACGATACGGATCGGCGGGCTCGCAAGGAGCCCGGTGAGCCGGGGAAGTTTATGGGCAGTTCATGGACGAGCCACCCGAAACCGTTCGCGCGGGCTTCGGAATGCCTGCGCCAGGACCGATCTCGGTGCGGAAGTGGACCGATCTCGACGCGGAGTGCGACCGATCTCGGTGCGGATTACGACCGATCTCGGCGTCGGCGTCGGCGCAGGATGATCGCCGCGCCCACCGCGAGTCCGGCGAGCACCGCAACCGCCACGAGCCCGGCGATCCACAGCCCGAAGCGGTCGATGAAGCTCAATCCCTCGTTCGGCGTCGCGTAGCCCGACGCGGTGACACCGTTGACGAGACTGTCGGCGCCGTCCCAGGTGGCGGTGCGCCCCGAGATGCTCCCGCCGCCGGCGTCGATGACCGCGCCCGGGAAGGTGACCGACAGGTGGGCGTCGGTGCCGATCGGCTCGGATGTGGAGGCGGCGCCATCGGGGTCCCCGGCGCCGGTATCGATGGGGGCGAGAGTGACGATGTAGCGGTCGCCGTCGCGCGAGACGAGCGGGACGGTGCCGGCGGCCTCGGCCTCATCGGCGTCGGGGATCTTGACGGCCGTAACCTTGACCTCGCAGCCGACCCCCTCCTCGTCGTCGGCCGAGCCGATGCGGGTGGATGTGACGTCGGCGCCCTCCGAGGCGCCCACGAGAGACGGATCCGCGTAGTCTTGGCAATCGGTGTCCTCGGTCAGCAGCGAACCGGTCGTGTCGCGCATGACGAGAGTGGCGTCGTAGGTGTCGGAGGCGTCGATGGTCATGTCCATGTTGGCGGTGCAGGCGGACAGGCCGAGCGACGCGGTCGCGACCAGGGCGGCGATCTGGGCGGTGCGGCGTCGGATCTTCACACCAGCGACGCTACACGTGACGCCATATGACGCCACACCGAACCATGAGGAGCCAGATGTGTCCGGAAACACGGGGCGGATGTGGCGGATGTGGTGAATGTGACATCGGTGGGACCTAAGGGGCGTGACCGGGGATGGGCCGTTGGGAGAGGATTGGAGGCGACAGCATGAGTCACAAGCCAAGGAGAGGGACTTACATGACTGTGTCTGAGAAGGATGTGCGCGCGGCCGCACCGGCCAACGCCCCCGAGGACGTCATCGAGTTCGCCGTCCGCCTCGCCGAGCTCGGTAAGCCCGAGAACGTCTACTTCTGCGATGGCTCCGAGGAGGAGTGGGACCGCCTGACCTCCGAGATGGTCGAGTCGGGCATGTTCACCCGCCTCAACCCGGACAAGCGGCCCAACTCCTTCCTCGCCCGTTCGCTGCCCAGCGACGTCGCCCGTGTCGAGTCCCGCACCTTCATCTGCTCCGAGAAGGAGGAGGACGCCGGCCCGACCAACAACTGGTACGACCCGGCGGAGATGAAGAAGATCCTCCACGAGAAGTTCGACGGCACCTACAAGGGCCGCACGATGTACGTCATCCCCTTCTCCATGGGCCCGCTGGGCGGTCCGATCTCCCAGTTGGGCATTGAGATCACGGACTCGCCCTACGTCGTGGTCAACATGCGCATCATGACCCGCATGGGCGCCGCCGCCATGGACCTGATCAACGAGGGCCGCCCGTGGGTACCGGCCGTCCACTCCGTGGGCGCGCCGCTGGCCGAGGGCGAGAAGGACACCGCCTGGCCCTGCAACGACGAGAAGTACATCACCCACTTCCCCGAGACCAACGAGATCTGGTCCTACGGCTCGGGTTACGGCGGCAACGCGCTGCTGGGCAAGAAGTGTTACGCGCTGCGCATCGCCTCCACGATGGCCCGCCGCGACGGCTGGATGGCCGAGCACATGCTCATCCTGCGCCTGACCGATGAGAAGACCGGCAAGCAGTACCACGTCACCGCCGCCTTCCCGTCCGCCTGCGGCAAGACCAACCTCGCCATGCTCCAGCCCACCATCCCGGGCTACAAGGTCGAGACCATCGGTGACGACATCGCCTGGATGCGCCCCGGCCCCGACGGCCGCCTGCGCGCCATCAACCCCGAGGCCGGCTTCTTCGGCGTCGCCCCCGGCACCTCCTACGACACCAACCCGATGGCCATGGACACCATGAAGTCCAACACCATCTTCACCAACGTCGCCCTGACCGACGACGGCGACGTGTGGTGGGAGGGCATCGACGCCCCGCTGCCCGAGCACCTCATCGACTGGCAGGGCAACGACTACACCCCGGCCGACGCTGCCGAGGGCAAGAAGGCCGCCCACCCCAACAGCCGCTTCACCACCCCGGCGTCGCAGTGCCCGATCATCTGCCCCGACTGGGAGGCGCCCGAGGGCGTGGCCGTCGATGCGATCCTCTTCGGCGGCCGCCGCGCCACCAACGTGCCGCTCGTGGCCGAGCAGTACGAGAACGCCCACGGCGTGTTCATCGGCGCCTCCGTGGCCTCCGAGGTCACCGCCGCCGCCCTGGATGCCAAGGTCGGTTCGCTGCGCCACGACCCCATGGCCATGCTGCCCTTCTGCGGCTACCACATGGCCGACTACTGGGCCCACTGGCTGGAGATGCAGGACGAGCTGGGCGACAAGTTCCCCAAGGTCTACCAGGTCAACTGGTTCCGCAAGGACGAGGATGGCAAGTTCATCTGGCCCGGCTACGGCGAGAACTCCCGCGTGCTTGACTGGATCGTGCGCCGTGCCGCCGGTGAGGCCGACGCCGTGGACGGCGTGACCGGCCGCTACCCCAAGTTCGAGGAATTCAACCTCGAGGGCCTCGACCTGGGCGAGGACGAGTGGGCCAAGATGTACGACATCGATCCCGAGGCCTGGGCTGCCGAGATGGACGGGACCGAGGAGTACTTCGCCCAGTTCGGCGACAAGCTCCCCCAGGCCATCAAGGACCAGCTTGCCACGTTCCGCGAGCGGATCGCCGAGGCCAAGAAGGCCTGATAGGCCTGAGCCCATGAGGGCTGGCTCTCCGATCCGGCTGACCGCCTGATCGGGCCGGCCCGAGCCTCGGGCCGCGAGCCGATAACGGCGCCCGGTTGCCCCTGCGGCGACTGGGCGCCGTCGTCTATCTCGAGTCGACTTTCCGGCCCTCATCGGTCCCCGTCCGGGCCGTTGTGTCACAGATCGGGACAAACAACGATGCGCCGCCGAATACTGCGAGGTAAAACGTTGGAATGAAGCGGTTTCTAATCGCGGTTCAGCGTACGAAAGCGCTATTTGTCCCGGTTTTGGACATGTTGAGCCCTGCGAGGCGGCTCCGGGCGTGCAGAAGCTCTGGCACCTCCAGGGCGATTCGCCTCGCCTTGACATCCTGACGGGTGAATCGGGCTACGCGGTAGCCCTGACGGATCAGCTCGCGATCGCGGCGACGATCAAGCCCGAATTGGAATTCGTCCTCGTGGTAGGTGTAGCCGTCGAGCTCCAGAACCAGCCATCCGTTCGCGACGATATCGACCTCCCCCACATGCGGGATCATCACGCCGTCTTCGAAGGGAACTCCTGCTTCGTGCAGCTGAAGACGCGCGAGCGTCTCCAACGGGGAGCGGGCTCGAGGGCTGGCGAGCGCAAGACGCTCGAGGGCGAGTTTCGAATCAGGACCGCGCAGCAGCGCGTTGACGTCGGCTGCCAAGATGTGCTCCTGGCGAAGCGCGGCGTCGCAAGCCATGAGCGGCGCGGCCGTGCTCCGGCTGCAGCGCAGGTAGCGTGCAAGCGCGAGTGCGATAGGTGCGACAGGATATTCGGTCGGTGTCGGCAGCTCCAGCGATCGCTCGACGTGCAGTGTCTCCCGGCTGATGGGCGCGAAGCCCTCGCGGTGCGGAACGGCGAGGTGGACGTGCTGACCGCGCTCGGGATGCGGGTAACCGTAGTATTCGGCTGCCTGTTGACAGGTGATGACGCCGCCGTGGATGCGGGCCAGGACCACGGGAGGGTCTGTCCGCGGCAGACTCACCACGCCGTGCGGGTGGGCCGCCAGCTCGCCGGCTTCCACGAGGCGCTTGAGATGTCGCCTTTCGGTGCGGGTGAGGTTGAGGTCTCGCACTCGGACTGCTCCATAGCAGCCGCGCACGCAGGCAAGAATTTCATCGTCTATGACGCTCATGCATGTCATGATGCGTGTCGCTCTTTTTCATGGTCGGCCACCTCGAAGGGCCTGTGGAAAACACTACTGATTCCTGATGCAGAGCGGTCTTGTGGAGCCTGGTAAGCGTACATAGGTTCGAGTGAGTGGTCTGTTGAGCATTTTTTGGACAGTGGGTCGCTTGATGCTATGTGGATAGGGGTGAAAGCTTGGTTCCAGGCTGCTTGTTCTGCGAGGCGGTGTTCCTGTTCAATCTTGATGGGGCTGCGGTACCTCAGGGCTGAGCAGAGACGTATGCGACCGTATTCCAGTTCGATCCAGGAGGTAATATCCCGGATCTCCTTACCCCGAGTTGGGGTACCACTATCCGATTGGCTCTCGTATTTTATTCTTCAGGGTAAGGGTGGACGACTCTGTCCAGGTTTTATCCGAGCATGCCCCGTCTTGTCAGTGGAAGCGGATGCTGTATTCAATTGTGGGGCCATTCGGAATTTTACTGGCGGACCCTGGTCCGAATGAAAGATGGTCTCCTCTCTTCTGCGGGGCATTAGCGCGCGGCCATTCTTTTCTTTGCTGTACGGATTTCAATGATTCCGGTCCTATCCGGACATCATATCTTGAACTGGCTATTTTCAGGTAGTAGCACGTCAGGGGCAAGGCGTAGGACTTCGCGAGTGCCGCGGTGGGCTAGTCCTTCCAGATCGCCTTGAAGACCACTCGTTCCTTGAACTCGCTACTGAAACTCCGCGCCACCATGAGTCAATCTCAACTCGCTTTTGAACGCATTTTCTCTGACGCCGCCCGAGAAGCATCAAGCACTCTAGACTTTCTCAGGACGTGCGGTATAGTGTTCATATGTCACATGATTCCCTGGAGATGACACATTCCGATCGTTGTTCGTGCCCCTATTGCCAGACTGCGTCTATGCATTCATGTGGCGAGAGGCAATCATGTGAGCCTGTAGTTAGAAGAGGCGATTCTCAAGAAGATCATCTGAAGATAGATGACATGCGGCAGAATGAGAATCACAGTGAATATAGAACATATTCAGAGACGAAGCCCGTAGTCGCATCGCCGGCGAAAATGTTTCGTATAGCCTTACTTTCCTCTTTATCTGTGTTTATAAGCTTCGTTATGATCGGCACCCTAGTTGCCTACGGTAAAGATGGCTTAAACTCGGGAGGAGTAGCAGCTTTCATTAAACAAATAGCCGATCATAATTTCAGGAACTCTGTACTTAGCGTGCAAGCAATCGTAGCGAGTGTGGATGTGGCGCTCGTGGTGATATCTTGGAAAAAGTTCGGACGTCCAGAGGACGGAGAGCCAATCCAGCTTCGTATCTGGTTGAGCAGGGTTCTTGAAGACGCTCGACGAGAGACGGCTACCGCGTTCATCATGATTATTCTGGCGATGGTTACTGGAGGCCTTTTTTCTCGTATTAGGCTAGCATTCTCGGTCAGATGAGCGCCGGTGGGCTAGTCGGTGGCGATTCCATCATTGGAGCTGCTCTGGTTGCTGTCTTTATTGCGATCGCGGTACTTCCTTCGATTGTGCGAGTAAGTGGTAACGAGACTTTGAGTGGATATGCGAGCCTCGTGAAATCTGTCACCTGCTTGCCTCGGAGGAGAATTGAAGTGTTTCAATATGCGCGAGACAAGGTTGCCATGTCAAAGTGGAAAAAGTTTGGGTGGCTGGTATATCTTTGGGTGGCGTGTACGTTGCCTACGGTGCTCTCCTGGGGAATCCTGATGTGGGAGAAGTGGGGTTCATTGACATTGCTGCTTCTGATCACCTTATTGCTAGTAATGGGGGCCCTTGCGGGTGCGGTCATATACTGGACCTTTGCGTTTGTGAGTAGCGCCGTCCGTGAAGATTATCTTCGCACTTTTTGCTTAGGCTTAATTTTGGTCTTTGACGCTATTGTGCTCATTTCTTTTGGGTGTCTTTCTTGGGCTTTCTGGCGAGACGAATATATTACTATCGGAGAGGCGTTTGGAGTCTTCTTCGGGAGTGTTTATTGGGTTCTTCTGTTCTTGTTGTTTACGATATTCTGGTGGCGCGTACCGATACTTCATAGACTTGGTAGAATGTACTACACAAAAGCAATCGATGACCTTATTGAGGAGTATAAGGAAAGTTCTGAACTGGCGGGATCGGCGTACGTTCAGTCTAAATACTCTGGCTATCTTGAGGATATGGAGGCGATAGCTAGTGTCCTTGCTCCTGAATCTGCGATCATCCATAGAGTTGGCGGGAGAGGGGGTCGTTTAAGGTCTAGGAGATGGTGGCGGCGATGCTTTACGAAGTGGTGGGATCTTTGTGCAGAAATAAAAGTTCCCGCAGAGTGGGGTTCTCCTGCATTGACGCAGGATGCTCTGGATAAGAATCTGCGAAGGCGGCTTGAACAAGATTTCGGAGTCACCTTTTGCGGAAGTGGAGGAGCGGTTTCGGAACCGGGGAAGATAATCCGACTGCTCAATCCTGCAGATGCGTGGCATATGCGCAGTGCGCTGGAGTGAGTGATAGACGTTTAGTGTGCTTTCCAGCATGGGTGGCAGTGAGCGTATGTCGTCGAGAATCATGTTCGCCAGCCGAATCCGGCCCGCCACTGAACCGATTTCGGTGCGAAGTACGACCGATCTCGAGCCGGAGATTGACCGATCTCAGCGCGGAACTCGACCGATCTCGGTGAGGTCGCTGCATGAAACGTGCAAAACTGCTGAGAGCGCACGTAGAGGGACATCCCGGTAGGGTTGAGACGTGAAGATCTTGCTTCTCGGTGCAGGCGCGCGAGAGCACGCCTTGGCTCGTTGCCTCGCCTCCGCCCCAGCCACCAGTGAACTCGTCGTCGCTCCCGGTAACCCGGGGACCGCTGCGATCGCCACCAATCTCGCCATCGACCCGGCCAGTCCCGTGGAGGTCGTCGAGCTCGCCACACAGATGGATGCCGACCTCGTCGTCGTCGGCCCGGAGGCCCCGCTCGTGGCGGGCGTGGCCGACGCTGTGCGCGAGGCCGGCATCCCCGTCTTCGGCCCCGGAGCCGAGGCCGCCCGCCTCGAGGGCTCCAAGGCCTTCGCCAAGGACGTCATGGCGGCCGCGGGCGTGCCCACCGCCGAGGCGGTCGCGTGCACCACGGAGGAGGAGCTGTCGGCGGCCCTTGATCGCTTCGGAGCGCCATACGTGGTCAAGGACGACGGCTTGGCCGCCGGCAAGGGCGTGGTCGTCACCTCCGACCGTGCCGCCGCCATGGACCACGGCATGGCCTGCCTGGCCAAGGAGCGGGAGCAGCTGCAGCCCGATGCGCCCGAGAGCGCCGTCCTCGTCGAGGAATACCTCGACGGCCCGGAGGCCTCCATGTTCTGCGTGTGCGACGGCGCCACCGCCCGCCCGCTGGCCCCCGCCCAGGACTTCAAGCGCCTGGCCGACGGCGACGCCGGCCCCAACACCGGCGGCATGGGCGCATACTCGCCGCTGACCTGGGCTCCCGAGGATCTGGCCGAGCAGGTCGTGCGCGACATCGCCCAGCCCGTCGTCGATGAGATGGCCCGGCGCGGCACCGCCTTTATCGGCCTGCTCTACTGCGGGCTGGCACTGACCGGCAACGGCCTGCGCGTGGTCGAGTTCAATGTGCGCTTCGGCGACCCTGAGACCCAGGCCGTCCTGGCGCGCCTGACCTCCTCCCTGCCCGACCTGCTCCACAGCGCCGCCACCGGGCGTCTCACCGAGGCGCCCGAACCGACATGGTCCGAGCAGGCCGCCGTCGACGTCGTCCTGGCCGCCCCCGGCTACCCCGGCACCGTGACCACCGGCGGGAGCATTACCGGCATTGAGGAGGCCGAGGCCCTGCCCGACGTTCACGTCCTGCATGCCGGCACCGGCCTCGACGACGACGGCCACCTGATCGCCTCCGGCGGGCGCGTGCTGTCCGTGGTGGCGCTCGCGCCGAGCGTGGCGGAGGCCCGCGCTCGCGCCTATGAGGCGATCGAGCGGATCAACCTCGACGGCGCCCAGTACCGCACCGACATCGCCGCCGAGCACTGAGCCGGGAGGTGGTCGCGCCGGAACAGCGCCGACGGTAAGCCGCGAAGATCTCTCCGCCCAACTCGCTCGGCGCTCCGGATCTGGTGCGGTGAGGCTGCTCGGGCTAGCCGCGTCTCAGTGTCTCCTTGGGGATCGTCAAGGTATTTCTCGAGCGATTCTGACCGTCACGCATGCGCTGGCCGTGAGAAGAATTTCGGTGCCGGCGTTATGGTGGATGCATGTGCGACACGGAAGTGGGCAATAACGAGGGCGAGCCCCATGGTGGGGCGAAGAGCGAGATGCGTCCGTTCATGGGGCGAGAAGTGGCGCCGAGAAAAGAGGCTCGCGTCTCCTTTAATATCGGCTGGATCTCGGTCATGGTGCTGCTGTGCGCTTTCCTCTACGTATGGATCCGCTTCGGTTTTGGGGATTCCCTGAAAACGCCGGACGAGTTCTCGATGGAAAAGTTTTTGAAGGTAGCCAAGGGTGGCAATTTCCCTGTGAATAATTATACTGCCTCGCTGGTGGCATTCGTCTCGGGATTCGCCGCCCTGGCTCTGACCCTGGCGATGCGGGCGTGGGTCCATCGTGAGATCCCAGAGCAGGACCGGCATTGGGGGCCGTGGTTGAGGAGAGTCATTGACGAGGCTCATCGCGAAAAGGTCACACGTGTCCTTCTGGTCATCTTGGCTGTCGCCTGCGGAGAGGCCGTCATTGCGAACGGCTACTACCTGTGGAAGAAGGGGGTTCGCGACGACAGCGCGATTCTAATGATCTTCCTCGTAATCTTCTATATCGTCGTAGCGTCCCTGCCGGCGGTCGTCAGTGGCAGTGAAAATGTGGGAATTAGTGGCTACGCCTATGCTTTACAGCGTGTCGCCAGGATCGAAAGCTATGCGTACTCGCTTCCTGTCGAGTTCGGAATTTCGCAGCGGGAAGGCGTGTATGAGCGCAAGCGGGTTCGTGGCGACCCTCATTCGGATCGAGGAAAACTATGCGGCGCTACTGACGCATTTAAAAGAATTCTCGGCCTGGAGTCGTGGTTCTCGTGGAGATCGTTGGCTCAGTTTGCTCTTGTGGCTCTCCCTGGGTTTGGCTTTATTGTGGTTGGTCTGCTTGCCGGTGCGATATGGGGGCGCGGGGGGATCGTATTACTTTTCGTTCTCGCGGGAATTTTGACCCTCGCTAATTCTCTATTTTCTGAATGCCTTCGTGGTCAGATTTTCTCAGCTGCTGTTGATGGATATCGCGGAGGCGGGTCGGTTCCCAGTTTGCGGATGTCGGGTTTCTTGGTAGTGCTGTGGATTCTTGTGTGGGAGCTTACTGAAGGCTCTCTGGTGATGACTTTCTATGCAGCTGGTGTGAATCTTCTATCAGCGTCAGGATGGTGGCCTTGGATCTTGGCGATACAATTCATCCTGACTGTGGTCGTGCCGTTGGTCTGGGGCGTCCTGGTGTGGAATACTGTAAGGGCTCGGAGGCCAGCCTTCCATCTTTCTCATTTTCGTCGGGTCGTCTTGGAGAAGTGCGATCGCAATGTTGAGTTGTTCGAGGAGTTCGATCCCATCGAAAGTGAAGTAGATTGGAGAGACCTGGCTGTGGTCGCGAACTTGGTTGCCGCCAACGAGCTATATGTCGAGCGACGTGTTTCTTCGCCGCCGTGGTATCGCTGCCTGTTCGGCAAGAGGTGCAGGCGGGCAGAAAATCATAAGACTGATCTACGTATCGGGCTGAGAGATCTCGTGGAAGGCGCGTTGAAGCATCCGCTTCCGAAGGTTCAGGTTGATCGCTCCTCCGGAGGTAGCTGATTCTTCAGAAAACGCTGTTCAGCTTCTTTGTATATGTCTGGAAGAAGGGTATTCGAATTGATGGTGTCTCTGCGGCAGTACTGAGGACGGGTCATATTGCGGACTGGCGTGATCATGCGATGGGAGCATGACGCGCGTGATATGCGTCGTCCCATTATTGGCGCCGGTCTAATCCTGCTCGCAGTGGGGCGAGCTCCCGCGCCCGGTGGCAAGATGGATGCATGACCGCTTCCGCCCTGCCCCCGGCCCCCGAGATCCCCGGCTGGATGCACCACTCCAGCGGCAAGGTCCGCGATGCCTACATTCCCGCTCCCGATGGTCCCTGGGCCGGGCAGAACGTTCTCCTCGTCGTCGCCTCGGACCGCATCAGCGCCTACGACCACATCCTGGCCACTCCTATCCCGGACAAGGGCAAGGTGCTCACGGCCCTGAGCGCCTGGTGGTTCGAGCAGCTCGCCGACATCATCCCCAACCACCTCGTCAGTCTCGACGTCCCCGCAGCTGTTGCCGGCCGCGCGATGGTGTGCCGTCGCCTGACCATGTACCCCGTCGAGTGCGTGGCCCGCGGCTACCTCACCGGTTCGGGCCTGGTCGAATACCGCGAGAACCAGTCCGTGTGCGGCATCCCCCTGCTGGGAGGACTCAGGGAGGCGTCAAGGCTCGCGGATCCGATCTTCACCCCCGCCGCGAAGGCCGCACTCGGCGACCATGACGAGAACGTCTCCTTCGAACGGGTCGCCGACATGGTCGGCCCTCAGGCAGCGGCCTCGCTGCGGGACGCCACCCTTGACCTGTACTCGCGGGCCGCCGACATCGCGCGCGAGCGCGGCATCATCCTGGCCGACACCAAGTTCGAGTTCGGCGCCGGCCCGGACGGCGAACTCGTTCTGGGCGATGAGGTCCTGACCCCGGATTCCTCTCGCTTCTGGCCCGCCGACCAGTGGACACCCGGGCGAGTCACCCCCTCCTTCGATAAGCAGTACGTGCGCGACTGGCTCACCTCGCCCGCCTCCGGCTGGGACCGCTCCTCGGGACAGGAGCCGCCCGCCCTGCCCGCAGACGTCGTCGAGCGCACCCGGGCCCGCTATCTGGAGGCGTACGAGCACTTGACCGGTACACCGCTGGCGGTGTGAGGCTCCGATGGTCTCTCCCGGCTCCGCGGATCAGATGGGCCAGACCGCCTCGCAACCGAAGATTGCGCGGGCTTTCCGCCCCGGTCCGGGGTTCGTCGTCCTCCTCGTCGTCGCTGCTCTGGTCATCGTGTTGGCGCTTGCGGCGGCCATCGCAGCAGCGCTCGGCGCCCATGGAGTCTCCGGCATCCTGGGAGGCCTCGCGCTGGTGCTGGTCGGCGGGGGCCTGCTCGCCACGCTGCGCGTGCCGGCTCGCTCCCTCGTCGTCAATGCGCCCCGCCTGCGGCTGGAGCGCAATCGTGCGCGCGTGGCCCGGCGCCGCGCCCGCGGCAGCGCTGAGGACGGGCGGGCCGCCTCCGTCGAGCAACAGGGGGCGGCGCCTCCCGGGCGCGACCTCGCCGTCCCTTTGACAGTCCCCGGCACCGACATCGCCATCCCGGAATCCACCGGCCGACGAGAGCTGACCGCTCTCGATACCGCCTCCGGCCCGTTCTCGGCCGCGTTAGCGGCCACCGCGATCGGACGGGCGGCGGACGAGCGCCTGGCCGGGACGACGACGGGGGAGGCCCTCGCCCGCGTGGCGCAGCTGTTGGCCGGATCTTTCGGATTCCTCCTGGTGGCGCTGGGGATGGCCTCCATTCTGCGGCAGGTGCTCTCATGACGCCGCCACTGGGCCGGGACCGGCGCCCGCCGTCCGAGCGCGGCCCCGTCGACTGGGGAGTGGGGCGCGGTGCCGCGGCAGGCGGGCCGACGCCGGGGCAGCGGGCGAGAACCCCCTGGCCGGTGGCCGTGCGGCGACAGCGCCTGGCGGGGATCGCCTTCGCCCTGATCGGGCTGGCCCTGGCGACCTGGTCGGCGATGAATCTGGCGACCAACGCCGAGGCCGGACGCCTGTGGATCCCGCCATGGCTCGTCGTGGTCCTGATGGGGGCGGGACTCGTCTCCGCCGCCGGGTACCTGGCATGGGCCGGCGGCACCGCGGTGCGCGGAGAGGCCGAACGCTGGACGCCGACCGTCCTGGACGCGGCCGCCGGCCTGACCGTGGGGACGGTCGACGTCACCGATACCCGACGCCTTCTGGCCGCTTCCGATGACGCCGCAGCACGCCAGTCACTGCCCGCCGCTGAACACGTCGAGCACGCCGAGCGCGAGGGCCGGGGGCGGGGCCGCCAGGACGGCCGGGGAGGGCCGGGCAGCCTGAGCGGGTCGGGCGGTTCGAGCGGCCCGGATTCGCCGCGGGTGGCGCTGGACTCCGGGCCGAAGCCGATCATGGGCAGCTCGACCCTCGACCAGTCCGTGCACGCTCCCGCGGGCGTGGCCGGCGCCGTCGGCGGATTCATGCTTGCGGCGGCAGTCGTGTGCGCGATTCTCGCCCTAGCGCTCGGCCCGGTGTGGCTGCTGGGCACGGTGTCTCTGGCGATCGGGGGTGTCCTGGCCATGCGCCTGGCCGGCGACTGGCTCGGGTACGCCTGACGGACGGGGAGCGCCCCTGGCGGAGCGCGGGCGCGCTGTCCCGGATACCGGAGTGCGGCCGGCCATCCCGGCGGACGGGGCTGCTCGGACGCAGCGCCGGCCTACCGGGTATTCTGCGTTCCGGACGCTCTCCACCCCGCACTCTCCACCCCGTATCCAGGAGGACCGATGGGACGCATCGTCGTCGAGGTCATGCCCAAGCCGGAGATCCTTGACCCCCAGGGCAAGGCAGTCGTGGGGAGTCTCCCGCGCCTCGGATTCGATCAGTTCACCGGCGTGCGCCAGGGCCGTCGTTTCGAGCTGACCGTCGACGGCCCGGTCACCGATGCCCACCTCGCCGCTGCCGCCGAGGCCGCCTCGACGCTCCTGTCCAACCCGATCATCGAGGACGTCGTCTCCGTGCGCGCCGATGAGGAGACCCGATGACTCGCATCGGCGTCATCACCTTCCCCGGCACTCTCGACGACGTCGACGCCGCTCGCGCCGTGCATCTGGCCGGCGCCGAGCCCGTGGCCCTGTGGCACAAGGACGCCGACCTCAAGGGCGTCGATGCCGTGGTCGTCCCCGGGGGCTTCTCCTACGGCGACTATCTGCGCTGCGGCGCCATCGCCCGATTCGCCCCCGTCATGAACGAGGTGGTGGAGGCGGCGGGCAAGGGCATGCCCGTACTCGGCATCTGCAACGGCTTCCAGATTCTGGCCGAGGCGCACCTGCTGCCCGGAGCGCTCCTGCGCAACGACCACCAGAAGTTCGTCTGCCGCGAGCAGCGCCTGCGCGTCGAATCGACGACGACGGCCTGGACCGGCCTGTTCGAGGAGGGCGAGGCGATCACCGTTCCGCTCAAGAACATGGAGGGCAACTTCATCGCCGCCCCCCAGGAGCTCGACCGCCTCGAGGGCGAGGGCCTTGTCGTCTTCCGGTACGTCGGCTGGAACCCCAACGGATCCGCCCGCGACATAGCCGGTGTGCGCAATGAGCGCGGAAACGTCGTCGGGCTCATGCCGCACCCCGAGCACGCCGTCGAGCCCGGTTTCGGGCCCGACTCCGCCGCGGGTCCGCGCACCGGCGTGGACGGCCTACGGCTCTTCCAGTCCGCCATCAGCTCGCTGGTGGGCGCCTGACGCCCGAGGTCTGCTGAGGCCGACGCCTCCTGACGTCTGCGGGGCCTGTGCGCCCCCGTGCGTTGGGGTGTGCTGTCCGTGGGCGGCATCAGTCCGCGTGGGGCGGGCGTTCCCCTCGTGCGTCAGGGTGTGTTGCCGCCAGGTGCGCCTATGACTGTGAATGGCGCCCCCTACCTTGTGGAGAACCTTCCGGGGCTGTGGGTAACTGTGGACAACGGGGGAGAGACGCCTTTGCCGTCGGCGAACGACGGAGGTGCCGGTGTGCTGACGCAGAGTCGCCGAAGATCACGATTGGATAACAGCAAAAGCGCGCTGTGGAGCGGATTTTCTCTCGCCTCGTTACGTCCGACAAGCGGATCGGCGCATACTACCAACGATTTGACGGCGGTGGCATTGCGAGTTAGAGGGATGCGGAGTGGCGCGCTGGTCGATTGGAAAGTCACCCACTGTGGTTTATGTGTCTGTCCATCGAGTGTCAGTGGCGACAGCTGCGTGGCGATGCCGCTCGGCGTTCAATGTGCACAAGCCTGTGGATACAACGTGTGGATAACGGTCTCGTCGTCGAGGCGGCAGTATCGACGGAGGTTTCTCTTCATGCGTCGAGATGGACATTTTGGGATGAGACCGACGGTGCCACCGTCGGTCTCATCCCAAAATGTCCATCTCGTCAGGGTGTCGGGCGGGCTCGAGTGGGCTGTGAGGGGAGCCTCTCCCGTCCGCCGCGATCGTCAGACTCCGCAGCGCAGCCCCGCACATTCAGCCGCCCCGTGGCGCGGCATCAACCAATCGGCGAGGACCGTCTAGTCCTTGCGGAGCTCCAGGGCTCGATCGATGGCGCCGACGACTTCGCACAGGTGGCGGTCGGGCAGGAATTCGCGTCGCACGGACTCGTGCGCGGCCGTTCCCATCTCGCGCGCCCTCTGTGGGAAGCGCAGCAGGTCGGCGGCGGACTCGGCCCATGCGCGCGCATCGGTCGGATCGACCAGGGCGCCGTCGACGCCGTCTGCGATCTGGTCCTGGATGCCTCCGACCGCGGAGGCCACCACGGCCGCCTTCTTCCACATCGCCTCCGCCACGGGCAGGCCGAAGGCCTCCACGAGCGAGCGCTGGGTGACGACGTCGGCGACGCGCTGGACGGCGTTGACCACCGTCGCATTGATCTCCCGGTCGTGCGTGGGCACCGCCGCTATGTGGACCCGGCCCGCCACCGAGTCCGGCAGGAGGTCCCAGCGGTCGAGCACCTCGCCGAGGACCTCTGCCGAGTCGTCGTCGCGGCCCGGGTCGGGGTCCGGGCCGACGATCAGCAGATGCGCATCGTCGGGCAGGGCGTCGAGATTCGAGACGAAGGCGTCGATGAGCTCCTTGGCTCCCTTGAGCCGATCCCAGCGCCCCACCTGCACGATCGTGCGCACCCCCGTCGGGACCGGCAGTCCCGCGCCGGCCAGGGAGGGCATCTGCCGGATCGCGTCGGGGCGGCCGTCCTCGTGCACGAAGGGGATCGCATCGAAGGGCGGCTCGCCGGCGAAGATCCCCGCCAGGCGCGCCACGGACCAGGCCTCGTCCAGGTCCAGGACCCGGTTCTTGGGGGAGTCGGGGTTGATCGAGGGCTTGACGACGGTGCAGCGCTCCGGCTCGATGAAGGGCGGGCGGTACTCCTCGCGGGAGACGACCACCAGGTCGACGTCCTCCAGGTACCGATCGAGGAAGGCCCAGGCGCGCTCGGCCTCCTCGCCTCCCTGGCCTCCCCCCAGGTGGCAGCGCCAGATGACGGTGGCGCCGGCGCGTCGGAAGGCTTTCGCCAGGCCGGCGGTGGGCGGGTCGTGGAGGATGACGACATCGCCCTCGCGGACCTCATCGACGACGTTGTCGGCATTCGACGACAGCACGTGCTCGTAGAGGTCCCGCTGCTTGTCGCCGAGTTTGCCGCCGTCGCCTCGGTCGCCGTGGATGCCCGCGTGCAGGCGCGCCGCCACGCGCTCGAAGTCCGCGGGTGCGTCCAGGGTGAGCCAGCGCGCGTCCACGCCCAGGCCGAGTGCGTAGCCCACCAGGGGGCCGATCGTCTCCGCGGGCCCGGCGCCCGCCGTGGTCGACGGCGTCACCGTCCACACGGTGCGCCCTTCGAGCAGGAGGCGGGCGGCATCCACGCTACCCTTGAGGCGGTGGCCGGCCACCTCGTCCAGGTGGCTCTCGAGCTCCAGGATGGGCAGGGGGGCTACGTCGATACTTCTCATGAGCTGATCCTGCACCACATGCGTGTGATGCGAGGCACTTTCGAGTGTGGTGTGTCGCGTGATCTGAGGACTTCGCCCACATCTGCCCTCAGGGGAGGGCGACCGATGTTTGCGTTGAGTGCTTTGAGGAGTAATGATGCAGTGACATCCCAGGGCCGACTCCCGAGGCCCGCTATCACTGGAGGACCTGAATGAGCACCCCATCCCCTTACGGCCAGCCCGGATACCCCGATCCCGGTCAGCAGCCCGGTTACCCCAACGCCGGCTACGGCCAGCCCGGATACGGCACCGGCGTCGCCCCCAAGTCCAAGGTAACCGCAGCGCTGCTGGCCTTCTTCCTCGGCGGAATTGGCGCCCACAACTTCTACCTCGGCCAGAAGGGCCGCGCGGTCGGGCACATTGTGCTTGCGGCCGCGGTCATTATCTTGTCGATCGTTTTCGTTGCCACGACGATGAATACGGCGATGGACGCTGCAGCTTCTGGTCGCCAGATTTCTGACTCCCAGGCCGGTGGCTTCGCCGGCGGGATGCTCCTCGTGTGGCTGATTGCCATCGTGAACAGCATCTGGGCCCTCGTCGAGTTCATCATGATCCTCGTCAACAAGGACGGCTCGCTCCAGTAAGCTCATTAATCCCAGCAAGCAAGATGTTGTTGTCGGCCCCTGGCCTGGCTCTCTGGGATTGCCGAGCCCCACGGGCCTGGCCGGTGATAATTCGATGGTAATGGCGCGTGCCCGCAGCGGAATGCCTGCGCGGGTGCGCGCCATTGCTGTGTTTCGGGGTGCCCGGGGTGCCCGGGGCGCCCGCGCCGTCTGTGGCCTCTATGCCGTCTGCGCCGTCTGCGCCATGCTCGCCGGATGAGTCGTGCCTGGCCGACGGTGCCCCGCGTCCTCGGCCCGGGTATCCTCGCGCATGGTCCCACTCCGCACCCACTCAGGAGCATCCATGGCCGTCGAGCCCACCGCGCCCACGACATCCGCGAGCTCTGCCGACAGTGCTGGCAGCACAGGTAGCGCCGGCCGGCCCCGGCCCGTCGAGCATCCAGATACCGTCGCCGACGCCGCCGCCACCCCCGAGCGTGAGATGCCCTATGCCGAGCTCGGGCTCAAGGACGACGAGTACGCCTCCATCAAGAGCTTGCTGGGTCGTCGTCCCACCAGCGCCGAACTCGCCATGTACTCCGTCATGTGGTCCGAGCACTGCTCCTACAAGTCCTCCAAGATCCACCTGCGCCAGTTCGGGGAGAAGACGACCCCCGAGATGCGTGAGCACCTGCTGGTGGGCATGGGTGAGAACGCCGGCGTCGTCGACATCGGGGACGGCTGGGCGGTCACCTACAAGGTCGAGTCCCACAACCACCCCAGTTATGTCGAGCCCTACCAGGGCGCTGCCACCGGTGTGGGCGGGATCGTGCGCGACATCATCTCCATGGGCGCGCGGCCCGTGGCCGTCATGGACCAGCTGCGCTTCGGCGCGCCCGAGCACCCGGACACCGCTCGCGTGGTCCACGGCGTCGTGGCCGGAGTGGGCGGCTACGGCAACTGCCTGGGCCTGCCCAACATCGGCGGCGAGACCGAGTTCGACCCGTCCTACCAGGAGAATCCGCTGGTCAATGCCCTGTGCGTGGGCGTGCTGCGCCACGACGACATCCACCTGGCCAACGCGAGCGGGACGGGCAACAAGGTGGTGCTCTTCGGCGCGCGCACCGGCGGGGACGGCATCGGCGGGGCCTCCATCCTGGCCTCGGAGTCCTTCGAGGACGGCATGCCCGCCAAGCGGCCGAGCGTCCAAGTGGGCGACCCCTTCATGGAGAAGGTCCTCATCGAGTGCTGCCTGGACCTGTTCGCGGGCGATCTCGTGCTCGGCATCCAGGACCTGGGGGCGGCCGGCATCTCCTGCGCCACCAGCGAGCTCGCCTCCAACGGCGACGGCGGCATGCACGTGGACCTCGAGAACGTCCTCCTGCGCGACCCCTCGCTGACGGCCGGCGAGATCCTCATGAGCGAGTCCCAGGAGCGCATGATGGCCGTCGTCGCCCCCGACAAGCTGGACGCCTTCATGGAGGTCATCGACACGTGGGACGTCGAGGCCGCCGTCATCGGGGAGGTCAACGGCTCGGGGCGCCTGACCATCGACCACTTCGGGGAGCGGATCGTCGACGTCGACCCGCGCACCGTGGCCCACGAGGGCCCCACCTACGAGCGCTCCTACGCCCGCCCCGCCTGGCAGGACGCCCTCAACGAGGACACCACGGCCTCACTGGAGCGGCCCGGCACCGCCGCCGGGCTCGATGAGCAGGTGCGCGCCGTCGTCGCCAATCCCAACCAGGCCTCGCCCGCATGGGTCACCGACCAGTACGACCGCTTCGTGCGCGGGGGGACTGCCCTGGCCCAGCCCGACGACGCCGGCGTCATCCGCGTGGATGAGGAGACCGGCCGCGGCGTGGCCATCGCCACCGACGCCAACGGGCGCTTCACCAAGCTCGACCCGGCCGCCGGTGCCGCCCAGGCGCTGGCCGAGTCCTACCGAAACGTGTGCACCGTGGGCGCCCGGCCCCTGGCCGTCACCGATTGCCTCAACTTCGGCTCGCCGGAGGACCCCGACGCCATGTGGCAGCTCGTCGAGGCCATCACCGGCCTGGCCGACGCCTGCAAGACCATGGGTGTGCCCGTCACCGGCGGCAACGTCTCCCTGTACAACTCACACGGGAAGGTCAAGGGCAGGATCGACTCCTCCATCAACCCCACGCCCGTCGTCGGGGTCCTCGGCGTCATGGAGGACGTGCGCCGCGCCAACCCGTCGGGCTGGTTCGAGGAGGGGCTGGCGATCGTCGCCCTGGGGGAGACCCGCGATGAGCTCGACGGCTCGGCCTGGGCGCGCGTCGTCCACGACCACCTCGGCGGCCAGCCCCCGCGCGTGGACCTGGAGGCCGAGATGGCGCTCGGGCGCGTACTGGTGGCCCTGAGCGAAGCCGACGGACCGGATGCGCCCGATGGCGGGCGGCTCGTGCGCGCCGCCCACGACTGCTCCGCCGGGGGGCTCATTCAGACCCTGGTGGACGCCGTCCTGCGGCACGGGGTGGGGGCCAGCATCGACCTGACTCAGCTTCAGGGGCGCGACGACGTGGACGATTTCACGGCCCTGTTCTCCGAGTCCGGGGCGCGCGCACTGGTGGCGGTGCCCGAGTGGGCCGTGGAGGCCGTCGTTGCCGCGGCCGAGGCCGAGGACGTCGCCTGGGCGCGTCTGGGCACCACCGGCGGCGACATGCTGGTCGTCTCCGGTGGGGACGTCCTGTCCGATGGCGGGGCCGGGCGGCCTCTGGTGTTGGACCTGGCCGAGCTGCGCGAGGGCGCTGAGGCGACGCTGCCCGAGCTATTCGGCTGAGCTGTTCGGCGGGGGGGGGGCATGGGGGCGTCATACTCACAATCCCACCTCCCCCGCTCGGGCTCCGATGCTGCCCGGTACGGCGGCGAGGCGCATATTGCCGTTGATTGCTGACACGGTCGCGGTGGCTATGCGGGAGCGGTTGGAGCGATCAGAGGAGATGGCAAAGGCTGGGCGCAGGTAGCCGGGTTCTGAGCCGAGTGGATCGTCGAAGTCGATCCACCAGATCTCGCCGCGGGCTACTACCCCCGCGCTCCCCGCGCTCCCTGCACTTCCCGCGCTCCCCGCGCTTCCCGCGCTTCCCGCGCTCCCGCTTGAATCAGTGCGCGCCCGGTGAGGGGTGCGTTCTCCTGGGGCGTGTCGTCCGCGAGGGCGTCGAGCACATGCTCCTGTGTTCGCTATCACTTCGCGATAGCGTGAAACTGGCGTCAATCGAAGGAGGTTCATCGAGGAGGTATTGAGGAATATTCATTATTATTATTCAGGCCACGACCATCGGAATGATCAGATCCCATCACGTGCACTCGGCATCGGAAGGAATACCTGATGAAAGCCCGAAAAAAAGGCCCGATCTCGATAGTCGCCGCTACTATTTTCTCACTGTCCGCAATTGTTGAGCCAGTTGGTGCTGCTCAGGCGAAGGATTCTGCTGACGCTAGCGTCGGAGGGCTCCCCGATAAGAGATATGATGGATTCATTGAGAGTGGGTGGAACTAATGGGGGAACAACAGGATGTCGCACTGCGTGGAGCGATCGTTGCCGTTCTAGTGGTGCTCAATATGAGTGTCGTTTGCTTCTACGTGCTGTGGGAGGTGGCGGATACGATCGCTGTCAATCGCGTTGAGGAGCACGGTTTCGATCCGCAGCAGCTGCTGCCTCACAATATTTTGTTCTGGCTCGCCGCGCAGGCTTCGCTGCTCAGCCTCCTGGCTCTTGATGTTCTTGCGATTGTCGCGTGGCGCCGACGGCGGCGTTGGCAGAAGCCGCAGACCGCCGTCAACGATTCGCCTGAGCCGGTGAGCCGGGTGGGCCAGCAGCGGGTCTCGGCGTCACCGCGGTCAGAGAGTGACCGGATCGGCAATCCTGAGCCGTCGATGCGCTGAGCCCTATCGGGGCCTACCGGGTGGCTCCCCACCAGTAGGGCCCCGCACGGACCGCCGGCGTCCGCCCCCGGCGGTCCGTGCGGTGCGCAGTCTTCGGAGTAGAGGTACGACCGGTATGCGGGGCTGCTCTTTCTGTCTGCTGGCGGTGGTGCGCTTGTGATTCTTCCTGCCGCCCGAGTCCCAGCTCTCACTCATACAGGGCTGGGGGCAATGTCACGGATTCGCTGCGGAACCGGACCGATCTCGGTGCGGATTACGACCGATCTCGGGCCGGAGTTCGACCGATCTCGCGGCGGAATGCGACCGATTTCGGCGCGGAGTTCGACCGATCTCGGTGAACGAGGAGGGCGGCTGGGACGGCTCATCGCAGCGGTCGCCTGCGGCGGACCTGTGCCTACTATGAAGTCATGTGCCCGTCGTCCTCGCGGTCGCCGCGGCGGCCCGTCCGCTCGTCGTCGGCATCGACCGGCCGCTATCGCACGGATTCAGCGGATTCAGAAGCTCGCACCACCACCCGTATGTCTGGCGGAGGTGCGCGCCGGCGTCGTCGTCTCGTGCTGACCGAGCCGTGGAAGCTAATTCGCGCTCTCGTCATTCTCGTCGCCGTCGTCGCGCTCGTCGGCCTGGGCGCGCGCATGTGGGCCGGCCGTGGTGCGGGCGACCAGGCGGTCCCCGCGTCCACTCCGGGGCAGGAGCTGGCTGCGGACGCCGAGGCCCCGGCGTCCGCCGAGTCGGATGCCGAGGCCGGCACCGGGCCGTCGCAGACCCCCGCACCGCGGGTTGATGATCAAGGCTTCGCCCACAGCGACGTCGTCGGGGATGACACCTGGACGGTCGCCGACCCGGTGGCCCCGTCCCGGCCGGGTGCCGACACGGTTTACCACTACGTTCTCCGGGCTGAGAACGGCACCGATGTCGATGCGGCCGCCGCTGCCTCCGCGGTCGAGAGCGTTCTCAACGACGACCGCGGTTGGCGCACTGCCGAGGGGGTCTCCTTCGAGCAGGTCAGCGACCCCGATTCGGCGGACTTCGTCCTGTCCATCGCCACGCCGCCAACGGCGGATGCGCTGTGCTCCCCGCTGGAGACGGCCAGCATGTGGAACTGCCGCAGCGAGGAGAACGTCGTCCTCAACTCCGACCGCTGGACTTACGGCAGCCCTACCTTCTCCAGCCTCGACGCCTATCACATCTATGTGATCAATCACGAGGTCGGGCATTTCCTCGGGCACGAGCACGAGTACTGCGCCGGCGCCGGCCTCAAGGCGCCCACCATGGCGCAGCAGAGTCGCACCCGCGATGGCGGCTGCACGGAGAACGGCTGGCCCACCGAGGATAACCAGGGCCCCTGAACGGTTGCGACGGCCGCCCCCGACACGGCCGCCCCGGCTGCTGCGGCTGCTGCCGAGATCGGTCGAGTTCCGCGTCGAGATCGGCCCGCTTCCGGCTCGAGATCGGTCCAGTTTCGCGTCGAGATCGGTAGTATTTCGGCTCGAGATCGGTCGGAGCTGCCGCGGCCATTGGCTTGATGCTCAGCATCATGAACGACATCATGATGTGCTGTTTGGTGTAGGGGGATGCTGTGCGCACGACGGTCACACTGGATGACGAGCTTGTTGACAAGGCTGCTGCTTTGACGGGGATCGAGGAGCGTTCCGCCTTGCTCCGTGAGGCGATGAAGGTGCTTGTTCGAGTCGAGAGCGCCCGTAGGCTCGCCGCTCTTGGAGGTGCGGATCCTCATGCCCAGGCGGCGCCGCGCCACCGGAATGCGCACGTGTGATCCTCGTCGACACCAACGTCTGGATCGATCACCTTCATGCGCGAGAACCGGTACTCGCCGCCATCCTTGAACAGGACGAAGCGGCGAGAGTTCCCGGGGGCGCTTGACGATATGAAGAGGTTTCGGCCTGTTGGCGACGGCGACGTGCGTTGGTTGGTCGAGAAGCGTCGGCTATGGGGGAAAGGTCTTTCTGCAGTGGATGCCCATCTGCTGGCGTCAGTCCTGAGCACGGCCGGTTCTCTGATGTGGACGCGGGAGAAGCGGCTTATGGCGGCGGCGCGTGAACTCGACGTGCTGTTCATCGAACGACCTGCGTGACCGACGACAGCCGCAGCGCGGCGGGTGAGATCTGTCCGCCGTCGGCAATTGGGGGAGTGGGACCGATCTCGTGGCGGAAGCGGACCGATCTCGGCACGAAGTACGACCGATCTCGTGGCGGAAGCGGACCGATCTCGGCGCGGAGTGCGACCGATCTCGGCGCGGAGTGGGACCGATCTCGGTGAAGGAGCGGCGAGGCTGTGAATATGCTTAGGGCGTGGGATCGAATCCCGCAGACCGGCTCCGGGTACGGCTCCCTCATCACGGGGGAGGTGTCGGCATCGGAGAACTCGTCACCTACGGCAAATCCCCATCACATCTTGAGAAGGTTGATCGTGCCTCCCATACCTCCCACGCCCGCCGAATCCGTCTCCGTCTCCTCGGAATCTCCCTCCGGCCCTCCCGCCGAAGCCCGCATGTCGCGCCTGCTCGCCTGGGCCGTGCACGCATTCACCATGTCGGGACTGGTCTTCGCGACCCTGGCGGTGCTCTCCATGGTCCACAACGAGATCGGCTGGATGTGGGTGTGGCTCGCCATCGCTCTCGTGATCGACGGCATTGACGGCACCTTCGCCCGCGGCGCCCGCGTCAAGGAGGTCATTCCGTGGTTCGACGGCAGCGTCGTCGACATCGTCATCGACTACCTCACGTGGACCTTCATTCCAGCGCTGTTCATGTACCTCTGGGTTCCGATGGGGCCGAAGCCGGTCGCCAGCACCCTGCTCGTCGTGATCCTGGTCTCCGCAATGTTCTGCTACGCCAACGAGGGCGAGAAGTCGAATGACAACTACTTCGTCGGCTTCCCCGCAGCATGGAACATCGTGGCCGTCATGGTGTGGGTGCTCCAGACCCCGGCCTGGATCAATATCGCGGCGACCATCCTCATGACCATCCTCACCCTCGTACCGACCCACTACGTCCATCCGGTCCGCGTGAAGCGCTTCCGCGCGCTCAATGTCACCGCGGTGGGCGTATGGATCGCAGCCACCGCCTGGCTCCTCGTCGTGCACCCCGTGCGCCCGCAGGTGGCCGCGGTTCTATCGGTCGGAAGCGGACTCTGGCTCGTCGGCGTCGGCGTGCTGCGCTCCGTCCAGGGGGAGGCGCCTCAGAGCCCTCAGTCGTCCCAGTCGTCGGAGGCCTCCGCCAAGCCCTGAACGATCAGCCGCTCGCGCCACCAGCGCAGCGCCTCCAGGCCGGCGCTGCCCACGATCATCGCCATGACGACCGTGATCACCCATGGCGGGTAGTCGCGCCCCGTGATCCAGAAGTAGACGTAAGGGGCCAAGAAGCTGACGAGCGTGGTCGCCAGCCCGAGGAGCCGGTAGCGGATGCGACGGCCGGCCACCATCTCCACCAGTCCCCATGTGTAGGGAATGGCGGTGAGGATATCGATCGTCCACAGCACCCACACCTGGCCGTGGAAGCCGGGGACGAAGGCCACCGGGATGGCCCGCAGGGACGAGTACACGAACACCAAGAGATAGGCCAGGGCCACGGGGTTCCACAGCAGCCGCAGCGCTCGCGAGCGCGGTACCACCTCGACACCGCTGCGCTGCAGCGCCACGATCGCCCGGGACGAGCAGCGCAGGGTGTCCACGCCCGCGAGCACGGTGCGCAGGTAGCGGCGCGAGTCGTCGTCGCCGTCGGTCAGCGCCATGAGGAGTGCGAGAGGGCTCAGGGCGATGACGACGGTGCCATCGGGCGCGGGCGAGGCCGTGGCCGGAACGTCGGGCTTGTTCTCCGGCTCGGCCTCGGGTGCGGCTGCGCCATCGGAGTCATCGGCGGCCGGCACGGCGATGGGCTCGGGCAGGGAGACGATGTGAATGAGGTCGTCGCCGATGGCGCGGCTGATCAGCGGTACCGCTTCGGCCGTGACCTCGCACAGCCACAGGCGCACGCCCTGCTCGATGGCGTGTCCGAGCGCCTGACCGATTCTCCAGCCGGCGCCGTCGGGCAGACGCAGTTGCGACGCCGTCGTCGTGGCGAGATCGGCGAGCGCGGGCAGCTCGACCACCTGTCTGACTCCCAGGTCCCCGCACCGCGTCACGCCTGCCAGCTCGCGGATCCGCGCCGCGTCGATACGGCGACGTCGGGCGAGCGGGCCGTCGAGGACGGAGCGCGCCGTCAGGGCCCGCGTCGCGACGACGCTTGGAGAGGAGACCACAGGCGCAGATTGCCAGATCAACAGCGTTCTCGGCGACTCGGGGCCGGGGTGTCGTTGTTGTGCATGGCGGGGCTCAGAGGTCCAGAGGCTCAGATGCTCCCAGGAGCTCGTGGTCCCTGATCCGGATTGTCGGCAGGGGCCCGAGCATGCGCCGACTCGATAGGACTTCAATGGGGAAGAGCTCGGAGTGATAGCGCATGATGGTGATGTGAACCCCGCGGAGTCCGACCAGCGCACCACAGACGCCAGTAGTGTCGGCGGCATGACCGATGCGACCGCCGCCGATGCCGGCAGTGCCGGTGGCGCTGGGAGTGCTGGGGGTGCTGGGGGCGCTGCCGGCGTCAGCGAGGTCAGCGACATCAGTGAGGCCAGTGAAGTCAGTGAGGTTGTCGACGTCATCGTCATCGGGGCGGGTCAGGCCGGGCTGGCCGTGGCGGGCGAGCTCGCCCGCCGTGGGCTGATTCCGGGACAGGAGCTGCTCGTGCTCGACGCCGAGGATGGTCCCGGAGGCGCCTGGCGCCACCGCTGGGACTCCCTGACGATCGGTCGGGCGCATCGGATCGCCGACCTGCCCCAGTTCCCCGCCAATGATCTGGATGAGGGATCGCCCAGCAACATCGCCGTCCCCGGGTACTACCGACGCTATGAGGAGGCGCGCGGGCTGCGCGTCCTGCGTCCGGTGCATGTCACCGCGGTGCGATCCACGGAGCTTGCCTCGCCTCCGCTGTCCACCGGGGGCGTTCACGCGGCCGTGGGGGCCGCGGCCCGCAGCGGCCGTACTCGCATGAGCCGCCGGCATGATCCCGTGCGCCGTGACACTCTTCTGGCGGTCGAGGCCCGCACGCGGGAGGGGCGGCGCACCTGGCTGGCGCGCATGGTCGTTTCCGCGACCGGCACCTGGAACCATCCCTACATCCCGCACATTCCGGGGAGGGACCGTTTCGCCGGCCAGCAGCTCCACACCGCCACCTACCGCCGGGCCGAGGAGCTGGCCGGGCAGCGCGTGCTCGTCGTCGGCGGTGGGCTCACCGCGGTGCAGATGCTCCTGGAGGTCGCCCCCTATGCCGCCGCAGTGACGTGGGCCACGCGACGTCCGCCCAGTTTCACCACCGGTCTCGATGACATCTGGGGTGCCGCGATGGAGCGGGCGGTCAGCGCGCGCACCGTCGGGCCGTTCCCGGAGAGCGTCGTGCGGTCCACGGGCGCCCCCACTCTGGCCAGGCATGTCGACGGCGTTGAGCGGGGGATCCTCGTCTCCAAGGGGATGATCAATCTCATCGGCGAGCGCGCGGTGCGCTTCTCTCCCGCGGCCACCGGTGATCATCCCGACGGGTTGGGGACCGATGCGATCACGGGTGGAGGGCTGGCGGTTCCGGACTCCTGGAATCCTTATCCTGAGCCCACCTGGGTCGAAGTCGACACCATCTTCTGGAATACGGGCTTCAGGGCGGCGCTGACGCATCTGGAGCCCCTGCGATTGCGCGATCGAGACGGCGCGGCCACGGCTGATGCCCCGACCGATGGCGGTCGTCGGTATGAATCGGGAATTCGTCTGGAGGGGCGCACCGGCGTGGCTAAGGATCCGCGCGTGCTGCTGGTCGGGTACGGGGCCAGCGCCTCGACTCTTGGCGCGTCCCGGGCCGGCGCGGAGGCGGCGCGCAGAATCTGGCGGCGTCTGCGGCATCAGGAGTGAGGGGAAGTCCGGCGGGGCCCGGCCTCAACCCCTCAATCCGGCTCCAACCTGGGCCCCTCAATCCGGCCCCAGCCTGGCCTCCCGGCGGCGCCGCACCTAATCTGATCTGGCAGTCGGTAACCGTCTTTCGAAGGAGCAGTCATGACCTCAACGACCGATGAGTCCCTCTTCATGGTCGCGAACGTATTCGGCAAGGGCGAGCCCAATACCGCCTTCGCCCAGTACTTCACCGGGAAGAGCTTCCTGAAGAATCTGGTGGCCGATCCCGAGTGCGCCGTCGGGGTGCACAACGTGACCTTCGAGCCGGGATGCCGCAATAACTGGCACATCCACCATGCCACCAGCGGCGGTGGTCAGGTGCTCATCTGCACGGCGGGCTCCGGCTGGTATCAGGAGGAGGGCAAGGACGCCATCTCGCTGAATCCCGGTGACGTCGTGTTCACGCGGGCCGGCGTCAAGCACTGGCACGGCGCCAAAGCCGATTCCTGGTTCTCTCACATCGCGCTCGCGGTTCCGGGCGATAACACGTCCAACGAATGGCTCGAACCGGTTGACGACGCCAGTTACCCGGCTGCGTGACCTTCGTGAGTCTTCGACGAGGCAGACATTTTCGGACGAGATGACGGCGCCACCGTCGATCTCGTTCGACAATGTCTGCTTCGTCGGGGCGCGTGCAGTGGGGTGTGTGTGCCGGGGGAGGCACGCGTCGGGGCGCAGGTTGCGCGGCCCGCTGCCCGGCCTACCGGCGGGCGAGGATCTCGCCGTGGACGACGACGAACCAGCCGTCGTCCGCCTCGGCCCACTCGTGCCACGCGCCGGCCATCTCCTCCAACTCGGCCGGGGTGGTCAGTCCCAACTCGACCGCTTGCGGGCCGAATGAGGAGCGGCAGCGCTCCGCCCAGGTCCCGCCCCACCAGGACCGCAGTTCCGGCGTCGCATAGCACCACGTCGATGTCGAGGCCTCCACATCGCTGAATCCAGCGGTGCGGAACCAGGACAGCAGGCGACTGCCGGCGTCGGGCTCGCCGCCATTGGCTCGCGCCGTCGCCATGTAGATCTGGCGCCAGCGCTCCAGGGCGGGCGGCTGCGGGTACCAGGCCTTGGCCGAGTACACGGCGTCGCGCGCCGCCACGATTCCGCCCGGACGCACCGCCCGGTGCATCTCGCGCAGTGCGGCCACGGGTTCGGCCACGTGCTGGAGCACCTGGTGGGCGTGGACGACGTCGAAGGAGGCGTCCGCGAAAGGCAGGGCGTGCACATCGCCGTCGACCGGCTCGACGGCATCCGTCAGCCCCCGTGCCTGAAGAGTCGCCCGCGCCGCCTCGAGCGCGGCGGGGGCGCCGTCGAGTGCGACAACGCGGCCGGGGGCGACGGCCTCGGCGAGATCGGCGGTGATGGTCGCGGGACCGCAGCCGACGTCGAGCAGATCGAGGCCCGCCCGGAGATGGGGGAGAAGATAAGCGGCGGAATCGGCGGCGGTGCGGTGAGCGTGACTGGCGAGGACGGCGGGGGAGTGCCCGTGGGTGTAGCGGGTGTGCTGGGCAGTGTTCTGGGTACCGTTCTGGGCATCGCTCATGGTCGGGAGCATACGGGCCGGGGGTGCTGGGTTGCCGAGGTGTGAGTGGCGTGAGTTCTGGTGAGAGAGCGATAGATCAGTCACAATTCAGCCATGGGGGCGAATGAGACGGCTGACCACGCGGATGCCGCGAATGTCAGCAGGAGTAAGAACGGGTCCGCGCGCGCCCCGGCGGGCGCCCGGCCGCGATTCGATGTGCGGCACCACGATCGCCTGCTGATCGTCCTGACTGCGATCCTCATTCTTATAGCGGCGG
Organism: Actinomyces massiliensis 4401292; assembly: GCF_000269805.1. Classification (GTDB taxonomy): domain Bacteria; phylum Actinomycetota; class Actinomycetes; order Actinomycetales; family Actinomycetaceae; genus Actinomyces; species Actinomyces massiliensis. The sequence continues at coordinate 1,049,498 of NZ_JH711481.1, forward strand.
CGGGGCTGGTGCTGTTCGGCATCGGCACCGCCGATCCGAATCACCCCGCTCATCCTCAGGCGGTTGAGGACCTGCTGCCGGTGCGGACATATCTGCGCCCGGCCGCCTCATGGGCTGTCCTGGTGGTTGTTCTGCTGGCCTCGGCGTGCCTTGCCGCGATCTGGTTCATTCGCATCCTGTCGGGAGTTCGGCGTCGGATCATGAGGCTGATACTCGGCGGCCTGCTGCTCGGTGGTGCATTCGTGGCATTCCCGGTCCTGCTCTTTCCCCTGGTCATGACGCTGGACGTGGGTACTGAGGTGTCGGCGGGGCAGCCGATGTATGACGAGAGCACCGGTCCTGATGAGGTCACGGTCGCGTGGTCGACCTTTCTCAGCGATGCGCAGGAGGCGGTCGTCTTCCGAACGCACGGTCCCTGGCTCATGACTCCGGTGCGGTTGGGGCCCGTCGGGTGACTCCAGTGTGGCGGGGAGATGCCGGCGTCGTCCGTGCTGGGTTGCGACCGATTTCGGCGCGGAAGTGGACCGATCTCGATGCGGAGTGGGACCGATCTCGAGCCGGAAGCGGACCGATCTCGGCGCGGAGATGGACCGATCTCGCGGCGGAAGTGGACCGATCTCGGCGAATGTGACAGGCATGAGTCGCCGGAGGGCGAGATGTTTCGTCTCAGTTTCCGGTGCGGTGCCAGTGTTGTGTCCTGACGAGGGCGACGTGCGGCTTGCGAATGCGGCCGTGCGCCTCGCACAGTCCTCGCACAATACGGAATGAAGGAGTCCCCTATGCAGGGAGTTGTCGAGAAGGTCTACGAGCAGGTCGTGGCCCGCAACCGTGGCGAGGCCGAGTTCCACCAGGCGGTCCGTGAGGTTCTGGAGTCCCTGGAGCCCGTCATCGCCAAGCACCCCCACTACGCAGATAATGCGCTCCTGGAGCGCATCGTCGAGCCCGAGCGCCAGATCATCTTCCGCGTGCCGTGGGTCGACGACGCCGGAGCGGTTCACGTCAACCGCGGTTTCCGCGTCGAGTTCAACTCGGCCCTGGGCCCATACAAGGGCGGCCTGCGGTTCCACCCGAGCGTCAACGTCGGCATCATCAAGTTCCTCGGTTTCGAGCAGATCTTCAAGAACGCCCTGACCGCTCAGGGCATCGGCGGCGGCAAGGGCGGGTCCGACTTCGACCCGCACGGCCGGTCCGACGCCGAGGTCATGCGCTTCTGCCAGTCGTTCATGACCGAGCTCTCCCGTCACATCGGCCCGAGCACCGACGTCCCCGCCGGCGACATCGGCGTGGGCGGCCGTGAGGTCGGCTACATGTTCGGGCAGTACAAGCGCCTGCGCAACTCCTACGACGCCGGGGTGCTCACCGGAAAGGGCCTGGCCTGGGGCGGTTCGCTGGTGCGTACCGAGGCCACCGGGTACGGCACGGTGCTGTTCGCGCAGTCCATGCTCGCCACCAAGGGCGAGACCCTGGAGGGCAAGAAGGTCGCGGTCTCCGGTTCGGGGAACGTCGCCATCTACGCCATCGAGAAGGCCCAGCAGCTGGGCGCCACCCCCATCACCTTCTCCGACTCCTCCGGCTACGTCGTCGATGAGGCCGGTGTCGACCTCGACCTGCTCAAGCAGATCAAGGAGGTCGAGCGCGGTCGCGTCAAGGACTACGTCGAGCGCCGCCCGGGCGCGCGCCTGGTCGCCGAGGGCCGTCCGTGGGACGTCCCGGTCGACGTCGCCCTGCCCTGCGCCACTCAGAACGAGCTCGACGGCGATGCCGCTGCCACCCTGGTGCGCAACGGCTGTACCGTCGTCTCCGAGGGCGCCAACATGCCCTCCACCCCGGAGGCCGTCGAGGCGTTCCAGGCCGCGGGCGTCCTCTACGCCCCGGGCAAGGCCTCCAATGCCGGTGGCGTGGCCACCTCCGCCCTGGAGATGGAGCAGAACGCCGGCCGGACCCGCTGGGACTTCAAGACGGCGGACGCCAAGCTGACCGGCATCATGGCGGACATCCACGACTCGTGCGTGGCCGCGGCCGAGGAGTACGGCCGTCCCGGCGACTACGTGCTCGGCGCCAACGCCGCCGGCTTCACCCGCGTCGCCGACGTCATGATCGCCCACGGCATCGTCTGATCCTGCGGGCGCTTCAGCGCCCGCCCACGGCGACGGACGGCGCCCGAACAATCCTGCTCCGGGATTGTTCGGGCGCCGTCCGTCGCTGCTGTGGGTCGCTGTGGGTCTCAGTGTGGTGTCGAGCCGGGGACAATCGCGTTCTGCGGGCGACGCGCCCGCCGTCGCCGCCTATCCTTGGGATACCTCCCCATTCCCCCTCCCGACCAGGATCGTCATGCGACCGAATCCCTGTGTGAAGGCGATCGCCGTGCTCGCGGCGCTGACCTTCGGCGGGCTCGCCCCTGCCATCCCGCCTCCCACGGCCGCGGCCGATGACGCCGCGGCTGCTGCGACTGCGACTGCTACAACTGCGGCGACGCCGGCTGAGACTGCGATTACCGTTCTCGGCGTCACCGACCTGCACGGTCACATCGAGAGAACCACCGATCCCGCGACCGGGGCGGTCGCCGACCCCGGAGCCGTCACGCTGGCCTGCGAGATCTCCCGGGTCCGCGAGTCGAGCCCCGGTGCCGTACTCGTCTCGTCGGGTGACAACCTCGGCGACTCGCCCCCGGCCTCTGCCCTGCTCGAGGACCAGCCCGCGCTGGACGTGCTCAACGCCATGAGCACGGACGTCTCCGCCCTGGGCGCCCACGAATTCGACAAGGGCCTGGACGACCTCACCGGTCGGATCCTGCCGTCAGCCGCCTTCCCGTACCTGTCGGCCAACCTCACCGGTTCGGCCCTGGACTCCGAGGGAGAGGGCGGCGGCACCTTCATCAAGGACGTCAACGGCGTCAAGGTCGGCTTCGTCGGCATCATGACCGACGACTTCCCCGCCCTGGTCGCCCCCGCGACCGCGGGCGCCCTGTCCCCGGCGCCGGCCGCCGCCACCGCCAACGCCAAGGCCGCCGAGCTCAAGCGCACCGGCGCGGCCGACGTCGTCGTCGTGCTCGCCCATGCCGACGCCGACGGACTGGCGCCCCGGCTCACCGGGGACGTCGACGCCGTCCTGGGCGGGTACAGCGATGTCGGGCATCCCGGGGCGGGCGAGTCCGCCACCATGACCTCGACCGACGGCCAGGACATCGCCGTGGTTCAGGCCGACCGCTACGGCCGGGGGCTCGCCGAGGTCTCGCTGGCCTACAGCGCCTCCACCCATGAGGTTTCCGTGATCAGCGCGGCCGATAGGGACCTGCGGACCTCCGACTGCACCACTGACGCATACGGCGTCGAGGGGATCGTCTCTCAGGCCTCCGCCAGGGCGGCTGCGGGCGACAGTCAGCGGGCCGCCGCCCTCGGCACGGACTTCCTGCGCGGCTCCTCCGACGGCGTCACGCCCGGCACCAGCCTCGGCACCGAGTCCACCGCCTCCGACCTCATCGCCGATTCGTACGCCCACTGGGCCTCCACCAACGCGCCCCGCGGCGACGCCGCGCGCATCATCGGCCTGGCGAGTCCCGGCGATGCGCATGCCGATCTCCTCTACGCCAAGGACCCGGCCAACGGTGAGACCGGCGACGGCGCTCTGACCAAGGGCGAGGCGCGGGCTTTTGAACCCCTGGGCAATGGGATGAGCTATGCAGTGCTCACCGGCGCTCGGCTCAAGGCCGTACTCGCCCAGCAATGGCGGCCCGGCGACGATCGGGGCGTGCTGACTCTGGGAACCTCCGCGAACCTCTCGGTGCGCATCGATCAGGATGCCGCGGATGAGCTCTACGCCATTCATGACGAGGTCGCCAAGGGCACCGCCACCGCGGCTGCCAAGGCGACTCCCATCGCCGATGCTCGCAGCCGGGTCATCGCCTCGATCGTCATCGACGGCGTCCCCCTGGCCGACGACGACTCTGTTCTGGTGGCCTCGAGCTCTCCGCTCATGGCCGGTGGGGACGGCTACGCCGCTCTGTCCGAGGTCTCCGCAGTCGCCACCGACTCCGTGGACCGCGATGTTCTCATTGAGTACCTCACCAGCTTCGGGGGCGGTGGGGCGAGCGCCTCGTACCTCAAGCATCAGACCGGCCTGGCGAGCACGATCTCACAGGCGAACCCGCGTGCGGCCACCCTCAGCCTGACCGGGCTGGTCCACTCCAACGACTCCGAGAAGCCCCGGGGCGTGACGGGCGTGCGCTACTCCTATCAGGAGGCGTCCGGTGTCACGGTGACCTCCGAGGCGGTCGCCGTGGATACCACCACGGTGGCGAATCGCCCCGAGACCGGACGGGCGACCCTGCAGGTCGTCTTCGGTCAGGACGCCGCCGCTCAGAAGTGCTCCTTCGGCGACGCCCAGGACACCTCCTGCTTCCTGGCCACGATCGAGCTGCTCGACGCCTCGGGCGCTGTGCTCAGCACCTACGGCTATGAGCTGGCCATCGACGGTTCAGCCGCCATGGGCATCGATTCCAAGGCCGGTGCCGGAGGGGCCGCCTCCATGCGTGCGGAGGAGGTCGTGGTGGCTCCCACGCCCGTCGGCCGGTCCGACCGCGGTGCCGGCATGGCCCGCACCGGCGCCACCATCGGGATCGGCGTCATCGCCCTCGGGCTGCTGATCGGCGGAGCCGTCCTGCTCGTGCGCCGTCGCGGGGGCGCTGATGCTGGTGATACTGGCGATGTTGATGATGAGGGCTTCGCCGAGCCGGGCGGTCATACCGAGGCGGGCTCGCCCGAGGAGCCGCCCGAGCGCTGATGGTGGCTCGTGTCATGACGATCGCCTCGTACTCCTCGTACTCCTCGTTCGGCTCGGGGCAGTTACGGACAGGGGGCACAAAGGGCAAGACATCATGCCCGCAGCAGCTGGCCGGGCCTCGGACCAATCAGGGCCGCCGGCTGGCCGCCAACTAAGGTAACGGGCGAGGAGAGCCGATACATGTCGGAGGTACTTGGCATCCTTATATGGGCTTGGGACCGCTCGCCTGCTGTTTCGGTGACAAGGCTGGCGTTCCGATACCCTAGAGACAGATCTACCTTTCAGCGGTGACGCGAGCAGAAGGAGGAGGCGCGACGGTGACGCGTTCCAAGGAACAATCGACTGCGAAGAGTATCGAGCTTGCCGAAGAGCAGATCGTTGAGCAGTCCAAAAGAATTGAATTTTACCTCACGGAATATTCCGTCGAAATGCTGGCTCAGAAGATTCACGACGACGAATACGTCGTACCCCCGTATCAGCGTGAGTTCACCTGGGAGGAGCGTCGTAAGTCTCGTTTTATCGAGTCTTTGATTATGGGGTTGCCGATTCCGTTCATCTTCTTCTGGGAGAGGCCGGACGGGCGGCTGGAGATTGTTGATGGCTCGCAGAGATTGCGAACTATAGAAGAGTTCATTTATGGCGATTTCCGGCTCGGTGAACTCGACTCTCTGACGCGTCTGTCGGGATTCCGTTTTGATGATCTTCTCGACTCTAGAAAGCGAAAGATCAAGAACCGATCAGTTCGTGGCATCGTTTTGAATGACCGTACTGATGAGGAAGCGAGACTCGACATGTTTGATCGCATCAACACCGGCAGTAAGATCGCCAATAACGCTGAGATTCGGCGTGGCGCGCTCGCTGGTCCTTTCCTGAAAGTTGTGACTGAACTCGCAAATAATCCGCTTCTTTTTCAGCTTGCGCCGATGCCAGAGAAGACCCAAAGAGAGCGTGGTTACGAAGAGCTCGTCACACGGCTCTTCGCGTACGGGGACGGCTTGGAAGGCTATCGAGACCGACCTTCTCAATTTCTTTTCATGTACTCAAAGAAGATGAACCAAGAGTTCGCCACGAACCCTGTCTTGGCTGACGAATATCGTCGGCGGTTCGATGCTGTTCTAGATTTTGTATCACGCAACTTCCCCTTCGGCTTTCGGAAGACTGAGAAGAGCAAAACGACACCCCGGACGCGATTCGAGTCGATCGCCATCGGTGTTGATCGTGCCCTAGTGGAGATGCCGGAGCTCGCTGAGCTTTCTTCAGAACAGATCGATGTGGGTTCTTGGATCAACTTGCCGGAGTTCAAAAAGATCACCAGTTCGGACGGGGCGAATGCGATCGCTCGTCTTCGTGGACGTATTGATTTCGTCAAGCACAAGCTGGTGGAACGTGGCGACGACTGATCTTTTCTCGTTCTTTAATGAAAGGTACGCAGAGATAGAGGCGTATCTCTCGTTTCTGCAGAATGTCGACGATGCTGCCCGCGAGGGCACGCCTCGACTCCGCAGAACTGACGCTCCAATCACCGCTGAGCAAAAAAAATTCTAAACTCAAGTCTCTACTTGCAGCTCTATAACCTCGTAGAAGCGACTGTGCTCCGCTGTTTGGAAGCGGTTGTTGTCGCGGTTGAGGAGGCGGAACGACGTCCGAACGAGCTGAGCATTGATCTCCGAAAGGAGTGGGTGCGTTCCATCGCTCGGACTCATAGCGATCTGGGGCCAGACAAGCGTCTTGAAGCGGCACTCGACCTGTGTGAAAAGCTGTTACAGCAGATGCCCGTTAAGGGGTTCACGATTGAATCCGGTGGGGGTGGAAACTGGGACGATTCTTCGATTGAGAAGGTGTGCGGAAGAGTCGGTTGTGTCCTGACGTTCTCACCTAACGTCTCCCAAGCGGCAAAGCGCCACATACGGGATGATATGGGTGCCCTAAAACTTGTTAAGGATCGTCGCAACGGACTTGCTCATGGGGCGCTGTCGTTTGTTGACTGCAGTGACGGCGTGACGGTAGTCGAGCTCAAAAAACTCGCAACCGCGGTCGGCGATTATTTGAAAGAAGCGGTTGAATGTTTCGTGAAGTTCATCCAATTTGAGATTGCTAATAATGTAGAGAAGAAAGAAGCGGAAGAGGTGATAGTTTGATGGGCGAAGATAAGAATGCTCCGACGATTCGCGCCGTCGATCTTTTCTGTGGAGTTGGCGGCCTAACATGCGGTCTCGTACGGGCGGGTATTGAAGTTGTAGCAGGTATCGATATCGACCCGGCGTGCAGGTATCCTTACGAAGCTAATAACAGGGCCAAGTTCATTGAAAGCGATGTCAATGAGATCCCTGCTTCTGATGTTGCCGAGATGATTGATGGCGCGGATGTTAGCATGATTGCTGGATGTGCGCCGTGTCAACCGTTTTCAACATACAGTCGCTCAGGTAGGAGTAAGAAACGCGGAGGCGACTGGCAACTTGTTGAGACTTTCGGCAAGTTCGTGAAGGAGATCCAACCCGATCTTCTCACGATGGAGAATGTTCCTCAGTTACTCGATCATCCTGTCTTTGGGCGGTTCTTGAAGAACTTGGATGGCTATTCGGTTGAGTGGTCTGTAGTTCAAGCGGTCCGTGTTGGTATCCCTCAGACGCGTAAACGTCTGGTTCTTATCGCCTCGAGGCTGGGTTCTGAAGGCCTCACGCTGACGCAAGACGGTGAGCGAGTGAGGACCGTTCGGGAGGCCATCGGTCAGCTTCGTCCGATTAAGGCTGGCGAGTCCGACCCGAAGGATCGTCTGCACGTTGCATCAAGATTGAGCAAAACCAATCTTGAACGGATACGTCACTCGAAGCCAGGTGGCACGTGGCGTGAATGGCCCGATGAGCTCCAGGTGGCCTGTCATCAGAAGAGTACTGGCGCCACGTACCCGAGTGTGTATGGTCGGATGTCATGGGACGACGCGAGCCCGACCATTACTACTCAGTGTTTCGGGTATGGAAACGGGCGGTTCGGCCACCCCGAGCAGGATCGGGCCATCTCCTTGCGAGAGGCTGCGATTTTGCAGACCTTTCCGCCCAAGTATAAGTTCGTACCTCCGGATGAGCCTGTGCGGTTCAGCGTGCTGGGCCGTCTCATTGGCAATGCCGTGCCTGTACGTCTTGGCGAGGCCGTTGGGCAGACGATCGTCGCGCACGTTTCACGTCTCAGGCAATCTGAGAATCTGGCTGGGGCCACGTAAGGACTGGGATCGAAGCACGTGGCGCTCATCATGCGCAGCCGCAGCAGAAAGATGTCGCAACCATACGATCAAGAAGTGCGATGGACTCGCCTGCGCTGCAGAAATTACGCAGAAAACGAGGCTGAGCAACGTCTTTGGACGTCCCTGGATTATCTACGGACGGGGGCGAACCATCATGCCGGTCGCCGTCGGCCCAGTCATGGAACCATCTTCGCAATCACCAACAGGGTGACAGGGCCGGCGGGCGAGGAGAGCGCGGTTTTCCTATAACCGTGCCCAGTCGTGCCCTAGTCTTGCCCCATGCCAGCCCGACGCCGGATCGATCCCGCCGCAGGCGCTCTGGCCGTGCGCCGATGGGCTGCTGCCGGTGATCCCGCCGACGGCGGGGCTCCCGGTCCCGAGGGCGCCGAGGGCATTGAGAGCATTGAGAGCTCAGAGGGCGCCGAACGCGCCGGGGGCACTGAGTGCTCCGGGGGCGTCGGGGACGCCGAGAGTGCTGAACGCACTGGGCGCTCCGGGGGCGCCGAGCGTTCCGAGCGATCTGAGCAATCCGAGCGCGCCGGGGACGCCGAGCGCCCTCAAGACGCTGACCGCACCGATGCGCTCGATCGGCGCACGCTGGCCACCGCCGTCCGATTCGCCTTGGAGGAGCTGGCCGCCTGCGCGCCCGGTCGGGCCGTCGAGGTGCGGGTCCCGCCCTACGGCGTGACCCAGGCGGTGGCCGGGACGGTGCACCGGCGCGGGACGCCGCCCTCGGTTGTTGAAACGGATGCGGAGACCTGGCTCGCCCTGGTCACCGGACGACTCACCTGGGCGGATGCCGTAGCCGGCGGGGCACTGCGAGCCTCCGGCGAGCGCTGCGACCTGTCCGCCTACCTCCCGCTGCTGCGGACCTGACCGGTCTCTTCCCCCTCTTCCCCTCCCCGGCGATTCAGCGGCCCTTCCCTTCATGCCCGATCGGTCGTACAGTGATGCCTTGTTCGGGCGTTCTAGTGCCCGAACGGACGCTGTGGTCGAGGGGGTGCGCATGAACGTCGAGCAGCGTCAGCAGTCGATCGTCGATGCTGTCGCCCGTGACGGGCGCGTGTCCGTCACCGAGCTCGCCGCTCGTTACGACGTCACCGTCGAAACCGTCCGCCGCGACCTGACCGCGCTCGACCGTCTCGGGGCGCTGCGCAAGGTTCACGGAGGCGCGGTGCCCGCCACTGTCCTCGCCCTGCCGGAGACCGGCGTCGCCGAGCGCGAACTCGTCGGCTCCACCGCCAAGCAGGCGATCGCCCAGGCGGCGCTCCCGCGCCTCCATCTGCGTCATGACGCCACTGTCCTGCTCGACGCCGGCACCACCGTCGGCGCCCTGGCCCGGCGTCTTCCCGGCGGGCTCGACCTCACGGTCATCACCGACTCGGTTCTGACCGCCGCTCTCCTGGCCGGCCGCGACGACATGAGCGTGCGCATACTCGGCGGTCAGGTCCGCGGCATCACGCAGGCCGCCGTCGGGCCCGAGGCCCTTGCGGCGCTCGCCGTCACCCGTGTGGACGTGGCCGTCATGGGCACCAACGGCCTGACCGTCGAGCACGGCCTGTCCACGCCGGACCCGGACGAGGCCGCCGTCAAGCGCGCCATGATCCGCGCTGCCAAGCATGTGGTCGTGCTCGCCGACGCCACCAAGGTCGGGCAGGAGCACCTCGTGTCCTTCGCCGACCTGGCCGACATCGACCTCCTGGTCACCGACTCGCCACCACCCACCTCCATCGCCGCTCATCTCGCCACCCTAGGAACCGAGGTCATCACGTCATGATCGTCACCCTCACTCCGAACCCCTCCCTGGACCGCACCGTCGCCCTCCCCGGCCCCCTTATCCGCGGCGGCGTCAACCGCTTGAGCGGTGTCGTCGTCGAGCCCGGGGGCAAGGGCGTCAACGTCGCGCGTGTGCTGGCCTCCGCGGGGCAGCCGGCCACCGCCGTGCTGCCCGCCGCCGCTCACGACCCGCTCCTGCTCGCCCTGGACGCAGCTGCTTCCGCCGGTTCCGCGGGCTCTACTGGTTCCACCGGCTCGACCGGCTCATCGGTCCTGAGCACGCGTGCGGTGACCGTGGCCGCGCCCGCCCGCGTCAACACCGCGGTCACCGAGCCCGACGGCACCACCACCAAGCTCAACGAGCCCGGCGCCTCGCTGAGCCCGGAGGAGATCGACGCCGTGGAGATGGCGCTCCTCGAGGCCGTCGCCGCCGCGCGGCCGTCCGAGAGAGCTGAGAGCGCCGAGAGCGCCGGCGCCCGCCACTGGGCGGTCCTGTCCGGCTCCCTGCCCCCCGGCGCCCCCGCCGACTGGTACGCCCGGCTCGTGCGCCTCCTGCGCGGCGCCGCCCCCGACCTGCGCATCGCCGTCGACACCTCGGACGCGCCCCTGGCGGAGCTCGCGGCCGGTCTTCCCGACTCCGCCCCCGACCTGGTCAAGCCCAATGGCGAGGAGCTCGGTCAGCTCGTCGGCCTGCCGGCGGATCGCGCCATGGCTCTGGAGGAGGGCGCCGTGCGCGGAGAGCTCGCCCCCGTCGCCGACGCCGCCCGAATCCTGGTCGACCTGGGCATCGGCGCCGTCATGGCCACCCTCGGTCCCGCCGGCGCGGTCCTGGTGACCGGTGAGGGGGCCTGGCACGCCACCGCGCCCAAGGTGCCGGTCGTCTCCACGGTGGGCGCCGGCGATTCCTCCGTCGCCGGCTACGTCCTGGCCGACGTCCGCGGCGGCGATGAGGCCGAGCGGCTAAGAACCGCTATGATCTACGGCTCCGCGGCGGCTTCGCTGCCCGGCACGACCTTGCCATCACCGAGCGACTTGCCCGCCCAGGGCCCTGTCGTCACCCGGCTCGTCTGAGCCAATGTCCCTGACCATCCGGCGCCCCGGCCTTGAGCCGGCGCCCCGACCCAGATCCGCTGACGCGCCATCCGGCCCCAGCACCCATCGGACAGCGAGGTAGCATCATGTCCCCGAACGCAGCGCCCTCCGCATCGAGGAGGCTTACGCCGAGGACGGGGCACCATCATGTCCCCGAACGCAGCGCCCTCCGAGGCGTCCACACCACTGATCATCCCCGAACTCGTGCGGCTCGACGCCCTTCCCGGCTCCAGCAAGAAGGACGTCATCGAGTACCTGGCCGAGGTCGTCGCCTCCGCGGGGCGCGCCGACACCCCCGAGGGCCTGGCCGGCGACGCCATCGCCCGCGAGGAGACCGCCCCGACCGGCATCCCCGGCGGCATCGCCATCCCGCACTGCCGCAGCCCGCATGTGCTGGCGCCGTCGCTCGGCTTCGCCCGACTGGCCGAGGCGGTCGATTTCGGCGCCGCCGACGAGCAGGCGGCGGACCTGGTCTTCATGATCGCCGCTCCCGCCGGGGCCGACGACGTCCACCTTCAACTCCTGGCCAAGCTCGCGCGCGGCCTGATGAACGCCGAGTTCACCGACGCCCTGCGCAAGGCCACCACCGCTGAGGAGGTCGCCCGCCTCGTCACCGAGCAGGTCGAGCCCGACCCCGCCGACGGCGAGCAGGCGGCCGCCGAGCCCGCCGTCGCCGACGACGCCTCCGCGCCCGCCGAGGGCGGGACCGTCATCGTCGGCGTTTCCTCGTGCCCGACCGGTATCGCCCACACCTTCATGGCCGCCGAGGCCCTCGAGCAGGCCGGCAAGGAGCGCGGGGTCACGGTGAGGATCGAGGGGCAGGGATCGGGGAAGATCGACTGGCTCGACCCCGCCCTCGTCAAGCGCGCCGACGCGGTCGTCTTTGCCCACGACCTGCCCATCAAGGGGCGCGACCGCTTCGCCGGCAAGCCGATGGTCGACGTCGGCGTCAAGGCGGCCGTCAACGACGCCGGGGCGCTCGTCGACCAGGCCCTGGCGGCCATGGAGGACCCGAACGCCGCGCGCGTGCCCGAGGGCGGAGACGCGGCCGATGACGCCGAGGAGGAGAACGTCCACTGGGCCCGCCGGCTGCAGCGCTCGGTCATGACCGGTGTGTCCTACATGATCCCCTTCGTGGCGGCCGGCGGTCTGCTCATCGCCCTGGGCTTCCTCCTGGCCGGCTACGACGTCGCCAGCCTCTACGAGAAGATCTCGATCTCGGACTACTCGTTGTGGAACCTGCCCGGCAGTGAGTTCGTGCATGAGATCAAGGACTCCTCGGACACGGTCGTGGCCACGGAGACGATCTCCGTGTCCCGGTCCGGGATGCTCCTCTACCTCGGCTGGGCGCTCTTCCTGCTGGGCAAGGCGGCCATGGGCTTCCTGGTCCCGGCACTGGCCGGATACATCGCCTTCGGCCTGGCCGGGCGTCCGGGCATCGCCCCCGGATTCGTCATGGGCATCATCGCCGGCGAGGTGGGCGCCGGATTCATCGGCGGCCTGGTCGGCGGGATCCTTGCCGGATACTTCGCGGCCTGGCTCGCCGGCATGAATGTGCCCCGGTGGCTGCGCGGGCTCATGCCCGTGGTGGTCATTCCGCTGGGAACCACGCTGGTGGTCGGATCCCTGATGTACATGCTTCTGGGCAAGCCGCTGGCCGCCCTCATGACGTCCATGCAGAATGGGCTGACCTCCATGTCCACCAGCGGTTCGGCCGTGTTCCTGGGCATCATCTTGGGGCTCATGATGTGCTTCGACCTGGGCGGTCCGGTCAACAAGGCCGCCTACCTCTTCGCCACGGCCGGCTTGTCGGCTGACACTCAGAGCGCCCACGAGATCATGGCGGCCGTCATGGCCGCGGGCATGGTTCCGCCGCTGGCGCTGTCCGCGGCGACCTTCCTGCGTGCGCGCCTGTTCACCAAGGCCGAGGTCGAGAATGGGCGCAGCGCCTGGCTGCTGGGCCTGTCCTTCATCACCGAGGGCGCCATCCCCTTCGCCGCGGCCGACCCGCTGCGCATCATCCCGCCCTCCATGGTGGGCGGGGCCGTGACCGGGGCGCTGTCCATGGTCCTGCACGCCGGGTCCAAGGCCCCGCACGGCGGAGTCTTCGTGTTCTTCGCCATCGACAACTTCCCGGGCTTCCTCATCGCGATCCTCGCCGGTGCGATCGTCACCTGCGCCGGTGTGCTGGCGCTCAAGCAGATGTCTGCGAACAAGAAGGCCGCCGCCGGGGACGTCTCCGAGATCGCCGCACCCGCGGCCGCCTGAGGACGAAGATCACGGCGTCCGCCCTCCGCCGGACGCGTTGCCGGACGCGTTGCCGGACATAGTCCGACGCTGTCTGACGCCCTCAACTCGCCCGCCCGGGCACGAGGATCCGATCCTCGTGCCCGGGCGGTCTGCGTGCAAGGGGTATCGGGACGCGTCAGGGGGTAGTCGGGACGTATCGGGGGATAGTCGGAGGACCGGGGGCGATGGCTCGCTATATGCCAGCCCGCAACGGCTCTCCCGTGGCTCTAATTGCTCAGAGGAATCGTTGGGTTCCGCGGCGGCGAATGGCGAGAGTCTGCCGGCCTCTAAGGCGATCCGGCGTGCGCGATGCTGCCGCCGGGAATGTTTTCAAGTGAAATATCAAGGAAATACGCGGGCCGCCCCAGAAAGGGGTCTATTGCGTTTCGCACCACCCTCCACGTACACTCCTGCAAGTCCTCAGAGGAGTTAGGGGGAGAGGGAAGTGGGCCGGAGCCGCGTCGACGCCGCCGTCGAGGAGCTGCTGAGTCGTGTTGTCAGCGGCACCTATCCGGCCGGTACGGCCCTGCCCGGTGAGGCCGCCCTCGCCTCCGATCTGTCCGTCTCGCGCCTGACCGCCCGTGAGGCCACCAGGGTCCTGGTCACCCGCGGCGTCCTGTCCTCGCGCCAGGGCTCGGGCACCTACGTCAACGAGCCCGAGGCCTGGCAGGACCTCGGCAGCCTCGTCGCCCTCGCCCGTCGCGACGGCTCCGAGCGCGAGGTCGGCCTGGCACTGCTCGAGGTGCGCCGCATGCTCGAGGTGGGCTCCGCGGGACTCGCCGCCGCGCGCATCACCGACGATCGGCTGCAGGGCATGGAGGCCGCAATCGCCGAGCTGCGCCGGGCCGACGCCGCCGACGACGTCGATGCCGCAGCCGCCGCGGATCTCGACTTCCACAACCACATCATCAAGGCCGCCTCCAACCCGTTCGTCAGCGTCACCTTCGCCCCGCTGCGCGACGAGCTCGTCGTGGCGCGCCGGATCACCTCGTCCTGCCACAAGGTACGAGCCCACGCCGTGACTCAGCACGAGCACATCCTGACGGCGCTGCGCCTCGGCTCCCCGGACGCCGCCCAGGCGGCCATGCGCGCCCACATGGACCAGACCACCAACGACTTGCTGGAGTACATCACCTGATGGTCCTGATCGCCCCGCCCCCGGCGATTCGGTGATCCGAGGAACCGACGCATCCGCGAACACAGCAGATACAAGAAAACAAAGACACGAAGGAGTGCACTCATGAAGACCCTGGACGAGCTCACGGCGGGCCTGCCCGCGGGCCCCGTCGTCGACCCGGCCGCCGTGGCCGCGTCCCTGACCCGCGCCCTGGTCGTCCTGGACGACGACCCCACCGGCACCCAGTCCGTCGCCGACCTGCCCGTCGTGACCGGATGGAGCGTCGAGGACCTCACCTGGGCCCTGTCCACCGGGGCGCCGGCCGTCTACGTCATGACGAACTCCCGCAGTCTCGACCCGGCGGACGCCGAGCGGCTCAACGTCGAGGTGGTCACCAACGCCCTGGCCGCAGCCGAGCGCGTCGGCCGCCCGGTCTCCTTCGTCTCCCGCTCCGACTCCACCCTGCGCGGCCACTACCCCCTCGAGCCCGCCACCATCGCCGACCTCCTCGAGCGCGCGGGCACCCGCGTGGACGGCGTCATCCTGTCCCCGGCCTTCCCCGACGCCGGCCGCATCACCGTCCACGGCACGCACTACGCGGGCAGCGCGGAGGCCGGCTTCGTCCCCGTCGGGCAGACCGAGTTCGCCGGCGACAAGACCTTCGGCTACTCCGCCTCGGACCTGCCCGCCTGGGTCGAGGAGAAGACCGACGGCGCCGTGAGGGCCGAGGACGTCACCGTCATCGACCTGGCCACTCTGCGCACCGACGAGGACGCCGTCGTCGCCACTCTGTCCGCCGCCCACAATCGCGCCCCCATCGCCGTGGACTGCGTCGAGGAGAACGACCTGCTTCTGCTGGCCCGGGCTCTCCAGCGCGCCGAGGACGCCGGCTCGACCTTCGTCTACCGCGTTGGTCCACCCTTCGTCCGCGCCCGCATCGGCCAGTCCCCCCGCACTCCGCTGACCGCGGCCCAGGCCCAGCCCGCCGACTTCGCCCCCGCCTCCGACGCCGTCGGCGGACTGGTCGTGGTCGGCTCCCACGTGGGGCTGACCGGCCGCCAGGTCGACGCCCTGCGCGCCGCCACCTCCACCCCCGAGATCGTGCTCGACGTGCCCACCGTGCTCGACCCCGACCGGCGCGACGCCCATGTGCTCGCCGTTGCCGAGCAGGCCGTCGAGGCCCTCGCCACGGGCAATGTCGTGGTGCGCCGCGGCGGCGCCTTCGTCGCGGGCAGGGACGCCGAGGAGTCCCTCGACTTCGCCCGGCGCGTGTCCGCGGCCGTCGTCGAGGTCGTTCAGCGGATCGTCGCCGCGCGCTGCCCCCGCTTCGTCATCGCCAAGGGCGGCATCACCTCCTCCGACGTCGCCAGCCGCGGCCTGGGCGTCAACCGGGCCATCGTGCGCGGGCCGATGCTGCCCGGCATCGTCTCCCTGTGGGAGCCGCAGGACGGGCCCGCCGCCGGTGTGCCCTACATCGTGTTCGCCGGTAACGTCGGCGACGACGACTCCCTCGCCCGGGTCGTCGCCACGCTCAACAGCTGATCGCGCCCGCCGGGCCCGTCGGCTCGAACGATCGCAGGAGGCCAGATGACCACCGCCGCAGCCGTCGCCGTCCTCGGACTGGGCGCCATGGGGCTGCCCATGGCCACGAACCTGGCGGAGAGGTTCCCGGTCCGCGGCTTCGACGTCGTCGCCGAGCGCCGCGCCCTGGCGGAGCGGGCCGGTGTCGTCCCGACCGGGACCGCCGCCGAGGCCGTCGCCGGCGCCGACGTCGTCCTGATCGCCGTGCGCGATCGGGCGCAGCTCGAGCAGCTCCTCTTCGGCGAGACCGGCATCGCCCCGCACATGGCGCGCGGTGCCGTCGTCCTGCTGACCTCCACCGTCGGCGATGCCGGGGTTCGCGCCGTGGCCCCCCGCCTGGCCGAGGCGGGCCTGAGATTCGTCGACGCCCCCGTCTCCGGCGGCCCGGCGCGCGCGGGCGCCGGCGATCTGCTCGTGGTGGTCGGCGCCGACGACGACGCCTGGGCGGCAGCCGAGGACGTTCTGGACGCCATGGCCTCCACGCTTGTGCGCGTGGGCGATGCGCCCGGCGACGGCCAGGCCATGAAGACCGTCAACCAGCTGTTGTGCGGCGTCCACATCGCCGCGGCCGGCGAGGCCCTGGCCCTGGCTCGGGCCCTCGGCCTGGACGCCGAGGTCGCCTTGAAGGCCCTCATGTCCGGGGCGGCCTCCTCCTTCATGCTGGGGGATCGCGGCCCGCGCATGCTTCAGGCCTACGACGAGGACGCCGGCGGCCCGCATGACGTCGAGGTGCGCGCCACTCTCAACACCTTCGTCAAGGACATGGGCATCGTCTCCTCCGCCGCCAAGGGCGCCGGACTGTCCACCCCGGTGGCGGCCGCGGCCGAGCAGCTCTATCTCCAGGGCGCGGCCCACGGCCTGGGCGACCGCGACGATTCGAGCGTCATCACCGTCGTCGCGCCGCCCGAGAAGGACTGAGGGGGGCATGTCCTCCCATCTGTGCTCGCCGTGCTCGGTCCGTTGCCGCCTGAGCAGGCTGCGCGCGGACGTGTGTGGAAGACTGGTCGCGTGAGCCCCGGCGACAGCACCCTGACCAACGCCCGCCCCGTCCCGCTCGACGCCGTCGTCTCAGCCGACGGCGTCGCCCCGCTTCAGGAGCCCGCACCGGTGGACCGCACGGCCGAGCTCGAGCCCGACCCGGCCGAGGAGTGCGGCGTCTTCGGCGTATGGGCCCCCGGCGAGGAGGTCTCCCGCCTGACCTACTTCGGGCTCTACGCCCTCCAGCACCGCGGCCAGGAGGCCGCCGGCATCGCCTCCACCGACGGCTCCAACATCCTGGTCTACAAGGACCTCGGCCTGGTCTCCCAGGTCTTCGACGACCGCTCCCTGTCCTCCTTGACGGGGCACCTCGCCGTCGGGCACGTCCGCTACGCCACCACCGGGGCCACCACCTGGGAGAACGCTCAGCCCATGCTCGGCCCCGTCGCCGGCTCCACCCTGGCCCTGACCCACAACGGTAACCTCACCAACACCCGCGAGCTCATGGCGGCGGTGCGCGCCGCCACCGGCGAGGACCTCACCGGAGAGCTCGGCCGCGGGTCCTCGACGGATACCGCCGTTATCGCCGCACTCATGAATCTCGTCTCCGAGCGCGGGCGCCTGGCGACGCGTGACGACTCGCTCGTCGGCGACGCCGCCACCGATGCCGACTCTGATCTCTACCTCGAGGCCGATCCGGTCGAGGCGGCGCGCCCGGCCCCGCTCACCGTCTCCCAGACGGCCCGTCGCGTCCTGCCCATGCTGCGCGGCGCCTTCTCCCTGGTGTTCATGGACGAGCACACCCTGTACGCAGCCCGCGACCCGCACGGCGTGCGGCCCCTGGTCCTGGGGCGCCTCGAGCGCGGCTGGGTCATCGCCTCGGAGACCGCGGCCCTCGACATCGTGGGGGCGAGCACGGTGCGCGAGATCGAGCCCGGCGAGATGATCGAGATCGACGCCGACGGCGTGCGCTCGACCCACTTCGCCCGCCCGCGCCGCTCGGGGTGCGTCTTCGAGTACGTCTACCTGGCCCGTCCCGACACCAAGATCGCCGGCCGCAGCATCATCGCCTCCCGCAACGCCATGGGGGCGGCCCTGGCCCGCGAGCACCCGGTCGAGGCGGACCTGGTCATCGCCACCCCCGAGTCCGGCACGCCCGCCGCCATCGGCTACGCCCAGGCCTCCGGAATCCCCTACGGCCAGGGCCTGGTCAAGAACGCCTACGTCGGGCGCACCTTCATCCAGCCCACCCAGACCCTGCGCCAGCTCGGCATCCGCCTCAAGCTCAACCCCGTGCGCGAGGTCATCGAGGGCAAGCGGCTCGTCGTCGTCGATGACTCCATCGTGCGCGGCAACACCCAGCGCGCCCTGGTGCGCATGCTGCGCGAGGCCGGTGCGACCGAGATCCACATCCGCATCTCCTCCCCGCCGGTCATGTGGCCATGCTTCTACGGCATCGACTTCGCCACCCGCGCCGAGCTCATCGCTACCGGCATGAGCGTGGAGGAGGTCCGCGAGTCCATCGGCGCCGACACGCTCGGCTACCTGTCCGTGGACGGCATGGTCGAGGCCACCGGGCAGCCCCGAAGCGAGCTGTGCACCGCCTGCTTCACCGGCGACTACCCCATCACTCCGCCCGCCGAGGGAGCGGCGGTGGGCACGCTGCCCATCTCCCGGGTCCCCGCCGTCTACCGCCGCCGTGCCGACGACGCCGGCGCCGCCGGCGGGGCGCCCCGCCCATCGCCCGTCGCCCCGGAGCGGATCACCCGCCCGGATCTGGACTCGGGCAGCCCGCTCCCCGTCGCCCGCCCTGCTCCGCCGCGCCCGGACGCCGCATCCGCCGTGCCCGCCGCAACCCCAGCACACGATCCCGCTGAAGGAAGCAACCGATGAGCTCTCACCCCCAGCCCGTGCCCGAGTCTGCGCCGGCCGCTGCCGGGACGACCTATGCGGCCGCCGGCGTGGACACCGCCGCCGGCGACCGCGCCGTCGAACTCATGCGGGCCTCCGTGGCCGCCACCATGACGCCGGCCGTGGTCGGGGAGGTCGGCGGCTTCGCCGGTCTGGTCGATGTCTCCGCATTGCGCGACTACCGCCGCCCCCTGCTGGCCACCTCCACCGACGGCGTGGGTACGAAGGTCGCGATCGCCCAGGCCCTCGGCGTCCATGACACCATCGGCCAGGACCTGGTCGGCATGGTCGTCGACGACATCGTCGTGGTCGGGGCCCGGCCGCTGCTCATGACCGACTACATCGCCTGCGGGCGCGTGGTGCCCGAGCGCATCGCCGATATCGTCCGCGGCGTCGCCACGGCCTGCGCCGCCGTCGGCACGCCCCTGCTGGGCGGGGAGACCGCCGAGCACCCCGGCCTGATGGAGGCGGACGAGTACGACCTCGCCGGCGCCGCCACCGGAGTCGTCGAGGCCGATCGGGTGCTGGGCCCCGAGCGGGTGCGCCCCGGCGACGTCCTGATCGCCTTGGCCTCCTCGGGCCTGCACTCCAACGGGTACTCCCTCGTGCGGCGCGTGATCGCCGACGCCGGCTGGGGCCTGGAGCGCCAGGTGCCCGAGCTCGGCCGGACCCTCGGCGAGGAGCTGCTCGAGCCGACCCGTCTGTACGCCAAGGCGTGTCTGGCCATGATCGGAGCGCTCGGTTCGGAGGCTGCGCCCTCACCGATCCACGCGCTGTCCCACGTCACCGGCGGAGGGCTGGCGGCGAATCTCGCCCGTGTCCTGCCCGCCGGGACCATTGCCGACGTCGACCGCTCCGGCTGGGTCGTTCCGCCCGTCTTCGACCTTGTGCGGCGCCTCGGGTCCGTCCCGTGGGAGGACCTGGAGGGCACGCTCAACCTGGGGGTGGGCATGGTCGCCGTCGTGGCCCCCGACTCGGCCGAGGCCGTCCTGCGCGTGGCGCAGGGGAGCGAGATGTCCGCCTGGGTGCTCGGAGGTGTTCACGAGGCGCAGGCCTATGAGCCGCAGGGGCGGGTGGTGGCCGGTACCAAGGGCGTGGACGGCGGCGCCGTCGACGTCTTCGGGCGGTATCGCACTGCCTGAACTGCCTGAGTGCGATACCGCCCGGGTGGGTCGGGGAGGGGTCAATAGGGCTCAGTGCGCCGTGGCGGGCTGGAGCGCCGGATCCTCATCCTCACTGGCCTCGCGGGCCGGACGGATCTCGCGCAGGCCCCGGGACATCGAGATCGGGATCAGTGTGATCGCGCCCAGGCCGCACAGGGCGATCAGGAGCGTTGTCCCGCGGCCCTCGCCGATGCCGATGGCGCTTCCGAGGAGTTCGACGAGCGGCCCGTCGGGGCGCAGCAGCGGCTCGAAGACGTGATCGGCCAGCGGGCCGGAGGTCGCATAGGCCAGGAGGAAGCCCGTCTGGGTGATCAGTGAGATGAGTCCCCAGGCGCGCCCCTGGTGATCATCGGCGACGCGCGTGCGCACGACGACGTCCGCACCCGTGTTGCACCAGGCGAGCGAGGCGAAGACGACGAAGCAGCACGCTCCGACTCCCACCAGTGAGTGCATCAGGGGGAAGAGGGTCATGCTCGCGCCCAGGCCCGCCAGCCCGGTGGCCAGCAGCGCCCACGACGGGACCTTCCCCAGCAGCCCCACGATCAGGGCGCCTGCCAGCATGCCGAAGGCGGCCACGGACTGGACGGTGCCGACCTGCGAGACGGGGTAGAGGGGCAGGAGCACGGGCGGCAGGAGAACCTGGAGCGTGCCGAGGACGACGGTGAGCAGGCTGCCGAGCAGGACGACGGTGCGCACGGGGGCGTCCCGGTGCAGCAGGGCGGCGGTTGCGCGCAGTTGCGCCACCAGGGAGCCCGGATCCGCCGCGATCGCCGGGGAAGTGGCCCGCCTGCGCACATGGAGCGTGCAGATGAGTGTGACGACGAAGGTGGAGGCGTCGATCAGCAGCACTCCCGCCACGCCGATGCGGGGCATGAGCGCGCCGGCGAGGAAGGGGGACAGGAGGAACTTCGAGGAGGAGGCCATCTGCAGCATGCTGGAGGCCCGGGTGTAGAGCTCGGCGGGAACGAGTTCGTTGACGGTGGCCCGCAGGGCCGGTTCGGTCAGCGCAGCCAGGCAGGAGCTCACGGTCACGCCCGCCAGGACGAGGAGCAGACTCGGCTCGGGGCGGGTGACGGCGATGAGGACCGTGGCCAGGCCCAGGGCCGAGCCGCCGTCACCCAGCAGCATCATGGTGCGCCGATCGTGCCGGTCCGCCAGGACGCCGGCGAGCGGGCTCAGCAGGACGATCGGCGCGAGGGCGCACAGTTCGATCATGGCGACCGATGAGGCGGTGCCGAAGGTGGTGAAGGCCCAGGTCGCCAGGGCGAAGGCGGTCATGCCCGAGCCGATGGAGCTGACGAGGGAGCCGATGACGAGGACGGATAGCAGGCGCATGGTGTCTCCAGACATTTCAACCGACCGTCGGTCGGTACTGGTCTGAAGTATGCACGACGCGCCCGCTCTCCGCAAGAGCCCCGGCTGGTCCCGTCATGCCCCTATGGGCCGGGTGGGCCGGGCGAGCCCGAGTGCGCTCAGACGAGCCAGAAGAGGCCCGGACGCGCCCGGCGCCCGGCGTCCGGACACGCGAGAGGGTCGGCAGGCGATATGCCTGCCGACCCTCTCGCTTATTCAGTCTCAGTCAGCTCCGACGACTCGTTCCCGCATCGTCTATATCCGAGTCGTCCCAGTCGTCATCGTCGACCGCGTATTTGGCGGCCAGTTGCTCGTAATCGACCTCGTCGTCGGACTCGGTGCTCGACGACCTGGAAACGAGCTCCCGCTCGAGTGCCGCGTAGTCGGTCGCCGGGCTGAAGTACTTGAGCTTACGGGCGACCTTGGTCGCCTTGGCCTTCTGACGGCCGCGCCCCATAGGCTCGACCCCCTCCAACAATCTCTGGGCGCGCACGTAGTCGCGCTTCACTTGGGCAAATGTGTCGTGGGGCAACCGTACAACGAGCGCACGTGTTGACACCATTCCGTGTCGCCCCTGTGGCCGTGGCACCGCACACGCCTGAGACGCCGTGCCGGGAGCCCCGGCCGGGAGCCCCGGCGAACTTCAGCGTCGCAGGAGCCGACCGGCGATCAGGGACACGGCGAACGCCCCGCCGGCGACCGCGGCCACTCGCTTGACGGCCTCCGAGTCGCCCGCTCGCGCGTCCTCGATGGTCCGGCGGGCTCGCCCGACCAGGTCCGAGGCGCGGGCGCGCAGCTCTGCGGCGGTGGTATCGGCGCGGTCGCGCAGATCCTCCCCGGCCTGTCGCGCCTGGGTCCGCGGGTCCACCCGCGCGACCAGCTCATCGACACTGGCCGACAGCGCCTCGCGCTGGGCATTGAGCCGCGCCTCAATCGTCTCGGGCGTCTGCGCCGCGTCCGCCCGCGGCGCAGACCCGGGCCGGCGCTCCGGCCCTGTCCCCGTCCCCTCGCTCATCGTCGCACCGCCTTGACGACGGCGACAACGCTGCACCCCGCCAGCACCACGATGGTGCCGGTCACGATGGCGAGCGAGGCGGGGTCGCCGTCGCGGGCGTCATCGATCAGGCGGGACAGCCTGCTGCCGACCGCGGCGGGGAGTCCTGTGACTCCGGCACCCGGAGCTCCGCGGCTCGCGGACCGGACGCCGGGCCCCGCCGCGTCAACCGACGCAGCCGAATCGGCTGAGCCCACCAGCGGATCGTCCTTGACCAGGCCGACGCGCGCCTTGAGGCGAGCCGTTCCCACGCTGGCGCGACTGCGCCATTCCGCGGCGGTCGCCTGCGCGGACCTGCGCGCCATCGACGTCAGCGCCTGGGGGGCCAGCCGGGCGCTGAGCGCCTCGACATCACCGATCAGCTGGGCGCGCTGCGCGGCCAGAGCGGACTCGATGGCCTCCGGGGACTTCGCGGAGTTCCGCTGATTCTGCTTCGACTGCCGCGGGCTCACTGCCGGCCGCCCTTGTCCAGACCGGAGGCGACGGCCTTCTTCACGGCGTCGACATCCTCCCGCAGCCGCACCTGCGGCTCGGGCTTGTCGGCCTTGGCCTCCCGCAGTTTGTCCCTGCCCAGCAGCGCTGTCGCCACGGCCACCGCGAACAGGATGATGGCGACGAGGAGCTTGGCGGCCCATACCGGCATCACCATGGCCAGCAGATCCACGATGGTGCTCAGGAGGAAGCCGAGGCCGAACAGGGCGGCGATGGCGGCCACTGTCAGGAGGGCCGCACCGACGCCGGCAGTGTTGGCCATGCGCAGGGCCTTGGCCCTGGCCAGCTCGATCTCGCCCTTGACCAGTCCCGTGATGTTCTCCGAGATGCGGTTGATCAGCTCGCCGATGGAGGGCTGACCGGGGCGTGACGCGGCTGCGGGTGGTGTTCGAGGCGGTTGAGGCTGTTGGGTCATAGGATCGACCTTCGTCCGGGGCGGGCGCTCATGGCGGGAGCGTTGTGCATGAATCTACCGCGCACAGAATCTCACATGGCGAGCCTCGGCGTGGTACTGCGCGGACGGCGAGTGGGTTTCGGACGCTTACTACGCTTCTTCTCCCCTTGCTGTACGGGGGTAAGAAGCGTAGTAAGCGGGGAAGGGGCGTAGTAAGCGAGGTGATGAGCGAGGCCGGCGTGACCCGCCTACTCCTGGCTCCACGCCTCCCACAGGCCCGCATACTCCCCGCCGAGCGCCACGAGCTCGGCGTGCGTGCCCAGCTCCACGATCCGCCCGTCCATGACGACGGCCACACGATCGGCGTCCTGGGCCGTGTAGAGGCGATGCGCCACCTCGATGACCGTGCGCCCCGCCAGCGCGGTCAACAGTGTCCGCTCCAGCGTGCGCGCGGCGCGCGGATCGAGCAGGGAGGTCGCCTCGTCCAGGATGAGGGTGTGCGGATCCAGCAGCACCAGGCGGGCCAGGGCCACCTCCTGGGACTGGGCCGGGGTGAGTGTCAGATGTCCCGAGCCCACCATCGTGTGCATTCCGTCCTTGAGCCCGTCCACCCAGGCGTCCGCTCCGATGGCCTCGATGGCGCGTCGGATCGTGGCGTCATCGGCGTCGGGGCGCCCCAGGCGCACGTTATCCGCGATCGTGCCCACGAACACGTGATGCTCCTGGGTCACCAGGGCGACGTGGCGGCGCAGCTCGGCCTCGGTCAGGTCTGTCAGCGGCACCCCGCCCACCGTCACCGAGCCGGAGGTGGGCGGGTTGATACCCGCCAGCATGCGCCCCAGGGTGGACTTGCCCGATCCCGAGGGGCCGACGACGGCCAGCCGCTCGCCCGGCACGAGGTCCAGGTCGATGCCGTGGAGCACCTCCGCGCCCTCGCGGTAGGAGAAGCGGACGTCGCGCAGGACCATGCGGTGACCGTCGGGGGCGGCGCCGGTGGGGGAGCGGTCCTCGGGGACCTCCTCGACTCCCAGGATGCGTGACAGCGACGCCTGGGAGACCTGGACGAGGTCGATCCAGAACATGAGCTGGGCGATCGGCTTGCGCAGCTCCATGGCGTACAGGGCGACCGTGGTGATGGCCCCCAGGCCCGCGTGCCCGCCGGCGGCCAGGAAGGCGCCCCACAGGAGGATGACCACGACGGGGGCGCGCCAGGCGATGTCCAGGACGAGGAGCAGGCGCAGTCGCAGCCCGGCGGTGTACCGCTCCAGGCTCCAGGCCTCCTTGACCGAGGCGGCGATGACGGCCTCGCGGTGCGCCCCGATGCCCAGGGCGTCGACCGTCTCGGCGTTCTCCACGGTTTCGCTCACTGCGCCGTTCAGGCGGGCGGAGGCCGCCGAGCGTGCCCGGTAGGCGGGCACCGAGATCGGCAGGTACCAGCTCATCATGGCCCAGACGGGAGGCACGACGACGAGCAGCCCGGCCGCCAGCAGCGGGTCGCTGACGGCGGCTGCGACAATGGTGAACACGATCGTCACCGTGCACACCATGATCTGGGGGATGCCCACGCGCACGAGGAACTCGATGCGCGAGACGTCGTTGGTGGTGCGGCCCACGAGATCGCCGGTGCCGGCGGATTCGACTGCGCTCAGCGGCAGGTGGACGACGCGGTGCATCATGCGCTCGCGCAGGTCGGCGAAGACCGACTCGCCGAGCGTGCGGGCGTGCTTCTGGGCGAAGCGGTTGATGACCGCGCCCACGATGGTGACGGCCGCGATGAGCAGAACGATGCGATCGACGTAACCGGCCGTTCCGGTGCCCGAGGCCACGCGCGTGACCAGACGGCCCAGCAGTTGCGGGGCGACGAGCGTGGCCAGGACGGCGATCACCTGCACGGTCAGGACGCCGGCGAACCGCCACCGGTAGGAGGCCATGATCCGGAAGGTCTTGCGCATGGCGACCTTGCCGGGCGCGACGGGGAGCGCCATCAGGGGGTCACCTCCCGGCGGTCGGTGTCGCAGTCGTCGTCGCCGGCGTCCGCGTCGCTGGGCGGGCAGTCGTCCGGCTGCTCGCCGTAGGCCCGGGCGACGACGGCCCGGTAGTCCAGTGCGCTCGGGTCGCCCCGGCGGGCGCGGGCGAGCAGCTCGCGGTGAGTGGAGCGTGCGCGCTCGCGGCCAGCGTCATCCAGCAGGATCACCTCGTCGCAGGCCTCCAGCACCAGCGGCGATTCGGTGGCGATGACGGTGGTGCGCCCCCGTCGCGCGGCGTGCAGGCGACGGGCCACGCGCGACTCGGTGTGGGAGTCCAGGGCGCTGGTGGGCTCGATGAGCACGAGGGCGGGAGCCTCGGTGAGCAGGGCGCGGGCCAGGGCGACGCGCTGGCGCTGACCGCCGGACAACGAGCGCCCCTTCTCCGTGATCATGCCGGCCAGGCCCCGATCCAGCGAGGTCAGGACGTCCCGGGCGTCGGCGACCTCCAGGGCGGTCAGCAGCCGGCCGTCCCCGGGCAGCCGGGCTGCGGCGGAGCGCACGTCCTGGTCGACGGCGTCGATGCCCGCGCGCTCGGCCTCCGCAGCCACGAGCGCGCCCACGCCGACGGGCTCGGGTGCGGCGGCGCGGCGCACGTCGAGGGCCTCGCGCAGGGTGCCGGTGAACAGTTCGGCGGTGGCGCCGGAGACCACGATCGAGGCGCGCACGTCGCGCAGCGGCATGTCGGTCAGCGGCCGGCCCTCCAGGGTCACCACGGGGGCGTCGTCGTCGAAGCGGCCGAGTCGGGTGGCCAGCGCCGCGGAGGCCCCCGGATCGGCGGCGACGACGGCGGTCATGCGGCCCGGTGCGAAGCGCACCCCGGAGGCCGTGTCGATGATCCGCCCGTCCTCGGCGGTGCCGTCGGCGGGGGACAGGTCCAGGCGCTCGGCGGTGGTGCCGGCGGCCGGGACGACGTCGAGCAGTCTGCCCAGGCGCCGCAGCCCGACCATGGCCCGCGTGTAGTCCTGCACCGAGTTCGAGAACACCATGAGCGGCCACGACAGGTAGGCGGTGTAGCCGTAGAAGGTGACGAGCTCGCCGGCGCTGATGTCCCCGGCGATCGCCATGCGGGCGGCGGCCCACACGACGACGGCGACGAACAGGCCCGGCAGGAGCACCTGCAGGCTCATGAGCACCGACTGGGTGCCGGCCACTTCGACCCCGCGTCGGCGCAGCTCCTGGGAGGCCTCGCGGTAGCGGCGGGCGAAGACGTCCTCACCGCCGATGCCCCGCAGGATGCGCAGTCCGGCGACCGTATCGGTGGTGATGGTGGTGACCTCGGACTGGGCCTCGCGCTGGACGGCCTGGCGCCGCTGGAGGGGCTTGATGACCAGGGTGACGATCCAGGCGACCAGGGGCATGCCGATGAGCACGATGAGGCCGAGGCGCACGGAGACCGAGACCATGAGCACCGCCACGACCGCGAAGGACACGGCCGAGCCGATCAGCGGGGGCAGGCGCTCGAACAGGTTGCCGATGTACTGGGCGTCGGAGGCCACGATCGAGGCGACCTCACCGGTGGATGCCTGGCGGGACAGACCCGCTCCGGTGATGGAGACCTGGCGCCCCACGAGTCGGGTGACATCGAAGTTGGTGCGCATCCAGGCGTACATCCCGACATAGGACTGAGCGGTGTCTCCAATGGCGTAGACGACGAACAGGAGGAGCAGGCTCAGGCAGATCGCCCACAGGCGCGCGTTGAGGCCGTTCTCGATGCCGGAGTCCAGGGCTGCTCCCACGAAGGCCGGCACGATCGCCTGGATGGTGTTGGCCACGACGGCGGCCAGGCCCGCGATCGTCAGCGGCCCGGCGGCGCGGCGCGCGAGCCAGCCCAGCAGCGAGCGGGTACGGGTCGATGGCGGTTCGGGCAAAGGCGCGTCGGGGGCGGGAATGAGCCGTTCGGCGGTTCGCAGCAGGGGCATCGGCATGATGCTGCGAGGTTATCGGAGCCCGTCGGGACAGGACAGGGCGTCTCTTCAACGCGTGAGGTGAGAAGTGCCGCGCCTGGGGCGGGAATAGCGGGAGTAGACGGTTTCGCGGTGGTCGGCTCTGCGTCTCCTCTGCATCCTGCGAGGTTTGGAATCGGTCGTCTGATCCGCGCCATTGCAGTCTTCGGAGGCTTTCTGGGCGGCGTATACCCGGTCAGGAGAGGTGAAGGCTGCTGTAGAGTGCGATCCCAGAGGTCTTCTGGAAGGTTTCCCATCTATGGATCCTGAACAGCTCGCTGCAGCGGCGGATCAGGCCGATGAGGCCCTGGCCGCGCAGACGAACGATTACGCTCTCCAGGCCGCCATTGCTGAGCGCAGGCCCGACCTGCACGCCGCACTGGCTGCGAACCCTGCGTCCTACTCCGATCTGCTGGCGTGGCTGTCCAAGGTGAAGGATCCGGCCGTGCAGGCCGCATTGGAGGCGCGCGGTGCCGCATCGCGAGGGGCGTCGTCCCCGCAGGAGGCCGCGGCCGATGAGCGGGATGACGCTGAGGCTGCCGAGTCCGCCGAGGTCGCTGAGGCTGTTGAATCCGCGGAGCCCGCTGAATCCGCTGAATCTGCAGAGCCTGCCGAATCACCGGAATCCGTTGAGTCCGCCGAATCGCCTGAGTCTGCCGCGTCTGCTGACCCCGCCGAGGCTGCCGAATCCGCCGAGTCTACCGACGTCGCTGAGGCTGTTGAGGGCGCAGTGAGCGACGACGTCGGGGCGGCCCAGGCCGCTCGGCAGGAGGATGAGGCGCCGTCGGCCGAGTCGGCTGGATCTGCCGGGGCCGCCGGGTCTGCTAGCGCCGCCGGGGCCGTCGAGACTGCTGAAACTGCTGAGACTCCTGAAACCACAGACCAGCAGCCGGCCGATGCTGTCGAGGAGGACGCGTCCGAGGACGAAGCAGCGACGCCGGACGAACCTGCACCGCAGGACTCCGCTGACTCCACTGCGCCTGCTGAGCCCACTGCGCCTTCGGCGGATGCGGTGCCGCAGACGGAGGCGGTGCCCGCGATCGGGGCCGCGCCGGTGGGGGCCTCCGTCGATGCCCATACGGGAGCAGTGCCCGTGACGGAGGCCGCATCCCAGGCTGTGCCTCAGAGCATGCCTCAGCTCATGTCCCAAGGCGTGCCGCAGGCCATGCCCGCCCCCGCCGCGCAGTTCATGCCGGTGCAGGGACAGATGCTTGCGGCCCAGCCGCTTCCGACGCCCCGGCGCTCGAAATCCCGCACGATGGTCGTGGTCCTGATCGTTCTGGGGCTGCTGCTCATCGGCGGACCGGGCGGGTGGTACCTGATGCGCTTCTTCGACACCCACAGCTCCGTTGCCTCGACCGATACCGGTAAGGGCGGCAAGTCCCGCCTCGACAAGCGCAAGGCGTCCCCCTCGGCCTCCGTCACGAGTGCCAGGACGGCGAACTACGTGACGGCGTGCGGGAGCGCTCCCACCCTCACCCCCACCTCCCTCACGAACGGAGACGGCGAGCTCAAGGTGGAGGTCAAGATGACCGCTTCCTGCGCCGACGGCGACGTCCTGAGCGGAGCCGCCAACCACATCGAGGTGAAGGGGCCCTCGCGCACCGACGGCACCGGGTCGGCCGATGCGGTCATAGCGTCGGGCGACTTCGACTTCTCGAGCTCGCCGCTGGTGCTCTCGGGCGCGGAGACGACGCTCACGCTCCATTTCGGCAGTGGGCACTTCTTCCGTGCGGCCGATGACGTGGACGTCAAGAACGTCGTGGCGGCATGCTCGCCGGACCGCGATTCCGGGCCGAGCGGGGCGACGCCGGATTCCACGAGCTCCTCCGGCCCGTCGTCGGCGACGGCGTCCACGACGAGCAAGGACCCGGCCTCCGAGGAGAGTGCGGCGGGCGGTTCTCTGCGTTGGCAGGTCGACCATGACCGCCCCTCCGTGACCACGGACCTCGTCGGCAAGTGGGTGCCGCAGCTGTCCTCCAAGAAGCCGGGGCTGGTCGCTGACGGCATCACCTGGGACAACCGGACCACGCTGGAGGAGTTCCTCAAGCTGCGTCAGAAGTACTCCAACGCGAAGCTTCTGTTCAGCGACGAGTGGCCTGTCTTCGACTCCGGCGGATCGTGGTGGGTCACGATCGTCGATACCCCGTACAGCAGCGCCGAGGAGGCCAACGCCTGGTGCGATGCGCAGGGCTTCGACGCCGAGCACTGCTTCGCCAAGTACATCGACACCAAGGGCCCCTCGGAGGGGACGACCGTCACCAGGTGAGCTCACATTCCGTCGGGATCCCGTCGAGGTCGACTTTCTGGAACGAAACAGGCGGTGTCACCGTCGATCTCGTTCTAAAAAGTCGACCTCGACGACGCTTCAGGAACCGGCCTTGAGCGAGATCACGCGGGTGGCCGATTCGTCCACCCGCTGGGCGAAGGCGGGGTCGGCTTGCGCTTCGGCGATGAGCGCGTCCGCCATGTCGGCCACCATCGTGGCGTCCCCCGAGGCCAGGACGATGTCGCAGCCGGCCTTGACGGCCCGGACGGCGCGCTCGGCGGGCGTCCAGGCCTCCACCTGGACCGCGGCCGAGACGTCGTCGGTGATGACGACTCCCGTGAAGCCCAGGTCCCCGCGGAGCATGTCGGTGACGACGACGGTCGAGAACATGGCCGGCGCGGAGGAGTCGATGGCCGAGTAGATCGCCGAGGACACCATGATGACCCTGGCTCCGCCGGTGATCGCCTCGGCGAAGACGGAGACCGCCGGGTCCCCGGAGCGCGTCGTGATGGAGTCGGTGACGCCGTCCGCGGTGTCCGTGTTGGCGGTCACCCGCCCCAGGCCCGGGAAGTGCTTGTAGGTCGGGATGACGCCCGCGGCCTCCATCCCCCGGGCGAAGGCGATGGCGCGGTCCTGCGAGGTCGTGGCGCTCCGGCCGTACTCGCGGCCCCACCTGCCGATGGGGGCGTTGCTCGACGGGTCGGGGATGTCGACGAGATCCGCCACTGGCGCCAGGTTCATGGTCACCCCGACGTCGGCGAGCTCCTGTCCCCATGTCCGGGCGCTGGCGGTGAGATCGTCCGCGGACATGGTCGCCTGCTCGGAGGCGGAGGGGATGTCGGAGAAGCCGCTGCCTCCCAGGACCTGGACCTGGCCGCCCTCCTGGTCGGTGGCCACGAGCAGCGGGGTGTCGTGGGTGGTCTCGGAGCCGACCAGGTCGGTCAAAGTGGTGATGACCCCGCGGACGGAGTCGGCTCCCGAGCGGGTCTGCCGGGCGATGAAGACGTTGCCGACATGGTGGGTGGCCACGGCGTCGATCGAGACCATCTGAGGGCCGGAGGTGTCGGCGCCCACCATGAGGAGCTGGCCGACCTTCTGCTCGAGGGTCCATCCATCGAGCGGATTCGGGGTCGCGGAGGCGCTGGCCTCCGGGGCGGATTCGGTGGAGGAGTCCTCCGAGGCGGCGGTGGGGCTCATCGTGCCCGGGTCGTCAGTGGAGGCGGGGCGGGGCTTCGAGCTCAGCGAACCGCATCCCGCCAGGGATGCGACTCCGAGCAGGCCGGTGAGGACCACGGGGCGCCGTCTCACGGCTCGATGTGCGATGGAGGGCGATGGACTTGCGGAGGAGTGGTCGTCCATGTTTTGCAATTCTGCACCCTTATTCCACATTTTCCGCGTCCGACTTCCTGGATCCCGCTTCCGACTTCTGCCGTTTCTGCCATGAGGGGCGTGCGGGGCCGGGCGAGTCGCTCCCGGTCACTCCCAGTCGCTCCCGGTCACTCCCAGCCGAGCTCGTGGAGGCGGTCGTCGTCGATGCCGAAGTGGTGGGCGACCTCGTGGATGACCGTCACCCCGATCTCCGCGGTCAGCTCCTCGCGGTTCGCGCACCAGCGCTCCAGCGGGCCCTTGAAGATCAGAATCCGATCGGGCAGGACCACCGACCAGGCGTCGTCGCGCTCGGTGAGGGGGACGCCGTCGTACAGGCCCAGAAGGGTCGGCAGGCCGTCCTCGTCGTAGTCGGCCTCCGTGAGCAGCTCGGGCTCGGGCTCGTCGCGGACGAGGACGACGACGTTGTCCATCTGGTCGGCGAGTTCGCCGGGGATGGCGTCCAGGGCGTCGCCGACGGCGGCCTCGAACTCTTCGTCGGACAGGTGCACCGGGCTCATGGACCATGAGCCTCTCATGGTTTCTCGGGGTGTTTCGCCCATGACGCGCGTGTGGTGGGCATGCGGTGGGCATGTGGCGGTTACTGATGGTCGCGGGGTTCGCGCCGCGGTGAGGAGGGTCACGCCCGGGGGATTTGCGCGGGGGTGGCCCCGACCCATACTGTTCTACCCGGTTCAAGGCGCGACGACGCCAAGGGCAGTGGGCCCCCATCGTCTAGCGGCCCAGGACCCCGCCCTTTCACGGCGGTAGCACGGGTTCGAATCCCGTTGGGGGTACTGACTCGTGCGAGTGATGCGACTCGCGTAGAGTCTGGCTTCGTGCCACACGAGGCCTCGTGGCGCAGTTGGTTAGCGCGCCGCCCTGTCACGGCGGAGGTCGCGGGTTCAAGTCCCGTCGAGGTCGCGGAAGGTCGGTCCGGTCTAGCAAGGCCGGGCCGATGCCATCCCGAGGCTCTGTAGCTCAGTTGGTAGAGCGTTCGACTGAAAATCGAAAGGTCACCGGATCGACGCCGGTCGGAGCCACTGCGAAAGGCCCGGAACTCACAAGGTTCCGGGCCTTCGCTCTTTTCTCTCTTCTTTCTCTCTTCGCCCCCCTCGCCGAGATCGGTCGTACTCCGCGTCGAGATCGGTCGTACTCCGCGTCGAGATCGGTCGAGTTCCGCGCCGAGATCGGTCCAGAGCTCGACCCCGATGTCGGAGCCGGGTTAGGAGCGCGTGTGGCCGCCCGGGCTGAGCATGGAGACAATGCCCGAGAGTCCGGCGAAGAGCACAGCGGCGATCGGCAGTACGATCCAGCAGATCGTCCACCCATCAGCCAGGAACCCCCAGGCCAGGAATATCATGGTGACCACGGGCCAGTAGATGGGGGCGATGGCGCCGGCGAAGTTGTTCGGGCTGCGCCAGCCCGGACCGGCGCCGACCGGAAGTCCTCCCGCCGTGAGGGTCTCGTGAGCCGAGGAGGCCCACGAGGCCGGTAGGACGATGCACAGGCCCGCGGCGATGAGCGCGATATTGATGACGACGCCGAGAACCATGTACAGGTTCTGGTCGGTCAGCGCGCTGAGAATGCCGGCGACCACGATCGGGACGGCCGCGAGGATCCACAGTCCGATCGCGATCATGAGGGCATGGGACCGCGAACTCTCATGGTCGGCGCGCAGGCGCGCGGCCCAGGAGGAGACGACCGGGTTCTGCATGAACCGCCCGTCGGTCAGGTGCTTGAAGTTTGCGAAGAACCTACGGCGCCACAGGAGGATGAGCGCTCCCGCGGCGAAGAGGCCCAGGTTGAGAAGAAATCCGATGAGGGTCGCCCAATAGTCGCGGGACCCGTCGATGGCGCCGCTCAGTCCCGCTCCGATGATCATCGGAGCGGGGGCGATAACGCACAGGGCGACGCCCCAGCCGAGCAGCCGCCCGGTCTGGCGTCGGGCCTCGGCGAACTGCTGCGCCTCGGGAAGGGTGACGACGGGGTACACGGATGGGGTGGGCGCTGGCGCGGTCTGGGACGCGGCGGCCCCGCTGTCGGCCTGCCCGTCCTGGGCGGAGCGCAGGTCGGGGAGGATGCCGAGGGTGGGGGCGAGCTCCTCAAGGTTGCCGAAGTCGGTGATGACCTGGCCGACGGCCTCGTTGTGGGTCTTACCCTTATTGATGGCGTCGTTGTAGGCGTCCTCCATCATGGTGCGGAGCTCGCCTTTGGCTTCCAGAAGGCGCGGGGTCGTGGGGTAGGGGGCGAACATGGCGTCGAGGAAGGTGTCGATGGCGTCCATCAATGGCGTCCTTGTGTGAATCGGTCGATAAGGGTTTTGGTGCTCTCCCACTCGGCGAGCTTGGCAGCGAGGTAGGCAGCGCCGTCGTTGGTGAGGCGGTAATAGGTGCGGGGCTTGCCGGAGGCGGAGGTGTCCGCGTAGGAGGAGGTGAGTCCGGCGGCCTCCAGGCGTTTGAGCGCCGAGTAGAGGGTGGTCTGCTTGATCGCGTACTCACCGGCGGTGACCTCGGTGATGGTCTTGGCGATCTCGTAGGCGTAGGAGGGGCGGTCGCGCAGGAGCGTCAGCACGATGAGGTCGATATAGCCGCGGATGGCGTCGGCACTGATCACTCGAAGTTTCTTCCAGTCGGTGGTCGGGCGCGTGTCATGGTAGCAACGTACTACGACACACGTAGTACGTCTAGCGTTCTTCTGTGGGGTCGCCGCTCCCAGTGATCATGTTCGGGGTGGGGAAGGTGAAGGCCGGTGCAACGAGTGTCATCAAGGGGTTCTCGCGCCTTCGGCGGTCGTTCTGAAGGGGGGTGTGCGGGGTTCCGGGTGCGGCAAACATAGAGATGCAAATGTGGGAATCTGGGTGGGTGCGGGTTCCTGGGGTGCGTCGTCATTGACTGCCGGGTTGCCTTTTGATAGCTGATTAAAATATGTTTCCATATTGCATGGAGCGTTCGATATATTCTGCCTCTGGATTTATTGGGCGCTCTTGCTTTTATGGGCGCCACGAGCCATCTATAATTGTATTCCAGTGCAATCGCTCGTGCAATCGCTCGAATGGATGTCCACTGGACGATGTCCGTCGATCGGTGGACATGAGGTCGAGGTTGTGGCGCCCCTCCTCGAGATCGACATTGTCGTATGAGATCGACGGCGGCACCGTCGCCCTCGTTCGAGAATGTCGATCTCGATGGCTTGAGTGGCGCGCAGACGTGGCGGTGCGTAGACGGGGTGGTGCGTAGGAGAATTGTGAGGCCGTCGGAGAACTGGCTGGCCGGCGCGAACGTGCTTCCAGTGTTTCCGACACCTGCGGCGCTTATAACGCTTACAACGCTCTTTTACCCTTTACTGTACGGCCGCAGGAGGCGTAGCAAAGGGTAAAAGAGCGTTGTGAGCACCGTAAGTATCCTGGCCTCGCTGGGTCCGCTATACCGAGAGGCGCCATCGTCCGGGAAGGAGGAGGCGGACCGATCTCGGCACGGAACCCGACCGATTTCGAGCCGGAAGTGGACCGATCTCGGCACGGAACCCGACCGATCTCGCTGCGGATTACGACCGATCTCGGCGCGGAGAGCGACCGATCTCGACGTGCGCCCCGCCGCCCGGCCTTGCACAGCCGTCTCCCAGGACCGGGTCCTAGGGTGCCGCCATGACCCTCCTCCCTCTCGCCGCACTGGCGAGCACGGCTCTTGCACCTGCAGCCCATGCCACTGCTACTGCCGATCCCTCCACCGATCCCTCCGCTCCTTCGACCACCGACGTCACCCAGACCGTTGAAGCGGTCGCCGCCACCACGGTCGATGTCTTCTCCATCGCCTGGCGGGCGGGCCTCGGGACCCTCGTGGGCATCGCCCTTGCCTTCGTGGGCGTGGTCGTGCTGCGTGCGCTCGGACGCCGCCAGACCATGTACGCGGAGGTCAGCCGCTACACGCGCACCGCCCTGTACGCCCTGGGCGGACTCATCGGCGCCTACCTCGGCGTGCAGGTGGCCATCGTCTCGGTCGTCACGCCCGACTGGACCCAGTACGCCATGCAGGCGCTCAGCATCTGCATCATCCTGTCCGTCGCATGGGTCATCGTCGGCCTGATCAAGGCGCTGGAGGCCACCATCGTCAGCGGCGTGCGCGCCGGGGGCGATCCCGGCCGCGCCAACCGCGTCACCACGCAGGCGCAGATCCTGCGGCGTGTCGCCGAGGCCATCGTCGTCATCTGCGGCCTGGTCGGGGCGATCATGACCTTCCCCAGCGCCCGCTTCGCCATGGGGTCGTTGTTCGCCTCCGCCGGTCTGGTCTCGGTGATCGCCGGTCTGGCCGCGCAGTCCATGCTGAGCAATATCTTCGCCGGTCTCCAACTGGCCGTCACCGACGCGATCCGCGTTGACGACGTCGTCGTTGTGAAGGAGGACCAGGGCTATATCGAGGAGATCACGCTCACCTACGTGGTCGTCCGCGTCTGGGACGACCGCCGACTGATCTACCCCTCGACCTACTTCACCCAGAACCCCTTCGCCAACTGGTCGCGGCGCGGTACGCAACACACCGGCACGCTCACCCTCGACCTGGACTGGCGGGTGCCGGTCGCCTCGGTGCGCGCCGAGCTCGCCCGCATCGTCGCCGCCTCGTCCGTCTGGGATGGCCGCACCGCCAACCTCGACGTCACCGACACCTCCGGCGGCACGGTCACGCTGCGCATTGCGGTGTCCGGCCGAGACCCCTCCGACGTCTTCGCCCTCCAGTGCTATGTGCGCGAGGAGATCGTGGCCTGGCTCCAGCAGGAGGCGCCCTACGCCCTGCCGCGCACGCGCGTGGAGGTCGAGCAGGTCGCGGTCACGCACGACCCCCAGCCCGAGCAGGTGGCGCGCCTGGCCGAGGAGCTCGTCTCCCTCCAGCACGACGACGGCGCCGGTGCCGCCCCCGGTGCTGAGACGACCGCCGTGCGACGGCCGATGGAGGGCGACCCCATTGAGGACGCCCGGGTGCGGGCGGCCGCCAAGGGCCGCTCCCTCCTGCGTCGCACGCGACGCGAGAAGGTGCGACGGCGCCGGATCCTGGCGCGCGATGCCGAATGGCGCAGCGACGAGGGCTCCCTGCCCCAGCGTCAGGAGGACACCACGACCGGGCAGTCCACGAGCATCATCTCCACCAACGAGCAGAAGAAGTACCTCGAGTGATCGGGCACCGGTCGGTCCGGCGGAGGCTCGTCCGCCGGACCGACCGGATCGCGCGTTCCCGGTGCGTGAACTCCGCTCGCGCCCGTCCCGGCAACGGGTCACCATGGGTCCGTGAGCGATGACAACACCGAGAGCCGTGCCGACAGCGTCGACAGAGTCGGGAGCGCCGGGAGCGCTGAAAATGCCGGGAGCGCCGGGAGCGATGGCGAGGCGGCGGAGTCCCGATCGGCGCCGCGGCTCGACCCTGCGGCGATCGCCCGCACCGATGCCCAGTGGCGCGCCCTGCTCGACCCGCTCGAGTACCACGTCCTGCGCGAGGCTGGCACCGAGCGCCCCTTCACCGGCCGTCTGCTGGACGAGAAGCGCGAGGGCGTCTACCGCTGCCGCGGCTGCGGTGCCGAATTGTTCCGCTCCACCACCAAGTTCGACTCCGGCTGCGGCTGGCCCGCCTTCTACGACCCCGCCGATTCCGAGGCGGTGACCCTGCTGACCGACACCAGCCACGGCATGGTGCGCACCGAGGTCCGCTGCGCCGCCTGCGGATCTCACCTCGGTCACGTCTTCGACGATGCGCCCCGCACTCCCACCGGCCAGCGCTACTGCATGAACTCCGTATGTCTGACCTTCGACGCCGATACCCCGGGCGCTGCCGGTGCCGGCGGCGCGGGTACTGCCGGCGCTGGCGCCCAGGAGGCCTGACATGCTGCGCCTGCTGAGCCTCAACCTCCAGCACGCCCTGCCCGGGGCGGGCGCCGCCGACGCCGCCGGCTCCGGCTCCGGCGCCGACAGGGCCAACACCGCCGACGTCGCCAATGCGGACATCACCGACCCCGAGGCCGCCCGCACCGTCCTGGTCGTTCTGGCCGACCAGATCGCCGAGCTCGCCCCCGACGTCGTCGCCCTCCAGGAGGTCGACAAGGGGCAGGCCCGCTCCGGTTACCTCGACCAGGCCGCCGTCCTGGCCGAGCTGCTCGGCTGGGAGCACTACCGTTTCGCCGCCACCTGCGCCGGCCCTGTCGCCGGGCTGCGCCGCCGCCCTCGGCGATCCGCCCTGGCCAATTCCTCCGACGACGTGCTCGGCCTGGGCCGCGCCCTGCTGGGCCGTCCGCCGGCGGGCTTCGGCAACGCCCTGCTCAGCAGGCATCCGGTGACCGCCTGGCGCGTCCAGCGCCTCGGGCGCGGACCGGCCACCCTCACCCGGCGCGTCACCGACCGCCCCGCCTGGGACCCCCGCGGCTACGAGTTGGCGACCTCCACCATGCGCAACCTGCTGACCGCAACCCTGACCCTGACCGACGCCGCGCTGACGGGCGTGAGCACCCTGTCGGTCGGCACCACCCATCTGGCCACCCGCACCGACACGGCCACAGGTCAGCTCGCCGCCGCCTGGGGCGCGCTCGCCACCTTGCCCGGTCCCCACCTGCTGGCGGGCGACTACAACCTACGTACCGAGGAGGTCGCCCCCCTCGGTATCGGCCGTCAGGTGGGGGACGGCCCCACCTTCCCCGCATGGGGGCCCGACCGGCGCATCGACCACGTCCTGACCGACCCATGGCCCACCGGCGTCAACGGTGCGCCCGCCTTCCCGGTGGTGGGCGCACCGGCCTGGAACGGGGCTCGCCACCCCCTCCTGCAAGCCGCCTCCTGGGGGACCCGCACCTTCGTCGTCTCCGACCACGCCGGTACGTGGGTGGACCTCGAGCCGGTCGGCTGAGGCCCCGTGGGCGAGGTCGTCGGCGGGCTGGCCGTCTTCGCCGTCGTGATCGCGGTCGGATGGCTGCTGGTGCGCACCGGCGCCGTCCCCCGTGACGCGGACGCCGTGCTCACCCGCGTCTGCTTCTTCGCCGCCACCCCGGCCCTGCTGGTCCTCACCCTGGCCGACGCCGACCTGGGAGCGGTGGCCAGCGCGGGCACGCTCGCCGCGCTCGCGGCCGAACTGCTGGCGATCCTGAGCGCTTGGGTCCTGCACCGCCTCGTCCTGCGTCGCACGACGGCGGAGGCGACCATCGGCGCTCTGGCCTCCGGCTATGTCAATGCCGCCAACCTCGGCATACCCGTCCTCGTCCTGGTTCTGGGCGACGCCGCCCCGATCGCGCCGGTTCTGCTCCTCCAGCTCCTGGTCATCACGCCTGCGACCTTCGCGATCCTCGACACCGTCACCCGTCGCGGCAACCCCTCGCGCCTGGCGACTCTTACCATTCCGCTGCGCAATCCCCTGCTGCTGGCCGTGGTCGCCGGGGTCGCGGTCAATATCAGCGGGGCGGACCTGGGCGGCATCGTCGGCGGGCACCTGCGTGAGACCCTTGACATCCTCGGGCGCATCGCCGTGCCGCTCATGATGCTCTCCCTGGGCATGAGCCTGGCGGCCTCGCGCATGCGGACGCCGCCGCCCGACGGCGCTGCCGCGGTGCCGCCCGAGCCGACTCACGACGCCGCCAGCCGGGTCGCCCTGCGCTGGGCGGTGGGCTGGAAGCTGCTGGTCGTACCCGGGTTGGCGGCGCTGGCGGGGCTCGGCCTGGACCTGCGTGGACCGGAACTTCTCGTGCCCATCACCACCGCTGCACTGCCGACCGCCCAGAACGTCTTCATGTACGCCTCGCGCTACGGCGCGGCCAAGCCACTGGCCCGTGATGCGGTGCTGATCACGACCGCCGGATTCGTCCCCATCGTCCTGATTGCCGCCGCGGCGCTGGGATGAAGGCGGGGCCGGGCACTCGCCGGCTGCGGTTTCGCGCGCTGACGGCCGGACCCCGACAATGTCGGCGTGATGAGCCATGAATCCAGCGCCTTGACCCGCAGCGATCCGGGAATTCTGGCCCGGGTGAGTGCGGGAGGCCGCTCCGCGGCGGGCCGGCTTCCGGCCCCGTTGATCTTCGTGGCCTCCTCCCTGTCCCAGTATCTCGGGGCGGGGCTGGCAGTCTCCCTGTTCTCGCTCATGCCCTCCATGACAGTGGCCTGGGGGCGCCTGGTGGTCGGGGCCGCCGTGCTGGTTGCCCTCAGACGTCCCTGGCGCCGTGCATGGACCAGGAGGACACTGCTCGTGGCCACCGCCTTCGGAGTGGCCACGGCCACGATGAACGTCATCTTCTACGCGGCGATCTCGCTGCTGCCGCTCGGGACGACCGTCTCCCTGGAGTTCCTGGGGCCGGTCGTGGTCGCGCTGGTGACCGGCCGCGGATGGCGGCCGCGCGTGGCTGCGATCCTCGCCCTTCTCGGCGTCGCCTCCATCTCCGGGCTCGGGGTGAACCTGGGCGATCCTGACCAGAGGATCGGCGTCCTGCTCGCATTGGGCGCCGGTGTCGCCTGGGCCGCCTACATTCTCCTGGGCAGGCGCGTGGCCTCGGACGGAGCGGGCACCGATTCCCTTGCGGTGGGCATGGTCGCCGGTGCGCTCGTCTACGCGCCCCTCGCCGTGGGAACGGCGGACACCATCCTCGCCTCGCCGACTGCTGCTGTCACGGTGCTGGGAGTCGGCGTGCTGTCGACCGCGGTGCCCTACGGGCTCGAGCAGGTGGTGCTCAGACGACTCGGCACGGATGCCTTCGCACTCCTGTCCTCCCTCATGCCGGCCGCGTCATTGCTCGTGGGGGTGGTCGTGCTGCGTCAGCTGCCCAATGTATGGGAGATGACCGGACTGGTGCTCGTCTCCGTGGCCGTCGCCCTGACGGCGGGGACAAGCGGCCGGGTTCCGTTTCCGCCGAACCGTGCCCGCGGCTGACCCGTGCCATGCGTCGAGATCGACATTCTCGAACGAGATCGACGGTGCCACCGCCAACCTCGTTCGAAAAAGTCGATCTCGATGAGGTGGGGTGCGGTAGGTGTGAGGCGGTGCGCGACGGGGGAGGGCGAGGCCGGCCCCGCCCCCAGGGAGATCAGGTGTCGAGGAAGCCCCGCAGCCCGCGGTCCAGCAGCACCTGGCGCACCTCCGCGACCAACTCGCGCATGGAGGTCTCCGCAGTTGCGGCGTCCCCGGTCGCGATCGCGCGGGCGACGCGCACGTGGAGCTCCAGCGCCTCCGCCACGGGGACCTGAACCTGCCCGGTGAGCCGGGCGCGCCCGGAGAGCACTTCGGCGATGACTCCGGTGAGCGCCTCGAACGTGTCGTTGTGACTGGCTTTGAGCACGAGGCTGTGGAAGGCGATGTCCTCCTTGAGGTAGGAGGCCACCATTCCAGTGGTGCCCTTGGACCGGATCGAGGTCGCCAGCGTCAGCAGTGCGGAGCGCTGGCGCTCCGTGGCGCGGCGAGCCGCTGCCGCGGCGGCGACCGGTTCGATGGCGGTGCGCAGCTCGGTCAGGGCGCCGAGCTTGGGGCCCTGCGGGTCGACGTCGAGCTGCCAGCGCACGACCTGGGGGGCCAGCGCCGACCAGCTCTCACGGGGCCGCACCACGATGCCCACACGACGGCGCGGCTCGACCATGCCGAGGGATTCCAGGGCGCGCACGCAGTCGCGGGCGAGGGTGCGCGAGATGCCGTAGCGGGACTGAACGCCCTCCAAGGTCAATGATTCATCCGGCGCGATCTCGCCGGCGACGATGGCCCGCCCGATCGCATTGAGAACATCGTGGCGTCGGTCGCTGGAGGACATGTTCAAAACATACTACAAATCGGTTAAAATGATCGCACTCGTGACCGACAATGATGTCATCAAGGAGAGCGCATGAACCGCCCTGTTGAGCACCTCGTCCTCATGGGCGTGGCCGGCTGCGGCAAGACCACCGCCGCCGACAACCTTCACCGGGCCCTCGGCTGGCCCGTCGCCGAGGCCGACGAGTTCCACCCCGCCGCCAACATCGCCAAGATGAGCCGGGGCGTCCCCCTGACCGACGAGGACCGGTGGCCGTGGTTGGAATCCATGCGCGATTGGATGAGCGCGCGCGCCGCCGAGGGCGTCAAGACGATCGTCACCTGCTCCGCGCTCAAGCGCTCCTACCGGGATCTCCTGTCCCGCGCTGATGGTCGAGTCTTCTTCATCCACCTGATCGCGCAGCCCGACGAACTGCGTGAGCGCATGTCCCAGCGCGAGGGCCACTTCATGCCCTCCGCGCTCCTGCCCTCCCAGTTCGCCGACCTCGAGCCCCTGGCCGACGGCGAGGACGGCGTCACCGTCGCCTCGCGAGCCACCCCCGAGGAGACCTTCGACGCCATCCTCGCCGCGCTCGAGCACGCCTCGACCGCAGCCTGAGTCGCTGAACCCTTCCATAGCCCGCCCGTAGTCCTGCTGCAGTCCCGCTGCCCTACTTCGACCCGCCCCCTGACCCCGCTGAATCTCTGAACCTCGAACCCGCTGAACCCGCCCGCCACCCGAAAACCTGGAGACGACAACGATGTCCGCCCTCATGCTCGCTCTTCCCGCCGCCGACCCGGCGCCGGTGACCCATGCCGACAGCCCCACCCGACTGATCATCGCGGCTATCCTCGGCATCGCCGCCATCATCGCGCTCATCGTATGGCGCAAGATGCATCCGTTCCTCGCCCTCACACTCGGCTCGGCGGTGCTCGCCGTCGCCGCCGGCATTCCGCTGGCCGACACCTTCACGGCCTTCACTACCGGCCTGGGAGCGACGATCGGCAGCGTGGGCACGCTCATCGCCTTCGGGGCGATCATCGGCAGGCTGCTCATCGACTCCGGCGGGGCCGACCAGATCGTCGATACCATCCTGGCGCGCATGCCCGGCTCCCGTTTGCCCTGGGCCATGGCGCTCATCGCCTTCGTCGTGGGGATCCCCCTGTTCTTCGAGGTCGGCATCGTCCTGCTCATCCCCGTGGTCATGATCGTCGCGCGCCGCGCCCACCAGCCCCTCATCCTCGTCGGCGTGCCGGCGCTCGCCGGCCTGTCCGCCCTCCACGGGCTCGTGCCCCCGCACCCCGGTCCGCTCATCGCCATCGAGGCCGTGAACGCGAACCTCGGGATGACGCTCGGCCTGGGCCTGCTGGTGGCCGTGCCCACCGTCGTCATCTCCGGTCCGATCGCCGCTCGCATCATGGCCAGGTGGGTGCCGATCGAGGCGCCCGACCCCCTCGGCGGCTCGGACGAGGCCCATGAGGGGCCGCGCCCCTCCTTCACCGCCTCGATCGCCGTCGTCCTGCTGCCCGTGGTGCTCATGCTGCTGCGCACCCTTGTCGAAACCCTTGTGCCCGAGGGGGCGACCGGTCTCGCCGTGCAGGCGGCGCTGTTCATCGGCCAACCGCTGGTCGCGCTGCTGATCACGGTCCTGGCCGCGATGTATCTGTTCGGCACGCGCCTGGGGCTGCGCGCCGACGACGTATCCGGTCGGGTGGGCGCCTCCCTCGGGCCGATCGCCGGGATTCTGCTCATCGTGGGTGCCGGGGGCGGCTTCAAGCAGACCCTGGTCGACTCCGGCATCGCCGATATCATCGCCGCCTGGATCCAGCAGGCGGCGGTCCCGGCGCTTCTGGCCGGCTGGCTCGTCGCCGTCGCGGTGCGGCTGGCCACCGGCTCGGCGACTGTCGCCACCATCACCGCTGCGGGGATCATGGGGCAGGTGGCCGAGGGCATGCCCCCGATCGAGGTGGCCCTCCTCGTGCTGGCCATCGGCGCGGGCTCGGTGTTCCTCTCCCACGTCAACGACGCCGGTTTCTGGCTGGTCAAGGAGTACTTCGGGATGACGGTGGGGCAGACCTTCAAGACCTGGTCGCTCATGGAGACGCTGCTGTCGGTGACGGCCATGGCGGTCATCGGCGTCATCGCCCTCGTCCTCGGGGTCCTCTAGCTCCTCACCCTGCCGAGATCGACATTTTGGGATGAGACCGACGGCGCCACCGTCTACCTCGTGCGGGAAAGTCGACCTCGACGCCGCACGGCTTGGTAGGTGACGCCGGCTCGGGAAAGGCGTGGAGTGCTGGGGCAGTGCAGGTCGCAACGAGGCCGGTCGGATCCCGCACCTCAGATGGCGGATCGCCCTCCAGGTGCCGGTCGGAGTTGGTGAGGCTGGGGACAGAGCCGTGACCGGCCTGTAACAAATAGGGTCCACAATGACTGCATTTTGCGATAAATAGGACTTGTATTAGTGCGGGGGGGGTAATGTAAAAACATCTCTCCCTTCTATGTGGCAAAGGAGCTTGCCGTGTCCCAGCCTGTGCATCCTTATGGGGGGGCAGCCGCCGCAGATGATGTACGCTCCACCTCCTCGACCGAAGAAGCCCCTGTGGAAAAGATGGTGGTTCATTGCTCTTGCGATTTTCCTGGCCCTTGTCGTCGTTGGTTCGGCGACGGGCGGTGGGAATAAGAAGGCCGCCGCTGGGGCCTCCACGGCGCCGGGTAGTGGCGGAGACGCTGCGACTCAGGAGGAGCAGGCCGCGTCTGCGTCCACGATCGATTCTGGTGGCTCGGGGGACTCGGGTGATCCGACATCGACCACCACGTACAACGGAATTCAAAAAGGCGATGTCGCCGTTAATGCCGGCGAGTCCATCACCGCGAAGGGGGTCACTATCACCTCCTCCGCGCTGGCGTCGGGAAATGATGTGCTCGGTCCTACTGCCTGTACTGGCGTCACCATTCAGAATAATTCTGGAAAAGAACTCGACTTCAATATCATGGAGTTCGAGCTCCTATCACCATCCGGAGCTATCGTTAATGTCGGGCTCACCGGGTCGGACAATATGCTTCAGCCGGGAAAACTCATTGACGGCGGTAGTACGAGCGGTGATGTCTG
Organism: Actinomyces massiliensis 4401292; assembly: GCF_000269805.1. Lineage (GTDB taxonomy): Bacteria > Actinomycetota > Actinomycetes > Actinomycetales > Actinomycetaceae > Actinomyces > Actinomyces massiliensis. Next base: position 1,093,163 of record NZ_JH711481.1, read on the forward strand.
CTTCGACGCCGATCTCGCCGCCGGCGGTCAGTTCGTGGTCCTATACAAGCCGCTGAGCTTCTACTCCAGTCATCGTGAGGCATGGGTCAACAACCTCTGATGGTCAGACAGTCCGCCCGCAGAGGTCTCAGGATGCACGAGATCGGCTCGAACTGAGGCTTGAGACGGGCCTGAAGGCATCACTTCGGGGCGAGCTGCACATTCGCCTGTGGCCCGCGCCGAACAGAACCGTGGAATCGCGCGAAATCGCCGCACTGCCCGCAGCGGATGACGCGCTCCCATGTGCGCAGACCCCCTCTGTGCCCATGGGAGCGCGTCAGCTCATTGTGACGGACGTTGAAGATCGGCGGAATATCAATGAATAACGGCAACCGCTCCGCAAAAGGCCCTTTCTCCCATGTGCGGATCCGACCGGCTTGGTGATCGCAGGCCCGGTGACGCAGAAGATCTTTGAGGGCCCGGAGGCCGTGTTCACGATTAGCGGCCTGAGCAGCACATTCGAGGAAGATCTTTGAGCGTGCGGAGGCCGTGGCCGGTTGCGGGGCGTTGCCGGCGGGCGCGAGCGGGATGTGAGGCTCGTATCGTGGCGTTGCCCGGTGGGGCGTGGAAGGATGGGGGCCTGGCCCGGCGATCCGCCGCGGCCCGGCTGGTGCCTCGGCTCCGGCGCGCACGTCCGATGACGTCATCGCGCCGTCGAGCCCTGAACGCCGGCACCTCAACGCACCGACGCGCGCTCCGGCCGATTCGCGTCCGACGTGCGCCCGGTCTCGAACGACAGGACTTCTGTGCCCACTGTGCCCACCACGCGCACTGCCTCACGCTCTGCTCACTCCACTCACTCTGCTCACTCCGGCTCCACCTCCCGTTCCAAGGCGGGTGGGGCCGGTCGCGGCCGTGCCGCCTCTCACCGGAGGACGACTCCGACTCGCGCGTCGGATCGCCGCGCCGGCGGGCGCGGACACACCGATGCTGGCCATAGCGCTTCTACCGCTTCTCGCGCCCCTGAAGCCCCCGCCGCCCCTGACGCGCCTGCCGACCCGACCGCCGCTCCCGCCCCGACTGTGCCGGCTGCCGCTCCCGAGGCCTTCGCCTCCCTCGGCGTCGACGCCGATCTCGTGGCCGACCTCGGCGCCCGCGGCTTCACCGAACCATTCCCCATTCAGACCGCCACGCTGCCCGACACCCTCGCCGGACGCGATGTGCTCGGGCGCGGTCGCACCGGTTCCGGTAAGACCCTCGCCTTCGCCCTGCCGCTCGTCCAGCGCCTCGCTGAAGAAGACATGGCCCGCCCCGGCCATCCCATCGGCCTGGTCCTGGCGCCCACCCGCGAACTCGCCCTCCAGATCACCGAGACCATCAAGCCCCTGGCCGACGCCCTCGAGCTGAGCGCGACCACGATCTTCGGCGGTGTCTCCCAGAAACCGCAGGAGAAGGCGCTCGCCAAGGGCGTCGATATCGTCGTCGCCTGCCCGGGGCGCCTCCTCGACCTCATGGGGCAGGGCGTCGTGAGTCTCGACGACGTGTCCATCACGGTCCTGGACGAGGCCGATCACATGGCGGATCTCGGCTTCCTGCCCGGAGTGCGCCGAATCATGCGCGCCACCCCGAAGCGCGGCCAGCGCCTGCTGTTCTCCGCCACCCTGGACAACGGCGTCGACAGGCTCGTCAAGGAGTTCCTCCACGACCCGCTCCACCACGCCATTGATCCCTCGACCTCGCCGGTGGCCGCCATGGAGCACCGTGTGTGGATGGTGGCGGACAAGGCCGCCAAGGACGACGTCGTGCGCCGGCTCGCCTCCGGCACGGGGCAGCGGATTCTGTTCACCCGCACCAAGCACCTGGCTCGGCGCCTGGCGCGCAGGCTCACCCGGGACGGCATCCCCGCCGTCGAGCTTCAGGGCAATATGAGCCAGAACGCCCGCGAACGCGCCATGCGCGCCTTCTCCTCCGGGCAGGCGCATGTCATGGTCGCCACCGACATCGCCGCCCGAGGTATTGACATCTCCGGAGTGGAGCTCGTGGTCCACGTCGACCCGCCCGCCGAGCACAAGGCCTACCTGCACCGTTCGGGCCGCACCGCCCGCGCCGGGGCTGCCGGGGCCGTCGTCACCCTCGTCCTGCCCGAGCAGAGGGACGATGTCCGGGCGCTGCTGGGGAAGGCCCGGATTCGTGCGGATATCGAGCGCATCCGGCCCACCGACGAGGCCGTGACCGCGCTGGTCGGCCAGGTTGCGCCCCCGGTCGCCGCGGAGGACATGCCCGAGGGCGTGGCTGTCAAGGGCGGTAGCCCGGTCGGGCGCGATGCGGGGGAGCGCGCCGGCAAGTCGGCCGCGGGGCGGGGTGCGGCCCGGGCCGGGCGTGGCCCGTCCCGCGCTGGGAGCCCTCGTGGCGGCGGGCGCGGGCGCTCCGCCCGGGGGCGGGCCGCGTAGAGCGGCTTGGTCGGGGCGGTCGCGGTTGACGGCTCGGGATCGCCGGGCCGGCACCGGACTGCCCCGGGCCGGGCGGCGTAGGGGCGGGCCCGCCGTGTCCCGAGATGGGGGCGGGCGCCTCGATCAGCGGGAGCGCTTGATGTCCTCGACCTGCCGCATCGCCGCGTCGGCGGTCTGCTTGAGGAAGTCCTGACGCCGCTGCGGGGTGTCGTTCTCGCCCTCCATCGAGCCCAGGACGAGGCGCTGGGTGACCCGCACGCCGCAGTAGCCCAGGACGGCGCGCCCCACGCGGAACACCGACCCCCACGGCGTCAGGCGGGTCCACAGGCCCGGGGCGTGGGAGGTCGTGATGATGGTGCCCGTGCGGCCGTCGAGCAATCGTTCGGGCATCAGCTTGCCGGCCCGGTATCTGTAGGCGATGCCGGGGGTCAGGACCCGGTCGAACCATCCCTTGAGGAGGGATGGCTCGGCCGACCACCACGTGGGGAAGGCGAGGGCCATGTGGTCGCAGGTGACGAGTGCGTTCTGCGAGCTGGCGATGAAGGGGCTCTCCGGCATGCGGTCCCGGTAGCCCATGCGCAGCACCGGGTCGAAGTCGGTGGCTGCCAGGTCCACGAAGGTGATGGCGGCGCCGGCCTGCTGCGCGGCGTTGGCGTAGGCGTGGGCCAGTGCGTGGGAGTAGCTCTGCGGGTCGGGGTGCCCGGCGACGACGAGGAAGCGGGGCTGTCGAGCGGTTGATCGCGGCGTCGTAGTACTCACGCTTAACCAGCGTAGGGAAGAGTGCTGAGTGCCGGCATCCGGACACCCTTGAGCTTGCCGTGAGCTTTCCCGGATTCGTCTTGAAATGTGAAGCTTCCTCGACATCGAGGTTAAGGAAGCTATACATTTTCGCGCATGGACAACTCTTCGGATTCCGCTGATATCGCCCTTGATGCCCCCGGTGCCCCCGATGCTGCCGACGCCGCGGATGTTGCGGATGTTGCGGCTCCCGTCATCGGCACTCCGTGGTCCCGCCTGGCCCTGGCCGTGGGGGCCCGGCCCGGGCTCATCATCGCCATCGGCGCCGCGCTCGTGGCGATGGGGCATTCGCTGCTGTGGATGAACGTCGTCATCGTCGTGGTCGACGTTGTCACGCTCGCGCTGGTCCATCGCCTCCTGCGTGCCGAAGGGCGCGGACTGGCGGACCTGCTGCGCTTCCGGGGCGCCGACGTCGGCTGGGGCCTGCTGTGCGGTCTCATCGTCCTGGTCGCGTGGATGCCCGCGTCCTTCGTCGGCAACCTCATCGCATATCAGGGTGCGCCACCCGCGTCGTCGTACCCTTCGGTGCCCCTGTGGCTCGGACTGCTCAGCGTTACGATCATGCCGGTGACCATCGGCCTGGCCGAGGAGGCGCTCTACCGCGGCTACCTCCAGCCCAGACTGCAGGGGCGCATCGGCCTGGTCTGGGCCGTGCTCGCGGCCTCCGCCGTCTTCGGCCTCCAGCACATCGGCTTCGCCCTGCCGGGCGCTCCGGCCATGGTTGCCAGTGTGGTGCGGACCTTCCTGGCCGGGCTCGTGTTCGCCGGGCTGCTCATGTGGCGCAAGCGCGTCATGCCGCTGGCCGTCGGGCACTGGCTGCTCGATCTGCTTGGACTGGGGCTGCCGGTGCTGCTCTGGTCGCTACAGTGAGACGGATGAAGGGGGTGTCGCACATGGAACCAGCAACCCGCCGCTACCTCGTCCGCTTCTCAGTGGGGATGGCGTCCTACTGCGTGCTGCTTGTGGCCGCCCTCCTCATCGGACGTGCGATGGCGCCGTGGCGGGCGCTCAGTGCCCTCGTCGTTCTCCCCGCGGTTGTGCTGATCGTGCGTGCGATCATGCTGCACTGGCGGGATGTGGACGAGCTCGCCCGCAGCCTCATGGTGGAATCCCTCGCCGTCGGTTTCGCCATCGGGACGCCGATCATTCTGGTGATCGGGCTCTTCCAGGCCTTCGGTCTGGCCGACCTGTCCTTCTTATGGGCCTATGGGATCCTCATGGGCGGTTGGTTGCTCGGAGCGTTCTTGGCCCGACGCCGATACTTCTGAATCTCTGATCTCTAGGGCGGCCTCTGATGTGGAATCGTGTGCGGAGCCTTCGCCGGGATAGGCGCTGGACCCAGGCGGAGCTCGGTGAGGCCCTGGGGGTGTCGCGGCAGACGATCATCGCCATCGAGAACGGCAAGTACGATCCGTCGCTGCGGCTGGCATTCGCGATCGCCTCGGTGTTCGAGCTGCGCATCGACGAGGTCTTCAATCCCGACGGCGGCGACGTGCCGACGGGCTGATCGGCTGGCGGGCCCTCGTCCCGGTCGGCTCCTTCTACGGTGGGGCCGACCACGGCACCGGGATACTGTCACCGCTCGGCTGCCGCCGACTCCTCCTGTGGTGGGGCCGCCCCAGAGCCCTCGCGCCAGCTGGGCCGACGAAGGGGGGGAGCTCCTTCGGCGGCGGGTCGCCCATTGCGTCCCGCTTTATCCGCCCCCGCTCGCCCCGCCCTCGCCCGCTCCGCTCGAGTGGCGAGCATTCGGCCCGCCTCCGGGGGCGAGCGGCTTTCTGGTGCCGTCATACCTGTGCCCGGTGGGGCGTCGGGGTGCGCGCTCCTCGCCCCTGAGGCCGCCTGATATCCTATGGGGGCGCGATCATTGATCGCCGGCGCTTAGCGTGCGGCGCTGTCGTGCGGAGCGCCTCGCCACTGCATCTCAAGGAGAGCACCTCATGATCGCTCAGGTCATCGCCATGATCATCGTCGGCGGCATCGTCGGCGCCCTCGCCCGTCTCTTCCTCAAGGGGAACCAGCAGATCTCGGCTCTGTGGACCGTTGTTCTTGGCGCGGGCGGTGCGGCCATCGGCGCCTGGCTCGCGGGGCTGTTCGGCGTGGCGTCCACGGCCGGCATCGACTGGATCCGCTGGATCTTCTCCGTCATCGCCGCCATGATCCTCATCAATATCTTCATCGCCGTGAAGCGCAAGTGAGCGCCGGCGGGTGCGGGGGAATGTATTGGGGATGCCGTCTCCGGCGGCGGTCCCGCGCTGTGGTTCATCGGCTGCGCAGGATCTGACGGCGACGGCGGGATCAGAAGACCCGGAAAGCCCGGATAGCGAGGCCTGGATGGCCCGGATCAGGCGAGCGATACTTGTGAAGATGACGCTTGCCTTCCGGGCCGTCTCCCTAGTCCCTATTGACCTTTTAGCTTGGGGGTGGCTTGTTGGGTACGGTCTCCCCGGCGCGTCGGGGCTGTGGTTAGGGCTGCCCGGAATCGGCGCATTGCGGGCACCTCGACTATGCCTGGACAATTCGTGTCGGTCCCTAGCGGTACTATTGCGTCATGGAAATCAGACGCACTGAACCATCCCCTATCCCGTTCGCCGAATCGACCTACAAGGACTGGCGCGGAACCTCATGCGCCGAGAACAGCTTGGTCAACACCAGCGGCGACCTGTACGAACTTGCCGGCCTCGACCATGAACGTTGGACGATCCTGGCGATCGATATCGACGCCTACAGCCACGGCGAGCCCCCTAACTGGGATATCCGTGTCTACGCCGCCGACCACCGCGCCCTCGGCGTTGGGCGTTTCGAGGACTGGCAACGCGCTGCGGACGATCACGGGGGCTCCATCCCCGTGGTCGACGTCCTTCTGCACGATCTGGAGTTCGAGGACATCATCCGGTGCATGAAGATCATCGGCATTCAGCTGCGATTGGGAAGCCTCGACATCCCTCTGACGCGCACCGCCTACGCGGACCATCCCGAGCAGGGCTAAACGACTGGAATCAAAAAGGGGAGGCGGGTAGCACTCGGGCTGTCCGCCCCCTATATGCTCACCCCGTCCCCATACATCCCATGAGGATGCCATGATCGGTAAGACTCTTTGCATGCTCGGCTCTAACGTCTTCTGCAAGGCGGGGCGACATCTGGCTGCGGGGGAGCGTGAGGGTGGTGAGGTCGCATGACCAGAGCGAAACTGCTTGCAAACCGCCTCGGTGATGTCGGACTGAGATCCTGCCAGCAGGATGGAGAGACAATCGCTGAGGTTGTCCCCGGTTACGGCGGCGAATGGTGGACACTGCTGTGCGACTCCGGGCGCAAGCAGTTCGCGGAGGAAGTAAGCGCCCTGCGCAGTACCTGCTCCAACAACGAGTGGATGCTGCTTGTAGCAGATTTGGCGGAGCTTTTGGAGGCTGCCCAGAAAGGCCTCCTCATCTTCGACACCACCAACACCCGCGGCGAGGTCTGCCGGCCGCGCGGATTCAAAAATTGCGAGGACGACAACACCCGCCTGGACGTCCAAGAGGTGCTCGAACTGCGCATCGAACGCACCTTCAACCTCGATGACCGGCGCAGGCATCTGCGCCTCTACTACAGCGAACCCAGTGACCAGCCGGGGATGCTGCTCCATCTGCACTTGGCGCATAAGGCGGATCGTGCTGACGGTCTGGCAGAGCAGGACTGTCAGATCATTGAGGCACAGCGGAGGTTCAACACCTGGTGGCCCGGCAGGCCCTACGGTGCTGAGTTCATGCTGCCATTGTGATCATAGGCTCAGCACTTGGCCTCAGACACCAGAGCCTCTAGTATGTCGTTGGCGACATATTGCTACGCAGTGATGAAGGAGGATTGACGTGGATCTCTACGAACTCCTCGGCGAGGATAAGAATGCCCCTGAACACAAGTTGGCGCGCGCCCTGCGCGACGCCGACGGTCAGCTCTTCAAAGATCTCGTTGCTGCTCGCAAGAGCCAGGGGCTCACCCAGAAGCAGATGGCGCAACGGATGGACACCACCCAGGCCGCCGTCTCCCGCTTCGAGTCGGGCCGCACCGACCCTCATCTGTCTACCCTGCGTTCCTACGCCATGGCGCTGGGCGTCGTCGTCCGTCATGAGGTCTTCAGTCAAGAGACTCTCCTCACTTGGGGGCGTGCGCCCGGTCAACACTCCACCTGGGACACCGCAGAACATGCCGCGCGCCTGGCCGGCAGTAGACCATCGCAGACCAAGAGTCTGGCATGACCAAACCCACCGCCCCCAACGATCTCGTCAGCAGGACCGCGCTCATCGGCGGCCTGGAGGTTTTGCGCGTCGTCTGTCAGCCCACCGATGCTGACGACGCCCCATTGCGGTGGGCTATTGGTTCCATCCCGGTGCGCTTAGCCGATCCTGAGGGGGCTGACAGTCCGGCTCCCCTTGGACTGTTCGGAGACCTCCTCACCGTCCAAGATGGGCAGCTCGTCGGAGCCACTGCCCGTATCATGTTTGCGCCGGACACCACGACATGGGACGACGAAACCCCCGAGGGTCTCAATGAGATCACCGAGCAATTCGCCGGGTGGGCCACCCATATGCTGTGGGACGCCGCATCCTCCGCGGCACGGACCGTTGTCGCCTTGTGCGGGACCGCCGGCTCTGTCGCGCTTCCCCGCGCCACGCCGCCTCACGATCTCATTCTCGTGCAGGCCGACGAGAACTGACACCGCCCGCCTCCTTGAGGTGCGGCCATCAAGAGCAGCCATACTGCGGCGGAAATGGAAAACACAGACGCCTCTACGGTCTCAGTAGATCGATACCTTTCGCTGCAATCGAAGCGTTTTCCCCGGTACCCCCTGTGGGGCTCGAACCCACGACCTTCGGATTAAAAGTCCGCAGCTCTGACCAACTGAGCTAAGGGGGCGTCGCGGGCGCGGGGCGATCCGTGCCGGGCGACGCGCCCCAGCATAGCGGCCATTGCCGTCGTCGTCGGCATCATGTCGCCGCCACCGCTCGTTGCGGGTGCTCGGCTCCTGCTGACTGGGCGGCTCGGCCCCGCATCGTGAGGGGCGGCCGCACTGCTGGAATCCCAGGTGCGGCGGACGGCTTCGGCTTGGCGCGCGACGGGCGGCGAGGGCCGGCGGGCCCGGACGGCCGCGGGCGGGGCGCCCACGGCCTCGGGCACTCGACACCCCGAGACACCGCGAGACTCCAGCCTTGACGGAATTATACATACATGTTTGTTTGTATCTCGTGAGACGAACTGCCGCCGATGCCGCGCTGACCCGCGAGGCCATCACCCGCGCCGCCCTGCACTGCTTCGCGCGCGACGGGTGGGAAGGGTGCTCGCTCGTCGACGTCGCCCGCGATGCGGGGGTCACGCGCGGAGCCGTCTATCACCATTTCTCCGGTAAACCCGACCTGTTGACCGCCGTGCTCGCCGAGCAGTGGGAGCTCCAGGCGCGCGACCTGCTCGCCGTGCTCGATGCCGAGCAGCCGGCTGCCGACCGCCTGACAGCCTTCCTCGCCGACTACCTGCAACGCCTGCAGGAGGAGCGTCCGTTCCGCGACCTCGCTGTCGTCTCGACACTGGTCGCGCCTCGGGCGCTGCCGCTTCAACCGGGTCTGAGTGCCAAGCGCGACAACATGCGCCCCTGGACCGAGCGCATCGACCGGGCCCTGGGCGAATGCGAGGACGTTCTGCGCGCCCCGCTCAACGCCAGTCGTTTCACCATCATGACCTTCATCCACGGCGCCGCGCTCACCGCCGCCATCTCGCCCGCGGGCCTCCATGGGCCCGAGGAGGGACGGCGGGTCGCCGAGTCCGTCGTCAACGGGCTCATGCGCTCCCGCTGACCTGGGACCGCGTCCGGCCCCCACGGGCCCCGATGTCTCCCACGGGCCCCGAGAGCCGCGCCCCCACCACACCTCAAGGACCACACATGAATACCCCCGCCCCGACGACGCCCCGGACGAATCCGCGCATGGCGGTCGCCGTCTCCTGCATCGCCCTGTTCACCGACATGCTCATCTACGGAATCCTCATCCCGCTCCTGCCGCTCATGCCGGCGGTCGAGCGCGCGGGCTCATCCGCCACCGGCCTGCTGTTCGCGGCCTACGCAGCCATGATGATCGCAGTCACGCCCCTGGCCGGGCGGCTCGTGGACCGCAAGGGTCCCCGCGGCCCGCTGCTCGCCGCCCTCCTGGGTCTGGCCGCAGCCTGCCTGCTGTTCGCCGTCGGCGGCCCCTACTGGCTGCTGCTGATCTCACGACTGCTGCAGGGCGCCGCCGCGGGCCTCGGCTGGGTGGCGAGCCTCGCCCTGATCGCCGCTTCGATCCCCCTGGAAAGGCGCGGGACCTACCTCGGACTGGCCATGAGCATGGTGTCGATCGGGACGCTCGCCGGGCCGCCCCTGGCCGGGTGGCTCGCTCGCGATCACGGGCATGCGGCGCCCTTCGCCCTGGCCGCGGCCGTCCTCATCCTCGACGGCGTCCTTCGCGTCGTCTTCGTCAGGCCCACTCCGCCGTCGGCCGACGACCCGGCGACCCCTCTCGATGTGCTCCGCGTCGGAGGATCGTGGCCCGTTGTCATCCTCATCGCCGTCGGCTCGGCGGTCACGAGCGCGATCGAGCCGATCCTGCCGGTCCGTCTCGCCGTCGGCCTCGGCCTGGACACCGCGGGCATCGGACTGCTGTTCGCCCTGCTGGTCATCATCGGGGCGGTGCTCAATCCGATGGTCGGTGCGATTCTCAATCGGGTGTCCCCGAGGGTGCTCGCACTGATCGGTGCGGCGCTCGCGATCGCGGGCCTGCTGCTTCTGGGCGCCGGCTCGCGTCTGCCCGTCGTCATTGCGGGCATCGTCTGCCTCGGCGGGGCCATCGCCTTCCTGGTCGCCCCGGCCGGCACGCTCATAGGGGTGCAGGGGGCGCGCACGACGCCGCCCGCCCTCGGCGGCGCCTACAGCCTCTACAACCTCGCCTACGCCGCGGGCCTGACCCTCGGGCCCGTGACGGCGGGGGCGCTCACCTCCGCCCTCGGGTATTCCGCCGCCTGCGCCGTGCTTGCGGGCGCGGTCGCCGTAGTGGCCCTCGGTGGATTCAGCCGGCTGCCCCGCAGTCTGTCCAGTTCGGAGGTTTAAACCCTCGAGTCAGGGAAGGGTCGGACTAAACGACGGCGGAATCATGCGGAATTCTTCTCTGCTCACAGCAGCTGACAGCGCGGACGGCGCTTCTAAACCTCCGCGGTGGACAGCACTTACGAGCACTCACGGCGCCTCCCGGCCGGTTAGGTCGAGCAGTTCGCGACGCAGCTCGAGCGCGGTGATGGTGGTGCGCATCTCCTTGATCTCGAACGATTCGGGTGGCGCTCCCCGCAGTATTCTCAGTGCATCGTCGACCGCCTCCGGCGCGCAGCGGCCCGGCAGCAGTTCGGATGCGGTGCCCAGTGCCGCTGCCGAGGGCATCGGCCCTTTCGGGGCGCTCGCCCTGACCAGGTAGCGGGCCAGGGCGACAGAGTGCCTGGGCGAGAGGGTGAGCGGCCACGTATCGCGGGCCTCGCTCCAGTGGATGGCGCGTTTAAGGGCAACGGTCCGCTCAATGAGCGCGTCGCGCTGCGGGGGATCCAGCAGATTGAAGACCGTCGCGGCGGTTCTCGGGTCGGCCTTCGCGGCTATGGCGGCGGCCAGCGCGGTGTCCCTCCAGCGGACCGCGGCTCTGACCAGTTCCGCGGATAGGTCGACTTCTTCGCCCTCGCTGCGCACCTCCGCCGTCAGCAGGTCCGCGGCCGTCATCCCGATGAGATCGGGCCAGTGCTGCGGAGGGACCCTGGCGACCATCTCCCGCGCCCGCCAGAGTGAGGCCGATGTCAGACGAGGGTCGGCCGGGTACTGGTCGCGCTCGAGCTCGTCGGTCAGCTCCACGGGGATCAGGTCTACCCGTGGCGCCCGGATGAGGCGCCTGGTGACCACGACGTGCCTTCTGGCGAGCTCCTCGGCCCGCTTGACGAGGTCGGAGGCGGGGAGGCGGAGCAGCAGATCGGCGGCGGCGCGGCGCACGTCCCGGGCCCGATCCTTCAACCGAGGCGTGATCAGGGGCTCATCCTGCGGACTCAGACCGGTCGCCAGGGCGGCGAGGATCTGTGCGCGCTCGGGCGCCTTCCGCGTGAGCCATGCGCCATCGGCCAGGAGTGCGCGTCCGGCGGCCGGGTCCGTCGCTCGTACCGACGTCATATAGGCCGCGCGCTCCCGGCCTCCGCCGGCCTCCCAGACCGCCGGATCGGGGGGAGCGGTCCGCGTGTCGATTCTGCGAAGCCGTTCGGCCCAGCGCTCGTCCATGGCGAAGATGGCGCGCGACCGCGGATCCATGAGGTCGATGATCACCTCGTGATCCCTGTCGGTGACTCGGGGCGCGGCTCGATCCAGGAGCCTGGGCGGCAGGCGCAGTCCCCGACTCCGTATGAGGCGCAGCGTCCGGACGACCAGCTCCGTCTGCCCATGCAGGTCCAGCATCCGCGCCAGTAGGTCGGCCAGATCGTCGGAAATGACCGGACCAGTGGGCGCGGGCGGCAGCTCCAGGGCGGTCACGGGCGCGGAGGGGATGATGCTGCGCCGCGCGACGGCGCAGGCCGCGGCCGCCTCAAGGGTGAGCTCGGGGCCTGATGCCCCGCTGAGCGCCCCCGCCACCGGCCCCGGCAGAGCCGCAGGGGTCAGGGGGCGGCCGCGCGTGGTCAGGGTGGTGGAGTGTGCGATGGCGGTGCTGCGATCGGTGTTGTTGATCCTGTCGGAGCTGTTCACAGTGGGACCACCGTTCCCCCGGTCACCAGGCTCAGGGGCTGCAGCCCCTTGGGCGATAGCAATCCCGCCACGACGGCGTCGTCCGAGGCGATGCTCAGCGCCAGTCGCCTGTGCTGCTCGGTTCCGCCCGTCAGCGGCAGCATGGAGGAGCGGTCGGTCAGCGCGAGATGCCCGGCCTCATCAATGGCGAGCCGTCCGGCCACGATCGCCGGGCGGGCGTCCGCCCACGGATCGGCGGACAGGGCGTCGCGCCAGGCCTTGCGGGCGCCGGTGATCGGCGCGGGGGTGGGGGTCCAGCCGGTGACCGCCCCCGTTGAGGGGTACTCCTGCCGTGACAGTGCGCGCAGGGAATCACCCGGGTAGAAGTGCAGGCGGGCCTCGACCTGGGTGCCGGCGGTATAGGTCCGTGGAAGCTCGTCGCGCTCGCGCGCATAGGCGATGACCCGTGCCCAGCGGTGCGTCTTCCTGCCGTACAGCCAGGAGTGCCGGGCCACGCCCCGCCCCTCGCTGCGGTCCTGCGAGCCCACGACCACCCAGTGGTCCTTGACCTCCGGTTCGGTGAGGACGACCTCGGTCCGGACGCTCATGCCCAGTTGATGGCGCATGGCCGTCGCCAGGTCGGACGGCAGGTGCGTGCGCTCCCTCCAGGCGCGCACGAGCAGATGGATGGTGCCGAGCTCATCGGTGGCGGTCTGCACCCAGGCGGGGTCCTCGTCGTCGGCCGCGGCCGTCTCGGTCAGCTCGGCTAACTCGTCGGCCAGCTCGTCGGCCAACTCCGTCAGGCGCGTGGCCAGTGCGGGCGCCTGCGCCTCGACCATGCGAGCGGCTAGTCGACGCAGAGCTGTCGGCAGTCCCTCGCCGGATGCGGCGATGCCCTGCTCGACCTGCTCCGCCATCCAGTGGTCGAGTTCGTCCAGGCCATCGGTCATGCGCTGCTCGCCGTGGGAGGTAGGTGCGTCGGCCGGGCGACGGTCCGATCCGCTGGGCGAGGAGGTGCGCGCAGCCGCCTCTGTGGATGCAGCGGACTCGGTGGACTCAGCGGGCGTGGTCATCACCATGGTGCCCTGCTCGGGTGATCGGTCGGGTGGGCATGTGCCGTGGTCATGAGCCAGAGTTCCTCAAGGACGTCATTTGGATTGTGAAGGACCGCGTGGCGCCGGAAGCAGGGTTCATCACGGTTGGCAAAGCCTCCAGAGGCCTCCAACGACCTCCAAAGGCCTCGGTGTAATGAACCGATACAATCCTATGGCGCAAAATTACGATTCGGCAACGAATCGTATGTCCCTGAGATGAGTGCGTCCCGGAAGCGCGCCGGAGTGGCGTGGCGATAGATTTTCTGAACGGCGCATAAAAATGCAATGATACTCATTCTCGCTCGATGGGCTTTGAATCGTTTGCGGGACCGCTATGCCTGCGTCTCCACACAGTCGATGCGGCCGCACTGACGCCCTGAGACCGTGCCGCCCTGAGACCGTGCCGCCCTGCAGCCCTTGGGCTCTGGACAGGATGCGGCTCGGTTTCGAGCGACTGCGCAGGGATGTTGCACATGGGAGGACGAGGTTTTCTCCGAGCGTTCAGTGTCGTGCGAAAATACCTGCCTTGTCGGGGTAGGAGCGCGGATGCCTGCGAGTGAGCGCTCCCAGCGCTCGGCACATGTCAGGAGTGGAGTAAGGAGGCCGTATGACTCGCCAGTTCCATCGCCCCGCCCGTCTTGATCCCGAGACTGCCGAGAGCATCGAGGGCGCCGCTGATACCGCTTCCTCCTCCGAGCTCGCCCATCGGGCGGCTCAGGCGCTCATCGGCGGCCGACCGTCTGCTGGCGGGCACTCCGGCGATCCCGACGTCTCCAGTGACGCCGGCGCACCCGACGACCCGGGGGAGTGGATCACTCGTCCCGGCGTCGTGGCGGCCGTCGCCTCCCATGGCGTCGACACCGTGGCCGAGTTGTGGGCCGACTCCCCGGCCACCACCCTGCCGGGCACGTTGTGGCGCCTGTTCCTCGTGCGCGAGTGGATTCGCCGCGATCCGGCGCTGGTCGCCCGGCGCTACGCCACCGTCATCGACCTGAGCGCCCTCAGTGCAGATGCTGACGGCACCGACAGCACCGACAGCACTGACAGCACCGACGGTGGAGCCCTGTCCCGCTTCGAAGCCGCCCGCGCCGAGGCGCGACCGGTCCCCTCTCCCGAGGATCTGCGCGCCGCCCTGGACCGGGTGCTGGCCGGACAGACGGCCGACGTCGTCTCTCTGACGCCGATTCTTCGCACGACCGCCGCCTTCCTGCGGGCGCTCGCGGTCGGCTCGGATGCGGTGTGGATCGACGACGACGCCGATGAGCTCGCCGATCGGGTCACCCGCCGGGATTCGGCGCTCCTGGCCACCGCCGCCGAGCTCGCCGAGGCCTCGCGCAGAGCCGCCTCCGGTCGACTCGATTGACGGCCTTATCGCCCATGTCCGGCGCATTTCCCCTCTGAAGAGCCGAGCAAGGGCGGAATGGGGCAGATTTCTCGGCCAACAGACTCCTCACGGAGGCCGGGACGTGGGATCATGCCCTCATGACGACGCCTGACCCCGACGAGACCCCCCAACCCAGCCGTGCGCTGCTGTCAGCCTTCCTCGGGGGCTGGGCGCGATTCCAGTCCAAGAACGGCGACAAGGACGGCGACTCGGCCCCCGAGGCCGAGTCCGGCGCAGAGAGCTCCGCCCCGGATGCCGAGTCCGGCGGGGAGCCCGACGGCCGGGCAGGGGTTGAGGACGTGCAGGCCGCTGCTGACGCCGACGACGCCGAAGGCTCAGCCGCCTCAGCTACCTCAGCCACAGAGGCCGCCACGGCCAATGAGGCCGCCTCGGATGGGGGTGCCGAGATTGATACCGGCGATGAGGCCGATGCCGGCGACGAGGCCGATTCTTCCGCTGCGGACGCTCGTGCCGACGAGGACGGTCACGACGACTCCGTCGACGAGCTGGCCGAGCTGGACGACGAGGACGCCGATCTGGACGACCACGTCATCGAGGTCGCCGACCCCCGCGATTTCGCCGACGATGCCGGGCCTCTGTACGAGGACGAGGACTTCGATGAGGATTTTGGGCAGGAGGCCGAGGTCGCCGACCCCGATCGATCCTCCACCGGGCAGGCGGAGGCCGCCGTCGACCAGACGGCCGCGGGCACTGCGCAGGAGCAGCCGACCACCGGTGCAGCGGCATCGGCCGATGAGGGGGCGGCCGAGCAGACGGACCCGGACGAGCGTGTCGAGCGTGCCGAGGGGACGGAGTCGGAGGCACGGGCCGGCCAGGCCGGCCGGGCGGATTCCCCCGCCTCCCCCGCCTCCCCGGCCGCTTCCGAGGACGATCTGCCTCCGTTGGAGTCCTTCACGAGCCGTTACACCGACCGCGAGCTGACCTGGATGGACTTCAACGAGCGGGTCCTGGAGCAGGCCGAGGATCGGGACCTCCCGCTGCTGGAGCGGGCCTGGTTCCTGGCGATCTTCTCCTCCAACCTCGATGAGTTCTACATGGTGCGCGTGGCGGGGCTCATGCGGCGCATCAAGGCGGGCATCACCCCGGTGCGCGCCTCGGGCCTGGACGCCAACCAGGTCCTGGCCGAGGTGACCCGCCGCGCCAAGGAGCTCACGGCTCGTCAGGCCGCCCTCTTCGAAGAGGACATCCGTCCCGGACTGGCCGAGCACAACGTGGACATCCTGGGATGGGGCGACCTCAACCTTCAGCAGCAGGAGCGCCTGACCCGCTACTTCCGGCATCACATCTACCCGGTGCTCACGCCCCTGGCCGTGGACCCCTCCCACCCCTTCCCCTACATCTCGGGCCTGTCCCTGAACCTCGCCGTCATCCTGCGCAATCCGCGCAGCGGCAAGGAGCACTTCGCCCGTGTCAAGGTCCCCGACTCCCTGCCCCGCCTGGTGACCGTTCCCGGCCGTGAGCTGGGCACCACCGACAAGGGCGCCGGCTCCGCCGTCATCCCCCTGGAGGTGGTCATCGGCCAGCACCTGGACCACCTCTTCCCGGGCATGGACATCCTGGAGCACCACCTCTTCCGGGTCACCCGCAATGAGGATCTCGAGGTGGAGGAGGACGACGCCGAGAACCTTCTCAAGGCGATGGAGAAGGAGCTGGAGCGCCGTCGCTTCGGCGACTGCGTGCGCCTGGAGGTGGAGAACACGATCTCCTCCTTCGCCCGCCGCTACCTGGTGCGCGCCCTGGGGCTGCGGCCCGACGACGTCTTCGAGCTCCCGGCGCCCCTGGACCTGACCTGCCTCAACCAGCTTCACGATCTGGACATCCCCGCTCTGAAGTATCCGCGCTTCGTGCCGGTCACCGCCGCGGGTCTGGCCGCCCACGAGTCCTCCACCGCCCCGAACGTCTTCGCCGCCATGCGCGATCATGATGTTCTGCTACACCACCCCTACGACTCCTTCTCCACCTCGGTGCAGGAGTTCATCTCCCAGGCCGCCGCCGACCCCAAGGTGCTGGCCATCAAACAGACCCTCTACCGCACGTCCGGGGACTCCCCGATCGTGGACGCCCTCATCGAGGCCGCCGAGGCGGGCAAGCAGGTGGTGGCGATCGTGGAGATCAAGGCCCGTTTCGACGAGGAGGCCAACATCTCCTGGGCGCGCAAGCTCGAGCGCGCCGGCGTGCACGTCGTCTACGGCATGGTCGGGCTCAAGACCCACTGCAAGTTGCTGCTCGTCGTGCGTCAGGAGGGCGACGGCCTGCGCCGCTACTGCCATGTGGGCACCGGCAACTACCACCCCAAGACTGCGCGCGGATACGAGGACCTGGGACTGCTGACATGCGATCGCGACGTCGCCCAGGACATGACCACGCTGTTCAACATGCTCTCCGGCTACGCTCCGCGCGCCCGCTTCCGGCGCCTGCTGGTGGCTCCGCGCACCGTGCGCGACGGCCTGCTCGAGCGCATCGAGCGGGAGATCGAGAACAAGCGCGCGGGCGGGCCCGCCTGGATCCGCATCAAGGTCAACTCCATCATCGACGAGGCCTGCATCGACGCCCTGTACCGCGCCAGCCGTGCCGGGGTGGAGGTGGACATCGTCGTGCGGGGCATCTGCGGTATTCGCGCGGGTGTGCCCGGGCTCAGTGACAATATCCGGGTGCGCTCCATCCTGGGGCGCTACCTGGAGCACTCGCGCGTCTACGCCTTCTGCAATGACGGGAGCACCGAGCTGTTCATCGGGTCGGCCGACCTCATGCATCGCAACCTGGATCGGCGCGTGGAGGAGCTGGTACGCATCACCGACCCGGCGATGGTCGATGAGCTGGAGTGGCTGGTGACCCATGCCGCTTCCGACGCCGTCTCCTCCTGGTGGCTCGAGCCCGACGGCACGTGGGTCCGGCACGCCTACGGTCCCGATGGGGAGAAGCTGGAGGACATCCAGACCACTCTCATGGCCCGGGCGCGCTCGCGCGTCAAGGGTCGCCACTGAAGCGCCCCTGAGGAGTGCAGGCCCATGTCATCATCATCGCGTGCCAAGCACGTGGTGCGCGCCGCCGGCGCGCTCGTGTGGAGGGAGCGCCGCGGCCGCCTCGAAGTGCTCCTGGTGCACCGCCCCCGGTACGACGACTGGTCGTTCCCCAAGGGGAAGGTGGAGCCGGGGGAGTCGGTGCGCACCTGCGCGGTGCGGGAGGTCGCCGAGGAGACCGGTGCTCGTATCGCGCTCGGCCAGCCGTTGGAGACCATCCGCTACAAGCTCTCGGACGGACGGCGCAAGCGCGTCCACTACTGGGCCGCGCGCGAGCTTGACGACGACGAACCGGGCGCCCGCGCCCGTGCGGCGGTGGCCCCGGCGTCGGCCCGCGAGATAGACGACGTGACGTGGGTGCGCGTCAAGAAGGCCCGGGGCATGCTCACGCACGCGGTGGACCGCGACCTACTGGGCAGCCTGGTGGACCTGTGGGAGGACGGCAAGCTCGATACCTGGACCTTCGTGCTGGTGCGGCACGCCCGCGCCGTCAAGCGGTCGGTGTGGAATCGCCCCAAGACGCGCGACAAGGAGACCAACGAGGCCACTCGCCCGCTCACTGATGATCAGGGCGAGGTGCGCGCCCGGGCGCTCGTGCCGGTGCTGGCCGCCTACGGCGTGGGCCGGGTCGTGTCCAGCCCGTGGAGGCGCTGCATGGACACGGTGGCGCCCTATGCGAGGGCGGCCGGGATCGACATCGTGGCGGAGCCGGCCCTCACGGAGCTGGCGCACGCCGATTCCCGCAAGGCGGCGCGCAAGGTCGTCTCCGATGTCCTGCGTCATCGGGATGTGCCGGTGGCCCTGTGCACTCACCGGCCCGTACTGCCCTCCGTCATGGAGGTGATCTCCCGGTACGCGCCGGGCAAGTTGCTGCGCTCAGTGCCGGACCGGGACCCGTGGCTCAAGACGGGGGAGATCATGGTGGTGCACCTGGCGCGCCGACCGCGCGGCAGGATTCGGGCCGTGGCGATTGAGAAGCAGCGCCCGGTCCTGTCAGAGGGCCGCTGAGGCGTCGAGGTCCGCGTCCCGGCATCAACAAGGCCGCCTCCTTCGTCGAGATCGGTCCGGTTCCGCGTCGAGATCGGTCGCAGTCCGCATCGAGATCGGTCCGCTTCCGGCTCGAGATCGGTCGCAGTCCGCCGCGAGATCGGTCCGAGGCGCGCACCGGGCACTGCTCAGGACGGGGCCTGGCCGACTGGGCCCTGGTGGCAGACCGCTTCGATGTTGTGCCCGTCGGGGTCCAGGACGAAGGCGCCGTAGTAACCGGGATGGTAGTGAGGGCGTTCACCGGGTGCGCCGTTGTCGGTGCCTCCCGCTGCCAGGGCGGCCTCATGGAAGGCGTCCACCTGCTCGGTGGAGTCCGCACTCAGGGCGAGGTGGACGGTGGTGGGATTCTGACTTGGGACCAGCCAGAGATCTGGACCGGCGCCCTGGGGCTTGGCCACCCCCATGCCGCACACGTCTCCGAACACCATGAGGACGGTATACCCCAGCGGTTCCAGGGCCTGTTCGTAGAAGGCTCGAGAGGCCGCAGGATCATGGACAGCAAGCGATGCGTGATCAATCATGCTCGGCAATCTAAGGCTTGACACCGTGCGAAGGTCCAGCGCTTCGTGTCGGCTACCCGTTAAGCCCCGTTAAGCGTCGTGCCGGGAGTCGGGCGCGGTTGCTGCGGAACAGGACGCAGCGCGCCCCGCTCCGCGCCGGTTGCGCCGACGGCGCCGACTGCGCTGGCTGGGTCCGGGCTCAGTGATCCATCGGGCTCAGTGATCCATGCGCCGTCGGCTCACCAAGACGCGCCCTGCCGCCGGATCTCGAACGGCGTGCGCAGCGCCGTCACCGGATTCTCCTCGCACAGGCTCTGCGGCAGGACTCCGCGCAGTCCGGTGAGGAAGCCCTCGCCATCGGCGACATCCGCGGGCGTCGCCCGTTCCACATGAACCCCGGCAGCCTCTATCGCCGTCTCGCGCCTGTACTGCGCCGAAAGCGCGGCGTCGGCGTCCTGCAAGTACTTGATCTCGCCGTCGATCTCGTAGGCGAGCATCGCCGCCCGCCAGCCGAGATCGGCGTAGAAGACGCCGGCCTCAGTGTGCACGGGCATCTGGGGCTGCGGCGCCGCGATCCCGTCGATCAGGCACAGTCTGCGCGCCTCGGTCTCCCACACCGATTGGCTCCACGGCGTCGCGGCCATGACGACGGCGCGGGCCCGCCGCACGCCCCGCTCGTGCGGCCGGGCGTCAAGCCGCTTGAGGAGCGCTCGGCGGAACCGCGCGGCCTCGGCGTCGATTTCGGGGCGATGATCCCAGGGGCGGTCGCCGGCCCCGGCCGCGATCGCGAACAGCGAGTCGACGACGGCGAGCGCACGGTTGGGCGGCAGGAACCGGGCGCAGTCCTCGGCTGTGCGCTCCAACGAGGTCACGCGCAGCCCATCGAGCTCGACGATGTCGGAGTCGGCAAGGTCGTAGCGATGCCGGATGAATGGGCGGGCCCCGAGCGCCCGACGGCGGTCGCGCGGCCCGAGCGCGCGCGAGGCCGGCCGATTGGGCGGACGCCTCCGAGAAGCGCGTCTGAGGCCGGCGGCGTTCCAGCCCACGATGAGGTGAACCGCCGCCGGCTCGTAGAGCGCGCGCCCACCGTGGAGGAGCGCGGCGGTCTCGAGGGCGACGACGCCGTCGAGCCTTTCAGTGCGGACGACGCGCAGGAGGACTTCGCGGATGGTGCGGTGGGTGGTGAAGTCGGGTGCGTCGGGGCTGGCCGGTATGTAGGTGCTGCGGCGCACTCGTCGGATCTCGCCGGTGGCCAGGCGGCTCTCGATCTCGCGCGGATTGCGCTGATCCTGGGGAATTCGCGGGGTGGGACACGTCTTCGGGCTCATGTACCGACAGTGCCCGATGACGCAGCAATTCGCCAGGTGGCGGCAGGCGCCTGTGGATAACTGCGGTGCCCGGCAGGGCCGCAATCGGTTATCCACAGGTCTGTGCTGCGGGAGGTGCCGATCTCGGTGCGGAGTACGACCGATCTCGGTGCGGAACCGGACCGATCTCGAGCCGGAGAGCGACCGATCTCGGCGATCAGCCGGCGATGAAGCTGCCCATGAGGCGCGCGATCGTGTACACCGGTGCGCCCAGCGCCAGGATCGGCACGATCGCGCTGGCTACCGCGGCGCGCCCGCCCGGCACCCAGCGGTGCGTCCACAGCACTCGGTTGGAGGACGCCATGAGCACACCGGCGACGAAGCCGACGATCACGCACGCGGCCGCCGACTGGAGCTCCTGCTGAAGCCCGACATGGCTCGGCCCGAAGAATCCCGCCGCCGCCAGGATGCCTCCTGCCACCCCGGCCACGAGCGCGGGAACCGTCAGGGTCAGCGCCTCCAGAACGGTGGCTCGCACCTCGAGCACCGTCAGCAGCGCCCCCGAGAACAGCGCCAGCGCGCAGGGGACGATGACCGCCGGATCGGCCAGTCCCGGGGCCAGGGCGCACCAGGCCGCACCCGAGACCGTGATGAGGCCTCCCGCGACTGTGGCGGACAGATTCTCCACGAGATCCTGACGGCCGTCGTGACGGGCCATCTGGGCGACGAACGCCGCCAGCACGCTGAAGGCCATCACCACGCCCGCGGATCCGTAATCTCCGCGCAGGGCGACGACGACGGCCGCGGCCAGACCCGTCAGGGCGACGACGCCGGTGGCGCCCTGGTCGTGCTCGGAGCGGACGAGGGCGGGCCAGCCCTGCGCAGTCAGCGGCACGAGCAGGCAGATGACGATGAGTCGCACCCACCCCGGCAGCGCCGCGGACACGGCCAGCAGTATGGGCACGATGCCGGCCATGGCCAGACGCGTCCAGGCCGGATCGACCAGTCCGGGCTCGATCGGATGGTGCCCGCCGCGTCGAGTGCCGTACGCGCCGGGCTCGGCCATCGCCCCGGAGGACGGCGCGGCGACCGGGGAAATCGGGGAGTCGATGGAGCCCTGGGCGTTCTCCTGGTGGTTCACAGAGGCATCGTCCCACACCTGAAACGGGCGCATGTGGTTCACTGACACCCGGAACCTCACCGGAGCGCGGAAGGAGTCCGGAGCATGCGCGTCATCATGTTCACCCATGAGGGTGAGGTTGCCAACGTTCTCCCATCTGCCTGCTTCCTTGATGCCCACGTGGAGTGCCATCCCCCCACGCCCGCCTTCTACAGCGCGATCGATGACGCCGACGTCGTCATGATCGATGGCCGCGGGGATCTCATGCGAGCGCGGGCACTGTGCCAGCTGCTGTCCGGTCCGATGGACTGCCCGCCGATCATCCTGGTGATGGAGGAGGGCGGGGCCGCGGTCGTTCAGCCGGACTGGGGCGCCTCCGACTTCGTCATGGCCGGTGCGACGCCGGCCGAGCTCTCCGCGCGCCTGCGGCTGCTGCGCACTCGGGCGATCGCCCCGGAGCCCCTCGGCGATGACCAGATCGAGGTCGGCGACCTGGTCATCGACGCGACCGCCTACACCGCACGCATACGCGGCACGATCATCGACCTGACGTACAAGGAGTTCGAGCTGTTGAAGTATCTCGCGCTCAATCAGGGGCGGGTGCTGACTCGCGAGGTGCTTCTGGACGAGGTGTGGGGCGAGGACTACATCGGCGGCTCGCGCACGGTCGATGTCCATATCCGCCGCCTGCGCGCCAAGCTCGGCACCGAGCACGACCATTTGATCGGCACGGTCCGCAACGTGGGCTACCGTCTCGACGCTCCCGACGAGGAGTAGGCGCCGGGGCGAACGGGGCGGATCCGGAGCGCCCGTTCGGTCGGCGGCTTCCCAGGAGGGACGCCCCGGTGGATTGCGCGCTCAGCGGACGGCCGGTAGCCGGGCCGTTCGTGGCTGCGCCGTCGTGGACCGCATGCCCGAGAGCCGCGCAGTCGGGGGCGAGTCGGGGTGACGGCGCAGTGACGGCTCGACTGCTCGGCGGTCGCGGGGCCGACTTCCGGCGGACTGCGACGCGCCTGTACTGTGGGGGCGGCGTCGGGCCGTGACGGGCCCCGGGCTCCACCTCAAGCCGCCGCGAGCGGCATTCGCGCCGACTGGCGCTCTCCGGCCCGACGTCTTTTCTCCTCCCCGCCACCTCCCGCCGGTGCGGGTCCTTCTACCGTGTGGTCGCTGTCGTGCTGCACTGTGCGGACGGACCGATTTCGAGCCGGAAGTGGACCGATCTCGATGCGGAACTCGACCGATCTCGGCGCGGAGTCGGCGTTGTACCCTGCGGGCATGGCTTTCACGCTTCCCGATGACCTCGCGCCCGAGATCTACCCGCTGGCCTGGCTGGTGGGAACCTGGCGCGGCTACGGCATCCTCACCTACGGCGAGACGGTGCCCGAGCAGGCCGTGCTCCAGGAGATCACCTTCGATCACGACGGCGGCCCCTACCTGCGCCAGACCACCACCATCTGGACCGTGGACGCCACCCGCTCCGCCGACCTCGACTTCGAGATGCCCGGCCTTGAGGGCGCATCGCGCCTGACGCCGGCTCAGGTCTGGTCCACCGAGACCACGTACTGGCGACCGGTCGGGCAGGAGGCCCCGGAGCCCGACGGTGCGGATGCTGCCGACGGCGCGGACGCCGGTAAGGGCGCGGCCCCCAGCACTCCGGTGACTCGGCTCGAGCTCGTCTCCGCCGATCCGGCCGGGCACGTCGCCGTATGGGAGGGTTGGATTCAGGGGCCTCGCGCCCAGGTCGGCACCCAGGCCGTGGGCCGCACCCGCACCGCTGCCGACCTCACCGAGATGACTCGCATGTTCGGGCTCGTCAGCGGCGATCTCATGTGGACCCAGGACATGGCGGCCTTCGGAGTCGAGGAGCCGCGGACCTACGCCTCGGGCAGGCTCGGCCGGGTCGATGACCCAGATGACCCCGATGACCCCGCCAACGCCCCCGGTGCCGCGCTGCGCGCCGCCATCGCCGCCGACGAGGCCGGCAAGAGTGCGGCCGGATCGGACGCCGAGGCCGCCGGCAGTCCCGAGAATCCTGACGGCCCAGCCGACGCCGAGACCGACGGGACCGCCTGATGCGACGCTCCCCGCTGCTGGACCGGGCCGGTGCCGTTCCCAATGCCGTCGGCGACCCCGACGAGCTCGTCCCCGCCCACTACGGCGACCCCTTGCGGGAGCAGCGTCTTCTGGAGTCCGCGGCCGCGGTGACCGTTCTGGCCCGCGATGTCGTCGCCGTGACCGGTGCGGACCGGCTCTCCTGGCTCACGACCCTGTCCAGCCAGGTGCTCACGGATCTGACGCCGGGCGACGGCGGTGTGGAGACGCTCGTCCTGGACGCCAAGGGGCGCATCGTCCATGCGCTCGCCGCCCTGGACGACGCCGAGACCCTCTGGCTCGTCACCGAGGCGGGGCGCGGCCCCGCACTGGTCGAGTTCCTCGAGCGCATGCGCTTCATGCTGCGCGTCGAGGTGAGCGTGCGCGACGACGTCGCCGTGGTGGCGGCCCTGGGGGAGGGGCTGGAGCGTCTGGAGACGGCGATCTCGGCGTCTCCGGCCGTCTGCCTGGGCGTGTGGCGGGACCCGTGGCCCGGTGTCGTCGAGGGCGGCACCAGTTACGACGTCGGGCTCACCCGCGCCCACCCCGGCTCGAATTACCGGGCCGGGCTTGCGCTCGTCGCCGAGGATGCGCTCGGCGCCGTCGTCGATGCCTTCCTGGCGGTCGCGCCGGAGCGCGGGCTGGCGGGATCGTCGGCGTGGGAGGCGCTGCGGGTCGAGGCGGGGCGTCCCCGGTGGGCCCGCGAGGCCGATGAGCGCGCCATCCCGCATGAGCTCGACTGGCTGCGCACCGCCGTCCATCTGACCAAGGGCTGCTACCCGGGGCAGGAGACGGTTGCGAGGACTCTCAATCTGGGCAAGCCTCCGCGCCGTCTGGCCATCCTTCAGCTCGATGGGCTCGCCGGCGCGCTGCCCGAGCCCGGCGCCGTCGTGAGACTGGGGGAGCGCGCCGCAGGGGTTGCGACCTCGGTGGTCCGGCACCATGACTTGGGGCCGATGGCTCTCGCCCTGCTGCGTCGGGGCGTGCCCGCGGATGCGGCGCTTGCCGTGGAGGTCGCTGAAAGTACTGAAGGTGCTGAAAATACGGAAAGTGACGGGCCCGCGGTGCTCACGTGTGTGGACGCCGCCCAGGAAGTACTCGTCTCACCGGAGGGCAGGGCGCAGGCCAGTCCTGCTGAGCGCCCGGGGGCGGGGCTGCGCAAGAGTCTGCTGCACTGAGCCGCGCCACTGACAGCCACTGCCACTGAGCCGCGCCACTGACCGCCCGCTGATGACCGACTCCCCGGCATCCCCGCTGTTCTCGAGTTTCTTTTCATGTTCTCCAAGGCCTTCTTCACTGCGGTCCGCTGCACGACCGGTAGGGTGGGCATGTGACCGCTCTTGTCCTGACCGATTATTACCTGGACCTCGCAGTGGCGGGGATCTGGTATCTGACTTGGATCGTTGCCATCGTTCTGGGCGTTTGGGCTCTCATCGACACCGGGCTGCGTCCGAGCCAGAACTTCATCGCAGCGGACAAGCGCACCAAGGGCTTCTGGCTCGGTGTCAATGCCGTCGGAGTGATGGTGGTCGCGCTCATGGGGGTGAGCTCGATGTTCGGACTGCTCGGCGTGATTGCCAACGCCGTCTATCTGGCGGATGTTCGCCCGACCCTCAACTACTACCAGCCCGTGCATGTGCGCACGCGCATCCGCCGGCGCGGCCAGGGAGGTTCGGGCTTTCAGGGACGCGGCGGCTGGCGGCGCTGATGCGCGCTGTTCTTCAGCGGGTCAACCGCGCTGCTGTCCATGTGGATGGCGAGGATGGGCCGGTGACCGTCGGGGAGATCGCCCGTCCCGGGCTGCTTGCGCTCGTGGGCGCCACCCACGACGACGGTCCCGCCCAGGTCGCCACGATCGCCCGCAAGATCGCCGAGTTGCGCCTGTTCGACGGCCCCGGCGATGACGGCGGCGCCCCCGGCCGCGAGGTCTCGGTGAGCGATCTCGGGGCGCCGGTGCTCGTCGTCTCCCAGTTCACGCTCTACGCCGACGTGCGCAAGGGGCGCCGGCCGTCCTGGAACGCCGCCGCGCCGGGCCCCGTGGCCGAACCGCTGGTCGATGCCGTCGTCGAGGCGCTGCGCGGTCGCGGCCTGGAGGTGGCCACCGGGAGCTTCGGAGCCCATATGAGGATCTCCATGGAGGCCGACGGTCCGGTGACGATTGTGGTGGAGGCGTGAGGCGTGGGGTGTGTCAGCGGTGAGGAGGCCGACGGTCGGGTGCTGAGGCCGACGGTCCGGTGACGATTGTGGTGGAGGCGTGAGGCGTGGGGTGTGTCAGCGGTGAGGAGGCCGACGGTCGGGTGCTGAGGCCGACGGTCCGGTGACGATTGTGGTGGAGGCGTGAGGCGTGGGGTGTGTCAGCGGTGAGGAGGCCGACGGTTGGGTGCTGAGGCCGACGGTCGCTACCGCTTACTACGCTCCTTTCCCTCTTCCTACGCTCCTTCTCCCCGTGCAGTAAGGGGGAAAGGAGCGTAGTAAGCGTTGAGGAAGACGCGTTGACCTCGATAACCACATAGCGCTACGCTACGTAGCGTATTAAGGAGATCGGAGGTGATGCCGTGTGCGGCCGGCTGGGAGGAGGGGCGATTCCGCGCGCGCCCGCGCTCCCGTGGGGTGGCTGCTCCTTGCGGTGGGCTGCGGTACTGCACACGCGGTCTTCTCCGCGATCTGGGCGACGGGCAGTGATCTTCTACTCGTGACGGTGGGAGATGTTGCTGATCGGGTGGCCGCCATGGGGGAGTGGCGGCGGATGCTTCTGCTTGGCGGCATCGCCCTGCTCAAAGGCGGGGTGACGCTTGGTCTTGTGCTCGATTCCCGCGGTCTGCTCGGCAGGGGCCGTGTCCGCGACCTGGTTCGCAGCGGTGAATTCGTGGTGGGCGCCGGACTTCTCGCCTATGGGCTGGTGACGATGGCGGTCAGTGGTCGTCGACTCGTCGTGGCGCTTGGGGCCTCCGAGCCGGAACCGGCGGCGGTGGCGGCCTCGTGGGGGCATCTGCTGATCTGGGATCCGCTCTTCGCGCTCTGGGGAATGGGAACCGCTGCTTACGTCGTGAGAGCGTCACGGCGTCCATCGGGTCTTAGGCGCCCTGTGTGACCAGAAGAAGAAGGTGGTCGGTGAGCTGCTCGATAATGTGATTCTTGTCGGTCTCGTTGAGTACGTGGATCTGGAAGTAGGGGACGCCCAGAAGGGTGGCATGGAACTCATTGATGTCAACGGCGTTCGAGGTAATCAGGCTGAGGGTGGAGGCGATGTCCTGCTGGGCCTTCTTGACGAAAAGACTGTTCATGGTGGACCGCAGTCCTTCATTTCCCTGCATGTCCGCCAGTAAGCCGGGAATAATGGCGAGGCCGGATGGTGAGGAGATCATCTCGATGGCGTTCTCCGCGAGCTCCCTGAGGCCGTCCCGCATGTTGTCAGAATTGTTGTCCTTATTTTTTCTTCCGCTCGGGAGGTGAATCATGAGTTCGAAGACCATCTCGGCCTTGGAGCTCCAGCGCCGGTAGATGGTGGTCTTCGCGACCCCCGATTCCCGTGCGACGCTCTCGATGGTCAGGGCGGCGTAGCCCTGCCGGGCCAGGAGGTGGTTGACGGCTGTGGTGAGTTTGGCGTCTGTTCGGGCGCGTCGTGAGGCATGGCGGTCGCCGGGGCCCGTCGTCTGGCTGTCCATGACTGTATATGGCTCCTATGACTCCGCTCGGTGGGTGAATGGAAGATCATTCTAGCGTACGACAATAATGAAGAGGTGTCGGATATGCCTCTGGTTCTTGTTGAAGGAGAAGAATGCTATGAGCGTGATGAAAGCTGTTAGATTCGATGAATACGGGGACTCCTCGGTGCTTCAGGTCCGCGATGCTCCTGTCGTGCCGCCCGGCCCTGGTCAGGTGTGCGTCGAAACCGCTTATGCGGGAATCAATCCGGGGGAGATCATTATTCGGGAGGGGGTCATGCATGATTTCTTCCCGGGGAATTTTCCCGATGAGGGGCAGGGGAGTGATTTTTCCGGCACCGTGGTCGAAGTCGGTGAAGGGGTGAACGACGTCAAGGCGGGGGATGCGGTCATCGGCATGAGCGACGAGCGCAGCGCTCAGGCGGAGTATGTCACCATCGCCCAGGAGCGCCTCGTGCCCATGCCCGAAGGGCTCGATCCTGCTGTCGCCGCCTGCCTGTACGTCGCCGGGACCACGGCGTGGGCCGCCGTCGGTGCGGTTGCTCCCCAATCGGGCGAGACCGTGGCGGTCTCCGCCGCTGCGGGCGGCGTCGGACTCCTGGCTGCGCAGTTGGCCCGGCGCGCTGGAGCCGACGTCATCGGCATTGCCGGCCCCTCGAGTGCGCAGGTTTTGCGCGACATCGGGGTCCGTCCGGTCGAGTACGGCGACGGGCTGGTCGAGCGCCTGCGCGCTGCGGCGCCCAGTGGTATCGACGCCTTCATCGACTGCTACGGCAGCGGATACGTCGAGGCGGCGCTCGAGCTCGGTGTGAGCACGAAGAGGATCAACACGATCATCGACTTCGAGGCGGTGCAGCTTCACGGCGTCCAGATGGCCGGCATGGCGGTCATCAAGGACCCTGCGCCTGTGGTCTCGCGGATCGCCGAGCTCCTCGCCTCCGGGGAGATCGTCCTGCCCATCCGCGCCGTCTACCCGTTGAGCGAGGTCCGCTCGGCCTATGAGGATCTTGCCACTCGACACGGCGTGGGCAAGATCGCCCTGCGCACGGGGCGGCATGCCGTGGTTCCGACGGCTTAGTACGCTCCTTTCCCCCTTTCCGTACGAGGAAAAGGGGCGTAACAAGGGGGAAAGAAGCGTACTAAGCGCTGGGGCGGCGGGTCAGGCCGCCTCGGTGAGGCTCGCTGCTCCGGCCTGCCCGGCCTGCCCGGCCAGCCCGGCCAGCCCGGCCAGCTCAGCCAGTTCGCCGTCGTCGGCATTGCCACCGGTGCAGATGACGGCGCAGGGGCCGCCGGGCGCGGAACCGCGTGCGGAATCGGCCATGAGGCCGGCCAGGCTCGCGGCGCCGGCCCCTTCGGTCAGGGTGTGGGCATGGGTGCTCATGAGTCCTACAGCGCGCAGGATCTCGTCGTCGCCCACCAGAATGAAGTCGTCCAGGTTCCGGCGCAGAATCGACTGCGTCAGTGCGAAGCTCGCCCCCACCGCGAGACCCGCAACCCGCGTGCGACTGGGGTCGCTCGTCGGCTTTCCGGTTCGCCAGGCACGGTGCGCGGCGGGTGCGGCGCTGGACTGCACCCCGACGATCCGGCAGTCGGGGGCCAGCGCGTCGCGCACCAGGCAGGCCCCTGCCGCTCCGGATCCGGAGCCGACCGGCACGTAGACGGTTCCCAGATCGCGATGTCGGCGGAAGAGCTCCAGATACACGGTGGCGTGCCCGAGGATGATCGCCGGCTCGTCGCCCGGCGACACCAGTCGCATCCCCTCCGCAGCGGCCAGGCGGCCGGCATGGGCGAGGGAGTCGCACATGGTCTCGCCCTCAACGATCACCCGGGCGCCCAGGGCGCGAACCGCGGAGATCTTGCGGGCCGGGGCGCTCGTCGGCACGACGACGGTCACCGGCGCGCCCCAGCGGGCTCCCGCCCAGGCCAGGGACTGGGCGTGGTTGCCAGTGGAGGCGGTGACCACGCCGCGGCTCCGCTCCTCCTCGCTGAGAGTCGCCATGAGCGCCACTCCGCCGCGTACCTTGAAGGCGCCGGTCGGCTGGACGTTCTCATGCTTGACGACGACGTCGACTCCAGCCGCCATGGTGAGGAGGGGGTATGACCAGGCGGGCGTTTCGGGCAGAACCGCGGACAGGGCGTCATGAGTGCGCACCACGGCGTCGAAGTCGAGGCTTGGCGGGGCGGGATTCGGGTCGCCGGTGTTGGGAGCCTGGTGGGTGTTGGGAGTCCGCCGGTGGGTGTTGGGAGCCTGGCGGCAGTCGAGCGCGGGGGTGGTCCCGGCGGGTTCAACGGATGCGGTAGGCGCAGTCGGCATAGTAGGCGCAGTGGGCGTAGCGGGCACAGTCATGTCATTCATGATCGGTGCCATCGGCATATCGGTCCAATGAATGTTTTGTCGAATATCTATCGATCTGGAGCATAATATGCGGCGTGATCGATGTGCATCAGCTCCGCGCTCTTGTGGAGCTCTCCCGCCTGGGAACCGTCTCGGCCGTCGCCGAGTCCCTGGGCTACAGTCAGTCCACCGTCTCCCATCAGCTGGCCGCGCTATCGCGGACAACTGGCGCCGTCCTGCTCACCCGGGCGGGGCGCGGAGTCCGTCTCACCGAGGAGGGGCGGGCGCTGGCCGACCGCGGTCAGGAGGTTCTCGACCTGCTGGAGCGGACGGAGCGCGAGGCGATCGCCATGGCGCATGCCGAGACCGGGCGCATTCGTCTGGCCGCCTTTCCGTCGGCGGTGGCCGCCCTCGTCCCGGGAGTACTCGATGTCGTCTCCCGGCAGTATCCGGGCCTGGAGGTCGAACTGGTCGACGCCGAACCGCCCGAGGCGCTGGACGCTCTGCGACGCGGGCGAGTCGATGCGGCCCTGTCCTTCTCCTACATCGACGACGACGCCGGCCCGGAGCTCCGGACGGTCCGCCTCCTCGACGACGTCCTCTACCTCGTGACCCATCGCGGCGGCATCGAGAACATCGCCGATGGTGCGCAGTGCCGCTGGATCACCGGTTGCGCGCGCTGTCATGAGGAGCTGATCGCTGTGGGGAGGGCCAACGGATTCAGCCCCGAGACCGCCTACGCCAGCGATGACTATGTGGCCGTTCAGGCTCTGGTTGCTGCCGGCGTGGGTGCGGCGCTCCTGCCCGGAATGGCGCTGTGCGCCTATCGTCATCCGGCGGTGGAGGTGCGTCCGCTGGCCCAGGAGCACCGTCGGGTCGAGATCGTCACCCGGAGTGAGCGGCCGCGCCCCGCCGTCATCGATGTGATCGTCGAGGCCTGCCGCACGGCTGCGCGGCATACGGACATCTCCCGGCCCGCCCTGAGGATTGCCGGGGCCGGCGCCTGACTGGCTCCCGACTGGCCTCCGACGAGATTGACGCAGGAGCCCTGCCACACCCAGCCCCTCGCGCCAAGCCTCGCCGAGATCGGTCGCTCTCCGCGTCGAGATCGGTCCGGTTCCGGCTCGAGATCGGTCGTACTCCGCGCCGAGATCGGTCCGCTTCCGTGTTGAGGTTGTGGTGTGTCAGGGCATCTGGGACGGGTGTGTGTTTGGGGTGTGGTGGTGTCCGGTGGGGTGGTTTTCGGGGTTGGGGGTCGTGTGAAGTGGGTTGGATGGCCGTGGGGTGGCTCTGCCGGTGTCCTCGTGGCACCCGTGTGCAACACCGAAAACAACCGACGCCCATGGGGTGGTTTTCGGGGTTGGGGGTCGTGTGAAGTGGGTTGGATGGCCGTGGGGTGGCTCTGCCGGTGTCCTCGTGGCACCCGTGTGCAACACCGAAAACAACCGACGTCCACCAGGTATCACCCACCACGCCCCGCACTGAGATCGGTCCGGCTCGGCCCGGCCAACCCGACGTCGAGGCGCGCACGACGAGCTCGAGAGCGAAAGCTGCATGCCACGCACCTCAGAACCATCAACACACAGCAGACCCGCGGAACCTGACCGATCTCGATGCGGAGATCGACCGATCTCGGTGCGGGTTGCGACCGATCTCGATGCGGGTTGCGACCGATCTCGATGCGGAGATCGACCGATCTCGGCACGGGTTACGACCGATCTCGAGCCGGAGTGCGACCGATCTCGGCGAAGGGGGAGGCTAGGCGGGCCGAAGAAAAGAGGGACGCGACGGGCGTCCACCGATCGGTGGACACCGCTGTCGCTCGGCCGGTTGTCGCAGGTATCGTACCTCGTTCATAAAATTGAGACCCGTGGCACATTCTCCTGCGATCCAGATCAATAACCTCACTAAGTCCTACGGGGACAAGCACGTCTTGACCGGCTTGAACCTCGATGTTCCCACCGGCACTGTTCTGGCTCTCCTGGGCCCCAATGGTGCGGGCAAGACCACCACCGTCGAGATTCTTCAGGGTCTGCGACGGCCCGGCTCCGGCACCGTCTCCGTCCTGGGGCAGGACCCCCAGAGCGGCTCGCGCGCCTGGCGGGCGCGCATAGGCGTCGTGTCCCAGTCGTCGAAAGATATGGAGAAGCTCACCGTCACCGAGGCCATCACCCATGTCGCCCGCTTCTACTCCTCACCCGCCGACGTCGCGGCCACCATCGAGCAGGTCGGCCTGAGCGACGATGCCCGCACCCGGCTCTCGCGCCTATCCGGGGGCCGGCGCCGGCGGCTCGACGTCGGGGTGGCGATCGTCGGCCGTCCCGCCCTCCTCTTCCTGGACGAGCCCACCACGGGATTCGACCCGGAGGCGCGTCGCGAGTTCTGGGACCTGGTGAAGAATCTGCGCTCCGACGGCACGACCGTGCTGCTGACCACTCACTACCTCGACGAGGCCGCTCACCTGGCCGACGACGTCGCCATCGTCCTGGGCGGCAAGATCGTCACCCGCGGCACCCCCGAGGACCTCACGCGGCAGGCCGGCAACGAGCGCACCGTGAGCTGGATCGAGGGCGGCGTCAGGCGCTCCGAGCAGGCTGCCGCTCCGACCGCCGTCGTGCGCGACCTCATCAACCGCCTGGCCGGCCCCGACGGCGAGGTCCCCGGCCTGGAGGTGACCAACCCCTCGCTCGAGGACTTCTACCTCAACCTCGTCTCCCGCCACCACGCCGCCTGAGTGCGGCCACCGGACCCCGCCCCTCACTGGACTCGAAGGACTCCCTCATGACGACCGCCAATCCCACCTCTCCGACTGCGCCGGCCGGCGCCAAGCATCCCGTCTCCACGCATCGCTCCCAGGCGCCCGGTTCCAGTCTCGCCGCTGTTGCCGCTCTGACCCGGTCGAGCCTGATCTCCTTCGTGCGCGAGCCGGTCGCCTTCATCATGACCATCTTCTACCCGCTGCTCATGCTGATCATCTTCGCCTCCGTCTTCAGCAACGACATCGTTCCCGGCGTCAGCTATGCCGACTACATGCTGCCGGCCATGATCAGCACCGGAACCATCATGAGCTGCCTGCTGACCCTGGCCATCGGGGTGGCCAGTGAGCGGGAGAGCGGTGAGCTCAAGCGCCTGGCCGTCCTGCCGGTCCCCACCTGGGCGTATGTGGCGAGCAAGTGCGTCTACAACACCATCCTCGCCGTGGTCAGCGCCGTTCTCCTCCTGCTCGTCGGCCACTTCGCCCTGGGCGCCTCACTGCCGGCCGATGGTCGCGCCTGGGGGCTGTTCGTGGGCGGACTCGTTCTCACGGTCGCCGTCTACACCCCGTTGGGGCTGGCCGCGGGGCGCCTGTCGCCTTCTCCAGGTGCCGCTTCTGGCGCGCTGCTGCCGGCGGT
This sequence comes from Actinomyces massiliensis 4401292, assembly GCF_000269805.1. Classification (GTDB taxonomy): domain Bacteria; phylum Actinomycetota; class Actinomycetes; order Actinomycetales; family Actinomycetaceae; genus Actinomyces; species Actinomyces massiliensis. The sequence continues at coordinate 1,126,103 of NZ_JH711481.1, forward strand.
TATGGTCTTCCAGTTCGTCTCCGGCCTCCTCCTGCCCCTGTCCATGCTGCCATCCTGGATGGTCCACGGCTTCTCGGTCTTCCCGGTGCGCTGGTCGGCGGGGCTCATGCGACAGGCATTCCTCCCCGACTTCTTCGCCTCCACTGAGCCGACCGGCACGTGGGAGACCGGCAAGGCGCTGGCCGTCATCGCCGCCTGGATCGTGGGCGGGGTTGTGGTGGCCTTCATCGTCTCCCGCCGCGATACGGTGGATCGGTGACTGACGACGCGGAGGTCCCCTCCCGCTCTTACCCGCGCGAGGAGACCTTCGCCGCCTTCGTGGCCCGTGGGGTCCGCGGCTCCCGGCCTCCCCGCGGCGTGCATCCGCCTCTTGATAAGAGCGGTCTGCCCGGATGGGCCTGGCGTCTTATTGCCTGGGCGCTTGCTGTCGTCACCCTGGTGCTGATGGCTCATAACGGCTGGACCGCTCTCCTGCTCTTCCTCGTCGTCCCACTGCTATGGCTGGTTCATCCCAGGTTCTGGGTGGCGACGACGGTGCAGCTCATCTTCGGCTTGGGCGTCGGTGCCGCCGCCTTTGCCAAGGGCGATAGGTCTTGGTGGGTGAGCGCCATGGTGGAGACTCTCGTATCTCTTTTCGGCGGGACCTGGCTGACCTGGGTCCAGGCGGCCCGTGTCGATGTCGTCAGGGTGCTTGCGGACAAGGAGAAGGTGCTCACGGCGCTGGCTCACACCCAGGGCGAGCTCGCCGCCGCTGAGCGTGCCGCCGGAATCGCGGCCGAGCACGAGCGCTGGTCCCGCGAGGTCCACGACACTCTGGCGCAGGGGTTCATCTCTGTCATCACCCTTGCGCAGGCTGCTCGTGGCGAGCTGGACAGCGGTGAGATCGGAATGGTCATTCGCCGTCTGGATCAGCTGGAGGCGGTTGGCCGTGACAATCTCGCCGAGTCCCGTGCGCTCGTTGCCGGTGAGGGTCCCAGTGCTCTCAAGGACGGAGATCTCGCCCAGGCGCTGCGGCGCCTCGTGAGCGTCCAGCGCGAGCGCGGACTGAACACTGGTCTTGAGCTGGATCTGCCGGTGGGCCTGTCCTCGGCTGTGCAGGTCGCGATTCTGCGCACTGCCCAGGAGGGACTGAGCAATGTGACCCGTCATGCTCATGCCGAACGTGTGGAGGTTATTGTGGGAGTGGAGAGCACGGGCCTGGGTCGGGAGCTCGTCGTCACCGTGGCCGACGACGGCGTCGGCACCGGGGGTCGTCCAGAGGGAAAGGGGCTGACCGGGATGCGCTCGCGGGTGGAGGCCCTTGGCGGAACGCTGACGGTCGATCCGCTCCACTCGCCGGACGAGCGCAGGCGTGTCGGAACCGTGATCGAAGCCAGAATGCCCCTGTGAGCACAGCCGTTCTTTCGTCTAGTTCTTCGACAGGCCCGGGCGCGCGCCGGGTCCGCCTTCTGGTGGTTGATGATCACCCGGTGGTGCGGTCCGGAATCGTCGGCATGTTCTCCTCCGAGGCGGATCTCGCCGTCGTCGGGGAGGCTGCCGACGGCGACCAGGCCGTCGAGCTCGTCGCCGAACTCGCCCCCGATGTCGTGCTCATGGATCTGCGCATGCCCGGCGTCGACGGCGTGGAGGCCATCCGCCGTATTTCGGCTGGGGCGGGCACGGCGCATGGTGCTGCTGGGGCGGGCACGGCGCATGGTGCTGTTGGGGCGGGCACGGCGCATGGTGCTGTTGGGGCGGGCACGGCCGCTCATGCTCCTGCTCCCCGCATCGTGGTTCTCACCACCTACGACACCGACGGTGACATTCTGCGTGCCGTCGAGGCCGGCGCCATCGGCTACCTGTTGAAGGATTCTGCGCGCGAGGACATTCTCGCGGCCGTGCGGGCCGCCGCCGTCGGGCGCAGCGCGTTGAGTCCGACCGTCACGACGCGTCTGCTGGGGGCTGCGCGCGGTGCGGGCCAGAGTGCCGCCGGCGCTCCCAGAGGCGCCCGTGTTCCGGTGAGCCTGTCGCCGCGTGAGCGGGAGGTGCTGGCGGCGGTGTCGCGGGGGCTGTCCAATAGTCAGATCGGAGTCGAGCTATACATCACTGAGGCGACCGTCAAGACGCACTTGCTGCGCGCCTACGCCAAGCTCGGCGTCGACTCGCGCGCGGCGGCGGTTACTGAGGCCTTGCGTCGTGGTCTGCTGGAGCTGGAGTAGCCAGTGGCCAGGCCGTTGCAGCGTCCTGGTCCTGACGGGCCTTGACGGGCCTTGACGGGACTTGATGGTCCTGACGGCCCTGACGTCGAGATCGGTCGTACTCCGCCTCGAGATCGGTCCACTTCCGCGTCGAGATCGGTCGAAGCCCGCATCGAGATCGGTTCGGGGCGGGGCGCGCCTCTTTCTTCTCGGGTTCTCGGAACTTCTCGATTTCGAGGTATCTCGGCTTGCGCGGTCCGCAGATCTGAATGTTGACGTGCCCGAGCGACCATCCGTCGGGGTGCATGGGCGGCTTTGAAGGTGCCCGTTTCGATGGGACTGCAGGAGGCCGGCAGCTTCAGGCGCTGAACGGACAATACTGACAATGTTGCACATTCGTCCGCGATCTGTGCCGATAGAAACCTTGGAATCACGCGAAAAGAGATTCTGGTGAGTGCGGTTGTCCTTACTCCCATGTGTACAGACCCCCTCAGTGCACATGGGAATGTGATGACTGGTATTGACGCGTCTTGAGAATCCCTGGAATCTAAGCGAAAAACGGCTGTCGCTTTTTGAGGGGATCTTCCTCCCGTGTGCAGCCCCGTCTGAGCCGTCTGAGTCGGTCGACCGATCCGAAGGGTGAACGAGATGCGCTCCTCACGTTGACGGCGGCTGGCCGTAAGAACGGTTCTCTCTGACTCTCGTGTTCTCGTCTTCGGATTCCTGTCCTCGGAAAGATCGGGACGAGGGCGGAACGCACTGTCGATGTGTGGTGGTGCTGGGCGCCTTTCGTGCTCTCAGACCTTGAGGCGGCACTTCGAGTCGCCTTCTCTGAGCGTCCTGAACTCGGTGTGGAGTGCGACCGATTTCGATGCGGAACTCGACCGATCTCGACGCGGAAGTGGACCGATCTCGCGGCGGAGTGCGACCGATCTCGAGCCGGAAGTGGACCGATCTCGCGGCGGAGTGCGACCGATTTCGACGCGGAACTCGACCGATCTCGAGCCGGAAGTGGACCGATCTCGGCGGGGAGGCTCCTCCGCCCGCCATGGCGCCGATTCGCGGCCTGCGGACCTTGCCCTGAGCGTCCTCGACTCAACTCTTGCTCACGCCCACTGCGAACAGGGGCATGAGTGTCGTGCCGGTGCCGTTAGCCTTGTCAGCACGTGCCAGCGCCCCATGTGTATCTGCACCATTCCCGGACGGGCGCCCTACCGACCGCACGTGCCGAGGAGATACCAGCGATGTTCGAACGCTTTACCGACCGCGCCCGCCGCGTCGTCGTCCTGGCTCAGGACGAAGCGCGGGCGCTCAACCACAACTACATCGGCACCGAGCACCTCCTCCTCGGCCTCATCCATGAGGGCGAGGGGGTGGCGGCCAAGGCCCTGGAGTCGATGGATGTCTCCCTGGACGCCGTGCGTGCCCAGGTCGTGGACATCATCGGCGAGGGCCAGTCCGCCCCGAGTGGCCACATCCCCTTCACCCCGAGGGCCAAGAAGGTCCTCGAGCTCTCGCTGCGCGAGGCCCTCCAGCTCGGCCACAACTACATCGGCACCGAGCACATCCTGCTCGGCCTGCTGCGCGAGGGCGAGGGAGTTGCCGCCCAGGTCCTGACCAAGCTGGGCGCGGATCTGTCCACTGTGCGCCAGACCGTCATGCAGATGCTCTCCGGCTACGAGGGCAAGGAGACCGTCACCGCCGGCGGCTCGTCCAAGGAGGGCGTCCCCTCCGGCTCGGCGATCCTCGACCAGTTCGGCCGCAACCTCACCGCGGCGGCGCGCGAGGGCAAGCTCGATCCGGTGATCGGCCGCCACAAGGAGATGGAGCGCGTCATGCAGATCCTCTCCCGGCGCACCAAGAACAACCCGGTCCTGATCGGCGAGCCCGGTGTGGGCAAGACCGCCGTCGTTGAGGGCCTGAGCCAGGCCATCGTCCACGGAGACGTCCCCGAGACCCTGCGCGACAAGCAGCTCTACTCCCTGGACATGGGGAGTCTGGTGGCCGGCTCGCGCTACCGCGGCGACTTCGAGGAGCGCCTCAAGAAGGTTCTCAAGGAGGTGCGCACCCGCGGCGACATCATCCTGTTCATCGACGAGATCCACACCCTCGTCGGGGCGGGCGCCGCGGAGGGCGCCGTCGATGCCGCGTCCATCCTCAAGCCCATGCTGGCGCGCGGCGAGCTCCAGACCATCGGCGCCACCACCCTGGAGGAGTACCGCAAGATCGAGAAGGACGCCGCCCTGGAGCGCCGCTTCCAGCCGGTCACGGTGGACCAGCCGTCCATTGAGGAGACCGTCGGCATCCTCACCGGTCTGCGGGACCGCTACGAGGCCTTCCACCGCGTCGTCATCACCGACGACGCCATCCAGGCGGCCGCCAAGCTCGCCGACCGCTACATCAACGACCGCTTCCTGCCCGACAAGGCCATCGACCTCATCGATGAGGCGGGCGCGCGCCTGCGCATCCGCCGCATGACGGCCCCGCCGGAGCTGCGCGAGATCGATGACCGCATTGCGAAGGTCAAGCGCGAGAAGGAATCGGCGATCGACGACCAGGACTTCGAGCGCGCCGCCGCACTGCGCGACGACGAGCGCCGTCTGAGCGAGGAGCGCGAGGACAAGGAGAAGGCCTGGCGCTCCGGCGATCTCGACCAGGTCGCCGAGGTCGATGAGGGCCTGGTCGCCGAGGTCCTGGCCATGTCCACCGGCATCCCGGTGGTCAAGCTGACCGAGGCCGAGTCCGCCAAGCTGCTGGGCATGGAGACCGAGCTCCACAAGCGCATCATCGGCCAGGACAAGGCCATCGAGGCGCTGTCGAAGTCCATCCGGCGCACCCGTGCCGGCCTGAAGGACCCCAAGCGCCCCGGCGGCTCGTTCATCTTCGCCGGCCCCACTGGAGTCGGCAAGACCGAGCTGGCCAAGGCCCTGGCGGAGTTCCTCTTCGACGACGAGGACGCCCTCATCCAGCTCGACATGTCCGAATTCGCCGAGAAGCACACGGTCTCGCGGCTGTTCGGAGCGCCCCCCGGCTACGTCGGCTACGACGAGGGCGGCCAGCTCACCGAGAAGGTGCGCCGTCGGCCCTTCTCCGTGGTCCTGTTCGACGAGGTCGAGAAGGCCCACCCGGACATCTTCAACTCGCTGCTCCAGATCCTGGAGGACGGGCACCTCTCCGACGCCCAGGGCCGCGAGGTGGACTTCAAGAACACGGTGATCATCATGACCACCAACCTCGGGAGCAAGGACATCGGCAAGTCGGTGGCCACGGGCTTCCAGTCCACCGAGGGCGGCACCATGGACTACGAGGAGATGAAGGCCCACGTCAACCGGGAGCTCAAGCAGCAGTTCCGCCCGGAGTTCCTCAACCGCGTGGACGACCTCATCGTCTTCCCGCAGCTGACCAAGGACGAGGTGCGCCAGATCGTGGACCTCATGATCACCCGCCTGGCGGGGCGCCTGGTCGAGCAGGAGATGACGATCGAGCTCACCGACGCCGCCAAGGAGCTCCTGGCCGAGCGCGGCTTCGACCCGGTGCTCGGGGCTCGCCCGCTGCGTCGCGCCATTCAGCGCGACATCGAGGACGCCCTGAGCGAGAAGATCCTCTTCGGGGAGATCGAGCGCGGCCAGAAGGTCGTCGTCGATGCCGAGGGGGAGGGCATCCTCGGCGAGTTCACCTTCCGCGGTGAGCCCTGGGACCCCAAGATCGGGTCGGATCCGCTCAGTGCCGAGGCCGCTGCCGAGAAGGAGGCCGAGGCGGTCATCGACGCCGTGGGTGCGGACGCCGGCGCGGGGGAGTGACCTCTCGCACGTGAGCTCCGCGCCGGGGCGCGGCACCTCTGCGTCCGCAGCTGGGAGAGCCGAGAGAGCATCGTTACGGTAGTGTGATCTTGCTGCCGGGTGGGCGGGGATGCGTCCCCGGTGCCGGCCGGTTCCTGGCTCGTTGACGATGGATCTGAATGATGCGACGACCCTTGAATGAGGCAATCGCGGGCGCTCCCGCCGATACAGAGATCAGTTCCCGGCATGCCGGTGCGCGCGCCCGCTGGATATCCGTCTTCCTGGCGGCTGCGGCCGTGGAGGCGGTGATCGTTCTGGCGTTCCTGGGCGCAACGCGCGCGGCCGTCATCGTTGCCCTCATCGCGCTCTCGGCCACGGCGCTGATGCTGATCACCGCGCCTCCTGCGAGCGCGGCGGTCGGCAGCGCCGAGGAGCTCGCATCCTCCCCCGCCAGAATTGCCCTCACCGGGGTCGCCCCCGTGCGCCTGCGCACGCGCGCGACCATGGCGGTCGGCGGGCCGCGGGATCGCTCCGCCCGCGCCCGGGCCGCGTCGTCGTGGAGCATGCTGCAGGCCATGTCGCCCGCCATCCTCCTGGGGGCCGGCTACCCGATCGTGGGCTCCCAACTCGGCAGCCACAGCATCGGGGGCATTCCTCTGTTCTCCTTGGTCGTCAGCGTCTCCGTGGCCGTGCCGTGGCTCAGCCAGGTCGCCGGCACGCCCGTTTACCGGCTCATCGGCGACGTCCCGTACAGGGGCGACGACGGCGCCGCCCGCCGCTTCGCGCGCATGTGGCCGGCTCTGCTCGTGCTGATCGCGCCCCCGGTCCTGGTGGTGACCGCCCTGGTCGCGGTCACCACCGGCTGGTCGGCGACGGCGCTGGGCGCCCATGTCGTGCTGACACTGGTGAACATGCTCTTCGTCCAGTCCCTCGTCGTCGCCGACATCGCGGGCAGTCGCGGGCGCTGGGCTCTCGGCTGGGTCGCCTACGCGGTCGCACTGCTGGCCGCGCCCACGATCTGGTTCCTGCCGCCGTTGGCGGGCCTGGTGAGTCAGATGCTTCTCATGGGGCGGGCGCTGGGCGGTCTCATCCATCCTGTGGGGGTGCCCATGCGGTCCTTCACCGCCGACACCGCTCGAGGACTCGTTCTGGGCGGCGTCCTGTGGTCGGACAAGCTCCTCCTGTTCCTGGTCAACGGGACGAACTTCGATATCGCCACCGTCTACCTCTGCCTCCAGCCCGCAGTGGTCGCCTACTCCTACTACTTCGCGATCACCGCGCCCAGCATCAACCGCGCCGTCGCGCGTTTCCGCATCCAGCTCGCCGACTCGAGCATGAACAGGCTGCGCGATCAGGGGCGTTTCCTGCACGGGACCGTGAGCGCCTCACTGCGGCGCACGACCGTCGTGGGCATCGTGAGCGTGGGCATCGCCGTTCTCGTGGCCGCTCTGCTGGACGGGGGCGGGGAGTCCACCTGGACGCTGAGCGCCTCCGGAGTGCTCACGGTGACCGTGATCGCCGGCGCCAGCCTGCTCTTGACCCTGCTCACGCTTCTGGCCTACGAGATCGAGCACGTCGGGGACCGTACCGCCGCCATTGTGCTGTCGGGGGCCCACCTGGCCGCCGCGCTGCTCCTGTTCATCGGCCTCGGCACGATCCCCGTGCGAGCGTACGCCGCCGTCGGTATCGTTGACCTGGCTCTGGTAGCGGTGGCGGTGGCCGTGTACCGGTCCCGGTGGAGCTCACCGGAGTACGCGTTCTTCTGGGGGAAGGCACTATCGTGGTAGGCAGCGCGGGCGGCAACCAGGGGGGTGCGCCCCGCGGCTACGGGTACCCGGCTCCCGCCACCGGTGAGGGCGGTGACACCATCCACCCCGATGGAGTTCCCCTGGACGGCTCCTACGAGGATGTCGACGTGGCCATTGTCATGGAGTCCACCTACCCGTACCTGAAGGGCGGGGTGAGCGCGGTCATCCACGACATCGTCACCGGCAACCCCGACCTCACATTCGGCATCATTCACATCGCCTGGTCCTCGACTTCTCCGCTGACCGACCTCTATCACATGCCCGACAATGTGGCGTGGGTGCGGGTGCTCTACCTGTCGATGGACGAGCACGAGGAATTCCTGCGCACCAGGCCGCAGGTTCTTCGCATGGGTAAGCGGGGACGCCGGGCCCTGGCCGAGAGACTCGTCGCCGCCCTGCGCTCGCTGGCCGAGGACGCGGACAGCGAGCCGGTGTGGGACCTCATCGCCGATGGCATGGCCGCCTCGACCCGCCGCTACCCGCTGTGGGCCCTGCTCGGCACCCGGGAGTTCATGGAGGTCTATCGCGACTCCATGCCGGGCCTGGGCATGAGCATGGCCGACCTGTTCTGGCTACTGCGCGACTTCTTCTCCCTCGCCTATGCGGTGCTGTCCGAAACCATGCCGCGAGCCGCCGTCTACCACGCTCACACCACCGGCTACGCCGCGCTTCTGGCCGCCAACGCGGCCCGTGAGCATGGCACCTCCTACCTGCTCACCGAGCACAATCTCTACGTGCGCGACACCGTCAACACGCTCCTGGACCGCCGGATGGACCAGATCGTCACGCTGACGGACTACCGGTTCTTCGACGTCACGCCGCGTGAGCGCATGTGGATGGCCTGGTGGCTGGAGATGGGGCGCATGTGCTATCCGGGCGCCTATGCCACCACCTACCTCTACCCGGCCGCCATCGAGGAGGCCCGGGCGCTGGGCGGCGACCCCTCCAAGGCCATCGTCATCCCCAACGGGATCTCCATCGAGGAGTTCGACGCCGCTTTCGCGACGCGGCGCCAGAAGACCGGGCGGATCCGCGCCGAGGGCGCGGGCAACCATCTGTGGCGACTCGCTTACATCGCCCGCGTGGTTCCCATCAAGGGGCTCATGGATCTCATCGAGTCGATACGGATCCTGCGCGAGCGGGGCCGCTCGATCCACCTGGACGTATGCGGTCCGACCGAGCACGTGCCCGAGTACTACGAGCGCTGCCGGAAGCGCATCGCCGAGCTCGGCCTGGAGGACACCATCACCATCCGCGGCACGGTCAAGGTCCGCCAATGGCTCACCGAGTTCGACCTCTTCCTCCTGCCGTCCTACAACGAGGGATTGCCCGTCGTGTCCCTGGAGACCATGGGGGCCGGCATTCCCACTGTGAGCACCGACGTCGGGGCCGTGCGCACCGTGGTGGAGGATCGGATCGTGGGGCCGGACTCCAGGGCCTGGGGGCCGTGCGGCCTGGTCATCGCGCCGGGGGATCCCACGATCATGGCGGACGGCGTGGATCGGATCATCGGGGACATCGACCTGTACGAGAACCTGAGCCTGGCCGCCAGGGGCAGAGCGGAGGCCGCATACGACCTTCGTCGTGTCAACGCCGCCTACAACGACCTCTATCGGCGGGGCGGTGCTGGTCGCGTGGGCGCCGAACGGAGAAGCGCTGCCGCGTCGCGAGCTGCCAGGACCGGGCCGCCGACGGCGCCCCAGCCCGCCGCGGGCTCGCCTCCCACGGGTCCTCCTCGGCCGGCTGCTGCGGGTGGAGCTCACGCAGCGGGGGCGCCTCGTCCCATGACTACTGCCGAGCCGGCTGCCGCGGCCCGTCCCGCCGGCGCGCATGCCGCGGGTGCGGCCCGCCCCGCCGGGGCGCATGCTGCGAGCGCGGCCCGTCCCGCCGGAGCCCATGCTGCGAGCGCCGCTTATCCCGCCGGCGCTGCAGTTCCGCCGTCCGAGGCGCGGCCGGTGAGGCGATCATGACGCCGAAGCGGGGATCGGGCGCCTGGATCCGCTACGGCGAGCGGCTGGCCGATGGCGAGATCGCCTTCGCCGCGGCCCACTACCGCACGGCGATCCTCCAGCCGTGGGAGACCGAGGCGGCGGCCCGGCTCAAGGACCTCCGCGATGACATGGTGATCCTCGCCTACCGGTGCCTGTCCTCGGCGCGCGACTTCGAGCCCGCCCACCGACGCGCCTCGGGCCTGGGCTTCGCCGAGGCTCAACGTCGCGGTTGGTTGGCGCGGCGCGCCTCCGGGCGGACTCTCGAGTGGAGCACCTATCCGGGCCACTACCAGATGAGGGTATGGGACGAGGCCTACCGGCGACGGTGGATCGAGCGGGTGCTGGAGGCCACCGCGGGCACCCCGTTCGACGGCATCATGGCGGACAACGACGTCTTCGACGACTACTACGGCCTCGACCTGCGCTCCCTGGCTCCCGATGACGCCGCCGCGCCCCACGACCTCGCCGGACTGCGCGCCGCCCTGGGTGATTTCGTCGATGACGTCGGGCGCTCCCTGACGGATGAGGGGCTGTTGCTCGTGCCCAATATCGCTGAGGCGCGCCGCGAGGCGGGCCGCTGGGAGCGTCACGCCGCCTGGGGCGGAGGCTTCGACGAATGCTGGCTCGGTTGGGGCGACAAGGCCCTGTTCGATGAGGAGACCGCGCTCGCGCAGGCGCCGCAGCTCGACGGACCGGGGCTGTGCATTGTGCGCACGCCATCGGGCGGGGTCGGTCCGCGCTTCGACCGCTCTGCGTCGGCCCTGTACGGGCTCGCCGCATTCTGGGTCTTCGGGGGCGGGCCCGACCATATCGATGATTCGGCGGGTGACAGCGAGTCGGCCGGCTTGGCCGGCTCAGCCGGCTCAGCCGGCTCAGCTGACCCGGCCGGCCCGGTTAGCTCAGCCGGCCCAGCTGACCCGGCCGGCCCGGTTAGCTCAGTCGGCCCGGCCAGCCCTGCCGGCTCGGCCGAGGCGCGCTCACGGGCCGCCGGCGCGCTGCGGCTTCCGCGCGGCGCCGCCCTGCGCACCTATGCGGCTACGGGGGCGGACGACTATTCGCGAACTCCCTGGTTCCCCGCACTGGACGCCGACCTCGGCGCCCCTCTCGGCGAGGCCTCGAAGGAGGACGGCGTGTGGCGCCGCGACTTCGAGGGCGGAGTGGCCGCCGTCGTGCTGGGTGAGGGGCGGGGTGGCACCGTGCGTCTTCCCGCCGGTCTCAGAGCGCCGGGGCCGGCCGGCGATCCGGACGGCAGGGCACTGGGATCTGAGATGCCCCTGGCTGCTGGCAGTGGGATAATCGCCCTGCGTGCCTGAGGCGCGCTCGGATTCGGCTCGCGCGAGATTCTTTAGGGACTAAGGTCCTGTCAAACGTCGGCCAGGTCGGGGAGATCATGGTGCCGCTTGCTCCCCTGAGAATCCCGCCGTCCCGTACAGCGCCCTCTCAGGCTGGAAGCGCGGCGTCCGCTTCGGGCGGCGCCGGTCACCCGCAGGGCTCAGGACAAGGACGACCTATGGCACAGACCTCCCAGAACGGCGCGGTGGATCTCGCGCATAAGCCCACGATGAGTACGGCCCAGATCCTGCTGATGAACGTCGGTTTCTTCGGCATCCAGTACTCCTTCGGCATGCAGCAGAACATCATGTCGCCCATTTACCAGTTCCTCGGGGCCTCCCCCGACGAGCTGCCCATCCTCAACCTGGCCGGACCCGTCACCGGTCTGCTCATCCAGCCGCTCATCGGGGCGCTGTCGGACCGGACCTGGAGCGATAAGTGGGGCCGCCGTAAGCCCTTCTTCCTGATCGGGGCCGTCGGCTGCTCCGTGTTCCTGTTCCTCATGCCCTTCGTCACCGCCGTGTGGATGGCGGTGCTGTGCCTGTGGCTGCTGGACGCCTCGAACAACACGGCCATGGAGCCCTACCGGGCCTTCATCGGCGACCGCGTGCCCGACAAGCAGCTCGCCAAGGGCTTCCTCGCCCAGTCCCTGTTCATCGGCGCCGGCTCGGCCCTGGCTGGCGGCACCCTCGCCGTCCTGGAGAAGATCCTGAAGGGCGCCACCGCCGCGGGCATCCCCTACTGGGTGTTCGGGGCCTTCATGGTGGGCTCGGTGTGCTCCATCGGCTCCGTGCTCATCTCGGTGCTCTCCACCAAGGAGCTGCCGCCCACGCCGGAGGACCGCGCCGAGCTCGAGCGCAAGAAGAGGGAGGAGGGCCCCTTCGGCTTCCTCAAGGACATCGGCGTCGCCATTGTCGAGATGCCCCGCGGCCTGAAGAAGATGGCCCTCGTCTACCTCTTCCAGTGGTACGCCATGAACGTCTTCTGGCAGTACCTCGGGCTCATGTGCGCCGTCGCCTACTTCGGCGTCAATCTCGAGGAGGCCGGCTACGCCGAGACCGATGCCTTCAGTGACGCCTCGGGCTTCGCCACCGGCCTCATGGTCGTCTACTACATCGCCTGCACGATCGTGGCCCTCTTCCTGGCGCGGCTGGCCAACAAGGTCGGCCCCAAGCACGTCCACACCGCGGCCCTCTTCCTGGCCGCCATCTGCCTCTACCTGCTGACCCACATCGGCGGCCCCGACAACACGACGGTCCTCTACCTGCCGATGATCGGCATTGGTGTGGCCTGGGCCTCAATCGTGGGCATACCCTACGTTATGGCCACCGAGATGATCCGCAAGGAGCGCCGGGGCGTCTACATGGGCGTCATCAACATGATGATCGTCGTCCCCCAGCTCCTTCAGACCCTCACCTTCGGCTTCATCTACAAGAACCTGCTCGGCAACCACCCTGTCAACGCCCTGCTCTTCGTCGCAGTCTTCCTCGTCATCGCCGGCCTGCTCATCGAGTGGATCGACACCGACAAGGACGCGGACCCGCTGGTGCGTGCCGCCATCACCACGACCGAGACCGCCGTCGCCTGAGCGGGCGCCACACGAAAGGATGACATCCGTGACCTACAGCACCATAGTCGCCGGAGTCGGAAACCTTGAGGAGAACACGCACGTCATCGACCGGGCCTGTGAGATGGCGCGCCTGTGCGATGCCACGCTGCTTCTCGTCGCCGGTTTCGACCCCGTCTCAGCCCGGGATAAAGCCCGCCTCGCCGGCCCCGCGCAGGTCGCCGATGTGCGCGTGGCCGAGGTCCAGCTGACCGAGGACGAGGCCTACGCCGTCGTCGAGAGGGCGCGCGACATCGCCGTCGAGCGCGGCGTCGGCCTCGCCCAGGGCGTCGTCGTCGAGGGGACGGCGGTCTCCGCTGTAACTCTTGTCACGCTGGAGGCCGAGGCGGACCTCGTCGTCGTCAGCTCCCAGGGCGTGGACTCCCTGCTCGGTCGCATCTTCGGTGCCGTGTCCGTCCAGGTGCTGCGCAAGGCGCAGTGCGACGTCCTCGTTGTTGTTCCCTAGACGCCGGATAGGGGCAGGATAGGCGCCGGGCCTGCTCGCCGGAGTCGCGCGTCGGATCCTGTGCGATCGGACCAGCGGCGGACGCTCGCCATGCGGAAGTGTGGGGAGCGTCCGCCGCTACTGTTTTCAACAGTTGCTGCACCCCTGTGGTGCCTGAGGCCGTGCTGGACGCGTGGTGGCGCAGCGCCTGCCGGGAGGCCGCGCGCGCCGACCCGCTCCAGGGCGCGGCGCTCGGCGTTCCCTGAATCCCCTCCCCTCGACGTCGGCCGCTCATGCCCGCCGAGCTCCACGGCATCGGCGGGCATTGAAGCACGAGGGGCCCTGGCTCCAGGGGGTGCGCGAGGACCGGAACGCAATGGACTGCACGTCCACCACGCGGGACGAACGACTCGACAGGCGCTCATCCGGGCACGGCATTGGGCTGGCGCGCGCGGAGCGCGAGGTCGAGCGGATCCGCCGGGAGCAACGACGGCTGGCGTGGATGCGGCGACGTCGCCGGTTGCGCGCGGATGACGTCACCGTCGTCGAGGAGTCGGCGCTCCGCAGGGCGATCATGGGCTCGGTCGTCGGCAACATCATGGAGTGGGTGGTACGACGTCGGCGTCTACGCCTACGTCGTCGTCCTGATCGGCAGGGCCTTCCTGCCCTCCGCGTCCCCCTCGGCCCAGACCTTGTCCGTCCTGGGCGTCTTCGCCGTCACCTTCGTGGCCCGACCGCTGGGCGGGGTGATCCTGGGGCGGCTCGGCGACCGCCTCGGCCGCAAGAAGGTCCTCGCCTTCACCCTCATGATGATGGCGCTGGCGACCTTCGGAATCGGTGCACTGCCGCCCGCTTCCGTGCTCGGCATCTAGGCGCCCATCCTGCTTATCTGCCTCAAGCTCGTTCAGGGCTTCTCCACCGGTGGCGAGTACGCGGGCGCTACGACCTTCGTCACCGAGTACGCCCCCGACAAGCGGCGCGGCTTCTACGCGGCCATGCTCGACTGGGGCTCGTACGTGGGCAACGCCCTGGGCGCGGGCTTCGTCACGGCCCTCATGCTGACGCTCCCCGCTGATGTCATGGAGACCTGGGGATGGCGACTGCCCTTCCTCATCGCCCTGCCCATGGGCGGCATCGCCCTCTATCTGCGAACCCGTATCGAGGACACGCCCGCCTTCCGCGATGCGCAGGCCGAGAGCGATGACGAGGAGCCCGCCGACCTGGCCGCCGCCGAGACCGACATCATGCTGCCCGAGGAGGGCCCGCTGGGGGTCTGGGACATGCTGCGCACCTACTGGCGCGAGCTCCTCATCGCCATTGTGCTGGTTACCGGGGCCAACACGGTGGGTTACGCCCTGACCTCCTACATGCCGACCTACCTGACGACGACCCTGGGTTACGACGCTGAGCACGGCCCGCTGCTCACTCTGCCGATCCTGGTACTCGTCGCCTTCCTCGTGCCGACGATGGGCTGGGTCTCGGATCACCTGGGGCGCAAGCCGGTCCTCTTCTCGGCGGCGCTGAGCACCGTCGTCCTGGCCGTGCCGTCCTTCCTGCTCATGGAGCACGGAGAGCTGTGGTCGACTCTGCTGGGCCTGACCCTGTTCGCCTACCCGACGGCCGCCTACGTCGGCAACCTGGCCTCCTCCCTGCCCGCGCTGTTCCCGACGGCCTCGCGCTACGGCGGCATGGGCATCTCCTACAACGTCGCCGTGGCGCTCTTCGGCGGTACCGCCGCCTTCATCATGGAGGCGCTGGTCACCTACACCGGAAGCAAGCTCGCGCCCGCCTTCTGGCTCATGGGGACCTCCGGCGCCGCCTTCATCGCGCTGTTCAAGCTGCGTGAGACCGCGCGGCGCCCGTTGCCCGGCTCCATGCCGTCGGTCGCCTCCCAGGAGGAGGTCGTCGAGCTCGTCGAGACCCAGGAGGACAACCCCGACCTGGACGTTGAGGAGATCTTCGCCGTCGCTCCGGCGCACCTGGTGGACACCGAGCCGACCGTCGCCGAGGCGCAGGCCGAGGTCGAGGTCGCCCTGGCCAATGAGGCCGAGGCGCGCGAGCACCTGGAGCGGGCCGAGCGGGCAACCGCCGCGGCGCAGCAGGCCGTGGCCGCCGCCCAGAAGCGTGAGGACGTCTCCGGGAACGTCACGTACCTCTCCCAGGGGTCGGCCGCCGCCTAGGAGCGTGAGGAGCACGAGTCCGAGTCTGACGAGGCGGACGAGGCGGACGAGGCGGACGAGGGCGACCGGGCCGGTGAGGCTGACGGGGACGCTTAAGGCAGCGGCCGGCCCTGCGACCCCTCCCGCTCCCGTCTGAATAGACATTTTCGGACGAGACCGACGGTGACACCGTCGGTCTCGTCCGAAAATGTCTATCTCGACGGAGCGCGGCGCGCTGGCACCGATGAGTGCTGATTGAGTGGTATGAGCACTGATGAGTTTGGCCTAGGACTGAAGTCACACTAGAGTGCGGTGAGGAACGACGCGTCGACGCGTCACGCCTGTATCAGGACGACCTGAGGCAGATCCGAGACAGATTCAGATCAGAATCAGAACAGAAAGAGGCATCGATGCCCAAGTACGTGTATCGCTTCAGTGAGGGAGACAAGGACCAGAAGGACCTCCTGGGCGGCAAGGGGGCCAACCTCGCCGAGATGACCCGCCTCGGCCTGCCGGTTCCTCCCGGATTCACCATCACCACCGACGCCTGTCGCGCCTACCTGGCCGACGGCGCCGTCCCCGACGAACTCGCCGTCCAGGTCACCACGGCGCTGCGGCAGGTCGAGGAGGAGCTGGGCCGCGAGCTGGGAGTCGCGAAGAATCCGCTCCTGGTCTCCGTCCGCTCCGGAGCGAAGTTCTCCATGCCCGGCATGATGGAGACGGTGCTGAACATCGGCCTCAATGACGAGTCGGTCGAGGGTCTGGCCGAGGCGTCCGACGACGAGCGCTTCGCCTGGGACTCCTACCGGCGTCTGATCCAGATGTTCGGCAAGACCGTCCTGGACATCGACGGCGAGCACTTCTCCGAGGCCCTGGACGCCAAGAAGGCCGACCGCGGCGTCGCGCTCGACTACGAGCTGGACGTGGCCGCTCTCAAGGAGCTCGTCGATGAGTACAAGCAGATCGTGCTCGAGCAGGCGGGCATGGAGTTCCCCCAGGACCCGCGCGCCCAGCTCGACATGGCCACCGAGGCCGTCTTCCGCTCGTGGAACACCGAGCGCGCACACATCTACCGGCGTCGTGAGAAGATCCCGCACGACCTGGGCACCGCCGTCAACGTGTGCACCATGGTCTTCGGCAACATGGGCCAGACCTCCGGCACCGGGGTGTGCTTCACCCGCGACCCCTCCACCGGCCGCAGCGGCGTCTACGGCGACTACCTGGTCAACGCCCAGGGGGAGGACGTCGTCGCCGGTATCCGCAACACCCTGTCGCTGGCGGACCTGGAGCGGTTGGACAAGAAGTCCTACGACGAACTGCGCGCCGCCATGCGCAAGCTCGAGACCCACTACCGGGACCTGTGCGACATCGAGTTCACCATCGAGCGCGGCAAGCTGTGGCTCCTGCAGACCCGCGTGGGCAAGCGCACCGCGGCGGCAGCCTTCCGCGTGGCCACTCAGCTGGTCGATGAGAAGCTCATCACCATGGACGAGGCCCTCACCCGCGTCACCGGCGAGCAGCTCACCCAGCTCATGTTCCCCCAGTTCGCCGCCACGACCAGCCGCGACCTGCTGACCCGCGCCATGCCGGCCTCTCCGGGTGCGGCCGTTGGCTACATCGCCTTCGACAACGACGAGGCCGTCGAGCGCTCGGAGGCGGGCGAGTCCGTCATCCTCGTGCGTCGCGAGACCAATCCGGACGACCTGCCCGGCATGGTGGCCGCAACCGGCGTGCTCACCGCCCGCGGCGGCAAGACCAGCCACGCCGCCGTCGTCGCCCGTGGCATGGGCAAGACCTGCGTGTGCGGCGCCGACACCCTCGAGATCGACGCCGCCGCCAAGACCGTGCGCGTGGCCGGTCGCGAGGAGGTGCTCACCTCGTCCTCGATCATCGCCATCGACGGGCAGTCGGGTGAGGTCTTCCTCGGCGAGGTCCCCGTCGTCGACTCTCCCGTCATGACCTACCTGCGTCGTGGTCTGGAGACCGCTCTGGACACCGCCGGCGACGTCGATACCCGCGAGCTCGTCACGAGCGTGGACCGCATCATGCGCCACTCGGACGCGGTCGGTCGCCTGCAGGTGCGCGCCAACGCCGACACCCCCGACGACGCCCGCCACGCCATCCACCGCGGCGCTCAGGGCGTGGGCCTGTGCCGCACCGAGCACATGTTCCTTGGCGAGCGCAAGCAGTTCGTCCAGAACCTCATTCTGGCCGAGTCCGATGACGAGCGCGAGAAGGCCCTGGCGGCCCTGCTGCCCTTGCAGAAGGGCGACTTCGTGCAGATGTTCGAGACGATGAACGGCAAGCCCATGACGGTGCGCCTCATCGACCCCCCGCTGCACGAGTTCCTTCCGGATCTGACCGAGCTGAGCGTCAAGGTGGCGGTGGACAGCGAGCGCGGTGAGCTCGATCCCGCCGACGAGGAGCTCCTGGCCGTGGTGCGCAAGAGCCACGAGTCCAACCCGATGCTGGGTCTGCGCGGCGTGCGCCTGCTGCTGACCATGCCGGGCCTGATCGAGCTGCAGGTGCGCGCCATCGCGGAGGCCGCCGTCGAGCGGCTGCGCTCCGGGGGCGACCCGCACCCGGAGATCATGATTCCGCTGATCGGATCGGTCCGTGAGCTGCAGATCGCTCGCGATCGCGCCGAGAAGGTGCTCGCCACGGTGTCGGCCGAGTCCGGCTACGAGCTGAACTTCCCGATCGGCTGCATGATCGAGCTGCCCCGCGCGGCGGTCACGGCCGCCCACGTGGCCGAGGAGGCGGACTTCTTCTCCTTCGGCACCAACGACCTGACCCAGACGACCTGGGGCTTCTCCCGGGACGACGTCGAGTCCTCCTTCGTGGGGCGCTACATCACCCAGGGCATCTTCGGCACCTCGCCGTTCGAGTCCATCGACATCGATGGCGTGGGCGGCATGGTGCGTCTTGGTGTTGAGGGCGGGCGCGAGACCAAGCCTGGCATGAAGATGGGCGTGTGCGGGGAGCATGGCGGCGACCCGGAGTCCATCCTCTTCTTCCACAAGGCGGGGCTGGACTACGTGTCTTGTTCGCCGTTCCGCGTTCCGGTCGCCCGGCTGGAGGCCGGTCGTGCGGCGGTGCTCTCGCCGGTTGAGTGAGAGTGAGCTTGAGTGAGCCGGTGGCCGGCAGGCGTCGGTAGGCGACTGAGCAACTGACCAACCGACCAGAGGCCCGGGCGGGTGCTGTTGAAGCTCCGCCCGGGCCTCACGTCGTCGAGATCGGTCTGAGGAACCGATCTCGGTGCGGAACTGGACCGATCTCGGCACGGAGTACGACCGATCTCGCGGCGGAAACGGACCGATCTCGAGCCGGAACTGGACCGATCTCGAGGCGGAAGCGGACCGATCTCGGCGCGGAGTGCGACCGATCTCGGCGAGAAGGGGAGGGTGGCCGTGCGGCAGGATGTGCTCATGAGTCCCGCCTCCTTCGGGCCCGACGCCCTGCGCGCGCTCGTCGACACCTTGCGCTCGCGCATCGAGACCGTGGTCGTCGGCAAGCCGAAAGCGGTTAACGCCACCATCGCCACCTTCCTCGCCGGCGGGCACCTCCTCATTGAGGACGTGCCCGGAGTCGGCAAGACGACTCTCGCGCTGAGCCTGGCCCGCTGCCTGGACCTGTCCGCCTCCCGCATCCAGTTCACCGCGGACCTCATGCCCACCGACGTCACCGGACTGTCCATCTACGACCAGTCCACCCGGGAGTTCCAGTTCCATCCGGGTCCGGTCTTCGCCGGAATCGTCATCGCCGACGAGATCAACCGCGCCACCCCGCGCACCCAGTCCGCACTCCTGGAGGCCATGGGGGAGGGCCGAGTCAGCGTGGAGGGGCGCACCCTCGATCTGCCCGACCCCTTCATGGTGGTCGCCACCCAGAATCCCCTCGACATGGAGGGCACCTTTCGCCTGCCCGAGGCCCAGCGCGACCGCTTCATGACCCGTCTGTCCATCGGCTACCCCGATTCGAAGGCGGAGTCCGCCATGCTCCTGGCTCGCTCGGGCGCTGATCCGGTCGATTCGCTTGTGCCGGTTGCCGTTGCCGACGACGTCATCCGCGCGCGCAGAACCGTGGCCGGCCTGTATGTCGATCCCGCCGTCGCCGCCTATGTCGTCGCCCTCGTCTCAGCCACGCGCACCGACCCGAATCTGGCCCTGGGGGCGAGCCCGCGCGCCGGACTGCATCTGCTCGCCATGGCCCGGGCCCGTGCGGCTATGGCGGGCCGCGCCTACGTCTCTCCCGACGACGTCGCCCGGGCCGCTCCGAGAGTCCTGACCCATCGACTCGTGCCCGCGGGTCGTCAAGCCTCGGACGCCTCCGCCTCCAAGGCCGCAGCGCGCGCCCTGGCCCGTCACATCAAGTCCATCCCGGTGCCCGGAAGTTAGCCGGCGTGAGAACCACGACGACAACGGCTCCTCGCGGACTCCCGGAGGCTCGTCGCGTCCCGTTCCGGAGCGGGGCGATGCGGAGGTTCCGCTTGCCGTGGATCGCCCCGACCGCGCACGGGGGATGGCTCCTCGTCATCGTCGCGGCGCTGATCGCGGGCGGCCGCTATCTGGGCCTCCACCTCGTGCGCGATGCCGGACTCCTGCTGGCCTGCGTATCGGCGGCGGCCCTGGCGGCGGCCCTCCTCAAGGTGGCGATCCGCATCGCGACGTTCGTTCGCAGCCGCCCGCGGCTGGTCGGCCCCACACGGGTCCGGGTCGGTGAGACCGCCCGTTGGATCCTCGCCGCCGGCCGTACGGGCCGCTACTATCCCGCCTGGGTTCTGTGGCGCACTCCGGAGAGTCGTGAACTGCAGATCCTCGTCGAAGGGCGCAGCGATCTGCTGTTCGCGCCGTCGCAGCGCGGCCCGTGTCGTCTGAGGGCGGGCAGTCTCCTGTTCACCGACCCGCTCGGCCTGTGGCGGGCGCACGTACCGCTGAGAGCGGAGCTGGAGGCGCTCGCCCTTCCGCGACCCGTGATGGTGGGCGATCTGCCGATGGGCGGCGCGGTCTCCGCGGACCGCCTGCGCGCCGACCGCGGTGACGATCTCGCAGGACTGCGGGACTACCGGCGAGGTGACCACCTCTCCTCGGTGCACTGGCGTCAGTCCGCCCGCCTCGACCGCCTCGTCGTCGTCGACGCCGAGCGACCCGCCCGCGTACGGCGCACCGTCCTGCTCGATACCCGTGCGGGCTCGTACGGCACGGCCCCGGCGGCCCCGGCGGCCTCAGGGACACCGGGGGCACCGGGGGCACAGCCCGTGCGGCGGTCGGGCCGGTCGGGGCGGGCGGAGGCCGGCGCCTTCGAGACGGCCGTCAGTCTCGCCGCCGGTGTGCTGGGGGCGTGGGAGTCCACCGGTGCGGATCTGCGCCTGGTGATGGGCCGACGGGTGCTTGAGGCGGACGCCGGAGGGCACGAGGGGATCATGCCCCTGCTGGAGGCCCTGGCGCTGGTGGGCCTGACGGCGGAGTTCGAGAGGGCCGGATCCGAGGAGCCCGGATCGCCGGACGGCGATCCGCCCGATGTGGTGATCACCGGAGCTGCTGCGCTGGCCGGACTCGGACGGGAACTGGCCGCGCCGCGGGCGACGGGCGATCTGCTCGTCGTCGGGTCGGCTGCGGATGCGCGGGCCGGCGCTGCGCTCGGAGCGTGGGGGATGCGCACCGTCCCCGTGGGCGCCGAGCGCTTCGGGGACGCCGCTGCCGTCCGGGGTGATGCGGCGTGACCAGTCCCGCGCCCACGGGCCTCGACCCCCTCGACCCTCCCGGATGGACGGGCGCGCGCATGTCGCCGCCGTCCGATCCCGTCCGCTGGCAGCCGCTCCTGGCCGCCGTCCTCATCGTCGTCCTCTGGGCGAACGGCCTGGGCGCTCTGGGAGCGGTCCTGGTCCCCGGCGCCTGGATCGTCCAGAGCACGCTGATCGCAGCCCTGACCCTGGTGCCTGCCGGGGCGATGCGCACCATCTGGCCCCATCGCCTTGTGAGCGCCGTCGTCGTGGGGCTGGTCGTCGGCTTCATCCCCACCGTGCTGGTGCTCCGCTCCACGACGGGACTGGCGCCCTGGTACACGGCCCCCGTCACGCAGTTCGGGGAGGCGGCCGCCGCCGTCCGCCAGGGCGTCGCGCCGCTGGAGGTCACGCCGGCGATGGCCGCCGTAGTGGCGCTGACCGGCCTCCTGCTCGCCTGGGCCTGCGTTCTCATGAGCGCGGGAAGCGGGGACGTGACCGGGTCCAGCGGGTTCGTACCGGCCGGCGCTCTCCTGATCCCCGGCCTCGTGTCGGGACAGTCCCCGCCCGCGAGGTCGGTTCTCGTGGCGGCGGTGTGCCTGGTCCTGCTCGTGGGCTCCACCGCGCCCGCCGTGGGCCAGTACGCGGTTCTGCCGCGCAGAACCCGCCTGTGCCGGGCCGTTGCGCGCGCCGGCGCTCGCGCCTGCGTACTCGCCACCGCGTTGTGCCTGGCGGCGAGCGCGCTGTGGCTCGCCCCGACCCTTCCCGACCGCTTGCGCCAGCCTCCGGGACGGCCCGCCGCCGATACCCCCGATACCAGCCTCGCTCTGAATCGGGATCTCGTGCGCGGTTCGGCGGCCACCGCCTTCGACTACGACGACACCGGCTTTCCGGAGAATACGAGTCTGCGCTTCACCCTCGCCGTCGTCCGCGATCTCGATGGATCGGACTGGGAGCCCCTGGCGACGACCGAGGGCGTCACCGCGCTCTCGGATCCGCCGACGTCGTCCGGTCCGAATGCCCTGACCGCGGGCGGAGCCGTGAAGGCGGCGGCCGGCGTCGATGCCGATGCCCCTGATAGTGCTGATAGTGCTGCCTCCCACGAGTCGCTTCCCCGGGTGCGTGTGCATGTTCGCGCCCTGTCTAGTCGTCGGCTGCCCCTGCTGCAGGCGACCGTTCGGGTGGAGTCCGCGGCGGAGAGCGCCGGTGATGGGGCGTCAGAGTCTGCCACCGCCGTCGAGCAGCCGCTGAGCCCGACGGACTGGCAATGGGTCGTCGGGACGAGTACGGCGATCTCCTCCGGCGCCGAGACTCGGCCCGGCACCTCCTTCACCGCCTACGGCTGGTCCGCCGTCGCCGATGCGACCGGTCGCCCGCAGCTGGCCCCGCCGGTGGCTCCGGCCACTCCCTCCGCCGAGCTGCTCGCCCCCTATGTCGCGGTGCCCGAGCAGGACCGGGCTGTTCAGGACGCCGCGACCGAGGCGATCGAGACGGCGGGCGCGGCCGGCGCCGACGACGCCACTCGGGCCGCCGCCCTGGCCGCATGGTTCCATGGCAACGGCTTCGTCTACGACGAGTCCGCTCCGGGGAGCTTCGACGGGGCCG
Source organism: Actinomyces massiliensis 4401292 (assembly GCF_000269805.1). GTDB lineage: Bacteria > Actinomycetota > Actinomycetes > Actinomycetales > Actinomycetaceae > Actinomyces > Actinomyces massiliensis. The sequence continues at coordinate 1,148,727 of NZ_JH711481.1, forward strand.
ATGGCGGTAACGGCGCGTCGAGCGCTGCCGCGTCCGAGGGGCCGACGGCGACGGTGAGCGCCTTCCTGACCGAGCGCCGCGGCTACTGCATCCACTACGCCGCCGCCTTCACGCTCATGGCCCGCAGTCTCGGCATCCCCACGCGCATCGCCATCGGCTACGCCTCGCAGGCGGCGGGGGGCGACGCCGATGCTGATGCAACGGACGCGGCCGCGAGGACCTTCGTGTCTGGCCAGGATCTGCACGCCTGGCCCGAGGTCTGGATCGACGACGTCGGCTGGGTGGCCTTCGAGCCGACGCCCGGGGGAGCCGGAGCGCGCGCGGACGCGGCCCCCGCCCCGTCGGACTCCTCGTCTTCCGCCTCCCCGACGGCTCCCACCGGGAGCCGGACGGATGCCGCCCCCTCGGCCCCGGCGTCGTCGGGAGCGCCGGGAGCACCGGGAGTCCCGAATGGGCAGGCCGGTTCCGCCGAGGAGTCCGGGCTGCGCCCGGTGCCGCTGCTCCTCGCCCTGATCGCGGCGGGCGCGCTCGTCCTGGCCCTGCCCGGCGCACTGCGATGGCGGCACCGCCGTCGTCGCCGCCGGCTGGTGGCCGTCGGGGGTGCGCCGGCCGGGGCCGCCTGGGACGAGGTCATGGCCACCGCCGTGGATCTGGGTCTGCTGGGGCGCCCGGGCGGGTCGCCGCCGATCGACGAGGCGGAAGAAGGGCCGACCGGTTCCCTCGGCATGCGGCCCCGGGCGCGGACGCCGGAGGCGATCGCCGAGTACCTGTGCGGCTTCATCGCCGACAGCGGAGCAGGCGGAGTCGGTGAGGCCGGCGCGGTTGATGGAGCCGGCGCGGCCGGTGAGGCCGGTGGAGCCGTTCCGCAGACGCAGGAGAGCGGCGGCAGCGGGCGGCAGTCGCATCGTTCGCCGGAGGCGGTCGGGGCGCTGGGGACCCTCGCAGCACAGGTTGTCGCCGAACGCTTCTCGCTCAGCGCGGAACTCCCGGGACAGGTGGGGAGAGAGTGTCGCATGGGGCATGTGAATCCTAGTTCTCCCAACGAACGCCTCCATGACCTCGACCTGATTCGGGTGGCGCTCATCACATCTGCGTCTCGTCGTCGGCGCCTCATAGCACTCCTCGCGCCGAAGTCCGTGATGCCGCACCGGTGGCGGTCGTGAGAGGATGACAAGCGGACGGCGCCACCTCTTCGTGAGTCGCCGTGAGGACCGAGATGATCCAGAAAGGCACGTCATGGCGCTGTTCGAGCTCTCCGGTACCCGACTTGAGGCCGCGGTCTTGGGTGAGCCCGCCGAGGCCCCTCAACGCCAGACGGTGCTGGGGGCCGTGCGCAGTCAGCTCGTCGATGTCCTGCGGCGTCCCGTCTTCCCCGTCGCGTGGGAGCGCGAGGGCGAGACCGATGTGCTCACCGCCCTGGACGCCTCCAGTCAGGTCATGTGCATCGAGCTGCTCGACAGCCTCGACGCCGATGCGCTCGTCGCGGCAATGGCGCGCACCGCAGTGGCGGCGCAGAGCGGGTGGTCGGAGCTCGCCTCGCGCTATCCGGGCGGGAGCGCGGCCTTCCGGGACGACTGGGACGAGTTTCGCGAGGCGGTTCCGATCAACGCCGGGCAGGGCCCGCGGCTGACGCTCATCGCCCTGGGCGTGCACGAGGAGGTTCGGGCCGCCCTCGCCATGCTGCTGTGCTCCGGCATTGAGGTTCAGGAGGCGCAGGTTCGCACTGCCCCCGACGGGCGCCTCCTGGTCGGGCTGGAGCCGGTGCGTCATGACGTTCTGGGAGGCTCCAGTGCGGTCCTCGTGGCCAGGGCGTCGCGCGCGGCTCTCGGCGGGTCGGACGAGGGCCGGGATGGTCGCAACAGCCAGGACGGCGGGGACGGCCAGGACGGTCAGGAAGACCCGGACAGTCGGGACGGCCGGAACGGCCGGGACGGTGAGGAGGGGGACAAGCCCGCTCCCACCATTCCGGTGCCGAACGTCAGGCGGGGGAATCGGGCCTCTCGGGCGGTGAAGAAGGAGCACGCGGCCGTGCCGCCGGGCGGGCGCGTCGAGTCGACCGGGCATGTCGAGGCGGCCCGCGTGCGCGCTGCGGGAGTACGTGCCGGACGGTCGCGGGCCCCCCGGGGCGTTCCCGCCGGCCCCGCTGCCGCCGTCGTCTCCGCCGCCACGGCGATCGTCGAGCCGGGCCCCGTTGAGACGGTTGCGACGGCAGCAGTGCCCAACGACACGGCCGCGTCCACGGTGCGGATGATGGAGTCGCCGGAGCTCGTGGGCACGGACACCGCTGGAATCGACCGCAATCACCGGGCCGCGGGTCCTGTCCTCGGCGCGCAGCCGACGGTGCCCTCCGGCGGGAAGTCGGCGGCCGCGCTCGCCTCCGTCGCCTCTCGGATCAACACCCCGGCGACGCTCGTGTGGCAGCGCGTGCGCCGCGGCATTCATCATGAGGCGGTTCTCAACGCCGACGGCATCATCACTCTGTCCAATGGCATGCGGTTCCGCGATCCTTCGGCCGCCGCCAATGCCGCGCAGCACACGCAGGACATCGATGGGTGGCGCGTGTGGCGCATCGGCGCGCAGGGACCGGCTCTGCGCGACTTCATCGACGACCAGGGCTGATCCGCGGGTCCTCCGGGCTCTCTGATCTCTCCGCCTCTCCGCCTCTCCACCGCGAGATCGGTCGTACTCCGCGTCGAGATCGGTCCGGTTCCGCCTCGAGATCGGTCCGATTCCGTACCGATATCGGCGACAAGAGGGGCGGGGCGAGCCGGTCGTCGTCCGGCGCGCATCCTTCCTCACAACCAGGGGCGCGGTCCGCTCCTCCGCTAGGCGGAGGCTGTCCCCGGGCCGATCCGCAATGATGTGTCCATGTCGACCCAGGACGCCTCCCACTCCGCCCGATACACAATGCGTTTATCGCCGCGCATGGCCGCCAGTGCCCGCACCACCCTCACCTGGTTGCGCAGCGGACGCGTCTCCTCCGCACTCGCGGCTCTCCTCATGCTCAGCACGGCAGTACTGGCCGCTATCGGCCACGCCTCGCCTCTGCATGTCCTGAGCAACCCTTTTGCGGCCGACCTCTCCCATCCGCTGCGCCTGTGGAGTCTGCTGACCGCCTGGGCGGGCGCGACCCGCCTCAGCCCCCTGATAGGGGCCCTCACCCTGCTCACCGCCGGCATCGCCCTCGAGCGGTTCATCGGTCGCCGACGCCTCGTCCTGGCAGCCTTCCTTCCGCATGCGATCGGCGTCGGCATCGCCCTTGTCGCCCACCCTCTCATCAGCGCCGTCGCACCCACATGGGGCCACGCCACGAACCACTACCAGATCTCGGGAGCGCCGCTCCTCCTCCTGGGCCCCCTGCTCGCCTCGACGGAGCTGATGAACCACACCTGGAGCCGCCGCACCCGCGTGGGCGTCCTCGTCTTCCTCGCCGTGGAGACCGCCGTCACCGGGACTCCGGGCGCCCTCGCCCGCCTCGCCACCGCCGTCGCGGGTCTGCTCCTGGGAATGGTCGCCTGGCGCAGGTCGGTCTCCGCGGTGCGGTTGGCGCGCACGCGCAGATCGTCCCGGAATCTCCTGTCGCTGCTCGTCGCCTGCTGGACGCTCACACTGACGCTGGCCACCGTCACGCACACGGACTTCGGTCCGCTGGCCAGCGTCCGCTACGGCGTCGTCCCGGGGCCCGAGGGCCCGCAGCCGGCCACCGGAGCCGTCATCCTCAGCCTCATGCCGCTCCTCCTCCAGCTCGCCCTGGCCGACGGTCTGCGCCGAGGGCGTCGCGCAGCCGCCCTGGGCACGATCCTCCTTCAGAGCTTCCTGGCACTGTGCTCGATCATGTCGGTCAACGCCCTGGCGGTCAGCGATGGCGACACCGCTGCCGACAACACATCCGGTCCGGTGGTCATCGCCACCTCATCCGGTTCCTGGGACAGCCCCTACCACATCGTCATGCCGGTCATGCTCAACCTCGGCATCGTGCTGCTGGTCGTGTGGAACCGCGAGCACCTGGGGCTGCACACCCGTTCCGGAGTCGTGCTCAAGGCGATCGGGACCTGGGCGGTCGGCGCGCTCATCTGCGCCGTGGCCAGCGTCGGCCTGGGCATGGCCGTCGCGGCGGACTTCATGCCCGCGGCGACTCCTCTGGATCTGATCATCGACTTCCTCATACGACTCCTGCCGACCGCCGCCGAGGGCCTGCTCATCCCACCGCTGACACCGACGGGACCGCTGGCGAGCCTGTCGGCCTGGTTCTTCCCGATCCTCGCCTGGAGCATCGCCGTCGTGTGCACCTGGGCGGCCCTGACCAAGCCCGCGATCACCCCCAGCGTCAACCACGAGGACCTCGTGGCCCTGGTGCGGGCGCGCGGCGCGGGCACGCTGGGCTGGATGCTCAGCTGGCCCGGCAATGAAGCGTGGATCGCCGATGACAGGCGCACCGGTTTCGCCTATCGCGCCGGATCCGGGGTCGCCCTGACGCTGGGGGACCCCGTCGCCTCCGGACCCGAGGGGGCCAAGGCCGCGGTCGAGGGCTTCACCGCCTTCGCCACGGATGCCGGACTGGTGCCCGCCCTGTACTCCGTGCACGAGCCCACCATGCTCGCCGCCCGCGAGCAGGGGTGGACGGTTCTGCAGGTCGCCGAGGAGGCCGTCATCGACCTGCCCGACCTCGCCTTCAAGGGCAAGGCGTTCCAGGACGTGCGCACCGCCCTCAACCACTCGCGCCGCGAGGGCATCACCGCGGAGTGGACCACGTGGCGCACCGCCCCGGAGGGGCGCCGTGATCAGATTCGCGCGATCTCTCAGGGCTGGGTCGGGGAGAAGGCCCTGCCCGAGATGGGCTTCACGCTCGGCGGCCTGAATGAGATCGACGACGACGACACGCGACTGCTGCTCGCCGTCGACGAGAGCGGAACCGTCCACGCGGTGACCTCCTGGATGCCGGTGCATCGCAACGGCGAGGTGATCGGCTTGACCCTGGATCTCATGCGCCGTCGGGAGGGCGGCTGGCGTCCGGCCATCGAGTTCCTCATCGCCCGCGCCGCCCAGGACGCCCAGGCCGAGGGGCTGGAGGTGCTCTCGCTGTCGGGGGCGCCGCTGGCCCGTTCCGGAACCTCCGGCGACCTGACCGGGGACGGGACCGACGACGTCGGCGCCTCCCGCTTCGACCCGCTGCTGGATCTGCTGGCCTCGCTGCTCGAGCCCGCTTACGGCTTCGGATCGCTGCACGCCTTCAAGCGGAAGTTCAAACCGCGCAAGGTTCCCATGTATCTGGCCGTGCCCGACGTCGTGGACCTGGCCGCCGTCGGCGTTGCGATCGGGCGCGCGTATGTTCCCGACCTGACGCCGGCCCAGACGGCGCGTTTCGCTCAGGTGCTCGTGGCGCATGATTGAGGCTCTCGCCGGGGTGCTCGGCGCTGTTCACCTGCGCCAGCCGTGGCTGGGCGGTGCGTGCCTGGCCTTCATCGCCGTCCTCGCCCTCGCCCTGTGGGCGGCGTGGACCCGTCACCTGCCCTGGCGCCGTCAGCTGGCGGCGCCGGCGGCGGGGCTGGGGGTCGCCCTGATCAGCTGGGGCGCGGTGGATCTGGTGTGGCGGCCGGTGGCCGATGGCGTGAAGACGGTGGTGTGGCTCTGGGTGGGCCTGTCCGTCACCGTGATCGTCCAGGTGCTGCTGGGCGGCAGCGCCCAGGCGGACCGTGATCGCGTGCATCAGTGGAAGCGGCGGCTGGTGCGCGTGGTCGGATCGGGCACGAGCATCGCGGCGACGGTGGCGACGGCCTTCCTGGCCATCAATGCGTTCTTCGCGGCCTTCCCCACGCTGGCGGCGGTGTTCGGCATGGGCGTGGCGACGACGCCCTTGGCCGCGCTGCCCGCAGCGGCGGGTCAGCCCCGGGCCCCGCAGCGGGGCGAGGGGCCGCTGGCGGCGTCGTGGAGCGCTCCCGGCGACATGCCCGCGCACGGCGAGGTGGTCACGGCGGAGATTCCCGCGGGCGACCAGTCCGGTACGCGGGGTTTCAAGCCCCGGGACGCCGTGATCTACCTTCCGCCGGCCTATCTGACGGAGCAGCGGCCGGCCCTGCCGGTGGTCGTTGCGCTCACGGGGCAGCCCGGAAGTCCCTCGGACTGGTACGAGCTGGGCGCCCTCAAGGACACGCTCGACGCCTACGCGGAGGCGCACGACGGCCTGGCGCCGGTGGTCGTGGTCGCCGACCTGCTCGGCACTCCCTACCGCAACCCCCTGTGCTCCGACACCGTGCGCGGCGGGAGGGTGGCGACCTATCTTGAGCGCGACGTTCCGGCCTGGATACGCGACAACCTGCAGGTGGACCCCGATCCCTCGCACTGGGCGGTCGCGGGGCTGTCCAACGGCGGGACCTGCGCGCTGCAGGTGGTCAGCCGGTCTCCGCAGGTGTACCCGACTTTCTTGGCGATGAGCGCGGAGGAGCATCCGAGCCTGGGCTCCGAGGAGCGGACGGTGGAGGTGGGCTTCGACGGCGATCGGGCGGCCTATGAGGCCAACGACCCGCTCTCGATCATGGCGGCAGCACCGGCGGGCCGGTACGCCGGCGTGGAGGGGATCGTGTCCGTCGGGCGCGACGACGAGGAGTACGCGCCCGTGGCGCCCGTGCTGGCGGACGCCGCGACGCAGGCGGGCATGAGCGTCTCGCAGCGCGACTACGCCGGCAGGCACACCTGGGCGACGTGGTCGGTGGCGATGGCGGACCAGATGGAGTGGCTCGGTCGTCGCCTGGGGATTACGCAGGCCGCCTGACACCCGCGTCGAGATCGGTCGAGTTCCGCGTCGAGATCGGTCGTACTCCGCGTCGAGATCGGTCCGGTTCCGGCTTGAGATCGGTCCGGTTCCGGCTCGAGATCGGTTCGGTTTTGTGTTGGGGTTGTGGTGTGTGAGGGCATCTGGGGCGGGTGCGTGTGTGGGGTGTGGTGGTTTCCGGTGGTGTGGTTTTTGGGGTTGGGGGTCTTGTGAGGTGGGTTGGATGGCCGTGGGGTGGCTCTGCCGGTGTCCTCGTGGCTTCCGTGTGCCGGATGGTGGGTGTTGCACACTCGTGTGCATTCGGCGTTGGTGGGAGCAGCGGAATCGTGCGGAACAGCAAAGTCAGTAGCGGGCGCGGTCCTGTTCCCATGTGCGTAGACCCCCTAGGTGCACATGGGAGCAAGACCGCCGCGCGCGATGATCGCTGGAAAATTCCGTCATTCCAACAAGAACCAGCCTCGCCCTACAGAGGCCCCAGCCTCCCATGTGCAACATCGAAGACGACCGACGCCCGCCAGGTACACCCGCCACGTCCCGCATTGAGATCGGTCCGGTTCCGGTTCGAGATCGGTCCGGCTCAGCCTGGCCGGCCCGACGTCGAGGCACGCACGACGAGCTCGAGGGCGAAAGCCGCATGCCGCACCTCGGAACCATCAACACACAGCAGACCTGCGGAACCGGACCGATCTCGGCACGGGTTACGACCGATCTCGAGCCGGAATGCGACCGATCTCGAGGCGGAAGTGGACCGATCTCGGCACGGGTTACGACCGATCTCGGCAAAAATGAGCGGCTCAGCGCAGGACGTAGCCGCCGAGCCACCGCCGCATGGCAGAGAAGACCTGCTCTCGCACGGGCGGAGCCGACAGCACCAGGTCGTGCACGCCGCCGTCGAAGCGGGCCACCGTCACGAGCTTGCCCAATCCGATGGCGCGGCGGGCCGTCCCGTCGGCATCGACGATCGTGTCGGTCCGCCGCGAGTCCTCGGTCCACGTCACTCCCAGGTGGCTGCGCGCCGATCCCATCGACAGGACGGGGCAGCGGATGTCGAGCCCGGCGGCCACGCGCGCCTGCCCGGCCAGAATGGCCAGCAGCCAGCCGGGTCGGATCGGGGCCGAGGGGAGGAACGACCACCCGGGCTCGATATGCCAGCCGGTGACGTAGGGATCCTCCGCCCAGGCGGGATCCGGCAGTTCGCCGTCGCGCTCCTTCCAACCGTCGGTGATGCAGAAGAGGGTCTCGGGCGCATAGGTGGGCGTGGGGATCGACATGCGCGGGTCTCGCCGCGCCAGCGTCCTGAGCACCGGCTCGCCGACCATGCGCACCAGCTCGGATCCCTGGAGCTCCAGCCACGCCGAGTTCAGCATGAGCGCCGTCAGGGCCCCGGGGTGCCGGTCGGCCCACAGGCAGGCGGTGAGGCCGCCGGCGGAGTGCCCGCACATGACGACGTCGGTCTCCCAACCGCGCTCGGAGCGGATGGCCGCCAAGGCCAGGCTGATCTCCTCGTCGTAGTCGGTCAGCGAGGTGATCCACCCCGGCATCTGCCCCTCGCGCAGGGAACGCCCGTAGCGGCGCAGGTCCAGGGCGTAGAAGGCTCCGCCCAGGCGCGAGATCTGGCGCGCCAGCTCGGTCTGGAAGAAGTAGTCGTTCCAGCCGTGGAGGTAGAGCAGGGCGAAGGTCGGCGTCGTCGGGGTGCCCGGCAGGGCGGCGGGGTCCGAGACCGGCACGTGCCGCACCAGCGTGGCGACGGCGCCGTCGTCCTCCTCATCGGGCAGGAGCTCGAGCGTGCGCGCCTCGAAGCCGGGGCCGAGCACGTCGGGGCCCCAGGCGTCGGTCGGTGCAGGGGCCGGAGCGGGCTCGCTCATGCCTCGGCTTCCGATTCGGCCAGGAAACGGCGCAGGACGGCCTCCATCTGGCCGGTCTCGATGAGGAAGCCGTCGTGCCCGTGCAACGAGTGCACGGTTTCGCGATGGGCTCCCGGGATGCCGTCTGCGAGCTCCTCCGCCTGGGCCGGCTGGAAGAGGCGGTCGGAATCGACGTCGATCACGAGGGTGCGGGCGGTGACGGTGCTCAGCGCGGCCTGGATGCCTCCCCGCCCGGTGCCGACGTCGTGGACCATCATCGAGTGGGTGACGATGAGGTAGGTGTTGGCGTCGAAGCGGGCCAGCAGTTTGCCGGCGTGGTAGTCGAGGTAGGACTCGATCTGGTAGCGGCCGCCGACGGCGGGGTCCTCCTCGCCCTGATGGGCCCGTCCGAAGCGGGTGTCGAGTTCGGCGGCGCTGCGGTAGGTCGTGTGCGCCAGCGCCCGGGCCAGGCCCAGGCCCCGTACGGGGCCGACGGCGTGGGAGTAGTAGTCGCCGTCGAAGAAGAAGGGGTCCGCCACGATGGCGAGCTCCTGGAGGTGGCACCAGGCGAGCTGGTCGGCGGTGGTCGAAGCGCCGGTGGCCACGAGCACCAGGTTGCGTACCCGCTGCGGGTGGCTGACGGCCCATTCGATGGCGCGGTGCCCGCCCAGGGAGGCGCCGACGACCAGGTGGAAGGCATCGATTCCCAGGGCGTCCGCCAGGCGCGTCTCGGCTGCGACGGCATCGCGTGTGGTCAGCCATGGGAAGCGCGAGCCCCAGGGGCGGCCGTCGGGTGCGATGGAGGAGGGGCCGGTCGAGCCCTGGCACCCGCCCAGGATGTTGGCGGCGACGACGAAGTAGCGGTCGGTGTCGATGGCCCGGCCGGGGCCGATCAGGGCGCTCCACCAGCCCGGGGTGGGGTGGCCGGGGCCGGCCTCGCCGGTCACGTGGGAGTCGCCGGTCAGCGCATGCAGGACCAGGACGGCGTTGTCGTGCTCGGGGGTCAGCTCGCCCCAGGTCTCGAAGGCGAGGTGGGTATCGGGCAGAACCTCGCCGGACTCCAGGGGCAGGTCGCCGATCTCCACGAAGCGGCGGTGGCCGGGGTCGTCGCCGGGACGCCATGCGCCGGTGGGGGAGCCCGCTTTGCGGTCCACGAGCTTGAGGGCCGCAGTGCCGACGCCGGGGGCGGGAGGTGGCGAGCTCATGGCCGTCATCGTATCGCGATGGGGCGCGGTTCCCGATTCCTGGGATGCCGGCTTCCGGGTGTCCGAGGGGGCGACGTCGAGATCGGTCCGAAGAACCGATCTCGAGCCGGAAGTGGACCGATCTCGAGCCGGAAGTGGACCGATCTCGAGACGGAGTGGGACCGATCTGGGTGCGGAGATGGACCGATCTCGAGCCGGAAGCGGACCGATCTCGAGCCGGAGTTCGACCGATCTCGGCGCGGGTGGGCAGCGGCGCGTTAGCGCGCGGCGGCGTTCAGGCCCCGCTCGAGGTCGGCGATGATGTCGTCGATGTGCTCGATGCCGATGCTCAGGCGCACCGTGCCGGCGTTGATGCCCGCCTTGGCCAGGCCGGCGTCGTCGAGTTGGGAGTGGGTCGTGGTCGCCGGGTGGGCGCACAGCGAGCGGACGTCGCCGATGTTGGCGAGGTTGGAGAACAGGCTCAGGGCGTCGATTAAGGCCGCCCCCGCCTCGCGTCCGCCGGCCAGGTCGAAGGCGAAGACGCTGCCGGCGCCGCGCGGGCAGTACCTGCGGTGCAGGTCGTAGTACGGGCTGGACTCCAGGCCGGAGTAGCGCACCTCGGCCACCTCGGGACGGTCCTGAAGCCATCGGGCCGCCGCCAGGGCGTTGTCGACGTGACGCTCCATGCGCAGCGACAGCGTTTCGACGCCCTGGGCGAGGAGGAAGGCATTGAATGGGCTGGCGGCGAAGCCGAAGTCGCGCTGCCCCCTGGTGTGGGCCTTGAGGATGAAGGCCAGGTTGGCGCCCATCGCCCCGTCCACCCCGAGGTCGCGGGCGTAGACGAGTCCGTTGTACGAGGGGTCGGGGGTGTTGAAGCCGGGGAAGCGCTCGGGATGGGCGGCGTAGTCGAAGTTGCCCGAATCGACGATGACGCCGGCCACCGATGAGCCATGGCCGCCCAGGAACTTCGTGGCCGACTCCACCACGATGTCGGCGCCCCATTCGATGGGCCGGGTCAGGTAGGGCGATGCCATGGTGTTGTCCACGACGAGCGGGACGCCCAGGTCGTGAGCGGCCGCGGCGATGGGCTCGATGTCGAGGATGTCCCCCTTGGGGTTGGGGATCGACTCGCCGAAGAAGCAGGTGGTGGTCTCGTCGGCCGCGGCGGTCCAGGAGGCGGGGTCTGCCGGGTCGTCCACGAAGTGGGTGGTGATTCCGAGCTCGGGCAGGGTGTGGGTCAGGAGGTTGATGGTGCCGCCGTACAGCGATGGCGAGGCCACGATGGAGCTGCCCGCGCCGCCGAGCGTGAGGAAGGTCAGGGTTTCTGCGCCCATGCCGGAGGCGACCAGGTGCGCGCCCACTCCGCCTTCGAGTGCGGCGATGCGGGCGGCGACGGTCTGGTTGGTGGGGTTGTCGAGGCGCGTGTAGATCGGGCCCAGTGAGCGCAGGGCGAAGCGGTCGGCGGCCTCGGCGGCGTCGGGGAAGACGAAGGACGTCGACTGGTAGATGGGGATCGCCCGCGCTCCGGTGACGGCGTCGGGGGTGTGCCCGGCCTGGACCTGCTTGGTCTCGAAGCGCCACCCCTGCGGGTCGGCGGCGGTGGGAGGGGTGGTGCCGGTGGGCATGTGGTGCTCCTTCGCGTGGGTTTGCCTGGGTTGCGCGGGTTCGCGCGGGCGGCCGGGCGCGCTGCGCTCACCGTAGCGGGAGCGATCCGCATCGGCATCCCGGTTCCACCACTGGCGCCCGCGCACAACTCGCTAGCAGTTCGCACGGCCTCGCCTGGGCCTTGTGAGGGAACTCATCGCGACGGCTCGGAGGGTGCGTCGTCGCGGGATTGCGGTGAGAACAGGGATTCCGGGCGGTGTTACTGGTGTGAAACCTGATGTGCTTGTTTCTCTGTGGGGCTCGTGCGACTATTGTGCTCATTGATCCAGGACGCGTCCATCAAAGCGACGCGCCATGACATGACGGAGAACTTGTGAGCCTGACCCATCGCACGCGGCGACCGCGCGGTGCCGTGCGCCTCACTGGGCTGACCGGTGAGCGCTTCGGTACTGCTCTGGCCGCCCTCACTCTCACTGTGGCGCTCATGCCGTCGGTGAGCCCCACTGCCCTTGCCGACGAAGTGACGAAGCAGGATGTTGACCAGTCCAAGACGGCTGAGGGCGGCGCATCCACGTCGATCGCCGACCTCGAAGCCCAGCTCAGCCAGCTCAATGTCGATCTCGACTCGGCGCGGCTGACCGCCCAGACGGCCACGGAGGACTACCTCGTGGCGGTCAACGACCTCGAGACCGCCACTTCGGACGCCGAGACCGCTCAGCAGACCGCCGTCGACGCGGCCGCGGACGTCAGTGCGGCGCGGGTGGAGCTGGGCGCCGTCGTCTCCCAGACCTATGAGGAGGGCAACACCGGCCCGCTCGACGCTCTGGCCCCGTTCCTGACGACTCAGTCGATGGGGGACATCTCCGATGTCAGCGTCACCCTGGAGAGCATCGGGGCCAGCGCCGATTCCCGGGTGCAGAAGGTCGAGGCCTGTCAGGCGGCCGCGGATACCGCGCAGACGCTGGCCGATCAGAAGGTCACCGACAAGCAGACTGCGGCCACCGAGGCGGAGAACGCCAAGAACACCGCCACCACTGCGGTGACGACGGCGGAGACGGCCGTCACGGAGACCGAGACCAAGCGGTCCGGCCTCATCACGAAGCTGGCCGTGCAGCGCAACACGACCTATGAGCTCGAGGTCAAGTACCAGGACAAGGTCGAGACCGAGCGCAAGGCCCGTGAGGAGTCGGCCGCCAGGGAGGCCGTAGGGGTTCCCGCTTCGTCCTCGGCTCCTAAGGACCCCGGGGAGGCCGTGCCGACGGCATCGGCCTCGCCGACCGCTGAGACCGAGCCGACGTCCGGGGCGACGCCGACTGGTGCGCCGAGCGCTGAGCCGACTGCAGAGCCATCTGCGCAGCCGACCCAGGTCCCTGAGCCCACGCGGAGCGCCGAGCCCACTGCCGACCCCACGCGGAGCGCCGGGCCGACCAATGACCCCACTCCCGCCCCCACTCCGACTGCGGAGCCGACTTCCGAGCCCACACGGACTGCTGGGCCGACGGCCGGGCCGACGCCATCCGCCAAGCCGAGTGCTGAGCCGACCCCGGAGCCCACGCGGAACGCCGAGCCGACGGCCGGGCCGACGCCATCCGCCAAGCCGAGTGCTGAGCCGACCCCGGAGCCCACGCCGAGCGCTGAGCCGACTGCCGAGCCGACTCAGGCCCCGGAGCCCGAGCAGACTCCCGAGGCGCCGGCCGCCGAACCCGAGCCGGACGCCGAGGAGCCCGCGCCGGAGCCCGAGGAGGATGCTGAGGAGCCGGCCCCGGAGCCCGAGCACGTCTACGGTGCGGGTGCCGACACCGCGATCGCCGCGGCCCAGGAGTACCTCGGTGTGCCTTACGTGTGGGCCGGTGAATCATTCGACGGCGTCGACTGCTCCGGTCTGACGATGCTCGCCTACCAGTCCGCAGGGGTGGACCTCACGCACTCCTCGCGTGTGCAGTACGGAGAGGGCGAGCAGGTCGATCTGGCTGATGCGCAGCCCGGCGACCTCGTCTTCTGGTCCTCCGACGGCAGCCAGGAGGGCATCTACCACGTCGCCATCTACCTGGGCGACGATCAGATGATCGAGGCTCCGACCTTCGGCATTCCCGTTCGTATCACCGAGATGCGCTACGCCGACATCATGCCTTACGCCGTGCGCCCCTGACGGGCTGCGGACTCGCGCCCCGGCAGCGCCGGCTGTGAAGCACCGACGCGTCGCCCCCTGCCTCTCTTGAGGCAGGGGGCGACGTCGTCTCGGCGGGGTCCGCCGGGGCTAGTCAGGCCTGCGAGCCGAACTCCGCCGAGATCGGTTCGGTTCCGCGTCGAGATCGGTTGCTCTCCGGCTCGAGATCGGTCGTAACCCGTGCCGAGATCGGTCCGCTTCCGGTTCGAGATCGGTTGCTCTCCGGCTCGAGATCGGTCGTAACCCGTGCCGAGATCGGTCCGCTTCCGGTTCGAGATCGGTCGCTCTCCGCGTCGAGATCGGTCCGGTTTTGTGTTGGGGTTGTGGTGTGTCAGGGCGCCTGGGACGGGGTGCGTGTGTGGGGTGTGGTGGTTTTCGGGGTTGGGAGTCGTGTGGGCTGGACGGCCGGGGGGGCTCTGCCGGCGTCCTCGTGACCCTCGTGGACAGGGGGTGGCGGGTGTGTTGCACACTCGCGTGCATCCGGCGTCGGTGGGAACCACGGAATCATGCGGAACAGCACTATCAGTAGTGGTCGCGGTCCTGTTCCCATGTGCGTAGACCCCCCTGACCGCACATGGGAGCCCGACCGCCACACACAGTTATCACCGGAAGATCCCGTCATTCCAACAAAAAACAGCCCCCGCCCTACAGGGGCCCCAGCCTCCCATGTGCAACATCGAAGACAACCAACACCCGCCAGGTATCACCCGCCACGCCCCGCACCGAGATCGGTCCGCTTCCGGTTCGAGATCGGTCCGGCTCAGCCTGACCAAACCGACGTCGAGGCGCGCACGACGAGCTCGAGAGCGAAAGCCACATGCCGCACCTCGGAACCATCGGAGAGCAGCAGACCCGTGGAAACTCGACCGATCTCGAGCCGGAGTGCGACCGATCTCGGTGCGGAGATGGACCGATCTCGCGGCGGAGATGGACCGATCTCGAGCCGGAGTACGACCGATCTCGATGCGGAAGCGGACCGATCTCGGCGAAGGGGTGCGCGGGCGCGGTCAGGGCCGGCCAGGGTCAGGGCCGGCCAGGGGCGGGCGCGGTCAGTGGCTCTCGGGGCTCTCGCGGGCGATCCGCTCGGCCTCGCGCTCGTAGGAGCGCCGAATCTCCTCCTCGGCCTCCTCGCGGCCGACCCAGTGAGCGCCCTCCACGCTCTTCCCGGGCTCGAGGTCCTTGTAGACCTCGAAGAAGTGCTGAATCTCCAAGCGGTGGAACTCGGAGACGTCCTCGATGTCGGTGCGCCAGGAGGCGCGCTGATCCGCGGACGGGACGCACAGGACCTTGTCGTCGCCGCCCTTCTCGTCGCGCATGCGGAACATGCCCAGGGCGCGACAGCGGATGAGGCAGCCGGGGAACGTGGGCTCCTCCAGCAGCACCAGCGCATCGAGCGGATCCCCGTCCTCGCCGAGCGTGCCGTCGATGAAGCCATAGTCATCCGGGTATCGCGTCGAGGTGAACAGCATGCGGTCCAGCATGATGCGGCCCGTGGCGTGATCCACCTCGTACTTGTTGCGGTTGCCCTTGGGGATCTCGATCGTGACGTCGAACTCCACGGGTCTCTCCTTACAGTAGTATCGGCTTCAGCCGTCCCAGTGGCACTAGTGTGGCCTACGACGGCGCTCCTGCGGGACATCCTACGGCCCGGTTCCCCGCGGCGGGGTCCCGGTCGCATCCGTGGGGCCGTCCGACCTGTGGGCCAACCCATTGGAGGAGATGTGCGCAAGGCTCAGATCGCGGCGCTCACTGTCGCCACGCTCGCCGTCGCGAGTGCCTACTACGGGCTCGCCGACTCCCTCGACCTCGTTCCGGGGCCGCTGAGCGCGGCCTCCAGCTCCTATCGTCCGCAGCCCTACCCCACGCCGTCGCCGCCGGCGGAGGAGTCGGGGACGCCGTCGGGGCTCGATGCCGATGCGCCGGCCCCCACGGCCGCGGCGCTGAACTCCATGGCCTCCACGCTGGCCTCGGATCCCATGGTCGGCAAGGGCACGACCGCCACCACCGTGATCGACGTCGCCACCGGCGAGACCCTGCTCGACGTCAACGGGGGGAGCGCGCTCACGCCGGCATCGTCCAACAAGGTCCTCACCGCCTGGGCGGCGCTGTCGGCGCTCGGCCCCGATCACACGCTGACGACCAAGGCGGTCGTGTCGGGAGGAACCGTCACACTGGTCGGCGGCGGGGATGTGCTGCTGGCGGCCGACGCCGGAGATCCGAGCGCCACCGTGGGGCACGCGGGCCTGGGCGACCTCGCCCGCAGCACCGCCGAGGCCCTGAAGGACAAGGGCGTCACCAGCGTCAGCGTCGCCCTGGACGACACCCTGTTCACCGGCCCCAGCTGGAACAGCAGTTGGGAGGACGGCAATCAGGCCTGGGTCGCCCCGATCCAGCCGATCATGCTCGACGTCACCGCCCACTCCCACAGCGGCGCCTATCCGAGCGACCCCGCGATGGAGGCCGCGAAGGCCTTCTCCGACCAGCTCACGGCCGCGGGCGTCGCGGTGACGGGCGACGTCACACGGGGCGCCGCCTCCTCGGACGCCTCCGAGCTCGCCTCCGTCGAGTCCGCGCCCCTGGCCGATGTCCTATCCGTATCCCTGAAGACCTCCGACAACACCATGACCGAGGTCGAGGGGCGCCTGGTCGCCATCGACGCGCACCGGGAGGCCACCTTCGAGGGGGCCACCGGGGCCGTGCTCGCCCAGCTGGGGACCGACGGTTTCGACACCACCGGCGTCACCATGCTCGACTGCTCGGGATTGGCGCTGGGGGACAAGGTCTCCAGCCGGCTCCTGGCGCAGATCATCGCCCGATCCGCGGGCGCCGACGGCGGCACCGTCGGGCGGACGCTGCTCACCGACCTGCCCGTGGGGGCGCTGGACGGCACGCTGGGGGATCGGTTCGAGGGAGTCGGGGGCGCGGGGACCGTGCGCGCCAAGACCGGGTCCCTGGGCACCACCGCATCCTTGACGGGGACGGTCGTGACCAAGGATGGGCGGCAGCTGGCCTTCGCGGTGATCGTCGACGACTTCGAGGACGGTGGTCTGACCTCGGCGCGCACGGCGATCGACAACGACTTCGTGATTCCACTGGCCGACTGCGGCTGCAGCGGCTGAGGCGGCCGAGCCGAGACAGTCGAGCTGAGACAGCAGAAACAGCCGACATAGCCGAGGCGGCCGAGATGGTTACAGGATGATCAGCGGGGACAATAGGCGGGTGAGCCCGAGTACCGCTTCCGCGCCGACCGCCGCCGACCTCGTCGACTGGGACGCCGCCGTGCGCCTGGCGCGCCTCGCCGTTCCCGCGGGTCCGCGTGTGCCCACGGCAACCCGCCGCGCGACCGTCGCCCTGCTGCACCGCAGCATCGTCGGCGCTACGCCCTGGGCCGGCCGTATCACCGGTCTGCCCGATGCCGCCCGGCACGCGGCCGCGACGGCCGAGGTCCTGGTGGTGGACCGCACGGGCCTCATGACCGCCTCAGCGGCCTGGCTGCGCGGGCTCATGAGGAATATGGGGGATAGGGGTATCGCCGCTCCCGACGTCGGTCGCGGCACGCGTGCACTCGCCACCGCCCACGTCGGCGCCGTCCTGGGATACATGTCCACCCGGCTCCTCGGCCAGGTCCTGCCCCCGCTCGGAGCCTCCGCCGGCACCCGACCCGGCGCCCGGCTGCTCCTGGTGGCGCCCAACGTTCTGGCGATCCGGCAGCGGCTCGACCTCGATGTCCTCGACCTGCCCGCCTGGATCACGCTCCACGAGGCCACGCATCTGATCCAGCTGAGCGCCGCGCCGTGGCTGGCCGAGCACCTTGTCGCTCAACTGGGCGCGGTCGTGCGCGGACTCGTTGACGCGAGCCGGCGCACGGCTTCCGGCAGGGCGGAGCGGTGCGCCCGACTCGCCCGGGCCGCCGCACGTGCGCGGAGCGCGGATGGGCGCCCGTCCGAACCGGCCGCCCTCCTGCTCGGCGGTCTCCTCGAACCGTCCGAGCGGGCCGCGCTGGCGCGCGTCGTCGCGCTCCTGACGCTGCTGGAGGGGCATGCGGAAGCGGTCCTCGACGCCGTCGATCCCAGCCGTATGCCCTCGGTCCACCGGTTGCGCGCCGTGCTGGCCCGCACGCGCCGCGATGCCGGTGATGCCGGCGGCGTCGGGCCCGGGTCGGGCTCGGGGTCGCTGCTGCACCATATGATCGGCATGGAAGCCAAGGAGGCCCAGTACGCCGACGGCGCGGCCTTCGTGCGCGCGGTCGTGGCGCGGGTGGGCCATGCGGGACTCAATGCGGTGTGGGCCGCGCCGGATCATCTGCCCCGGCCGGGTGAGCTCGCCCGGCCCGATCAGTGGATCGAGCGCCTCGGACTGTGATCTGACCGTGAAGGGCGAGGGCGGTCGCGTTATGGCAGGCTTGGCGGTGCCGGCAACCGCTTAGCACCGCTTACGACCGCTTACGCACATTGAGGAGCGCACATGGACGCCGCGGACATGGGACCCGACCTCGCGCAGGTCCTCATCACCGAGGAGCAGATCGCTCAACGCCTTGATGAGATGGCCGCCCGGATCGATGCCGACTACGAGGGGCGGGACCTGCTGCTGGTCGGCGTGCTCAAGGGAGCGGTCTACGTCATGGCCGATCTCTCACGGCGTCTGCACCGCAGTGCGCCCATGGACTGGATGGCCGTGTCCTCCTACGGGTCTGGAACCAAGTCCAGTGGCGTGGTGCGCATCCTGAAGGATCTCGACACCGACCTGACCGGTCGTCATGTCCTCATTGTGGAGGACATTATCGACTCCGGACTGACGCTGTCGTGGCTGGTGGGCAATCTGTCGAGCCGAGGGGCCGCCAGTGTTGAGATCGCGGCGCTCCTGCGCAAACCGGAAGCGGCCAAGGTGGAGGTGGACGTCAAGTACGTCGGCTTCGACATCCCCACCGAATTCGTTGTGGGCTACGGGCTGGATTATGCCGAGGAGTACCGGAACCTCTCCTTCATCGGAACGCTGCGCCCCGAGGTGTACGGGGGCTGAGCCCGCCGAGTCGGTCGAGGCCCTTGCGTCGAGATCGGTCCGCTTCCGCGTCGAGATCGGTCGTACTCCGCACCGAGATCGGTCCGGGGGGGGGCGGGACCCGCCTGCGGCGGCCGTTCCTCTCCGGGGCTCAAGATCGCCGGGATCGCCGGGCGAGGGCGTGAGTGCTGTGGGTACTGCTGCCCAAGACGTGACGCCGTTCCCTCCGATACTCTGTGCATGGAAGATTCCATTTCTGAAGATTCCATCACAGTGACAGTGAAACAGTGAATTGGAGCCCCTTATGCGCAGCCCCATCTTCGACCAGAACCACCGCGAGCAGGAGACCGGCCAGCGCTGGACGCTCCAGTCGGACAAGATGCTTCGCGTCGCTCTGGGCCCCGAGGTGCTCGCCGCTCAAGGCGCCATGGTTGCCTACCAGGGCGCCATGGACTTCTCCTACCAGGGCTCGAAGAACCTCAGCGGCATGCTCAAGAAGGCCGTGTCCGGGGAGGGAGGCAACCTCATGCGCGTGACCGGCCAGGGTGAGGTCTTCTTCGCCCGCGCCGCGCACAACGTCTTCCTCCTCCAGCTCGAGGGCGACGCCATCACCGTGAACACGCGCTCTCTGCTCGCCTTCGACGCCAACCTCGGCTACGACATCCGCCTCATCGGCAACGCCGGGATCCTCGCGGGCGGGCTGTTCAACCTCCTCGTCCAGGGGCAGGGGGTGGTCGCCGTCTCCTCCGACGGCCCGCCGATGCTCCTCGACTGCTCCCAGCAGCCCACCTTCGTCGACCCTCAGGCCGCGGTCTGCTGGTCCGCGAACCTTCAGCCGCAGGTCAAGAGCACCTTCAAGATGGGCTCTCTCATCGGCCGGGGCTCGGGGGAGTCCTTCCAGCTGGGCTTCCACGGCCCGGGCTTCGTCGTCGTCCAGCCGAGCGAGGGACAGCCGGTCGTCGCCGCCTCCTGAGTCCGCCGGGCCTTGAGGCTGTCCGCCGCGGCGGTCTAGGACTGTTGCTGACGGGATAAGGGTCCGCGTGATTCCGCCGTTGTGGGCCGCTGACCGATCTTGATGCCTGGTTCTAAGCCACCGCGATTGGCAGGGCGGGGCAGCCCGGCCGGCGCTGGACGCTCCAGACGGCGTGAGGCGAACCTGAGGCGAACTGCACTGTGATGTTCTTGCAACCTCGGGTACAGTACTGCAGCATGTGGTCCCGTCGTGGCGTCCCGGCCATGATATAAGGGCGACCACCCATCCCATCCCCGATTCCCCGATGCTCCGCCGCCGTTTACTACTGCTACCAGCTCTACCTTCTCTACCTACCTTCCAGTTCTTCCACTGCTTTTCGCAGCAACCACGACCGCAAAGGAGAGGCCTTATGATCCGTCATTTCGCTTCCCTCGCTGCGGTTCTCGCTGCTCTCGCGCTCGTGGCTGCACCCGAGCAGGCATTTGCCGCCGATGTCGCCGACGACACTCGAGGCGCCGCTTCCGAGCCGGTTCAGACCGCATCTGATTCCGCTGATTCCTCCCAGGTCGTGGCCTCCGAGCCGGTGCAGCCAGTACAGCCGGCGCAGGCTTCTGCGGCGGGGCAGGCAGGGCAGGCGGGGCATGGCCTCGGAACGCTTCCCACGTCCTCCTTCGCCCTGGAGTTCGACCCTTCCAATGACGACGGGAGCGGGGAGGCCCGCCCCGAGGGGCTGGCTCCTGATGACGAGACGGTGGATCCCGGCGACGAGACGCCTTCTCCTCCCGAGCAGCCCGAGCTCCCCGAGCCCGATCAGACATCGAGCCCGGCACCGCCGGCGGAGGAGGCTCCCGCGGCGCCGTCCGACATGCCGTCGGCTTCGGAGGAGACGCCCG
Source organism: Actinomyces massiliensis 4401292 (assembly GCF_000269805.1). Lineage (GTDB taxonomy): Bacteria > Actinomycetota > Actinomycetes > Actinomycetales > Actinomycetaceae > Actinomyces > Actinomyces massiliensis. Next base: position 1,169,160 of record NZ_JH711481.1, read on the forward strand.
AGTCGTCATCATCGAGCGAGGCCGATCCGGAGGAGACCCCCGCGCCCACGTCTTCGTCTTCGGGCTCGCCGTCGTCGGGGAGCGCCCCGACCTCCTCGTCCAGGACCTACGGATCGGATCCGGGCTACACGAGCGATTCGTCCTGGGAGGATGAGGGCTCCCAGTCCGATGCGTCGGCCAGCTCCGCCGTCGTCGCTCAGGACTCGTCGACCCGCACCATCGGTGGTCTGCTGGCCTTCACCGGCGCGGGTGCAGCACTCGTCCTGGCGGCACTGACCCTCCTGGCCCTCGGTCTGCTCATGCTGTGGCGCAGTCGGGTCGAGGAGCAGGCGCTTTTCTGAGGTTCTCAGGGCTTTTCATGAGGCCAGGGCGCTGCGTCGATGCCGCCGCCGTCCCAGCCGTCCGCGTGCCGCCGGTATGGCGGAGGCGCATCAATGCCGCTCTTCAGCGCCGCCCCTTCAGCGCCGCTCTGAGGATCGCGCCCAACTCGTTATCGTTTCGTGATCTGCGGTAGACTAGTATTGCGTGCAACCCCATATCCCGCACGCACGGTAGTCTCGCCCTGGCGTCCGCCGTCCTTTGTGTTGAAGAGAAGAACTGTTGTGATCACTCGTCATGTTCCCGCCGCCACTGGGCTGACAGCCCTGGCTCTGGTTCTGACGCTCAGCGGCGCCCCGGCCGCGGCTCAGGAGACCAGTACGGCAGTGGCGCAGCCCGTGGTCGTCACGCCCAGTGCTACCGCCTCTCAGTTCGCCACCGTCGACGAGCTCATGGCCGCCCCCGGACTGGGGCAGACGGCGAGCACGAGCGGTCACGTCCGCGCGGATGACGGGGCCGGAATGACGTACTCCGTTCAGAGCTCGAACGTCTCGGGCATCCGCGGCAACATCGCGGTGCCCACGGCCGACGGCCAGTGGGCCGTGCCGACCGGCTTCGATGAGCATCCCAGCACCCGCTCCGATGCGACGGCCGTCGAGGACGAGATCACCCGGGCGCAGAGCTTCGTCAACGCGGGCGCCGGTCTCATCCAGGACGACGTCCGCCCCTCCCCGCTGACCAGCAGTGGGGTGGTTCACTCCTCCCAGACGGCCCCCTATCCGATCACGGACGCCTCCTTCGTGGGCATGACCCTCATGGGCTGGGACTACTCGCACACCACCTACGTCGCCGATGAGAACACGCGCGTCGGTTCATGGGTCGATTTCGGCCAGACCGCCGGCTCGGAGCTGGGGCAGTCCCATGCTCTCGCGCGCTGGTTCTACACTCACGGCGACCTGTGGCTCAACACGGATGACGAGTACCAGCGCGGAGACATCCTCTTCTTCTCCAAGCAGTCCCCGGGGGGCGCGGGCACCACCGGCGACTACTTCGCGAACGTCTACCACTCGGCGATCTACCTGGGCGGCGGCATGATCGCCCACGCGTCGGACTCCGGGACGGGCGTGGTCGTCGAGTCGTTGTCGAGCGCGCTCAAGCAGGACCTCTCGCTGGTCGCCCGCCCCTCCTGGCAGGCCGCTCCGGCGTCGAGCCTGCCGGAGACTCCGGCTCCTGGAACGTCCGAGCCGGGTGTCGAGGCCTCCGAGCCCGCGCCGGCGAACCCGGCGCCCCATCAGAACGAGGCGCCTGCAGCGCCGGGGCCGAGTTCGGACGACGCCACCATCGCAATCGAGGACAGCGTTCCCGGGGAGTCCGCGTCCACGGAGTCCAAGGACGTCATTGTCGTGGCGGACCCGCCCTCGCACCGTCGTGACGGACTGCTGGCCTCCACCGGCGGAGTCGGCGGAGTGGCTGCCCTGGTCGCAACCGCCCTCCTGGGAATCGGAGCGCTGCTGAGGGTGCGGCGTCGCTCCGGCGAGCACAAGGCCTGACCGGTATCCGCCTCGGACCTGCACGCCTGCCGCGAACGGTGACCGTCCTCGCGGCAGAAAGCGGTCCTTGTCGGCTAACGTCGGGGAATCGGACGCGCGAAGGGACCAACGCCGATGAAAGTACCCGGTCAGACCGGACAGAACCGCCCGAACAACCGACCCGAGAAGAAGGGTGACAAGGGCGGCTCCAAGCAGGGGGATAAGAAGCGCCGCAGCCCGCTCGGCAGCCCCCTGCTATGGGTTGCGCCCATTATCCTGATCGCGCTGCTCGTCTGGGCACTGGTGTCGGGGCTGGGCGGATACCACAGCATCGATACCTCAGAGGGTCTGGCGATCCTCAGGGACCAGGCCGGGACCGTCAAGTCCGTCACGGTGATCGACGGGAATCAGCGCGTCGAGCTCGAGCTGACCGAGAGCTACACCACGGTGCCCTCCGAGCCCGGGGAGACCGGCAAGCCGGTGGGCAAGAAGGTCCAGTTCAACTACACCGAGGCCCAGTCGGTCCAGGTTGACGAGCTGGTCCAGGCGGCCGCCCCGTCGGGCGGCTTCAACTCGGTCGTCCCGACGGCGAGCTGGTGGTCCTCCATGCTCCAGCTGATGCTTCCGATGGCGCTCTTCCTGGGAGTCATGTGGTGGCTGGTCGGGCGCATGAGCGGCGGCCGCGGCGGGGCCATGGGCTTCGGCCGGTCCAAGGCGAAGGTGGGGCAGAAGGAGATGCCCGACGTCACCTTCGACGACGTCGCCGGAGAGGACGAAGCCGTCGAGGAGCTCGAGGAGATCCGCGAGTTCCTTTCCGAGCCCGAGAAGTTCCAGGCCGTGGGCGCCAAGATCCCCAAGGGCGTCCTGCTGTACGGTCCGCCCGGAACCGGCAAGACGCTGCTGGCCCGGGCGGTGGCCGGAGAGGCGGGCGTGCCCTTCTTCTCCATGTCCGGCTCGGAGTTCGTCGAGATGTTCGTTGGCGTGGGTGCTTCGCGCGTGCGCGACCTGTTCGAGCAGGCCAAGGAGAATGCCCCCGCCATCATCTTCGTCGATGAGATCGACGCCGTCGGGCGTCACCGCGGTTCCGGCATGGGCGGGGGTCACGACGAGCGCGAGCAGACTCTCAACCAGCTGCTGGTCGAGATGGACGGCTTCGACGCCAACACCAACGTCATTCTCATCGCCGCCACCAACCGCCCCGATGTGCTCGACCCGGCGCTGCTGCGCCCCGGGCGCTTCGACCGGCAGGTGAGCGTCGAGGCCCCCGATATGGCGGGCCGCTCCGCCATCCTGCGCGTGCACGCCAAGGGCAAGCCCATGACCCGCGACGTCGACCTCGACCTGGTCGCCAAGCGCACACCGGGCTTCACCGGTGCGGACCTGGCCAATGTCCTCAACGAGGCCGCACTGCTCACCGCTCGTTCCAACGCCCAGCTCATCGACAACCGCGCCCTGGACGAGGCCATCGACCGCGTCATCGCCGGCCCCCAGAAGCGCACCCGGGTCATGAACGACCACGAGAAGGCCGTCACCGCCTACCACGAGGCCGGTCACGCCCTGTGCGCCGCCGCCGGGGCCTACTCGGACCCGGTCACCAAGGTGACGATCCTGCCGCGAGGGAAGGCCCTGGGCTACACCATGGTCATGCCCAGTGACGACAAGTACTCCACGACCCGCAACGAGCTGCTCGATCAGCTCGTCTACGCCATGGGCGGGCGAGCCGCCGAAGAGCTCGTCTTCCGCGACCCCACTACCGGCGCCTCCAACGACATCGAGAAGGCCACGGGCACCGCCCGCAAGATGGTGACCGACTTCGGCATGACCCGCACGGTCGGCGCTGTCAAGCTCGGGACCACCGAGAATGAGACGGTCCTGGGGTTGTCCGCCACCAGCCGCGACTTCTCCGAGGACGTCGCCGCGACCGTTGATGCCGAGGTGCGCGCTCTCATGGACGCCGCCCACCGCGAGGCATGGGAGATCCTGACCCGCAACCACGCCGTCCTGGAGGACCTGGCCAGCCAGCTGCTGGAGAAGGAGACGCTGCTGGAGAAGGACCTCGAGCGCATCTTCGCCCCTGTCATCAAGCAGCCCGAGCGTCCGCTGTGGCGGGCCGACGACACCCTGGTGGTGGAGGAGGCCGTGGCCGCCTCCGACTTCCCCGCAGCTGCCAAGGCGTTCTCCCGGAACGGCGAGGAGCGGGAAGGCGACGAGGAGCGGAACTCCGCCGAGGGCGGCGGTGCCGGTAGCTCCGACGGCGCGGATGATGCTGGGGGCCAGGTCGTGACCGGCGGCAACGGTGTCGACGACGACAACGCCCGCGACAGGGGCTCCGAGGACCGGGATGGCTCCGGGGACTCGGCCGGTGACGGGGGCTCCGAGGGGTCCGACGATGCAGGGGGCTCCGAGGACCGGGATGGCTCCGGGGACTCGGCCGGTGACGGGGGCTCCGAGGGGTCCGACGATGCAGGGGGCTCCGAGGACCGGGATGATGCCGCGGGGGACGCCGAGTCGTGACCTACGACGCCGATGCCGTGCGCCGGGCTGTGCGCGATCTGCTGGTCGCCGTGGGGGAGGATCCCGACCGCGAGGGCCTGCGCGAGACGCCGGAGCGGATGGCCCGCGCCTACGCGGAGATGTTCTCCGGGCTCGGCGAGGATCCCGGCGCGCATGTCGAGAGGAACTTCGACCTCGGGCACTCCGAGATGGTGCTCGTGCGGGACATCCCCCTGTACTCGGTGTGCGAGCATCATCTCCTGCCCTTTCACGGGTCCGCGCACGTCGCCTACATCCCGGGCGAGGACGGACGGGTGACGGGGCTGAGCAAGGTGGCGCGACTCGTGGACGGCTACGCCCGGCGCCCCCAGGTCCAGGAACGGCTGACGGCGCAGGTGGCCGATGCGATGGTCGAGCGCCTGGGCTGCGTGGGAGTGCTCGTCGTGGTGGAGGCCGAGCACCTGTGCATGTCGATGCGCGGCGTGCACAAGCCCGGTGCGAACACCGTGACGAGCGCGGTGCGCGGCATTATGCGCAACGCCGCCACCCGCAGCGAGGCCATGAGCCTCATCCTGGGGCGGCGGCCCTGAGCGGTACGGACAGGACCGCGGTGAATCGCTCGGCATTGGGCCGACCGAGCCGGACTGACCGCCGAGTCGCCCGTCACCACGGTCCATGGACCGGTGAACCTGAGCGGCGGCGTCGGCGCCGCCGCACCTCGCTTCAGCGGCGCCGACGCCGGCGGTGAATCTCCGGAACATCCAGCTCTGGTACCGCGCGGAGCATGAACGTGTCGAAGTCCGGCACGGTGAAGGCCGCGTATCCGTGCTGAGGCGTGTACAGGAGCCCCATGTCGATCAGTTGCGAGCGGATTGGTGCCACTTGGGACGATTCCCGGCCCATGCGGGCGGCGACGTCGGCGGCTTTCTGGGGCTCGGATCCGAGTTCCGCCATCGCGCGCATGTACGCCGTCTGCAATGGTGTGGCGCGGTCGCGTCGGACTCTGAAGAACGAACTGTCCAGCTTCGCCTCGTAGGCCTCGCGTGCGGCACCGACGTCGTCGCTGTCGATGAGGTTGTCCCTGGCGATGATCCAGGCCTGGTAGCCGAGTTCTTGAAGGAAGTACGGGTACCCGTGCGTGATGCTCACTGCGAGGTCCGCGGCGGCTTCGGTGAAGGTTGCGCCCTCGGCTTGGGCGGGCTCGATGATGGCGCGACAGGCATCCTCGGGCGCGAGTGAGTCGATGCGCGGGAACTTGAAGAGCCGTTCGGCATAGGACTTGGCGTCACCGGCTAGTTCGGCGATCTGGGGGAGTCCGGCTCCGACGAAGGTGATGGGAAGCCTCTTCTGAACTGATTTGTGCACTGCCTGGATCAAGGACTCGAGTTGTGTCGTCGTCAGGAACTGGACCTCGTCGATGAGGACTACGATGCCGGTAGTCCTCTCCTTGGCCACCTCGCCGACGGCGAGGAAGACGTCCGTGAGGTCCAGCCCCAGGTCGCCGTGGTCGGCATACCCTTCCGATGGGGCGACGTCCCATGTGACGGAGAAGGTACCCTCCCGGTCGACGGACAGGACGAAGGAGCTCAGAACCTCGGCCGCGTGACGAGCTCTCTTACTCCAACGACGCCGGGGGACAGGTGCAGGAGTGCGGCGCGGAACTTGGAGAAAATCGACTGGCGGAAGGCGGTCTCATCATGTTTGGAGGCCTCCAGCTCGACGACCTCCCATCCGATCCGCTCCGCCAGTTCGGCGAACTTGTTGAGCAGAACGGTCTTGCCGACACCGCGAAGACCCGTGATGATCATGGATTGCTCAGTGCGTCCCCTCTTGAGGCGTTCGAGCAGCACCGAGAAGGCCTCGGTCTGTCCGTCACGCCCGATGAAAGCCTCGGGGGTCGCTCCCGCATTGGGTGTGTACGGGTTGTTGATGTTGTCCACGGGACGAGGTTAGAAGTCTTATCCCGTTTTATCCATACGCAATAAAGTCCGGCGTGATCCCGGGCGTTCGCAACGCCGCCACCCGCAGCGAGGCCATGAGCCTCATCCTGGGGCGGCGGCCCTGAGCGGTACGGACAGGACCGCGGTGAATCGCTCGGTCGTACGAGTGACGTCGAAGCTTCCGCTCAAGGCCTCCACCCGTCGCTGCGCGCCCGCCAGGCCGAGCCCGGACGAGATCACGGCGCTGCGCCCCTGCCACTCACCGCGCCGTTCATCCCGATGCCCCGGCCCGGAGGCGTTGGAGGCCATGGCCTCCAGGCTCCGGCCATCGGCCTCGATGAGGAGCCGTGCACTGCCGGGCGCTGCGTGCTTGACCATATTGCTCACCAGCTCGCCGAGCACCCGTACCAGCTGCTGGCGCACTCCAGGCGGTACGGCGGCCGACTCCAGTGCGTCCAGCCCCTCGGTCTCCAGGGTGACCCGGCGGGACGCCAGAACGACGCGCGCCTCGGCGACGACCTCGCTCAGGGGTCGTGGGGCGGAGGAGGCCAGGACGTCCATGCCGACTCCACCCCCGGCGTCGCTCAGGGTCCGCAGGCTGTTCCGCAGCTGCTCGACGGCGGTGCGCACGGAGGCGGTGAGCGCGCGCAGATCGCCGGCGAGTGCGGCGTCGGGTCGGACGAGCCGGGCCTGCTCGGCGGTCATGACCGCCTGGGTGAGATCGCGCACCACCGTGTCGTGCAGCTCGGAGATGACGAGGAGGCGCTGGCGCTCCAGGTCCGCCCGGTACTGGGCGGCCGCCGCGTCGACCTGCATCCGCGGCTGACGCAGGAGCTCGGCGACGACGAGGCAGGTGGCTCCCATGAACAGGACGGGGAGGTACCCCTGCCACACCGCGAACTCGTTCGGTGGGCTCAACAGGAAGAAGACGAAAGTCGCCACGACGTTCGCGGCCAGCAGGCCGTAGGCGCCGACCCTGCTGAAGCCGCGAGTCAGGAGCACCGCGGTGCACAGCCAGGGCCCCATGGCCGGAAGGACCGGGCTGAGATAGGCGCCGTGGTCGAGTGCCAGGAGGAAGATGCAGGAGGTCAGGAGACTGATCGCGCTGGCCCCCAGCGGCCACACCGAGAGCATCGCGATCCCGATGCCGCTGACCACGACGATGTACGCATCGGTGGCCTCGAAGGGCTCGAGAGCCACGACGGAGATCAGGGTGAGCAGGCCGGCGCAGGCCAGGCCCAGCAGGTGGGTGCGCCACCCGGGCGTCCAGGTGGAGAATCGCGTGCGGGCCAGCAGTCCGGTGGTGCTCGCTGCGTCTGCCGCGGGTCCTGGGTTCGTTGCGCCCACTGTGGGCCCTGGGTCCGCTGGTTTCGCCGCGGGTTCTGGGCCCGTTGCGGGTCTTGCGCCTGCTGCGGGTCTTGCGCCTGCTGCGGGTCCTGGGCCTGCTGGGGCCGCTGCGGGCCTTGCGTCTGTTGCGGGTCCTGGGCCCACCGCGCCCACTGCGAGCCCCGCGCCCTCCGCCGCCCCGGTCGGTCCTGCCCCGAGTCTCATGACCACCCCCTGCCTCTCAATGGTTAGCATCCTGCCATGGCTCCCACGAACCCGCCCGGATCCCCGTCGTCGGCGGTCCGGGTCGCGCTCGTCGACGACGACTCCTTCGTCCTGACCGCTCTGCGCAACTACCTGGCCTCCTCGGAGCGGATCGAGGTCGCCTCCGCCTTCGACCGCGGCCGGGATGCTCTCGCCTTTCTGCGGAGGGTGCCCGTCGACGTCCTGCTCACCGATGTGCGCATGCCCGGCATGGACGGGCTGGAGCTCCTGAGCCGCGTCCGGGCCGAGCATCCGGGGATCGCCGTCGTCGTCCTGACCTCCTTCGATGACGACGAGGCCATGCTCGCCGCCCTGTCGCAGTCGGCCAATGGCTTCCTCCTCAAGGACTCGGCCCCCGAGGAGATCGTGCGGGCCGTCCTCGCCGCGGCCGATGGCGGCACCACCATCTCCCCGGCCACCGCATCCCGGTTGGTGGCCCGCCATCTGCGTCCCGCTCGCCAGGGCACCCGCCCCGACCTGACCGAGGCCGAGCAGGAGGTTCTCGCCCAGCTGTGCGAGGGCTACTCCAATGCGGAGATCGCGCAGCGCCTCGTCGTCGCCGAGTCCACCGTCAAGACCCACGTCTCCCACCTCATGAGGAAGTACGGGGCGGCCTCCCGCCTCAAGCTCGTCGTCGCCGTGCACCGGGAGCGGGAGGCCGCGCTCTGAGAGGGCCCTCACTCAGTCCGTCGCCAGGGCCGTTACCGGCGTCACCCGGCCCGCGCGCCCGGCCGGTCGCAGTGCGGCTGCGAGGCCGACGAGCAGCGTGACGGCGAGGACGCCGGCCAGCGGGAGGTAGGGGATGAAGACGCTGATTCCCCCGTCGCTCAGGACCGCGAGCGTGCCCGCCGCCCCCAGCGCGGTCCCGATGACGACGCCCAGGACACCGCCGATGAGGGCCAGGAGGGAGGCCTCGATGACGATGAGGCGTCTGACCTGCGAGCGGTCGGTGCCGGTGGCTCGCAGCAGGCCGATCTCGCGGGTGCGCTCCAGGACGCTCACGTCCGTGGTGTTGGCCAGCCCGCTCAGGGCGATGATGAGGGCCGCCGCCATGACCAGGCAGATGGTGAACACCGTCCGGTGCATCAGGTCCGTGAACTCGTTGCGTCCCTCCGCGCTCCCCCTGACCATGAGATCCTGGCCGCGGGTGGCCTGACGGACGGCATTCTCGACCGATTCCGAGGAACCGGCGCCCGTGGTGCGCACCCACATGATGGCGTCGGTCGGCTCCCCGCCGGTCAGGCGCTCGGCGGTGGCGGGGGTGATGGCGGCGCCCCACCCCTCCCTCACGCGGGCGGTCAGCTCGACGTCGCCCGCCGGGCCGGTGAGGGTCACGGCGGCGCCGTCGGGGATGCGGTAGAGCTCCCCGACGATGAGCGTGCGGTCGTCGAGGTCCTCCAGGCCCTTGGTGGAGCGCACGACGGGGGCGACCGCGGAGGTGTTGATGGACAGGACGTCGATGCTGTCGGTCGCGCCGTCCACGGTCTGGGTGAGGTCGAGGCTGGGGACGAGGATCGTGGACTCCACGCCCTCGGTCGACTCGACGGTGGAGGTGAGCGCGGCGGTGTCGGTCTGCGGGGTCACACCGAAGACCGTGATGTCGGTGGGCGAGCCCTGGTTCACGATGCTCTGGAAGGAGGAGTTGAAGGAGAACAGGCCCACGAACAGGACCGAGCCGACCAGGACGCAGACGAGGAGCGTGGCGGCTGTCGCCGCCGAGCGTCCGGGGTTGCGGACCAGGTTGCGGGCGGCCAGGTGGAGGATCGGGTAGCGGCCATCGGAGCCGGCGCGTCCGATGAGACCGACGATGAGGCTCACCAGCAGGGGCAGGGCCGCCAGGAGCCCGAGGACGACGAGGACGGCGCCGCCGGCCACGATGTAGAGGTTGTGCCCGGTCGTCCCCGGGACGACGAGGACGGCGCCGGCCAGGGCGATGATGAGTCCGGTGATGGCGGCCAGCCGCTGCCCGCGTCCGACGCGCTTGGCGCCGACCGTGCTGCCGCTCAGGGCGACGAGCGGGGAGATGCGGGTGGCCCGGTGCGCGGGGCGCAGCACGGCCGCGAGCGTGACCAGCGTGCCGAGCACGACGGCGCCCGCCAGGGAGACGGGGGAGATGGTGAGGTGGGCGTCCAGGTTCTCGATGACTCCCGAGCGGATGAGGAGGGCGGCTCCCGCGGTCCCTGCGATGACGCCGACGACGGACCCGGCCGTTCCGGTGACGACGGCGGTGCGCAGCACGGCGAGCATGATCTGCCTGCGGCTCGCGCCGATGCAGCGCACGAGGCCGATGGTGCGGTTCTGACGTGCCACGAGGGTGGTGAAGGTGGTGGCGATGACGATGCCCGCGACCACCGCGCACACGGGCGTCAGCAGGTTGAGGACCATGGCGACCATCGTGCCGCCCGATTGGGCGGAGGCGGCGCGTTCGGCGACGGCGTCGTCGGCGTCCACCACGAAGGCGCCGGGTCGGACGGCGTGGACGGTCTCGGCGACCTCGTCCACCAGGGCGCCGGTACTGGTCCCCGGCCTCGCCGTCACGTACAGGTGGTTGTAGCTGGTGATCGCGCCCATGGCCTCGAACTGGTCGACCGTGGCGTAGACGGTGCCCCCCGTCCCCTTGTCCAGGCCCGCGTCGGCCCCGGGGGAGACCACGCCCACGATGGTCGGGCTGGTATGGACTATGTCATCCGTGCCGTCGGCGTCGCCGGTGCCGTTGGTGCCGCTGGTGCCGCGGTCGTAGCCGTTCTTGAGGCGGATGGTGTCCCCGACGCCGAGCCCCTGCTGCTCGGCGAGGCGGGTGTCGATGGCGACCTCGCCGGTGCCGATCGGCAGACGCCCGGCCGCCAGGGTGGTGTACTGGCTGAGCACGGGCACGTCCCGAATCATGATCGCGCTGCCCACGGTGCCCGCGAGCTGGCGCGGCAGGTCGAGTTGGAGGATGCCCCAGTGCTCGCCGCGCACGGAGGCGACGCCGTCGAGGTCGGCGAGTCGGGAGATGAGGTTGTCGTCGAGGTGGCCGTCGGTGCTGCTGAGCTGGCGTCCCGAGGCGACGACGACGTCGGCGCCGCCGATGGACAGGCGGGCCTCGGCCCGCATCTGGGTGCGGAAGGAGTCGGAGAGGATGAAGGCGAAGGCGATAAGGGCGGCGCTCATGGCCACGGCCACGAAGGCCGCAGCGGCGCGGCGCGCGTCGAGCAGGGAGGGCATCAGCGGGCCTCCCTGCGAGTCGCGGCGGTGCTGGCGGTGGTCCCCGTGCCCGTGGGGGCCGCCGGGCCTGCCGAGGTCGCTGGACCCGCCGGCCTTGCCGGGGCTGCTGTGCCTGCTGTGCCCGTGGGGGCCGCCGGGGTTGCCGGGTCCGTGGGGGCTGCCGGCCCCGCGGGAGTGACCCAGCCTGCCGGGGCCGCTGTGCCTGCTGTGCCTGCCGGGGCTGCTGCGCCCGCCGGCCTCGCCGGGGCCGCCGCGGCGTGCGTGCTGGTCGGGCGGCGCACGGCGTCGTCGCCGATGATCCGTCCGTCGCGCAGGCGGATCACGCGGTTGGTGGCGGCCGCTGCGTTCTCGTCGTGGGTGACCATGACGACGGTCTGACCGAGGTTGTCGCACATGCGGGCCAGCGCCTGCAGGAGGGACGCGGCCGAGGCGGTGTCGAGGGCCCCGGTGGGCTCGTCGGCGAAGACGACCTGGGGGCGGCCGATGAGAGCGCGGGCGATGGCGACTCTCTGCTGCTGGCCGCCGGAGAGCTCAGCGGGGCGGTGGGCGAGGCGGTCGCCGATGCCCAGGGCTGCGATGACGGCGTCATGCCAGTTCGGGTCGGGGGTGCGGTGGGCCAGGCGGGTGGGCAGGAGGATGTTCTCCTCCGCGGTGAGGGTGGGCAGGAGGTTGAAGGCCTGGAAGACGAAGCCGAGCTGGTCGCGGCGCACGGCGGTCAGCTGCTTGTCGTTCATGCCGGCCAGATCGCGGCCGGCGATGAGGACGTGCCCGGATGCGGGGGTGTCCAGGCCGGCCAAGCAGTGCAGGAGGGTGGACTTGCCCGAGCCCGACGGGCCCATGACGGCGACGAACTGGCCGCGGCTCACGGTCAGGCTCACGCCGTCCAGGGCGGCCACCCGCGCCTCGCCGGAGCCGTAGATCTTGGTGAGGTCCCGGGCCTCGACCACGACGTCGGTGGGCGGGGCGGTGGTGGGTCCCGGCGCCGGTTGGGAGGACCGGTGCGGGAGGGATGGGGCGTGAGGCATGACCGTCTCCTTCGAGGTGACTGGGATGTCCGAGATGACCGAGACCCGAGCAGGTCCCGGATGATGCCTCAAGGCTAGGAATCGGCGTCATGGCGCTGGAATGCGTCGAAGGGGCCGACGTGGCCAGGATGTCCGACGAAAGGGGGAGGCGGGCTTGCGGGGCGGCCGGATTCGTGCGGGCGGGGCGGCGCCCGGACCCGACCCGTCTTCTTCGCCGAGATCGGTTCAGTTCCGCATCGAGATCGGTCCGGCGGGGTCGCGCCCGGCTGCCGGGGTCACGAGACGGGCATCTCTGCACGAGACCGGCATTTCCGCGCGAGTCAACGGGGCCGTCGTCGGACTCACGCAGAAATGTCGAGTTCGATGTGCCGAGGCGGTGCGCCAGTGGGGCTGTTCCTCCGCGGACGCAGGATCGGGCCCGCTCCTGGCCCCCGGCGCCGTCGTCGGACTCGAACAGGAATGCTCACGTCGGCGGGGCTATCAGCGGCAGATCCTGGAGGAGGCGGAGGACACGCTCGGAATGCCCGCGTCGGCGGGACCACCAGTGCGGGCGGGACGACCAAGAGGCTCGCCGAGCCTCTCACGGGTCGCATTCGACGCTAGCGGTGCGGGTGGGACGACCCCGCCCCCGACAGGCTCATCGCCCGGGGCGAGGGCCGCATCCTTATGCTCAACCGCTCCCGGACCTCGGGACACGTTCTCACTCATCGTGAACATCCCCGACCGTCGACGGCCTGCGCGTCGTCGACGCTCTCGGGACGAGTACCCGCGGGGCGGAACCGATCTCGAGCCGGAACTGAACCGATCTTGACGCGGAATACGACCGATCTCGGCGAAGGGACGGGTCGGGGAGGCGAAGGAGCGGGGACGCGGGGAGACGCCCGCGGAGCATCCCGGTCGGCTGTGGGCGGACTCGCCGTCCGACCTTCCTGCGCCTCGCCGCTCCCGAAGAAATTCGCGTGCACCGTTACCCTGGGAGGGTGACTGATGTCCTGCACCCCGCACCGGTGCCTCTGCCGTCCCCTCTCGCGGAGGCCTCGGCGGCCGGTCGGACCCTGGTGATGGGCATCATCAACGTTACTCCGGACTCATTCTCCGACGGCGGCCGTTGGGAGACCGCGGACCTCGCCGTCGCCCACGGCCGTCAGCTTCTCGCCCAGGGCGCCGACATCGTGGACGTCGGCGGCGAGTCCACCCGTCCTGGCGCCGTTCGCGTCACCCCCGAGGTCGAGCAGGCGCGCGTCATCCCCGTCGTGCGCGCGCTCGCGGACGATGGCGCGGCCGTCTCCATCGACACCATTCACGCCGCCACCGCCGAGGCGGCCGTCGGGGCCGGTGCCGTTGTCGTCAACGACGTCTCCGGGGGCCTGGCCGACGCCGATATGCACCAGGTGGTCGCCGAGACCGGCGTCGTCTACGTCTGCCAGCACTGGCGCGGCGACCCTGAGACCATGGATCGCCTGACCGACTACAGCGCCCACGGCGATGTCGTGTCCGGTGTCGAGGCCGAGTTGCGCGAGCGCCTGAACGAGCTCGATGCTGCCGGGGTCGATCGTCGTCAGGTGGTCGTTGATCCCGGCCTCGGCTTCGCCAAGACCCATCAGCAGTCGTGGCAGCTCCTGGCCGCCACCGAGCGTCTGCGCCGGGAGCTGGGCCTGCCCGTCCTCATCGGCTCCTCGCGCAAGCGCTTCCTGTCCCTGAGTCTGCCCGAGTCCGCGGCGGCCGACCCGATCGCCCGAGACGCCGCCACCGCAGCCACCACGGCCCTCGTCGCCCTCGCCGGCGCCTGGGCAGTACGAGTCCATGAGATCCCGGCCAACCGGGACGCCGTCCGAACCGCCTCCCTCTGGAAGGAACACCGATGACCACCACCACGCCCGATCAGATCCGGCTGTCGGGCCTGTCCGCCCGCGGGTACCACGGCGTCCTCCCCTTCGAACGCACCGAGGGCCAGCTCTTCACCGCCGATGTCACCCTCGACCTGGGCGAGCGCGGTACCGCGGTCGCCTCCGTCACCGATGCGGTCAAGGACGCCGTCGACTACTCCGAGGTCGCCCGGGCGGTCGTCGCCGTGATCGAGGGGGAGCCGGTGAGTCTCATCGAGACCCTCGCCGCTCGTGTCGGCGAGACCGTGCTGGCCTTCCCGCGCGTGAGCGCCGTCGAGGTCACCATCCACAAGCCCCAGGCGCCCCTGGACGTCGCCTTCGAGGACGTCTCGGTGACGATTCATCGCACCGGCGGCGAGGGCGGTCATCCACTCTCCGGTCATGCGTCGGACCAGGCCGTCGTCCCCGACTCGGCGTCCGGCCAGTGGCCGGCCCAGGCTTCCGGGACTACCGGCGACCCTGTCGGGAGCCCGGCCGTCGCGGAGGGCATCGCCGCGGCGGGCGTCGGGATGGGCTCTGCGGCCGGTGACGGACAGGATGCCGGTGAGAGCCGGGCTCCCGAGGGCGCCCCGGGTCTCGGGGGCGTTGAGCCGTGGTCGGGCTCGTCGGCGGACGGCGCCGGCGGCCCTGCGGAGGCGAACGTGCCGTGGGGGAGCGAGCCCGCGGTTGACGCCGTCGCCTCCGATCAGATGGCTCAGCCGTGGCAGGGCGCGCCGCTGGACGGCGGCGCCGGCGACCCCGGGACGGTCGTCGGGCTGCCCGGCGAGTCGGCTCCGCCGTGGCAGGGCGCGCCCACTGGAGATGCCGGGGATGCGGTCGCGCCCGCTCCCGCGGCCCCCGTGCCGGCACCGGCCGATGTCCTGGGACAGCGTCCGGCCGAGCCGGTCGATGCGGTCATCGCGCTGGGAGGCAACGTCGGCGGGGTCGTTCCCGCTCTGCGGTCGACAGTGCGCACCCTGCGGGAGACCGACGGCATCGAGGTCACCAGCGTCGCGCCGCTGGCCCGCACGGCCGCCATCGTCGAGCCCGGCGGCTCGGAGCAGCCGGACTACCTCAACACCGTTGTGCTGATAGCGACGACGCTCTCGCCGCGTGAGCTCCTCGCCGTCTGCCAGGGTCTGGAGGACGACGCCGGGCGCGTGCGCACCGAGCCGAAGGGCCCGCGCACCCTGGATGTGGACATCGTCACCTATGAGGGCGTCACCTCCGATGATCCTGAACTGGTCCTGCCGCATCCGCGCGCGGCCCAGCGCGCCTTCGTCCTGGTTCCCTGGGCGCAGGCCGATCCCTTCGCCGAGATCGGCAACCAGTACGTCGCCTCCCTCGCCGAGGCCGCCTCCGACCGCGACGGCGTGCGCTGGCTCGCGCTCGACTGGCTGGACTCCGACCACCTTCCCGCGCTGCCGACCGGCCAGTACGTGGCTCCCCCCGACTCCGGGGACGACCAGCTCGGGATGACCGTGGGCGATTCCGAGATCGGGGGCGGCGGTGTTGACGGCGCCGGTTCCCCGGCAGACGGCGGCATGCCCGCGGACGCCGGAGTGGAGAGGGCGCGCTCGGCCGAACCGGTCGTGGATGCGATGCCCGACGCGATGCCTCGCCAGGCGGGCGCCCCGGTGGCCGACCCCATGACGGACAGGCCCGAGGTCCCCGGCATGCCCGACATCCCCGGCATGGTTGATTCGGCGCCCGGTCAGCCGGCCAATGCCGCTGACATGCCCGGACATGTGCCCGGAGGCGGTGCGATGCCCATTGGTCAGCAGATGCCTCAGGACCCGGCCTACCCGCGCTCGCCTCAGGTCGGCTCCGCCCCGCAGGCGGGTTCCGCTCCGCAGGCCGGCTCCGCCCCTCAGGCCGGTTCTGCGCCTCAGGCCGGCTCCGCTCCGCAGGTCGGCGGTTCGCAGGACGAGCCCTGGGCCTCGCCCCTGAACTGGAGTGACGTCATCGGTAGGAATGGACATGGGCAGGGGCAGGGACTCTGATGTTCCGCACGCGCTGGACCACGGTCCTCGCGTGCCTCATCGCGCCCGCGGTCGTCACCTGGGTCGTCTCTGACCTCTCGCTGCGCCACCACGGGTGGGTGCCGTCGCTGACGCCCTGGGGGGCCGTTGTCGCACTGGTCATCTCCGTGATCGTGTTCATCGCCGGGCTCGCGGTGCGGCGTCTGCGCGCTCACGAGTCCACCTGGATCACGCCCACCGGTGCGGCCACGACCGCCGTCGCCGCCCAGGCCTCGGCGATCGTCGGCGCCCTCGTTGGAGGGGTCTACGCCGGGGAGATCGCCACGGCTCTCCTGGCGCCGCCCTCGCCCGCCATGTCCTCGCTGGCGTGGTGCGCGGCCGCCTGCCTGGCGTCGTGCGTCCTGTGGTGCGGCGTCGGTCTGCTCGTGGAGCACTGGTGCGCCATCGACATGGATGACGACGACGATCACGGCGGGCACGGCTCGGAGTCCTCTTCCGTCCCCGATAGCGGCGCCCCCGCTTGACGAGCCCCGGTCCCGGACCGGCCCCAGTCCCGGAGTGCCCCCGGAGTGAGGGCATGATGCGGTTCGCCCTCGCAGGAGGGCGCCCCGAGCGAGGAGCTTCGACAAACCTTGAGGAGCAAGGATGAGCAAGGATGAGCGCCGTGAATGAACCCGCCTCCACGAGTGCTGTGAGTTCTGTGAGTACTGCTGGTCGCGCCCCGACTCCCGGCTCGACCAGTGCGGGCGACCCCTTCAACCCGGATGGCGTCGTCTTCCAGCCCGTCTCGCGCAGGCTCATCGCCGTCCGCGTCGTGGGCATCCTCCTCGGCCTCGGAGCGCTTGCGGCCGTCTTCGTCGTCGGCGCGCTCGTGCGGTACTCGTGGATGTGGGTCGGCGCCGCGGTGGTGGTGGGCTTCGCCGCGTGGGCCGTTTGGCTCGTCCCGCGTCAGGTGCGCGCCATGGGCTACGCCCTGACCGCCGATCATCTGCTGTGGCGCAAGGGCATCATGTTCCGGCGCATCTGCGTGGTCCCCTACGGGCGGATGCAGTACGTCGATACCTCGCAGGGGCCGCTGGCCGCCTGGTTGGGGATCGCCGAAGTCCGGCTGCACACGGCTGCGGCGAGCACGGATGCGACCATCAACGGGCTGCCGGTCAAGGAGGCCGAGCACCTGCGTCGCCTGCTCGCCGACCGCGGTGAGCAGAGAATGGCCGGCCTGTGAGCGCCGCTGCCGGGCGCCGCATCGCCGTGCCGGACGGCGTCGACTGGCGCCGCATGCACCCGGTCTCCCCGCTCCTGGAGGGCTGGAAGGTCGTGACGGCGGTCATCGCCGTCCTCACCGTCCGCAACGTCGATAACCTGGTCGAGGCCTATCGGTATGCCACGGCTCACGGGATCGATCTTGCCCACGGCGTCGTGCGCTGGGTCGTGATGGGGAGCCTGGCCGCGATCGCGGCGGTGGTCGCCTTCCTCTTCCTGCGGTGGTGGGCGAAGAGTTACGCCGTGGACCGCGACGGCGTCTACCTGCGCAGCGGCATCCTCGTCAAGCAGCTGCGGATCGCCCGCCTGCCGCGCATCCAATCCGTCGATATCATCCACCCGCTGCTGGGCAGGATCCTCGGACTGGGCCAATTGACGGTGGAGGTCGCGGGCGGCTCGGATTCGCGGATCGTCATCGGCTACCTGACCACCGCTCGGCTCGAGGCCCTGCGCGACCGCATCCTCGACCTCGCCGCCGGAGCCGGGGCTGCTGCTGATGCCGCTTCCACGGCCGGCGCCTCCGCCGTCCACGTCTGCGCTGCCGACGACGCCGGGGCGCCCCCTGCCGGACAGACCGATACGACCTGCTCCCGGCCAGGCGCTCCTCGCACCGGAGCCGACCGCGCCGACGGTCCTGGGCGGGCGGATCGGGCGGATCGGGAGCGTGCCCCCGCCCCTCTCGGCTTCGAGGATGCGATGAGCGCCCCGCCGCTGCGCGATGCCGGCGGGCGCCAGGAGCATCCGCTGTACACCGTGAGCCCCGCGATCCTCGTCGGCTCGATTCTCCGCTCGGTCATGACCCTGTGGGCCGTCTTGATCGTCGTCGTCATTGTCGCAGCGGTTGTCATTGCGATCGTCTTCGATGGCATGGGAGGCGGTGTTCTGCTATCGAGCCTCGCCGCTCCCGTCGCGATCATCGGAGCCGTGTGGAACCGTTTCAACCGCGGCTGGGGGTTCCGGGCCGCGGCGGTGCCGACGGGCATCCGTGTGAGGTTCGGGCTCACCTCTGAGGTCTCCTTGACTCTTCCGCCGGGGCGGGTTCACGGCGTGGGCATCGAGCAGAGCCCGCTGTGGCGGCGCAAGGACTGGTGGCGGGTCAAGGTCGGCATGGCGGGCAGGACCGGGAGGAAGCCGTCCGACGGCTCCTCCACTGAACAGCGCAACGGCAGTACCGGCAGCGTGCTGCTGCCCGTGGGGGAGCGGCGCACCGCGCTGCGGGCGCTGTGGCTGGTGGTGCCCGACCTGGGCGTGCCCGATCCCGACGGCTTTCTCGCCGCGGCGCTGTCCGGGGCCGACGACGACGGCGTCGGCAGTCCGGACGCGCCGATCGGTGCGCCGGAGCGCGGCTTCATCCGCATCTCGCCGCGCGGCAGGGTCTTCTCGCCGCTGGCCTGGCGTCGTGAGGCGATCGCCCTGACCGGTACGTGCGTCGTGCTGCGCACCGGCCGCTGGTGGCGTCGCACCAGTGTGGTGCCCTATGAGCGCATTCAGTCGATGCGGGTGCGCCAGGGGCCGCTGGCCCGGCGACGGGGACTGGCCGCCATCCACCTCGACATGGTGGACCACGCGGTGGGCACGACTCTGAGCAACCTCGAGGCGACCGAGGCGGCTGAGATCCAGAGGGTCGTCTCCGAGCGCGCGCTGCGCCGTCGTCGCGCCGAGAGGCTCGACCGCTGGCTCGCCCGAGCCGTCGAGGGCACTGATGGCGGCCCTGGCGGCCCCGAGGGCCCCGATGAGGGCTCTCAGGGCGGCCCCGAGGGCTCTTCCGATGATCGCGGCGGTCCTGCCGGCTCCGCCGGGGCGGCGTGAGACGATCGGTGCATGTCTGAGACTTCCGCGAACTCCTCGGCTCCCTCGAACGCATCCGCCGGCTCGCGACCGGGTCGGCTCGGCGTCGGCATCATCTCCGCGGGGCGCGTGGGCGCGGTGCTGGGAAGCGCCCTGCGCGCGGTCGACCACCAGGTGATCGGTGTGCACGCCGTCTCGGAGGCCAGCCGGGAGCGCGCCGAGGCGCTTCTGCCCGGAGTCCCCGTGCTCGACGTCGAGGAGATCGTCGAGCGCGCCGAACTGGTGATGCTCGCCGTCCCCGACGACGCCCTGGCCACGCTCGTCAAGGGCCTGGCCGACCTCGGCCGGTGGCAGCCCGGTCAGCTGGTCGTCCACACCTCGGGGCGCTACGGGATCGGCATCCTCGAACCCGCCCGCAGACTGGGCGCCATCCCGCTCGCCCTCCATCCGGCCATGACCTTCGGCGGGTTCTCCACCGACGTGGCCCGCCTGACCGGCTGCCCCATGGCCGTCACCGCTCCCGACGCCGTCCTGCCCATTGCGCAGGCTCTGGCCGTCGAGCTCGGCGGCGAGCCCTTCGTCCTGGCCGAGGATGCCCGCCCCGCCTACCATGCGGCGCTGGCTCATGGAGCGAACCATCTGGTGACCCTGGTCGATCAGGCTGTGCGCATCCTGACGGCCGCGGGCGTCGAGGGCGGTGCCGCCACGCTCGGCCCGCTGCTCGGCGCCGCGCTGGATCGGGCACTGACCGAGGACGCTGATTCCGTGCTGACCGGGTTGACCGGCCCGGTCTCGCGCGGCGACGCCGGCACCGTCCGCTCCCACATCGAGGCGCTGGAGGCCCTGCGCGATGACGAGGGGCGCGGGCTGGAGGACGTGGTGGACACCTACCGGGCGCTCGCGCTGGCCACGACCCGGCGTGTGAAGGACACGCGTCGGATCACCGGAGCCCAGGCCGAGGATCTGCGCGAGGCGCTCGCCCCGCGGGATGACGCCGGGTGAGTCGGGCTCGCCAGTGATGTCGAGTGCGATGCCGAGGGCGATGACGAGATCGACTTTTTCGAACGAGATCGACGGTGGCACCGTCGACTTCGTTCGAGGATGTCGATCTCGACCCCGGATCCCCGGATCGCGTTCGAGTCGGCCGCCCATCGGCTCGATCATCTAGCGTGTGCCCATGACGACTCCCGTTTCGCCCGCCTCCGCCCCCGCATCCGCATCTGCCGCGCCCGCCCCTCGCTGCGATCGGGTAACTCTGGTGCGCAGTCGCGACGAGCTCGCCGCCGCGCTCGCCGTTGATGAGGGAGCCGACAGGGCAGATAGAGCCGACAGTGTTGGCGGTGCCGACCGCGTTGGCGGGGGCGACAAGACCGATAGGGCCGACAGGGTCAACGGGGGCGACAGAGCCGACGGGGCAGCCAAGGCCGGAAGCGCTGGCGCCGCTCGTCATGCCGGCGGTTTCGCCGGTGCCGGTGGCGTTCCTCGTGCCGGTGGCGTCCCGCGCGCCGTCGTCATGACCATGGGCGCGCTCCACCAGGGGCACTTCGATCTCGTGGCCGAGGCCGCCCGCAGGGTGGGCGCGGACGGGACCGTCGTCGTCACCATCTTCGTCAACCCGCTCCAGTTCGCCGCCGGGGAGGATCTGGACGCCTACCCGCGCACCCTGGAGGCCGACGTCGAGGGCCTGACCGCCGCTCTGCGCGCCCCGGGGGAGGACGGTCTCGCCGTCGGACGGCTCATCGTCTTCGCGCCTGCGCCGGAGGTCATGTACCCGAATGGAGAGCCCTCCGTGCGCCTCGACCCCGGCCCGATCGCCACCGTCCTGGAGGGCGCCACCAGGCCCACGCATTTCGCGGGCGTCCTGCAGGTGGTGCTGACCCTCATGCACCTGACCCGCCCGCACTGGGCGCTGTTCGGCCGCAAGGACGCTCAGCAGCTGGCGCTCGTGCGCGCCATGGTCCGCGACCTCGCCGTGCCGGTGGAGATCGTGCCGGTCGACATCCGCCGTGAGCCCGACGGCCTGGCCATGAGTTCGCGCAACGCCTATCTGAGTGCGCGGGAGCGCGAGCAGGCCCTGGCCCTGTCCCAGGCGTTGGCCGCGGGCCGGGAGGCGGCGCGGGCCGGGGCTGATGCGGCCGGGGTGAGGACGGCGGCGCTGGAGGTGCTGGAGAAGGCGCCGGGCGTTGAGGTGGACTACGCGGCCGTGGTCGATCCCGACAGCTTCGTGGATCTTTCGGGTGCCGGTCTGGGCCTGCCCGGCGGGTCCGTTCAGCCCGCCGGGGCAGTTGAGCTGGCAGGGCCCTCTCAGCCGGTGGGGCCGGTCCTGCTGGCGCTGGCCGCCCGGGTCGGCACGACCCGGCTCATCGACAACGCCCTCATCGACCTGCGGTGACTCGGGTTACTCAGGGACTCGGGTGACCCGGGTGACTCAGCGACTCGGGCGACTCAGCGAATCGCGCCTTCTTGGGCGCCTCCCTGCGATGGCGCCCTGTCCCCACCGGGCGGATCATTGGCGGGCCGGGCCGGACCGGGCGGTCCGCACCGCAGTGCCCGGGACTGGTGAGGCTGCTGGGGCCGCCGGGGCTGTCAAGTAGATCACCATCGGGAGACCGGGCTTTGGCGGGGCGCGCCGTCCTGCATAATCTTGCCGCGATGACTTCACGCTTGCGGACGATGAT
>NZ_JH711481.1:1191278-1437216 GCF_000269805.1 Actinomyces massiliensis 4401292
CCACACCGTCATCCTCATCGCCTATTCCCAGATGGAGGACGCCGAGGCCCGCACGTACCTGCCGCACGTCGTCTTCGTCGATAAGCACAACCGCATCGTGGAGCGGGGCAGCGAGCCGGGGCAGATCCCCGTCGACTCCGACGCCGCCCGGCTCCAGGGGCTGACGCCCTCCGGCCTCTCCTTCGCCGCGGCCCGGAGCTGAGCCGTTGCGAGCATGCTCACCATCGATAGGCTGGTGGGCATGCAGGGCAAGGATCTTCCCGAACTGTTCGAGCTCTACACGCGCCGCGAGTTGACGCTGCACGATGTGCGTGCGGCGGCCCCAGATCTCACCATCGAAGGACACGACGGCGATGGAACGAGCATCCTCATCCGCGATGGCGTGCGGCTGGTCCTGAAACTCGACGAGGCGTCCATCGACGTCTCCCTCGACTTCGTCGATTACGTCAAGGAGGTCTCGGGCCGCGATGAGCTCCCCTTCTGCTACGAGCTCGAATGGCCGGGCGGACGGCACGTCGCCTCGGTGGGCGACCCCGGTCTTGAGATCGCCGAGGATCTGGCGCGTCGTTGCGACGGCGTCGTCGCCGACTTCCACAAGCGGGTGGTGTGGCCGGTCAGCGAGTCGCCGCCTCCCGACTTCGACTCCGATCTCTACGACGCCCCGGAGGAGTCCTTCCAGGTTGTGCAGTTGCGGTGGTTCGTGCGCGAGACCGTGTGCGATGTCCCGGTTGCCGCCTGGATGCGGGCCGTCGGGCGGGTGGCGCCCGACTGGCTGCCCACCGAGTACACCGGCAGGGCGCGCATGCTGGCGCTGACCGAGGCGACCATCGACGCGGCGGACGATATGAGGCGCACCGGCGACTACGGGGTGTTCCTGACCGGTCCTGAACCGATCCATGCGGTGGAGATGCTCCCCAGCGCCCCGCAGGAGCCGTACGGCATGTACTGCGTCGAGTGCGCGGTCGAGCTCGCCGTGCTCGACGGGGCTGCGCTGGATCGGCTCCACGAGATGTTCATCGCGGTCGCCGATGAGCTGGGGGCCGAGTTGGCGCTGGCCGAGGTTCTGGAGAACTGGGATCACACGTACAACGGGAGCGTCATGCCCGGATCGCAGGCGCAGTACCCCCAGGAGCTCGGCATGGGCGACATGGTGGTCGCGGGACTGCCGATGCGCCCGGTGCCGTGGTGCTACTTCGGTCCCGCCTACGCACGGCTGCTCTCCGGTTTCCTGTCCGGCGCCCCGGCGCAGTGGGAGCGCCTGCGCACCGCTCGCGGTCTCGACGTGAGGCTCAGCGGGCTCCCTGTCCCGGCCGAGGAGCTGCCGTCGGACTGGTTCCCCGCCGACTTCTGCATGTCGCTGCAGCCGCGGTGGTTCCACGAGAGCATCCTGTACGGCGCCCCCGCCCTGCCGGACTGGAACTGAGTGCGCCGGTTCCTGCCCGAGGTCGTCGGACTCGGACATGACGGTTTTCATCTCGCGGATACCCACGGATTTCACGTAAAGAGAGCATACGTCTTGTGTTCGTACGGGCCGCTGTCCAGGTGTCCGTAGCTGGGTGTGTTGGTATGTGGGACGTGGTCGGGATGGTTTACGGGGCGGTTGCTGGTGCCTGGGGTGAGTGGGGGTGGTACCGTCGATGGTGTCCCTTTCCGCGTTGAGTAGTGCCATTGATGAGTAATGAGAGGCCATCAAATGGCGGGTAGTTTGAAGTGGTACCATGATCAGGCGCAATCTGCGAAGTCGAGTATGGATTCGGCGAGTGGTCATATTAGTGGGGATTCGGTGGAGTCGCCGTCGGGTTGCGGGTCGTCGGCGTCGGCTGCGACGGCGGTGGTGTCGAGTTTTCAATTGGCGTTGTCGGGGTTGCAGTCGAGTATTCCGTCGTTGTCGAGCAGTATGTCGTCCGCTGATTCGAATATGACGTCGGCTGATACGCAGAGTGCGAGTAGTGTGCCGCAGTGTTCGCCGGCGCAGTCGGGGACGGATCCGGGGTCGACGCTGGGTTCGGGTTCGTCGTCGAAGGGTGGTTCAGGGGGTGGGAAGCCTCATTCGTCTTCGCATCCCGGGTTGTCTGCGGATGCGGGGTCGACGTGGAGTGGCTCTTCTGGTGGGTCGTCGTCAGGGTCTGGTTCGGGGACGTCGTCGTATGCGGGTATGAGTTCGAATCCTAATGGGCGCTGATCGGGGCCCGGTTGGTGATGTGGTTGTGAGTGCGGAGGTTAGTGATTATGTCGATTGATACTCATTTGGATGCGACGCCGTCTGATATTACCTCGTCGGCGACGAAGATCGGTGATATTAAGTCGCATGTTGATAGCGCCGAGACTGATATGATTAGCGCGCGTAGTAGTGTGGCGGATTTGCGGGGGACGACGGCGGGTGCTGTGTATCCGATGGTTAATTCGTGTGTCACTAATTGTGAAACTTTGGTGTCGAATCTGGGTAGTTATAAGACTGCTTTGGATAATCTTGCGAGTGCTCTGGGGTCGATTAAGACTGATTTGGAGGGTATCCGTAGTAGGGCCACTGAGGGTGGCTTGACTCTTTCTGATGAGACTATTGATGCGCCGACGCCCTCATCGTCGTCTTCGTCATCCTCTGCTGGTGATTCGCCTTCTGTTCCTGGGGATAGTCCTAGCGGGACGGAGGTTGATAATAGTGATGCTGAATTTCAGCAGAAGATGATATTGTATACCACGTTGGCGACTGAGACGAGTGATATTCGTACTCGGGAAAAGGAGGCTCGGCAGGATTTTGTGGATGCCTGTCAGAAGATCACTAATCCTGTGTACCATGCCGTGGCCGCTGGGGTGAAGGACTATATCAGGCCGTCGACTAAGGGTGGTGGTTGGATCGCGGCGGCGACTGCGAGTAAATGGGGCGTGAGTCGTACGAAGGATGCTGTTGGTTTGGTGAGGGGTTTTGCTTTGCGAGCCAGTGGTGCGGATGTTGCTCGTTATCGCAAGTGGGCGACGTCGCATTCGGCCAAGCCGGGAGCGCCTGCTCGTAGGTGGATCAGGGGCAAGAATCCGGTCATGACGGAGGCTGGCGGTAAGGGGACATGGGAGTGGAAGCATGCGTTCAATGACCGCAAGCTCGGGAACTGGAAGGTGCCGGCATCGGCGGAAGGGTCCAGGAGTGCGAAGATCGCGGAAACGGCCGGGAAGATTGCGGATAGCAATGCGCTGAAGTATGCCGGTCGTGCGGGCACCGCGGTGAGCTTCGGTGTTGATGCTTACCAGCAGTGGCAGAAGGACTCGAAGGACCCCTCGATCGGCACTGGTGAGAAGGTAGCCCGGGCGGCGACGAAGGGTGCTGCTTCTGCGGGTGGTGCGTGGGCCGGCGCTCAGGCGGGTGCCGCGATCGGTGCGTGTGTGGGCGGCCCGGTCGGGGCTGCGGTTGGCGGTATTGTTGGCGGAGCTGTGGGGTCTGGGGCAGGAAGTGCTTTAGCTGATCTCGCCAATAAGGGGATTCATAAGTTGTGGCATTGATGGTTAGTGGTTTGTGAGGGGGTGAGTTGGTGTGTCTGAGGGTGTGTTGTACGGCCTGGTGTGTCTTGCCTTGGGTGGGGTGACTTTGGTGAATTGGTGGTTTGCGATGTTCTCGGACAGTGATTATGGGGAGATGTGTCGTGACATGCTTGCGGGTGAGTTCAGTCTGGGCCGTAACACGGTCGCGGTTATTCAGCCTGCTGTAGGGACGCTTTTCGTATTCGGAGGAGGGTTGCTGCTATCTGAGGCTGCCGGCCTTGGCTATGATGAGGGTCCTCTAGCATGGTTTTTCCTGGCGGGAGTATTGCTGTCTGTGGTGATGGGGTTGTTGGGTTTGATTCCGGTTCCGTTGCCGAGGTTGATGTATCCGGAGGGTCAGATGGAGAGGCGTTGGCGGCGGAGTCTGACCGCGGCTGAGGCTGCTGAGGCTGCTGAGGCTCAGCGGCGTGCGGATCATCCTGCTGGTGGTTCTCGGCCGCCTTACCGTGGTAAGCACCGCAAATGACCACCATCGCCCACCCTCTGGGGGTCGTTGATACCGCTGAGCATAGTGACGGGGTCTGCGGTCTTCGCTACCCGAGGTATCGACCAGGCTTTTGGCCTGCTGCTCAGACGGATGCTGCGGTCGGCGGTATCGTCGGCGGAGCCATCGGATCCGGGGTCGCGAGTAAGGGTGTTGACACGGTTATGAGTTGGCTCCATCACTGATGATCATTGATGGTGGCGTGTGGCGCGAAGGCGGTGATGTGGCTTGTCTGAAAATCTGCTTTACGGTCTGGGAAGTCTTGTGCTGGGTGGGGTGACTTTGGTGAATTGGTGGTTTGCGATGTTCTCGGACAGTGACTATGGGGAGATGTGTCGTGATATGTCGTCGGGGGAGTTCAGTCTGGGCCGCAATACGATCGCGGTTATCCAGCCCGCTGTAGGGACGTGTTTCGTGTTCGGGGGAGGGCTGCTGCTGGCTCAGGCTGCTGAATTCGATAACGAGGGCCCTTTAGCGTGGTTTTTTGCTGTAGGAATATTTCTGCCTATGGTGGTGGGTTTGTTGGGTTTGATTCCGGTTCCGTTGCCGAGGTTGATGTATCCGGAGGGGCAGATGGAGAGGCGCTGGCGGCGGAGTCTGACCGCGGCTGAGGCCGCTGCGGCTGATGAGGCCCAGCGGCGCGCGGACCATCCCGATGACGGCTCTCGGCCGCCTTACCGTGGTAAGCACCGCAAATGACCACCCCCGCCCATACCCTGGGGGCTGCTGATACCGTCGAGCACATCGGCGGCCCTCGCGCATATTCCCAGGGAACCCCGGTCTGGCAGCGGGATGTACTTCTGTACTCCCTTGTGAGGTTGTGAGAGCGTTCTGCTGGTGTCAGGCCGTCGATGCGGACTGTAGGGAAGATGGAAACTATGGTTGTGCGACCATGCTTGGTAGGTACTCTCTCATGCGGCCTCATTTGAATACGCGCGGGCAGGTGCCCATTCTGTATCGCCTGTCTGATTGAATCCCACGATGTTCCCGCTCCTCCCATGTGCGGTCAGGGGGTGCTGTGCACATGGGAGCGGAGAACTTCCCTCACACCCAACCCAGATTTCGCAGAACGGTGCGGTTTCTGGAATGTAGAGACGCTGCGAGTGTGCAATGCCCTGTAGCGCCCTGCTCACAATGCCCACGATCGCCCTCTCGCCGGCGGCAACGTCGTCATAAGTCAGCCGGAGCGGCACATAACCGGCGGCGAGGGCGCGCTGGTCGCGGTGCCGGTCGCGGACGAACTGCTCCTTGGAGGAATGGAACTCGAATCCGTCGTCCTCCACGATGAGCCACCCCTCGACAAGGGCATCGACCTCGCCGATGCCCTCGAGCACGACGCCGGCCTCGACCCGCAGCCCGGTTTGCCGCAGGCACAGCCGGGTGCGAGTCTCCACATGGGAGCGGGCGGCCGCGTCGGCCTGATCCAGGCGTAGACGTGCGGCCTTCGAATAACGGCCGACCAGCAGCTCGGCGATCTCCTCCTTCGTCGTATCCCCGTGGTTGAGTGCCGCGTCCGCGACGCAGATCGCGTCGAGCTCGTCCAGGCAGGTCAGGGCGCAGGCGACGACCTCGGCCGGATGAACCAGGGGGAAGTCGTCAACCGTCATCGGGGTCAGCGTTGCCGGCCGGTGGATGCGAACATCGGTGAGGGGTCTGCTCGCTGATGCGCGTACTGAACGGTCCCTGGGGACGGCGATGTGGAACTCGCGCGACGGGTGCCACATGGGGTAGCCGAGTACACGAGCAGCGCTGGCGCACGTGAGATGGCCGCGAAAATGACGAGCTCGCACAATGCTCCGCTCTGTTCCGGGTTGGACGAGCAGTCGGCGGTGCGCTCGCGTGGCCGATTCCTCGCGGTTGAGAGGGGTGGTGCTTCTCCCGGCCGAATAGACTCGCGCGCGTGAGTGACGAGACCCAGCAGAACACCGTCCCCGAGCCAGACAACGCCCAGGCCCCTGCAGCGGCCCCTGCAGCGCCCTCCGAGCAGCCCGGTGGCTCCGGGCAGGCCCAGCGGCCCCAGCAGAACGAGCAGACCGGCCAGACCAAGCGGGACAAGCAGGCCCAGCAGGCTGATCAGGCCGGTCAGCCCAGGCAGGATCCGGGCCCCGGCGAGCAGTTCGCGGTCCGCGCCGCCAAGCGGGAGCGGCTGCGCTCCGAGGGCTGGGAGCCCTACCCGGTCCAGCTCCCCATCACCACGACCATCGCCGCCGTGCGCGAGCGCTACTCCCACCTCGAGGCCGGTCAGGAGACCGAGGACATCGTCGGCGTGGCCGGGCGCGTGGTTTTCCTGCGCAACACCGGCCGCCTCTGCTTCGTCTCCCTCGCCGACGGCGCGGGCACCACCCTCCAGGCGATGCTGTCCGCCAAGGCCCTGCCCGGCTCCGGCCACACGTCCCTGGCGGCCTTCAAGGCGGACGTGGATCTGGGCGACCACCTCTTCGTCCACGGCCGCGTCATCTCCTCGCGCCGCGGCGAGCTGTCCGTTATGGCCGAGCCCGTCCTGCGCGAGTGCGCCGACGCCGTCGAGCCGGCCGAGCGCGGGGATGACGACGTCGTCGTGCCCGCCTGGCGCCTCGCCTCCAAGGCCCTGCGCCCGCTGCCGAAGGTCTGGACCAACCAGGAGGGCGAGGAGGTCAGCCTGAGCGAGGACAACCGGGCGCGCCGTCGCGAGCTCGACCTGCTGATCCGCCCCGCCGCACGCGACATGGTGCGCACCCGGGCCGCCGTCATGCGCTCCCTGCGCGACAATTTCCACCGCCGCAACTACCTCGAGCTGGAGACCCCCATGCTCCAGGTCATCCACGGCGGCGCGGCGGCCCGCCCGTTCATCACCCACATGAACGCCTTCGACATGGACCTCTACCTGCGCATCGCCACGGAGATCTACCTCAAGCGCGCCGTGGTGGGCGGCGTGGACCGCGTCTTCGAGATCAACCGCAACTTCCGCAATGAGGGCGCCGACTCCTCCCACTCCCCGGAGTTCACCGCCCTGGAAGCCTACGAGGCCTACTCCGACTACGACGGCATGGCCGAGCTGACCCGCAACCTGGTCCAGCAGGCCGCGCGCGACGCCTTCGACCTGCCCGAGGGCGGCGAGATCGTGACCCTGGCCGATGGCACCGAGTACGACCTCTCCGGCGAGTGGGACAAGATCGACCTCTACACCTCCGTCTCCGAGGCGCTGGGGGAGGAGATCGCCGTGGACACCCCGCGCAAGCAGCTCGTGGCCCACGCCGAGCGAATCGGCCTGGAGGTGGACGACTACGCCGTGGCCGGCAAGGTCGTGGAGGACATCTTCGAGGAGCTGGTGGGCAACAAGCTCTGGGCGCCCACCTTCGTCTACGACTTCCCCGAGGACACCTCGCCGCTGACCCGCTACCACCGCTCCAAGCCGGGTCTGACGGAGAAGTGGGACCTGTACGTGCGCGGATTCGAGACGGCCACCGCCTACTCCGAACTGGCCGACCCCGTGGTCCAGCGCGAGCGCTTCGAGGCCCAGGCCCTGGCCGCCGCCAACGGCGACCCCGAGGCCATGGTGCTGGACGAGGACTTCCTGGTGGCCATGGAGCAGGGTTTCCCGCCCAGCGGCGGCATGGGCATGGGCATCGACCGCCTGCTCATGGTGCTCACCGGCCAGGGCATCCGCGAGACCATCACCTTCCCGCTGGTCAAGCGGAGCTGACCCGTACTCGGCCGGCGCTCCGTCGTGGCAGCCCGGCGGGCCTCAGCAGGCCTAGTACCCGGTAGTCCCCAGGCGGCGCTGGGCGGACTCGAGCTCGGCGTCATGAACGTTGAACTTTGGGAAAAAACTTCCCAAAACGAGCTGTTCACACTAGGGTTGCGGTATGTTGCTGGACTTCACCGTGGCGAACTACCGCTGCTACGCAGAGGAGGCGACCCTCGATCTCACTCGGGGTTCGCTTAAGACTCTGACGCCGCGTGGCGGCTCCTCCTGGCAGGAGCAGACATGGCGCGTGGCGGCGATCTTCGGTGCCAATGCCTCAGGCAAGTCCACCCTCCTGGACGCGCTTGACTGCCTCCACCATGCCGTCGGTGATCAGCGGGACATCCTGTATCAGCCCTTCAGTCTCGATCGTGACCACGCGGCGCAGCCGTCCCGTTTCTCCATTGGTTTCACCCACGAGAACGAGCGCTACAGCTACAGTGTCGAGGCGCATCGCTGGGGCATTTCGCGTGAGGAGCTCTGGGCAGCGGGGCAGCGCTGGCGCAAGGTCTTCGTGCGTACCCAGGGCCCCGAGGATGACGAGCCCACGGTCGAGTCCGGCACCACCCTCAAGGGTGCCACGAACGAGGTTCGTCGAATCACGACGCCCAAGGACCTCTTCCTCGCCATCGCTCTCAAGTACAAGCACGCCACCCTTGCTCCGATTGCGCGCAGTTTGCGTGCCATGCGCTTCATCCACCACAGTGACCGGGAGCGCGCTTCGCGTCTGCGGTGGGTGATGAGCCGTCTCGCAGAGGCCCCTGAGCAGTGGAGTGGTATTGCGAACGCCATCGCTCAGGCTGCCGACCTGGGCATTGTCGGTCTTGAGCTTGAGGAGCAGGAGGTTCCTCAGAAGGTGCTTGATCTTCTGCATCGACTTCTCATGAATGAGGATGAGGGCGAGGATGCGGAGGTGCCTGCTGAGCTGCTCACGGAGCTCCAGCGTCACCTCGTCCTCCACCACCGCGGTGCCGACGGTGAGGAGTACCCATTGGCGAGCAGCCAGCAGAGTCAAGGAACTCTCACCTGGTTGGCGACGGTCGGTCCTGCCATCGACGCCTTGCGACTAGGGCAGGTGCTGTGCATCGACGAGCTCGATGCGAGCCTCCACCCCACACTGACCGCCACGCTGGTGGACATGTTCAAGGATCCGGACCTCAATACCCGGGGTGCTCAGATCGTCTTCACAACCCATGACACGGCGCTCCTGGACAATTCTCCCGTCCAGCTCCTGGAGGCGGGCGAGGTGTGGATGACGGAGAAGTCCCCCTTCGGTGCCAGTGAGCTTTTCTCGCTCGCAGACTTCCCCTCCAACCGCAAGGGCACTAACAAGCAGCGCCGCTACCTCGCCGGTGCCTTCGGTGCTATCCCTCGGGTAGACACCTCCAGCCTCCGCCGGTACCTCTCAACGCCGGCAGGGGCGAAGTGAGATGACGCCACCGAGAAGGAAACGGCGCAGCCAACGAGTCGAACTGTGCACCGTTCTCCTCGTGACTAATGGGCGGGTCACCGAGAACGCCTACCTGCAGCAGCTGTGCCGACGTGTGGACCGCGACAGAGTCTCAGCTAAAGTGAAGGTCATCAACGGTGATCCGCTCACCGTCGTCAAGGAGCTCAGCGGGCCTCGGTCAGACCTCAGCGACTACAGGGAGGTGTGGATCGTCGTCGACCATGATGGTCGGGACTGTCATGATTTTCTGGCTAAATGCCGAGGGCTGAGTAGCAAGCGGACCGTTGTGCACGGTGTTGTTTCCGTGCCCTGCTTCGAGGTCTGGCTCAACGCCCACTACGCCCCCGTGAAGAACTACCAGAACCAGGCTGATGCGCAAACGCACTACCGGGAGCTGACGGGCCTGAGCAGTAAGGACGCGAAGATGCTGCCGGACGACTTCCCCTGGGATGAGGTCGCACAGGCCGTGGTCAGGTGCCATCTGCCGACGGACAGCCTCCCGGAGACTGATACTCAAGGGCCTTGCCCATCGACAACGATGCCCCACCTGCTCCGCAGTCTTGGACTCCTCAGCGCTGACGAGTTCTAGAACCCGGTAGTACCCAGGCGGCGCTGGGCGGCCTCGAGCTCGGCGCGCAGGTAGGCGTTCTCCTGCTGGAGCTGGGCGATGTACTGGTCCCGCTGGGCGATCGCCTCGGCGTACTGGGGGTCGCTCATCGCTCCGCCGCCTCCCGGGACGGTCCCTGCCCCGGTGGTGTAGCCGGCATTCCCGTACGCCCCGGGCGCCGATCCGTAACTCGTGTCCGCCCCGTAGACACTGCCGTTCAGCCGCGCCTCCATGGTCTCCATGGTGGCCACGACCGTATCCAAGAAGGCGTCGACATCCGGCTGCTCGTACCCTTCTCGGAACTTGGATGTCTTGAACCGTATGTTCCTGACGTCCTGGGAGGTCAGAAGTATCTCCGCCTCCTGGTGAGAACCGGTAGTCGCTCCCGGTGCCATTCCAAGGCGCTCCTCGAGTCCCCGCAGCGTGGTGGTCACCTCGTCGAGGAACTCGTCGACCTCGTCCTGAACGTATCCCTCACGGAGTCTCGTGCTATCGAACTTCACGTTGAGGACGTCATCGGATGTCAGTAGCGTCATGCTCGCCTACCCCCTGTTATCGGATTCTGCTCGCCGTCCTGGTCGTCGACCCGCAGCCCCAGGTGCTGCGCCAAGAGCGGCGCGAGTTCGGTGAGCTGCTCGCCGCTGACGGTCGCCCCACCCAAGGAGTCGACGCCGCTGACCACCCTCATCTCCAGCCCCCGCAGGTCGACATCGCTCAGGCTCCCACCGCGCAGGCGCAGCGTGCCCACCTGGCAGTCCTCGAAGCGGACCCGCTCTGCTTCGATGCCGCTCAGGTCCAGCTCGTCGATCCGGGTGCCCCGGATGAGGAGGTCGCGCACAGCGGTCCCGGCGAGGTTGGCGAAGCCCAGACGGCAGTCCTCAACGAGGACGGACTCGACATCGGCGTCGTAGAGCTCCCAGGCCCCGATACGGGAGTCGACCAACTCCACCGTTCGCCATGTGGAGCGCGGGCTGTGAAGGTACGTGGCACTCAGGCGCTCCAGGCGACAGTCGACCAGCCGTGCGGCGGCCAGGTCGGTGTCGTTGGCGAAGACCTCCGAGAACCGGCAGCTCAGCAGGCTGATCGCGGACAGGTCCGAACCGCTCAGGTCCGCCTCGGCCAGCTGCAGATCCTCGACCATCCCACCGGCGGCCAGTTCATCGGCCGCGCCGTCACGCAGGCGACCGAGGCCCGGTGCCGCGAGGACCGGCGGCTTCGGGGAGGCTGTGGTGGAGGAGCCTGCGGCCGTGTCGGTCCGTTCTGCGGTCATGGACATGTTCTATCGCAGATCGGCTCCGGGCACCGGGGGTTGTTCTCCCCGGTGCCCGGACGTGACGGAGGGACTCGTGTCCAAATCTGTGACAAAGGAGCTCCGAGGCCATTACTCCGCCGAAAGGAACCGCGGAATCATGCGGTTTTCTTTTCCGCAACTGAGGGTGATCGCGGCCTTTGTCGCCGATATGGACACCATGAACCGCCGCTACTCGAATCGGACGGTGGTGCCGGCCAGCATCCGCCTGCCGTAGCGGGCGCTGGCCAGGGTCGCCGCCACCACCAGCGCCAGGCACGCCCCCAGCACCAACCAGTAGCCGCTGCTGGGCCAGCTGATACGGCGCCCTGATACCCCACCGATCAGCGACCACGCGGTCAGCCAACCCAGCCCGATGCTCATGGCCAGGGCGGTGGCCGTCGGCAGCGCCGTCTCGTAGGAGACCATGGAGCGCAGCGTTGCCGCCGGCATGCCGACCAGTCGCAGCAGGCCGAGGACCCGCTGGCGCCCCAGCAGCGCCGCCACCGTCGAGACCCCGAGCGAGACCGCGGAGATGCCCGCGGCGATGAGGATGCCGATGTAACCGAGCTGGGCGAATTGGTTCTCCATGGCACTGCCCTCGAGGGCCTGAATCGAGCTGGGTGAGGTCGGGGAGGTACCCGGGGCCAGGCCGGAGGTGGCCAGAGCGGTGCGGGCCCGCTCGACTGCTCCGGGGCTGGCCGGGTCGGTGCCCACCAGGAGGACGGGAGCGCCTTGCTCATGGGCGGTTTTCAGCTCCCCGGCACTGACCGGTGACGGCGAGGCGGCGGCATTCTCATACAACCACCGGGTGCTGATGCTCACCGCGCCATCGGGGGCCGCCACGTGCGGCGCCCCGAGTGCCTCGGCCTTGTCGGCCTCGAGGATGACCTGACTGTCCTGCGTGCTGTCTCCACGGATCCTCCCCATGGCGACCGTCGTCACCCCGGGTACGCCGGAGAGCCGGTCGACGGCGCTGTCCAGTACGCCCTCGTCTCTGACCGTCGGCATCACCTCGAGTGTCGTGGGGCTCAGGTGCCCACCGCCCTGCGTGACGTCACGGGTTCCCGCAGCGGCCGTGATGGCGACGGCGAACACCGTCATGGCGTAGACGGCGATGACGACGCCCGCCACCGCTCGGAAGACTGCTCGAGGGTGCTGAGTGATCCGGTTGAAGCCGATGACCTGCGCCGCCGAGTGGGCCAGTGCCCGACCTCCTTGCGCCACCCACAGGTCAGGACCGGCCCGGCCCACAGCAGCCCCAGCATCGCGCACAGGAAGGAGGCGGGCAGCAGGTAGATGGTCAGATCGGAGTCCTGACGGGCCACCGCCGGAGTGCTGACCAGACCTGCAGTCCCCAGGATCACGGGCACCAACGAGATGAGACGCGGGCGGCGCTCGGTGCGCTCTCGGGACCCGCCCAGAGGGCCGAGGTCGGCCCGTCGCGTGCGCCACCAGGCCACGGCCGCCGCCCCCGCGGTGGTCGCGACGACGGCGAGGACCGCGTTGACCGGTGAGCGCAGCAGGTCGGAGTAGTAGAAGCGACTGGACCTCAGCGTGATCTGCGCGGCCACGGGGATCATGGCCAGGTAGAGGCCCACGCCCGCCAGGGCGCCGACGAAGGTGGTGGCCCCGATCTCCAGGGCCGCGGTGCGGGCCACCTGCTGCGGTGTGGCCCCGATGAGGCGCAGCGTGGCGAAGCGCTCGGCCCGCTGCGCCGCCCCCAGGTCCGTGACGATCCCGACGAGCAGCAGCGCGGGCACGAGCACCGCGATGGCACCGATGAGCGTGGCGATCCGATACGCCTCATTCTCGTAGGGGATGCCCTGGAACGAGGTGACCACCTGGGGCGGGATGTAGAACTCGGAGGCGGCCACGGTCCCCAGGTCCGTCCCGACGACGGCCACCAGCGAGTCCGGGCCCTCGACGGCCTCGGGGGTCAGGACACCCACCTGCTTGCCATAGCGGTCGCCGAGCTGGTCGGCGGGGAGGGAGGAGATGCGCTTGGCCAGGGCCGGCGAGGCCAGGTACTCGCCCTGCTTCGGGACGACATCGGCCCCCGGAATCCTCACTGAGGTGGTGCCCGACTCCGGCAGGGCCACCCGTAGAAGCGTGATCGGCCTGTCGCCGACGATGTCGACGTTGCTGGCGACTGCCAGCTCGTTGTCTGTGAGGACATGATCGGGCTGGAGGTCCGTGTGGTTCGACTGCTGGGAAAGGCCGGGCATGAGCGCGGTGGACCCCCAGCTGGAGCGCATGCTGCGCTCAGGGAAGGCCTCGGCGGCGGCCAGCAGCATGAGGAACAGGGCCACTCCCACCATGACGCCGGCGACGATCCCGGCCAGGCGGCGTCGGGCGGAGCGGTCGTTGGCGACGAGCAGCCGGGTCAGGGCGATACGGCTCATGACCGGCCCCCGGTAGCGGCGTGCCCGGGCTCCTTTGGTCCGACCACGGCGTGTGTGGCCCCGGGACCGATGCGACCGTCGCGCACGGTGACCTCCCGGTCGGCGTAGGCGGCGATGCGCGCATCATGGGTGATGATGACCAGGCCGGCACCTCGGGAGCGCACCGAGTTCAGGAGTACCTCCATGGTCCGCTCGGCGGCCAGGGAGTCCAGGGAGCCGGTGGGCTCGTCGGCGAAGAGGAGGTGCGGGTTGGTCACCAGTGCCCGCGCGACGGCGGCCCGCTGCGCCTGCCCGCCCGAGAGCTGGGTGGGGCGCTTGTCCAGGTGCTCGCTCAGCCCCAGCTCACCGAGGGTCTCGCGGGCCTGGGCCAGAGCCTTCCGGCGCGAGGCGCCCGCCAGAAGTAGAGGGATGGTGACGTTGTCCAGGGCGGAGAGGTCCGGCAGGAGCTGGCCGAATTGGAAGATGAAGCCGAACTCCTTCAGGCGCAGGCGGCTGCGGGCCGACTCGTCGAGGGCCGCGATGTCTTGCGGCGTATCGCCTCCGTGATAGTCGACGCGTCCGGCGTCGGGCACGAGGACCCCGGCCATGACGTGCAGGAGCGTTGACTTTCCCGAGCCCGACGGGCCGGTGACGGCCAGGACCTCACCGGCCAGGACATCCAGGTCGACGCCGCGCAGCGCGTGGGTCTGCCCGAAGCTCATCTCCAGGCCGCGGGCGCGCATGATGACCTTGTCCGGCGGGTCCGCCTCGCCCCGATCTGGCGTGGGGAGGACATCGGCGGCCGTGGAGGTGGTGGCGTTCATGAGTGCACCTCCTCGCGCAGCTCGCTCAGGCGGGCCGCGGTGGTCTCCATCCAGCGCAGGTCGGCCTCGATGTGGAACAGGGCGTGGTCGGCCAGCAGCACCGTGCGCAGGTCGCCGTCTTGCTTGAGGCGGGTCAGCTCGCGCATGCGCGCCATGTGCTCGGCGCGCTGGAGGTCGAGAAGGCGCCCGGCGTCGTCGTCGAGCATGAGGGCGATGACGGTCTTGGCGAAGATATCGGCCTGGACGTCGCCGGCCGGGGTGACCGGGGTCAGCAGCCACTGCTCGACGCTCTGGCGCCCGGCGTCGGTGACCTCGTAGCGCTTGCGCTCCGGGCCGGCGCCGGGCTCGGCCTCGACCTGCGTGATGAGCCCGTCGCGCACCAGGCGGGCGAGCGTGGCGTGTAGACCTGGCCGTAGGCCAGTGGCTTGGAGGCGGCGAACCAGTGGTCCCAGGAGCGTTTGAGGTCGTATCCGTGCCCCGGCCCGGCGCTGAGCAGCCCAAGAAGAGTGAGTCTGGATTCCATGCCCACAACTATGCGCTGAGTGTATACACCGACGACATACTCCGCGAGGAGGAGAAACTGAGGTGTGGTCGTGAGCCTGTGCCGAGGCGGTGGGCCTTTGTTGTCCGGGCCGTGTCGGCCTCTGGGGTCGTCGGCAGATCGTCCGTCCCCTCAGCTGACGGTTGTCGCTGACGGCAGGTTCGTGGTGGAAGATGCGACCCCGGAGCACCCTCGTACTGTGGGTCCTCGCCGGGGTGAGCGATCCGATTGCTCAGTGGCGTTTCCAGGCGCGGATCTTGGTGCGGAAGGAGGTGAAGGGTGCCACCGTGTTGATATGCACCCACTTGGCCACCGGCCAGGCCGACGGTGTCGAGGAGGCCCATGCCCGCTGCCCTGAGGTGAAGAGCTCCTCCAGGCTCAGCGATGCCACGAGAGCGACGACGTCGTCGACCCTGTCCCGAAAGGTCTCCTGGAGCTGGGGCAGCGAGGCATCACGCCACTGCTCGTAGAAGGCGCTGTAGAGATCGCCGAGCCGGTTCCATTGGTAGCCGGGCGCGGGCGTGACCACCTCGCGCCCCGCCCGCTCGTCTCGCTCCCAGTCCAGCAGCAGGTCCATCCACCCCAGCTGGTAGGTGAGCATCTGCGCCGGCGTGCGGTCCACCCCGTCCTTGAGGACGTGGAGCCCAGAGGCGGGGACGTCGTCGAACTCGGCGATGAACAGCTCGGCGCGCTTGCGGATCTCCGCGATGAGCTCCTCACCGGAGGCGTAGTCCTTCACGGCGGTCTGGTCTCCTTCTTCGCCCTCGCTGGCCCGCCGGCGGCAGTCGGAGGCGTGCGGTCGTAGGGTAATCCGCGCGGTGCCCTGAACCTACGAACCCGAGACTCAACCTACGAACTCGCGGCGCCCCAGCCGTGCCTAGTCCTGCGCCGTGACCCCGACGTCGGCCATCTTCCGCTCCGTCCATGGGGCGACGACGAACAGGACGATGGCCACGGCAACCGTCACGACCCCTAGGCCGTAGTAGTAGGTGGAGTTCGCGACGTGCTCCGTCCTGGAGATGATGAAGCCGGCCAGGCCCTGGCCGGTGGCCGTCGTCAGCAGCCACAGGCTCATCGTCTGGGAGGCGAAGCTCTTGGGCGCCAGTGCAGACGTCGTGGACAGTCCCACCGGGGACAGGAAGAGCTCGGCGACGGTCTGGATGATGAAGACCACGGCCAGGAACCACCAGGGGGACAGTCTCGCGCCGCCAGTCCAGGTCTGGAAGCCGTAGCCCAGGATGAAGGCCGATACCCCGATGATGAGCACCGAGATCGCGAACTTCATGATGGTGGAGGGGAATCTGCCCGCCCGCCGGGTGAAGAGCCAACCGATGAATGGCGCCAGGATGACGATCGTGGCCGGGTTGATGGACTGGTAGGTCTCCGGGGTGATGACCCAGCCGAGCAACGGGATACGGCCGTCGGTGTTGTCCTTGGCGAAGGTGGCCATCTTACCGGCCGCCTGCTCGGAGATCATGAAGAACAGGACCGCGCCGATCCACAGGGGGATATAGGCGCGCAGGTGGGTGCGCTCGGGGGCCGTGACCTTGGGGGAGCGGAACATGAGGATGAAGTAGCCCAGAGCGGCGCCGGCCGGGATGATGAGCATGGTCGCGGAGATGGCGTCGAGCAGGCTGCCGGTCAGGGTGCTGAGGGCCACGACGAGCGCGGCCGCAGCCGCCACGGTCAGTACCGAGGTAAGTACGAACCTCTGGCGCTCCTGGGGGCGGATGGGGTTGGGAACGATGAAGGCGAAGGCTGAGAGCTTGTGGCGGCCGTAGATGAAGGCGATCAGGGCCACCGCCATGCCGACGGCGGCCGAGAAGAAGCCGGCGTGGTAGCCGTAGTGCTCGCGCAGCCAGCCGGTCACCAGCGGAGACGCCAGTGAGCCGAGGTTGACCGACATGTAGAACAGCTGGAATCCGGCGTCGCGCCGCGGGTCGTCGTCATCGTAGAGGCCCCCGACGATCGTGGACAGGTTCGGCTTGATGAAACCGGTGCCCACGGCCACCAGCACGATCCCCGTCCAGGAGAAGGCTGGCGCGGGAATGGACAGGCAGATGTGCCCGGCCATGATGACCAGGCCGCCGTAGAGGGTGGACAGCCACGGCCCGATGATGCGGTCGGCGAAGATGCCGCCGGGGATGGCCAGCAGGTAGACGGCCGCGCTGTAGGAAGCCAGGATGACCTGCCCGGAGTTGGCGCTCAGGCCCAGGCCGCCGCCGGCCACGGTGTCGGTGATGAAGTAGAGCAGGATGGCACGCATGCCGTAGTAAGAGAAGCGTTCCCACATCTCCACATTGAGCATCCATGGCAGTCCACGGGGGTGACCGAACAGCCCCCGGTCCTCCTTTGACGGCGTCGTGCGCAGGGTGGAGGGGCGCCACCGGCTGGCGATCATCCGACCGGTATCGAGATCGTCCTCGACGGGAGTCGGGGTCGTTGACATGAGACTCTCCCTTCCTGTGGTCGGGTGAGGCGTGCCGCTGGACCGTCAGTGTCCGGCACGAACCACAGGTACCCAAGCACCCTACTCCGACCGCATGGCTATTTTGGGAGAACGTGAAGATGGCTGTGCGAAGCGGCCCATGAGGTCGGCGAGTCCGGGACGCTCATTGCCCCCTCTGGGATCCATCGGCGGCAGCCGGACCTCGCGGTCGTAGGGTAATCCGCGCGGTGCCCTGAACCTACGAACCCGAGACTCAACCTACGAACTCGCGGCGCTCCAGGTGCGGCTCGTCCAGGCGGGCCTAGTCCTGGGCGGCGACCTCGACGTCGGCCATCTGCCGCTGGGTCCACGGGGCGACGGCGAACAGCACCAGGGCCATGAGCAGCGTGGCCACGCCCAGGCCGTAGTAGTAGGTGGCGTCGGAGGCGTCCTCGGTCTGGGCGATGACGAAGCCGGCCACGCCCTGCCCGGTGGCGACGCTGAGCCACCACAGCCCCATCGCCTGGGAGGCGAAGCTCTTGGGGGCCAGGGCGGTCGTCGTGGCCAGGCCGACTGGGGTCAGGAAGAGCTCGGCGACGGTCTGGATGACGTAGACCAGCGCCAGGAACCACCAGGGGGACAGGTCCTGCCCGCCCGGCCAGATCTGGAACCCGTACCCCAGCATGAGCGCCGAGAGCCCCACGATGAGCACCGCGATGACGAACTTCATGATGGTGGAGGGGAACCGGCCCGCCCGCCGGGTGAAGAGCATGCCGATCAGCGGGGCCAGGATCACGATCGCCGCGGGGTTGACCGACTGATAGGCCTCCGCGGTGATCGACCAGCCGAACAGGGGCAGCCGCAGATCTGTGTTGGAGTCGGCGAAGGTGGCCATCTTGCCGGCCGCCTGCTCGGTGATCATGAAGAACAGGACCGCTCCGATCCACAGGGGGATGTAGGCACGCAGGTGGGTGCGCTCGGGGGCGGTGACCTTCGGGGAGCGGAACATGACCACGAAGTAGGCCACGGCCGCACCGACCGGCACGAGCAGGCCCGCCGTGGCGACGGTGCTCACCAGGTTTCCGGTGATCGCCTGCAGGACGGCCACGACAGCGCCGACGGCGACCAGGACGCCGAGGGAGCCCAGCAGCAGCCGCCGGCGCTCCTGGGGGCGGATGGGGTTGGGCACGGTGAAGGCGAAGGCGGAGAGCTTGTGGCGGCCGTAGATGAAGGCGCCCAGGGCGAAGGCCATGCCGACGGCGGCCGAGGAGAAGCCGGCGTGGTATCCGTAGTGCTCGCGCAGCCAGCCGGTCAGCAGAGGA
The DNA here is from genome assembly GCF_000269805.1 of Actinomyces massiliensis 4401292. Taxonomy (GTDB): domain Bacteria; phylum Actinomycetota; class Actinomycetes; order Actinomycetales; family Actinomycetaceae; genus Actinomyces; species Actinomyces massiliensis. The sequence continues at coordinate 1,209,862 of NZ_JH711481.1, forward strand.
GAGGCGAAGGCGCCGACGTTGATGGACATGTAGAACAGCTGGAAGCCCGCGTCGCGCCGGATGTCATCGTCGTCGTAGAGGCCGCCGACGATGGTTGTCAGGTTCGGCTTGATGAAGCCGGTGCCCACGGCCACCAGCACGATCCCCGTCCAGGACGTGACCGTGGTCGGGATGGTCAGGCAGATGTGCCCGGCCATGATGACCACGCCGCCGTAGAGGGTGGACAGCCAGGGTCCGATGATGCGGTCGGCGAAGATACCCCCGGGGATGGCCAGGAAGTAGACGGCCATCCCGTAGAGCGCGATGATGACCTGTCCGCTGGTCTCGCTCAGGCCCAGGCCCCCGTGGGCGACCGTGTCAGTGATGAAGTAGAGCAGGATGGCGCGCATGCCGTAGTAGGAGAAGCGTTCCCACATCTCCACGTTGAGCATCCAGGGCAGCCCCCGGGGCTGGTCGAACAGTCCCCGGTCCTGCCGCGACGGCGTCGTGCGCAGGCTGCGGGGCCGCCACCGGCTGGAGATGAGGCGGCCGGGACCGGCCAACCTGTCCTCGCGGTCGTCGGCCGCCGTCGCGGTGCCTGACATCGGGCCGGATGTCGAGTCTGACATCGGACCTGACGTCGAATCGGACTCGGACTGTGCCATGGCGCTGTCCCTTCCTCAGGGCGGTGGCCGCTCGGGGCCGGCCGCAGGGGTGATCCAGGGCGCCGGGTGCTCCGTCTGACGCGAAGGAGCACAGACCTGTCGCCGAGGTCAGAAGTGATGGTGCCCAGACCATAGCGCCCCGCCTGTTTCCGGCATGCTTCCGGTTCTCGGCCAGACGACGGTGGCCCCGGAGAGGCGACCGCTGGGGTCTCCTCTCCGGGGCCACCGGGCACCGCCGCGCAGGGCGATGGCAGGGATGCCTCCGACGGGCGGATGGCGCGGGGCCGGCAGGGCCTGCCGGACCGGGCCCTCAGCGGGCCAGGGCGTCGGCTGCTGCCTTGACGGTCGGGCGCACCGGGGTCAGGCGCGTCAGCTGGGTGACGTGACGCGGTTCGAGCTCATCGATGCTCGAGACGCCCAGGAGCTTCATGGTGCGCACGATCTCCTCCGACAGGATCTCGATGGTCCGGTCCACCCCGGCGCGCCCGCCCGCCATGAGGCCGTAGAGGTAGGCGCGGCCGATGATCGTGAACTTCGCGCCCAGGGCCACGGCCGCGATGATGTCGGCGCCGTTCATAATGCCGGTGTCGATCATGATGGTGGCCTCGGAGCCGACCTCGCGGACGAGCTCGGGCAGGAGCCGGAAGGGTACGGGGGCGCGGTCGAGCTGACGCCCGCCGTGGTTGGACAGGATGATGCCGTCCACGCCGTGGTCGAGCAGCCGCTTGGCGTCCGGAATGTTCTGCACGCCCTTGATGACGATCTTGCCGGACCACATGGAGCGGATGACCTCGAGGTCCTCATAGCTGATCGTCGGGTCCATGGCGGAGTCCAGCAGCTCGCCGACCGTGCCGCCCGTGCTCTTCAGCGAGGCGAACTCGAGCTTCGGGGTGGTCAGGAAGTCGAACCACCACCACGGCCGGGGGATCGCGTTGAGGACGGTGCCCGCGGTGATCTGCGGCGGGATGGAGAAGCCGTTGCGCCGGTCGCGCAGGCGCGCCCCGGCCACCGGGGTGTCCACGGTGAACATGAGGGTGTCGAAGCCCGCCTGCTCGGCGCGCTCGACCAGGCCGTAGGAGATCTCCCGCTTGCGCATGACGTAGAGCTGGAACCAGTTCCGCCCGTGCGGGTTGGCCGCCCTGACCTCCTCGATGGAGGAGGTGCCCAGGGTGGACAGCGTGAACGGGATGCCGGCGGCGCCCGCGGCCCCGGCGCCCGCGATCTCGCCCTCGGTCTGCATCAGGCGGGTGAAACCGGTCGGGGCGATGCCGAAGGGCATGGCCGACGGCCCCCCGAGGATCTGGCAGGAGGTGTCCACACTGGGCGCCGGCCGCAGGATGTCGGGGTGGAACTCGACGTCGCGGAAGGCCTGGCGGGCGCGGCGCAGGGAGATCTCGCCCTCGGCGGCGCCGTCGGTGTAGTCGAAGGCGGCGGCGGGCGTGCGGCGCTTGGCGATCTTCCGCAGGTCCCAGATGGTCTGGGCCGACTGGAGCCTCCGGTGCTTGGCGTTCAGATCGGGCTTCTTGAAATGAAGCAGATCGAAGATCTCATTCGGATTGGGGATCTGGCGCTTGACCATGGCGGTGGACCTCGTCGTTGAGCGAGCATGACAGTACAAACGCACGTGACAGGGTGCCGACGCAACGTCTGCTCCGCAAGACTATCAGGGACGAACGACCCAGGAAAAAGGCACGCCTCACCTCATGACCGTGTTGACGGGGCGGGTAGCGCCCGCCGCCCGCCGCCCGCCGTCAGCCGTGTCCGCCGCCCGCCGCGCTGACGGCACTACTCGAAGCGGACCGTGCCTCCCGCGCTTCCCGAGACCATCCGGCCCGCCGCTCTCGCGCTGGCCACGATCGCCAGTCCCGTCAGGGCCAGGCACGCCCCGACGACGGCGTAGTAGGAGCCCGTCGGCCAGCCGATCGAGCGCGAGGACGTGCCCGTGACCAGGATCCAGGCCGTATACACCGCCGCCCCGATGCCCAGGGCCAGCACGCCGGCCACCGGCAGAAGGGTCTCGTAGGCCACCGAGCGGCGCAGGACGTCGCGCGGCATGCCCACCAGGCGCAGCAGTGACAGCACCCGGCGCCGCGCCAGCAGGGAGGCGATGGTCGACACCGCCAGCGAGGCGGTGGACACGCCCGCCGCGATGAGGATGCCGATGTATCCCAGCGTCGCGAACTGGTTCTCCACGGCCGTGGCCATGACCGCGGTTCTGTCGTTGCGCGTGATCGGGTACATCGTCAGGTTCAGGCCGGAGGTCTCCATGAGGGTGCGCGCCCGCTCCAGTGCGCCCGCGCCGCCATCGGTGCCCGCGAGCAGCACCGTCGGCGCCGGCTCCTCCCCGGGCGCCTCGGCGGGCTGCGGATCGGCGGCGGCGTTGACCAGCCATCTGGAGGACACGCTCACCCAGCCCGTGTCCGACTGCGCATCGCCCGCCCCCAGGGCGCGGGCGTCCTCGACGGACAGCGTCAGCCGCATGCCGGCCCTGTTCTGCTCCTTGTCCCTCTCGGAGTCCTCGGAGCCCTCGGACTCTTCGGCACCCCCGCTCCCGCGCGGCGCCTCCATCCGCGCCAGGGCGACGGTCTCCACGCCCTCGACGTCGCCGAGCCGTCTCACCGCGGTCTCGAGGTCGGCCGGGGCAGCCGGATCGCTCGGGTCGCTCGGGTCGCTCGGCCCTGCGATGGTGTAGAGCGTCGTCGTCGGGAGATACCCGGCTCCCTGGGCGGGCACGGCGGTGCCGACCGCCGCCGTGATGGCGACCGCGAAGAGCGTGACGACGTAGACGGCGATGACGAGCCCGCCCACCGCCCGGAAGGCCGCCCGCGGGTGCTGCGCCAGCCGCCCCAGGCTGATGACCTGGGCCGCGCTGCGGGCGCCGCGCCGCGCCAGTCGTGCGCTCCAGGAGGTCAGGAGCGGCCCGGCCCACAGCAGCCCCAGCATGGTCAGGCAGAAGGAGCCCACGAGGAGGAGGCCGATGGTCGTGACCGAGACTTCGGAGCCTCGGGACACGACTCGCACCGCCGTGAGTCCGGCCAGGCCCGTCAGTAGCGGGAGCAGGGACCGGAGCCGGGGCGGGCGCTCACTGCGCTCGCGGGACGCCCCCAGCGGGCCGATGCCCGCCCGCCGGGTGCGCCACCAGGCCACGGCGGCGGCGCCGAGCGTCGTGCCCAGGACGCTGGCCGCGATGACCGCGGGGGAGGCGAGCAGATCGTGGGGGAAGAAGCGGGAGGAGTTGATCACGATGCGCGCCGCCGCCGGGATGAGTGCGAGGTAGGCGCCGACGCCGAGCAGCGCCCCCAGCAGGGTCGTGGCCGCCGTCTCCGCCGCGGCGATCCGGGCCACCTGCCCGGGCGTGGCCCCGATCAGGCGCAGGGTCGCGAAGCGCTCGGCGCGCTGGGCGGCGCCCAGGTCGGTGACGATGGCGATCAGGAGGAGCACCGGGACGAGGGTGGCGATCGCGCCGATGGCGGCGACGATCTGCCAGACCTGGGAGGCGTAGTCGTGGCCGACGAGCTCGGTGACGACCTGCGGCGGCGGCATGCCCGGGCCCTGCCGGCCCAGGACCTGGGACTGATCCGCCCCGATCACCGCCACCAGCGAGTCCGGGCCCTCGACGGCGTCATTGGACAGGGCGCCGACCTGCTCGCCGTAGCGCTCCCCGAGCTGGTCGGCGGGCGCGGAGTCGATGAGCTCGGCCAGCGCCGGCGAGGCCAGGTACTGGCCCGGCCGGGGCACGACGTCGGAGCCGGGGACGCGCACGCTCGTGTCGGGCGTGGCGGCCACGAGCATGATGGTGATGACCCGACCCTCGTAGTAGTCGGTGGTTGAGGCGATCGCCGCCGTGGCCGGGGTCAGGACCGTGTCCGGCTCCAGGTAGGTGGGGTTGGCCGAGACGGGCTGGTTCTAGGTGGAGCGCCGGCTGCGCTCGCCGAACGCCTGCGAGGCCGCCGCCAGCATGAGGAAGACGGTGATCCCGACCATGACCCCGGCGACGATGCCCAGCAGGCGGCGTCGCGACGAGCGATCGCCGGCGATGACGAGGCGGGCGAGTGGCAGGTCCTTCATCGCGCATCCTCCGCGATCCCGGTCCCGGCGCTCAGGCGCCCGTCGCGCACGACGACCTCGCGGTCGGCGTAGGCGGCGGTGCGCGGGTCGTGGGTGATGATGACCAGTGCGGCGTGCGCGGCCCGGGTGGCGCTGGTCAGGGCCTGCATGGTCTGCTCGGCGGCCAGGGAGTCCAGGGCGCCGGTGGGCTCGTCCGCGAAGAGGATCCGGGGGCGGGTCACCAGGGCGCGGGCGACGGCGACCCGCTGGGCCTGCCCGCCGGAGAGCTGGGTGGGGCGCTTGCCCTCGTGCCCGTCCAGGCCGAGGGCGGCCAGCTGCTCGCGGGCGCGCTCCAGGGCCTGCCTGCGCGGCGCCCTCGCCAGCAGCAGGGGGATGGTGACATTGTCCAGGGCGGACAGGTCCGGCAGGAGCTGGCCGAACTGGAAGACGAAGCCGAATTCGGCCAGTCGCAGCCGCGAGCGCTCGGCCTCGTCCATGGCGGCGACGTCGCGTCCGGCGTAGTCCACGCGTCCGGCGTCGGGGATCAGGACCCCGGCCATGACGTGCAGGAGCGTGGACTTGCCCGACCCGGACGGCCCGGTGACGGCCAGGACCTCCCCGGCGACGACGTCGAGGTCGATGCCGCGCAGGGCGCGGGTGGTGCCGAAGGCGAGCTCCAGGCCGCGGGCGCGCATAATGACGCGGGGCGGGGCGCCTGCGGGGTCTGCGGGGGGCGCGGGGGTCGCGAGGGCTGCTGGGGCTGCGGCTTCTTCGGCCGGGCTGCTGCTGAGGTCGGAGCCGGTCACGGTGCTCATGCGCGCACCTCCTCGCGCAGTTCGGACAGGCGGGCGGCCGTCAGGTCGATCCAGCGCAGGTCGGCCTCCAGGTGGAACAGGGCGTGGTCGGCGACCAGCACGGTGTGCAGGTCGCCGTCCTGCTTGAGGCGGGTGAGTTCGCGCATGCGCGCGGTGTGGGCGGTGCGCTGCAGGTCGAGGAGGTGCTCGGCGTCGTCGTCCAGGAGCAGGGCGATCACGGTCTTGGCGAACAGGTCCGCCTGGATCGAGTCGGAGGGGACCTCCGGGCGGCGGATCCATTCCTCGACGGCGGCGCGGCCGGTCTTGGTGATCTCGTAGCGCTTGCGGGCGGGGCCGGCCCCGGGCTCGGCGCCGACCTGGCTGATGAGGTTGTCGCGCAGGAGGCGGGCGAGGGAGGAGTAGACCTGGCCGAAGGCCAGCGGCTTGGTCTGGGCGAACCAGCGGTCCCAGCTGAGCTTGAGGTCGTAGCCGTACCCGGGACCGGAGCCCAGGAGGCCGAGAAGCGTAAGGCGAGTGTCCATACACAGAGTATACACATGGGGTATACGCGCGTGGTGTAGTGGGTTGAGATGAGGTCGAGGTGCGCTTGGGGCGCGTGAAGCACTGCGCGGCCGGGTGGCGAGCCCGTGCGGTGTCAGGACAGGCGGCGCTGGTGGCCCGATCTGCTGCGGCGCCAGGAGGCTCACGGCACTGGCCGGACCTGAGAGCGCGCAGTGCCAGGCCTGGTGCGGCGCTGGGCCAGCGTGCCCCGGTCCCGGGCTCGTCCTCATCCTCGGCGCGTGGTCTCAGGGCGGGTCGGCGCAGTCCCATGTCAGAGCAGTTCTATGCCGTTGTCTGCCGTCGTCACAGTCCCGGCACAGGGCGGTGCCGCAGGCTCGTCTCGGACGCCGCCGCACGGGCGGTGCGGACGCGAGGAGCGCATGTGGACATCATCAGCTGGATCGCCGGCCTCGCCGGCACCGTCTCCGACGCCGGGGCGCTGCTCGCGGCCCTGGGCCCCTGGGTGCTGGTCGGAATGGCCGTCATCGTCTTCATCGAGTCCGGCGTCCTGTTCCCCTTCCTGCCGGGGGACTCGCTGCTGGTGACGGCCGCCGTCCTCCACGGCTCGCTGGGCCTGGGCCTGTGGCAGATCGTGAGCGTATGCGTGGTGGCGGCGATCGCCGGTGATCAGGCCGGCTACTGGCTCGGCTCGCGCTTCGGGCGCCGACTGTTCAAGGACGACGCCCGGATCCTGCGCACCGATCGGCTGGAGGCGGCCGAGGCGTTCTTCACCCGTCACGGGCCGCTTGCCCTCGTACTGGGGCGCTTCGTGCCGGTGGTGCGCACCTACGTGCCCTTCGCTGCCGGGACGGCCCGGATGCCCTACCGCCGCTTCGTCACCTGGAATGTGCTCGGGGCGGTCGCGTGGGTCGGGCTCATGACGGCGGTAGGCGTGCTCCTGTCTGGGATTCCCGGGATTGCGGACTCCATTGAGGGCGTCATGCTCGTCGTCATCGCCGTCTCCATGCTGCCAGTCATCATTCCGGCTGCGCGGCGGTGGTGGTCAATGCGCCGCCGGCCGGCAGCCGGTCTTAGATGATTCGGGGTCGGCGCCGGTGGGCCGGGTGCTCAACGTCAACGGAGGTTCGTCGCATGAACGTACCTTTCTCGCATCCTACTGAGGGTAGATCTCAGTAGGATGCGAGAAAGGTACGTTGACGTTCGCCCGCGCGGGCGTAGGCCGGCCCGCGTGAGTGAGGGGTCGCCCGCCCCGGGAGTCACGGCGCCCCTGCTGGTGGTGCGGGGGCGGCGCCGATCCGTGCCACCAGAGCGTCGGGCAGCGGGTACGGGCGCTCCGGAGGAAGATCCGCTGCGGTCACCCTGGGCAAGGCGCGCAGGCGCGCGACCTCGTCGGTGATGTCCCGCAGGGCGAGGACCCAGTGGTCGACGTAGTCATCAACGGCGCCCGGGCCGATACCGACCTGCAGAGAGTGGTACGGCAGCGGGTTCAGCGAGGCGCTGCGCTCGGGGTCCCACTGGACGCGGACAGGACTGCTCGCCTTGAGGGCGGCCCACTGCTCGCGGTCGTTGTGGACTGCAGGGTCCATGTGGCTCAGGCACGAGAGGCTCAGGGCCTCCTCGAAGCCGGACCTCGACATGGTGACGGCGAGGACGCGCTCCTGGCCCGGTTTGGTCGCCCAGCCGCTGCGGTACATCATCCACAGGAAGGACGGTTTGACCCACGTCATCCGGCTGCGGCTGAAAGGCGCAACGAAGCGGCCGGCCGCGACGGCGGGCTCGGCGATGGCGGGACCGTAGGCCTGGTAGACGGTGATGGAGTGCGCGTCCCAGACCGCGCGCGCCTGCCGGTAGGGGACGGCGATCCGTGACCTGTCCACGGCGGCGGTATAGAGTCTCGTCATGGCCTCAGCGTAGACTCAGAGGTCCCGGAATCATGCGGATTCTTCTCCCCATTGATGTCGCGATGACGGTTTGAACCGCTCTAAACCGCCGCCGTGGACAGCCCTCCGTCAGCTCTCCATCAGCCCTCGGCCGCGAGCGCCCGCAGGCGCGCCCGCGCCCCCTGGGAGCGCAGCGCCGCCAGCTCCTCGAGGTAGGTGGCGGCGAAGCGCTCGTCGCGCGCCAGGTCCCCGAAGATCTCCTCGTTGGCGATGAAGGCGGTCTCCTCGCCGGCCTCCTGCCGCTCGGCCAGGGGCCGCAGGTCGTCGGCCACCGGGATCGGGTCGCCGTTCTCATCGGTGCCCGCGGCCCCCAGCGACCAGGCGGCGCACATGGCGGCACCCAGGCGGATCGGCCCGCCCGCGGCGAGGTTGTCGCGCACGGTGGGCAGGACGAACTTGGGCATGCCGCTGGGGCCGAACTGCGCCAGGCGCAGCAGGGTGTCGGCGATGGCGGCGTTGGTGAAGCGCTCGAAGAGCGTGTCCACGTAGGCCGCCAGGTCGATGCCGGGCACCGGCCGGAGCCGGGGCAGCGCCTCGCGCTCCAGGAAGGCCCGCACCCAGGCGGCGACGTCGGGGTCCCCGGCGGCCTCGTGCCCGTAGGCCATGCCGAGCAGGCGCCCCCAGTGCCCCAGGCCCTGGTGGGAGGCGTTGAGCAGGCGCAGTTTCATCAGCTCGTAGGGCACGACGTCCTCGACCATCTGCACCCCGACCCTCTCGAAGGCCGGCCGGCCGGCGGGGAAGTCGTCCTCGAGCACCCACTGGGTGAAGGGCTCGCACACCACCGGCCAGGCGTCCTGGATGCCCAGCCTGGAGCGGAGATCGGCGATGTCCTCCGGCGTGGTCTGCGGGGTGATCCGGTCCACCATGCAGTTGGGGAAGGCGACGTGCTCGTCGATCCAGATCGCCAGCTCCGGGTCGCTCATGGCGGCCTGGGAGACGACGGCGGTGCGCGCGATCTTGCCGTTGCCGGGCAGGTTGTCGCAGCTCATGACCGTGAAGGGGGCGGTACCGGCCTCGCGGCGTCGGCGCAGCGCCTCCACGATGTAGCCGAAGGCGGTGGTGGGCGCGTGCGGGTGGGCGGCGTCATGGACGGCGCTCGGGGTCTCGGTGCGGAAGGCGCCGGTGGCGTCGTCGATGTTGTATCCGCCCTCGGTCACCGTCAGGGAGACGATCCGCGTGGTGGGTGCGGCCATGAGGCTCAGGACGGCCTCGGGGTCGTCGGGGGCGAAGAGGAAGTCGTGGATCGAGCCGATGACGGTGGACTCGTGGCGGCCGTCGGGGTATTTGAGGGTCAGGGTGTAGGTGTGGTCCTGGGAGGCGAGTGCGTCGCGCATGCGGGTGTCGCCCGGCAGGAGCCCGACCCCGCAGATGCCCCAGTCCAGGCGGGTCTCATGCGGGCCGCCGGGTGCCGAGCCGTCCCGCATGAGGCGGTCGACGTACATGGCCTGGTGGGCGCGGTGGAATCCGCCGACGCCGATGTGGACGATTCCGGTCGTGATCGCCGGGCGGTCGTAGGAGGGGGCGAGGTCGCTGCGGTTGGGGGTGGCGGTCATGGCGGGTCTCCAGCTTCTCTCGGCGGGTATCGCGGGTATCGCGGATATCGATAGTGCGGATTGCGGGCGCCGGGCGGCTCGTGAACGTCAGCTGTGGGAGACCGTGGCCATGAGGATGACGAGGTTGCACTGCGCGGAGACGGCGACCTCATCGGTGTTGATCCAGTGATTAGTGGCCTCGAATTCCGCGTGCTCGACGTCGAGGAGTTTGTCGGCGTCCTCACGGGCGACGGTGTTGAAGGTGCAGTCCTTGGGGACGTACTGGTGGAGGTAGGGGTAGATGCCGGGAAGGGGCTTGGCCTCGCCGGCGGAGGCGTCGTCGAGGGCCTGGGCGGCGCTGGGCTCGACGACGGCTACGGCGTGAATCCAGTAGGGGCGATCCGGCTCGGGGAGGAGCTCGCGTTGACTGCGCACCCGACTCTGGGCGACGAAGTGCGCTTCGCTCGCGTGAAGGCCGGGCAGGCGCCGCGTGAGCCGTTCGGCGTCGGTCTGGATCTCCAGGTTCTTGTTCTCGTCCGCCAGGACTTGGGTGAACTCGGCGAAGCGGTCGTCATGGGGTGTTCTGTCGCCTAACAGCGACGAGCATCCGGTCAGGAGGACGGCGCATGCGAGGACGGCGGATATGCGCCGCGTGCGCGCCGTCATGACCGTCCTCCTGCCGTCGTCTTGCCTTTCGAGGATAGCCGGTCCTCCCGTCCACCGCGGCGGTTTAGAGCCTCAGCTCGGCTTCAGCGTAGGCTCAGGAGTCGCGGAATCATGCGGATTCTTCTCCCCATTGATGCCGCGATGGCGGTTTTGAACCGTTCTGAACCGCCGCCGTGGACAGCATGGACGGCAGCCCTGCCCCAGTCCGCTCAGTGGGCGATGACGACGCCGAGCCGGCGCGGTCCGTGGACTCCCTGAACGCGCACGAGCTCGATGTCCGCCGTCGCGCTCGGGCCCGCGATCCACGTCATGGGGCGGGCGGGGTGCTCGCCGAGCACGTCCACCGCCTGCGGCACGGTGGGCACGATCGACTCCCGCTCCAGGACGCACACGTGCTTGTCCGGCACCAGGGTGATCGCCCGGCGGCCCTGGTCGGGCTCGCCGTCGAGCACGATGGTGCCCGAGATGGAGATGCCCAGGCGCGAGCAGGTGACCACGGCGTCCACGTGATCCAGGTCGAGGGTCGCGATCGGCTGGTCGGGGGAGTCCTCGAGAACCTCGCGCCCGCGGCCGGCGGCACGCTTGTACGCCTCGGGCAGCCCCGCCGGCACGACGACGACCCGCGCCTCGCCCAGCAGGGCGTCGATCGCCTCGGCGACCCCGGCGTCGTCGGGCTCGGTGCGCACCACGGCGTCGTAGTCCTCGAGCTTGTCGACCATGTCCGCCACAACCGGCCCCGAGCCCGGGGCGTGCTCGCCGACGCGGATGTAGTCGCGCGGGACGGGGCGCGCCGGGCCGCGCTGGGAGCGGGCGATCGCGTCACGGGCCCGAGTCAGAATCGCAGTGCGCGCGTCCATCAGCGCTCCTCCTCGCGGCTTGGGCGGGCCGGGCCTGAGTGGGCCGGCCCTGAGTGGGGTGCCGTCGGGTGGGTGCGCGCCCACCACTCGCGGAAGTTCTCCGCCGGCGCCTCGGGCAGGTCGCGCGCCCCGGTCCACATGGAGGCCGGGAAGGGCAGGGCGCCGATCCTGCCGTCGCGGCCCACGAGCCGGGTCGCCTTGACGGCCTTCTCGGCCAGGCCCCACAGCCGTCCGCTGCTCATGGCCGGCTGGGTCGCGCTCATCGCCACGTCCCACATGTCCGGGAGCACCTTGCGCTTGACGTCCACGGTGCGGGCCCGCAGGTGGATGAGGATCGTCGGGATGTCGATGTCCACCGGGCAGGCCTCGCCGCAGGCCCCGCACAGCGAGGAGGCGAAGGGCAGCGTGTGCACCGGGTCGTCGTCGGCGAGCCCCTGGGTCAGCTGGGGCGTGATGATCGCGCCGATGGGGCCGGGGTAGACCGAGCCGTAGGCGTGCCCGCCCACGTGCTGGTAGACCGGGCAGATGTTCATGCAGGCCCCGCAGCGGATGCAGTGCAGGGCCTCGCGGCCGATCGGGTCGGCCAGCGTCTTGGTGCGCCCGTTGTCCATGAGGATGAGGTGGAACTCCTGCGGGCCGTCGCCCGGCGTCACCCCCGTCCACATGGAGGTGTAGGGGTTCATGCGCTCCCCGGTGGCGCTGCGCGGCAGCAGCTGGGAGAAGATCTCGATGTCCTGGAAGCGGGGGACGAGCTTCTCGATGCCCATGAGGGTGATGAGCGTGTCGGGCAGGGTCAGGCACATGCGGCCGTTGCCCTCGGACTCGAAGACCGAGACGGTGCCGGTCTCGGCTACGCCCATGTTGGTGCCCGAGACGGCCACCGAGGCGTGGAGGAACTTCTTGCGCAGGTGGGCGCGGGCGGCCCCGGCCAGCTCGACCGGGTCGTCGGACAGGTCCGCGGGGGCGTCGCCCATGCGATCCAGGAAGATGCCGCGCACCTCGGAGCGGTTGCGGTGGATGGCCGGGACGACGATGTGGGAGGGCATGTCGTCGGCGAGCTGGACGATCATCTCGGCCAGGTCGGTCTCGTGGGCGGTGATGCCCGCGGCCCGCAGGTGCTCGTTGAGGTTGGTCTCCTGGGTCGCCATCGACTTGATCTTGACGACGTCGTCGACGCCCTTGGCCCTGATGATCGAGGTCGCGATCCGGTTGGCCTCGGCGGCGTCGCGCGCCCAGTGGACGATGCCGCCGCGCGCCGTCACATTGGCCTCGAAGCGCTCCAGGAGCTCGGGCAGGTGACTCATGACCTCGTTCTTGACGGCGCTGGCCGCCTGACGCAGCTCCTCCCAGTCCGGCATCTCCTCCACACGCACGGCGCGCTTGTTCCGGATGGTGCGCGTGGCATGCCCCAGGTTGCGGCGCAACTGGGTGTTCTGAAGGGTCTGGTGGGCCGCGGCCGGGAAGGACTCGCCCCACCGCAGGGTGTTGTCGGGGATCTCGACGGTGGTGCGCCACCCGCCGGTGTGGGCTGAGTCGGCCGAGCCGACTGAGCCGACTGAGCCGACTGAGCCGGCCGAGCTGGCTGAGTCGGCCGTGGCGCCCGGCGTCGTCGGCGTGCTCGCGCGGCCCGGACCCGCCGGCATGCCCAGGAAGGTCAGACTCATCGGAGCGCCGCCTCCTTCTTCACGTCCCTCGCAGCGGGGGCGAAGGACACGTTGCCGTTGAAGGGCCGGTCCTTGGTCGAGGCGAGGATCTCCGCCAGGTGCATGATCCGCACCCCCGAGTTCAGGCGCGACAGGCCGCCGCCGACGTGCATGAGGCAGGAGTAGTCGCCCATGCACAGCACCTCGGCCCGGGTGGACATGACGTGGGAGACCTTGTCGGCGAGCATGGCCGTGGAGGTCTCATGGTTCTTCATGGAGAAGGTGCCGCCGAAGCCGCAGCACACCTCCGCATCGGGTAGAGGAGTCAGGTCGATGCCGTCGACGGCCTTCAGGAGCCGGTAGGGGCGGTCGCCGACCTTGGCGACGCGCAAGGAGTGGCAGGTCGGGTGATAGGTGACCCGATGCGGGAATGAGGCGCCGACGTCGGTCACCCCCAGGACGTCGATGAGCAGTTCGGAGAGCTCGTAGGTCTTGGCCGCCACCTCCTTGGAACGGCGCGCCAGCGCGGCGTCGTCCACGTGCTCGGCCACGAGAGCCTGCTCGTGGCGGGTCGCCCCGGCGCAGGATCCGGAGGGCACGACGACGGCGTCCCACTCGCCGTCGAGCACCGGCTCGAAGGTCCTGACATGGTTGCGGATGAGGGAGGCGGCTTGCGCGAAGTACCCGGTGTTGGCGTGCATCTGGCCGCAGCAGACCTGGTTCTCCGGGAAGACGACCTCGTGCCCGAGTCTCTCCAGGATGGTGACGGTCGCCTGCGGCGCCTGCGGGAACATCGAGTCTCCGATGCAGGTCGCGAAGAGTGCGATGCGCACGGAAAGGACCTTTCGTAGACGTCATTGGCTCAGGCGACACGGTAGGCGCGCTGGATCGAGCGCTGGCGCCCCGGGTTCGGTGCTCGTGGAACGACGGGTGTGAAAGGGCCGTATCGCTGGGGAAAGCGGGCGTGCTCGGCGGCGAGGTCCGGACGCGCGCGTGGTCATTGAGGCTTCCCGGGGGAGCCGGTTTGCGCAAGCACCGCCTGCGTTTTATGACGGGATGTCGTGAGCGCCGCGGTCGCGGTGCTGGTGGAATTCTCCTCCCCAGGGGGGAGAACGGCTCCGACCGTGCGGGGGAAGTCTCGGCGGCGGCCTCACTCGTAGCGTGCCTCCATGCATCTGACAACATCTTTTGTTCCTCGGGGTGTGCGCTACCCGGCCCCCGACGTGGCCCGCGGTTTTATGCTCCTGCTCATTGCGTTGGCCAATGTGTCCGTGTGGGCTGCGATGGCCCGGGGCGGTTCGTCCGGCTCGCCCGGCGGGGCTGGCGGGGCCGTGGACACGGTGTGGATCTGGGTCCGCACCCTGCTGGTCACCAGCCGGGGATACCCGTTGTTCGCCATGCTCTTCGGATTCGGGCTGACCGTCATGATCAACCGACGTGTTGCGAGCGGTACAAAGGCCTACCTGCAGACTCTGGGCGCAGCGGAAGCCGGGCGTGAGCCGACGCCTGCGGAGGAGACATGGGCCCGCGAGCAGGCCACTGTTGACGCTCGCCGCCTTGTGAGACGTCGCGGCCTGTGGATGATCCTGTTCGGTTTTGTCCACGGCATCTTCTTCTACGGCGACATTATTGGCACGTACGGGCTGGCGGCCGTGATCTTCGCGGGGTGGCTGGCGCGAAAGCACCGTAAGCGGGCCCTGGCGGTCTGCGTCCTCCTCACTCTGATCCTGATCTGGACGCAGCTGAACGCAGGGGGCAACGCGGCCATGATGGGGACGACGTACGCGGAGGCCGTCGCCCAGGAACAGGTGCATGCGGAGGGCCTGTCCGTCTTCTCCGTCTTCCTCCTCAACGTCCAGCGGTGGGCTGCCCAGTCGGTGACCATTCTGGGCATGGCCTCCACCATCGTGCCGGCGATGTTCATCGGTGCCCGCCTGGCGGATACCGATATCATGGCCGACCCCCGCAAGTACCGGGGCCCACTGGCCGCCGTCGCCGTCGGCGGGCTGGTCATCGGTGCCGCGAGCGCCGTCGGCGTGGCCCGCTGGATCGCCGGTGGGAGGCTCATGGTCTGGGACCTGGTCGTTGACGAGGTCTTCGGCCTGGCCGGGGCGTGCGGCTGGCTGGCGCTTCTGAGCCTGTATGCGGGCGGGCCGACGCCTGACGGGCGGCTGACCGGCCTGCGGGGGCTGGCCTCGAGCCTGGGACGTCGTTCCATGACGGGGTACCTGAGCCAGACGATCCTGTTCGGAACGGTCTTCGTGATCGTGCCGGGGCTGCTGGGAACCCGCCTGGTGGTGGGGGAGGCCGCCTCCGCGGGGATCGCCGTCGTGGTCTGGCTGGCCACCGTGGTCCTGTGCGCGGTCCTTGAGCGCGGTGGGCACGCTGGTCCCTTCGAGGCTCTGCTGCGCACGGCCGTGGCCCGCACCGAGCGCAGGCGCCGCCTGCCCGCACCGCCGGCTCCGCAGCCGGTCGGTCCTCCGACGGTCGCTGCGGGGTCCTGAGCGCAGCCGAGATCGGTCGCTCTCCGCGTCGAGATCGGTCGTACTCCGCGCCGAGATCGGTCGTACTCCGCATCGAGATCGGTCCGCTTCCGGCTCGAGATCGGTCCAGTTCCGGCTCGAGATCGGTCGTACTCCGCATCGAGATCGGTCCGCTTCCGGCTTGTGGCGTGTCAGGGCATCTGAGACAGGGTGCGTGTTTCGGGTGCGGTGGCCCCCGGTGGGCTGGTTCTCGAGGCTGGAGGTCGTGTGGTGAGTCGGGCTGGACAATCCCGAGCCGGCTCCGTCAATGTCCGCGCCTGCCGGGGCGGTCGATGTTGCACACTCGCGTGCACTCGGCGTCGGTGGGAACCGCGGAATCATGCGGAAAAGCACTATCAGTAGCGGTCATGGCCTTGCTCCCATGTGCGCAGTCCCCCTCACCGCACATGGGAGCCCGACCACTACACACCACGCTCACCGGAAAATCACGTCATTCCAACAAAAACCAGTTACCGCCCCGTCGAGGCTCCGGTCTCCCATGTGCATCACCGACGACAACCACACCCACCGAACACCGCCTCGGATGCTCGGCTGCAGAGAACAAGCGGCGACCTCCCCTCACCCGGTGAGGTACTCGCAAACACCGCCGCAGACGCACTGACACCCCTGTACTCCGCGCCGAGAGCGGTCCAAGGACCGATCTCGAGCCGGAATGCGACCGATCTCGGCGCGGAAGTGGACCGATCTCGAGCCGGAGTGCGACCGATCTCGGCGCGGAAGCGGACCGATCTCGACGGAGGGGGGTGCCGGGCGGCTCACCTGGGCGGGAAGTATCCGCCCAGCCATCCCTGCGCGGCGATGAAGACCAGCGCCCCCAGCAGCACGAGCAGACCCAGGGAGAACGGCGCGGCCTTCTTGAGGATCTCCGCGTCCTTCCCGGGCGCCTGGACCGCCGTGGTGACGACGGCGAGGTTCTGCGGCGAGACGATCTTGCCCAGGCCGCCGCCGATCGTGTTGGCCGCCAGGAGGATGCGCGGGTCGAGGTTCGCGGTCTGCGCGGCGGTGGCCTGCAGGTTGGCGAACAGGGCGCCGGCGCTCGTCGCCGAGCCCGCCACGGCCGTGCCGAGCCAGCCCAGGGACGGGGACAGGAAGGCGAAGACCGCTCCCGTCGTCGCCAGCGCGGCTCCCACGGCGCTGGTCTGGCCCGAGAAGTTCATGACATACGCCAGCGCCATCACGGAGGCGATCGTGATGATCGACATGCGCAGCGTGTAGATCGTCTCCGGCAGCGCCCGCAGCATGCGCCCGGCGCTCACCTGGAACCGGCCGCCCGACGAGCACCGGGCGTAGACGACCGTCACAATCGCAGCTGTGATGAAGATCCACGTACCCGGGTTGGACATGGTCTGCAGGGTGTACACGGCGCTGTTGGAGGGCTCGCCGCTGCTGGTGAGCAGCTCGCCGTGGACGCCGGGCCAGGGGATCTTGATATCGGTGCTGGCCAGTACCTTGGACAGGTCGATCCCGATCTTCCACAGCTTGGTGATGCCGATCATGACGATGACCAGCACATAGGGCAGCAGGGCCAGGACGATGCGCTCGGTGCTCGGCTTGTCGTCGTCGCTGGTCTCCGAGTGGAACTCCTCGGGAGTGGCCGACGGCGTCCACACCAGCAGGAAGAGGTAGGAGGCGGCGAAACCCACGAGGGCCGCCATGACACTGGTCAGCTCGTAGGACACGTACGGCGCGATGAAGTGGCCGCCTCCGGTGGCCAGCCCGGCGACCAGCGCCAGGGGCCACAGCTGGCGCACCGCGCGCATGCCGTCGAGGATCCCCAGCAGGAGGAAGGGCATGAGCACGCAGATGACCCAGGTGAAGTGGGTCATGAAGATCCCGATGACCGTGGGGTCCTCCCCGCCGCCGAGGTTCCCGGCGGTGGTCACGGGGATGGCCATGGCGCCGAAGCCCACGTAGATGGCGTTGCCGACGATCGTCATGAGCGCGGCCTTGATCTTCTCCACGCCGAGGGTCACGAGCATGGCGGCGGTGATCGCCACCGGCGCCCCGAAGCCCGCCAGGCCCTCCAGCAGACCGCAGAAGCAGAAGGAGACGATCAGCGCCTGGGCGCGCATATCCCCCTTGCCGATCGCATTGAACACGGCCCGCAGATCCGTCGAGCGCCCGGAGACCTCGGTGAGGTTGTAGAGCCACACGGCGGCGATGACGATGTAGATGATCGGGACGAATCCCATGGCCAGGCCCTGCGTCCCGGACAGGAATGTCATGCCCACCGGCATGTGGAAGCACACGACCGCCAGCACCATGGACAGTCCGAGCGCGATGATCGAGCACCAGTGCGTGGCGACCTTGAAGGCACCCATGAGGACGAAGAAGGCGATCAGGGGCGCGATGCCCACGATCGCCGTGAGGAACACATTTCCGCCCACCGCCGATGTCGACGGAGTGAAGTACGTCTGCGTGGCGCTGGCGAGCGGCAGGATGTCGAGGGGCATGAGGACTCCGAGATCGGGGGCGGAGGTGCGGTCCGTCGCGAAGGGTCGACGGCGCCGGCGCCGGGATGTGCCGATCGTGACGAGACAGACCCGATCATGCCACGTCCCCGCCGCCCGGCGCATGGTCTGCGGCGGGTCGAG
Source organism: Actinomyces massiliensis 4401292 (assembly GCF_000269805.1). GTDB lineage: Bacteria > Actinomycetota > Actinomycetes > Actinomycetales > Actinomycetaceae > Actinomyces > Actinomyces massiliensis. Next base: position 1,227,644 of record NZ_JH711481.1, read on the forward strand.
CGCGCCGCCTTGACCGCATATACCCCCCGGGGTATATGCTGAGCGAGACAAGATACCCCCGGGGGTATACATGAGATGTGAGGAGAGATACCATGTGTCGACCCGTGACCTGCAAGACGTGCGGCAAGACGACGTGGGCCGGCTGCGGCCAGCACGTCGCACAGGTGAAGGCGGGTGTGCCGGCGGGGCAGTGGTGCACCTGCGAGCGCGACGCTCCCGCCCCCGTTTCCGTCGGCGGCCTGCTGGCGCGCCTGTTCGGGAAGCACTGAGCCATGGGACTCGCCGATTCCGCCGATTCCGCCGCTCCCGCTGCTTCTGCCGCTCCCGCCGCCCGCGCCGAGTCCGAGGCGCCGTCGCGCCGCATCGTCATTGTCGGGGGCGTCGCCGCCGGCATGAGCGCCGCCACCCGCCTGCGCCGCCTCGACGAGAGCGCCGCCATCACCGTGGTCGAGCGCGGTGAGCACGTCTCCTTCGCCAATTGCGGTCTGCCCTACTACGTCGGCGGCGTCATCGCCCGGCGCGAGGACCTCCTCCTGCAGACGCCCGCCTCGCTGGCCGCCCGCTTCGCCCTCGACGTGCGCGTGCGCACCGAGGCCACCGCCATCGATCGCGCGGCCCGCACCGTCCGCGTGCGCACCACCGGCCCCGACGGCGCCGTCACCGAGGAGGAGCTGCCCTACGACGCCCTGGTCCTGGCGCCGGGCGCCCGCCCCCTCCTCCCGCCGATCCCCGGTATGGAGCGGGCCCTGACACTGCGCGACGTCGCCGACGCCGACGCCCTGGCCCGCGCCGTCGCCACTGCCGGGCCCGACGGCGGCGCGGCTCGCAGCGCCGTCGTCCTGGGGGGCGGCTTCATCGGCGTGGAGACCGCCGAGAATCTTCACCGCCGCGGTCTGGACGTCACCCTCGTCGAGCTCGCCGACCACGTGCTGCCCCCGCTCGACCCCGAGATGGGCGCCCCCGTGGCGGCCCGCCTGCGCGAGGCCGGCATCCGGGTGCGCACCGGCGTCTCCATCGCCGAGCTGGGGCCGCGCGAGGCGGCCCTCACCGACGGGACCGCCGTGGCCGCCGATATCGTCGTCGCCGCTGTCGGAGTCCGCCCCGACACCGCCCTGGCCCGCGCCGCCGGATTGGAGGTCGATGAGCGCGGCGGCATCGTCGTGGGCCCCGACCAGCGCACCAGCGATCCCGCGATCTGGGCGGCCGGCGATGCCGCCGTCAAGACCGGCGCCATCGACGGGGCGCCGGCCCACATCGCCCTGGCCCAGACCGCCAACCGCCACGGCCGCGTCATCGCCGACTCGATCATGGGGCGGCGGGCCGCATCCGCGCCCGCCATCGGCACCGCCATTGTCGGCGTCCTCGGCCTCCAGGCCGCCATGACCGGCTGGAGCGAGACGCGCGCCCGCGCCGCCGGCCTCGACGTCGTCTGCGTCCACGTCCATCCCGCCGACCACGCCGCCTACTATCCGGGCGCCGGGACCATGAGCCTCAAGCTCGTGGCGGAGGCCGGCACCGGGAGGATCCTCGGCGCCCAGGGCGTGGGGCCCGCCGGCGTCGACAAGCGCATCGACGTGATCTCCACCGCCATCCGCGGCGGACTGCGGGCCCCCGACCTGGCCGATCTGGAGACCGCCTACGCTCCGCCCTTCGGCGCCGCCAAGGATCCGGTGGCCATGCTCGGCCTCGTCGCCGACAACGTTCTGAGCGGGCTGACCCCGACCCTCCAGTGGCATGAACTCGATGCCGCCCGCTCAGCCGGGGCGAGTCTGGTCGACGTGCGCAGCGCCGCCGAGTACGCGCGCGGTCACATCCCCGGGGCCATCAACATCCCGGTCGATCAGCTGCGCGGCCGCCTCGACGCGCTTCCCGACGGTCCCCTCGTCGTCTCCTGCCAGGTCGGCCTGCGCGGTCACATCGCCGCCCGCCTGCTCCTCCAGCACCGCCGTGAGGCGCGCAACCTCGACGGAGGCTACCGCACCTGGTCGGCGGTGCGCGGCGCCGGCACGGTCGGCCCGGAGCCGGGCGCGACGGGGGAGGTGTGAGCATGGCGGTCCACCTCGACCCCGATGAGCTGCGCCCGGTCGTCACCCGTCTCAAGCGGGCGCGCGGTCAGCTCGACGCCGTCATCCGCATGCTCGAGGACGGCCAGGACTGCGAGAGGACGGTCACCCAGATCGCCGCCGTCTCCAAGGCCGTCGACCGGGCCGGCTATGCCGTCATCGCCACGGGCATGCGCGCCTGCTTCGCGTCCGACCCCACCGGTGAAACCGTGGACGCCGCCCGCCTGGAGAAGATGTTCCTTACCCTCAGCTGAGCTGGACTGAACCGTGCTGAGCCGGGCCCGCCCCGGGGCGAGTCTCCCTGAGCCGGGTACGCTCCGGGCCGAGCCGGGCCCGCCCCGGGGCGAGTCCGTGCTGAGCCGGGCGCGGCTCAGGGCGATGGCGCGGTCTGCACGGGGCCGGGCGAGATGGGGCTGTGGTGGAGGTCGGCGGGGGCGACCTGGTCGGCCAGGGCGATGACCTCGTCGATCACCGGCTCGACCTGGCCCGGTGTGGTGCCCCACACACGCATGAGGACGTCCACGGGCACGGTCGGCAGGCCCGCCTTGCGCAGGACGACCACGGCGCTGGGGCGCGCGGTCGAGCCCATCGCGGTTCCCTCGGCGAGCGCCCAGAAGCCCGCGGTGGTGAGGTTGGGGCGCAGGCGGCGAGGCGCGCCGCCCGGCAGGTTCTCGTTGAGCAGCGCCAGCTGAGTGGCGTGACGGCCCTCTTTGGAGCTGTTGTCGTAGGCGATGACCAGGCTCAGGTCGACGGCGAAGACGCCCTGCGTGCCGCCGTCGCCCACGTGCAGGAGCCGAGCCAGCGGGGCCCGGCGCTCGATGCGCCTCAGGGTGACCAGGAGCTCCTCGAGCTTGGCGCGCCGCCGGGGATCCGCACCGGAGGCTCCCGACGTGCGCCGACGCGCCTCCGCGCGTTCCCAGCCCGGTGGGGGGAACTCGGGCACCACGATCCATGTCGAGGCGTTCGGGGTGACGGCGATCTGCATCCTGAAGACTCCTTGTGCATCACGTGCATGCGACGGTCAGCGCTCGTAGGACGCTGCCCATCTTATGCTGTGGCTGTGTCAGCAACAGTTCCCGTGCCCGCCTCCCCCGTGCAGCGTCTCCTGGCCGGTGGAATCGACATCCTGCTCGTGGTGGGGATCTCAGGCTTCCTGCCGATCTCCCTGCTGGGCAGGCTGACATGCGCGGGACTCGTCCTGCTCGTGTTCATCGTGGTTCAGTCCCTGACGGGCGTCGGCCCGGGCGGCGCCGTGATGGGCATGCGGTTGCACCGGGTCGCGCGTGGCGGCAACAGCCCCGGAGTGGCGGCCCTGGGGCGCGCCGGTCTCATCGCGGTGGCCGCCGTGGCGAGTCTGGGGGTCGTGCCCGTCGTCATGGTGGTGCGCGCGGACGCGACCGGCCTGCGGCGCACCTGGTACGACCGCATCTCGGGGACGATGCTGGTCTCCAGGCGCTCGCACACGATGTACACCCTGGTCCTCGACGGGCGCTCCGTCCTGGTGGACGCCCCGGTGCTCCTGGGGCGCGCTCCCGAGCGGAGCCCCGGGCGCGAGGGCGTGCGACTGGTATCCGTGCCGTCCGATGACACGACGGTCTCCAAGACGCACGCCCTGCTCGAGCCCACCGCGGAGGGGATTTCAGTCACCGATCTCGGATCGACCAACGGCACCTACCTGGTCGATTCTCAGGGCAGTCACGAATTGGCCCCCGGTCTGGCCGAGACAGTGCCCAGGGGTGGGGCTATATACTTCGGCGAAGCTGAGTGCCGTGTTCGGTGACGTGTACCGGCGGAGCCGGAAGCGCGCCCGAGCGGGCTCGGCAATTGCCACCCCTTCCCCGTTCCCACCATCCCCGCTATAGCTACCACCCCACCCGCGCCCCACCCGCTGGGTGAGTCCAAGGAGGAGACAGTGTCCGAACACGGAATCGCTCGCTGGAGTCGTTGGGCAGAGGGAACCTGGACGGCTGCCGTCGCCCCGCACGGCGTCCTCCTGCTCCCCCCGAAACTTTCTGAGGAATTCGTCACCGACCTGTGGGAGGAGCTGCGCTCCTCCCGGGGCAGCCTGACGGCGATCCTGGATCACCTGGTCATGGGGGCCGGGGGTCATCTGTCCGAGATCCCGGACTTCGCTCTGGTCGTGGCCGCATCCGACGGCGTGCGCATAGCCGCGCGCGGTCAGGTGGGCCTGGAGATCGACGGCGAGTCCGTGGAGGCCCACAGCGTGGCGACATGGCGAGAGATCTTCCTGCCCGGCTCTCCCAAGATCATCGTGCGGGCGCCCGAGCCGACGGGCCCCGTGCTGCGCCCGGTGGTGGACGCCGTCCTGACGGCCTCCGCCGTGTTCCCGGGGCAGATGCCGGATGCTCCCGACCCCGAGGAGCCTGCCGGCACTGCGCACGATGCGGGCGACGCCGATGACGCGGGCGACGCCGGCAGTGCGGACGACGCAGATGAGGCTGACAGTCCAGGCGGTGCCGGCAGTCCAGGCAGCGCTGACGGTGCCGGCAGTGCTGACACTGCAGGCGAGCTGCCGTCCAACGGTTCGTTATCCGGGTTATCCGAGCTATCGACGTCATCCGCATCCACGCCTCCTGACGCCGCGTCGCCTCCGACGGCCGGCAGCCCCGGTACCGCCGGCGCTGTCGCATCCGCTGCTCCGGCGGCCTTCTCGCCCGTCTCGCCGGCAGCGCCGTCTGCGGGCAGCCCCACCAGCACTCCTGACACCCCCAGCACCCCTGACACCCCCGACACGGCCGCCTCTCCCGCGGTCTTCTCGCCGGCCTCGCCGGCGGCCCCGTCTGCGGGCAGCCCCACCGACACTCCTGACACCCCCAGCATTCCCGACGCTGCCGTCGCCCCCGACACTGCCGCCGCCTCCCCGGCCGCTTACTCGCCCGCAGAGGGGACTGCGTCGGCGGACGGCTCGGAGGTGGTCGAACTCACCGAGGCCGAGGAGCTGCCGGCCGCTGCCAGGCCCTTCGGCATCGACGTCGACGACGTGCCGGTGGACGGCTCGCAGGTCGTCGAGCTCGCCGACGCCGATCGGCTTGAGCCCGCTGACGTCGATGATGTGATTCGTGCTACTTCTCCCGGTTCTGCGGGTTCTGCCGGCTTCCCCATCGGCTCGGCGGACGACGAGTTGTATCCCCTGGGCTCCGCAGAAGACGATCTCGACGAGGACTTCGATTCCGAGGACGACCAGGCCGGGGATCATGACGGCTGGACGCTGGCCTCCCTGCCCGACGACCTGGTTGACGAGCTCGGTCCCCTGGTGCCCGATCGGTCGGGCGCCTCCGCCTATGCCGACGAGCCCTCGACCGACACGCCCGTGTCCATCGCGGTGGCCATTCGGCAGCCCGAGATTCCGGCGGCGGGACGCCAGGCCCTGTCAGTGCTCTGCCCGGAGGGCCATGCCAACCCGACCAACTACGTGCGCTGCCGCGCCTGCGGCGCCGAGCTGTCGCAGCCCGCGCGCATGATCACCTGCCCGCCGCTGGGTCGCCTGCGCCTGTCCTCCGGGCAGGCCGTCACTCTCGACCGTCCGGTTCTCGTCGGCCGCCAGCCCTCCTCTGTCGATGTCTCCCAGCTGGAGGGCCAGTCGCCGACGCTGGTGACGGTGCCCAGTCCGGAGCAGCTCATCTCCCGCAACCACGTTCTCATCGAGCTCGACGAGTGGTCCGTGCTGGCGCGCAACTTCTCCGGGGGCAACGGCACTGTGCTCAATCGCGCCGGTGCATCCCCGCAGAAGCTGCCCTACTCCGAGCCCCTGGTGCTGCGCAACGGTGACGTCCTCGACCTCGGCGACGGCCAGTCGCTCGTGCTCGAGGACCTTCCGTGACAGGTTCCCCCCACGCCGCCCACCCTGAGATTCCCGGATACACCTATCTGCGCGAGCTCGGGGCGGGCGGCTACTCGCGCGTCTACCTCTATGAGCAGCACATGCCGCGCCGAGAGGTCGCGGTCAAGGTCATGGACACCGACGTCGCCGGGAGCTCGGCCTCCCGCTTCGAGTCCGAGGCCAACCTCATGGCGAAGGTCTCCTCGCACCCGGCGATCCTGTCCGTCTTCGGCGCGGGCGTGTCCGCCGACGGGCGTCCCTTCATCGTCATGGAGTACTGCCCCCCTCCGCAGCTGGGAATGCGGCTGAGGCAGAAGGTGATGGCGATCCCCGAGACGCTGGACACGGCCATCCGCATCGCCGGGGCCGTTGAGACGGCGCATCGTGCGGGCATCATTCACCGTGATATCAAGCCCGCGAACATCTTGTTCACCGTATACCGCCGCCCCGTCCTCGCCGACTTCGGCATCTCGGCCATGACCGGGCCGCGGGACACCCCCAATGAGCTGCGGGGCATGAGCGTGCCCTGGGCCCCGCCGGAACAGCTCGTCGGCTCGAGCAATGCCGAGCCCGCCACCGACGTCTACTCCCTGGCCGCCACCATCTACGCCATGCTCACCGGCCACAGCCCCTTCGAGACGCCGGGATCCTCCGAGGGCGTCTACGAACTGGCCCGACGCATTGTCAAGGACGCGGTGCCGCCGCTGGGGCGCCCCGATGTCCCGGCGTCGCTTGTGAGGGTGCTCACGGTTGCCCTGGCGAAGGAGCCGTCCGGCCGTTACCGCACGATGCTCTCCTTCGCGCGGGCGCTCCAGCAGATCCAGGGCGAGCTCGGACTGTCCACCACCGCCGTCGATCTCTACGACGATGGCGAGCAGGACAATCCCGATCGGACTCTGCTGGATGTCGATGACCCCGAGGCGACCCGTCTGGGCGTGTTCTCCCGTGTCGAAGAGCCCGTGGTCGTTCCGGCCGACCCGCAGCCGGCCGCCGTCGACTCGGAGGAGGCGGCCCGTCCCAGACCTCTCGCCCGGCTCCTCGCCGGTGCGGCCGTGGTGGTTCTCGTCGCCGTCGTTGCGGGCGCCCTTTACGCCTCGCACTTCGAGGATCCCCAGCCCTTGGCGACCTTCGCGACCCTGCCCCCGGGGCGCTCGGATCCGCTGGGGGGCACCGTGCCGGAACCGCGCAACCTCCAGGGGGCCGTCAGCGCGAACGGGCAGGTCGTCTTCACCTGGGATCCCCCCGAGGACGAGTGGAGCGGCGACTACCTCTACCGCAGCGACGTGGCGGGCCAGGAGAACGAGTCCCAGGAGCGGACGGACGGCACGAGCGCATCCCTGCCCGCCCAGGACGGGACGACGTGCATCGCGGTCTTCAGCAGACGGCAGGACGGCAGGACCTCCGAGGCTGCCCGCGCCTGCGTTCCCACGCCCTGATCAGCCGTTCCGGCACCGGTATCGCGGGGTATCCGGCAGACGGAGTGGACGGAGCGACCGGTGTGGCTGGAGCGGTCGCAGCGGCCGCAGCGGCTGATGGGCTGGGAGGGATGGACGCCTGCCGCAGCCTGGCGGTGCTGGCAATAGCAGCCCTGGCAGCCCTGGCAGCCCTGGCCGGCAGTTCCGGTCCTGTCAGTCCTCCACGCGGTAGGCGGCGCTGCCCAGCACGATTGTGGCCCCGGTGGGCACGGGAATCGACTCATTGGGCTTGACCACGGTCACATGGTCCTCCTCCTCGACCCGAGTGCCATTGGTCGAGTGGAGGTCGGTGATCCACAGGCCTCCCGGCGCCAGTGCGAGAGCCGCATGCGTCTTGGAGATCGAGCGGTTCACATCGTTCAGGGATACGCAGGTGGCATCGGGGTATTCGGAGATGTTGTCCGGGTCACGGCCCACGACGGTGGTGGCCTCCAGGTTGATGGGGTCGCCGCCGGTCAGGGGCACCAGCCGGCTTGCGCGCGGGTCCTCGGTGTGGCGGTGTCTGCCTCGGGCGGCGGGCGGCGAGGAGGCCGAGACCGCCGGTCGGGTCGCCTGAGCCGCGGGGACCGAGTCCGCGCTGATGATCGGCTCGGCCGATGCGGCGGATCGGGACGCCATGCGCGACCGGGGCGGCGTCGAGGAGGGGAACAGGGATTCAGACGGCAGCGGCACGATGATGGGCTCCTCAGGTGAAGACGAACGTGGTGCTGACTCAGGTGCAGTCATTGGCGAGAACACCACGGGTTCGCGTGAGGATGGCGAAGACACGCCGTCGGGAATGGCGGCTGCCAGCATGGTCGAGGAAGCTGGGAATGGGCCGGATGGGGCCGGGGAGGCGGGATATGGGCCGGGCGGCATGGCCGGAGACGTGGGAAGAGGATCCCGCATGACCGGGGATGCGGGTGCCGGGTCCGGGGTGGCCGGGGACGCCGGAGAAGCCGGGAGCTCCGGGGATTCCGGGGACGCGGGGGGCGCCGGGGATGCAGGGGATACAGGAGCTATCGGGGATGGCGGGGATACGGGAGCTGCTGGGGACGCTGCGGATGTCGGGGAGGTCGAGAAGGGAGATGCGGTTGCCGGGTCCGGGGTGGCCGGGGGCGTCGGAAGAGAGCCCTGCACGGGTGACGCGGGAGCCGGGTCCAGAGTGGCCGGGGACGCCGGGGCCGGGAATTCCGGGGACGCCGGGGCTGCCGGGGATACGGGAGACGTCGGGAACGCTGGGGAGGTCGGGGATGTCGGGGAGGCCGAGAAGGGAGATGCGGGGAAAGCCGGTGCGGCCGGGGAGGCGGGAAGCGGGTCGGAGGCGGCAGAGGCGACTGAGGAGGTGGGCAGCGGCTCTGGCAGGTCTGGTACCGGCGCGAGTGGCGGGTCGTCCGCGGTCGGGGTGTCGAGCTGTGTGGGGACGGCCGCCCAGGGCACGGAGTCGATGATGGCGCGGTCGGAAGTCGGAGACAGGACCACTGCGCTGGTCGTATCGACGGTGGCGCCGACGTCCGTCGAGGGGTCGGCGTCATTGGGGTTGAGGAAGAATGCGTTGTCGGGGAAGACGTGGGCGTGGGCCCGCGAAGGCGTTCTCGCGGCCGCATGCTGAGGGGGGACGGTCGCCTGCGGCTGATGCCTGATGGACTGGCGCTTCGGAGCCTGCCGCTTGGGGGGCAGCGTGGCGTCGTGCCGCTTGGGCGCAGCGGGCGCCTGCGCCTGGCCGCCGGTCGCCCCCGCCGGGCGGGAGCGCATGGTCACCGCCAGCGTTCCGGCCATGCGATCGTGCCAGCCCTGCCCGCGCGGGTCGATGGACGCCGAGCGCATGAACACGATCGCCCCCAGGCCCACGGTCACGCACAGCAGGTCGGCGTGGATGAACAGGCGCGTCCTCGGCGGACCGCCGGTGGTCGCATCCACCAGGCGCACGCCCATGACCCGTCCGCCGGGGCTCCAGCCGGTCAGGGCGAGGACCAGCTCGCGGGGGACCAGGACGGCCGCGACCGCCACGGGCCACGCGATGAAGGCCTGGGGGATCGCCAGGCCGAGGAGCAGTCCCAGGCCCGCTACCAGTGCGCCGCCGACGACAAGGTCGATCAACCCTGCGATGACGCGGTCGCGCACCGCGGCGGATTGGGCGGTGGCCTGGTTGTACGACGGCGTCGAGGTCACTGGCGTTTCCTCCTGAGTGCGAGACGATCTGTGAATCGCCGGGATATGTGGGGACTCGGCCTGTGCGGGCGCCGCAGAGAGCGCGGTGACAGGCGAGCGGCGAGGCGCCGCATCCGGGAGCGATCCGAACCCATGGCGGGGACCATGGCGTCGGCCGACTCCCAGATTGTGCCCACAGCGTACGACGACGGTATACCCTCGCCGAAGACTTGGGCATCCACAGCTGCCGCGAAACGTGTCAGCTCGGCCGTCGGAAAGGCCGGTGCGAGCGATGATGCCGCCTCGCGGCGGGTGGATCGCGGAGGTGTCCTGCGACCGAAGTCACGTGCCCGGTCCACGACCTCGTCCCATGCGCCGAGCACGCCCTCGACCCCGCTGCGGCCTCGTCGTCGTCGCCGTCGCAGGGACTTGGCGGCCAGGATGGTGGCGATCGGGAGCAGCACGATCCCCAGCCCGCCCGCGACCATGGCCACGATCCGGCCCAGGCCGTGATTGTTGTCATCATTGGAGTCGTCGCGATCCTCGTCCTCGTAGGACGGGGGCAGATGGGCCGGGTCCTGCAGGGGCAGAGGCGGCTGGAGCACCTGCGGCTCGGGGTTGGACACCTTCTCGGTCGTCTGCTGCTGCGGAATCTGATCGCGGTCGGGGACCACGTCGATAGTGATCCATCCCACCGAATGGAAGGGGACCTCCACCCAGGCGCTGATGTCCTCCCCGGTGACATTGGCGGCATTGCCGTCCATGGTGGGCTTGAAGCCCATGACGACGCGCGCCGGAATCCCCAGCGAGCGGCACATGAGCATCATCAGGACGGGGTACTGCTCGTCGTCGCCCACCAGCGAGCCGGCATCCACCATGGAGGCGATGCGGGCGGCGCCGTGCCCGGGAGGGGAGGGGCTCTTGGTGCCGTCGGAGTAGTAGCCGGTGCGCAGCGCCTGCTGCAGCATGCGGATCTGGGCCAGCGGTTCGGACGTCGACCCGACCAGCGTTGTGGCCAGGGTCTGCACCGAGGGGGGCACGTCCTCGACCGGCCCCAGGGCGACGTCGTCAATGCCGAGGTCGGTCAGCTGGGCGTCCGTGGCCGTCTCGGGCGCCTCGACCTGCTCGATCAGGGTATCGCCGCTGGTCAGCCCCGCAGTGGCGATACCGGTGGTCGAGAAGACGTCGTAGTACAGGCTCTGGGAGACGGCCTCCGCACGAGGGCCCGAGACCTCCAGGCCGAGGGTGTCGGCGACGGTGGGCACCCAGGGGAAGGAGTAGTCGTCAATGGTCACGGTGGTTTCGCTGGAGTCCTGCGACTGCGTCGTCCCGTCGCTGGTCAGCGGGGTGTCGTGGCCGATGCGCTGGAAGCGGGCCGCGCCGTTGGCGGATGCACTGATTCGGGCCGACAGTCCGTCGTAGGAGTCCAGGGCCGCCAGGCGGATGCGGGTGGACTCATCCGCGCCGGAGACGGCCATGAGGGAGTCGGAGGCCATATCCGTCTCCAGGGTCCGCACCAGTGACAGCGGCGTGGCGTACTCGGTGAGGTCCAGCGGCGGTTCGAACAGGTCGCGCAGCACCGTGCGGTTGTGAGGGGCGGCCGGGATGGCCAGCGCCACCACCGTGCCGGTGACCGTCAGCAGGGCGAGCACCCGTAGAAATCCGCGCCGTGAGCCCCTGCCCACGCCCGCATCCTTGGACTCGAGCACTTCGGCGACCCGCTCGCGCCTGCCGCGCTGCGCGGTCACCGCCCACAGCAGGAGTACGCCCGTCACCAGGACCACTCCCAGCTCCGTGGGCATCAGCGCGGTGCGAACGCCCCAGGCGATGGCCAGGCCCGCCTGGGCCATGACGGTCATCCCGGCGATGAGCACGCGGCCCGACAGGGCCGCCCGCGTGGCGATCACGCCGGCGATCAGGCCCACCAGCCATGGGAGCACCGTCATGGACGGGAAGGCGGTCAGCGGCACCGGAAGGGTCAGGGCGTCGCGCCACACCGTGACCGTGGCGGCCAGCACTGCGCGAACCGCCTTCCAGCCGCTGCCGGTGTCCGGCAGGACCCATGGCCCCGCACCCACGTGGACGAGCGCGGTGAGCGCCAGGGTGGGAGCGGGGCCCAGACGGCCCACGAGGCACACGACGGCGACGACCGCCCCCGCCCCGATCCCGATGGCGGCGGCCCGGGCTCCTACGGGGGAGCCGAAGGGCGGCACGAACAGGATGGAGGCGATCAGCGCCAGGACGATGACGAGCCCCAGGTCGATCCACCGGTACGGCGGTATGCCCCGCAGGCCGCTCGCAGTGCGGAGGCCGTCCTTGCGCAGCGGAGCCGGGGCCGACGATGAAGCACTCACGATGCCCTCCTCATAATGCGCGGGAGGGATTCGATCCGATCCAGGTCGTAGGCGGTCACTCCGCCCACGGAGCGGCGTCCCATGGCGTTCGAGCCGCAGCGCAGCGCCAGCACGACCGCGTCCAGGGGCGTCAGGGTGCGCACCCGTGCCAGCGTCTGCTCCTCGCAGCGCTGCCCGGTGACCAGGATGATGACGGATGCCTCGGGATGGCGGGATGAGGCTTGGCGGGCCAGGTCGTCGCAGCCCTGGATCGCGGTCGATGTCACCAGGCAGGAGGCGTCGAGCAGCCGCAGCCCGGTGGCGGTGGGCAGTTCCTCATCCTGGGTCGCCAGCGTCACCTCGCGGCCGTCGCTGATCGCGTCCAGACTCAGGGAGCAGGCCACCGAGACGGCCGTCTCGAAGTCCTCCTCCACCTCGTAGTCGTCGATGAGGCAGTCCAGGAGGATCAGCAGGCTGGAGCGGTGCGTCTCCTCGAACTGGCGGACCATGAGGCGCCCGGTGTGGGCGGTCGTGCGCCAGTGGATATTGCGGCGGTCATCGCCGGGCACGTAGTCGCGCAGGGCGTGGAAGGAGACGTCGGAACTCGACAGCTCCTGGGTGACCGCTCCCTCGACGTCGCGCATGAGCCCGTGCAGCGAGGATCCCACGCGGACGGTGCGCGGGTGGATGTGGACGAGCTGGGCCTGAGTGCGGGTGCGCTCGCGGCGCAGCAGCCCGACGGGATCGCTCTGGACCGAGACCACGGGGCCGACGGTGACGACGCCGCGTCGCGCGGTCGGCAGCACGAACCCGCGCTCATGGATGGTGGCGGGACGCAGGGTGGGCACGGCGAAGACGGCGGTGCCCGGGCCCACGGGCATCTCCATGCGGGCGGGCAGCAGCGGGCGGCCGGTGGGGTTGAGGACCGTGAGGTGGATGATCGCCTCGTCGCCGACCGTCACCCGCGGCTCGAGCAGCTCGTGGGACACGCGGTGCGCGCCGTGCGGCAGAAGCCATAGCCAGGAGGTGCTCACGACGACGGCCAGGACCGCGGCCGCGCTCCACGCCTCCTGCCAGCCCAGCCGGAATGCGGCCGAGCCGGTGACGATCAGCAGCAGCAGGCAGGCCCAGCCGATGGGGGTGACCAGACGCAGTGCCCAGTTGGGGGTCGAGACGCCGTCGATGATGCGGCGCAGGGGGACCGACTCGTGCCACGCGGGTGCTGAAGGCGTGGCGCCGCGCCGGCGGGCGCCGTCGCGTCCGGGCCGCGGTTGCGCTGGGGCGGGTTGAGGTGCGGGCATGCTGCTGAGCCGTCGGGACTAGAGGCGGGTCGTGGGCGCGGGCGTCTCCTCCAGGGCGCGCGTGATGACGCCGCGGGCGGTGGCGCCGGAGAACTCGGCGTCGGGGTCCATGACCAGCCGGTGGGCCCAGACGACGTCGGCGAGCTCCTTGATGTCGTCCGGAAGGACGTAGGCGCGTCCCCGGGAGGCCGCCCAGACCCGGGCGACGCGCGTCATGGCGATGGCGCCGCGGGTGGATACGCCCAGACGCGTGTCGGGGGAGTTCCGAGTGGCTTCGACCAGGGCGCCGATGTAGTCCAGGACCGAGCCCTCGACGTGATTGCCCGCGGCCAGATCGGCCATCTGGGCCACCGCCGGGGCGGTGATGACCGTATTGAGGGCCCTGGAGCGGTCGGGGTGGGCGGAGTCGGCGAGAATCCGGGTCAGGGCCTGCCGATCGGGGTAGCCGATGGTGGTCTTGACCAGGAAGCGGTCGAGCTGGGCTTCGGGCAGGCGGTAGGTGCCCGCCTGCTCGATGGGGTTCTGGGTGGCGATGACCATGAAGGGGCGGCCCGTCTCGTGGCGCTCGCCGTCGACGGTGACCGTGGATTCCTCCATGACCTCCAGCAGCGCCGACTGGGTCTTGGGCGAAGCGCGGTTGATCTCATCGGCCAGGACCACGGAGGCGAAGACGGGCCCCGCGTGGAACTCCCACTCATGGGCCTTCTGGTCGAAGATGGTCACGCCCGTGATGTCGCTCGGCAGCAGGTCGGGGGTGAACTGGATGCGCGAGTGCGTGCCCTGAACGGTGGCCGCCAGCGCTCGGGCCAGGGCGGTCTTGCCCGTCCCGGGGGCGTCCTCCAGCAGGAGGTGCCCCTCGGCGAGCATGGTCGTCAGCGCCAGGCGCACCACGTCCTCCTTGCCCAGGAGGGCCTGGCCGACATTGTCGACGATGCGCGTGAAGGTGTCGGCGAACCATGCCGCGTTGTCCTGAGAGAGGGCCATGGACGGGCGACCTCCTGAGAAGTGTGAGTTAAAGACGCTATAGGGACATGCATGCGGAGTCTACTGCTGGGTGCACGTGATCTTGAGATTGGGGTCCTGGCTCCGGTGCGGGAACCGCTTGTGGCCGTTGCCGGAGGAATCCACCGCGATACTGTCCGTGTACGTCTTGAGCTGGCCGTCCACCCTGTCCCGGTAATCGTAGGTGCAGGACGCGGAGCTGTTCGGGCTGAACCCGGACACGTCCAGGACGATCCTCCAGCAGAAGTTCCGCTGGAAGCCGGTCTCGTCGAGATCCTGCTGAGAGCAAGCGGCCTCTTGGGTGTCGGTCGTGATGGTGAAGGTCTTCGAGCCGACGCTCGCCGTGGCCGAGTCGCAGGACCAGTCGGTGGTGCCGGCGCCGTTGGAGGCCCGTACGCACCAGGTGGCGGATTTCCCGGCACCGGGATCGAGCCACTCGACATGGCCCTCCGAGATCGCCCCGGATCCCTTGGTGGAGTAGCCCTCATAGGTGACTGCCTGCCCGCCGGTGTCGCCGGGGGTGAAGCTGCAGCGCACATAGGACCCGGACGGCGAGCAGGAGACCGAGGGGGCCCCGGGCGGTCCGTAGGGCCTGGCCGAGTTGCCGGTGGTCGAGCCGGAGACCGAACCGTCGGGGGAGACGACGCGGGCCTGCACCGTGTATCCCCTGCCGTTCCACAGGCCGGTGAAGTGCGTGCTCCCGGTCCAGCTGGCGCCCCCGTCGATGGAGTACTCCACGTGCAGCTCGCTGGTGGACCAGCCGTTGCCCGCGCTCGCGTAGGCGGGGGTGACGACGTCGATCGTGCCCGACGCTCCGCTGGCCGCGATGACCGGCGGGGACGGCGGGTTGGGGGCGCCGGTGACTTTGAAGTCCGTGGACGGCGACTCCGCGGAGCTGCCGCCGTGGGTGGCGGTCACGCTGATGCTGTAGCTGCCGGGGGACAGCGGCACGTACGCCCCGGTGCTCGTGCCCGCGTCGACCGAGGTCGAGGTGTCCCCGCGGACGTTGACGGTGTAGGAGACTCGTGCGCCCGTTCCGGCCGAGCTCCAGGAGACGTTGACCCCGCCGGCCGCCTGCTGCACCGAGGGCTTGCCCGGGGCGCTCCACGGCCCGGCGGCGTTGGACGTCGCCCACTCCGAGTTGCCGCTGCCGGCGACGACGGCGCGGACCTTGGCCACATAGCTGCCGGAGCCCACGTAGAAGGTGGCCGATGTCCCGCTGGTCGTCTGCCGTTGACCGTCGTCGAGCTGCACCTCGTAGGTGACGGACCAGCCATCGGCGTCCACGGGTGCCCATGAGGCGGTGACCTCGCCCTGGCCGCCGGCGAGCGTGACGCCCGTCGGCCGCGATGGGGTGACTGAAAGCACCTTGGGCGTTGACGCTGCGGAGGGCTCCGAGGAGCCGGCGGCGTTGGTGGCCACCACCTGGAAGGAATAGGTGCCGCCCGTCTGCAGGCCGTAGGCCTCGCAGGGCGAGCCCGTGCAGGTCCAGGTGCCGGCGCCGCCGACCTCGGTGAGCGTGTAGGAGGTGATCGTCGATCCGTGGTCGGATCCCGGCGTCCAGCTCACCGCCATGGAGGAGTCCCCGCGGGGCTCGGCGCTCACCCCGACCGGCGGGTCCGGGACGCCCGAGACCGTCACGGTCACCGTCCCGCTGACGCCGCGCGCCGCGGAGCCGGTGGCGTCCAGCGCCCGGTAGCCCACGACGAGGCGCCCGGTGAAGCCGGCGGCTGGGCTGATGGTCAGCGTCGTGCCCGATGCCGAGACGCTGCCCTGTCCGGAGGTGACCGCCGGCGCGTCCGCCAGCGTGATGGGCTTGCCGGGGAACGGATTGGTCACCAGGGTGGCCACGTCCACCGTCACCGGTGAGCCGTCCGAGGTCAGTGTCGCCGGGGCCGTCGTCATCAGGGGCTTGGTCGAGGCGACCACCTTCAGCGGGAGCTCGGCGCTCACCGACGGATTCGTCCCGTCATCCACCGTGATGGTCACCTCCCCAGTGGTGCCGATGGCGGTGCCCTCCGTCGTGCTGACCGACAGCGTCGATCCGGACAGGCTCACCTCGAAGCCGCTGGGCGCCGAGCCTGCGGTGAAGGAGAGACGGTCGTTGTCGGCGTCCTTGGTCATGGAGGCCAGGTCCGCGGTGGCGGCGCCCTCCCCGGGGGCCGTCAGCACCTGCGTGGGGGTGAACACGGGCGCGGAGTTCGTCGCGGACTCCACGAGGACCGGCAGGGTCAGGGTGGAGCTCAGGGCGTCGTCCCCCGTGCCGTCGGCGACCGTCATGGTCACCGAGGTCAGCCCGAGGAAGCCCGAGGTCGGCGACAGCGACACGGTGTCGCCGCTTCCGCCGACGGTGGCCGAGTCGAGCCCGGTTCCCGTGCGCAGATCAGAGCCGTCGGTGACCGTCAGCGAGGTGCCGGCGCGGGAGCTGATGTAGGTCGACAGGCTCACCTCCGTGGTCCTGCCCGCCGGGATGCGCGCCGGCACCGTGGTTGAGTTCAGACGCGGCCGCAGCTCGGAGCGGGCGGGCACGATGACCACGGCGTTGCCAGTCAGGCCGTCGATGTCCGTGACCGTGTAGAGCACGAAGCGGCGCTCCTCGCCGACCGTGACCCGGATCGACTCTCCATCGACCACTTGAGCGGTCGGGTCGTCGGTGGTCAGCGTCAGGTCCCAGGGGGAGCCGTCCGCGTCGGAGTCGTTGTCCAGGACCGGCACGGTCACCGAGCCGTCCGCCTCCACCTTGTCCACGGTCACGTAATCGTCCACGCCCACCGGGCTGGCCGTGGGCGCGTCGGCGTCCACCTGCACGGTCAGGGTGCCCACATCGGTGCCGCCGCGGGAGTCGGAGACGGTGTAGTGGACCGTGCGCACGCCCTCGGTGGCGGGCAGATTCAGCACGATGCGGTTGGAGCGCACGGACACGCCCAGGGCGTCGTCGTCGGGGACGGGGGTGCCCTCCAGGACGAGGTCGTCGCCGTCGGCGTCGAGGTCGTTGGAGACCACGTCCACGGCCACCGTGCGCCCCGGCTTGGCCACCACCGTGTCGTCGGTGGCCTCCGGCGCGGTATTGGTCGGGGAGGTCGGAGCCACCCCGACGCGCACGGTGGCGCTCGCCTGGGCCCCGAAACGATCCTGGACGGTGTAGGTGAAGGTGTCCGTGCCGGTCGTGCCGTCGGTGGGCGTGTAGGTCATCCAGGAGCTGTCGACCTGGACGGTGCCGCCGGTCGGGGGCTGATTGAGCCCCACCAGGCTCACCGAGTCGCCGTCGGCGTCGATGCCGTCCAGCGGCACGGTGATGTCGACGGGCGCGCCCGCTACCGTGCTCGCCTCCAGGTTCTGCGGGCTGGGGGCGGCGTTGGAGGTGTCGTCGCGGTCGCGCACTTCGATGTCGAGTTGGCCGGTGGCGGTCTGGCCCAGGGTGTCGGTGGCCGTGTAGGTCAGGGTTGTGCGCCCCGGGATGTCGCCGGCCTTCAGGCGCACCGAGTCCTCCGAGACCCACGCGGTGCCCAGGGAGTCCCCGACGGTGCCGAGCTGGTCGGACAGCGTCAGCGCCAGCCCCGAGGGCGAGGTGTCGTTGTCGAGTACCGGGACCGTGACGACGTCGCCCACTCGCACCACCGCGGTGTCGGAGGCCGTGACCGGGACCTGCGCCTCGCCCGAGGTGATGGGGACGACCGTGACGTGCCCGGTCGCCGTCGAGGCGCCGTTGGACACGGTGTACTCGAGGTCCACCTGCTCGGGCACGCTGCCCGAGGAGGTGATCTGCAGCAGGGAGTGGTTGACCACGGTGACGGTCACTCCCGACTCCGGGGGCGCCGAGGCCGACTGGAGTACGAGGATCCCGCCGGAGGGGTCGAAGTCGTTGTCCAGGGGGGAGATGGTCACCGCGCCGCCCTCGCGCAGCAGTGCGGTGTCGTTCTCCGGCACGGGAGGCACCGAGGAGTCGGAGGCGGGCGCGACATCGACGCGGATCACGCCCTTGGCCACTGCCGCGCCGGCCGAGACGTCGTAGGTGAGGTAGTAGGTGCCCGCAGCCTCCGCCTTGAACGTGACGGTGCCCGCCTGCCGGTTGATCTCGGCCGTGGTGCCGGCGGGGGCCTCGTCCAGGCCGGCCAGGCTCAGCGGCTCCCCTGTCGGGGAGGAGTCGTTGTCGAGCGGTGAGATGACCGCCTGGGAGCCGGAAACGACGTGGACGTGGTCCGCGTTGGCGATCGGCGCGGCCGAGTCGGCGGACTGCACGTCCACATCGACCGTGCCCGAGGCCGTCTCGCGGCCATCGGAGACGACCACCGTCAGTGAGCGGGTGCCCGGGGTGCCCGTGAGGTCGCGCACTGTGACCGTGCCCTCGTTCGTCGTGCGCACGTCCAGGCCGTCGCCCTGGGCGGAGACCAGGTAGAGGGTGTCGCCGTCGGGGTCCTGCCAGTTGCCGAGCACGCTGGCGGAGGCGGAGGCGGAGCCCGAGACCACGATCTTCGGGGTCGTGCTCTGCTCGGGAGCTCCGTTGACCTCCCAGGGGTGCACCTCGACGGTGGCCACGGCGGAATCGGACAGACCCCTGCCGTCATCGGCCGTGTAGGGGACCGTGATGATGCCGGCGGCGTCCTCGGCCGTATTCAGGCGCAGGGCCAGGCCGTCCTGCGCCTGCGACACCATGCTTCCCGCCGCGTCGCCGGGAGACGCGGTGAGCACGTCGCCGTCCTGGTCGGAGTCGTTGGCCAGCACCGGCAGAATGGTGGAGCGCCCCGGGCGCACGCCGAAGGAGTCGTCGACGGCCTCGGGCGCGTGGTTCTCCTCGGTTCGCTCGGGCAGGGACTGCGATTCACTGGTCTGGGCCGAGTCATCCTTGTTGGTGGCGTCCTCGTCCGTCTGCGAGGTGATGTCGGTCCAGTTCTCGACCAGCACGAGCTCCTCGTCGGGCAGCCACACCGTGCCCTCGGCGATGTCGTTGAGAACGATGGCGTCCCGGTTGACGCGGAAGACGGGGGCGGTGGAGGCGGCCAGCTTCTCATCGTGCCGGGTCTCGACCTGGCCCGAGCATTGGCGCAGGAACTGGCCCGATCCGGACCATGCGGCGTACACGCAGTAGCCCAGGCGCACCGGGGCGGCGGCCACGCCGTCGGAGGGCTCGCCGTCGTCCGCGGCGGGAAGGGTCGTCGATCCTGATCCGTCCATGCGCACGTTCAGCAGTCCGGTTCGGGAGGCCACCAGGACGGTGTCGGAGGCCGGGCCCGGCTGCTGAAGAGTCAGGCCCGATTCGCCCAGGTCGAGGGTCTTCCCGCCGGGCAGGTGGAGCACTCCCGTGCCGCGTTCCAGGACGACGGTCTGCTCCCCGACGGCGGTCACGGCGATATCCGTGCCGGCTGTCAGCGCTGCTGATTCCGTCTTGGGCTTGCCCCAGCCGCTGGAGCGCACGGGGACGGTCGTGATCGTGCCGGTCTTGGTGGATGCGGCGTGGACGGAGCCGTCGGTGCCGGCGACCGCCACCACCTCCGGGGAGTTCTCGATGAGCGCCGGAGCCGCCGACAGCGAGCCGACGGCGTTGACCGTGGTCGCGCGCACGGTGCCCTCGACGGGGTTGGCGGAGATGACCCGGTCGGCGCCCTGGGAGACAGTGACGCCGCCGGTCAGCGGCGCTCCTGCGGATAGCGAGACGGTCGTGGGGTCCACTGTGGAGACGGTCGAGGCGGCCGTGTCGGGGACCAGGACGTGATCGGCGTTCTGGGTGACGTCGAAGCTGTCGGAGGCGGTGCGGATGGCGCCGTCGACCTGGCGGGACGGATAGTTCAAACGCGCCACGAGGTGCTGGGTGGTGCTGGTGACCCACACCCCGCCATCATTGAGCTCGACGTCGGCCTGGGAGGCCCCCTCGTGCATCCAGGCCGCGACTGCGAGCGCGGCGAAGGCCAGGATGGCGAGCATGGTGGACAGCCGACGGCGCGTCACACGAAAACCGCGGCGATTGCCGAAGCGCCGCGGGAATGTGATGCGCACGGTCCTCACCGCCCGTCCGGCACGGGGGTGCGCGCGGCGATCTCCTGAGCGAGTACACGGCGCAGCATCGTTGAGGAGGTGGTGGGGGTGTAGGGCAGATAGACCACCCGTGCGCCCACCTCCATGATCTGCGCCTCAAGCGCCTTGCCCTTGTCGGTTCCCTCCCAGTCGGTGCCCTTGAACAGGACGTCGAAGGGGGACCGGCGCCAGGCCAGGCGCTTGTCCTGATCGAGATCCGGCACGACCGCGTCGACCATCCGCAGGGCGCTGACCAGGGCCATGCGCTCGGTATGGGGAACGATGGGCGGACGTCCCTTCATGCGCTCCAGGGACTCGTCGGTGGCGACGCCCACGATGAGGCGGTCGCACCGGGCGGCAGCGGACGTGAGAATGTTGAGATGCCCGATGTGGAGCATATCGAAGCCACCGGGTACGTAGCCGGTGAGCATCAGTAGGCTCCCCGTCCCCCGACAACCGCTTTCAGAGTGTTGGCGAGGATCTCCACGTCGAGCTGCGCGCCGCGGTTCTCGACGTAGTGCCGGTCCAGGGCGACCGTCGAGTCCCAGGACAGATCGGAGCGTCCCGAGACCTGCCACAGACCGGTCAACCCTGGCTTGACCAGGAGCCGGCGACGGGCCTCGGAGTCGTATTCCGCGACCTCCTGGGGCAGTGCCGGCCGGGGGCCGACCAGGCTCATGTCACCGCGCACCACGTTGAAGAGCTGGGGAAGCTCATCCAGGGAGGTGCGGCGCAGGACGCGTCCAACCCGCGTGATGCGGGGGTCTCGACGATCCTTGAAGAGCACCTTGTTTCCGGCATCGCCACCGGCGGCGACGACGGCCGCGCGACGCGCGTCCGCATCGATGTACATCGAGCGGAGCTTGAACATGGTGAAGTGGCGGCCGCGCTCGCCCACGCGGATCTGGGTGTAGAACGCTGGGCCGGGCGAGTCCAGGCGGATCGCCGCGGCGGCGATGAGAAGAACCGGTCCGGCGAGGGCGAGGAGCAGCGTTGCGGCGACGCGGTCCACGAAGTCCTTGGTGACCAGCCGCACCCGGCGCAGGCGCACATCGATCAGACCGCTCCAGCCGTGCGTCACCGGCAGGCCGCGCATGCGGCCGGGAACGACGTCCTGAAGGCCGGGGGCGACGACGAGGCGGGCGGAGGTGGCCTCCAGGGCCCGCATGATGGAGACCAGCGAATCCGGGGTCACGCCGCCGAGTGTCATGACGACGTCGATGTGCTCGGAATGGACCGTGTGCCTGATCGAGTCGGCGTCGCCCAGGGGCGTGGCGGAGGGGGAGCGGCTGGTGGTGGCCGACAGGTAGCCGACGACCAGGAATCCGTCGCCCGGGTGGCGGTGCAGCTGGCGCAGGATGACCTCAGCCCCCGTGCCCATGACGATGAGCGTGCGCCGCAGGCCGTGACCGTCCATGCGGCAGCGGCGCAGCCAGGCGCTCTCGATGCTCCGGTTGATGATCGCCAGGGTCGTCTGGGCGGCGAGCAGGAGCAGCAGGACGGAGATGGTCGAGGAGAGCGGCGCCAAAGCCTGCTTGGCGATGATGGCGATCGGCGCGATCACCGCGGCCGCGGTCAGCAGGCGCCCCCAGCCGGAACGGGCCTGATCGACGACGTCGACCCGCAGCGCCCCGAGGGACCAGGCCAGGAGCAGCATGGCTGCACCGGTGGAGGCCGTCATCAGCGCGCCGGTCGGGTTGACCAGGGCGTGCAGCAGCGTGGGGGTTGCCACGGATGCGATGTCGCCCAGGAGGAGCCAGGCGAGGAGGTCGCGGCGCATGACCGGCCAGGAAGTGAAACCGGGCGAGTCCAGCGGGGGGAGGTACCCGCGCGCGCCCGCCCGCAGCGTGCGCCTTGTGGCGGGCCGCTGTGAGGACTGGAGCGGGATGGTGGGCTGCAAGGCTTCTCCGTGAAGGCGTTAGATGCGGGGGGTGGGATGGGTCGATTGGTGTCGATAAGGAGCTTTAAACGATCTCTGGATGTTCGCTGGGCGTTCTTGTATGTGTCGAATATGTGTCGATGTGGCGCGGTCGTCGTCGGGTCCGCTTGTCTGATGATGCTACCGTGACGGCGGCCCCTGGCGGAATGCGCGTGAGGAGAGTCATCCTACGCGTGTTCGTTCCCCATTATCCATCTTCGACCGTCTGCTGGTGAGGAGATCATCCCATGACTTCGACCCGTTCGGCGCCCGCATCGGGTGTATGGGCGCCGATACGCCGTACGGCACTGGCAAAGGTCGTCGTCATGGGGGTGACCGGGGTCTTCGGACTGGTCAACACCCGGCTCATCATCAGCCACTTCGGCACCGACGCCTACGCCCAGTACGGGCTCCTGGCCACCTTCCCGAACCTCATGCCCTTCACCGATCTGGGCATCGGCGCGGTGATCCTCAACTCGGTGGCCGGATCGAGCGATCTTCGTCACGATGCAATCGTGCGGCGGACCCTGACGACGGCGATCCGCGTGCTCCTCGCCTCGGCGCTCATCATCGCCACCACCGGCGTCGTGCTCGGGCTGGCGGGCTTGTGGCCGACCCTCCTGGGCGCCAAGCTGATGGACGGGTGCGGGGTCACCGCGACGCTGTGTCTGGTCGTCTACGCCGCGGCCCTGCCGCTGAGCGTCGGCCAGCGGATCGTCGTGGGGATGGGGCGCTCGGCCACCCAGGTCATCAGTCAGGGCATCGTCTCCCCGGCCCTGACGTGCATGCTGCTTCTGGCCGTCGTCGTCCGTCTGGAGGCGGGCAACGCCGTCTCGGTGATGTCGTACATGGCCAACACGCTCGTGTCGATCGTGTGCGTCGTCGTGGCCTGGCGGACCACCCGGCCGCTGCTGTCCCAGGCGCTGCGCGACGTGCCGAGGCTGCGCGAGGTGCGCGGAGTCCGGATCGTGGACACCGCGGGTCCCTCGCTGGTCCAGGCCCTCATCATCCCCATCGCCTTCCAGACCGACCGTCTGCTGCTGTCCCACTTGGGGGGCGGGCAGACCCTGGCCCAGTACAACCTGGCCGCGCAGATGTTCAATCTGCTCACGCAGACGGTCTCGGTCACCGGCATGGCCATGTGGCCGCACTTCGCCAAGGCGCGCGCCGATGGGCGGGTGGAGTCCCCCTTCGGGGCGGCGAGGTCCTTCGCCGCGATGGGAGGGGGGCTGAGCCTCGGCCTGGTCCTGGTGGCGCCGTGGATGGCCTCCGTCCTGTCCGATGGGAAGATCGAGCTGCCGGTGACGCTGCTGGCGGCCAATATCGCCAACGTCGTCGTCGAGGCCGCCAAGCAGCCGCTGGGCATGTACATGACCGACCCGCGGGGGCTGCGGGCCCAGATGATCCCCGTGGTCATTCTGGTGCCCATGAACCTCGTGCTGTCCTGGGTGCTCATCGCCCCTCTGGGGGCGGCGGGCCCGATCGCCGGCTCCGTCATCGCGGTGATCGTGTGCCAGTTGGTGCCCTACGCCCTGTGGGTGTCGGCGGATCTGCGCCGTCGCCGCGTCCAGGAGGACGGCGATGACGACGGCTCTGTTGATGTTGCCGGCTCTGCTGGCTCTGCTGATGGCGCTGATGGCGCTGATGGCGCTGGCGGTGCTGACTGCCCTGCCTACGAGACCGATGGCGATGATCCCGATGCCGCCGGAGCCGCACCGGGCGAGGGCGCCGCCGGGGAGGCGGTTCTGGAGGCCGTCGGAACAGCTGCGGACGGGGGCGGCCCGGCTTCCGCGGCTGCGCGGGCTCAGGGGCGTACTGTCGTCCAGGGCGCTGCGCCCGCTGCAGAGTGCCGGGACCGGGACGCTGCCGGTACTGTCGGCCCCGTCGATCCGGGTGCACCGGAAGGGCGTCCCGCCGCCTCAGACTCCTCAGATGTTGAAGATCCCGATCCGTCCGTCCCGAATCAACCGGAGAGATGATGCCCGCAACCACGCCCGCGCCCACTGCCCGTCCTGGTGTCGCGGAGTCCATTCGCGCGCTGTCGGCGGCGCAGAAGTCAAACGCGGGCGCCCCTCTGTATTCGCGGGTCATCAATCGACCGGTGGGGCGCGTGCTCGCCGCTATCGCCCACCGCGTGGGCATGACGCCCGACCAGGTGACGGTGCTGTCGGCCTGCTGCACCTACCTCGGCATCGTGCTCATCGCGGTTTGGGCGCCCTCGCCGGCGGCGACGGTGCTCACCTCTCTGCTGCTCATGCTGGGCTATGCGCTCGACTCGGCCGACGGCCAGCTGGCACGGCTGCGCAACGGCGGCTCCAGGGCCGGGGAGTGGCTCGACCATGTGGCCGATGTCATCAAGCTGTCCACGATTCATGCGGCGATCGCGATCAGCCTGTTCCGCTTCAGCCTGGACCAGCTGACGGGACCGGTGGTGCTGCTCGTGCCCCTGGCCTTCGGGGCGGTGCAGAACGTCCACTTCTTCAGCTACATCCTGACCTACCAGTTGCGATACCACGGAGGCACGCCGCTGGCCAAGAACGAGGGCCGGCCGAGCTTCGTCAAGGCGGTGCTCTCGGCGCCGACCGACTACGGCCTCATGTGCTTCGCGCTCATGCTGCGCTTCACGCCGACCGTGTTCATATGCGTCTACGGGCTCATGCTGATCGGCTATGCGCTCTACGTCGCGCTGGCCCTGCCCAGGTGGTACCTCGAGCTGCGCCGCGGCGCCTGAGCGCGCCACACTTCGCGAGATCGGTCCGGTTCCGCGTCGAGATCGGTCGTACCCCAGTGTGGGGTTGTTCTCAGGGTGGGAGTCGTATGCGTCGGCCTTCACCTCCGCGGGCCAGCTCCACTGATGCCTGCGTGGGCCGGGGGTGGTGGGTGTTGCACACTCGCATGCACTCGGTGTCGGTGGGAACCGCGGAATCATGCGGAACAGCAACATCAGTAGCGGTAATGGTCTTGCTCCCATGTGCGTAGACCCCCCTCTCTGCACATGGGAGCCCGACCACCGCGCGCGACGCTCACCAGAAAAGCCTGTCATTCCAACAAAAAATGGCCCTCGATCCGCAGACACTTCGGTCTCCCATGTGCAACATCGAAGACAACCGCACCCACCAGACACACCCACCACGTCGCCCCAGCTCCAGCTGCACTGACTCACTACAGCCGGCGTCGAGATCGGTCCGATTAAGCCCGGCCAACCCGACGTCGAGACGCACACGACGAGCTCGAGAGCGAAAGCCACATGCCACACCTCAGAACCGCTGGCGAACAGCAGATCCGCGGAACCGGACCGATCTCGGCACGGGTTACGACCGATCTCGCGCCGGAACTGGACCGATCTCGACGCGGAATACGACCGATCTCGCGAAATAAAATGAGGTGTTCGCCGGTGCTCCCGGTGAGTCTCAGGATGCTGCGCCCTCGGACAGCAGGTCCTCGACGACTTCGACCATCGCCGTGCGGTAACGCTCGACGCCGAAGCGCTTGGCCGCCTCCCGCCGCGCGGTCCGGGCCAGGGTGCGGGCACGTCCGGGATCGGCCGCCAGGCTCAGCAGCGCGTCGGCGAGTGCTCGCGGAGAGTCGGGCTCGACGAGCAGTCCGGTCACGCCGTCGGTGACGACTTCGGCCAGTCCCTGCGCCCGAGAGGCCACCAGGGGGCGCTCCGCGTGCATCGCCTCGACCGCCGTGTTGCCGAAGGGCTCGACCCGAGAGGGCACGACCACGGCGTCTGCCGCATAGAGCACCGGCCACGTCGGATGGACATAGCCGAGCAGTTCCACATGACCCGCCAGATCGGGGCGCGCGGCGCGCTCGCGCAGCTGCTCCTCGTACCACTCGTAACCGGGGAACACCGACCCGCACAGCCTCAAGGAGGCGTTCAGCCCGTCGGCGCGCAGATGGCCCAGCGCCTCCAGGGCGACGTCGACGCCCTTGCGCGGGGAGAGCCTGGCCACCATGGCGATGCGGAAGGCCGCTTGCGGGAGGCGCTGGCGCAGCGGGGGCGGCGGATCCTGCGGCGCGGGGACGCCGTTGTGGACGACCTTGGTGCGTCGTTTCAAGGGAGGCTGCGCGCGCACGAGGGTGTCTCGCGCGGCCTGCGAGTTGACCACGACGCGGGAAGCGGCCAGCAGCGGAGCGTTGAGCCCGGTGCGCACCAGCAGGTTCTGGGTGTCCTCGGCCTCGTGGACGTGGGCGAGCACCGGCACCCCGGCTGCGCGGCCGGCCGGCGCCCACCACGGCAGGGTCACGGTGTTGACCAGGACGAGGTCGGCGTCGTTCGCCTTGATCAGGCCCCGCAGTCGGGCGATCTCCCCGCCGGAGCGCGCCACCAGTCCGGCGAGTCCGCGGGGGCTCATCAGGGATTTGCGCAGCACGGTGAAGGGCACGATCGCCACTCGCGCACCGAGGGCTTCGAGCTCGGGCCGCAGCGGCCCGTCGTCGGGCAGAGCGGCATTGACCCGGTGGCCGGCATCGACCAGGGCCCGGATCGTCTCCAGTAGCTGGCGGTCGGAGCCGTAGAGGTCGGGCGAGGGGTGGGCGACCAGGATGGTGCTCATCCGATCACCCCCGCGCGCCTGCCGCTGGGACGGTGATGGGAGGGGCCCTGAGCGGCCAGTCGTCGGGCCAGCGCCTCGTAGCGGTCGGCCACTTCATCCCAGTCGTAGAGCCGGGCGCGCTCGAGCGAGAGGCCGCCGCGCTCCAGGTGGGCGGCGGGGTCGGCCTCCGCGGAGGCGACCAGGGCGGCGACGTCGTCGGCGTCGGACCAGTAGCGGCCGGCGTCGCCCAGGACCTCCCGGTTGAAGGGCACGTCGAAGGCGTCGACGGCGGTTCCCGCGCCGATGGCCCGCAGCAGCGACGGGTTGGTGCCGCCCACGGAGTGGCCGTGGTGGTAGATGAGCGCCCCGGCGTACAGCTGGTCGAGCAGCTCCTGGTCCCAGATCCCGCCCAGGAGCCGTACGCGCGCGTCGGCCAGGGACTCGATCCGGCGGGTGTGCTCATCGGAGTAGGGGGCGGAGCCGACGACGACGAGCGGGCGGCGGGCCGACGAGCGGGTGTAGCCGTCGACGATGACGTCGACGTGGTTCTCGATCTCGAAGCGCGCCACGACCAGGTGGTAGCCGCCCGCCTCCAGGCCCAGTTCGGGCAGCCGGTCGGTGCGCGTGGGCACCTGCGGGGCTCCGTAGGCGATGAGCTCGGTGGGGGCGGAGAACTCCTGGTCGTAGTAGTCGGCGATGCCCCGGGCGTCGGCGATCAGGGCGTCCGAGAAGCGGACGGCGGCGGCCTCCGCGGCGCGGTAGTAGCGCTGACCGGTCGGGCCCCACTTGCCGCGCTTCCACTCCAGGCCGTCCACATGCGTGGCCACCGGGATGCGGGCGGCGCGCAGTGCGGGCAGGAAGGGTGAGTTGGCGGCGTTGAAGACGAAGGCGACGTCCGGGTGGACTCTCGGCAGCAGGTGCGCGATCGAGGCCCCGGTATGGGAGAGGGTCTCCAGGCTGCGGCGCCGCATGGCGGGCAGCTCGATCACGCGCATGCCTCTGTAGAACCGGGGCAGGGGAGTGGAGGCGTCGGGATTGCGGGAGTAGACCAGGACGCGGTGGCCCCGGTCGGCCAGGCGGCGGCCGACCTCCTCGATCGCGGTCTCGAAGCCGCCGTAGCGTGCGGGAACGCCGCGGGTCCCGATCATCGCGATTCTCAGGCTCTGGGGGGTGGAGACGGTCACGGTGGGCCTTCCGTGGGGCGGGAACGGGATGGTGCGGAAAGGCTATCGCGGCGGTGACGGCAGCGGTGCCGATGGCGGTGGCGACGGCGGTGACGACGGCGACGACAACGGTGCGTGCAATGCGAAAAGCGCCTATCCTGCGCCAATGATCAGACCTGTACGTATTGCAGCTCTTGCCCTTCTTCCTGTTCTCCCCATTGCCCTGATCGCCGGCTGCTCCCACTCCAAACCCTCCGACGATCCCTCCGCCACCGCGGAGGCCACCGACTCCTCCGGAACCCCCGATCCGACCTCCGTGCCGAGTGTTGCGACCCCGGCCTCGCCCTCGCCCGCGGCAACCGAGTCGGAGCCTGCGGCAACTGAGGATTCCAACGAATCCAACGAATCCGAGGACCAGGGGGGCGACGAGCTCCCGGCTCAGGGCCTCGACCAGGCCGCCGCTCTCGATGATGGTCTGGCTGTGCAGATCGGCGCGCTGAGGGCCACCGATCTCGAGGCCGGCCCCGGTGAGATCGGCGGGTCGGGCATCGTCGTCCCGGTTACTGTGGGGAATTCCACAGGCTCCGACTTGTCCTTGAGTGGACTTGTGGTAACGCTCACGTACGGTGCGGATGCGGTGCCGGCCTCCCCCGTCGATAGCGCCTCCGACGCGGTTCCCGCCTCGATCGCACCCGGAGATGCCGTCGTCCTGGAGTACGGATTCGTTGTCCCCGTTGACCAACGCGGCTCCGTCAGTGTCGTCGTCGACTCCGGCGCCGGCTCGCGTGCGGCCGTCTTCCAGGGGGAGGCTCCGACGTCCTGACGGCGTTCCAACGGCGTTCTGAACGACACCCTGCTGAGATTCTGAAGAAGTCCTGAAGCCGTTCTGATACTGTCCTGAAGTGCCCCTGAAGCAGTCCTGAAGGCGGCGCTCATCGGATGTCGTCTCTTCATAGCTTCCACATAGTCATATCAATGAGGTAACGTCTTCCACATATTCCCGCGTCGTCCTCTCTACCTGGGCAGAGGGCGTCGTTCTTCCCCCAACCTAGTTCCCACACAACCAAGGCGCCTGTACCCCAATGGGTGCCGATATCTTGGATGGAGCCGCCTCGTGCCTCGTCACTTGCGCACATCGATACCCGCGTTCATTCTGTCTGTCCTCCTGCTCGGCGCCGGCCTGCTTCCGGTATCGAGCGCCAGCGCTGAAGGTTCCAATGGGTCCATGGAGGGCCCGGCGGACCAGCAGGCGCCCATCGACCAGAACAACCCCGACAACCCCGGTGGCCAGAACAACCGTGGCCAGAAGCCGGGCGACCAGAACAATCCCGGCCAGCAGCCCGGTGACCAGAACAACAACGGTCAGAAGCCGGGCGACCAGGGCGGGGACCAGAACAATCCCGGCCAGCAGCCCGGTGACCAGGGCGGCGGCGCGGAGAAGCCGGGCGAGCCGGCCGAACCGACCGGGCCGCAGACGGTCTCCGCGGATGCCCTGCCCACCGCCCAGATCGGTGACGGCGTGGTGTGGGACCAGGAGGTCGTCGGCAACACGGTCTACGTCGCCGGCACCTTCTCCTCCGCGCGTCCCGCGGGCGCGGCCGCTGGTGAGAGCGAGCAGTCGCGCAGCAACCTGATGGCCTACGACATCACCACCGGTGAGCTGCTGGACTGGGCGCCGACCACCGACGGTAATGTGCAGTCCATCACGGCCTCCCCCGATGGCTCCACCCTGTACATCGGGGGCAACTTCACCAAGCTCAACGGCGCCAACACCTACCGCGTGGGCGCGGTCTCGGCGGCCGATGGCTCCCGCCAGCGGCTGGGCCTGGGCACCAACACCGCGGTCAAGGCCGTGGAGGTCTCTGCGGACGGCTCGACCCTCTACATCGGAGGAAGCTTCACCGAGGTCAACTCCCAGCCCCGCTACCGGATGGCCGCCTTCGACCTGGGCTCGCGCACGTTGAAGGACTTCGCCCCCGAGGTCGCCGACTACTCCGTGCAGGCGATCGCAGCCGCACCGGACGGCAATGGCGTGGCCATCGGCGGCAGCTTCAGCTCCGTCAACGGCTCCTCCGAGCCCGGCTACGGCATGGCCATCCTGGAGAACGACGGCAGCGTGCGGAACAATGCGATCAACTCCGTCGTGAAGAACGCCGGCAACAAGGCCGCCATCATGAGCCTGCGCGCCGATAGCCAGGGGCTCTACGGCACGGCCTACTCCATGAACAGCAGGCTGGGCAATATCGAGGGCATGTTCCGTGCCGACTGGACCACCGGTGAGCTGGCCTACCTGGCCGACTGCCACGGCGACACCTACGACGTCCAGCCCATGGGCGATGTCGTCTACGCCTCCAGCCACACGCACGACTGCTCCAACATCGGCGGGCTGCCCAACAGCACTTCGACGTTCCACAACGCCGTCGCCTTCACGAACAAGGCCACCGGCACGGTTCTGCCGAACACGGCCCCCGGCTACGCCGACCACCAGGGCCAGCCGGCTCCCGAGAACCTCAACTTCTACCCCGTCTTCAACTCGGGCGGCTTCACCGGCATGAATCAGTCGACCTGGACCGTTGAGGGCAACAAGGACTACGTCGTCTACGGCGGTGAGTTCACCACCGTCAACGGCGGCGGGCAGCAGGGCCTCGTGCGCTTCGCCCGTCGTGAGATCGCCCCGAACCAGATGGGCCCCGAGACGAAGGGCGGCGCCTACAAGGTGACGGCGGACTCGAGCGAGCCCGGGGTTGTGAACCTCTCCTTCCAGGCCAACTGGGATCGTGACGACAAGACGCTGACCTACAAGGTCTACCGCGATACCACCGACTCCGAGCCGGTCTCGACCCAGAAGGCGACCGCCGGCTTCTGGGAGCTGCCTCAGCTGACCGCCACTGACAAGGTCAAGTACGGTTCCTCTCACCGCTATCGCGTCGTCGTGGAGGACCCGTGGGGCGCCTCGACCTACTCGGACTGGGTGAGCGTCACGGCTGCCGGTGAGCCGGGCACCGATCCTGCGGAGCCCGAGCCCGACCCGGGTGACGTCGCTGTTGGCCAGACCTTCCTCAATGACTCCTTCGACCGGGACACCCAGACTGGCTGGGGCTCGGCCGCCAAGGGCGGAGAATGGGCGATCGACTGGGGTCGTAGCAACTTCTCCACCGCCAACTCCAAGGGCGTGATCGCGATGAAGGGCGCCCGTTCGTCCTCGTCGGTCCACTCCCAGGTGATCAACTCGACCTCCACCGAGTCGCAGGTCGACTTGTCCCTGGACGGGCTGGCGACCGGTAACGGCGCCTACATCTCCTACATCGGTCGTCAGACGGAGGCCGGCCGCTACCAGGCGGACTTCCGTGTCGCCGCTGATGGTGCTGTGACGATGACGGTGACCAAGAACTCCGGCGGCACCGACACGGTGATCGGCACGGCGAACGTGGGCACCTACACGGCGGGTCAGCCCCTCCACCTGCGCTTCGCTCTCGACGGCGCCGAGTCCACAGCCGTGCGCGCCCGCGCCTGGATCGGTGACTCCGAGCCCGGCGAGTGGCAGGTGGACAAGACCGACACCGACGCCTCTCTGGCCGCACCCGGCTCGATCGGCTTCACGACCTACGTGTCGGGATCGGCCGGTCCGGAGCAGATCAACCTCAATGTCGACTCTGTGAAGGTCACGCGCCTGAGCTGAGATGACGCATGCCGGAGGGCGCCGGCCCCCGCATGGGGGCCGGCGCCCTCCGGCATGCGTATGGGGTCCGCCTGTATTTGCGTTCGCAATACCGCAGACGCCGGGGTGCTCCGGCATGCGTGTGGGTCCTGCCCGGGTGGGAGGCGCGGTGCGCAGCGGAGCGCACTCAGCGTCACGGCGTCACGCAGCGCCCCTCAGGGCCGCGCAGTACTGACTAGTAGCGACTAGTACTTGGCTAGTACTGACTAGTACCGGCTAGTAGCGACTTAGTGCGGATACCCGGCACCGCGCCCGACAGTGCTCACAGCGCCCGACAGTGCTCACAGCGCTCGCAGTGCTCACAGTGATCACCAGGCTTTCTACGGAGAGCCCGGTGGAGAAGCGGCGCCGATAGCTCAGGGGCTCTCTGGGCTATCGGGGCTTTGGGTGCTGGCGGCGCCAGCCGGCCCCTCTGGGCCTTCAGGACCCTCGGGCCATCCGGCGTCCCTGCTCTCGCCGGCTCTGCTGTTCTTGCTGGCCTTGCTGCTCTCGCCGGTCCCGCCGTTATCACTGTCCTCGCGGATCAGGGGCACGCCCTCGGCGGGTGACTCGCCGCGCCTGACCTGGCGCAGGAGATGCAGTCCGTCGCGCGTACCCGCCCATGCGGCTCTGAGCGATGAGCGAGAGTTGAGCAGCTGGCGCTTCCCTCCGCGAAGGACGATCTCTCGCGCGGCCGCGGCCGACGTGGCGGCCCAGCGGCGCTGCTCCGCACGCTCAAGCTGAAGAGCCGCGTAGAGCAGGCGGTTGCGCGTGTTGTAGTAGTAGTAGGTGTCGGATTTGGCTCGCCCCTGATCGGGCGTCGTACTGGAGGCCTGCGTGCCGCCCTCGTCGTGGACTGCCGTCGCGCCGCGCGCGAGCATGAGGGCTCCGCCGGCGCCGAGCACGCGGGCGCAGAAGTCGACGTCCTCCCAGTACAGGAAGTAGCGCTCATCGAACCCCCCTGCGGCCTCGAACAGGCGTGTGGACAGTGCCAGACAGGCGCCGCTGAGCCACGGCCGGGTCCCGCCCGGGGGAATGGGCCTGCTCGAACGGGGCGAGCGCATGGAGCCGTCCGCCAGGCAGACCACCGTGCGGTCCGCCACGACATGTCCCTCGGAGTCGGTCAGCACGGGCGCCACCAGGGTCAGAGGCTCGGCCTGCACCCGGCTGACGAGCCGAATGAGATTCTCTCGGGAGATGGCCGCATCGGGGTTGAGTAGGAGCAGGATCTCGGCGCCCTCGGCGCGGGCGCGCGCGGCACCGAGATTGACTCCGCCGCCGAACCCGACATTGGTCTCAGGCGTCTCGACGACCCAGTCGTGCTCGCGCGCCATCGCGAGCGTCTCCTCGCGCACCTCGGAGGTCGAGAAACTATCGACCACGACGTAACGGGCTTCCGGGACGTTCTGGCAGACCTGCGCCAGGTTGCTCTCCAGGAGTCCGGGGGAGCCGTAACTGACGACGATGACGGCGGTGCGGGTCAGGAGGCGAGAGGTCTCGTCCCCTGTCGTCGATGCGGTGCTCGTGTGATCGGTGCCCATGGCGGCCTTCCTGCAAATGCGGTCCGTGAGGTAGCCGGGACCGCGGCGCCCTGGAATAGTACCGTCGAGGCCGTCCAGGCATCGGAGAGGGGAGCCGCGGTGAATGCTCGACATGGGCCGGAGGACGGCCGCACCGCAGGTCGGCGCGCGCCTGCGGGGCGCATCGAGCGGGAGACGGTGGATCGTCCGAACCTTACTGTGGCTGTTCTCACATACCGGCGTAATGGCTACCTCGCCGAGCTCCTGCCATTACTGCTGGCCCAGGTCGGTCAGCTCGCCGACGAGGCGGATGCGCGGGTTCTCGTCGTCGACAATGATCCGCAGGCGGGTGCGGCCGCGGTCGTGGCCGAGGTCGCCGCAGCTGCTGAATCAGATGAATCCGCTGAGCCTGCCGAGCCCTCTGAGACCGCCGGGGCTCTGGCCCCAGAAGAGCCGGAGGACTCAGAGGAACCGGAGGAATCCGAGGAACCAGAGGCCGACTCCCCCCTCGGGCGGGCCGATGAGGACCGTCGTCCTCACCGAGTCGGGAGCCGTCTCGGGAGCCGTATCAGGCATGTTCATGAGCCGGTGCCCGGTATTGTCGCCGGTCGCAATCGTGCACTGCAGGAGTGCGCCGGCGAGGATCTGCTGGTCTTCCTCGATGACGATGAACTGCCGCGCGAGGGCTGGCTGCGCGCTCTGGTGACCGCATGGCGCGAGGGCGACTGCGCGGCGGTGACCGGCCCCACCCCACCGATGTACGCGCAGGCTCCGAACGCATGGGTCGCCGCCAGCGGCGCATTCGATTCCTGGCGGGCCGACGACGGCGCCCGCGTGCCCAGTGCGGACACCGGCAATCTGCTGCTGGACCTGAAGGTCGTGCGCGACCTGGACCTGTGGTTCGATCCCGGCTACGGACTGAGCGGGGGCGAGGATTCGCTGTTCACCCGCCGTCTGAGTCTGGCCGGCGGGGTCATCCGATTCGCGACCGGCGCCGTCGTCGACAAGCGGGTACCGCCCGAGCGCGCCACCCGCGCCTGGGTGCTGCGTCGTTCCTATCGCTCAGGCTCCTCGTGGGCGCGCGTGCGGATCGACACCGCTTCCGGCCCGCGTCTGCCGCTGCGACTGGGCTATGCCGTCAAGGGCCTGGGCCGGGCCGGGCGCGACGGTGCGCGCGCCGTGCTGGCCCGCAGGCGCGGGGATACGGCTGCCCGCGCCGTCCACGAGGTCTCGTGTCGGGGCGGTCTGGGCATGGTCGTGGGGGCCTTCGGGGTGCGAGTGCTGGAGTACAGCCGCAAGGGGGACTCATGACCGTCTCGGAGGGCGGCTCCGTCCTCGTCGAGGGCCTGACGATCGCCATCCCGACCTACCGCAGGCCCGATGCCGTGGTGTGCGCTGTGCGCGGCGCGCTCGCTCAGGCCGCTGCTGCGGCTGGAGCCGCGGGCGTGTCTGGCGATGCCGCTGAGGTCGTCGTGATCGACAACGATCCTTCGGCGTCGGCGCGGTCGGCCGTGAGCGCGCTGCGCGCCGATGCGCCCGAGGGGGTGGGCCTGCGCTACGTCGTCGAGTCGCGCCCCGGCGTCGCCGCAGTGCGCAATCGGGCCCTGGACGAGGCCACCGGCCGGCTGCTGCTCTTCATCGACGACGATGAGGAGCCGGAGCCCGGTTGGCTCGCCGCACTGCTCGCGACCTTCGCGGACACCCGGCCCGCCGCCGTCGCCGGGCTCGTCGTGCCGGTCTACGACAGCGAGCCCGATGCGTGGGTGCGTGCGGGCGCCTTCTTCGAACGGCGCACCTGGCCGACGGGCACACTGCGCCCCGTTGCCGCGACCAATAACCTGTTGCTCGATCTTCGCTTCGTGCGGGATCACGGCCTGCGCTTCGACGAGGCCTTCGGCGCCACCGGCGGGGAGGACACGCTGTTCACCCGTCGCCTGGTGGCGGCGGGGGGAGAGATCCGGTGGTGCGACGACGCCCGCGTGCGCGATCACGTGCCGGTCGCCCGTCTGGGGCGGGAGTGGATTCTCAGACGTCAGCGCACCCATGCGGCGACCGCGGTGCGCGTCGATCTCGCCCTGGCCGGACCGGGGCTGCATGTCGCCGGACGCACGAGGGCGCTGGGCGGCGGCCTTATGCGGGTGCTGCTCGGCTCGGCGCGCACCGGCCTCGGGCTGCTCAGCGGATCTCTGACGCATCGGGCGCGGGGCGCGCGCCTCGTGGCTCGCGGGCGAGGGATGGCCGCCGCCTCCGTGGGGCGCGGGGTGCACCGGGAGTACGGCCGGGCGGGCTGACGCCCGGAGCCGCCGGGACGCCGGCCCCATTCGCCGAGATCGGTCGTACTCGGCGTCGAGATCGGTCCGCTTCCGGCTCGAGATCGGTAGCAATCCGTGCCGAGATCGGTCCGGTTCCGCCTCGAGATCGGTAGCAATCCGTGCCGAGATCGGTCCGGTTCCGCCTCGAGATCGGTCGTACTCCGGTGCGGGGTGGGATATCTCGGGGCTGGGAGAGCTGGATGAGTCGGGTTTTCACCGTTGCGGGCCGGCTCTGCCGGTGCTCGCGTGTGCCCGGGTGGTGGTTCGGGCGACGTCGGCACTATCGACGCCGCCGACCGGTGCTCGCGTGTGCCCGGGGCGGTCGTCACCGCAATTACTCAGCATGAAAAACCTTGTCCTGATGCCCGCGCCCGGCAGGGGCGGTCGATGGTGCACACTCGCCCATGCCCTGCGTCGGTGGGAACCGCGGAATCATGCGGAAAAGTAATTTTGGTGGCGACCATGGGCCTGCTCCCATGTGCGTAGCCCCCCCTCACCGCACATGGGAGCCCGACCACCACGCACCATGATCATCAGAAAAGCCCATCATTCCAACAAAAAACAGCACCCACCCCGCAAAGATCCCGCTCTCCCATGTGCAACACCCAAGACACCCACACCCACCAGGCACGCCACACCCCACACAACCAACCCACCACAAACTCGAACCGGAATACGACCGATCTCGACGCGGAGATGTACCGATCTCGGCACGGGTTACGACCGATCTCGGCGGGGCGAGGGCGGGCTCTGTCCTGGAGGTTGGTCAGGACTCTGCTGCAGGCACAGGGCGGTCCCCGCGGCGATGGTCAGGTAGGGCGGCAGCACGAGCAGCGGGCCGATGGCCGCGTTCATGACCATGAGCAGCACGGCGAAGAGCAGCCATGACCGCAGATGGGCGGTCCCCAGGTTCTCCCACAGGGCGCGCAGGCCCAGCCAGACCACGAACAGCAGGAGCGCCGCACCGGGCAGCGACAGGGCTATCCAGATGTCCGCCAGGCCGGAGTGCAGCTCGAAGCCGTGCCCGAACATGTAGTTGTGGACGTACCCGTTGTTGGGGTTGTAGTTTACGGACGCCATGCCCTGCATGGCGGTGCGGACATCCTCGTAGCGGGGCTGGAGTCCCGCGCCGTAGCCCCATGGACGGTGGGTCAGCAGGGCCCAGGATGCGCCCAGCTCGGGGCGCGCCGCGATGAGGAGATTGCTGCCATGCAGCTGCGTCGTGGTGCGCTCCTGGACGTCCGGTCCCAGATATCCGGCTATGGCCGCGGCCACAACACCGAGAATGGCCACTCCCGCCAGTCCCGGCAGCAGCAGAATGTGGCGGACGCGCAGGCGTCCGGGCGACAGCACCGTCGTGCTGAGGCTGCTCGAGATGATCTGCCAGACCAGCAGCGTGATGATGAGAACGAACATCCCGGTTGCGCCGCGGGAGTCGTGAACCAGGTAGATGCCGCCCAGCGCCAATGCGGCGACAAGCTGTCCGCCGCGGCCGAACCGTTGCGACATGGCCAGAACCACGACGCTGACGGCGGCGCCCAGGTCGAGTTTCCACGGGTTGTCCGAGGTCTGCAGGAGGTGGAGGTTGCCCAGGATGGCGCCGGTGCCGAAGGCGATGACGGCGCCTTCCAGCCCGAGCCGCTCACGGCCCCACACGAAGGCGGCGACGGAGGCGGGCAGGCTCGCGGCCAGGAGCAGCTGTGTGCGCTGATTGGCGGCGATGATGGTGAAGTCCTCGTAAGCGGCGAGGGACAGCGCCCATCCGGCCGCCGTTGCGAGCAGGGCGAGGATGAGCAGGAGGGCGAATCGTCGCGATGTGCGCACGGCCGACCAGGTGATGGGAAGAGACGCCAGGGCGACGCAGTCGCTGATGAAGATCCCGCCGGTGATCTCGGTGCGCCAGCCCACCAGGACGAGCAGGACTGCCGCGAACCAGGGCTCCCAGACCCAGCGGGCCGGGGCCTCGGAGGTTGCATCGCCCCCCGTGTCCGCAGACCCCGCGGTGCGCGCCCGCAGGTCCTCGTCCAGGGGAGTCGCGGCGGGTGCTGCACTGGTCGCCGACGCGGCGGCCACCGCTGTGATGCCCCTGGAGGGCGAGGCGGGGAAGGGGACGCCTCCCATCACGTCAGCGGCGCGGACGGCGGCCCGGACGGCGAGCCCCCGAAGCCGCTCGGGCCGAAGCTCGATGGCGCCGACGACGCGGCGCCCGCACTCCCGCCGGCTCCAGCGGCGCGGGCAACGCCACCAACGCCGCCAACGCCCCCGCCGGTTCCGGTGGCGCGGGCAACGCCGTCGAACCCGCCGGCGGTGCCGATCCTTCTGACCTCGCCTAAGCCGCCGCTCGCGGCCCTGTCGCGGCCGCCGGCGCCCCTGGGACCGCCGCCGACCGCCCTGCCGACGCTCCTGACGCCCCCGACGCCACTGATGCCGCTGACGCCGCTTGCGGCGGCGCCGAAGCCTTCAGCGCCCGCGTCCGCAGCGGTGTTGATGCCGGTGATGCCGGCAACATCCATCTCGGGCGCCGTGGCCGCATGACCGGCCGTCCGACGAGTCGCCGTGGGCGAGGCCGAGGCCGGCGGGTTCAGCTTGCTCATGAACAGGGCCGTCATGACGCCGAGAACCCCTCCCACGACTCCGCCGATGAGGGTGTAGCGCGTGCGCGACGGTCCCGATGGCGAGGTCGGCAGCGAGGCGGGGTCGATGTCGGTCAGGGTCAGGGTGACCTCTTCCTTCTGAATGGACATGGTGCTGATCTCGCCGCGCAGGGCCTTGATCTCCCCCTGAGCGATGGCCTGGGCGTCCTGCGGCGAGGACGCCTGCGCGGTGACGTCGATGATGAGGCTGTTCGTCGGGTTCGACAGCTTGACGGCGCCGGCGACCTTGCTCCGGTCCACGCCGGTGGAGGACGAGAC
Organism: Actinomyces massiliensis 4401292; assembly: GCF_000269805.1. GTDB lineage: Bacteria > Actinomycetota > Actinomycetes > Actinomycetales > Actinomycetaceae > Actinomyces > Actinomyces massiliensis. The sequence goes on from NZ_JH711481.1 coordinate 1,265,861, forward strand.
TCTGTCCACGACGGACTGGGACGTGCCGATCTCCACGAGCGTGGGCATGATGTTCGTGATCACTGAGGAGGCCGAGGAGACCGAGTGGGTCCCGTCCCCGCCGTCGGCTGCCACGAGCGCCTTCGTGTGCGAGGAGTAGACCGGCGGGCTGAGCAGCGCAACGGCGAGTCCGATGATGGCGCCCAGGACGATGTGCGCCAGCGCAAGCGGTGCGTGTCGGCGCAGCGCACTCACGATCTGATCAGGCTCCATTGTGTCTCCTCGCCTTCGGCTGTTCGCGTCCCGAGGACCATCGCGACCTCCCCCGCGACCAGTACCCGAGTACCCGAGTAAATGGCCATCGCGAGGAGGGCGGGTCGTGCTGTCTCGATGGTGGGCAGTCGCCCGGGACGAATAAGAGGCTACTCGACGACGTCGTCATCGACCCAGTCCAGGGTACGCGTCACAGCCTTCCTCCAGTTGCGGAATAGACGCTCCCTTTCGGCGGCGTCCATGGCGGGATCCCAGCGTCGGCCCTCCGCCCAGTTGGCGACGACGTCGCCTATGCCCGACCAGAAGCCGACTGCGATGCCGGCGGCATAGGCGGCGCCGAGCGCTGTGGTCTCGGTCACCTTCGGGCGCACCACCGGTACACCGACCTGATCGGCCTGGAACTGCATGAGCAGTTCGTCACGGGTCATGCCCCCATCGACCTTCAGCTCCTGGAGGGTCGTGCCGGAGGCCTCGGCGTCCCGATTCATCGCCTCGAGCACCTCGCGGGTCTGGAAGGCGGTCGCCTCCTCCACGGCGCGAGCGAGGTGCCCCTTGTTGACGTAGCGGGTCAGGCCCACCAGGGCGCCGCGCGCATCGGGGCGCCAGTGCGGGGCGAAGAGCCCTGAGAAGGCGGGCACGAAGTAGGCGCCGCCGTTGTCGTCCACCGATCGGGCCAGCGCTTCGATGTCCCGGGAGTGGGTGATGATGCCCAGGTTGTCGCGCAGCCACTGCACCAGTGACCCGGCGACTGCGATCGACCCCTCCAGGGCGTAGACGGGCGGTTCGCCCTCGATCTGGTAGCACACGGTCGTCAGCAGGCCGTTGCGGCTGCGCACCGGGGTGGCGCCGGTATTCATGAGCATGAAGCAGCCGGTGCCGTAGGTGCTCTTGGCCTGCCCCACCTCGAAGCACGCCTGGCCGAAGGTCGCCGCCTGCTGATCGCCCAGGATTCCGGCGATGGGGGTGTCGATGAGCAGGCCGTTCTTGCGGCCCAGCCCGAATATCCCCGAGCTCGGCCTGATGGTCGGGAGCATGGAGGCGGGGATGCCCATGTCCGCGCAGATCTCAGGGTTCCAATCCAGGGTGTCGATGTTCATCAGCATGGTGCGCGAGGCGTTGGTGACGTCCGTGGCGTGCACGCCGCCGGTCGCTCCGCCGGTCAGGTTCCACAGCACCCAGCTGTCCATGGTGCCCATGAGGAGCTCGCCGGCCTCGGCGCGCTCGCGGGCCCCCTTCACGTTCTCCAGCACCCAGGCGACCTTCGGGCCGGCGAAGTAGGTGGCCAGGCCCAGCCCCACGCGGTCCTTGTAACGGTCGTAGTCGGGGGAGCCGTCGGGTTCGGGGGCGGCGGCCGCCAGGCGGTCGCAGATCTTCTGCGTGCGGGTGTCCTGCCACACGATGACGTTGTAGACGGGCTCGCCGGTGGTCCTGTCCCACACGACGGCGCTCTCGCGCTGGTTGGTGATTCCCACAGAGGCGATCTCGTGGCGGTTGACCTCGGCCTTCGACAGGACGCCGGCCACGACCGAGCGCACATTGGCCCAGATCTCCGCGGCATCGTGCTCGACCCAGCCGGCTCGCGGAAGGATCTGGGCGTGCTCCTTCTGGGCGACGGCGACGATCTCGCCGTCGTGGTTGAACAGGATGGCGCGCGACGAGGTCGTGCCCTGATCGATGGCCAGGACGTACTTCTTGTCGGTCTTCATGCCGGTCACGGGGTGTCCTTTCGCGTCGTTGCGGCGACTGTATGCGACTGGGCAGCGACTGGGCAGCGCGGGAAGCGTCGGACGGGCGCGGTGCGCCCGCGGACTGCGCGGGCCGCCGGGACGCGAGGGCGATCAGATCGCGCGGGTCAGGCGGGCGGCGGCCTCGGCGTCGGAGGTGTCCTCCTCGGCCGCGGCGATCTGGGCGACGCGCTCGGCGTAGGCCGTCCGCTCGGCCTCGACCTCAGCCTCTGACCAGCCCAGCAGCGGCGCCATCACCGCCAGGACCTCGGCGGCGGCCCCCAGACCCCGGTCGCGGTGCTCGATGTCCAGGCGCACGCGCCGCAGCAGGACGTCGTCGAGGTGGGCGGCACCCTCGTGGGTGACGGCCCAGGCGACCTCGGCGCGCAGGAAGGCGGGCGCCTCGCCCAGCGGCCGCCCCAGGGAGGGGTCGTCGTCGATGGAGTCCAGCAGCGCCGGGAGCTCGTCGCCGTAGCGGTCCAGCAGGTGGGTGACCCGCGCCAGGGTCCAGCCGCGCTCGCGGGCGATGGCGCCGGCCCGTGCGGCCAGGGCGCGGTATCCGGCGGCTCCCACCAGAGGCAGGCGCGCCGTCGCGCTGGGGTGGGCGCGGGCCAGGGCCTCGCCCAGGGCGTGGTCGACAGCGTCGGCGGCCATGACGCGGTAGGTCGTCAGCTTGCCCCCGGCGATCGCCGTCAGCCCGGGCGCCACGCGCGTGACCGTGTGCTCGCGGGAGACCTTCGTGCTGGCCGCCAGTCGGTTGTCCGCGCCGGGCTTGAGTCGGGGCTGGAGCAGCGGGCGCAGCCCCGCGTAGACGCCGATGATGTCATCGCGACTCAGGGGTCGGGACAGCACCTCGTTGGCGTGCTGGAGGATGTAGTCGATGTCCGCGGCCGTGGCCACCGGCTTGGCGACATCCTCGGTCCACGGGGTGTCGGTGGTGCCGATGACCCAGTAGCGCGGCCACGGGATGATGAACAGGACGGACTTCTCGGTGCGCAGGAAGATCCCGGTCTCGGCGTCGATGGCCGCCTTGGGGACGACGATGTGGACGCCCTTGGAGGCGAGCACCTTCAGGCCTCCCGCGTCGGTGGCCAGGTTCTGGGTGTCCTCGGTCCACACGCCGGTGGCGTTGATCGTACGGGCGGCGCGGATCTCATGAGTGGCCCCGGTCTCCAGGTCGGTGACGGCTGCGCCGGTGACCGTTCCGCGCGCGTCCTTCAGGAAGCCGGTCACCCGTGCGCGGCTGACTGCGAGCGCGCCCAGGCCCACGGCGGTGCGGATGAGGTCGATGACGAGGCGGGCGTCGTCCACGCGGGCGTCGTAGAAGCGGATCGCCCCGATGAGCCTGGAGGGATCGAGGGCCGGGGCGAGTGCGCGCGCACCCTTGCGGCCCAGGTGCTTCTGGATCGGGACGGTGCGGTGCCCGCGGGCGCCGGCCAGCGCCAGGGCGTCGTAGACGCCCACGCCGACCGCCGAGTAGGAGCGCTCGCAGTGGTGCGTGAGCGGCCATAGGAAGGGCTGGGCCTTGACCAGGTGCGGGGCGATGGTCTCGAGCAGGCGACCGCGCTCGCTCAGGGCCTCGCGGACCAGGGGGAGGTCGAGCTGGTAGAGGTAGCGCAGGCCGCCGTGGACGAGCTTGGAGGACCACGAGGAGGTTCCCGAGGCCCAGTCGCCCATCTCCACCACGCCGGTGCGCAGGCCTCGGGAGGCCGCGTCCAGGGCGATGCCGGCGCCGGTGATCCCTCCGCCGACGACGAGAATGTCGAGTCCCTCCTCGCGGTTCATCTCCTCCAGTGCGGCGGCGCGCTGCTCGCGCGTCAGGCGCGTCAGGACAGTGGCCTCCGGGGCGGTCGGCACGTGCATGCGCGGGCTCCTGGTCGAACGGGGCAAGGGGTTCCTCAACTCAGGATCGCCGCTTCATGAGATGATGGGCAAGCCGAATGCACGAATGTGCATCCATGAGCCGGCAGGGGAGGGATGATGCGCACCATGCAGTCGCCCCCGTCGGCCCAGTCGGCTCAGCCTGCCCCGTCGGCCCAATCAGTCCCCCGGGGCGGGCCGTCGGCCTCTCGGGGCGGGACGCGCAAGTCGCCGGCCCTGGACGGCGCTACCGCCGCGGGCGCGGCGGGCTCAGCGGGCGCCGCCCCCGTGCCGGAGCGCGTGACCGCCGAGGACCGGCGAGTCTTCGAGGCCGCCTCCATGTACTACGCCCAGGCCGAGACCATGGAGGTCATCGCCCGCCATCTGGGCTGCTCGCGCTCAACGGTCTCGCGCCTGCTCGCCCGGGCACGGCGTGAGGGCGTGGTGCGGATAGAACTGTCCCGTCCCGGCGGGACGGGCGGTCTCGAGGCGCGCTTCGGGACCGAATTCGGCGTGCGGGCGCACATCGTGCCCGTGCGCGAGGGGACCACCGAGATCCATCGTCTCCAGCAGGTCGCCGCCGTCGCCGCCTCCCGTTTCGTCGAGCTCGTCGGCGAGCTCGCGCAGACCGCCGCGGGCGGCGGGGAGCCGGAGGGGGCCGGCAGTGGGCCGGGGCTCGTCGTCGGCGCGGCTTGGGGGACGACCATGAGCGAGGTGGCGGCGGCGCTGCCGGCCAGGCGCGTCCCCGGTCTGACGATCGTTCAGCTCAACGGCGCCTCCGACCCCGTGCACGAGGGTCCCTCGGCCGGACAGATGCTGTCCTTGATGGGAGAGTCTCTAGGGGCGCGCACGATCGGTTTCCCGGTGCCGGCCTTCTTCGACCGGGCCGCCACCCGTCGGGCCATGTGGCAGGAGCGCTCGATCAAGCGCGTCCTGTCAGTTGCGGCCGCGGCGCGCCTGGCCGTCTTCGGCGTGGGCACGCTGGAAACCGGCACCGGCGCCCTGCCCAGCCAGGTCTACGCCGGCGGGCATCTCACCCGTTCCGATCTCGCCACTGCTCGGCGCGAGGGCGTCGTCGGCGACGTCTGCACCGTGCTCCTGAGAGGGGACGGCACCTGGAGTGACATCGACCTCAATGCTCGTGCCACCGGCCCGACGCCCGTTCGGCTGGCGGGCATTCCGCGCAGACTGTGCGTCGTGGCCGGTACCGGGAAGGCCGGCGCCTGCTTCGCGGCGCTGCGCGCCCGTGTGGCCACCGACCTCATTGTCGACGACGCCACCGCCCGCGCGGTGCTGTCTCTCAGCCAGCGGAAGGAGACTCCATGAGCGCCACGCATCCGTCGACCGGCGCCGGCCCCGATCCTGGAGATCAGGCTACCGCGCGGACTGCGCTCACAGGGGCGGCAGGGCCTTCTGGGCGGCCCGGGCCGTCGCGGTCGGGGGCGGGGCCGTCGACGTCCGGGCCCTCCGAGCCCTCCGGGGCCTCCGCATCCTCGCTGCCCTGGCGCACGGTCCTGCGCGCCGCCCGGCCCGCGGACGCCCGGGCCATCGCCGAGCTCGTCCGGCCCTACTCCGATCGCCGTATTCTCATTGCCAAGGACCTCATCACCTACTTCGAGGACATCCAGGAGTTCACCGTTGCCGAGGGTGCCGGAGCGCTCGACGGCGCCCAGGAGGGGGCCGGGGGCATCATCGGCTGCGGCGCCCTGCACGTCATGTGGGACGACATCGCCGAGGTCCGCACGCTCGCCGTTCGCAAGGACCGTATGCATCGGGGGGTCGGCGGGGCGATTCTCGGGGAGCTGCTCGAGCGCGCTCGCGGCATGGGCCTCCAGCGCGTCTTCTGCCTGACCTTCGAGGTCGATTTCTTCACCGCCCATGGCTTCCACCCCATCTGGGGCACGCCGGTGGGCATGGACACCTTCGCCGAGATGGTGCGCAGTCACGACGACGGGGTCGCCGAGTTCCTCGATCTCGCACGGGTCAAACCCAACACCCTGGGGAATACGCGGATGATCATCGAGTTATGAGCGCTGTGAGTGCCGTGAGCGTCCTGGGAGCCGCCGGGGCTGCGAGGGCCGCCGGGTCTGCCGGGGCTGTGATCGACTCGGGTGTTGAGGGGGCGCGATCCGCGTCGCCCATGCCGTCCGCGCAGGCGGTCGTTTCCTGGTACCGCGAGCACGCCCGCGATCTGCCGTGGCGGGAGCCGGGGACGACGCCCTATGGCGTGCTGGTCTCGGAGGTCATGAGTCAGCAGACGCCGGTGGCCCGGGTCGTGCCCGCGTGGCGGCAGTGGATGGAGCGCTGGCCGGATCCGGCCGCTCTGGCGGGGGCGGCTACCGGGGAGGTGCTGCGGGTGTGGGGCGGTTTGGGCTATCCCCGGCGAGCGCTGCGGCTCATGGAGTGCGCCCGTGTCGTCGTCGAGCGCCACGGCGGACGCCTGCCCTGCGATCTTGAGGCGCTGCGGGCGCTGCCGGGGATCGGCGATTACACCGCTGGAGCCGTCATGGCTTTCGCCTACGGGCGTCGGGCGCTGACGCTGGACACCAATGTGCGGCGCGTGCTCGCTCGTGCGGTCGGCGGCCGGGCTCTGCCTCCGCCCTCGTTGGGCAGGGCCGAGCGCGAGCGGGCCGAGGCGCTCCTGCCCGAGGCGGACGGCGAGGCGGCCGCCTGGTCGGTTGCCGTCATGGAGCTGGGGGCGCTGGTGTGCACCGCCCGTGAGCCGCGCTGCGGGCGCTGCCCGTGGCGCGAGGGCTGCGCGTGGCTGGCTGCGGGGATGCCTCCGGATGAGCATGCCGGACGACGTCGCAGACAGGCCTGGCACGGGACGGATCGGCAGGCGCGTGGCCTGATCATGGCCCGGTTGCGCGGGATCGATGCGGGGGCGGCGCTGGATGCGCAGACGCTGCTGGATGCTGCCGGCGGTGCCGGGGCCCGCGGGGGCCGGACGGCGGATCGCGGGCAGCCGTCCAGGGCGCTGGCATCTCTGCTGGACGACGGGCTCATCGCCTCCGATGACGGGGGAGGGACCTTTCGCCTGCCTTGAGGTTGTGGGGATCGCATCCCCGGCGAATTGCCGTAGCGAACTGATCAGCATATTGAGAGGCGAAGGTGGCTATGGCGATCTTGTGACTGATCGTAAACTACCGGGTGGCGTCAGCGTCGACGACTTCATCAAATTGAGTTACAGGGTGGCTAATAATCAGGATGCCGTTGTTACTCTGAGCGCCAGTATTGGCGAGTGGGCGCACCAGGCATCGCAAATCGCTACCGCCGGCAATTCGGACAATTCTGGCGAACAATTTAAAGGAATTCAGAATCGTTACCAGCAGTCTGCGGCGGCCCTCTCCTTCCTGGCGGGCATGGCGGACGATAAGGCTGGATGGAAGACCGGCCAGACTAGGGGTACGGTGAAAGCGTTGAGCGATAATAATAAGTTGGCTTTTAATGTTTTCAGTACGGTGGCCTCAGCCGGCCTCGGGGCGGTTGGTGGCCCGCTGGGAAGTGCTGCTGGCAAGACGGCGATGTTTGTCGGGGCGACGCTTTCTCGATCCAATATCAACCTGGATTTCGGATCGAATATCATTGATGACGAGCGCGATAAATCCGATCCGTCTGATGATCAGGTGGAGACTCCATCCCAGCAGGTCGTGCACTGGGCCGAAGGGGCGTGAAAGAACCGGCGATGATCGGTTGCGAGAGCCGACCAACGCAGTTGTCCTGGGGAAAGCGGATCGATACGCAGATGGCGCGACTGTGGAACGCGCGCCGGTCCCTCCGGGGGTGACTGTGTGTGAGGTTGTCACGGCGTCGCAGGTCGGCGAGGTTCTGCACCAGGACATTATCCGCTATGTAGACTCCAACAAGATCATGGCGCCCAAGGATGCCAGCCCGACCCCCAAATATACGATGTGATATTAAACTAGGCGAGGGCCAGTACAGCTAGGTCCGCATTACCTAATTACCTACGGCATCGACGCCACTGAGGACGGTCCCCGAGACAACCCCGACGACGTCAAAGCGGCCACTGACCTCGCCCAGAAGGTCGCGCTCGCGGTCCCCGATCTCGCCGCCGCCGGAGACAGCCAGGGCGAGTGGTTGGAGTACAGCGGTGCCCAATACGTCAACGGCACCCCCGCCGCGGAACTCAATAACACGCCCACGCCCACGCCGGCTCCCGTGCCTACTGGCACAGGTACCCCGTGAATAACAAGCCTCACGACACCACATTCCCGAGAATGCGTGGACTCCGCCCCATGCTGCGCTGCGGGGAGCGGCTCAGCACAACCGGGGCCACTGGGCGGAGAAGTACAAGCTTCTGGGGTCGAGCCTCACCAATCCGCTGAATCATCGGCGTCCTGCGTGCGACGCGCTCGCGATGTCACTAATGTCATGGCCAGGACGGTGACGCCACCGATGCCGACTGCGCCCGCCAGTCGCCGCCGCTGCTGCGGACCGAAATCCGGTTCCGGCTGCGAAGCTAGAACGGGCGCGGGGCTCTCCGGTATGCGGGATCCTCGCGGATTCTCAGGCCCCAGGGCGGTGCCGTCGTCGATGAAGGTCAGTGCCGGATAGGGGGCGATCGTGCCCCAGCCGACCGAAGAGCTCCACTCTGCCGGTGTCGTGCGCAGGGCCGTCACCGTCAGCCGGTAGGCCCAATCCTCAGGGGGCTCGTCCGGATGGTCTGCGGCGACCAGGGCGGCCACGGCGCCCGCGTATCCGGTCGCCAGGGCCGAGGACGGCGAATCCTTGGCGATGACGCAGTCGCCATTGCCGAGGAAGGTTGTCGGGGCCGCTTGTGCCGGGACCGCAAGACCGATGCCCTCGTTGCGCAAGGCAGCTCCTGACGCCGCCCCCTCGGAGGTCAGGGCCGTCACGCCTACGACGCCGTCATAGGCGGCCGGATAGCGCTCCTGGCTCTCCTCCTCATCCTGTTTCTCACTCTGCTGGCGGTCGCCCGCGTTGGCGATGACGAGTGCTCCCGAGTCGGTCGCATGCTCCGTCGCCTCCTTGAGGGCGGGGCTGTCCTCCTTCAGGGCCTGGGGCACGACGATGATCTTCGCCCCCTTGTCGGCCGCCCAGCGGATGCCCTCCGCCGTCCGATCCGGCTGGGGGCCGTTACCCGCCTTGACCGCCTCGTCCGACGTATTGGTGAACACTCGTACAGGCATGATGGAAGCCTCGCCGGCCAGACCGACCAGACCCGAGTCCGGCGCGCTGCGGGCGCCGATCGCCCCGGCGATCGCCGTGCCCTGACCGCTGATGTCCTCGGTGCCGCTGCCCTTCTCCTTCTTGTTGACCAGGTCGGTGCCGGGGACGAGAGCTCCGTCGAGATGCGGGTTGTCCTCCGCAACGCCCGAATCGACGACGGCGACGGTCATGCCTCCTCCCTTGGTGATCGACCAAGCCCGCTCCATCCCGATCTGCGAGACGATCGGCGGGACCGCGGGGATGAATGTCGTCTTGTCCTCCTCGCAGCCCGCGACTGTGGAGTCACGAGTTGGAGAAGAGACGGTGGGCTGTTCGGTCGGTTCGGGTGTGGGTTGTTCGGTTGGCTCGGGTGTGGGTTGTTGGGTCGGTTCGGGTGTGGGTTGTTCGGTTGGCTCGGGTGTGGGTTCTTGGGTCGGTTCGGGTGTGGGTTGTTCGGTCGGCCTGGGGCTGGGCTGCTTGGGCAGTATGCGTTGGTTGAAGGGTGGTGCTGGGGAGGTTTCGTCGGCGCGCGCGCCGACGGGACCCGCCAGAACCGCCAGGACAACGCAGGTGGCGCAGGCCAGAGCCGTCAGTGCTGCGCCCCTCCCGCGACGGCATCCCCGGATCATCATCATTCTCTCCCGCATTCGTGCTGTTGTCCGCCTTGACGTCATTCGCTATGCGCTTCTCATCGTCCGTCTCATTGCTCGCTGACCCCATCCCAGACGGCCTCTGTGGACAGCTCGGCCCCCGTGGGGAAAAGTGCGAGCCAGGTCGCCGGTACGGCGACGACGCTGCTCTCGTCATAGCCCAACCGTGCGAGTGTGTCGGTCAGCGTGCCGCCCAGGCCCCATGCCCGCCCCGCGTCGGTGATGAGGAAAACGGGGCCGAGGCTGCCGCCGGCGGAGGAACGCACAAGTGCTCCAGTGCCACCGGTCACTTTCACTCCCCCCGATTCGATCTGATCTGCGGATGCCAAGGTGGTTTTGGCGATTCCAGATGACGAGGACTCTCCGAGCACGGCGCATACGCTGGAATCCGTTGCGGCACCTTTCTCCAGGGTTGTGGGCCAGTCCTCCGGGGCCGCGGTCGTCGTGCTGACTTGGGTGAGATCGGAGACGCTGACATCCTGGACGGGTGCTGTGGCGCCTCCTCCCAACTTGTACAGCGCCAGGGAGACATCGCTGAGAGCGCCCAGACTCGAGTCGGACTGGACGACGTAGTATCGCTGGCCGCCTGCTGAATCGGTCACCGACAGCAGCATTCCGGCGACCGGGTTCTTGATCGTCGAGGACAGGCCCGATACCGGCAGGCCGGCGTCGGGCACGGAGAAGCTCTGGATCATGCTGCCCGGAGTGAACAGCGAGAGCCAGGCTGCGTCGACCTCGGTGACGGGCTCGGAATCGACGCCGAGCGCGAGCAGGACTGAGCCGAGATTCTCCGCGGGCAGCTCGTGGCTGACGCCCTCCGCCACCAAGTAGGTTCGCCCGTCGACCGACACCAGGGCGTGCTGAATGTCGCCCAGTCCCTTGGGTGATTCGCCCACGTTGGTGGCCGTCTCTCCCGAGGACGTCGAGCAGGCGGTCCATCCGTGAGCCACGAGGGATTTGGTGCGGGGCAGCTGCTCGGGCGCGTCCTCAATGCCCACCTGGGAGCCGCGTTCGATTCCATCCAGGACCGAGCCCTTGAGAGACGACTCCTGGAATTTGCCGGGCTCGGCGAGCAGGCGCGCGCTGGCCAGGTTCGTCACCGGGCGCAGGCGACTGTTGATGGTGATGTAGCGGGTGCCCTCGCCCTTGACGACCAGCAGGGTGTTGTCCTGCCAGTTCGCGGGCAGGGAGCCGACGAACATGCCGGAGATCCATGACGCCAGGGCGATGACCAGGGTCAGGACCACGCTGCCGATGAGGGGCGGTGCGACGCGCTTCGGCTCGAGCTCGCGGCCGCCCGGGGCGCCCGCCACGAAGGCTGTCACCAGGCGACGCCGGTTGAAGCGCTGGGCGTCGAGAATCTCCTTGTTCGATGCCATCAGAGCACTCCGCAGACGATCGCGGCCAACGGCAGGATGGCCAGCAGGACGACGACCTCCAGGGCGTCCGCCGCACGTGCCAGACGGGGCCGGTAGCTCGGGCCGAGCACGTTGAGCAGCAGGACGACCACGCCGATGGCGCTGACGGCGCCGACGGCGGGCATGATCAGGTCGGTTCGGGCCACGATGATCGTGATGATCAGTGCGGCCAGTGTCACCATGCCCCCGACGATGCCGGCGACCACATCCGCCTGGGACCTCGCCGCCCGGGTGCCGAGCAACGAGGCCGCGGCGATGGCGGTGACCAGACCCGCCCCGGCGTAGCCGGCCGACGTCAGCGTCGGAACACTGGCGAGGACGATCATCGCGCAGGCGATGCGTGCCGACAGCACCAGGCCATGTGCGTTGAGTACTCGGGCCGTCAGCGTGGGCGTCACCTCGGTGCCGGGCTCCAGGACCGGCCGGTCGGTTCGGTCGGGAAGGGAGATGTCGATCGGCACCGAGGCCAGGGCCAGCCATGGTGCGAGCAGCGAGATGATGGCGACGACCGCGGCGATGACGGCGAGCACGCTGGCGAGCGGGCGGTTGAGGAGATCGACCCCCATCCCGGTCAGGCCCAGGCATGAGGCCACCAGTAGGGGGCCCGAGATCAGCCAGCGGTCCTCTTCCAGGAAGGGGAGGCACACCAGCACGATGGCGGCGAGCGCTCCGCCCGCGGCCATCATGCGCAGGCCTGTCGGAGGCCCGATGAAAGCCGTGTGGGCGGCGACGGCGCCGAGCGCCCCGGCCGTCATCACCAGCGGCCAGGTCCCTGCGCCGCGCAGCCGCCAGAGTGCGAAGGCGGCCAGGACGAGCAGGCAGCTGCACGCCAGCGCGCATAACGGGGTCACGAGTCCGCCGGGGCCCTGGCGCAGCAGGAGCAGGCCCACCACCAGGAACAGCAGGCAGGTGGAGGCCACAGACATCGACACCGAGTCCTGCTGGCTCCAGGCGGCCTGTCTCGCCTCTACCTCTGTGGCGACGGCCTCGACGAGATCGTCGTAGCGCGCTTCGGCCTCAGTGCTGCGCACCTCGAGCGTGAGCAGAGCGCCCGCCCGCACACCCTGCTCGACGATCGGTCGTGCATCATCCAGCTCTCTGCCGTCCTCGGTGACGAGCATGAGGCCGTACACGGCGGCGTCCTCGTCCAGGGCTCCGAGACGAGCGGCCACGTCGGGGAGTATCTCTGTGAGCGGAAGCGAGGAGGGGAGGGCGATGTCTGCGGGGATGTTGCGGTGCCGGATGGTGACGGGGGTCAGCCCGGTCACCCGGCGGCGGGTACTCGTAAGGGGCACGACGTTCTCCTGTGAATCCAGGGGCGGGACGGCGGGGCCGGCGCGCCGGGCAGGCGCGTCGCGTGGGGTCGGATGGCTCCGTGCTCCATCCTGACACGTCAGTCCTGCTCGGTGCGCGGCCATAGTGCTTCACCAGGATCGATCGTGGAGGTCGGGGCGTATGGGATGCGTGGGGTGCATGAGGAGAATGATGCGAAAGCCATCCGGTGAAAGACTCGCATTGAGGCGGAGACGTGGGTATTTTGGTTTCTGCTCGGTAACGATCGGGTCGCGCCCTCGCCTCCCGTTGAGCGCTTTCATATTCCCCCCTGACCCCCAGAAAGAGAGACCATGGCACAGAATCTCAGTGCAGGAACTGGTGTACTCGCCAATGCGAGGAACACTGTCAGTAGCCACCGCGCGAGCCAGCAGGCGATCGTGAACAGGGTTGAGAGCTCTGTTCAGGCCCTCATCGGTGCAGGAGGATGGACGGGCGCGGGAGCCAGTGCTTTCCAGACCGCCGCCAATCAGTGGATCCAGGATGCTAAGAACATTATCGCCGTGCTCGAGCGCTTCGAGAATTCTCTGCAGGCGACCGATACCCAGTACCAGACCACTGAGGAAGAGGCGGCCTCTGGCGCCCAGAAGCTCGCGGGGGCCTCACAGGGCTACCACGGCATGATGCCTTGAGCCTGATACGCTCAAGCCCACTTAGTATTTAGGACCAAAGGAGGATCACTTATGTCTGATGTCGGCATGGAAGTTAATTACGGCCAGATGGACCAGGGGGCGCAGGAGCTCAATACTGGTTCGCAGCAGATCAACTCGGACCTGGAGAGCATGGACGCCGAGCTCAAGCCCACGCAGTCCGAGTGGACCGGTGATGCTAACCAGCAGTACCTCGCGGCCAAGGCGGAGTGGACGCAGTCGCTCCAGGACATGAATCAGGTACTCGTTCAGCTGGGCGCCCACGTGACGACGTCGTCCGGCAACTACAGCACCGCTGACAGCCAGAGTGCTGCTGGCTTCGGCGCCTGAGGAGTAATACGCTCCACGAGGTGCGGGCCTAGTTTCGTGATGGCGGGTGCGCACAGACCAATAAGGTCTGTGCGCACCCGCCATCACGTGGATGAGCGAGATCCTCCTGCTCGGCCGGGCGGTAAGCGACACACGCCTGCACCGTGGCCAGTGTGTCCGGCCGGGCGTCTGAACAGCTGAGATCAGGTCTTCAGGCGCTCTTCTCCACAGTGATGCTCTCGTTCGCGAGCAGAAGGACCGCGCCTGGAGCAATGGCCGTGCGCCGCTCCGGCTCGAGCCGGATCTGCTGCCCTGTGGGATGCACCATGACGGTGCCGTTGGCGGAGCTCAGATCCTCGGCCCACAGCTGCCGGTCATCGAAGCCTATGCGCAGGTGGGAGCGCGACAGTGCACTCGACGAGGTTTCCAACGTCATCAGTTGAGTGTCGTCGGGGAATGCCGGTTGCGGCGCCCGTCCGATGATGCACTGTCCCTCCAGAGGAACGCGCTTCCCTGAGCCCGTGACTAGAACAACGTCTGGGTGGTTGGTCTGCGAGCTGAGCTGCTGGCCGTCCTGTGGGACGGCTCGCAGAGAGGTCTGCCGCTGGGTGGCTTGGGTGCCCCGTGGGTTCTGCGCGGTTGTGCCGAACGCGGCCGTGCCTGGGCTACCGAGGCTACTGGAGTCCCCAGGGCCTCCGGCGAGGCTAGGGCTAGAACTGCCGGCACCGGCGGTAGCGCGAGTAGCGGCACCCTTGGCACCAGTAGTACCTGCGGCACCGGCTCTGCCGATTGCGTAGGCTCCTGTAGGAGCCTCTGCGGCGGTTGGCGTTGGCGGCGGAGTCTCGGGCGGGCTCATCGGCGATGTGGCAATCGCCGGCGAGGGCGAGGCCGGAGCGCGATGAGAGGTGGCCCGGCGCCTTCTGCTGCGCGTAGGCGCCTGCGGCGATGCGGGCGACTCGAACGCGGATGTCGGTGACACGGGCAGCGCGGGGGATCCGGGCGATCTCGATCCCGCGGGTGCTGGTGATACGGGCGGTGCGGGTGCAGCGGGCGGGGGCGGGGCGAGAGGCGGCGTCGGGCTCTCCTGCGCGCCCGGTGCCTTGCGCCTCTGGGGTGCGGAATCGACGGGTCCCGACAAGGGTGGGAACGGAGACGCGGTGTGTCCGGGGCCTCTTACCGGCGCATTGGCCGTCCCCGGGGCCGTCCCGGGAGGTGCCGGCGGCTGTGGGGCGCGCGGGCCGCTTGCACCGGCCTCCGAGGACGGTGCCCACGAACGATTTGCCGCTGGACCGAGGATTCCCTCACGCACGGCGGGCGTCGGTCGGACGGGGAGCTCCGGATCGGGGGAGTGCGGTGATGCGGATGCCGGTTCGACGACAGGTGCTGCGGATTCTACGGGTTCCGACGGCATGGTCTCACCCGCAGTCAAGGATGCTGGACGAGGCCCGCTCGGAGAGGCGGGCGAAGCGGTCAGCGGCCTGGGCGCGGGGGGCTCTGCTCTTCCACCTTTGCGGGCTTTGTGGGCGCGCGAGCGTGCGGAGTCTGCGTCGTCCCGCCGCCTGGGGCTGCTGAGATCGGATTCTCGAGTGTTTGCGCCCGTCCGGCGCGACCGGCGGGTTGTCAGGGTCCGGCATCGTGTCACGCCGTCCACGAGTCCGGCCTCCTCCCCATTGCGGCTTATCGGTGTCAGCAGGGTAAGCGCGACCCGGGCGGTAGCGCGACCGAGTCCGGGCGTGGTCGCTCCCTCGGCGGTGACGACGCGCGCTCCGACGATGGCCGTCCCCGGAGTCCTGCCGGTGCACGCCAGAACGATGATGACCGTTGCGAGAAGTTCGAGGGCGCTGATCCAGGCGAGTGCGTTCCAGCCCGCGAGGAGATGGAGCGCGACCGGTGGGGCGATGAGGATCACCAGATCGATGACGGCGGCGCACAGCAGTTCGAGGATTGTCGGACGCCCGGGGGCGGTGGAGCGGCCCGCTGAGGGTGCTGAGGGTGCTGAGGGCGCGGCGGTCGCGGCGGTTCCGAAAGTCCCGGGGGCCTCGGGGAACGCCTCTGCGGCCCGAGCGGTTCTGGCGGTTCCGGTCGGTCGGGCGGAGTCGTGACGTCGTGTACTCACAGTTGCCTCATGAAATCGATGATCCCCGCGGCGACCACCGCTGCGGGAAGTGCCAGGAGTCCCGAGATGGACCCCAGGATGTCTCCGAAACGTCCCCACCATGCGGATCGGCGTCTGCCCAGACTTGAGAGCATGATCACGCCGGATACCAGCCCGGCCAATGCTGCGATCCCCATGAGCAGGTTGAAGGTCATTGTGCCTGGTTGAGAGCCGGAGGTCAGAATCGAGATGATGGCGGCGATGCCCACCGCCAGACGTGGCAGGATGCGCTCGGTGTGCGAGCGGGCGGTGCGTGGGTGGAGAAGCAGGAGGGCTGCGACGAGGGCCAACTCGACGCGAGCTCCCCAAGCGGCTGCGTTGCTCCCCAGAGCGATGCTCACCGCTGCCGGTGAGCAGGCCACCACGACGACCGCGATGACGACGCCGACCGATATCGACACCGACTCCGCCTGAGCCAGCGTGCGCGATATCCGTCCACTGCTCACCTCGTCCGGGGGTCGCATCATTGGGGCTCTCACGCCGCGGCTGCCCGCGCGCTGCTCCGACAGGTCGAGCAACTGCTGATCGGGTATGGAGGAGAGGGCCGCGGTGGGCACCAGCGTGATGATCACTGCTCCAATGGCGAGGACGATGACGGCCACAGGGGCCCGGGGAATCCCGAAGGCCAGGACTGCGGAGACGATGATGGCCGCGACGGTCCACGCGAGGGCGCCGGTTGCGGCGCATACCGAGCGCAGTCGCAGCCACACCGCCAGGGCGGCCGCCCCGGCTCCCCAGGCGGTCAGCAGCGCCGCCATCGTGGTCGGCTGCAGGACGTCCGCCGGTGCCAGCAGGACGCCCGTCGCGGCGCCGAGCAGGGGCAGGGGCAGAACTGCGACCGCCTCATGCAATGAGCTGAGATGCTTGCGCGTTGGGATCATCCGAGCCAGCAGAAGAGCCGCGGCGAGTCCGGCTGCGCCCATGCGTGCCGGCATGGGCAGGCGCTCGTCGTTGGCGGCCAGAACCGAGTGCCAGCCCAATGCGAGGAGTAGGAGGGCCACCAGCACGACGGAGGCCGCATCGAGTCCATACCGCGCGGGTCGAGACCCGGAACGGGCAGAGAAGAGACGACGGGCTGCGTGCCTGCCGGTCGCCCTGCCGCCCACGAGCAGCATGGCGCCATCCTCGAGGTCCCGTCCGAAAACGGCGTCCAGCGGCGCAGGCGTCCCCGAGGCGGTGGACACCAGGGCGTTGTCGGGGACGGCCGCACCCGTGCGGGCCTCCAGGAGCGCGCGCAGCGGCGTCCCAGCCGCCACGGAGACATCGGTCCACCCGCCCTCCTCGACGAGGGTGACGCGTACGCTCGTCACATTCATGCGGATTCTCGCTCTTCGTGTGTGAGTGGGACGTTGTGTGTGGGGTGCTGGGGTCGTCGGGGTCACCTTGAGTAGGGGACGCTCGGCGTGGAGCCGCATCGGCTCGCATGAGTACTCTAGGGGTACATCCCCTCCGGTGCCCTCACGTGAATATCACTCCGGGGATCTGGAGAATCCGGGCCGCCCTTGCCGTCGGCGGGCCCGCTCGCCGACGAATCGGAAGGTTTCCGGCCGCCTTATGACCGACAGCCAGCTGAGCTCCGCAGACTCCCCCGAGCGCCCATCGGGGTCGATAGACGTCAAGGCGCCGCCGGACGCGGTCGTGGCGCAGGACACCTCGAGCGTCCTGGCCACTGTGCTGCCCCTGACGGGATCGATGGGCGTCATGGTCTTCATGGCCGTGTCGAACTCTAACGGTAACCGCACCCTTTTCTTGGGCGGCGGAATGGTGGTGGCGATGCTGTCGATGGTCGGCATCAACATCTACCGGCAGGTTCGTCAGCATCGCGAGAGCGTCAAGGATCAGCGGCGCGAATACCTCGCCTACCTCTCCGAGTTGCGCAACTCGGTACGGACGATGGCGGGCAGGCAGCGGCGTCATGCGGTGCACGTTCTGCCTGAGCCGGAAGCCCTGCCCTACTTCGTCAAGGACGGGCGCCGCGTGTGGGAGCGAGGCGCCGGGGACGATGAGATGCTCGTCCGGCTGGGCCGCTCCACTCAGCCCTTGAGCGTTGATCTGATACCGGAGAAACTCGACGCCCTGGCCAAGCCTGATCCCGTGTGCCTGTCCGCCATGTCGCGCTTCGTGGCCACTCACCGCGATGTTGACGGGCTGCCGTTGGGAACCTCGCTGAGGTACTACTCCCGTGTGGAGGTTGTTGGAGAGGCCGAAGCGACTCGCGCGCTCACACGGGCGCTGCTGGTGCACCTGATGTCCATGACGCCGCCGAGCCGTCTGCGTGTGGCCGTGGTGGCCTCCGGGGAGACTCTCGAGCAGTGGGAATGGCTCAAGTGGGCGCCCCACGCCTGGTCGGACTCGGTCGAGGATGATGCCGGCCCGGCGCGCATGATCGGTCTGTCGTGGGAGGAGGTGGCGGGGCTGCTTCCTGAGGGTCTTGAGAATCGTGGGGCCTTCTCCTCCAATGCCACCGATGCTCCCGTGCCGTCCATCGTCGTGGTGGTCGATGGCGGGTGGGTTCCGCCCGGGTCCCCCATCGCGTCCAGCGGTGGCCTCAATGGTGTCACCGTGATCGACCTGCCCGAGAGATGGGGGCCGCTGACCTCGCTGTCGACGCTGCGTGTGCTGCTGCACCCTGCCTCGACCCTGACTCACGCCACGCCGATGGAGGTCGTGCGGGCCGGGGAGGATCCTGCCCTCGCCGTGGCCGACACCATGGACATCGCGACTGCTGAGGCGGTGGTGAGGCACCTGTCCGCGCGATTCAGCGTCTCAGGGGAGACCGCGGTCAGCAGTGCCCCTGTCGGCACGCCGGATCCGAAGCGCTCGGCAGATCTTCTCAACCTCCTCGAGCTCGGGGACGTGCGCGACTTCAACCCGGACAGCGATTGGCGACGCCGGTCGGGGCGGGACCGGCTGCGAGTTCCTTTCGCGGTCACGCCCGAAGGCGCTCCGGTGGTGCTGGATATCAAGGAGTCTGCTGAGAGCGGTATGGGCCCGCACGGTCTGCTCGTGGGCGCGACCGGATCGGGCAAGTCCGAGGTTCTGCGCACTCTCGTGCTCGCGCTGGCGCTGACCCACCCGCCCGACCAGCTCAACTTCGTGCTCGTCGACTTCAAGGGCGGTGCCACCTTCGCGGGCATGTCGGAGCTCCCGCACGTGTCCGCCATGATCTCCAACCTGGAGAGCGAGCTGGGACTGGTCGACCGTATGGAGGAGGCCCTGCGCGGAGAGATGACGCGCCGCCAGGAGATACTCCGCGACGCCGGCAACTACGCCAACGTCACCGATTATGAGGAGGCACGCCGCGCCGGCAAGCACAACGGCGAGCCGCTTCCCGCCCTGTTCGTCATTCTCGACGAATTCTCAGAGCTGTTGTCTGCCAAACCGGACTTCATTGAGGTGTTCGTCGCCATCGGACGCCTGGGGCGCTCGATGCAGATTCACCTCCTGCTGTCTTCGCAGCGTCTGGAGGAGGGGCGTCTTCACGGTCTGGAGTCGCATCTGTCCTACCGGATCGGTCTGCGCACCTTCTCCTCGGCCGAGTCGCGCATCGTCCTGGGGGTCGCCGACGCCTACGACCTGCCGCCCTATCCCGGCAGCGGCTACCTCAAGAGCGGCACGCGCGACATGACGCGCTTCCGGTCATGCTATGTGGCGGGTCCACCCCCGACGCGCGCCGCCCTGACGGCTGCTCCTGCAGCTGCGGCGGCTGCCCGGAACTCCGCCGAGCGGGCGCGTGCTCCCCGAGTCGTGCCGTTCTCCGCGCTCCCGGTTCGCGGCCAGGCGGCCCCGCCGCCGGTTGAGGAAGAGGAGGAGGTCGTCCTGGACCCGGCAGCGGAATCCGCCCAGCCGTCTCTTCCCCAGGATGCCGAGTACGCCGAGATGGTGACGATGGACATCGCCGTGGCGCGAATGGCCGGACACGGCACGCCCGCACACCAGATCTGGCTGCCGCCCCTGGAGGTCAGCGAGACCTTCGATTCGCTGCTGGGCGACCTCGGCGTGGATCCGAAGCTGGGGCTGGTGTCCCCATCATGGCGCGCTCGCGGCGACCTGGTGGTGCCCATGGGCATCACCGACGTGCCCCTGGAGCAGCGCCGCGAGCTCTACAGCGTCGATCTGTCGGGCTCCGGCGGTCACGTCGCCGTCATCGGCGGTCCGCTCAGCGGCAAGTCGACGGCACTGCGCTCCCTGGTGATGGGACTGGCCCTGACGCGTACGCCGACGGAGGTGCAGATCTATGTCATCGACCTGGGCGGCGGCACCTTCGCGACCATGCTCGATCTGCCGCACCTGGCCGGCGTCGCCACCCGTGACGAGCCCGACATCGTCGCCCGCATCATGGCCGAGGTATCGGCCCTGCTGGACGATCGTGAGCGCTTCTTCAAAGCCAACCGCATCGATTCGATCCAGACCTACCGCCGTGAGCGGGCGGCGGGCCGCATTGACGACGGGTACGGCGACGTCTTCCTCATCGTCGACGGCTGGTCCACGCTCAAGACCGATTTCGAGCAGGTCACCGACAAGCTCATGGCTATCGCACCGCGCGCCCTCGCCCTGGGCGTGCACATCGTCGTCGCCACGGGGCGCTGGACCGATATGCGCATGACCATTAAGGACATGTTCGCCACCCGGATCGAGCTGCGACTGGGCGACCCGACGGACTCCGAGATCAACCGGAAGATCGCGCGCGAGGTTCCCACCGGCAGGCCCGGGCGCGGGCTGGATCCGAAGGCGCGGCACATGCTGCTGGCCACGCCGCGCACGGACGGCGACCATGATCCCTCGACGCTGGCCAGTGGCGTCAACAACGCTTGCCGCACGATCGCCGAGGCCTGGACCGGTCCGCAGGGGCCCAAGCTGCGCCTACTGCCCACGCGCATCGATCTGACGACCCTTCAGGAGCAGGTGCCGCCGGGCGGCGACCCGGTCATCGGGATCAACGAGGCGCGTCTTGAGCCCGTGCGCCTCGACATGAGTCACGATCCGCACCTTCTCGTCCTGGGCGACGCCAAGACGGGCAAGTCCGCCTTCCTGCGGGCGCTCGGCAACGAGCTGTGCCGCGGGCACTCGACGGACGAGGTCCGCATGGTGGCGATCGACCTGCGCCGCTCCCTGCTCGGCGAGCTTCCCTCCGAGCATCTCCTCACCTATGTCACGGTCCGCGAGGAGGCGGCTCGGGAGGCCAACGATCTCGCTAATTTCCTCAAGGCCCGCATGCCCGGTCCCGATGTGACGCCGGAGCAGTTGCGCCGCAGGTCGTGGTGGCACGGGCCGGACGTCTACGTTCTCGTGGACGACTACGACCTGCTGTCCTCGGGCCAGCAGACCGCCAACCCACTGCTTCCCCTGCAGCCGCTGCTCGCGCAATCGCAGGATCTCGGGCTCCACCTGATCCTGACCCGGCGCATCGGGGGTGCCAGCCGCGCCATGTTCGAGCCCATCACCCAGACGCTCAATGATCTGTCGACGCCCGGCATCATGCTGCCCGGAAGTCCCGACGAAGGGCCGCTGCTCGGGCGGCAGAAGCCGATTCCCGGGCCGCCGGGACGGGCGCGCCTCATCAGCCGCGATCATGGGGTCCAGGCGCTTCAGCTGGCCTGGGCGCCCCCTACCCAGTAGGCAGAGCAGATTGATGGCGGGTGACAAGAAGCCGTCGTTCTGGACCTGGTCGGCGGCACCGCAGTGTCGTTGACTCCGGACAGTGAGACGGACTTGTCTTCGCTCGTCGTCTCGCCCGCGGCGGAGGACCGGCTCACCGTTCCGGTGGTTCTTTGACGCGAACGTTCACCTGGAAGGTCGGGGAGGAGCCGCCTCAGATCGCGAGCGACGCAGGCACTTCCGAAGACGGGCAAAGTTCGGGCCGCGACGGATCCAGAGATCGGGGCGACTGGCGAGGGGGGTGATGACGGCGTTCGGCAGCCGCGAGCAGAGGCCGGGATTGATCCGAAGAAAGACTCCAATGATGATATCTCTCGGAATGATCCGGTGAACTGGTATCCCGATGGACGGAAGTATAAGAAATATTAATCCTGACTGTAGGCCCTGTTCGCATAAATATGGTGCCGTTGCCGTTGCCGTTGCCGTTGCCGTTGCCGACAGACTTGTCTACGTCTGTCGCGTCGCCGGGTGAATCCGGGTGAATCCGGGTGAATCCGGGTGAATCCGGGTGAATAAGGAGAGACACAATGGGGAATCGGGGGCGGCGTGCTCTTATCGGGACAATGATGTGTGCTGTGTTAGCTGTGACAGGGTGTTCTCTGCCCTGGGGTGGGAAGCCCAAGGACAAGCGTTTCGCCGAATTCAGTGAGTACGTTCCCGAGAAGCTGGAGGTCAAGACGGATCTTGAGGCTGTGACCACTAGACGTATGCCCGGTCTTCACGCTTCGGCCGCTCACTGGGTGGGCCAGCGGGAGGAGAAGCCGCGCGAGGTGCTTCCCGATCAGGATCCCAGGTACTGGTTTCACGCCGTTGTCAGCGTGGAACCCGATAGCGCTGGCGCTCTTCAGGAGGCTTCGTCCGGTCTCGCGGGTCTGCTGCCGGCGATCTACTCCGATCTGCAGCAATACGTTCCTGAAGACTGTGCTTTTAATGCCGTTCCTGAGGATAAGGCTGACAGTATTCTCGATGTCGAACACGCACAGACCGAGTCAGAAGGTGGATGGTTCCTCGTCACGGAGCTCGTGGTGTCGTCGGACTGTGGCCTCGTCATTGTAAGAGGGAGAGGAAGGTAGTTCTGGGGCGCTCCTGAGCACGACGCTGTGGGTGGGGCGCCTGATCGGAAGCTGCTGCTCGTTGGCCCCTGGACATGCTGCGGAGAGTTGCATAACCTGCAAGTATATCGTCTGCCCCTGTACATACGACCGAGACCGACAAGCACCCGATTATCCCGCCCGTACTGTACCTGCCCTCCACCGGCGCCTCTAGCAAGTGGGGTGCTGAGGTCGAGCTGCGTCATATGCGCGATGGCCGTGTAGCGCTGCTGGCCTACACGGCTCTGGACCGTTTGGCGACATGTATGGGACCGTACCAGCCGTGGGTGCTGTACCGCACGGAGCAGCTGGACGAGCTGGGCGGAGTTCAGTCTTACGACGTGATTTATCTGGATGTGCCAATGCCGCGCGAGCTGTGGCGCCAGGCAAAGGGTGAGGCAGCAGATGAGCAGTGATCTCCAATTCGAGTACGATGCCGCAACATACATCAAGGCGCGTTTCTACACTGCGCAGCACGACCTGGAAGAGGATGCGAGCACTATTCCGTCCGAGGTCGATGGCGGCGAAGGTACGCAGTACATTGAGAATATGATCGCCCAGCTGGCGGACGACACCGGCACGCTGGCCCAGGCCGCGGCGCTGGGCGGAGAGAATATGGAGTCTGCGATCGACCTGGTTACTGGCGTTGATGAAGACGCGGCTCAGACCTTCCGCAGGATGGAACAGGAGATGCCATGAGTGACGACGCCTCTGCAGGTTCGGGCGATATCGATGTGACGATTCCCGGAAGTGTGGAGTCCGTTGATGGAGCCGCCTCCTGGCTGGAGGACCTGCGGGATAATCTCCGTGATGGCAGGCTAATGTTCACCAATAACGCCACTCAGGCGAATGGCAGTCTGTCTGGCGAGCTGGCCTCGGCTGTGACAGCCTTCTCCAACGATCTATCAACTGCTGCCGACGACGCCTATAATCGTGCTAAAAGCGCCGCCGATACCGTCCGATCCTTCGCCGACCAGCTCTCCTGGCGCAAGGACGATATGAACGATCACCTCGAAATTGCGAGGGGTTATGATCTGGACGTGGATGGCAATATTATCCACTACCCCGAAGCTGTTTCTGACCCAGGGGATCTTCCTAAGGGTGCCACCAAGGATGAGAAGAACGCATGGTATGAGGCGGACGAAGCCTATGACGCGTACTGTCGTAAGGTGACGCATTTCGAGAAGGTTCGCACTAAGGTTAACGCAACTTTTGTCAAACTCAATGACTGGATCGATGAGAACCTCGTGACCACGGAGTCCGATGTCCTCGACAATTCCGCTATAACCGGCGTAAAAGCACTTCTCGCGTCCTGTCTTGATGCAGGTTACGGCACTCTAGTGAACAACAATTATATTCCCACGGTCAATATTTTGCGAAGCGCAGCCGAACAGGCGGCTATAAGGGCGGCACAAGACTCATCGAAAAATCCACAAGTTCATGCGCGCAGTGCGCGGCCGAGCGATACGGCTATCAGCAAGAAAAGAGGCAAAGGTGACTCCGGTAAGCTCAGTAAAACTGCCGACACCATAGAGGGCTTCGGAAAGTTCGCAAGAGATTTCGGGAGTGTTGCGATCACTCTCGGCTTCGCGGGCGCCGATCTTGCTAATGGCGAGTCGCCTAGTGAAACAATTCTAACGGCTACTACTGGGGCGATCGCCGGAGAGATGGCCGGCCCTGCTGGCGTCGTGGTGGGTCCTGCAGTCGCAGCAGGTACTAGCTATGCGTATGAAACATGGGTGTCGCAAGAGACTCGGGATAAGATCGACGAAGGTCTTGTCGATGCCAAGGACTGGACTGCTGATACGGTGGCGGACGGATGGGAGTCCTTGACCGAAGGCGTCGGCGACGCCGCAGACTGGGTCAAGGATAGCTGGAAGATGCTGTGATCGACGTCGATGCTGGTTGGCGCCAGGCGCCAACGCGGAAGGTCTACACCTGCGATCGCGCTGACCGTGATCGGAGGATTGAGGCGTGGGTGGGGGTGGTGATCGGCGGTAGTATGATGCTGGGCTTCATCCTCCTCGCGTTCGTGTACTCGATCACGCCGAATGTCGTCTTGGTCGTTTCGGCGGGCCTGAGCCTGGTTCTATCTGGTGCGGGAAGGTTCGTACTGTGCAGCCGGATTCGTGAATCTCCCAGCCGGTGGCGTCGGGGCGACGGCGCAGTCGAATTCGGGCCGTGCTGGGGCTTCCTCCTGTGGGAGCAGATGCCCCCTCTGACGCTCACGATCGGTGTTGCGCTCGCATTGCGGATGCCATTTCCTCCAGGCGCCATCCATTCCGACGTAACCAGGTCGATGCGGCTCGCTCTAGGACTGCTCGCCGCCGCCGTGCTCATGTGGGCGTTCATGCCGGTGAATCCTCCGCGAAATCCTGAGCTGATCCTTGAGCCCAATGGAATGTGGCTGTGGCCGGGTGGTCGTCATCGCGAATACATTCCCTGGGAACTGGATCCTGTCGTCGAGGGGCGACTCGGCCGTCATTTTCCACGTGCCGTAATCACCAGGAGCCGAGGCCGCCCGGCGAGCTTTCCCATAGTCCCCATCCCGCTCGGCTACGTCCAGCTCCAGCGGGTGGTCGAGTTCTACTCCGCCCACCCCGAGCTGCGCGACGAGCTCGCCACCGACGCCGGCCTGGAGCGTGTCCGCCTCCTCATGTACACCCCGATCTGGCGGGTCGAGGAGGAGCTGCCGCCCATCAGCTCCTCAGAATTTTCCGCGGGACACGAGCGCGAACCGCACGAGACGCTCGTCTCCGCCGATATCGTCCCGCCTGCAATGAATGACCGGCCGATCCCTCCCGATGCCCGGGAAAGCTCTGATCTGGAACCTCTTTCAGAGGCGTCTCGGCCGCCGGTGCCGTCCGGAGCCCTTAGTTGCGAGAAGGCGGATCGCAAGAACGCCAACGCCCCTCTACGCATCCTGCTCTATATCATAATCGCCGCGCTTCCCCTGTTCACATATGATACCGCCGGTCAGAATACTGCGCTCACGTTATTGTGTCCTGCTATTATTCTTATAATTCTGCTTCATGTGCCGATTCTCTGGATGGTCGATATTCCGATAGCGCGAGCGCCTCGGCGCTGGGTGCGAGATGCGGGAGGAATCGCGTTGCCCGGGTTCTGGCCGTTCCCTCTGGCTAGACAGATCGGTGCGCTGCTCTTCGCCCTGCTTGGTCTTCTTGTTTATTATCTTGTTCTTTCTGATCGGTCTATTGATGAGGATTATCCTGTTCAGTCTCTCTGCATTGCGACGGCCTGTCTCGTGATCGCAGTCGTGATCTGGTCGAGGACCCCGCGGCCGCGCCTGGGAGCGGGGATCACTCTCACCCCCGAGGGGTTCCGCGTGTCGCCGGGCACCCGCCACGAGAACGCATTCATGTGGCAGGACGGCCCTCGCGTCGTCGGCGCCTCCAGATCAGGCTCCGCCCTCATCCTGACCGCCTCCGGGTCCGCACTCACTGCGGTTCGCATGGCCCCCATTCCCCTGGGCTACGTCCAGCTCCAACGAGTAGTCGAGTTCTACACCACCCACCCCGAGCTGCGCCGCGAGCTCGCCGACGACGCCGGCCTGACTCGCGTCCGCGCCCTCATGCGCACTCCCGTCTGGCGGATCGAGAGGACTCTGCGGCCCACGCCACCCATGCGGCCAGAACCGCAGGCGCCCCGGACCCTCGACTGCGAGGCGGCTGACCGCAGAAGATCCGGTGCTCCTCGTCGCGCCATCCTGTGGGCACTCGGGGCTCTCGCCGGCCTCGTAGCGATCGCCATCAGCGGCCGGGAGACGACAATGATCGCCCTCCTCGTCGTCGTTTTCATCCTCATGCTGCTGCGGGCCGCCGTCCTGCGGGTCTTCCAGATCCCCTTGGACCGTGCCGATCGGCACTGGGCCACCGGCCGCAACGGCATCGAGCTGCCATCCTTCTGGCTCGCCCCGCTACTCACGCGCCTCGGCGCAGGAACACTCGCTCTCATTTCATTCGTCTGCTTCGCACTTACCGTCACCGCCCGCCCCTCCGAGGAGCAGTTCCGCATCCCCTCCGTACTCGCCGCAGCCGTGTGCTTCGCCTTGGCCCTGACAGTCTGGCGCAACACCGGACGACCGCACTCGGGCCCGGAAATCATCCTCACTCCCGAAGACTTCCGCATCGCGCCGGGAACCCGGCACGAAACAGTATTCCGGTGGGACGGCCGCCCCTGCGTCGTCGGCGCCTCCACACGATCAGGCCACATACTCATCGGCCATCTTCTCGATCCTGATGCCGGTCTGGCCCGCCTGCCCATAGACGCGTTCACTACGGGGTACGCCCAGCTCCAGCACGTGATCGACGTCTACTCCGACCATCCCGAGCTGCGCGACGAGCTGGCCACCGATGCCGGCCTGACCTGTGTCCGCGCCCTCATGCGCGCTTCCATCTGAGTCGGAGAGCAGCGAGGAATGCGGCTCAGCGAGGCGTGCTGCCCGCGGCTGCGGAGCTTCTGCGAAAACTTCACTTCGCTTCGGCGGGGGCGAGCAGGACGGAGCGGGTAGCACCGGTACAGTCGTTCGTATGGCAAAGGGACGAAAGGGAGGCGGCACTCCGCCGCGCAAGAAGAAGCGTCGAACGGGCGCCGCCCGGTCGTCCTCCGGCGCGGGCTCCGGCCGCGCGCACCGTTCCACCTCGAGCGCCCGCGCCTCCGGGACCCCGCGCCCGGCGGGCGGCGCGCCCGCGGGCAAGACCAAGCGTTCTGTGGACGCGGGCCGCCCGGGCAAAGGGACCAAGGGGACCGCCAGAGGATCCAGGGAGACCAGGGAGACTAAGGGGACTCAGCCGGCCAAGGCCGCCTCTCCAACGGCCGGTGCTCGCCCGCGCAAGGGGCAGCGACCGGCGAAAGAGACCCGCCCGCAGACGCCCGGCACGACTTCCCCGGCTCCCGGCAAGCCCTCCGCCGCCGCTCGTCAAACCACCGACAGAACCGCCGGAACCACCGAAAGGCCGCGCTCCGCCTCCCGGCAGGCCGCGCAGGGCACGGCTCAGCGCTCGCGCACCGTGACCACCCAGGACGGGCGCCCATCGCGTTCCGGTGTGCGCCGCCGCGCAGCCGCCGCGTGGCGGAACACGAAGGGCGCTGGCTCCGCCCGCTCCGCGGCGGGGGCGCCCGGCCGCCCCACCGGCGCCCGGCTGCGCCGCGCGGCGACCAGCCTCCCGCCCCGGCCGCGGTACTGGCTGCGCTGGCTTCTGGTCATCGCCGTCGTCCTGGGCATCATCGGCGCTATCGCCTACGCCATGATCGCCAGCGCCACCTGGGTCCGTGCCACCATCCGCAGCCAGGACGACGCCGAGGCCGCCAGCTCCGTGCGCACCGTCTACCCCAACCCGGTCGCCTGCGATGCCGCACAGCTCAACGTCGCCGTGGACGCCCCCAAGGAGACCACCGTCGGCGCCGGTATGAGCATTGAGGCCACGCTCACGAACGAGGGCGGTGACGCCTGTCTGCTCGACATCGGCGGCGCTTCCCTGGGGGCGGTCATCAACTCGGGCGATCAGACCGTGTGGACATCCACGACCTGCCCCGCCGAGCCCACCGAGCGGCCCCTGCTCGTCGATGTCGGGGAGTCCGCCCACGCCTCCCTGACATGGAGCGGTATGTCCACGGCTGCGGGATGCTCGCCGTCGGAGCCGGCCCCGGACCCGACGCCGTCCCCGGAGACGACTGCCGCGCAGGACCCTTCGGCGAGTCCCGGGGCCAGCGTGTCGCCCAGTCCGTCGCCCGTCAACCCGAACGTGGCTGCGTCCGGCACCTACCGGCTCCACCTCCAGCTCAACGGGACCGACGTCACCGGCGAGCAGGTCTTCCTCATCCAGTGAGAACTCAGTGAGGGCTCAGCGAGGACGTGGGTGAGAAAAGCCTGTCAGCCTCATCAGACCCGACTAGACCCGCCGGCCCCGCCGGTATGCAGTCCTCACGCGTAGCGGTCGACGATGGAGACCTCCGCCAGGCGGGAGAGCCCGTCGCGCAGGGTCCGCGCCTGGCCCGCATCCACGCCGTCGACGGCCTGAAGCTCCTCGACCGTGGCGCCGAGAATCGCCTGGAGCGACCCCCAGGTGCCCACGATCGTGCGCGCCGCTGACAGCGACAGGCGCGGGATCTTCGCCAGAATCCTCATTCCGCGTGGTGAGATCGAGGCGTCGAGGTCCTGCCCGTCATCGCCCCCGATCCCCATGGAGCGGGCGACCATCGCCATGTCGAGCAGGGCGGGGGAGCCGACCCACTTGAGCCGGGCGTCCACGGCGTCCCTGTCCAGACCGATCGGCAGGTAATCGGACAGCAGGAAATCGCGCTCGGCCATGAGACCGCGCGTGAGCTCCTCGAGCTGGAGGGCCAGCAGGCGCCCATCGGTGCCGAGCTCGATGACGTAGCCGTCGATATCCGAGGCGATGCGGCGCACCATCTCGAGCAGTTGGAGGACCGAGGTGACTTCGCGGACGGTGACGAGGTCCTCGATCTCGAGGGCGTCCAGACCGGCCGAGGTCTCGTCCAGGCGCGCCTTGTAACGCTCCAGGGTGGCCAGTGCCTGGTTGGCTCGGGCCAGGATCGCCTCACTGGGCTCGATGACGTGGCGCTTGCCGTCCACGTACAGGGAGATGATCCGCATGGACTGGCTCACCGAGATCACCGGGTAGCCGGTCTGGCGGGCCACGCGCTCCGCCGTGCGGTGGCGCATCCCGGCCTCCGCGGTCTCGATGGAGGCGTGGGGGAGGAGCTGGACGTTGGCGCGTCGGATGCGCCCCGCGGTGCGGTCCACGACGACGCCGCCGTCCATCTTGGCCAGCTCGCGCAGTCTCGCGGCGGAGAGCTCGACGTCGAGATTGAAGCCCCCCGAGGAGATCGACTCCACCATCTCGTCATAGCCCAGCACGATGATCGCTCCGGTGCGTCCGCGCAGGATGCGCTCCAGGCCATCGCGCAGCACGGTACCGGGCGCGACGAGTGCCAGGGTCTCGCGCAGCGGACTGCCGGGCTTGCCGGTCGGCTCAGTCATTCATGTCTCCAGGCGGGGAGGGGGACGGGGCGTCGGTCGGCGCCCCAAGGCGAGGTGATGTCATCGTATCGGTGTACCCGCGCGACTGCAGTGAGGCGCATCGCGCGCAGCCCTGATCGGCCCTGAAAAGCTCTGAGCAGTCCTGAGCGGGTCTGCTCAGAGGGCCAGTACCGGCGGGATACGGGCCGAGATACGTGCGGGATGAGTGCGGGATGCGCATGGGGCGCGAGAGCAACGAGCGCACGGCGCCCAGTGCTGCTGTTATCGTCCATTCCGTCACCGCCCATCCGCGGCTGGCAGCCTGCGAATGCTGCTGTGCAGTTGTGCAGTGCGTCAGCCGCGGGGCAGGGCCGCTCCGACGGCCTCGCCCACATGGCCCACCGGCAGCACCTGCACGCCGGCGACGGACCGCAGTTCCTGAGATCCCGCCAGGGGCACGATGGCCTGATCGAAACCCAGGCGCGCGGCCTCGGCCAGGCGCCGCTGGATGCCGACTGTGGCCCGGACCTCCCCGGTCAGGCCGACCTCCCCGAAGGCGACCAGCCCCGCGGGGGTGGGCAGATTGCGGGCCGCACTGACCACGGCCAGCGCCACCGCCAGGTCCGTGGCGGGCTCGACCGCGCGGGCGCCTCCCACCGTGGAGACGTAGACGTCCGAGCCGGAGGTGTCCACGCGCATGCGCGCCGTGAGCACGGCCAGCGCCATGGCCACGCGGGAGTGATCCACACCTGACGTGGTGCGTCGCGGAGAGCCTGCGGCGCTGCCCGCCACCAGCGCTTGGATCTCGACGGGCATGGGACGGCGCCCCTCCAGGGTGACCGTCGCGCAGGTGCCCGGCACCTCCGAGCGCGCCGCGGACAGGAACAGGCCCGAGGGGTCGGCCAGGCCCACGATGCCGCGCTCACCCAGATCGAAGCAGCCGACTTCGTCCGTCGGGCCGTAGCGGTTCTTCACCGCGCGCAGCAGGCGCAGACGGGCATGGCGATCACCCTCGAACTGGCAGACGACATCGACCAGGTGCTCGAGCACGCGCGGACCCGCAATACCTCCGTCCTTGGTGACATGGCCGACCAGGAGCACCGGAATGCCGCGCTCCTTGGCCACGGCGATCAGTGCTCCCGCGACCGCTCGCACCTGCGTCACGCCGCCGGCCGATCCCTCGGTCTGCGCTGAGGCGATGGTCTGTACCGAGTCGACCACGAGGAGTGAGGGCGAGGCCGCCTCCACATGACCGAGCAGTGCCCCCAACTCGCTCTCAGCGGCGAGCAGCAGGGCCGGATCGATCGCGTCGATGCGCTCGGCCCGCAGTCGCACCTGACTCGCGGACTCCTCCCCGGTGACGTAGAGGACGGGGCCGTCGTCGCGCTCCTTCGTGGTGTGCGCGGCCTTGGCGGCCACATCGAGCAGGAGGGTGGATTTGCCCACCCCCGGCTCGCCGGCCAGCAGTACGACGGCGCCCGGCACGATCCCGCCGCCCAGCACCCGGTCCAGCTCGCCGACCCCGGTGGGCCGGGCCCGGGCCTCCTCGGCGCTGACCTCGCCTATGGGACGGGCCGCGGAGGCCGGGTGCACCGCCCTGACCGGGCCGGATCCTGGTCCGCCCGCCGCCAGGGCGCCGGCGCCGGAGGCTCCAGAGGCCTCTGTGAACTCCTCGAGGGTGCCCCAGGCCTTGCACTCACGGCACTGGCCGAGCCACTTGGGGTTGGTCCATCCGCAGTCCGTGCACACGTAGGCCGTGCGCGCCCTGGCGCTCTTAGCGGTTCTGGTGGAAGCCATGCTGTCAGGTTAGCGAGCGGCACCGACACGAATACGCGGCACGATCTCTGCGGGGTCGGGCGGAGTCAACCGCCGTGCGATCCGTTGTACGAGCCGCTCTGTCCGTCGGGCGTCGGTAGGCCTGTCCGAGGCGCCTGGCCGTAGCCGTCGGTGCTGTAGGAGCCGTAGGCCGGCTCGCCGTGGCCCGGATCGCTTCCCGGCGCGCTGGCCTGCTGAGTCCGCCCGTAGCCGGGCGAGGACGGCTGGGCCCCGTAGCCGTACACGGGTTGCTGGGCCTGTCCGTACCCGAACGCAGGCTGCTGAGACCGTCCGTAGGGCGCCGCTCCGCCCACCTGCGGCGCCGGCTGGCCGTATTCGGCGGCAGGGCCCGGCTGGCCGTAGAGGTTCGTCGCCGTCTGCGCCGTGTTCTGGTGCTCCGGAAGCGACTGTCGACGATTCACAAGGGCCCGATCGATTATCTTGACCAGGCCCACTAGGAGGATTGTGGGGAGGGCGAGCAGAAAGATGGGGATCCGCGTGCGGCCGGTGCTGTTCATGGAGATCCATATGAAGATGCCGATGCCCAGCACGACGCCGATCACCACTGCGAGGACTAGCATGACGTAGTATCCGTTGGAATGTGGGTTGTCCTGAGAGGCCATGGGCTACTCATTTCCTTGGGTCTTGGTGGTGAGATCACCGGCTGGAGGGTCGGTATGAGAAAGAGTATTAGTACCACGGGCTCGTCCGCGTCCTTCCCGCCGCCTGCATCCGGCGGAGCGTTCACCGCCCCCGAGCAGATCGATGGGCATCGCCTGACCGGTCACCAGAAGTCCCTCATCGGGATGGCCATCGTGGTCAACGTGTCGGAGTTCTTCGACATGTTCCTCATCGGCTTCATCGTCAATCTGCTGATCGAGGCGCCGGGCTGGAACCTCACCGGCTTCCATTCCGGCGTCATCCTCGCCGGGGCCGGCCTGGGCACAGTCCTCGGCTCCATCACCTGGGGCAGGCTGGCCGACGTCTTCGGACGCAAGCACGCCTTCATCTGGTGCATCGTCGTCCTCGTCGTCTTCACGGCCGCCTCCGCCCTCACCCCGGTCAACGGCTGGATCCTGCTGGCGGTTCTGCGCACCGGCGTCGGTTTCGGCGTCGGGGGTCTGAACATCACCTCGGTGCCCTTCGTCCAGGAATTCGTGCCCGCCAAGCAGCGCGGCCTCCTGTCGGGCCTGACGAGCGTCTTCATCCCCGCGGGCATCTTCCTCGGCGGCCTGGTCACCAAGTACTTCGGCGATGCCCTGGGCTGGCGCGGCCTGATCGCCGTGGGCTGCGTGCCCATCGTGCTGCTGGCCTGGGCGCGCGTCGTCCCCGAGTCGCCGCGCTTCCTCCAGTCCAAGGGACGCGAGGAGGAGGCCCGGGCGGCCTACGCCTGGGCGATGGAGATCCCCGTGGAGCAGGTCGCCGCCCTGCCCCCGATCCCCGAGAAGGCCTCGGCGTCATACTCGGTCATCTTCACCAAGTACCCTCGCCAGCTGCTCGTGGTGGCGCTGGGCTCCTTCTCCTTCATCCTCGGCTCCTTCACCGTCCAGTCCTGGGGGCAGACGCTGCTGGGACAGTCCTTCAAGTTCCAGGCGAGCACGGTCGCGACCCTGTTCATGCTGGTCTCTCTGGGCGACCTGCTGGGGCGCCTGGGCTCGGCATGGATCTCCGATCGGATCGGACGGCGCTGGACGATGTTCGGCTGCGGCGTGATCGGCGGTATCGGCGCCCTGATCGCGGCCTTATCGACCCGGATGGTCCATGGGGACGAGATCGGCAGTGCCGGCTACGTGTTCTTCGCGGGCATCTTCATCGTCATGATGTTCGGCGACGGCGCCTTCGGCATCCTCAACGCCTTCGGCGGCGAGCAGTTCCCCACCGAGGCCCGCTCGACCGGCCTGGGGCTGGGATACGGCATCGGCGCGGTCGCCAAGGTCGTCGGCCCCTACGTCGTCGGGGCGCTTATCGGGGGCAGCAAGCTGAGCGCCGACGTGGTCTTCCTGCCCTTCGTCGTCTTCGCGGTGCTGCTGTTCATCGGAGGCGTCATCTACCTCTTCGCCCGTGAGACCAAGGGAGCCTCTCTGGAGGACATCTGACCTCTCCGCACGTCGCCGAGATCGGTCGTACTCCGGCTCGAGATCGGTCCGCTTCCGCGCCGAGATCGGTCGAGTTCCGGCTCGAGATCGGTCCGGTTCCGCATCGGCACCAGCGCCCGGCCCTCGCGACCATGCATTCAGCGCATGTCGCGAGGGCCGGGCGATCTCGATTCTCTTGGTGTTGGTCGGCTGGTCAGGGCTGATCAGTGCTGCCCGTACACGTTCTGGTAGCGATCATTGAGCCGATCGACCAGGTCCTGGTCGATCAGCGTGATCTCGCCGTCGGCGCGGGCGATATGAACGGTGCGGGCGACCTCCTCGCACATGACGGCGGCCTTGACGGTGGCGCGGGCATCGCGCCCGATGGTGAAGGGGCCGTGGTTGGCCATGAGCACGGCCGGAGACTTCGAGCCGGACAGGGTCTCCACGATGCCGCGCCCAATGGAGTCGTCGCCGATGAGTGCGAAGGGGCCGACGGGGATGGGGCCCCCGAATTCGTCGCCCATCATGGTCAGGGCGCAGGGGATGGGCTCACGGCGCGCGGCCCAGGCGGTGGCATAGGTGGAATGGGTGTGGACCACGCCCCCGACGCCGTCCATGTGCCGGTAGACGTAGGCGTGGGCGGCAGTATCCGATGACGGGGTGAGCGATGCCGGTGTGCCGTCGTCGATCTTGTTGCCGTCCAGGGTGCACACGACCATGGTGTCGGCGGCCAGCTCGTCATAGGAGACGCCCGAGGGCTTGATGACGAACAGGTCGGTCTTCACGGTTTCACCATTGCGAGTGAGGGTGACGCGCTCCGAGACGTTGCCGGCGGTCCACACCACCAGACCCCAACGGGGCAGCTCGGCGTGCAGCGCCGCCACCTTCCGGCGGGTTGCGGCCACCGCCTCGCGCACCTCGGCATCCAATTCGGACAGGACGATCGGCTCGGATGACTCGGCCAGATCTGGCAATTCGGAAAGTCGGGGCAGCTCGGGCAACTCGGGCACCATCCTCTCTTGTCTCGTCACGACGACGCCCGCCCGGCAGGCGGGCTCCGGTGACAGGGCCTGACGCGTTCCACTGTGCCGGGCTCGATTCCATGTGACGTCGGCTGCGATGAACGGATGTGCGCCTTAGTTGCTCGGTTCGTATGGTGGTGCGGGTGGTCGGCGGTATGTCCTCTCGACTTACTCCGTGAATCTATTAGGAACCTATTAGGTGAATCCGGGGCTCGCTCGGGGTGGGTTCCGTCGAATCGGTCTCCGGGAGAGGTGGCCGGGATGTGAACTCATGTTCACATCCGAGGATGCTCAGTGTCGGCGTCGGTAGCGGCGTCATCGCCTCGGGCGGGTGCGACTGGAGCACAAGCTCATCGACATCGACATCGATGCAGGCGAGAACGGCCCCGGCCCCCTCCGCTGGCGGAGGGGGCCGGGGCAGTCGGAGCGGGCTCAGGCCTGCGCGAGGGCCCGGCGCACCCTGGCGGCGACGGCGTCGCCGGTGAAGCCGTACTCGGCGAAGAGCTCCGCGGCCGGGGCGGAGGCGCCGAAGTGGTCGACCGAGACGATCACCCCGGCGTCGCCGACGCGCTCGCGCCAGCCCATGGCGATGCCGGCTTCCACGGAGACCGTGAGGGAGTCCTCGGGCAGGACCGAGGCGCGGTAGGCCTCGTCCTGGGCGTCGAACCACTCCAGGCAGGGGGCCGAGACGACGCGGGTGGGCGTGCCCTCGGCCTGGAGGACGGCGCGGGCGTCCGCGGCGACCGACACCTCGGATCCGGTGGCGATGATGGTCACGGCCGGGGCGGCGGGCTCGCCGTCGGCGCCGACGGCCTCGGCCAGGACGTAGGCGCCTCGGCGCACGCCCTCGGCGGCGGCATCGGCCGAGGCCAGGACGGGTAGGTTCTGGCGTGACAGGACGAGGCCGGCCGGTGCGTGGTGGCGCCGCAGGACCTGGGCCCAGGCGGCGGCGGTCTCGTTGGCATCGGCGGGGCGGACGACGTCGAGGCCCGGGATCGCGCGCAGGGAGGCCAGGTGCTCGATGGGCTGGTGGGTGGGTCCGTCCTCGCCCACGCCGATCGAGTCGTGGGACCACACGAAGATCGAGCCGATCCCCATCAGCGCGGCCAGACGGGCGGCGGGGCGCATGTAGTCCGCGAAGACCAGGAAGGTGCCGCCGTAGGCGCGGGTCAGGCCGTCCAGCGCGATGCCATTGAGGACCCCGCCCATGGCGTGCTCGCGCACCCCGAAGTGGATCATGCGGCCGTAGGGGCCGTCCCCCTCCTTCTGGGCGAGCCCGGCGGGCAGGAAGGAGGGCTCGCCGACCATGGTGGTCTTGTTGGAGCCGCCCAGGTCGGCCGATCCTCCCCACAGCTCGGGGACGGCGGGCGCCAGGGCGGTGAGCACCGCGCCCGAGGCGCTGCGAGTGGCCACTGATGCCCCGACCTCCCAGGCGGGCAGGGCCGCATCGAGTCCCGTGGGCGGCTCCTCGGCCAGCAGCCGGTCCAGCAGCGCGGCCCTCTCCGGGTTCGCGGTCCGCCAGGCCTGGTAGTGGGCGTCCCAGTCGGCGCGGGCGGCCGCGGCCCGCTCGGCGGCGCGGGCGCGGGTGCGGTCCAGCACGCCGTCGGTCTGGAAGAGGGCGTCGGGGTCCAGGCCGAGCGCCTTCTTGAGCCCGGCGACCTCCTCGGCGCCCAGTGCCGCGCCGTGGCTGGACTCCTGGCCCTGCTTGGTGGGTGCCGGCCAGGCGATGATCGTGTGCAGGCGGATCAGGGACGGCCTGGAGGTCTCGGCGCGGGCCTTCACCAGCGCCTCGTGCAGGGCCGTCAGGTCCTCGCGGTACTCGCCGCCGGCGGTCCAGTCGACGTCGAGGACCTGCCAGCCGTAGGCCTCGAAGCGGGCCGAGGGGTCCTCGGCGAAGGCGATGTCGGTGTTGCCCTCGATGGAGATGTCGTTGTCGTCGTAGATGGCGATGAGGTTGCCCAGCTGTTGGGTGCCGGCCAGGGAGGCGGCCTCGGCGGCGACGCCCTCCTGCATGCAGCCGTCGCCCAGGACGGTGTAGACGAAATGATCGAAGATCGATTCGCCCGCGGGGGCGTCGGGGTCCAGCAGTCCGCGCTCGTAGCGGGCGGCCATGGCCATGCCGACCGCATTGGAGAAGCCGGCCCCCAGGGGGCCGGTGGTGGTCTCCACGCCCTTGGTGTGGCCGAACTCCGGATGCCCCGGCGTCAGCGAGCCCGCGGTGCGCAGCGCCTGAAGGTCGGAGACCTCCAGGCCGTAGCCGGCCATCACCAGCTGGATGTACTGCAGCACCGAGGCGTGCCCCGCCGACAGCACGAAGCGGTCGCGCCCCAGCCACTGGGCGTCGGCCGGGTCGGCGACCAGCTCGTGCTGGTACAGCAGGTGGGCCGCCGGGGCCAGGGAGATGGCAGTGCCGGGATGGCCGGAGCCGGCCTTCTCGACGGCGTCCGCCGCCAGCGCCTTGGCCACGGCGATCGCCTTGAGATCGAGGGCCGAGAGCTGAAGAGAGCCGGGGCTGTCAGGGCTGTCAGGGGTCGTGGGGCTCCCGGTGGTCTCTGTGCCATCAGCGGTCATGGACGGGCTCCTTCGTGGGTTTTCATGAGATGGGTGCGATATGCGTTCGGTATCGGCCGAATTGGCCGAATCGGCCGATGTCCGCCTGCCGGCGGTGCGGCGACGGTTCTGCGGGAATCCTCGCGCGGCTGCGTGCACACGGGCAACTGGGCCGGTGGACGGATGTGCGATCCCGTGCTCCCTGCGCTCCCCATGCTCCCATGGTGGCCCCGTGGTCCGTAATCCGCGCAACGAGATGCCGCCCGACTGAGACGGCGCGTCCGGCCCTGGTCTCATTCCCTTATCCGGGCGAGGTCCGCCGCGCTCGCAGCGAGGCGCCCGGGTGGAAGACCGGGGCGATGCGCTCGGGCTCCCTTCCGGCGAGGGGGAGTATGCCCTCGAGCTGGTCCACGAGCAGTCCGACGGCGGTCCCGGTCACTCTGGAGACGTCCGAGTCGTAATGGGTGTAGTCCACGCTGGTGTGCGGCGAGTCGCCTGAGCCCCCGGCCCCGATGATCGAGATATCGACTCCCGGGGTCCGGCCGTTGGAGGTGAGCACATTGATCGCATCGTCTATCGAGGTGGCGGGGGCGGCGATGAAGGCGTCCGCGGGGCTGGCGCCGGCGAGGTAGTCGTCCAGCGCTGCGCGCATCGAGCGGAAGTCGCGGGCGACCTCCAGGGACTCCAGCGCCAGCCCCAGCGCGGATGCGCGATCCTCGAGCGCCTGGGTGAAGCGGTGCAGGAAGCCCATGGGCATGATGTGCTCCGAGGTCGGGTTGATGACCAGGGCGCGTCGATGGCCGGCGTCGTGGAGCCTCTGCGCGCAGCCGGAGCCGATGGCCTCGAAGTCCGTGTCGGTGGCGACGACGCCATCCGCGTCATGGCTGAAGCCGATGAACACCGACGGGATTCGCGATTCGCGCGCGGCCTCGACCCGGGGGTCGCGGTCGAGGACGTCCATGATGAGGATTCCGTCGCACAGCGCGGATTCGGTCAGTCTGCGCATGCCCTCGACACCCTCCTCGCCGCTGATGACCAGCAGCTCGTAGCCGTGGCGCCGGCAGGCGGCCGCGAGCGAGACGATGTAGCGGTACTGCCCGGGAGCATCGGTGCACCTGTGGTACGGCACGATCAGCCCGAGGATCCTGCTGCGGTTGCTCTTCAGGGCGCGCGCACTCGCATGCGGTCGGTAACCGAGCGCGCGCATCGCCTCGTGCACGCGAGCTCTTGTCTTTGGTGCAACAAATCGCTTGCCGCTCAGGACGTAGGAGACCGTGGACTGTGAGACTCCGGCGGCATGTGCGACATCGCGGCTAGTGGGTGAAGACGGCATGATGCGATTTCGGGTGATGTGTGGCGGGTGAGTTCATGCTCGGGACCTCCCTTGCGCTATTAGGTGTATCACGATACATTCAAGCTCCCGGGCGCAGCGAAGAGGCTGCGCCCACGATCCCGTCACGTCGCAGCCGGCAGACGCGAGCATCGATCGCATACGTGTGCGCATACGTATCGCCCGGTGCCGACCGCTGCCGGCGGAGGAAATGGAGCTGACATGTCCACGATTCAGCACAGGCTCATGGTCGATCGCCGCCGCATCCTGCAGGGCGCCGCGCTCGCAGCGGCGGCGCTGCCGCTGGCCGCATGCGGCAAGAGCGGCGGATCGACGGCGGACTCCTCGACCATCAAGATCCTCGACTACTACGCGGACGATCCCGATAACGGCATCTTCCAGAAGGTTCTCGAGGAGTGTGCCGCCAAGGTGGGCGTCACCGTCGAGCGGGAGAGCGTCAACGGCACCGGCCTGATTCAGAAGGTCCTGCAGATGAGCTCCTCCAAGACCCTGCCCGACCTGCTCATGCTGGACAACCCCGACCTTCAGCAGATCGCCGCGACCGGGGCGCTGGCCCCGCTGTCGGACTTCGGGATCGCCGCCGAGGGCTTCATTGAGGGCTTCGTCAGCGCCGGGACCTACCAGGACAAGCTCTACGGAATGGGGCCGTGCGCCAACACCATCGGCCTCTACTACAACCAGGACATGCTCTCCGCGGCCGGGGTGTCCGTCCCCACCACCTGGGATGAGCTCAAGACCACTGCCAAGACCCTGACCAGCGGCGACACCTACGGCATCGCGTTCTGCGCCGCCGCCTCCTACGAGGGCTCCTGGCAGTTCCTGCCCTTCTTCTGGTCCAACGGCGCTGACGAGACCGACATCGCCTCGTCGGCCGCCGCCGGAGCCCTCCAGCTGTGGGTCGACCTGGTCAACGAGGGATCCGCCTCCTCCGGCGTCCTGAACTGGGGGCAGGGCGACGTCGGCGAGCAGTTCACCTCCGGCAAGGCCGCCATGGTCATCAACGGGCCGTGGCAGACCATCACCTTCGACCAGTCCGATATCAACTGGGCGGTCGCGGAGATCCCGGTGCCCAAGGCCGGCGACACCCTGATCGCGCCGCTGGGCGGCGAGGTGTGGACGGTTCCCCAGACGGGCAACAAGGACCGCCAGGCCAAGGCCGCCGAGCTCCTGACCGAGCTGCTCTCGGCCTCCAGGCAGTTGAGCCTCAACACCGAGCGCTACACGATCCCCACCGACTCCCAGGACGACGCGGACTACCTCAAGGAGCTCCCGCAGATGTCGTCGCTGGTCGAGTCCGTCAACAACGGCCGGGCCCGGACCGCGAAGCTGGGGGAGGCCTGGCCCAAGACCGCCGAGGCCCTCTACAACGCCATTCAGTCCGCCCTGACCGGCAAGGCCTCGGCTCAGGCCGCCCTGGAGACCGCCAAGGCGGACTACCTGTCATGACGGCGGGCGAGACCGAGAGTCTGTCCGGAACTCTGTCCGGACCCGCTCCGGGCGATCCGGAGAGCCCGGCGGGGGGAGGGGAGCGCCCCTCCGCCGGGCGGGCCGCGGCGCGCCGATCGCTGCAGCGTCGGGAGGAGCTGAGCAAATGGTGCTTCCTCCTGCCGGCCCTGGTCTTCATGGCGCTGTTCTTCGGATACCCCATCGTCAAGAACGTGACGATGAGCTTCCAGGAGTACACCACCTCCACCTTCTACACCGGCCAGGCCCCATGGGTGGGCCTGAGCAACTACGTCTCGGTGCTGACCTCCTCGGTGTTCTCCACGGCCATGCTCAACACGTTCCTGTTCACCGTGGGCTCGATCGCCGGGCAGTTCACCATCGGGCTGGCGCTCGCGATCTTCTTCAAGCGGCGCTTCCCCCTCAACGGCGTCATGCGCTCGCTCATCCTGCTGCCCTGGCTCCTGCCGATGATCGTCTCGAGTGCGATCTGGAAGTGGATGCTGGACAAGGACAGCGGAGTGGTCAACCAGCTCCTTCAAGCGGTGAGCCTCCCGGCCGTGCCATGGCTGACCAGCACGAGCGTGGCGCTGATCGCGGTCATCATCGTCAATATCTGGCTCGGCATTCCCTTCAACATGACCATTCTGTACAGCGGGCTCCAGGACATCCCCGATGAGCTCTACGAGGCCGCCTCGCTGGACGGGGCCGTGGGGTGGAAGGCATTCAGGTATGTGACCTGGCCGCTGCTCAAGCCCGTGGTCTCGGTGGTGCTGGTCCTCGGGGTGGTCTACACCCTCAAGGTCCTCGACATCATTCTGGGGCTCACCGGCGGCGGGCCGTCGAACGCCACTCAGACCCTGGCGACGCAGTCCTACAAGCTGTCCTTCGCCAACTTCGAGTTCGGACAGGGGGCGGCGCTCGGGAACGTCCTGGTGCTGGTCTCCGTCGTCTTCGCGGTCGTCTACCTCAGGCTCAGCCGGTCCGGGGAGGAATCATGATGACGTCTCGTGCGCGCCGTTCCAGCCGCTCCGCCGTGAGCACGGCCCTGGGGCTGGTCTTCCTGTCGATCATGCTGTTCCCCGTGTACTGGATGGTCAACGCCTCCCTCCAGCCGGGCGTATCCACCGCGAATCTGCGAATTCTTCCGCTGAGTCCCAGTCTGGACGGATACCGGGAGGCGTTCGCCAGTCAGGGCGCCAATCTCGCCACGAGCCTCGTGGTCTCCCTGGGCGCCGTGGCGATCTGCCTGTGCGTGGCCACGCCGGCGGCCTACGCCCTGTCCCTTCACCGGGTGAAACGCTCCGGGGTCATCCTGTTCGTCATGCTGCTGAGCCAGATGATCCCCGGGATCATCATCGCCAACGCGCTGTACAGCGCCTACAACACCCTGGGAATCCTCAACACTGTTCCCGGACTGATCCTGGCCGACGCCGCCCTGGGGATTCCCTTCTCCATCCTCATCATCCGCGCGTTCATGGCGGCTATTCCGGTTTCGATCCTGGAGGCGGCCAGAATGGACGGTGCGGGGCGCCTGCGCATCTTCTTCTCCATTGTTCTGCCGTTGGGCAGGAATGCGCTCGTCACGGCTGCGCTCTTCAGCTTCCTGTTCGCCTGGAGCGACTTCCTGTTCGCACTCACGCTCGACTCGAATTCGGCCGCAAGGCCGGTGACGCTGGGCATCTACCAGTACATCGGGGGCTTCGTGGCCGACTGGGGCTCCGTCATGGCGACGGCGACCATGGCCTCGCTGCCCGCCGCGATCCTGCTGGTCGTGGCGCAGAAGTACGTGGCCGCCGGCGCGACGGGAGGCGCGGTGAAGTCCTGAAAGCGCTGACCGCTCTCAGGGGCGATCCGCCGGGGCTGCCGAGCGGCCGAGCGGCTGGGCTGCCGAGGAGTCGCCGGGAAATCGCCGTCGAATACTGTCCGGCCATATTCGTGAGAATTTATCGAGTTCATCTGAATGCATGATAAAAAGGAATTCATATGCTGGAATACGTCACTATTGATCATGGCTTCGAGATCCGGCACGCGCATGAGGTGATGCGCGTCGAGCAGTGGGGGCGCGACTCGGTCCGCGTGCGCTGCACCCAGCACGCCATTGCGCCCACGGATGCCGGAGCGCTGGAGGCCGCGCCCGAGCCGCGCGACTGCG
Organism: Actinomyces massiliensis 4401292; assembly: GCF_000269805.1. Taxonomy (GTDB): domain Bacteria; phylum Actinomycetota; class Actinomycetes; order Actinomycetales; family Actinomycetaceae; genus Actinomyces; species Actinomyces massiliensis. The sequence continues at coordinate 1,307,567 of NZ_JH711481.1, forward strand.
CCCCGGCCGTCCGGGATGGAGAAGAGGTCCGCCTCGTCGTCGGCGGCCTCACCGTTGAGGCCCGCCTGGACGCCGGGGACGGCAAGCCGGCGGTCATGCTCCGCTTCCTGCGCACTGACGACGGCCGGGAGCTCCTGGCCGAGGATCGTGAGCACTTCTGGTGGCCGGGTTCGCACGTCTTCTACGGGCAGCGCTCGGGCCTGTACGAGATCCACCAGCGGTTCCGCGCCTACCCCGGGGAGCGGATCTATGGGCTGGGGCAGCACACGCACGGGCGGCTGGACCACAAGGGGCTCGTGCTCGACCTCGTTCAGCGCAATGCCGAGGTGTCGATCCCCTTCTACCTGTCCAGCCGCGGATACGGATTCCTGTGGAACAATCCGGCGGTCGGGCGCGTGGAGTTCGCCGAGAACGGCACCCGCTGGGTCGCGGACGCCGCACCGGGACTCGACTACTGGGTGACGGCCGGCGAGACCCCGGCCGAGATCCTGGAGCACTACGCCGACGCCGTCGGGCACGCCCCGGTGCTGCCCGAGTGGGCCACGGGGTTCTGGCAGTGCAAGCTGCGGTATCTGGGCCAGGAGGAGCTGCTCGACGTCGCCCGGGAGTACCGGCGCCGGGAGCTGCCCCTGTCGGTGATCGTCACGGACTTCTTCCACTGGACCGCCATGGGCGACTACCGCTTCGACCCCGAGGAGTACCCGGACCCCGAGGCGATGATGCGCGAGCTCGACGAGCTCGGCGTCAAGCTCATGGTCTCTATCTGGCCGACGATCTCGCCCCTGTCCGAGAACTACGACGCCATGGCGGAGCAGGGCCTCCTGGTGGGCGCCGACCAGGGCGTGGAGCTCCACCAGGACATTCATGACAAGAAGATGCCGCGCTCCCTGCCGGTCGCCCTCTACGACCCGACCAATCCCCGGGCTCGCAGGTTCGTCTGGGAGACCGTCAAGCGCAACTACTTCGACCTGGGGGTGCGGGTGTGGTGGCTCGACGCCTGCGAGCCGGAACTCAACCCCGGACACCCGAGGAACCTGTCCTTCCACGCCGGACCCGGTTCGGCCGTGGTCAACATCTACCCGCGCGACAACGCCCGCACCTTCTGGGAGGGCAACCGGGATGCCGGTGCCCCCGGCACCGTGCTGCTGTGCCGCTCGGCTTGGGCGGGGCAGGCCAAGTACGGGGCCGCCGTCTGGTCCGGGGACATCGCGCCGACGTGGGAGTCCCTGGCTCAGCAGGTTCGCGCCGGCCTGAGCATCGGCATGTCCGGAATTCCCTGGTGGACCACCGACATCGGCGGCTTCCACGGCGGCGATCCGAGCGAGGAGTCCTACCGGGAGCTCTTCGCCCGGTGGTTCGCCTACGGGACCTTCTGCCCGCTGTTCCGCCTGCACGGGCATCGCGAGCCCCGCGGCGAGCTCGGCTCGCCCATGACCGGCGGCCCCAACGAGGTCTGGAGCTACGGGGAGCGGTGCCTGGGCGTCGCCCGCGAGCACATGGAGCTGCGCGAGAGGCTCCGCCCGTACATCCAGGAGCAGATGGCGGCTGCGGCTGAGCGCGGCACGCCCCCGATGCGCCCGTTGTTCCTGGAGTTCCCGGACGATGCGCGCGCCTGGGAGACCGACGACGAGTTCCTGCTGGGTCCCGATCTGCTCGTGGCGCCGGTGACGGAGCCGGGCGTCACCAGCCGCGGGGTCTACCTGCCCGCCGGAGCCGACTGGGTCGAGATCCACTCCGGCCGGACCTTCGCCGGGGGAGCGGACTACGAGGCGGACGCGCCGTACGAGTACATCCCCGTCTTCCGCCGCGACGGCGCCGAGATCGGCGTCTGAGGTCGGTCCGGCCCTCCTGGCCGGTCATGGTTGCTTACTACGCTTCTTCGCCCCTTACGTCCGTACAGTAAGGGGTAAAGGAGCGTAGTAAGCGGCCTGGGCGCCTCAGGCCCAGGCGGCCGGGTCCGCGATGACGCCCTCGAGCAGGGACCAAGCCCCTCCGGTGGCGCCCGGGGTCTCGTCGTCGGGGGCGGGGAGGATCTGCGGGGCGGACCAACGCGAGGCCAGGACGCGTCTGCTGAGGATCTTCTGCAGGGGCGGGGCGAGGAGCCCGGTGAGCGGGGCCAGGTGACCACCGAGGACGACGGCCGGGATGTCGAGGATGTTGATGGCGGTGCCCAGGGCGATCCCCAGGGCGTCGGCGGCGGCATCGATGGCGCGCCGGGCCCGTTCGTGATGGGGTGAGGCGTCGTCCTCGCAGGCCTTCAGCAGCTCTTCCGAGCCGGCGCCGCGAGGCAGACCGGCGGCGTTGAGGATGGCGCGTCGTCCCGCGAAGCGCTCCAGGCAGCCGCGATTCCCGCACCCGCACTCGGGGCCCTTCGGGTCCACCTGGATGTGGCCGATCTCCCCGGCGAAGCCGTTGGCGCCCAACCAGACCTCGCTGTTGCGCACGATTCCGGCGCCGATACCGTTCTCCCCGGACAGGTAGATGAAGTCGCGGTGCTCCCCGGGGGCGCCCGGGCGCACTCTGGCGGTGGTCAATGCGGCCAGGTCGGCCTCGTTCTCGACGACGAGGCCGGCGCCGAGGCGGTCCAGGACGGGGGTCAGGACCTCGGCGGGGCGGATGTCGGACCAGCCGAGATTGGGGGCGCGCAGAAGGGTGTTGTCGCGCACCAGGCCCGGCAGCGCCAGGGCGGCGCCCACCAGGCGCGCCGAGCCTACGGCGCCGATGGCGGCTATCGGCTCTAGCAGGTCGGCCAGACGCCCCAGGACGGCCGGAGCGTCGGAGGAGGAGAAGTCGTCGACGACGATGCGCTCGGCCAGGACCTGGCCGGCCAGATCGACGGCGCGCACGGCCATGCGGGAGACGTTGACCTCCAGTCCGAGGGCCACGAAGGTGCCCCTGGCCGGGAGCAGCGGGACTGCGGGGCGGCCGGGTCCGGAGGAGGCGACGGGGTCGAGCTCGCGCACCAGGCCGATGGCGACGAGCTCGTCGGCGAGCCGTGAGGCCGTCGAGCGGGTCATGCCGGTTTCGGCGGCGATGTCGGCGCGGGAGACGGGCTCGGGGGAGGAGAAGACCCGGCTGGCGAGCAGTGCGAGATTCGATGTGCGCAGACTGGACTGACGGGCCGAGGGGACGGCGTCGGGCGGGCCGCCCCCGGTCCGGTCGCGGCGGGATTCGGGGGAGGGCGACTGCGTTCGTCGTGCTCGCGTCCGTGTGCTTCGTGCCACGTCTTGACCCTACTCCGATGTTCCCGGTTAGTCGCGATCAAGAACAAAGGAGTCCTGGGAGGTGCTGAGGGGTCGCTGCTCCTCAAGGGCCGCCGAGGAGGGCGACGGACGTGCTGGTGGGGCGACGGGCGGCGCCTGCGGTCCTGGCCCCCTGGTCGGCCTCGCGTCCAGCCCTTGACCGGCGACGGGCGGAATGCCATAGTTGTTTCAATAAACAAAATTGGCTCAAGGAGGAGCTCATGGTTCGCAGGCCCACCAAGGAAGACAAGTTCTCATTCGGATTGTGGACGGTCGGCTGGCTCGCCGCCGACCCCTTCGGTGAACCGACTCGCGCCGCTCTGCGCCCGTGGGAGTACGCCGAAAGGCTCGCCGAGCTCGGCGCCTGGGGCATCACCTTCCACGACAACGACGTCTTCCCCTTCGACGCCACCGACGCCGAGCGCGACCAGATCGTCGCCAGGCTCAAGGAGACCGTCGAGGCCACGGGCCTGACCATCGAGATGGTCACCACCAACACCTTCACCCACCCGATCTTCAAGGACGGGGGCCTGACCAACAACGACCGCTCCATCCGCCGCTTCGGCCTGCGCAAGATCCTGCGCAACGTCGACCTGGCCGCCGAGCTGGGCGCCACGACCTTCGTCATGTGGGGCGGCCGCGAGGGCGCGGAATACGACTCCTCCAAGGACCTGAACGCTGTCTTCGACCGCTACAAGGAGGGCCTGGACACCGTCGCCGGGTACATCAAGGATAAGGGCTACAACCTCAGGATCGGCCTGGAGCCCAAGCCCAACGAGCCCCGCGGCGACATCTTCCTGCCCGCCGTCGGTCACGCCCTGGCCCTCATCGCCGAGCTCGACAACGGCGACGTCGTGGGGCTGAACCCCGAGGTCGGCCACGAGCAGATGGCGAACCTCAACTACACCCACGCCCTGGCCCAGGCCCTGAACGCCGGCAAGCTCTTCCACATCGACCTCAACGGCCAGAAGGGCCTGAAGTACGACCAGGACCTGGTCTTCGGCCACGGTGATCTGCTCTCGGCCTTCTTCACCGTGGACCTGCTCGTCAACGGCTTCCCCGGCGGCGGCCCCCGCTACGAGGGCCCGATCCACTTCGACTACAAGCCCTCCCGCACGGACGGAATGGAGGGCGTGTGGGAGTCCGCCGCCGCGAACATGGAAATGTACCTCCAGCTGGCCGACAAGGCCCGGGCCTTCCGCGCCGATCCCGAGGTCCGCGAGGCGCTCGAGCGCTCGGGCGTCTACGGGCTGAGCGAGCCGACCCTGGCCGAGGGCGAGTCCCTGGACGACTTCCTGGCCGATCGCTCCGCGTACGAGGACTTCGACACCGACGCCGCGGCCGCTCGCGACTACCATTACGTGGATCTCCACGAGAAGGCCGTCCAGCACCTCATCAGCTGAATCAGCTGAATCGGCTGACGGCCCGCATGCGCGGGGGCGGCGTCCGCGGGGCGCCGCCCCGAGCGCAGCCCATCGCCCGCATACTCGCCCGACCATCCCCTTCATCTCCCTCGTTGCTTTCGCAGCGTTTTACAGCCTTTACAGCCTTTACAGCCTTCACCGTGGAAGGAAGCCGCATGGCACTCGTCGCCGGCGTCGACTCCTCGACGCAGTCCTGCAAGATCGTCATCCGCGACGCCATCACCGGCGCCCTCGTCCGCCAGGCCAAGGCGTCTCATCCCGACGGCACCGAGGTCCACCCCGATCATTGGTGGCGGGCGCTGGGGGAGGCGATCGACGACGCCGGCGGCCTCGACGACGTCGCCGCCCTGTCCGTGGGCGGGCAGCAGCACGGCATGGTCGTCCTCGACGCCGACGGCGAGGTCATCCGACCCGCCCTGCTGTGGAACGACACCCGTTCGGCCGAGGCCGCCCGCGACCTCATCCGCGAGCTGGGCGACGGCGACGAGGCGGCCGGAAGGAAGGCCTGGGCCGACGCCGTTGGCAGCGTCCCGGTCGCCTCGCTGACGATCACCAAGCTGCGCTGGCTGGCGGATCATGAGCCCGACAATGCGCGCCGCATCGCCGCCGTCTGCCTCCCGCACGACTGGCTGACGTGGAGGCTGTCGGGGGCGGAGTCTCTGGAGTCGCTGACCACTGACCGCTCCGATGCGTCGGGCACCGGCTACTTCGACTCCGTGGCGAACGCCCACCGCCGCGACCTGCTCGCGCTCGCCCTGCGGGTCGACCAGGAGAATGCGGAGCGCATCGTCCTGCCGCGCGTCGTCGGCCCGCACGAGGCCGCCGCCCGCGGCGGGGGCGACGTCGATGGGCGCGACCTGAGCCATCTCGTTCTCGGCCCCGGCTGCGGCGACAACGCCGGTGCCGCTCTCGGCCTGGGGCTGCGTCCCGGGCAGACGAGCGTGTCCCTGGGCACCTCGGGGGTCGTCGCAGCCGTGTCGGCCGCCCCGAGTCGCGACGCCTCCGGGCTGGTCGCCGGCTTCGCCGACGCCACCGGCGTCTTCCTGCCGCTGGCCTGCACTCTCAACGGCGCCCGCGTGCTCGACGCCGCCAAGAGGGTCCTGGACGTTACCTACGACGAGTTCGACGCCCTCGCCCTGTCCGCCGAGCCCGGAGCCGGGGGGCTGGTGCACGTGCCCTATCTGGAGGGGGAGCGCACCCCGAACCTGCCCGAGGCCACCGGCGTGCTTACCGGCATGACCCTGGAATCGCTGACCCCCGCCAACTACGCGCGCTCCGCGGTCGAGGGCCTGCTGTGCCTCATGAGCGCCTGCGTCGACGCGGTACGGGCCCAGGGGGCCGCCATCGATCGGGTCAGCCTCGTGGGCGGCGGAGTGAAGTGGACCAGCGCCAAGGAGCTGTCGTCGGCGGTCCTCGGCGTGCCCGTCGATGTGCCCTCTCCCGGGGAGTACGTGGCCAATGGCGCCGCCAAGCAGGCCGCCTGGGTGCTGGCCGGAGGCGAGGAGCCCCCCGCCTGGGAGTTGGGCCCCGTCGAGCGTCTCACCGCCGAGCCCCGGCCCGAGGTCCGGGCCGCCTACGACCGGGTCTCTGAGATCGTCGCGGCGGCCGTGAGGGCCAGGCCGGCCGCAAGCGCGCGGTGAGGTGATCGAGGTGATCCGAAGCGATCTGCTGTGATCCGCGGTGATCACGGCTTCGCCCGGACACTGCGCCTGAATCGGGGCTGACGCCGGCTCGCCCAGGACTCAGCGCCGGCGGCCGACGCCCGCGTCCAACCGCCTACGAGCGCTCGCGTCCTGCTGTCGCCGTCAGGAGGTGACCGGCGCCTTCACGATCTCGCGGATCACCTTGGCCGCGATCTTGGGGCGGCGGCGCGCGTCGACCAGGCCGTTGGCCTCCTGCATGGTGTCGGTCAACTGGGTGTAGCAGAAGCCAGCCAGGTGGGGGCTCGCCTGGAGCGCGCCGAAGGCCCGGCGCAGTCGCGCCTCGAAGTCCTCGGGCCCGGCGGCGGTCGTATAGCCCCAGGTGGTCTCCTCCTTCTCGTCCTCGGCCTCGTCCGCGCTCTCGGCGGCGGCTCTGGAGCTCGCCTTGGCGTCCGTCTTGGCGGCGGCCACGGCCTCGACGGCGTTCTTGATGGTCTCCACGGCCTCGCTGGTCTTGATGGTCTCGCCGGTCTCGACGGCCTTGCCGTTCGAGCCGCTCCCGTTGTTGCCGCCGTCGGCGTCATCATGGTCGGGGACGTAGCGGATACCGCCGAACTCCGTGACCATGACCGGCAGCTCGCGGTCCACCGCACCCCGCACGGTGATGCGCCGCCCGGACGGACCCAGGCCGTCCAGCACGGCGCTCAGCCGGTCCTCCTCGGCGTAGCGTAGCGTCACCGCCAGGTCGTCGGCGTCGTAGTCGTGGATCGAGATGATGTCGGAGCAGGTGTGCTCCCAGCCGTCGTTGGAGACCACCGGCCGGGACGGGTCGAGCGCGCGGGTCAGGTCGGCGAGCGCCCGGCTGAGCGCCCGCTGCTCGGGGCGATCGGCGATGTGCTGCACGCCCCAGCTCTCATTGATCGGCACCCAGGTGACGATGCTCGGGTGGGAGCGATCGCGGCGCACCACCGCACTCCACTCCGCCACCAGTCGAGTCGCCGCCTGCGTGGTGAACTCGTAGGGCGCGGCCATCTCGCCCCATATCAGGAGGCCGAGCCGATCAGCCCAGTACAGGAAACGCGGGTCCTCGACCTTCTGATGGATGCGCGCCGCATTGAAGCCGAGCCTTTTGATCAGGGCGACCTCGTCGCGGCGGGCCTTGTCGTCGGGCGCCGCCAGGTGCGAGTCCGGCCAGAAGCCCTGCTCCAGGACCCCGCGCACGTAGTAGGGCCGGCCGTTGAGCAGGAAGCGGCGGTGCGCGGTGCCCACCGAGCGCAGCCCCAGGTAGGAGGCGACGACGTCGGGCACCGAGGCGGGCGCGGTGGCGGTCCCGCCCGCGAGTGCGGCCTTGGCGGGGGCGAGCATGACCTCGGCGTCAATGAGCCGCGGGTGCTCGGGGGACCATAGCAGCTTCTCATAGCGCTGGCCGTGCATCTGCTCGCGCAGGTCGATGGTCAGCCGGGCCGTGGTCGTCTCCGGCAGCCTCGCCGTCACCTCCGCCAGCAGGCGGCCCTCAATGCTCAGCCGGGCGGTGATCCGCGAGCCCTCCGGGACGGGGCGCGTCATGGTCGCCTCGAGCTCGACGGCGTCGCAGGCCCGGTTCGGCGTCCAGGCGAGCTCGGCGATGGCGGTGCGCGGCACCGCCTCCAGCCAGACACTCTGCCATATGCCGGTCGTGCGCGCGTACCAGATGTTGTGGGGCTCGGGCTGCCAGTCCTGCTTGCCGCGGGGCTGCCCGACGTCCAGGGGCCGGTCCTCGGCCCGCACGACGAGCACGGCGTCGGCATCGCCGGTGGGCAGGGCGCGCGTGATGTCGAGCGTGAAGGGGGTGTGCCCGCCCTCGTGCTCGCCCATGAGCTGGCCGTCGATCCAGACGCTCGCCCGGTAGTCGACCGCGCCGAAGTGCAGCAGTACCCGGTCGCCCTGAGCCGGCAGGCCGGCGCGGGCCAGATCGTCGGCGGTGAGCATGCGCGAGTACCACACGACGGGGTGGTAGCCGGTGTCCCCGATGCCGGAGAGCTCGCTCTCGGGCGGGAAGGGCACGGTGATGGTCCGCTCATCGACGCCGCTGTAGGGCCAGTCCTTGTCCGGGCCCGTCTCGGCGTCGTCGTAGGCGAAGTTCCACTGACCGTTCAGACTGCACCAGCGGGAGCGGCGCAACTGGGGGAGGGGGTGGCCCCCGGACGGGTCGGCGTGCGACCGGTGCCCCGTCGTGGCGCCCCCAGAGGTCCTGGAGGCCTCACTGGACGCCTCAGGAGTCTCAGCTGCCTCAGCAGGTTCAGCAGGTTCGGCGATGTCGGCACTCATCCATGTCCCCTTTCGCGGCCGGCGCGAGTCGAGTGTGCCACAACACCGGGTTTTGTTGACGGCCCGTTTCGCGGGGGGAATGATGGGGCGAGCTCGTTGAGTCCCGTCGAAGGAGACGCTCGCGTGACCACTCTGCATGTGAACCCAGACACCCTTGATGCCCAGGCCGGAAAAGTCGATGAGGCGGCGGCGGACCTGGAGTCCGTGTCCTACCCCGCCGCCCCCGACGTCGGGCGTTCGACCTCCTCGGTGTCCACCGCTATCAGCCGTCTCTCCTCCAAGGCGTCCGGTGCGGCGTCCAGCGCCCGATCGACGGCGAGCTCCCTGAGGAGGGCCGCCACCTCCTTCCGCAACACCGACGCGTCGGTGGCCTCCTCGACCCCGGGAGGCTCGCATGAGCACTCTTGACGCCAAGGTCATCACCGAGCCGTCGGGCGCCTGGAACGCGGCGCAGAGCCTGACGTCGATCTCGACGACCGTCAGCACCGCAGGCGAGGACATCTCCTCGGCCCACAACCAGGTGGCCTCGGACTGCACGAGCGAGACGACGAACGCCGCGCTCTCCTCACTGTCCTCGCAGCGGAGCACCCTGGACGCGCTGTCGACGAACACGACGTCGCTGGCGACGGCGCTCACCGCATTCGGCAACTCGATGAACTCGATCAAGACCCGGCTGGCTCAGGTCGTCGCCGACGCCGCGGCCGCGGAGCTGGTCGTGTCGGGGGCGACCATCCACTCCCCCGACGATACCTCCGATGAGAAGTACGAGACGAAGAAGGCGAAGTTCGACGAGCTCAAGGAGACCCTCTACCTGATTCGCCAGGACGAGTCGTCCGCGCACGACACCCTCATCTCCGCCTGCGACTCCCTCAAGAGCGCCGGTGAGTGGTTCAGGGACAAGTACCTGCCGACCGGAGGGGTGGGCGACGCCTCCAAGATGGCGGGGTGGGTGAGCCGAGTGGCGACTGGAGCCCATTGGGGATCGATCAGGGCGATCTCCAGGTTCCAACCGCGCTATCCGAAGGGACATCCCAATGCGGGGGCCTTCATGAGAGTGGCCGACCGCAACAAGATGGGAACCCTGCGCACGCTGTGGGCCAAGACGAAGACCTCGAACTGGGTGAACAAGCCCTACACCCGTGGCACGACCGCCTGGAAGGTGCAGCAGGGCGTGACCAAGGCCGCGCCGGTGCTCAAGGGGCTGGGGTACGCCTCGGCGGGTCTTTCCGGGGCGCTCGCCGGTTGGGATCAGTACAAGAAGGACTCGGCCAACCCCAGCATGGGGGAGGGGGAGAAGATCGCCCGCGCCGGGACCCAGGCCGTCACCCAGGGGGTCGGCGGATACGCGGGAGGATGGGCGGGGGCCCAGGTTGGTATGACGATTGGCGCCGTTGGTGGCCCTATTGGCATTGCCGCCGGAGGGATTATCGGCGGGGCGATCGGCGGCATGGCCGGTTCGAAACTCGGAGAGTCAGTGGGCAATGCCATCAACAAGGGCTGGCATAAGCTCTTCGGCTAGGGTCCGACTCCCGCGGGAGAATGGAATGGAGAGAAATGGAGAGAAGCGGACGGAGGTCATGTCGTGTGGGGCGCATTCGGCGTTCTCGTCTTCGGTCTCGTGATTATCATGTACTGGGCGCTGGCCATGTTCACGGATACCGGGTACGGCGAGTTCGCGCGTGAGACGAGTGCCGAGATCGGTCATAAGAACAATCTCGCCCTCACGATTCCCTCCACGGGGCTCATGTTCGTCTTCGGCTCCGCGACAATGGTGGCGGAGGGGTCCGACTCGACTCCCGTCTTCGTGTGCGGCATCCTGAGTGTTGTCTGCATGCTGGTTGTGGTGGTGAGCTTCACCCCGGTCCCTCTGCCGGCGTGGATGTATCCCGAGTGGCACCTGGCCCGTCGTCGGGAGGGGCGGCTGGCGCGGATCGCGGAGGCGGAGCGACGTCGGAGCGGCGCCCGCGCGGCCTCATCGCACCCGTTGCCCGGCGATTCGTCACCCCACTCGCCCGACCTCTCAGGAGATGATGCATGACACCCCGACCGACCTCGGACCTGCCGCAGAGGCTGGCGGGCCGCGCCATCGCGATGGCGGTCCCCGCCACGTGGATCCCCATCGACTCGGACGCCGTCACGGGCGCCGGCGGGCTCGCCGATAGCCCGGGAGATCCTGGTGGCCCGCACGGCCCCGCCGGCCCGGCGGGTTTCATCGACCTCATCTGCGCCGAGCCGCGCAGTGCCGGCCCGCCCGGCTTCGCGGAGAACTGCGTGGTCACCGTCGCCGACCTGCCGCCGGGGGCATCCGTCGAGGACTGGCACCGCGACTCCACCGCGCAGATCATGACCTCCATACCCGGGGCGCAGCTGATCGACATCACCGAGTGGGACATGGACGACCGCACGGGTCTGCTGCGCTCGGGCGTTTACATCAACGACACCGTCTCGGTGACCTTCCTGCAGTGGTCCTGGGTGAGCGGGGCCTCGCGGCGAGGCTTCTCCGCGACCTTCTCCTGCCCGACGAGATCCTGCGACACCGCGGCCCTGCGCTTCTCGGACATGGCCCTGACCCTGGAGGAGATCTAGATGGCTCACCTGGACACCGGCGGGTACGCCCCCGTCCTCATCCTCGGGGATGCCGAGTGGCTCACCGTGCGGGCCGTGGCCGCGGGAGGGCGGGTCCCCGATGACAGGGTCGCTCGCCGCCTGCGCAGAAGCGGGATCCTGGACGACGACGGCATCGCGCCGCAGGCCGTTCCCGCACTGCACGGGGCCGCGGGGGCGACCCGGCACCTCGACGTCGCCCGTTTCGAGGGCGACGGGTCGGGCCGGCGTGTCGAGGCCTGGATCGGCCCCCGGCGCGCGACCCTCGTCAAGCACGAGCAGGACGGCTTCCACGTCTACGGGCTCGATGACTGCGAGGTGCCCTCGGCCTTCGCCCAACTGCTCGACATCGGCCCGCGCTACAACGTCGACCTGGGGCCGCACGTTTTGCCCGAGCGGGTCTACGAGCTTCTCGACAGCGGCGACCTCGACGCCCTGGCCATCGAGCTGGAGGACCTCGCCCGTCGCCTCGACCAGGGCGCGGAGCCCGGCGAGCTCGGCGGACCGACTCCGCTGACCGAGGGCTTCGCCCACCGGACCTGGACGCTCAGCCTGATCTCCACTGAGGCCCTGAGGGCCGACGGGTGGGAGCTCGACGGCGCCCTGACCACCCTTTCGGTCCCGGAGTGCCTCTACGAGCTGCTTCCCAGGTCCGTCGCCGACGCTCTCGACTCCGGCGCCCCTCCGGAGGCTCCCGCCTCGATGGGCACGGCCGGGGCCGAGGAGTCCGGGGAGCCCGAGGAGATGGTGCTCGCGATGATGACCTCGCTGGAGCTGTGGGCGCGCGTGAGCACCTGGTTCTTCGCGGCGTGACGGGTCGGCTCCGGCGCGTGTGAGCGGCGCCCGCGGTCAGTATGCTGGGGCGGGCGTTCGCACCGGAGCCGAGAGGGGCGGACAGGATCAGCCGCCGTGCCGGTCGTTCGGGTTCGGAAAGACCGAGGAGCCGGCCTCACGAGAGACAGGACCCACCATCATGATCAATGGAGAGCTCATCGACCTGGTCGCCGGAGACTACGAGGCCCGCATCGCCACCTCGGGTGCCACCCTCGTCCACCTTCGCAGGGCGGGCAGCGATCTCGTCATCCCCTTCGACGCCGAGGCCTCACTGCCCGAGGGCTGGCAGGGCAAGACCCTGGTGCCATGGCCCAACCGCATCGTCGGAGCGCGCTACGCCTATCGCGGTCAGGAGTACCCGGTGCCCTGCAACGAGCCCGAGACCGGCTCGGCCCTGCACGGACTGGTGGGCTGGGCCGACTTCCAGGTGGTCGCCACGAGCGCCGGGGATGACGCGGTCGGCGATGCCCCGTCGTCGGTCGCGCTCGAACTGACGCTGCCGGGCTCGTACGCCTATCCCTGGAGCCTGCAGGTCGACGTGCGCTTCGCCCTGGACGCGCGAGCCGGGCTGACCGTGGCCGCCACGACCACCTGCCTCGGGGCGGGCGCGCCCGCGGCCCCCGACGCCGTCGGCGCCCCCGAGTCGGACGGCCTGCTCGCGCCCGCGCCCTATGGCGTCTCCTTCCACCCCTATCTGACGCGCTCCGTGCCGTTGGACGAGTGCGTGCTGCAGGTGCCGGCCGCGCGCGTCCTCGACGTCGATGAGCGCATGGCCCCCGCGGCCGAGCGCGACGTCGCCGGCACCGATTGGGACTGGCGCGCCGGTCGCCCGGTGGGAACCATCTCAACCGACAACGCCTACACGGGCCTGCCGCAGGGCCCCTGGGAGGTGCGGCTGACCGGAGGCGAGGCGGGCAGCACTGTGGTGCTGAGCGCCGAGGCGCCGTGGGTGCAGGTCTACACCGCGGAGCACCTGGGGCGACGGGGCGTCGCCGTGGAGCCCATGACCTGTCCTCCTGACGCCTTCAACAGCGGGCGCGACCTGGTCGAGCTGGAGGTGGGGCGTTCCCATTCCTTCAGCTACTCCCTGCGCGAAGACGACTGACGACGCCAGCCCTCCCCGACGTTCTCCCCAGTTCCCCCTCCAGTTCCCCCAGTTTTCCGAAGTTCTCCGCCGCGGGTGCAGGTCCGGCCGCGGTCGGTGCAGGAGGCGATCATGACAAATAGCAGCTCGGCGTCGCGACGCCCGGGCATGATGGACGTGGCCCGGCTCGCCGGGGTGAGCCCTCAGACGGTGTCCTGTGTGCTCAATGACCCGGAGTCGGTGCGTCCAGTGATGCGCGAGAAGGTCCGGGAGGCCATGGCGCAGCTGGGTTACCGCCGGGGTTCGGCTGCCCGGTCACCGGTCGCCGAATCCACGCGCACCATCGGGATCGTGACTGCGGGGTCGCACTTCTTCGGGCCGGCGTCGACGGTGGCCGCCATCGAGATCGCGGCACGGCGGGTGAGCTACGCCTCTCTCGTGATCGCCCTGAACCGGAGCTTGGACGATGAGGTCGCCGAGGCCCTCCACTTCCTCATCGCCCGGGGCGTTGACGGCATCATCGTCGTGGCCCCACAGACGCACATCGTCGCCTCGGTCGAGCGGGCCGCGTGGGCGGTCCCGCTGGTCGTCGTGGCCGACGGCTTCCCGTCCGGCAAGCGGATCCACGTGGTCTCCGTGGACCAGGAGCTCGGGGCGCGCACGGCGGTCGGTCATCTTCTCGGCCTCGGGTGCCAGTCGGTGGCCCACGTGCGCGGACCGCTGGACTGCTTCGATGCGGCGGCCCGGGTCTGCGGGTGGCGTGCTGCTGTGGAGGAGGCGGGGGCGAAGCCGGGGGATCTCCTTGAAGGGGATGGGAGTCCCGAGCGGGGCTACGAGGCCGGTGCCGCTCTTGTGGCGCGCGGGCTTCCGGACGGCGTCTTCTGCTCCAACGACCTCATGGCGCTGGGCGTGCTGGCGGCACTGCGCGACCGGGGGATTCGCGTCCCCGAGGATGTGGCTGTGGTGGGCTACGACGACGTGTCGGGGGCGGCTTTCTTCTCTCCCTCGCTGACCACCGTCCGACAGCCCTTCGACGAGGTCGGGAGGCTGTGCATGGAGGTGCTGCTGGAGGCGATCGGCGGGGCCGAGGGCAGATCCCACTCCATATCGCCGACTCTCCAGGTGCGCCGCTCCAGCACGTGAAGGGGCTGGTGCCGGGTTGCCGGGCTGGGTCCCCGGTCGTCGATCTCGTTCGAAGAAGTCTGTTTCGTGGTCTCGTATCTGTATACGGGACGCCGAACAGGCCCGCGCTCCGTCCTCAGGCCCGGTTGGCGAAGCGCTCCAGCAGCGTTGCGTCCCCGCCGACGACGAGCACGTCCTCGGCACTGACCAGGGTTTCCGCCGTCGCGTACTCGAAGGGCTCGCCGGGGCTCATGAGGCCGAAGACCGTGATGCCGTAGCGCGAGCGGATCTTCGACTCCCCGATGGTGAAGCCGTGCAGCTCGGCCGGCGGCCGCATTTTGACGATGGTGAAGCCGCCCTTCTCCATCTCGATGTAGTCCAGCATGCGGCCGCTGACCAGGTGCGCGGCGCGCTGACCGGCGTCGAACTCGGGGTAGACCACGTGGTGGGCGCCGATGCGGCGCAGGATGCGTCCGTGCGCCCGGGAGATCGCCTTGGCCCAGATCTGGTGGGTCTCCAGGTCCACGAGATTTCCGGTGATGAGGACGCTCGCCTCCAGGGACGTCGCCACGCCCACGACCGCGGTGCCGAACTCGGTGGCGCCCAGCTGCTCGAGCGCCTCCATGTCGGTGGCATCGGCCTCGATCAGGGGGATGCGGCCGGTCCACTGGCGCACGATCGCCGGATTCGACTCCACGGCGAGGACCTCTCGGCCGAGCCGGTCCAGGGTGGCCGCTACGGCCGACCCGAAGCGTCCCAGTCCGATGACGAGGGTCGAGTCGGTGCGATCGACGGGGGCTGCCATGGGTTCTCCTGCGCGGGCGGTACGGCGGATGGCCGGGCGGAGGCCGCGGCCTGGTGCATCCACCGTAGTGCAGTGCGGACGCGGGGTGGGCCGGGCGGCCGCCTCAGTCGCGGCGACGAGACCGACGGGCCTGCAGGGCGGCGCGTGCTCTTCTCAGGGCCGCCGGCGCCGTCAGCGCTCCCAGCAGCGCTCCGACGGCGATGAGGATGCAGGCCATGAGGAGGAATCCGCCGCTGTAGGCGCTGATCTGCGCGTGATCGGCCAGCTCGGCGGTGAATCTGGCGATGATCGATTGCCCGGCGGCGGAGTCCGGAGTCGCTTGCGCCTGGCTCAGTGCCCTCATGGCCTGCGCCTTGGTCTGCTCCGCATGCTCATCGACGTACATGTTCACGCGCCTGCTCGCGTAGGTCGCCAGGAGGGCGACGCCCAGCGAAGCGCCGATCTGCTGGGAGACGGTGATCACCGCCGAGGCCAGGCCGATGTGAGATGCGGGGATGTCCCGGGTGCCGGAGTTGAACGCGACCGGCATGACGAAGCCGATTCCGATGCCGAAGATCAGGAGTCCGGGGATGACTGCTGCGGCATAGGTGGAGTCGACGTCGATCCGGGACAAGAAGGCGAAGGCCGCCGCCTCGATCCCGATGCCCAGGATCAGGACGCCGCGCGTGCCCAGACGCCGGAGGAGGAACTGCCCGGCCGTCGGAGCGGTTGCGACGAGCGCGCCGATCATGGGCAGGAAGGCGATTCCGGTTCGCAGGGGCGAGTAGCCGAAGTGGTTCTGCATGTAGTAGGTCAGGTAGAGCGCCCCGCCCATCTGGGACGCGCCGACCGTGGCCGCTCCGACGTAGGAGGCGGCTCGTGCGGGCCGGGTAACAATCCATAGGGGCAGCGTGGGGGCGGAGGCGGTGCGCTCCCTGATGACGAACAGCAGCGCCAGGACGATCGCGGCGGCGAGCCAGCCGATGGTCGACGCCGATCCCCAGGAGGTCTGCTCGGCGCGGTCCAGGCCGAACACTGCGCTGAAGCAGGCCGCGCAGCCCAGGAACAGGCCGGACAGGTCGGAGAATGCCGGCTCGTCGCGGCGGGGGTTCGCGGCGGGCAGTCCGCGCAGGCCGACGAGGAAGCCGATCGTGGCGATCGGCACGTTGACGTAGAGGGACCAGCGCCAGTCGAGCCAATCCGTGAGCGCCCCTCCGATCAGGAGCCCGGCCGCGGCTCCGACGCCGCCCGTCGCGCCGAAGAGCGCGAAGACTCGTCTGCGACGCGGGCCTTCGGGGAAGGCGGAGTTGAGCAGGGCGAGTGCCGTCGGTCCGAGGAGCGCGGCGAAGGCGCCCTGGGCGGTGCGGGCGGTCACCAGCACGGGGAAGGAGGTCGCCATGCCCGCGACGAGGCTCGCGGTGGCGAAGCCGGTTTGCCCCAGCCAGTAGGCCCGACGGATGCCGAGAACGGCCGTCAGGCGCCCGCCGAGCAGGACGAGCCCTCCATTGGCGAGGGTGTAGGCGGTGATGGCCCACGGGCGCTGGGAGGACGTCAGCCCCAGATCCTCCTGCATGCGGGGCAGGGCGATCGCGATGATCGTCATGTCGAGGACGATCATGAGCTGAGTGATCAGGGAGCCGGCGACGAGGGACAGTTCCCGGGAGGGCGGGGAGGGGGTGGCCTGCGATGCGGCTTGCGATACAGCCTGGGATGCGGTGGCGCCGGTCGCTGAGAGACGGGGCGCTGCTGCGGGTTCCGGGGTCGGCGTGGGGGACATGATCATCACCAAATCAAAACGATCGTTTTTATGTTCGAGTCGGACTCTATTCGGCGGCCCATCTCGATGCAACAACGATCGTTTCGTTTTGGTGGTGCTGTGTGCTATGCCATATTCGGACGGTCCCGTATCCTGCTGCCATGCCCCGCGTCACTCAGTCGCACCGAGATCGGCAGACCGCCCGAATCCTGGCGGCTGCACAACTCTGTTTCGCTCGGCGGGGCTTCGACGGCGCCTCAATGGACGAGATCGTCGCCAAGGCGGGGATGTCGTCGAGTACGGTCTACCGATACTTCCCGGAGGGCAAGAGCTCGCTCGTGCGGACCGTCATCGGTCGAGTCATGGATCCGGTCGTGGACTGGATCGCGGGGCTGGCCGAGGTCGATGAGCTCCCGAGTTTCGAGGACGTCTTCGTGACGGCGGTCGAGCGCTCCTGGGTCTTCGGGCGCCCGTTCCTGGGTGAGGCCGATGCCTCGCCCGAGGCTGAATCTTCTGAGTCGGCTGCCGCGACCGCGGCCCCCGACCAGATCGATCTGATGGTCGGCGTTTGGGCGGAGCTGGCGCGGCAGCCGGATCTGCGGGAGGTGTATGCGGACGGCTATATCCGCGTGCGCGGGGAGATCGCGCGCGTGGTCCGTCAATGGCAGGGAAGGGGGGTCATCGCGGGCGGGATCGATCCCGATGAGGCGGCCGCCGTCATCCATAACGCGGCCGTGGGGCTGATCATCCAGCGAACCGTCACCGGTGAGCTCGGCCGGGCCGACGCCGCGACGACCGCCCATGCGGTCACGCGGCTCCTGGGCATCTGAGGGGTCTCTGATGCGCGTCTGACGGGCGTCCGATCGCGGGTCCCGGACTCCGCCGGCTCGCCGCCTCACCGCTCGGGCGGATCGGGCTGCTCGGGCGTCTCGGGGCGCGATGGGCGCTGAAAATCCGAGTCCGACAGTCTGGCCATGATGAAGGCGTTGTCCATTTCGCGCTCGTCGCCCAGGCCGCGGTAGGCCAGGCCCACGATCTCCCAGTACTCCTTGAGGTTCTCGTCGCTGGCGTCGGAGAACTCGTAGAGCGCGCCGGCGAGCTCCGCGGCGTGCAGGCACTCCTCGTACTGATGGGCCAGCAGGTGCCTGGCCGCCGCGGAGACCAGCTCCTGGGCCGGACCGTAGGTGATCAGACTCAGGTGCGGGTCCGCCTGCTCGCTGCTGCGGCCCGCCATGGCGGCGGCTCTGGCGCGCATGGCCAGCCGTGCGCCGTCGTCGTACATGCCCTGCGTGATGGCACGTATGGATAGGGAGCGCAACCGCGTGGCCTTCGGGTCGGAGGCCTCTTCCGGGGGGTCGTCGTACCGCATGGGCGCCTCGTCAACCGATGAGCGGGCGCTCGGCGGGCATGCGGATGACGCGACGGCGCTCGCGCATGGCCAGGGCGGTCGCCGCCGTCATGGTGCCCACGCGCCCCACGAACATGAGGACCACGATGACGTACTTGGCGCTGGTCGGCAGCAGGGGCGTGATTCCGGTGGACAGTCCCACGGTGGCGAAGGCGCTGACGACCTCGAACAGGATGCGGTCCAGCGTCAGGTTGGTCATCTCCAGCATGAGCAGCGTCGCGGTGCCGATGATGGAGGCCCCGATGAAGGCCACGGCCACGCTCAGGCGCACCGAGGACAGGGTGATGCGCCGCCCGAACGCCTCGATGTCGCGGTCGCCCCGCGCCTCCGCCAGAATCGCCAGGACCAGGATCGCGAAGGTCGTCACCTTGATGCCGCCGGCCGTGGAGGCTGAGCCGCCGCCGACGAACATGAGCGCGTCCTGAAGGAACCAGGTCGCCTCGCGCATGTGTTCGGGGGTGATCGTGGACAGCCCCGAGGAGCGGGCGTTGACGCCGTTGATGAGCGCCGTCAGGAGCTTTCCCCCCGTCGGCAGGGCTCCGTAGGTGCGGGGGTTGGTCCACTCGAAGGCGGCGATGGCCAGGGCGGAGACGGCCGACAGGGCGGTGTAGGTGGCCAGGGTCAGCTTCGTGTGCAGGGTCCACTGGCGCGGGCGTCGCAGGTGGCGCACGACGTCGAGGATCACGGGGAATCCGACGGCGCCCACGAAGGTGCCCACGGCGATCGGCACGCCCATCCACCAGTCCGTCGCGTAGGGTGCCAGCCCCTCGGGCAGGATGACGAAGCCGGCGTTGTTGAAGATCGACAGCGCCATGAAGAGCGCGTACCAGCAGGCGTGCCCCAGGTCGAGCCCCAGTGTGAGGAAGCGGGGCAGGAGGATGAGCGCCAGCAGGGTCTCGGCGCCGAGTGCGGTGTATATCACGGCCCGTAGTAGGGCGGCGACGTCGCCCAGGCGGGACTGGTTCTCGCTGGCCGCCATCATTCGCTGGGTCAGGCCCACATGGCGGGATACGGCGAAGGACAGCAGGGAGGCCAGCGTCATGATGCCCAGGCCGCCGACGGCCGCGCCCAGAATGATGACCGCCTGGCCGAAGGGCGACCAGTAGGTCGCGGTGTCGACTGTGGTCAGGCCGGTGACGCACACCGCCGAGGTCGCCGTGAACAGGGAGTCGATCATGCTGGCGTGCCGATTGTCGGCGGTCGCAATGGGCAGACTGAGCAGTGCCGTGACCACCGCGATGATGCCGGCGAAGACGACGACGGCCAGGCGGGCCGGGGTGAAGCGCGCGGCCCTCGCCAGGCGGCTGCGCAGGTTCCAGCGCTCCAGGAGCGCCAGAAGTCGTGGGGTCTCGGGGTTGCCGGCGGTCTGGGGCGCGGTGGAGGGCGAGGAGGAGGGCTCCGCAGGGGCGGTCGTGCTGGTCGCGGTGGTCGTTCTGGTTGAGGCGGTCGCAGTGGTCGAGGAGCGCCGTCGCCTCGCGAAGGTGGGGATCGGGGCGTGCCAGTGCCGGGGTCCGGAGGCACGCTTCCCCCGCTCTCCGCCAGGGGGCGGGGAGTCCGTGTGTCCGAGGGGGCGGTGCGAGGGGGGCACAGGGACATTCTTGCCCGGAGGGCCCGATGGCGGTAAACCGCGCGCCCTGCTGCCGTGATCAAAATGTGATCTGCGACGCGAGTGGCTCATGTGAGAGGAAATCACCTATGCGTCGCGAGAGGCTCAGGTTATATTGTCTGTGGGCCCGCTGTGGTGCGGACCCGCGCGGCGGTAGCAGCGCTGTCGCGTCACCGACATCCGACGACGGGAAACTCACAACCCATGGCACCGGGCATCCCTTCCTCCGGCGCTTCGAGCGCCCCCTCCTTCCTCACCGTGGCCGAGGTCGCCACCATGCTCCGCGTCTCCAAGATGACGGTCTATCGCATGGTTCACTCCGGCGACCTCCCGGCCATGCAGGTCGGCCGTTCCTTCCGCGTGCCCGAGCGCGCCGTCAAGCAGTATCTCTCTGCTGGGCTGGGTGACTGGGGCCACGAGCAGTCTGAGTCGACGGGCTCCTGATACCCGCTACACTCACGCAAGTCACCAGTGTGGCCGGAGTGTGGGCTGTCCGCGGGCAGCCCGCCGTTCGGCCACCGTACTCGCTCAACTCGCTCACCGCTCGCTCATGCTCTCCGGCCATCGGCCGGCGTCGGCGATAGATGCCGGAACATGAACGTGAACGTGCTCGAGCCTCCGGATGCACCACAACTGAGGAGTCCCTATGGGATCTGTCATCAAGAAGCGCCGCAAGCGCATGGCCAAGAAGAAGCACCGCAAGCTGCTCCGTAAGACCCGCCACCAGCGCCGTAACAAGAAATGACGATCGCACCGCTGTGATCGCAGGCCCCGCACCGCTTCGTGCGGGGCGTTCTTGTGAGTGAACGCCAGCCGGAGCCGTGCACGGCATCAGCCCGATGCCCGCCCGATCTCAGGAGCCATTCAGGAGTCAGTCATGAGTCAGCCCACCAGCGACACCCCCGGTCCCCTTGGCTCCGCCGAGCCCCTCTTCGAGGACGAGATGTGCGCCATGCCCCTGTCCGTCAACGCGGACTGCGCCGACTGGCCCGCGTCCGTTGAGGCGCTCGGCCGGGTGCCCGGCTCGCAGGCACAGGCGGAGGCGCCCTGTCTGGCCGAGCTGACGACTCTGCGCGTGGGCGGCCCGGTGGGCCGCTATGTCGAGGCCGCCGACGAGGCCGAGCTCATCGACGTCGTCAGGCAGGCCGATGCCGAAGGCGCGCCGCTGCTCGTGATCGGCGGCGGCTCCAACATCCTGGCCGCCGATCGCGGCTTCGACGGGGTCGTCGTGCGCGATGCGCGCGCCGACGTCGACCTGGTCTCCGATGACGCCTGCGGGGGCGCGGAGATCACCGCCACGGCGGGCACCACCTGGGATGACCTCGTGCGGCAGGCTGTTGCCTCCCACTGGGGCGGCTTCGCCGCGCTGTCGGGCATCCCCGGCACGGTCGGTGCCGCTCCCGTGCAGAACATCGGCGCCTACGGCACCGAGGTCGCCGAGCTCCTGGCCTCCGTGCGCGCCTGGGACCGCGCCGCGGGGAGAGCGGTTCACCTTCCGCTGTCGGAGCTGCGTCTGGCCTACCGCGACTCCGCTCTCAAGCGCTCCTTGACCGATCCGGATATCGGTGCAGGACGCACGTGGGGGCCGACGGGCCGCTGGGTCGTGCTCTCGGCGACCTTCCACGTGCGCCAGGCGTCCCTGTCCGCCCCCATCGCCTACAGTCAGCTGGCCGCGGCTCTCGACGTCGATATGGGCGCCCGCGTCGATGCCCGTGAGGTGCGCGAGGCTGTGCTGGCACTGCGCCGCTCCAAGGGCATGGTCCTGGATGCGGCGGACCACGACACCTGGTCCGCCGGCTCCTTCTTCACCAATCCGATCCTCACTCGGGCGCAGGCCGCGACTCTTCCCGAGGATGCGCCCCGCTTCCCTGTCACCGACCACACGCGGGTCGTCGCCGGCACCCGGGGCGCTCCCGTCGTCGATGGCCTCGTCAAGACCTCGGCCGCCTGGCTCATCGACCACGCCGGGTTCCCGAAGGGCTTCAGCGTCTCCGGGGGCTCCGGGCGGGCGAGCCTGTCCACCAAGCACGTGCTGGCCCTGACGAACCGGGGCGACGCCACCGCGGACGACGTCGCCGCCCTGCGCGATGCGATCGTCGCGGGGGTGCGGGAGCGCTACGGGGTCACCCTGGTGCCCGAGCCCGTCGCCGTGGGCTGGTGAGGTCAGGCATCCCGAGCCCGCCTCTTTCGTCGAGATCGGTCGTACTCCGGCTCGAGATCGGTCCAAGCGCGCGCCGGGCGGCCCGCCGAACCGATCTCGGTGCGGAAGCGGACCGATCTCGGTGCGGAAGCGGACCGATTTCGGTGCGGAACTGGACCGATCTCGGTGCGGAAGCGGACCGATCTCGGCGTGGGCGGGTGGCGCGCTAGTCTGGACCCGGACGTCGAGACCGGGGAAGAAGACTGCACATGCCGGATACGTCGAGTACGCCAGACACGTCGGGGCCGTCGGGTCCTCACGATGGGAGTCGTGAGGGCCCCACCGCGCGGGCGCTCGCGCGCATCGCCGGCATGACCGTGACTGCGACGAGCAGTGCAGGTCGGGCTGCAGGCGGGGCTGCAGACGGGCCGGACGGAGCCGGCCGGGCACCGGCGCTTGCGAAGCGCAATGCTCCCTGCCTCGAGCGCGCGGTACTGGCCCATCGGGGGCTGCCCTCGGCCGCCCCCGAGAACACGATGGCGGCCTTCTGCGCAGCCGCCGACGCGGGCGCCAGGTGGATCGAGACCGATATCGACCTGCTCGCCGATTCGACCCCGGTGATCATCCATGACACTGCTCTGGGACGGACCACCGACCGCAGCGGCAGCATCTACGGGCTGCGGGCCGCCGACCTCGAGAACATCGACGCCGGCGGCTGGTTCGGCCCCGGTTTCGCCGGCCAGCGCATTCCCACGCTGGACAGCTTCATCGACTTCATGAATGAGCGCGGAATCAACGCCAACATCGAGCTCAAGGCCAACGAGCAGGGGGCCGCCCGCAGTATCGAGCTGGTCGATGCGCTCGCCGCGGCGCTGGAGCGGCTCGACGCGTGCAGGCAGGTCCTCGTGTCCTCCTTCAGTCAGCCCCTGCTCATGGCCTTCCACCAGCGCCACCCCCAGTACGCCACCGCCGTCCTGTACAAGTCGGCGACCATCCGGCCCGACTGGCGCTCGGTGGCCGAGCTGTGCGGAGCCGTCGCCATCCACCCAGAGGACGAGGGGCTGACCGAGGCGATGGTGCACGCCGCCCGCGCGGCCGGCTACGGCGTCAACGTGTGGACGGTCAATCGGCCCGACCGCGCCAACCAATTATTCAACTGGGGCTGTACCGGGGTGTTCAGCGATGTCTATCCGCTTCTCGCCGCGGGCCCGGCGCGCTGAACACATCGCTCGGGACAGGGGAGTCCCGCCCGGGTCTTTCTCCACCTGGACCGCCCCACCGGAGGGCTGTGATGGTTGGCTGACGGGCTGTGACGGTCGGCTGACGAGAGCCCGTAATCTCGTACAACGACCGCGGTTGGCAATTCTCTGTGCTGTCGAGTAATGATGGCGCAGCGGCACGGCCCCGCGCGTTCTGTATTATCAGTATTATCCGGAACGCGTCTCTTTACTCCCACGATCGTTCCTATTTCATTCCTGCCATGTTCTGTTCGAACACCGGCCATGCCGTTATGTTCTCCATCTCATCAGCGCAATGACAATTGACAATCCCGACGTCGGATAACCGCTGTCGATCTCACTATTCTCGCTCAGGGCCCCGACTCTCCTTCCCCGTTACATCACCCGATCTCTCTTGAGGAGATATCCCGATGAGTCCGCGTTCAGGTTCAGCATCACTCCTCCCCGCCTTCATGCGCCGGGGCCGCATCCTGCCCTTCCTGATCATCTCCCTGTCCGGAGAGATCATCTATGGGAGTTTCG
Source organism: Actinomyces massiliensis 4401292 (assembly GCF_000269805.1). Taxonomy (GTDB): domain Bacteria; phylum Actinomycetota; class Actinomycetes; order Actinomycetales; family Actinomycetaceae; genus Actinomyces; species Actinomyces massiliensis. Next base: position 1,331,278 of record NZ_JH711481.1, read on the forward strand.
AGGCCTTCAAGGGATCACTTATGATTCCTCTGCAGGAGACCCTCGGAATTACTCAAACCCAGTTCGGCCTGCTCATGACCTACCTCGGCCTGGCCATGTTCATGTATGTGCCCGCGGGCTGGGTCAACAATCGCGTCCGAGTGCGCACAATCATCCTGTACGGCATGGGCTGGAGAATGATCACCGGCCTCATCCTGTTCGTGTTCATTCCGCCCTTCGTGATCATGAGCGCCATTGCGATCTCCTGGGCGGTCGTCGATGCCATCATATGGCCCGCCGTCGCCAACGGCGTGTGCGTTCTGGCGGCGGATCAGGACCGCAAGGGCAGGGGCCTGGCGATGGGGCTGCTGGAGGCGATCCGCCGTTTGACCGAGTTCGTCCTGAACGGAATCGTCATCCTGGTCCTCATCGTCCTGCCCGATTCGACGACCACCGTCATGCGCGGCTTCGCCATCGGCTACGCCCTGCTCTTGATGCCGATGATGCTCGCCGTGGCGCGCCGCGTCCCCGACACCAAGATCGCCACCGCGGAGAACGCCTCGCATTCGATGGCCGCTCTCAAGGGCCTGCTGCACGTGCTCGCCCTTCCCCGCATCTGGCTCGCCGGCATCGCCGCAATGGCCGTGTACTGGTGCGACGTCAACCTCATGTACATCTCCGCCCCGTACCTGGAGCAGGTCTTCGGGGCCTCTACCGCGGTGGCGGCGACCTTCGGCATCTTCAACGTGGGCGTGGTCGCCATGTTCGCCGGAATCATCTCGGGAGTCACGGCCGACTACGTCTTCAAATCATCTACCAGGATGATGATGGTCGCTCTGGGCATCGTCGCAGTGGCCTGCAACATCATCCTGGTACTGCCGGCCACGTCGGGCATGATCGGGCCCATCGTCTGCCTGCTCGTTCTGGTGGCTCTGGCCACCTTCCTCGGCAAGTCCGTGATTCTGGCGCCTATCGGCGAGCTGGAGCTGCCCGAGGAGATCGATGGATCCGCCATGGCGGTCGGCTCCCTTCTGGCCTACGCCTCCGTCCTGTGGGGCTACAACCTCAACGGTCGTATCCTTGACAGCTACGTCTCCGACCCGGCCACGGGATATCGGATCATCTTCATGATCACTGCGATCGCCGCGGGGCTCGGCTGCATCACCGCCGTGGTCCTGGACCGGGCCAACCGTCGCGCCGCTCGACTCGAGCGGGGCAGGGAGACGGTTGAGCCCTCCGGTAACCCTGATAACCCCGATGAGGCTGTGAGCGCGGCCGTAATCGAGGATGAGGCGCAGTCCGTGGTTGAGGCTGGGGAGGAGGCGGCGGAGCCTCAGTTCGCGGGCGAGGCCCCGGCTGAGCCGGCAGCCGAGGTAACGGAGGCTGCGGACGAGCCTCAGGATCCGGAGGAGACCGGCACCACCGTCTCCTGATCCGCTGGGCCGGCCAGCCAGGCGTCGATCTCCGCCAGCCATCGGCGCTTGGAGGTCGGCGAGGCCAGGCAGGCCCGGATCGAGCTGCGCGCCAGCTCGGCCAGGGCGGTGTCGCTCAGGCCGAGCCGGCGCGCGATCTCGTACTGGTCGGTCAGCCGCGACTGGAACAGGAGCGGATCGTCGGCACTGAGTGCGACCTGCGCCCCGTGCTCGAGCAGAGTCGCCAGCGGAACGTCCTCGGCGGTGCGGTAGACCCCCAGGCACACGTTCGAGGTGGGGCACACCTCCAGGCTGATGCCCGCGGCGACCACGGAGTCCAGCAGCGCCGGATCCTCGCTCGCGCGCACGCCGTGCCCCAGCCGCGTCGGCCCCAGGGCCGTCACCACGTCGCGCACGTGCTCGGGCCCCAGCAGCTCGCCGCCGTGCGGGAGCGAGGCGAGTCCCGCGCGGCGGGCGATCGCGAAGGCGGGCTCCCACGCGCTGGTCCGGCCGGCGCGCTCGTCGTTGCTCAGCCCGAAGCCGACGACCGTGCCCGGAGCGTCCCCCGCATACCTGGCTGCGAGCCGGGCGAGCGTGCGCGCGTCCAGGGGGTGGCGCATGCGGGAGGCCGCCACCACGACGGCGACCTCGATCCCCGACAGGATCGTCGCCTGGCTCGCCGCGTCGAGGACGATCTCCAGCGCCGGCGTGAGGCCTCCCACGAAGGGGGCGTAGGAGGTCGGATCCACCTGGATCTCCAGGCGCCGCGAGCCCTCTGCGGCGTCGTCGAGCGCGGCCTCCAGCACGATCCTGCGCATGGTCTCCTCAGTGGTGACCAGGTGGCGGGCGGTGTCGTAGGCCCGCTGGAAGCGGAACCAGCCGCGGTGGTCGGCCGGGACCCGGAGCGGGTCGCCGTCGATGAAGGACGACGGCAGGCGCGTGCGCGAGGCCTGGGCCAGGTCCACCAGCGTCTCCAAGCGCATCGCCCCCGTGAAGTGCAGATGCAGGTGCGCCTTGGGCAGGCGGGAGAGGTCGCGCATGAGACCGGATTGTGTCATGCGCCCGGTCGTGCTGGTCCTGGTCGCCGACGGCGCCGTCATGCGCCGGTGTCAGCCCTCAGCCGCAAAAGTCGTCGCGGATGTGGCGGATGACGCCTCGCGGTGAGGCACACTACTCCCATGAGCAGAACGCAGGTCGCACGTGAGCCCGAGGAGGTCGCCCTCCTGACCGGGCCGCGTGCCGCCTCCGTCCTGTCCGGAGCGCTGGCCCCGGTCGGCCAGCAGCTGTTGAGCTGGGAAGTGCACTCGGTCCACCATCGGCCGGGCGCCGGGGTCTCCGTCGGCTACACGGCCGTCGTGGTCACCCCGAACGGGTCTCATCGCACTGAGTATCTGTGTGCGACGACCGCGCGCCTGTCCAACCCCCAGGCGGCGGGCCTGACCCGGGTCTCGCCGCGCGGCGGGGAGGGGCCGGTCGTTCATGTCTGGCGGCATCCCGCTGATCCCGAGCTGCCGGCGTTGGCGATCGCCTGCACTCCGTCGCTGCTCTCCCGGCGTCTGGGCACGCCGATTAAAGCCACCATGGTGGCTTATCGGCCCACGCGGCGCGCGGTCGTGCGCGTGACCTACTCGGACTCGTCGACCGCTTACGCCAAGGTGCTGCGGCCCGGCCAGTCGTCCGCTTTCGCGGATCGGCATCGCATGCTGCGCGCGGCGGGCGTGCCCGCGCCCGATGTCCTGCGCGACGACCCGGACGGCCTCGTGCTGCTGTCGACCGGGCGCGGTGTGGCCCTGTCGGGCCTGCTCTCCCGCGGCATGGACGAGGGGCGCGCCGCCCGCGTCTTCACCTCCCTGACCACGCTTCTGGACGCGCTGCCCACCAGCGCCCTGCAGCTCACCCCTCACCCGGCCTGGTCCGAGCGGGCTCGCCACTACGCGCATGCGGCCTCGACGGTGCTTCCCGAGCATGCTCTGCGGGCGCGCGCCATCGCCGACGGCGTCGAGCAGCTCATGGCGGCCTCCGATCCCGGTCCGATCGTCCCGGTGCACGGCGACTTCTACGAGGCGAATGTCCTCATGGAAGGCGAGGGCGTGGCGAGCATGCTCGATGTGGATTCCCTGGGGCCCGGTCACCGTGTGGACGACCTCGCCTGTCTGCTCGGCCATGTCAGTGTTCTGGACCATCTGGCCCCGGCCTCCTACCCCCATCTGCGCCCGGTGCTGGAGGTGTGGACGCGCCTGGCCGAGCAGCAGGTCGATCCGGTCTCTCTGCGTGCCCGCTGCGCCGGCGTCGTCCTGTCTCTGGTCGCGGGTGCGCGCCGGGAGGACGGCGGTCCGTGGCGCCCCGACGCCGAGGGGCGGCTCGCGCGCGCCGAGACCTGGCTGGCCCAGGCCCGGGAGATTCAGGCCAGGCGGGGTGCGCACTGAGGCCGCGGCCGTCCTAGAAACCGCGCTGGAAACCTGGGAACCTGGGAACCTGGAAACACTGAACTAGCGGCATGGGCGCATGCGCCCGGAGCTCCTCTCCGCCTCCCCGCAGCCCTTAGCCCCTGTCCGCATGGCGGATGTCACCTTCCCGTCATCGTGCGTGCGCATACGGTGCGGCGCACACCCGACCCGGGGACGGAAAGGCGCGTCCAATGCTCGATCCCACCTTTGCCGCAGCCCATCCCATTGCGGGCTCCGCAGCGCCCGCCAGCGCCGCAGCGCCCGCCGGCGCCCTCAGTGCCCTCAGCGATGGCCTCGAGGCTTTCGACGCCTTCCTGTGGGGGCCATGGCTCCTCATCCCCCTGCTGCTGGGCACCGGCGTGGTGCTGACGATCAGGCTGCGGGGGCTGCAGGTTCGAAAACTCGGCCCCGCGCTGCGCTTCGCCTTTCTGCAGCGCGACGGCGGCGGAGAAGACGCGAGCGCGGAGGGGGACATCTCCCACTACCAGGCTCTGACCACAGCGCTGGCGGCCACCGTGGGCGTGGGCAACATCGTGGGGGTCGCCACTGCGATTCACCTGGGCGGCCCGGGCGCCCTGTTCTGGATGTGGGTCACGGCCCTGTTCGGCATGGCCTCGAAATACGCCGAAGCCTTCCTCGCGGTGCGGTTCCGCACCGTCGACGCCCGCGGGCGGCAGTCCGGCGGCCCTCAGTACTACCTCATGCGCGCCGTGCCCGGCGTCGCGGGGAAGGCGCTGTCGATCTTCTTCGCCTGCGCCGCCATTCTGGCCTCCTTCGGCATCGGCTCGATGACGCAGTCCAACGCGGTGGCGGCTCAGCTGCACAACTCCTTCGGCTGGGACGGCGCCGTCGTCGGCATCGCCCTGGCGATCGCCGTGGGCGCCGTCCTTCTGGGCGGGATCGAGGCGATCGGCACGGTGACCAGCGCCTTCGTGCCGATGATGATCGTCTTCTACGTCGGCGGCTGCTTCTACATCCTGGCCGCCAACGCCTCCGGGATCCCCGCGGCGCTCGGCCTGGTGCTCGGCGGCGCCTTCACCGGGCACGGTGCGCTCGGCGGTTTCGCCGGATCGACGTTCCTCATGGCCGTGCAGTTCGGGGCGGCGCGCGGCATCTTCTCCAACGAGTCCGGAATGGGGTCGGCCGCCATCGCGGCCGCTGCGGCCAGGACCAACCACCCCACCCGTCAAGGGCTGGTCTCCATGACCCAGACCTTCATCGACACGATCGTGGTCGTGACCTGTACGGGGCTGGTGATCCTGACGACCGGGACCTGGACGGGCTCGGACCCGGCCACCATGACCGGAGACGCCTTCACCCATGGTCTGCCGGGAGAGTGGGGCCACTACATCGTGTCGGTCTCGATCGTCTTCCTGGCGGCGTCGACGATCCTGGGCTGGGCCTACTACGGCGACCGTTGCGCGGAGCGGCTGGTGGGCGTGCACGGCGTGCTGCCCTTCCGGCTCATCTTCACCTGCGTCGTCTTCCTGGGCGCGGTCACCGAGCTGAAGGACGTGTGGACCTTCGCCGACATCGCCAACGGCCTCATGGCCATTCCGAACCTCATCGGCCTGCTGGTCCTGTCCGGCCTGATCGCCCGGGAGACCGCCTCCTACCTGGAGCAGGATCCGCACCTGCGCCGCCGCGGCGACGACTTCGACTCGCTGCCGCAGACGGCCGCCGACGATTGCGCGAACTGAGCCTTGCGACGCCGGCGGGGCCGGAGCCCATTCCTCGGGCTCCGGCCCCGCCGGCTGCTGACAACTGCTGACAACTGCTCTGCTGGCTCAGTCCACCTCGGCCAGGAGCGTCTGGATGCGGCCGACGCCCTCGACCAGGTCGTCGTCGCCCAGCGCGTAGGACAGGCGCAGGAAGCCGGAGGGCCCGAAGGCCTCACCGGGCACGACGGCGACCTCGGCGTGCTCCAGGATGAGCCCGGCCAGGGTGGCCGAGGAGTCGATGGCGGTCCCGCGCAGGCTGCGGCCGAGCAGCGCCTCCATGCTGGGGTAGGCGTAGAAGGCGCCGCGCGGCACGGGCACGGTCAGCCCCTCGATGGTGGAGAGCATCTCCACTATGGTCCGGCGGCGGCGGTCGAAGGCGCTGCGCATCTCCTCCACGGCGGTCAGATCGCCGCTGACGGCCGCCAGTGCCGCCCGCTGGGAGACGTTGGCGACGTTGGAGGTCAGGTGGGACTGGAAGTTGGTGGCCGCCTTGATGACGTCGGAGGGGCCGATCATCCAGCCCACGCGCCAGCCGGTCATGGCGTAGGTCTTGGCCACCCCGTTGAGCACCACCGTCTGGTCGGCGAGCTCGGGCACCAGGGCGACGACGTGGGCGGGCTGGGCGCCGTCGTAGAGCAGGTGCTCGTAGATCTCATCGGTGATGACCCAGATGCCGTGCTCCAGCGCCCACTCGCCCAGGGCCCTCAGCTCCTCGGGGGTGTAGACCGAGCCGGTCGGGTTCGACGGCGAGCACAGGAGCAGGGCCTTGCTGCGCGGCGTGCGGGCCGCCTCCAGCTGGTCCACCGTGACCTTGTAGTCCTGGTCGGCGCCGGCGAAGACCTCCACCGTGGTGCCCCCGGCCAGGGCGATGGCCTCGGGGTAGGTGGTCCAGTAGGGGGCGGGCAGCAGGACCTCGTCGCCGGGGTCCACGAGTGCGGCGAAGGCCTGGAAGACGGCCTGCTTGCCGCCGTTGGTGACCAGGATGTCGTCGGGGGAGACCTCATAGCCGGAGTCGCGCAGCGTCTTGGCGGCGATGGCCTCGCGCAGCGCCGGCAGGCCCTTGGCGGGGGAGTACTTGTGACTGGCCGGGTCCTTCGCGGCGGCGACGGCGGCCTCGACGATGTAGTCGGGCGTGGGGAAGTCGGGTTCCCCGGCTCCGAAGCCGATGACGGGGCGGCCGGCGGCCTTGAGGGCCTTGGCCTTGGCGTCCACGGCCAGGGTGGCTGAGGGGGCGATGGCGGACAGGCGGGCGGAGACGCGGCTCCTGGGGGCCGTGCGTTCGGTGTTATCGGTGCTCACGGGCTCATGGTCCCACGCATGGGTGTCATGCGCCCGTCACACGGGGCGCACGGGGCCGCCGGGAGTGCCGGGATCGTGAGGCGCGAGCCGGTGAGGAGCGCGGTGATGCGTACGGCGATGAGCGCGGTGAGGAGCGCGTGAGCATGCCGATCTGCCGGCGATGGGCCGACTCGCGTGGCGCAGTCCACGTCCCGGCGCTTCGCCATCCGGGCGAACCTGTGACAAGATGGGGCACCGCTGAAGGGCAGTGGCGCAATTGGTAGCGCACCGGTCTCCAAAACCGGCGGTTGTGGGTTCGAGTCCCGCCTGCCCTGCTGAGAACGGCGGATCTGTCGGGGATACCGTCGGTTCCGTCCTCTCGCCCATTAAGGGCATGATCGAACCGTCGAACCCGAGGAACCTCAGAGCATGAGTGAGAGCGCGAGCGTCGCCAGGCGCAAGCAGAGCACCAGGCGCGGCCCCCTGGGGGGCATCGTCCTGTTCTTCCGCCAGGTGATCGACGAGCTGCGCAAGGTCGTCTGGCCCACGAGCAATGAGTTGTGGACCTACTTCCTCGTCGTCGTGGTGTTCATCGCGGCGATCATGGCCTTCACCGGGGTGCTCGACTTCGCCTTCGATCGGCTCGTGATGTGGGCCTTCTCCCGCCCCGGGGGAGGCGTGCAGCCGACTCTGACTCCGACTCCTTGACAATCCCTGATAATTCTGACAACTCCCCAACCCTTGAACCCCTGAGCCCCTGAGACTCCTCCGAGACTCACTGAAGCCGGGCGTCGCCCTCAGTCGCATCCGCCCGAGGAAAGCAGGTACATCGTGTCCGAGCCGTCCGAGCAGATCCTTCCCGAGGAGCTTGCTCCTGTCATCGACGAGGTCGACGAGGAGGCCGTCCAGCTGGATGAGGCGCAGCCCGACTCCCTGGACTCTCAGGCCGAGGAGGCCGTCGCCGAGGAGGTCGAAGAGGCTGAGCCGGCTGAGTCCGCCGAAGAGGCTGAGCCGGCGCCCGCCGCGCCCGAGCCCGAGGTCGATCCCGTCGAGGAGTTCCGCAAGCAGATGTCCTCGCTGCCCGGCGAGTGGTACGTCCTGCACACCTACTCTGGCTATGAGCGCCGTGTGGCCGCCGATATCGCCGCCCGCGCCGAGAACTTCGAGATCGAGGACTATGTGTTCGACGCCGTCGTCCCCATGGAGACGGTCATCGAGATCAAGAACGCCGGCAAGAAGAAGGAAGTCTCCCGGGTGCGCATCCCCGGGTACGTCTTCGTGCGCATGGACCTGGACGACCCGGAGACCTCGGATAAGGTGTGGCGCACCATCAAGGACACCCCGGCCGTGACCGGCTTCGTCGGCGACCGCTATAACCCGGTGCCGCTGACCTTCGAGGAGGCCGTCTCCCAGCTCGGCCCCACGCCCGAGGAGATCGCCGCCAAGCAGACCGCCGCCAAGGCCGCTCCCCAGGAGGGCGCGAGCGCCAAGGCGTCCTCGGACGGTCCGGTCTACGAGGTCGCTTTCGAGGCGGGCGAGTCCGTCATCGTCACCGATGGCCCCTTCGAATCCCTCCCGGCCACCATTGCCGAGATCCATCCCGAGACCCAGAAGCTCCAGGTGCTCATCTCGCTGTTCGGCCGCGACACTCCGGCCGAGCTGTCCTTCTCCCAGGTCGCCAAGATCTGAGGCGGTAGGGGTCGTCGGCTCCGGCCCCGAGGACTCCTGAGCACTGTTGTGCACCGCGACGCCCGTCGTCGGCCAGTGGGACCGACGACGGGCGTCGCGTTTCACACGAGTCGCCGCTGTGATTCCGTGCACCGAACGCTCCGCGGACTCCGGTCGGGGATAAGATGAGCGTTCGTGTGTGCGTATGCCTTATGGTCGCGCAATATGCAGGTTGTGCAGGCGCATGCGCACGCACTCCGCTGCACGGCAGGCGTGCAGCTCTCCGGACAAGAAAGAGATCCATCCACATGGCTCCCAAGAAGAAGGTCTCTGGGCTCATCAAGCTCCAGATCCAGGCCGGCCAGGCCAACCCCGCCCCGCCGATCGGCCCCGCGCTCGGTCAGCACGGCGTGAACATCATGGAGTTCTGCAAGGCCTACAACGCCGCGACCGAGTCCCAGCGCGGCAACGTCATCCCGGTGGAGATCACGGTCTACGAGGACCGCTCCTTCACCTTCGTGACCAAGACGCCGCCGGCCGCCGAGCTCATCAAGAAGGCCGCGGGCGTGCCCAAGGGCTCCCCGAGCCCCCACGCCGACAAGGTCGGCTCGCTCACCGCCGCCCAGGTGCGCGAGATCGCCGAGTCCAAGATGGCCGACCTCAACGCCAACGACGTCGAGGCCGCCTCCAAGATCATCGCCGGCACCGCCCGTTCCATGGGCATCACCGTTGAGGCCTGAGCCGCGACTGACATCGCACCCCCGATCGAACCCCCCCGTGGAAGGGCCGGCGCGGCCCGTTCACCACGACTGCTAAGGAGAAGCAGATGACCAAGCGCAGCAAGGCCTATCGAGCCGCCGCTGAGAAGATTCAGTCCGGAGTCCTCTACACCCCGGCCGAGGCCGTCGCACTCGCCAAGGCCACGTCCGTCACGAAGTTCGACTCCACCGTGGATGTCGTCCTCCGTCTTGGCGTGGACCCCCGCAAGGCCGACCAGATGGTGCGCGGTACCGTGTCCCTGCCGCACGGTACCGGCAAGACCGCACGCGTCGTCGTCTTCGCCCAGGGAGAGCGCGCCGAGCAGGCCCTCGCCGCGGGCGCCGACGAGGTCGGCAGCGATGATCTCATCGCGAAGGTCGCAGGCGGTTACACCGACTTCGACGCCGCCGTCGCCACCCCGGACCTCATGGGCAAGGTCGGCCGTCTCGGCCGCGTGCTCGGTCCCCGTGGCCTCATGCCCAACCCCAAGACCGGCACTGTGACGATGGACGTGGCCAAGGCCGTCACCGACATCAAGGGCGGCCGCATCGAGTTCCGCGTCGACCGCGCCGCGAACCTCAACTTCATCATCGGCAAGGTGTCCTTCACACAGGAGCAGCTGACCGAGAACTTCCAGGCAGTCCTGGACGAGGTTGTGCGTCTGAAGCCGTCGACCTCCAAGGGCCGCTACATCCTCAAGGCGACCATGGCCACTACCATGGGCCCCGGCATTCCGCTGGACGTCGCCAAGGCCTGAGGCTCTTCTTCACGACGGCGTCGGCCGCCTCCCATGCGTGGGAGGCGGCCGACGCCGTTCTCGATCGCTACTGATTCCAGGTGAGCTCCACCCGGCGGTTGGCGGCCCTGCCCTCCTCGCTGACGCTGCCGTCGTCATTGGTCTCGCTGGCCGCGGGCTGGGTCTCCCCCTTTCCCGAGGCCTCTACTTTTACTGAGGGCGACCGGGAGGTCAGATAGTCCGCCACCGCCTGGGCCCGCTGTTCGGAGAGGGTTTGATTGTGGGCGTGGTCGGCCACCGAGTCGGTGTGGCCGATCACGGTGACCGAGTCCGGCGGCGTCCCGCCCCAGTCCGACACGATGCCGTCCAGGATCTCGGTGGCACGGGGCGTCAGCGTCGCCGAGTCCACCTCGAAGGTGACATCGCTGTTGAGGGTCGCCTTCGTCCTGCCCTTGCCGGAGTCGGTGGTGACGGCGCCGTCGGACGCCCCCGTGCGCAAGACGAGGGAGAGCGCCGGGGCCACCGTGTCTATGACGGGTGCGATATCAGGAGTTGCCGACTTTGGGGGTATCGCTCTGGTGGCCGTGGGGGACAGGGACGCTTTTGTTGCTGTTGCTGTTGCTGCCGCCGACGGGTTCGGCGTCGGAGAACCGCTTTCCTTGGCGGCCGAGTCCGCCGCGGGGACCAGGAGTCCGGCCGCCAGCGCGGTCACGGCGGCCGCGGCGACGGCGGGTCGTGAGGCCACCATGCGGAATCCACGAAATCTCTTGAATCCGGTGGATCCACTGAATCTTCTCAATGCTCTGCTAATTCGCTGGTGCCTCTGATGCGCGGTTCGGGAATTCATCGCGTCACCGGCACATTCTCGAAAGCGCCCGCCATGGGAATGGTGACGGTGACGGTGTCCACGTCATCGGGCACTGCCGCGAAAGACGTCTGCAGAACTGTGGTGGCGCCTCGGGCGATGGCGACGCCATCGGTGCTGGAGCATAAGCATCCGCCGGCGGTGTCGTAGGCGGATCGGTAGATCTTCTTGCTTGAGGTGTCCAGAACCGTGACGCCATCGGTGTTGAATTCGGTTCCGCCGCTTGTCGTAGCTCCATCATCGTTGAGGGGAACATCATTGGATCCGTCGGAGAAATGAGTCATCACGGACCAGGTATTGCTGGAAGAACCCGGCGTATCGTTCGTGACAGAGAAGATGACGGTGGTGATCCCACCGGTCACGCTCACCGAGTTGAGCGTGACTGACAGCGGAATGTCATTGTCGGAGGTCTGTCGCGTGGCGACCACCGGCAGCTCCGAGTCGACCTCCACGGGGTCCGTCGAACCCGCCGCGGCCTGCGTATCCGCCAGCGTGCTTTTCACCTCCTGAGAGGTCGCGGGGTGGGTGGCGCTGGAATCGCCATCGCCTTTGCCGACCTCCACGAATTGGCATCCGGTCAGGCTCGCGGCCAGTCCGATTGCGCTCACTGCGGCTAGAGCCCGTCCTGGAATCCCGATCATTGCGGATCCTCCTATTCTTCATTCCTCACGATTCTTCGCGATTCTTCATGGTCATCTTCATTCTGACGCGGCCGCGCTGCGCGATATCGCTGCGATGTCCGTGTGATGTCGGTGTGGTGTCGATGCGATCTCTTCGAGCCGTAATGGGCTCGCGGCGCGGTGTCACAGTAAAAGACTCTCAGCGCTCGACGAATGGGCACTTTTGCACGGGGAGAAAACGTGTCGTACCCGGGGATGGCCGGGTACTCCCCATATCCGCATTCACTCCCCATGCACTGCACGGGGAGTGAATGGGGATGAACCGGAGGGCGAACTGGAGAATGAATTGGAGGGGTGAGTATGGCCCACCGTCATCACACGCGGGTCACGACGCTGTAGGTTTGGCCCCGTAGCCGACTAGCCCCGACCCGAGTGGAACCCGCATGACCGCCCCCAGTCCGACCAGCCCCGGAGAACCCCGTCGCCTCGGCAGCGCCTATGTCCTGACCTCCCTCATCGGCACCGGCGCTCAGGGCGAGGTCTGGCTGGGACGCCGCGTCGACGGCCCCGCGATCAACCTCGCGGTGAAACTCCTGCGCGCCGATCTTCTTCAGGATCCCGGGGTCATCGAGCGCTTCGTGCGCGAGCGCGCCACCCTGATGCGAGTGCGTTCCCCCTATGTCGTCGGTGTGCAGGACATGGTGGTCGAGGGGGACAGCGCCGCCATCGTCATGGACCACGTCGGCGGTGGGGACATGCGCGGGCTTCTGGAGGCATGGGGCACCATGCCTCCCGCCGAGGTCGCCAGGGTCGGGGCGCTCCTGGCCGAAGGGCTGTCTGTGGTGCACAGCGCCGGCGTCGTGCACCGCGACGTCAAGCCGGCCAACGTCCTCATCGACGTCGTCGATACCCCTGGCGCCTCGGCCCAGGCGCCCGCCGGGCAGGCCGTCACCACGTGGATCCCGCGCCTGGCCGACTTCGGTGTGGCCCGCATCTGCAGCACGGTGGCCTCCTCCAAAGCGACCGGCGCCATCGGCACGCCGCTGTACATGGCGCCGGAGATCCTCGACGTCCATGCACCGACCCCCGCCGCCGACATCTACTCGCTGGGAATCGTCCTGTACGAAGCGGCGTGCGGTGTACCGCCCTTCGTCGGCGCGCCCTCCCAGGTCCTCGGTCAGCATGCGCGGCGGGCGCCGGGGCGGCCGCAGGGCATCCCGGACTCCTTGTGGATGATGATCGAGCGGATGCTCGCCAAGCGGCCGGAGGCTCGACCCGCTGCGTCCGAGATCGCCCAGACCCTGACCGCCGTCGCCCCCAGTCTGGCGGGGCTGCCGGCGGCCCCGCGCGCCCAGGAGCCGCCGCCCTCGACGCCGTCGGCGGTGCCGTACATGTGGAGCGAGGAGTCAGAGTCAGCCCCGAGCGAGGACACCGTTGCGCCCACCGCTCCTACGACGGGGACGGACCCAACGGTTGTGGACGGGTACGCGCCCACCCTGGTCGCGCCCTCGACGCCGGCCGGGGAGACAGTAGCGGTATCCCCGTCCCCGGGCACGCCGACCATCTCGTCCGCCTCCGCCGCGGGTGCCACTGCGCCGCGCCGGCGGCGTCGCCGTCCGCTCATCGTGGCGGGCATCGCCACCGTTGTCGTCGTCTGCCTGGTCCTGGTCGCCGGAGGCCTGTTCCTGTGGCAGCGTCACCGCAGTCAGGCCGCCCTCGCCGGTACCTTCGCCTCCCTGCCGGGCAAGGCCAAGGTGGTCGAGCTGCGCCATATCACCGACGTATCCGACTATGCCTCCGCGCCTGGCGGAGGCGCCCTGGCGGTCAAGTCCTCCGGCGAGTGGTCGCTGTACGACCTCGATTCATCGGATCAGGCCCCGACGTGGACGGGCAAGTGCGACAAGGTCCGCTTCTGGAACAACACGACGCTGGCGTGCAAGGGAACATCCGACGCGATGACCCTGGTCTCGCTCGATGGCAGCACCTCTGACGATGTGCCCGGCCCGGCGGGCCATCAGCTCATGGGCTCCGACGGCGAGCGCGCCGTTCTCATTGAGGGCGACACCAAGGGCACGAGCAGCTCCCAGGGCTCCCTGGTCGCCATCGACAAGGACGGGAAGGAGTCCTGGCGCTCGGAGGGCCACTTCTCCAAGGCCCGCGTCAGGAACGGCTTCGTTCTGGCCTATGAGGGCCACTCCAAGCGCCTGTACGTCCTGTCCGCCGCCACCGGGGACGTCCTCTACTCCCAGGCCGTCGACACCGCCCCCGACTTCGCCCGTACGGGTTCGGGCAGCAGGGATCCCGCTCCCGGTGACGAGTACTTCGAGCCCGGCGGCATCAATCTCGATGCGGGAACCAACGCCTTCGTCGTGCGGGGGAGCTCGTCCGCCACCGTCTACGATTCGCAGGGGGGCCAGATCGCCAGCATCTCCAGCGATACCTCGAAAGACCCGGCCTGGGCGATGTCGGCGAACCGTGAGGCCAAGGACTTCGCCAACGATCTGTCCAAGGTCGAGGGTGCGTCCGACACGTTCGCGGTGGTCGGGGCGGGCGCCTCGGTGCCCGTCGAGGCCGATGCTGCGGGCTGCGAGGCCACGCGCACCGACAAGAAGGTCACATTCACGCCGCCCGAAGGGGCCTGCACCATGAGGCCCATGGGCCTCATCGGAGGGGATTCTGCCGCCCTGTTCGCCACGGGGGACTCCACGACCACTACGAGTGGCACGAGTAGCTACGACACCACTGACGCCTATGCGGTCGCCTACGACCTCAAGACGGGCGAGCAGTTGTGGCAGGCGGCCGGCATTCCGGCCCGGGCGCTGCCGCCGTCCAGCAATGCCTCCGGGAATGCAGCCGGGCAGCCGCGCCTGCTCATGCTTCGAGGCACGAGCAGCAGCGGCGAGCTGGTCATCGACGCCATCGTCCCCGGCTGAGCTCGGCGGGCGCAGCCGCCGGTGGGCGGGGGCCTGCAGGCTGCACTCGGGCTGTACTGGCTGGCTTCCGGCCTGCTGCTGACTGCCGGCCGACTCGACTCGCTGCCTGCCGCCTGCCGGGCCCGTCGCGCACCCCGGCTCGGCCTCGTGCGCGGCGGTGCGGTGCAGTACTGCCCATCGTCGCCGCGGGCGCGGCACGGTATTGTCGCGACACCACGTATAGGAAAGTGACCCATGAACAACCTCCGTCATCCCCGCGCGACACGATCCGGCCTTTCCCGCCGGGTTGTCCTCTCGCTGCCCGCGCTGGCTGTGGCCGGCGGGCTCGCCGCCTGCAACAAGCGCGAGTCCCCCATCGTTCCGGCGACCCCCACAGCCTCCCCGGCCTCGACCGCCGCCGAGGCGCTCACGACCGGTGAAACGCTCAACATCTCGGTCGGCCCGCTGGTGCGCGTCACCCATCAGGGGAGCGATCTGTCGGTACTTCCCCTCACCATCGCCCGCCCCAAGGATGCGGTTGAGCCGACATTGAACGCCGCGGCCGTCATTATGGGAGGTATTACGAGCAATGTGGTTCTTTACAGGCCTCTGCGTCTGATCGACTCCGCGGGGCTGCGGGTCTGGTCGACCACCACCGGGAAGACCGATTTCGGCTCCATCGCTCCCGGTGATGACCAGGACCTCTATCCGACTTTCGGTCCGGTCGACGTCGATACGGTGACGGTCTTCCTGTCTCACGGGGGCTTCATTGAGGTGCCCGTCGTCAACGCCGACGATGCCCAGGCGCCCAAGCTGGACGTCGGCTCGATCGTTTCGAATGCGAAGCTTCAGGACACCCTGCGCGATCCCGTGTCCATCGAGCGCTACTCCGTGGCACTGGACGGCTCCTCCAGCGGGCTGACCGATGGGGACGAGACGTCCGTGGACGTGGCCAGCGATGTCACCTTCGCCGTCGATTCCGCCGAGCTGACCGCTCAGGCCGACGATGCTCTCAAAGGGGTCGCCGAGACGATCGCCGGTTACAGCGGCGGGGAGCTGACGATCACCGGGCATACCGACGATGTGGCGGACGACGCCCACAACCAGAA
Source organism: Actinomyces massiliensis 4401292 (assembly GCF_000269805.1). Lineage (GTDB taxonomy): Bacteria > Actinomycetota > Actinomycetes > Actinomycetales > Actinomycetaceae > Actinomyces > Actinomyces massiliensis. The sequence continues at coordinate 1,346,784 of NZ_JH711481.1, forward strand.
GCTGTCTGAGGACCGGGCCCAGGCCGTCGCCGACCGGCTCGGGAAGCTGACCGACCTGAGCGCCTGGACGACGACCGTCGCCGGCAAGGGGGAGACCGAGCCCAAGTCCGCCAACGACACCGAGGAGGGCCGTCAGGCCAACCGGCGCGTCGAGGTGGTCATCGCTCCGACGGACGGGACCGACGGCTCCCTGGCGCGCTCCGGCAGTGGCGCCGAGATCCCTGAGCCCGCCGGACCCAGCGGCAGCGGACCCGATGGCGTCACTGTCGGGAGCGGTACGTTCGGGCTGGGGCAGGTCACGGTCAAGCTCGCGCAGGTGCAGCGCCGTGGAAGCCTGCTGCTGGGCGTCCTCGAGGTCACCGGGGGCAAGGGCGGGTCGTTGACCCCTCTGGGTACTGGTTGGCTCTCCGATCCGGGCAGTGTGCTCAACAATGCGCGCGGCGAGCTGGGCGGCGCCACGAGCCTGTTGGCCTCCGACGGGCTGACCCTGCTGTCGGGGTCGGATCGGATCTATCCCGTGGACTACCTGCTGCCCGATTCGGATGCGCACCGTGCGCTCACCGAGCTCGAGCTCTCCGAGATCCTGACCGAGGGGCAGACGAGCCGGGTGTGCGTGGCCTGGCCCGACACCGAGGAGGACACCGTCATGGTCGATCACCCGGACGGCGGCGCCCTGCCCTGGCCCTGGCGGCTGACCGACGTGCCCGTCGTCGATGGCTGAGTAGGCTGAGTAGGGTCAGGCGGGTGGTCCGGGTCCCGTTCCCGTTCAGTGCCGCCACTGCCGCCAGTGCTGCGCCGAGATCGGTCGTACTCCGCGCCGAGATCGGTCGTACTCCGCATCGAGATCGGTTCACCAGCGCTAACGGATGAGGCTGCCGGTAATACTGGCAGTGCCGGTGACTCTCAGGCGGCGTTCTCAAGCAGTGATGACGGGGATGTCGGTGAGGCGGAAGACATATGAAAGGTTGTTCTTGTGTCCGGGGTGGTCGAGGGTGACGGTGTCCTGGCCGGTGTCGGGCCAGACGACGCACACGGTGGTGGTGGCGCCTTCTTTGAGGGGTTTGTAGGTGTAGAGCTCGGTCAGGGGGTGGTGCCAGGTGCTGTCTGGTGGGAGGTAGTCGGTGGGGTAGAGGCGCTGGCCGTCGGCCAGGAGGGTCAGGCCGTTGGCGATGCCGACGGCGCTCGCACCGCCGTTCTCGCCGCGGGAGCTGGCGAAGGCCTGTGCGGGGTCTTTGAGCCAGGTGGTTAGGGTGGCGTCGTCGGTGCCGCCGGGTCCGGTGGTGATGGTGAGCTGGGCGGTTAGGAGGCCGCCGTTGCGGGTGACGTGGTCGAGGGTGATGGTGATCTGGCCTTTGCCGTCTGGGCCGGGGACGGTGACGCCGTCGGGGCCGGTGCCGACGGGGCCTTGAGCTTCGGGCAGGCCGGTGTCCGAGGCCGGTGGGGCTGACGGCGTGGCGGTGCCGGTGGTTCCCGGCTGCTTGGCGGTGGTGCCGCTGGTGGGGGTGATGGTGATGACGACGCGTCTGTTGGCGGCGCGGGCTTCGTCGGTGGTGTCGTTGATGGCGGGTTCGGTTTCGCCTTTGCCGGTGGTGGTGATCTGCCATTTGGCGAGGGCGGCCAGCTGGCCCAGACGGTCCTTGACCGTGCCGGCCCTGTTCTCGGACAGGGTCTGGTTGTGGGCGTTGTCGGCGACGTCGTCGGTGTGTCCCACGATGTCGAGGTTTCCGCCGTCGGGGTACTGGGCGATCTGGTCGGCGACGGTCTGCAGCTGGGCATCAGCCGCTGCCGTGAGGTTGTAGGAGTCGGAATCGAAGGTGACATCGCTGGCCAGGGTGACCGTGACGTCCTTGTCGGTGGTGCGCGTACCGGTCGAGTCATCCAGAGCCCGGGTGTAGCGCTCCAGGGGCACCACGGCGGCCTTGTCACCGGGGCCACTATTGTCTTGGATGATCTTGTCGGCCTTGCCCAGGGCTTCGGAGCTGACCCCGACGTCGGCGGCGGCGTCGCGGTCGATGACACGCACGCGGACAAAACCGGTCTGCGGGACGAGCACGGTGACCTCGTCAAGGTCGACCGGTGTGAACACCACGGTGGAGGAGACCGTCTCACCGGGCTTGAGCTCAAGAGTTCCTCCGGACGCCGATCCGGCGGTCCACACCCGACCCGCGCCGGCAGTGTCGATCAACCGCACACCGCTGGCGCCACGAGCCGGAAGAGGTCTACCCAGAGAGGTGCTGGCGTAGACCGTGTTGTCACTGTCGTCCGAACCGCTCTCGGAGCTCTGGACATCGGCGACCGCCGCGTCGTCCGCTGCCCGGGTGAGTTCCAGGACCAGGGCCGTAGCCTCCTCACTGACACGCACCAAGGGCGATACCCTCACCGAGACGCGGTGCCCCAGCAGATGACCATCCAAGTCCTGCCACCCATCTGGTGCAGGCGAAGCCGCACCCGACGACCCAGCACCACCACCGCCCGAGACACCACCACCGCCCCCAGACCCGGCCCTGGACAGACGACACCCCGCCACCACCGGCACGCCCGCGGCGGTCAGGGCGGTCAAGGTCAGGAAGGAGCGTCGGCTGCTTTGCTTGGGATGGAGGGCCAGTGGTCGTGGTTTAGGGGACATGATGGGCCTCCTTTCAGCGAGGCTTGATGTTCATTGCGAATGATGTAAGCGGAACGCTCCGATCTCGGTTCTCAGCGCGGAACTGGACCGATCTCGAGCCGGAAGTGGACCGAACTCGAGCCGGAACCGGACCGATCTCGGTGCGGAATACGACCGATCTCGGCGATGAGGGGGCCAGCAGTGCCGGTGACTCTCAGGCGGCGTTCTCAAGCAGTGATGACGGGGATGTCGGTGAGGCGGAAGACATAGGAAAGGTTGTTCTTGTGCCCGGGGTGGTCGAGGGTGACGGTGTCTTGTCCGGTGTCGGGCCAGACGACGCACACGGTGGTGGTGGCGCCTTCTTTGAGGGCGCTGGTCAGCGTCTGCTCGGTGAGGGGCCTGTGGCGGTCTATGTCTGGTGGGAGGTAGTCGGCGGGGTAGACGCGTTGGCCGTCGGCCAGGAGGGTCAGTCCGCTGGAGGCGCCGATGGCTTCGATCCCCCCTGTTTCTCCTCGTGAGTTGGCCAGGAGGACGGAGCTGTCAGTGAGCCATGCGGATAAGAACGGGTTACCGGTGCCACCGGGGCCGGTGGTGACGGTGAGCTGGCCGAGTAGGAGGCCGCCGTTGCGGGTGACGTGGTCGAGGGTGACGGTGATCTGACCGCCGCCTCGGGTGTCGGGTCCGTTGAGGGTGACGCCGTCGGGGCCGGTGCCGACGGGGCCTTGTGCGTCGGGCAGGCCGGTGTCCGACGTCGGTGGGGCTGACGGCGTGGCGCTGTTCGGGGTCCCCGGTTGCGTGGTGGTGCCGCTTGTGGGGGTGATGGTGATGGCGACGCGGCGGTTGGCGGCGCGGGCTTCGTCGGTGGTGTCGTTGATGGCGGGTTCGGTTTCGCCTTTGCCGGTGGTGGTGATCTGCCATTTGGCGAGGTCGGCGAGTTCTGTCAGTCGTGTTTTGACGGCGGCGGCGCGGTCCTCGGAGAGCTTCTGGTTGTGGGCGTCGTCGGCGACGTCGTCGGTGTGGCCCACTATGTCGAGGTTTCCGCCGTCGGGATGCTGGGCCAGTTGCCCGGCCACGGTCTGCAGCTGGCCGTCGGCCTTGTCGGACAGATTGGCGGAGTCGGAGTCGAAGGTGACGTCGCTGGACAGGGTGACCGTCACGTTCTGGTCGGTGGTTCGCGTGTTGGTGGAGTCGTCCAGGGCCTCGGTGAAGGACTCAATGCGTACGGGGGCACTCCTACCGGAATCGGTGCTGAGCTTGCCCAGGGTCTTGTCCATGGCGGCCAGGTCGATGCCGATGGTGGTGGCCGTGTCCCGGTCGATCACGCCGAGGGGAACGAAACCGGTCTGGGGGATGAAAGCGGTGACCTGATCGATGTCGACCGGCCCGAAGGGAATGTAAACCGTGTCGGATTCGCCCGGGGCGAGTATGAGGTACTGCAGACTATCCAGCGTGGTAATCCATACTCGACCCTGGTCGGGGTCCAACAGCCGCACACTGCTGTTAACGGAGTCGGTCATATACGGGTTGACTGGCATCCGGCTGTCGCTATTCCAGTGCTGCTGCACATCCACCATGGCGGCGTCGTCGGCGGCCCGAGTGAACTCCAGGACCAGGGCCGTGGCCTCCTCACTGGTGCGGACCAGGGGAGAGACCCGGACAGATAATCGGTGCCCCACGATGCGGGCGTCCAGGGTCTGGAAATCGGTCGGAGCGGGAGACGCCGAAACCGAGGAAGTACTACCACCAGACCCAGACGACGCGCCGCCATCGGCCCCGACCTTGGACAAACGACACCCCGCCATCACCGGCACGCCCCCGGCACCCAGGGCCGTCAGGGCGGTCAGGGTGAGGAAGGAGCGTCGCCCGGGTGCCGCCGCCGGGTGAGGGGCTGGAGGCTGCGGCTTGGTGGGGTTGGCGGGGGTGGCGGACATGAGGGGCCTCCCTTCGGTGAGGTCTGATGGTTGTGCGGATGCAGTAAGAAACCGGACCGATCTCGGTGCGGAATACGACCGATCTCGAGCCGGAACTGGACCGATCTCGGTGCGGAATACGACCGATCTCGAGCCGGAACTGGACCGATCTCGGCGGTGAGGGGGTCGGCAGTGCCGGCGGGCCGCCGGCGGGCCGCAGGCGGCTCTCAAGCGGTGATGACGGGGATATCGCTGAGGCGGAAGGCGTAGCCGTCGTCGAAGCGCCCGCCGGGGTGGTCGAGGGTGACGGTATCCTGGCCGGTGTCGGGCCAGACGACGCAGATGGTGGTGGTGACGTTCTCCTTGAGGTCCTCGTAGGCGTAGAGCTCGGTGAGGGGCCTGTGCCAGTCGCCGCCGGGCAGGATGTAGTCGGCGGTGTAGACGCGCTGGCCGTCGGCCAGGAGGGTCAGGCCATTGGTGATGCCGACGGCGCTCACGCCGCCGCTCTCGCCGCGGGAGCTGGCGTGAACTTGTGCGGGGTCGTTCAACCATCCGGTCAGGGTGGTGTCGCCGGTGCCGCCCGGCCCGGTGGTGACGATGAGCTGGCCGAGCAGGAGGCCGCCGTTGCGGGTGATGTGGTCGAGGGTGACGGTGATCTGGCCGCCGTAGTCCTCCGGTCCTTTGACGGTGACGCCGTCCGGGCCGGTGCCGACCGGGCCCTTGGCCTCGGGCAGACCGGTGCCCGAGGTCGGTGGGGCTGAGGGCGTGGCGGTGCCGGTGGTTCCCGGCTGCTTGGCGGTGGTGCCGCTTGTGGGGGTGATGGTGATGACGACGCGGCGGTTGGCGGCGCGGGCCTCGTCGGTGGTGTCGTCGATGGCGGGCTCGGTCTCGCCCTTGCCGGTGACGGAATCCGGCCACGATCCCAGATCGGCGAGTTCGGCCAGCCGGTCGCGCACGGCCTGGGCCCGGTCCTCAGACAGCTTCTGGTTGTGGGCGTCGTCGGCGACGTCGTCGGTGTGCCCCACGATGTCGAGGCTGCCGCCGTCGGGATACTGAGCCAGTTGCTCGGCCACAATCTGCAGCTGGCCGTCGGCCTTGTCGGACAGTGCCGCGGAGTCGGAGTCGAAGGTGACGTCACTGGACAGGGTGACCGTGACGTCCTTGTCGCTGGTGCGCGTGCCGGCCGAGTTGTCCGGGGCCTGGGTGTAGCGCTCCAGGGGCGCGACGGCCGCGTCCTCACCGGGGCCGCCGTCCTGGATGATCTCGTCGGCCTCGTCCAGCGCCTGAGAACTGATCCCGGCTCCTGCCGCCTGGTCGCGGCCGATGACGCTCACCGTGGCGAAGCCGGACTGGGGCACGAAGACGATGACCTCGTCGATGTCGACCGGTCCGAACACGACCGTGGACGTGATCGTCTCGCCGCGCTTGAACTCCAGGGCCCCTCCGGATGCCGACCCCGCGGTCCACACCCGTCCCGCGCCGGCGGTGTCGATCAGACGCACGCCATCGGCACCACTGCCCCCAGCGGGCGCGCTCAGACTGGGAGTGGCATAGGCGGTGTCCGGATCAGTGCCCGAGTCAGCGCCCGGGTCGTCGGTGCTGTCCGGACTGCCCTGACCGTCCTGCGCGTCGTCGGAGGCGGGGGATTCCTCGGCGTCGTCTGTCGGCAGGCTGCCGGAGTCCTCAATGTCGGCAGGCGCAGCGTCGTCAGTCGCGCGGGTGATCTCCAGGACCAGGGCCGTGGCGGTGTCACTCGCGCGCACCAGGGGCGAGACCCGGATCGTGGCGTGATGCCCCAGCAGGTGGCCGTCGAGATCCTGCCATCCGGCCGTGCCGTTGTTCGTCGCCCCGGCCGAGGCGGCGGAGGTGGCGGAGGCGCCATCGGTGGGTGCTCCGTTCTCGCCCGAATCGGATGAGCGCCCGCAACCCGCTGCCAGTGACGCGCCCGCGGCGGTCAGGGCCGTCAGGGCGGTCAGGGTCAGGAAGGAGCGTCGCCCGGGCGCCGTCGAGCGAGGGACCGGAGGCCGGGGCGGTCGTGCCGGGGTTGTTAGGTTCAGGGGACGTGAGGTGCGGTGCATGGTGGTCTCCTCCCGGTGAGGTAGGGACTTCTGCGGCGGATGGACCGGAGGAACACCTCGACCGTAGCCGGTCGGCCCTGCGTTCTCGATGGGGACGGACCCATCAGTCCCCATCTGCTCCCCATCACTACCCGTGCACTCCCCGTGGAGCGCCGGCCGTTCAGACGATCAGGCGAGCTCGATCCAGCGGCCCGCGGTCTCGAGCTGCTGATCCGTGATCGACTCGCCTGAGAAGTCGATGAGTGAGATCCGTGAACCGTTGCTCACCGCCCAGGTCGCGCCGCGGTTCGCGTAAGGCCAGGAGGTCTGATAGTCCTGCCGGGCCACAACGGTACCGCCGTCGGTGATCGCTGTGCGGGCTCCGGGCAGGTAGCCGCGTGTGGAGGCGCGGGCGGCATTCATCGCCAGGTCGAGCGCCTGGTACGCATCCGCGGCGCTCACCGACTGGGCCGTCATGAGTACGGACGACTTGTCCGCAGGGTCCGTCCAGCGGGTGCTCCACAGGCTGGACTGGGGGACCGTCTTGTCCCAACCGGACGGGACGATGAGCCGCAGGCCGCCGTCCTGCGCCTTGTCCCAGCCGGGGACGGGGCCTGCGGATGAGCACGCGGTGAGTGATGCCAGCGACGCCAGCGATCCTGCCGACGCCGTCGAGGCCGCGACCAGCGTGACCAGGACTCCGGTGCGCCGTCGTATGCGTGTCTGCATGCGCGTCATGCCGCTCTCCTCGTCAGATTGAGCGTGTTCTCGATGCCGTTGCGCAGCCCGTCATCGATCGAGGTGCCGAGGAGGGTCATGACGCCCGTGCCGGCATCCGTGGCGATAATCCAGGTCCACCCGCACCAGGTGCTGTCCGGCCCCCAGTAGAAGGCGATGCGCTCGATCGCCGGGCCGTTGGAGTCCGCCTGCCAGGAGACGCGACCGATCTCCGCATAGTTCTCGATGAGGCCGGAATTGATCAGGTCGGTGGTCTGCCTGATGCCGTCGGCGGTGGTGACGGCATCGACCGTCGAGACCATGACCCGCTGGTCGAACTCATTGTCCGATTCGGCCAGATCGTAGGAGACGGCGTACAGGCCCCAGTCGGTGTGCGGCGTGGGACCGGTCATGGTCGTCGGGATGCTGAAGGAGATGCCGGAGAAGTTCACGGCGGTCCACTCCTGCGGGGATTCGTCCGGACCGGGGGAGGGGGCCGGGGGCTGGCTCACGTCGGCGACGGACTCCATGCCGTCGTTGGGTGCGGCCTCTTCCGACTTGCCACAGGCGGACAGGGTGCCCAGGGCAGCGATCCCGCCGGCGCCGGCACCGGCGGCCAGTAGCGTGCGGCGCCTCATGGGGCGCTCACCACGATCGAGTCGAGAATCGCTGTCATCTGAGCCGTGCTGTCGGCCCTCGTGGAGTCGGCGAAGACATAGACGCCGTAGCTGTATCCGTCCGCCCCGTCGACGATGATGCCAGTGCTGGCGACCTTCACCGGGGTGGCCTGGGCGTCCTGGGACCACGGCGGGACGGCGGAGGACGTCCAGCTGAGACGGGTGGCATTGCCGCCGCCCTCGACCGTGGCTGAATCCGCAGTAGCCTCCACGCCCTGCGACGTCAGGGCATCCTTCTCCGCGGCGAGCATGGCGCTGGCCGGCTTGGTGCCGCCGGAGTAGTACTCGACGTCGATCGTGACGGCGGTGGAGTCGTAGTAGGTCTGGGTCATGCCGTCGTCGTAGGTTGTCGCTGCCGCGGTAAGGGCGTCGGCGGGCACCTGAATCATGAGCCCCGGGGCCGGCTCAAGGGTCATATCCGTTGTCCCCGCAGCGTTGCTCCCGCCCGATGACGACACCGCCTGCGATGCGGTCACGTTGGTCGACGGCGCGGAGGCTTCGGCGCCGCCGCTGCCGGAGCAGGCGGCCTGGGCCAGGAGCGCCGCGATCAGGAAGGCGGACGCTGTCGCCCGCCGTGCTCGTGCCATCGTCCCTCCTCACGTGGGATCCGGGTGTTACAGGTGTTCATGGGCGGCCCGTCAGAGATCCTGGGTGGCCAGCTGCTTGCGATCCGCCGCCAGTCGGCTCGCGGTCCAGCTCTGGGCCAGGGCGTCCGCACCGCCGTGGTCCTTGAGCGCCGCCCCCTCCAGGATCTGCCGGGTAGTGGTGGCGTGGGCGGAGACGATGTCGGCGAAGCCCTGTCCGGGGCTCATGGCGGGCGATAGCGCCGTCAGAGGGGTGTCGAGGGTGCCCGATGCGAGGGCGGAGCGGCGCGCATAGGACGTGGCGATCTCCTGGTCGGCCTCGCTGAGCAGCGGCACCTCCAGGGTCGTGGTGACGATGCTGGTCACCGTCGCGCCCGGGGTGACCCCGGCGATGCCCTCCCTGGCGGTGCCCTCGGTTGCGTGGGTGAAGACGATGGTGTCCAGATCTCCACCGCTGTCGTAGCTGAAGGAGATGCTGCCGACGCAGGTGCGCTCGCCCTCGGCCGGTGCGGTCGTGCCGAATGAGCTCCAGGGATCCTCCTTGTCCTGCTGGACGGGCGGAACCTCGGCCTTGTAGGACAGCGTGTGCGAAACCGCACCGGTTCCGTTGGGCTCCGCGGTGGTGGCGCGCTGGTAGCCGGCTGTACCGCTGATCGTGAGCGCGGGTTCTGAGGCGCCGGCAGTCGCGGCGTCGGTTGGCGTGGTCTTCCCGGGACTGGTCTGGCCGGCAGAGGCGGCGGAATCGAAGGAGGGTAGTGAGAGGACGACGCGGGCTCCGGCCGACTCGACTGTGTGGTCGAGTGCGACGTGGCCCCGCCGCCGATTGGTGCGTAGGCGGCCGGTGCCGGCGTTATCCGCTGGAGTACTGCTCACCTGCCCGGCCGCGTCGCAGGTCCGTTGATTGGCGCATTGGCGGGTGGTGTCGGTGGCGAGCATGGCGGTGACCTGGGAGGTCACAGGGTTGTCTGCGACGGTTTCCTGGTCTGCTGCCATATAACCACTGGTGAGCTTCTGGGTTGTCGAGGTTGCCCGTGAGGAGTCCGCGGTTGCGGCTGTCGTGTCCGTGGCTGTGTTCGTCGTAGCCGCGCCTGCAGGAGGCGCCGTGCTGATGGGCGCACTCGCTGCCAGAGCGATGGCCAGTGCAGTGGCACGTGTGCTCGAGAGCTTTGAGTTCGGCGCACCAGTTTTCCCGGCATCGGCTCCCCCGGCTGCGAACCGTGCGAATAGCGGCGCCTGGAGGCGACGGTGCATGAGGGTGCATCCTTTCGACGGCGGCGGACGGCGGGTGGCGTCCAATGGTTCCGTTGGTTCCGTGTGATGGGACCACGATTCGCTGCCGAGCTTAAGGGCGCATGTGCTGAGCCGATACGGGGAGTGGGACCCGTGGAGCATGAACGGGTTCTTGACACCGGCCATTCGGGAGATCGATTATCCGGAGCGCCGGTTTCATCGATGTGCTATCGCTTTCTATGGCCGTGCAATCACACCGTGAGGGCGAGAGACTGCTCGATCGAGTCGCGTAAATCAGTATCGATGGGGCCCGTGCCCGAGTACTGCACAGCTGCGACATGGGAATCCTGGCGAAGCACCCATATGCAGCCTTCATCGGTATTGTTATCGCCGGCGCTGAAATCGGTTCGAATCGCTTCGGTGAGACCGGACAGGTGAAGGGAATTCTCCTGCTGCTTGGTGTAGTTGACCAGTGCACCGCCGGACGAGTCATTCTCAATTTGAGACATTGCGTCCGTGACGGTGCTCTGCGGCATGGTAGGTGCAAGAAAAAGCCTCTGCGCCATGATCTCATCCTCGACCAGCGCCCAGGTACTGACCCACCTCTCCGAGCCTTCCAGAGCGCCTGTATCAGTCCAGTCCTCGGGCAGAGCGCAACTGAGCCCCGAGACCTCAATGTACTGGCTGCCGTCGGTGCCGGGCGATACCGTTGCGGAACTTGTGATCGACGCAGTTGCGGAGGCGGTTCCAGTGAGCTCGATCCATGAGCCGACGGTGGTGAATTGCTCGTCCGTCACGGAGCTCCCGCTCAGATCGACGAGAGCAATAAGACCATTGGAACTGATCGCCCATGTGCTTCCGCGGCCCTCAACTGGCCACGTCGTCTGATAGTCCTGTCGGGCCAGAGTAGTAGTGCCGTCGGACCAAGCGGTGCATTCGCCGACCAGCCGGTATCCCCGGGTGACGGATCGCGCGGCGTCGGCCGATGTGTCGAGCGCTGTGTAGACGTCGTCCTCGTCGATCGAGCTGGTGGTCATGAGGACATTGGAATCGTCTTCGGGGTCGGTCCAGCACGTCGTCCATGCGCCGCTATCGGGAGTGGATTTCTCCCAGCCCTTCGGGATGGCGACCAGAAGATTGCCGTCGCCGTCCCGCTGCCAGTTCCCCGAGGGGGCCGCGGGTTTGTTCGACGAGCATGCCGCAACCGCGGAACTCACTGCGATGGTCGCCAGTGCGGCGAGGCCTGAACGGCGTTTCATCATTCCCCTCCATCCAGGGTCAGAGTGTCCTCAATGCTGTTGCGCAAACCATCGTCAGCGTTGACGCCTAAGGAGGTGACGACCCCGACTCCCGCAGAAGACGCGATCATCCAGGTATAGCCGGGGAAGTCGATATCGGGACCCCAGTAGAAGGCGATCCGCTCGATGGCGGTGGTGTCGTCCACGCTCCAGGAGATCGTATTGATCTCGCTGTAGTTCTCGATCAGCCCGCCATTCATGAGATTGACCGTCTGCCTGATCCCATTGGCGGTTGTGACCTCGGTGTCGATGCCTGTGACCAGAATCCTGTGGACCTTGGTGTCGTCCTCGAAACGGTCATACGCCATCTTGTAGATTCCCCAGTCATCATGCTGCGCGGGCTCCTCGAAGGCCGTCGGAAGACTGAAGGACTGCCCTTCATATGTCACGGTTGTCCAGTCGTCGGGAGCCTCGCTCTGCGGCGTTGTTCCAGCATAGGGCTGGGGGACATCATCGACCTTTGCGAGCCGGTCTCCCGGAGGCTGTGACGACGTGCCGTCGCATGCCGCAAGAGTCGTCAGGGCGGCCCCCGAGAATCCCGCCATGAGGAATCTCCGTCGCCTGGCGATGACGCCGTAGTCGGTCGACGGGGGGAAGGACGTACTGGTGCCCGCGCTGTTGTGGTGCACAAATCCTCCTTATCGGATGTTGTCATGAGGCCGACTCAGAGTGCTCACAGAGCCGCTTACGCCTACTCCTGCTTACTTCCACATCTACTTACTCCACATCCTCAAACGTGCGTTCTCCGTCCGGCCCGGGACGGCCCAGCTGCTGAGCCTTGATCGTGTCCTGCGAGCCATGAGTGGATTGCGTCTGATATCTGAGGACCCAAAAGTCCCAGCCCCCGTTCTTGGTGATCATCTCGCCCTCCTGCACGGTTCGAGTCGTTTGCCCCTGGCGATAAAGCAGGTTGTCGAAGCTGTCGCTCGATGGTTTCGATGGTTTGAAGGACGACTCCGTGACAAAGAGTGCACCATTTGTAAAGGATCGGGAGGCGTACTTCTCCGCGATTTTGCGATCCTCTTGACTCAATCCGGAAACGTCCAGTGTGGTTGTGATCGTCGTTGTCTTTGATTCGCTCTTTCCTCCTCTGCCTTCTTCCTGATGCTCCTTGACGTTGGTGAATGTAATGGTCTTGAGTTCGCCGTCATCATCGTAGGTCAGCTCGTAGCTGCCGTAATAGCTGCCGTTTGTGCTATTCTTTCCGTTATCTTCGCCGAAAGCCGAGCCTGCTAGCTCTGCATTAACCTCGCCCTTGTATGCGAATCTATTGGATGTTTCTGTCTTTCCGTCGGCATGTGTTTCGGTGCGGGTGTAGCCCACTTTTCCGGATGCGCTTGCACTGGCTTTAGCTTTGACTCTGCCGTAATTCAAGACTTTTTCCTTAGCGGCCTCCTTGGCGTCTTTCGGGTCGTATCGGCGCTCTTTTCCGCCTTTTTTATTGCCCTTTTTTGTATCTTCTGGATCCTTTACTCCGATCTCAGTGCTGACGGAAACTCCACCCTCGAGTTCTGCTTCGGCGGTCCATGAGGTGGACGTGCTATCGGGCTTCTGCTTGACCTCCGTATCGCCGCTGGTCGCTCTCCCCAGGCCCTGATCGTCGAGGTGCTCCTGAGCCACTTCGCGATTCCGCTTGTCGTGCTGGCGGCATGTGGGGTGGCCGGGGGTGTCGCACTTGTATGTCTTCGTTGTTGTGCGATTGATGGAGCCTTTTATTGAAGCCTGGATTTCGGCGTCGAAGGGCGCTCCTTTGCTGTCCGAGTCATCATCGCTGGATTTACCGGCTTCGTTCGCCTTTCTCTTTTTCCAGGCTTTATGCTTGCTGGTGCTGTAGTCGTAGGAGGCGCTCACCTCGGTCGTCTTGCTGTATTGACGGCTTCCGGAGCCGTCCATGTATCTCGTCTTCTTAATGGAGGCGTTGTCGCTTCCATCGACTTTTAAATCTCCGGGCCCGAGTTTAGGAATGGTTACGCCTGCAGATGTTGATTTGCTGGTCTCGCTGACGTACGAAGGGACAGCGGCGGGGTTGGCGGCGTAAGGGTTGCCGTTCAGGGGGCACTCGTACGATCCTCCGGCGACGGAATGGATATGCTGGGAGATCTTGCAGAGGACGGCTTGACCGATTTTGTCTCCGGATGTCACGGTGATTCCTCCCGCGACCACTAAGAGCAGGGCGACGACCACCAGGCCGATACCGGCATGCTCCGTGAGCGTCTGTCCCCGCTCTTGCCACAACGATTTCTTACGAGGGCTCATTGAGGTCTCCTTGCGCTTTACAGCAGGTGCTGCCAGTAGTGAACCTTGTCGGCGTTCGGCGTCGAAGGGGCGAGCGCCCCGGAAAGCGCCCTGCAGTGCGTAAGGCGTGAGCGAAGCCGGAGCTTCGCTCGCACTTGCGGCATATGAATGGCGCTGCCCGACCATGCCAACGGGGCGGTCGTGCAGCGCCATGAATTGAAGCTGGAATTGAAGATGAATTGAATTGATGATGAATTCTGTGCGTCAGGACTCGCTGACCGTCATGGAATCGAGAACTGCCTGCATGGCGTCGATGCTCTGCTGATTGTCCTTGGGTGCGCAGGCATAGACCCCGTAGGCGTAGCCCTCGGGGCCGTCCGCCAGTTTCGCCTGGCAGGACAGATCGATGGCGGGCGCCGTCGGGTCCCATGGGGGTGCGGCGTTCTGCTCCCAGGTGTATGTGTATGCGTCGGGGGAGCCCTCGACGGTAGTCGCCGTGGGGGTGATGGTGATGCCGTCTTCTGCGTAGGCGTTCTCGTCCAGTGATGCGATGCCGGATGCGGTCTGGGAGCTCTCCGTGTAGTACTCGACGTCGATGAGAGCCGGTGCGGACTCGTCCTGAACGTAGTAATCGACCCGCCACTTGTCATTCGAGCCCTTCCTGGGCTCCTCATCGGAGGTCAGATTGGTGGGGAGTGTCAGGGTGAGTCCGTATGCGGGCGTGAGACTGGCGGTCGTCTCGGTGGCCTGCGCGTCCGTGGAGGTGGCCGTTGCGCTGGGGTCGGCGCTTTCGCCGCCTTCGCCGCCGCACCCGGTGAGCAGTGCGAGAGTGAGAGCGGCGATGGGAAGTGTATGTGAAACAATGGTGCGCACGATATTTCCCCCAGTAGTTGCACGGTGAATACGAATATGACTATGGAATGAATGGTTTATGAGCCGTCGTGAACCATCGGGGCGCGGTGGTGAGAGCGCCTTTGAGAACCCGTATATGTTAATGGTCAGGACGTCAGCTTGGTAGTGACTTTCGCGTGCCTGCTCATGCCGGAGGGGCCCGTGAAAGGCGTGGGCGTTGAGGAGGGTGACGGAGAGGGTGAAGACGTTGGAGAGGGTTCGGGGCTCGGGGTCTCCTTGGGGCGTTCGGTGACGCAATTTCCATCGATCTTGAACCCGACTTTGCCTCCGCCGAGGCAGACGCCGTCCTTGAGGACGATCTCGGCGGTAGAGGTTGCTGTCATTTTCTCATCGGTTCCTTCAACGGTGGAATTGGTCTCCACGCTGACGGTCACGGTCTTCTGGGTGGCGTCGACGGAGTATGCTGTGACCGTGGCGCCATTGTGGGAGGCGTATGTGTCGGCAGCATTCTTGGCTTCCAGGCCCGCGTAGGATCCTAATCCTTTTCCGATGCCGCCCCACAAGCCGTCGGCGTTATCGGAGTCGACGGCGTCGTCGTACATCGACTCGATGGAGTCCGCCCACGCCCCGGCGGCGGCGAGCGCCGCGGCATCCGCCGCATTGCTGGCGTCTCTCCGATGAAGCGTGGTGTCTCCCAGGCTGAGCATGAGGAGCAGCGCCACCATGGCGAGAGCTCCGCAGGCGATGCAGAGATAGGGAAAGATGCTGCCGCGCTCATCATTCCTGATTCGGCGACGACGCGCGCCTTTCAATAGGCTCAGACGGTGGTTCATCCTCATTCAGTCCTGCGTGACGGAGGTGTTCATGAAAAGGTGATAGAAAAAGCGCAGTTAGGTGCACCCCGCTCTCGGGTGCACCTAACTGAGCTGGTTGCGTCAACCGCACGCGGGAAGACTCACTTTCCTGTCTTGATACTCTTGATGACCTCTGAGATCTTGCCTGTTATTGCTCCACCAATGCCTCCACCCTTATTGCTGGCTAATCCCGTGACGACGGCGGCGAGAATGGCGACGACGACCAGACCGATACCCGCGTATTCGACCATTGTCTGGCCGCGCTCGCTGTCGCGCAGGTCGGTCCATGCCTGCTGAATGCGGACCTGAAGACGGAGCAGGGAGTTGTTGTTCATCATGACCTCCATATAAGGGTTGAAGTCGGTGGACTGGTGATGTCCTTCTGACAGAATTAAAATTAGGTCGACCACCGCCCCAGGGTGCAGGGGCGGCTGCCCCGATCAACGCCCTTGGCTTCGCCCCAGCCAGGCGGACACCGCCTCGGCGCGGTTATGTACATCGATCTTGGGATAAGCTGCATTGAGATAGTTCTTGACAGTCCGTTCTGATAGAAACAACTGAGAAGCGATCTCCGCATTAGACAGGCCGCCGGCCGCGAGGTCGAGAATCTCCGCCTCGCGGTCAGTCAGATGCTCGCGCAGGGGATTGGGCCGATCGCCGCGAGAGGGATGAAGCATGACCTCGGCCGCTTCCCTGCCCAGAACCAGTCCGCCGTGCCGACACGTCTCAATAGCGCCGGCGACTTCATTGACGCCCAGCTGGCCGTGCACCAGGTACCCGCGCGCCCCGGCGTCGATCGCCCGGCGGATCAGTGCGGGATCCTTCAAGGAGGTGAGCATGATGACCGACATGCGGTCGACGAGTTCGGGAAGAACGTCCAGGCCACTGCGCCCGGGCATGGAGATGTCCAGCAGGACGATCTCCGGCGACTCGGCAGCGGCGATCTCGAGGGCTGCGAAGGCGTCCTCGGCCTCAACGACGTCCGTCACCGAATCCACGCGGGCCAGCACCGCTCGAAGGCCCGCACGCACGATGGCGTTGTCATCCACAACCATGATCTTCATGTCCGCACCTCCTGTGGCGCTGTCAGTGATGTCAGCGGAACGAGCAGTCGCGTCCGCAGCCCGACGCCGGGCTCCGGTTGCGACTCGATGCTCAGCTCGGCGTCGAGCGCTTCAGCGCGCTCGCGCATGCCGGTGAGGCCGTAATGGCCTTCGGGGCTGATGGGTTCGCTGCTCTTCGCATCCGTCAGCCCGACGCCGTCGTCGTTGATCTCGATGCGCAATCGATGCTCCTCCACCCCGATGGAGAAGCTCACGGCGCTCGCGCGGGCGTGCTTCTCTATGTTGGTGAGCGCCTCGCCGAGCACGCGCTGGAGCTGCCACATCGTCTCCGGCGAGCACGGCATACTCTGCGACGGCTCGGATTCGAGGCAGGCCGCGGCGATGCCGGTCCGAGCGCTCCAGCGGGCAACCTCTTCGCAAAGGGCTCCCGCGACGTCGTCCTCTCCGCTGATTCGCAGGCCGTCCAGGACCAGGCGCGCCTCGCGGCTGGCCTCGTCCGCCGACTCGAACAGGGTGCGACTGAGGGCGGCGTCCTTGTGCCGCTCCGAGCGGAGCGAGTCGTCCAGCGCCTCGGCCAGCATGCGGATGCCGTGGACGCTCTTCGCCAGTGAGTCGTGAAGATCCCGGGCGATTGCGAGGCGTTCGGTGAGCGCCCGTTCCTCGGCGCGGGCGGCCGCGGCCTCGGCGGTGAGCCTGCCGACCTCCTGGAGCTGAGTGAACAGCCGATTGCCGAGGAGCACGCCGGCTCCGATGCCGAGGGTCGAGATGAGTGACACCGCCGGAGAGAGCGGCATGTGACTGTGACTCAGTCTCGTCGTGACCAGGACGGTCAGGACGCCGATTGTCCATATAGCGGCCCATGCCGCGTTTGTGACGGTGCCCACCAGCAGTGCGGAGGTCAGAACGTATGCGAGCACGAGCTCCTCGGCGCCGTTGAAGGCGTCGGAGAGGGCGAAGACGAGCGTGCCGGTGACAATGAGGTCCGTGCAGGGGAAGAGCCATCCCCGGTTGATCACCGCCGGGGCCCGCCGTATGACGCGCAGCGGTATCCAGCTCATGCCCATCGCCACGAAGAGGGAGATGATCGATAAAGCTGAGGTGCCGGTCGTCATGAGGGCGAATTCGCAGGTGAGGAGGATACCCAGCCTCACGTCGCAGATGAGTCCCACGGCGCCGGACATGCTGCGGTCTCGTATCTCCCTTGCCAGGGGCGCCCGGGAGATTGTTGTCCGAGGTTCCATCTCAACCACCGAAAATGCGGGCGAAAACGTCGCGATTGGCGTAGAGCATGCCGCCTATCATGAGGACGATGGTGCCCGGCAGCATGGTCATCGTGGCGACGAAGGAGACCTTCGGCGAGGCCTTGGCGGCATCGCGCCGCACCTGCTCGGCGCGCTCGCGCCTGATCTCCTTGACGATCGCCTGGAGCGCCTCGCCGATCGGGGTCCCCAGCTCCTCGGACTGGAGGAGAGCCGTGACGAAGGTGTCGATGTTCTCCGAACGGCCCCGCTTTCGAACTGCGGTGAAGGCATCGCGCCGGGAGACCCCCAGGCGCATCTCATGGAGGGCCGTGATCATCTCCTCCGATACCGGTCCCTCGAAGTGCTCGCAGACGCGCTCCAGCGCGTTTCTGAAAGGCAGTCCCGAGCGGACGGTGACCGCGAGGATGTCGAGGAAATCCGGCAGGTCGCGGTTGAGCTTCTTCTGCCGGTTGCGGAGGGCCTGGGCGAGCCAAAGGTACATCCATCCTGAGAAGACGACGGCGACCACGATTCCGATCGTCCATCGGCCCAGCAGTGCGAATATGAGCAGCAGAATCGCACTGAGGATAACGAATCCCGCCTCGCGCTGAATGAACAGGTCGAGGTGCAGGCCTTCCGGGTTGCCCGCGCTTCTCAGACGCTGATCGAGCGCGCGCAGGCGCACCGGCCCGTAGAGGCGGCGAAGCGCTTGCTGCCCCCGCATCCCCAGAGTGTCGATGAGTTTGACGAAGACGCCCTCTTGCCGACGCTCCTCGATGTCAATCGCGGTGCCGACGGTGCTTCCGGTGCCGGTCAAGTGTTTGGTGCCGTCGTCGCGGATCATACGGATGCCGCCGGCGGCTGCGAGCACGAGGCATGCGGCCAGGAAAGCCGTGCTGAAGGCGACCACCTCACACCTCCACTCTCGAGACGAGCCGGATGAGCAGGGCGCCGAGGCCGAAGAAGACGAAGGCGATCAGAAGGATCAATCGGCCGATGAAGGAGGACGCCATGTCGTCCAGGACGCCGGGCTTCATGAGATTGAGAAGCACGACGCATCCCACGCCCATGACGGGGACGATGTAGCCGCTGACCGCCGATCCGAGGATCGCCGTGCGCACTTCGCGGTGCAGCTGCTTGCGATCCTCGAGTGCATAGGCGATCTCCTGCAGGGCTGTGACCAGGGTGCCGCCGGATCTGGACTGAATGATGATGGTGCGCACCAGAACGTCGAGTTCGCGTGAGGGCATCCGTTCTGACAGATCGGTCAGGGCGGATTCCAGCGCCCAGCCCAGCCCCAGTTGGGCGACCACCCGGTTCAGCTCTGTCTTCGCCGGCTCCGAGACCTCCACGGCCGCCAGGCCGAGGGCCCGTTCCACGGACATGCCCGCCGAGGTGCCGTTGGACAGGACTCTGGAGACGTCCGGGAGCTGGGCGATGAAGCGCTCAGTGCGCTGTGCGGCCCGACGCTGCATCCAGCGGGAGAACGCGAATGGCACGGCTGCTGCCAGAACCCCGCCGGCTATCCTCCCGATGAAAGGGCGCACTCCCAGGAACACCAGGACCACGAGTGCGGCAAGGGCCAGTTCGGTGATCGCCGGGTCCCAGTCGAGTCCGGCTCCGATGAGCCGTTGTCGAAGCCTGCGGGTCAGGGGCAATCGCTGCAGCTGTGCTAGAAGGACGGCTACAGGGCCGTGTCTGCGGGAGTCGTCCGAGACTCCCAGGCTCTGCGCGACCTGGGAGACGCGTCCGACACTGGCGCTGAGGGCGAGCACTGCTGCGGCACCTGTGGCGACGGTCGCCACGGTGCCGAGAATGATGACTCCGACGCCGTTCATGCCGCTGTCCCCGCCGCTGTGAGACCACGGGGCAGCGATTGCCCGTGCTGGAGCATCCGCTGCGCCATGGCTTCCGAGATGCCGCGGAACTCGAAACGGCCGGTGCCGCGTCGCGTCGCGTGGACGTAGTGCAGGAGCGGGGAGGTCGCGTAGTTCTCGCGACGCCGCGACGTGACCGACTCGATGCTGCTGACTCGTCGTATCCCCGCGGAATCCCTCTCCAATTGGACGATGACGTCGATGGCGCCGTTGATCTGGTCTCGCACGGTCTCCACAGGGAGCGCGACGTCGGACATGGAGGCGAGTGTTTCCAAGCGACTGAGCGCATCTACCGCGGAGTTCGCGTGCACGGTGGTGAGCGATCCCTCGTGGCCGGTGTTCATGGCCTGGAGCATGTCCAGGGTCTCGCCGCCGCGAACCTCGCCGACGATGATCCTGTCCGGGCGCATGCGCAGGGAGTTGCGGACCAGATCGCGGATGGCCACCTGGCCGCGTCCCTCGATGTTGGCCGGGCGCGCTTCCAGGCGCACCACATGGGGCTGCTGCAGAGAGAGCTCGGCGGCGTCCTCAATGGTGATGATGCGCTCGCGCCGCGGAATCATGCCGGACAGGGCGTTGAGGAAGGTGGTCTTGCCGGAGCCGGTTCCGCCCGAGATGAGGATGCTGAACTTCGCCGCCACCAGCGTTCCGAGAAGATCGGCCGCCTCTTGGGGCAGGCTGTGGCGCGCCACGAGATCCGTGAGCTGAAAGGGCTGAGGGAAACGACGGATCGTGATTGTCGGCCCGTCCAGGGCGAGTGGCGGGATGATGACATTGACGCGCTCGCCTCCGGGGAGGCGGGCGTCCACCATGGGGCTCGATTCGTCCACACGGCGATTGACCGAGGAGACGATGCGATCGATGAGCTGGTAGAGCTCGGCCTCGGAGGTGAAACGGGTGGGGACCCGCTCGATCCTTCCGGAGCGCTCGACGAAGACGTCTTCCGTGCCATTGACCATGATCTCGGTGACGGTGTGGTCCGCCACCAGCGGTTCGAGGACGCCGAGGCCGACGGCGTCATCGATGATCCGTTTGACGAGCCATGTCCTTTCCCGGGGGGACAGGACCGGCCCCTCCAGAGACAGGAGCCGGGAGAGTATCCGTTCCAACCGCGCTCGCTGCTGGGGAAGCTCGAGCCCGGCCACTTCATCCAGGTCGATCTCCTCCAGCAGGCGGACCCGGTACTGGGCGACGAGATCCTCTCTGCTGCCCGCCATGTGGCGCTTCTCCGCGGGTGAGGCCATTGAGGCCATGCGGTCTTTCAGTGCCATGTCAGTCCTCCGGGAAATAGGCGGTTCGTGTCACGGTGATGTGCTCGGTGGTGAATGCGGGCAGGCCGATCGGGACTCGTGCGGTCACCTGCACGCAGTGGTCGTTGCCGCAGTCGTCCGTGACCGACTGGAGTGTGACCCAGTCCGGTAGCGAGTTCTCCGCGGCGGCAGTAGCGGATCGACCGAGCATGGCGGCTCGGGCGCCGTCGCGGGCGGCTGCGCTGGTGGAGGTGACGGTGGAGACGGCCAGGAAACCCTGGAGGAGAAGGAGCAGGACGATGACCAGCGCCGGTATGAAGCCGACGAGCTCGATGTCGAGGACGCCGCGCTCGTCGTGGCGCAGCATGTGCAGGAGACGCCGCGGGGGCCGCGGAGGCCGTGAGAGCAGAGCGCTCATTGCTGCGCCTCCCACACGATCCCGGCCTCGGCGGAGGTGTGAAGCCTCATGGCGGAGGGCACTGGCAGGGTGACGGTGACCCTGTCGTCAGGGGTCCGGGTGATGGTCATGCCCGAGCCATAGGCGTCGGGAAGATGCTTGGCGACGTCCTGGTGAACCTCCTCTGTGCTCATACCGATGCCGTAGTCACGGGCCGCCTCCTCAGCGGCGTGATTGGCGAGCATGTAGGAGACTCCGTAGCCGAGGAGCTGCACGCACAGCAGGAGTGCCGCTGTGGCGAGGGCGAAGACCACGGGGAACTCCACCGTGACCTGCCCCTTCTCCGAGCGCCCGCGCCATCGTCTCGCCCGGCGTCGTTGTGGCTGCGGTTGTGGCGGCTGCGGCTGCGGCTGCGCCTCGCCCCTCGGCCCGGGTGCGATTGACCCTGCAGTACCAGTAGTACCAGTAGTACCAGTAGTACCAACGGTCTCGGCCAGGATCGTCTTGGCGATGTAGTGGGTGGCCTTGACCAGGGCCGGCAGCTTCGCCGTGAGCAGCGTGTTGGAGTTGACCGCCATCTCCATCTGCGACGTCAGATCTGGGACGGCGATGGCCAGAGGGATCGCTGCCATTCTCGCGGCCGTCTTGGGCTGGATCTCCCGCTTGCGACCACTGCGATTCACGATGAGACTCATGGGGCGTCCGCGGGCGATGTCGAGGCGGTTGAGAGCCTCCGTCAATCGGCGCACGGAGCGCACAGCCGGCGTATCGGGGGTGGTCACCACGAGTACGCGGTCGGCGGAGTCCAGCGCCATCGCCAGGACGTCGTCCAGCCTGCTGCCGCAGTCCAGCACCACATGGTCGAACTGGTACCGCAGCATGGAGATGATCTGGCGAGTGGCGACCTCTGTCATCGCCTCGCCCATCTCGCCGTGATCCGGAGCGGGCAGCAAGGCGATTCCACCCGGCAACGGATACATGACCTCTGAGATCTCCCTGGCGCTGGCCTCGACGGCGATGTCCACCAGGTCCGTGATCGAGCGCCGCACGGACAGGCCTGTCATGGCGGCGATGTCTCCTCCGCGCACGTCGAGGTCGACCAAGCAGGTGCGGGCGTGCTGGGCCAGCTGCGCCGCGGTCATCAGCGCCACGGTCGAGGCGCCGACGCCTCCCTTGGCTCCGACGACGGCGGTCACGCTGCCGAGCCGACGAGAGCTGAGATCGGTGTGCGCGCTCGCCTCATTCTGGACCGCCTGCGACCATGCCAGCACTGGTTGGAGACGAGTGCTCAGCTCCTCCAGGGACAGAGGAAGAGTGAGTACCGTGCGCGCTCCCGCATCCATGGCGGCGGTGAGAACCTCGGCGGTCCGACTGCGGCTGAGCAGGACCACCGGGATGAGCGGATAGGAACGGGCGATGTCCTGCACGACTGCCAGTGCGGAGATGTCTGAGAGCCCCTCGTCGATGAGGACGCAGGAGACATCGCCCGTGCCGAGGGACTCTCGCAGGCGCTCGAAGGAATCGGTGGCCATGACCTCGCCGAAGCCCTCGGCCTCGGCGATGGCCGCGATCACCTGAATCCGGATCTGCTCGTCTTTCGTCAGTAGGTACTGCATCACTGATTACCTCCAGTGGCGTCGGGGGAGTCCGTCGTCGTCGAGTACTCGGGGCTGTTTACGGAGCTGTCATCGCCGTCGCGGCGCAGCAGGAGGCGCACCTTCTTGGAGAAGCTCTCGGCGTAGGCGAGCTTGAGCGATTCGTCCGGGGTGAGAGCGAAAGTCACCGGCACGGCCTCCGACTTGGTGAAGTCGCCGGAGGCGCTCTCGTCCTCCACCTGGGTGGCCACCCCGACGTCGGTGATGAGCGCGTTCTGGATGATGACCTGAGCCGTCTGCTGCTTGTCGTTGGGATCCTGCAGGGTGGAGACGACGTCGACGCGCGAGCCGGACGTGATCTTGCCGGCCACCCCGGTCTCGGCGTCGACCATGATCGTCACCTCGCGGTAGCCCTCCGTCAGCTGCGGCGGGTCCTGAAGCATGCTGGTCTGGATGACGGCCCCCTTGCGGTAGGAGGAGGCGGTCACCTTGCCCTGAAACTCGGAGAGGTCGTGGACCGCGTCCTTCGGGGCCCAGCGCTCGGGCACCTCCGTGGCGGTGACGTCTGCGGCGGTGATCTCCTGAAGTTCAACCACGTTCTTCGAAAGCTCCAGCACAGTGGTCTTGGGGCCGACCTGTGAGGAGACGGATTGGACATAGTTGAGCACGGCCAAGAAAGTGACAATGGCCCCAAGAATTGTGACGAGGATGAGCAGAATCCCTCGCCGTTGACGCGGATTCATCAGGTCTCCTTTGCTGGGATGGGGGCGAAGGCGGGCGACGTTGATGCAGAGGCTGATGCGCAGGGGGTTGGAGAAGCGGGCGGAGTCGTCCATGCCTTTGCCGGCGATCGTCGGGACACCGGCACAAGCGGTTCGCGGCGGACTCCTAGCCGCTGGAGGCGCGCGGTGACCTGGTCGTTGTCCTCGTCGGCCGTCCAAGCGGTTGGACGGGCCTGTGTCAAGGCGGTCCGCGTCGTGGCGTTGATCCTGCTGCCACACTCGCGCTCCCGGTTCAGACCCGGGTCGAACCGTGGCCCCGGCACCACGCCCTGCCCATGCCGCTCGAAAAAGGGGCCGGGCTGGGCGAGGCGACTCACGGATGCGAGTACGACGCGGGTGCGCAGTGCGTCGAATACTGCGAATACCGCGAACATCGCGAATACCGCGAGTACCTCTGTATCTTGGCTGAGCACTCGCAGGTTGAAGCGGTTCGGACGGTGGACCAGTGCTCGGAACCGGGTGTTGACCTCGTTGAGAGGCGCTATTCCCAGCGCGTTTCTGTTCATAGTCGAGAGGGACAGGTGGGCGTCGCGCTCGTCCTTGCCGTTGCAGCATAGGGCGAGAGTCGGCTCCAGGTTCTCGAGCACATCAGTGGCCCGGAACGTGTCCCGGTCGCCGGCGGCATTGGCGGGAGGCCGGGGCCCGGTGATCACAAGCATTCGGAGGGGACTTTCTGTATCGTCGCTGA
The DNA here is from genome assembly GCF_000269805.1 of Actinomyces massiliensis 4401292. Lineage (GTDB taxonomy): Bacteria > Actinomycetota > Actinomycetes > Actinomycetales > Actinomycetaceae > Actinomyces > Actinomyces massiliensis. The sequence goes on from NZ_JH711481.1 coordinate 1,370,697, forward strand.
CGCGCTGGGTGCGCGGCATCGATGGCGCCAAGAAATGGGATTCTAATGACGTCGGTGGAGTGAGCGCGGACGATGATCGTGGCGGCGACGATATTGCCAGGGAGTAGTTAAACAATATGAGTCACAGCATGTAGTGACAAGCGATTGCGATATACCGCGTACTCACATGGTCGTGTCGATTTCGGCTGTATTTTCGCCATGGACCTCCAAGTGTTCGAAGTGAAAGAAGATCGGTGATCTAGTTGCGCTCTGCGGTGAACGGATGGGGCAACTAAATTTATATCGAACACTATGAGGAGCGCTTTTTCGGCGCCATGGGTAAGGCTCCCCGTGATGCCTTCGAGTTCAATTCAAGATGTGGGCTGAGCTCTGAGCTCCTATTGGCGTGCAGGCGGTTGTGAATAGGCGTCAGAGGTGTACCCGTTAAAGGTGGAGAACTGGCCGATTTAAGGGGTTCTGAGGATTTGAATAGGGTTCAGATATCGTGGCGAATAGGCTCTATCAGGGTGTTTGTGCCGTCCTATGAGACGACAGCCAGGGGCCAGCCCATCAGGGCGCCCGCAATGAGGTACGGACCGTATGCGATGGAGCTCTTCCGACCGGCTCGGCGGGTGAGGAGCATGAGGATTGCGGCGAGCCCGCCGAGAATAATTCCCGTGCATAGACTTGCAACAAGTATTGGTGCTCCGTGCCAGCCCAGCCAGAGGCCGATGAGTGCGCCGAGTTTGACGTCGCCCAGCCCCAGGCCGGATCCGATGAAGGCGAGCAGTAGGCCGATCGCTCCAACCGCGAGTGCGCACAGCACCGCTCGGAATGCGTCCCGAATACTCCCGGGATTCACGAGGACGGCCACGGCGCCGCAGGCCGCCAGCCAGATCGCCGTCGTCCCCAGCAGCCGGTTGGGCAGGAGGTGCGAGACGGCGTCGACGCTGGCGGCGCTGCCCAGCATGGCGTAGACGGGTACGGCGACGAGCGTTGCACCCAAGGCGTTCACCGTCATCCCCCACCACACGCAGAAACCGCAGAGCGCAAGCGCGAGCAGGCTCTGCGGGATGACGGCCAGGAGAGCGGGGCGTCGTAACGTCGGGTATGTCGGGTATGTCGATTGCGTGGCCGGGGACGGCCTCTGGTCCTGGCCGCGTCGTGTCTGTCGTGTCCGGGTGCCTACAGCGATGGCGCGGGAGGTTCCAGCGTCGATAATGCTGGCAGTACCGGCAGTGACGTCATCGGCCTCGGCCTCTGAGGTGTACGAGGCGCTGATGATGTCGTCGCCGGCGTGCGCCTGGTCGTCCTCGCGGCCGGCATCGTCACTGGTGTCGCTATCGACGCTGTCGTCGTTGTAGTCCCTGAGCGGCTGGCGGACGTAACGCCGTGTCCACGCCGAGACGGGGCCGGCCACGAGCGCCACCGAGCATGCGGCCACGGCTGCCAGAGCCCAGGGGTGGAACAACGACATTGGGGGACACCTCTCAGACGGTCGTATTCATGGCGCGGTCGTCGGAGTCGACGGCATTGGCATCATCGGCTGCCTGGTCAGGGTTGCAAGCAGGTGCGGTGGTCGGGGTTGAAAGTGCGGACAGGGTGCTACCCGGGCGGATGCCCAGCCGAGCGGCTTCGCCCCGAGCCATCTCGAGCACGGCGGCGGCGCGCAGGTTCGGCATCCCGATGCGACCGGGGCGCAGGGGTTTCACGGCCGCGACCTTGTCGCGGCGGGTCAGGTAGACGACGTCGATCGTGTGCCGCATGCCCAGGCAGTGCACCCAGTTGCAGCGAGTGATCCACAGGGCGCCGTCGATGCCGTCGGTGCCGAGCAGCCCCTTGTTGCGCTCCCGGCGGGTGCGAGCGGTCCACAGCGGCAGGCCGGTGTCCCTCCCGTCGACGGCGAGGCGGGGGAGCGCCTCGACTGGCGTCGTCGACCAGATTGGCGTCGTGACAGTCATATTTGGATGGTAAGGACAAGGGTGCGGGGCGGGGCAGGGGCGATCGCCCTCTCGTCGTGGGGCGCTGGGGCATGGGGGGGGGCATGGGGAGCCGGGCAGCCGTCCATCGCCGAGATCGGTCGAGTTCCGCGTCGAGATCGGTCCGCTTCCGCGTCGAGATCGGTCGTACTCCGCATCGAGATCGGTCGCAACCCGCACCGAGATCGGTCCAGAGAGACGAATCCGGCCTCACCAAGGGCGCGCGTGATCAAACGCACCGCTTCTCGAGGCCGGGCTCGGTTGCGCCGAGGTCCCCGCGAACCTGTATGGTGTGGTCCGCCAAAGACCGCAGGTCTCCCACTCCGGTGGGGCCAAGTCCGACGTCGCAGAGTCGCCGGAGCCCGCGCAGGTGAGAAGCGAGTCCGCTCCAGTGCTCCGTGTACAGAAGTGCGCCCCGTGCCCACCGGCACGGGGCTTTTTCGATGAGGGCGCCGGATGCCTGCGGCAGACCACGGAAGGAGGGCCCATGGCACGGCCTGACAAGGAAGCGGCTGTTGCCGAGCTGGCGGATAAGTTCCGCTCCAGCGGCGCTGTTCTGCTGACCGAGTACCGCGGGCTGAGCGTTGCCGATCTCAGGACGCTGCGTCGTTCCCTCGCCGGTAATGCCGAGTACGCCGTGGTGAAGAACACGCTGGCCGCGATCGCCGCACGACAGGTCGGGCTCGAGGCGCTCGCGGACGACCTCACGGGCCCCACGGCCCTGACCTTCGTCACCGGTGAGCCGGTCGAGGCCGCCAAGGCGCTGCGTGACTTCGCCAAGGAGAACAAGAACCTCGTCGTCAAGGGCGGAGTCATGGACGGCAACGTCATGGACGCCGCTGATGTCGACAGGCTCGCTTCGCTCGAGTCCCGCGAGGTGCTGCTCGCCAAGGCTGCGGGCGCCGTCAAGGCGTCGCTGTCCAAGGCCGCGTACCTCTTCGCTGCGCCCGCCTCCAAGGCGGTCCGCACTGTCGACGCCCTGCGCGAGAAGCAGGAGACCGCGGCCTGAGGCTGCGCGCGTCACCCACAACCACACAGACATACAGACCCTGTGCTGACAAGAGCTGACACGACAGTGCAGGACCCGTTTTTCAGGAAGGAACGCCCACTATGGCGAAGCTGACCACCGAGGAGCTCATTGATGCCTTCAAGGAGCTGACTCTCATCGAGCTGTCCGAGTTCGTCAAGGCCTTTGAGGAGACCTTCGACGTCACCGCCGCGGCTCCGGCCGCCGCCGTGGTCGCCGCGGCTCCGGGCGCGGCCGGTGAGGCCGCCGCCGAGGAGGAGAAGGACGAGTTCGACGTCATCCTCGAGGCCGCCGGCGACAAGAAGATCCAGGTCATCAAGGAGGTGCGCGCCCTGACCTCCCTCGGTCTGAAGGAGGCCAAGGAGCTCGTCGACGGCGCCCCCAAGGCCGTCCTCGAGGGCGCCAACAAGGAGGCCGCCGAGAAGGCCAAGACCCAGCTCGAGGGCGCCGGCGCCACCGTCACCCTCAAGTGAGTCGAGTGAATTGGGCTGAGTGAGCAATGAGCTCAGCCCCGTAGCCGTCCGAGCCGTTTGATAGCCGGGGGCTACGACACCGACCGGGCCCCGTCCGCATGATGTGGACGGGGCCCGACGTGTGTCCGACGGCGATGGTTCTTCCGGCGGTCGGCCCACGGCATGGGGGGCGGGGCGAAAAATGGACGGCGTTTTGCCTCGTCAACGGCGGTTTCTCCCATCTTTCGCGACTCTGCCCTCAGAAGGATGGGAGAAAGATCCGTTGGTGCGACGAACCGCCGTCGGCTCGGGGCGTCGTCTTGCTTCAGTGTTGCCCTTCAGTGTTACTCCCGGTTACTCCCAGTTACTCCCGGCTTTACCTTCAGCGGTATTTCGCTGGTGGTTCTGGAGCTGCCGGGCTCCACAGGGATGGTCGGAGCGTCGGCCGTCCACAGGCGGCACGACGCCTCTCGCATGCCATGGTTCCACCACAGAAGACTCGCCTTATGAAGCATGCCGGCGTCTGCCCCATCCAACCTCGTCTTCGCCCCACCATCATCTACTCGCGCGACCGTAGGGGCTTCGATCGTTCACGTGCACACGGACTTCTCCGTCTCATGCGCGGGGCCTACCTCAAGCCGGAGCGCAACCTGATGTGTTGGGAGCAGCGTTTCACGGTCTCCCTGGCGCGCGCCATAGCGGCACTGCAGCTGTTGCCCTCGGCCAGATGTCTCACGCACACCTCCGCCGCTCTGGTCCAGGGGCTCGCCATGTGGACCCATGAACCTGATGTCTACATCGCCGTTCCCAGCAACCCGCGTATGACGACCATGCGGCTTCCTCTGTTCCGCTTCCCCGTCTCCGGAGTGCCGAAGCCGATCGATCGTGTCGAACCAGATGATCGGCGGGTAATGCTGCGACGACGTCGTCTCGATCTCGCCGATGACGAGATCCGGATCGTGGGAGGCGTGCCCGTCACTCATGCGCTGCGTACAGCTTTCGATTGCGCTTGCGATGAGCCCCCATTCAATGCCTTGTCGATCGCGGACTCCGCCCTGCGCCAGTACTGCCGACCGGATCCGTGGAACCGTGAGTCTTGCAGGGGCAGAGAGAATGAGGCCAGGGCGTACTGGGACGGGCTCGCATCGCGATATCGGGGTCGTAAGGGGATAGCGCAGGCCCGGGCAGTACTGGCGGCGGCCAGTCCTTGGGCGGTCCTGCCGGGGGAGAGTGTGCTGCGCTGGATGGTTCTTGTCCTGGGGCTGCCTGAGCCGGCTCTTCAACACCGGGTCGATACCCGCGCGGGTGAGCGCTTCATCGACCTGTGCTGGCCCCGGTTCCGCATTGCTGTGGAGTTTGACGGCCGTTTCAAGTACAAGACCGAGGACGATGTTTTCACCGAGAAGCTCCGTCAGGACGACATCCAAGCGCAGGGATGGATCTTCCTGCGCGTTACGTGGGAGGACTTGCGCGAGATGCGTCAGGCGGCCGATCGGCTCCTCGCGCTGTTCCCCGGAGAGGTGGTCGCCCATCTCAAGCCGGTTCCGGATCTGCAGGGAGCCGGGCTGTGGGGATCCGGGTCTGAAACTCTCTTGATGCCATGAGGCTCTGAGGTCGGAACACAGTGAAGTTCTGGAAGTTCTGTACGTATCGTCGGGAGATCGTCGAGGCCCGGCGCGGAGAGGACTGCCGTACTCGGGCGCTCGGGAGCGCGGGGTCCGGACGAGTTCGACCGGGCAGGTTGATACTTCGGCACTGCGCGGTCGTGCGTCCGAGGAGCGCGGGGAGCGTGAACGCACCTTCGCAGCGTCAACGGCGGTTTCTCCCATCCTTCGCGACTCTGCCCTCAGAAGGATGAGAGAAACCGCCGTTGACGCTGCAAACCGCCGTTGACGGCAATGCGCAGTCCGCCTACAGCCCGGCTCGAGCGCTCCGCCCGACGTCGTGCCGCACGCCGTTCCCCGTCTGGCGGGCCCTACAACGGGGCTGAGGTTCGACGCCGACCCGTACAGCACCGCTCCCCGTCTGGCGGGCCCTACGCACCTGAGCGCCAGTGGCAGAGAGTGACAAGAGAACACAGGGAACACAGAGAAGGCAGTGCCGAACGATTCCCTCTACGGGCGGGGCGCCCCTGCAGCAGGGGCGTGAGCGATGCCGGTATGGGAACGCCCCCTGCAGGCGGAGGGCGTCCAGGCGGTGGGAGATCGGGGACCGTCAGGACAGAACGCCCCTCTCTGCGGGCAGGAGCCGAGCAAGAGTCGAGCAGGAGCCGAGCAGGAGCCGGGCGAGAGCCGGGTGGGGGACGGGGCAGTATGCGCGGCTGTGGCGCGAATCGCAAGGGCCATTGTCCCTTTGGGCATAGCCCATGGTGTACGTGGCGTGTACGCTAGCGCTTTGCGTCCATTGTGTGTACTGCCTTCGGTCAAGCTGTCGGGTATCAAGCACTTATCGCTGGATTCTCAACGTAAAGTCGTTATCGCATGTACCGCCCCGGACGCAGAGTGATCCCCGAGATGAGGGAAGGATCCCCTTTGGCTGCCTCGCGCACCTCTGCACCTACCGCCGCTGACATCGCCGCGCGTACCGCGTCGCGTCGTATCAATTTTGCGAAGATCGCCGAGCCCATGCAGGCTCCCAACCTTCTCGCCCTTCAGACCGAGAGCTTCGACTGGCTCGTCGGCAACGAGAAGTGGCGTGCGCGCGTGGACGCCGCCAACGCCAAGCGCCCGGGCTCCCTGCCCGAGACCTCCGGTCTGGAGGAGATCTTCGACGAGATCTCGCCGATCGAGGACTTCGGCGAGACCATGGCGCTGTCCTTCCACGACCACCGCTTCGAGGAGCCCAAGTACACCGCCGAGGAGTGCCAGGAGAAGGACCTCACCTACTCCGCCCCCCTCTACGTGGTGGCGGACTTCGAGAACTTCTCCACCGGTGAGATCAAGTCGCAGACCGTCTTCATGGGCGACTTCCCGCTCATGACGGACAAGGGCACCTTCATCGTCAACGGCTCCGAGCGCGTCGTCGTCTCCCAGCTCGTGCGCTCCCCGGGCGTCTACTTCGAGCGCACCACTGAGAAGGCCACGGACAAGTACGTCTACAACGTCAAGTTCATCCCCTCGCGCGGCGCCTGGCTCGAGTTCGAGATCGACAAGAACGATCACGTGGCCGTGCGCGTGGACCGCAAGCGCAAGCAGGACATCACCGTCTTCCTGCTCGCCCTGGGCCTGGATGAGGCCGAGATCCGCGAGGAGTTCAAGGACTACCCGGCCCTGACCTCCGCCCTGGACGAGGACCGCAAGGTCACCACCCAGGACGACGCCCTCCTGGACATCTACAAGAAGATCCGCCCGGGCGAGCCGCCGAGCGTCGAGGCCGGCCGCACCCTGCTGGAGAACTTCTACTTCAACGCCAAGCGCTACGACCTGGCCAAGGTCGGTCGCTACAAGATCAACAAGAAGCTCGGCCTGGCCGGAGACCTGACCGACTCCGTCCTGCGCATCGAGGACATCATCGCCGCCATCAAGTACCTCCTGGCCCTGCACGCCGGCGCCGAGACCGTCGAGGGCGTGCGCGATGGCGAGATCGTCGACATCGTGGTCGAGTACGACGATATCGACCACCTCGGCAACCGCCGCATCCGCGCCGTGGGCGAGCTCATCCAGTCCCAGGTGCGCACCGGCATGAGCCGCATGGAGCGTCAGGTGCGCGAGCGCATGACCACTCAGGACGTCGAGGCGATCACGCCCAACACCCTGATCAACATCCGGCCCGTGACCGCGGCGATCAAGGAGTTCTTCGGAACCTCCCAGCTGTCCCAGTTCATGGACCAGAACAACCCGCTGGCCGGTCTGACCCACAAGCGCCGCCTGTCCGCGCTGGGCCCCGGCGGTCTGTCGCGCGAGCGCGCCTCCATGGAGGTCCGCGACGTCCACACCTCCCACTACGGCCGCATGTGCCCCATCGAGTCCCCGGAGGGTCCGAACATCGGCCTCATCGGCTCGCTGGCCACCTTCGCCCGCATCAACCCCTTCGGCTTCATCGAGACGCCCTACCGCGTCGTCATCGATGGCCAGGTCACCGATGAGACCCACTACCTGACGGCCGACGACGAGGACCGCCACATCATCGCCCAGGCCAACGTCGAGCTCACCCCCGACGGCCACTTCGCCGAGGACCACGTCCTGTGCCGGGTCACCGGCGGCGAGCCGGCGCTCGTGGCGGCCGACCAGGTCGACCTCATGGACGTCTCCCCGCGCCAGATGGTGTCGGTGGGCACCTCGCTCATCCCCTTCCTCGAGCACGACGACGCCAACCGCGCCCTCATGGGCGCCAACATGCAGCGCCAGGCCGTGCCGCTCATCCGCCCCGACGCACCGCTGGTGGGCACGGGCATGGAGCGCCGCACCGCCGTGGACGCCGGCGACGTGCTCGTGGCCTCCAAGGGGGGCGTCGTCACCGAGGTCTGCGCCGACTTCGTGCGCGTGGCCAATGACGACGCCACCGAGACCGTCTACAAGGTCGCGAAGTTCCGCCGCTCCAACCAGGGCAACTGCTACAACCAGCGCGTCGTCGCCACCGAGGGCGAGCGGGTCGAGGTCGGATCCGTCCTCGCGGACGGCCCCGCCACCGCCGACGGCGACCTGGCCCTGGGGCAGAACCTCCTGGTCGCCTTCATGACCTGGGAGGGACTGAACTACGAGGACGCCATCATCGTCTCCCAGCGCGTCGTCTCCGACGACCTGCTCACCTCGATCCACATTGAGGAGCACGAAGTCGACGCCCGCGACACCAAGCTGGGCGCCGAGGAGATCACCCGGGACATCCCCAATGTCAGTGAGGAGACCCTGGCCAACCTCGACGAGCGCGGCATCATCCGCATCGGCGCCGAGGTCCGCAGCGGCGACATCCTGGTGGGCAAGGTCACCCCGAAGGGGGAGACCGAGCTGACCAGCGAAGAGCGCCTGCTGCGAGCCATCTTCGGCGAGAAGGCCCGCGAGGTCCGCGACACCTCCCTGCGCGTGCCGCACGGCGAGTACGGCATCGTCACCGGCGTGCGCGAGTTCGACGCCTCCACCGAGGACGCCGAGATGCCCGCCGGCGTCAACCGCATGGTGCGCGTCTACATCGCCCAGCGCCGCAAGATCACGGTGGGGGACAAGCTCTCCGGCCGTCACGGCAACAAGGGCGTCATCTCCAAGATCAACCCGGTCGAGGACATGCCCTTCCTGGCCGACGGCACCCCGGTCGACGTCATCCTCAACCCGCTGGGCGTGCCCAGCCGCATGAATGTCGGACAGGTTCTCGAGCTGCACCTGGGATGGGTGGCCTCGCACGGCTGGAACGCCTCCGCGGCCCGTGAGGCCGGCGAGGAGTGGGCCGAGCGCCTCCCGGACAACGGCGTGACCGCCGAGCCCCGCACGCCGGTGGCCACCCCGGTCTTCGACGGCGTGCGCGACGACGAGCTCATGGGATTGCTGGACTCCACGCTGCCCAGCCCCGACGGCGTCCAGCTCGTTCAGCCCGACGGCAAGGCTCAGCTCTTCGACGGCCGCTCCGGCGAGCCCTTCCCGTACCCGGTCTCGGTCGGCTACATGTACATCCTCAAGCTCCACCACCTCGTGGACGACAAGATCCACGCCCGCTCCACCGGCCCGTACTCCATGATCACCCAGCAGCCGCTGGGCGGTAAGGCGCAGTTCGGCGGCCAGCGCTTCGGCGAGATGGAGGTGTGGGCCATGGAGGCCTACGGCGCCGCCCACGCCCTCCAGGAGCTGCTCACGGTCAAGTCCGACGACGTCAACGGTCGTGTCAAGGTCTACGAGGCCATCGTCAAGGGCGAGGACATCCCCGAACCCGGCATCCCCGAGTCCTTCAAGGTGCTCATGAAGGAGATGCAGTCGCTGTGCCTGAACGTCGAGGCCCTTGACGTCGAGGGCGGCGTCATTGGGCTGGACGACACCGATGACGACTCCCGCCGCGCCTCCGAGGAGCTCGGCTTCGATCTGGGCCGGCGGCCGGGCGGGGCCACCGCCTCCACGGTCGATGAGATCTGACCCGCCGCAGGCCCCGGCTCGCGGGGCGGGGGAGCGGCGCGCAGGCGCATGCCGACTCCCGCTCACGCCGAGCCCCCGGGCCGCCACCGGGCCCCGCGCCGTCGTGGAACACGACGCGGCCGCCCGCTCACCACACTCTTGAGCTGAACACCTAATCGGAAGTAGGAACTGTGCTCGACGCAAACGTGTTCGACAGGATCCAGCTCGGCCTGGCCACTGCCGAGGACATCAAGTCCTGGTCGCACGGCGAGGTCAAGAAGCCCGAGACCATCAACTACCGCACTCTCAAGCCGGAGAAGGACGGGCTCTTCTGCGAGAAGATCTTCGGACCCACTCGCGACTGGGAGTGCGCCTGCGGCAAGTACAAGCGCGTGCGCTACAAGGGCATCATCTGCGAGCGCTGCGGTGTGGAGGTCACCCGCTCCAAGGTGCGCCGCGAGCGCATGGCCCACATCAAGCTGGCCGCGCCCGTGACCCACATCTGGTACTTCAAGGGCGTCCCCTCACGCCTGGGCTACCTGCTCAACCTCGCGCCCAAGGACCTGGAGAAGGTCATCTACTTCGCCGCCTACATGGTCACCGAAGTCGATGAGGAGGGCCGCCACGACGACCTCCCCAGCCTGCGCAACGAGCTCGAGGTCAAGAAGAAGCACATCGAGGAGGCCGGACTGGCCGACGTCGAGGCGCGCCAGCAGCGCCTCGAGGCCGACCTCGCCCAGCTCGAGGCCGAGGGCGCCGAGCAGTCCCAGCGCGACAAGGCCCGCAAGACGGCCGAGCGCGAGATGACGGCTCTGCGTAGGAAGAACGCCCGCACCCTGGAGCACATGGACAAGGTCTGGGACCGCTTCGTCAGCCTCAAGGTCGGCGACCTGGAGGGCGACGAGGTGCTGTACCGCGACATGGTCGCCGACTACGGCATCTACTTCAAGGGAGCCATGGGGGCAGAGGCCATTCAGGCCCGCCTGCGCAACTTCGACCTGGACGCCGAGGCCGCCTCGCTGGCGGAGATCGTGGCGAACGGCACCGGCCAGCGCAAGACCCGCGCCATCAAGCGGCTGAAGGTCATCAACGCCTTCCGCCTGACCGACACGGCTCCGGAGTCGATGGTCCTGGACAACATCCCGGTTATCCCGCCGGACCTGCGCCCCATGGTCCAGCTCGACGGCGGCCGCTTCGCCACCTCGGACCTGAACGACCTCTACCGCCGCGTCATCAATCGCAACAACCGCCTCAAGCGGCTGATGGACCTGGGCGCTCCGACGATCATCGTCAACAACGAGAAGCGCATGCTCCAGGACGCCGTCGACGCCCTGTTCGACAACGGCCGCCGTGGCCGCCCCGTCACCGGTGTGGGCAACCGCCCGCTGAAGTCCCTGTCCGACATGCTTAAGGGCAAGCAGGGCCGCTTCCGCCAGAACCTCCTGGGCAAGCGCGTGGACTACTCGGGCCGGTCCGTCATCGTGGTGGGCCCCCAGCTCAAGCTGCACCAGTGCGGCCTGCCCAGCCAGATGGCCCTGGAGCTGTTCAAGCCCTTCGTCATGAAGCGGCTCGTGGAGCTCAAGGAGGCCCAGAACGTCAAGGCCGCCAAGCGCATGGTGGAGCGCGCCAACCCCAAGGTCTGGGACGTGCTGGCCGAGGTCATCGGCGAGCACCCCGTGCTGCTCAACCGCGCCCCCACGCTGCACCGCCTGGGCATCCAGGCCTTCGAGCCCCAGCTCATCGAGGGCAAGGCCATCCAGCTCCACCCGCTGGTGTGCGGCGCCTTCAACGCCGACTTCGACGGCGACCAGATGGCGGTCCACCTGCCGCTGGGCGCGGAGGCGCAGGCCGAGGCCCGCATCCTCATGCTGTCGAGCAACAACATCCTCAAGCCCTCCGACGGGCGCCCGGTGACCATGCCCAGCCAGGACATGATCATCGGCACCTACTACCTCACCAGCGAGCCGGATCCGGCCGTCGAGGTCGAGCGCGATGCCGAGGGCAACGAGATCGTCCCGTCCTTCTCCTCCTTCGCGGAGGCGGTCATGGCCTACGACTTCGGCAAGCTTCACGTCAACGCCGCCTGTGACATCCGCTTCGAGGAGGGCATCGTGGCGCCCAAGGGCTGGCAGGCCCCCGAGGACTGGAGCGAGGGCGACCCGATCACCCTGCGCACCTCGCTGGGCCGGGCCCTGTTCAACACGGCGCTGCCCGACTCCTTCCCCTACGTCAACTACGTGGTGGATAAGAAGCAGCTGGGCAATATCGTCAATGCCCTGGCCGAGAACTACTCCCGCGTCGAGGTGGCCGCTTCGCTGGACGCCCTCAAGGCCAACGGCTTCTACTGGTCCACCTGGTCCGGCATCACCGTGGCCTTCGCCGACGTCGTCTCCCCGCCCTCCAAGCCCGAGATCCTCGCCCGCTACGAGGCCGAGGCCGCCGAGATCGAGGAGCAGCACAGCTTCGGCGCCCTGACCGATGAGGACCGCTACAAGTCCCTCATCAGCATCTGGACCCAGGCGACCGCCGAGGTCGCCGAGGCGATGCGCGAGAACTTCCCCGAGCGCAACACCGTTTTCCAGATGGTGGCCTCCGGGGGCCGCGGCAACTGGGACCAGATCCGTCAGCTCGCCGGTATGCGCGGCCTCGTGGCCGACCCCAGGCAGCGCCTCATCGAGCGCCCGATCAAGTCCAACTACCGGGAGGGCCTGAGCGTTCTGGAGTACTTCATCGCCACGCACGGAGCCCGCAAGGGCCTGGCGGACACGGCGCTGCGCACCGCCGACTCCGGCTACCTGACGCGCCGACTGGTGGACGTCTCCCAGGACGTCATCGTCCGTGAGGACGACTGCGGCACCCGCAAGGGGCTGACCAAGCGGCTGGTGACCTGGAAGGAGGAGGGCGACGAGCGCATCAGGGAGGTCTCCGACATCCTGGAGACCACCGTCTACGGCACGACGCTGGCCCGCGACGCCGTTGATGCCGAGGGCAATGTCGTCATCCCCGCGGGAACCGATCTGAGCGAGGCCGTTGTCTCCAAGGCCATTGATGCCGGGATCGAGGAGGTCGTGTGCCGCTCGGTGCTGACCTGCGACTCCGCCGTCGGCACCTGCGCCGCCTGCTACGGGCGTTCACTGGCGACCGGCAAGCGCGTCGATATCGGCGAGGCCGTCGGCATCATCGCCGCCCAGTCCATCGGCGAGCCCGGCACGCAGCTGACGATGCGCACCTTCCACACCGGTGGTGCGGCGGGCGCCGCTGACATCACTCAGGGGCTGCCTCGCGTCCAGGAGCTCTTCGAGGCCCGTACACCCAAGGGCGAGGCGGCCGTGGCCGAGGCCGCGGGCACCCTCAAGATCGAGGACGACGCCGATGGCAAGCGCCTGATCATCACTCGCGACGACGGCGAGGAGGACCTGCTGGTCCCGGTGTCGCGTCGTCAGCGCCTGCTGGTGACCGACGGCGATCACGTGGAGCCGGGCGACGCCCTCACCGAGGGGCCGGTCGACCCCAAGAAGGTTCTGCGTCTGCGCTCCGTGGGCGCCACCCAGCGCCACCTGGTGGATGAGGTGCAGGACGTCTACCGCTCCCAGGGCGTGGACATCCACTCCAAGCACATCGAGGTCATCGTGCGCCAGATGCTGCGTCGCGTCACCGTACTGGAGGCCGGGGACACCAACCTGCTCCAGGGGGACCTGGTTGATGTCATGCACTTCCGCGCCGAGAACCGTCGCGTCGTGGCCGAGGGCGGCAAGCCCGCCTCCGGGCGCACCGAGCTCATGGGGATCACCAAGGCCTCCCTGGCCACGGACTCCTGGCTGAGCGCCGCCTCCTTCCAGGAGACCACGCGCGTGCTCACCGAGGCCGCCATGAACGGCAAGTCCGACCCGCTTCTGGGTCTGAAGGAGAACGTCATTCTCGGTAAGCTCATCCCCGCGGGCACGGGCTTGAACCGCTACTCGGACATCGAGGTCGAGCCCACCGAGGAGGTCAAGGCCGAGGTCTTCTCCCGGACCGGTCTCACCGAGGACATGCTGGGTGTCGGCGAGGCCGTGGCGCTGGACGACTTCTCCTTCGGCGGAAACTTCAGCGCCGACTTCTCCGACGACTTCCGCACTGGATTCTCCTCGAGCGAGGACTACCAGTTCTGAGCAGCTCTGCGCCCCGTCTGAATCTCGACCCGCATACCGGGTCTGCACGGCGGCCGGCCATCCATCTGGGGTGGCCGGCCGCCGTCGCATGTGGCGGGTCCCTCGAGCCGGCCGTTCTTGAGCATCCGCATGGGACTCCGGCCCCCGGAATCCCGTGCGGACCCGTACAGATCGCTTCACTATCCCCGATCGCTGGCCGGGCCCGCGGGTGGGACGCACCTCGGTGACGTTCACAAGCTGGAGGCGTAGCCTCATGGCGACCGCATGCCTACCCGTGACAGGAGCGCTCACCGTGTCTGCCTCCACCCCGCCCGAACCGCGTTCGTACAAGCCTGAGACCGCCACGCCGCGCCCCACGGAGCGCATCAGCATTCTGAAGCACCCTGATAGTTCTTCCAGTTCTTCCGAAGCGCCGGGCGACTCGTCGGCGACACAGGCCCTCCCCGCCGGCTGGGCGGACGAGCAGGCCGCCACCTCTGTGATGCCCGCAGGGTCGGATCAATGGGCGCAGGCCGATGAATGGGCTGACAGCCAGCCCACGACCGCCGTTCCCTCCTATGCTCCGGAGCCGACGGTTCAGGCTCCCGCGGCGACCGCGCAGTGGAGCGGTCCGGCAGTGCAGCCGCAGCCCCAGCCCGCGCCGCAGCCCCAGCCGGCCGCTCAGCCGCAGCCCGCGCCGCAGCCCCAGCCCGAGGTGCTGCCGCCGAACCGGTCGATCAGGCAGCGTACGGCGGCCTTGCCGATCGGTACCTTCCTGCTGGTGGCCTCGGTCGTGCTGTTGGGCTGGGGCGTCTACACGCTGCTGGTCTCGCTCCACGTCTTCGACGTCGTCCTCAACAACGCCTCGCCCATCAACTGGCCCGCGGCGATCGCCGTCGGGGTCGGGGCACTGCTGGCCTTCTTCGCATTCATCGCGGCTCTCGTCGCGTGCAGCCGGGCTCGCCCCAAGACCGCGGCCATCATGCTGCTGCTCGGCACCCTGGTGCTGCCCCTGGCCGCGACGGCTGGAGCGGCCTACTACGGCGGTACTCAGCTGAAGGATCAGACCCTCGCCGATGCCTCGCAGTGGAAGGGGAAGATTGATGTGTCGCAGCTCAAGGACCTCAAGGGCCTCATCGACCAGGTCGAGAACGTGGGTATCGACGTCAGTTGGCGCGACGACCTGCTGCGCACCCTCGGGGTGAGCGACGGCAGCAGTGGTGATAGCGCCCCCGGCTCCAACAACGGTAATGAGGGTCCCGGGACCGATAGCGACGGCGATGGCGGAAACGACGGTTACGGCAACGGCGGCGATGACGGTGATGACGGCGGCAACGGCTATGACAACGGAGGCTATGACAACGGGGGAGATAACGACGGCGGTGACGAGGGCGGCAACAGCGATTGAGTGAGGAGTCGCAGGCCGGCCGGTTCAAAGCAGCCGGCCGGCTCGGGGCGGTGGGTGCGCTCCTCGCGTCTCGCAGGACAGGCGCCATGCGAATGCGCGCGAGTGCGTAAGGAGCTGTACGGATGATCGTCTTGTTACGAATGCAAGACGGTGCAATCATGTTGCTCGGTTCCGTCCTCTTTCTCCTCGGCCCAGGAGTCCGCTCATGGTCCCTGTCTCCCTCCGCAGCTTCTCCCTCCGCAGCTTCTCCCTCCGCAGCTTCTCCCTCCGCAGTGCGCCTCCCGCGACTTCGAAGGGCCCCGACTCGTGTGCGATGCGTGCGCAGTGGCGACTCCTCCGGGCGGCCGCGCCGGAGTGCAGCGGCAAGGCAGAGGCCCTTCGATGAGAGCGCAGGACATCCCGGAGGCTGCTGAGGCCGCAGACCCGTCGACTTCTCCGGAGCGGCTCGGCGATATTGCGGACGCCTACCAGGAGCTCCACCCGATTCTCGTGCTCAACCCGGCCTGCCCCGATGATCTGAGACAGTGGATACGGGCGACGACTCCGGAGGCGAACGAGGCATGGGAGAACCACCTTGCCGCCGAGCGCGCTCAGCGGGAGGCGGCGAGTAGTCAGACCGGCCGGCAGAGCTGGCAGATCCAGCAGAGTCAGTACCGAAGCGCTTCGTCGAATAAGAAGGGGTGGGAGCGGGTGGGCCGCTGGCTCGTCCTCGGCGTCGTGATCATCAGCGTCATAGCGGTCATACGTGGCTGTGGGCGCCTGGTTCAAGAGGTGACGAGCTCCAGCGGCTCGGATACGAGCACCTCCGCCACGCCGAGCGTCTCCCCGGCTCCGGCGAACGCGATCTCGGCCAGTTCGGCCAGCCGGTTCCAGTCCCCGACGCAGAACATCTCTTGCGAGATCTACGATGACCGGGCCTCGTGCTCGATCTACGCCCGCGACTACGGGGACGCCGGGCTGGAGGACTGCGACGGCACCTACTTCTCCATGGAGATCCGGGACAGCGCATCCCCGGCCTGCGGCTCGGAGTTCGCGACTGACGGCATGGCGATGACCCTGGAATACGGCGAGAGCGTCAAGAGTGAGGGCTTCGCCTGCTCCTCCGCCGATGACGGCATGAGGTGCTGGAACCAGTCGAACGGTCACGGCTTCAAGATCGCACGGGAAGGCTATTCGACCTTCTAAGCGCCCATTCGCACCGGATACTGTTGCACGTGAGCGGGGTTACCACCGTCTCGCCCTGCCCCGCCGGCCCTCAGCTTTTTCCCTGCCGAGGAACCCCATAGGAATCACGAAGGAATGCATGATCCCATGCCCGCTCCGTCACAGCTCGATCCCTCACCGCTTCCTACGGCGGGTATCCGTCCGTCATGACCGGATGAGTCAGGAGAACCAGCAGACATGACCTCGACACCGAACATTCCGTCCGCGGGCGCCTGGAGCTCCTCAGACGGAGCCGGCACAGGAGCTCCGGAGACGAACGATCCGAGTGTGATCACGACGACTACGGGAGCGGTCCTGCCCTCCGGTTTCGGAGAATCATCGGATACCGGCTTCCCCCGGGCCGCGGAGTTTTCCAGCACCCAGGACGCCGGCACCATGTCGGAGGTCCGTCCGGTCTCGGCGCCGATTCTCTATCTGTACAGTTCGATGCTGGCCGTCCTCGTCGCGCTGATCCTAGCGGCGATGTCGAGCTCGATCGTCCTGGGCGTGCTGGCCTGGCTCCTGTCCGTGGTCCTGGGGCTGGGCTTGGCCATGGTCTTCGTTGTGAAGAACACGGCACGGCAGGCCAGCCCCTGGTACGACAATCAGCCTTTTCCGATGATCCTCTATCGGGTGAGCATCGCCGCCTCCATCGTGGGCATCATCGCGGCTTCCGCGCGAATTGCCCTGTTCGTGGGAAGGATGTGACCGGCTCATGACGGCCTTCTCCGTCCGTCGCGCAGTCGTCCTGGTGGCGGCACTGTGCATGGCTCTCCTGGGGCTCCTGGGCTCAGCGCCTGCCGTCTCCGCATCGCCCGACAAGCCCTCCGATCAGCAGACGGGCCTGTCCGAGTTCGGCTCATGTTTGTCGGGCGGTGGCAAGGGATCTCTGGTGATGCTCATGGATCAGTCCGGCTCACTGCAGAAGACCGATCCCGACAAGGCGCGGGTGACTGCTGCACAGTATCTGGCCGCGCGACTGGCGTCTTTCTCCACGACGAAGGGCATCACGCTGGATGTGCGCGTCGCGGGCTTCGCCTCCAGCTATGCGGGGGCGGGTGACTGGACCTCGCTGACACCGGACGCGCTGGAGACGGTCAAGAGTCAGATCAGCGCCGTCGGCGATGACATCAAGGATTACGACACGGACTACTGGAACGCGCTGGAAGGCGCCCGCCAGGACCTGGTCGACCACGACACCTCCGGCTGTCGCGCGGTGGCCTGGCTCTCGGACGGAGAGTATGACCTGGACGTCCGAGCCTCCGGAGGCAGCCGGAGCGCCGATGACAGCAAGCCCTATGCCCCAGGTGTCTCGCTCGATTCCGAGGAGGGTGTCGCCGAGGCCGAGCGGGCGGGGACGGCCGATATCTGCCGTCCGACGGGTGTCGCCGATCAGCTGCGCTCCTCGAAGGTGACTCTCCTGGGACTCGGCTTGACCAGCGGGGATACCGACTTCACCTTCATGAAACGGATCGTGGGCGGCGGCGGGACGAACGCCGGGACGAACGGCGTGGATGTATGCGGCGATGTGTCCTCGCCGACGGGCGCCTTCTATCCGGTTTCAGACATTGATTCGCTGCTGCTCGCCTTCGACTCGATCTCAGCCCCGGGCACGGCGGTGCGCAGTGACTCGGTGAACATCTGCCAGGGCGACGTCTGCACCACGGGGGAGTCGGCCTTCGTCCTGGACAAGTCCCTGCAGAATGTCCACGTGCTGGCGTCCTCCGATGTCGAGGGGCTCGAGGCCGATCTGTACGCGCCCGGGGCGACTGAGCCGATTGTCATGTCGCAGTCTTCCGGTCCGCAGACGTCCTCCGGTGTGAGCTACGAGTGGTTGACTCCGCGCTCTCTTCAGATCGACCTCGCTGCGGACTCGGTGCCAACATGGAGCGGCCAATGGCGCCTGGCCTTCGTCGACAAGAGCTCCTCGACGGAGGGCGAGCAGGCGCACATCAATCTTGACCTGTCCTCGCCCCTGACGCTGTCCTGGAAGGACCTGGAGAGCACCGAGTTGCATCAGGGCGAGACGGCCGACAATGTGCAACTGACGCTCCTCGACCATGCCGACGGCGAGCCGGTCGATGTCTCGAGCCTGACGGGCACGATTGCCGCATCCGTGACTCTGACGGACTCGCAGGGAGCAGAGACCACCCTCTACGAATCGAACGACTTCGGAGAATTGAGCAAACCGCTCAGTATCCCGATTGGGGCGGATGTCGCTCTTGGCGAGGCGACCGTGACGAGCTCGGTGACGGTGACCACCGCCTCGACCACCGGTGCCGACGGCAGTCGGATCGATGGCACCACCCTTGCTCCGACGAAGGCGACCACGGAGGTGACCATCAATCCGCCGCTGGACTTCCCGGCCCTGTCGGCCCCGGTCGACTTCGGGCGTCTGGAGAAGGACACGACGGCCCGCGCAGCGCTGCAGATCAGGGGACCCGGTTGCGTCTGGGTGCCATCGGACGCCGTCACCCTCACGGGCGCACCCGAGGAGGCCGGCACGATCACGATGACATCCGACGCGGCTTCGCAGGACTCCTGCGTAAGCGTCCCCGAGGGCGGTACCGCCGACCTTGATCTGTCCCTGTCGACCCACGACCATGCCAATGGCGCGATTACGGGGAATGTCTCCGTGATGGTGGCGCCGCTGGACGAGCCGGACCGCGCTCAGACGGTCGACGTGCCCTTCCGGGCGGAGATGCGCCGCCCGCTTGACGTCGGGACGGCATGGACCGCTTTCGCCATTGCCCTCCTGGCAGGCATCGGGATTCCGGTCGGTTTGCTGTACCTGTTCAAGTTCCTTGCCGCCCGCATCCCGAGTGGCACCGTTGCCGTGGCGACGACCATCGTCGATGTGCCGCAGGACGATTCGCCCGCCGCCATTGAGATCCCCTCTCAGGACTGGGCTTGGGTCTCGGTGCCGAAGGGGGCACGGGAACTGTCGGTCGGGGGCTGCACTCTGCGCACGCGGATGGGCGCCTCGCCGATGTCCGTTCCCGATGTCACTGTTGTTGCGCCGGATGCGCCCTCGATCTCTGGAGCATCGCCGATCGGCGCTCGCAAGGGGCACGCGGTCCTGCCCTTGAGCGTGCGAGGGAATTGGATCGCGGTCCTTGATCAGCCCGATTCTCCTCGACGCGTCACTGTCGTCCTGGTGGCATCCATGGACGACAGGGCCAAGGAGCGACTGGTGGAGACCGCCGGCCGCGAGTTGGCGACCGGCGTCGCCCGAATTCGGCTCATGCGGCCAGATCATCCGCATGAGCCGCATTCGGGCGACTCGGGAACTGGCGAGCCGGTGACGGGCTCCAGTGGTGGCGCGCTTCCCGGGGTCGGGGACGACCCGGCGGACTCGGGATTCGCCTCCGGGCTGCCTACGCTCAATGAGGACGATCCGTTCGCAGGATATACGACACGGCCGGACTCGCCAGGGTCCGGGAACTCCTCCACCGTCTGACTCGGCGACCGGCGCCGGAGATGCCGGAGATAAGGAAGCGAATAATGTACAAAGTGCTGGTCATCGGCTGCGGTGGTTCGGGTGCGAAGACGTTGTCGTACATGATGGATCAGCTGCGCGCGGATCTGGCCGTTTACGGGATTGAGGAGATCCCGGGGTGCTGGCAGTTCCTCAATGTGGATACTCCTGTTCAGGAGGAGACCAGCGCCGTCGGCTCTGTGAGTCGGCAGGGCGGGGCGTACGTGTCGTGCGGTGTGGCTGACGGCCGCTACCGGACGGTTGACGAGGTGCTGACGACCCGAGTGCAGTCCCGGGATGCTGGGGGATTGCGTCATCTGGCAACATGGATACCCCGGCGCCCGAAGGACGTGTCCTTCCCGGTGACCGTGGGAGCGGGGCAGTTCCGCGGCATCGGACGGCTGCTGATCCTGCGGCGACTCGGCGACGTGCGCGAGGCCGTGGAGGCGGCTCTGGCGCGAATGGCCAGTCCGCAGGCGCGGGAGGCCGCCGAGCAGGTGGCGCGCACCGTTCCTGGGATGGGAGACGCTCCGAGTTCGTCGGCGTCTCCCATGGTGCTGGTGGTCTCGTCGATGGCCGGCGGCTCTGGCGCGTCCATGACCTTGGACGTGTGCCGATTGGTGGCGGGGGCGACGACGACTCCGGCAATCGATCCGCAGAAGATCTCGGTCTTCCTGTACACGGCGGAGGTATTCGAGGAGGTCCCGGATCATCTGCGTGCGGGCATGCCGGGGAATACCCTGGCGATGCTGGGCGAGATCGTGGCTGCTCAGACGGGCGCCGAGGGCGACGCCGCCCGGCTCGATGCTGACCTGTATTCGCTGTTCGGAGTCTCGATCACGGCCGAGCGGGCCTTCAAACGCGTCACGCCTATCGGCCTGAGGGCCGGGGGGACGGGCGCCGTCTTCGGCGACGGCAGCACCGATGGGGTCTTCCGCGGCATGGGACGGGGTCTGGCCCGCTACATCTCGTCACCGGCTTTCGATCGATATGTGAGTTTCGATATTGCCAACGACGTGGATGTGCCGAATCGCAGTCTGGTGAGCTGGGACGTGGACCCGACAGACACGGCGTGGTCCTCATTCGGGTACGCCTCCTTGAGCATGGGGCGCGACCGGTACGCCGAGTACGCGGCGCAGCGACTCGCTCGGCGTACGGTCGATCATGCTCTGGACGGGTTCCGTCTCCCCGGAGGCTCGTCGAACGACTCGCAGCGCCTGGCGGATCTGTGGGAGCACCGCCGATCCGGCGAGCTCGTGCAGATGGGACTGCCGATGTCGGCGGGAACGACCATGATGGGCGCGACGAGTGCCATCGATCGTGAGACTCTCGACTGGCTGCTGTCCGACCAGGCCAGCAAAGCGCTCAACAAGACCCAGCTGGCAGCTCGCGCACGCAGCACCGTCAACGCGGTCATGGCACGCCGACCGCAGACGGAGGGCATGCCGGTCGCCGAGTGGGGAGCGGCCATGGCGAACTGGTTGCGTACGCAGGAGAATCTCGTCCGCCCGGAGTTGGAGGACGCCAGCCTTCAACTCGCGGTGCAGCGTGCTCGGGAGCACCTCGATCGCATTGTTGATCAGACGCGTCGAGACCTCGCCGATCTGGGGATCCCGTACGCGATCCACGTCATGGGGGAGCTGGGACAGTCGGGCGGCGCCCTCAGGCCGCTCGCCGATCGGCTGGAGCAGGTGGGGGCGCAGTGCCCGTCCTCCGCTCTGAAGATTCCGGACACGCTGTCCTCGACTATGCGGGGCATGGGCAAGACCCTCCTCGGCGAGGCCGGGAGCGAACAGCTTGTGGACCGGTTGACCACCGGGCTGACGGATTCGGTCTTCCAATGGCTGCTCGCCCGATCCGCAACCGCTCTGGCCGTGGCGCTGCGGGATCTGGCGGCCTCAGCGGTCAAGCCGCTCTCCGATGCCATGGACGATGCTCGCAAGGTCCTGGAGCTGGAGCGCAAGGACGATCACAGTGCGATCGGGGTCGCGGATGTGGCGACCGATCTCTACCAAGCATGGCCGGGCGAGCCGCTGGCCGGGGAGCCGGATGACCTGGCGGTGCCGAAGCGATTCGCGACGGCGCACAACGAGGTGGTTCTCATGGGCGTGGAGCAGTACCCGGGGCGCTTCCAGGAGCACATTGCGGGCGCAGTTCCCCAGGAGCTGGGAGGAGACCTCCATCAGGCCTACGCGGAGGCCGTGCGCGAGGTCCTCACCGGTCGGTGGGAACAGGGCAGCGGGGACCGGGCTCCCGAGGATCTGCTGAGGGTGTCGACGCGCTGGGTTCCGGCCGGGCTCCAGGGGGCGACCGGCAACGCGCTCCCGACTGCGGCGAGGTACGAGTTGAAGCTGCGAGCGGCCGATGTGGTGGGACGGGCGCGGGCCTTCGTCGGGCGCCGTGGTGAGGTCTTCGCGAGGTTCACATCGCAGTCCCTGCGCGAGTACCTGGAGGACGACGCGGTGGGGGACTTCGAGAAGTCGCAGCGCTCCGAAGAGGTGCTGGCGGGGCTCAAGCGGGTGCTGGACATGGCACGGCCGCTGGTGGAGGTCGACGAGAGGATCTACTCCGATCTGCACGACGGCGAACGTCCGCGACTGTCGTTCACGTTCTCCGCGATCCCATTCCGCGGACTGGATGTGGCGGGGCAGTTCCTGGAGTACCTCAAGAACAACCCATCGGTCGCTCCGGGGCTGCTCGGGGAGGTGGAGAGGAGCCTCGACGACGAGGAGGTGCCGCGCGTGGATGTGTTCGGCTCCTATCCGCGCACCCTTCCCGTGGCGTACTCGGGGCTGCTGAATTCGGTGTCGAAGACCTGGGACGGCGCCATCGGCTCCGACGGCGCGCGGGGCGCCTTCTGGAAGTGGCGCCGCGCCCGCCCACTTCCGGGTGGACTGCCGGTGGGGGATGAGGAGCGCCGGGCCATGGTGCGCGGCTGGTGGGCCGCGACGCTGTCCGGCGGAGTGGACCGCCCGGAGTGGAAGGACCGGTCCGCCGCCCGTCCCGTGCGGATCTGGGACCGTGGGGAGGGCGAGTGGGTGGCCTTCCCATATCCGCTGCTGACCCCGAGAGCGCGCATGATCGCCCCCAATGCCTGGTTGGCGTCGGTGCTGGAGTCGATGCTGCTGGCCTATGTGCAGATCGAGCGGCGGGGCCTGGAGGCCTTCCGCCCCTGGAAGGTGCTGCGTCGGTGGGCGGATGACGGCGAGAACGACAAGGAGATCTCGATCGACGACGATGGTCCGGTGTGGACCGTGCTCGGTGAGCTGCTGGGGCGGGGCCATGTCGCCGGTTTGCCGGTGCCGGGATCGTTGGAGGGACTGGAGGATGCCGAGGAGCGTCGGAAGAAGCTCCTGGCCCAGTGCGACCTCATTCTGAGGGATTTGGATCAGAAGTACCTGCCCGGTGCCGGTAAGGCGGATGACGCGAAGCACTTCACGAACTACGCCAAGCGGGTCCGGGTGGAGACGACGCCCCTGTCCGTCGATCTGGCTCAAGAGATGTACGACGAGCTCGTCGAGGTGCGCGAGATCCTGACTCGGGTCGAGCCCTCCTCCGGGGAGCGGTCCGGCGATGACGCCGACGAGATCGAGTACTGATGGCCGCACGAGTACATAGCGAATCGAGTAGTGAGATGGCAATGACCTCTGCGCGAGACGACGAGGCTCATCGGGACATCGTCTCGGTCTTCATCGCTCCTCCCAGCCAGCGCCCTATTCTCGCAGCCCTCGTGGACCTGTCGAGCGCCGGTCTGATCGCTCCATTCCACTGGATCGAGGCCGACGCCGACGCCGACGTGGAGGGGCTCGCCGCCGACCCCGATCTGGTCTCGGTCAGCGACGGGCAGGTCACCGCCTCCCGCTACTCCCATGTCGTCAATCGACATGGCCTGAGGGCTGTCCGGCTCCTTGTCGTGGTCCCAGTGGGGCATCCGGCCGAGGACGCGCTGACCGCGGAGACCGAGCTCTACTTCCACAGTCTGGGGATCACCTCCACGGCCGAGCGCGAGTGCACCCGCGTACTCGTGCCCTGGTCGCCGCAGCCCCTTGAGGTCGAGCTCGGACGCGTGGGCTGGAACAACGTCATGCTGTCTCCGGAGGCGACTGCCGATCCCTCCTACAGTCCGACGCCCTGGTGGGAGGACACGACGATTATCCCCGGTGCGGCCGCCGTCGGACTCGCGGTGCAGGCCGGTCTGTGCGGAACGGTCCAGGACGCCCCGCACGATGGGAGCCTGAACACCTCGTCCACCTATGTCGAGGTCACCCGCTCCTTCGTCAGGACGACCGATGCCCATGCCGCCGAGGACGATCTCCGTCGTCGGGTCATGAGTATGGACGGCCGCTTCCCCCGGCCCACCCGGCGGGAGACCGGTGTCCTGCTCCCTCCCTATCCCGACCCCGCCGAGCGGGTCACGACGGCCGCGCAAGTCTGGAATCAGCGGCACCGGGATAAACTGCGCCGGCGGATGGCGCCCGACCCGGTCGGGGCGGACAAGGAGATCGATTTCCTTCAGGCCCTGAAGCTGTTTTTCTCCTTCATGCTCAAAGCCGTCCTCGGGGCCCCCGGCGACTGGTTGCGTGGGCAGCTTCGCTCCGCCAAGGCGGCGATCGCCTCGACGACCGGCAGGATCGTCTTCGGCCAGGACTCTCCGATGCTCGTGGTCGTCGGCGGAGTGGACGCCGCCGGGAGGAATGCGGGATGGCGGGACATCATGAGCGCCGCCAAGCAGGCCTCCGCGGTCATGCCCGAGGACTTCCCCCGGTCTGATCAGCCTGTTCGCAGGGATTTCAGCGCCCTGTGGCGGGATCTCGTCTTCGGCGCCCGTGCTCTCGTCGACGGTTCGGGATGTACCGAGCTGGGCCTGGCGGCCTACGAGGGCTATGTCCCCGACCGTGACGTCATCGCGCCGCCTCGGGACGGCGAGGGCTCATTCACCATTGCCGAGACCATCGGCTCGATCGCCGCGGGTACCACGGTCCACGCGTGGGACCGCCTGGAGATCGATCGGATCGGAGCCGAGCTCAGGAAGGTCGTTGAGGCGAACGGCCCCCATTCCCAGACGGCGGCGCAGTACTTGGCGCGGATGGGGCAGTGGCGCGCACGCGGCAACCAGCGCTTCCTCTCGCTCATCGGCGGATTCCTGGCGGACTCCTTCTCCAGGACTCGCCGAGACATTGCCTCTCTCGCCGCTCAGCTCAAGGCTCTTATCCAGCAGGATCTGACCGAGCAGACCGAGCTCCGCCAGCGCCGGCTGGCCAGCATGATCAGAATCCTGCTCGCGGTGTTCGTCGTGGTGCTCATTGCGCTCGCCGTGCTCGGAGCACTCAAGACGATGACCTGGAAAGAGGTCGGGATCATCTCGATCATCGTGTTCCTGGTCTGGCTCATCGCCTCAGTGGCCGTCTTCGTCTCTCAGCAGCGCGAGGTCTTCCGGCTCATCGCTGCCGCTCAATCGCGGGATCGTCGTCTGCCGGTCATCAATGCGAATCTGCGCCTGGCCATTGAGGACCTCGCTGCTCAGGGGGAGGCCTATGCGCAGTTCGATCGCTGGGCGTCGGTGCTCACGTCCTTCCTCACCGACCCTCTGGGCGAACGGGACACCGAGCGCACTGCGCGCGAGCACCTCACTCGGCTGCCCATTCCGATTCAGCGCGTGGAGGTCGAGGCCGACGACGAATCACTGGCGGACGCGGCGGCAGAGCTGCGTTCGAAGGTCTTCACGGTCGGCTGGGCCGGTCAGGCGTGGGAGGCGCTGAACGCTCGGATGAAGGAGGATCTCACTCCGGACCAGCGCAGTCAGCTCAAGAGCAGGCAGCTCGAGATGTTCTCGGAGTCCGGTGCGGAGGGATCAGCCTTGAGCAACTGGGCCGAGGGACTCGCATCGAAGGGCGTGCGCTCCGCCGCCGGAGCGGACCACTGGGCGACGTGCCTGAGGCTGCTCGACGGCGAAGAGGGCGGTCTTTCGCTGGAGCTCATCGCACTCACCCCCGATGGTCGGCGCCATGTCGCCGACTATCGGGAGGATCTTGCCGCTCGCCGCGGCAGGAGCGTGATTCGGGAGATCTTCGGCGCGAGCGCTCGATCCGGGCAGGAGGGCTTCACGACCGAGGCCGGCCATTGGTTCGCCGAGCGCCGCGACGGCCTGTCCGAGACGCTCGTCCTGGCCGATTCAACACAGCCCCTGCCCGAATCCGCCTTCATCTACCCCGGGCCGCGGGCGCACGAGGGCGCCGTACCGGACTCCGTCGTGATCGGGGCCGACGCGGGCGGCGACGACTCGGAGGATGCGTTGCGCACCCGGTGGGACTCGTCCGACCGACCGCAGGTTGTCAGTGATGGTCCCGATGATGACGACGATCTCGAGTACTGAGCACTGCCCCTTCCGTCTTCCCGCCTTTCAGAACGTCTCGACAGGATTCGACCATGCCCATCACCTTGCGCGAGTTCACTCAGGCCATGAACGAGTGGATGCCAACTGCTCCGCCGGAGGCCCGGGAGCATCTGCGCCCCTCGACCTGGAAGCAGATCCTGCACACCGGGCAGGACGTCGATGGCGGTACTCGCTTCTCGCCGCACACCATCGTGGACCGGGTGCTCAACGGGCGCGATGACTTGGCCATGGACGTGGCGCTGCCCGTTGCGATCATGCTCAATCGTCGCTTCGGACCCGAGCATCTGGGAGCCGATGCCGCTGAGGCCCCCGGCCCGGAGTCGTCAACGGACGGGCTCTCGCCGGCGGATCCGGAGATGCCTCCGGTGCCCCTGCCGCCCACCCAGTCGCCGTCGTCAGCGTCCTCTCGGACAGCGATGCCGGAGACGCCGGACACAGGTGCGAACACGGAGGGGTCGGAGGAATCGTGGGACTTCCCCATCTATGACTACTCCCGGGAGGACCTCGATTCCTTCGAGGACTCCGGTAACCATGTCGACGTCCAGGTCCAGCGCATCGGCGAGCGTTTTCACTACACGTGGCCGGACGCGGGGGAGAACGAGGTCTATCGCGTCGTCGTGTCGGACGCGGAAGAGCCCTACAGCCCGGACGACTTCACCGAGGTCGCGGCCACGGACGGCACCGAGTGCTGGGACGAGACCCCCGTGGAGAGCGCGGTGCGTTTCATCACCGTCTGGGGCTACAGCCGTCTGAGCGGATCCGAGATCCTGGGACAGTGCCGACGGGTTGCGAGCAGAGTCGTCGTCCATCAGCTGGGGGACTGGACTCTGGCCTTCAACACCGAATCCCGTGCGGTTGAGGCGAGCTGGCAGCCGCCGGTCGCGCCCCCCGGCGCACGTCTGACTGTGCGCACGGCGCGGCTGCCGCTGGACCAGCCGGTGGGGCGCTTCCTGCGCGGAGCGCTGTGGATGTCCTACGAGATTCCGAACAATGGCGCGGGTTTTCAGGATCTCGATGTTGTTGGTGGCAAGACCCACAACTATGTCGCTGCCGTCGAGGTCGAGGTCGCCGGCAGAACATACACCT
This sequence comes from Actinomyces massiliensis 4401292, assembly GCF_000269805.1. GTDB lineage: Bacteria > Actinomycetota > Actinomycetes > Actinomycetales > Actinomycetaceae > Actinomyces > Actinomyces massiliensis. Next base: position 1,397,865 of record NZ_JH711481.1, read on the forward strand.
CTCCGCCCGCGCGCAATCAGATCACTCCCGAGGTCGTTATTGAGGCGATCGACGATCTCAGCGTTGATCGGAGGACGGAGGACGCCGGTGCGGCGACCGAGTCCCTGACCGTGCGCTGGACGCAGGTGCCGTCGGCCAGGGTGACCGTCTACCGGACCAGTTCGCCAGTGGCCCCCGAGGCCCTCGACCGCGGCACTGTGCCGGTCTCACGGCTTCCCAGGGCCGGGTTGCCCGAGGATGCGGCCATCTCCACGGCGGCCGGCATCGACGAGTCCGGTATCCCTGAGCGGCAGATGCGCACCCTTGAGAACGTCATCTGGCCCTCGGGCAGCCAGTGGGACACTATCCACCTCACCCCGGTGACGATGAGCGGCGATGGCCAGGCGACTATCGGAACGCCAGTACGCCTCAAGCGCGCCGGAAGAATCGAGAACCTGACTCTTACGCGGCGTCTGGACTGGGATCTGGTGACCTTCGCATGGCCGGGCGACGCCACGAGTGTCGAGCTGCGCATCACCGATCCCGAGGCCTCTTACGATCCTGCCGCCGTTCCCATCGCCGAGGTCACGCAGGACACCTATCGGGCCGAAGGCGGTGTCGTTGTTCCCGATGGTCTGAGCCCGCAGGGCGGTCGCCTTTACGCCACTGCGGTGACGCATCTCGAGGGAAAGAGGATCCCGTCCATGCCCACGAGCATTGAGGTGCCGGCCCAGTGGAAGTACCGGTACTCCATCTCATGGCCTCGTTGGGTCGCGGGACCCTTCCGCAAGACCGTCGTCGAACTCGATCTGACTCCGGTTCACGGGGTGTCCAGTGAGGATGACGTCATCGGGGTGGCCCTCATCTACAGGGAGGATCGACTGCCCCTGCACGCGAACGATGGCAAGCGGGTCCCCGTCTATCTGGAGCGCCCCACCAAGGAGGGGGGTCAGGAACCCGTACCGGCCGTGCGTGTGCCGCCGCAGGGCCGGAACCTGCCACTGTGGTTCGACTGCGCCGGCTTCGGCGCCGGGTACTTCCGCCTCATGATCGACTCTGTTCCCGACTCGGCTATGGAACCGAGTCATCGGCACCAGGCGCTCGAGCGCTACGCCCTCGCCGATCCCGACCTCGGCCAGCTGTACAGGAAGCGGTGAGGCGATGACACCCTCCGCAGAGGGCCCGACGTCGCCCGGTTCGGAATCCAGGGCCGTGCGCCAGTTGCTGTACACGAATGCCGATCGCGTCGTCGATGGCGTGAAGACCGGCGGGTGGCAGATTCTCGAGCAATCGCCCGCGCTTGACGATGTCACGGCCTCCCGTCTGCTCGCACTGGTTGAGCCCCGGCTGAATCCGGTCTCCCCGCTGTCCGGATTCCCCACCCCGGAGGAGATTGCGAATGCGGCCCGCCGTTACGCCCAGATCCCGACCGACGACGGTACAGTACTGGTGCATACGGCGCCCGCGGGCGCGGATGCGACCGGCCGGCCGAACACCATGAATCATGTCGTGCTTCTGGCCGATGAGGAACGGCCCTCGGTCTGCACGGCCGACCTGTGGCGCTCACCGGATTGGTGCGTCCCCTTCGGCCCTGACGAGGTGCGCGCCACGGCGATGCCCGCTTCCAACCGGATTCGTGCCGGCCAGAGCGTCTCGGACGACTCGGTGTCCGACTTCATGGCGGTTCCCGGACGCGGAGCGGTTCTCGTCGCCCTCGCGGAGATCCTCGACGGCGTCCTCGCCCAGCGGGTCAACCGGTCCGCGACATCCGTGGACAAGACGACGACGGTCCTGCTGCCTGTGCCGTCCACCGACGAGGCGGCGCTGTGGGTCGGGGCGCTGCAGCGCACCTGCGCGCCGCGCACGGGCAGGCTCCTGGGGTTCTCGACTCTCGAGAGGGTCGGGACCGAGCGGGATCTTGAGGCCCTGGCGGCATCGGGGATCGACCTGGCGTGCGTTCCCGAGCAGGATCTTGCCGGGATGCCCATCCATCGCAGCGGCTTGGCCGTCGTCGATCCGCAGACGCCGCCGACGAGCGCACCGGATTCTGCATGGGCCCGGATGGTGGCGGCGATGACGGCGGATCTGGGCGCCTGGGTGGCCGGGGTCGAGGCCGTGCGCGATGTCCTCGACCTCCTAGAGGACCACCGGGACGTGGCTCCGGGATGGCCTCTGGCGATGGCGGAGGCCTGCGACCCGGGCCTTTTGGCGGGCCGGGCGGAGGAGCTGGTCGGCGAGGCCGTTGAACACGAGCTTGTCGCATGTCAGCCGGGCGCTATAGCGGGCAACGGTTACCTGATCGGTGTGGTCAATGACCGGGTGCTCGGATCCGCGAAGACCGACCCGGGGCACTGGTACAGCAGGCTGTCCGCGGTCCCCGTGTCGGCGCCTGTGACGGGCGTGGTCACCGGACTGGCCCGTAAGTACGTGGAGACGGCCGTCCGCAACCCGCGGTGGCTTCTGGATCCCGCGCGTCAGGTTAGCCGGCGCGCTTTCCGCTGCCTGGACGCGTGGAGCAGATCGGCGGAGGGGCGCGAGGCGCTCGTCCCCCTGCTGGAGGCCGCCGTGCACGCCGTCTCCCAGGATCCTCGCGAGACGGCTGTGCTCATCATGGTCGATCGTCTTGTACGAGATGGAGTGAACCCGCCGGGGGCGAGGACGGACGAGCTCCTGATCCCGGTGGCCCGGGCCCTCGCCGCGGAGCAGGACCCCATGGGGCAGCGCGCGCGGATCCTCGGACTCGACCTCGATCGCCGATGCCGGGATGCGCTCATGCGCCTCGTCGAGCGCGTGCTCGAGGAGTCCGCAGGGGCGGAGTCCAGCAGGACGCTTCCGTGGATGTCGGAGGAGGTCATCGCGTGGTTCGACGGCGGCGCGGTCGCCCCGGCACTCGGCGAGCTCGCGGCGCAGGCCGTATTGATCGAACTGGCTGGTCTTATCGACAGGCCGGTCGCGGGTCCCGCAGCAGCAACTGCGGAGCGCGCCGTCAAAGCGCTGCATGGCGTCGTCGGCGGTTTCGAGTTGAGGCCGGACGTCGTTCGGCTGCTCGCGGACTTCGCGCCGATCGACTGCCTCGAGGCGCCGCCGCCCGGCTGGCGCAATGTGTGGGACGTTCTCGGGCCCGCACTGCTGAGAGAGCCCGACTCGCCGACCTCCGCTCGTATCTGCCGAGAATACCTCGCCAGGCGCGGGCACCCGGAGGCGGTCTTCGCGCAGTCGGTCTTCAACAGGTTCTCGGTGCCGACGGCGGTGTGCCTCGTGGTCCTGGTGCGCCATACCGCGCTCATGACGCGCTACAGCGTGCAGGCCGCCGGCACGTACGCCCGTCACATCCTTCTCGCGGCCGCGATTCTCGACGGCGATCCGCTGGTGGCCCGTTCTCCGGCAGTTGCCATGGCCCGGAGCAAGGCACTGGCGCTGCTCGTACTCGTGGTGTGGAACGGGCAGCAGGTGGACCTGCCGGACGCCCCTGCGCTGCCCGCAGCGGTGCAGGACCTGGACGCCGCCCTGGACGAGGATCCCTCCGTGCTCGCCGCTCCGGGGGAGACCGGCCTGGGCGAGCTTCTGCCCCTGGCGGTGACCCGCGTGTTCTGGCGCGGTCGCGGCTCCGACATCCCCGATGAGTGGTTCGACTCGGTCGATCAGGATCTTCGTCGCATGGAGTACGCCGAGAGCCGGTCGAACGCCCTGCTGCGCAACTGCGACAGCACCGTCGTCGTCATCGCCCGCTCTTGGGCCGCTTATCTGGGCGCGGGGCAGAGCGAGACTCTGCGTGCCGCGCTTCTGGAGCGCATGGGGGGTGCACCAGGTGCCGAGCGCTGGCTGGACAAGCGTGTTCTTCCGGCCAAGGAGGCCTCCGGCCTCCGCCGTAGGCTCTTCGGCGGCCGTTGAGCCGCAGAACGCGAAAGGAGTACATGATGCCTGACATCTTGGTCAACGGCCAGTGGGAGAGGCTGTCACTGGTCAGCGACGGGGCTGTTCATATCAGTCTTGTGTCCGCCGTTGCGGCGCGATTGGAAGTGTCGGGAACGGCCCGGCCGCCCAAGTACCTCGGCCCGGCGCACGATGTCGCGGCGTTCCCGACCAGCGCGGTTGCGGATTCCGAACCGGTCAGCATCCGGGCGCGCACGGTCACCGGTGACCCGTTCCCGGGCGACGGGGTCATCGATCTTGCTGTGGACTCCGGCCAGGGAGGACAGTCATTCCTGCTCAAGGGGATTCCTGTCGCAGGCCAGATCAGTGCGCCGGTACTCCAGTTCTCACGGCAGGACGAGAGGACCATTGTCGCCCTCCCCGCCGAGGGCGGCAGTGCTACGGCGGGCCTGGGCGGATGGTGCGCCAGGCGCATGAGCGAGCAGGGTGGGTCTCCGAGGCCCACGGTCACCGACCTGATCATCGATACATCTTCGTCAATGCGTCGCTTCACTCCGCAGGTCGATGCCCTGCTCCGGTTCCTCGGCGACCTGTACGTCACGACAGGAGTCGCCGCACCGACCATTCGACGCGCCGTCATCGCGGGCGCGCGCAACGACGGCGTGGGGTGCGTCCAACCGGGCCGGACCGGCGGACGCGTCGTCGTCGTCACCGATCTGCCGCTGCTCCCCGGCCAGGGAGAGTGTCTCGTCATCGGCGCTGCGGATCTCTCCGCCGCCCTGCCGGGTGATGCACACGCTCCCGCTCCCGAGGTGTGGCAGGAGCTGCTTCGCCCCGACGCGGCCTTCACAGCCGAGACGCTCAATATCCTCACTCCTCTTCTGGACTGGCTCAGCCCGTCCTCATCCCAGAACGGATCTGATTCATGACTGCCTCCTGCCCGTACTGCTTCACACCCGTGGAGGCCGACAGGATCGGCTTTCGATGCGTTGGCGCGTGCATTCCCAGGCCCGATGCCCAGGCGAGCTTCTACGCCGGGAAGAGCCTGGCAGTGCCGCCGGTGTATTGCATGATCCGCAACGACAGGACGAAGCAGCTGCCCACTTACGTGGTGTGCCGGCGCTGCGGCGCGCAGACCGCCCAGGAGGTGTGCCTCGTCTGCCACCGGGATCTTCCTCCGAGATGGCGGCAGGCCCGGACCTTCACCATGACTGTCACCGGGGCGCGCGACACCGGGAAATCCGTGTACATCGCCGTCGTTGTCCAGATGCTGCTCCGCTATGCGCAGCAGCGGTCCCGCACTGTCATGGCCTATACCCAGGGAACGCAGGACGTGTACGGCAACGACTACTACGAGCCGCTTTACCACAGGAATGTGGTGATGGAAGGCACGCCCAGTATGACCGGCGGCGGCGCCTACCAGGAGGATCCTCTCATCTGGGAGATCGCCGGAGGTGATGGCGGCCGCTTCTACCTGGTCATGCGGGATATCGCCGGAGAGGATCTTGAGCGTCTGACCGGCCGTGAGGGGGCCTTCAGCTTTATCGATCGCGCGGACCTGGTCCTCTTCCTGTTCGATCCGCTCATGCTGGACGCCGTCCGCAAAGTGCTGTCCGGCCTCATCCCCGATCTGGATACCAACCGCAAGGGGGTGAGACCTGGCGAGGTCCTGCCCAAGATCCTGGCGCAGATGAGCTCAGGCGGATCCCGGCTGGCACTGACCATCTGCAAGTTCGACGCTCTGCAGCAGTTGCCACGCGCCAACAGCAAGATGGCGCCCGTCCTGGCCAATCCGGCCGCCCACTTCAACTGGGACGACACCATGGTCCGTGCGAGGACGCCGTCGTCCAAGCAGAGGGTTCGGGCGCTGGAGGAGGACGGCGCCTTCTTGGATGCCGAGGTGTGCTCTATGCTCCGCTACCTCGGTGAGGATGCCGTCACGCTGCAGGCGGTTCAGGCGGTCAGGAACCGCAAAATCGCGGCCCTGCGTCACTTCGTCGTCTCCTCGTTGGGGGAGACGCCGCAGCATAGAGAGAAGCTCACCGAGCGCGGGATCTCGCCGTTCCGTGTGCTGGACCCGATTCTATGGGGGTTGAGTCAAGCCAGAGTGGAGTTCTGAGGGCTGTTGCGGATCGTTGCTGGCGAGATACGGCCGGGACGCATTTGATCGTCTTGTGGGTGGTGGATCACAATGCACCCACATCCCCTTTCCCAGGAAGGTCGCAGCATGAGCGACGTGAGTCCAGTAACGCCCGATTCCGACTCGCCCGAAGAGCCGCAGATCGAGCCGCCCATCAGCGCTGATACTCCCGACGACGAATCCTCGGCATCGGAGATCGGGGACGTTGAGACCTCGCCGGCGGCAGAAGCAGCCTCGCCGGCGGAGTCGGTATCGTCGCCGGCTGAGCCCGCTGAGGAGGACTCTTCCATGTCGGCTCTGGGCCCGGTTCCGCCGCCGCCGTCTGCGCCCGAGGATGCGAAGAGCGAGCCGGCTGACTCCGAGGAGCCGCCGGCCGGTCAGCCCGAGGAGCCGTCGGCCGGTCAAGCCTCTCCGGCGTCCCCTGACGCTTCTGACACTTCTGAAGCCTCTGCCGACACCCCGGCTGTCTCTGCGACCCCCGAGGACGCCGCCGAGTCGCCGGTCGAGAGCAGTTCTGAAGCGCCGGAGCCGGGTCAGCCGCCGACCGCGGCCTCTGCCGCTACGGGGGCGTTCCCTGTGGGGCCGGTGATGGGTGTGCCGGGTCAGCCGCCCACTGTGCCCTCTGCCGCTACGGGGGCGTTCCCTGTGGGGCCGGTGATGGGTGTGCCGGGTCAGCCGCCGACCGCGGCCTCCGCCGCCACCGGGGCCTTTCCTGTGGGGCCGGTGATGGGTGTGCCGGGTCAGCCGCCCACCGCTGCCTCCGCCGCCACCGGGGCCTTTCCCATGGTGGCTCCGGCGCCGCCGCCTCCCCCTTCGCCGATGAGCCCGGCGACCCGCAGGCAGCTCAAGGTCGGCCTTGGCGCTCTGGCACTGGTGCTGGTGCTGGTGATCGCAGGCATTGCGGTTGTCAGCCTACTGAACTCCCGCAGGACCCCGGAGAAGGAGGTCTCCGCCTACCTTGCTCTCATCGCTGATGGGCACGCGGAGGACGCCAACAAGATGGTGGATCCGGGTGCCTCCCATGACGAGAGCCTGCTCCTGACCGACGAGGCCCTCGGCGCGGCGACCTCCCGCATCACGGCCGTCAAGGTCGAGGACGCGGACGTCGATGGCGATGACGACAGCGCCCTCGTCACGGCGACCTTCCGTCTTGACGGGGAGAGGTTCGAGCACACCTTTTCTGTGAACAGGGGCGACAAGGAATACGGGCTGCTCGACAACTGGGAGATCGAGGACCCTCTGATCAACAAAGTCGAACTGACATCGTCGACATTCGACTCCTTGACAATCGGAGGTCAAGAGGTATCGCTCGACAACAGCGAGTACACAAGCTCTCATGAGACGCTGCAGTACGTTTACTTCGGCGTCTACGACATTGCCGCGAGCTCGTCTCGATCGAAGTATCTGACTCCGGATACGACCTCCCTGCAGGTGGACTCGTCGGAAAGGGTGAACTCGTCGAAGGGGGCTCCCGACCAGACCGTTACGGTATCGGCCAGTCCGACCCAGGCTCTCAAGGATCTTGTCCTGAATAAGGTCAAACAGGAGACGACGGACTGCACCACGCCGCCGAACAATATGGACTCCGAGTGCCCCTCTGCCGTGCAGTCGCGTCAGATCTCGAAGATGGAAGTCACCACGGAGGCCTCGGAGGTCACCATTGACTCGTCGGCGACGACTTTCACGAGCGGCAAGATCGTCATTACGACGACCAAGAACTCCACATACGGAGGAACGCCTTCCACGGATACGAGCAGATTCAAATTCGAAGGGGATATTGATTGGGACGCGGGCCAGGAGGAGCCCACGGTGACGGTCCTGCGAACGACGAGCGCTTATTACTGATTGTCGCTGATTACTACTGATTACTGAGCTCCCTGAGCACGGGCGCTCCTGAGTGCGGGCTCGTCGGACTCGCCGGGGCGGGCCCTCGACAATGCGCATACGTGCGAGTGAGGGCAGTGGCGAGAAACACGGAACCGCTCTCGCCCTGGGATGGCGGGCCATGCTGTTGAGCGCGTAATCTGACCGATGGTGCCCGAGCGCGGGTTGCCACTTCTCTCTCCGTTCCCAGCGACGGCGGCCCGGTGGGCCCCTCGTGACGCGGGTCTGCCGCGGCGGGAACCGACGGGCCCCTCCACGGGGCTCCGGACGCGGCGTATTGGATGAACCGATCGCGGTGGACCGGCCCGACTCCGTGGGGGCGTGCGCGCCTCACGGGGGGAGCGGGGCCGGTGCGCGGGCAGCACAACCATCCAGATGCACTTCACTATGGAGATTGAGTAGTGCCTACAATTCAGCAGCTGGTCCGCAAGGGCCGCTCGACCAAGCGCTCGTCGTCCAAGACGCCGGCGCTCAAGTCCAGCCCGCAGCGCCGTGGCGTGTGCACCCGCGTGTACACCACCACTCCCAAGAAGCCGAACTCCGCCCTTCGTAAGGTCGCCCGTGTGCGCCTGTCGACTGGTATTGAGGTCACCGCCTACATTCCCGGCGAGGGCCACAACCTTCAGGAGCACTCCATCGTGCTCGTCCGCGGTGGTCGTGTGAAGGACCTTCCCGGTGTCCGCTACCACATCGTGCGTGGCTCCCTCGACACCCAGGGTGTCAAGGGCCGTCAGCAGGCACGTTCCAAGTACGGCGCCAAGAAGGAGAAGAAGTAATGCCTCGTAAGGGTCCCGCTCCCAGGCGCCCGCTCGCCGTCGACCCCGTCTACGGCTCGCCGGTCGTCACCCAGCTCGTCAACCGCGTTCTGCTAGACGGCAAGAAATCCACCGCTGAGCGCATCGTCTACGGCGCGCTGGAAGGTGTGCGCTCCAAGACGGACCAGGACCCGGTCTCCGTCCTCAAGCGGGCACTGGACAACATCCGTCCCGCCCTGGAGGTCCGCTCCCGTCGTGTCGGCGGCGCGACCTACCAGGTCCCGGTCGAGGTGCGCCCCAACCGCGCCACCACCCTCGCACTGCGCTGGCTCGTGGACTTCTCCCGCCAGCGCCGTGAGAACACCATGACCGAGCGTCTCATGAACGAGATCCTGGATGCCTCCAACGGCCTGGGCGCCGCGGTCAAGCGTCGCGAGGACATGCACCGGATGGCCGAGTCCAACAGGGCCTTCGCCCACTACCGCTGGTAACAGCAGCGCCGGTCGGGGCCGTTTCCCGCCCGCCTCGACCGGCGTCCTCCTCACCACTCTCACGAACGAAGGACTTCACTAGTGGCACTCGACGTGCTGACCGACCTGAAGAAGGTCCGCAACATCGGCATCATGGCCCATATCGATGCCGGCAAGACGACCGTGACAGAGCGCATCCTGTTCTACACGGGTATCAACTACAAGATCGGCGAGACGCACGACGGCGCCTCGACGATGGACTGGATGGAGCAGGAGCAGGAACGCGGCATCACCATCACCTCCGCGGCCACCACCTGTTTCTGGAAAGACAACCAGATCAACATCATCGACACCCCCGGCCACGTGGACTTCACGGTCGAGGTCGAGCGCTCCCTGCGCGTGCTCGACGGCGCCGTCGCGGTCTTCGACGGCAAGGAGGGCGTTGAGCCGCAGTCCGAGACGGTGTGGCGTCAGGCGGACAAGTACAACGTCCCGCGCATCTGCTACATCAACAAGATGGACAAGCTGGGAGCCGACTTCGAGTTCTCCGTCCGGACGATTCGTGATCGTCTCCACGCCACCCCGATCGTTCTCAACTTCCCGATCGGCGCCGAGAGCGAGTTCTCCGGCCTCGTCGACGTCCTGGAGATGCGGGCCATCCGCTTCCCTGAGAAGGACGCCGACGGCAAGGACACCCGCGGCTCCGTCGTCGAGTACGAGGAGATTCCCTCCGAGCTCGTTGCCAGGGCCGAGGAGCTGCGCGGCGAGCTCCTCGAGACGGTCGCCGAGGCCGACGACACCCTCATGGAGAAGTACCTCGAGGGTGAGGAGCTCACCGTCGCCGAGCTCAAGTCCGGCATCCGCAAGCTCACCGTGGCCGGCGCGGCCTTCCCGGTCCTGGCCGGGTCCGCCTTCAAGAACAAGGGTATCCAGCCCGTGCTCGACGCAGTCCTGGACTATCTGCCCTCCCCGCTCGACATCCCCGACGTCGAGGGTCACGCCGTCGGCAACGAGGAGGAGGTGCTCACCCGGCCGGCCGACGAGAAGGCCCCCTTCTCCGCCCTGGTCCATAAGGTGGCCACCCACCCCTTCTACGGCAAGCTCGTCTACGTGCGCGTCTACTCCGGCAAAGTTGCGCAGGGCGAGATGGTCCTCAACGCCACCAAGGGCAAGAAGGAGCGCATCGGCAAGCTCTTCCAGATGCACTCCAACAAGGAGAATCCGGTCGAGCAGGCCCATGCCGGCCACATCTACGCGTTCATCGGCCTCAAGGACGTCACCACCGGCGACACCCTGTGCGCCCAGAGCGCGCCGATCATTCTGGAGTCCATGACGTTCCCGGACCCTGTGATCCACGTGGCCATCGAGCCCAAGACCAAGAGCGACCAGGAGAAGCTGGGCATCGCAATCCAGAAGCTCTCCGAGGAGGATCCGACCTTCACCGTCAGGCTCGACGAGGAGACCGGCCAGACCGTCATCGGCGGTATGGGCGAGCTCCACCTGGACGTCTTCGTGGACCGCATGCGTCGCGAGTTCAAGGTCGAGGCGAATGTCGGCAACCCGATGGTCGCCTACCGCGAGACCATTCGCCGTAAGGTCGAGAAGGTCGAGTACACCCACAAGAAGCAGACTGGTGGCTCTGGCCAGTTCGCCAAGGTGCAAATGGCTTTCGAGCCTCTGGTCGCCGACGAGGCCGCCGAGACCGCTGACGGGGAGAAGGCGCACTACGAGTTCGTCAACGCCGTTACCGGCGGCCGCGTGCCCCGCGAGTACATCCCCAGTGTTGACGCGGGTGTTCAGGACGCCATGCTCACCGGCGTCCTGGCCGGCTACCCGATGGTGGACGTCAAGGCGACCCTCGTCGATGGCGGATACCACGAGGTCGACTCCTCCGAGATGGCCTTCAAGATCGCGGGTTCCATGGCCTTCAAGGAAGGCGCCAAGAAGGCCTCGCCGGTCCTTCTCGAGCCCGTCATGGCCGTTGAGGTCCGCACGCCCGAGGAGTACATGGGCGACGTCATCGGCGACCTCAACTCCCGTCGCGGCATGATCCAGTCGATGGAGGACGCCGTCGGCGTCAAGGTCGTCAAGGCCGCCGTGCCGCTGTCGGAGATGTTCGGCTATGTCGGCGATCTGCGCTCCAAGACGCAGGGACGCGCCGTGTACTCGATGAGCTTCGACTCCTATGCCGAAGTTCCCAGGAACGTCGCGGACGAGATCATCGCCAAGGCAAAGGGCGAGTGATTTCCTCTTCCGGGGCCGGAGGCGATTCGCGTTCGGCCCCGGAGCCCCGGCACCGCGTCCGAGGCACCCCATTTCAGTAAGATTTCCAACAATCCATCCGTAGAGACTCTTTGCGTCACCACGGCTAGCATGGTCTTAGTCGAGTCACGACGAAGAGAACTACCCGAGTCCCAGGAGGACACCAGTGGCCAAGGCCAAGTTCGAGCGGAACAAGCCGCACGTCAACATCGGAACGATCGGTCACGTCGACCACGGCAAGACGACGCTGACCGCTGCGATCTCCAAGGTTCTGCACGATGAGTACCCCGAGCTGAACCCCTTCACCCCCTTCGACGAGATCGACAAGGCTCCCGAGGAGCGCCAGCGCGGTATCACGATCAATATCGCGCACGTCGAGTACGAGACCGAGAAGCGTCACTACGCTCACGTCGACGCCCCCGGCCACGCCGACTACATCAAGAACATGATCACCGGTGCGGCCCAGATGGATGGCGCCATCCTCGTCGTCGCCGCCACTGACGGCCCCATGGCCCAGACCCGCGAGCACGTCCTGCTCGCCCGTCAGGTCGGCGTGCCGGTCCTCCTGGTCGCCCTCAACAAGTGCGACATGGTTGAGGACGAGGAGCTCCTCGAGCTCGTCGAGATGGAGGTTCGCGAGCTGCTGTCCTCCCAGGAGTACAACGGCGACGAGGCCCCCGTCATCCGCGTCTCCGCTTTCAAGGCCCTTGAGGGCGACGCCGAGTGGACTCCGAAGATCAAGGAGCTCATGGACGCGGTCGACGAGTACATCCCGACCCCGCAGCGCGACATGGACAAGCCGTTCCTCATGCCGATTGAGGACGTCTTCACCATCACCGGTCGCGGCACCGTCGTCACCGGCCGTGTCGAGCGCGGCAAGCTCCCGATCAACTCCGAGGTGGAGATCCTCGGTATCCGGGACGCCCAGAAGACCACGGTCACCGGTATCGAGATGTTCCACAAGGCCATGGACGAGGCCTGGGCCGGCGAGAACTGCGGTCTGCTCCTGCGCGGCACCCGTCGTGAGGACGTCGAGCGCGGTCAGGTTGTCGCCAAGCCCGGCTCCATCACCCCGCACACCGAGTTCGAGGGCCACGTCTACATCCTCACCAAGGATGAGGGCGGTCGTCACAACCCCTTCTACTCGAACTACCGTCCGCAGTTCTACTTCCGGACCACGGACGTCACCGGCGTCATCACCCTCCCCGAGGGCACCGAGATGGTCATGCCCGGCGACACCACCGAGATGAGCGTTCAGCTGATCCAGCCGATCGCCATGGAGGAGGGCCTCGGCTTCGCCATCCGTGAGGGTGGACGCACCGTCGGCTCCGGCCGTGTCACCAAGATCGTCAAGTGATGATCTAACGTCCAAGGGCTTGCCGTTGTTGAACGGCTGAGTCTTATGCAGAGTTCCCTCTCTGCTGACCAATATGGTCGGCAGAGAGGGAACTTTTTTCTGCGCGGACGAGCGTCGGCGTTTGCCGTTGCTGAATCGCAGCCCTAACGCGATCGCCTCGAGACTGCCGGAACAGGATCGTCTAATACACTCGCCGCATACCTGAATGGATGCTCGTCGCTTTGCGGTTCGGCGAGCTGATCGATTTTTATGCTGCTCCCGGCGGATCTATTGGAGCTTGGCCGTTTCAGGTATTTTGAGGATTTTCTGCATGCCTGGCGAGAACTCGATATCTGTAAACGAATCGATACTGCATTGAAGCTGTACTGAAATCGAATTTAGTGCTATCGGCTCAAGATCGGGAATATGATTTCCGCGTTCCCCTCAGTAGATCAATCGTAGAGCAGGCTCGCGCCCTCAGATTGCATTGGAGTTTTCGAGTGATTCGTTCTCGTTCGGCGAGGCTATACCGCCGTGTCGTGAGTCTCATCGCTGTGTGCAGCGCCGGCGCAGCTCTTGCACTTGGCCCAAGCGTCGTTCCCACCTCGGCCTCTGCGGCCCCCGGAGCCGGAGGGGCTCTCCCCGCGGTTTTCGCGACCGGAGGCTCGGGCCGCTATGTCGATACCATTCAGTGGCTCCAGTGGGGTGACTACGAGACCCAGTTCAAGGGTCAGGCGAAGCCGAATGTTCCCGTACTCGACTACGGGCAGACTAAGGATTTCGTCAACCAGCGGGACCTGGGCGATGCCGGCCAGCTCATGACCACCTGCACCCTGTCCAACCTCCAGCACCTCGGTCACTCTCCCGATCTGTCCGACCAGCAGTCCAAGGGCCCGCTGGTGGCCACTATTCCCGGCGCCTGGGCGGGTGATGCCCTCGACAATCTCTATAACGTCGGTGGTCCCGGGCAGTGGAGTGACGGCAGCGAGACCTGGCACAGCGGCCTGACCTATCCCACCGATTACGTCAATAAGAATCAGATGGCCATCGGACTGGCCAATGGATACGCCTATAACGGAGGTAATACCTGGGACGGGAAGAAGTGGGGAACGCCCGGTTCGAGTACCGAGCCGACCGGTTATGCCGCTCGGGTGAGCGTGGACTACTCCTGCACGGCCGAGCTCCACGCTCCGGACGGCAGCGTGAAGCCCGTTCCCGTTGCGGGCCTCGTCTTCGCTGATGCGGAGGCCTCATCGCGGCGCTACGGGATCAAGTCGTGGGCGACTACGGAGTGGACTGATGAGTGGATCCAGGCCAATACCGATCAGGACGTGACGTGGCGCGTCCTGGACACCATGCGCTCCGATCCCTGCGTCTCCAGGAATACCGGCAAGCAGGTGACCACCGATGCCGAGGTCTCCGACGGCGGCCACACCCTGCGCCTGATGCCCAGTGATGAGGAATGCGTCTACCAGAGCGGAGGGAGTTACAGCCGTCCCAACGGCCTGGGCGGGCCAGACGCCGTCATGTTCATGGAGGGCGCCACCAAGGCGACGGTCACAATGCAGGGCTCCGGATACTCCGCCGTGGCGCTGGGCCTGATCGTCGCCACCGACTTCGGCGATGCTCCCGAGTCCTACGGCTACTCCGGCGCGCTCTTCCAGCCCAAGTGGAAGGGCGGCGAGGTCTCCGCAACGACGGACGCCTTCGGAGTGCAGCCCCAGGCCACCATGTATCTGGACCAGAGCGCTCCTCGCCTGGGAGAGCACATCGACGCCGAAGGCCGGCAGATATTCAGCGCTGACGCCCGCGGCGACGACGACAACGCCCTCTTCGACGACGAGGACGGCATCGACACGACGTTATGGGACGGCGGCATACGAACGGCGCCCGGTGCGACTCATACCGAGAGTCTCACCTGCGAGGGAGCCGGGAAGATCGCCGGATGGATCGATTGGAACAACAACGGCGCCTTCGACGACACCGAGAAGAGCGATGAGGTGCCATGCACGGGCAATAGCGCGACGCTCAGCTGGAAGGTCCCGTCGGACGTCACGAACACCGTGCGCAGTGTGGATGATGAGGCCGGTTCCAGGCCGGACAGTTATATGCGCGTGCGCATGACCAAGGACAATGACGGCAACGACCAGAAACCCACGGGTATTACCGCCACCGGTGAGGTCGAGGACTACAAGGTCTCCATCCGCATTCCCACTATCCAGCTCAACAAGAATGTGGACAACAGCCAGGCTTCTGATGAGGCTCCGGGCCTGTCTGTGGACCAGTGGACTGTTGAGGCCCAGTCTGGAGACGTCACTCGCTCGGGTCAGGGCACCACGGGCGATCCCCAGTCCATCCCCCAGGGCGAGGTAAAGCTGTCCGAGAAGTCGGATAATCCGGAGGCCGCCGGTTATCAGCCCGGCCAGTGGACGTGTCAGGAGACCCCGGGCACCAATGGGGAGAACTACTCCTCTGCCGTCGGCGATTCCAGTGACGGCGAGGCGACGCTGACGGTCAACAACCAGGACCGTGTCACTTGCGACATCACCAACATCGCTCAACCGGGCTCTTTGACATGGAAGAAGCTCGATGCCGATGAGACGACCCCTCTTGGCGGATCGGAGTGGACCCTGTCGGGGCCGGAGGTTCCTCCGGACGCCCGTGTCACCGACTGCGTCGACACCTGCGGTTCGGGCGCCTATGACGACCAGGATCCCGAGCCGGGGGCGTTCACCCTCACCGGCCTGAAGTGGGGCACCTACACGATCCAGGAGGCTCGAGCCCCGGAGGGCTATACCGCCGCCACCGGTGATTTCGCATTCACGCAGATCAAGGGCTCCGCCCTTGAGGGAACGCTGGTTCCGGCCGAGGGCGTCGCGAACAACGGCGTCATCAACAAGCGGCTCATCGGGTCAGTGGCCTGGAAGAAGATCGATGCGGACAACGACGCGCCGCTGTCCGGATCGACGTGGACCCTCACCGGGCCGGGCGTGCCCTCGGGCACGATAGTGGCCGACTGCGACCAGGATCCCTGCGAGGCGGGCGACTACAAGGACCAGGATCCCGTCGCCGGTTCCTTCAAGGTAGGCGGGCTGAACTGGAGCGACCAGGCGTACAGCCTCACGGAGAAGGAGGCCCCTGCCGGCTACAAGCTGGACAAGACCCGGCACGAGTTCACGATCTCGACGGACGCCCTTGACTACTCCTTCGACGAGGCCTTCAAGAATTCCAAGACCATCGTTCCCGGTCTGCCGCTGACCGGCGGGCTCGGTGCGGCCATATTCCTGATAGGCGGCGCGGTGCTCCTCATCCTCGCCGTGATCGCCGGAATCGTGAGGAGGCGCCGCTCGCAGACCGTTCAGTAAGGACACACTCGGCTGCCTGATCGGGAGCCGCCCTCCGGCTCCCGATCATGAGCACGACAACCGAGCGAAGCCCCGTCCCCGGGCGAGCGCTTTCCCTCGCTTCGTGTCCCCATCACCGCAATCCCCAGCATCCGCATGACTCTGTCGTGCACGATGAAAGGACAATCACAGCAATGAATACGACTGCTCGCACCTTCGGGTGCAGGGTCGCTGCCGCCGTTGGAGCGTTCGCTCTCGCCTTTGTCGGCCTGGGCGGTACGACGACCACCGCCCGGGCTGCCGATCTCGGCAACATCGATTCGAGCCGAACCGGCTCGCTCCTCATTCACAAGCACGAGTCGGGCTCCCAGAGCGCTGACGGCACTCCTGACGGTCAGACGCCGTCGGGCGGCGCGGGCGTCGCCGACGTGGTCTTCACCGCGTACAAGATCACCAACCTGGATCTGACCACCCAGGCCGCTTGGGATGGGCTCAAGAACCAACAGGTTCCGGCCGACGCCTGCGGCGCCGACTACGCCAGCCCGTCGCTCGGCTCCTACACCTTCGACGGCGGCACGGCCAGCGGTTCGACCGACGCCCAGGGCGACACGACGATCGGCGGCCTCCCGGTCGCGGCCTACCTCGTGTGCGAGACGAGTGCTCCCAGCACTGTCAAGACGAAGGCCGCTCCCTTCCTCGTGACGGTTCCCTTCCCGAACAACTCCACGAACGCCGCCAATGGCAATGGCGAGTGGCTCTACGACGTCAACGTCTACCCGAAGAACACCGTCGTGCTCGCTCCGTCCAAGGGCGTGGACGTGGCCGCCAACGGTCTGAAGACCGACAGCCAGGTCACCTTCCCGGTTACCGCGACGGTTCCAAGCATCGCTTCCACGGATTCGTTCAAGCACTTCGTGATCAGCGACCCGTTGGATGCCAACCTCACGAGCGGCGACGTCGCCTCGGTGAAGGTCGACGGTCAGGACGTGGACAGCTCCTACTACTCGATCACGCCCGGACAGACCGTCTCGCTCGGCTTCACCAAGGCGGGCCTGGCCTTCCTCAAGACCAAGCCGAACGCGACCGTCGAGGTCGTCTTCACCGCCAAGGTCGTCTCCGTTCCGGCGGGCGGTGTTATCGAGAACACCGCAACGCTGTATGTGGACACCGTCCCGCAGGGCGACCCGCCGGACACCCCGCCCCTCACGCCTCCGAGCGAGCCGGGCACGCCCACCAACAAGGTCGCCACATCCTGGGGCGACGTCAAGGTCAACAAGACCGATGCCGACAACAGCAAGTCCCTGAAGGGCGCGACCTTCCAGGTGTACAACGCCAAGGACCCGTACGCCGCCTCGTGCGACAACGCGGTCAAGGAGGGCTCTGCCATCTCAGTCGACGGCGCCACCGAGTTCACCTCGGACGACGACGGCGTGGTCTCCATCGCAGGCCTCTTCGTGGACAAGAAGAAGGGGGCGCCCAACGAGGACCCCGTCACTCCGGATCACGCCCAGCGCTGCTACGTCCTGGTTGAGACGGCCGCCCCTGCCGGCTACGTCCTGCCGGCCAACGCGGACACGCCGGTCACGGTCAAGGCCGGCCTCACCGCGACCGGCACCTATGACCTGACGGTCACCAACTCCAAGCAGAATGTGCCCCAGCTCCCGCTCACGGGTGCCAATGGCCGTCTGCTGCTGATGGCGCTCGGCGCCATTCTCGTCCTCGTCGCCGGAGGGGCGGCTCTCGTGGCCCGCTCCCGCAAGGAGCGCGAGCCGCAGAACTGAGCATGCCCGTCGGCGCCGGTCGCGAATACTCCGACCGGCGCCGACAGGTACTCGAGTCCTCACACCGATACCGCGTGACGGGGAGGCGCCGCCTCCCCGTCACGCGTGCGCCCGTTACCAGGAGACCCGCCGCATGAGCCCCCGCCGCAACCCCTCGCGTCAACGATCCAACCGTGCTGTTTCCAAGGGCGAGCGCCGTTGGCGACTGTCCCGTTTCTCCCTTGTTCCCGCTCTGCTCGCCCTGATAGGCATGCTGGCCTTCGCCTATCCGACGGCGGCCAGCTGGGTGTCTCAGTACAACCAGTCCAAGGTCGTGGCCGACTACTCCTCCGAAGTGGACCATGCGGATCCCGATGCGGCCACGCAGATCGCTCAGGCGCATGCTTACAACGATGCGCTATCCGTCGGGGCGCTGCTCGAGGCGAACACGCACGTTCCCACCGGAGCGGGGAGCGCCGACGGCGCCGATCTGGACTACAACAGCGTGCTGAATGCCAATGACTCCGGCCTCATGGCCCGCCTGCGCATCCCATCGATCGACCTGGACCTGCCCGTGTATCACGGCACCTCGGACCAGACCCTGCTCGAGGGCCTGGGGCACCTCGAGGGAACCTCTTTGCCCGTAGGCGGAATGGGCACCCGCTCCGTCGTCACAGGGCATCGCGGGTTGGCGGACGCCACCATGTTCACCAACCTCGACAAGGTCGGCGTGGGGGACACCTTCACCGCCGAGGTCTTCGGCGAGGTGCTGACCTACCGCGTCGTGGAGACCAAGGTCGTCGAGCCCGAGCAGACCGAGGAGCTGCGGGCCGATCCCGATCGCGATCTCATGACTCTCATCACCTGCACGCCGTTGGGCGTCAACACCCACCGCATTCTGGTGACGGGGGAGCGGATCCCCACTCCGCAGGATGCTGTCGCGGGGGAGCGTCCGGACATTCCCAGGTTCCCGTGGTGGGCCATCGCCCTCGCCCTTGGGATCGCCCTCGACGGCCTTTACGTATGGCGGGCCGGTTATCCTGCTAAATCAGCTAAATCAGCCAGTTCAGCCACATCAACTAAATCGGCCGGGGTCGCATGACTGCTCTGCGGCCCGCCCCCGCGGACCCCGGTGGAGTACCCGCGACACGCCCGAGCGCGTGGACCGGGTGGGCGGTCTCACAGCCGCCAGGTCGTCCGAGCGCTTTCGCGCTGCAGGTCGGCGCTGCTAGCGTTATCCCGCTGAGCGGGGCCGGCGCCTCGCCCGGTCATCGCCCGGGTCGCCCCGGGAACCAGTCTGACGGACTCGATCATCGGGTTTCCGTGTGTCCAGACCGGCCACCTCTTCTTCACAGCGGAGTCTCCTGCGCGTCGCCTCGCGACACGCCCGAGCGCGTGGACCGGTCACCGAAAGCAAGAGAGGTTAGGCGCCATGGCGGGACAGAAGATCCGCATCCGGCTCAAGTCCTACGACCACGAGGTCATCGACTCCTCGGCGCGCAAGATCGTCGACGTCGTGACCCGCGCTGGTGCGACGGTCGTGGGCCCCGTGCCGCTGCCGACCGAGAAGAACGTGTTCTGCGTCATCCGGTCGCCGCACAAGTACAAGGACAGCCGCGAGCACTTCGAGATGCGCACGCACAAGCGGCTGATCGACATCGTCGACCCGACGCCCAAGGCCGTCGATTCGCTCATGCGGCTCGATCTGCCGGCCGACGTCAACATTGAGATCAAGCTCTGAGGACTGAAGCCATGACTACGCTTAACAAGCCGGCTGCCGCCGCGCCTGCCAAGGCGCTGCTCGGCACCAAGCTCGGCATGACGCAGATCTGGGATGAGGGCGGACGACTGCGTCCCGTCACGGTCGTGCGTGTCGACACCAACGTCGTGACCCAGATCCGTACCGTCGAGAACGACGGATATGAGGCCGTTCAGCTCGCTTTCGGCGAGATCGACGAGCGCAAGGTCACTAAGCCCCTCAAGGGGCACTTCGACAAGGCCGGGGTCGCCCCCCGTCGTCACGTCGCCGAGGTCCGCACCTCTCTGACGGACGACTTCACCCTCGGCCAGGAGCTCACCGCGGATACCTTCGAGGTCGGCCAGCTGGTCGATGTCACCGGCACCTCCAAGGGCAAGGGCTTCGCGGGCGTCATGAAGCGGCACGGCTTCAAGGGGGTGGGCGCCTCTCACGGAGCGCACCGCAACCACCGCAAGCCCGGCTCCGTCGGCGCCTGTGCCACCCCTGGCCGTATCTTCAAGGGTCTGAGGATGGCCGGCCGCATGGGCCACGCCACCACCACCGTCCAGAACCTCAAGGTTCGCGGCGTCGATGCCGACAAGGGCGTGCTCCTCGTGGGCGGCGCCGTCCCCGGCCCCAAGGGCGCGGTCGTCGTCGTCCGTACCGCCGTGAAGGGAGCCTGAGACTCATGCCTGAGAACCAGAAAGCGGCACTGTCCGTCGCAATCGTCGACTCCAAGGGAAGCAAGACCGGCACCGCCGAGCTGCCCGCCGAGATCTTCGACGTCGAGCCCAATATCCCGCTCATGCATCAGGTGGTCGTGGCTCAGCTCGCCGCGATCCGTCAGGGCACTCACGCCACCAAGACCCGCGGCATGGTCCGCGGCGGTGGCCGCAAGCCCTACCGCCAGAAGGGCACCGGCCGCGCCCGCCAGGGCTCCACCCGCGCCCCGCAGTTCGCCGGCGGCGGTGTCGTTCACGGCCCGCAGCCGCGCGACTACACCCAGCGCACGCCCAAGAAGATGAAGGTCGCCGCCCTGCGCTCGGCGCTGTCCGACCGCGCCCGTAACGGCCGCGTTCACGTCATCACCGAGTTCCTCGTGGCCGACAAGCCCTCCACCAAGCAGGCGCTGGCCGGGCTGCGGAACCTGACCGACCGCAAGGCGCTCGTCGTCGTCAGCCGCGAGGACACCCTCTCCGTCCTCAGCCTGCGCAACCTGCCCGACGTCCTCGTGACATGGGCCGACCAGCTCAACACCTACGACGTCCTGAACAGCGACGACGTCATCTTCACTGCCGACGCCCTGGACGGCTTCCTGGGCAAGGGCGAGGAGGAGTCCAAGTGAGCCTCGAGAAGTCCAAGAACCCCCGCGACGTCATCGTCGCGCCGGTCGTCTCCGAGAAGTCCTACGCCTGCATGGATCGTGGCCAATACACGTTCCTCGTGGCGCGGGGCTCCAACAAGACCGAGATCAAGCAGGCCGTCGAGGCCATCTTCGACGTCAGGGTCGCCTCCGTGAACACCCAGAACCGACAGGGCAAGACCCGTCGCACCCGCACGGGCATGGGCAAGTCGAAGGACACCAAGCGCGCCATCGTCACGCTGCGCGAGGGCTCCATCGACATCTTCGGCGACGTGGCGAAGTGACCCGGAAGGTAGAGGATCGTTATGGGAATCCGTAAGTACAAGCCGACGACGCCGGGGCGCCGCGGCTCCTCCGTGGCCGACTTCGTCGAGATCACGCGCAGCAAGCCCGAGAAGTCCCTCGTCCGCCCGCTGAGCAAGAGCGGCGGCCGCAACAACCACGGTCGCGTGACCACCCGCCACAAGGGCGGCGGCCACAAGCGCGCCTACCGCGTGATCGACTTCCGTCGTCACGACAAGGACGGCGTGCCCGCCAAGGTCGCTCACATCGAGTACGACCCCAACCGCACCGCCCGCATCGCCCTGCTGCACTACCTGGACGGCGAGAAGCGCTACATCATCGCGCCCAACAAGCTCGGTCAGGGCGACCGGGTCGAGTCCGGCCCGAACGCGGACATCAAGCCCGGCAACAACCTCCAGTTGCGCCACATCCCCACCGGCACGGTCGTCCACGCCGTGGAGCTGCGACCCGGTGGCGGCGCCAAGATCGCCCGGTCCGCCGGCACCTCCGTGCAGCTGGTCGCCAAGGAGGGCAAGTACGCGCAGCTGCGCATGCCCTCCGGTGAGATCCGCAACGTGGAGGCCGCCTGCCGCGCCACCATCGGCGAGGTCGGCAACGCCGAGCAGTCCAACATCAACTGGGGCAAGGCCGGCCGCATGCGCTGGAAGGGCGTGCGGCCGACTGTCCGCGGTGTCGTCATGAACCCCGTGGACCACCCGCACGGTGGTGGTGAGGGCCGTACCTCCGGTGGTCGTCATCCCGTCTCTCCATGGGGCAAGCCCGAGGGCCGTACCCGTCGTCCCAACAAGTCCAGCGACCGCCTCATCGTGCGTCGTCGTCGGACCGGCAAGAAGCGCTGATAGGAGCCTGATATGCCGCGCAGCCTGAAGAAGGGTCCCTTCGTCGACGACCACCTCCAGAAGAAGGTGGACGCCCAGAACGAGAAGGGCACCAAGAACGTCATCAAGACCTGGTCCCGCCGTTCGGTCATCACGCCGGACTTCCTCGGACACACCTTCGCCGTCCACGACGGCCGCAAGCACGTCCCGGTCTTCGTCACCGAGTCCATGGTGGGCCACAAGCTCGGCGAGTTCGCTCCGACCCGCACCTTCCGCGGGCACGTCAAGGACGACCGCAAGTCGCGTCGCTGATGTCGGTGGAAGTTAGAGAGGCAGAGAACATGGAAGCCAAGGCGCAGGCCAAGTACGTGCGCTGCACGCCGATGAAGGCGCGCCGGATCGTGAATGTGGTCCGCGGCAAGCGCGCCGTCGAGGCCGTGGGCATGCTCCGTTTCGCCCCGCAGGCAGCTGCGGTGCCGGTGCGCAAGGTCATCGAGTCCGCCATCGCCAATGCTCGGTTCAAGGCCGAGCGCGACGGTGAGCGCTTCGACGAGAACGACCTCTACATCACCGAGGTGTACGCCGACGAGGGTCCGACCCTCAAGCGGTTCCGTCCGCGCGCCCAGGGGCGTGCCAGCCGGATCCTGAAGCGGACCAGCCATATCACCGTTATCGTCGGGGACAAGTCCGACGCCGCACAGAAGGAAGGAGCCCGGTAATGGGGCAGAAGGTCAACCCGACCGGGTTCCGCCTGGGCATCACCACGGACCACCGCTCGCGCTGGTTCGCCGACTCCACCAAGCCCGGTCAGCGCTATCGCGACTTCGTGGACGAGGACGTCAAGATCCGTCGCCTCATGGCCGACGGCATGGAGCGCGCCGGCATCTCCAAGGTCGACATCGAGCGCACTCGTGATCGGGTCCGCGTCGACCTGCACACCGCTCGCCCGGGCATCGTCATCGGACGCCGCGGTGCCGAGGCCGAGCGCCTGCGCGGTCAGCTCGAGAAGCTGACCGGCAAGCAGGTCCAGCTCAACATCCTCGAGGTCAAGAACCCCGACATGGATGCTCAGCTGGTCGCCCAGGGCATTGCCGAGCAGCTCGCCAGCCGCGTCTCCTTCCGCCGCGCCATGCGCAAGGGCATGCAGTCCGCCATGCGCGCCGGCGCCAAGGGCATCCGGGTGCAGTGCTCCGGTCGTCTCGGCGGCGCCGAGATGAGCCGCAGCGAGTTCTACCGCGAGGGACGCGTGCCGCTGCACACTCTGCGGGCGAATATCGACTACGGCTTCTACGAGGCCAAGACCACCTTCGGACGTCTCGGCGTCAAGGTGTGGATCTACAAGGGCGACATGACCGAGCGCGAGTTCGCGCGTCAGCAGGCCGAGTCCGGCTCGCGCGGTCGTGGCGGCCGAGGCGAGCGCCGCGGTGGACGCCGCGGCGACCGCGCTCCGCGCCAGAGTGAGCAGCAGCAGGCCGAGCAGGCGCCGGCCGCCGAGAAGAACGCTGCCGCAGACCAGGGAACGGAGGCCTGAGCCGTGCTCATCCCTCGCCGGACCAAGTTCCGCAAGCAGCACCGCCCGCACCGCGCGGGCCTGTCCAAGGGCGGCAACCAGGTCGCCTTCGGTGAGTACGGCATTCAGGCTCTCGAGCCGGCCTACGTCACCAACCGTCAGATCGAGGCGGCCCGTATCGCCATGACCCGTCACATCAAGCGTGGCGGCAAGGTGTGGATCAATATCTTCCCGGACCGCCCGCTGACCAAGAAGCCCGCTGAGACTCGTATGGGCTCCGGAAAGGGCGCTCCCGAGTGGTGGATCGCCAACGTCAAGCCCGGCCGCGTCATGTTCGAGCTCGGCGGTGTCGACGAGGCCCTCGCCCGCGAGGCCATGCGCCGTGCACAGCACAAGCTTCCGATGAAGACTCGTTTCGTGACTCGTGAGGGTGGTGACGTCTGATGGCTATCGGCTCGAAGGATCTGACCCCGACCGACCTGGACGCCATGGACAACGAGCGCCTCGCCGAGGAGCTCTCCAAGGCCAAGGCCGAGCTGTTCAACCTCCGGTTCGCCGCCGCGACCGGGCAGCTCGAGGACCACGGCCGTCTCAAGGCCGTGCGTCGTGATATCGCCCGTATCCACACGATCGTGCGCGAGCGCGAGCTCGGCATCCGTACCGCTCCGAGCAGCCAGGAGACCAAGTGAGCGAGCAGAACAACACCAGCGCTACCGAGCCCAAGGAGCGCAACCAGCGCAAGGTCCGCCGCGGGTACGTCGTGTCCGACAAGATGGACAAGACGGTCGTCGTCGAGGTCGAGGAGCGCTACAAGCACTCCCTGTACGGCAAGGTCCTCCGTCGTTCCAAGAAGGTCAAGGTCCACGACGAGCACAATGAGGCTCACCCCGGCGATCTCGTCCGGATCATGGAGACCCGTCCGCTCAGCGCCACCAAGCACTGGCGACTGGTCGAGATCATCGAGAAGGCCAAGTGATCTCAATAATCTCAGTGATCTCGTGACCTCTTGCTGACCCCGGCTCTCAGGGTTCTCAGAGTTCGGTGGCAGCGCACGACGCCGCAGCACCTCGTCCGGGTGCTGCGGCGTCTGTCATTCATTTGCGGATCCTGTGCCGGTGTGTGCCGGTGGTCTGAGGACGTCCGCTGAGTGCCGGTGAGCAAAGGCACAGGCCGGCGGGGGGATGCGCAGTACCGCCGGACTTATGGCCTGCACTAGAGTTGCAGAGTTGCGTGCGCCCTCGGTGCGCCCACCAGAGACCTCGTGCCCTGTGCGCCTGTGTCTGGCGGGACAATCGGGCCGCGGACTCCACTCGTCCTCGGCGGGCAGAGCAGTGCGCAAGAGAA
This sequence comes from Actinomyces massiliensis 4401292, assembly GCF_000269805.1. Lineage (GTDB taxonomy): Bacteria > Actinomycetota > Actinomycetes > Actinomycetales > Actinomycetaceae > Actinomyces > Actinomyces massiliensis. Next base: position 1,422,744 of record NZ_JH711481.1, read on the forward strand.
GAAGGAACGTTCGGCTAGGCTCGCTCGCCCTCGGGAGGGGCGAGAACCGGCTCGACGACAGGAGAACACTCAATGATCCAGCAGGAGTCGCGACTGAAGGTCGCCGACAACACCGGTGCCAAGGAGATCCTTTGCATCCGTGTGCTCGGCGGCTCGGGTCGGCGCTATGCGGGTATCGGCGACACGATCGTCGCCACCGTGAAAGACGCCATCCCCGGCGGCAACGTCAAGAAGGGCGATGTCGTCAAGGCCGTCATCGTGCGCGCCACCAAGGAGCGTCGTCGTCCGGACGGCTCGTACATCCGTTTCGACGAGAATGCGGCTGTCATCCTCAGGAACAACGACAGCGAGCCGCGCGGTACGCGCATCTTCGGCCCCGTGGGCCGCGAGCTTCGCGAGAAGAAGTTCATGCGCATCGTCTCGCTCGCCCCGGAGGTGATCTGATACATGGCACGCATCAAGAAGGGCGACCAGGTCATCGTCATCGCCGGCAAGGACAAGGGCAAGACGGGGCGTGTACTCAAGGTGATGCCCGATGTCGACCGTGTCGTCGTCGAGGGCGTCCAGCGCGTTACCAAGCACGTCAAGGCCGGGCAGACCGCGCAGGGCGCCCGTACCGGCGGCATCGAGACTGTGGAGGCCCCCATCCACATCTCCAACGTGATGCCCATCGACCCCAAGACCAAGAAGCGCACCCGTGTCGGCTTCCGCGTCGAGGAAGGCGTGCGACCCAACGGCCGTAAGCGCACTGTTCGCGTGCGCTACGCCAAGAAGTCCGGGGAGGACCTGTGATCATGACTGACAAGGCTGAGAAGATCACCCCCCGTCTCAAGACGAAGTACACCGAGGAGGTGCACCCGGCCCTCCGCAAGGAGTTCAAGCACGGCAACGTGATGGAGGTCGGGCGCATCGTCAAGGTGGTCGTCAATATGGGTGTGGGCGAGGCCGCCCATGACTCCAAGATGATCGAGGGCGCGGTGCGCGACCTCGCTGCCATCACCGGGCAGAAGCCCCAGGTGACCAGGGCCCGCAAGTCCATCGCCCAGTTCAAGCTGCGCGAGGGGCAGCCGATCGGTGCGCACGCCACGCTGCGCGGCGACCGCATGTGGGAGTTCCTCGATCGCCTCATCTCGATCTCGCTTCCCCGGATCCGCGACTTCCGCGGGCTGTCCCCGAAGCAGTTCGACGGCAACGGCAACTACACCTTCGGTCTCACGGAGCAGGCTGTGTTCCACGAGATCGATCAGGACAAGATCGACCGCGTGCGCGGCATGGACATCACCGTGGTGACCACGGCCAAGACCGACGAGGAGGCCCGCTCGCTGCTCAAGCAGCTCGGCTTCCCCTTCAAGGAGAAGTGACATGGCGAAGACCGCTCTGATCGAGAAGGCCAACCGCAAGCCCAAGTTCCGCGTCCGCGCCTACACCCGCTGCCAGCGCTGCGGCCGGCCGCACTCGGTGTACCGCAAGTTCGGCCTGTGCCGTATCTGCCTGCGTGAGATGGCCCTGGGCGGCCAGCTCCCCGGCGTGAGCAAGTCCAGCTGGTAAGAACTTACGTCGCAGGTCCGCGAGGAAACCACGACGAGGAAGGGCCAAGGCCCACTCATGACTATGACAGACCCGATCGCAGACATGCTGACTCGTCTGCGCAATGCAAACAACGCCTACCACGACACCGTTTCGATGCCGTCGAGCAAGCTCAAGGTGAACATCGCCTCAATGCTCAAGACCGAGGGGTATATCGACGGCTATGAGGTCACCGATGCCGCGGTGGGCAAGACGCTCACGCTGAGCTTGAAGTACGGAGCCAACCGCCAGCGGGCCATTCAGGGCCTCAAGCGCGTCTCCAAGCCCGGCCTGCGCGTCTACGCCAAGTCCACGAACTTGCCCAAGGTCCTCGGCGGCCTGGGGGTGGCGATCCTGTCCACCTCCTCCGGCCTTCTGACCGACAAGCAGGCAGAGTCCAGAGGCGTGGGCGGCGAAGTGCTCGCCTACGTCTGGTGAGATAAGGAACGGAGGAGAACCATGTCTCGCATTGGACGACTTCCCGTTCCGGTTCCCGCCGGAGTGGACGTCACCATCACGGGCAATGATGTGACGGTCAAGGGTCCCAAGGGCACCCTGTCCCGCACGATCGCCCAGCAGTTGAGCGTCACCCGCCAGGAGGACGGCTCCATCCTGGTCACGCGTCCCGACGACGAGCGCGAGTCCCGCTCGCTGCACGGCCTGTCCCGCACGCTCATCAACAACATGGTCGTCGGCGTCACCGAGGGCTATTCCAAGCAGCTCGAGATCGTCGGCACCGGTTACCGCGTTGCCCAGAAGGGCACCGGCATCGAGCTCTCGCTCGGCTTCTCCCACACGGTCTCCGTTGATGCCCCCGAGGGCATCGAGCTGAAGGTCGATGGAAACCTGAAGATCATCGTCTCGGGCATCTCCAAGGAGCAGGTCGGCGAGGTCGCTGCGAACATCCGCAAGATCCGCCCGCCGGAGCCCTACAAGGGCAAGGGCGTGCGCTACGCCGGCGAGAACGTGCGCCGCAAGGTCGGAAAGGCTGGTAAGTGACCATGGCTTACTCGATCAAGAGGACCAAGAAGTCCAAGGCTGTGGCCCGCAAGCTCCGTCACCAGCGCGTGCGCAAGCGCATCAACGGCACCCCGGAGCGTCCACGTCTGGTCGTCAGCCGCTCCAACCGGCACATGGTGGCGCAGGTCGTGGACGACACCATCGGCCATACGCTGTGCGCGGCCTCGACTCTCGAGGAGGCCGCCAAGGGCGTGGAGGGCCACAAGGTCGGCGCCGCCCACAAGGTCGGCGAGCTCGTGGCCGAGCGCGCCAAGGCGCTGGGTATCGAGGCGGTCGTCTTCGACCGCGGTGGCAACAAGTACCACGGCCGCGTGGCGGCCGTCGCTGAGGGCGCCCGCGAGGCCGGCCTGACGCTGTGAGCAAGACGACGAGAAAGCATAGGAGTATCTGATGGCTGCACCGCAGCGAGACAGGTCCGCGTCGTCCGACGGCTCGGGCCAGCGCGACAACGAGCGCGGAGACAACCGCGGTCGTCGTGACCGCAATGAGCGCCGCGATCGTCGCGACCGCGGCAACGACGACAAGTACATTGAGCGCGTCGTGACCATTAACCGCGTGTCCAAGGTCGTCAAGGGCGGCCGCCGTTTCACCTTCACGGCGCTGGTCGTCGTCGGTGACGGAGAGGGCACCGTGGGCGTGGGCTACGGCAAGGCTAAGGAGGTCCCCTCCGCCATCGCCAAGGCGGTCGAGATCGCGAAGAAGAACTTCTTCCACGTCCCGATGATCCGCCGCACCATCCCGCACCTGGTCCAGGGAGAGGACTCGGCCGGAGTCGTCCTCCTGCGCCCGGCGTCCCCCGGAACCGGTGTTATCGCCGGCGGTCCGGTGCGCGCCGTGCTGGACTGCGCCGGTGTCCACGACGTTCTGTCCAAGTCCCTCGGCTCCGCCAACGCGATCAACATCGTCCATGCGACGGTGGACGCGCTGAGCAAGCTCGAGCAGCCGGAGGCCGTCGCGGCGCGTCGCGGACTGCCCCTGGAGGACGTCGCCCCGCAGTCGATGCTGCGGGCCCGTGCGGAGGGCGAGGCCGACAAGCGCGTCGAGGCCGAGAAGAAGGAGGCCGCCAAGGCCGCTGAAGGAGTGGGTGCGTGATGGCTACCGCCAAGCAGATCAAGGTGACTCAGATCCGCTCGGGCATCGGCGGCACACGCCGTCAGCGCGAGACTCTGAAGTCTCTGGGCCTGCGCAAGATCCGCCAGTCCGTCGTCCGCGAGGACAGCGCGTCCGTTCGCGGCATGATTGCCAGGGTGGCGCACCTCGTCACCGTTGAGGAGGCCTGAGATGGCTGACACCAAGAAGACTGGGGGCGCGCCCGAGGAGAAGGTGCAGATCATCAAGCTGCATCATCTCCGCCCCGCCCCGGGCTCCAAGAAGGCCAAGACCCGTGTGGGTCGCGGTGAGGGCTCCAAGGGCAAGACCTCCGGTCGCGGCACCAAGGGCACCAAGGCCCGTCGGCAGGTCCGCCCCGGTTTCGAGGGCGGTCAGATGCCGCTGCACATGCGACTGCCCAAGCTGCGCGGCTTCAAGAACCCGAACCGCGTCGAGTACCAGCCCGTGAACGTCGGCCGCATCGCCGAACTCTTCCCGGAGGGCGGCACGGTCACTGTGGAGGAGCTCGTCGCCAGGGGAGCGGTTCGTCCGCGCCACCTCGTCAAGATCCTGGGCTCCGGTGATGTGGACGTCAAGCTCGACGTCGTCGCCGACGCCTGGTCCGGTTCCGCCAAGGAGAAGCTCGAGGCTGCCGGCGGCTCCATCGCCGCTCGCTGAACGCACGCGAGCACCTGAGCACGGCGCCCCGACCGGGGAGGGCAACAGGCCCGCCGGTCGGGGCGCCGCGTGTTCACCGTCAGCCACCTTCAACAGCTGTCAGCCACCTTCAGCTACTTTCAGACACTTTCAAACATTTTCAGCCACCGATAGCGTCCCCGCTCCGGCGGCGTGACCGATACCCCGTTGCGACCGGGCAACGACCCGGTAACAGCAGCGCGAGGCAGGGTAGGGTGTTCGGTGGTATTCGATGGCGTTCTTCCGGCGCCGCAGCGCCAGCGCCCGGAATGGGCGGAATGGCATCCTGAAAAACTTCCGTAATCAGAGGAGACCGAGTGCTCAGCGCGTTCATGCAGGCGTTCAAGACGCCGGATCTCAGGGCGAAGCTCCTCTTCACCCTCGGCATCATGGCCCTGTTCCGCCTGGGGTCGGTCCTGCCGACGCCGGGCGTCGATCTGGCCAATGTCAAACAGTGCATCGGTGAGAGCCAGCAGCAGGGCGGACCCGGCCTGCTGGGCCTCATCGACATCTTCTCCGGTGGAGCCCTGCTGCAGCTGAGCGTCTTCGCGCTGGGCATCATGCCCTACATCACCGCGTCGATCATCATCCAGCTCCTGCGCGTCGTCATCCCCCGATTCGAGGAGCTCTACAAGGAAGGGCAGTCGGGTACCGCCAAGCTCACCGAATACACGCGCTACCTCACCATCGGGCTGGGTCTGCTGCAGTCGTCCACCATCGTCGCCACGGCCGCCGCCGGCAGACTCTTCGGAACCTGCACCGTACCGATCGTTCCCAACAGCTCCGCCCTCAATCTGGCACTCATGGTCGTCACCATGACCGCCGGCACGGGCCTGATCATGTGGCTGGGCGAGCTCATCACCGAGCGCGGCATCGGCAACGGCATGTCACTGCTCATCTTCACCTCGATCGTCGCGCGCATGCCTCAGAACCTGCTGTCCATCGCGAAGGGCAACGGCGGCGTCTCCAAGTTCCTCATCGTCATCGCCGTCATTCTGGCGTCCACTGTCGCGGTGGTGTTCATCGAGCAGGCCACGCGCCGCATCCCCGTCCAGTACGCCAAGCGCATGATCGGCAGACGCCAGTACGGCGGATCGACCACCTACATACCCGTCAAGATCAACACCGCGGGCGTCATCCCGGTCATCTTCGCCTCCTCGATCCTCTCCATGCCGCAGCTGGTCGCCCAGTTCGGCAAACCCGACAGCTCATGGGTGCAGTGGATCGGGAAGAACCTCCACCAGACGGCGCCCCCCTATCTCGTCGGCTACGGGCTCCTCATCCTCTTCTTCACCTTCTTCTACACGGCGATCACCTTCAACCCCGAGGAGATCGCAGACAATATGAAGAAGTACGGCGGATTCATTCCCGGCATCCGGGCCGGTGAGCCGACGGCCAACTACCTCAGGTACGTCATCAACCGGGTGACGGTGGCGGGTTCGCTCTACCTCGTCGTTCTGGCCCTGATGCCGACTATTGCGGTCATCTGGCTCGGTCTGTCCCAGAACCTGCCCTTCGGCGGCACCACGATCCTCATTATGGTCGGGGTCGGGCTCCAGACGGTCAAGGAGATCAACTCTCAGCTCCAGCAGCGCCATTACGAAGGGTTCCTCTCATGAGCGTACGCATGGTTCTCCTCGGCCCCCCCGGGGCGGGCAAGGGCACCCAGGCGGCTCGGATCTCCGAGCGCCTGTCCATCCCGGCCATCTCTACCGGCGATATCTTCCGCGCCAATGCGTCGGGGGCCACCGAGCTGGGCAAGCAGGCCAAGCAGTACATGGACAAGGGCGAGTACGTCCCCGACTCCGTGACCAACGCGATGGTCAAGGAGCGCCTGGCTGCCGCCGACGCCGCCCAGGGCTTCCTCCTGGACGGCTACCCCCGCACCGAGTCGCAGGTCCATGAGCTCGACGCGATGCTGGCCGAAACCGGCCTCGCCCTCGATGTCGTCCTTGAGATCACGGCGGACGCCGAGGCCGTCGTCGCCCGTCTTCTCAAGCGCGCGACCGAGCAGAACCGCGCTGACGATACCGAGCCGGTGATCCGTCGTCGTCTTGAGGTCTATGCCGAGCAGACCGAGCCGCTGGCCTCGTTGTACGGCAGCAGGGGCCTGCTCGTGCGGGTCGACGGCATCGGCGATGTTGACGAGGTCACCGAGCGCATCATGACTGCGCTCGCCCCTTACGCGGCTGTCTGACCCGGCTCCCCGCGACCGCCCGGCCTCGCACAATGACGTGCCGACGCGTCCGGTCGTCGTTCCGCTTCCGCCACCACACGTAGGAGTAAGCGTGAGATTGCGCAACCGCATTGAGATCAAGACACCTGATCAGGTGCGTCATATGCGGCGCGCGGGCCTTGTGGTGGCTGATATCCATGCTGCTCTGCGGGAGGCGGTGAAACCGGGGGTGACGACCGGCCAGCTCGACGCCGTGTGCGCCGAGACGATCGAGCGCGCGGGGGCGCACTCCAACTTCCGGGGGTACTACGACTACCCGGCCACCGTGTGCGTCTCGGTCAATGAGGAGGTTGTGCACGGAATCCCGGGGGAGCGGGTGCTCCACGAGGGCGATCTGGTCACCTTCGACTGCGGCGCCTATGTCCTGGACGGGTCCGGCGTCCAGTGGCATGGCGATGCCGCCTTCACCACCGTCGTGGGCGGCCGCTATGCCAGTGACGCCGACCGGATCCTGGATGCGACGACTCGCCAGGCCTTGTGGGCCGCCATCGCGGCACTCGCCCGGGCAATGGCCGGTGATGACTCCGGGCGCGCCGGCCGCCTGAACACTGTCGGAGACACGGTCGAGGACGTGGTGGCGGAGGCCTGCAGTGAGCATGCGGTCTCCATGGGCATTCTGGAGGACTACGTCGGCCACGGGATCGGAACCGCCATGCACATGGCGCCCGATGTTCTGAACTACTCGGTCAAGCGCAAGGGGCCCCGCCTGCGGCCAGGGATGGTACTGGCGGTCGAGCCGATGCTCACTCTGGGAGAGCCCGAGGTCGAGGAGCTCGACGACGGGTGGACGGTGGTGACCGTTGATGGATCGCGCGCAGCCCAGTGGGAGCACACGGTGGCCCTGGTTCCCGGCGGCGTATGGGTTCTGACCGCCTCCGATGGCGGAGTCGAGGGACTGGACCCCTACGGGATCGAGCCGCGTCCGCTGCGCTGAGCCGCCGGCCGAGCGGCCGGTCGGCGGTGTGTGCGGAAACACCGCAGTCGTGCTCAATCTCGCATGGTGGTTCGCGGGCAGCCTGTCGTATCCTTAGCAGTCGGTGCGCCAGGCGGTCCGGCGCGCTCTTCCCCAGAGGCCGTGCGGGAAACCCGTGACGGCACTGGCGGGGCGACGGGCCCGAGAGCGCGTCACCCCGACGGCGACGTCGTCGGAGGAACTCGAGCGAGAAAGCACCGGCGGAGGAACATGGCTAAGAAGGACGGCGTCATCGAGGTCGAGGGTTCGGTCGTCGAGGCCCTTCCGAATGCGATGTTCCGGGTGGAGCTGAGCAACGGGCACGTCGTGCTCGCGCACATCTCCGGAAAGATGCGGCAGCACTACATCCGCATCCTCCCCGAGGACCGCGTAGTCGTGGAGCTGAGCCCCTACGACTTGTCCCGTGGTCGCATCGTCTATCGGTACAAGTGACAGTTCTCCCCTGACGGGGATGACGGAGGAACATCATGAAGGTCAAGCCGAGCGTTAAGAAGATCTGTGACAGCTGCAAGGTGATTCGTCGCCACGGCCGCGTCATGGTCATCTGCTCCAACCCGCGGCACAAGCAGCGTCAGGGCTGAGCCCTCGCGCATCCGGCCACCGCGTCTGTGGCCGCACCAGCATCCGCTCCAGCGGTCGCCGGCTCGCGCCGGACCGCAACCCCCGGTTCCTGGAGGCCGGGGCCGTCAAGAAAGACGGAGGGGCGGGTGACGACCTCCGGGAGCACAACAGGAGAACCACCACCGTGGCACGTATTTCCGGTGTCGATCTGCCTCGCGAGAAGCGAGTCGAGGTCGCTCTCACCTACATCTTCGGGATCGGCCGCACCCGTGCGGGCGAGACCCTTGCGGCAACCGGAGTCAACCCGGACACCCGCGTCAAGGACCTCACTGAGGACGAGCTGGTCGCGCTGCGCAATCACATCGAGGCGACCTACCGAGTGGAGGGCGACCTCCGTCGTGAGGTTCAGGCCGACATCCGTCGCAAGATCGAGATCGGCTGCTACCAGGGCCTTCGCCACCGCCGCCATCTGCCGGTCCACGGCCAGCGGACCAAGACCAATGCGCGCACTCGCAAGGGTCCCAAGCGCACTGTGGCCGGCAAGAAGAAGGCCAAGTAAGCAGCAACCCGGGCCCCGCCCAGGGGCCGGGGCGACGACCTCACCGAAGAAGAAGGAAGAATGCCTCCCAAAACCCGCTCCGCTGTGCGCAAGCCGCGCCGCAAGGACCGCAAGAATGTCACGCACGGCCACGCCTACATCAAGTCGACGTTCAACAACACGATCGTGTCTCTGACCGACCCCCACGGCGCCGTCATCGCATGGGCCTCCTCCGGGCAGGTCGGTTTCAAGGGCTCTCGCAAGTCCACCCCCTATGCCGCTCAGCTCGCGGCCGAGGCCGCCGCCCGCCGGGCCCAGGAGCACGGCATGAAGAAGGTCGACGTCTTCGTCAAGGGGCCGGGATCTGGCCGCGAGACCGCGATCCGCTCTCTTCAGGCCGCCGGCCTCGAGGTCGGCTCCATCACGGATGTGACCCCCCAGGCTCACAACGGCTGCCGCCCTCCGAAGCGCCGCCGCGTCTGAGACATCCTGGGAGTCGGCGTCCTCGCCCCGCTGGAGGGCCGGGGGCGCCGACCGCTGAACAGGTCCATCCCGCCGGGGTGGGCCGGCGGTCGTCCGGGAACCGTCCCGGCGGCGGCCGCACCATGAGGAACGGCGTCATATAGCGGGCGCCGCGACGAAAGGAAACCCAGTGCTCATTGCACAGCGACCCGCGCTCTCCGAGGAGGTCGTCGAGGAGAACCGCCGCTCGCGGTTCGTCATCGAGCCTCTTGAGCCCGGTTTCGGATACACACTCGGAAACTCTCTGCGCCGCACCCTGCTGTCGTCCATCCCGGGCGCGGCCGTCACCTCCGTGCGCATCGACGGGGTTCCGCACGAGTTCCGCACCATCGCCGGAGTCAAGGAGGATGTCACTCAGATCATCCTCAACATCAAGGAGATCGTGCTCTCGAGCGAGAACGACGAGCCGGTCGTCATGTACCTGCGCAAGTCCGGTCCGGGCGCCGTCACCGCCGGCGACATCACTCCTCCGGCCGGCGTCGAGATCCACAACCCGGAGCTGGTGATCGCCACCCTCAACGAGAAGGGCAAGCTCGAGATCGAGCTCACGGTCGAGCGCGGTCGCGGTTACGTGTCGGCCAACCAGAACAAGGATCCGAACGCGGAGATCTCGCGGATTCCCGTGGATTCCATCTACTCGCCGGTCAAGAAGGTCTCCTACTCCGTCGAGGCCACCCGAGTCGAGCAGCGCACCGACTTCGACCGTCTCATCGTCGATGTGGAGACGAAGGCCTCCATGACGCCCCGCGATGCGCTGGCCTCCGCCGGCAAGACGCTGGTCGAGCTCTTCGGGCTGGCGCGTGAGCTCAACGTCGAGGCTGAGGGCATCGAGGTCGGCCCCTCTCCCATGGATCAGGCTCTGCAGCAGGATCTGGCGCTCATGATCGATGAGCTGGACCTGCAGGCGCGATCCTCCAATGCTCTCAAGCGCGAGGGCATTCACACGGTCGGCGAGCTCGTCGCGCGCAGCGAGGCGGACCTGCTCGACATCCGCAACTTCGGTGCCAAGTCGATCTCCGAGATCAAGGAGAAGCTGGCCGAGCTGGGCCTGTCCCTCAAGGGCTCCCCGGTCGACTACGTCTCCGAGGACGACTACACCAGTCCCACGTTCAGCGACGAGCAGCACTCCTGAGCCCGTCCGTCATTTCACTAGGAGACAATCATGCCTCGCCCCACCAAGGGTCCCCGTCTGGGCGGCAGTGCCCAGCATGAGCGCCACATGCTGGCCAATCTTGCTACGCAGCTCATCGTCCACGAGTCGATCACGACGACGGAGGCCCGCGCCCGCCGCCTGCGCCCCTATGTCGAGAAGCTCATCACGAAGGGCAAGCGCGGTGACCTTCATGCCCGCCGCACGGTCTTGAAGAAGGTGACGGATAAGTTCGCCGTCTACCGGCTCTTCGAGGTGCTCGCCCCCCAGTTCGAAGGGCGCAACGGCGGCTACACCCGCATTACCAAGACCATGCCGCGCAAGGGCGACAACGCTCCCATGGCCGTGATCTCGCTCGTGCTCGAGCCCGTGGCCAAGAAGGAGGTCGTGGCCGACGCCGTCGAGACCGCGAAAAGGGCGGCTGCCAAGGCCGTGAAGGAGCCCGCTGGCACGGCTGCAGACGAGGTCGCCGCGAAAGACGACGACGCCTGAGCTCTTGTTCATGGTGTGGGGCCCGGCCGCTGAATAGCGGCCGGGCCCCACAGATGTCTTTCGGGTCTCAAAATCACATGTTTGTCGTGACAAGGCTCACGTTTGAATTTGCTGAAGCGGCTCTATTCGGTTTCTCTTTGGTCACGATCGCGATACGCTGAACCGGTAACTCAAGTTGCGATCAACCCCGATGGAGTTCCCATGCCTCTAGCAAGAACAATTGCCAGCAGGTCGGCCACCCGTTCCCTGGCACGGCGTCTGGTCGGCGTGTTCGCCGCCACCGGTCTCGCCACGACCCTGGGCTGGGCCGCTGTGGCCGCGCCCGTGGCTCAGGCCGATGACCCGGCACCTGTTGACGTCACCAACGTCGTCACGAAGTCCAAGCAGGCCGAGGCCTGGCAGGAGATCGAGGTCAATGCGGATTGGAGCGCCAATTCACCTCGGGCCGGGCAGACCCTGACGGTCGACCTCGGCGAGGGCCTGCACTGGGCGAGCGGCGTTGACTTCAAGCTCGTCAAGAAGGACGACGAGAGCGTCACCCTCGGCGACTGCAGTGCCGCCATCAACTCCCAGCACCTGACCTGCACCCTCAACTCCTCCGTCGAGCAGTGGGACCACGTCGACGGCACCCTGTGGGCCCGCGGCCAGCTCACCACTGACCTCATTGGCAAGACGGAATCGTCTGTTGTCGTCAATGGCAAGACCTTCCGGGTCGTTCCGGGAGACAGCGACGGCGACGGCGTCTGCGACACCGACCACTGCGACGGCGTCATCCCCGAGCAGCCCCGGAAGGAGCTCATCAAGACCGGTTGGCTGAGCAATGTGAAGGACGGCGCGTACACCTGGACCTGGGGCGTCAACGTCTACGGCTCGACCTCCTACACGGTCGTCGACTCCGACGCCGCCTACGACACCGTCGAGTGCACGGACACCGACTGGTCCAACAAGTGGAAGCCCCAGGACGCCAAGTACGACAAGGACTCCCACACGGTGACCTGGACGGTCAGCAGCCCCGAGACCGTATGCCGCGTCTTCTACATGTCGACCTCGACCGCTGACTCGAAGGACAACACGGCCACGGTGAACGGCCAGAGCCTGTCTGCCACCGCCAACGCGGTCGCAGTTGGTCGAGGCGATGGCAATGGCACCACCAACCCCGCGCCTGCCCCGACCCCGAGCACCACTCCTGCCCCGACCCCGAGCGACGACTCCACGCCGGTGCCGACCCCGAGTGAGACCTTCGCCGCCGGCGCTCCCGTTGAGCCCGCCCCGCCGGTCAACGCGCCCGCCCCGGGTGAGGGTGAGCCCGCTCCTGAGAAGCCTGCGGCCCCCACTGCGGCTGCCTCGAAGGCTCCTGAGGAGGCCAAGAAGCCCGCGCTGGCTCACACCGGTGCCGCCGCCGGCACGGCCGGCCTGGTCGCCGTCGCCGCGCTCGCCGCTGGTGGTCTCGGCCTGACACTGTCGCGCCGCCGCAGCGCCTGAGCTGACTGAGGCGCTCGCAGCGCACTCGGTGCACTCAGCGCATTCGAATATCGGTCCCCCGACCCGCATGGGTCGGGGGACCGATCCGTTCATGTCATGGCTCTTTCATGGCTCTGCCATTCCAGTCATGCCCCGGCCATGTCCCAGCACCGTGCGCCTCCGGTCATCCCGGCCTCGTTGGGGACGACGACGACGTCGTCGCCGATGCGGTTCAACTGGAATGCGGTGATGCGGCGGGAGTTGCCGCCGCCGAGGTACAGACGGTCCCACATGTACATGGGCCGCAGCGCATCGACCACTCGGCGCACGCGACGCGACCAGTGCGCGTCGCCCAAGCGCAGGCGCTCGTGCTCACCGATGTAATCGTCGTAGGACAGGCCCCACCGCACCGGTCCCTGGGAGACCTCGACGTGCGGGGCGAGGACTCCGTTGTCGAAGACCGCGTTGCCCAGCCCTGTTCCCAGCGTCACGATCATTTCGTGCCCATGGCCCGTCACCACTCCGCAGCCGGCCACTTCGGCGTCGTTGAGAATGAGAGAGGGGATGCCGAGGCGGCCGCTGATCGCCGCTCCCATGTCGAAGCGTGCCCATTGCTCGACCAGGTCGGGCAGGATCCGCGACCGGGGGCCGTCCCTGGTGATGTAGTGGGGTGTTGCGATAACAACGCCATGGCGGATCATTCCCGGCATGCCCACTGTCGCCCGGTCGGCGCCGGGCAGTTGTTCCGCCAGCCCCGCGATGGTCTCGACCAGCTTGGTCGGAGGCAGCGGGTAGGGGGTGGGGGTGCGCACCGCGCGAGAGACGATGGCGCCCTCGGCGTCGAGCACCGAGGCCTTGATACCGCCTCCGCCGCAGTCGACGGAGAGCGTGGAGATCGTGGTCACGGGGATGACGCTACCGTCGATCGGCCTGATGCGTCCGGTCACGGCGCGCGGCATGATCCAATGGCGCCATGACCGAGACTCCTTCCACTCCTGAGGGGCCGGAACCGCATGTCCTCCGGGTGCGCCTGGACCTGGCCTACGACGGCTCCGGCTTCAACGGCTGGGCCGCGCAGCCGGGCCTGCGTACCGTCGAAGGCGTCCTCTCCGAGGCTTTGCAGACCGTCCTGCGGGAGCCCGTGAGACTGACCGTGGCGGGCCGTACCGATTCCGGCGTCCACGCCGCCGCACAAGTGGCGCACCTGGATGTGAGCGAGGATGCGTGGTCGGCTCTGCCCGGGCGCTCTGGACGGTCTCCCGAGGCCGCCCTGCTCACCCGCCTGACGGGCGTCCTGGCACATGAGGCTCGAGACGGCCTGCCCCGCGCCCCTAGAGGCGCGTCCGACATCGTGGTGACCGGCGTCCGCGTCGTGCCCGCCGCGTTCGACGCGCGTTTCTCCGCCCTCGACCGCCGCTACACCTACCGGATCGCCGACGCCGAGTCTCCCCGTGATCCTCTGCGCCGAGGGCACGTGCTGTGGATGGCGGAGCGCCTCGACGTCGACGCCATGGCCGCCTCGGCCGCCCCCCTGCTCGGCGAGCACGACTTCCTGTCCTACTGCAAGCCGCGAGACGGTGCGACGACCATCCGCACGCTGCGCCGCCTGGCCTGGCGGCGGGTGGCCGCTGGAGCTCCGGGCGGGGACGCCGGTCTCGTGGTGCTCGAGGTGGTGGCCGACGCGTTCTGCCATTCCATGGTGCGCTCGTTGGTCGGGGCCGGGCTCGCTGTCGGGCGAGGGCGCAGGCCCGCCGCCTGGCCCGGCGAACTGCTCGCGGCGCGGACCCGGGATGACGCGGCCCCTGTGGCTCCGGCCCATGGGCTCACCCTGGAGGACGTCGTCTACCCGGCGGATGATCAACTCGCCGCCCAGGCCGAGCGCGCTCGAGTCATGCGGCGCCTCACCTGCTGAGAGCGGCCGCAGTGCGCCCCGATAGTGAAAATGGCTGAAGGGGTGCATATGCGAAACAGGAATACATATTCATTTCATGATCTCCGCGTCCTGAAAAAATCAAAACTTCAGGTGTTATAAAGATGATTGTGGCGAGCGTTTCTTTGTGCGCACAATGCGCTTGCGACTTTCCGGTCTGGCTCGGAATCACGCAATCGCAGAATCGTAGAATCGCAGAATTGCAGCCGACTGCAGAGCCGGGGTGGGGGGTGCCCCTG
>NZ_JH711481.1:1438633-1612849 GCF_000269805.1 Actinomyces massiliensis 4401292
AGGGGGTGGCCTGCGTCCGGGGCGACGGATGGTCCGTGGGGCTCGCGGGGATTCTGGGGGCTTGTGAGGCTCTGCCGTCGGCTCCGCGGCAATGAGCGGTTCCGACTGGGTGGTGTTCCACCCGCCGGGCCGGTGCGCATCCCGCCCCGCCGGCCTCCCGGAGCATCCGGCGCCGACTTGCCGGCAGATGCTGAGACGCGCTCTCCGGGAAGCCAGTTGCTTCAGTCGTCTCTGGCCGCTGACGAGCGCTGAGGGCCGTGCGGGCTGTTCGGGCGGATGGGGTGGTGCAGGCTGTGCGGCCTGCACGGGCGCTTACACGGCCGATGGAGCCCAGATCTCTTCGCCGGCTTCCTCCGCGTCCCCTGGGATGTGGTCGTGGCGATGGGGGCGGGTGTGAGTCGGGTGTGAGTCAGGTGTGGGCCGGGTGCGAGCCGGCTGCGTGGTGCGATTCACGCGAATGAGAAGCCGCGTCTTTTGACCCTTCTCCGGCGCCACCGGTATCGTTGGTGACCGTCGTGCAGCACGCGATTGCATCCGCGGTGTTATCCCACTCGCCCCGGGTCGCCGGTGCGCCGACCACTCACCTGACCATGGTGGTCTCGTCGTCCAGTGATGCTTCAGCGCTGGAGTCGGCGCGTCCACCCGCCAAAGAGAAACGAAGGCAACGCCCGTGCGCACGTACACACCGAAGCCCGGCGACGTCGAGAAGAACTGGTACGTCATTGACGCCACCGACGTCGTCCTCGGCCGCCTCGCGGCTCAGGCCGCGAACCTGCTCCGTGGGAAGCACAAGCCCCAGTTCGCCCCCAATGAGGACTGCGGCGATTACGTCATCATTGTCAACGCCGACAAGGTCGCCCTGACCAACGGCAAGGCCGACAGGAAGTTCGCCTACCGCCACTCGGGCTACCCCGGTGGTCTCAAGGCGATCTCCTACCGCGAGCTGCTGGCGACCCGGCCCGAGCGCGCCGTTGAGAAGGCCGTCAAGGGCATGGTGCCCCACACCAAGCTCGGTCGCGCGCAGCTCAAGAAGCTCAAGGTTTACGCAGGCGCGGAGCATCCGCACGCCTCGCAGAACCCGCAGGCCTTCGAGATCACCCAGGTCGCCCAGTAAGCGCTCCGGCGCCCGGCATACCGCGACAAGCAAAGGACATATCGTGGCTGAGACCACTGTCGACATCGACGCGCTGGATGAGGAGAACGCCCCTTCCAGCTACACCACCGAGACCACCGGCTCCTCCGAGGGCCGCGGCCAGTCCGTCACCGCTCCCGGCGCCGGCCTGGGCCGCCGCAAGGAGGCCGTCGCCCGCGTCCGTCTCGTCCCCGGCACCGGCCAGTGGACGCTGAACGGCCGCAGCCTGGAGGACTACTTCCCCAACAAGCTGCACCAGCAGCTGGTACGGGCTCCTTTCACTGTTCTCGACCTTGAGGGTCGTTTCGACGTCATCGCCCGCATCGACGGCGGCGGCGTTTCCGGGCAGGCGGGCGCGCTGCGCCTCGGCATCGCCCGCGCTCTGAACGAGATCGACCGCGACGCCAATCGCGCCACCCTGAAGAAGGCCGGTTTCCTCACTCGCGACGCCCGCGTCGTCGAGCGCAAGAAGGCCGGTCTGCACAAGGCCCGCCGCGCTCCGCAGTACTCCAAGCGCTGATCCAGCCGCTGGAGCGGCCAGTCGCCCTGCAGTGCCCCGCCTCCCCGTCATGATGACGGCGGACGGCGGGGCACTGCTCTGCTCGCGCTCCGCCATTGAAGGCGGCTGGAAGCGGATGAAAGCAGGTGAAGTCGCGCTGAAGGCGATCTGAAACCGCGAGGGGCCAGCCTCATGGCATGACATCGCAAACAGCACCACGATCAACGCTACGAACTGCGTCACAGGCAGCCCCGAGTCCGTCTTCCGGCCCGGCCATCGAGACCCGTGGCCTGACCCGCAGATTCGGCACGTTCACCGCCGTCGACTCCCTGGACCTGACGATCCCCGCGGGCATCGTCTACGGCATGTTGGGACCCAACGGCGCCGGGAAGTCCACGGCGCTGCGCATGATCACCACACTGCTGGCGCCCAGTGGCGGCACTGCCCGGGTCCTGGGGCACGACGTCGTCCGCGAGCGCCATGCGGTGCGCAGCGTCATCGGGGTGACGGGCCAGTACGCCAGCGTCGATGAGATGCTCACCGGGGTTGAGAACCTGTGGCTCTTCGGCCGCCTGCTGGGTCTGAGCCGGCGTCGGGCCCGCGAGCGGGCCGACGAGCTCCTGGACTCCTTCAGCCTGACGCAGGCCGGGGGTAAGCGGGTGAGCGGGTACTCCGGCGGCATGCGGCGCCGGTTGGACCTGGCCGTCTCGCTGATCGCCAGGCCCCCGCTGATCTTCCTCGATGAGCCCACCACCGGGCTGGACCCGCGCACGCGCGAGCAGATGTGGGACGTCATCCGCTCCCTGGTGGACGGCGGCTCCACGATCCTGCTGACCACGCAGTACCTGGAGGAGGCCGATCGCCTGGCCCACCACGTCGGCATCATCGACGGCGGCCGGCTCATCGCCGAGGGCACCCCGGACGACCTCAAGGACAGGGTGGGCTCCAGCGCCCTCATCCTGACCCCGGCCACGCCCGAGGATCAGGCAGCCACCGCGACGATCATCGAGCGGGTGACCGGTCACGCACCCGCCGTCGTCGACCAGGGCGCCCATCTCCAGGCGCCTCTGGCCGAGGCGTCCGTGGCCACCGAGGTGCTCGTGGCCCTGCGCGACGCCGGGCTGCCTCCCAAGACGGTCTCGGTGGACCGCCCCAGCATGGACGCGGTCTTCATGGCCCTGACCGGCGAGCCCCGGCAGAGCTCCGGGCAAGGGTGCCCGGCCCGAACGACGTCTCGCACGACGCCGTCGGCTCCTGGTCCAGCAGCCGCCTTCACTCGTCCTTCCGCCCGCGCCTCCGAGAACCAGGAGCAGTCATGACCTCCACCGCCACTGCCGCAGCCACTCCCACGACTTCCTTCTCCTCAACCGGTCTCTCCCGCTTCAGCGAGGCGCGCCTGATCCCGGACACCCTGTCCATGGCCTGGCGCTCGCTGATCACGATGGTGCGCAACCCGGGAGAGTTCTACGACATCCTCCTCCAGCCGGTGCTCTTCACCATCATGTTCGGGCAGATCTTCGGCGGCGCCATTGCCGGGGACGTCAAGGGCTACCTGCCCACGATCGTCTCCGGCCTGGTCATCATCAATGCGCTCACCACCAGCCAGAGCGTGGGTGTGGACCTGCGCGAGGACATGGACAAGGGGGTCTTCGATCGTTTCCGCACGATGCCGATGTCCCGCATCGCCCCGGTGCTGGGCCCCATGGTGGCCGATGTGCTGCGCTACGCCGTGTGCACCTCGCTGACGATCCTGACCGGTGTGGTCATGGGCTACCGCCCGGTCAACGGCTGGTCGGGGGCGCTGGGCGCCGTCGTCCTGGCGGGCGGCTGCGCCTGGGCCATCGCGTGGGCCTTCCTGTTCCTGGGGACGGTCTTCTCCTCCTCCCAGGCGGTCACCTCGTTCGCGATGATCGTGCTGTTCCCCCTGACCTTCCTGTCCAACGCCATGGTGCCCACCTCGACGCTGCCGGGCTGGCTCAAGGCCTTCACCCGCAACAACCCGGTCTCGCACATCGTGGACGGCTGCCGCTACCTGCTGGACGGGGCGGGATCGTCCGCCGATGTGCGCTCGGCGATCATCGGCTCGCTCCTGGTGCTGGCCGTCATGGCGCCCTGGACGATCGCCCGCTACCAGCGGCGCAACGCCTGATACTGCAGGCCCGCACCGTCGTCGTCCGCACGTGCGGTCAGCCGGCCTCGTTCGCCAGACGGCGGGCGAGGCCGGCCGCATGCGTGAGAAGGCGGGCGCGGTCCAGGTGCCGCACCCGCGTCTCGGCGTCGGCGAACAACCGCGCATCTGCCGTCCGGGCGCGGTCCCGCAGGTAGCCGTGGGAGAGCAGGCGACAGGTCTGGTTGGTGCCCACAGTCAGGGCGGTGGCCACCAGCTCGGCTCCCGTCGCCGGTTGGGTCGTACCCGAGGCCGCGGCGACCATGGTCGACAGTCCCACCGCCGCGGTCAGTGCCATGATGGTGGGCACATCGCGCTGCTGAGGGGCGGGATCGGTCAGCATGTCGCACAGGAGGCGCACGGCCCGGGCGCGGATGTCGGGCGCATCGAGCTCGGCCGCCTCGGCCTCGTCGAGCTCGACGTCCGTGACCAGGCACATGCCCAGGATGTAGAGCTCCCACGGGGATCCGGCCCCCATGATGGATCGCCACCTCCCGGCGTAGCGCAGGCTCTCGCGCTGGATGAGGGCGGCCCGCCGGGCGCGCCCCTGAATCAGTTCCAGTTCGCCGCTCACGGATCGGGCCACGAAGCGCAGCGTTCCGGGAAGAGAGCTGACGTCGGTCGCGGCCAGGAGCGCGGAGGCCAGATCATTACGGGGACTGATGTAGGCCTGGCAGTAGGCCCTGTCGAGTTCCAGCGCCTTCCGGTAGGAGACTCCCCAGGCCGGCAGCAGACGGTCCACCAGCTCCAGCGCCCGGGTGCACTCGTCGGCCACCTGCTCGTACCTGCCCAGGGTCATGAGCACCTGGAGTCGGCTGGAGCTCAGCTCGAGCAGGTAGATCCCGGCCAGGTCCGCTTCCCGCAGCCGGTTCAGCAGGTTCTCGACGATGTCCAGCGCAGCTTCGGACATCCCGGCGTTCTCCAGCTGGGCCGACAGGCAGCGGCCCGCGATCCAGGCCACCCACGGGTCGGCGTCGTGGACGAGGTCCGGCCAGTGGCCGGCCGGGGCGCGCAGGAAGCGCCGGACTCGGGCCATGGACGGGTCCTCGCCGTCGAAGGAGCGGGGCAGTTCCTTCCCGATTCGCTCGGGCAGGGGGCCGAGGAGTCCCGAAAGACTGGCGTACAGCGCCATGAAGGTGAGTCGGGCCTCATTGCCGCGCAGGCTCCGAGCGGGTCGCGCGGCCAGTTCGATGAGGCGCGGCGCGTAGTCGGCCACGCGGTCGTAGCTCCAGGTGACGCTCCACAGTCTCATGAGGGCGGCGCCGATGAGGCAGGCGTCATCCTGCGGGTCCGTCGCGCCTCGTCCGGCATCCTCGCCGCACTGCTCCTGGACCTGTTCCCGGTCCTGGTTCCGGTCCTGGTTCCGGTCGCCGCCCGCGCCCCCGCCGTCCCGGTGCGCCCGACCGGATACGGTCTTCTGGGTCTCCTGCGTCTCTCGCACCTCCTGCAGGACGTGCTCGAGCACCTGGATGACGACGGCCTCGTCGTCTCTCAGCTGCTGGAAGAGGCGGTTCTGCCTCTCGGCCTGCGGGCCGCCGGCGTCGCCGAAGCTGCGCGCACCGGAGGACAGACGGATCTCGGAGCACATGTCCAGCACCCAGTCGCGCAGGCGGCCCGCGGTCTCCGCCTCGTCGCCGGAATCGGCCAACTGCGCCAGAGCGAAGTCTCTGACGGTGACGAGCATGTGGAAGCGGGGGACGCCGTGATCGCGCACGCTGAGCAGGGAGTGCGCCACCAGGGCGTCGAGGATGTCTGCGGCGCCGACCCCGATCAGCGCCTCGGCGGCGGCGAGGGTGAAGCCGTCGGCGAGTACCGCCAGCCGCGCCAGACCGCGGCGCTCGGCGGCGTCGAGCAGGTTCCAGGACCACTGGATGACGGCGGTCAGGGTGCGTTGGCGCGCCGGGGCGTTGCGTGCGCCCGTCAGCAGGTCGGGGCGTCCTGGCAGGCGGGCGAGGATCTGCCCCGCGGAGAGGGTGCGGGTGCGGGCGGCCGCCAGCTCGATGGCCAGGGGGATGCCCTCGAGGCGGTCCAGGAGCAGCTCGAGATCCGCCTCGTCGATCATCTGGCCGGGCCGGGCGGCCAGGGCGCGCACCCGGAAGAGCCCGGCGCTGGAGGCGTGATCCAATGGCTGCAAACGGTGGACGTGCTCCGCGCCCAGGTCCAGGGGGCGGCGTGAGGTCGCCAGTACCCGCAGGCCGGTGCAGCTCGCCAGGAACGGCCCGATGAGATCGGCCACCTCCTCGGCCACGTGTTCGCAGTTGTCCAGGACGAGGAAGGTCCCCGGCGAAGCCAGGGCGGCGCCCAGCGATCTGCGAGAGTCGGCCTCGGCGACGGGCGGGCTCCCCAGGGCGTCGAGCAGGACCCTGATCAGGTCCGCTCCGGGCGCGACATCGGCCAGGGCGGCCACGTACACCGCGGGGCGGCGGCTGCGGGCCGCCACGGCCTGGGCGAGTGTGGTCTTGCCGACGCCGCCCGGCCCGGTGATGGTGACCAACTGGCGGGTGCTCAGGGCCTTGAGGACGGCTGTCACATCCTCCTCGCGGCCCAGGAAGTGCTCGGGAGCTGGCTCAAGCCCCCGGCGCACGGGGCTCTCCGAGGCCAGGGCCGCCTCGTGGGCGGCGCGCATCGCCGGGCCCGGCACGGCCCCCTGCTCGCGCAGCCGGAGGCGGTAGTCCTCGTAGATCTCCAGGGCGGTCGCGGGCGAGCGCACCCAGGCCTCGGCGCGCATGAGCGCGGCCAGGACGGCCTCGTCGCCGGGGTCGCCGTCCGCCGCGGCGCGCAGCATGGGTACGGCCTGCTCGTACTCGCCGGCGGCCTCCAGGGCGAGGGCCCGGTCGCGCCGGGCCGTGCTCGCATGGGCGGCGGCCCGTCCGAGAAGCTGGGCCAGGGGGCCGGAGACCTGATCGCCCGCCTCGGGCGGTCGGGGCAGGCCGGCGGTCAGCTCCAGCACCCGGCTCCACTGGCCCGCCTGCGCGCAGATGTGCGCCTGCTCCGTGCGAGCAGCCAGGTCTCGGGCGTCAATGTCTGAGGCGGGCAGCGCCAGCCGGTACCCGCGGCCGACGCGCTCAATGACGTCCTCGCCCGTCAGAGCGCGGGTTCTGGAGACGACGACGTGCAGGGCGCGCAGCGGGCGGGCGGGGGCGTTCTCCGGCCACAGGGCCTCAATGATCTCCTGATCGCTCGCGTCCTGCCGTCCGGCCAGGACGGCGAGCAGGTCGAGGGGCCTGCCGCTCAGGCCGATGCCGCGCCAGGTCGGCACCGGCTCCAGCACAGCCAGGGGATAGGCGGGTGATGAGAGCCGGGGGAGTTCCGCCCGACTGTCCCGCGGTCCCCGGCGAGCTGCGGGCCCGGGGCGTCCGGAGCCATCTGCGGCCGCCCCGGGCCCGGAGGAGCTCATAGCGAGAGGTTGTCCTTGACGACACCGGCCAGGTGGTTCGCGACGCGGTCGGCCTCCTCCTGGGTGGCGGCCTCGACCATGACGCGCGCGAGCGGCTCGGTGCCGCTGGGGCGCAGCAGGACGCGGCCGGTCTCGCCGAGCTCGTCCTCTGCCGTGGCGACGGCGTCCTGAACGACCTGGTTGGTGCCCGCGGCCGCCTTGTCCACTCCCTTGACGTTGATGAGGGTCTGGGGCAGGCGCGTCACGATGCTCGCCAGCTCGGCCAGAGTCTTGCCGGTGCGCTTGAGGCGGGCGGCCACGCGCAGGGAGGTGAGGACTCCGTCTCCGGTGGTGGCGTGGATGGTGTCGATGACGTGACCGGACTGCTCGCCGCCCAGTGTGAAGCCTCCCTGAAGCATCTTCTCCAGGACGTAGCGGTCGCCCACGCCCGTCTGGACGATGCGGATGCCGTGCTCGCGCATGGCCAGGATCAGGCCGAGGTTGCTCATGACGGTCACCACGAGCGTATCGGAGCCGAGCGTGCCGTCGGCTTTCATGCCCACGGCGAGCATTCCCATGATCTGGTCGCCGTCGACGAGGTTGCCCTCGGTGTCCACGGCGAGGCAGCGGTCGGCGTCGCCGTCGTAGGCCACGCCCATGTCCGCGCCCACGGACCGCACGTAGTTCTGGAGCTGCTCGGGGTGGGTGGAGCCGCAGTCGGAGTTGATGTTGAGGCCGTCCGGGGAGGCGTTGATGGCGATGACCTCGGCGCCGGCGGCGCGCAGGGCGGCGGGGCCGACGTTGCTGGCGGCGCCGTTGGAGGCGTCCACGACGATGCGCAGCCCCGACAGATCGGTGGCGACGGAGTCGACGAGGTGGTTGATGTAGTTCTGGTCGGCGACCGTCTCGCCCTTGATCACGCGGCCCACGCCCGCCCCGGTCGGCAGGTCCTCGACCTTGCCCAGCAGGGACTCGATCTCGTCCTCGACGGCGTCCTCGAGCTTGTAGCCGCCGCGGGCGAAGAACTTGATGCCGTTGTCCTGGAAGGGGTTGTGCGAGGCGGAGATCATGACGCCCAGGTCGATGTCCTGAGTGGCGGTCAGGTGGGCGATGGCCGGAGTGGGAAGGATGCCGACACGGGTGACGTCGACGCCGGAGGAGGCCAGACCCGCACTGATGGCGTGGTCGAGGAATTCGCCGCTGGCGCGCGTGTCGCGCCCGACGATGGCGCGCGGGCGCCCGGAGCGGGAGTGGTTGGAGGCCGGGTTCTCTCGGGTCAGGACGCGGGCTGCGGCCTCGCCGAGCTGGACTGCGAGGGCCGGCGTGAGCAGATCGTTGGCCAGGCCCCGCACCCCGTCGGTGCCGAAGAGTCGTGTCATGAGCGGATTCCTCCTGTGCGGTAGGTGTCGCGAGTGCACCACATATCCTTCCACTCCTTTCACGTGTGCGAGGGCACTGGGCGATGGCGGAGGTGCCTGGAGGTGCCTGGAGGTGCCTGGAGGCGCCTGGCCGGGGGCATGAAGGCGCGTGGGGAGGTCCGCCCGGCGCCTCGGGGAGGGCTCAGGGCGGGCGCGAGGCTTCCCTTCGACGCGCTTCCAGCGAATTCTCTACCGACGGCTACTGAGTTCCACTGAGTTCGACTGAGTTCGATTGAATTCCAGCTGGATTCCGCTGACTTCCAGCAGACCTCTACGGGCCTTCGAAGCTGTATTCTGCTTTTCCTCGAATCCGCTTTCGCGGTTTCCGTCATACTTCTATCATTGCGTCATCTCCGGGCGTGCGGTGATGATGACCGTCATCGTCATTTTCCGGATTTCATGGAATTCGCCGGGCTCCATTCGCTGGATTCACCGGATTCACCGGATCTCCTGGCCGGGGTGGAGCATGTCGGTGGGCAGGGACTCGATGAGGCGCAGCCAGATCTCACTGGCGGTGGGGTAGGCGGGTATGGCATGGCGCAGCAGCGGAATCGGAACCTTGGCGGTGATGGCGATGGTCGCGGCGTGGATGAGCTCTCCGGCCTCCGGTCCCACGAAGGTCGCTCCCACGACGGTTCGACTGGCGCGGTCCACGACCAGGCCGGCCTCGCCGTGGGCGTCGTCGCGCATCAGGGCGGCGCCCGCCGCGGAGGTGTAGGCCACGCGGGCGGTGACGATATTCATGCCCGCATCGCGCGCCTGCGCCTGAGTGAGCCCGCTGGAGGCCACCTGCGGGTCGGTGAAGACCACCTGGGGAACCGGGATGTCGGTGGGGATCGGCTCGGGGGGCCATCCGGCGGCGCGCGCCCCGATCCGCTCCCCGATGATCCGGGCCTGATACTTGCCCATATGAGTCAGCGTCGCCTGGCCGCTGGCATCGCCGACCGCGTAGAGCCACTCCGGGAGCCTGCCGCTGACGACGTCGTCGGGGCTCAGCCCCACCGTCTCCAGACCGACCCGGTCCAGGGCGGGCCTGCGGCCGGTGGCCACCATGATCTCGTCGGCGTCGAAGGCCTCCTGATCGCACAGGATGCGCACCGCACCGCCGTGGATGCGGCCCGTACCCCGATCGGAGGCCCCGGCGCGCTTGCAGGAGGTCACTCGGGCCCCGGTGAGAATCCTGACCCCGCGTTCCGCCAGGGACTCGGTCACGATCTTGGAGGCGAAGGGCTCGGCCCTGGCCAGCAGGCGCGGGCCGCGCACGAGCATGGTCACCTTGCTGCCCAGGGCGGACATCCAGGTGGCGGCCTCGCAGGCCACGACGCCTCCGCCGACGATGATAAGCCGCTTGGGCACCTCCTTGACCCCGGTGGCGTCGCGCGATCCCCATGGATGAACATCCTGCAGCTCGGCGGGGATGACGGGCTGCGAGCCGTTGGCCAGGACGACGGCGCGGCGCGCCTCCAGCAGGCGCACCCCCTCGGGGGTGCTCACCACCACTCGGCGCTCTCCGTCCAGGCGCGCCCAGCCGCGCATCACGTCGATGCCGGTGCTGGCGGCCCAGAAGACCTGCCCGGCGTCGTCGTAATGGGAGACCCACTTGTCGCGACGCTCGAGCAGGCCGGGCGCCGATACCCGGGCGGCCTCCAGGCCGGTGAGGTGAGCCGAGGCGCCCGCAACCTCCAACGGGCGGAGCAGGGCCTTGCTCGGCATGCAGGCGTAGTACGAGCAGTCCCCGCCCACCAGCCCGCCCTCGATGAGCACGGCGCTCAGGCCGCTGCCCTGGGTGGCGTATTGCGCAACGTTCTCGCCGGCCGGTCCCGCGCCGATGACGGCGACGTCATAGACGTTGTGCTCGTCATGGGTGTTGGCGAGGTGGTGCCCGGGAGCCGTGTTATTGCTCGCGCTATTGCGGCTGATGTCGGCGGTGCTGTTCATGGCGCCGATACTGTCACACGCGGGTGCCTGTCGGATCGAGCCGTGCCGCTATTCGATTAATTTCGAGCGATTCCGATGGATTTCCTAGGATCGGTCGTCGGCGACTGTCCGGAGATGCCGGAGACGCAAAGGAGTTCTATCCCAGGATCATTCATGGTGCCAGTCGCCGCCCCGGGAGAGCCGGGAGGGTCGGGAGGGGAAGGACCGTGCGGGCGAGCCGCCGAGGCTCGGAAAATATCAGATGATTATTCGGTAGATATTCGCCGAACATTCGCCGAATGTTCGGAGAGTACTCAGATCTTGCGCAACAGAACCCGACTCATGTGGTGCTGGGAGTCCTTGCGCAGCACCAGGGTCGCCCGCCCCAGCGTCGGGGCGATGTTCTCCCGCAGGTTCACCAGGTTCACGCTCTCCCAGACCTCGTCGGCCGCCGCGACGGCGATGTCGTCGGGGATGGCGGCGTAGCGCTGGAAGTAGGAGCCCGGCTCCCTGAATGCCGTGCGCTTGAGCGTGAGGAAACGATCGAGGTACCAGCGGCGGATGTCCTCGGGATCGGCGTCCACGTAGATCGAGAAATCGATGAAATCGCTCACCGCCAGTGCTGAGGCCGCCGCCTCGCGCGCGGGCGAGCCGGTGCCCCGTCCGCGCGGGGCCGGCTGGAGGACGTTGAGCCCCTCCAGTACCAGGACGTCGGGCCGCTCCACGACGACGGAGCGCCCCGGCACGATGTCGTAGACGGTGTGGGAGTACACCGGGGCCTCGACCCGCTCGGCCCCCGACTTGACGGCCGCGACGAAGTCGAGCAGCGCCCGGCGGTTGTAGGACTCGGGGAAGCCCTTGCGGGCGGCGAGTCCCCGCTCGTCCAATACCTTATTGGGCAGGAGGAAGCCGTCGGTGGTCACCAGCGCGACCCGCGGGGTCTGGGGGAAGCGGGCCAGCAGATGGGCGATGAGGCGGGCCGTCGTCGACTTGCCGACCGCCACCGAACCGGCCACCGCGATGACGAAGGGCGTCGGATGGGGGTCGACGCCCAGGAAGTCGGATATGCGCCGGGCCTGCTCGCGGGAGGTCGTGATGTAGTCCTCCAGCAGCGCCGTCAGCGGCCGATAGACGACATCGACCTCCGCCAGGTCGATCGGGTCGCCCAGGCCCCGCAGTTTCTCGACGTCCGCCTGGGTCAGCGGCAGGGGAGTGGTCGAGGCGAGCGCGCGCCACTGGTCGCGGCCGAACTCGATATAGGGGGACGGGGCGGAGCACACCGACCAAGTGTGACTCATCCGCACGGGCGGTGCGCACATGCGGGCGCTGCGCGTCCCGGAATGCCGCAGGTCTCACGTGATGCGGGAAACGATCCGTTGTCTCCTCGGGATGAGCGTGATTCCATCATCCCCATGTGTGGAATTGTCGGCCACGTCGGCCCCCTGCCCCCGTCCGAGCGCTCGTTGACCGTCCTGATGGACGGGTTGGGGCGTTTGGAGTACCGCGGCTATGACTCCGCCGGCGTCGCCCTCGCGGGTCCGAGCGGGCTCGACGTCGTCAAGGCGGCGGGCAAGCTCGACAACCTCCGCGATGCGCTGGCGGCCGCTCCGCCGCACCCCGCCGTCTCCGGCATCGGTCATACGCGCTGGGCGACCCACGGCGGCCCGACGACGGCCAACGCCCACCCGCACCGGGCGGGCAGCATCGCCGTGGCCCACAACGGCATCATCGAGAACTTCCGCGCCCTGCGCGCCGAGGTGGAGCAGGCCGGCCGCGAGCTGCTCTCCGCCACCGACACCGAGGTCGTGGCCCACCTGCTCGACATCGACCTGGCGGCGCGCCTCGACGCCGCCGGCGAGTCCCACGACGCCATTGACGAGCAGCGGGCCGCCGCCCTTCTCGTGGAGTCCATGCGCGCGGTCACCGCCCGCCTGGAGGGCGCTTTCGCGCTGCTGGCCATCACGCCGCTGGCCCCCGGCGTCATCGTCGCCGCCCGTCGCTCCAGCCCCCTGGTCATCGGACTGGGCGAGGGCGAGAACTTCCTGGGCTCGGATGTGGCCGCCTTCGTCGCCTTCACCAAGCGCGCCGCGGAGGTCGGCGACGACCAGGTCCTCCTGCTCACCGACGAGGACGTCACCGTGTGGGACGCCGACGGCGCCGTCGTCCAGCCGGCCACCTGGGAGGTCTCCTGGGACGCCTCGGCCGCCGTCAAGGGCGGATATGAGACCTTCATGGACAAGGAGATCCACGAGCAGCCCACTGCCGTGGGCGACACCCTGCTCGGACGCGTCGATGAGGCGGGCGACCTCATCCTGGACGAGATGCACATCGACGCCTCGGTGCTGCGCAGCGTCGACAAGATCATCGTCGTGGCCTGCGGCACCGCCGCCTATGCCGGGCACGTCGCCAAGTACGCCATCGAGCACTGGTGCCGCATCCCGGTCGAGATCGAGCTCGCCCACGAGTTCCGCTACCGCGACCCGATCGTGAGTGAGAAGACCCTCACCGTCGCCATCTCCCAGTCCGGCGAGACCATGGACACCATCCAGGCCGTGCGTCACGCCCGCGAGCAGGGATCGCGCGTGCTGGCGATCGTCAACACCTACGGCTCGACCATCGCCCGCGAGGCCGACGCCGTCCTGTACACCCATGCGGGGCCGGAGGTCGCCGTGGCCTCCACCAAGGCATTCCTCGCCCAGATCACCGCCTGCTACCTGCTGGGCCTCTACCTGGCCCAGCTGCGCGGCAACAAGTGGCACGACGAGGTCGCCGACTACCTGACCCAGCTCGGGCGGATGCCTGCCAAGATCCAGAAGCTCCTCGACGAGCAGCAGGAGGCCGTCGAGGATCTCGGCGCGAAGTTGGCGGACCACGCCTCCTTCCTCTTCCTGGGCCGGCACGTCGGCTTCCCCGTGGCGCTGGAGGGGGCGCTCAAGCTCAAGGAGCTCGCCTACGTCCACGCCGAGGGCTTCGCGGCCGGCGAGCTCAAGCACGGCCCCATCGCCCTGGTGGAGGACGGTCTGCCGGTCTTCGTCATCGTGCCCACTCCGCGCCGGCCCGTCCTGCACGACAAGGTCATCTCCAACATCCAGGAGATCCGCGCCCGCGGCGCCCGGACCATCGTTATCGCCGAGGAGGGCGACGAGGCGGTCACGCCCTTCGCCGATCACGTCATCCGCGTCCCGGCGACACCCACGCTCATGTGGCCGCTGCTGACGGTCGTCCCGCTGCAGATCTTCGCGGCCGCCCTGGCCAAGGCCAAGGGCCTGGACGTGGACCAGCCCCGCAACCTGGCCAAGTCCGTCACCGTGGAGTGAGCTCGGGGGCGCGGGAGTGAGCTCGCCGAGATCGGTCGCTCTCCGGCTCGAGATCGGTCCTAACCCGCGCTGAGATCGGTCCGGTTTCCGCTCCGAGAACACGAGAGCGGATGGGACGGGCGCGTGGGGCCGCGCGCAGGCGCTTCCCGATGACACCATGGGACTGTGAGCAGCGCGTCCACCCTCGTATCCACTTTCTCGCCGAATCTCTCGCAGACCCTTTCGCAGACCTTTTCACCAGGCACCGCCTACCGCGCCGAGGCCGTCGCCCGGGCCGAGCGGGACCTGACCGCTTCGACGGATCGCTACATGCGTCATGCCGCCCACGCCCTCGCGCTCGCGGCCGTGCGCGAGCTGCGCGACGCCGTGGGCCGGGTGGCGGGGGCCGGTGTCATCCTCCTGATCGGGGGCGGGCATAACGGCGGTGACGCCCTGCTGGCGGGCGCCTTCCTGGCCGGCCGCGGCTGCGCCGTCACCGCGGCGCTGGCGACCGACCACCCGCATCCGACGGCCATGGAGGCGGCCGAGCGCGCCGGAGTGCGCGTGGCTCACGAGCCCCTGGAGGCGTGCGAACGCGCCGCGGCGGGCGGGGTCGCCCTCGTGATCGATGGCCTGACCGGTATCGGTGCGACCGGTCCTCTGCGCTCTCGGGCGGCTGCTCTGGTGGCGCCCTTGAGAGCGGCCGGGAGGAGAGGGGCGCGTCCTTTCCGGGTCGTGGCGGTTGATCTGCCCTCGGGCACCGGCGTGGACGACGGCGCTGTGGCCGGCCCCGTTCTGGCGGCGGATCTCAGTATCACCTTCACCTGTCTCAAGGGCGCGCATCTGCTGCCGCCGGCGGCGGGGCTGTGCGGGCGCGTCGAGGTCGCGGACCTCGGCCTGCCCCTCCCCGCCGATCCTGATGCCATCCTGGTCTCACGCCCCGCCGACTCCGAGCTCGGGCGCCTCCTGCGCGTTCCCGGTGATACGGACCATAAGTACACTCGCGGGGTCGTCGGCCTGTGGGCCGGCAGCCGGGCCTACCCGGGAGCCGCCGTCCTGACCGCGTCGGCGGCCGTGCGCACGGGAGCCGGAATGGTCCGTCTGGCCGCACCCCAGCGCGTCGAGGACCTCGTCGTGGCGCATCGCCCCGAGGTCGTCCTCGCCTCCGGCCGCTGCCAGGCCGCCGTCATCGGCCCGGGCACCGACCCGGCCGACATCATGCGCGGTGCCGAGCTCGACGCCGTCCTCATGGACCTGCTGGGCCAGCACGACGACTCGTACTCGTCGTGCTCAGTGTCTCCCGGGAGCAGGCCCGCCGTGATCGACGCCGGCGCCCTCCTGCTGCTGGCCGAGCGTCTGCGGGGCGGAGTGCGCTGCGCGCCCACACATGTGCTGACGCCGCATGCGGGGGAGGCCGCCGCGCTCCTGACGACGCTGGGCGCCTCGATCAGCCGCACCGAGGTCGAGGCCGCGCCGGCCGCGTGCGCCCTCGACCTGGCCCGGCTGACGGGAGGCACCGTCGTGCTCAAGGGCGCGCCAACGCTCATCGCCGGTCCCGTCAGCCCCGCGGCACCCTCTGGATCATCTCCTGAGTCTTCTGCGTCCTCCGACTCCTCTGCGTCATCCGCTGGCTCTTCCGGGCCCGCCGCCTTTTCTGAATCCGCTGCGCCCGCAGCGCTGCGCCTCCTGTCGGTCAATGCCGGGCCCGGATGGTTGGCGACCGCCGGCAGCGGTGACGTGCTGGCAGGAATCCTCGGCGCCGTACTGGCGGCCGCACAGTCCGAGGCCGAGCGCGGCGGCCCCGCCGTCGCCGTGTCGCACTGCGCCGCGCTGGCCGTGCGCCTTCACGCTGTCGCCGCCGAGCTCGCCTCGGATTGCCGCCGGCCCTCGTCCGGGCGCCCGCTGGCCGCTCTCGATCTGGCCGATCATCTGCCCCGCGCCTGCGCGACAGTGGGAGGATGGGCGGCGTGACCCGTTCGGCTTCCGCAGCTCCCGCCTCATCCGTCCCTTCTGCTCTTTCCTCGTCTCCCGCGCCTCCCACCACGTCGCGGGCCGTCGTCGATCTGGAGGCGCTGGCCCACAATGCCCGCGTACTGGCCGGCTGCACCGACGCTCCCTGGATGGCCGTGGTCAAGGCCGACGCCTACGGGCACGGCCTGGGCCCGGTGTCCCTGACCTGCTTGCGGGCCGGCGCCACCTGGCTCGGCGTCGCCCAGCTCGCCGAGGCCCTTCACCTGCGCCGTCTGCTCGACGCCGCCGGCGTCGCGCGCCCGCAGCCCGAGGACGAGCCCGCCCCCGACCGCCCGCGACTGCTGTGCTGGCTCGTCCCGGTGCTCTCGCCGGAGCGCGCCGCCGCCCCGGGCTCCGCGCTGCGCGCAGCGCTGGACGCCGACCTCGACCTGACGGTGTCCACCGTCGGCCAGCTCGCCGCGGTAGCCGCGGCGAGTCGCGCGGCCGGCCCCGGCGCGCGGCCGGCACGCATCCATATCAAGGCCGATACCGGCATGTCCCGGGGCGGCGCCGTCGCTGCGGATCTCCGGGCGCTGGCGGTCGCCGCGCGCGAGGCCCGGGATGCCGGCGACGTCGAGGTGGTCGGCCTGTGGTCCCATCTCTCGCGCGCGGATGAGCCCGCCTCCGGTTCGACCGAGGAGCACCTGTCCCGCTTCCGCGAGGCCGAACAGGTCGTGCGCGGCGTTGGACTGAGCCCGCGCGTGCGTCACCTCGCCGCGACCGGCGGGCTCCTGTGGCACCCCGCCACCCATCTGGATCTGGTGCGCGTCGGCATAGGCCTTTACGGGCTGTCGCCCGACCCGTCCGTGGCCACCGCCGCCGAACTGGGGCTGCATCCGGTCATGCGCCTCGAGGCGCCCCTGATCCAGGTCAAGCGCGTGCCCGCGGGCGAGGCGGTGTCCTACGGAGGCACCTGGAGGGCGCCCACCGAGCGCTGGCTCGGTCTTGTCCCTCTGGGCTACGCAGACGGCCTGCCGCGCGCGGCCGCCTCGGCCGGCCCCGTCGCCGTCAACGGCCTGCGCACGAGCGTGGTCGGCAAGGTGTGCATGGACCAGATCGTCATCGACCTCGGGCCGGGCGACGTCGACGCCCCGGCCGAGGCGGGCGACGTCGCCGTGCTGTGGGGCGATCCGACGGCGGCCGACGGCGATCCGGCCACTCCGACGGCCCAGGACTGGGCCGAGGTCTGCGGCACCATCGGCTATGAGATCGTCGCCCGCCTGGGACCCCGGGTTCCCCGTGTGAGCCCGTGTGAGTCTCAGCCGCGGATGGGACGGCGCTAACGGTTCTGATACGCCCGCCTCTGTCGAGCCCGTCCGAGAACCCCGAGAACAGGGGTCCGCTACAGTCGGGGGCAGGACAGAGCCTCAGGAGGAGTGATGACCGGCCAGACCCCGGATGATCTGGATGAGCAGCGCCGCGAGGTGGTGATCGAGACCGCCGACGCCGAGTCGACCCGGGCCCTGGGCGGCCGTCTGGCCGTCCTGCTGAGAGCGGGTGACCTCGTCATGCTCTCCGGTGATCTTGGAGCGGGCAAGACCACCCTCGCTCAGGGCGTGGGCGCCGCCATGGGCGTGCGGGGCCGTGTGTCCTCCCCGACATTCATCATCGCCCGCGTTCACCCGGCCCTGGCGGACGGCCCGGACCTCATTCACGTGGATGCCTATCGTCTGAGCTCCTTGGAGGAGGTCGACGCCCTCGATCTGGACTCCTCCATGGACGATTCCGTGACCCTGGTCGAGTGGGGCCGGGACAAGGTTGAAGCGCTGTCTGCGGATCGCCTCGAGATCACCATCGCCCGGCCCCGCGGCGGCCTCGTGGGGGGCGGGGCCGAGGCCCCGGATGAGTCCTCCGGTGCTGGCTCTGGCTCCGCTGATTCGGCTGACTCGGCTGGCTCGGCTGGCTCTGACGTGACCGACCTGACCGAGGCGGACGACTCCCGGCGCTCAGTACGTTCAGTGACCGTCACCGCGGTCGGCCCCAGGTGGACCGGCGTCGACCTGACCCGCCTCCAGGTATGAGGCGGGTGCTCATGCGCGTGCTCCCGGGCCTGAGCGCTCTCCTGCTGGCCGTCGTCCTTCTGCCGGTTCCGCGGGCGCTCGCGCAGACCTCGGCGCCGGACCCCGGATCGACCGCGGTGGCCTCGCAGGTCCAAGGGCAGCTCCAGGAGCAGGTCGAGGAGTGGGCGGCCGGCGCAGGGCAGGACGTGGCTCGTCAGGCGACCTCCGAGGATGCCTCCGTGAGTAGCCCCGTCAACGTCGAGACCTGGTCGGAGGGCGTGCTGGAGGCCGCCGATCTGGACGATCCCACCGACCCGACGACCACCTGGGTCGCCGTCATCTCCACCGCGGAGGGGCCGGTCGGCGTGCTCGTGATCGATGCCGACGGCTCCGAGCCGTCCGGGGCGGTGCAGCAGGACGCCGAGCTCGCCGCTGCTCTGGCCGCTCTGCCCGAGCGGGCCATCGTCCTGCGCCAACCGGCGCCTCCTTCTGCGGCGATGGGCAGCGCGACTCCTTCCGCGGCCTCACCGCAGTCCTCATCGGAGGGGACGGCCGATACCGATATGACGAGCCCGGCGAGCCCGGCGACGGCGGCCGGCCGCGGCGATGCTGGCGATGCTGATGCTGAGAACTATGCGGATGCTGGGGATTCAGCGGACCCCGCCGCGAGTGACGCCTGGTACGCCCTGGTTGACGAGGTCGTCACCGCATTGGACGAACAGGCGATGGCGGGTATGTCCGGACCGGTCGGCCTGCCGGCCTACGCCCAGGTCCTTTACGACCGGACGCATCACGTCAGCGACACTGACAAGGCCGAGCCCCAGGAGACCTCGCGCACGCTGGACATGGCCATCGTGTACACGGGCCTGGGAGTCCTCGTCATCGGCATGATCATCGTCACCACCACGTTCGTGCACGAGCGGCGCGTGATGGCGCCCTTGCGCGAGGGACCCGAGTCGCAGAAGGCGAAGGAGCCCGATCAGACTCGGACTCCGTGAGAGTGAGCGTCGAGATCGACTTTTTCGAACGAGATCGACGGTGGCACCGTCGATCTCGTTCGAAAAAGTCGATCTCGATAAGGGGGCGGTGGCCGGACACCCGAAAACCCGTCCCGCACACCGCCGGAACCAACCATCTAGGCTGTGGCCGTGCGCATCGTCTCCATCGACTCCTCCCACGGTTCCCAGCTCCTGGTCGCAGACGCGGTCCTCGACGCCGAGCATGCGACCCTGAGCGTGCTCAGCCTTGCCGAGCAGGCCGAATCCCGTCGCCATGCGGAGTCGCTGGGAGGCATGCTCGCCGAGGCTCTGAGCAGCCCGGCTGTTGCGGAGCGCCGGCTGGACGCCGTGGTGGCGGCTACCGGTCCTGCGCCCTTCACCGGGCTGCGCGCCGGGCTTGTGACCGCTCGGGCGCTCGGCCGCGCCCGCGGCATTCCCGTTCACGGCGTGCCCAGCCTGGATGCGGTCGCCCGAGCGGCTCTCGATGAGCTCGCCGATGAGGGGGCCACCGTTCTCGTGACCACGGACGCCCGCCGCCACGAGGTCTATGCGGCTCGCTACCGGGCCAGGGGTGCGGACGACGTCGAGTGCTTGGACGGGCCCGCGGTCCTGACCCCCGAGGCTGCGGTCGCTCTGGGCGATGTCGATGCCGTGGCCGGCTCAGGCGCCGCGCTGTACCCGCAGATCGGGGAGGGCCGGCGGAGTCTCGCCCCCATCTCCGGCGATGCCCGCGCCCAGGTCCGTATCGCCATGGCCCGGCTCGCCCATGCCGGGCCCGATGCGACGTTGTCCGCCGAACCTCTGTACCTGCGCCACGCCGACGTGCAGGTGTCGTCCGCGCGCAAGCGAGTCCGGTGACAGTGTCCGATCCGCCCAGCTCGTCCAGTCCGTCCGTATCGCCCGATTCCTCCGAACCGCCGTACTCGGCTGATGCGCCCTCCTCGGACGCGCCGGATCGGGAGGATCAGGGGCCGGGAGCGGCCCAGGGGCCGGGACGGGCGTCTGCCGACGTCGAGGGTGCGGGGGACGCCCTGCCCGGCGATGCGGTGCTCAGGCCCATGGGATGGCTCGATGTGCCGGCCGTCGCCGCGGCTGAGGAGGCCCTGTTCGGCGCGGAGGCTTGGAGCCCGGCGCTGCTGCGCACCGAGCTGGCGGCCGCCTCCGGCCCCGCGGCCGATCGGTACTACCTCGTTGCCGAACGGATGCCGCGGATGTCGGGGCGGGGGAGCGCCGGGGCGGGCGCGGATAGCGCGCTCGACGGTGTCAATGCGCCTGGCGGAGAGCTCCTGGGCTACGCCGGGCTCTGGTTCGGCGACGGCGCCGGCGACGCCGATCTGCTGACCATTGCGACGCTCCCCGCGGCGCGCAGGCGGGGCGTCGCGACCGCCATGCTCACCCGTCTCGTGGGGCGTGCTCGGCAGGCGGGCTGCGGCGCCGTCCTGCTGGAAGTGCGCGTCTCCAACACGGGCGCCCAGGCGCTCTACCGCCGCCACGGCTTCGTCCCGATCGGCAGGCGGCGTCGCTACTACCTCGCGCCTGTGGAGGATGCGCTCGTCATGCGCGTCGATATTGGCGCGCATTGCGCTCCAGGGCCGGCGGGTCCTGCAGAGCTCGCAGGCCCTGTGGGACCCGTGGGGGCGGAGGCGGTGGACGCCGATCTCCGGGGCGGCCGGATGAGGCGTCGAGGCCCCGGGGACTGATCAGCGACTGACCGGCGGCCGATCGGCAACTGTTCTGCGGCCGACCGGTGGCTTGCCTGCGGCCGACCGGCGGCCCACCGGCGGCAGCCGCCCTCCGGCGTCGTCGTTATTTGTCTGACTAGCGCGTCACGAAATGGTGGATCGTACGGCCCTCCAGAGACGCGCAACCGGGTCTCGATTCCCTCTCGACGACAGCGGCCGACAGGGCTCTTTCGTTGTTATAGAGCGCCTTCTCGCCGATGGCCTCGAGCAGCCCGCGGGAACCGGGACCATTGACTGGACGGTTTTCGTTAACCTGTACTCGTGGTCAAAACGTCTGTTCCCTCCAAGAAGAGGACCGCCTATACGACGACGGTCTTCATGAAGCGCCTGATGGCCTGGTCGGGCCTGTTCTTCCTGGTGTTCGTCCTCTTCCACGCCTACGGCAACACCCATTACTTCGAGGGCGAGATCGCCTACGACCACTACGCCTACTTCCTGCGCCAGCTGCTCGTGCCGATTCTTCCCCCCAGCGGTGTTCTGTGGCTGCTGCGCGCAGCGCTCATGGCCTGCCTGCTGGCTCACGCCGGCAGTGCCTTCCACCTGTGGGCCCGTAACAAGAAGGCGCGCGGCACTGACAAGTACGCCGTGAAGAAGCCGGGCGCCGATTACTTCGCATCCCGCTACGCCATGCGCACCATGCGCTGGGGCGGCGTCATCCTGCTGCTGTTCATCATCTGGCACATCCTGCAGTTCACCACCTTGACGATCACGCCCGGCGGTCACTACGAGCACGGCCGCGCCTATATGAACATGTGGTACGGCTTCCAGCTGTGGTGGGTCTACCTCATCTACCTCGTCGCGCTCGCCGCCCTGTGCCTGCACCTGTGGCACGGCGTGTGGTCCGCTCTGCAGACCTTGGGCGCCACTCGCGGCAACACCGTTCCCTTCGTCCGGCTCATCGCATTCGTGGTCGCCTTCGGGGTGTTCGTCGCCTTCATGTGCGTGCCCACGGCGATCCTCTTCGGCTGGGTGCCGGAGCCCATGGGCGCCGCCGACTATGCGATCAAGGCCGCCGAGGCCGGCATCGTCCTTTCCCACTGAGAGTGAACGATCATGACTGAACTCATCGACGGCCTGTACTACGAGGGCGAGAAGATCGCCGACACCAAGGCGCCCCACAGCGTTCCCATCGACCGGCGCTGGGAGCAGCGCAAGTTCGAGGCCAAGCTTGTCAACCCCGCCAACCGCCGCAAGCTCGACATCATCGTCGTCGGCTCCGGCCTGGCGGGCGGCGCCGCGGCCGCGTCCCTGGGCGAGCAGGGCTACAACGTCAAGTGCTTCTTCTACCAGGACTCCGCCCGCCGGGCGCACTCGATCGCCGCCCAGGGCGGCATCAACGCCGCGAAGAACTACCGCAACGACGGCGACTCCACGTACCGCCTCTTCTACGACACGGTCAAGGGCGGCGACTACCGCGCCCGCGAGGACAACGTCTACCGCCTGGCCGAGGTGAGCGCCAACATCATCGACCAGTGCGTCGCCCAGGGCGTGCCCTTCGCCCGCGAGTACGGCGGCCTGCTCGACAACCGCTCCTTCGGAGGCGTCCAGGTCTCCCGCACCTTCTACGCCCGCGGTCAGACCGGTCAGCAGCTCCTCATCGGCGCCTACCAGGCCCTGGAGCGCCAGGTCCACGCCGGCACGGTCAAGGAGTACCGCCGCCACGAGATGGTCGAGCTGATCATCGTCGACGGCCGCGCTCGCGGCATCGTCACGCGCGACATGGCCACCGGCGAGATCGAGACCTTCACCGCCGACGCCGTCGTCCTCGCCACCGGCGGCTACGGCAACGTCTTCTTCCTGTCGACCAACGCCATGGGCTGCAACGCCACGGCCATCTGGCGCGCGCACCGCAAGGGCGCCTACTTCGCCAACCCGTGCTACACGCAGATCCACCCCACCTGCATCCCGCAGTCCGGGGACTTCCAGTCCAAGCTCACCCTCATGAGCGAGTCCCTGCGCAACGACGGGCGCATCTGGGTGCCCAAGCGGGCGGAGGACTGCGACAAGGACCCGCGCGACATCCCCGAGGAGGACCGCGACTACTACCTCGAGCGCATCTACCCGGCCTTCGGCAACCTGGTGCCGCGCGACATCGCCTCGCGTCAGGCCAAGAACATGTGCGACGAGGGACGCGGC
Organism: Actinomyces massiliensis 4401292; assembly: GCF_000269805.1. GTDB lineage: Bacteria > Actinomycetota > Actinomycetes > Actinomycetales > Actinomycetaceae > Actinomyces > Actinomyces massiliensis. The sequence goes on from NZ_JH711481.1 coordinate 1,461,325, forward strand.
GTCGGCCCGGCCATCAAGGAGCGGGACGCATCCGGCAATGAGCGCATGATGCGCCGCGGCGTCTACCTCGACTTCTCCGAGGCCATCGGGCGTCTGGGCAAGGACGCCGTCTCCGCCCGGTACGGCAACCTGTTCGAGATGTACCAGCGCATCACCGGCGACGACCCCTACGAGGTGCCGATGCGCATCTACCCGGCGGTCCACTACACGATGGGCGGCCTGTGGGTCGATTACGACCTGGAGTCCAACGTCCCCGGCCTGTACGTGGGCGGCGAGGCCAACTTCTCCGACCACGGCGCGAACCGCCTGGGGGCCTCCGCCCTCATGCAGGGCCTGGCGGACGGCTACTTCGTCCTGCCGGACACCATGAACGATTACCTGGCCGACATGCTCCGCCTGGGCAAGGTGGATCCGAACGCCCCCGAGATCGCCGAGGCCAAGCGCAGTGTCGAGGAGCGCATCGCGCGCCTCATGGCGCTGCGCGGCACCCGCAGCGTGGATGACTTCCACATGGCGCTCGGGCGCATCATGTGGGAGTACTGCGGCATGGAGCGCCGGGATGCCGGTCTGCGCGAGGCCATCAAGCAGATCCGGGCTCTGAAGGAGGAGTTCTGGCGCGACGCCCGCATCACGGGCAAGGCCGACGAGCTCAACCAGGCCCTGGAGAAGGCGGGCCGCCTGCTCGACTTCTTCGAGCTCGCCGAGCTCATGTGCATCGACGCCCTGCATCGTCGCGAGTCCTGCGGTGGTCACTTCCGCGGGGAGTCCCAGACTCCCGAGGGCGAGGCGCTGCGCCACGACGACGAGTTCCTCTACGTCGGCGCCTGGGAGTGGGGCGGTGAGGGGCAGCCCCCGATCCTCCACAGGGAGGACCTCATCTACAAGGACATCGAGCTCAAGCAGCGGAGTTACAAGTGAACATCAAGCTCAAGATCTGGCGGCAGCAGAACCAGAACTCCGAGGGGTACTTCGAGGAGTATCCGATGTCCGGCATCGAGGAGCACATGAGCTTCCTCGAGGTCCTGGACCTGCTCAACGAGCAGCTCTTCGCCGAGGGCAAGGAGCCGGTCGCCTTCGACTCGGATTGCCGCGAGGGCATCTGCGGCCAGTGCGGCGTGGTCATCAACGGTCAGGCCCACGGCCCGATCCGCTCGACGACGTGCCAGCTGCACATGCGCCACCTGGCCGAGGACCCCTCCTTCAAGGATGGCGACACCATCACCATCGAGCCCTGGCGCTCGGCGGGCTTCCCGATCCTCAAGGACCTGATCGTCGATCGCTCCGCCCTGGACCGCGTCGTCCAGGCCGGGGGGTACATCTCGGTCAACACCGGCGCCGCTCCCGAGGCCCACTCGGTGCCCGTGCAGAAGGAGAAGGCCGACGCCGCCTTCGAGGCCGCGGCCTGCATCGGCTGCGGCGCATGCGTGGCGGCCTGCCCGAACGCCTCGGCCATGCTGTTCACCGGTGCGAAGATCTCGCATCTGGGTCTGCTCCCGCAGGGCCAGCCCGAGCGCCTCGCCCGGGTGGTCAACATGCTCAACCAGCACGACGCCGAGGGCTTCGGGGGCTGCACGAACATCGGCGAGTGCGCCGCGGTGTGCCCCAAGTCGGTGCCGCTGGAGGTCATCACGCGTTTGAACCGCGACCTGGGCCACGCCCTGTGGAAGGGGCAGAAGGCGCACGCCTGAGTTCGCCCGGCCCCAAGCCCTCGGCTGCCTCGACTGGTTCGGCGGCCTCGGGCGGCTAGCCCGAGGCTTCACCTCACCTCGAGGCTTCAACGCCGCGGATGATGATCTCGATCTTCCGATCCAGTCCGCCCCGCTGGATCCAGCTCTCATCGGGGGTCAGGACCGCGGGCATGGTGCGGGTGCGAGTGGAGGCGAAACGACTCGCCTCCTCCAGCCCCGTCGGGCGGTTTGCCCGATTCGCCTGGCGCCCTTCGTCGTCTGGGCCCCTCTCGCCCGCTGCTGCGGGTGATGGTGCGGCCTGATCGATGGGGGAGCGCATGACCTCGATCTGCGCGTGCATGGTGATGACGGTGTCGCCCACGAAGTCGAGGACGACGCCGGCCTCCTCGGGGTCCAGGCCGCGCTCGACCAGGCTCTGGTGCGCTTGGGCGAAGGGACCGGCGAAGAGTTGATGCGCCCAGGGCACACTCACGACCACTCCGGCCAGTCCCGGGTACTGCTCGAGCAGATTCCACATGCTCTCGGCGTGAGCGCGTATCGCGTCCTGCCAGGTGGTGCCCGGGTGGGTGAGGTCCATCTGAGTCGCCACCCGTTCGAGGCAGGCGGCCAGGAGGTCCTCGCGCGAGGAGATCGTGCGGTACAGCCCGGAGACGGCCACCCCGAGGCGCCCGGCCACAGCGGTCAGGGTGAAGTCGGCTATTCCGAGGGCCAGGGCGGCCTCGACGACGTCCGCGCGCGAGAATCGAGGCTTCGGCCCGGTGGGATTGCCCAGTCGTGTCATGGGTCCACCGTAATGCGCGGGGACGGTGGTTGCCCTCTGTGCAGCACTAAGAGTAAGGTCGCCCTTCGTCAGATCTGAAAGTCATTCAGTATTGGATTCGGCATTGGATTGAGGCGCTCGATGAGCAGGCGAACCAGGCGAACCAGGCGAACAGAGTCAGCGGAATCATCAGCATCAGTGGAATCTCGCACCGCATCCGACGGCGGCCCAGCCAGCCCAACCAGCCCAACCAGCCCAGCCAGCTCAGGCGGCTCGAACGGCTCGGAGATCTCGGACAGCAAGGCCTCCAGGCAGAGGCGCTCCCGTGAGGGGCAGGCGGCCATCAAGCGACTCGGCGCGCCCGTGCGCACCCGGTTGCGGATAGGGCAGGTCCTGGTCCTGCTCTCGGGCATCCTCGCCGTCGCGCCCTACCTCGCCCTGGTCCGGCTCGGAGACATCCTCCTGGACGCCTACAACGCCGGCGCCGCCCCCGACCCGCAGCGCGTGCGCACCGTCGTCATGATGCTCATCAGCGCCTACTCCACGCGCCTGCTCCTGTACATGGTGGCCCTGATCATCACCCATATGGCCGACCTCTCCCTGCGGGACCAGATGCGCCGCGACATCGTCCAGCGCATCTCCCGCGCCCCGCTGGCCTGGTTCACCGCGTCCACCTCCGGGCGGATCCGCAAGGCCGTCCAGGACGACACCACCACCGTCCACACCGTCATCGCCCACGGCCCCGTCGAGCAGCTCAATGCCATCGTCACCCCGCTGGCGCTCGTCGCCTGCGCCTTCTGGACCGACTGGCGCCTGGCCCTGCTGGCGCTGTCAACCCTCCTGCTGTACGTACTGACCTACTCCTTCTCCATGCGCGGCATGAATGAGAAGACCGTCGAGATGGACCGCAAGCTGGCCGCCGTCTCCTCCACCATGGTCGAGTTCGTCTCCGGCATCGGCGTGGTCAAGGCGTTCGGGCGCGTCGGGCGCGCCCATGCCGCCTACCTCAACGCGGCCGACGACTTCTCCGCCTTCTACCGGGCCTGGGCGATGCCGTTGGTGACCATGACCTGCCTGTCCTTCACGTGGGTCTCGGTCCCCGTTCTGCTCCTGGTCAACCTGGGCGGTGGGGCGCTGCTCATCAGTGCCGGGCTCGTCACCCTGCCCGAGGTCCTGGCCACCACCCTCATCGCCCTGGTGCTGCCCGGCGCCCTCCTGACCGTCGCGTCGATCTCCTGGTCCTACCAGATGGCCGGCGCCGCCGCTCTGCGACTGTGCGAGGTCATCGACACCCCCGTCCTGCCCACGGCCGAGGAGTCCCGGCGGCCCGAGCGGGCGCGCGTCGAGATCGACCGCGTCTCCTTCTCCTACGGGGACACTCTCGCCGTTGACGAGGCCTCGCTCACCCTGGAGCCCGGCACCGTCACCGCTCTGCTCGGCCCCTCGGGCTCGGGCAAGTCGACGCTGGCCACCCTCATCGCCCGCTTCGCCGACCCCGACTCCGGCGCCGTGCGCGTCGGCGGGGTGGATCTGCGCGACATGGATGAGGAGACGCTCTACTCCACGGTCTCCTTCGTCCTCCAGGACGCCCAGCTCCTGGGCGCGACGGTGCGCGAGAACATCGCGCTGGGACGCCCCGACGCCGACCTGGAGCAGGTGCGCGACGCCGCCCGGGTCGCCCATGTCGATGAGGAGATCATGGCCCTTCCCGATGGTTACGACACCGTCCTTGGGAGGGATACGGCCCTGTCCGGCGGCCAGGAGCAGCGCATCGCCATCGCCAGGGCCGTGCTGCTGGACACCCCCGTTCTGCTGCTCGACGAGGCCACCGCCATGGCCGATCCCGAGTCCGAGGCCGAGATCCAGGAGGCGCTGAGCGCCCTCGTCGCGGGGCGCACGGTTCTGGTCATCGCCCATCGCCCGGCCGCCGTGCGCGGCGCCCACCGCATCGCCGTCATGGAGCGCGGGCGCGTGGTCGCCGCGGGCAGTCACGAGGAGCTGCTGGACGAGCCCCACTACCGCGCCCTGCTGCGTCAGTCCGGTGCACTGGACGACGACGCCCCCGGAGGTGGGGCGGACACCGCTCGCGAAGCCGACGTGTTGAGATCCTCGGCGCCGCGCCCGGTCGGTGCCGATGCCTCCGAGGGCGCCAGGCCCCGGGCCTCCCGTCCGGCCTCCGCGTCCACGGGCCCCGGCGGGGCCTCGAGCTCCCTGCTGTCCCGATTCCGCCGGCTCATGGCCGAGGCCTCGTGGCAGCAGACGCGGGCCGGCCTCATCCTGGGCGGAATCAATGGCGTCGTGTCGGGCCTCGCACTCCTGGCGCTGCTGCCCGCCTCGGTCGCCCTGGCCACCGGCGAGCCCCATTGGGGACTGTCCTTCGGCGGCTGGCTGGCGGTTCTGGGCGCCTGCGCCGTTGGCGCTGCCGTCACCGAGTTCCAGGGCCAGCGCAAAAGCATGTCCGGAGCACTCGGTTTCATGCACGACGTTCATTATGCGGTCGGCGACCAGATAGCGCGGCTGCCCCTGCGCTGGTTCACGGCCGAGACCGCCGGCACCATGTCGAGGGCCGTCAGCCAGGAGATGGTGTCTCTGGGGGAGTCCGCCGCCCACTTCATGTACACGCTCACCTTCACGATCGCCGGCTGCGTCGTCGTCGGTATCGGATCGTGGGCCTGGGACTGGCGCCTGGGTCTGCTGCTCACGCTCGCCGCTCCGCTGTTCGCCGGGCTCATCCGCGGCGCGCGCCGTCTGCTGGACCACGGCAAATCGATCTCCGAGCTCGCCGAGCGCGAGCTCGCCATCCGCGTGGTTGAGATCGCCCGCTGCCAGGGCGCTCTGCGCTCGTGCCGGGCCACCACGCGCTACGGCCGTCTCAAGGCCGCCTTCGACAATGGGGCCCGAGCCTCCAGGCGCAGCCTGTGGTGGGAGACCGCGGGCAATGTCGTCAACGGTGCACTGGCGCAGATCATCATCATCGCCATGATCGTCCTGACGGCGATGCTCGCTGTGGGCGGCTCCATGGCGCCGCTCGCCGCGGTGGCCACCATCGGCATGTGCCTGCGCTTCACCACCATGCTCGACGACATCGGCGCCTCGGTGATGGCCATGGAGGAGCGCCGCCAGATGATGAACCATCTCGATGCGGTCATGGACGCCGAGCTCATGGCCGAGCCCGAGACGCCCGCCGCACTGCCCGCTCCCGGTGCCGTTCAGTTCGACGACGTCGCCTTCGGCTATCGGGCCAGCGAGCCCGTGCTGAACGGGGTCTCGCTGAGCGTGCCCGCCCACGGCATGTGCGCGATCGTGGGTCCCTCCGGCAGTGGCAAGACGACGATCGCCAGGCTCATCGCCCGCTTCTGGGACGCCGACTCCGGGACTGTGCGCGTGGGCGGCACCGATGTGCGCGATATGCCGACGGCGCAGCTCATGGAGCAGCTGTCCATGGTCTTCCAGGACGTCTATCTCTTCGACGACACCCTGGCCGCCAATGTCCGCGTCGGCGATCCGAGCGCCACTGAGGAGCAGGTGCGCCGGGCGGCCGATCTGGCCGGTGTCACCGAGGTCGTCGATCGGCTGCCGCACGGCTGGGATACCCGGGTGGGGGAGGGCGGTCGGGCTCTGTCCGGCGGGGAGCGCCAGCGCGTCTCCATCGCCCGGGCGCTGCTCAAGCGCGCGCCGATCGTGCTGCTCGACGAGGCCACCAGCGCATTGGATGCGGAGAATGAGGCCAATATCGTCGCCGCCATGGAGGAGCTGCGGCGCACCTCGACGCTCATCGTCATCGCCCACAAGCTCGAGACGATCGCCGCGGCGGATCAGGTGGTCGTTCTCGGCGACGACGGACGGGTGGCTCAGCGCGGTCGGCACGAGGAGCTCGTCAATGTGCCCGGCCCCTACCGGGAGTTCTGGGAGCAGCGCTCCCGGGCCCATGGTTGGGCGCTTGTGTAAGACGGCCGCGCCCCTTTCGTCGAGATCGGTCCGGTTCCGCGTCGAGATCGGTCGAAACTCGCGTCGAGATCGGTCCGGTTCCGCGTCGAGATCGGTCGAAACTCGCGTCGAGTTCGGTCCGGAGCGGCAGCCGAGTGCCTGCCGGGCGCCGCTGTCATGAGAGAAGGCGGCGCTCCTGCGCGGCTCCTGCGCGCTTTTGGTGCTGGGCCCGCTTCGCCTGCGCTGAGGAACCTCGAGATCACGCGATCCGCGTCAGGTGCGACCATGGTGATCACGTCAGAAGTGCGTGGGAACCAACTCTTCTCGACCGAGGACGGGACGTGGCGAGGGCCTTTCGAGGCCTCAGCAAGCTCCATGGGTCCGGTGCCGGCTGGCGTCCCGGGCCGTTGTCTTGGTCGTCGGCCAAGGCCGACGGCAGCTGGTGACGTGAACGTGCTTTTCCAACACGGACGTACCTTTCTCCCACTCTTCTGAAGGTAAAGCTCAGAGAAATGGGAGAAAGGTACGTCCGTATGACAAAGGTACGTTGATGTTCCGTCTCGCCTGGGAGCCGTGGGCCCGGGCGGGTATCCCCGAACAAGTCTCGGTACGGAGGCCGGCCGATCTCGGTGGAACGTTGAAGGGAACTGGCGGAGACGGTCGGATGCCGGGCGACCGGGCGCCCGTCCGGGACTCCTGCGCTGTCTCGATCCTTCCCTGCGGTAGGCGCGCTAGGCTGGACGCTCGTGAGCGACCCCTTGATTCTCGGCATCGAGTCCACCTGCGATGAGACCGGCGTGGCGCTCGTGCGCGGCCGCGAGCTCCTGGCAGACGTCACCGCCACCTCCATGGACGAGTACGCCCGCTTCGGCGGCATCATCCCCGAGATCGCCTCGCGCGCCCACCTGGAGTCCTTCATACCCACCCTCGACGCCGCCCTGGAGGCCGCGGGTGCGGACCTGGGCGAGGTCGACGCCGTCGCCGTATGCGCCGGACCCGGCCTCATCGGCTCCCTGACTGTCGGCATCTCAGCGGCCAAGGCGCTGGCCGCCTCGCTGGGCAGGCCCGTCTACGGCGTCAACCACGTCATCGGGCACCTGGCGGTCGATGAGTTGGTGGACGGCCCCCTGCCCGAGCGCTTCATCGGGCTCATCGTCTCCGGCGGCCACTCCAATCTTCTGCGCATCGGGGACATCGCCACCGACGTCGTCGAGCTGGGCGGCACCCTCGACGACGCCGCGGGCGAGGCCTTCGACAAGGTCGGCCGTCTGCTCGGTCTGCCCTACCCCGGCGGGCCGCACGTGGACCGGCTCTCCCAGCAGGGGGACCGCAAGGCGATCCGCTTCCCCCGCGGACTGGCGGCCGCCAAGGACAGGGAGCGCCACCGCTACGACTTCTCCTTCTCCGGGCTCAAGACCGCGGTGGCCCGCTATGTGGAGTCCCTGGAGGATGCCGGGAAGCAGGTTCCCGGCGCGGACGTGTGCGCGGCCTTCTCCGAGGCCGTCAACGACTCCCTGACCGCCAAGGCCGTTCAGGCCTGCCTGGATACGGGCTGCGACACCCTTGTGGTGGGCGGCGGCTACTCGGCCAACTCCCGTCTGCGCGAGTTGGCCGCTGAGCGCTGCGAGGCCGCGGGCATCACCCTGCGCCTGCCGCCTCTGCGCTTCTGCACCGACAACGGCGCCCAGATCGCCGCCCTGGGCTCGGCAGCCGTGCGGGCGGGCGTGGAGCCCAGCCCCATGGGCTTCGCCCCCGACTCGGGCATGCCCCTGGACATCGCCGTCGCCTCCTGACGCCTTCCGCCCCTTCGCCGAGATCGGTCGTACTCCGCGTCGAAATCGGTCCGCTTCCGCGTCGAGATCGGTTGATGCGGTTGCTGTCGACCGGTGCGCGTGGCTCTCTGTCTGCCGGTCAGGCGAGTGCGCGCTCAAGTACCTCCCGTATGAGCTGGCTTCGCGTCCTGCCGCGAGCCCTCGCCTCGCTCCGCCGCTTCTCCGAGGCGCTCGATATCCTCGTCTGTGAGGTGTGCGCCGCTCTTCGTCCTATAGGCGCTCATCTGTTCTCCTTCCCGATACAGAGTTCGTCGGCCATCTTCGTTGTCAGTCGCATCGCGTGGAAGATTAGGAGGCGGCTGTCCTCGAGCTCCACGCCCACCATCTCGATCATCCGTCCGCGCGGGTCCGCACCCGCGGCTGCGTAGTAGTCGGGGGATTGCATACAGGGGTGTGACTCGTAGTGAATAGAGCCCTGGAATTCTGAAGAAATACCGTTGCGCGGTAGATGATTCGCTCCTCCCATGTGCGCTGACCCCCATTGGTGCGTATGGGAGTTGATGAGCTATTTGCGACGAATATTGAGGAAATTCAGGAACATGACTAGAAAAGGCTTTCCGTCAATGAGGGAGCCTTACTCCCAGGCGCAATCTTCGCGTGTAGCCGTCCTGATCGGAAGAGCGGACGAGGCCAACGGGCATGGAAGTAAACGGGCATGGAAGTAGCGGAATCGGCGGGACTGGCGGAACCGTTCTTGAGAGGCATCGCGTGCAGTTGCCCGATTGATGTGATGTTCCGATTTCCGGCCGGGTGGGGTCAGAGACGGCGTACCCCAGCCAGGACCGATCTCGGTGCGGAAGTGAACCGATTTCGAGGCGGAGTTCGACCGATCTCGGTGCGGAACTGGACCGATTTCGGTGCGGAAGTGAACCGATCTCGGCGAATCGGGCCGGCCTGACGCTTTGTTCGCGCGCTCGACGACGCCGGGCCCTCGCATGAACCGCACGGCCCGCATGACCCGCACGGCCCGTATGAGCAGGGCGTCAGCCCGAGGCCACCAGCGACGCCACCTCATCGGGCCGCAGCGGGCGACCCGCCCGCACCTCGGCCAGCAGGAGCCGCACTGCCGCCTCGTTGCCGCCCCCGGAGCGCACGGCCGCCAGCTGGCGCTGGTAGGAGGCCCCCGCCTCCAGGGTGGCCCGTACTCCCTCCAGCTCGGCCTCGCATCCCAGGTCTGCCGCCACGGGCGCCAGCTCGGTCACCATCCGCTCCACCGTGTCGGTCACCAGCTCCTCGTTGCCGAGGGAGTCGGTGATGAGGATGGCGTCCATGCCGTAGCGGGCCGAGCGCCATTTGTTCTCATCGACGTACCACGCCGGCATGGCGTCCAGTTCCTCGCCGCGATCCAGGGCCCGCGAGAAGCTCTCCACCAGGCACTGGGTCAGCGCCGCGATGCCGGCCAGTTCGGTGAGATTGGTGGCGGCGTCGCAGGCCCGCACCTCGATCGTGCCCAGGCGCGGCGAGGGCCGCACGTCCCAGCGGACCTCGGTGAAGTCCTCGATGACCCCGGTGTGGATCATGTCCCCGGCGTAGGCCTCGAGTTCGTCCCAGGTCTCCAACTGGTGCGGCGCTCCCGCCGTGGGCAGCTGCTGGAACATCATCGCCCGGTTGTCGGCGTAACCGGTGTCCAGGCCCGCCCAGAACGGCGAGGATGCGCTCAGGCACTGCAGGTGGGCCGTGCGGGTCAGCAGCGCCCGCAGGATCGGCAGCGCCTTGGCCCGGTCCTCCAGGCCGACGTGCACGTGGGTGCCGAAGATGAGCATCTGATGCCCCCACAGGCGCGTGCGGTCCACCAGCCGCGCGTAGCGCTCGGTGTCCGTCACCTTCTGCACCAGGGGGTCGGCGAAGGGGTGGGTGCCGGCGCTGGACAGATCCACGCGCAGAGGCTCGGTCACCGGCAGGAGCCGGTCGAAGGCCAGCGCTATGTCCTCCAGGCATTCAGCCACGGTGCGCCGCGCTCCCGATACCAGCTCGACGGTGTTGAGCATCATCTCGCCGTGGATGTGCGGGTCGGGCCGCACTGCTCGGAGGATCTCGGCCGCGCACTGGCGCAGGTCGAGGCTGTCGCGGTCGATCAGCTGGAGCTCCCACTCCACTCCGAGTGTGGAGCGCTCGGAATGGGCGAAGGGCAGGGGCTGACGATGGACGAGGCGTGCAGACGGGCTCACGGCGGCTCCTCAATGGTTCAGGGGTGGCCGGGACTGTGATCGGACGCTTGACGCGACGGGCGGGCCTTAGGATACGGGGACGTCGGGCTCGGTGCTCAGGGGGGCCGCCTGACAGGGCTCCGCGACGACGACCACGCCGCGCGCGCGCTCCCCGTGCTCCCCGGGAGAACCGATCCGGGTCATGATCCAGGTCTCGTGGGCCTCGCCGCTCGGGCGGACGGCCGAGCGCACGATCTCGGGCGCAACCGGTACGCCGCGCTTGTGGATATCCAGACGGCCGATGTCGCGTTCACGGACACGAGCCTTGAGAGACTTCAGGCTCAGCGGCAGTACCTCGCTCACCCGCCACGAGCGCACGAACGGGGCCAGGTCGGAGTCGGGGAGCTGATCGCCGCTGAGGTAGGCGATGCGCTCGCCCACCGGTGTCGCCTCGAGCCGCTCGGCGAGGTGCGCCACGAGTCCCGCGCGGATCACCGCGCCGTCCGGCTCGTGGATGTAGGCGCCCAGGTCCTCGACGCCGGTCAGCGGCGCGAGTTGGACGGGCGGCATCGAGGGGTCGTGGCAGTCGGGGTCGCGCAGCGTGCGCGCGATCGGGTGGGCTCCGGGGACGTGCGGGCCGTCCCCGGTCGGCAGGATGAGAGCCGAGCGCCCGGGGCCCTCGACGGCGAGCGGACCGCACCAGATGCCGGCTTCGACGACGTCGCCGCCCACACTGACCCACTGCACGTGGGCGTCGGCGGGGAGCGCCGCGTGGTCGATGCCCGGCGCGACCTTGATGCCGAGCGCCTCCACGTCGTCGCGCAATGCCAGGATCCGGCCGAGCGCCGGCGACCACTGCTCGGGATCGGCGATACGACGGCCGTCGGCCCGGCGCGCCGGGTCGGCGAAGACGGCGTCGATGCCGCGGGCCGCCAGGTCGAGCTCAAGCGCATCGGCGCACAGCACCTCGACATCGGGGAAGGCCATGAAATTGACTGTCGCCAGTGCCGCCGTCGCCTCGTCGCGCTCGACGGCGAGCACGGGGAGGCCGAGCCCCGCCAGGGCCAGTGCGTCCCCGCCGATGCCGCAGCCCAGGTCGGCCACGCGCCGGGCGCCGGCGCGGGCGTAGCGGGCGGCATGGTGGGCCGATACGGTCAGGCGCGTGGCCTGCTCCAGCCCGTCGGGCGTGAAGAGCATCTGGGAGGCGAATGGCCCGAATTTGGCCTCCGCCCGGGATCGCAGTCGCTGCTGGGTCAGAGCGGCCGACACGAGCTCGGGCGCATGCCCCTGGTCGCGCAGGGACTGGCCCACCGACAGCGCCGCGGATTCGTCGTAGGGCGGAAGCTCGGCGAGCAGGGCCCAGCCCTCGGGCGTGAGCAGGGGGGCGAGGTGCGAGGCGTCCATCGGGCGATCATGGCACGCATCGGGGCGGCGCGGAGCGACGAATCGCCTGAGAGCGGCTACGGTTGTGATGCGCCCGGCCGTCGAGACCGGGGCGGCGGAAGGGAAAGGGGCTCCTCATGAGCGCGGGTAGTCGAAGCGCGCGTCGGATCTGGCTGACCCGAGTGACCTGGGGCATCGCGGTTCTGGCCGCCGTCGTCCTCGTCCTGCCCAATGCGTGGATCCTGGTGGCGAGCGCCGGCCGGGTGAGCGACTACGGTAAGAGCGGGGACACGGCGAAGGCGCCCGTGGCCATCGTCCTGGGTGCGTCGGTATGGGCTCCGGGGGAGCCCTCGCCGTGGTTGAAGTACCGCCTTGAGACCGCCGCCGGTCTGTACCAGTCGGGGCGCGTGGACGCCATCCTGGTCTCGGGGGACAACAGCCGTATCGACTACGACGAGCCCACCGCCATGCGCGACTACCTGGTGGGTCTGGGGATTCCCTCCGAGGCGATCGCACTGGACTACGCCGGGTTCGACACCTATGACACCTGTGTGCGCGCCCACAAGATCTTCGGAGTCGATGAGGCGCTCCTGGTCTCCCAGGACTTCCATGTGAGCCGGGCGGTGGCGGTCTGCCGCGCGGCAGGAGTGGATGCTCGCGGCGTGGGCGACACTCGGGCCAGCCAAGACCGCAGCACTTGGGCGGCCAGTTGGCTGCGCGAGCGCCCGGCCGCCGCCAAGGCGGCCTGGGACGTGGCCACGAGGCGCGAGCCCACGCTGGGGAACAGGGAGACCACCGTGGATGACGCCCTGGCGTGGACGCGGGCGAACCGCGGGAAGTGAGGCGGTGAGAGCGAGTCTGATCTCGCGTCGCGGGCGTTTGTTGGCTGCGCTGCACGCCCAGGGCGAACCCGGGTCGCTTTCTTGGCACTCGCGTTGACTGAGTGCTAATCGCCCGCGTACATTCCTCGTCAGGCGCGGGGCCTGTGCGGTCCCGCGGCACGCGCCCTCGGCGCTGACGGACCGACCCCCGCGACGGCGGACCGGCACCGTCAGGACGCGGACCCAGACACTATCCGCATACGAAAGAAGCGAGAAGGGGAGGACGACATGTCGATCTCCATCAAGCCGCTCGAGGACCGGATCGTCGTGCAGACGGTCGAGGCCGAGCAGACCACCGCATCCGGTCTGGTCATCCCGGACACCGCCAAGGAGAAGCCCCAGGAGGGCAAGGTCGTGGCCGTGGGCCCCGGCCGCATCGACGATTCCGGAAAGCGCGTCCCGGTTGACGTTGCCGAGGGCGACCTCGTCATCTACTCCAAGTACGGCGGCACCGAGGTCAAGTACGCGGGCGAGGACTACCTCATCCTCTCCGCGCGCGATGTCCTCGCCGTCGTCACCAAGTGAGCTAGTGAGCTGACGCGAGTCGAGTCTGTTCCGCGGACCAGACGACCAGACGAAGGGCGGCGCTGCCAGTAGGCAGCGCCGCCCTTGATCGTCGTGTCGCCTCGGAGCGCAGCTGGAGCGTTCGCGCCCGAGAGCGAGCGGTGGATGATGATGGAGATGAAGAGGAGGCGGAGCGGGGGGAGGACCAGAAGCCCTCAGGCCACGGGAGTCCCGCGTCCGTTCTCCTCTCGGTCTATCCAGGCACGGCGCTCCTCCTCCGTCATGCCGCCCCACACGCCATAAGGCTCGTGAGTGGCCAGAGCATGGTTGCGGCAATCGACGATGACGGGGCAAGTGCTGCACACGGCCTTGGCATCCTCGTCGCGCTTGCGGCGTGAGCTGCCGCGTTCGCCTTCGGGGTGGAAGAACCGCATGGAGTCCATGCCAATGCAGGCGCCCTGGTACTGCCATTCCCACAGCGTCGTGATGGGCTTGGGGAGACGTGCATTCCCTGCCATCACGCCCCTTTCTCGCGCGGATGCACGATCGCACTTGGACACGTTGTGCCCGGTACAACAGTAGGTACAGCTCACGGGCGATATCAAGCACTTGGACGATGATTTTCTTAGGAAATCCGCCAAGTCTTGTTGTGCAAGATGGCCTTTTCGGGGCCTTTAGCCAACAGGTCGCCTCTGACGCACGATGGGCACAGCGGAACGTTTTCAGACAATCTGCAACAACGGTGCAAGGTGCATTCACGTCCGTACGGCCCTACCATGCGAAGCGTGAGCGACTCGATCACCAACCCCGACCTGTTTGCCCCTACCGGACTGACCTACGACGATGTCCTCCTGCTGCCCAGGCTGACCGACGTGGTCCCCTCCGAGGTCGATACGACCTCGCGCCTGACCGGCAGGATCAGTCTGGCCACCCCCCTGCTGAGCGCGGCGATGGACACCGTCACCGAGTCGAAGATGGCGATCGCCATGGCCCGTCAAGGCGGTATCGGCATTCTTCACCGCAATCTGTCCATTGAGGATCAGGCTCAGCAGGTGCGTCTGGTCAAGCGCTCCGAGTCGGGCATGGTCTCCGACCCGGTGACCGTCGGCCCCGACGCCACCATTGCGCAGCTCGATGAGCTGTGCGGCCACTACAAGGTCTCGGGATTGCCCGTCGTCGATTCCGACGGCAACCTGCTGGGCATTATCACCAACCGCGACCTGCGTTTCGTGCCCCCCGAGAAGTGGAACGCGCTGACCGTGCGCGAGTGCATGACGCCGCGCCAGCGCCTCATCACCGGTGCTACCGGCATCTCGCGCGAGGACGCCAAGTCGCTGCTGGCCGAGCACCGTATCGAGAAGCTTCCGCTCATTGACGACGCCGGTCGGCTCACGGGCCTGATCACCGTCAAGGACTTCGTCAAGACCGAGCAGTACCCCCGCGCCACCAAGGACGAGGCGGGACGCCTGGTGGTCGGAGCGGCCGTCGGCTACTGGGGCGACACCTGGGAGCGGGCCGGGGCGCTCGCCGAGGCGGGCGTGGACGTCATCGTGGTCGATACCGCCAACGGCGGCGCTCGGCTCGCTCTGGATATGATCGCCCGGCTCAAGCAGGACCCTGCTTTCTCCGAGGTGCAGATCATCGGCGGCAATGTCGCCACCCGCGAAGGCGCCCAGGCTCTCATCGACGCGGGTGTCGATGCCGTCAAGGTGGGGGTGGGCCCGGGCTCTATCTGCACGACTCGGGTTGTGGCCGGTGTGGGCGTGCCGCAGGTGACGGCGATCTACGAGGCGGCCCGTGCCTGCTCGCCGGCGGGCGTGCCGCTCATCGCCGATGGCGGTCTGCAGTACTCGGGCGATATCGCCAAGGCACTGGTGGCCGGTGCGGATACCGTCATGCTGGGCTCCCTGCTGGCTGGCTGCACGGAGTCCCCCGGGGATCTCGTCTTCGTCAATGGCAAGCAGTGGAAGCGCTACCGCGGCATGGGCTCACTGGGCGCCATGAGCTCGCGCGGCCGCACGTCCTACTCCAAGGACCGCTATTTCCAGGCCGATGTCTCCTCCGACTCCAAGATCGTCCCCGAGGGCATCGAGGGGCAGGTTCCCTACTCCGGGGCGCTGGGCGATGTGGTCTACCAGCTCATGGGCGGTCTGCACCAGTCAATGTTCTACGTGGGTGCTCGCACGATTCCGGCGCTCAAGGAGCGGGGGCAGTTCGTGCGCATCACCAGTGCGGGGCTGAAGGAGTCCCACCCCCACGACGTCAAGATGACCGTCGAGGCTCCCAATTACGCCGGTCGGGAGTGACGACGGGCAATGATGACGACTCGGCGTGAGGGGCGCGCCGGGTGCTCCGGGTACCGGGCTCAGGGCTCACAGGCCGAGTAGCCACAACCGGGTAGTCTCGGGCCGGGCGGTTACAGGCCGGCGGGCAGGGGCCAGTCGAGCTCGGCGCGCGGGCGATCGGGATTCTTGCGGGCCAGCCACTCGTTGAGGGACTCGGCCCACTGCCGGTGGGCGGCGGCTTGGAAGGGGACGAGCTCGTCGAGCTTCAGGCGGGCCAGCTCGGGGTAGACGTGCACCATCGCCTCCAGGATGTCGAGCGTCGCCATGACATCCACCTCGGCCGTGTGCAGTGACTCGTCCACGCTCACGCCGTAGACCTCGCACAGGTCACTCAGACGCCGCTTGCCCCGGCGGTAGCGGTCCACCCGACGGTCCAGTACGAGCGGGTCGAGCACCGGGCCCAGCTCGCGCCCCAGGCGCTCGCGCACAGTCGGCAGGGCGTGCCGGGCCAGCTCGGACTCCATGAGCGTGAGGTCGTAGGAACCGTTGAAGGCGACCACCGGTGTGCCCGAGTCCATCGCGGTGGCCAGGGCGGCGGCCACCTCGTCGAGCACCTCGGGTGCGGCCAGCCCCTCGGCCCGGGCGCGCTCGGTGCTGATGCCGTGGACCTCGACAGCGCTTGCGGGGATCTTCACGCCGGGATCGGCCAGCCAGGTGCGCACCTGCTGGGACCGCGTGCCGTCGGCGGCGACCGGCCCGCGTGCGACGATGGCGGCGGTCACGAGCCGGTCCCTGCGCGGATTCACGCCCGTGGTCTCGGTATCGAATCCGAGCAGTGGACCGCGAATCCATGACTCATCGGATTCGGGCAGCCCCGGGGAGGCGGTGGGGAGAGGACGTCCGTGCTGGTGGCTCATGGTGGGAAGTGTGCCACCGGGGTGCGACATGATTCGTGCGCGCCTGGGTGGAGGCAGTCGAGTCATTCGCGGCAGTGTTGTCGGCTGAGGCAGCGGAGTCGGTGGAGGCAGTCGAGGCAGCGGAGCCGGCGGATTCAGGGGACGTGGCGCGCCACCGCGGCCGCCCCTCGGAGGCGCTCTAGGATGCGGGCCATGAGCGGTGAGATCGAGATCGGGCGCTCCAAGCGCGCCCGGCAGGCGTACTCCTTCGACGACATCGCGGTCGTTCCGGCTCGCCGCACCCGGGATGTGCGCGATGTCCGCGTGAGCTGGCAGCTTGACGCCTACCACGTCGACCTGCCCGTCATGGCCTCGCCCATGGACTCGGTGATGAGCCCCGAGACGGCGATCCTCGTCGGCCGGCTGGGCGGCATCGGCGTGCTCGACCTGGAGGGCCTGTGGGCTCGCTACGAGGATCCCGCCGACGCCCTGGATCGCATCCGCACCGCCTCCTGCGAGGAGGCCACCCGCGTTCTCCAGGAGGTCTACCGCGCCCCGGTGCGCCCCGAGCTCATCGCCGCCCGGCTGACCCAGATCCGTGAGGCCGGGGTCGTCGTGGCTGGGCGCCTCGGCCCGGCTCAGACGCAGCGGCACTGGCGCGCCGCGGTGGAGGCCGGCGTCGATCTGCTCGTCATCCGCGGCTCGGTGGTCTCCGCCGAGCACGTCTCGGGCAATACCGAGCCCCTCAATCTCAAGCGCTTCATCTATGAGTTGGACGTGCCCGTCGTCGTCGGCGGGGTGACCACCTACACCGCCGCCCTCCATCTCATGCGCACCGGTGCCGCTGCCGTGCTCGTCGGCCAGGGCGGCGGCGCCTCCTCCTCCGTGCGGCAGGTGCTGGGCCTCGATATGCCCATGGCCACCGCGGTGTCCGATGTCGCCGCCGCCCGCCGCGACTACCTCGACGAGTCCGGAGGGCGCTATGTCCATGTGATCGCCGACGGCTCGGTGGGCAACTCCGGCGACGTCGTCAAAGCCATCGCCTGCGGGGCCGACGCCGTCATGCTCGGAGCCGCCCTCGCCCGGGCGGCCGAGGCCCCCGGAGGGGGGTACCACTGGGGCGCCGAGGCGCGTCACGAGCGTCTGCCGCGCGGATACCGCAGCTATGTGGGCACCGTCGGCACCATGGACGAGATCCTCAACGGTCCCTCCGACCGTGCCGACGGCACCCTCAACATCATGGGGGCGCTGCGCCGCACTCTGGCCACCACCGGGTACGCCGATGTGAAGGAGCTTCAGAAGGTCGAGGTCGTCCTGGACCCCCACGACCCGAGTTGAGACACGAGCCGATCCGGCGCCGGAGAGGCTCCTCTGCGATCCATTCGCATCATTTATTCATAGTGCGTCCACATCCGCAGGATCAGGATCACCCGTTCCTCCGGGTGCACCTCGTAGACGAGTCGATGCTGGATATTGATCCGACGGGAGTAGCAGCCTGCCAAGTCGCCCACCAGGCGCTCGTAAGCCGGAGGCCGGGTGAACGGATCGTCTGCGATGATATCGAGAAGACGTTGTGCGCGATTCTTGAGGTTCGAGGCGGCGAGTCTGCGCGCGTCCTTCTGCGCTTGACGTGAGTAGCGCAGAGTCCAGTCGCTCACCAGTCGAGTTCTTCCGACGCGGCCTCGACGCTCTCCTCGCGGGCCTGTCGAATGGAGTCAACCATTCCGGGTATCGCCTGGAGATACAGAGTCTCCTGGATCGCCTCCCAGTCCTCCTCGGACACGAGGACCGCGGTTGATCGCTGCCCGGCGATCCTAACGGGTCGCGACTCCTCAGAGACCTGGTCGATGAGCCGGTACAGGTTGGACCGCGCCGTCGTGACATTGATAGTGCTCATGGCACACCTCCTCCCAGAACGTACGATCATCCGTACGTATTGGCAAGTGGCGCTCTCCGTGCCCACTGCGCCGGTGAGCCCTCATGAGATCGCGTTCGTCGTGGAGGGGGAGCCTGGTCAGCTCTCTCTTGAGGCCGTCTCTGAAGCGCTCGAGGCTTTCAAGACCTTTCTGCAGGGAACAGGGAATGATTCATGGGTTCTGGGATCGCTTGCGGTCGGAAGTGCCCGTCTCGGGGCCGCTATCGCTGATCTCTCTCAGGAGGAGGCCGACTCGCGTTTCTAGGAGATAATTGAGGGTATCGAGTCTATTGAATCGGGTGCCGAGGCTCCTGCGAGCTGGTCTACCCATGCTCTTGGAGGGTTGGTCAAAATGGCGGGAATCGGGAACCGGCGTGACGCTAAGCGAGAGTTCGGTCTTATCGATGAGGCGACGAAGCGTCCAGTGACGGTTCAGTTCTCTGAGAATGACCTTGAATAGTGACGACAGAGATGATCTCTCGCCGTGTGACGGTATGGGGTCCGCTCCAGCACAATGCAGACGGCGGCAAGGACGTTCTCACCATGGAGGGCTTCGAACGTTACGGTTGCTGAAGTTCTCGCCTCTCCTCGAGTCCGGGGCGACCATCTAGAAAGGGAAACCAGGTACCAGAGGAGTCGCAAAGCTCGGGCCTGGATGGAAAGCGGCTCATTCATGGTGATCGACGCTGACGAGGTGCTTGCTCGTCGGGCCGGCGAATTGGCTCAGGAGTTTCAGTTGAGGGGGGCTGATGCGCTCATTCTCGCGTCCGCGGTGCGCGTGCGCGCCCCGTTTCTCTTCACCTGGGATAAAGGCTTGACCAAGGTCGGATCGCAGATGAGGGGACTCACAGTATGCGCACCGGATTCTCCCGATGACAAGCATCAGTCCTCCCTCGCGCTTCGGGAGATGGGCGGTGAATCGGGCGAGTCGCCTCAGACTGGCGAGTAGCCTCGGCTCATGAGTGCCAATGCCCTTCTCTCGCCTCCCAAGGCCCGGCCCGGGGATCGGGTCGCCGTTCTGTCCCCGTCCTTCGCGGCCCCGGCCGTCGCCCCCGAGGTTCACGAGCAGGCCATGCGGAGGCTTCAGGAGATCACGGGTCTGATTCCCGTTGAGTATCCGACCACCCGGAAGCTCGGGGCCCGCCCGCGTGAGCGCGCCCGCGACCTCATGGCCGCCTTCGCCGACGACTCGATCCGCGCCATATGCGCCACTATCGGCGGCGACGATCAGATCACCGTCATCCCGCACCTCGATCCCGAGGTCGTCCGCGCTCACCCCAAGCCCTTCCTCGGCTACTCCGACAACACTCATCTTCACCACTTCCTGACCACCTGCGGTCTGCGCAGCTTCTACGGCGGCTCCACGCAGGTCCATCTGGGCCCCGGCCCGCACGTGGACCCCGAGCATGCGGCCGGCCTGCGCGCGGCGCTCCTGACCGGCGAGAAGCTGAAGATCACCCGGCCCGCTCAGTCCGAGGATCACGGCCTTGACTGGGGCGACCTCGCTGTCCTGACCTCCTTCGGCCAGCGCGAGGACACCGAGGAGTGGACCTGGGCCGGGCCGCGGGCCGGCGTTACCGGGCGCACCTGGGGCGGGTGTCTGGAGGTCGTCAGCGACCTTCTCGCCGCAGGGCGCTTCGCCATGGCGCCCACCGATCTGGAGGGGGCCGTGCTCCTCATCGAGCTCTCCGAGGAGATCACCCCGACCCGTGCGGTCTTCCGCATGCTGCGGGCGCTGGGGGAGAGGGGGGTGCTGGCCGCCGCCGCGGCTGTTCTGTTCGCCCGCTCGCCGGTCTCCAGCTTCCAGACGCGCCCCGACGACGAGACCCGCAGGGCCATGCGGGGCGAGCGCGACGAGATGGTCATCGAGACGATCGCCGACTACAACCCGCAGGCCGTCGTGTGCTGCGGCATCCCCTTCGGGCACACCTGCCCGCAGTGGATCCTGCCCTACGGCGGTCGGGTCGCTATCGACGGTGCGGCGCGGACGGTGGAGGCTGACTATTCCTGAGCCGATGACTTGCGAGCCGACGGTGTCGATGGGGCGGGTCGACCGGCATCCGCGTCGGTGCTGTTGACCGCCGCCCGCAGCGAGGCGACTTCGCTGCCGAGGATGTCCGTGGCCCGGTCGGGGGAGAGGGCTCCGATCAGAACGCTTTGAGCCAGTCCGTTGCTGAGCGCCACGAGGCGGGCGGCCTCGTGCGCGGGTGCGGGGGCGCCGGCGCTGCGCAGCAGGGAGGCGGCGTACTCCAATGTCTCGCGGGAGGCGCCGCCGATGATCTCCGCGATCTGCGGATCGGCCACGGTCTGTGCCAGGTAGGCGTACCACACGGCGCTGCCGAGCCTGAAGGCATCGCTGCGAGGAATGGGCTGGATGAGCAGTTCGGTCAGGGCCGCCAGCGGCTCCAGGGCGTCGGTGCGCTGCTCGTGGGCCTCGGCCGCGCCCTCCACCATGGCTCGGCAGCCCGCATGAACCAGGTCCTGCTTGGAGTCGAAGTAGTGCTGGATCCTCCCCACTGAGACTCCCGCAGCCTGCGCCACCGCCTGGTAGGTGACGGCGTGAATGCCGCGCTCGTAGATGACCGCCCATAGGCCGTGGATGATCTCGGTGCGGCGCTGTTCGGGGTCGACGATCTTCGGCATGCCTTCACAGTACAGTTGTATCGCGATAGGATGCAGTATGTCTGTATTGCAAAAAGATTCTGCCGCTGTCGGTTCCGTTCGCGGGCGGGTCCTGCGCCGTCCTCATCCGCGGATTCGCCGTGTCATGACAGCGCTCGTCGTGGTGCTGGCACTCGTCGGGGTGGTGGGCCTCTATAGGACCTTTGCGGGCCCCGCGGGCGTCGGCCACTTCAGAAGCGCACAGGACAGACAGGAGTACCTCGGGTACTACCAGCAGGTCATGGAGACCATGCCCGCCCCCAGCCAGGTGGAAGATGTGATCACGAGCTACGGAACCGTGCGCGTCTACACCTGGGAGAGCGGCGCCGGGCGGGACTCGCCTCCTGTGGTTCTCCTGCCCGGGCGCGCCTCGGGCGCGCCGATGTGGGCGGTCAATATTCCGCTGCTGATCCAGTCCCGACGAGTCATCGCATTCGATGCGCTCGGCGACGCCGGTATGTCCGTCCAGTCCGCGCCCCTGACGTCCGCAGACGATCAGGCCGCCTGGGTCGATGAGGTTCTTGCCGACGTCGCGCCCGACGGGGTCCACCTCGTCGGCCACTCCTTCGGGGGTGCGACCGCCGCGCTCTACGCCCGGATCCACCCCGAGCGGGTGCGCTCCCTGACGCTGCTGGAAGCCGTCTTCGTCTTCGCGTATCCGCCCGCGGACATCATGGGCTGGACGGTGGTGTCGTCCATACCGGCTCTCCCCGAGGGCTGGCGGAACAAGGCGCTGGAGCGCATCGGGGGCGAGAAGCTCTCGGGCACCGACCCCATGGAACTCATGATCAAGGCGGGGGCGGAGAAGTTCGACGCCAGTCTGCCCACGCCGAGCCCGCTGACGGATGAGCAGGCCGAGGCACTGACCATGCCGGTCTATGTGGCGATCGCCGGCAGGAACTCCGTGGCGGGCGGGAGCAAGGCGGTGGAGCGCGCGCAGAAGATCCTTCCTCAGGCGAGTATTCAGGTGTGGGACAACGCGACTCACTCCCTGCCCATGCAGGAGGCCGAATCGCTCACCCCGGTGCTGGAGCAGTTCTGGGCGCAGGGCGACACTGGATCCTCGTGAACCATGACTCGTCTTTACGGCATCTTTACGGCACCGTCGGCCGTCGAAGTCGGGTAGTGTGAAGGCGCAATCAGCCGTCGGCTGGTCTCTCGCATCGGCGCGCAGGTGCCGATGCCGCCCCATCGCCGTCGGCCCCATCCCCGTAAGGAGCACTCCATGGCCCAGGTCACCGCCACCATCGCCTCCAAGGTCGGCCTCCACGCCCGCCCCGCCGCTACCTTCGTCAAGGCAGTCGCTGAGAAGGGCGTTCCAGTCACCATCGCCAAGGAGGGTGGCGCCCCTGTCGACGCTTCCTCCATCCTGGGAGTCATGACGCTCGGAGCCGGTTTCGGCGACGTCGTCACCCTGGCCTCCGACGCTGACGGCGCCGACAGCGCTCTCAGCGAGCTGAAGGACCTGCTCGAGACGGATCTCGACGCCTGAGTCGCCGTCATCGACGTCAGTCGGTCACAAACCCAGTAATACGCAGGCGGGGGCGGCCACCACACGGTGGCCGCCCCCGCCTGCGTCGTGCCTCTCAGTGCTCCCCAGCGCCTCCCAGCGCCCCCTGTGTTAAGGAGCTGAGAGGCCGGGGAGTCGGGCGCGCTCGAACCTCAGCGCGAGTTCTGCTCGATCTCGCCCCCCGCTGTATCCGCTGTATCGGCTGTATCGGTGATGCCCTCATCCCCGGACGCCCCGCGCGGCTCCGCCACCCACCACAGGATCATGAGGATGGCGATGACCACCAGGCCCAGGCCGGACCACAGGTTGGCGTTGACGCCGCCGGTTTTGGCCGTCTCATCGGGTCCGTTGAGGAAGGCCGAGCAGACGAGCAGGAACAGGCCGATGATGCTCAGGACGGCGCCGATGACGACGCGGATGTCGGCCAGGGAGCGAGTAGGTGTCTTCATCAGTGGCTCCGATCAGTGGAAGACGAGATTGAGCAGGATGACGAGTCCGCCGGACAGCAGCGCCAGGGGGACCGGGCGGCGGAACCAGGCCAGCTCGCCGGCCGCCGGATCGCGCCGCTCGGATGCGGGCGTCAGCGAGTAGACGAAGCCCTTGAGTTGGCTGTCCGGGCGCGGTGCCGTGACGAGGGAGACCGCCACGGTCACCACGACGTCGACGGCGAAGGCGATGCCTGCGGCCAGGAAGGCGGCTCCCTGACCGGGGAAGCTGACGATGTGGTTCCAGTTGAGGATGTTGACGGCCAGGGCTGCGAGCGTTCCGGCTGTCAGGCCCGCCCAGCCGCCGTGGTTCGTCGCGCGCTTCCAGAACATGCCGATGATGAAGGTGGCGAACAGGGGCGCGTTGAACATGGAGAAGAGCTGCTGGAGATAGTCCATGAGGTTGGAGTAGGTCGAGGCGATCAGCGCCGTGAAGATCGCGACGATCGTGGCCACGCCGGTGGCGATGTGCCCCATGCGCAGGTACCGGGCGTCGTCGGCGTCCTTGTTGACGTAGCGCTGGTAGAGATCCACGGTGAAGACCGTGTTGAAGGCCGAGATGTTCGCCGCCATGCCGGCCATGAAGGAGGCCAGGAGTCCGGTGATCGCCAGGCCCAGCAGGCCGTTGGGCAGCACATCGCGCATGAGCAGCAGGACGGCGTCGTTGTACTTGATGTCCCCGAGCCCGGCATCGGTCCCCGTCAGTGTGCCGAGCTTGAGGTCGTGGATCTCGCTCACGAGCACCGCGGCCACCATGCCGGGGATGATGACGAGGAAGGGCACGAGCATCTTGGCGAAGGTGCCCACGATCGGCGCCGAGCGCGCTGAGGAGATGGAATCGGCGGCCATGGCGCGCTGGACCTCGACGAAGTTGGTGGTCCAGTAGCCGAAGGACAGCACGAAGCCCAGGCCGAAGACGATGCCGATGACCGACAACGTCGAGGAGCTGAAGCCCGACAGGAGCACGCCGGGCCAGGAGTGCAGCTGAGCGTCGGCGCTGGCGTAGGCCCCCGTCCCGTGGGCGGTGGCATCGGCGATGATCGACTCCTTCAGGCCGCCCCAGCCTCCGACCCGGTGCAGACCGACCAGGGTCAGGGGGAGCAGCGCGGCGACGATGACGAAGAACTGCAGAACCTCGTTGTAGATCGCCGCGGACAGGCCGCCGAGGGTGATGTAGGAGAAGACGATGATGGCGGCGACGACGAGTGCCACCCACAAGGGCCAGCCCAGCAGGCGCTGCACGATCGAGCCCAGCAGGTAGAGGTTGACGCCGGCGATGAGCAGCTGCGCCAGGGCGAAGGACAGGGCGTTGATCAGATGGGCCGCGGTCCCGTAGCGGCGGAACATGAACTCCGGAACCGAGCGGACCTTGGAGCCGTAGTAGAAGGGCATCATGACCAGGCCGAGGAAGATCATCGCCGGGATCGCGCCGATCCAGAAGTAGTGGAAGGTCGGCAGGCCGTATTGGGCCCCGTTGGCGGACATGCCCATGATCTCCACGGCGCCCAGGTTGGCCGAGACGAAGGCGATGCCGGTGACCCAGGCGGGCAGTGAGCGCCCGGAGGTGAGGAACTCGTCGGAGGAGGCCGCCTTGCGCCTGGCCATGAATCCCACGCCGATGACGAAGGCGAAGTAGATGATGATCGGGAAGTAGTCGTACCAGCGAGCATCGATGAGCGTGGAGCCGGAGGAGCTCGCGCTGAGGATGGGGACTGAGACTGGTAGGGATGTCATAGGAGTCCTAGAGGTGTGCAGATCGTGACGGGCGGCGTTGCCCGGCGCCGATCACTCTACGTCGTGAGCGTGAGGCGCATTACCGAAATGGGAGGATCATGTTGAATGCGGGGCATGAGTCTTGCGCGGTCAGCCCACCGATCCCGGGGTCCGCAGGGCATGATGCTGCACATGGATCTGCACATGAATCTGCACATGGATACAGCCCTGCTCGTCAAGGCATTCGGGGCGTTCTTCGCCATCATGAATCCTTTCGTCAACCTGCCCCTGTTCCTGAGCCTGACGACCGGTCAGGAGGCCGCCCAGCAGCGCCGGACCGCCTGGCGCACCGTTGTCTTCAGTGCGGTCATGTGCGCAGTGGTGGCGGTGGCCGGCACAACGCTCCTGGGCTTCTTCGGCGTCAATGTGGACGACTTCCGGGTGGCCGGAGGGATCGTTCTGCTCATCATCGCTCTGGGCATGCTCAGCGGGCGCGGGGCGAGTGCCCATGAGGGCACCTCGGCGGAGAAGGAGCACGCCACTGAGCGGGTCGGGACCGCGGATGTCTCCTTCTACCCCATGACCTTCCCGATCCTCGTAGGACCCGGCACGATCACGACCATCATCGTCATGGTGTCCCAGGGGGAGAGCGTGACCGGCAAGCTCACAGTGGCGCTCGCGCTGTTCGCCGTTCTGGCGATCCTGGGGGTCGTGCTCCATTTCTCCAGTGTCATCGGCCACCACATGTCGATGACGCTGCGCACCATCATGACCCGTCTCATGGGCATGATCCTGGCGGCGATCGCCATTGGAATGCTGAGCGCCGGCCTGAAGGACCTTCTGCCCGGTCTGGCGGGCTAGGGGTGTCCCAAAACGGGACAAACGGTGCGGCTGCGTCGGACAGCGCGCAGGCGACTGTTGGAATAATGCGGTTTCTCGCAGCGTCTTGAGGTGCGATTGCGGCGTTTGTCCCGGATTTGGACATGCTGGGCTCTCGGGGCGAGGTTCGGACCGCCCGTCGTCCTGTCGCCGGGGAAGTACCCGTCTCGCGCGCCCGGTAGGGTGGCGGGCATGACGATCATCGCCGCCGCGGACGGCTCCGCGCTCGGGAATCCCGGACCCGCCGGTTGGGCCTGGTACGTGGATGAGGACTGCTGGGCGGCGGGCGGCTGGCCGGAGTCGACGAATAACCGCGGTGAGCTCACCGCCGTCCTCGAGCTTCTGCGCGCCACCGCCGGTACCGGTGAGGACCTGCTGATCCAGGCGGACTCGCAGTACGTCATCAACTCCCTGACCAAGTGGCGCCACGGCTGGAAGAAGCGGGGATGGCGCAAGGCCGATGGCAAGCCGGTCCTCAATGACGACCTCATGAAGGCCCTCGATGCCGAGTTGGCAGGGCGCACCGTGCGCTTCGAATGGGTGCGCGGGCACGTGGGGCATCCCCTGAACGAGGCTGCTGATTCACGGGCCCGCGCAGCCGCCACCGCCTATCAGCAGGGCGCGGCCGTGCCCGCGGGCCCGGGCTGGCCGGGCGCGGGCGGTGATGCCGGCGGCGCTCGCGGCTCAGTGACGGCGGGCGCCGAGGGCTCTGAGTCCTCCGCCGCATCCAGCGACGCCGAGGTCGTCCCCGGTGCCACCGCCGCCCGTCGCGCCCGTCTTCGCCAGGACGAGGGGATGCTCTTCTAGCGTTTCTAGCTTTCTGTCGCGCGTCAGTTCGTCGGCCTCCGTCCGGCGAACGAGGGCGGTCGTTGCGAGAAGCCTGCAGCCCTCAAGCTGGTCGAAAGCTAGCCGGCGCTTCTTCACAGGAACAGCACAGGAGGAGCAGGCCGGCGGCACAAGGCCGCCCAGCAGTCTGAAGGCATGACCACGAGCCTCGCCCTCCCCGCTCAGCCGGCTCTTCCGGCTCTCCCGAGTATCCCGACCGACCTGACATCCGTCCTGCGGACTCTGAGGATGCTCCGCCGCCGTTTGCCCACGGTGGTCCTCTTCGCCACCGTCTCCTTCTCCAGCTGGACGCTGGACTACGTTCTCGCGCTGACACTCAACTCCGTGACGGGCTCGGTCCTCCTCGCTGTCGTCGGCGCGCGTCTGGTCTCCTGCACCGTGAGCTTCCTGCTCAACCGCCGTCTGTTCCGGGCGGCCCCGGAGACCTTCATGCGCTCGGCATTCGGCTACGCGGCCGTTCAGGGAACCACGACGACCACCTCCTACCTGGCGATCGCCGTCCTCACCTGGGCGGGGATGCCGCTGTGGCTGGCCAAGATCCTCGTCGACTCCAGCCTTTTCGGGCTCAACTACCTGCTGCAGTCCCGACTGGTCTACCGCTCCGGTTCGACGGCGCCCCACGTCGGGATCAGGGCCGCAGCGGCCTGAATAGCCGAGACGGTCGAGCCTGCGGGTGACCCAGGTCGGCCGTCCGGCGGGTGGGACAGGGCCGGGAACGGAGCGCGAGGGCAGATCAAGACTGGGCGTCGCGCAAGAGGATGACGAGCTGCACGCGGTCGCGCAGATTCAGTTTGCCCAGGATGCGGGTGACGTTCTTCTTCACCGAGTCGGCGGCGATGGTGAGGCGCTGGGCGATCTCGGCGTTGGTCAGGCCCTGGGCGACGAGCTCGGCCACCTCGCGCTCGCGCGGGCTGAGCATGCCCAGTTGCTGCTGGGCGGCGCGCTGCTGCGGGGTGACGATGGGGCGGAGCATGTGGCGGTTGAGCAGCTCGCGGGTGATGCGCGGGGTGAGAATGGCGTCCCCGGAGTCGACCGCGCGCAGCGCCTGGTGGAGCTGGGCCGTGCGGGTGTCCTTGAGGAGGAAGCCCGACGCCCCTGCGGACAGGGCGCCGAAGGCGTAGTCGTCCTGGTCGTAGGTGGTCATCACCAGCGTCCTGATGGCGGGGTAGAGCTGGGCGATGCGCGCGGTGGCGTCGATCCCGTTGAGCACCGGCATGCGCACATCCATGAGGACGACGTCGGGCAGGGGGCGCCCATTGGCGGTCAGTGCGGCGAGCTGGTCGAGGGCGTCCTGGCCGTTGGCGGCCTGGGCGATGACGTCGAGGTCATCTGCCCGATTGACCATGAGGGCCAGGCCCATGCGGGCCGCCCGCTGGTCGTCGACGATCATGACGGTGATGACGGGACGGCCTGGACCGACCGGGCCGGTGGGGATCGTGCTCGTCATGCGCGCGCGGGCTCCTGGAACGGGATGACGGCGTGCACTCTCCAGCCTCCTTCGGGGGCGGGGCCGGCGGTCAGGCTGCCGCCGTGCTCGTGAACCAGGCCGGTCAGATTGGCCAGGCCGTGGCCGGCGGGTCGCTCCTCCCACAGGGCGGGCCTGCCGTCGTCGGTGAGCGTCAGGATGGTGGCGGAGACGGTGTGGTCCAGGGAGAGGACGACGCGGCTGGCGCCGTCGGCGTGGCGCATGGCATTGGTCAGTGCCTCGCGGGCGACGGTGTACACCAGCGCGCCGGTGGCCGGGCTCTCGGGCCGATGCCCGGTCTCGGTCAGGGTGGCGCTGAGACCGGTGGCCCTCACCGTGGTCAGCAGGCTGTCGATATCGGCCCAGCCGCGCGGCCCGGTGGATGAGTCTGCAGGGTAGGCGATGGAGTCGGTGATGTCGTCGGACGTCTGGGATGCGCGTGATTCTCTACTTTCGGAGCCCTGGCCCCGGGAGGAGCCGGCCCTGCCGGCAACGGCTGGGGGCGGGTGGAGGGCGGAGACGGCCTTCCTGGTGTCGGCCAGCCCGTCGCGGGCGAGGGCGTTGATGGTGCCGATGGCCTCGTCGAGGTCGGGGTCGGCGCTGGTGCCGCGCAGTCCTTCGGACAGGGCGATGATGGCGGTGAGGTCGTGTCCTACCGAATCGTGCAGCTCTCCGGCCACGCGCGCCTGACGACGGGCGGTATCCCGCTGCGCGGCCAGTCTGCGCTCCGCGGCCCTCGCCGCGAGCTGGGCGTCGCGATGCTCCAGTGTCCGCCTGCGGGACCGGGAGAGCAGCGCCGCCGTGACGACCAAGGCGATGGTGAGGAATGCCGGTACGAGCCGTGAGATCAGGGGGAAGGGAGAACTGATGAGGAAGCCGGGCACGATGTCGCACGCGGTCGCCAGAATCAGGCCGATGGCGCAGCGCACCGGGCCCGTGCCCGTTGTGGCGATGAGTGCGTAAACGGCGATCAGCAGCGGCGTGCCGAGTCCTGCTCCGGCTCCCAGGAACTCCCCCAGGACTGAGGCGATTCCGGTCAGGGCGATGACCGTCAGCGGCCAGCGGCGCCTGCCCACCAGGCAGGCGACGACGAGCAGATTGGCCACCGCCCAGTGCCAGGTCTGCACCTCGGCATTGCCCGCCATCGGCAACTTCCACAGGAGCAGCTGGTAAAAACCGGATGCTGCTGCACCGATCCACGCTCCTGCGGGGCGCGTGCGCCAGGCCTCGGCGATCTGATCCAGGAAGGTGCGCGGGGCTCTCGCGGGAATCATGCCCTCGTCCTCGGTCCCGGCCCCGTCGTCAGTCGGGAGTGGAGCCGAGACCGGGCCGGCGGCAGATGCGGACGGACCGTACGGGTCGCGAGCCGGAGTAGGGGGTAGGGCGCTCATAGGAGTGGTCTGATTCGGTGAGGACGATGCAGCCGGGGAATGTGCTGGATACCTGGATGCGTGGCGGTCGGAGACTGCGGTGCCGTAACCGGGAGTGTCAGCAGCGTGGTCAAGTGTATTCAGCGGAGTCGTCGTCATGACTGCTTCTTCACGGAGCGGCGCAGGGCCAGGCTCAGGGCACCCACCCAGACCAGGCAGACGATGCTGCTGGCCAGTAGCGAGCCGGGTGAGGAGATGTCCTCCAGCGAGCGGACTGAGCTGGCCGATGTCAGCAGGGCCAGGGGGTCCAGGACTGCCAGGGGCGGCATCATGGTGCTGAGGGGGAAACCCAGGACGACGCCGATCAGGACCGTGATCATGATGGCCGCGAAGGACTTGAGAACGGCTCCCAACCACATGACGAACACCTCGATGGCCCATACCGCCAGAGTCATGGTCACCATCCGGGGCAGGAAGGGCACCAGCCCGGCCAGGTCGAAGCCCAGGAGCATTCCGGTCACCGCGAATTCGATGAAGAAGACGAGCGAGGTGAGGAACCCGACTTGGAGGCCGTGGAGCAGCTTGCCGGCGATCATGGCGGTCTCCAGGCGGCCCGCGGTCATCCGCTGCCAGTTCCGCCCCTCATGCTCGCCGGTAGCCATCTGAGCCGTGAATCCTCCGATGGTCAGAGGCAGGAACAGCATGGCGCCCAGTAGCATGCCCTGACCCCACAGGATCTCCCAGGTCACTCCTTGGGAAACGAATATATCCCTATAGGAGACGTACTGCGCGTAGCCGGATGCCAGGCTCAGCGCGTTCAGAATGGCGGTAACCGGCCAGTACCAGCGGTTCGGGGCTTTGCGGTTCTCCCAGCGCCAGGCGGCGCGCACCGAGGGGCGGCGCCGCTGAGGCAGCCGGGGTGCAGCAGAGGCGGGACGCATGGGAATGGCGGGTGCGGGGAAGGTCGGGGTGCTCATGAGCGGCTCTCCTTACGGACGATGGCGACATAGGAAATAACGGCCCAGCCGGCGGCGACGATGATGGTCAGGACGGCCGTGAGCCAGGGGTGGGCGATGACAGTCACGTCCCCGGTGGTGGTGACGGACGTGTAGGAGGCCGGGGTGTTGATGGGACTGGCAGCCGAAGTCAGGCCCCAGGGGAGGGCCCATGCCACCGTCTCGAGTTTGTAGAAAGGCAGAATGGAGCAGATCAGGCCGCCGATGATCGCCGCCCCCAGGCCTATCGCCTGCCTGCTCACGCACGTGGACAGTGCCAGCTGGCATGCCGATACCGCTATTGAGAAGCCGATGACGATGATCAGTGTGGGTACCAGCGTCGTGCCATAGGAGGGGGTTATTCTCGAACCTGAGGCGCAGAGGAGCGTTGCTCCTATCACGGCGGCCTCCACCGCTATGACGGTGAGTGACAGAACGGTCAGCTTGGCCAGGAAGCGCGTGGTGGGCCGTTGGCCCAGAGCGGTCATCATCTGGCCCATCCGCTCTTCTGTGTCTGCCGTCACCATGCGGGAGGCGAGGGCCCCTATCGCAGCGGGCATGAACATGGCGATGAGTTCGGCCGCCTCGTTCATGCTCATCACTGCCAGACGGGTCTCCTCGGGGCCGGAAACCCTGTAACGGGCGAGCCCGCCTGACCATAGGGCAAGGATAATCCCCGCGGCTGCGGCCATGAGCCAGTAGTGCTTTCGCCGCAGCTTGCGCACCTCGAGGGCCAGGGCGGTCAAGAACGGCGGGCTCTGCCGGCTTCGTCGTGATGGACCGGCTGCGGGGGTCTTCGGACCTGTTGGCAGCGATGGTGCTGCTGACGGTACTGACTGAGTCATTCCAACGGCGGTGGTCATCGTGCCACCCCCGCGGTGCTCTGGGCCTGCACCTGAACCCGGGCCTGGGCTCGGGCCAGCGGGGAGGCGGCGTGAGCTGGAGACGCGGCAGCGGGCTCCGTCAGTTCCAGGAAGGCCTGCTCCAGGGTCTTGCGAACCGTCTGCACCCGGAAGACCGTCTGACCCGAGCGCACGATGCGGGCCACCAGATCTCCCGCCACCTCATCGGGCAGCATCGGCGTGCGCACCGTCCGTCCCCTGACCTGGTGGGTGATCCGGTGCTCGCTGAACAGTGCGGCGGCACCGGCCGGGTCCGAGACGGTGAAGTCGATGACTCCGGCGTCCTGCAGGCCGGACAGCGGTCCCTGGTAGCGCAGGCTTCCGGCGCAGATGATGCCGACGGTGTCGGCCATCTGCTCGATCTCGGACAGGATGTGGGAGGAGACGATGACGGTCACCCCCTCCTGGCGGGCCAGAGCCACGATGAGCTCGCGGATCTCGGCGACGCCGGCCGGGTCCAGGCCGTTGGTGGGCTCGTCCAGGAGCATCAGGGGAGGGTCGGCCAGGAGGGCCATGGCCAGGCCCAGGCGCTGCTTCATTCCCAGGGAGTACTGCTTGACCAGCTTGCGATCCTGGCCGGCCAGGTCCACCGTGGCCAGGGCGTGGTCCACACGGGAATCGGGCAGTCTCAGGTAGGAGGCCACCATGGCCAGATTCTCCCGTCCCGTCAGGCTCGGGTAGTAGGAGGGGCCCTCGATCAGGGAGCCGATCGTTCCCGGCGGCAGGGGGGTGCGCGGGCCGACCGGGCGGCCCAGGATGCTCATCCGCCCCGAGGTCGGGGAGGTCAGCCCCAGCAGGAGCTTCATGGTGGTGGACTTCCCGGCTCCATTGGGGCCCAGGAAGCCGTAGATGCCGCCCGTCGGCACTCGCATGCTGACATTGTCGACGGCATTGACCCCGTTGTAGGTCCGGGTGAGGCCGTCCGTGGTCACGACGAAGTCGCCGCCCGGGACGCTGCCCGTGGGACTCGGCATGGCTGTGCGGGCGGCCGTTCGGGCGGGGGCCGACGTCGCGCCCGCCGGGGCGCCGGGCTGTGCGGGCGCAGTGCTTTGAGCGCTTGGAACGGCGGAGTGGCGCATGCCTCCTGAACGTGGGGCTCGTGCGATGGGCGCGGTTGCGGGGAGTTGTGCTGTGCTCATGGCTCTATGCAAGCCGCCCGGGCATTGCGCGCGCACCGCTATCGGCCCGATTGTCCCCCGTGGGGGACGGGCATGATGTCCCCGAATGACGCGGAAAGGCGGGTGGGTCCGCTCCCAGGTCGGGAGCGGACCCACCCGTGGTCCGGCTATGGGATTCGGGTCTACAGGAGGGTGACGGACTGGCGGGCGATGGCCAGCTCCTCATTGGTGGGGAGGACCGTGATCACCACAGAGGATTCGGGCGTCGAGATCGTGATCGGCTCGGAGACCCGCGCATCGTTGGCGGCGGCGTCGATGCGCACCCCTAGGTAGCTCAGGCGCCGGCACAGCTCGGCGCGCACGCGCGCGTCGTTCTCACCGATGCCGGCCGTGAAGGTGATGGCGTCCACGCCGCCCATGACGGCGGTGTAGGCGCCCACGTACTTCAGCAGGCGGTGGATGTAGACGTCGATGGCGTCGCGGGCGTTCTGGTCGCCGGCGTCGACGAGCCTCCACACCTCGCGCATGTCCTGCTGCCCGGTCAGGCCCTTCATGCCGGACTCGCGATTGAACAGGTGGTCGATCTCATCGATGGACATGCCGGCCACGCGTGACAGATGGAAGACGGCGGCCGGGTCGATGTCGCCGGTGCGTCCGCCCATGACCAGGCCCTCCAGCGGTGTCAGTCCCATGGAGGTCTCCACGGCGCGGCCGCCCACGACGGCGGACACCGACGCCCCGTTGCCCAGGTGCAGGACGATCTGCTTGAGATCCTCGCGTCCCAGGCGCTTGGAGATCTCGCCGGAGACGAACTGGTGGCTGGTGCCGTGGGCGCCGTAGCGGCGGATGGAGTAGGTGTCGGCCACCTTGCGGTTCAGGCCGTAGCGGGCGGCCTCCTCGGGAAGATCCTGGAAGAAGGCGGTGTCGAAGACGGCCACGTGGGGCACGTCCGTCAGAAGTTCGCGCCCCACCTCGATGCCCTTGAGGTGGGCCGGGTTGTGGAGCGGACCGAGCGGTACGAACTCCTCGATCCTGGCGACGACGTCATCGTCGATGAGGGCGGGCCCGGAGAAGTAGTGGCCCCCCTGGACCACGCGGTGACCGACCGCCACGATATTGGCCTCCGTCAGGCTGGGGCCCTTCTCCTCGAACAGGCGCAGGACCTCGGCCAGTCCGAAGCCGTGGTCCGGCACGGGCTCGTCGATCACGGTCTTCTCACCGGCATGTTTGTGGGTGATGGAGCCGGTCACGTCACCGATGCGCTCGACGATGCCCGAGGCGAGGGATTCCCCGGCGTCGGGGTCGATCAGCTGGTACTTGATGGAGGAGGAGCCGGAGTTGATGACAAGAACGGTCCGGGTGGTCACGGGTGTGCCTTTCTGGCTATTCGACGGAGCCCGCTGAGCGGGCGCGATGGGTGACGGGGAGGGCCGGCGGTTCGGGCGCCTTCCCCACGATATTGGCGGCAGGGGCGGCAGAGGTGTTCGCGCTGCGCCGGCTGCGCCGTCGCAGGGCGCGTCAGACCTGCGCCTGGACGGCGGTGATGGCGACGGTGTTGATGATGTCCTCGACCAGGGCGCCGCGCGACAGGTCGTTGACCGGCTTGTTCAGGCCTTGGAGGACCGGACCGATGGCGATTGCGCCCGAGGAGCGCTGGACGGCCTTGTAGCCGATGTTGCCGCTGGACAGGTCGGGGAAGATCAGGACATTGGCGCGCCCGGCCACGGCCGAGTCCGGCGCCTTCTTGGCGGCCACCGTCGGGTCGACGGCCGCGTCGTACTGGATGGGGCCGTCCACGGCCAGCTCAGGGGCCTTGGAGCGCACGATCTCGGTGGCCTCGCGGACCTTGTCCACGTCCGCCCCCTTGCCGGACGTGCCGGTGGAGAAGGACAGCATGGCCACGCGCGGGTCCACGCCGAACTGCTTGGCGGTCTCGGCGCTGGAGATGGCGATGTCGGCGAGCTGCTCGGCGGTCGGGTCGGGGTTGACGGCGCAGTCGCCGTAGACCAGGACTCGGTCCTCCAGCAGCATGAGGAAGACCGAGGAGACGATCGAGGTGCCCGGCTTGGTCTTGATGATCTGGAAGGAGGGCACGATCGTGTGGGCCGTGGTGTGGGCCGCTCCGGAGACCATGCCGTCGGCGTCGCCCATGTGCACCATCATGGTGCCGAAGTAGGAGACGTCCTGGATCTTCTCGCGGGCCTGCTCCAGGGTGACGCCCTTCTTGGCGCGCAGACGGGCGAACTCAGCGG
Organism: Actinomyces massiliensis 4401292; assembly: GCF_000269805.1. GTDB lineage: Bacteria > Actinomycetota > Actinomycetes > Actinomycetales > Actinomycetaceae > Actinomyces > Actinomyces massiliensis. The sequence continues at coordinate 1,495,739 of NZ_JH711481.1, forward strand.
CGTACTTCTCCAGCAGGTCGGGATCGCTGGTGGACGCCACGCGCGCCGCGGCGATGTCCAGGCCCAGCTCGGCGGCGCGGGCCCGCACCGATGCCGCGTCGCCCAGCAGGACGACGTCGGAGATGCCGCGGCGCAGGATCGCATCGGCGGCGCGCAGGATCCGGTCGTCGTCGGGCTCGGGCAGCACGATCGTCCGGCGGTCGGCGCGGGCGCGCTCGACCAGCTCGGCCTGGAACATGATGGGCGTGACCACGTCGCTGGGCTCGACCTCCAGGGCCGCCAGCAGGGACTCGACGTCGGCCTCCTGCTCGAAGGCCGTCACGGCCACATCGACTTTGCGCTCCGAGCCGTGCGCCAGCTCCCCTGTCAGGGAGCCCGCCGTGGAGGCCGCGGCGAAGGTGTCCAGCGGAGAGGTGAAGACCGGCAGGGGCAGGCCCAGGCCCTGGATCAGTCGCAGCGCGTGCTGGGCGACCGAGAATCCGCCGTTGAGGACGAGACCCGACATGCTGGGGAACGAGGAGGAGGCCTGGGCCGCCGCCAGCGAGATCAGCGCGGCGGACCGGTCGGCGGGGACGATGACCAGCTGGCCCTCGGTCAGGCGCTCCAGGACGTGGGAGACGTCCATGGCCGCCACGAGGACGGATTCCGCCTCGCGCTCCAGGAGCGCGGCGTCGCCGGAGATCAGCTCGCCGTCGAGGGCCTCGAGAACCTCGCGCACGCTCGGCGCCGTCAGGAGCGGGATCTCGGGCAGGGTCGTCGTCGTGATCCCCTTGATGCCGGCGATGGCCTCGGAGACGGCCCGGCGACCGGCGGCCGGGCACTTGTTGGCCACCGCCGCGACGGTCCGGGCGTGGTTCTCGGCGATCTCGGCGATCGAGACCTCGACGCTGCTGCGCACATCCTCGGGAGAGCCCTGGCCGGAGACCACCAGGAGGACGGGAACGCCGAGGTTCGCGGCGACGCGCGCGTTCAGGGCCAGCTCGGGCGTGCCCGCGACGTCGGTGAAGTCCGAGCCGTCGATGATGACGACGTCGTGGTCGCGGGCGAGCGCCCGGTAGGAGGAGACGATTCGGGACAGCGCCTCCTCGGGATCGGCGTGGTACTCGTCCCAGGTCACGCCGATGCAGCCCGTGGCGGGTGCGCTCGAGCCGGAGCGCGCCAGGAGCAGGGCCAGGAAGGGATCGGCGTCGCGCGAATCGACGAAGGGGCGGAAGACGCCGACCTTTGCGACGACCTTGGTCAAGGAGGCGACCAGCCCCAGGGCCACGGTCGATTTACCGGTTCCGGCACTGGGGGAGGCGATGTAGATGCTGCGCGCCACTGTGTAGGTCCTTTTCGCGTCTCGACGTCGAGTGCATCGCGCCGGGGGCCTCCGGCGGCACTCGCCTCTGATTGTGCCCCCATATGGCGGACGCATGTGACCAAAGGCCTGGGCCTATGGTGCTTTCCGGCTGTGGGAACCCGCACATGGTGGTGCTGATGATGCATAGTGATGCTGGTGGTGCCGTTGGATGCCGCGCCCCGGGACTGCGGCGGTCGGGGTGCCCCGCGGCCACGTGGGCGCAGCAGGATCCCAAGGGGGGTGAGCGTCGCGTCGGCGAAGTGTTATTGGTGGATAGCCTGTTGCATACTCAGGGCGGGTCGCTGTCCGACTTCTCCTCCTCTGTCGCCAATTATGGTGATTCTCGGCCCAGCTGTTATGAGTTCAAGGGGTACGGTGAGAGCCGGGGTACGTGCATGAAGAATGAGGTGGCCTCTGTCGAGAATCGGACCGGTCTGCCTGTGACCATCTATTTCAACTCTGGTTATCGGGGAGATTCTCAGGTCGTTCCGGCAGGCGCCTCCGCCAACCTGGTCGACGACCTCAAGAACGATAATGCCTCCCATCGCCTCGGCGGGGAATGATTCGTTCGAGGAGGCGAGTGAATCCCTTCCGTCGGGCGGCGCCGCGTGGACGCGATGCCCCATTGCGCCCACGCGGTTGCGCGCCTCCCCCCCCGCACGGTGCGCCTCCCGCACGCTGCGGACTAGGCGTTGAAGAGCGTCGTCTCGAAGGAGTAGCGCGACGCCCGGTAGACATGGGTGCCGTACTCGATGACGGCGCCTGAGGAGTCGTAGGCGGTGCGGGTGACGGTCAGCAGGGCCGCCCGACGCTTCTCGTCGAGCGCCTTGGCCTCGTCGGTTGTGGCGTTGCGGGCCCCGATGGCCTGGGTGGCGGTGGTCGGCACCACTCCCTGGGTGCGCAGGAGGTTGTAGAGCCCCTCGTGCTCCAGCTCCTCGTGGGCGGGGGCGATCGCGGTCGGCAGGAGGTTGTCCATCAAGGCGATCGGCTCGCCGTCGGCGCAGCGCATCCTCCGAATCCTCGTCACGTTCGTGCCCGGCTCGATCTCGAGCCGCTCCGCCTCCTCCTCGTCGGCCGGGTGCGTGGAGTAGTCGGTGATCGTCGTGGATACCGTGTGTCCGCCCCTTGTCAGGTCCGCCAAGAGGCTCGACAGCTCCATCGGCCTGCGCACATGCGGGGAGGTGACCACTGTCCCCGCTCCGCGTCTGCGTGAGATGAGACCGCGATCGACGAGGCGCTGAAGCGCCTGCCTGGTGGTCGGGCGCGATACCTCCAGGCGTCGTGCCATGGAGACCTCGTCCTCAATTCGGGTACCGGGCGTCAACGTGCCGTCGAGAATGAGCGCGGCGAGAGCTTCCGCGATCTGACTGTAGAGCGGGACCTCGTTCGTGCGATCGATGGCGATGTCAGGCTGGAACGGTGTGGTGGGCATGGGAATTCCCTGAAGCGTGGTGGGTCGCCTCATGATACATTGCGCGGCTCAATCGTTCGTGGGGTGTCAGATTCTGTTCTGAATATTGGGTTCACTCCGATTTGTTCGGATAAATTGCACGGCTAGGCGTGTTGGTTCTGGAGGCTTTTGGCGCTTCTCTCACGTCGAGATGTCTTCCTCTGGGTAATCTGTGCCGATTATGTCGTGACTAATCAGAACTCAATGCCCGCTTGACCTTCTGCGAGATTCTTCGGCTCGCTTCCCCTCGAGAGGGGAAGCGGCCCGCGGCCATGTCGTCGTTCTCTGTCCCCTGGCGCCCCTGGCGCCCCTGGCGCCCGGTGCCCCGGGAGCCCGGCGCCCCGGGGGCTCGGGGAGATCGTTGGGGCCGCAGGGCTTCGGGGGAGTCCGGGGGGAATCCGGAGGGGGGGCACCTGTGGACGGCCCGGCCGTGCCCGACATCAGGAGTATCGGGCCTGCATGTCCCTCTCGATCTGCTCCAGAGAGCGCCCGGAGGTCTCGGGCATGATCTTGAACAGGATGACGGCTATGAGCAGGTTCAGCGCGCCGTAGATGGTGTACGTCAGGCCGCCGCCAAGAGTCTCCATCATGCGCGGGAAGGTCCAGGTGATGAGGGCGTTGGCCACCCACATGCAGAAGATCGCGCTGCCGTTCATCACGCCGCGGACGTTGGCCGGGAAGAGCTCACCCATCATCGTCCACACCACGGTGCCGTTGGAGGACTGGACGATGAGCATGAAGACCGCCATGAGGCCCAGGATGAGGAAGGCGGCCCATGAGGGAGGGGCGGTGCCCGCATTCATGTGCGGGGCGATGGCCAGCTGGAAGGTCGCGGCGATGCTGAGCAGGCACACGCCCGCACCGGTGACGTCGGCGATGAGGATCTGACGGCGTCGGAATCGCATGATCAGTCCGATGCCGATGATCGATCCGATGACGCTCATGATGCCGTTGGCGACCTGTGCGGTGATCGAGCTGGACGTGGACATGCCGGCGTACTCCAGGACCTTCGGTGCGTAGTACATGACGGTGTTCACGCCGGTGGTCTGGTTGACGACGGCCAGGAACATGCCGACGAGCAGGAGCTTGCGCAGCCACGGAGTCCGCCAGACGTATACCAGGCCGCGGCGCTGGGCCTCCTCGGTGATCTCGCGCTGGCGCGCCTCGGCCATCTCCAGGAGCTCGTCCTCGACGGGGCCGTCCTTGTGGGGGTCGCGTATCCGCTTGAGGGCGCCGATGGCGTCGTAGAGGCGCTCCTTGGAGATGTACCAGCGGGAGGACTCGGGCATGAGCCGGATGCCGATCCACAGGGCGATGGCGGGCAGGGAGCACAGGACGAGCATGTATCGCCAGATCTCGCCATTGCCGGTCGAGACGGTGAGTTCATTGAGGAACTGGTGATACGCGGCGGGATCGAGCGGGCCCCCCTTCGAGGTCTGCAGTCGCGAGATGTTGTCGAAGGACTGCAGGCCCGTCGTCACCCCGTAGCTCTGCGCGGGCGTGGAGACGACGTTGATCTCGGGGCCGCCCAGCGCCTTGCTGATCGCCGCGTTCATGGCGAAGGCGAGCAGTTGGCCGGTGACGATCATCATCTGGTCGATGGCGACGATCGATCCGCGGACGCGCTTGGGCGCCGTTTCGGCCAGGTAGACGGGGACGGTGGCGCTGGCGCCGCCGACCGCGAATCCCAGGATGACGCGGAAGACGTACATCACCCACACATTGGGGGCGAGGGCGGTGCCCAGGGCGCCCAGCAGGAAGAGGATCGCCAGCATGGTGATGTTGTGCCGCCGACCGTGGCGATCCGACAGGCGCGCGCCGATGAGCGCCCCCAGTGCGGCGCCGATGAGCAGGGTGCCGCCGACTGCTCCCTCCTCGAAACTGCTCAGCTGCAGGCCCTTGGCCCCGTAGGGCATGTACATGTAGGGCAGGGCGCCGGAGATGACCCCCGTGTCGTAGCCGAAGAGCAGCGAACCGAGAGTGGCCACGCCGGCGATGGCGAGGATTCCGCGGCGCTTGCCCGATGGCGGGGTGTCGTCGACGGCCTGTTTCATCGCCTCCGGGGTGATCCCCTTCAGGGGGATCGACTGCGCGGTGGTGCTCATGCGGTTGTCTCCTTGGATGGGATCCTGGGGCTGCGAAGAGGCTGACGGATGGCGAGCGCCTGGTGAGGCGGTGGGCTCTCGTCGGGAGGATGCGTGTGTGATGGGAAGAAGTCTGCCTCAGGCGGCGGCGGTTGTGGGCGGATCGATGCGTGCCGCGCCGTGTTCGTGGACGCCGGTCTTGTGTGCACTCGTCGGGAAAGGCGACAATCGTTATATCGCTACTGACGGTATCGATGGGGGGCGCCATGAATGCCGCTGACGATAGTCCTAATGGTGGTGATGGCGCCCTGAGCGGTCCCATGCGGATTCTGGTCCCCGCATCGCTCCTGGTGTCCTTCGCCGCCAATGATGGCGAGGAGTTGGTGACGATGTCGTCGATGCCCTCGATGGTGGCCGACGTCCTGAGCCGCCTGCCCGCTCCGTTGCGCTCCCTGGCCGGCTCCCGCCTGAAGACGCTGACCCTCTCCCGCAGGCATGTCCAGGTGGGGGTAGCCACCATGGGGGTGCTATTCGGGGTCGCGGTCCTGGACGGGGTGCGCACCGCCGGACGGAGTCGGTTCTACCAGGATGCGCAGCGGATCTTCGGCCTGCACGCCTACGGTCATATGGCCGCCGCTCTGCTGACCCGTGGCTACACCCCGGGCGTGGCCACATCGCCGACTGTCGTGCTGCCGGTGTGGTGGTGGGCGCGCTCGCGATTGCGGCGCGCCGGCGTGCCCGACCGCTCCAGCCTGCCTCGGGCGGCGCTCGTCGTCGGCTCCTGGCTCGTACTCGCTCACACCCTGGGCGCCTGCGCCGCGGCGCATCACATCCGCACTGACGTGGCCGGGGCCCGGACCCGTGCAGACGACCGAACCTCGGCCGGGAGGCTCCAATGAGTGGACCCGCGCGCCGTGCCCTGAGCCCGGACCAGGTCTGGGCGCTGACCCTGGGGCTGTTGGCAGTCCACCAGACCGAGGAGGTCGTCTACTCGATGGAGGCCTGGCTCGAGCACGTCGGCTCGACGGGGTGGCCCCTCCTGGACGCCCACATCCGAGGTCCCGCAGGCATCGGCAACCCGCTGGCCGACGTGCGTCCGTCCCGGCGCCTGGCCGCCGTCGGGGCGCAAGCGCTGGCCGCCGGTGTCCTGTGGGCGTATACGCGCCGCTCCGACCGGGCCACCCGGGTGCTCGCCACCGGACTGTGCCTCGGATGGTCCGCAGCCTTCGCCACGCATATCGCCGTCTCGGCGCGCACTCGTTCGGCCATGCCGGGGCTGGCCACCTCCCTGCTGCCCGGCCTGCCCGGGGCCGCCCTGACTCTGCGCGCCATCTGGGCGTGAGCGAGATCAGCCCCGTCCCCGGAGCCCGGCGGGCCGCCCGTTATGCTTGGCCGGTGACCACCTTCTCCCAGGGCGCCGCGGCCGCGGACGAGGCCGTCGGGCCCGTCCTGGTCGTCGATTTCGGCGCCCAGTACGCTCAGCTCATCGCCCGCCGCGTGCGCGAGGCCTCGGTCTACTCCGAGATCGTGCCCCACACCATGGATGCGGCCGGCATGCTGGCCAAACGGCCCGCGGCCGTCATCCTCTCGGGCGGGCCGTCGTCGGTCTACGCCGAGGGCGCCCCCTCGCTCGACGCCGCCATCCTCGACGCCGGGGTGCCGGTCCTCGGCATCTGCTACGGCTTCCAGGCCATGGCCCAAGCCCTGGGCGGGACCGTGGGACGCACCGGCACCCGCGAGTACGGGCACACCCCCGCCCGCACCGAGCCCGGATCCTGCCTGTTCGACGGCGTGCCCGCCGAGCAGGTGGTCTGGATGAGCCACGGCGACGCCGTCCAGGCGGCCCCCGAGGGGTTCACGGTCACCGCCACCACCTCCCAGACGCCGGTGGCCGCCTTCGAGAACCCGGCCCGCCGCCTCTACGGCCTCCAGTGGCACCCCGAGGTCCTCCACTCCGAGTACGGCCAGGCGGCGCTGGTGAACTTCCTCCACAAGGAAGCGGGCATCCCCGCCACCTGGACGCCGGGCAACATCATCGACGAGCAGGTGGCCCGCATCCGCGAGCAGGTAGGCGATGCTCACGTCATCTGCGGCCTGAGCGGGGGAGTGGACTCCTCGGTGGCCGCGGCCCTCGTGCACCGCGCCGTCGGCGACCGGCTCACCTGCATCTTCGTGGACCACGGCCTGCTGCGCGCCGGCGAGCGCGACCAGGTGGAGCACGACTACGCCGAGGGCATGGGCATTCGCGTCATCACCGTGGATGAGACCGAGCGGTTCCTGAGCGCCCTGGCGGGCGTCACCGAGCCGGAGGCCAAGCGCAAGATCATCGGCCGGGAGTTCATCCGCTCCTTCGAGGCGGCCCAGCGCCGCGTCGTCGAGGAGGTCGGCGAGGCCGGCGGCAAGATCCGCTTCCTGGTCCAGGGCACGCTCTACCCCGACGTCGTCGAGTCCGGGGGCGGTGAGGGCGCCGCCAACATCAAGAGCCACCACAACGTGGGCGGCCTGCCCGAGGACCTGGACTTCGAGCTGATCGAGCCGCTGCGCGAGCTGTTCAAGGACGAGGTGCGCGCCATCGGACGCGAGCTGGGCGTGCCGGACAAGATCGTGGCGCGTCAGCCCTTCCCCGGGCCGGGCCTGGGGATCCGCGTCATCGGCGAGGTGACGGCCGAGAACCTGCGCGTGCTGCGGGCTGCGGACGCCATCGCCCGCGAGGAGCTCACGGCCGCCGGGCTCGACGGCGAGATCTGGCAGTGCCCCGTGGTGCTGTTGGCCGACGTGCGCTCCGTGGGCGTCCAGGGCGACGGGCGCACCTACGGCCACCCCGTCGTGCTGCGCCCGGTGAGCAGCGAGGACGCCATGACGGCGGACTGGACGCGCCTGCCCTACGACGTCCTGGCCCGCATCTCGAGCCGGATCACCAACTCCGTGCCCGAGGTCAACCGGGTGGTGCTCGACTGCACCTCCAAGCCTCCGGGCACCATCGAGTGGGAGTGAGGGCAGCGGGCGTACCGGTTCGCGAGGCCCGCGACATGGGGGTGTGAAAATCTGGAGTGCGACTCCAGATTTTCACACCCCCATGTACTATCGTTGATATTGCTGGGATTGGGGGCAGGCATGTATGTGCACCGGGAGGCTGAGTCCACACTGCTGGACCTCATGCGCCAGTTCAAGGTGGTGCTGGTGACCGGGGCGCGGCAAGTCGGCAAGACCACGATGCTGCACCATGTTCTGCCCGAGGGCTTCCACTATGTGACGCTCGATGATCCGCGGGCGAGTGCGCTCGCCCAAGCCGACCCGGTGCTCTTCTTCGACGATCATCGGCTGCCGGTGGCCGTCGATGAGGTTCAACGGGTTCCAGGTTTGTTCCAGCAGGTCAAGTTCCTCGTCGATCAGACTCCCGAGACCGGCCTTGTGGTGCTGACCGGATCTCAGACGTTTCATCTGATGCAGGGGGTCAGTGAATCCCTAGCGGGACGGGTTGCCGTTCTTGAAATGAGTGGCATGTCCTTGCGGGAGATCATCGGCTGTGGCGGGAATGGCCCTTATATTCCTGGAAGGCCCGGCAATGGGGGAGAGGCGGAGCCGCCTGAGGGGCTGCATATATGGGACATTATTCATCGAGGATCGATGCCGCGTCTCCTGGATCCTTCTATATCCTGGGATGCATACTATACGGGATATGTGCGGACTTATCTGGAACGGGATGTGCGGGATCTCGTCAACGTGAAGGAGGAGGAGAGTTTTTACAGATTCTTGGTGGTCTGTGCCGCACGCACTGGTCAGCTCCTCAATCGCAACGACCTCGCCCGTGATTCCGGAGTCGATTCCAAGACCGTCCAGAGTTGGCTCTCGGTTCTCCAGGCATCCGGTATAGTGCGGTTGCTGCGTCCATTCTGGTCCAACGCTTCCAAGCGGCTGACGAAGACTCCCAAACTCTATGTGATGGACACGGGGCTGGCGTGTCATCTCTTGGGATGGGGGACTGCGGAAACGCTGCGTAGAGGCGCGATGGCGGGCCACATGTTCGAGACCTTCGTCGTCGGTGAAGTGCTGCGCTCGCATCTCAATGCCGGTGGCGATGCCCGCGGCGTTCAATTCTACCGGGATTCCCGGAAGCGTGAGATCGATCTGGTTATTCAGGAGGGGCGCGTCCTGCATCCCGTTGAGATCAAAATGGCGGCCACAGTGAATCCTGGAGCGGTTGCGAACTTCTCCGTCCTCGACGGCATTGACGACTATGACGTGGGTGCGGGTGCCGTCATCTGTCAGACCCGTCAGCCTTATTCCGTCACCGCCGGGGTGCGAGCGGTTCCCGTCTGGTCCGTCTGATCCGGCTGACAGTTCTCAACCGCCGGCGAGCCGGTGATGATCCGGATGATCTCCTCGCGAGCCCTGCGGCCCTCGGGCGTGGGCGACATCGGGTAGACGTGATTGAGATTCTCCCCGATGTGCAGTGTGGAATGGGTGCCCGCCTTGATGAGTTCGGCGTGGAAGAGCGAGTTATCCGGCAGGAATATCTCCCGGCTTCCTACGAATGTGGTGACCCTTTCCAGGGCGGAGAGGTCTCCGTAGATGGGGGACAGGTGCCAGTCGGTCGTGGGTGTCTCGCCCGCCCATGTCTGCCCGATGACCGTGAGCGGATCGGGGGCCATGAGCGGATCGACATCGACGTAGTCTGCGATATCCGGATTCGTATGGGTGACATCCACCCAGGGGGATAGAAGAATCAATTCGTCGGGCTGCCGAATTCCCCGCTCCGCAAGCGATAGGGCGATGACGGCCGCCAGGCCCCCGCCAGAGCTGTCGCCCATGAGGATGATCCGCTTATCCGGATTCTCGGAGAGTATGCGCAGATACAGGTTGAGAACGAGCTGGTGCGCCTCCTGCCACGTGTGGTGGGGCGCCAGCGGGTAGAGCGGCATGACGACGTCGGCCCCGGTCTTGCGGGCCATGGTGTCGACCAGGAGGGAATGGGGCAATACGGCCGTGGAGACGTAGCCGCCGCCGTGGAGGTAGACGATGATCGTGTCCGATGGCGAGTGCGGGCGGAGGGTATACACGGGCATGCCGTCGTCCTCGTTCCGCTCGAGGTCGTAGAAGAGGCGGCCCCAGGCGGGGAAGGCGACGGCCCGGCGCGGCTCCGGACGGTTCGCCATCCATGCGATCCGTTCGGCGATCGGGACGCGGGAGGTCAGCTTCTTGACCGGCAGAGTTCCGTATTCCACCAGGGTCGCCGAGGCCGAGCGCCGGTAGTGCATGCGGGAGAAGGCGCTGAAGGCGCCTGCCGCCAGGCCCGCGGCCGCCAATGCGCCGGCTGCCGCCGTGAAGGTCCTGAAGGTCGTGAGGGGCTTGAGGGGCTTGAGAGGCTTTAGCCGGGATGTTGTGCTCATGGTTCCTCCGCTCTGCAGGGGGTGCCCAGGTGGCTTTCCAGCGCTGGTCGGAAACGTCGAGCCCGGCGCCCGGTACGCATCGTAGGCGGAAATGGGGCGACAATCCCGATCGCCGCCCTCGACATCGAATATGACACTCTGTGATGGGCGGCACTTTCTCAACTCCGCGTCATCTGCCTCAGGTCAACTGCTGATTTATCACGTGTACTGACAACTCTCGTTTGCGTAGGTTTTAAATGCCCGGAATATCCGGGAACCACTCAGCAGGCCCCGGTGCTCTGATCGGGGAACGACCTGAGAAAGAGAGATGGATAGCAAGATGAGCAGCAAGATAAGCTCTGACCGCAACTACTTCGACCTGACCGGCCAAGTCGCCCTCGTGACCGGCTGCTCCTCGGGCATCGGTATTCAGATGGCCAAGGCATTGGCCAGTGCCGGTGCCAATATCGTGGCGGTGGCTCGCCGCGTTGACCGCCTCGAGGCCGTCGCCAAGGAGATCACCGAGGAGTTCGGGGTGAAGGCCCTCCCCGTCCACTGCGACGTGCGCGATACGGCCAGCGTCGAGAGCGCCGTCGATGCCGCCCTGGAGGAATTCGGCCGCCTCGACATCGTCATCAACAATGCCGGGACCGGCAGCTTCGGCCCTGCCGAGGACCTGACCGATGAGCAGTTCGACACCGAGGTGGACATCGACCTCTACGGCATCTTCCGCGTCTCGCGCGCCGCCGCGAAGAAGGCCATGATCCCGGCCGGGTACGGGCGAATCATCAATGTGGCCTCCATGTACGGGATGGTCGGCTCCAATGTCGCGGGCATGGCCGCCTACCACGCGGCCAAGGGCGGCGCCGTCAACATGACGCGCGCCCTGGGCGCCGAGTGGGCGAAGTACGGCATCACCGTCAACGCCCTGTGTCCCGGCTACTTCTACTCCGAGCTGACCGCCGACGTCCTGGACGACGAGGACACGGGCTCCGCCTTCCGCTCCATGATCCCCCTGGACCGCTTCGGCAAGGAGGGCGAACTCGACACGGCCATCCTGTTCCTGGCCTCGAAGGCCTCGGGTTACGTCGTCGGTGCGCCGATCCTCGTCGACGGCGGCTACAGCGCCATCTGAGACGGTCTGAGGGCGCTGGACCGCCCCTGGGCACTTGCGCCCCTGCGCAACCGCAGTCCTGCCGGGCCTTCGACGACGGAAGGCCCGGCAGGACTGAACTCGAGTCGGAGTGCGACCGATCTCGAGGCGGAAGCGGACCGATCTCGGTGCGGAGTGCGACCGATCTCGGTGCGGAGTGCGACCGATCTCGGTGCGGAAGTGGACCGATCTCGAGCTGGAGTACGACCGATCTCGGCGAAAGGTTCGGCTAGAGCGCTGATCGCGCCCGGGTGCGGCCGACCGCGATTCCCACGCTGAGCAGCGCTACGGCGAACAGGGCGCACACCCCGCAGTCGGCCAGTAGCGGCAGGATGGTATCGCTCGAGATGGAGGCGGCGTCGTGGAGGCCGGTGATCGCCCGAGCCGCCCAGTAGCCGGGGGTGAACCTGGAGAAGGCGACCACGGCGTCGGGCAGCATGTCGACCGAGATCCAGGCCCCGCCGAGGACGGACATGACCATGCCGCCGATGTTCGCGATGGCATTGGTCGCATTGTCCCCCAGTCCCAGCTGGCCCAGAAGGAAGCCGAGCGATACCGACACCAGTGTGTAAGCACCCAGTGCGGCGCCGAGCACCCCCACCATCGGGGCCGACGTCGCCAGATACTCCTTGCCGAAGAAGTGCACCCCCAGGCCAAAGATCCACGCCCATCCCACCAGGCCGATGATCAGGCAGGCGCCCAGTAGTCCCAGGCCGCGTGCTCGGCCGCTGACGGGTGCGGCGGACATCCGGGAGCGCACGGGTCTGCGGTCCAGAGCCGTCATGAGCGTCGAGATCGACACGACGGAGAATGTCAGCAGCGGGTAGAGGGAGAAGGTGGCGAAGGTCATCAGGCGCTTCGGCATGGGGGCGGAGTCCTGGGGGACGAGCTGCGCCGACGCGGTGCGCTCCATGGCGCCGTCCGCGAGGGAGACGGCCTGGGCGGGGTCGTCGTTCAGGGCTCCCAGGTAGTCGTGCACCTGCGCCAGATAGGAGCCCGTGCGCACGTCCATGAGCGATCCGGCCGCGGACTCGTAGTTGACCACGGTGTCCGCCGCCGGCGGCTCGGTCCCCTGGCGGGCCGCCTTCTGGAACTCCTCGCCGTAGCCGGCGGGGATGATGAGGATGTAGGCGATGCGGTTCTGCGCAGTGGCGTCCTGCAGTGCCCGGGTGGAGTCCTCCAGGGGCTGGGCGTCGCCGATGGATTCCACATAGCGCGCCACGCCCTGCGAGATCGTCGAGCCGTCGCGGTCGATGACCGCCACGGGGATGGGCGCGTCGATGACCTCGTCGGATGCTGCCGAGGCGCCGCCGCCGGCGGCGAGCAGGCCGAACATGGACAGCAGCACCAGGTACCTCCGAATGTGGACCCGGTGGGCCCACAAGATCTTCAGCGATGTCTTAAAGGTGCTCATGGCTCATCCTCCTCATGCGGACCATGGCGATGCTCAGGAATAGACAGGTCATACCCGCCAGAACGGCACAGCTGCGGGCGAAGGGGGCGAGGCTGTCGTAGTAGAGCAGCCCGTAGAAGCAGTGAGCGGACTGCCACAGCGGATTGGCCTGCGCCAGGACGGGGGCGTTGAACTCGACGGCAGCGGCCAGATTCTGTGCCGGGCTGCCGTACAGTCCGGTGAACAGCGACAGCAGACAGCTGATCCCGGAGACGGTTCCGGCTCCTATCTCTGCGCGTACGGTCCCGAGTGCGGCGCCGGCCGCACAGGACATGAGACTGGAAACCCCGATGGCCACCAGTGCGAGCAGCGTGTGCGGTCCGAAGTCGACGCCGATGACCAGCCGTATGAAGGCGAAGGCGATGACCAGGCATCCCAGGATGCAGACCCATGAGGCGGCGAGGGTTCCCGCCAGGACCCTCCATCGCGGCAGGCTCGCCAGGCTCAGGCGCGCCCCGAGGCGGGAGGGCCGAGCGGACGTGGCCATGATCCCTTGAACTGCGAGCGTGGAGACGGTCATGCCCATGCCGCAGGCGAAGGCGAGCAGTGAGAAGTAGTAGCGCGTCTCCGACTTGATGAGACTCGGGGTCACCTGCGTCTGGTGGGTGAAGGCGCGCCCGGCCTCGGGCCGGCCGACCTGCTCCGCGGGCGCCCCGGCGGAGGCGAGAGCCGCGTGCTCGGCCCCGGTCTGCACATAGGAGTCCATGACCGCGCGCAGGACGAGGATCGTATTGGCCTGACTCCCGGACGCAGTGTTCCACTCCTGGGTCACGTGCAGGACGGGGGCACCGTCCTCGACGTCGATGTAGCCGGCGGTCTCGCCCCGCTGGGCCGCGGAGACGGCCTCGTCCTCGGTGGCGTAGGAGGTGGCGTCGATCAGGTGGAGGTCACTGCCGTCCGCGGAGATGGACGAGATCGTCTCGTCCAGGCCGGGGGCGGCTCGGTAGGCGTTGTCCTGCACGACGCCGAGGGCGACGGCATCGGCCTTGTAGTCGTCGTCGAGGTTGGAGAACATCGCCATGAAGATCAGCGACAGGATGATCGGGAACCCCAGGGTCCATACCAGGAGGACCTTTTCGCGCAGGAGCCGGAGCACCTGGTAGGTGAAGACGGAGAGCATGTCAGGCCGCCTCGTCCCGCAGGGCGCGCCCGGTGATCTCCAGGAAGACATCATTGAGCGTCGGGGGCTCGGAGGTGATCCGCCCGCAGGTCACTCCCGCCCGAGTCAGCGCCTCCAGGACGTCGGAGAGGTTGTGCGCCCCCGAGGAGCACTCGACCAGGAGCTCGGACGCCTCGTAGGAGACGGTGCGCACGTGCTCGAGACGGCGCAGATGCTCCAGGTGCTCCTCGTCGAGCGATACCGGCGAGACGACCTCGACCCGGATGCGCTCACCGGTGCCGATCATCGCCTTGAGCTCATCGGCCGTGCCGGAGGCGACCCGCCTGCCGGCGTCCATGATGACGATCCGGTCGCACAGCTGCTCGACCTCCTCCATGTAGTGGCTCGTGTAGATGATGGTGGCGCCCTGCTTGTTCAGCTTCTTGATGCCGTCGAGGATCGCGTTGCGGCTCTGAGGGTCGACGGCGACCGTCGGCTCGTCCAGGATGATGAGCTCCGGAGCATGCGCGATGCCGCAGGCGATGTTGAGTCGGCGCAGCAGGCCGCCCGAGAGCTTCTTGGGCTTGAACTTCGTGAACTTCTCCAGTTCGACGAAGGCGATCGCCTGCTCGACCAGACGGCGCCGCTCAGCGCGATTCTTCACGTAGAGGGCGCAGAAGGCGTCCACGTTCTGGGCCACGGTGAGCTCGTCGAAGACGGCCACCTCCTGGGGCACCACGCCGATCCGGCGCTTGAGGTCGTAGGAGGTCGCCGTCATGGGCTTCCCGAAGACCTGGATCTTCCCCCTGTCATAGGTGAGCAGTTGCAGCAGGCAGTTGATCGTCGTCGTCTTGCCCGAGCCATTGGGGCCGAGCAGGCCGAGCACCTCCCCGCGGGGGATTCTCAACGACAGGCCGTCGACCGCGACCATCTCCCCATAGCGCTTGATCAGGGATTCGATCACGACCGCCTCATGGCCGGCTGCCCTGCCGGCTCTTTCGTCAGGCACTGTCCTATCCGCCCTATCCTCACCGCCCATATCGACTCCTGGAATGTCGGCTCTCATATCCAATCGACTCCTTGAACGTCTGTTCTCGATTCCAGTACTTCCCGTCTTCAGCGGGTCACCCTCCGTATGGTTCCGCCGGCGGGCTCGAGCCGGGAAGTGCCCGCTGTCATGGCCTGCGGGGCGGGGCATGACATCTGTCATGAGATCGTCAGGAGTGGTCCGAGAAGGCCGTTCCGCGGTGGTGGAGGTCCATAATCGTGGTGTGAAGGTGCTGACGGACAAGGGCGTGCTTCTGGGCGCCTGCGTCCTGTCGGCGCTGGCGGGGGGAGCGGTGAGTGCCGCCGTCGTGGTCTGGCTGCTGCTGGCCGTCGCCGTCGGCGGGCTGTGCGCAGTGGTGGAGCACCGACGCGAGGCGATCGCCGCGCCCGCCTGCTACCTCGTCCTCGGCTGTTTCACGACGGCGTCGCTGGTGGGCGCCCCGCTGGTCGTCTACGACCTGACGCGCGCGGCGGCGCTCGGTCCCCGATGGGCTCGGCTGGTCGCCCCGGTCTGCTGCGCCTTGTCGGCCTTGTCAGTCTTGTCTGCCTTGTCGTCCTTGACGCCGGTGGCCGTATCCCGGTGGGCGCCGGATGCGCCGTCGGTCGCGTCCGTCATCGTCTCGGCCGTCATCTCGGTCCTCGCCGCCTGCCTCGCCCTGCGCACCGTCCAGGAGGAGCGCGTGCGCGGGAGCCTGCACGCGGTCAGGGACGATCTTCACGAGAAGATCCTCGCCCTGCAGGACTTGAACGCCCGGATGCTCGAGGCCCAGGACTATGAGACGCGCGCCGCCGCCCTGTCCGAGCGCACGCGGATCGCCCGCGACATCCATGACGGCGTCGGGCACCTCCTGACCCGTCTTGTCCTGCAGGCCAAGGCCCTGCAGGTCACCCACCGCGACGAGCCCGCCGTCGTCGCCGACCTGGCGGAGCTGGACTCCTCGCTGGGCGAGGCCCTGGACTCCATGCGCAGGAGCGTCCACGCGCTGTCCGACGAGGGCGAGGACCTGCCGACCTCCCTCAACCTGCTGGCCTCCCGATGCGGCATAGAGCAGGTGCCGGTCGACTGCTCCCTGGAGGAGGCGCCCCCGCCGGAGGTGTCGCGCTGCGTGATCGCGGTGGTGCGCGAGGCCCTGACGAACGCTGCCCGGCACAGTCGGGCCGATTCGGCGCAGGTCAGGGTCGTCGCCTACCCGGCGTTCTGGCAGATCACGGTCGTCAACGAGGGGGGCCCGCCGCGCGACGATCTGCCGGCAAGAGGCGGCGGGAGGACCGGAATGGGGCTGCGCTCCATCACCGAGCGGGTAGAGGCGCTGGGCGGAACCGTGCGGATCACCCCGCAGCCGAGGTTCACGGTCTTCGCCATGATTCCCAAAGGTAGAGAAAGTAGAGAGGCCGGAGCATGAAGGTCCTCATTGTTGACGATGACGCTCTCGTCACCCAGTCGCTCGCCACCATCCTGTCGGTGGAGCCCGATGTCGAGGTCGTCGGCCGGGGCGGGTCCGGGCCCGAGGCGGTCGAGAAGCACCGGGAGCTGAGCCCCGACATCCTGCTCCTGGACATCCGAATGCCCGGCGGTGACGGGCTCGGCGCGGCCGAGCAGATCCTGGCCGAGGACGAGGATGCGCGCATCGTCTTCCTGACCACCTTCTCCGACGACGAGTACATCGTGCGGGCCCTGAGAGTGGGGGCGCGCGGGTACCTCATCAAGCAGGACGTCGCGCGGATCGCCCCGGCGCTGCGGTCCGTCATGGCCGGCGTGAGCGTGCTGGAGGGGGAGGTGGTCGAACGCAGCGCCGCCATGGGTCTGGGCGGTGGCGGGTCCGCAAGCGGGAGCGGGCAGATGCCCAGGAGCGCCGTCTTCGAGAGGCTCACCGAGCGGGAGTACGAGGTCGTCGAGGCGGTGTCCGAGGGGCTGGACAATGCTGAAGTGGCGGACAGGCTCTTCATGAGCGAGGGGACGGTGCGCAACCACATCAGCTCGATCCTGGCCAAGCTGGGGCTGAGGAATCGCACCCAGGTCGCGGTGCTGTACTACCGCTCCGCGCGGGCCGGCTAGGCGGCTGATTTTCGTTCCCGGGGCGGCTGGTCGCGGTTGGTCGCGGATGGCGAGGGCTGACACTCGCCTGCGCGTCGGCCTGGCTCATGCGGGTACGCTGTCATCATGTGAAGGAGGAAGGAGGTAGGCCATGGTGAAGACGGCGACAGCCCGTATACGGTTCTGCGACATTAAGCCCTATGATGCGCCGGTATCGCTGGACGAGTTGCGGGGCCCGTACGATGGTCCTATCGACCTGCCCCACGCAGTGCGCTGGCAGGCCGACCGGTTCGACGTAAATGTGAGCGTACCCGGTTGGCGGCGTATGGCTTACCAGGCCCTGGTCGCCGAAGGCACCGCTGATGAGCAGCGGCGGCTTATGAACCGCGCCCGGCTTATCGAGACGTGGCCGGTCCTCAGCATTGATCCGCGTGTGCGTGCCTTGTGGGAGAGCCGGTTCCCCGAGCTGCGGGCCATGCGGAACCATCGTCATCACCGGGGCGAGCGCAGTCAGCCGGTTCCCCGAGCTCCAGGTCGCATAAGTCGTGCGCGGTGACCAGGAGGAGCAGCGGAACATCGCACGCCTCGCTCTGAAGGCGGTCGGCGAGACGGCCGGCTTCGCACTCGCCGGGTCCGGTGCGATCCGCGAGCATGCCTTGCGGAAGAACGCCTGAATCGGGTGGTGCTGTACTACCGCTCCGCGTGGGTCGGCTAGGTGAGCCCGAGGATTTCCGACTCGTCGCTTTCGCATGGTGGCGGCCCTGCCCCGTCGTGCCCCCCTCGCCGTCGCTGTGGCATGCTGCGCTCGGGTCCGGTAGCCGCTACGGCGCGTCGGGTCGTCTCGGGGCTGTTCCGGGGAGAAGCGATGAGAGGGGCTGCGATGACTCGGTCAAGCCATGAGGACAATGAGGACAACGACTCGTATGTTGATAGTCCTGTCGACAGTCCTGTTAGCGCGGCCGATGCTGCCAACTCTGCTGCTCTAGCCGGTTCCGCCAGTCCCACTGGCCCTACTGGTCCTGACGCCGCTGCTGTCGCCGACTTGCGCGCCGCCGACAGCGCTAGTGCCGCTCGCGCCGTTTCACACGAGCTTCGTTGCCTCGAAGCGGCCGAAGGCGTGCGGGTTCTGCTCGCCGTGGAGTCGGGTAGTCGGGCCTGGGGCTTCGAGTCGCCCGACTCCGACTTCGACGTCCGCTTCGTCTACGTCCGCCCCATCGAGTACTACCTGCGCCTGCAGTCCACGCGGGACGTCCTGGAGTGGCGGCTCGACGAGGTCCTCGACGTCAGCGGCTGGGATCTCGACAAGGCCCTGCGGCTCATGCGGGGCGCCAATCCGTCGCTCTTCGAGTGGCTCGCCTCCCCGATCGTCTACGCCGAGTACTCCGCCTTCGCCGCCGTGAGGGACCTGGCCGCCGACTGCTTCTCGCCGGTCTCCTCAGCCCACCACTACCTGAGCATGGCCCGAACCGGTATGAGCGGCTTGACCGGCACGACCCGTATGGCCGATAAGGCTGATAAAGCCGCCGTCGCGGGGGAGACGATCCGCCTCAAGAAATGCCTGTACGCCATGCGGGCGATCCTCGCCTGCCGCTGGGTGGTGGCTGAGCGCGTGCCCGTCCCGATGCTCTTCCGCGACCTGGTCGATGCCCAGCTCGAGGCGTCCATGCGCGGACTCGTCGACGAGCTCCTGGAGGCCAAGGCGGTGGCAGGGGAGTGCGACGAGTATCCGCGCATTCCGGCGCTCAGCACCTGGGCTGCGAGTGCTGTCGCCGAGCTGGAGGAGGACGTCGCCGCCCTCGTTCCGAAGCCCAAGATGGCCTGGGAGCGTCTCAACGACGTCTTCCTCGGCTTCCTCGACATGGACCGGACCCCGGTGGGCGACTCGCGCTGACCGGGCCGACGGCCTGCGACGTCTGCGAGGGTCTTGCCCGCGTGGACCGATCTCGAGGCGGAACCGGACCGATCTCGGCGAATCGGACTGCTCAGGCGACGTAGAAGCGGATCCGATCCTCGCCGTCCGTGATGTCGAGGAGCGTGCTCGTGTCGGCGGCCTCAAGGGCGCTGTGGGCGGTCGCCAGCAGCGCGTCGAGGTCGATGCCGTGGGTGTCGATGGCGTCGCGCACTTGCGGTACGGCGGCCGCCATACTCGTCAGGATGGTGGCCGCCTGCATGGGGAACGCCAGGTTGACGTTGTTGTGCGGACCTCGGACCTCGATGCAGAGCTTGCGTCCGGCGGCGGAGGCCGTGCTCTGCTCCTTCCTCCCGCGAGTCGGTTCGGGCCGTACGAGGACGGCGCTCGTCGAGGTGAGCTCTGCGGCGGGAGAGGGCATTGAGGGGGTCTGCGCCGGTTCGGCAGCAGGATTGCTCGAGTCGTTCGGACCGGCCGGCTCAGTGGGCGTCTCAGTGGGGGCGTACGGGGCACGATCGGGGTTCGACGCACTCGCTTGAGCGGGGCCGTCCGCTTGCGCGCCGTCGTCCGGCACCGTCAGCAGCGCATCGACGCTCGTGCCCAGCAGCGCCGCCAGGCCGGGCAGCGCTGCGATATCCGGGTAGTTGAGATCGTTCTCCCACTTGCTGACCGCCTGCGGAGTCACGCCCATCCGCTGGGCGAGCCGCTCCTGCGTCATCCCCTGTGACAGTCGCAGCTGTGCGATATTGCGTCCGACCGAGTGCTTCATCTGTGTTCCTCTTATCCGTGGGATGCCTGCGGCCCGTCTGCGGGCCTGTCTGCTGACCGCCGGCCTGGCGGCGGCGTGCCGGGCCCGCTGGTGCTGTCGCGGGTCCTTCCGGCCGGCATCCATGGTGGCTCCCGCCCCGGCGGTGCGGTAGCACGTGTTCGTTGATCACCGAACGCGTGCGGGCAGTGACGGCTGGAGCATACGGCCTCAACCGCTGGTTGAGGCTGGTCGAGGCGCCCGAGCGCCAGGCGATCGGTCCGGCTGACGAGTACGAGTAGATGTCGGCCCAAGTCCCGCAGTGCCGTGTACTTAGTACTTAGTACTTAGTACTTATCGCGCTTATCCCCGAGACGACAGTCTTCTGCGAGCTCATCGCCTTCGCGGTGAGTGCTGAGCTCATCATCAATGGGCCTCATCAATGAGCCTCACGGGCCGCTCACGGCAGCGGCCGCCCTGCCCGGCTTGCTCGCCGTGGCGGCCACGGACGTCTGCCTGGCGGGTATCGGTATGTGGTTCAAGTGCGATGCGATCGGCGTCATACGCAGAATGGGTGCATGAGAATCCGCCCGAGAATCCGCACGGCCTCGCCCGCCGACCTCGACGCCATTGCCGAGCTGGAGGCCCTCTGCTTCCCGCCCGCCGAGGCCGCCGACCGCGACGCGATCGCCGCGCGCCTGGCGGCCTACCCCGACCACGTCTGGCTCGCCGTCGAGGACGATCCTGACGACCCCGACGGCCCTGAGCGGCTGGTCGCCGGGGTCAACGGCATGTGCACCGACCTGCCCGACCTGACCGACGAGATGTTCTCCCGCGCCGAGCTGCATGAGCCCGACGGCGCCTGGCAGATGATCTTCAGCGTCATGACCGCTCCCGACCGCCGGGGCGAGGGCCTGGCCGCTGCGCTCGTGAAGCATGTCGTCCAGGAGGCCCGCGTGAGTGGGCGCCGTGGGGCAGTGCTCACCGCCAAGCCCGAGCTCGTCGGCTTCTACGCGCGCCTCGGTTTTCGCGACGAGGGCGTCTCGCAGGGATCGACCCACGGCGGTGCCGTCTGGCACCAGATGCGACTGACTCTGCTGACTCTGTGAGCCCGTCATCCGGACCGATCTCGAGGCGGAGTGCGACCGATCTCGGTGCGGAACCGGGCCGATCTCGAGGCGGAAGTGGACCGATCTCGGCGAAATTGACCGATTGGCAGGAATGCGCCAAGCTCGTGCCCATACAGCAGCTACGACAGTCACGTCAGTTACAACAGCTACAGCAGCTACGGCGGCACAGCGATGTGCGCCCCGCGGACGGTCGCAGCAGGTCACAGCGAAGGAGCTCCACGTGCTATCGCCTCAGCCGACCCGGCCGCCCCAGCCGATCCAGCCAGCTCAACCGGCCCGGGATG
Organism: Actinomyces massiliensis 4401292; assembly: GCF_000269805.1. Taxonomy (GTDB): domain Bacteria; phylum Actinomycetota; class Actinomycetes; order Actinomycetales; family Actinomycetaceae; genus Actinomyces; species Actinomyces massiliensis. Next base: position 1,516,839 of record NZ_JH711481.1, read on the forward strand.
AAGCCGACCACCTCGCCGTTGTGCGCAGGAGCGCACCCGAATCCATGGTGCTGCTCAGATCCGACGGCTCCTTCCCGCTTCGGGGGACCGGCGCTCTGGCCCTGTACGGCTCGGGCGCCCGCCGCACACTCAAGGGCGGCACCGGATCGGGCGACGTCAACTCCCGCCATGTCGTAACCATTGAGGAGGGACTGGAGAAAGCCGGCTTCACGCTGACCACCAAGGCGTGGCTGGACGCCTACGAGGTCCTCCACGAGCGGACCCGCGCCGATTTCATCGCCGATATCAAGGCCGGCGCCAAGGCCGCCGGCGTGCCCGCCGTCGTCCACGGCATGGGGGCCGTCATGCTCGAGCCCGAGCACGACCTCCCCCTCGGCGGCGAGGGCGCCGAGGGTGCCGGCGACGAGATCGCCGCGGTCTACGTGCTCGCCCGCGTCTCGGGCGAGGGCAGCGATCGGCGTCCCGAGCGCGGCGATGTCCTCCTCACCGATGCCGAGGTCCGCGACATCCTCGCTCTGAACGAGCGCTATGAGAAGTTCCTGCTGGTCCTCAACGTCGGCGGTGTCGTCGATCTGACCCCCGTCAAGGACGTCGGGAACATCCTCCTGCTCTCCCAGCTGGGCGCGGCCGTCGGCGACGCCTTCGCCGATGTGCTGCTCGGCCGGGCCTACCCCTCCGGCAGGCTCTCCACCACCTGGGCCGCCTGGGAGGACTACTCCGCCGTCGGCGATTTCGGCGACCCCGATGACACGCACTACCGCGAGGGCATCTACGTCGGCTACCGCTACTTCGACTCCACCGGTACGGCTCCGCTGCTCCCCTTCGGTTTCGGCCTGGGCTATACGAGCTTCGAGCTCGCCGAGCCGACCGTCACGATCGACGGATCGCGGGTGATCGCCCGGGTTCGGGTCACCAACACCGGCGGGCGCGCCGGCAAGGAGGTCGTCCAGGTCTACGTCTCGGTCCCGCCCGGCCGGCTCGACCAGCCCTACCAGGCGCTCGCGGGCTTCGGGAAGTCCGCTGAGCTCGCCCCCGGCGAGCGCCAGGAGGTCGCCGTCGCCTTCGACCTGGCCGACCTCGCCTCCTATGACGAGGCCCGGGCCGCCACGGTCCTGGAGGCCGGCGACTACGTGGTGCGCGTGGGCGCCTCCAGCCGCGACACCGTTCCCGCCGCCGTCATCCGGCTCGCCCGCACCGGGGTTGTCCGCGAGCTTCACGACGTCCTGGGCGACCCGGGCTTCACCGACTGGCGGCCGGCCGACCCGATCGCCGTCGAGGTGCCGGACGACGCGCCGCGCCTGACCGTCGAGGCCGCCGACCTGCGCCGGGCCGACCGATGCGAGCCGGTCGATCTGGCGGAGGCCCTGGAATTCGTCAAGGAGCTATCCGACGACGAGCTGTCCTACATCGTCCTGGGCGACTATCGGGAGGGGGCTGAATCGGCAGAATCCCAGTCGATCATCGGGGCGGCTTCCCAGACCCTGGTGGGTGCCGCCGGGCAGACCACGACCCGCTTCGCCGATCTGCCCAGCCTCATCATGCCCGACGGTCCGGCGGGCCTGCGCATCGCCCCCGAGGTCGGCGTCGACGACGACGGCGTCTTCGCGCTGAGGTCGTCACTGCCGGCCGACTTCAACGAGCTCATGGACGATGAGGGCGAGAAGACGCTCGGGGCCATGGCGGCGATGCCCGACGGCTCGCGCATCCCGGAGCGCATCGTGGAGCAGTACACCACCGCCATCCCCATCGGCACCGCCGTCGCCCAGTCCTGGAATCCCGAGCTGGCGGAGTCTCTCGGCGATCTCGTGGCCACGGAGATGGACCGTTTCGGTGCGCACCTGTGGCTGGCCCCGGCCTTCAACCTGCACCGCTCGATCCTGTGCGGGCGCAACTTCGAGTACCTCTCGGAGGATCCGCTGCTGGCGGGGCGCATGGCCGCCGGAATCACCCGCGGCGTGCAGAAGCACCCGGGGCGCGGCGTGACCGTCAAGCACTTCGCCTTCAACAATCAGGAGACCAATCGGCTGAACTCGTGCAGCCGTGTCTCCAAGCGGGCCGCCCGCGACCTGTACCTGCGCAGCTTCGAGATCGTTATCCGCCAGGCCCAGCCCCATGCGCTCATGACCTCCTACAACCTCCTCAACGGCGTCCACACCTCCGAGTCGGCCGAACTGCTGGAGAGTATTCTGCGCCAGGAGTGGGGGTTCGCGGGCCTGGTGATGACCGACTGGGTGGTCGACGGCATGACCCGCCCCGATTGCGCGTACCCGCGCGCTACGGCCGCTGCCACCATCAAGGCGGGCAACGAGTTGTTCATGCCCGGTTGCGAGGCCGATCGGCAGGATATTCTGGCTGCGCTGCGGGGAGGCGATGATCAGGTGCCGCTGAGCCGCTCCGAGCTCGAGAAGCAGGCTGCGCGCGTCGTGCGCATGGCTCGGGCGCTCGGCGCTCGCCGCTCGTCGTGAGCCGGTCGTCGGAGAAAGAGACTGAGGAGATTGCAAGGAGATTGCGAGGAGATTCCATGGCCCTGACCCCGCAGGCGCGCCGGACCTACACCCGACTGTTCGGCGTCGAGCCGACGCCCCACCCCACCGACCCCGAGCTCTACGAGATCCTCCAGAACCAGATCTTCGGGGAGGTCTTCGCCACCGGAGTCCTCACCGACGTCGAGCGCGAGCTGCTCACCGTGACCGTGCTGGCCACCATGCAGACGCTCCCGCAACTCGCGGCTCACGTCAGGGGCGCCCTGAGCGCGGGCGCCACGCCGCTGCAGGTGCGCGAGGCGATCTACCAGTGCGCGCCGTACATCGGCTACCCCAAGACGCTCAACGCCGCCGCCACCGCCGCCGAGGTCCTGGCGTCCGCCGGCGTCGATCTGCCCCTGCCCGAGGCCGCCACCGTCGCCTATGAGGACCGGGCCGCGGCGGGCCGCGCCATCCAGGAGCCGCTGTACGGCGACGAGGTCGAGCAGGTCTTCTCCGCGCTGCCCGAGCCCTTCAACCGGGTCGTCCCGCAGCTGCTGACTGCGGGCGCCTTCGGCGAGTTCGAGACCCGCGGTGGCCTCGACGTCGCCATGCGCGAGCTCATCTCCCTGGTCGCGATCGCCGCCCTCGGAGCGGCCGCCCAGATGCGGCCCCATGTCGCGGGTGCGATCCGGGCGGGCAACAGCAGGCAGAAGGTCGCCGCGGCACTCGTGCAGGTCCTGCCCTACATCGGCGGCCCTTACGCCCTGTCGGGTCTGGTCCTAGTGGCGACCTACGACGAGAACGACTCCTCGGAGGCGTACCGCTGAGCGCCTGATCGCTCGAGCGCGTGAGCCCTCCGACGCGCGCCGACTACTCGAAGGCTCCGAGCTCGGGATGGTCGGGGGCGGTGAGCCAGGCGGTGTAGGCCTGAGCCCGTTCGGCTAGCTCCTCGTCGGTCAAGTCCATGGTGCCGGCAGTGATGAAGGGCGTGATGAAGCGGGTGCCGATCAGGCCGCTCGTCGCCTGGAAGGGGCGCAGCAGCTCATGCGGCCCGTAGTGGACCGAACCCGTATGCGTGTAACTCTCGGCTGAGCCGCCCGATGAGACGGCCAGGGCCAGCTCCTTGCCGTGCAGGGCGGTGCCGGTGGGCCCGTATGCCCAGCCGTAGGCGAGGACGTCGTCCTCCCACTGCTTGAGAAGAGCGGGTGAGGAGTACCAGTACATGGGGAACTGAAGGATGATGCGGTCGCAGGCCTCCAGTACGGCGTGCTCGGCGGCGACGTCGATGCGGAAATCCGGGTAGAGCCCGTACATGTCGCGCACCTCGAGAGGGCGCTCGGGGGTCCCGGCGCGGCGGGCCGCCTGCGCGAGGCGCGCGTTGACGCGGGAGGCGTCCAGGTGAGGGTGGAACAGGAGGACGGCGGTGGTCGTCATGAGGCTCCTTCGAGATTTGAAATCAGGCCGCCTAACAGTGCGAGCCTACGCCCGGCCCCTGCCCGGCATCCGCGTGCGAGTGGGCGAATCGGACGGGTGAGACCCGCTGGGCCCCGGCGTCGACGACGGTTTGCCGCATGTACTGAGCTTTCTCCCATCCTTCTGAGCCCTACCACCAGAAGGATGAGAAGAACCTCCGTTCACATCGCAAAGGTACGTTCGAGTTCCGTGATAGCCGCACCGTCGGTCTCTACTACCGGCATGCGAGGACCTGCCGGACCGATCTCGGTGCGGGTTGCGACCGATCTCGATGCGGAACTGGACCGATTTCGAGCCGGAGTGCGACCGATCTCGATGCGGAGTGCGACCGATCTCGGCGCGGAACTGGACCGATCTCGATGCGGAACTGGACCGATCTCGGTGCGGGTTGCGACCGATCTCGATGCCTCGGGTGATGCTGACGGCCCTGGAGATTTCTGCGGCCGGCGGAGCATGATGCTGATCATGACTGCGACGACTGCGACTAATGCGACGAGTGCAGAGAGCACTAGGAGCGCGAGGAGCATGAAGAGCGCTGCGGGTCGAGCCGTGAGCGCCGGTGAGCGGGTGGACCTGACCGGCGTCAGCGAGACGATGCTGCTCCCGCTGCACGCCAGGGCCGAGCACACCCTGTCCGCCCGCCCGCGCTTCGAGGACTGGACCGCCGTCGATCTCGTCTCCCGACTCGACTACGACTTCTCGGAGGCGGCGCGCGATCGCCTCATGTCCGGCGGCGTGGTCATGCGCACCCTCACGTTCGACTCCCTGGTCTCCGGATTCATCTCGACCCACCCCGAGACCACCGTGGTCAACATCGCCTGCGGCCTGGATACGCGTCTCCATCGCCTCGATAATGGCCGCCTCACCTGGTACGACCTCGACCTCCCCGACGTCATCGACCTGCGCCGGCAGCTGCTGGGGGAGGGCGAGCGCCGGCATATGATCGCCGCCTCCGCCCTCGACCCGGACTGGCCCGAACAGGTGAGGGCGGCCGGCGATGTCCTGGTGATCATCGAGGGACTGACCATGTACCTGACCCAGGATGAGGTGGCCGCCCTGATGGACCTGATCGCCACGCGCCTCCCGGGGGCGACGGTTCTGATCGAGGTCATGCCGCATTTCTTCCAGCAATACGGGCGAGAGCGATCGGTGGCGGCTACCGGTGCCCGTTTCACCTATGGATGCTCGGGCGCCGAGGAGTTCTGCAGCACCGTTGCCCCGGGCTGGAGGGCTCTCCACGACGTCACCTTCGGTGAGACCATCGCGCGCCTGCGCCCCTGGCTGTCGCCGATGATGCGGCTCCCGATGGTGAACAGGCTGTCCGAGCGCGTACTGGTTCTGCGGGCGCCGCGCCGGTGACGAGCCGCGGCGCGCAGGACGACGGCGCGATGCTCTGGAAGACTGCTCTCATGCGCCGCACCACTATGTTCGCCTATGACTCGCCGCTGGGGTCGATGACGCTGGCCGCCGAGGACGGCGAGGGCCTGCCCGCAGGCGGCGCGCTCATCGGAGTGTGGTTCGACGGACAGCGCCGCGATCGGGCCGGGCTGGACGACGGCGCCGTAATCGCCGAGCCCGGGAGCGATGACGAGCTGACCGTCCTGAAGCGGGCTCGGGCATGGCTCGACCGGTATTTCGCCGGTGAGGAACCGGCGCACACGCTCGCGCTCGCCGCCCGGGGCACCGACTTCCAGCAGCGCGTATGGGCGCAGCTGCGCACTATTCCGTACGGAAGTACCCGTACCTACGGGCAGATCGCCGACGCTGTCGAGGCGCAGACCGGTCACCGCTGCTCGGCCCGCGCTGTTGGGGGCGCCGTGGGGCGCAACCCGATCGGAATCATCGTTCCCTGCCACCGGGTGGTGGGCGCGGACGGGTCGCTGACCGGCTACGCGGCCGGCACCGACCGCAAAACCCGGCTGCTGCGCCTGGAGGGAGTCCGTCTGCCCGATCTCGGTGTCGACCAGGATGGCCTGCCGGGGTTGTGAGCCGGCTGCGGGCCGGCCGCGAACCGGCTGCGGGCCAGCTGCGAGCCAAGGCAGTGCCGCGCCACTTCGCCGAGATCGGTCGTATTCCGCCTCGAGATCGGTTCAGTTCCGCATCGAAATCGGTTCAGGAGACCGGCGGAGCAGGAGCTGCGGTCGCGTTGACGAGGTGTGAAAGGGCTTTTGGGGAAGGTCGCGCATGGGAGAGGAGGAGCTTCGCTGGGGCGAGTGCAGTTTTCCGCGTGGTTCCGCGATTCCCGGGCATCAGCCAAGACAGGCTGACATGCTCCCATGTGCACAGACCCCTCTATGTGCACATGGGAGCACATCGCTCGATCGTGAGGACGCGGATAGATTGGCGGGATTACAACGAAAACTTGTCTTCGCTCTGTTGGGTGGCCCCTCTCCCATGTGCGGATCGCCTCCGGGCCTGCCTCACCCTGCCCCTGGGCAGGGGGTAGCCGAGGCTGATGCACATGCATGTGCTCGGTCGATCCGACGCCTCCCGGCACGGTCGACGGCGCATCCTCGGTCCAGGGGCTGATCCGGTAACGGGGCAGTCCGCCCGGTGGGGGCTTACCCGAGTGGAAGCGCCCAGCTTGGGGAGGCCGGGCGCGACCCGTTCGCCTGCGGTGACGCGTACTGCCTATCCCTCGCTATCTCTCGTGCGCTCGCGCCTTGGCGCTGCTCGGGTGTTGGGGTGATGGGGGCTTCGCGTTCTCTGCACATCAAGGCAAGCCCCTATTGTTCTTGTAATAAAGGGGGGAGTAGATTATCTTTGATGAAGCCTCAGAAGACGCGGGACGTGCTCAGATATCTCAAGAGCATCGGTTGGGTGCGCTTGCGTGGCGGGCAGGGCAGTCACGAGATCTGGGGGCTGCCTGATGGCTCGATCAGAGCCGTGATCCCGGCCGGGCATCGCGAGATCTCGGCCGGGGTGCTGATGCAGCTCAAGCGAGCGGGCGTGGATGTGCCCACGCAGTGGCAGTGAGGAAGGAGAACGTTATGGGCGTGCGAACTTATGAGGTCGTCGTCGAGCGAGAGGGAAGGTGGTGGGTGTTCGAGATTCCCGAGCTGGGCATCGGGGGTCAGGCGCGCAGTCTCGCCGAGGTCGACGACGAGGCGCAGGGTGTGGTGGCCATGTGGCTCGACGCCGATCCCGCCACTATCGCTGTTCACGTCACCGTCAAGGCCGCCGAGCACGCCCTTGCCGAATGGCGGGCCGCCGGGCGTGATGAGGAGGAGGCCAGGAAGGCCCAGGCCGGCGCGGCGGCACGCCGTCGGGGTGTGGTGCTCGAGCTGCGCAAGCAGCGCTACAGCGCCGCCGATGTCGGGCGCGTGCTGGGCATCAGCAAGCAGCGCGTCTACCAGTTGGAGAAAGCCGACGCCTGAGTCCGGATCATCCAGGAAAGGGCAGATCGTCATGTCACCCCGCACTGCTCAACTCCCGGCAGCGGGCGAATTCCTCACTCGTGAGTTCAGCACATCGGTTGCCGCCGTCGGTGGTCCGGGCGGATCGGACCCGCTGGGCTCGCAGGTTCACTCGCTGGTCTATGTGCCCCGCGACGCCGCCGCCGGACGAGTGCGTGCGCCCCTGGTGGTGTGCTGTCACGGCTTGGGGGAGTCGGGGCTGCGGGTGGCGGGAATCGCGCAGCGGTTCGCGACGGCCGGGGCGGTTGCCGTCGTCCCCTCCTTCCGCGGGGGCGGGTCGCCCACCGCGGGGTCCATGACCGGCATGTCCGTGCTCACCGAGATGACCGACACCGCTCCCGTTCTGGCCCGCCTCGCCTTCCGGGGCACGGCGAATGCCATTGCGACAGAGCCGTAGCGATCTCCTCAAGCGCGGGTCGACCGCATGCGATAGCGATGACCAAGTCGTAGGCGTCGTCGTCGGGAGCCTCTATCCAGTGACCATTGATATCCAGGAAGACGAGTGCAGCGAGCCATCCCAAGCGCTTGTTCCCGTCCACCAGGGGGTGGTTGCGCACCACAGAGTCAAGCAGTGCAGCGGCCTTCTCATTGATCGTCGTATATGCGTCACGACCCCACAGGATGGTTGCCGGTCGGCGCACTGCCGACTCCAGTAAGCCGAGGTCGCGCACCGGCCCGACTCCGAGTTCGGCCGTAAGTGCAAGCAGGTCTTCGAGTGCGAGGTACTCGGTCATCGACCGAGGCGCTCCAGAACATCGGCGTAGCGGTCTCGAACGCGAGCCGAGGCGTCTTTCACGCGCTGTTCATGGCCGCGACGTTCGGCTGTCTCGCGGATCGCCCGAATTGTCGCCTCTTGAAGAGTGATCCCGTCCTCCTGCGCCAGGCGGGCCAGGACACGTTCGTCGTCCTCGGTCAAACGCAGAGTCATCGTCATGCGCCCATGATACCGATGCGGTATCCCCGGACTCAGCGGTGTGCGCGCTGGGCGGCCTCCCGTAGGCTGTTGTGGCCCGTCGGCAGCCTGATGCCGGCGTCATCGGGTGCAGAAAGGTTGCAGAAGGGTGTGGAAGGGAAGGGTGCGCATGTGCGCAGTCGCGCTCAGGGCGCGCGGGACGTCCAGGCCGTGCGGGATGAAGGCAACCGGGACGGGGCCGGGACGGTGAGTGCGGCGGGCGAGTTCCTCACGCGTGAGTTCAGTGCGTCGGTTGCCGACGGCAGCAGCCCGGCTGGATCGGATCTGCTGGGCTCGCAGGTTCACTCGCTGGTCTACGTGCCCCGTGACGCCGCCGCCGGACGAGTGCGTGCGCCCCTGGTGGTGTGCTGTCACGGCTTGGGGGAGTCGGGGCTGCGGGTGGCGGGAATCGCGCAGCGGTTCGCGACGGCCGGGGCGGTCGCCGTCGTCCCCTCCTTCCGCGGGGGCGGGGCACCCACCGCGGGGTCGATGACCGGCATGTCGGTGCTCACCGAGCTCGCCGACCTGGAGGCGGTGCTGGACGCTGCGGGAGCCTGGCCCTTCGTGGACGCCGGTCGGACGGCTCTGTTCGGTCGCAGCCAGGGCGGGCTCGTCGCGGTTCTGGCAGCCGCCCGCAGGCCGACCCGGATGAGCGCCCTCGTCCTGTGGTACCCGGCGCTGCGCCTGCCGCAGACGACGCGCGCCCGCTTCGGCTCGGCATCGTCCGCCTCCGCGGTGCCGCAGACCTTCACGCACCGCGTCGACGGGCGCGATGTCACCCTCGGGCGCCGCTACGCCGTTGACGCGTGGTCCCTGGACATCGATGCCGAGCTGGCACGGCTGGCACGGCTGCGTCTCCCGGTGCTGCTGGTCCACGGCGAGCAGGACGCCGATGTGCCGATCTCGGTGTCCGAGAATGCGGCGCGCCTGCTGCCGGACGCCCGCCTCGTGCGGATTCCCGGTGCCGCCCATGGATTCGGCGACGAGCGATTCGCCGACGCCGTGGCGCGCACCGAGGCCTTCCTGGCCTGGTGCGAGGTGCTGGAGGGCGCCTGATCCGGCTGCCGGACTCTCAGGAATTTCTCGGGATCGCCTGGCACTGTCGCTGCGCGTGAGCGACGACCCGATCAATCCCCTCCTGCTCCAGGCCTTCGCCTGGGATCTGCCCGCCGACTCCTCCCATTGGCGGCTCCTGGCCGACAACGCCTCCCTGCTGGCGGACTGCGGCGTCACCTCCGCGTGGCTCCCGCCCGCCTACAAGGGACGGGCCGGGGCCGAGGACGTCGGCTACGGCGTCTACGACACCTACGACCTGGGCGAATTCGACCAGAAGGGCTCCGTGGCCACCAAGTACGGCACCAAGGACGAGTACCTCGCCGCCGTCGAGGCCCTTCACGCCGCCGGAATCGCGGTCGTCGCCGATATCGTCCTCAACCATCGCATGGGGGCCGACGACACCGAGGTCGTGCGCGCCTTCCCCGTCGATCCCGAGGATCGGCGCCGCCCCATCGGGCCGGCCGAGGAGATCACGGCCTGGACCCGCTACACCTTCCCCGGGCGCGCCGGGGCCTACTCGGACTTCACCTGGGACTGGACCTGCTTCCACGGCACCGACTGGGATGAGGCGCGCCATCTGGCCGGCGTGTGGCTCTTCGAGGGCAAGCAGTGGAGCGAGCACGTCACCGACGAGCTCGGCAACTACGACTACCTCATGGGCGCCGACGTCCAGGTCACCGACCCCCGGGTCGCCGCCGAGCTCGACAGGTGGGGCCGGTGGTACGTGGAGACCACTGGCGTGGACGGGCTGCGCCTGGACGCGCTCAAGCACATGGGCGCCGACTTCTTCGCCAGGTGGTTGCCCGAGCTGCGCCGGGCCACCGGGCGCGACCTGCCCGCCGTGGGCGAGTACTGGTCCCGCGAGGTCTCCGAGCTGCAGCGCTACCTGGAGGTCGTGCCCTTCACGAGCCTGTTCGACGTTCCCCTCCACTTCCACCTCCACGCGGCCTCCGCCTCCAACGGCGACGTCGACCTGTCCCGCCTCTTCGAGGGGACCCTCGTGGGGGCCGACCCCGCCCGCGCCGTCACCTTCGTCGAGAATCACGACACCCAGCCCGGCCAGTCGCTGGCCTCCACCATCCAGTCGTGGTTCAAACCATCCGCCTACGCCCTCATCCTCCTTCGCGAGGCGGGGACCCCCTGCATCTTCTGGGGCGACCTGTTCGGCACCCCCGAGACGGGCGACCTGCCCGCCGTCACCGAGCTTCCGCTGCTGATGACCATGCGCCGCTCTCTGGCGCACGGTCGACAGCACGACGCCCTCGACGAGCCGGACATCATCGGTTTCGCGCGCGAGGGGGACGACGCCCACCCCGGTTCGGGGCTGGCGGTCGTGCTGTCCGACCGCCGGGCGGGTTCCAAGCGGATCGACGTCGGAGCCCGTCACGCGGGGGAGCGGTGGATCTGCGTGCTGGGCGGCCACGAGCCGGTCGTGATCGGCGACGACGGCGCGGTGGAGCTGCCCGTGTCCGACGGCGGCCTGAGCGCGTACGTGCCCGAGGCGGCGCAGGCGATTCTCGAGGGCGCCGAGCAGCGCCTGCTGCGGCAGCGCTGACGGGCATGTCGATCCTCTAGCATTGATGGTCAGGGGACCGTATGCGCATCCGCCGTACGCGCCCGTGCATGTCCCGTGCATGTCTTGTATGTCTGAGGAGGAATCGTGCCCGCACCGGACCAGCTCACCACTGATGACAGGGTCGCCGTGCTCGTCGCCGATGGCCTGGAGGAGGTCGAGGCCCTGGCCGTTGTCGACCTGCTCTACCGCGCCGGGATCGGAGTCGACATGCTCGCCGTGGGCGACGACCTCGAGATCACCAGCTCCCACCGTGTCACCTTCCGCTGCGATGCGCTCCTGTCCGACGTCGATTTGGCCGACTACGCCCTCGTCTTCCTGCCGGGCGGCATCCCCGGCACCCCGAACCTCAAGGGCACCCGGGCGGTGACCGATGAGGCGACCCGCCGCCTGGAGATGGACCTGCCCCTGGCGGCGATCTGCGCGGCGCCGTCGATCCTCGCCGAACTCGGGCTGCTGGACGGGCGCCGCGCCACCGCCAACCCGGGCTTCCTTCATGTTCTCCAGGAGAACGGCGCCGAGGTCAGCGAGGACAGCGTCGTGGTCGATGGCAACCTGCTGACCAGCCGCGGCATGGCCACCGCTGTCGACCTGGGGCTGGAGATCATCCGCTTCCTGCTCGACGATGCCGCTGTCGAAGCGGTCAAGAAGGGCGTCGTCCACCAGTACTGAGAGCAGTGCTGACTGCCGGCGCTGAGGCCGTTAATGACATGAGGGGCCGGATTCCGTCACGGAATCCGGCCCCTCATATCGGGCGACTCGCTGAGGCCTCAGGCCTGTGCGGAGCTCCTCGGGGATTGGGGGATCAGCGCGGCCAGCAGGATGAGCAGTCCGGTGCTCCCCAGCAGGATGATCCCCGTCGCGGCCAGATCGACGTGCAGGCCGGCTCCGAAGGCGACGACCAGCCCGCCCAGAATCGCCAGGATCATGCCCCAGGCCAGTGTGGTCCTACGGATCGGCCTGCGCTGGTGGTGAGAATCCGGCTCCCGTTCCAGGGAGCTGGACGTCCAGACCCCGTCAGGGCCGAGGTGTGCCGACGCCTTCCTGCCGGGATCGCTGGACTTCGTGCGGTCACTGGACTCAGTGGACTTATCGGGTTCGCCGGGCTCGGTGGGCGTTGTCATGTCGGTGATGGTGGCGGCCGCCTCGGCCTCCTCGGGGCTCATCGTCGCCGTGGCGTCGGCCGTCGGCAGAGGCTCGGTGTGCGTGATGCCGTCGGTTGGCAGGCTCTCTGTATTCTCTGTGTTTTTAGCGTTCTCGGCGTCGGCGGACATGCGGGTGGTGGGGGTGTTGTCTGTGCTGTCGGGGCTGTGAGTGCTGTTGGTGCTCATGATTTCGTCTCCTGGAGGATGTCGGGTCAGTTCGTCGGGGTTGGCGAGGGCGTGGCGCTGGGCGTCGTCGCGGGTGTGGACCCCGGGGTTCCCTTGCCCTGCTCCCATGCGGTGGTCAAACAGTTCTCGTATGCGGAGCGCTGCGCGCTGGACAGCTCGGACAGTTCGCGCCATGAGCTTTCGCCCGCGTCCGGGAACGAGTCGTCGTCGGCGCGGAGCTGTTCCAGGCACTGCTCTGCGTCATCCGAGCCGACAGCCGGATGAGTCATGCCCTCCACCGGAAGCTCACCGTGGTGGACGCCGTCGCTGTCGGTCCAATAGTCCACGACCCATGTGCTGGTCTGCGTCGATCCCCTCCAGCGCACCTGAGGGGAGGACTCCTCGACCTGGACCGCGCCAGTCCCGAGCTGGGCGTCGACATCGAGGGCGGTGGTCCCCTCAGTGGCGGGCGAGGTGAGCTGGGTGAAGCCGTGGGCGGGCTGCAGCAGACTGGACGAGTACGATTCGTTCCCATCCACCGTGTAGTTCCTCACGGCCTCGCCGGACCAGCCATGGTCTTGCTCGACGGTGGAGCCGCTGAGGATCCACGGCGAGCCGAGCTCGGCTTCGACCATCCCGAGTCTGGGGCGAGCGCCCACGCGCACCTTCTGCCCCTCGTTGGTCTTGATGCGGATGCGCCCGGTACCGACTGCCAGGTGCACCTGGGCGCTTTCAGAGCTGTCAGGACCGGCGGCGCGGGTGACCTGGCGCAGGTCGAGGGTGATCGAACCGGCTCCGTATGTGCCCAGATCAATGGCGCCCTCGGATGTGGTCGGGTAGGTGGTCGTGCTGGGGTCCAGGTCGGTATCGCTCAGAGTGATGGTGACCGGGTCGGTGACCGCAGGACTCTTGATGGCATCTGGGGGAAGGACCGAGCCGAAGGCGAGCAGCGGCAGGGCGACCAGGGCGGCCAGCCAGCCGAATCCGGTCATCCATCCGCCCCGCCGTCCCCGCAGCGCGGAGATCACGATGCCGCCCGCCAGCAGAAGAACCAGGCCGCCGGATGTGATGAACACCGTCTGCAGGACACTGATGGTGTGCCACGCGCGCATCATGCCCAGGACTGCCAGACCGATCAGGGCCAGCCCGATCACCAGCAGGCTCACCGTCTTGCCGGGGCCCGGGATACGGGGGCGCGGTGGCGGCACGGGTCGGGGAGCGTAAACGGATCGGGGCGGGGCGCTGGGCATTCCCTGCATCCCCTGCATCCCCGGCATTCCGGCCGTGCCCGGAGCGGGTCGTCCCGCTCCGAAGGGCGTGGTCGGGGCGCCCATGGGCGCCGCGCGTCCAGGCTGCGGGGCCATGCGGCCTCGCGGCGGCATCGGCGAGGGCCCGGGGGCCGTCCACCCGTGAGCCGGGCGGGACTCGCCGGTGCTCTCGGGGGCGAAGGCCGTCTGCGCGCCGTGCGCGTCGTTCGGGGCGCCTGTCGACGGCTTCGGTGTGTTTTCTGTATTGGCTGTACTTGCTGCTTCGGCTGCATTCGTTGCATCTGCGGCAACTGCTGCATCCGTGCCGGTCCGGGGACCGCCGGCGGTCTGCGCAGCCTGTGCCGCCGGCGCTCCCTCGGCCCGCGCAGTCTGCTGTCGGCCCGGAGCGCGTCCGCCGTTGGCGGGTCCGGTGCGAGGTGCCCATGGCTGTCCGTTCCATACGGGCCGTCCGAACTGGTCGAACTGGCCGGGGTGCGGTTGCGGACCGTGCTTCTCCCGGGAGCTCAGTGATCGGATGAGCCAGATGATCAGTGCGCTGATCAGGAAGACCCAGAACAGCACCCAGAAGAGGCCCCAGATGAACGACAGGCCGCCGGTTGCGTGATAGGTGCCCAGGAGCCATGTGGGGAACAGGCCGTCGTCCGCGGAGGCCAGGCCGGCGATGAAGAAGAGGATCGACCCGGCCAGGCCGGCGCTCACATCGCCGACCAGGGCCTGCTCGACGTGAATCCTTCCGTCGGACTCCTCCGGCAGGAACGCCCAGCCCAGGGCGTAGATAATCGCCCCCAGGCCGGTGAGGATCGACAGGACCACCCAGATGCAGCGCACGAGTGTGGCGTCCACGCCCAGGCGCTGTGCGACACCGCCGGCCACCCCGCCGACCCACCGATGTTCGGTGCGCACCAGGCCGGAGCGCCGGATCGAGTCGAAGAAGCCGGCCGTTGAACTGCGTCGCGGCGGGTAGTACCACTGGCCCTGATCGGCGCCGTTGGCAGGACCCTGGGAGAACGCCGCATCGGGGTTCGGCTCGGCTCCTCCTGGCGACGACGTCGGAAAGCCATCGGGAGACGGATTAGACGGAGCAGACGGGTCATTGTCGGGTGGGCCGGTTGGGGGCAGGTCGGAATTGCTCATGGCTCTATGGTCGTCGTCGGATGGGCGCCCCGGCGATCGGGAGAGACCCTGAGCCGTCCCCTATTTCGCTCCCCACCTGCCCTGAAACTGCCCTGAATTCTCCGCGCAGCGGGCTTCGGGCCCCGCCCGGCGTGCCACGATAGTGCCGTGACGACCGCGACGACCATGGCCCGACAACAATCATCCGGGGGGCGACCCGTGCAGGGGCGGCCCCCATCGCCGCAATGGTCGAATGAATGGCCGCATGGAGCCGGGCCCCTCCGATCCTCCGCACGGGGCAGCCGCGCCGCTGCCAGACCGCTGCCGCTGCGGCGCCCTCGTCGCCATCTGTCCCGTCTGACCTCCGCTCAGCTCGCCGCGCTTTCCGTGCACACGTCCTCGCGACGGCGGGCCCCGCGCATGGTGGCCGGTGTGTGCGCTGGCGTTGCCGCCCACCTCGGCCTGTCCGTGACCCTCGTGCGATTCTTCGCCGTTGCGGCCGCTTTATGCGGGGGCGCCGGCGTCATGCTCTACGTGCTGCTGTGGATCGCCGTCCCGGTGGGCGACCCGTGGGCCGAGGCTGCCGGGGCAGCACCCCCGAGTCGCGCCCGGCTCGCCGGCAGGCCGACCGAGCTCATCTCGGTGTCGGGGCGCCTGCGCTCCATCCTCGGCGGAGGGGCTCTCCTGCTCGCGGCCGTTCTGCTCGAACTGTGGCGGGAGGGGCTCCTGTCCTCCGTCAGCTGGGGCGGGCCGCTGATCGTCACCGGTTGCGGAACCGCGCTCGTGTGGTCCCAGGTCGATGCCGTGACCAAACCCGGACACGGCGTCGGCGCGCGTGTGCGCATGACCGGGGGCGTGGCCCTGGCGGCAGTCGGGATTCTGATGTGGATGAGCCGCGACACCGCCCCGGGCGCCCTGCTGGCGGGCTCTTTGACCAGTATTGCTCTCATCATCGGCATCGGGCTCATCCTGACTCCGCTGTGGCTGCGCACCAACCGGGCGCTGGCCGAGACCCGCGCCGCCGAAGTGCGCGAGGCCGAGCGCGCCGACATCGCCGCTCATCTTCACGACTCGGTCCTGCAGACCCTCACCCTCATTCGCAAGCGCGCTGACGAGCCCGCGACCGTTGCCCGTCTCGCCCGCTCCCAGGAGCGCGAGCTGCGGGCCTGGCTCTACACCGACCGTCCCGAGGCGGGCACGTCGGTGGCCGACGCCATGCGCGACCTCGTCGGGGAGGCCGAGGACCGCTACGGCGCGGACGTCGAGCTGGTGGTCGTGGGCGACCGCGTCCCGGACCGCGCCACCGAGGTCATCGTCGCCGCTGCGCGCGAGGCTCTGTCCAACGCCGTGCGCCACGGCGCCCCGCCGGTGTCCGTCTACGCCGAGCTCAGCGACAGGCAGATGGAGGTCTTCGTGCGCGATCGCGGCCCCGGCTTCGATCTCGATACGATCGCCTCCGACCGCCACGGCGTGCGCGAGTCCATCATCGCCCGCATGGATCGCCACGGCGGTAAGGGCGTCATTCGTCGCCTCGCCCAGGGCACCGAAGTCATCCTCTCTCTTCCCACCCCGTCCCAAGGAGCATGATGCCCGATGATGGTTGATCCCGTCGCCCCCGCCGATTCCAGCGATTCCGCCCTGCGCGTCCTGGTCGTCGACGACCACGCCCTCGTGCGCGCCGGTGTGCGCTCCGAGCTCGCCGCCCACGCCGCCGACCTCGAGGTTGTCGGGGAGGCGGACGACGTCGAGGGCGCCGTCGCCGCCGTGCACGCGCTGACGCCCGACGTCGTCCTGCTCGACGTGCACCTGCCGGGCGGCAACGGCGGGGGAGGGGCCGAGGTAGTGGTCGCCTGCCAGGACGCGCCGGCCACGCGCTTCCTCGCCCTGAGCGTGTCCGACGCCAGCGATGACGTCGTCGGCGTCATCCGCGCCGGCGCTCGCGGCTACGTCACCAAGGCGATCTCGACGGCCGATCTGGCCCAGGCGGTGCGGCGCGTGGCAGCCGGGGACGCCGCCTTCTCCCCGCGCCTGGCCGGCTTCGTGCTGGACGCTTTCGGAGCAGGTGCGGGGGAGGTGGCCGTGGCGGATTCCGAGCTCGACCGCCTGTCGTCCCGGGAGCGCGAGGTCATGCGGCTCATCGCCCGCGGCTACACCTACAGGGAATGCGCCGGCGAACTGTTCATCAGCATCAAGACCGTGGAGACGCACGTCTCGGCGGTGCTGCGCAAACTGCAGCTGTCCAACCGCAACGAGCTCACCCGCTGGGCCGCCGCCCGCCACCTCCTGTGACCCGCCCGCCCGGCGCCCAGTCGGCTCATCGGTCGCTGAACGGTATGGCAAGCTGTGCCTGTGGGAACTGTCGGGAACGTGATTGTCGGTCTGGTCATCGTCATTGGACTGGGCGGTGCCCTGACGCAGATCTATCCCGGTCCGGCTCTCGTGCTGGCGGCCGTCGCCGTGTGGGCGGTCGTCACGGGCGGGGCCGCCGCCTGGATCGCGCTGGCGGTGTCCGCCCTCGCCGTGGCGATCACGAGCGTGGGCAAGTACGTCCTGGTGGGGCGGCGGCTGCGCCGTGCAGGAGTGCCCGGCCGCTCCCTGCTCGTGGGAGGCCTGGTCGGGGTGATCGGCTTCTTCCTGGTGCCGGTGGTGGGATTGCCGCTCGGCTTCTGCCTGGGCGTGTACCTGTGGGAACTGGTCCGTGGCGCCGACCAGGCCACTGCCCGGGCCGCCGTCTGGGAGGCAGTCAAGGCGCAGGGCCTGGCGATCCTCTTCGAGCTGAGCGGCTGCCTGGTCGCCGCGGTCGCGTGGGCCGTGGCCCTTGCGGCTGGCTGACGTCCGGTCCCGCGGATCCGTGGGAGGATGTCCGCTGTGACTGATGCGATAGACCAGCCGGATGTGACGATGACCGGGCGCCTGAGCACCCGCGATCTGCCTGGCGGCTCATCCGGGTCGCTGCGCGTGCCCGCCCTGGTCGCCCTGCCGGACGGTCCGCTCCTGCTGGTCCATGATCACCGCCCCCGCCCCGGCGCCGGCGCCTGGCGCGAGCACGGCGGCGCCCTGCCCGACGACCTGCCCAACCCCAACAGCCTGTGGCTGCGCCGCTCCGATGACGCCGGGGTCACCTGGTCCGCGCCCCAGCGGCTCATGCCCACCGACGTCGGGTTGGGCGGCGTCTCGGACCCCTCCGTCCTGTACGACCCGCAGACCGGGCGCCTGCACCTGTTCGCCGCCGCGGCCACCGACGTCGGCCTGTTCGGGGCCCACCCGCCCTCGCCCTCCGCTCGGGAGGGCCTGGCGCCCGAGCCGGGCACTCTGCGCCTGCTGCACGCTGTGAGCGCTGATGCGGGCATCACCTGGGACTGGGAGGACCTGACCGCCCTGCTCGCTCCCACGGTCGAGCGGCCCGACGGCGTCGTCGGCTTCCCCGTGTCCGGTCACGGCCTGACGCTGGCCCACGGCGCCCACGCCGGTCGGCTCGTCCAGCCCCTGGTCACCGCCCTGGCGCCGCGCCCCGACGGCACCCGGCCCGTGCGCGCCACCGCATTGCTGTCCGACGACGCCGGTGCCACCTGGTTCTTGGGGCGCGATGTGCCCGCGCCCGAGGGGACCGGGGCGGCGAGCCTGGCCGGCGGGGCCGCCACCACCGGCGTCGATGAATGGGCTCTCGCCGAGCTCCCGGCAGGATCCGGCGCGCAGGGCGGCCTTCTGCTCAGCGCCCGCGACGGCGGCTACGGCGGCAGACGCCTGACGGCGCAGTCCCACGACGGCGCCATGACGTGGACGACTCCGCATTCCGAGGAGACGCTGCCCGACCCCGGTTGCAACGGCTCTCTCGTGGTGCTGCCCGGCGGTGCCGTGGTCTGCTCCCACGCCGGCGACCACCGCAGCCGGTGCGCGGGCAGGCTCTCGGTGCTCCCCGCCGGAGCATCCGAATGGCGGGACCTGGCCGTTCTGACGGGTGCTGACGAGCCTTTCGGCTACTCGGACGCAGCCGTGATCCCCCGGTCCCAGGGGACCGGCGCGCGCGTCGTGGTGGTGGCCGAGCAGCCGCAGGAGCCCGATACGACGCTGGCGTGCTTCGTCGTCGAGACCTGAGTGCGATGCCGCCCGAGCGGCACCCGAGTCCTGTCCATCAGATCCGTGGGAGGATGTCCGCCGTGATGGACCAGTCAGATCACGACACCTGGGTGATGCGGGCGCAGCGGCGCCCGGTAACGTCTGAGGCCTTTGAGGCGCTGGAGCGCGCTGCGGCGCACGTGCAGGGCGGTGGCCTGCTGGTCGTGCCCACGGACACCGTGTACGGCATCGGCGCCCTGGCCTCGGATCCCGCTGCCGTCGCCCGGCTCCTGGCCGCCAAGGGACGCGGCCGCCAGATGCCCCCGCCGGTGCTGGTCGCCGGCCCCGACCAGCTCGCCGGCGTCGTGGCCGACATCCCGTCCGCCGCCCGCGCCCTGATCGAGACTTTCTGGCCCGGCGCGCTGACCCTGGTCCTCACCGCCGCCCCCGACCTGGGCTGGGACCTCGGCGAGACTGGCGGCACCATCGCGGTGCGCATGCCCGATCACCCGCTGGCCCTGTCCCTGCTGCGGGTCACCGGCCCCATGGCGGTCACCAGCGCCAACCGCACCGGTGAGCCCCCGGCCACCGACGCCGCCGCTGCGCGGGCCGCCTTCCCCTCCGGCGCCCCCCTCGGCGGCCATGACGACGGTTCCGGGGGCGTCATCGTGCTCGACGGCGGGCCGACGCCCGGCCCGGTGCCCTCCACGATCGTGTCCCTGGCGGCCGACCGCGCCCTGACGCCGGTGGTGCTCCGCGACGGGGTCCTGGCCCGCGCGGCCCTCGCCGCCGTCGTCGACCCCGTGCTGCGGGCGGCCGGAGCCGCGCCGCTCGCCGATGCGACGGACGGGCAGCCCAGGGAGGTCGGAGCATGAGGGTCTACCTGCTGGTTCTTCTGGTGGCGGCGGCCGTCACCTATGTGTCCGTTCCGATCGTGCGGCACGTCGCGCTGGTATCCAATGCCCTGACCCCGGTGCGCGCCCGCGATGTCCACTCCACCCCGATCCCGCGGCTCGGGGGCGTGGCCATGTTCGTGGGATTCGCCTCCGCCGTGACCGTGGCCTCCCAGATCCCCTACCTGGCCGCCGTCATCGACTCCTCCGCCTGGGCGGTCGTGCTGGGGGCGGGAATGGTGTGCTTCCTGGGGGTCGTCGATGACCTGTGGGAGCTGGACTGGTGGGCCAAGCTCTCCGGGCAGATCCTGGCCGCCGGGGTCATGGCCTGGCGGGGGGTTCAGCTCATCACCTTCCCCGTTGGCGGGGTCACCCTGGGATCCTCGCGGCTCAGCCTGTTCTCCACCGTTCTGGTGGTGCTGGCCGTCATCAACGCGGTCAACTTCGTCGATGGGCTCGACGGCCTGGCCGCCGGCATCATCGGCATCGGCGCGAGCGCCTTCTTCCTCTACGTCTACGTGCTGACCCGCACCACGCAGCCCGCCTCCTACACGTCCCTGGCGGCCACCGTGATCGCCGCCCTGATCGGGATCTGCGTGGGCTTCCTGCCCCACAACTTCCATCCGTCCACGATCTTCATGGGCGACTCCGGCTCCATGCAGCTCGGGCTCATCTCGGCGGCCGGAACCATCATCGTCACCGGCCAGATCGATCCGCTGTCCATCGAGGGCACCACCGCGGTGCCCGTGTTCCTGCCGGTGCTCATCCCACTGGCGGTGCTGCTGCTGCCCCTGACCGACATGATGATGGCGATCACGCGGCGCACCTGGGCCGGTCACAGCCCCTTCCACCCCGACCGCATGCACATGCACCACCGTCTGCTGGCCGCCGGCCACTCCCACCGCCGGGCCGTGCTGGTGATGTACGTGTGGGCGGCCCTGATCTCCTTCTCCTGCGCCGCCATGGCCTTCTTCCCACTGCGCAACGTGCTCGTGGGCGCCGGCGTCGGCGCGATCGCGGTGCTGGTCGTCACTGCCGACATGATGCCGGGATTGCGGCAGTCCTGGGCCCGCCGCCTCGGCGCCCGGCGCACCGGGAGGCGTAACCGATGAGCGCCGGTGGCAGCCGCGCAACGGACCCCCGAGCGGCCGGGTCGAAGAGGCGATCGGCATCGGGCTCAGCCGTCCGCACGCATCAGGAGGTCTTCCGGCTCGCCGCCGTGCGGGTGGGCCTGGTCGGAGGCGCGCTCGCGGCCCTCGGGCTCGCGGCGGGTCATCTGGCGGGAGGCCGGGCATGGGTCGGCGCCGCCTGGGGTGCGGGTGCGGGCGCGCTCCTGACGGCGATCACGGCGGCGGTTCTGGCCGCGCCCTGGGACCGCGTCCCGCGACTCGGCTCCAGCGGCGCCATGCTGTCCTTCATCGGCAAGATCATCGTCATGATCGGCGTGGTGGTGCTGGCGAGACCGTACAAGTCCGCCATGTCTCCGGTGTGGTTCCTGGGGACGCTGGCCGCGGTGCTGCTGGGCGTGGCCGCCATTGAGATCGTTTCACTGGCCAATAGGCGCTCTTTAACGGTCGATTCCAGGAGCGATGACGGGTAAGGTGTCACCCGGCGCCCCGCGATTCGGTGCCTGCTCAGAGCACCTGCTCAGAGCAGTTGAGGGCACTGCAGCTTGTGACGCCACGATTCGTTCGAAGGAGACCTGGTGATGACGAGCGCGACTCTCGCTGCCGGACTAGCAGCGGTCGCTCCAGCCGCCGGGGGCGGTGAGGGTTTCGAGCCTCCCACCCTGGCCGATTTCTTCCCCGAGGCCTTCCTGCTCGTGGGGACCCCGTTCGAGATCAATCGCATCATGATGGTGCGTCTGATCATGACTGCCGCTCTCGTGCTCTTCTTCGGTATTGGCGCTGCGCGCGCCAAGGTGGTCCCCGGGCGCTTCCAGAACGTGTGCGAGATGCTTCTCGGCTTCGCCCGGGTCAATATCGCCGAGGAGATCATCGGCGAGCGGCGCGCCAAGCCTTACGTGCCCATCATCACCACGATCTTCCTGGGCGTGCTCTTCCTCAATATCTCCGGCGTCATTCCCGGCCTCAATATCGCCGCCACCAGCGTCATCGGCATGCCGATCGTCTTCGCCGTGGTGGCCTACGTCGTCTTCTTCTACGCCGGCATCAAGAGTCACGGCCTGGGCGGCTTCCTGCGCAGCTCCGTGCTGCCCGCGGGGGTGCCGAAGGCCCTGTGGATCCTCATCATCCCCATCGAGTTCCTCTCCAACCTCATCATGCGGCCGGTGACTTTGACCATCCGTCTTCTGGCCAACATGGTCTCGGGGCACTTCCTGCTCGCCCTGTGCTACGCCGCCACGAGCGCCCTGTTCTTCCATGCGGCCTCCGCCCTCAAGGGGCTGGGAGTGGTCACCTTCGGCGTGGCGCTGGCCTTCGTCCTGTTCGAGGTTTTCGTCGCCACTCTGCAGGCCTATATTTTCGCTCTACTCACCGCCGTCTACATCGGATCCTCTCTGGACTCGCATTAGTACTTTCATTAGTCCCAATTTGTCCCAATTAGTCGCAACGGATTTCACGCCTTCTACGATCGCCGATATTTTGATATTCCAATATTCCAGCATTCCGATCCTCTAATATCCCATCTGAACACCCGCCCACAAGCCTCCGGGCTCGCCCCGGACGTCCGATCTCCAAGGAGAACCAACTATGACCGGCAGCATTGCGACCATCGGTTACGGCCTCGCCACCATCGGCCCCGGCATCGGCATCGGCCTCGTCGTGGCCAAGACCCAGGAGGGCACCGCCCGCCAGCCGGAGCTCGCCGGCGCGCTGCGCGCCAACATGTTCATCGGCGCCGCTCTCATCGAGGCCCTCGGTCTGCTCGGCTTCGCCGCGGGCTTCGCCTTCTGAGTCCGGGCGGTCCTGATGACCCTCGAGATCGCACTGAACGCAGCGAACGCAGTACTCCCCGCCGCTTCTGAGGGCGGCGAGGAGAGCGGCAACATGCTGCTGCCGGAGACCTCCGACCTCGTATGGGGCACAGTCGCCTTCGTCATCATCGCGGTGGTGCTCCTCAGATACGCCCTGCCCCGCTTCACCAAGGTCCTCGATGAGCGCACGCGCCGCATCGAGGAGGGCCTCGAGCTGGCCGATAAGGCCAAAGAGGACCAGACCAACGCCGAGCTCAAGGCCGCGCGCCTGGTCGAGGACGCCCGCCGCGATGCCGCCAAGATCCGCGAGGACGCCCAGGCCCAGGCCCAGGAGATCGTCGCAGCCGCCCGTGAGGCGGCCCAGGGCGAGGCGGGCAAGGCACTGGACGCCGCCGAGCGCCAGATCCAGGCGGACAAGCAGGCCGCTCAGATCAGTCTGCGCACCGACGTCGGGCTGCTGGCCTCCTCCCTGGCCGAGAAGATCGTCGGCGAGCAGCTCAAGGACACCGAGCTGTCCGCACGGGTCATCGACCGCTTCCTGGACGATCTCGAGGCGGCGCCCAGTGGTAGGCAGAGCGTCGCCCCGACCGGTGAGGGAGCAGTCCGGTGAGGACCGGGACCGCCACCAGTCGCGCCGTCGCCGCCGAGGCCTGGGACCCGGTCCTGGCGTCGGCCGGTCCGCAGGCGCAGGAGCTCGGCGAGCAGATCCTCGTCCTGGCTCATGAGGTGGCCGTCAAGCCGTTGCGCGGGCCTCTGACCGACCCCGGCCGCACGTCCGACGACAAGGCGCTGCTGGTCGCTCGTCTCTTCGCGGGACGGGTGGATGAGCGCGTTGTCGCCCTTCTGCAGGCGCTTGTTCGCGGGCGCTGGTCCCATCCGGTCGACCTCATCACCGCTCTGCACGACCTGGGCATCCAGGCCATTCTCACCGGAGCGCGCGCCGGCGGCACCCTCGACGACGTCGAGCAGCAGCTCTTCGCCGTTCAACGGGTCCTGGCCGACAACCGGGAGATCCGAGAGTCTCTCGAGCCCTCCCGGCGCAGCCGTCAGGACGATCGCGTCGACCTGGCCCGTCACCTGTTCGCCTCGCATATCTCGGCCCCGGCGATGAGCCTGGTGATCTGGTGCGTGCGGCATCGACCGGGGATCACGGCCGGCGGGGTGCCGCACAACCTGCGCCGGGTCACCGAGCTGGCCGCCGCCCTGCAGAATCGCACGATCGCCGACGTCGTCACCGCCATCCCGATGACGAGGGTCCAGGAGGCGCGCCTCCGCGCGGTCCTCGCCCAGCGCATCGGCACCGACATCGAGCTCAACATGAAGGTCGACCCCTCCGTCATCGGCGGGGTCAGGGTCTCCGTGCGCGACCTCGTCATGGATTCCACCGTCCGCAGCACCGTCACCGGACTGCGCAACCGGTTGACGGGCTGAACGCCCGCCCTCAGACTTCCGGCGCCCCGCAGGCGCCACCCAGCAGCACACAGCAAGGAGACGACAGATGGCAGAGCTGACCATCAGGCCGGAGGACGTCCGTTCGGCCCTGGACGAGTTCGTCGCGTCCTACAAGCCGGCGCAGGTCGCGGCGGAGGAGGTCGGTCACGTCGTCTTCGCCGCCGACGGCATCGCCCACGTCGAGGGCCTGCCCGGCGTCATGGCCAACGAGCTCCTCACCTTCGAGGACGGCACCGCCGGCCTGGCGATGAACCTCGACGAGCGCGAGATCGGCGTCGTCGTCCTGGGCGACTTCGCCGGCATCGACGAGGGGCAGACCGTGCGGCGCACCGGCGAGGTCCTATCGGTGCCGGTCGGCGACGGCTATCTCGGCCGCGTCGTCGATCCCCTGGGGCGCCCCATCGACGGCCTGGGCGCGATCCCCGCCGAGGGCAGGCGCGCCCTGGAGCTCCAGGCCCCCGGCGTCATGGCCCGCAAATCGGTCTACGAGCCGCTGCAGACCGGGTTGAAGGCCATCGACTCGATGATCCCGATCGGCCGCGGCCAGCGCCAGCTCATCATCGGCGACCGCAAGACCGGCAAGACCGCCATCGCGCTGGACACGATCCTCAACCAGAAGGCCGTCTGGGAGACCGGCGATCCCGCTCAGCAGGTGCGCTGCATCTACGTCGCCACCGGTCAGAAGGGATCGACGATCGCCTCGGTGCGCTCCGTCCTGGAGGAGCACGGCGCCCTGGAGTACACCACCATCGTCGCCTCCCCGGCCTCCGATCCCGCCGGGTTCAAGTACCTGTCCCCGTACACCGGCAGTGCCATCGGGCAGCACTGGATGTACTCCGGCAAGCACGTGCTGATCGTCTTCGACGATCTGTCCAAGCAGGCCGAGGCCTACCGAGCCGTCTCGCTGCTGCTGCGCCGCCCGCCGGGCCGTGAGGCCTACCCCGGTGACGTCTTCTACCTGCACTCCCGCCTGCTGGAGCGCTGCGCCAAGCTCTCCGACGACCTGGGCGCGGGCTCGATGACCGGCCTGCCGATCATCGAGACGAAGGCCAACGACGTCTCGGCCTACATCCCCACCAATGTCATCTCCATCACCGACGGCCAGATCTTCCTCCAGTCCGACCTGTTCAACTCCGACCAGCGCCCCGCTGTGGACGTGGGCATCTCGGTCTCCCGTGTCGGCGGCGCCGCGCAGGTCAAGGCCATGAAGAAGGTCGCCGGTACGCTCAAGATCACCCTGGCGCAGTACCGCTCCATGCAGGCCTTCGCCATGTTCGCCTCCGACCTGGACGCCGCCACCCGCCAGCAGCTGACTCGCGGGGAGCGTCTCATGGAGCTGCTCAAGCAGCCCCAGTTCACGCCCTACCCGGTCGAGGAGCAGGTGGTCAGCGTATGGACCGGGACCAACGGGTATCTCGACGATCTGGATGTTGACGACGTTCTGCCCTTCGAGACCGCCCTTCTCGATCGTCTGCGCCGCAACACCGAGATCCTTGACACCATCCGGGACAGCGGCACCCTCGACGAGGAGGCCGAGAAGTCCCTGCGCAAGGCCGTGGAGTCCTTCCGCACCACCTACCTGTCCGGGGACAAGATGCTCTCCAGCGAGGTCGCCGCCGCCGAGGACGAGGCTCCCGCCGAGCACACCGCCGAGCAGATCGTGCTCAAGAGGGGCTGACGTGGCAGGCAACCAGCGCGTTTACAAGCAGCGCATCCGATCCACCCAGACCCTTCAGAAGGTGTTCCGGGCCATGGAGCTCATCGCCTCCTCCCGGATCGGTGCCGCACGCCGCAACGCGCAGGAGGCGAGTCCCTACGACCACGCCCTGTCCGAGGCCGTGGCCGCCGTGGGCACCTACGCGCGCCTCGATCACCCGATCATTCAGGAGCGCACCGACACCAACCGCGTGGCCGTGCTCGTGGTCACCTCCGACCGCGGCATGGCCGGGGCCTACTCGGCGACCATCCTGCGCGAGTCCGAGCGGCTCATCGACCAGCTGATCGAGGACGGCAAGGAGCCGGTGATCTTCACCTTCGGGCGCCGCGCCCACTCCTACTTCACCTTCCGCCGGCGGGAGGTGGAGTACTCCTGGGTGGGCCAGTCCGATCGCCCCACCGATACGGCCATCGATGAGGTGGCCACCATGCTCCTGGAGTACTTCCTCCTGCCGGCCTCGGCCGGAGGAGTGGGCTCGGTCCACATCGTCTTCACGCGCTACGTCTCCATGGTCTCTCAAGTCCCCGAGGTCCGCCGCATGCTGCCGCTGACCGTCGTCGATGTCGATGGCCCCGGGCAGATCAACCGGGAGGACATCGTCGCGACCCAGCCCCGGGTCCACCCCGAGGCGTCGGGGGCCGAGCCGCTGTACGAATTCGAGCCCTCCGCCTCCGAGGTCCTCGACGGCCTGCTCACGCGCTACGTCCGCTCGCGCATCCGCAACTCCCTGCTCCAGGCGGCGGCCTCCGAGCTCGCCAGTCGCCAGCAGGCCATGCACACCGCCACGGACAACGCCGAGGACCTCATCATCACCTACACCCGCCTGGCCAACGCGGCGCGCCAGGGCGACATCACCCAGGAGATCACGGAGATCGTCTCGGGTGCCGACGCCCTGGGCGCCGAATAGACCGCGCGGGTCAGACCCCAGCTTCTGGCAGAACGGACACGGAAGAACGCATCATGGCTGACACCACCACCCCCGGTACCGGGCGCATCACCCGGATCATCGGCGCCGTCGTCGACGTCGAGTTCCCGCCGGACGCGATCCCCGCGATGTACAACGCCCTCAAGGTGACCATCCAGGCGACCGGCGAGGGCGAGGAGCCGCACGAGATCACTCTCGAGGTCGCCCAGCACCTGGGGGACAACATCGTGCGCACCATCTCTCTGAAGCCCACCGACGGCCTCGTGCGCGGCTCGGTGGTGCACGACACGGGCGCCCCCATCTCCGTGCCCGTCGGCGACATCACCAAGGGGCGCGTCTTCAACGTCACCGGTGAGGTCCTGAATCTCAACGAGGGGGAGCATCTGGAGATCTCCGAGCGCTGGCCCATCCACCGCCAGCCCCCGGCCTTCGACCAGTTGGAGTCCAAGGAGCAGATGTTCGAGACCGGCATCAAGGTCATCGATCTGCTCACCCCCTACGTGCAGGGCGGCAAGATCGGTCTGTTCGGCGGCGCCGGCGTCGGCAAGACGGTCCTCATCCAGGAGATGATCCAGCGCGTGGCCCTCAACCACAACGGCGTGTCCGTCTTCGCCGGGGTCGGCGAGCGCACCCGTGAGGGCAACGACCTCATCGTCGAGATGGACGAGGCCGGGGTCTTCGACAAGACCGCCCTGGTGTTCGGGCAGATGGACGAGCCGCCGGGCACGCGTCTGCGGGTGGCCCTGTCCGCGCTGACCATGGCGGAGTACTTCCGCGACGTCCAGCACCAGGACGTGCTGCTGTTCATCGACAACATCTTCCGCTTCACCCAGGCCGGATCCGAGGTCTCCACGCTGCTGGGCCGCATGCCCTCGGCCGTGGGCTACCAGCCCAACCTCGCCGATGAGATGGGTCTGCTTCAGGAGCGCATCACCTCGGCCGGAGGCCACTCCATCACCTCCCTGCAGGCCATCTACGTGCCCGCTGACGACTACACCGACCCGGCTCCGGCCACGACCTTCGCCCACCTGGACGCCACGACCGAGCTGTCGCGCGAGGTGGCCGCACGCGGCATCTACCCGGCCGTGGACCCGCTGGCCTCGACCTCTCGCCTGCTCGCGCCGCAGTACGTGGGCCGGGAGCACTACGAGGTCGCCACCCAGGTCAAGTCGATCCTCCAGAAGAACAAGGAGCTCCAGGACATCATCGCGATCCTGGGCATCGACGAGCTCTCCGAGGAGGACAAGGTCACCGTGGGCCGGGCGCGGCGCATCGAGCAGTTCCTGTCCCAGAACATGTACATGGCGGAGAAGTTCACCGGCGTCCCCGGCTCCACCGTGCCCGTGTCCGAGACCGTCGAGGCCTTCAAGCGCATTGCCGACGGCGACTACGACCACCTGCCCGAGCAGGTCTTCTTCAACATCGGCGGCATCGAGGATCTCGAGCGTCGGGCGGCCGAGAGCACGGCGGCCTGACATGCCCGGGGCGCTGACTGTCGAGATCGTCTCCCGCACCGGGGGAGAGGCCTGGAGCGGCCAGGCCGGGCAGCTCACGGTCCCGCTGGCCGATGGCGAGCTCGGAATCCTGCCGGGGCGCCAGCCGATTCTGGCGATCGTGGGTCGCGGCGCCGTGCGCATCGTGCCCGTCGATGGGGAGGCCTTCGAGGTCCCGGTGGCCGGCGGCTTCTGCTCGGTGAGCCATGACACCGTCACTGTGGCGGCCGATGCCGCGGGGGACGGGGCCGAGGACGCTCCAGTCAGCGATGTGCTGGCCGAGGCCGTGGACCTCCCGGACCTCCCTGATATCGAGGATTGATCGGGGACCAGAGCGCATGATGGGACATCCGGTCTGGACGGCGGCAGGCGCCTCGGCGCTGGTCGTGCTCGTCCTGATCGGGGTCTTCATCGTCCGCTTGCGTCGCCTGGCCGGGCGCGTCGGCTCCTTCGAATGCGCCTTGCGCCGCCCCGGGCGGAACCGCTGGATGAGCGGCATCGCCACCTTCGGCGGAGATTCGGTGGAATGGACGCGACTGGTCTCGCTGTCCGTGCGACCGCGTTACCGCTTCGAGCGCGCCGACATCGAGCTCGGTGGAGTCAGCCATAGGGGTGCGGAGGGCAATATCGTCGATGTCGAGTGCGTCTACCGCGGTGAGCGCTTCGATCTGGCGATGGTGGAGGACTCCCACTCCGCGATGGTCGCCTGGCTGGAGTCCGCGGCCCCGACGCAGCCCAAGCTTCTGTAGCTGTAGCCTCTGTGAGCCTGTCGAGCCCTATCCGGAGCCCTATCCGCGGGTCGCGCGCATGGAGACGACGTGGACGAGGTGCTCCAGCGGACCCCGGGCCCACACGGCGAACCAGGCCATGGCGAAGGCGATGAATCCTGTCGACATGACGGCCCACAGCAGGTTGTCCTCAGCGTCGGTGGTGAAGGTCAAGGCGTTGAGCGCCCAGATGGCGGCCACGTGCCCGCAGTAGACGGTCAGCGACATCGACCCCACGGCGGCCAACGGGGCGACCACCCAGCGCAGGCGCCGGGAGACGAGCTGGAGGAGGGCGATGACCAGCATGGCCGTGCCGCCCGAGCCCACCGCCTCGAAGGTCGTGTCGGTGTGCGGTCCCGCGGTGGCCAGGGCTTTCGCGTTGAAGGGGGCGGGATTGACGGGCTGTCCCCCCATGCGGTTCATGCCGCTCATGTCGTTCGCATCACCGCTCCCGGTGGTGATCCCGGTGCTGCTGTCGGTCGTATCAGCCGCCGTCGCGTCTGTCGCGTCCCTCCCGTCCGTCGTGTTCGCCGATTCCGAGTCCGAGTCCGAGTCCGAGGGCGGTTGCGCGGTATCCGGTGCTGCAGGGCCGTCGGCCTGCCCGCCCCGCGCTCGATTCGCGCCGATCTGCTGCGCGGACCGACTCTGCCCGTTGACGCACTGCTCGGCGTCCGCGGGGGAGACCAAGTGGTAGGCGTCGGGCTTGTCCGGATTGACGACCCGGCTGACGCTCCAGCCGGCGCCGTAGCCGATCACGGCGCACAGTGCGCCGACCGCGGCCAGGCGCCACAGGTTGCGCGAGCGCGACCAGTCCAGGCGCGACAGGCCCAGCCCCAGGAAGATGTAGGCCATCCACAGCGCGCCGGGGTAGAACCCGGTGATGAGGAAGGAGACGACGGCGGCATTGCCGTCCCCCGACGTCGGGTAGGCGGTCATTCCCAGGTGACTCAGAGCAACGGGTGTGCCGAGCTTGATGACCGGCCCGACCACTGCGATGACGGCCGCCAGGATGAACAGATTGCGGGGACGCCAGCTCAGGACGGGCAGGGCCAGGGCGAACCAGGCGGCGTAGTAGCCCAGAATGACGCCCACCGGCGGGCCGAGCAGAGCCAGGCCCGTGCCCATGGCCAGCAGCAGTGCTGAGCGCACGAGTATTCGCAGCCGGGTGCGGATCAGCGCCTCGCCCGTGTGGGGGCGGGCACGGCCGGACATGATGCCGAGCGAGAATCCGGCGATGACGGCGAAGAGCACCGCGGAGCGCCCGTGCGCCTGGTCGAGCACGCCGGACAGCGATGTCAGCCCGCAGGTCGTGAAGCCCACGTGCGCCGCCATCATGCCGAGCAGCGCCAGTCCTCGGGCGGCATCCAGCCCTCCCAGGCGGTTCGGACCGGCGGTGCCGGTGAGGTAGGCGCCGCGTCGTCGGGGCAGGATCCACCCGTAGCGCAGCGCGTCCGAGTGCGCAGCCGACGGCTGCCCGGCGGATACCCCCGGGGCAGGGGCGGTGTTGGAAGGCGTAGATGTCACGAAGAACATCACTAGCAGTCCTCGGGTAAGCACAGCGTTAACGGGCGGGGGCGCCGGTAAGGCGCCGTTAGAACGCCGTTGATGGGCGGGGGAGCTCCGGACCTGTAGGCTGCCGGGGTGCGTGTCGTCATTGCCAGCTGCTCCGTGGACTACTCCGGGCGCCTCGACGCCCACCTGCCCCGGGCCACCCGCCTCATCATGGTCAAGGCGGACGGCTCGGTCCTCGTGCATTCCGATGGAGGCTCCTACAAGCCCCTGAACTGGATGAGTCCGCCCGCCCGGCTCAGCGAGATCGACCCCGATGATGAGGATCGCGAGGCCGGCGTCGTCGCCCGGTGGGAGGTCGCGGCCGCCAAGACCGATGATCGGCTCGTCATCCGCATCTTCGAGATCCTCTCCGACGCCAGCGCGGATCTGGGCGTCGATCCGGGGCTGACCAAGGACGGGGTCGAGGCTCACCTCCAGGAGCTCCTCGCCGAGCAGATCGAGGTCCTGGGCGCCGGTTATCGGCTCGTGCGGCGCGAATACCCCACGGCCATCGGGCCGGTGGACATCATGGCCAAGGACGCCGACGGCGGCTCGGTGGCCGTCGAGCTCAAGCGCGTGGGCGGTATCGATGGCGTCGAGCAGCTGAGCCGCTACCTCGAGCTGCTGAATCGCGACCCGGTGCTGGCTCCTGTGCACGGGGTCTTCGCCGCCCAGACCATCAAGCCGCAGGCCCGGGTGCTGGCCGAGGACCGGGGCATCCGCTGCGTCGTGCTCGACTACGACGCCATGCGCGGCATGGACGATCCCGGCGCCCGCCTCTTCTGAAGCGTCTGAGCTGTTACTGGGAGCCTCCTCATGGCAGCCAAGCCCGCCAGATCAGCCAGACCGGCGAAGTCGACCAGGCCTGCTGCCTCCGCCCTGCCGCGTCAGGTGTCGCTGCTGCGGATCGTCGCCCACGGGCTGATCGAGGCAACCGCCGCGCCGACGCCCGTCGAGGCCGTGCGCCGCCAGCTCGCCGTTCAGGGTCAGCAGGTCTCCGCAGTGCCGCACGCCCTGATCGTGCGCACCTCGACCAGTACCGGCAGCGATGTGGTGGACGCCTTCGAGCGCGGGGACCTGGTCCGCTCCTGGCCCATGCGCGGCACCGTCCACATCACCGCCGCCTCGGATCACCACTGGCTGCGCGCGGCGCTCAGGCACCGCATGGATGCGTGGACGCGCCGCTCGGAGTCCGAGTTCGGCGTCGACGGGGCCCTGTGCGAGCGCGCCGCGGAGGCTGCTCTCGCCGTGATCGGGCGGCGCGGGCCGCTGTCGCGCTCCGAGTTGCTGGAGGTCTGGAGCGAGGCCGGCCTCATGGGCCCCTTCCAGGGTGCGAACGTCTCGTCCTACCGGCGCCGTCACCTTCTGGTCCGCCTCCAGGCCGAGGGGGTTCTGGTCCAGGGGCCGCGGACCGGTAACGAGCATCTGGTGATCGACGCCGGTCGGCTCCCCGATGCCGACAGCGGGCCGGTCGGACCCGGGGTCGGCCGAGGCGGTCCGGGGCACGCTGCGGCTCTGGCCGAGATCGCCCGTCGTTACGCCACCAGTCATGGACCCGTCAGCGCCGATGACCTGGCCAGGTGGACGACCCTGCCCAAACGGGAGGCCGCCCGGGCGCTGGAGGACGCCGTGGAGGAGACCTGCGCCGCGGACTACGGCGTCGATGCGGCCTCGGCCCGGGTGCCCCTGGTGCGCGCGGTCGTCGAGGGTGGGGCGCGCGGAGGTCTGCGAGTCCTGGGGGTCGGGGAGCGGGTGCCGTCCGCGGGCCTGCTCTACCTGCGCGCCGATCTGCTCGAATTGCTCGACGCCGGCCTCGGACGGGCCCGGGCGGCGCGCTTCCTGCCCTCCTTCGATGAGCTTCACGTGGGCTACAAGGATCGCAGCTGCTTGACCGATGCCTCCGGCGAGCGACTCATCTGCCCGTCGTCCAACGGCATGTTCCGCCCGCTCCTGGTGGATCGGGGGCGGCTGGTGGGCGTGCGGCCTGTGGGCGAGGGCGTGCTCTGGCTGGGTGGGAATGCGCCTTCGGCCCGGGTCGAGCGCGATACGGCTCGGGCGGTGGCCGCCGTCGAGAAGCGCCTGGCGCGGTAGGGGCGTGCTGGGGGCGCCCGGCGGAGGCGTGCGGTAGAGGCGTGCAGCGCTCTGCAGTCTGTGCAGCCTGCTAGCCCGCCCTGTTGAGCCTGTTGAGGCTGTCGAGATTGACATTCTCGAACGAGATCGACGGTCACGCCGTCGATCTCGTTCGAGAAAGTCGACCTCGACGCCGGGGATCTCTCCCGCGAAGGAGTTTGCAGATCAAACCTACGGAGGTATCCTTCTCTCATCAGTTTGAAATGCAAACTCATCTGTGAATGCGAGGAGTTCAAGTTATGGAACGTCTGTCCAGAAGCGGCTCGAGGCGGCGGTCGCCGTCGGTGGGGAGTAAGTGCAGTGTTGGCACCGCTGGCAGTACTAGCACCGCTGGCACCGCTGGCAGTGTTGGCAGTGTTGGCACCGCTGGCACTGCCTCTACTGCGGATGCAGCCGCCACCGCTACAACTGCTGCCGGCGCGCAGTACGTGATGGAGTGGGAGGGGGTGTCCAAGCGCTATCCGGGTGCCGATGCGCTCGCCCTCGACGACGTCTCCTTCTCGGTCCGCCCCGGTGAGATCGTCGTCCTCGTCGGCCCCAATGGCTCGGGCAAGACCACGGCCATGGAGATGGTCTCCGGTCTGCGCCTGCCGACCGCGGGCAAGGTTCGCGTCGCCGGCCGGGAGGTGCGGCCCTCGGGGGAGCAGCGGATGGTCGTCGGCGTTCAGCTCCAGGAGGCGGGCCTGCCTCGGCGGCTCAAGGTCGGTGAGGCCATCCGCGCCGTGGCGTGCCTGTACGACGATCCCGGGCCGGTTGAGCAGATCGTCTCCCAGCTCGGCCTGAATGACTATATGACATCGTCGGTCGGCTCCCTGTCGGGCGGGTGGCAGCGGCGCCTGGACGTCGCCCTGGCCTGCATCGGCCGTCCCCGCGCCCTGGTCCTGGACGAGCCGACCAGTGGGGTCGATCCGGTGGCGCGGGCGGAGCTGTGGGAGTTCCTCAGGCGGCGACGCCACGAGGGCACGGCGGTCCTGGCCTCGACGCACGATCTGAGCGAGGCCGAGGCCTATGCCGACAGGCTGCTGGTGCTCAACCAGGGCCGCCTGGTTCTTCAGGGTCCGGTCGAGGAGGTGCTGGGGCTCGCCGGCGGGCGGTGGAGGCTGCGCCTGATCGGAGTCGATGCCGCTGTTGATGCCTGGGCGCGGTGTCACGATGTCGAGTTCATCGGCGGCGGCGACACCCGAGTCCTCGTGGGCTCCAAGGAGGAGGTCGTGCGGGTCGGCGAGCAGGTCGAGGCCGCCTATGAGCGCGGCGAGCTGGGCTACCAGGACGTGCTGCGCGGACCGATCCGTCTCGAGGACGTCTTCACCCATGCGGTGACCGTCGGCGCAGCCGATGCGGAAGGGCGGGAGGCACGATGAACCAGTCCATGAAATCCGCGAAGTCCCAGAAGAAGTCCATCGGCCGGAGTGGGAGAACAAGAGCGATGGAGAATGCAGTTCAGCCCCTTCAGGCCCGGCAGCCCCGTCTGTCCCGGCCCGCACCCTGGTGGCGGATCCTGCTCGTGTGGGCGCGCCAGGAATTCATGCTGCTCCTGCGCGAGCCCGTCGCGGTGTTCTTCTCCCTGGCGTTCCCGCTGATCATATATGTCTTCATCGGTATTCCCTACGGCTCCACCGAGATCGCCCCCGGCGTGCACTTCATTGACGCCATGTTCTCCTCCCTCATCCTGACCGTGGCGGCCAACCTCCTGCTCATGGGTCTGCCGATCTACCTGGCCGAGCTGCGGAGTCGGGGTGTGGACCGGCGATACGCGGTCCTGCCTCTGCCGGGCCGACTGTTCGCCTCGGGCGTGCTGGCCTCCATGCTGATTCTGCTGGCCGGCTCCTCGGCGGTCATCGTCATGGTGGTCGGGCTGCGCGACGGCCTGCGGAACAGTCTGTGGAGTCCCGTCTATCTTCTGCTCCTCATCGGCTCGATTCTCTGGCTGTCGGCGCTGGGGTTTCTCATCGGGGCACTGCGCGTCTCAGCCCGTACCACCCAGGCCCTGTCCGCCGCGATCTTCTTCATCATGTTCTTCGGCTCGGGCGCGGCCGTGCCCCTGGAGGGCCTGCCCGAGATCCTTCAGAAGGTCCTGGAGTGGAATCCGCTCAAGCAGTGGCTCGACGTCATGGTCGGGGTCTACACGGGCACCGGGGCGAGTCGCACCGAGTGGCTGCGACTGCTCCTGGCCCTGCCCATGACCACGATCTGCGCCCTGGGCGGCCTGCAGCTGTGGAAGCAGAGGGGCTGATGAGCGTGCCATCCTCGTCGTCCCGGCCCAGTCGTCTGCCCTGGTCCAACCGGCCGAATCGGCCGGACCGCTCGAGCCGGCCAGACCGCTCGAATCGGACCGGTGTCGCTCCGCTGTGGCGCGCGCCGCTGCGAATCCGCCTCGGTCTGGGTGCGGCGGTCGCCTGCCTGGTAGTCAGACTGCTCGAAGTGATCGCTCTCCTGATCTCCCCCGAGGGGATTCCCGGGTGGCTGCCCGCCGCCCGCAGCTGGACGTATCTCTGGGTCATCCTCGGCTGGCTCGTGTCCAGCGCGGTCATGCTCTGCGCGCGCCATTGGGTCGGCGCGGTGTCGGCGGCCTGGCTGTTCATCATGTCGTCGATCGGCTCTGTCAGCTTGCTCAAGAGAGGTCATGTGATCCTGGGGACTCTGGAGCTCGTGGTCTGCGCCGTCGGGCTGGGCGGCCTGCTCCTGGCGGTTGCCGCGGGCGCATTCCGCAGGCGCGGCGGGGAGACGCGGTGAAGTGGGCGCGGCGATTGTGACTCACTCGGTCAGCAGACGTCAGACGTCCGGAGGTACACTCCGGGTATGAGCAGCGTTGCCACGGCCCTGCGAGGGCGAGTCGTCACTCCCGTCGAGATTATCGAGGATGGCCTGGTCGTTGTCGCCGAGGGGCACATCCCATGGGTGGGGGCCGCCGCCGAGGCCGAGCGCGCCGGTTGGGGCGACCTGCTCGCCGACGCCGTGGTCGCCCCCGAGAGCGGCTACCTGCTGCCCGGCCTCGTCGACGTCCACTGCCACGGCGGCGGCGGGGAGTCCTTCCCCAATGCCGAGACCGCGGATCAGGCCATGGTCTCCATCCTGGAGCACCGCCGTCACGGCACCACCAGCCTGGTGGCCTCCTGCGTCACCGCGGCCGCCGACGTCCTGAGGGCGCGCGCGTGCGTCCTGGCCGATCTGTGCGACGCGGGCGAGCTCGCCGGCATCCACTTCGAGGGGCCGTTCGTATCGGTGGAGCGCTGCGGCGCCCAGGACCCCACCTACATCATCGCGCCCGATGCGGCCCTGACCCGCGAGCTCATCGAGCTCGGCCGCGGGCACGTGGTCACCATGACGATCGCCCCGGAGAAGCCCGGCATCACCGGCGGCGACGGCGTCGTGGCCGCGCTGATCGACGGCGGGGCCCTGCCCTCCTTCGGGCACACCGACTCCGAAGCCGCTCCGGTGCGCGCGGGACTGGCCGACGCCTCGGCCCGACTCGCTGCGCGTGTCCGTTCCGGCCAGCCGGTGCGTTCGACCCGCTCCACCGCCACCCACCTGTTCAACGGTATGCGGCCCATGCACCACCGCACGCCCGGCCCGGTGCCGGAGTTCCTCGCCGCCGCCCGGCGGGGGGAGTGCGTCCTGGAGATGATCGGCGACGGCGTCCATCTGGCCCCGGAGATCGTCCTGGACATGTTCGAGACCCTTGGGCGGGAGAACGTCATCCTGGTCACCGACGCCATGGCGGCCGCGGGCATGCCCGACGGCGACTACGTGCTGGGGCCCGCCGCGGTCACGGTGGCCGATGGGGTGGCGCGCCTGACCGAGGGCGGTGCGATCGCCGGGGGCACCGCGCACCTGATCGATGTCGTGCGCACCACTTGGCGCGGTGGGGTCGATCTGGTCGATGCCGTCTACGCCGCTTCCTGTCAGGGGGCCGAGGTCCTCGGCGACGACTCGATCGGGGCCCTGGAGCCCGGCAGGTGGGCGGACCTGGTGGTTACCGATGCCGATCTCGCGCCCGTGCGCGTCCTGCGTCGTGGCGAGGTCGTCGTCTGAGGGGTAACGCCTAACGCCGAGATCGGTCGTAACCCGCGCCGAGATCGGTCGTAACCCGCGCCGAGATCGGTCGTATTCCGCCTCGAGATCGGTTGCGCTGTCGCCGATCTGCTGCTCGCCGACGGTTTCGAATTGTGGCATGTGGCCTTTGTCCCCGAGTTCGTCGTGCGTGCCTCGACGTCGGGTCGGCCGGGCCGAAATCGAACCGATCTCGAGCCGGAACTCGACCGATCTCGGTATGGGGTGTGGATGGGTAGGCCTGGCGGGTGTGGTTGCCATCGGTGTTGCACATGGGAGACTGGGGTCTCTGCGGAGTGGGGGCTGGTTTTTGTTGGAATGACGGGCTTATCCGGCGAGCGTCGTGTGCGGCGGTCGGGCTCCCATGTGCGGTGAGGGGGGTCTGCGCATATGGGAGTGGGATTGTGGTCGTTGCTGACGGCGCTGTTCCGCATGATTCCGCGGTTTCCCCCGGCGCGGAGTGCGCGCGAGTGTGCAACATCGGCCGCCCCGGCACATGCGGGTATCAGCAGAGCCGTCCCGCGGCGGTGCAACCCGGCTCATATGCTCTCCAGTCCCGAGACCACCCCACCCGAGACACTCACAGACACCCATCCCGTTCCAGATGTACTGACGCACCACAATCTCGACGCGGAACCGGACCGATCTCGACGCGGATTACGACCGATCTCGGCACAGGTTTCGACCGATCTCGAGCCGGAGCTCGACCGATCTCGGCACGGGTTTCGACCGATCTCGAGCCGGAGCTCGACCGATCTCGGCACGGGTTTCGACCGATCTCGACGACACAGGGAGTGCCTCAGCTCTGCACAATGATCAGCTCGTCGAAGTCGGCGTCGCAGTGGCTCGCCGTGTCCGAGGGGGTGAAGCAGCGGTCCAGCGATGCATTGTGGCTTCGGACCTACCGGCAGGGCGCTGTGTCTGCCCGGCTCGCTTGAGCGGCCGGTCGTCGGGGCTCTCGGGTTGAGGCGTCCTCGTTGTTTTGCTGTTGTCGTCTCTGCTGTCCCTGCTGGTTTCACCGCCCTCGTCCCGCCCCGCGGCGATCACCGAGGAGATGGCGTCCCGTGAGGCCGCCAGGGTCTCGATCGACGCCTGGATCCGGGCCTGTTCGCGCTTGAGATCATTGACGGTCTCCTCGCAGATCGGGGCGAGGCGGCCTGCGCGCTCGGTCAGGCACGGCAGGACGGTGCGGATGGTCGCGGTGCTGAGGCCGGCGTCGAGCAGCTGTCGGATGCGGCGGGCCACCTCGACGTCCTGGCTGCTGTAGTCCCGGTAGCCGGAGGCGTTGCGCGCGGGCACGAGGAGCTTCTGCTCCTCGTAATAGCGGAGAAGTCGAGTGGGGATGCCCGTGCGGTCGGTGACTTCGGAGATGCGCATGTGGGCTGCCTCCCGTCGGGCGATGATCGGTTGATGCCCGGGCATCTTGCCCTCACATTGATGTGAAGGTTGATCCTATCAGGGTGAATGCCGAGCAGTCCTCTCCCGACCGATCCGATCCATCCGCCGCCCAATCCGCCGCCTCGTCCGTCACCTCCGCCGCTCGGTCCCGCATCGGGCGCGCCGTCGTCCTGGCCGGATTCGTGCTTCTGGTGTTCTGCACGGGCACCGCCGAGTACCTGGTATCCGGAGTCCTCCCGCAGCTCGCCGCCGACGTCTCCGTCAGCATTGCGGCCGCCGGCCAGATCGTCACCGCCTACGCACTCGGAGTCGCGATCGGCGGACCCGTCGTCACCGCGCTGACCGCCCGCCTGCCGAGGAAGCGCCTGGCCCTGGCGCTGGGGGCGGTCTTCATCGCGGGCACGGCGATCACCGTGATCGCGCCGTCCTACGCGTGGGTGATCGCGGGCCGAGTGGCCTCGGCATGCAGCCAGGCCACGCTATTCGCCATCGGCCTGACCACCGCGACGGGCCTGATGGGGCAGGCGCGGCAGGGACGGGCGATCGCGATCGTCGGCTCCGGGCTCACGATCGCCACCGTGCTCGGCGTCCCGATGGGCGCCCTGCTGGGTGGCAGTACGAATTGGCGGATGCCGTTCGTCATCGTCGCCGCGGTCGCTGCGCTCGGAGTGCTGCTGCTCGCGACGGCCATGGAACGTACCCCGGCCCCCACCACCGGCGTGGGCGATGAGATCCGGACGCTGCTGCGCGCTCCGGTCCTGCTCGCGGTCGCGACCACGACCATCGGCTTCGCCGGCGTCGGCCTCGTCTTCACCTACCTCGCGCCCCTGCTCTCCGAGGTGACCGGAATCGCCGCCGGGACGATCCCCGGTCTCCTGCTGGCCTACGGAATCGGCGGCTTCATCGGCAATCTGGTCGCCGGGCGCCTGGCCGATCTCTCCGTGAGGGCAACGCTTGTCGGGGTGCTCCTCGCGCTGATCCTCACCCTGGCGGTCTTCCCCCTTCTGGCCCCGCGCCCGGCACCGATGATCGGGGCCGTCCTGATCCTGGGCCTGCTCTCGACCGCCACGATCGCACCGCTGCAGTCACTCGTGCTGCACCATGCCGGAGCCGCGCCGACCCTGTCGCTGGCCGTCAACGTGGGCGCCTTCAATCTGGCCAATGCGATCGGGGCCGCTCTCGGCGGACTGGGCGCCGCTGCGGGGCTGCTGCGCTGGAGCGGATTCGGGGGCGCGCTCCTGGCGGCGGCCGGTCTGGGCCTGGCAGCTGCCGCCCTCCGCATGGATCGCGAGGCCCGCTAGGGCCGGTCGGACGATCACGCGCAGGAGATCGCGGTCGTAACGGCTGCGCCCGCGAGTATCAGAATGATCAGCGCGCCGATAGCCCTTCCCACGGGGTGCCCGAGGTTGATGGTGGTGCCGATGCCGGCTCGCTTGGGCACGATGAGCGAGGGATCCTCCGGATTGATGTAGAACATGCCTCCGAGCCACAGGGCGTCGTGTCGCGCGACATCGACGGCGTCGCCCCCAGTGCGACTCCAATGACGAGACTGGCGGTTCCGAGAGTGAGAGTGAGGGCGAGCATCAGGGCCTTCTGCCCACGGGGGAGAGCGTGTCGAGGCATCGGGCTGCGCTGTCCAGGATGCTCTGCTCGGTGCGGCCGTGGGCCAGGGCCTCGGCTAGCAGGATGCGCAGCCGCTCCTCCCAATGTGCGGTGCTGTGCCGGTCTGCGGCGGGGGCGGGAGAGATGACCGTGCCCGACTTCGCGTTGGTGACCACCAGTCCCTCGGTGCGCAGGAGCTCGTAGGCCTTGGAGACGGTGGCCGGGTTGATGGCGAAGGCCGAGGCGAGCGTGCGCACGGATGCGAGGCGGTCGCCCGGGCGCAGCTCGGATCGGGCGATGCCCTCGACGACGCGGTTGCGGATCTGCTGATAGACCGGGGTGGGGGAGAGCGGGTCGATCTCGATGTCTATGATGAACTCCCTTCTGTGCTATCTGTATGAGTAATAGTAGGACAGAGTGTGGTGTTGGCGCTTACTGCGCTCATTTGCCCCTTCCTGCACGGCTTGAAGAGGCGCAGCAAGGGGGAAATGAGCGTAGTAAGCGATGGGTGGTGCGGAAGCTGCCCCGCCTCAGCCCTCCAGGCCGAGCAGTCGGCGGGAGTAGACCGCCTGGCCGGAGTGCTGGGCGGCGTCGTCGATGATGGAGGCCAGCCGTGAGGCGCGGGTGACCGGCGGCTGCCAGGAGTGGTCGATGACCTCGTCGAGGGATGCCGGGTCCAGGCCGGTCAGGTAGTCGCGGATGAGCGCGTAGGCGGCGTCGAGGTAGTCGGTCAGGACGGCGAGGTCGCTCACGCGCACCAGGGCAGCCTGCTCGGGCGCGTGGCGCCAGTCCTCGGTGTCGTCGGGCAGCGGCAGGGCGAAGCGCTTGCTGAAGCCGGCCGAGGTCCACAGTGCGTCAGTGCCGGCCAGGGCCGAGACCTGCAGGTCGATCTCTCGGGCCGTGTGCCAGGCGAGCCAGGTCAGGGAGTCGATGCGCGGCGCGGTCGTCGGGGCGGGCTGGGTATTCGCCTGCTCGACGGTGACGCCGTCCAGGGCGCGGTCGAAGCGCTCGCGGGAGCGGTCCAGAGAGGCGGTCAGGAGGGTCGGCCAGGGGGTGGCGTTGGTGCTGCTGGTGGGGGTGTCTGTGGGGCGTCCGCTGCTCTCGCTCATGCCTCCACCGTATGCCGTCTGCGACGGGCTGCGGAGGGGGCCGCGCTGGGGCCGGGGCTCGGGCCGGGGCTCGGGCCCGGCCCGCACTTTTAAGGGGGCCGTTTTCGTGTCTCACCCCGATCCTATTCTGTTGTCATGTTCGAGAGCCGGGGTGCTGCTGGGCCGTCCGCGGAGGTCGCCGTGGGCGGTGCTGGTGGTGTGCTGCTGTCGGGCGGTGTCGGCTCGGATGCGTTGGCGGGCTTGTCGGGGATGGTGCCGGGTCCCGGACTGGCGGCTGCGATCGAGCGGTTGGTGGAGCCTTTGCTGGTCTCGGTTCCGGGGGCCGACGGCGCTGCTGGCGGCGGTGACGACGGCGGGAGTGCATCCGGTGCCGGGGCTGCTGGGGCTGACGATGACGGTGCCGGCCTTGTCGGGGACGTCGTGGATCCGGGTGAGCGGGCTCTGGCGGATGCCGCCCGGGCGCTGGTCGTCGACGGCGCCGGGTCCGATGTGCTGGTGGGCTTGGGTGCGGACGTGCTGAGCGAGGCAGTGGCGGCGTGCGGTCGTCTGGCCAGTTGGGCGCAGTGGGCTCAGGCGGTGGTGGCCGAGTGCCTGGCGCGGTGCCCGGATATGAGCGGTGAGCCCTGGATGCCCTCGCGCGATGATCAGTGCTGCGATGGCGGATCTCAAGGGGATGCTCGGGGCCGGGCCGATCGTGATGGCCGGGAGCAGAGTCGATCGGCGTCGTCTGGGGCGTATGCGGCGGGGCGCTGGAACGCCGTCAGTGAGATCGCGTGTCGTCTGGGCGTCTCGCGCACGCGGTCCTCTCACCTGGTTGATCGGGGAGCAGGACTGTTGGACGGCCGTTTGAGGGCGACTTCCGGGCTGCATCGAGTGGGATTGTTGGATGAGTCCAAGGCCGGTCTGCTGGTACGCCGCCTGGTGGAGGAGCCCGCCGTTGTGGCTGAGGCGGTGCAGGAGCGGGTAGTGGGGCGGGCCGTGCACCGCACGAGTGCTCAGGTGGGCAGGGATGTGGATAAGGCTCTGACGGCTTTGGATCCCGATGGGACCAGTGCCCGGGCCAGGCGTCATAGTGCGGGGCGTCATGTGACTCGGCCTCGCGAGGCGGGTACGGGGGTGTGCGAGATGCGCATACTCATGCCCCGCCCCGATGCGTTCCTGGTGGACGCCACCCTGGACGCCATCGCCGCCTCGGCGCGTGCGACGGGGGATCGGCGCACTCTCGGGCAACTGCGCGCCGACGCCCTGGTGTCAATGAGTCTGCACGCCTTGAAGTCCAGTCAGCATCGAGCCGCTGCTCAGTCCTCCGGGGCGGAGTATGCCGCCTTCGCAGCTGCGGATGAGCCCAGGGCTGCGGGCGGAGGAGGGGTCGCGGGTGTGGATGCGATGAGGGCTGTAGATCCAGCGGCCCCAGCGGACTCAACGGCACCCGCGGACCCAGCGGATCTGATGCCCGACGGCGTTCCGCTTCGAGGGCTGTTGACCGCTCTTAGCGACGTGGTCGGCCATACCGCCCCGTGGTGGATGCCCTCGGGTGCCGCTCCCGTGGTCCTGCCGCCGGGGTTGACGGTCAATGTGGACGTCACCGTTCCCCTGGACCACCTGGTCGACCTTCTCGAACCTGAATCGACCGGGAACGATTCATCCGAAAGCTGTCGGGCTGTCACCGCTGCGCCCGGCAGTGGGCCGTCCGGTGGTGGAGTGCTCGGCGGTGGGCTGCCCGGTCACGGAGCGCTCGGTGGCAGGCCTCCGGATGACGGGCCGACCGGTGGTGCGTCTCTAGATGGCGGGCCGCCTGGTGACGGGCGGTCCGATCGCCCCGGTGGTGGAGTGTCCGGTGGTGGCCCCCAAGACAGCAGGTCGCCCAGTGACGGAGCGCTCGGCGGTGGGTGGCCTGGTGGCGGGCCGTCCGATCGCCCCAATGAGGGGCCGTCCAAGTGCGGACTACCAGGCCTTGGCCGCGTTGATTCCGCTGTGCTCGAGGGCGGTTCGCCTGGCAGACGCCTCTCTGAAAGCGGCTCGCGTGGTTTCGCTGCGCCTATTTCAGGATCGACTGATTTCGGTCTGCCCATTTCCGAGTCGCCTGGCCCTGCAGAAGATGCGAGGGCGCTTAGGCCGTCCGTCGCTGTCCAGACCGTGCAGACTGCGCAGACCGTGGAGGCCTCCCTGGGCACGGCCGGGAGGAGTGTGCCCGTACCCGCCGTGGTCGCCAGGGCGCTGGCCGCCGGTGGGACCTGGCGTCGTCTGGTCACCGATCCCGTCTCGGGCACTGTGGTGGATGTGGGCCGTACCCGCTACCGGCCGCCCGCCGCTCTGGCCGATCTGGTGCGCGCTCGCGATGCCGCGTGCACCCACCCCGGTTGCGACGTGCCGGCGCGCGGCTGCGACGTGGACCATATCGTTCCGTGGGCCGGTGGCGGCATCACCTCCTACGAGAACCTGACCTGCCTGTGCCGAGCGCACCACCGACTCAAGCACACCCCCGGCTGGGCACTGACCCGCACCTCCACCGGTGCCCTGATGTGGCGCACTCCTACCGGTGCCCGCTACCACCGTGCACCGGACGGTACCGTTACCATGCTGCCCCGCCGCACCGGACCCCGTCAGCAGGTTCGTCCTGCGGTCCGTGTGCCCGACGCCCTTGCAAAGGACATCACGCCCGCGGTCTTCGACCGCTTGGCCAAAGGACTTGCCGAGTCCGATCCTGCCGGGCGCAAGACAGTACCGGTGTTAACGACTCGGGGTCCCCGTCCTGGCCAGAACCCCGGTGACTTCGAAACCGTCCCTTACTCTCGAGCCCTCCACGAGCTCGGTCTGACTCCGCTGCTCGACGCCATCCCACCCTTCTGAGACACCTTCTGGAACAAGTCAGGCCCAAGAGGGCGGTCGCGAAGCAGCCGGCCGCTGGCTCCCTCCGTCATTCAGGCGAAGACGACGGTGCGCTGCCCATTGAGCAGCACGCGATGCTCGGC
The DNA here is from genome assembly GCF_000269805.1 of Actinomyces massiliensis 4401292. Taxonomy (GTDB): domain Bacteria; phylum Actinomycetota; class Actinomycetes; order Actinomycetales; family Actinomycetaceae; genus Actinomyces; species Actinomyces massiliensis. Next base: position 1,560,515 of record NZ_JH711481.1, read on the forward strand.
GTGCCAGCGCACCGCCTGGGCGAGCACGCGGCGCTCGACGTCCTGCCCCTTGGCGCGCAGGGTCGCCACTGTGTCCTCATGAGCGGCGCGAGTGACGTCCTGCTCGATGATCGGCCCCTCGTCCAGATCCGCCGTCACGTAGTGGGCGGTCGCGCCGATGAGCTTGACGCCCCGCTGATGCGCCTGACGGTAGGGGTTGGCGCCCTTGAAGCTGGGCAGGAAGGAATGATGGATGTTGATGACGCCCCCGTGCAGGCGCTCGCACAGGGCGGGGGAGAGGATCTGCATGTAGCGCGCCAGCACCACCAGCTCGACGTCGAGCTCGCCGACCAGCCGCAGCAGCTCGGCCTCGGCCGCCTCCTTCGTCTCCCGCGTGACCGGAATGCAGGTGAAGGGCGCCCCGTAGAACTCTGCGACGGGCCGTAGGTCCTCATGATTGCCGACAACGCCCACGACGTCGATCGGCAGCCCCTGACTACGTGCCCGGAACAGGAGATCGGTCAGGCAGTGCCCCTCCTTGCTCACCATGATGAGGGTGCGCAGGGGCCGCCCGACCTCATCGAGGCTCCAGGTCATCGTGTAGGTCTCGGCGAGCTCGGCGAGATCCTTCTCCAGCTCCTCGCGCGGAACCGTGGTCATGACCTGGACGCGCATGAAGAACAGGCCGGAATCCTCGTCGCCGAACTGCTTCGACTCAGTGATGTTCCCACCGCGGCGCGCCAGCACCCCGGAGACGGCGTGGACGATGCCGGGCCGGTCAGGGCAGGACAGCGACAGGACGAGATGGGCGGGATCCGAAGCGGCCGGGGAGGCTGGGGAGACCCCCGACGGGGCGGACGGCGTGGCGGGCGTGTTCATGGCACGCAGCCTAGACGCCGTTGCTCTCACGTGCCGTCACGTGCCCTGCCCGGATGCATGCCGTTCGGAACCTCGGCGGTGAGGAATGATCGGCGCCGCCCGCCGGCCCCGGCATCTGGGAGCCTCTTCACGTGCCGTCATGTGCTCCGCTCGGCAGCGCGCTCGGCCTTCCGCCTTCGGCAGCCCGCCTCTCGCCTTCGGCCGCCCGCCTCGCCCCGTAGCGCAGCGCCCCCACTCCGCCGATCGCGCACAGGCCGATGACGATCAGCCCGACTCCTCCCACGCCGTCGGCGCCGCCCACAGCCGTCTCCCCATAGGCCGGATCCAGCGTCTGAATCCCCACAGCTGCGGTGATGAGGGCCATGAGCCCCACGGAGACCGCCTGGCCGACCCGCTCGCCCCCGGACCCGCCGTGGAGCGCCGCAATGAGCGAGTTAGCCGTGAAATAGAGGCCCACGAGCACACTGAGAGCCTCGATCGTGTCGTTGAAAAGCCCCTCGGAGACGAACAGCAGGCCGGTCCAGGCCACTGACGCGACCGTGACCACCGCCGTCGCCCAGGACGTGCGCCTCAGCGCCCCCGCCCAGGAGGGGACCTCGCCGGCGTCGGCCATCGCCTCGATCCCGCGGGCCGTGGGGATGAGCGTGGAGCCCAGGCTCATGACCGCCGAGGAGATCACGGCGATCCCGACGACCGGATTGCCGGTCACGGGAGTCGGATCGACGGTGCTGTAGGCCGTCCCGCCGACCACGGAGAAGGCCACCAGGGCCGCCATGGTCAGTACCGTCACGCGCTGGGGCGCGCCGACGGCGGTGTGCTCGGTGAGCGCGAAGATCGCGTCGAAGCCCCAATAGGCGAAGACCGCGAGCAGGACCGCGCGGAACCAGTCCAGCGGCGATCCGGTCACCGGCGCCAGGTGCACCGCGCCCCCCGCCACGAGCACGACGCACACGATCGTCGCGCCGATCCCGGCGATCACCGCCAGGTACTGCAGCACCGCCATGACGCGCAGCTTGTACAGGTCGATGACGGCGGCGACGGCAGTCAGCGCCGCCGCCAGGAGCGCCTTCACCGGTGTCGGGGCGGACCGGGCCAGAAGGTCGGCGGCCACATAGGCCATTCCCGAGGTGGCGATGATGCCCGTGGACGCCAGGCAGAACCCGGCGAACCAACCGGTGCGGGGCAGGCGCCGTCGCACCCAGGTGTAGACGCTGCCCTTGTGCGGGTCCCGCCGATCGTTGGCGCTCATGCCCTGGGCCACGAGGGCCGCAGGTATCGCCGCCACGATGTACACGACGGCGGTGCCCGAGCCGACCAGTGCGGCGATGAGCGGCGCGGTGACCATGATCGAGTACCACGGCGCGGTCGCGGACAGGGCCAGGGCGGTGCCCTGGGCGATGCTCAGGAGAGGCTGAGGCGCCCGGGATGACCGGGAAGTCGACTGAGAGTGCGGGGGCGAGTACGGCGATGCGGGTCCCAGTGGGGCTCCTCAGATGCGGATCCGGTTGGGCACGAAGCGGCAGTAGTAGTCCGTGATAGGGCCGTCGGACTCGCGGATGCCCAAGCCGTAGCACTCCTCGCCCACCATCCAGGTCCCCAGCACCGGGCGGTTGTGCGGGTGATCGGAGCCGGGGAAGTCGGGCAGCTTGCAGAACTCCTGGATGACGTAGCCCTCGACGCCCCAGCCCCCGGGCTGGACGATGTGCCTGCCCTCGCCGTGCAGCTCGATGTTCGCGCCCTCGCGGGCGTGCAGCGGCTTGATGACGTACTCGGACATGCCCATGGTGTCGTGTCGCGCGCGGGCGTCGTCGGGGTACATGTAGGTGGGGATGAGATTGGCGTGACGCGGGTAGAGGTACCACAGCGCCGCGGACAGCGCCTTGGTGGACAGGAACATCGTCCAGGCGGGCTGGAACCAGTAATCCGGCTTGAGGGAGCAGATGGCCGACCCGAACTCCTCGAACACCATCTCCTCCCACGGGTAGAGCTTGAAGATCGCCTCGAGATGGAGGTTCCCCTCATCGGTGAAGCGTGCATTCTCCCGGTCGAGGCCGATCTGCTTCATCTCCACGAGCTTGCTCTTCAGGCCCGCCTGCACGGCGGTGTCCATGATGTAGCCCGTGGTCATGAGGTCCTCGCCGGAGTCATCGGCGTCGGTGTAGGCGAAGTGGTACATGTGGGGGCGGACGCCGTGGCGCTCGCCCAGGTGGTCGTCGATGCGCTTCCACTGGGCGATGAGCTCCTCGTGCAGGCCGTTCCACTGGTCGATGCCCGTCATCCCCGCCTTGAGGTGGACGTCCTCGTGCCAGTACCACTGGATGAGGGCGGCCTCGAGCAGGCCGGTGGGGGTATCGGCGTTGTACTCCAGCATCCGCGGCGGGCGGCCGTCATTGCCGGAGTAGATGAGGTCGAAGCGCGAGTAGAAGGAGGGATCGTCGCGCTCCAGGGAGGCCTTGGCGTACTCGACCGCCTCGCGCGGGATGCCCAGGTTGAAGGGGGAACCGGGCTTGAGGCACTCCTCGGCGAGGAATCCGGCCGCGTCCCTCGCCATGAGGTGGAGATTCTCGCTGGCCATCTCCAGGGTGTCCACCTCGGTCATGGTGAGCTCGTAGCAGGCGTGCTCGTTCCAGTAACTGGTGGTGACGCCCGTGATGGGATCGGTGGTGTCGGAGAAGACGAGGCCCTGGAGCGCGACGGTCTCCCGCCAGCCCTGGCGCGGCGACATCGGGATGCGCTGCACCGTCAGGACCCCGATCCGTGTCCGGAGCCGGAGCCGAAGCCTCCGCGGCTGGTGCCCGAGCCGCGCGAGTAGGAGCCGCCCGAGCGCTTGGAGGTGGTGACCTTGCTGCTCGAGGGCGGCTTGGAGTCGCTGTAGCCGGAGGGCACCTTCTCGCCGACCGCCGGAGCAGTCACCGAACTGCCCCTGGAGGTGGGTATGTAGACCCAGTGCGGGTGAGAGGAGCCGTGTGACGTGCTGGAGGAGTCGTCGCACTTGTCGTCGTCGGTGCGCTGGTCGGTGCTGGGGTCCTTGCAGACCTTGACGTAGTCGGCGTCGGTGCTGCCGCTCATGGAGGAGCAGCCCGTCAGCCCGCCCACCCACAGCGCCGCGGCCGCCGCGGTCACGGCGGAGACCACCACCCGCTGACCTCGATTCCTCGCGCGCATCCTTCTCCCTTCCCCCACCTCGTGCAGTGCCGCGGCTGCCGCGGCTGGAGTGCCCGACGCCGGTGAGTGCGGGTCCCAGCGTAGGGCGCGCCACCGCCGTCGACAACGGCAGCAGTCCCCATGGTTCTCCATGACGCCCCGTGCCCCGGTCCGCGCGCGGGGTGTCAGAGAGAGTCAGAGAGTCAGAGAGAGGGCGAGGGCGGGCCGGCTCACTCAGCCCTGACGGGCCTTGAAGCGCGGATTCTTCTTGTTGATGACATAGGTGTGGCCGCGGCGGCGCACCACCTTGGAGCCGGGCTGCTTGGCCAGTGAGCGGATGGAGGCGCGAACCTTCATGGGAGTTCTCTCTTCTCCTTCCGGGTCCTGCCGTAGCGGCGCTCGAACTTCTCCACGCGCCCGGCGGTGTCCAGAATCCGGCCCCTGCCGGTCCAGAAGGGGTGCGAGGCGCAGGAGACATCGACATCGACGACGGGGTAGATGTTGCCGTCCTCCCACTCGATGGTCTGATCGGAGGTCATGGTGGAGCGGGTCAGGAAGGCGAAGTCCGCACTCTTGTCGCGGAAGACGATCGGGTGGTAATCGGGGTGGATTCCGGGGCGCATGTGACTGACTCGCTCCTCACCAGGACGACTTCGAGATACCGGGAAGCTCGCCGCGCAGGGCCATCTCGCGGAATCGGACGCGCGAGACCCCGGCCTTGCGCAGGAAGCCGCGCGGGCGCCCGTCGATGGCGTCGCGGTTGCGCAGGCGCGTGGGGGAGGCGTCGCGGGGCAGGGCGTGCAAGGCCGCCATGGCGGCCTCCCGCTCGGCGTCGGTCAGTGCCGGATCGACACCGGCCCGTTTGAGCTCGGCGCGGCGCTCGGCGTAGCGCGCCACGATCCGACGACGGCGCTTCTCGGCCGCGATCTTGGACTTCTTGGCCATCAGCGGGACTCCTTGAACTCCACATGCCGGCGCACGACCGGGTCGAATTTGCGCAGGACGAGACGGTCGGGCGTATTCCGGCGGTTCTTGCGGGTCACGTAGGCGTACCCGGTGCCGGCGGTGGAGACCATCTTGATGACGGGCCTGACATCCTTGGCTTTGGCTGATCTGGTGGCCATCAGACCTTCTCCCCTCTCGCGCGCATCTGCGCCACGACGACGTCGATTCCCTTCTTGTCGATGATCTTGATGCCCTTGGCGCTCACGGTCAGGCGCACGGTGCGGCCCAGGGACGGCACCCAGTAGCGCTTCCTCTGAAGATTGGGCAGCCACCGGCGCTTGGTGCGCCGGTGGGAGTGGGAGATCGAGTGGCCGGTGACCGGCCGGGCTCCCGTGACTTGGCAATAGCGGCTCATGGGTCCACTATATGCAAATGATTCTCACTACAGTCAATTGGGAGGTGCCGTGCACTGCCTCGCACTCATCAGCGCCGTCGACCCGCTGCTGGTGGATCTGACCGCTCTCGCACTCCACGGTCAGGACGCCCTCGTCCTGACCGCGTCCCTGTACGCCGGCGGCGAGGACGACTTCATCCGCCTGACCGCCGCGCAGGTGCCGATCAACGGAGAAGACGGAATAGACGGGGGCGCCCAGGCCCCTCCTGCTTTCCATGTCGCGCGCACCTCGGAGTGCTGGACCTGCTCCCTGCGGGAGGTGCTGGTCGCCATTGCGGAGGACCGCGCTCGCCTCGAGCCCGACGGCGCCACCGTCGTCCTGCTGCCGCCCGGCGTCGAGCTCATCCACCTGGCTCCCCTCCTGGCCGAGGAACTCGCGGAGCTGCCCGGTGTGGCGCTCGCGGGCCTGGCCCACATCATCGACGCCGATACCGCGGCCCGCGACCTGCTCACGCATCAGCGGCTGCCCGACTCGGTCGTCGCCGCCGAGGACCAGTGCGCGGGCGAGGTGCACATGGTGGCCCTCGGCTACGCCGACGTCGTCGTCGCGCTCGGCCGCGATCCGGTCGGGCTTGACCTGGTGGAGCATCTGCGCCCCCATGACACCCTCATGCTGCCCGGCCTGGAGGCCCCGCTCCTGCCCGAACTGCTGGCCCTGCGCCACGACGCCGATGCCGCCGTCGCCCGCGTCCATCCCGCCACGACCCGGGCCTGGGGCGGTCCCGCCGATCATGGCGTATGGACCCTGGACCTGAGCGCTTCTCTGCCCTTCCATCCCGGGCGCCTGCGCGAGCTCGTGGCGGACCTGGCCGGTTACGGCCTGTGTGCTCGCGGCTGCTTCTGGCTGCCGAGTCGTCCCGGGCGCGTGTGCGCCTGGGAGGTGGCGGGCGGGGCCGTGAGCGTGGGCGATGCCGGCACCTGGGACGAGGCCCCCGAGTGGGACCCCGACGGGATGCCCGGCGGGCGGGCCCCGGATGGGGTGATCGGTGTGGCGGGGCCGCGCTGCCACCTGGTGGTCACCGGTCTGGGCGATGCGCAGATGCGCGAGCGGGTGCGGCAGGCGTTCGGCCTGGTACTGCTGCGCGAGGATGAGATGGCCCAGGCCATGTCCTGGATCGGCGCCGATGATGGCCTGGGGGACTGGTTCGGTTCCTGACGCCCTTCTTCCGGGTTTCGCCCGGTGCTGCGGAGGCGGTTTCCGTGCTGGGCTGTCCAAAACGGAGGAGATCTACCCGCTGTTGCTCTCTCCTCAGATACTGATTGCGCAGGTTGGCGCATCGTTTCCAATGGAAACTGAAGGCGCCGCCGCTTTAATCCCCTCCGTTTTGGACACTTCCCAGGTCCGGGCGGCTGGATGGGCGGCCTGCGAGAGCCCCGCCGGAGCGTGAACCCGGCTGCTCAGCACGGAGCGCGGGCGCGGTCTGCGGGCGCGACGCGATAAGGTACGCGTGTCGCGACTGGCGCCGGGTGGGGCACCACCGGGGAGCGGCATCAACCAAGAGCGCTCGCGGGCGACCGCGGGTGCCAGGACTCCGGGGTCGCCCGCCTGGGCCACGGGTCATCCGCCATCCATGCCGATGCGCGCGCCACCGGACGGGCGCTCCCGCAAGCGCATGCCATACCTGAGGAGAGACATGACTGCGGAAGTCATCAACCAGCCCCTTGCCGAGCTCGACCCCGACATCGCCGAGGTCCTCGCCGGCGAGCTCGACCGTCAACGCGGCACCCTGGAGATGATCGCCTCGGAGAACTTCGTTCCCCGGGCCGTCCTGCAGGCCCAGGGCTCGGTGCTGACCAACAAGTACGCCGAGGGCTACCCCGGGCGCCGCTACTACGGCGGCTGCGAGGTGGTTGACGTGGCCGAATCCCTGGCCATCGAGCGGGCCAAGGCCGTCTTCGGCGCCGAGTGGGCCAACGTCCAGCCCCACTCCGGGGCGCAGGCCAACGCCGCCGTCCTCCACGCCCTGGCCAGCCCCGGCGACACCCTCCTGGGCCTGTCCCTGGCCCACGGCGGCCACCTCACCCACGGGATGCGGATCAACTTCTCCGGCAAGAACTACAACGCCACCGCCTACGGCGTGGACGAGACCACCATGCGCATCGAGATGGACCAGGTGCGCGAGGCCGCCCTGCGCGAGCGCCCCGCGGTCATCATCGCCGGCTGGTCCGCCTACCCCCGCCACCTCGACTTCGAGGCCTTCCGCTCCATCGCCGACGAGGTCGGCGCCGCCCTGTGGACCGACATGGCCCACTTCGCCGGACTCGTCGCCGCCGGTCTGCATCCCAGCCCCCTGCCCGCCTCCGACGTCGTGTCCACCACGGTTCACAAGACCCTGGGCGGCCCCCGCTCCGGCATGCTGCTGTCCAACCGGGCCGAGCAGTGGGGCAAGAAGCTCAACTCCGCCGTCTTCCCCGGCCAGCAGGGCGGCCCCCTCATGCACGTCATCGCCGCCAAGGCCGTGGCCATGAAGGTCGCGGGCACCGAGGAGTTCAAGGACCGTCAGGCCCGCACCATTGAGGGCGCCGCCATCCTGGCCGAGCGCCTGCGGGCCGACGATGCGCGCGCCGCCGGCATCCGGCTGGTCACCGGCGGCACCGACGTCCACCTGGTCCTGGTGGACCTGCGCGAGGCCCCCTTGGACGGCCAGCAGGCCGAGGACCTTCTCCACGACGCCGGCATCACCGTCAACCGCAATGCCGTCCCCTTCGACCCGCGCCCCCCGCGCGTGACCTCCGGACTGCGCATCGGCACCCCCGCCCTGGCCTCCCGCGGCTTCGGCGCCGAGGAGTTCACCGAGGTCGCCGACATCATCGCCACGGCGCTGATCGCAGGCGTCGCGGGCACAGCCGACGACGAGACGCTGGCGGGTCTGCGCGGCCGCGTGCGCGCCCTGACCGACGCCTTCCCCCTCTACCCGGGACTGGCCCAGTGAGGGCGCCCTGGAACGGCCCTGCCCGGGTCCTGGACGGCAAGGCCACGGCCGCGACCCTCAAGGCGGAGCTCAAGACGCGCGTGGCGGCGCTGCGCGAGCGCGGCATCACCCCGGGGCTCGCCACCGTGCTCGTGGGGGAGGATCCCGGCAGCGTGAAGTACGTGGCCGGCAAGCACTCCGACTGCGCCGAGGTCGGCATCGACTCCATCCGCATCGACCTGCCCGCCACCGCCTCGCAGGCCGAGGTGGCCGCCGCCGTCGACCGCCTCAACGCCGACCCGGACTGCACCGGCTACATCGTCCAGCTGCCGCTGCCCGCCGGGATCGACACCAACGCGATCCTGGAGCGCATCGACCCCGACAAGGACGCCGACGGCCTGCACCCCACTAACCTGGGCCGCCTCGTCCTGCGCAGCTCCGGCCCAATCGCCTCGTCGCTGCCGTGCACGCCCCGGGCCTGTATCGAGCTCATGACCCGCCACGGCATCGACCTAGCGGGGGCGGACGTGTGCGTCATCGGCCGGGGCGTGACCGTGGGCCGTTCTATCGGACTGCTGCTGGGGCGCAAGGACGTCAACGCCACCGTCGATGTCTGCCACACGGGCACCCAGGACCTGGCCGCGCACGTGCGCTGCGCCGGCATCGTCATCGCCGCGGCCGGCTCGGCCGGCATCGTCACCGCGGACATGGTGGCGCCCGGCGCCGTCGTCCTGGACGTGGGCGTCTCCCGGGCGGTCGACCCCGCCACCGGCAAGGGGCGGATCGCCGGGGACGTCGCCGACGGTGTGGACGAGGTCGCGGCCTGGCTCTCCCCGAATCCCGGGGGAGTGGGGCCCATGACGCGCGCCCTGCTGCTGGCCAATGTGGTGGAGGCGGCCGAGCGTCGGGCGGGCTGAGTCGGCGGCCGGGACGGGCCTGATTCAGTTGCCCGGCTGGAAGTCGCTCTGGGGCAGGCTGCCCGGCGGCAGCTCAGTGATCCTGACGTCGTCGACCCGCGCCCATCGGGACCCGTGGTGCAGCCAGGCCACCAGCTGCGAGACCGCGTCGGCCGGGCCCTGCGCCAGGACCTTGACGTCGCCGTCGGGCAGGTTGCTCACCCGCCCGACCAGGCCGAGTCGCTGCGCCTCCTCGGTGCAGTACCAGCGGAAGCCGACCCCCTGAACCTGCCCCGAGACGAGCGCGCGAATGGTGCGCATGCCGGCGCCCGCAGGGGCGTCCGGGTCGCTGGCCGCGGGCGACGAGCCAGGGCCGGAGCCGGGGCCGGGGCTGCGCAGGCGGGAGAAGATATTCATGGCCCTATCCTCGCAGGCCGCCCGCGCGGGCGGCGGGAGATCAGGAGATGGGGCCGGGCCGTCTCTCAGAAAGACTCAGAAGACTCAGGAAGAGAAGACTCAGAAGGCGTAGTCGACGACGAGCGGGGCGTGGTCGGACCATCTAGTGTCATGGGAATCGGCGCGATCCACGGTGAAGGTCGAGGCGCGCTTGGCCAGGCGCGGCGTGGCGACCTGGTAGTCGAGGCGCCAACCCGCGTTGTTGTCGAAGGCCCTGCCGCGCTGGGACCACCACGTGTAGGGCCCCTGCTCGCCCGGTGCCAGCCAGCGGGCCACGTCGATCCAGCCGGAGGCGAACCAGCCCTCCAGGTGGGCGATCTCCTCGTCCATGACCCCGGCGGTCTTGTTGTGGTTCGGCTTCCAGTTCTTGATGTCGCGCTCGGAGCGGACCACGTTGAGGTCGCCGGCCATGATGACCTGGGGGCCGCCGGACTCACTGGATTCCAGCAGCTCCGCCATGCGCGCGTCCACGAGCTCCAGGTGGGCGTACTTCTGGTCCATCTTCTCGGTGCCCAGCTGGCCCGAGTGCAGGTAGGCCGACACGACGGTGAGCGTGTGGCGTCCGGCGCCGTCCGAGCCCGGCGTCCCCTCTACGGCCAGGTCCACCTCGAGCCACCGGCCCGAGTCGACGTCGGGCTCGACGGTGTCCGGCAGGGCGACGCCGCGACGCACCTCGCCCACGGCGACCACGCTTCCCTCGCGCACGGCGACGGCGACCCCCGCACGCCCCTTGATACGGCACGGCCAAACCTCCGAGCGGTATCCGGGCAGGAGGTCGGAGGCGGTCTTCTCGTCCGCGCGGACCTCCTGGAGCACGAGGACGTCGGGCGCGCTGGCCTCCAACCACGTCGAGATGCCCTTGCGGGCCGCTGCCCGAATGCCGTTGACATTGACGGTGGCGATACGCATGGTGTCAGAGTACGGCCTGTCACGAGGACACCCCGGGCAGGACACTCGTTTTCCATTCGCTTTCTGTGTGCGTTCTGTGCGCCGTTCCCGCTCAGTAGCGGATGGCGTCGATGGGGCGGATGCGCACGGCTACGATCGCCGGGATGATGCCGGACAGCGCTCCCACGCCGGCCGCCGCCAGCAGCCCGGTCACGGCCGCCAGCATGGGGAAGGGCGGATTGGCCGCGATCTCTATTCCCCCCAGCAGGGCGCCCAGCGGCACGACCCTGAGCGCCACGATCGCGAGGCCGACGCCGACCACGCCGGCTACGACGGTCGCCACCACGGACTCCAGCATGATGGAGAAGAAGATCCGTCGACTCGTCGCCCCGAAGGAGCGCCGCACCCCGATCTCGTGGATGCGCTGGCGCACCGTGACCATCGAGATGTTCACCAGGCTCAGGGCGCCCAGGATCATGATGAGGACCCCGGCCGCGGTCACCACGCTCGTGAAGCCGTCCGCGCTCAGATTCGAATTGTTCCCCAGGTTGTCACTGACCTGCGTGGAGCCCTTCCCGAACTGGGCGTCCAGATTCTTCTTGGCGAGATTCTTGACCTCCTTTGTCTGGTCCTTCCCGGCCCAGATCTCGAGCGTCGGCGTCGGGCGCTCGGCCTCCTCGGGCAGTTGCTGCTCGTAGGCGTCCTTCAGGACGAACGCCGACAGCGGCTGCGGGCAGGGGATGGTCTCGCCGTTGGTGTCGGTGGTGGTGCAGTAGTCCGTGCTCCTGTCCGGTTTGAGCACGCCCACAATGGTGAAGGTGGTGCGCACGGGCGTGTAGGAGGTGACGGTGACCGGCTGCGTGAGCTCGGAGATGCCCAGGGCGTCGAGGAAGCCCTGGGAGACCACCAGCGTCGGGGAGGCGTCGTCGACGTCCTCGCTGCTGAACCAGCGGCCCTGCTTCACCTGGGTGTGGTGCAGGGTTCCGTAGCCCAGGCTCACCGCCTGGGTGGAGACCTGGCGCGGTCCGTCGGGGAAGGCGAAGCGCAGCTTGGTCGTGTAGGTGGTGGCCCAGGAGCTCGCCTCGTACCGGGTGACGAAGGATGCCAGAGCGCGGTCGACCCGCTCCGAGGTCTTGGCCGATGTCTCCTTGGAGGCGCCGGCAGAGCCCTGTCCCGAACCGGCGGACCCCTGATTGGAGTTCGACTGCCCAGAGCCGGCCTGCCCGCTGTCCGGGGCGCCCGAGGCCTTGGACCCGGCCTCGTCGGAGTTCGATTGCCCGGAGTCGCTGGAGTCGCCGTCCTCGGAGTCGTCATGACCCGAGGCCGTGACGTCCTTCCCGGTGGGGGAGACGCTGATGGTCACAGTGCCTGGACGCCCCATGTACTTCTCCATATCGGAGTTGATCGCGGTCACCGAGACCTGCCCGATGGCGATGACGAAGGACATGGCGGCCACGGCCGCCCCCACGCCCACGAGCGAGAGCAGCACTCGGACCTTGCCGATGCGCAGCTGCGCCCATGCCTCGATGATCGCGCCGACGAATCCCGTCATCAGGCCGCCGGTCCCTGCGAAGAGTTTCATCGGGCCCCTCCTGCTGCTCCTACCGCTCCTATTGCATCAGCGCCGGGCGCTGGTGCGACTGCTCGGTCCGCCACGGGGGCGAGTTGGACCTCGCTGAACTCCTCCAGGGAGCCCGCCTGGCGCCGACTCACCGAGATCGGGGTCAGCACCCCGTGCTCGAGGCGGTACTGGGTGTGCGCCCGCCCCGCTACGGCCAGGTCGTGGGTGATGAGGATGAGTGCCGCGCCATTGTCGCGGCACTGCTTCTCCAGCAGCTCCATGACGGCCGCCCCCGTGTCGACGTCGAGGGCTCCGGTCGGCTCATCGGCCAGGATGACGCGGGGTCGCCGGGCCAGCGCCCGGGCGATGGCGACCCGCTGCTGCTCGCCGCCCGACAGGCGCCCGATGGCCATCCCCGCCTTGCTGGCCAGTCCGACGGCGTCCAGGAGCTCCTCCGCCCGGGACGTGCGCCTCCAGAAGGCCGTGCCGTGGTCGTACAGGAGCGGGGCTGCGACGTTCTCCGTGGTCGTCAGGCCGCTGATGAGGTTGAAGGACTGGAAGACGAAGCCGAAGGTCTCCCCGCGCAGGTGGGCGCGGCGGCCCTCGCCCAGCCTGGCCGTGTCGATGCCCGTCAAGTGGTAGCTGCCGGAGGTCGGGATGTCGATCAGCCCGAGGGTGTTGAGCAGAGTCGACTTGCCGGTTCCGGAGCGGCCCACGATGGCCACGTGCTCGCCCGGGTGAACATCCAGATCGACGCCGGTGAGGATGTTCAGCGGCGGGGAGTCGGGGACCGTGAAGGTGCGCGTGATGCCGCGCAGACTGATCAGCGGGCCCGAGTTCACAGGATCTCCTTGCCGTTCTCGTCGTAGCAGGCGGAGTTGTCGGGCTCGCACGTGTTGGGGTTGCCGGTGCGGACGATGTCCTTGCCCGGCACGTACTGCAGGATTGTCTCGCCCTCGGCCAGGCCGTTGGTGATCTGAATATTGGTGCCGTCATTGATGCCCAGGGACACCTCGCGCTTCTCGGCGTCCTTGGGGTTGTCGGGGTCGGTCACCACCCAGACGTTCCCCGTCGTCACGGATCCCTCCACGGCCGTCACGGGGGCCAGGACCGCTCCCGTGGCCGAGCCCGCGTCGATGCCGATGGTGATCTTCAGGCCGGCGAAGACCTGCTGCTCAGGCGGCACGGAGCAGCGGACCTCCACTTTGGTGCCCTCCCCGGTGCTGGTGGTGGTACTGCTGCCGTTCTGGCCGGTGGTGGTGGAGGTGTTCTCCTTCGTGCCGATCTTCAGATCCGTGCAGGAGAAGGGCGCGGGGCCGTCCGTCGTCGAGATGGTGGCCGCGGCCGGGGCGTTGGTGAGCCGGTACTGCTGGGCGGCGGTGATGTCGCCGGTGGCGGAGTAGGTCTGCGGGGTCACGGAGGCCACGACCATGCCGACCGTCGTGTCCTGGTTCTCGATGACGTTGTAGGTCACCTTGCCGCTCACCGGGGCGTAGACGGTGCCCCAGGTCACCTTGTCGGAGGGCGTGACGGTGTTGCCCTCGGCGTCGGTCTTCGGCTCCTGCGGCTCGGTCTTCTTCAGGTAGAGCAGGGGCTCGCCCTGGGTGATCATGGCGTCCTTGGCCACGGTGAGGGAATCGACGGTGCCGGTCAGGGTGGCCTTGGCCTCAACCGCCTTGTCCTGGACCACCTGCCCCTTGACCTCGACCGTGCTGGTGATGTCGCCGACCGTGGCGGTCGTGGTTCGGGTCGTCACCTCCAGGCCGGAGGAGATGTCCGCCTGGTTCTGCCCCTCCTGGCCGGAGAAGAAGGCGATCTTCGTCAGGGCTATGGCGATGACCACAGCGATGAAGATCTTGACGGCGGGCAGGATGTATTTCTTCTTCATGCGAGTCTCCAGTTAAGCCCTGAATATGCGGGCGCCCGGGAATTGAGGCGCAGAGGCGCAGAAGTACCACGGCATCGGTACGCCGATGCGCCTCACAGGGGATGACTGAAGCCTATGGTTCCGGGCGTAGGAGGGATTCCTCCTGAAGGAGGAGACGTTCCTATGACCGGGGGAGGACGCCCGATGGGGAAGGTAGGACCCTGGAGGGAGTCGCGCAGGGCTCAGCTCAGCCGGCCGGCGGGAGCCGAGGGGATCGCGTTCAGGAAGGCCGGGGCCGTGAAGTCCGCCTCGGCATAGGCGACGACGACGGCCCGGGCGACGGCGTCGGCGGAATCGGCGTCGACGAGCGCGATCGCAGAGCCTCCGAAGCCGCCGCCGGTCATCCGCGCTCCGTGGGCGCCGGCCTTCCGGGCCGCTGCGACGGCCATGTCCAATTCGGGGCAGGAGCACTCGTAATCGTCGCGCAGCGAGTCGTGGCTGGCGTTCATGAGGGCGCCGACCTCCTCCAGCTTCGGACCGGCCAGCGGGCGGCTGTCGCGCAGCAGCGCGACGAGGCGCCGCGTCCGGTCGATCTCGGTCACCACATGACGGGTGCGCTTGACCAGCTCGTCGGCGTCCGCCTCCGCCTCCCCGTGGCCCGTCGGCCCAGCCGGCTCAGCCAGCCTGCTCAGGTGCGTCTCCAGATCGTCGGGCGCGATGTCCGCCAGGAGGTCGACGCCGAGCATGCGGGCGGCCTTCTCGCAGGCAGCCCGCCGCGCACCGTACTGGCCGTCCACCAGCGAGTGCTCGGCCTTGGTGTCGATGACCAGCAGCGCCAGCCCGGCGGCGCTCAGGTCGAAGGGGACCTGCTCGACCTCGCCGGTGCGGCAGTCCAGCTCCAGGGCGTGGCCGGCGCGGCAGCGCAGGGAGGCGGACTGGTCCATGCCGCCGGTGGGGGCTCCGGCCACCTCGTTCTCCGCGCGCACGCAGGACGTCACCAGGCGCGCGCGACCGGCGTCGTCGGGAGCCTCGGCCGGGCCGGCCAGCCCGAGCGCGTCGACGTCGTCCAGCGCCACCGCGGTGGCGCTCTCCAGGGCGGCCGAGGAGGACAGGCCTCCGCCCAGGGGCACGCAGGAGACCAGCGCGGCGTCGAATCCCGACAGCGGGCCCAGCCCGTCGCGCTCCAAGGCCCAGGCCACACCGGCGATGTAGGCGTTCCAATGGCGGACCTCGCCGGGCGTGCCCTTGGGGCCGATGACGTCCAGGTCCAGGGTGTCGATGCTCTGCGGCGTCAGGGAGGACACGAGCCGCACCGTCCTGTCCTCGCGGCGCCGAAGTGCCAGGTAGGCGCGATGCGGCAGGGCGATGGGCAGGGCGAGCCCGCCGTTGTAGTCAGTGTGCTCCCCGATGATGTTGACGCGCCCCGGTGCGCACCAGACGCCGTCGGGCTCGGCGTCGAAAGCCTCCCTGAACAGGGCGCTGGCGGCCCTGGCCCCCTCCTGCGGGGTCAGGGCGGGGGTGAAGACGGGAGCGGCGCTGGACATCGTGGTCTCCTGGAGTGTGCGGGTGTGGCGGGCGAGCCCGGGCCCCGGCTGCCGATGGCGGGGCGGATGCGGGCGGGCGCACGGCGTCAGTGTGCCAGAAACGACCGGAGACGACGGTCACTTCGCGCATCCTCGAGGGGAGTCCTCCCCGGGGTGACGTCTTCCGGGCTGGGACTGGCGGGGGCGGGCACGGTAATGTGTTCGAGTGGCCGCAAGGGCGTCCACCGCCCGCACGACCCGTAGGAGACCAGGAATCATGGATATCCCCGCACCAGGCGCGCACCAGTGCGTCATCGGTGTGGCCATCGCGCTGCCCGACTCGGATGCCGCCCGGGTGCGCCAGGTGCGTGCGGCTGCCGGCGATCCGCTGGCCCATGTGATTCCCCCGCACATCACGATCCTGCCGCCCACCGCCGTTGATGTGGGCTCGCTGGAGCAGGTGTCCCAGCACCTCCGGCGCGTGGCTCGGCGGACCTCGCCCTTCCGGATCCGCTTGGACGAGGTGGGCACCTTCCGCCCCGTCAGCCCCGTGGTCTACCTCGATCTGAGCCGCGGCGCTCCGGAATGCGAACGTCTCCAGGGCCGCGTGCGCGATGAGGCCGGGCCCTTGGCGCGCCCCCTCAGCTTCCCCTTCCACCCGCACGTCACCCTCGCCCACGAGATCGCCGACGACCACCTGGACGTGGCCGCCGCGGCCGGGGCCGAGTTGGACGTGGACTTCACCGCCGCCCGCATCCACCTCTACCGTCTGCGCCCCGAGGGGGTCTGGGAGGTTGCGGAGTCCTTCGTCTTCGGTCGCGCCTCCGCCTCCCAGGCCGCTTCCGATCCGGTGGGGGCCGCGGATTCGGGCGAACCGGCGGCTCCCGCGCTCCCGGGATAGCGGCCGGGATGGAGATCGGGGTGGCGACCGGGATGGAACCCGGGACAGAGACGTCGTGATCGCGCGGATCAAAGGGCTGATCGGGGCTCTTCAGCGCACCCGGCCGGGGCGGGCCCTCAAGCGCTACGGGACGGCGCGCGGCGCCCTCATGGCCGGGGGAATCGCCTATACCGCGATGTTCTCCATCTTCGCGGCCCTGGTGATCGGCATGAGCACTCTGATGGCGATGATAGGCAACCGTCCCGCCTTCCGCGCCGCCACCATCTCCTCTGTGGACTCCATGCTGCCCGGTGTGCTGGACACCGGCGATGGTCAGGGGCTGGTGACCGTCGAGCAGCTGACGCTGAGCTCGGCCCTCAACTTCGGGTCGGTCATCGCCGGCGTCGCCCTGCTGTACTCGGCGATGAGCCTGATGGGGACCATCAAGACCGCTCTGCGCGCCATGTTCGGCATCGTCAATCCCCCTCCCGGCCCCGTGGTGAGCCAGCTGCTCAACCTGCTCGGGTTCCTCGTCATCGTGGCGGGAGTGCTGGTGACCGCGGTCGCCTCGGTGGTGACCACCACCCTGTCCGGGGGCATCGGCCGCAGGCTCGGCCTGCCCGACTCGCTGACCGGGAGTGGGGCGTGGCTGGCCACACTGGCCGTGTCCTTCATCATCGATGCCGGCGTCCTGGCGATGCTCATCACCGTCTGCGGTGTGCGTCCGCCCAAGCGCGACCTGATCCAGGGCTGCATGCTGGGGGCGCTCGCCCTCGGCGTGCTGCGGCAGGTGGGGACCGGGGCGGTGGGCTCCGCCGCGGTGCGCAACCCGCTGCTGGCGTCCTTCGCCGCCGTCGTGGTCCTGGTGCTGTGGCTGCACCTGACCAGTCGCGCGGTGCTGCTGGTGGCTGCCTGGACGGCTAATCCGCCACTGCCGAGAGAGGTGGAGCACCCCGCGGAGGTGCATGCCCACGAGCGCCCCAACTACGTGACGCTCTCGGTTCCCGAGACCCTGACCTGGCCGCGGCAGTCCCTGACCGGCGCTCTGGAGGCCGACCCGACGGCGCGTCCCGACTACTCTCCGCTGGTCTCCGCCGAGCAGCGCGAATGAGCGATAGCCTGCGGGAGTGAATGAGAATCCTGAACGCATCGGCTGTGCCCACAAGGCCCACAAGGCTCACAACGCCGACCGAGTCGAGAGCGCCGAGCCTGCCGAGCGAGCCGGATCGGATGAGGCGATTCACGCCATCATCCCCGCCGGCGGCGCGGGCACTCGGCTGTGGCCGCTGTCCAGGCGGCACCATCCCAAGTTCCTCCTCGACCTGACCGGCGCCGGTCGCACCCTGATCCAGGGCACGGTGGCGCGCCTGGCGCCCGTGACCGCCACGACGACGATCGTCACCGGCGTCGCGCACGTGGCGGCAGTGGCCGATCAGCTGCCCGAGCTGCCGCGCGACAGCATTCTGGCCGAGCCCCTGCCGCGGGACTCCATGGCCGCCATCGCCCTGGCCGCCGGAGTCATCGCCGCGCGCCACGGCCGCGACGCCGTCGTCGGGTCCTTCGCCGCCGACCACACCGTCGCCGATGAGACCGCCTTCATCGGCGCCGTCCGCCAGGCCGCGGCGCTGGCGCGCGAGGGATGGGTCGTGACCATCGGCATCGAGGCGACCGGCCCCTCCACCGCCTTCGGCTACATCCACTGCGGCGAGAGCCTCGATGTGCCCGGGGCCCCCGATGGGCGCCGGGTGCTCGGCTTCACCGAGAAGCCCGACGCCGCCACTGCGGCCGCCTATCTCGCCACGGGCGACTACCGCTGGAACGCCGGCATGTTCGTCTCCCGTGCGGGCGTCCTGCTGGACCATCTGGCCGCTCACAGGCCCCGGCTCGCCGCCGATGTCGGGGCCATCGCGGCCGCCTGGGACACTCCCGCGCGCGAGGAGGTCCTCGCCGAGCGCTGGCCGGGCCTGGAGAGGATCGCCATCGACCATGCCATCGCCGAGCCCGTGGCCGCGGCAGGGGGCGTGGCCACGGTGCCCGCCGCCATGGGCTGGGACGACGTCGGCGACTTCGACTCCCTGGCCGAGCTCGTGCCGGAGCGCACCCGGGGGCCGGCCGATGGCGTCGCCGTGCTGGACGACTCCGCAGCGGGCGGTCCGGCCGCCGATGTCGAGGCCCTGGCCTCGCCCGGTGCGCTCGTGGCCTCGACCACCGGGCGCAAGATCGCCCTGCTGGGGGTGCCCCGCACCGTCGTGGTCGACACGCCCGACGCCCTGCTGGTGACGACTCCGGACCAGGCGCAGGCGGTCAAGGGCGTTGTCGATCGTCTGCGCGCCGAAGGGCGCGGCGAGCTCCTGTGAGCGCATGCGGTCGGGGATTCAGTCCCCAGACCCTCCTCAAACCTCGTTAGCGACGACGATCTTCCCGACGGCGTGACCGGTTTCGAGGATCTGGTGCGCCTCGCGCAGCGCTTCGGCGCCGATCGGTCCTAGCATTTTCGTCATGGTAGTACGGATGCGCCCGGCATCGACCAGCTCGGAGATGCTGGCCAACGCACGGTGCTGGGCTTCGAGGTCGTAGCCGAAGCGCGGCCGGGTGAACATGAGCTCCCAGTGCCAAGAGATAGCCTTCCCCTTCAACGCGAACAGGTCGAGGTCCCTCTCGTCATCGATCGCGACGATCTCGCCGAACGGGCGCACGATCTCGGTGAATAGCGGGATCCGGCCTTTGCTCTGTGGGGTGAATACCCAGTCCACGCCACCGGGGGCCACGGCCAGGATCTGGTGAGCCAGATCGTCCGAGGAGTGGTCGACTACGGCGTCGGCTCCGAGGGACAGAGCCCATTCACGTGACTCGGACCGGGATGCGGTGGCGATGACGGTCGCGCTAGTCAGTTCCTTGGCGAGCTGGATCAGGATGGATCCCACCCCGCCCGCACCTCCGAGAACCAGCAGGGTTCCGCTCGAGTTCTGGGTGAGGCCGAGCTTGTCGAACAGAGCTTCCCAGGCCGTGATGCCGGTAAGCGGCAGGGCCGCCGCCTGGGCATGGGTGAGCGAAGAGGGCTTCGGCCCGACGATGCGCTCGTCGACGAGTTGGCGGGCAGAGTAGGAGCCGGAGCGCTCGATCGCGCCGGCATAGAACACCTCGTCGCCGGGACGGAACAGCGTCACGTCCTCGCCTACGGCGACGACGGTGCCTGAGGCATCCCAGCCGAGGATACGGTCCTTATCGCCGCGGTTCCCGGAGGCGCGGACTTTCACGTCGACAGGGTTGACCGACACGGCCTGCACCTTGACCAGAAGATCGTGGCCCGTCGGCGCGCCGGGGGCGGGGATCCTCGTGTCAACCAGGCTGTTGGGGCCGTCCAGTGGCCCACCGGCGCGGGAGACGACGGCAGTGACGGTCTCGTTCTGGGGTACGGCTGTCATAGGAGCAGCTCCTTCTGGTGGTGTCGTCTGGCACCGGAAGACGGCGCCCTGATGACCGTAGCCAGAGGTCAGTAGTTACCTGCAAGATTGCTTACTACCTGTTAGATAGTAGATCAACGGTTCTGGGTGCGCGGTCAGTGCGCCTCGTTATGGTCAATGCGCGCGCGAGCCAGCTCGTACTGGGACTCGGCCCAGTCGCGCAGCATGAACATCGGGCGGACCGCACTGCGGCCCGCCTCGGTCAACGAGTACTCCACGTGCAGGGGGACGGCGGGGATCACCATGCGGTCCACAAGACCGAAGTCCTCGAGCCGACGCAGCGTCGCCGTCAGCACCTTCGGCGAGATTCCCTGCAGGCGCCGCTGCAGTTCCCCGAAGCGCAGCGTCTCCTCAGCGAGGGCGCTGATCGCGAGTGCCGCCCATTTGTTGGCGACGACATCCAGCAAGGCCCGGCACGGGCAGTCGGCCGAGTAAACTTGCCCGCGGGTCTGCCCGCTCTTTCCAACCCCCGGTGCGGCACCGTTTGCCGTCATCGCTCTCCGTCCTACTTTTCACGGTCTATTACTTCCTTTCGGATAGTAGCAGACCTTGCGGGTAACTATCGCTTCATGTTTAGCGTCGAGTCATCCCGCGCGGCCCGCGCGGGTCTGAATTTCACGATGAGGAGCACACCGATGCCCCACCCGTTGTTTTCTCGGTGACGCTGACCCGCGCCACTGTCCATGCTGCCCTCGACGCCGACTTTATGAAGTCGGAAGAGTTTGGGTGTCATTAATAAGCAAGCATCGCTGTTCTCGACAGAGAGAATCTCGTAGTTCAGGTGCGCGGCATTCTCGACACGGATGGCGCCGTCGTTCGGGTCATCCGCATCGGCTGCGGCTCTCCTGGGCGGAACTGCGAGGCCGCTTCTGTGACCTTAGCCACCGCTGCATGATCTCGGCTCTACTCGCACCCTGTACTGCATCAGAGCGCAGGCCTTCGAACCACCCCGACCGTCAACACACGACATAGAGAGATTTCCCTGACATGGTTACCCTCGTACCGCGAGCAGCCCTCCAGCCCACCAGCACTCAGATCCCCGCCGGCACCGCAATCCACCTAATTGTCGAGCATCTTAGCGACCTCCTCGTCCGTGTGGAGGCGGTACTCACCCGCGAGCGCTTCACCGACGATAGCTTCACTAAGATAGACCCCTACAGACTTCCGGTCCAGGAGACCCTTGAGGAGGCCGAGGCGCGCGTGCGCTCCGACCTTGGTCGTTTCGCGGAGCGGTTCCCTGACCAGACCCACCTGACCAGCGCATTCACTGCGACGCTCGACCTGGCGGGCGCCTCGGGCCACGGCGTCTCCGCACTCAGCTCCGCCTATAGAGACGCCCTCACCGCGTTCTGCGATGCCTTTGAACCTACATCCTCGTCCAGCAGGGCACACTCCATCTTCACGGACGACGGCCTCGACGTGTATGTGCACATTGATCACGACCGTTACATGCGTCCCGAGCAGGACTTCCTCGCAGCGGCTTCGGAGCTTATCGCCTACCGCCGTGATAGGAACGACAACCTGACCGTTGACGAACGCATTGCAGTGCGCGCCGCCTACTGGCTCCTTGATCAGGGCGTGCACATCCCCGGCAAATACCCGATCTGGGGTACCTCGGGCTTCCGCGACGTGCAGACATACGCGTCGATCACGGACCCCGGCGAGGGGCATCTCGCGGGTACCACTCGCTATCCGGGCTACCTTCGTGGTGTCATCGTCCACGTCGAGCACCTCGAGCGCGGGGTGAGCCGCAGCCGTGAGGAGCTGGAACCGTATCGGATCCCGTCGCCGCGCACGGTCGCCCGCGTCCGCCTGCACGCCGGTGAGGCGGCACCGACCTCGAGCTACATCGGGAGACCCCTGCTGGACGGAACGGTTAATGACTCGCTGATTAAGACCAGCCGCACCTTCGCCGCGGCGGCCTCCTCGTTGCTGTCCGATGGTCTCGCGGAGGTTAAGTTCTCGGTCGAAAGGCTGACGGCCTCCGAGGCGGTCCGCCTGCTGTCCTCCCTCGCCCGTGAGGTGCGACGCGACCGCCATGCCCAGGTCCTGTCTGCCGCTTTCAACATCAATACGCCCGTCCTCGACGATCGTGAGGAAACCGTGCGCGCCCGTGGCGGGGCTGTCCAGGCCGCCACGGCGGAGGAGATCGGACTGCTCGGCATCGAGATCGCTGCCCAAGCCGGTCTCGACAAGGTCACCTGGGATGGAACCGCGGACACCTACCCCAGCCGCTGCATCACCGATCAGCTCGGCGGTCCACTCGCGCTCACTCTGGTTCACCGTGCCCATGAGGTCGGTTTGCTGACCTACTTCTCAGCGGGTTTCAGATTTGCCAACATCCCTGACGCGGTCGTCACTGCGGTGGACGGGATCGGCATCGGGGGTGCTCAGATCCTGCGGCTTATGGACAAGAACACTGGTAACCACGGCCCGTTCCTCCCGGACAACATCAACCGCATCCTCGCCATCCGCGACCAGGCCGCAGATACCCCCGCCGGACGAGGGGCGAGGCTGCTCGCGTGCATGGACCGCCTTCACTTCGAAGGTACTTTGGGTGTCGATGACGAGCCGACACGTGTCGCGCTGTTCGAGGCGCTGTGCAATGGAGATGTTGCGGAGGCCGAGCACATCGCCTCTGGGCTTGTGGGCCTCCTGGCGCTCCCTGTCGACTCCGTTCACCCGCTCCTAGCCTGGGCCAAGCGCCTTCTGGGAGGCTCTGGACTCCTGGCCGAGCAGCGCATAGGTCAAGTGGGATGGGGTCAGTTCGTAGCTCGTGTACGGCGGGCGGCCGACCGTGCCGATCTGATCCAGCTCGCCGATCTTCTGCAGCGGGCATCCTCGTGCGGCGCTGGACAGGCCGTCGCTGCCGTGCACTGACCCCGTCCCGTCCTCCCCAGAAGAAGCCGGGAAGGACGGCCCGGGGTGCGTCCACCTCTACGAGCCGTCGTCGGGAGCCGTCAGGGTCCTGGATCTGCTCTCTCTGCGCGCCTCCGCGGGCCCGGGGCCGCGGGAACTCGGGTACTGGCCGCGCATTCTCGCGGTCATCCTGCCGCGCGAGCTGCGAGGGGCGGAGGGGAGGGCGACGGAGTGCTAGTCGGCTCCGCCGGGTTCTCGTGACTCGAGACTTGAAAGTTTCGGACGCCCGAAATACTCTCATCCCTCATGAGACCCATGTTCATCTGCGGGCGCCGGACGGCGGCCGTCCTCGCCTCCCTCGTCCTCGTTGCCGCGGCACTGCCCCTGACCGCCTGCGGAGCCTCCACAACGAGCGCTGACGACTCCGCCATCAAGGCGGTCGCGTCCACCACTCAGATCTGCGACTACATCACCCAGCTCGCCTCCGACGGCCAGGACGACGGCCTGTCCTTCGACCGCACCGGCGCCGACGGCACGACCGAGCACTTCGGCGCCGACACCGCCAGTGCCAAGACGCACCTGACCCTGACCTGCCTGCTCGCCCCCAACGCCTCCGCCCACGAGCACGACATGACCGCGGAGCAGTCGCGGGCGCTGTCCGAGGCCGATCTCTTCTTCGTCTCCGGCGTCGACCTGGAGCACTTCCTCGACGACGCCGTTACCTCCACCGGCTTCAAGGGCTCCATGGTCGTGACCTCCGGGGTCGCCGGCGCCGCCGACGTCGACGACCTCGACGCCCAGCTGGCCAAGGAGAAGGACCTGCCCTACACCGTCGATCGCGGGACGACCAAGGTGGACGTCGCCACCTGGCCCTTCCCGCCCGAGGACGGGGAGAACGAGCCCGAATTCCGCTTCGACCCGCACGTGTGGACCTCGCCCGCGAACGCCATCGTCCAGGTGACCAATATCGGTGCCGCCCTGGAGAAGGCCTCCCCGGAGTCCGCTGACCTCCTGAGTACCCGCACCCAGAGCTACATCGACCGTCTCAATGACCTGGACGCCTGGGCCCGCACCAGCCTGGAGACCGTCCCGGCCGACAAGCGCGTCCTGTTCACCAGTCACGACGCCTTCGGCTACTTCTCCGCCGCCTACGGCGTGACCTTCAAGGGCGCCGCCCTGTCCGACTTCAACGCCCAGCAGGACGCCACCGCCCAGAAGATCGACGAGACCGCCAAGGCCGTCACGGACTCCGGCGCCGTGGCGATCTTCGCCGAGAACTCCAACAATCCCGAATCCGTCGACAAGGTCGCCAGGACCGCCGGCGTCAAGGCTATTGTCGGGGACGAGGCCCTGTACGGGGACTCGCTGGGCGACCCCGGCTCGGACGGGGAGACCTACATCGGCTCGATCCTCCACAACGTCACCAACCTCACCAAGGCATGGGACGGCACTGTCGCGGAGATCCCGGAATCCCTGAACGAGTGGACGCCCATGTACACAGAGGTCAAGTGAGCCGAATGAATCCAGCGAGCCGAGCGAGCCGAGCGAGCTCTGAACCGGTCGTCGTCCTCGACGACGCGGCCTTCGCCTACAACTCCCGCACCGTCCTGACCGGGGTCACCGGTACGGTCGTGGGCGGCGAGGCCCTGGCCCTCATCGGTCCCAACGGCTCGGGCAAGACCACGCTCCTGCGCGGCCTGCTCGGCATGGTCAGAGTCGCCGCCGGCAGTCTTCGCGTCAACGGCGCCGCCCCCGGTCGAGCGCCGCGCGGATCGATCGGCTACGTCCCCCAGGTCGCCGACCTCGATCCGAGCTTCCCGGTCACCGTCCTCGACGTCGTCCTCATGGGCACCTACTCGCGTCTGGGCCTGATGCGCCGCCCCGGCCGCCGCGAGCGCCGGCGCTGTCGGGAGGCCCTGGACGCCGTCGGGCTGAGCGAGCTCGCCTCTCGGCGCTTCGGCACGCTGTCGGGCGGCCAGCGCCAGCGCGTGCTCGTGGCCCGGTGCATCGCCGCCGAGCCGCGGCTGATCCTCCTGGACGAGCCCTTCAACGGCCTCGACCAGCCCAACCGCGACGCGCTGCTCGACATCATCGCCCGGCTCAAGGACCGCGGCATCGGCGTGGTCGTCTCCACCCACGACTTGGTCCTGGCCCGGCAGACCTGTGAGAAGGCCGCCCTGCTGGCCGGACGGCAGATCGCCTTCGGCCCGCGCGCGGAGGTGCTGGTGCCCGCCCTCATCGAGCAGGCCTACGGCGGAGCCGGTTCGGACCGCCTCCTCGAGCTCGATCCCACGGCGCTGGAACGGGAGGGCGCGGCGAGCGGGGAGGACGCGGAGCAGTGACCGCAGTCATCCCAGCGATCCCAGCAACCGCAGTCATCCCAGCAACCGCGCCGGCCGGCGTCACCAAGACCTTCGCCGACCTCGTCGAGGGCCTGCGCGGCCTGGCCTCCCATGTGCCGGGCCTGGCCCAGTTCGCCTCCGCGCCCTACCTGTTCAGGCCCTTGCTCATGATCGTGCTGCTCGGCGCCGTGTGCGCCGTCGTGGGCACCCTGGTCAACCTGCGCGCCACCGAGTTCACCGCCGAGGCGATGGTCCACGCCGTCTTCCCCGGCATCGTGGCCGGCGCCGTCTACGGGGGCATCGATCGGATCGTCCCCGCGGCCGCTGCGGTGGCCCTGCTCGCCGCCGTCGCGCTGACCTGGGTCACCCATCGTGCGGCCCGCCGCTCCGCCTCCGAGGCGGGCACGGCGGTGGTCCTCACCAGCTTCTTCTCGATCGGGATCATCCTGTCCCTGGCCAAGGGGGACATGTCCGGCCAGCTCGAGGCGCTCATGTTCGGCCGCCTCCTGGAGGTCACCGACCTGCGCCTGGCCCAGGCCGTCCTCATGTGTCTGATCGCCCTGGCGGCCGTGGCCGTCACCTGGAAGGAGCAGGTCGCCTACGCCTTCGACCCCGTCGGGGCCAGGGCGGGCGGCATGCGTCTGCTCATCCTCGACCTGGTGCTCAACATGGCGGTGGCCGCGGTCGTGGTCTCGGCGTCGACGGCGGTGGGCACCCTCCTGGTCATCGGCTATCTCGTCATTCCCGGGGCGACCGGACGCGTGCTGGCCGGTCGAGTGGCCGCCATGGTGGCGGTGGCCCTGGCCGTGGGCATAGGTGGCGGCTGGCTCGGGCTGCTGGTCATGATCGCGCCGATGCCCCACCCGGTCTCGCCGCAGGCGGCCGTGGCGCTGACCATGACCGCCCTGTTCCTGGTGGCGGCGACGCGGGCCTGGTGGCGCAACCGCATCCACGGAGCGCGCCGCGAAGAACGAGACGACGTGGAGGCGGGCGCATGAGCGTGAGCTGGAACGTGCTGGCCCTGCCGCTGGTCGAGGTCGTCCTCATGGGGGCGCTGGCCGGAATCGTGGGGGCTCTGGCACTGCTGCACCGCCGGATCTTCTTCACGGAGTCCCTGACCCACTCCACCTTCCCCGGCGCGGTGGCGGGCGTGGTCGTGGCCTCGGGGCTCAGTCGCGCCCTGGCCGGGCAGCGTGCCGATTACGACCTGCTGACCGTCGCCCTGTTCGTCGGAGCCGTGCTCATGTGCTTGCCCATGATCGCCCTCATGCGCTGGCTGTCGACGATCCCGGGGCTGACCTCCCAGTCGGCCGCGGGGATCGTGCTGACCTTCGGCTTCGCCCTGGGGTACTTCCTGGCCAAGTGGTTCGCCCCGCTGCCGCTGAAGGTCGACGGGTTCCTGACCGGCTCGGTGCTCAACATCGGTCCCGTGGACGTCGCCGTGACGGCGGCGGTCCTGGTCGGGGCGCTGGCGGTCCTGGCGGTGGGCGGCCGCTTCCTGATCTTCCACGGCTTCGACCCGGTCGGCTATCGGGCCGCCGGGCTGCGCGGCGGGCCGGTCGAAGCGGTCCTGCTGGTCCTGATATGCCTGACCATTGCGACACTGGTCCCCGCCGTCGGCACGATCCTGCCCATCGCCCTCGTCGCGGCGCCGGCCGCCGCGATCGCCCCGTGGTGCTCCTCGACGCGCTCGCTGGTGGCCGGATCGGCCCTGCTGGGGGCCCTGACCTGCGTGGCGGGCATGTGGCTGGGGGTCGTGCTGAGCCTGTCGGTGGGCGGCGTCATCGCGGCGATGGCGGGAGCCGTCTACCTCCTGGCCGCAGCGGCGCGCGCCCTGGCATCGCATGTGAGCAGCTGACGCTCTCAGGCGCCGAGCACCCCGCGCATGTCGGTCTTGAGGGCCTCCAGACGGTCGGCGGCGGTCCGGCGGGCCAATTCGACCGGATCCTCGACGCCGACCGGTACGACGACCTCGCAGTGACATGCGAGCCTCGGCTCGGTGTCCGAGGGGTGCACGACGATGCGGTCGTTGGCCGCCGTCTTGATGATCAGGCCGTCTGTCGGCGGGAGCTTCCCGCCGTTGCCGTCCGAGGCCCCGTCCAGCAGGTCGAAGACGTCGACCACGGGGGAGCCGGCCAGTGAGGCGGGCACGCCCCCGGCGCGCAGGCGATCCATGGTCGTGGAGATGAAGGACGCATCCTCTGCATCCTCTGCGCCCCGGCTGCTCACGCTCAGGTGACCGGTGGCATGGAGCCCGTGCTCGCGCGCCAGCCGGTCGAGCAGGTCGGCGATCGAGCGGCCCTGCTGCTTGAGCACGCTGGCCAGCACCGCCAGGCGCACGGAGGCCGAGATGCCGTCCTTGTCCCGCACCGAGGCGGGGTCCACGCAATAGCCCAGCGCCTCCTCGTAGCCGAAGACCAGTCCGGGCACGCGACTGATCCATTTGAAGCCGGGCAGGGCGTTGCGGTGCCCCAGCCCGTGGGCCTGCGCGATCTTGCGCAGCATGCGGGAGGAGACGATCGAGTTCGCCAGGATGCCGGTGCCCGTGAAGGCCGCGAGCTCGGCGGCCTGCTCTCCCAGGACCGTGCCGAGCTCGTCGCCGGTCAGTCGTCGCCAGCCGCCGGTGACGTGCTCGTCCGGGATTGCGGCGCAGCAGCAACCGGCGTCGGGGTCGATGGCGATCACCAGGTCGGCGTCGGCGTCGCGGGCCTGCGCGAGGGGAAGGTCGAGAGTGCCGGCCTCCTCGGGGTCGGGGGAGGCGACGGTGGGGAAGCCGGGGTCGGCGTCGAACTGCTCGGGCACGACGATCACGTCCAGGCCCACGCGGCCCAGCGCGTCGCGGCAGATCCGCCCGCCCACTCCGTGCAGGGCGGTCAGGACGATCTTGAGGGGGGCGGCGGCGCGCATCCGCGCCGCCTTCGCCGCAGTCGCGGTGTAGTCCTCGATGATCTCCTCGCCCAGGGTCTCCCAGCCGGAATCGGGCATCGGTATCCCGGGTATCTCAGGTATCCCGGCCGGGTCGCCGACCGCCTCGATGCGCTCGGCGATCGCGGACTCGTAGGGCGGCGCGATCTGCGCGCCCTGCCCCGGGCCGGTCACGGCGCGCCCGCCCAGGTAGATCGTGAATCCGTTGATCTGGGGCGGGGTGCGGGAGGCCGCCACCATGACCGCGGCGTCGGCCTCGAGGCGCCTGAGCGCGAAGGCGAGGGTCGGGGTGGGGCAGGGGCGGTCGAACAGGACGGCGCGGCCCCCCGCGCCGGTGATGACGGAGGCCGTGTCGCGGGCGAAGACGCCCGAGTGGCGGCGAGCGTCGTAACCGATCACGACGGTGAAACCCTCGCCGAGGGTTTCGCGCAGATAAGCCGCCAGGCCGGCAGCGGCGCGGATGACGACGGCGCGATTCATCCGGTTCGGCCCCGCTCCCAGAGGGCCGCGCAGGCCGTCGGCACCGAGCGTCAGGGTGTCCGAGAAGGCGTCGGTCAGGGCTGCGGCGGCCTCATCGTCGCCGGCCTCGTGGGCGGTCAGCAGAGCGGTCAGCTCTTCGCGGGTGGCGGGGTCGGGGTCCTCATTGATCCAGGCAGTCACGGCAACGGTGTCGAGAGAGCGATCCGGGCGGGTCATGACTTCGACGCTACCGCGAGCCGCCCGTTCCGAACCGTGACAATGACAGCCCTCACCAGTGGTTCCCAACACAAGAACGTGAGGTAGCCAATGACGCCGGCGGGTCCTCACTCCCGACTCGGCCGTACCCTGGGCCCATGAGCGACACCGCCACCTCGCCCCCGCCGCTCGGCGGCCAGGTCCCGGCCCCGGTCGCGGAGCCGGTCGCGCTGCCCGATCTGAACGGCGATCTCGGCGCCCTCACCCTCGCCCTGGTGTCCGCCCCGAGCGTCTCCGGGGCGGAGGCCCCGCTGGCCGACGCCGTCCAGGCCGCCCTGGCGGCGCATACGCACCTGGAGGTTCTGCGGCACGGCAACACCGTCGTCGCCCGCACTCGCCTGGGGCGTCGTGAGCGAGTCGTCGTCGCCGGCCACCTGGACACCGTCCCCATCTCGCCCCGCACCGACAACGTCCCGGGCCGTATTGAGAGCCATGAGAACCTTGAGAGCCTCGAGAGCCTGGAGGACCTGGGCGGCACGGGCGCTCAAGACGGGCAGGGCGGGCAGACGGTCGTGTGGGGGCGCGGCAGCGTCGATATGAAGGGCGGTATCGCGGTGGGCCTGCAGCTGGCCGCGACCCTGACCGCTCCGCGCCGCGATGTCACCTGGGTCTTCTACGACAACGAGGAGGTCGTCGGCGAGCGCAACGGGCTCGGTCGGGCGCTCGCGGCCCACCCCGACTGGTTCGAGGCGGACCTGGCGATTCTCGGCGAGCCCACCGGCGCGGGCGTCGAGGGCGGATGCAACGGCACCCTGCGCCTCATCCTGGACGTGCCGGGTCGGGCGGCCCACTCGGGCCGGGCCTGGCGCGGCGTCAACGCGATCCATGCCGCCTCCACCCTCATCGAGCGGGTCAAGGCCGCCCCGGTGAGGACTGTGGAGGTCGATGGCCTGGCCTACCGGGAGTCCTTCAGCGTCGTCCTCATCGAAGGGGGCACGGCGACCAACACGATCCCCGACCACTGCCGCGTCACGGTCAACTACCGCTTCGCACCCGACCTGACGGCCGAAGAGGCCCTGGCCCGGGCCAAACGCGTGCTGGCAGGGCTCGATCCCGTCGGTGAGGAGACCGACCCTGTCATCGACGCCGGCACCGGGCGGGTCGATGTCGAGCTGGACGACCTGAGCCCGGCCGCGCGCCCGGGACTCGATTCCCCGATGGCCCGTGAGCTCATCGAGCTGGTGCGCGAGCGCGGGGGCGCCGTCGGGCCCAAGTACGGCTGGACCGACGTCGCCCGCTTCTCCGCGGCCGGCATCCCCGCGGTCAACCTCGGCCCGGGCGACCCGATGCTGTGCCACACCGATGACGAGCACTGCCCCGTGGCCCAGATCGAGGCCGTCGCGCAGATCCTGCGCGCATGGCTGGCCTGACGGTCCGACGGCCCGACCGGCCGTGATGAGATCATTCCCCCATGACACGCCAGACCTACCGCAGAGGGCCCGTGATGCTGCGCGGGACCCAGATCCCCGTCCGGACCACCGACGCGCGTCTGCTGGACCACCGCGGCGATGCCGAATGGCTGCACGCCGACCCGTGGCGCGTGCTGCGCATCCAGTCCGAGTTCGTCGAGGGCTTCGGGGCGCTGGCCGAACTGGGGCCGGCGATCAGCGTGTTCGGCTCGGCGCGCACTGCCGCGGACGACCCCGCCTACGCCCTGGCCCAGCAGATCGGGGCGGGTCTGGCGCGCAGCGGCTACGGCGTCATCACCGGCGGAGGCCCCGGGATGATGGAGGCGGCCAACAAGGGCGCCCATGACGCGGGCGGCGTCTCGGTGGGCCTCGGCATCGAACTGCCTCACGAGCAGGGCATGAACGAGTACGTCGACCTGGGCGTCAACTTCCGCTACTTCTTCGCCCGCAAGACGATGTTCCTGAAGTACTCCGACGGCTTCGTCGTCATGCCCGGGGGAATGGGCACGCTCGACGAGCTCTTCGAGGCCGTGACCCTCGTCCAGACGGGCAAGGTCTCCTCCTTCCCGATCGTGCTGGTGGGCTCCGACTACTGGCGCGGGCTGGTGGATTGGATCCGCGGCACCCTGGTGGACTCCGGGACGATCTCGCCCGGGGACGTCGATCTGCTCCCCGTCGTCGACACGGCGCAGGAAGCCGTCGACTACGTGGTCGACGGCGCGCGGCGGTTGCGGGCCGGCGGGGCGGAACCCAGGAGCGGAGCATAGTTGAGCCTTCGTGGACTTAACCACGTTTATCTGAGGATCGGCGTCCTCGTGCCGTAGAATGGGCTGGGCAGTGCGGTGATGAATCCGCGATACAGCACTGAAAGGGGAGCTCATGGCTGCCATGAAGCCCAGGACTGGTGACGGGCCGCTAGAAGTCGTCAAGGAAGGCCGCTCGATCATCATGCGCGTGCCGCTGGAGGGTGGTGGCCGTCTGGTTGTTGAGATCACGCCCGATGAGATCAAGGATCTCCAGGAGGCGCTGGCCTCCGTGAAGTACTGATTCTCGATCCGCACAGACCCGCACAGATCGGCTCAGACTTCCTCAGACCTGCTCAGATCTCTTCAATAGTATGCGGCGCCTGCCGCAGTAAGTAACGACGAGGACCGGGTCCCCGAGGGCCCGGTCCTTGTGCTATTCCTGCACCGCTTCATTCAGGTCATTCAGGTCATTTCAGGCCCGTCAGGCCTGGCGGACGGCCACCAGCAGTCCATCGCCGACCGGCAGGAGCGACACGAGAAGACCGTCGTGATCGCGCAGGGACTTGCCCAGCTCGCGTGCCGCGACCGTGGTGGGGTCGCGTCGAGCGGGATCGGCCACGTGATCGTTCCACAGGGCCCGGGTGATGGCAAGGACGCCGCCGACGCGCAGCATGCGCAGTGCCGGCCCGGCCAGCTTGATCGACTCCTCCGGATCGATGTCGAGCACGACCATGTCGTAGGAGCGGGCCGCCATGCGGGGCATGACGTCGGAGGCCCTGCCCCGGATGATCCGCGTGCGCGCTCCCGGATATCCCGCGGCGTCGAAGGCCCTGCGCGCCTCGCGCTGGAGCTCGGGCTCGACGTCGATGGTGGTCAGCACCCCGTCCGAACCCATTCCGCCGAGCAGGCACAGCCCCGAGACCCCGGTGCCGGTGCCGACCTCCGCCACGGACTTCGCCGCCACGGCGGCCGCGAGCATCTTCAGGGCGGCGCCCGTGGCTGAGGAGACGGGGGCGATGCCGAGCTCGATGCCGCGCAGCCGGGCGTCGGCGATCTGCTCGTCCTCGCTGGGGAACTCCTCGGTGTAGGACCAGCTCAAGGTCTTGTCGGCACTCACCGTTCCACCTTCCGTGCTGCGACCGGTGGTCGCGTGGGATCGGATCTGCCCGTGCACGGCCCTGAGGGGCGGCGCGGGCGAACACACTCATTGTTCCAGGTTGTGGGCGGATCAACGGTATCGCCACTGGCGATGCGCATGCCTCCGGGGTGCGACGGCGCACGTCCCGCATGGTGATCGGGTCCCGCGCTTGGTCCCTATACTGTTGGCGTGCTAGGCGTCTCAGGTTCCGAATTCCTCGTCATCATCCTGGTGGCGGTCATCGTCATCGGGCCTCAGCGTCTGCCCGAGTACACCCGCAAGCTGACTCAGGCCGTGCGGCGGCTCAGGGTATTCCTGGACGACGCCAAGGAGCAGATCGCCGAGGAGGTCGGCCCGGAGCTCGCGGACCTCAATCTGTCCGACCTCGATCCGCGCAACTACGACCCGCGCAAGATCGTGCGCGACGCCCTGGGGGAGGACCTCGACGCCATCCGCAAGGACCTTGCCAATCCGATCCAGTCGGTCGCCAAGGATGCCAGGGACGCGGCCTCCGATGCCGTTAAGACCGAGGCCGCCTCCCGCTCGAAGAAGTCCCTGAGCCGGATGATCGACGACAGGGCCGAGCAGGCTCGCGAGGAGCGCCGGGCGCAGCCTGAGGCTGACACCGAGCCGGTCGAGTCGGTTGAGACTGCCGGGGAGGCGCAGGCTGTTGAGGCTGACGCCGAGCCGGTCGAGTCGGTTGAGGCTGCCGATGAGGCTGTTGAGGCTGACGCCGAGCCGGTCGAGCCGGATGAGGCTGTAGAGGTTGCCGGGGATGCTCAGGATGCTGAAGATGCTCAGGATGCCGAGCTTGACGTCGAGCCGGTTGAGCTGGATGAGCCCGCTGAGGCCCCGACTCCGATCCCCTCGAGCCTGGTCGATGAGATCAATGAGATCGAGGAGGCCGGGGAGGCGATCCGGCCGATCCGCCGGGTGCGGCCGGTGTCCCCGCGAGAGATCGTGCGCGCGGCCAACGCCGCCGCCCGTACACGCGCAGAGGCTGCCGAGGCGCCCGAGGTCGTGATGGCCGCCGATCCCTCTGATTCCTAGGATTCCTCGGTCGGCGCCTGAACCGCTGAACTACATCAGCCGTGGGCGATCGACAGGACAGCGCCGCAGCCAGTCGGTTCCGCGCAGTCCTCCGCTCAGTTCGCCACGTTGAGGCTCAGCCGCCGACCCGCCAGCCCGCGGGAGCGGTGCACGAGCCTGCGGGCCACGTCCACCAGCTCCGCGGCCGCCGGGGCGTCCGCGGCGGGCTCGCCGTCCTGCGCCACCGTCGCGGGCGCGCCGACGTCGGATCCCTCTCGCAGACGGATATCCAGGGGCAGTTGGGCCAGGAGCGGCACCTCGTATCCCAGCGTCCGGGTCAGCGAGTCGCTGACCGTCCGGCCGCCGCCGGAGCCGAAGATCTCCAGGCGCGAGCCATCGGCCTGCGGCATGTAGGACATGTTCTCGATGACGCCGACGACCTTCTGATTGGTCTGAGTGGCGATGAGCCCGGTGCGCTCGGCGACCTCGGCCGCAGCCGTCTGCGGAGTGGTCACCACCAGGATCTCGGCGTTCGGCAGGAGCTGAGCCACGGAGATCGTCACGTCCCCGGTGCCGGGGGGCAGATCGAGCAGGAGGACGTCCAGATCTCCCCAGAAGACGTCGGAGAGGAACTGCTGGACCGCCCGGTGGAGCATCGGGCCGCGCCAGATGACCGGCTGCCTGGACTCCACGAACATCCCGATGGAGATGACCTTCACCCCGTAGGCCACCGGCGGGACGATCATGCCGTCCAGCTGGGTGGGGACCCGCTCCACGCCCAGCATGCGGGGGATGGAGAAGCCGTAGATGTCGGCGTCGACGACGCCCACGCTCAGGCCCTGGGCCGCCATGGCCGCCGCGAGGTTGGCGGTCACCGAGGA
The DNA here is from genome assembly GCF_000269805.1 of Actinomyces massiliensis 4401292. GTDB lineage: Bacteria > Actinomycetota > Actinomycetes > Actinomycetales > Actinomycetaceae > Actinomyces > Actinomyces massiliensis. The sequence goes on from NZ_JH711481.1 coordinate 1,594,427, forward strand.
CTTGCCCACCCCGCCCTTGCCGGAGGTCACCGCGTACACGCGCGTGAGACTGCCCGGCTGGGTGAAGGGGATGACCGGTTCCGCGGCGCCGCCGCGCAGCCGAGTGCGCAGCTCGGCCTTCTGCTCGTCGGTCATGACGCCCAGGTGCACGCTCACCTCGGTGACGCCCTCGACCCCGCCGACCTCGCGACGCGTGTCCTCCGTGATCGTGTCCTTCAGGGGGCAGCCGGCCACGGTCAGCAGAACGCCGACGCTCACGGCGCCCGATTCGCTGATCTCGACCGATTCGACCATGCCGAGATCGGTGATCGAGCGGTGGAGCTCAGGATCGATGACTCGACCGAGAGCCTCGCGAACTGCGTCTTCGGTAGGTGCGGACATGACGCCATCCTAAGTGCGTCCGTGCAGGAACCGTCGTGGTGCACAGCACGTTGAAACGGTTCGGTTCTCGTGTCCCGAGGGCCTGCCGGGATAACGACAGCGTAACCTGGATCGGCCGCCATGTGCGGATGACATCCCCTCCTGCGAGTCGGAAAGAGAAGCGCATGACTTCGACGCAGCGCTCCACCAACCCAACACCCGCATCTCAACGGGGCCGGATCGGCCGGATCGGCGGCCTTGATGGGCTGCGGGCCATCGCGGTCGCCCTCGTCCTCGTCTACCACCTCATTCCCGGGGTCCTTCCCGGCGGGATGGTGGGGGTCGATGCCTTCTTCGTCATCTCGGGATTCCTCATCACCAGTCTTCTGCTCCTCGAGCAGCGCCGCACGGGGCGCATCGACCTCAGGCGCTTCTGGATCAGGCGCCTGCGCCGTATCGTGCCCGCACTCGTCGCCGCCGTAGCCGTGGTCGTGGCCCTGGCCGCCTGCATAGGGGGCGATGCCCTGCTGGCCGTGCGGCGCCAGGTCCTCAGCTCGATCCTGCTGGCCTACAACTGGGCGGAGATCATCGGCGGATCGTCCTACTTCGACCAGACTCAGCCCCTCCTGCTGACCAACGTGTGGTCGCTGGCGGTGGAGGAGCAGTTCTATCTCCTGTGGCCGCTGGTCATCGTCGCCTTCCTGTCGCGGGGCCCGTCGTGGACGCGGCGCAGGTTCGCCGCCCTCGCCCTGGGGCTCTCGGTGGGCTCGGCCGCCTGGGCCCTGCACCTCATGGGGCAGGGGGAGTCCCCCTCGCGCGTCTACATGGGAACCGACACCCACGCCTTCGGGCTCATGATGGGCGCCGCCCTGGCCCTGTGGCACGGGCGCGCGACGGAGGGGCTGACCCTGACCCCTCAGCGCCCGGAGCTGCGCCGGGCGCGGGGGCTGCTGGGATGGGCGGGCCTGGCCGGTCTGCTCATCGTGGCCTGCGTCTCCGACGGGGACGCCATGGCGCAGCCCGGCGGCCTCGGGCCCGTGCCCGCGCTCATCATCGCGTCCGTGTGCGCCCTCGCCGTCGTGCAGGCCCTCACCGGTGAGGTCGCTCTCGCCGCCGGACCGGCACAGCGATTGTCGCGCCTGCTGCAGGCCGAGCCGCTGCAATGGGTGGGCTCGCGCTCCTACGGGCTGTACCTGTGGCACTGGCCCCTGGGGGTCCTGGCCTTCTACGCCATTCCGCCGACGGTCAGCCCCTGGGTGGTGGCGCTCGGCGTCCTGGGGCTGACGCTGTGCGCCACCGAGCTGTCCTACGTCTACATCGAGACCCCCGTGCGGCGCGACGGCCTGATCAGCTGGCTGCGACGGGCCGTACAGCTGCGGCCGCCTCAGATCGTCCCACTGGGGGGAGGGCTCACCGCCGTCGTCCTCCTCATCGTTCTCGCCTTCTCCTCCCAGCCCGGCCAATCCACGGCCCAGCAGGCGATTGCGGCCGGGGGCGAGGCCCTCGGCACTCCGGCCGCGGATGCGGCCTCCGACCCGGCATCGGGCGCCTCCGATGCCGCCTCCTCTGAGAGCGCGAGCCCATTCACCGGCGCGGAGGTCACCGTCATCGGCGACTCCGTGACGGTCGCCGCGGCGCCGAGCCTGGAGGCGAGCCTGCCGGGGATCTCCATCAACGCCGAGGTCTCGCGGTCCGTGTACGCCGCCGTCCCCACGCTCCAGGATCTCGACGCCGCCGGCGCCAGGCCCTGCGTCGTCGTCGCCCTGGCCACCAACGGCCCGATCGAGACGGACCAGCTCGACTCGATCCTGGACTACCTCGGGCCCGACCGCAGGCTCGTTCTCGTCACCGGCTACGGCCCCGCGCGCACGACCTGGATCCCGCCGGCCAACGAGGCGCTGCACGCCTTCGCGCAGGACCATCCCGATCAGGTCGCGGTGGCGGACTGGCAGGCCGCCGTTTCCGGACACCCCGACCTCCTGGTGGACGATCAGGTCCACCCCCAGCCGGCGGGCGCCGAGCTCTACGCGCAGACGGTCACGGACGCGATCGCGAGCCTCGAGCGCTAGCCGCCCTGAGGCCGCGTCGAGTGCGAGTGCGTCGCGTACGACGACCGCGACGAGTACGGGTGCGACGAGTGCGACTCCGGCTCGTCGGTCTCCTCGGAGAGCTCCTCCACGATCTCGCCGACGATCTCCTCGCGCGAGCGGCGCTCCTCGGTGAGCAGCTCCTCCAGCAGGTCGCGCAACTCGGAGCGCACGAAGTCGCGGGTGGCGACATCGTTCATGGCCAGGCGCAGCGAGGCTATCTCGCGGGTGAGGAACTCGGTGTCCTCCAGGTTGCGCTGGGCGCGCTGGCGGTCCTGCTCGGCGGTGACGCGGTCGCGGTCGTCCTGCCGGTTCTGGGCCAGCAGGATCAGAGGCGCTGAGTAGGACGCCTGGGTGGAGAAGGCCAGGTTGAGCAGGATGAAGGGGTAGGGGTCCCAGGCGGCCCCCTCATTGATCTTCACCAGGAGCATGTTCGCCGCGATCCACGCCACCACGAACACCGTCATGTAGAGGACGAACTTCGGCGAGCCCATGAACCGGGCCGTGGCCTCGGCGAAGCGCCCGAAGCCGTCGGAGCGCGAGGATCCCGGCCGGAACCAGCGCATCCACCGCGAGCGGGACCGGGTCACCGGCTGGTCGAGCTGGTCAGGCATTGGCGTTCCTCTCGATCATCTCGTCGGTGACGGCCTCGTCGGCCTCGCGCCAGTCGTCGGGCATGAGATGGTCCAGGACGTCGTCGACGGACACGGCCCCGAGCAGCCTGCCGGCCTGATCCAGAACCGGCAGGGCGGTGAGGTTGTAGGTGGCCAGGAGCCGGGTGACCGTGCCGATCGAGTCATCGGCGTTGACCGGGTCGAGGGCCTTGTCGAGGATGGAGCCGAGCAGGCGCTGCGGGCGCTCGCGCAGAGCCCGCTGGAAGTGGACCATCCCCAGGAACTGGCCCGTCGGGGACTCCAGCGGAGGGCGGCACACGAAGGCGATCGCCCCGAGCGCCGGCTGGACCTCGGCCTTGCGCGCCTGCGCCAGGAAGGTCGCCACATTGGCCTCCGGAGGCAGGATGATCGGCTCGGTGGTCATCAGGCCCCCGGCGGTGTACTCGTCGTACCGCATGAGGCGGCGCACGTCCTCGGCCTCCTCGGGCTGCATCAGTTCGAGCAGCTCGGTGGCCTTCGGCTGGGGGAGGTCCGAGACCAGGTCGGCGGCGTCGTCCGGCTGCATGGCGTCCAGGACGTCGGCGGCGCGGGAGGCGTCCAGGCCCGACAGCAGGGCGACGGCGTCGTCGGTGGACAGCTCCTCGACGGCGTCGGCCAGGCGCTCGTCGGACAGCTCGGCGGCCACCTCGATCTGACGGGACAGGGGCAGGTCCGACAGCACATCGGCCAGGTCGGCGGGCTTGAGGTCCTCCATGGTGGCCAGCAGCGCGGTCGCCCCCTGCTGGTCGGTGCTGCCCGCCAGGCCCGTGACCTCCTCGGGGCGCACCATGAAGGTCTCGCCTCGGCGCAGGCCCAGGGGGCCGGAGGCGCTGCGCTGGACGAACAGGCGCGTCACCTTCCAGTCCATGCCGCGGTCCCGCTCAATGGCGACATCGCGCACGGTGACGGATCCGGTGCCGTCGCGCATGGTGACTACGCGGTCGAGCAGCTCGCCCACGACGAGCGTCTCGACATGGCGCTGCTCGAAGCGGCGGATGTTGACCAGTCCGGTGGTGATGACCGCGCCCGGCTCGATGGCGGTGACCCGCGACAGCGGCAGGAAGACGCGACGGCGCCCGGGCACCTCGATGACCAGGCCCACCGCCCGCGTCTCCCCGCGTATCTGGATCAGGACGATGACGTCGTGGACCTTGCCCACCGGATCCCCGAGGGGGTCGAAGACGGTCGTGCCCACGAGGCGGGCGACGAAGACCCTTGAGACAGTGCGCGTCCTGGTGCTCTCCACAGGCACAGGATAATGCGCCCTGGGCGTGATGAGCCGGTATCGGGCCCCGGGCGGGCGCGTGGCGCGGGGCGGCGTGGGACTATGGAGCCATGAGTCATTTCTCCGCGCGACCCGCGCTCTCGACCCGGGGCGGTGTGATGCCCAGGGGCGACGAGGTGGCCTCCTTCGCCAGCTACGCCGAGGCCCAGCACGCCGTCGATTCCCTGTCCGACGACGGCTTCCCCGTGCAGTGCCTCACCATCATCGGCACCGATCTGCGGCAGGTGGAACGGATCACCGGCCGCATGAGCTGGGGGCGGGCGGTGGCCTCCGGGGCCGGCTCGGGGCTGTGGATAGGCCTGTTCTTCGGCGCGATGATGAGTCTGGTGGGCAATGACGCGGCCGGCAGCATGAGCATGGTGACGGCGGTGCTCCTGGGAGTGGTGTGGGGGATCGTGTTCCAGGTCGGCTCCTACGCGCTGACCCGCGGTCGGCGCGATTTCACCTCGGTGAGCCAGGTCGTCGCCTCGCGCTACTCGATCATCGCCTCGGACCGGGCCGCGGAGGCGGCGCAGGCCCTCGCCGATGTGCCCGGCAACCTCTCGCGGGGCGGGGACGCGGCGCGCCGCGCCGAGGAGCGCCGGGTCGCCCGGGAGCAGACGCGCGGCGGCCCCACGGCGTTCGGATCGCGTCCCGATGAGCGTCCGCGTTACGGCGTCCGCGTGCCCGAGGGCGTCGACCCCGCTGACTACTCAGGCTCCTCCGGCCCGGCTGAGCCCGGGGACGACCAGTCCGCGCAGCCGGGCGGGGTGCCGGAGGCGCGCGAGCCGCGCGAGGGCCGTGAGCCGAGTGAGGATCGCGAGCCGAGCCCGCCGCGTGAGCCGGGCCGGCCGCGTGAGCCGGGCCAGCCGCGCCAGGACCGTGAGCCGAGCGAGGACTTCGACCCCTACCTGCGGCCGGCGTCCGATGAGGGCCGGAGGAACGGATCCGGAGACGACCGGGCATGAGCATCCCTGTGGGCCTGTCCAGCGCCTCCCTTATGCCCTCGGGCGTCGAGAATACCTTCGCGCTCGCCTCCGAGCTCGGCTACGACGGCGTCGAGGTCATGGTGTGGTCCGAGCGCGCCACCCAGGACTCCCGGATCCTGTCCGCACTGTCCGAGCGCCACGGGCAGCCGGTTCTGGCCGTGCACGCTCCCACGCTGCTGCTCACCCGCGGGGTCTTCGGCGTCGACCCCTGGGACAAGATCGACCGCTCCATCGAGCTGGCCTTCGCCCTGGGCGCGCCCAACGTCGTTCTTCACCCGCCCTTCTTCTGGCAGACCCGCTACGCGCGCAGCTTCGTCGCCGGGGTGGCCCTGCGGGAGACGACCACCGGCATGCACCTGTGCGTGGAGAACATGTTCACCTGGCGCTCCCGCGATTCCCGCTCGTCGAGGGAGTTCCAGGCATATTCCCCGACCTGGGACCCGGTGGGCCAGGGCTATCACTCGGTCACCCTGGACATCTCCCACGCGGCCACCTCGGGATCGGACGCCCTGGCCATGGCCCGTGCGCTCGGCCCCACCCTGCGCCACCTCCATCTGACCGACGGCGTGCCCGGCTTCCGGGACGACCATCTCCTGCCCGGGCAGGGCGATCAGGACTGCGCCGGAGTCCTGTCGCATCTGGCGGACACCGGCTTCGAGGAGCGCGGCGGCCAGGTCGTCGTCGAGGTCAAGGCCGGCTCCATGAAGGCCGCTGAGCGTCGCGAGGGCCTGGCCAGCGCCCTGGCCTTCGCCCGCGAGCACCTCGAGGGGGAGGGGTGTACCGAGAGCGTCCACGTCCCCGCGCCCACGCGCAGGCGCTACCGCACCAGCTGATGCGTGTCCGCTGCGCCGTCCCGCTTGCTCAGCAGGCGTGCTCGTGCTCCCGGTGCGCGGCGGGCTCGAGCTGGAAGGTGGCGTGCTCGATGGGAATCGGGAAGTGCTCGGCGACGCAGGCCTGCAGTGAGTCCAGGATCCCCTCGGAGTGCCCGTCGCGCAGGCACTCGTCGCGCACGACGACATGGGCGGTCAGGACCGGCAGGTTGGAGGCGACCGTCCAGGCGTGCAGGTCGTGAACCTCCTCGACGTGGTTCACCTCGAGGACGTGGCGGCGCACCTCGGCCAGGTCGAGCGCCTCCGGCGTGAAGTCCATCAGGACGTGTCCGGCTGAGCGCAGCAGGCTCGTCGCCCGCGGGACGATGAGGGCGACGATGATGAGCGAGGCGACGGCGTCGGCCCGGGTCCATCCGGTCAGGGCGACGACGCCCGCGGCCGCGATGACGCCGACCGAGCCGAGCGCGTCGCTGACGACCTCCAGGAAGGCGGCGCGCGCATTGAGGCTGGAGTCGCGGCCGCCGGCCAGAATGAGCATGGAGACGATGTTGGCGACCAGGCCGATCGCGCCCATGACCAGCATGCCGTCGGCCTCGATCTCTCCGGGCGCGACCAGATCGATGACCGCGCGCACGCCGACGACCACCCCGACCACGGCGAGCATGCCCGCCTGAAGGGCGGCGCCGATGACCTCGGCGCGCCGCATGCCCCAGGTCGAGCGGTCCGTGGGCGGACGAGTGGACAGGTGCGCGGCGGCGAGCGCGATGACCAGCCCCATCGTGTCGGTGAGCATGTGGCCGGCGTCGGCGAGCAGGGCCAGGGAGCCGGTGAGCAGGCCGGTGACCACCTCGGCGATCAGGACCGTGGCGACCAGAGCGAGAACGATGGCGAGCCGCCGGGGCGAGGCGCCGGCGGTATGGTCGTGGGCGCCGTGGGCATCGGGGGCGTGCTCGTGGGTGTGCGCGTGGTGATGGCGGGTGTCCGGGGAGTGGCTGTGACTGTCCGTGTGCGAGTGGTCGGCGGTGCTCACTGGTCCTTCTCGATCCTCTCTGCCTTCTCAGTCTTCTCGGGCTTCTCAGACTTCTCGGGCCCGTGGCCCTCATCGGGGGCGATGCCGGCGGTGGTGGCCGTGGCGCGGGCCAGGGCCCCGGCCGCCACCAGGACGGCGGTGAGTTCGTCGGCGTGCTCGAGGACGCTCACGCGGGCGCGGCCGTGGGCGTGGGTGGAGATGAGCCCGGCTCCGCGCAGAATGGCGAGGTGCTGGGAGACCGTGGACTGGGCCAGGCCCAGGTGATCGGCGAGCTCGCCGACGCGGTGCTCGCCGCCGCGCAGGTGGGACAGGATGGCCAGGCGCGTGGGGTCCCCGAGAACGGAGAGAACTGCTGCCAGGGCGGTGGCGTCGTGGACGGCGGAGGTGTCGTCGGTGACATCGGTGGGCAGGAGCTCATGAACTATCGGCACCCACCGATGGTATCGGTGGGTGCCGAAATGTTGTCAAGAGGTGTCAGAAACCGCTCATGACTCGATCAAGCCGCTCACCCAGGCCTCGACATCATCGGGGCGCCGCGGGATCGCCGCGGTCAGGTACTCGGCGCGACCGTCCTCGCGCATGACGACGTCGTCCTCGATCCGCACCCCCATGCCCCGCAGTTCGGCGGGAACCCGCAGATCGTCCGCCCGGAAGTACAACCCCGGCTCGATGGTGAAGATCATTCCCGGGGCGAGCTCGGCGTCCATCGCCATCTCGCGGCGCGCCTGGGCGCAGTCGTGCACGTCCAGGCCCAGGTGGTGGCTCGTGCCGTGCACCATCCAGCGCCGGTGGTACTGACCCTCCGGGCCCAGGGAGTCGGCCGCCGTCACGCCCTCCGGCAGCAGGCCCCACTCCTCCAGGCGGCGCGCGATGACCTCCATGGCGGCGGCGTGCAGGTCCCGAAAGCGGCAGCCGGGCTCGTTCGCGCGGACGAAGGCGGCGTCGGCGGCCTCGAGCACCGCCTCGTAGACACGGCGCTGCGGAGCGGTGAAGCGACCGTCCACCGGAATCGTGCGGGTCACGTCGGCCGTGTAGAGGGAATCGACCTCCACGCCGGCGTCCACCAGCACCAGCTCGCCGGGCCGGACGGGCCCGTCATTGGTGATCCAGTGCAGGGTGTTGGCATGATCCCCGGCCGCCGCGATCGTGTCGTAGCCCAAGCCGTTGCCCTCCTCGCGGGCCTTGGCCCCGAAGGCGCCCTCCAGTACGCGCTCGCCGCGCCAGTGCCCCGTCGCGCGCGGAATGGAGCGGATGAGGTCGTCGAAGCCCGCCTTGGTGGCATCGACCGCCTTCTGCATCTGGTCGATCTCCCAGGCGTCCTTGACCAGGCGCAACTCGCTGGCCGCCTCTGCCAGCGCGTCGTCGGTCTGCTGGGCCGCCTGGCCCTCGGCCAGGCCGACACTGCGACGCACCTGGTTCACCAGTGCGGTGACCGCCGCGTCGGCCTCCGAGATCACGCGCAGCTGGACGCCGCCCGCGCCCGCGTCCTTGGCCAGGGCGTCGCCGAGGACATCAATGTGGGTGCAGCGGATGCCGGTGGCGGCCTCGACCTCCTCAATGGAGGGGCGCACCCCCACCCACAGCTCGCCGTAGCGCGGATCGGCGTAGAACTCCTGGCTCGTGCGGGAGGCGCGCGGCCGGAAGTAGAGCACGGACTCGTGCGTCGGCTCGCCCTCGGCCAGCTGCTGACCCGGCACGGTCAACGGCTCGAGGACCAGGACCGCGTCGGGCTCGAAATCGGTCCCCGTGCCGGCCATGTGGGCGAAGGCCGAATGGGGGCGGAAGCGGTAGTCGCAGTCGTTGTTCCGAGTCACCAGCGTTCCCGCGGGAATGACCAGACGCTCGCCGGGGAAGCGCGCCCCCAGGGCGGCTCGGCGCCCGGCCGCCCAGCCGGCGGCGTCGTCGAGCGGGGGGAGGCCGGAGGGGCGGGGGCCCCAGCCCGAGCCGATGAACTCGCGGAAGGCCCTGTTGGCGGGCTGGCGGGAGCGGTTGTTGACGCGCTGGCTCAGGGGCTGGTCATGAGTCCGGGCCGGTGACTGCGGGGCCGGTGACTGCGGGGCTCCGGCGGTCTCGCCGGTCTCGGCGGAGGAGGGGCGGTTCGTCTCACTCGTGTCGGTCATGCTCGCATCCTCCCACCGGGCGGCGCATCGGGCCGAATGATCTGGTCTCCATGCGGTCTTCATATACGCGTCGGGAGCACAGCCGGCGAGCCTGTCCCAGCACGCCGGCCGTGATCACGGTCTCCGCCAGCGGGTGGAGGTCGGATTCCCGCGCCTCGGCGGCGACCAGCCGGCAGACCTCGGTCAGTTCACGTGCGAGCACAGGGGCGCCGTCGTCGGTCACCGACAGGTCCTCCTCGCCCTCCGGCCCCGTCAGCCGGATGGTGCGCGGCCATTGGCAGTCGTCGAAGGCGAGGACCCGGTGGTCGGAGGCGATGCGGTTGACGTGATCGCCGGCGCCGGCGGGCGAGGTCTTCGAGTGCAGGCACACGACCTGCAGGTCCACGGGCCCGACTGCCCCTGCGCAGGCGCCGCCGAGTCGGTCGTAGTCGAGCACGACGACGCCGTGGGAGTCGGCTCCCGACTCGAGCGTCCTGCCCACGGCGGTGATCCGGCTCGGCGCCCCGAACAGGTGGACCGCCAGTGAGACCGGGTAGACGCCCAGATCCATGAGGCTGCCGCCTCCCAGTGCCGGGTTGAAGGCCGGGGGCAGCTCCCCGGCGCGCAGGCGATCCATGCGGCTGGAGTACTGCTCCTTGACCAGCACCGCGCGGTGCGGACCCGGCCCGTCGCTCAGCAGCGCGGGCAGCGCCCGACGCAGTGCCGCCGTTCCCGGCTCGAAGGCGGTCAGCCAGCCCTCCATGAGGAAGCGGTCGTGGTGTGCGGCGGCCGCGACCATCGCCTCCGCCTGCTCGGCGTCGAGCGCGAAGGGCTTCTCCACCAGGACGTGGAAGCCCGCCTCAAGGGCGGTGATCGTCTGGGAGGCGTGCAGAGAGTTCGGGGAGCCGATGTAGACGACGTCGAAGGGCGAGGCGCCGCCGGGGCGCCCCGCGGCGAGCATCTCCTCCAGCGTCGCGTACGAGGCCCCGATGCCGTGCTCGGCGGCGAAGGCGGCCGCGCTCTCGGGACGGGCCGAGGTCACGGCGACGACCCGGGCCCGCGGTACGGTGCGGACCGCCTGAAGGAACCAGCGGGCGATGAATCCGGCCCCCACGACTCCGAAGCGGATGGCCGGCGGATCCGCCTCGCCGGGGGAATAGGCGGTAGCGGGCTGGGCCGATGAGATGGGCGAGCCGGGCTGGGTGGATGAGACGGGCGAGCCGGGCTGGGCGGATGAGGCTGCGTCGACGGAGCTCATGGCCCTATTCTCGCACCGCTCCCTACACTGACGCTCGTGCGCATCGACCCCCACACCCATTCGGCCTGCTCGGATGGAACCGACACGCCCGCGGAGCTCATGGCCGCCGCCGCCCGGGTAGGACTCGACGTCGTCGGTCTGACCGACCACGACACGACCACCGGCTGGGCCGAGGCGGCGGCCGCCGTGCCCGCCACCGGCGTGACCCTGCTGCGCGGCACGGAGATCTCCTGCGCCGCCGACGGCGTCACCCTCCACCTGCTCGCCTACCTCTTCGACCCCGAGGACGCCGCCCTGCGCGACGCCTTCGCCCGGGCACGGCGCTCGCGCGACGACCGGGCCCGGCGGATGGTCGAGCGCCTCGCGACCGATTACCCGATCACGTGGCAGGACGTCGTCGAGCAGGCTCCGCAGGCGGTCACCATTGGGCGCCCGCACATTGCGGACGCGCTCGTGTCGTCCGGCTGCTTCCCGGATCGCTCCGCCGCCTTCGCCGGCCCACTGGCCACGGACTCGCCCTACTACGTGCGCCACTGGGCGCTGGATCCCGTGAGGGCATGCGAGCTCGTGCGCAGCGCCGGAGGCGCGCCCATCGCGGCGCACCCGCGCGCCGCCCGGCGGCAGCGCCGCCTCGTGCCCGACTCGGTCTTCGCCGCCATGGCCGAGGCCGGACTGGCCGCCCTCGAAGTCGACCACCGCGACCACGACCCCGCCGATCGCCAGGCTGCCCGGACCCTGGCCCACGACCTCGGTCTGGGGATGTCCGGGTCCTCCGATTACCATGGCAGCGGCAAGCCCAACCGCCTGGGGGAGAATCTCATGCCCCTCGAGCTGCTCGACCGTATTGTCGACGAAGGCGCTCTGCCCCTCATCACCGCCTGAACACCGCCTGATCGCCGCCGACCCTCTGGCCGGCGACCCGTTGTCACCCGCCCCTCAACTAGACAGACAGCCCGCACCCATACGCCCATGCTCGACTCGTTCTTCAACCTCAACCTGTTCGCCACCTCCTTCACGACGGTGCTCGTCATCCAGGACCCGCTCGGGGCCATCCCCATCTTCCTGTCGCTGACCAGCCGCCAGAACCATGAGGAGCGCAAGCGCTCAGCCCGCGAGGCCACCCTGGTCTCCCTGGCGGTGATCCTGATCTTCGCGATCTTCGGGCGCTACATCCTGAAGTTCCTGGGCATCTCCGTGCCGGCCCTGCAGACCTCCGGCGGTCTGCTCCTGCTGCTCGTGGCCCTCGAGCTGCTCACCGACAAGGCGGACGAGAGCCCCGACCCGGATGCGGTGACCACCAATGCGGCGCTGGTGCCCCTGGGCACGCCCCTGCTGGCCGGTCCCGGAGCCATTGTCGCGGCCATGGTGGCGGTCGAGTCCGCCGCGAGTCCGGTCGCGGGGTGGACGTCGGTGACGGCGGCCATGATCGCCACTCACGTGGTCATCTGGCTCACCCTGCGCTTCTCCGTGGCGCTCCACCGCTTCCTGGGGGACTCCGCGATCCGCGTTCTGACCCGGATCTTCGGCCTGCTGCTCGCGGCGATCGCGGTGCAGATGATCGCCGACGGCGTGCTGGCCTATATCGCGGCTGTGCTCTAGCGCTCTGCGCTTCGCCCGTTGCGGCCCTCTGCGCGCCGGTAGATTAGGTCATCGAGAGAGACATTTTGGGACGAGATCGACGGCGCCACCGTCGATCTCGTCCCAAAAAGTCGATCTCGTTCGAGAATGTCTCTCTCGTCAGTCCTCAGCGGGCGGGATGGGCTTGCCGCCGCGGGTGCGTTTGCGATTGCGCGGGCGCCGGGGCCTGTCCGACGATGCGGCGTCGCTGCGGTTCTCGCGCCCGCCGCGGCGCTCGCGGCCCGCGTCGGAGGAGCGTGCACTGCGCCTGCCGCGCCCGCCCGAGCGCGCCCCCCGGCCGCGCTCGCGCCCGGAGCGCGAACCCCACGAGCCTTGTGAGCTCCGCGAGCCCCGGGAGCTCCGTGAGCCGCGCTGCTCGCGCCTGCCGGTCTCGCCCAGATCCTCGATCTTCTCCGCGTCCAGCCCGGCCAGGGTGCGCTGGGAGCGTGGCAGGGTGCCGGTGACCTCGCGGGCGATGCGCAGGTCGGAGTAGAGGTGATCGCTGGTGTGGTAGGTCTCCACCGGCTCCTCGACCGGCAGCCCCAGGGCCTTGGCGATCATCCGCCACCGCGGGGTGTCGTCCCAGTCCACGAAGGTGACCGCCGTGCCCGACTGCCCCGCGCGGCCGGTGCGGCCGATGCGGTGGACGTAGATCTTCTCGTCCTCGGGGCACTGGTAGTTGATGACGTGGGTGACGTCGTCGACGTCGATGCCGCGCGCCGCGACGTCGGTGGCCACCAGCACATCGACCTTGCCGTTGCGGAAGGCCCGCAGCGCCTGCTCGCGCGCCCCCTGCCCCAGATCCCCGTGCAGGGCGGCCGTGGCGAAGCCGCGGGCGGCCAGGTCCTCGGCGACTCGCGCGCAGGTGCGCTTGGTGCGCGCGAAGATGATGGTGCGTCCGCGACCGGCGGCCTGAAGGATCCGGGAGACGACCTCGACCTTGTTCAGGGCGTGGGTGCGGTAGACGACCTGCTGGACGGTCGTGACGGTCATGCCCTCGTCGCCGGGGTCCTGAGCGCGGATGTGCGTCGGCTTGCTCATGTAGCGCCGGGCCAGAGCCACGACGGCCCCGGGCATGGTGGCGCTGAACAGCATGGTCTGACGGTCGGTGCGCGTACGGGCCAGGATCTTCTCGACGTCGGGCAGGAATCCCAGGTCCAGCATCTCGTCGGCCTCGTCGAGGACCACCGTGGTCACGTGGGCCAGGTCCAGCACACCGCGGTCCATGAGGTCGATGAGACGACCGGGCGTGCCCACGACGACCTCGGCGCCCTTGGACAGGGCCTCGATCTGCGGCTCGTAGGCGCGCCCGCCGTAGACCTGGACGATGCGCACGGTGCGCTTGGCGGCCGCCATGGTCAGCTCCTCGGCGACCTGCTTGGCCAGCTCGCGCGTCGGCAGGACGATGAGCGCCTGCGGAGAACCCGACGCCGGGTCCTCGTCCCAGCCGTCCTCGCCCGGACCCAGGGTGTCCATGAGCAGGGGCAGGGCGAAGCCGAGCGTCTTGCCGGTGCCGGTCTTGGCCTGGCCGATGATGTCCTGCCCGCCCAGCGCCACGGGCAGAGCCAGCGCCTGGATGGGGAAGGGGTGGGTGATGCCGTGCCCGGCCAGGGCGGCGCAGAGCTCGGGCTCCACCCCGAGGTCGGCGAAGGTCTTCTTGGTCAGATCGGCGGCGTCGCCCTCATCCGTGATGTCGGGGGTCGCCTCGTCCAGGACGGGGGCGTGGGCGCCGGCGGTGTGCAGGATGCCGGAGGCATCGGCGTCATGGGCCTCCTGATGGGCCTCTTCATGGGCCTCCTGGGCATCTTGGACTGCCCGCGCGGCGGGTGCCCCGGGCTCGCCCGAGGCGGTGGTGCTGTCGTCGGTCACGACGCTCCTTCCGGTCGGACCGCGCTCCTCGCGCGCACCGGTGCGGCTGAACCCGCCGGGCGCGCACGAAGTGAATCCGCCGGGCGCTCGCGGGCTCAGGCCCGGCGCGCCGGCGCTTCGCGGTCGCGGTGTGGCAGCCGATCGTGAATCATGTCCCGCTGCAGGCCGGCGGGCCCGCGGGACCAGGGCTGCGAGACGACCGGGCAACCGTGGACCCTGCCAGGCTAGCCCCTCGGGGCGTGACGCGCTGCCGCGAGAGTGAGCCGAGCGCCGTCGTGGTGGGCGAACTCACGCATCGCATCGCCTCAGGATTTCCTCGTGCGCCTCTCGGGAGGCGTTCAGAAGGTTCTCCGGGAGGGAGGGGGGGGGAGGCGCGCCCGTACGCGCCCTCAACGGCTGACGGGCTGCGTCGGTCTGCCCCTGTCTATCCCTGTCTATCCCTGTCTATGGCCGTTCGCCCTCCTCTGCGGCCATCTGCGCCCGCGCCTACGCTTGCCCTCATGAGCGCCTCGAGTCTCTCCCAGCCGTCATCGTCCGACTCTCAGTCCGCCTCTCATGTGCAATCCGTTCTGGGCATGGTCGCCTTCGCCTGCACCATCGCCTGCACGCGCTACGCCAAGGACGCCGACAAGGCGCCTTCCATGGAGCCGCGGGTGGAGCTGCTGCGGATGAGCGCCGAGCGCGTCGCAGCCTTCGACACCGTGAGCGCGCTCGGCGCCGACGCCGGAGTCGATGCCCGCGTCGGCGCCGAGCGCTTCATCGGGTCGCTGGGGGACCTCGATGAGCGCCTGCGACCGTCGGACTGGGCGGAGCGCCTGATCAAGACCTACCTCGCGTTCGGTCTGCTCCTGGACTTCTCCAAGGCGCTGGTCGGGGGACTGGACGAACCGCTGCGCACCGCGGTGCTCGACGTGCTCGAGGCCGACCGCTTCGACGCCGTGACGGCCGCGGAGCTTCTCGATGACATTGCTGCGGACCCCCAGCTCGCCGCCCGGCTCGGCCTGTGGGGGCGGCGGGTCGTGGGGGAGGAGATCGGCACTCTTCAGCGGGTGCTGTCGGTGTATCCCGAGCTCCTGGGCGGCGGAGTCGATGCGGCCGGGCTGCACGAGGTCCTGTCGCAGGGGGCTACCGGGCGCATGCGCGACCTGGGCCTGCGCGCTTGATGGACGTCAGACGTTTGTCGTTCTGCTGTGCGGTGATCCAATTGCATAACCCACGCAAAGAATAGCGCCAATAGTGAATGCTGCGACGGGAAGCCACGATGCTGTGGCAAGGGCGCTTAAA
Organism: Actinomyces massiliensis 4401292; assembly: GCF_000269805.1. Lineage (GTDB taxonomy): Bacteria > Actinomycetota > Actinomycetes > Actinomycetales > Actinomycetaceae > Actinomyces > Actinomyces massiliensis. The sequence goes on from NZ_JH711481.1 coordinate 1,609,767, forward strand.
TAGTTTGCACGGTACTCACCGGGTGGAATAACTGTCGATGTGCTACCCTCCGTAATGTCAATAGAATTACCTATAAGTCGCAGCCGAAATTCGATGACTGCGCTCATGATAGCCATCCCGATGACGCCGCCGACGATTCGCATTGTGTTGAATATTCCCGAGGCCGCCCCATGCTCTGTAGGAGGAACTCCGCGGAGAGAATATGTCGCCAGTGGTGGCCAAATGAATGCAACCCCAATACCGAAAATTCCGTATCCTATCGTCACGAGTATTGTGCTCCGATCCGGCGCCATGGCCATCTGAAGAATACTAGCACCGATCGCTGCTAGAAAAAATGCCGGAAGCAGGATAGCTGTCGGATGAAACTTGGAGATTGCCTTTCCGACAAAGCGTGCCAAAACAACTGTTGCGGCTGGCATTGATATTGAGGTCAATGCGGCAGTAAGAGCTGACATGCCGATTACTCTCTGAAGGTAATACATGACCGGGATGAGCTGCGCATTAACGGCCAGCGAAGAAAGGATGAGGGCCGCAATAGACAAACTGAAATCCCGACCATTGAACAAAGTTAATGGAACCAGAGGCTCGCTCCGATTTCTCTGCGATCGTATAAAAAGTACTAGAATAACAACCGCCCCGGCAAGCAATGTCCAGAGGGTGGGAGTACTCATTGCTGTCCCCTGCTGTATCGTTAATACAAGCATGGCCAGTCCCACAGTCGAGAGAGCGATCCCGATGACATCGAACTTGTGGTTGTTCCCGGAGAAGCGCGGAATGAAGCGCAAGGCGCAGATGATCGATATGAGACCGATGGGGATGTTCACAAAGAAAATCCAACGCCAATCGAGAAGAGCGACGAACACGCCACCGATAATCGGCCCCAGCAGCGTCGCAGAACCTTGAATTGCGGACCATACCGCCATCGCAGGTCCGCGTGCAGATCCGGTAAATAGCTTGTTCACGACCGCGAGAGTTTGAGGGCCCATCAGCGCAGCACCCAATCCTTCGAGCACACGAGCAGTAATAAGCATCGAAATTCCAGAGGCGAGCCCACAGCATGCTGAAGCAAAAGTGAACACGATAAGTCCACTTACATAAACTATGCGCGGTCCGCACTGGTCGCCCAATCTGCCGGTGAAGAGCATAGGAACAGCATATGCCACCATATATGCTGTACTTGCCCAGATCACGGCATTGAGAGAAGTGTGCAACCCTGCTTGAAGCTGTGGTTGCGCTACACCGACTATGGTTGTATCAAGCATGATCATGAAAAAACCTGCCGATACTGACCACAGCGCCGCCCAGGGCCTACTTTTCTTACCCGAGGATAGATCGTAATTCGAAGTATCGATTTGTTCGTTATCGGGCGTCGGTTTAGCGTGATTCGCCTGCTCTTTATGTGCCATTCTTCTTCCATCCATGATCGAAATCATGTCGCATTATCACAGTCTCGTTTAGAGACCAATAGGCCGATTCGCGCCGACACTATCTAGCTTCAATCAGCTTCTGCCAATTCTGCCTTATAGTTTTACGTGCCAGCTTTCCTCCACCGGACAAGTGTGGCAGTTCTGATACAGTATAAATAAAATCAGGCGTGCGTTTGCTGCCAAGTCGACTTGCAATAAATTCGCGAATACTAGCAGAGCTTAAACACATATCCTCATCAATTAGAGTCAAGATTCCAATTAATGAAGGAACGTCATCCACTGGCGCAACGAAAACTGCAGCTTCGGATATCCCTCCGGATGCTAGTATCTCAGATTCAATTTCTGCGGGATATATCTGTAGTCCGTCAATTATCTCGATATCCTCTAGTCGTCCTAGGACGCTGACCGTGCCATCCTTATTGATGCGAGCAGCATCTCCCATCGCATACCATTCATTAACCTTTCTACGTGGTCTATCATTCCCGTTATTCACGCCCATAGTGATGGAAGGCCCTTTGACTTCTAACTCGCCCGCCACACCGGAGCGGCATGGTCGACCGCTTGAATCTACAACCCGAAGATCGTATCCCGGTACGACCCGGCCGGTGACGCCTGGAGCGTAATCGGATGCTCGGTTAACAACCACCGCATGTCCAATTTCAGTGGATCCGAAAATATTTATCAAACCCTCAGAACCAAAAGTATCACGAAGACGATTCTCCAGCGTTTTTCCCAATACTTCTCCGCCAGTCGCCACGACACGTAATACACGTAGTTCTTCGGCGCGAGGAGAGTTTATAAGTCGCAAGAAAAAGCTAGGAATTGCAGAGAAAAAAGTAACATTGTGTGCAGATATGTAATCAAATACCTCGTCAGCCGTCATGCGGCGACTCAGACCTGTTAGGACAGTTATTGCACCTCGCATAAGAGGAAAAAAGATGAGATTGAAAAGGCCATATGAGAAGTGCAATCCTGATGCCGACATACATACATCAGTTGGTCTAATGCCAATCTCGTCACCAACGCATCTGTTGATGGTCAAGATATCATCATAGGTATGGTAGCAAATTTTAGAAACACCAGTCGTACCTGATGTAAATAAGCCGATAGCTATGTCGTCAGGCCTCACCGATTCTGGTTCATTTTCTGTCGTTCTATCGCCACAGAGAAGATCCTTTACGTGTAAAACTTTTCCTATTCCTTTGTGGTCGCCATTGCCGACCACAGTGAACGCAGGGTCAGCCATCGAAATAGCCTGTAGTACTGCCTGCTCCCCGAGCCAAGGATTAATTGGTATTGCGACAATGCCAGCATGTAGCGCACCAAGAATAATCGAGACAGAGTCTATTCCTTCAGGCAGTAGGATGGTCACGCGTGTTCCTCTGACAAGACCTAAACACCTTAATGAATTACTGATCCTCGCTGTACGCTGCAAAAGCTCGGCGTAAGTAACAGAACTTCCATTCTCCACAAGTGCGATACTGTTCTCGCGATTATGCTCGTGGGTCAGATCTGTTAGGAGCGATAAATAGTTGCTGTTATTGTGCAGTTGTCGATTCATGTTCAGTCACCTTTCTGTAGCTACCTTAATGCAGGGAAAAACCACTTCTATCTCGACAAGTAATTCGTCTCGACATATATCCACATTGATATATT
>NZ_JH711481.1:1613788-1978101 GCF_000269805.1 Actinomyces massiliensis 4401292
TGAACATCTGTATTGATACCAACGCGATGTCGAATCTTTTGACGAGCCTCTTCAATGTCTGATGCGTATTTGACATATACCTTCATAAGATGGGCGTCTTTCAAAGTGAAGTGTCCGTGTGCACCGAAATGAGTAAGGTTAGATCCATCAACGAGAGACTCCAGATTGTCGAGTGTAGTCGACAGTTGTCTCGTGAAGTCCCCTGGATGGACCGATTCGTGTCCGACTATACTGGCCGTGCCGGAAACAAATAAGAACTGAGCACATTCAGTTGGGTTAATTCTTTGTGTTAACGCGGTAGCTCGGGCAAAGCTCGGCGGCTTAGGGCCATATTTTCTTGGATACTCATAGGCAGGTTTTTGACGCGGATTCTCAATATGTTTCGTTATCCCGGTTCGTGAGGATAAAACTATAATTCCGATACCATCCCCATTGGTGCCAATACCAGTTGCAGCTGGCATGATTGGCGTGCCGCCAGACCTCATAAATGCATGAGCACGACCCTTGGCGAAGTCCTGATAGACTTGTAGCCCAGACGGTAGTGGAGTTAGTATATGTCCAATGTAGTTCCAGATACGAAATAATCTCGGATACCCAAGATGCTCGACTAGACTAAATATTTTCCGATAGCAGGATTCAGCGGCTTTCGCATATTCGGAACTTTCAAGAAGTGTCGCTGCTATAAACAGAAATTCCCCATCTTCGGCGAAGGCCAACTCATCGTGTAATCCATATTTTATAGAAGTTCCCCCCACCCATGATTCAAGAAATTCTTTCTGGACTGAGTTTCATCATTGGAACCGTTAGCAAAGGCGGCTCATTTTCGCCTCCAGAAAGATCTAGCTGATTACCGAACCTAATACGTCCAAGTACGTTGTTAGATGGCTGATCAGATTGGTTGGAAAAAATGGCGTGTAGTGGGGCTGAGACACTTCCTACGTTGTTTTCTGACATTGTTTTCTCCTAAAAGGTTGACACGCGGATAAGTAGGGCAAGTGTAGTCGTTTTTTTAGATACACCTCACCGAGATTCACTAAAGTTGATGGAATGTCAAAAGGTTGTCCTCGATACTGTGATGATCCGAGACTCATGGAGTTATGGCTGCTAACACCTCCTATATTTATGTTTGATCTCTGACGTCTGTAGAACTTTTTTTAGGAAGAAAATTAGAATCTTCGGTTCTAAGAATTACATCTAGAAGACCTGGAAACTTCCAATTTATATCTTCATTCCTTACTTGAATGCTACGAAAACGTCCAGATACCGTTGTCCTAGTTAGCCCAGCTTCTCTTAGCACTTTCCAATGGTGTGAAAGAGTTGCCGACGATAGGTCCAGATCTGCTGATGCCTTTGAACATGCTAACGGTTGATGCTCCTCGTATGCTCGACGAAGAAGATGGCGACGTATGGGGTCTGCCAATGCATCGAGAATTTGTGTGAGATTCAGAGATTCTCTTGCAGGCTCGGGCAATATTTTTACCATAATGATCTAGCCTTTCTTAGTTCTTCATGCGATAAGGGGCCAGTGCGAATTCAAGTAGGCGTATTGCGGCGGATCTGCATTCACGCAGGAAGTCTTCTAGCGGTTCGTTGGCAGATTGGGGAGACATGACCTCGACTGCCCAAGGACCCGTCCAACCAATTTGATTTAGTGTACTCACGAACTGTTCAATTTGGATATCACTACGGTCAGGTAGGGCTCGAAAACTTGCAGACGCTTTACGAAGACTCATGTTAGGCGTTCGAGCGATACCAGATAGTTCGACGGCAAATATCTCCGAGATATCTATAAAACGACGAATCTCGTTAGAGGATACTCCACTTATTCCGAGGTGCCATGTATCTAGGAGTAGGCCGAGTGAAGGGCTACTGATCCTGTCGAGAATCTGGCGAGCGCTTTCCAGATCAGGCACATTAGACATAGCCATTGGCTCTAAAGCCAATTTCACTGACGCATCTTCTGCAAGATGAGCGATACGTTCGAGTGCGTCAATGAATGAGCGGTCTGGACGCTCAGTAGTTCTCGTTTCCGAGATTTTTGGACTGACTTTTATGTGTGCGGCACCGAGTTTTTTGGCGGCGTCCAGCATAATGCTTTCTTGTCTCGATATATCACTATCCGTTTTCCACCATTCCGTCAATAACTCAATCTCTATGTGTGCCAGCTTTTTTGACCTGCACATGTTGGCGAACATTTCATAACCGCAGCCTTCCCGTATTTTTAAGATATCTGGGTATAATAAACCCACGCCGTTCCACGAAGTTGACTCTACGGCATCGAGCCTATCTGTTAGGTTGGTTGACTTTTGCGAATCTAGTGGACCAGCAGTACCGGCCCATGTCCAACCAGAAGGCAGAAGATTCCAAGCGGGGAATAACATATAAGATTCTCGCTATAATGATTCGCGGAAAACTTGGACGATATGCATAGCCTGTTCGGCATTCAGGCGTGGATCGCATAGAGTTGTGTATGTTCTTCTCAGCAAATCATCCTCGGACACGCCTAGCCCTACGCATTCCGTCACATCATACGGTGTTGCTTCAAGATGAATTCCATGGATTCTGGCACTGTTTGCGCGGGCTGCAGATGCGAAAATACGCATTTCATTCTCGATATCATTGAGGCTTCTAGTTTTTCGTCCGTTTTGAGCTCGTTGTGTGTTTCCATGCATGGGGTCAATAACGATCATCGTGTTTTTAGAGTGCTGCTGAAGCTCCTTGAGCAGTAGGGATGAGTATTTTTTGCAGCGGCTACGCCTAAGCGAAATATAAGAACAAGACGACCATCCTCCTGATGCGGATTGAGTGACTCGCATAATGCTTTTAATCCATTACCTGTCATGTGAGGACCAATTTTAACGGCAACGGTGTTGTTCACTTTCTGAAGTAGTTCGATGTGTGCTCCATTTATTCCTCGTGTACGTTCACCCACCCAAGGAAGGTGCGTTGTTCCTAGGTAGTGCTTACCGGTTATAGGGTTCTGACGTACGAATGCAGCTTCATAATCTAAAATTAATGCCTCATGGCTGGTCCAAACTCTGCTCTTCTCTGGTTGCGTGTGTGCAAGAAGATGCATTGCGTGTTTTGATAGTTTATAAGCTTCGTACATACGACTGGGGTTTGGGGTGCGAGATTCTTCGGTCGCCTCGTACCCATTGACTATTTCTCCGCGGAAAACAGGAAGTTTGTGTCCTTCTACTATTTCGTAACCGTTTGATCGCGGTTTGGCAAACTGTCCAGCTATTCGGCCGACCTTAACGACCGATGTGTTGTCGGCATATGCCAGCATTGTTGCTAGTTCGTTTATAAACTTGATTTTTTTAGTTATAGATGTATCGTCAAATTCATTGTATGGTTCAACGCAATCTCCCGCTTGAAAAAACATTTTATTACCTCTACTGACGTCGTTCATTTGTTGACGTAAGGAGGCAACCTCTTTAGGCGTCACCAGTTCCTTTTGTTGCTGCAGCCATCTGGAAACTTGTGTGAGCTTTTCGGGATCGGCCCAGGTGGATTGCTGTTCGGCAGTATGTTCCGGCGTCCATTGCTGCGCGTGGATCGTCATCGAAGTTTCCTTTCGATATTCGTGAGCTGCCCGTCCTGTGGATTGACGATAAGTTTTCATCCCGGCAGGTTATTTTGGAGCTACACGACGCGAACCGGCACCCTGGATGAAAGGCTGGCGGTTCTTCTAGGGACGCTGATATGCTACATGATTCGATGATCATCGAAACGTCGAGATGAAGATTGTGACGATATTAACATCTGTGTGTTTGCTGTGGGTTGTCCTATGGGGCGGTGTCTGTCTCGTGTACTTGGTCGTGGTGTCGGGTCTTGCCGGGGGTCGTTCGCTGCCGGGCCGGACCGGTTTTAGGGTGCGGTTGGGAACTGGGGTGAGAAGCATGTTGTGAGACTCAAGCACCAGTGGCCAGTTAGTTCGGTGTAGCCGGGCATGGTGAGGGACTCTGTGTTGTGTGTCGAGCTGTGGCTGGTTGTTGGGTAGCATGTTCGGTTGTGGGGGTGGTGTTGCGTGTCATGGCGTACCGGGTGAGGATTCGGCGGGCTAGGGTTTGGAGTACCTGGCCCGGGTGTTGTCCTTGGGTGATCTTGCGGTCGTAGTGGGTCATGGAGACAGGAGTGGTGCGGATGGTGGCGAAGGCGGATACATGGTGCGTTGAGTCTCTTGTTACTGGTGTGGGAGACGTGCTCGCCTCCTACAACCCCGGCCGGCTGCCCACCGCCGCTTGACACGCCACATAGGGACACTCCTCCGACCATCAAGGGCACTAGCAAGGTGGCGGGCTTGCGCCGTTTGGCTCGTGGATTGTTGCGTGGAGATGCGATAGGGCATCTGGGCTGAGACGAGGGTGTCCGCGTAGGGTCCGGAGGTCCGTAGGCCGGTGGCGCCCCAGATAATGGCTAGCGTGGTGGAGCAAACTCAGAGGTCAGGAGTCTTGTTATTTTTCAAAGGAGTCCTGCTTGGTGACGCGCAGGATCGGATTGATTGTCGGCAAAGATGCTATGAGGGATACTATTTTATCTATCACCACTGGGAATTGCTGCGTGACTGACACGCGAGAGGAAGTGCGCGCATGCGGACACTATTCGTCCTGCGCGGGGCGCCCGGTGCGGGCAAATCGACTCTGATCCGCCGCCACGGGCTCGGCGACCTCGCCATCGGCCTGGACGACTTCCGGCGCCTGTACTCCACCCCTTTCACGGATCTGGACGGCCGGCCCACCCTGTCCATGGCCTTCGGCGCCGAGAAGCAGGTCGTCTCGGCCTTCAAGGCCGCCGTCGCCACCCGGATCCGGCAGGGCGGCACCCTCCTGCTGGACTGCACCAACCCGACCCGCAAGAGCTATCGCGAATTCGCCTCTCTGGCGCGGCGCTGCGGATACGCGGTCTACGTCATCGACATTCAGGGAGAGCTGAGCGATGCCGAGCTGATCGAGCGCAACGAGACCCGCCGCGGAGGGATCGACTACGTCGGGCCGGAGGTCGTGACGAGCATCGCGGCCCGGGTGCGGGCCGGCACCGCCTCCGTCGTCGAGCCGGTGGTGGGCCTGGACGACGTGCGCCGCCTCAACACGATCACGGAGATCGACGTCGCCGAGCGCTACGAGCGCCTGGTCGTCATCGGCGACGTGCAGAGCTGCGCCGGGGCACTGGCCAAGGCCAAGGAGCACTTCGGCGGCTGGGACCCCGCGACCCTGTTCGTCTTCGTCGGCGACCTGTTCGACCGCGGTCCCGACGCCGCGGGCGTCCTCGACCTCATCCTCGATCAGGCCGACGCCGATGGCGGGCTCCCGGACAACGTCATCCTCGTCGAGGGCAACCACGACGAGCACCTGCGCATGCTCTGCGCCGACGTGCGCGGCGGCAGCTGGCCGGACACGCGCGAGTCCCGCCGTCAGATCCTGGCATCGGGGCGGCGCAACGGCGATATCGAGGCGCTCCTGGCCCGCATGGTCCCCATGGTCGGCCTGCGCTTCGCCGGCGAGCACATCCTGGTCACCCACGCGGGCCTGGACCCGGTCACCATCGACCGGATCGTCACCGAGCGCGAGGACGGCCTGCTGTCCTGGGACCTCACCGAGGTCCCCATGCTCCAGCTCCTGCTCGGCTCCTCGGAGCGGTCCACCGCCTTCCAGGGCCGCTCCAGCTACGAGCGCGCCGTCGAGCCCCGCCTGTCCCACCCGCGGATCCTCCAGGTTCACGGACACCGCAACGGCACCCGCTCCGAGGAGCCGGGGCCCGCACTGGCCGCCCCCAACGTCTACACACTCGAGCACCGGGTGGAGCACGGCGGGCACCTCGCCGTCCTGCAGATCGACGCCGACGGCACGCGCACCCTGCACGCCTTCGAGGAGGATCACCCGGTTCTTACCGGCGCCGCCGCCGACCCGACCAGCCTGGTGGCGCGCATGAGCGCCCACCCCGAGGTCCGCGTGTGCGAGGTGACCGGAATGCCCGGCATTCTCGCCTGCAACTTCTCCCGGCGGGCCTTCACCAAGGGCCTGTGGGATGAGACCAGTTGCAAGGCCCGCGGCCTGTTCCTGCGCGCGGACGACGCCGAGGTCGTCGCCCGCGGCTACGACAAGTTCTTCAACCTCGGTCAGGCACCGGGGCCGGCCGGGTTCGAGGAGGTCGTGCGCACCGGCGTCGGGCGGCCCCTGACCGTGCGCCGCAAGTGGAACGGCTATCTCGGCATCGTCTCGGTGATCGATGGGCGCCTGCGCGTCTTGTCCAAGTCCGGCGTCACCGCCTATTCCGAGCACGCCGAGTCCCTGCTGCGGACGCACCTGGGCGATCGGGCCGATGAGCTGGCGGGCATCATCGCCGAGGCCGGCGTCTCGCTCACCTTCGAGATCATCAGCCGCCGCGACCCCCACATCATCGATGAGGGCGATGACGAGGTCGTCCTGCTCGACGCCATCCGCAACCGGGAGGACATGGAGCTGGTCGATGACCTGCGCCTGCGTCTGGCCGAGGACTTCGGCTTCATCTCCCCGCAGGTGGAGGTCCTGTCCGAGGCTGTCGAGGACGCCGGCGATGGTGCGGATGATGCCCTGGAGGCGCTGGTCGCACGGGCCCGCGCCGCCGAGGAGCGCGGGGAGGAGGGATTCGTCATCACCTACGCCGATGGTGCGATGACCAAGTACAAGTCCCGGGTCTACTCCGAGATCAAGGCGTTCCGCTCCCTGCTCACCCGCCACCTGGCCGGGAATCGGGTGCGCGTGACGGGGCCGGGATCCGCGCTCATGCACGCCTATCTCGAGCGCGAGGCGGAGGAGGGGGCCGGTAAGAGCCTGGTCGAGAGGTACACGATCGACGGCCTGATCGGACCGGTGATCGACATTCCGGCGCTGGTCGCGTCCCTGTGAGGGCTGTCAGGCCCGCGAGAGGCCCGTCAGGTCGAGGCCTGTCAGGCCCGTGGGGGCGGCCGAGGGCGGCCGGACAGTCAGTGCCGGTTGCCGGTGAGGGTCAGTGCCGGTGAGTGCCGGTGGCGCTCACACGCCGAAGCCGACGCGGTGCGGAGCGGTCTGCCCGATCTCGATGTAGGCCAGTGAGCCGGCCGGGATGAAGACCTTGCGGCCCTTGTCGTCGCTCAGGGTGACGTCCGCGGTGGCGGCGCCGGAGACCGCGTCGAGGATCTCCTCCTGAGAGGCGGTGGTCTCGATGGTGAGCTCGCGGGCGGCGTGCTTGATGCCGATGGTGACCTGCATGATTCCGTGACTCCTTTGTTCCTGCCGGCGGCCGAATCACTCCCGGCTGCGACCCCAGGGCGATCCTAGGACGGGCTCGCCTCCTGCAGGGCCGCCGTCATCGTTTTGCCGCGGTATTTCGCGTCGCGCGGACGGGGGCGGGACGCAATCCGGTGACCGGTGCCGATAGGTGCCGATAGGTGTCGCACCCGCATGGTGTCATTGGGGCCATGATTGGTGCCCTGCACGACGACGGCGCTCCGGCCCGGGTCCGGCTCCTGCCCGCCCCGGCGCCCGCCCCCCTGCCCGCCCCGGACGCCTCCGGTCGCGCGGTGCTGGAGCGCGCCGCCGCGGGCGCCGACCTGGTGGTGCTCGGCGCGGCCGGCACCGGCAAGACCTGCCTGGCGCTGCGCCTGCTGTGCGATGCCCTGGCTCTGGGGCGCGACGCCCTCCTGCTCGCCCCCACCCGCACCCGCGCCGACTCCCTGCGCCGCCGCGCCGCCCGCCTGATGCGCGCCCGCGGCGTCGGAGACGGCGCGGTCAGAGTGCGCACACCGGCCGGGTACGCCTTCACGGTGCTCACCACGTTCCTCACACGCCGCCGCGACCCGCTGCCCGCCCCGGTCCTGCTCGCCGGAGCTGAGGAGGATGCGGCGCTCGCGCATCTGGTCGGCGTCGAGCACTGGCCCGGCCTGCCCCCCGAGGCCGTCGCCTCCCGTGCATTCCGCACCGAGCTGCGCAGCCTGCTGGCGCGCGCCGGGGAGTTGAAGGTGGACGCCGATCGCCTCGCCGCCCTGGGCCGTGAGCTCCAGGTCCCCCTCTGGGGCCCGGCCTCCGCCCTCCTGCGCACCTGGGACGCCCAGGGCAGGCCCACTGCCGAGCGGCGCCCCGAGACCCGCAAGCTGGACACCGCGCGCATTCAGGATCGCGCCGTCGAGGCCCTTGAGGAATGGGATGCTCAGGACGTCCTCGAGGCGCCTCCTGTCCCCGACCTGGTCGTGGTCGATGACTACCAGGACTGCACCGCCGCCACGGCCCGCCTCCTGTCCGCCCTGGCCCGCCCCGACGCCCGGGGGCGCCGCGCCCAGGTGGTGGTGCTGGGGAACCCCGACATCGCCGTCGAGACCTTCCGCGGCGGTTCCCCGAGTCTGCTCATTGAGGCCGAGGACCGCTCGGGGCTGGCCGCCGAGCGCCTCACCCTGCGCTCCGTGCACCGGGGCTCACCCGCTCTGCACGCCGTCTGGCGCGACCAGGCCGGGAGGGTCCCGGTGACCGGCACCGCCTCTCACCGCGGCGCGCTCCTGGGCGAGCCCCCGGACGCCGCCCGCGCCGAGCAGCCGGGGGGCGGCGGGAGCGTCGAGGGCAGCGAGGGCAGTGAGAGCGCTGAGGGCGTGGGCGTGCTCGTGGCCTCCTCTCCCTCTCAGGAGGCCGCCCACGTCGCCCGGATGCTGCGCGGCGAGCACGTCCACCGCTCCACCCCCTGGGATGCGATGGCCGTGGTCGTGCGCTCCGCGGTCCGCGCTCAGGCCGTGGCCCGCGAGCTGCGCCGCCGCGGCGTGCCCCTGGCGGCCACCGCTCCGGCGGTGCTGCTGCGCGCAGAGCCCGCCGCCAGGGCGATCCTGGCGACCGCGCGGGCCGCGCTGGCAGGGCGGCTCGGCAGCGCCGACGCCCCGCCCGAGCGGTCCAGCGCCCTCGATCTGCTGACCAGCCCCCTGGTCGGCCTGAGCATGCTGGATCTGCGGCGTCTGCGGCGCCGTCTGCGGCTGGATCGCCCCGCCGAGACACATCCCGATGAGAATCTGCTCGCCGTGCTGGCCTCCCGCGAGGCCGCTGCGGCACTGGCCGATGAGCTCGCAGAGGGGCCCCTGGCGGACCAGGCCGGGCGTCTGGAGGGCGCCGCGCGCATCGCATCCGCGGCGCGTGCGGTCTGCGGGATCGGAGCCGAGGATCCGCCCGCGCGCGTCGACGCCGAAAGGCTCCTGTGGGAGATCTGGCAGGCCTCCGGCTGCGCCGAGCGGTGGCGCTCCGCGGCCCTGGGCGTGTCGGGCGGTGCGGATCCGCTCCTGGCCGAGGTCGCCGAACGTGATCTGGACACGGTCACGGCCCTGTTCAAACGCGCCGAGGTATGGGCCGAACGGCATCCGGGCGGGCGGGCGGAGGAGTTCCTGACCGAGCTCGACTCCGAGGTCCTGCCCTCGGACTCCGTGGCGCCCCACGGCTCTCGGCCCGGCGGCGTCGCCGTGCTGACCCCCGCCTCCGCCGCCGGAGGGCAGTGGGAGGTCGTGGCGGTCATGGGACTGGGGCGCGACGCCTGGCCGGACCTGCGGCTGAGGGACACGATGACGCGCTCGGGCCTCCTCGTCGAGGCCGTCATGGATCGCCTGACCCGGGGCGCCGACGGGCGCCTGAGCGCCGGCGCCGATCCGACTGGCGCACGGGCCCAGGTCCGCGGGGACGAGCGGCGCATGCTCCTGGCGGCGCTGACCCGCGCCACCCGTCGACTCCTGGTCACCGCCGTGGCCGATCAGGACAACGCCCCCTCCTCCTTCCTGATCGAGATCGCCCGCGCCGCGGGGCAGACGGTGATCGATGCCGACGGCGCCCCGATCATCGCCCACGACGTCGGCGACCTGACCCTGCGAGGGCTGGTCGGCGAACTGCGGGAGGCCGCCCTGGCCGGGAACCTGCCCACGGCCGATGACGCCGAGCGCCGCCGCGCCCGCCAGGCCGCCCGGCTCCTGGCCGAACTGGCTCGTGAAGGCGTCCCCGGCGCGTCTCCGGGCAGCTGGCAGGGGGTGGAGGGCCCCACCTCCTCGGCGCCCCTGATCGGGCCCGGCCAGCGGGTGCGGGTGAGCCCCTCCGACGTCGAGGGCCTCGTGCAGTGCCCGCTGCGCTGGTTCCTCACCCGTCAGGGCGGGACCGGGGCGCCGTCCAGCGCCCAGGACCTCGGCAGTTTCATCCACACCCTGGCGCAGGAGGCGCAGGAGCGAGATCTGAGAGGACGGGCCCTGATGGCCCGCTTCGAGGAGCGCCTGCCCGAGCTCGCCTACCCCGAGACCTGGTTCGGATCGGTGCGCGCCGAGGGCACCCGTGCCATGGTGGAGCGCCTCGACGCCTACCTGGGGCAGGCGCCCGCCGATGCTCGGGCGGAGGCGAGCGTGCGCGCCGAACTCGACGTTCCCGATCCCACCGGTCGGGGTCCGGCCCTGCCCGTCGTCGTGACCGGGCGCATCGACCGTCTGGAGCATCTGGAAGCGCCGAAGCCCGGTGCCGGCGGCAGCGGGCGGGTGCGCATCATCGACTTCAAGACGGGGCAGCGCGTCACCTCCTCCGCGGCCCGTCACCCCCAGCTGGCCACCTACCGCCTGGCGCTCGAGGCCCTGGGCTACGAGGTGGACGGCGGGGCGCTGGTCCTGCTCGGCAAGGAGCCGCCCAAGAAGAACCAGGGCGCTCCGGTCCTGGCGCCCGCGGGGGCCGCTCTGGAAGCGAGCCCCGATGCCGAGGGGGAGGACTGGGCGCGCGCTCTGCTGCACGAGGCGGCACTGGCGGCATCGGGCAGCACCCTGACGGCCCGCAGCGGGGAGCAGTGCCGGACCTGCCCCGTGAAGGACTCCTGCCCGATCCAACCCGAAGGGCGCAGGGCCGTCGCATGAGTCCTGCAGCTCCGCCCAGTCCCGAGCGTCTCGCCGAGATCCTCGGCATGCCCCTGCCCACGCCCGAGCAGGCGCGCATCATCGCCCACCCGCTCGCGCCCCTGCTCGTCGTCGCCGGGGCCGGCAGCGGCAAGACCGCCACCATGAGCCAGCGCGTCGTCCACCTCGTCGCCGGCGGCCAGGTGCGCCCCGACCAGATACTGGGTTTGACCTTCACCCGTAAGGCCACTGCCGAGTTGGAACAACGCGTCAGGACGCGTCTGGCTCAGCTGGCCGTGTCCGGGCTCCCCGGACTGCCCGAGCTGGACGAGGAGGCCGGCCCCACGATCGCCACCTACAACGCCTTCGCGGGCTCCCTGGTGCGCGATCACGGACTGCGCCTCGGCATCGATCCGGACTCCACCCTCATCACTGAGGCGCGCGCCTGGCAGATCGCCACCCGGATCGTCACGGAGCGCACCGATCCCCTCCCGCTGGACAAGCCCGGCGCCGCGGCCACCACCCTCCTGGCGCTGGACGGGGCGCTGAGCGAGAACCTGCTGTCGGTGGCCGATGCGGCCGAGCAGCTCGGTGACCTGGCCGCCCTCATGGAGGGCATCGGATCCGTACGCGGCTGCAAGACCCTCGTGCGGGGCGTGCCCGAGGCCCTGACCACCCGTCTGGGCATGCTGGAGGCGGTCGCCGCCTATCGCGACTACAAGCTGCGGCACTCCCTGCTCGACTTCGGCGACCAGATCGCCCTGGGGTGCCGTATCGCGGAGGAGGTCCCCGACGTCGCCCAGTCGTTGCGCACCCAGTACCCGGCCGTCCTGCTGGACGAGTTCCAGGACACCTCCGTGGCCCAGATCCGCCTCCTGGCGGCGCTCTTCTCAGACTCGGGCGTGACCGCCGTCGGGGATCCGAACCAGGCCATCTACGGATGGCGGGGTGCCAGTGCCGGAGCGCTGGACACCTTCCATGAGTACTTCAACCCCGGCGGTGCGGCGGCTGCTGAGAACGCGTTCAACACGGGCGGCGCCGATGAGAGCCGGGCACCCGTCCTGCCCCTGTCGACCGCCTGGCGCAACGACCGGGCGATACTGCGCGCCGCCAACGTGACCTCCTCACCATTGCGCCACCACACTCCGCAGCCCGGGGACGCCGAGGTCGCCCACATCCCGGTCGACGAACTCCATGAGCGGCCCGAGGCCGCGGGCCTGGCCGAGGGCGTTGTCGTCGGCGCCTTCGTCCAGGATCCGCTGGCGGAGGCGCGCACCATCGCTGACTTCATGGAGGAGCGGTGGAGCCCGCAGGTGGAGATGGCGGTCCTGTGCCGTACTCGCGCTCAACTTGTCCCGATCGCCGACGCCCTGGAGGAGCTCGGCGTGCCCTACGAGATCGTCGGGCTCGGCGGCATGCTGAGCGTGCCGGAGGTCGCCGATGTGCGCGCCGCCCTGACCGTGGCCGCCGACCCCGAGCGCGGTGATCGACTCCTGCGACTGCTCACCGGGGCGGGTATCGGCGCCGCCGACCTGCGCGCCCTGGCGGCACTGGCCAGAGCACAGGTCCGTTCGGCTCGGGAGCAGACCGGCGATGGCCGGGATCAGGCGGAGCGGGAGCAGCCGGACGCCCCGCTTCTCTCCGAGGCGATTGAGACCCTGGCGCGGTGGGAGGAGACCGGCCGGCCCCCCCGGACCGCCGCATCCGGTGACGCTGAGGCTGGCGGAGTCGCTGAGGCTGGCGGAGTCGCTGGGGCAGGCAGGGCGACCGGGACCGGCGCTGGTGCACCCGGACCCGCCGATGTCGGGCTCAGCGAGGCCGGTCGCCGCGCAGCCGTCGGATTGGCCCGCAGTCTGCGGCGGGTGCGCGCCGGCCTGGGACTCGCCCTGCCCGACCTCGTCGTGCTGACCGAGCAGGCCCTCGGGCTCGATGTCGAGCTCGCCGCCCGCGTGGGCAACCCCCTGGGGCGCCGCGCCGTCGACCGCTTCCGCGAGGCCGCGGAGCAGTTCACCGCCGAGATGGAATCGCCCACCCTCGCAGGCTTCCTCGATTGGCTGGAGGCCGCCGAGGAGCATGAGAACGGCATGGAGGCCCCCCATGTGGAGCCCGAGCCGGGCGCCGTCCAGCTGCTGACCATCCACGCCGCCAAGGGCCTGGAGTGGGACACGGTCGCCGTGGCCGGCCTGGTCGAGCAGGTCTTCCCCTCCTACCGTCAGCAGCCGAAGGAGGACCGCACCCTGTCGGACAAGGGGTGGATGACCAGGCCCGAGGAGTTCCCGCACCCGCTGCGGGCCGACGCCGCCACCCTCCCGCCCTTCACCCTGGGCATGTGGGACACGGCCGGATGGGACGCTGAGGCGCTCAAGGAGGCCTGGGGCGAATACACCCTGGCCCTGGGCCGCCACACGCTGGCCGAGGAGCGGCGTCTGGCCTACGTGGCCTTCACCCGTGCCCGCCACGAACTGCTGCTGACCGGATCGCACCTGGCCAAGGCGGCCGCCAAGCCGCGCCCCATGGCGCGCTTCCTGGACGAGCTCGTGCGACGGGAGCTGGTGCGCCCCTACGGGCCGGGCTGGCAGAACTACGACGAGGACCAGCCCAACCCCTTGGCCGGCGGCAGCACGACCGGCACCTGGCCACCGCCCGAGCCCACGGGAGTCCGCGGCGAGCATCGGGAGGCCCGGCGACGCGCGGCCCGCGACGTCGCTGCGGCGGGCAGAGACGGATCTGCGCTGGAGGCGAGCACGGATCCGACCGTCGCCCGCTGGGTGGCCGAGGCCGAGCTCCTGCTGGCCGAGCGCGCCCGTCGACGCGACCAGCCCCCTTCGGTCCACCTGCCCGACCACCTGGCCGCCACCAGGATCGACGAGCTACGCGCCGATCGGGACCGCTTCGCGCTCGACCTGCGCCGCCCCCTGCCGCCGGAGCCGCGCCCGGAGCTGCGGCTGGGCACCGTCTTCCACGACGCCATCGCTCTGCGGCTGGGCGGGCAGGGCCAACTGCTGACCCTGGAGCAGGCGGGCGTTCCCGATGCGCTCACGCCCCGCCAGCGCAAGCAGCTCGAGCGCTGGCTCGAGATCGCCGAGAGGCTGCCCCTGCTGGACGGCTGCCTCCTCCAGGACACCGAGGTCGAGCTGGAACTGGCGCTGGAATCCCTCACCGTGCGCTGCCGCCTCGATGCGGTGTTCCGGGATCCGGGGGGCGCCTGGCTCATCGTCGACTGGAAGACCGGCCAGAGGCGGGTGCCCGTGGACCAGCTCAGCATCTACGTCCACGCCCTGGCCGCCTCCCGGGGGGTGGAGACCGACGCCGTGCGCGCCGCCTACGTCTACGTCGATCGTGACGATGGGCTCGTCGACGAGCTCTCCGCCGCGGATCTCCTGCCCCTGTCCGAGATCGAGGATGCCCTGCGGGCGGAGGGCCGCTCATGACTTCGCTGATAATCTTGACCTTGACACTGTGGCAATCGGGAGGCTGATGACATGGTCCGTGCGAGTCCCGTTGGCCCCCGGTGGACCATCGGCCAGTTCTCCCGCATGACGCTCCTGAGCGCCAGGATGCTGCGGCACTACGACCGGCTCGGTCTGCTGCGCCCCGGCGACGTCGACCCGAGCAACGGCTACCGGTACTACTCCCGGGACGAGCTCGCCCCGGCCCTCATGCTGCGCCGCCTGCGGGAGGCGGGCCTGGGCCTGGAGGAGGCCTCCCGGGCGCTTCCCGCTCACCTCGCCGACGACGAGGCGGCCTGGCGGCGGCTGCTGACCCAGCACCTGGACCGCCTGGATGAGGAGGCGACCGAGCTGGGGCTGCGGCGCGAGCGCACCCTCGCACTGCTCCACCATCGAAAGGAACCGTTGATGAGCGCTAACGGCGCTGATGGCGTTAACAGCACCGACAGCACTGACAGCACTGACAGCACCGGTGACGCGGGCTCCGCCTGCATCACCACTCTGACCATCCCCGCCCACACCATTATCGCCCGCCGGGAGATCATCCCCACTTACGCCGATGTGGGGCACCTGTTCGACGAGTTCGAACCCCAGGTCCGCCGGGTACTCGCCGGCGGTGCCGTTCACCTAAGCGGCCAGCCCTGCGGAGCCACCTTCTTCGACGACGAGTACGTCGAGCACGACGTCGATGTCGAGATCTGGGAGGTCGTCGACGTTCCTGACGTCCCTGACTTCCCTGATGCTCCTGACGCCCCCATCGAGGTCAGCGCACCACTGACCTGCCGCACCGTCCCGGAGCAGACCGTCATCGCCACCGAGCACCTGGGCCCGTACGACGGTCTAGCGGAGACCTATACGGCGCTCCTGCAGCAGATCGGTTCACTCGGTGAATTCGATGAATTCGATGAATTCGATGAATGCGGTCTGCGAACCTCGGGGCACGCCTTCGAGCGCTACCTCGTCGGTCCCGCCCACAACCCGGACCCGGCATCGTGGCGCACCCAGGTCTGCTTCCCCATCAGCCCGGCGGACTAACCTGCAGACGGGCACGGGGCCGACAGCGCCGGAGGACGGGGCCCGCCCGAGAAGGCCCTCAGGCGCCCTCGGGTGAGGAACCGGAGTCGTGCGCCAGGCGCAGGGGCGTGACCGGCGCCGTGTCCGGCTCGTCATCATCGATGATGCCATCGACGTCATCGCCATCATCGACGCCATCGTCATAGTCGTCGTCAAGGTCGTCACTGCTGTCGTCGTCATCGGCGTCGACCGGGACCATGGTGACCTCGTGGGTGGTTTCATCCGGGGCGGCGGTCACCCGCTCTCCCGGCACCGGCGCCAGTCGGGGCTCGCGCGGCTCGATCAGCGGCTCGTCACCGACCTGATCGGCCAGGTCGTCGAGCATGGCCACCGCATCCTCGATGATCCTGTCCCGGGCGGCGCGCACGCCGTGCAGCAGCCACCTCGCCAGGCTCAGCTCGCTGACCAGCTCGGCGCGATCCCGCAGATGCTTGTCCACGCCCTCGGTGCGGGCCAGATCGTAGGCGCCCTCGATGGAGTCCAGGCAGTCCACCGGCACGGAGGCGTAGATCCACGCCATGTCCTCCGCGGGGTCCCCGACATGCGCCTGACTGAGCCCGCGCATGGCCACGACCGCGCCCCCCGCCGTCAGGACGTTCTCCGCGTCGAGGTCCCCGTGCACCACCACCGGGCGGAACCTCCACAGTGTGGGGTCCTCCAAGGCCGACTCCCACCGGGACAGCAGCGCCGGTGGCACCCTCCCGGTCCCGGCGGCGTCGTCCATGAGACTCAGCCAGCGGTCGCGGACCTCCTGAGCGTCGTAGACCGGCATGCCCGCCTCGGAGATCACGGAGGTGGGCAGCTCGTGCAGCTCGCCCAGGGCGCGGCCCACGCCGGCGGACAGGCCGGGGCCCGGATGCAGGGAGGAGACGTCGACCGGCCGCCCCTCGAGATGGCTGCGCACCTGGATGTGCGCCTCCTCGCTGCGCAGGGTTCCGGCTACACGCGGCACGTTGAAGGTCAGGCGGCCGTCATCCACGATCCGGCCGATGCGGCGCAGCACCTCGGCCTCGGCGTCCAGACTCGCCCCGGTGGCGTCGTCGTGGGCCTCCAGGACCTCCCAGTGGCGGCCCCTGGTGTCGATCACGCCGACGATGTGCAGGGACTCGGACTCCTCCTGGGGCAGGGCCAGCCGTGCGGGGTCCAGCCCGGGCACGGCGACGCCCGCCAGAGCGGCCAGCGCCAGCGCAGACCGCTTGCGGCGGCGCGCCGCGGAGACGGGCAACGCGGATACGGGGGAGGGGGCCGATTCCGGCGTCGGCGATGAGGCAGCGGCGGGCGCGGCGTTGGGCGCATTCTCCGCGCTCGGCGGTGCGGCGGGGTCGGACGGTCCGGTGGGCGGCTGCGACATGGCTCAACCGTAGGCGAGTAGCGGGTTCTCGGGGTACTGCCGCGCCCGGTTGGATTTGGGGCGGGGTCCCCACGCGGACGTGCGCATGCGGGCCGGGGATCATGCGGCTGCCGGCCGGGAGGCGGCCGGCAGCCGGCGGAGCGCCGGTGACGAGTCGCTGCGGCGCCTCCGCCGCCCTCCGCTTTTCTTTCGGTGAGATCCGCGGAAAGTCGGTGCGTACCCGGGTCCACACTCGGTAGTTCTCGCCCTCCGGTGAGGAGCGCATATCCAGAGTTGTCCACAGGTTGGTCGTGAGGGCTGGCGCTGAGGCGAGAACGTGATCTAGGCTCCGAAACGTGGCACCGCTCACCTCCCTGTGGTGTCCCGTACGCCGGTAGCCTCCGCTCGCATGACGGTTCCCCCGGCGGTATCCCTGCCCGTCCCTTGAACCACAGCGAGGCCCATCATGGACGCAGCCGCGCTGCTCCACGACGAGATCCGTGAGCTCGTCCGTCGTCGGGGCATTGACCCGCTCAACGAGACCTCGGCTCTGGAGGCCCTTGTCGCCGAGGCCTCCGCCGATTACGTGACTCGCGCCGACGCCGGGCTCGTGCCGCCCCTGCGCGACCCCGACGATGCCCAGGCCCGGGCCGTCGACGCGCTGGCGGGGCTCGGCCCCCTCCAGCACTATCTCGACGACGACTCGATCGAGGAGGTCTGGTGCAATGCTCCCGGGCGAGTCTTCGTCGCCCGCGCCGGACGGCCCGAGCTGACCACGACGATCCTGGAGGACGAGGACCTGCGAGTCCTGGTCGAGCGCATGCTGCGGGTCTCCGGGCGCCGCCTCGATCTGTCCAGCCCCTTCGTGGACGCGCAGATGCCCGCGGGGGAGCGCCTCCACGTGGTCATCCCGCCCATCACCGCCCGGCACTGGGCCGTCAACATCCGCAAGCACTCCTCGCGGGCATCCCGGACGGCGGACCTCGTGCGCCTGGGCTCCCTGACCCCGCGCGCCGCCGCCTTCCTCGACGCCTCTGTCCAGGCGGGGCTCAACATTCTCGTCTCGGGCGCCACCCAGGCCGGGAAGACCACCATGGTCCGTGCACTGGCCGGGGCGATTCCCGCCGGTCAGCGCATCATCACCTGCGAGGAGGTCTTCGAGCTCTCCCTGCGCAACCGCGACTGCGTCGCCATGCAGACCCGGGCCGCCAACCTCGAGGGTGTCGGCGAGATCAGTCTGCGCCGTCTGGTCAAGGAGGCGCTGCGCATGCGACCGGACCGTCTTGTGATCGGCGAGGTGCGCGAGGCCGAGGCCCTCGACCTGCTCATCGCCATGAACTCCGGTCTGCCGGCCATGAGCACCGTGCACGCGAATTCCGCGCGCGAGGCCGTTGTCAAGATCTGCACGCTCCCGCTGCTGGCGGGGGAGAACGTGTCGGCCGCCTTCGTGGTGCCGACGGTCGCCAGTGCCGTGGACCTCGTGGTCCACCTCGACCTGGACGCCGAGGGCCGCCGGCACGTGCGCGAGATCGTCGCCCTGCCCGGGCGGGTCGAGAACGGCCCTCATGGCGCTGATGGCGCCGGTACTGTCGAGCTGGCCGACGTCTTCCACCGCGATGCCAGGGGGCGGCTCGTACGCGGTTCCGGTGCTCCGCCGTCGCCGGAGCGCTACGCCCGTGCGGGCCACGACCTGCCCGAGCTCCTCGCCCCGGAGAACGCCGCGCGGCGCGCCCAGGAGCGTGTCTGATGGGTGCGATCACGGGACTCATGGGCGGGATCGGCCTGGTGCTCGTGTGGCTCGCCCTGACGACGGAGCCGCCGCAGTGGCGCTCCGAGAGACAGCGCCACCTGTCCGACCTCCTGGTTCAGGCCGGAGTCGGACGCACCAGCCCCGCCGTCTTCGTTGCGGGCAGCGCGGCGCTGGGCGCTGTCGCCGCACTGGGATTCCTCGGCGTCTCACGCGCATGGCCCATTGCCGTGGCCTTCGGCGTCATCACCGCCGGCGCACCCTATGCGGTGGTCTCCAGCCGGGCCCGGGCGCGGCGCACCCGGCTGCGGGAGGTGTGGCCCGAGGCGGTCGACACCCTGGTGTCCGGGGTGCGCGCGGGCATGAGCCTGCCCGAGGCGCTGACCAATCTCGGCGAGCGCGGTCCGGAGGCCGTGCGCGAGCAGTTCCGCGCCTTCGCCGTCGATTATGCGGCCACGGCGCGCTTCACCGTGTGCCTGGACCGGCTCAAGGCGCGTTTCGCCGACCCCGTCGCCGATCGGATCGTGGAGGCCCTTCGCCTGGCTCACGAGGTCGGCGGGGGCGAGCTGGGCACCCTGCTGCGCTCCCTGTCGCGCATGCTGCGCGAGGATCTGCGCACCCGCGGCGAGCTCGAGGCCCGTCAGTCCTGGACCGTCAACGGGGCCAGGGTGGCCGTGGCCGCGCCCTGGCTGATCCTGGCCCTCCTGGCGACCCGCCCGCAGGCCGCCGCGGCCTACGCGACGTCGAGCGGCGCGCTCGTGCTGGCCGTGGGGGCGGTGGCCAGCATCCTGGCTTACCGCCTCATGCTGCGGCTCGGGCGCCTGCCCGAGGAGGAGCGGGTGCTGCGATGACCACATCCCTATCCCTGGGCGCCCTGGGAGCCCTGGCCGGCCTCACGGCGGCGTGCGGAATGCTCCTGATCGTCTCGGCGCTGCGGCGCCGTCGCCCCACGCTGGAGGACCGCCTCGCCCCCTACGTCCACGACCAGCCCGCGATCTCGGGCCTGCTGGGGGCGCATGCGCCGGACCCCGATGGGCGCCCGGGGAGCACGGTCTCGTCCGTGCTTCTGGCGACCATCGGTTCGGCCGGCTACGTGCTCGAGGGGCTGGGATCGTCGGCGGAGTCGGTGCGGCATCGGCTGTCGCGAGCGGGCAACGCCCTGACCTACGAGCAGCTTCGACTGCAGCAGCTCCTGTGGGCCGCGTCCGCCTTCGCCTTCACGATCGGTGTTGGGCTGCTGGCCTCGATAGTGCGTCATGTGAGCGTGCCGCTGCTGGTGGTCTCCGCCCTCGTGGCCCTGGTCGGTGGGGCGGCCTGCCGCGACTGGTGGCTCAGCCGGGAGGTCGAGCGTCGACGACGGCGCATCGAGATCCAGCTGCCCGACGTCGTGGAGCTGCTGGCCCTCGTCGTCGGGGCCGGACAGGGGCCCGTCGCCGCCATTGAGCGCGTCGTCGACCTCGGACGGGGCGAGCTGATCGATGAGCTCGCCCTCACCCTGGCCGATGTCCGCAGCGGCACGGTTCTGACCTCCGCTTTGACTCGTCTCGAGGGCCGTGTCGATTCCCTGCACGTGACGCGCCTGTCGGAGGCCATCTCCGTCGCCCTCGAACGGGGCACGCCGTTGGCCGACGTCATGCGCGCGCAGGCCGCCGATGCGCGGGAGGCCTCCCGACGCGCCCTCATGGAGGAGGGCGGCAGGCGCGAGATCGCGCAGATGGTGCCGGTGGTCTTCCTCGTCCTGCCGATCACCGTCGTCTTCGCCCTGTTCCCGGGACTGTTCGTCCTGCGCCTCGGGCTGTAAGCCCGACGCCTGCGCTCCCGCGCCCTTCCCGTCTTGCCCGTCTTGTTCCCGATCCCCGAATTCCTCCGTGAAAGGACAGCCAGTTGATTCATCTGATTCATCCCGATTCCGCACCCGCTCTCTTACCCGCCGCCGGTCCGGAGCGCCCGGGGCTCCCGGGTCACCGTCGCGCCTGGCTGTCGGCCGGCTGGCGCCAGGAGCGCGGCGACGTCCCCGGCTGGGTGCTGGTCACCCTGATGACCGCGGGCCTGGTCGTCAGCCTGTGGGCTGTGGCCGGGCCGGCCCTGACCCAGGTGTTCAACGATGCGATCGCCAAGGTCACCGGTGCCATCTGAGAGCGGGGCCCGCGGAGGCCATGGGGGTCCTGGTCCGCGAGGGGGCGAGCGCGGCTCCGCCGTGGTGGATTTCGTGCTGGTGGGCGTGCTCGTGATCGCTGTGTGCGTCGCGCTCCTCCAGCTCGCCCTGGGGCTGCATGTGCGCAATGTCCTCACCGATGCCGCCGGCGAGGGGGCCCGCAGGGCCGCACTGGTCGGCGGTACCGAGGGCGAGGCGGCCGAGCGCGTCGCCATGCTGACCGATGCCGTGCTCGCGGACGGCTACGTCGATGAGGTGACGGTGACGCGCACGAGGGTCGGCGGCACACCGGTGGTGCAGGCCGAGGTGACGGCGCCCCTGCCGGTGCTGGGGTTGTTCGGCCCTGCGGGCGCGCTGCGGGTGACCGGCCATGCAGTCGATGAGGCCGCGCTCGTGGCCGCCGCGCGGGAGGAGCCATGAGGGGCGGTGGGCGCGCACCGGGGTGCGGCAGCGGCCATCGCGCGCCCCGTGCCGTTATCGGGACGCGCGGGCAGGCATGCCAGGAGGGCGGCAATGCTCCCGTGGAGTTCATCGGCTGGACTCTCATCCTGGCCGTTCCGGTCCTCTACCTGCTCGTGGCGTTCGCCCAGGTCCAGTCGGCGTCCTTCGCGGTCGCCTCGGCCGCCGATGCCGCCGGCCGCGTCTTGGAGGTGGAGAAGGGGGAGGCCGCCATGGAGCACGCGCGCGTCGCTGTCGACCTGGCCCTGTCCGATCAGCATATCGACGCCGATCCTGCGGGCTCCCTGAGTCTGACGTGCTCGGATGACGAGTGCGCCAGGGGCGTCGTGCGCGTCGAGGCCGGAGTCGACCTGCCGATCTTGGGGGCGGCCGGCATCGGGCGCGATGCGGTCGTGCTCGACGCCGAGCGCGCCGTGAGTCTGGCGAGCTCCGAATGAGGCTCGGGCTGCTGCGTCACTTGCGCCACTATCACTATCGCTGCGCTGCCCGCGCCGCCGATCTGCGGCGCGGCGAGGACGGTCAGACCCTCCTGCTGGGCATCGGGGTGATCGCGGTCGTGGCCGGGCTCCTCCTGGTGGTGGCCGGCGCCACCGCCGTCTACCTGGATCTAAAGACCCTGACCTCGCTGGCGGACTCGGCCGCCGCGGCCGCCGTCGACGGTGTGGACGAGGACGGCTACTTCGAGGGAGTCGAGGCCGACGGCGCGCCCGGGCGCCTGACGGATGCGGGCGTGCGCGCGGCGGCGCTGTCCGATCTGGAGGCCCAGCCCGACCGCCTGGAGTCGGTGCAGGTGCGTCAGGCATCCAGTCCCGACGGCACCACCGCGATCGTCACGCTCACCGCCGAATCACGGCCTCCCTTCCTGCCGTGGGGTGCGATCCCGGCCCGGGGCTTCACCATCACCGCGACTGGTTCGGCGCGGGTATCGACGTCCCAGTGAGAATCCGGTGAGAGCCCAGTGAGCACAGCCGAGGCTGCGTCCTTCCTCTGTCCTTCCTCCGTCCTTTTGCGTCTCCTCCCGGATTTCGCGTCCTCGAGGCTCAGCCGTTCATGCCTGCTGCGCCCGCTGTGCCCGGTTGTGCTTGCTGTGCCCGCCTGCCGGCTGCTCGTCTGCCTGCTGCGCCCGCGGTTCCGCTCCTGCCGGCTCGTCAGCCCTCCGCAGCCGCGGCGCTGGGAGCCGTGGCTGCGGAGGCGGCACTGCCACGGTGCAGGCGCGTTCCGAGGAGCGCGCGCCGGTTGTGGGCGAGTTGGGCGATGTAGGCGCGCTTGACCGTGATGAGGATGCTGATCCCGACGATGACGTAGAAGGAGTTCGCGATGACGCTGGGCCAGGCGCCGGTGTAGGCGCAGTTGGCGACCAGCAGCACGCTGCCGGTGAGATTGAGCGCCTGGTAGCGCAGGGAATCCCCCACGATCCGCCCCTTGGAGACCAGGGCGTATGCCAAGAGGAGCTCAGCGGCGCCGATCCAGCCGCCGGTGGAGATGAGGATGCTCGCCATGTCGTTCACAGGCAGGATCGTGAACCTCGAACCAATGAAGATCAATCACATCTATCTGCATAGTCAGTGCAGTTTTCCTGAATTAAGGTCGAAACATGGACATCTCCGCTCACCGTATCGCCGTCCTTCTCGCCGTGCACCGCGCCGGAGGCGTTGTGGCGGCTGCGGATCTGCTCCACCTCAGTCCGTCGGCGATCAGTCAGCAGATCCGTCTGCTTGAGAAGGAGGCGGGCGTGCGTGTGCTCGATCGCACGCCCGAGGGCGCCGTCCTGACCGACTCCGGACGGGTGCTTGCCGAGGCCGCCGAGCGCATCGAGTCCGAGCTGACCACCGCCCGGCGCGAACTCGCGCTCATCGACGGCGATACTCCGACCGGCACCGTCCGCATCGGCACCTTCGCCACGGCGATCCGCGCGCTCCTCTTGCCGCTGCTGCTCACGCTGGAGGAGTCGCTGCCCGGCATCGAGCTGGTGATCGAGGAGGTCGAGGAGCGCGCGGCCCTGGCGCGGCTGCGGCAGGGCACGCTCGATCTCGTCCTGCTCGAGCGCGACTCGCACACCCTGCCGGCTCCGCCGCGCGCCATGAACGACGTCCCCCTGCTGGACGAGTCGTGGCTGGTGGTCGTCCCGCCCGGGCAGGCGGCCCCGAGCACACTGTCCGATCTGGTGCGCGCCACCTGGATCGATCTGGATCCGGCGACGGCCGGTGCCTTCGCGCTGGCCCGGCTCTCGCGCCAGCTCGGCACGCCGTTGAGCACCCGGCATGTGGTTGACGACTACGACGTCGTCCTGGCGATGGTGGGTCAGGGCCTTGGGTATGCGATTCTGCCGGAGCTCGCGGTGCACTCCGGCGTCGTCCCCGACGGCGTCGTCGTCTCCAGCTTGCCCGGCCTGGGCACCCGCCAGCTCGTCGTGCGTCATCGTGTCACCCGCACCGAGCCGACCAGTGCTGCGCGCGCCGTCCTGGAGGCGATGCTGGTGCGCGCCCAGGCCCTCGAGACGGGCTGAGTGCCGGCTGGCTATGACCCTCGTCGAGATCGACATTATCGAATGAGATCGACGGCGACACCGCCGATCTCATCCCAAAAAGTCGACCTCGACGCACCCTGCCGTAGACTCGCGGGGTGGCCACCGACTTCTCCGCTCAGATCGAACGACTCCGACACACCTACGCCTCCATTGCGGCGGTGACGGATCCCGAGGCGCTGCGCGCGCGCATCGCGTCCCTGTCCGAGCGGGCCGCCGCCCCGGATCTGTGGGACGATCCGGAGGCCGCCCAGGCGGTCACCTCCGCCCTGTCGCACGCCCAGGCTGATCTGGGGCGTGTCGAGGAGCTCGGCGCGCGCATCGACGATCTCGAGGCTATGGTCGAGATGGCCGGGGAGGAGAGCGGTGAGGACGCCGATGAGCTGCTCGCCGAGGCCGACAGCGATCTGGAGGCCATCTCCAAAGATCTGTCCGACTTGGAGATCCGCACCCTGCTGAGCGGCGAGTACGACCAGCGCGACGCCGTCGTCACGATCCGCTCGGGCGCCGGGGGAGTGGATGCGGCCGACTTCGCCGAGATGCTGCTGCGCATGTATACCCGCTGGGCCGAGCGTCACGACTACTCCGTCAAGGTCCTCAATACCTCCTACGCCGAGGAGGCGGGGCTGAAGTCCGTCACCTTCGAGGTCCACGCCCCCTACGCCTACGGCACGCTCAGCGTGGAGGGCGGCACGCACCGCCTGGTGCGCATCAGCCCCTTCGACAACCAGGGCCGCCGCCAGACCTCCTTCGCCGCCGTCGAGGTCATCCCGCTCATCGAGTCCACCGACCATATCGATGTCCCGGAGACCGACATCCGCATCGACGTCTTCCGCTCCTCGGGGCCCGGCGGGCAGAGCGTCAACACGACCGACTCCGCCGTGCGCATCACCCACATCCCCACCGGCCTGGTGGTCTCCATGCAGGATGAGAAGTCCCAGATCCAGAACCGCGCCGCCGCCATGCGCGTGCTTCAGTCGCGTCTCCTCTTGCTCAAGCAGCAGGAGGAGGACGCCAAGAAGAAGGAATTGGCGGGGGACGTCAAGGCGTCCT
Organism: Actinomyces massiliensis 4401292; assembly: GCF_000269805.1. Lineage (GTDB taxonomy): Bacteria > Actinomycetota > Actinomycetes > Actinomycetales > Actinomycetaceae > Actinomyces > Actinomyces massiliensis. The sequence goes on from NZ_JH711481.1 coordinate 1,638,420, forward strand.
GGGGGGATCAGATGCGCTCCTACGTGCTCAATCCCTATCAGATGGTCAAGGACTTGCGCACCAACCACGAGGTCGGCAATCCCGATTCGGTTTTCGACGGCGACATCGACGGCTTCATCGACTCCGGCATTCGCTGGCGCAAGCAGCAGGAGAGCGCCGAGAGCTGATCCGGCAGAGATCACGACGCCTGTCAGGCGGCGAGGCGGTGCTAAGGGTGCCTGTGGTTCACGATGTGCTGCCTTGATGCCGGCCAGTCAGGGCGGGCCGGGCCTCTGCCTGTAGGCTTCACCACCACTCCTCGCACGGGGCGTAGTACTCGGTACAATGTGCAACTGCACAGTAGTTGCACCACAGTATGACGCATGCGACTCCTAGAGGAACGCCACCGAAAACGCAGGGAGTGCAGCATTCGAACAGTGCCTGATAATCGTAAGTACAGCATGTAGCCGGGGGCATGCCAAAAGCGCTGCAACAGTTGATTCCGTCGCTTGCGGCCAGCGAGTCATCGAGCCCTCCGGGGGCGGCCTCCTGCTCATTGAGACGACGAACGATGTTCTCGCCGTCGGTGTAGAATACCAATAGCGCGGTCCTGGGGGCGGATGACTCGCTGGTCTCCTTGACCAGGATGAAAAATAGTTCCTCGCTCATCATCAGAGCGGCTTTGAGGATAGTAGTCCCTCGCGATGAGATCGATGCGGTAACTCCAGTCGCAGCGGCGCCTACTGCCTCGCTCGGGTGTCCTGCTTCGATGACTCGACTCTGCAGGTCGGGAAGAATGGAGTCGCGCTCCTCCTGGGTGGCGTCACGTGTTCCAGAAAGACTCTCCTCGAACCACTGACGATCCCCCTGCTGGGCTGCCGCTGCGGTAGAAGTGGTAGGCCCCCCTGCAAGTGCGTAAACTGATGCCGCGAACGATCCGATAATTCCTCTCAGAATTGTGCGTCTGGTCGACATTCTCTCCTCCTCTGTCGTGTGGGGGTGAAGGTGGTCTCGAGGTTATCTTGTTTTAATGAGCTTTCTGTACCGCAACGATGATGCTGTGACGATGAGGACTGCGACAAGGCATGATAGTGCGAGGTTCTTGGTGTCTCCCAGTGGGCGAGGTAATATGAGGGTCGGCATCAGCGCGAGGGTGAGGATTGTGTTGCGCACGACAAGGCCGGCACTGACTCTCGTCGGAGATGTGCCACATCCACAGTCTTCGGGAGGGTTTTTTCTGACCAAGACGATAATCATGGCCACCGAGAATATGCACAACAGAAGAAAAAGGATCGCGGCCGAGGGCAGAGGTGATACATTTGAGGCTAGTGCAAGGCCGCCGAAGAACTCCAGCGGGGGAATGATAGATGCAAGAACTCGAGCCTCTCGCACTCCTGTCAGTCCGTAGCTCATGATCGCCGCCCAAAACAAGTTCGGCGCCCCCATCTTGGCTGCGCCCGACCGTACGAAGTAGCATCCGACGAGAAACCTGAGCAATTCATAAAGAACTGTCACGCTAAGACGCTCCTCGACTCCCAATCAGAACCTGACTTGCCCCATCTCCATTCGAGCTTCATATTAGCGTGCATTTTTTTGATGGCAAGGTCTCGACGGCAAGATCGCCTGGAAAGTTCCTGGGCGGGGGCCTGGTGCTTTATGCGTGAGAGCGCTTGCCCGACTGGCTGGGAGGTTGCCAGGCGCGGCCAATGGTCAGGGTTGCGGGCGCACTGACAAAGGTGTTCTGCATTAGCGTGACGTATGAATTTTGGGAGCGTATGCGGACAAGGGCCTGTGCTCCAGCGCGGGTACGGCACAGGTACAGTATCGGCGTGCGTCCTCTTGTCCTCATTCGTTTGAGTCGCGTCCCCAGGCTCGTCCGAGTACCTCACGCCCGCTATCATTGCCCCTTGTCTCGCCGTCAGGACGCTGGGTCCTTAGCCGTCCAGGAAGAGCCACTCGCTCCGAGGGCCAGATGCGCTCCTGCGTGCTCAACCCCTACCAGATGGTCAAGGACCTGCGCACGAGCTACGAGGTCAGCAGCCCCGGCTCCGTCTTCGACGGCGACATCGACGGCTTCATCGACGCCGGCATCCGCTGGCGCAAGCAGCAGGAAACGGCCGAGGACTGATCGGTTCGCTTCTTCAGAAACATCGTCGGAGTCAGGGATCCCCCGGAGGGGTCCCTGATTTCTTTTCCACGCGCCCCTGATTCCTTCAAGGTTCGATTGAGGTCACAAAATATGAGGCGTACCGTGAATTTTATGAGCGCATCACATGGAAAACCTCGGTCGGTGGAAGTCTCGTCAACACTCTCGTCTCTCGAGTCCTCGGATCTCAGTGGGGATCGATCGGATCAAGATCATCACCTCACTGTGGGCGGCAAGGTTCTGCGCATCGTGATTGCGTTTGTGATGATGTTCGCCTGTGCGCTCACGCCGGCCTTGTTGAAACAGATTCCTGCGATCCAGTCCTTTGCTCTCGCACATGAGAATCCCGATGATCTCTTGGAGTCCTTCGCGGTGGGGTCGTGTGTGTTGCTGATCTATGGGGCGGCGGTGGTGCTCGCTCTTATCCTGTGCTATGTCTTGGGTCGCACGCTTGACCGAGGTCGGCATGTCAGTGTGGGGCTGCGCATCGACAGGCGTGCGCTGCTCTGGCTGGTGGGGATGATTCTGGCTGCGCTCGTCGTGGACCTTGTGGTGGCCAGCATGCTCCATGCGCTCGGGCTTGCTGGTGGAGACCAGCCGGTACCCCAGGGTCCACCGTGGCTCATGATCGTCGAGCCCTTCTCCATAGCCTTCCTTCTTCAGGGAATTCCTGAGGAGGTGATTTGGAGAGGGTGGCTCTTCTCCTCGTTGGGTGAGACGCGTTTTGCAGCAGTGTCCAGCGTCCTCGGATTCACTGCTCTTCATCTCTTCTCTCAAGTAGGTCAGCAGAATCTCATCGAGCACCTCACATACCTCGTTTTGCCGTGCGGTTTCGCGGTGACCGCGTTGATTGTTCGGCTGGTATCGAGGTCAACCTGGGCGGCGATCGGAGTGCACGGAGGATTTCATATGGTGAACTACTTCGTGTCCGGTTCCATGCATCTCCCCGCTGACTCGGTGACCTGGGTGCTTCAAGGACTTCTCTGGGCCGCGGTCGGCCTTCTCATTCTCGCCTTCCACCGCCGTCGTCAGCAATTGGCGGCGTTGACAGACCTGCCATGTTGACACCCTCCATCTCCAGGAGACGTTCCTTCCGGTCGACCCCGCCTGCGTAGCCGCGCAGGCTCCCGTCGGAGGCGAGCACACGGTGGCACGGCACAATGAGAGTGATCGGGTTGTGCCCGACCGCGCCACCCACCGCCTGGGCGGACATCTGCTTCCTGCCGGTACGCCGGGCAACCTCGGCGGCGATGCGGGCATAGGTGCTGGTGGCGCCGAGGGGGATGGAGAGCATGATGGAGGTGACCATTTTCCTGAAGTCGGAGCCCTCGATATTGATCGGCGGAGTGAAACCCGGGTCAGTACCCTCGAAGTAGGCGCCGAGCCACTGGGCCGTCTGCATGAAAACAGGTAGACGGGGCTGGAGTACCGCGTCGTCGTCGATCGTCGAGCGGTCGTACTTCTGACCGTCGAACCACAGGCCCGTGAGATACTCGCCATCGCTGGCCATGGTCATGGTGCCAAGGGGTGACTCGTAGTGACTGAGATAGTGCATTGATTCCTTCCTCTCGTTCCTCCTCCTGCTCATGGTGGCACAGCTCGGGCGCTGTTCTGCTCCTACCCGGCTCGCCTGGGCAGTGGTCCGAGAACATGAGCGTCCCTAGCGGGGCGCCGTGGATCTGCGTGCACCGTCTCACCTCCGCCGTCATCGCCATTGCTCCAGGGCTCCCTTAGGCTTGGCCACGGTGCGCACGGACGGGACCGGTCGGTCGCCGTCGTCGCGCAGAACCTCCGCTCACACCCTGACGAAAGGCGCGGCGAAGCAGTGGCTGAGTACATCTACCAGATGATCAAGGCGCGCAAGGCGCACGGCGACAAGGTCATCCTCGACGACGTCACCATGGCATTCCTGCCCGGCGCCAAGATCGGCATGGTCGGCCCCAACGGCGCCGGCAAGTCCTCCATCCTCAAGATCATGGCCGGGATCGACCAGCCCTCCAACGGCGAGGCCCGCCTGAGCCCCGGCTACAGCGTCGGCATCCTGCTGCAGGAGCCGCCCCTGAACGAGGACAAGACGGTGCTCGGCAACGTCGAGGAGGGCGTGGCCGAGATCAAGGGCAAGCTCGACCGATTCAACGAGATCTCCGCCGCCATGGCGGACCCCGATGCCGATTTCGACGCCCTCATGGAGGAGATGGGCGCTCTGCAGACCGAGATCGACGCCGCGAACGCCTGGGATCTCGACGCCCAGCTCGAGCAGGCCATGGACGCCCTGCGCTGCCCCCCGCCGGATGCCGAGGTGGGGCACCTCTCCGGCGGTGAGCGCCGCCGCGTCGCCCTGTGCAAGCTCCTCCTGGAGGCTCCGGACCTGCTTCTGCTGGACGAGCCCACCAACCACCTCGACGCCGAGTCGGTCCTGTGGCTGGAGCAGCACCTGTCCACCTACGCGGGCGCCGTCATCGCCGTCACCCACGACCGCTACTTCCTCGATCATGTCGCCCAGTGGATCGCCGAGGTCGACCGCGGCCACCTCTACCCCTACGAGGGCAACTACTCCACCTACCTGGAGACCAAGGAGAAGCGGCTGGAGGTCCAGGGCAAGAAGGACGCCAAGCTCGCCAAGCGCCTCAAGGACGAGCTGGAGTGGGTGCGCTCGTCGGCCAAGGGCCGCCAGGCCAAGTCCAAGGCGCGCCTCGCCCGGTACGAGGAGATGGCCGCCGAGGCCGAGCGCACCCGCAAGCTCGACTTCGAGGAGATCCAGATCCCGCCGGGTCCGCGCCTGGGCAACACGGTGCTCGAGGCCAGCCGCCTGCGCAAGGGCTTCGATGGGCGCACCCTCATCGACGACCTGTCCTTCACCCTGCCCCGCAACGGCATCGTCGGCATCGTCGGCCCCAACGGCGTCGGCAAGACGACTCTGTTCAAGACGATCGTGGGCCTGGAGGAGCTCGACGGCGGGGACCTCAAGATCGGCCAGACCGTCAAGCTGTCCTACGTGGATCAGTCCCGCGAGGGCATCGACCCGAAGAAGACCCTGTGGGAGGTCGTCTCCGACGGCCTGGACTACATCCAGGTCGGCAACGTGGAGATGCCCTCGCGCGCCTACGTCGCCTCCTTCGGCTTCAAGGGCGCCGACCAGCAGAAGCCCGCCGGGGTCCTGTCCGGCGGTGAGCGCAACCGCCTCAACCTGGCCCTGACCCTCAAGCAAGGCGGCAACCTCATTCTGCTGGACGAGCCCACCAACGACCTCGACGTCGAGACCCTCAGCTCTCTGGAGAACGCCCTGCTGGAGTTCCCCGGCTGCGCCGTGGTCATCACCCACGACCGCTGGTTCCTGGACCGCGTGGCCACGCACATCCTGGCTTGGGAGGGCACGGACGAGAACCCGGCCAGCTGGTACTGGTTCGAGGGCAACTTCGCCTCCTACGAGGAGAACAAGGTCAAGCGCCTGGGCCCCGAGGCCGCCCGCCCCCACCGCGTCACCTACCGCAAGCTGACTCGCGCCTGATAACCGCCGAGATCGGTCGAGTTCCGCGTCGAGATCGGTCTGGTTCCGGCTCGAGATCGGTCGAGTTCCGCGTCGAGATCGGTCCGGTTCCGGTGCTCGGTTAGTCTAGTCGGTTGACTAGGCGTGATCTGACGGAGGACCATGGCACCATGAAGACGGTGAAGGTCCATGAGGCGAAGACGCACTTGTCTGCGCTGCTGGCGGAGGTGGAACGCGGCTCCATGATCGATATCGCCCGGGGGCGACGGACGATCGCGCGGCTGGTCCCGGTAGACGACGGCGAACGGGAGCTCGGGTTCGGCGGCTATCACTTGCCCGACTCCTTCTTCGATGAGCTGCCTGAGGAGGAGCTGAGCGCCTGGGAGGAAGCGTGAGCGGTTATCTGCTGGATACACACGCTCTCATGTGGGCTATCAATGAGCCTTCTCGTTTGGGATCCGATGCGGTCAGGGTGCTGAGTGCGCGGGAGAATCGTGTGGTGGTATCAGCGGCGAGTGCGTGGGAGCTGTTCACTAAGCACCGTATTGGCAAGCTTCCTGGCGCGGGCCCCTGGCTGGATGCGCTTGAGGATCACGTTGTGCGGCTCGGGGCGGACATACTGCCGATCGAGTGGCATCATGCTCGTCTGAGTGGCCAGCTGGAGTGGGGGCATCGCGATCCTTTCGACCGTATGCTCGCCGCGCAGGCGATCCGGGAATCTCTGATTCTCATCACCGCCGATCCGGCCTTCTGGAAGCTTTCCGGGCTCAGAACTCTTTGGTGAGGGCGCCTCTATCTCGCTCGGTGGAGCCTTCCGGGAAAAGCGGGGGCACCTTCTCCTTGAAGGAAACAGCGCCCCCGCCTCATCATGCGCGGGATCTTGTACGGAGTGGGACGGCGCTTACTCCGCCAGCAGCGAGTAGGCGGTGACCTTGCCCAAGGGCCGCGTGGAGAGGAAGACCGCCGCCACAGCGGTCAGGAGCACCGTCGCCCCGACGGCCAGCGTCGGCCACTGCGGGATATCCACCGTGATCTGCTTGATCCCCACACCGCTGAGCAGCACTCCCAGCAGCGGCCTGATCAGCGCCCCGCCCGCCGCGCAACCCAGCGCGGTACCGAGGACGAGCGGGGGCAGGATGGTCCAGCGCACGCGAGTCGCCGCCTGACGCGTCGTCATCCCCAGGGCCTTGAGTAGCCCCGCAGTGCGGCGCGATTGCGCCACCAGGGAGGAGGTCATGAGTGCCACCACCAGGACCACGACGAAGCCGTTGAAGGCCATGAGGGACGTGGACAGCAGCGGGATCACGGAGAGGTAGCTCCCCATCTGCACCGCCATGGAATCCCGTGTATTGACGACCTGGAACTCAGAACCGAGCTCGTCCTGCAGTGCTTTGCCGACCGTTCCGGAATCGTCTGCACTGGTGACGAAGACGCCGACATCGGTCAATCTCGCATCGGGTGCGAGTTCCTGGTAGGCCGCACGGGTGAGGATCGCGAAGTTACCGATATTGGGCGCACCACTGGCCAGCCCCGTGACGAGGAAATCCTTCTCGATGCCATTGCGCTTCGCCGTCCAGGTGTCGCCGGTGTGGACCGCGAAGCGCTTCTCCACGCCCGGGCCCAGGACGATCTCGTTGGCATGATGCGCGGGTCGCCCCTCGTAGACGGGACTTATCGGCAGATCCTCCACATCGTCGACCACTAAGAAGAATATGTTCGTGCCGTCCACAGTCTCGACCTGTTGGGAGTAGGGGATCGCAGTCGCCACACCGGGTATGTCCCGGGCCTTGTCCACGGCGGCATCGACGTCATCGGGCGACTGCGCCGTCACGGTGACATCGGCGAAGGCGCTGCCCAGGAACAGCGACAGGGCGTTGTCCTTGATGGCGAGCATTCCCAGGCCGGAGGCTGAGAAGACCGAGGCAGTGGTGCATGCGGCGGCGACGACGAGGACGAGCACTGCCCGGCCCGGCGCCGCGAGCATCTCCTTGAGGCCGAGCAGCACGGCCAGTGGACCTCGCGTACGCTGCAGGGGCAGGCGAGCACGGGTGAAGGAATGGTCCGCCTGGCCGCCGCGCAGCGCCTCCACGGCGCTCATGCGGCCGGCGCGCCGCGCGACGAGGGCCCCTCCCAGCCAGATCATGACGCCCAGGCCCGCTGCGCAGCCCAGGAGTACCCCGGGGGCGACGTGAACTCTCCAGGTGATCCCCGTTTGAGCGCGCAGGACCGAGGACAGGTACGGCAGGACCGCGTAGCTCAGGGCCGCCCCGGCCGCCGCGCCCATCGCTCCCAGCAGTGCGAAGGAGAGCACCATGGGGCGCATCACCCCGCCCGTGGTGAACCCCGTGGCGCGCAGTGCGCCCACCGCAGCAAGGTCGTCGCGGATGGCGCCGCGCAGCATGAAGGCCAGAGTGAGGAGCGCCACGGCCGCGATCATGGAGGAGAAGAGCAGGATCACCACGGAGATGAGCCCGACCGATATCTGATTGGCCATGGACAGAGTTTCCCGGTCCATGTCCCAGACCGAGGTGACGTTCAGGCGCGAGGTGACCTCGCCGGTGAGGTCCCCGGCCTCGTCGGTGCTGCGGGTCTGCACCTTGATGAGTGTGGAGGGCACCCAGCCCGGCGGTTGAGCCCGCTGGGCCTGCGAGTCAGCTGCGCTGTCCTGTCCGCTCGCGGCGAGCTCGGCCTGGAAGCCGGCCATGTACTCCTCCGCGTCGGTCTCGAGGGCTCCGTAATCCTTGCTCGGCAGCCCGAACCGTAGGATCCCGGTCGACGGCATACCCCCGTAGGTCGCCTCGGTGAAGCCTTGGATATGGAAGGTCCGCTCGCCCATGGGGGAGGAGAGCGCCAGCTCATCGCCCAGTTCGTAGCCGCCCGCTGCTTGAAACGTGGACGGCACCCAGACGGGGTTCTCCACCGGACCGTCGAGCTGGGAGGCGATATCCCAATGCCCCATCCGCGGGGAGGCATCGACGTCGTAGAAGAGGAATCTGGACGGCAGCGTCGAGTCGGCGTAGGGGATCGAGCCCTGCACGAGGACGCCCGGTGCGGTCTCCAGCTCGCGCACTCGCTCATCGGATCGGAGAGCATCCTCGACGTCGTCGGCCTGCTCGCTCCGGGGCATGAGGATGACGGCGTCGGGGGAGTTCCACTCCTCGGCCTTGTGGTTCAGATAAGCGCCGTGCTGGGTCATCATGACCAGCCCGACATTGATCAGCAGGCCGGCGATGAGCGACAGGATCAGGACGGCCCCGGCCATGCCCGGATGCTTGCGGATGGTGCGGCGCGCCAGCAGCAGGGAGGGGCTGGACATCGGTGATGTCAGTGATTTCAGTGATGTCGGCATCCTTCACCACCCCATCCCAGCCAGGAAGGCGGTGAGCCTCTCAGTGCGCTGGTCGGCCGCGCCGGCCAGGGCGCACTCATCGGCGATGCGGCCGTCGCGCAAGTAGAGAACGCGGTCGGCGCGGGCGGCGGAGCGGACGTCATGGGTCACCATGACAATGGTCTGGCCGTCCTCGTGCACCTCACTGAGCAGGTCCAGGACGGCGGTGGAGTGCTCGGAGTTGAGCTGGCCGGTGGGCTCGTCGGCGAAGACCACGGTGGGGTGGTTCATCAGGGCCCGGGCGATGGCCACGCGCTGCGCCTCACCGCCCGACAGCATGGTGGGCACCTTGCTCCAGTCCCGCTCGGGCAGGTTGACGCGCTCCAGCAGTGAGCGCGCCCGGGCGGTGACGGCGCTGCGGTCCCTGCTGATGAGCAGGCCCACGGCCAGGAGGTTCTCCAGGACGCTCAGGGAGTCCAGCAGGTGCACCTGCTGGAACACGAAGCCGCAGTGACCGCGGCGGAAGCGGGCCAGAGCGTCCTCCTTCAACTCGGTCAGCCTCGTGCCGCCCAGCCTCACCGTGCCCAGCGTCGGTCGGTCCAGTCCGGACAGGGCGTACAGGAGCGTGGACTTCCCGGCGCCCGAAGGCCCCATGATCACGGTGAAGGAGCCTTCGTCGACCGCCAGGTCCAGGTTGCGCAGCACGTGCTGCTGCGAACCTCCGACCGAGAAGGACTTGGAGAGCTTGTCGGTGGTGACGACGGGGATTGCGTCGGCAGGCGCCTCGGGCTGCTTCCGCTGGTTCTGCTGGCTTTGCTGGTTTTCTCGGAGAGGCGGCATGTGGTGTCCCTTTCTCGTGCGACTGGATCGACGCTATGGGGAGCACCGGAGCGAAGTCCTTACGAAATTCCTACGGTTCGCCTGCGATTCGCAGCAGTGACCTTCCCGCCAGAAGGTCACTGCTCAGGCGAGCGGCAGGGACAGGGTGATCGTCAGACCGCCCTCATCGGGCAGGTCCGCCTCGATATGGCCGCCCATCCGCTCCATGAGCTGGGCGCAGGTGAACAGACCCAGCCCTTGGCCGGGCGCGCCTGCAGCATGTGCAGCGTTCCTGCCGCGCTGTCCTCGGGCGAAGATCAGCCCGGTCTCATCCGGGTCGACGCCGGGGCCGGCGTCGGTGAGGCTGAGGCGCAGCGCCTCCTCCTCGATCCGGCCGCTCACGCGGATGGGCGTACCCGCGTACTTGTAGGAGTTCTGCACGACATTGTCGATGACCTGCGCCAGGCGCAACCGGTCCGCACGCACCAGGACCGCCGGCAGGGGTGCTATCTCCATGAGACGACCATGGTCGGCCTCGCGCATCAGGGCCGTGACCTCATCGGTGCCCAGGTCCGTGGGAGTCACGCTCAGGGCGGCGATCTCGTCGTCGTGGGCGCGGAACAGGTCGCTGACCAGGCCATCCACCTGGCTGCTCTTGGACTGGATCACCTGCAGCCGTTCGCGGGCGGCGGGGGAGTCCTCCGTGAGCTGGAGGAGCTCGGCGGTCGCGGAGATCGTGGCGATGGGCGTGCGCAGGTCGTGCCCGATCTGGGCGATCAGCGCCTCCTTGGAGGCCTGTGCGGCCGCCTCCCGCTCGCGCGAGGCGGCCAGCTCGGTGCGCAGCAGGTCGAAGCTCTCCGTCCAGGCCCCGAACGTGTTGCCCCGATCCATCTCCAGCGGTGCGGACAGATCCCCGCCGGCCACCCGGGAGGCGAAGCGCTCCAGCTTCCGGAACGGGACCAGCACTCGTGCGTTGATCCACATCAGCAGGGCGAGCAGGAGGAGGAAGCCGGCCGCCAGGGTCGCTGCGCTCGCCCAGAAGAAGGCGCGCTGATGGGCCGCCACCGCGTTGGCGTGGTCGTCGTCGAGGAATGCCCAGGCCACGACCCGCCCATCGACGACGACGGGTCCGGCCAGCGGACGGTGCTCACCGGTCCACTGCATGGTTCTGAGCCCGCCCGCCTGATTGACGACCTGGCCGTCCGCGTCACCGCCCTCGGTGCTCCCCTCGGTCCTCGCGGTCAACGACACCGGGTTGCCCGATGCATCAACCACCCGCAGCTCGTCGGCCATGCCGTCCAGGCCCGCCTCCTCGGGGTGGGGCCAGACGGCCGACAGGCGCTGGATAGCATCGTTGAGTCGCGCCGTATCGGCGCGGGGAGGATCGCTCGCCGATATCAGGCCGAGCGCCGCCAGGCCTGTGATGAATACGGCGGTCAGCAGGGCCAGAGGCCCGCGCAGGCTGCGCATCAGGAGGCCTCGAACAGGTAGCCGCGCCCCCACACCGTGCGGATGCAGGCGGGGGAGTCGGGTTCTTTCTCGATGCGGGCGCGCAGGCGCCGCACATGCACGGTCAATGTGCCCTCGCTGGTGAACTCATCGCCCCACACCGAGCGGATGATGTCCTCCTTGGTGCACACTACGCCCCGGTTGGACACCAGGTGCCTCAGAATCCTGTCCTCCAGCGCGGTCAGGTGGAGCTCGCGACCGTCCAGGTAGGTGCGTCCGGTGGAGAACTCCACCCGCAGGCGCCCGTCGTCGAAGTCCGCCTCCTCCTCAGGGTCGCCGGAGCCGCCTCCGGCATTCTCACCGGCAGGCGGACTGTCGGCGGAGCGCTCCAGGGCGCGGCGGACCTTCGCCAGGAGCACGGCCAGGGAGAAGGGCTTGGTGATGAAGTCGTCGGCGCCCAGCGACAGGCCCTGAACCTGATCCACGTCGGCACTGCGGGCGGAGACGAAGATGATCGGCGCCCGCGTCCTGCCCCGCAGTTCGCGGCACAGCTCGAAACCGCTCATGCCGGGCAGATTGACATCGAGCAGGACGACGCCGGGCGCGCGGGCTCCGGCGGAGGCCAGCGCCGACTCCGCATCCGGGCAGTGGAGCACGTTCAGCCCGAAGGCGGACAGGTAGTCCCGGGTGGCCGCGGCGAGATCTGTCTCGTCCTCGACCAGCAGGACATCGACGGGTGCACTCATGGCAGCAGTCTCCCACCCGCTGGTCCGGCATGAGGATCCAGCGGCACTGCCCGCGCTCCGCCCGTCGCAAGGACCCGCGGTGCGCGGCTCAGCGGCACGATCCGGGCCGTACCTTCCGCGACCGCAGCGACCTCCGCGCCCGTCGCACCCGCCGCGCCCGCCGCGCCCGCTGTGATCTCAACCCTCGAGGCGGACTTCCCACTGGCCGCTGCCGCGGGTCCTCTGCGTGGGCATCCGGATCATCCCCTCCTGGGCGATGGAGGAGACGAGCCGCCCGGAGGCGTCGAAGACCTCCGCGCGGACCATCGCCCGCCCGCCCTGGGAACTCGGGGAGTCCTGGACGAAGAGCATCCAGTCGCACACGTCGACATCCCGGTGGAACCACTGGGTGTGGTCGAGGGTCGCCAGGCTCATCCCCTCGCTGCGCCAGCACAGGCCCTGGCTCCGCAGCGCCGGCTCCAGCATGATCTGGTCGCACATGTAGGTCAGCAGCGCCCGGTGCACCGTCTGCGAGGCCTCAGCTGGCAGACGCCCGCGTGAACGGGCCCACAGGTGCTGGACGCCCGTCCGCTCCCGGCCGGGTGCCAGGTAGATGTTGCCCTCGACGTGCCGCAGGTCGAAGGCCGCCGTGCGTCCCAGGAACTTCGCCACCGGGTGGTCGATGGTCCTGAAGATCTCCAGCGCACTGGTCAGCTCCTCGGGGCGGGGCACCTCGGGCGCCTCGACCTGCACGTCGGCACCGTCCTGGGTCTCCTGGAAGGAGGAGATCATGGTCAGGATCGGCATGCCGTCCTGCAGGGCCGTGGTTCGCCGCTGCGAGAAGGACCTGCCGTCGCGGAGCCTGTCGACGGCGAAGCTCACGGGCTTGTCGGGCTTGCCCCCGCGGATGAAGTAGGCGTGCACCGAGTGCGGCAGGCGCTCCCGGGTGCTGCCGGCACCGCCGGTACCGCCGGCAGAACCGTCGCCCAGGGTGGCGGCTCCGGCGAGCATGCCCTGGGCCACCACCTGGCCGCCGTAGATGCGTCCCGAGAGCTGGGGCAGGGAGTCTCCGCTGAAGAGCTCCTGCGAATCCGCAGGACTGGATCCGTCTGTGCACTCGTTGGATCCGTCGTACCCGTTCCCGTCGCCGATCGTCCCGCTCAGGGCGAGAACCCGGGTGACCGAGCCCAGCGGCTCCTCGGTGGCGGCGGGAACCGGGTACGGCGCCGTCACAGGCCGAGCTCCTCCAGGATCGGCAGCTCGGCGCGCACGGCGGCGCGGGCGTCGTCGGCGGTCCGCGCATCGATCGCGAGGGCCGCCAGGCGCTGGCACTCGGCGAAGTCGACGGACTTGAGCACGGCGTCGACATCGGGCAGGGCGCGGGCGGTCATCGACAGGCTCGCCACCCCCAGGCCCACCAGGACGACGGCGAGGGCCGGGTCGGCGGCGGCCTCGCCGCACACGCCCACCGAGCGGCCGTGGGGCGAGGCGCCGTCGCAGGCGGCCTTGATCAGGCGCAGGACGGCGGGCTGCCAGCCGGTCGACAGGTCCGCCAGGGAGGACAGGAGCCGGTCGGCCGCCATGACGTACTGGGTGAGGTCGTTGGTGCCGATGGAGGCGAAGTCGGCGTGCTCGAAGAGCTTGTCCGCCATGAGCGCGGCCGAGGGCACCTCGATCATCATGCCGGCGGTCTTGAGCCCGTAGGAGCGGGCCTTGTCGGTGAAGGCCTTGGCCTCTTCCGCGGTGGAGATCATGGGGGCCATGACCCACACCTTCGCCTCGGTGTCGGCCTCTGCCTTGGCGAGGGCCTCCAGCTGGTGCTCCAGGACCTCCGGATCGCGCCGGGTGGTGCGGTAGGCGCGCACGCCGAGCGCCGGGTTGGCCTCGGTGGCGTCCGTGAGGAAGGGCAGCGGCTTGTCGGCGCCGGCGTCCAGGGTGCGCACGACGACCTTCTTGCCGGGGAATGCCTCGAGCACTCCGCGGTAGGCCTCCACCTGCGCCTCGACCGTGGGTTCCTCGGGCTGGTCGAGGAAGCAGAACTCGGTGCGGAACAGGCCCACGCCCATGGCGCCCGCCTCCGCGGCGCTGCGCGCACCGGCGGCGTCGCCGACGTTGGCCAGCAGCTGGACCTCGCGGCCGTCCTTGGTGGCGCCGTCACCGTTGAAGACGCGCACTCGGCTGGCGAGCTCGCGGGCCCGGCGCAGGGCCTCCTCGCTCGGGTTGAGGGTGACGGTGCCCTTGGTGCCGTCGACCAGGACGATGTCGCCGTCCTGGAGCTGGTCGGTGACCTCCGTGCCCGTGCCGACGATCGCCGGCATGCCCAGTGCGCGGGCCAGAATCGCGGTGTGCGAGGTGGGGCCGCCCTCGGAGGTGATGAAGGCGACGACCTTCTCAGGGTCGAGCAGGGCGGTGTCGGCGGGGGCGAGGTCCTCGGCGACCAGGACGAAGGGCTCGGGCAGGCGCGGGATCCCCGGCATCGGCGAATCCGTGAGGACGGCGATGATGCGGTCGCGCACATCCGCCACGTCCCGGGTGCGCTCGGCCATGTAACCGCCCAGCGACTCGAGCATGTCGGCGAGCGTGCCGGCGGCCTCCCACACGGCGCGCTCGGGGACGAGCCTGCGCTCGCGCACCTTCGCCTGGGCCGACGTGGTCAGAGTCGGGTCGGCGGCCATCTGGGCGGTGGTCTCGAGCAGGGTGCGCCCCTCGCCCTTGGCCTCGGCTGCGGAGAGCTCGAGCCCCTTCTTGACCCTCTGCGCCGCCTCCGCAATGCGGTCGCATTCCTTGTCGAGGTCTCGGCTGGACTCGAGCGTGGCGATCTCAGGCTCGGTGATACCCGGCGCCATGCGGGCGACAGGACCTGCGATGAGCCCGGGGCTCACGCCAATGCCGGTCAGGGAAGTGGGTGTTGCGTCGGACGGGGCCATGCGGTGCTCCTCAACAGCGATGGAGGCGAATATCACGGCCCATTGTGCCCCGGGAGAGCACTGGATGTCTCGTTTCCGCCGTCGGATGAATATCGATTGACATGACCGCGCCCGATCATGATTCCTCGGGAGTCCCGAGGGAGTTTCGGAGGGAGTTCCAGGGGGAGCCCTGGGGGAGTCCCCAGGGAGTTCCGCTCGACTCTCTTGGAGTGCCTGTTGGGCGAGAGATAGTCCGCCTAGGATAAAGTGATGCCGAGCACGAAGGGGCACGACCGAGCACCGACGAGCTACGGAGATGACGAGCCGTCGTGCGGCGCCCGAGAGCGCCGCAGAGCTGAAGACGCATGAAATGCATGAGGAGCGCACATGAGTAGTACTGCTGAGAAGATCGTCAGTGGCCTGGGAGGTCGGGACAACATCTCGGATCTCGAGCCCTGCATCACGCGGCTGCGCGTTGAGGTCGAGGATCAGGAGAAGGTCGACGAGGACGCCCTTCGGGCCGCCGGGGCCTTCGGGGTCGTCCGCTCCGGCCGCGTCGTGCAGGTCGTCGTCGGGCCGACCGCCGACGACCTCGCGAGCGAGATCGCCGCGCTGGACTGAGAGCCCCGGGCCGGGCCGGTAAACCACCATCTGATTACCTGACTTACCCGCCTCGTATCCCGCCTCCTGCATAGTCTTTCGTCCGCCGTCCTGCGGGGCGGCGGACGCGCAATCGTGTCACATGGTGTCAGACGTGTCGAAGCTGGTGAAGCATGGCTGCGTATGAAACGCTTGCTGCAATGGGTGGCTACCGCCCGATCGCTCAGACGCACTGCTGCACCGGAGCGGTTGGGCGCGTTGTCACCCGCCGCATCATCCCGACAGGGCCACCCCTCGCGTCCACGCGACCGACCACCGAGGCTGAGTTCACGCCATGACTGAGTCAACTGAGTCAATCGCCGTTTCCGAGCCTGCGGGCGAGCGTCTGAAGCAGCTCGCCGAAGCACACGGAGTCTCCACCGAGTACTGGGACTATCACGGCAATCTCGCCGCGCCCTCCCGGGCCACGCTGGTCGCCGTTCTGGCTGCCCTGGGCGTCAAGGCGAGCACCGAGGAGGAGATCAATGCCTCTTTGACGGAGGTCGAGCTCGCCCCCTGGAGGCTCACGCTGCCGCGCGTGATCGTCGTCCGGTCCGGTGCCTCGCCCTCCGTGCCCGTCCACCTGCCCGACGGCGCCGCTGTGCGAGTGCACGTCGAGCTGGAGGACGGCGGCAGGCGCGAGCTGTCCCAGACCAACGAGTGGACGCTGCCGCACGATGTGGACGGCGTTCTGACTGGCAGGGCGTGGTTCGCCATTCCGGCCGATCTGCCCCTGGGATGGCACACCCTTGTGGCGGAGATCGACTCCAGCCCGGCGCGCGAGGCGTTCTCGGCGACCGCGCCCCTGGCGATCACCCCGGAGCGCCTGGAGATCCCGGCGGCGCTGGGGTCGCGCGGCTGGGGCGCCATGGCTCAGCTGTACTCCGTGCGCTCGCACGGCTCATGGGGCATCGGCGACGCCGACGATCTCACCGAGCTGGTCAGTTTCCTGGGGGACGAGGGCGCGGACTTCCTCCTGATCAATCCGCTGCACGCCGCTGAACCGGCCGGTCGCATGACCCCGTCCCCCTACCTGCCGGTGACCAGGCGCTTCGTCAATCCGATCTACATCCGCCCCGAGGCGATCGGGGAGGTCGCCCGCCTGTCCGGGCCGCGCCGCTCGCTCGTCCAGTGGGCCTTCGAGGAGGTGTCGGCCGCCAATCTCAGCGCGGAGCCCATTGACCGCGACGCCGTCTGGAAGGCCAAGCGCGAGGCGCTCGAGGTCATCTTCGCCGCCGACCGCTCCCGGGCGCGCCAGCGCGACTTCGAGCGGTTCCGCGCGGAGCAGGGCGAGGGCCTGGAGAAGTACGCCCTGTGGTGCGCCCTGACGGAGAAGTACGGCGAGCTCAAGGACTGGCCCCACAACCTCAGGGACGCTTCGAGCGCCTTCGTGGCCAACGAGGCCCGCAACCTGACCGAGCGCATCGACTTCTACGCCTGGCTGCAGTGGATCGTCGATGAGCAGCTGAGGCGCGCGCAGGAAGAGGCCAAGGCCTCCGGCATGAGTCTGGGGGTCATGGATGATCTGGCCGTCGGGGTGCACCCGTACGGCGCCGATGTGTGGAGCGACCCGGACTCATTCGCTCCGGGGATGGCGGTCGGCGCTCCGCCGGACATGTACAACCAGCTCGGTCAGAACTGGTCCCAGCCGCCGTGGAGTCCCGCGCACCTGGCGGAGACCGCCTACGCGCCTCTGCGCGACATGCTGCGCACTGTGCTGCGCCATGCCGGAGCGCTGCGCGTGGACCATGTCGTCGGGCTGTTCCGGCTATGGTGGATTCCCCAGGGCATGGGGGCGGACCAGGGCGCCTACGTGCGCTACGACCATGAGGCCATGGTCGGCGTCGTCCTGCTCGAGGCCTATCGAGCCGGCGCCGTGATCATCGGCGAGGACCTGGGCACCGTCGAGCCCTGGGCGCGCGACTACCTCGCCAGCCGCGGTGTGCTCGGCACGTCGGTGCTCTGGTTCGAGAAGCAGCACGACGGCTGGCCGCTGCAGCCCGCCGCCTACCGGCGTCTGGCCCTGTCCACCGTCAACACTCACGACCTGCCGCCCACCGCCGGGTATCTCGCTGACGAGCACGTGATGCTGCGCGAGAGGCTGGGGCTGCTGACCCAGCCCACTGAGCAGGTCCGCGCCGAGGCCCGTCTGGAGCGCGAGCGGATGCTGACCCGGTTGCGCGAGCACGGATTGCTGGGGGACGACCCCTCGGAGCGGGAGATCGTCGAGGCCCTGCACCGCTATGTGGTGCGCACGCCCTCCACGCTGGTCGGCATGGCCCTGGTCGACGGCGTCGGCGAGCGGCGGACCCAGAACCAGCCGGGCACCGACCAGGAGTATCCGAACTGGAAGATTCCGCTCGCCGACGGCTCGGGCAGCGCCGTCCTGGTGGAGGACCTGCCCAACAACGTGCGGCTGAGCAGCCTGCTGGCCGCGATCCGCGACGAGATGAAGCGCTGATAGGCGGGCTCGGGTCGGGTCTCAGCCCCAGGTGAAGGCCACTGCCCCGCGGGTGAGGGTCTCGCCCGCGGGGGCGCTCGTGAGCGACTCGGCTGCGGCCTCGAGTGCGATCACCGGAACAATCGGATTGCGCCCACCGGCCTCGATCGTCGCGGGGGACCAGGTGATGATCGGCTCGCCCGCGGCGACCTCGCTGCCCGCGACGGCATGGACGGTGAAGCCCCGCCCGCCCAGCTCAACCGTGTCGAGGCCGAGGTGGACGAGCACGCTCCGGCCCTCAGGGGAGACGGTCACATAGGCGTGCGGGTGAACCTTGGACAGGACGCCCGAGATCGGCGCGGTGGCGGTCGCGGTGCCGTGGCTGCGGTCAGGATCGATGGCCAGTCCGGGACCGATGATCCTGTTCGCGAAGACCGGATCGGGGACGTCGTCGAGCATGACGACCGTCCCCGCAAGAGGCGCCCTGACGGCCAGGCTCATCGCAGGTCCTCAATGTCGCCCGCGATCGTGTCCGCATTGGGGCCGACGACGACCTGGGCGACGTTGCCGACAATGAGCACGCCGTGCGCGCCGGCCGCCTTCAGCCCAGCCTTATCGACAATCGTGGGGTCCTCGAGCTCGCACCGCAAACGGGTGATGCAGGGCTCGATCTCGGCGATGTTGTCGAAACCTCCGAGGGCGTCGATGATGCTCTGTGCCTGGGACATGGCGCGTTTCTCCTGATTCGGCCGGCCGCGGCCGGGCTCGATGAACAATGAGAAGAATGCTATGGTCTGTGCGAGCCGCGGTCAGGGGGACGACGTGCGGCTCGCGAGGACACGGCGCTGTCTTTACCTCATTGATATAGGAGAAGCGATTCCTTAGCGTGCGGATTGTCTTACAGTCGCCATAGAACCCTGCTTTCTAGGGGAACTGGTCCAGGTGAGCCCAGGGGCGGGCGCACCTGGACCGCCCTCGTCCCGGGTCGGTGCGCCTCAAGCGCAACCCGACCGCTCGCTATCCCGAAACTGGAGAGAAGAGAACCGTGTCTGATGGCAAGAAGAGAGGCGGTGCTTTCGCTCTCGCCCAGCGTCTCGGGCGGTCTCTCATGCTCCCGATCGCAACCCTGCCGGCGGCGGCCCTGGCCATGTGGCACACGGCCCGTCTATCCAGGCGCAGGGCCACCGGCGCCCTGATGATCTCGGTCGCCCTGACCGCATTCCTCACCGGCATCACCGAGCCCCTGGAGTACGCCCTCGTCTATGTGGCCTTTCCGCTGTATGCGGTCCACGCGATCCTGACCGGGACCTCACTGGCCCTGGTCAACGCCTTGGGCATCAAGGACGGGTTCGCCTTCTCCGCCGGAGGCATCGACTATCTCATCAACCTGGGCAAGTCCGCCGAGCTCTCGGGCGGGTACCTGGCCGGTCCGGTTCTCCTGGCCGGCATCGGCCTGGCCTACGGAGTCGTCTACTACCTGCTGTTCCGCTTCCTAATCGTCCTTCTGGGGTTCAAGACCCCCGGCCGCGACGAAGACGAATCGGATCTCGACACCTTCGAATTCGCCGCCGCCGCTGCGGTGGCGGCGGATCGCAGCAAGCAGAAGGTGGTGCATTCTCACCGGCGCGCTTGAGCGCCGGTGAGAAGCCGAGTGACATCCGCATACGAAGGACCGGGTCCCGCCACTCCTCATAGGAGCGGCGGGACCCGGTTCAGGCTCGGGACTGCGCACTCATGACAGCGCGCGTCAGCGCATGTCAGCGCACGTCAGTGCGCAGCGGCCTCGCAGGCCTGCGCACCGGCCACCCGGCGGGTGTCGTCGAGATTCTCCGCCACGATCCGGCGGAAGGCGGCCGGTGCGTCCCGGTGGGAGGCCAGCCAGCCTTCCAGGGCGCCGATCGGGTCGACGCCCTCCAGACCGACCGGCGCGGGGGACCACAGCGCGGTCAGCAGGTTCTCCGCCATGTGGAAGGTGCGAGTCTCCCAAAGGGCATCCGCCTCGCGGACGTACTCCTCGATGAAGGGCACGAGCAGCTCCGGATTGCGCTCGACGCTGCGGAAGCCGCGCAGTGTCTTGACCTGGGTCTCATTGGGCATGGAGGCGTCCTCGACGAGTCTGCGCCAGGCTGCGGCCTTGGCCTCGGCGGTCGGGACCGAGGCCCGTGCCTGCGCCGCGCGCTCGCGCCCCGTCGTCGTGAGGTCCCGGCTCTCCTCAGCGGCGATCTCGTCTTCGCCCGCGCGGCCCGCGGCCACCAGGCCGATGAGCAGCTCCCAGCGCAGATCCTGGTCGACGACGAGTCCCTCGAGCGGCTGTGAACCGCTGAGCCAGGCGGCCACCGCCGCGGTCTGCTCCTCGGTCACGGCGTGGTCGGCGACGGCGCGCACCAGCTGGAGCTGGGCGTCGCTGCCGGCCTCGGCGGCCCGGGCGAGGGCCAGGAGCGCGTCTGCCGTTGCCGTCACGGCCACCGGGCGGTCTTCCTGGGGCAGGTAGTGGCTCAAGCAGACGGTGATCCGGCCCAGCAGTCCCTGGACCACCGAGGAGTGGGCCTCCACCCGCAGCGCTCGGAGCGCCGCTGCCAGGAAGCGCGATGCCGGAAGCTCGCCGTCGCGCACCAGGTCCCATGCGGAGGCCAGCAGTATCGAGCGCGGCAGCGACTCGGTGAAGGCGTCCACATGCTCCAGCCCCGTGGTCAGCGAGGCCTCGTCCAGGCGCACTTTGGCGTAGGTGAGGTCGTCATCGTTGAGGATGAGGACGTCTGCGCGGCGCGTCCCGACGAGTTCGGGAACCGGCGTGATCTCGCCGTCCACATCCAGCTCCACGCGGCCGGTGCGCTCCAGGCGCGCACTCCCGCCCTGGCCGGTCACTGCGTAGGAGCCGATCGCCACACGGTGCGGGCGCAGGGTGGCCGGGGACCCCTCGGGGATCTCCTGGCGGATGGCCGCGGAGGTGATGATGCCGTCGCCGTCGGTCTCGATCGACATGCGCAGGGTGGTCACGCCCGCCTCCTGAAGCCACACGCGGGTCCAGGCCTCCAGGTCGCGCCCCGAGACCTTCTCCAGCTCGGCGAGCAGGTCGGCCAATGTGGCATTGCCGTAGGCATGGGCGGCCAGGTAGCTCTTGATCCCCTTGAAGAAGCTCTCCCGGCCAACGTAGCCCACGAGGGCCGTCAGGACGGCGGCCCCCTTGGCGTAGGTGATGCCGTCGAAGTTCACCTCGACGTCGTGCAGGTCGTTGATCTCGGCCGCGACCGGGTGGGTCGAGGAGAGCTGATCCTGGTTGTAGGCCCAGCCCTTCTCGAGGATCTGGAAAGTGGTCCAGGCGTCTGTGAAGCGCGTGGTCTCGGCGACGGCGAGCGTGGAGATGTACTCGGCGAAGGACTCGTTGAGCCACAGGTCGTTCCACCACTTCATCGTCACCATGTCCCCGAACCACATGTGGGCCAGTTCGTGGAGGATGGTGACGGCGCGGCGCTCCACGCGCGCCTCGACGGGCCGGGAGCGGAAGACGTAGTCGTCGCGGTGGGTGACGCACCCGGCGTTCTCCATGGCGCCCGCATTGAACTCGGGCACGAAGATCTGGTCGTACTTCGTGAAGGCGTAGGGGGTGCCGAATAGCTCCTCGTAGTAGGCGAAGCCGTTGCGGGTCATCTCCAGGATCTCGTCGGAGTCCATGTGCTCGGCCAGCGAGGCGCGGCAGTAGACGCCCAGCGGGACGACCCGGCCATCGGGCGCCCGGTACTCGTCGGTGGCGCCCCGGTAGGGGCCGGCGACGATCGCGGTGATGTAGGAGCTGATCGGCTCGGTGGGGGCGAAGGCGAAGGTGCGGTTCCCGTCCTGATGGGTCGGTGAGGGCGTGGGGGAGTTGGACAGGACGGTCCAGCCCTCGGGCACGGTCACCGTGAAGGTGAAGGAGGCCTTGAGGTCCGGCTGCTCGAAGACGGCGAAGACCCGACGGGCGTCGGGCACCTCGAACTGGGTGTAGAGATAAGTCTCGGAGTCGGCCGGGTCGGTGAACCGGTGCAGCCCCTCCCCGGTGTGCATGTAGGCGCAGTCGGCGACCACCGTCAGCTCATTGTCGGCCATCAGATCGGCCAGGACGATACGGGAGTCGACATAGACCTCGGCGGGGTCCAGCTCGCGGCCATTCAGGACGATGGAGTGCACCCGCGGGGCCACCAGGTCGATGAAGGTAGCCGCATCGGAACCGGCTGACTCTGCGGGTTCGCCTGGCCCGGCCGGCTCGATCGAGAACTGGACGGTCGTCGTCGAGCGGAACGTCTCCTGCGCCGGGTCCGCGGCGCCGCTGAGGTCCAGAACGACGTCGTAGTTCTTCACGGTCACGAGGCCGGCGCGGGCTGCGGCCTCCTCGCGAGTCAGGTTCTGACCGGGCATATGTGCTCCTTCTGGTGGTGGAACGGGTCGGCGGCGGGGCGGTCGGCCCGCGGTGGCGCTCATGATGACGATGCGGCGGGCGCCTGACGCCATCCTCTCATCCTGTGCGCAGGCGACCCGGCGGGCGCTGCGAGAACTGAGCGACGGGGGAGTAGAGGAGCCCGGGTGCGCACGATCTCGTGCGCACCCGGGCTCCTCTGGGTATCAGGTCGGTATCAGGTCCTCAGCGGGATGTCGTGGCCGGGAGAGCCGCAGCATCCTGGAGAGGTCGTCCTCGGGTCAGGCCCGACGACGGGCCATGAGGACACCGCCCGCAGTGAGCAGGCCGGCGGCGGCGATGGCGAAGCCGAGGCTCGTACCGGTCTTGGCGAGTCCGGACTTCGGGGCGGCCGGGGCGGCGGCTCCCGGGTCTCCGGTCGCCGGGTCGGTGGCACCCGGGTCAGCGGCACCCGGGTCGGCCGGAGCCGGGTTGTTCGGGTCGGAGGGCAGCTTGCCGTCCTGGACCTGCCACCAGCCGTCCTTCACCTCGATCGCCTCGCTGAAGAAGTGCTCGCCGTAGGTGGAGCCCACTACGTAGAAGTGGTACATGCCGTCAGGCAGGTCGGTCACGGCGGGGGCGTCGTAGGCGACATCACCCTGTGCGCCGGCGGTGACCTCGTACAGGTCCTTGACCGTGTTGCCGTCCTCGTCGGTGATGTAGAAGTTCACGGACTCACCCGGGGTGAAGCCGGTGAGGTTGGCCGTGAAGGTCTGGGAGTCGAACGTGCCATCGCCGTCGGTGTCCCAGGAGCTGATGTGGGCATCGCCATCCACGTCGGTGGAGTCGAGGATGAGCGGCATCTGCTGCGTGCCGGTGACCTGACCGTTGTAGTCGACGCACGCGACGCCCAGGGTGAGCACGGCGGGGTTGTCGAAGCCGTTCTTGGCCACGATGCTGGGGATGTCGATGGTGGCGCTCCAGGTGCCGTCGCTGTTAGCGGCCTCGGCGCCGGCGGCGTCCTCGATCGCGGTGCCGTCCTGGGAGTACAGGCCCCAGGTGATGGCGGAGCGGCTGTTGCCGACGGGGTTGCATCCGACGCCGGAGACGGCCACGTTCTGGCTGGGGGCGTAACGGCCGACGTAGTTGTCGTCGATGGTGAAGCCTGATGCGCCGTCGTCGGCAGCGGCGGGGCTGGCGATAGCGCCGACCGTGACCAGCGCGGCGGCGCCGACGGTGGCAAGGGAACGGCTAACACGCATGGGGACCTCCAAATGATCTGGGAGTTAATGGGGTGTCGGGAACGTGCGCCTGCAGTGTTCCATCTGGTGCGGGGCATTTACAAGGCTTTAACAGCGTGTTCTCGGGCCGTGTCGTGAAATGCGGTGTCACACGAGCCCCATGCGCCACCCTCGACATTGCTGGCCACTATTTCATCAGGTTGTATGGGGACTGCTCCCCATCTCGTTTCCTCACCCGGCCCGGGGCCTCTAGTCGGCCGGGGCGCAGGCGCCGGGCGTGTACCCGTACTCGGCGAGTACGGCGAAGGTCTCGTCCGTGGGGAAGGCGACGAAGGAGTCCCCCTGCGTCGGGGCGGGCACGTCGACGAGCGTGACGGCGTCGGTGCCCGCCCGGGCCATGGTGCTGATCAGATGGGTGAGATCGAGCAGGCCGGTTTCGTCATCGACCCCGAGATTGCCGGTCAGGGTCCAGGCCAGCTGGTGCGCGGTGAGTGGATTGCGGGCCCGCTCGCGCATGGCGCTCATGAGGGCCTTCATGACGACGCCGGAGTTCTGGGTGCGCCGGTGCGCGCCCTCGGTATCGGACAGGGCGACCCAGGCTCCATCGCGGTAGACCTCGGGGTGGCGGGAGCGGACCAGCGCCAGTGCGTCGACGCCGGACAGGGTCTGAGGGCCGGCCTGGGCGATGTCGAGGCCCGCGTTGGCGTCCCGGAAGGGTTCGTCGATCGTGACCTCCAGGCCGCCCAGGGAGTCGATGATGGAGGCGAACTGGGCCATGTCGACAGTGATCAGGTGGGTGGTGGTGATGTCGAGCTGGGTGCACAGCAGGTCGACCGTGTTCTGTGCGCCGTCGAGGTAGGAGGTGGCGAGCCGCTGCCGGGTGAACAGGGTCGGGCCGACGGTGAGGTCCCGGGGCAGGGTGAGGATGGTGAAGCCGTTCGCGGTGGGCCGCACAAGGGCCAGGACATCGGCGCGCGAACCGCCGCCGGTGTCCTCCACGGTGCCGTAGCGGTCCGGGCCCTCGGGAAGATTCTCGCGCGAGTCGGTGCCGACGATGAGCCAGGTCTCGTCGTCGGGAGCTGCAGTGTTATCGGTGCCGTCAGTGCTGCCGGTGCCGTCGGTGGCCGTGCGCGGCATATGGAGATCGGTGCGATCGAGCCTGGAGCTCATCAGGCCGATGTCGCCCAGCGCGAGGACCAGGATCAGGACGAGCACGAGACTGATGCCGACCAGAAATGGGTGCCTGCGCCTGAATGCGAGCGCCCGGGTGCGCGCAGCTGCTAGGGCTGTGCGCACCCGGGCGGGAGTGCGATCTGCGGAGGAGGTGTCGGAGTGCGTCACTCCTCGCACACTAGCGGGGCTCAGGCCTTACGGCGCGAAGCGAGGATGATGGCGCCGGAGGCCAGAAGGCCGGCGCCGATGAGCGCGACGCCGAGATCGGCACCGGTCTTGGCGAGCTCCTTCTTGGCGGGAGCGGGAGCCGACCCGGCCGCGGGCTTACTCTCGGTGGCCTTCTTGGCCTCGGGGGCGGGAGCGGCCGGAGCGGCCGGAGCCGGGTCATTCTGCTGCTGAGCGTTCTCGTTACCGGTGCCGGCGGCCGGAGTCTCGTTACTGGTGCCGGTGCCGGTGTCGGCGCCGGCACCAGTGTCAGTGCCGGTGGTCGGAGTCTCGGTACTGGTGCCGTTGCCAGTGTCGGTGCCCTGGGTCTCGTCGTCGGTCGGCTGCTGGGGGCCCTTTCCGTCGCCCCTGTCGACGGCGTACATCTTGCCGTCCTTGACCAGGATGTTCTCGAACCAGGCGTGCTCACCGTATGAGTCGCCGAAAACGCCGACCTTGTAGCGGCCGTCGGGCAGATCGGCGGAAGGCGTGAAGGTCTGGTTGACGGCGCCCTGCGCGTCGGCGGTGAATGTGGCCAGGGCGGTGTAGTCGCCCTCGGCCGGTCCGGCCTCGCTGTTGTAGACGTTCTCCAGTGCGGCGCGGAAGGTGACCTCCTCGCTGTCGCGGAAGCCCTTGACGTCGAGCGCGATGGCCTGAGAGCCGTCGGACTGGTTGATCAGCTTGTAGGTGCCGCTGAGCTGGGTGGAGTCCAGCTCGAGGGACAGGCCGAGAGTTTTGAAGGCGCTGGTGTTGTAGTCCACGCAGGCGAAGGAGAGAGTGGTCCGCTGCTGGTCCTTCAGCCCGGCGGCGGGGACTGCGCGCGCCAGGTCGATGGTGGCGGTCCACGAGCCGTCCTCCTGGACCTCGCCGGTGCCCGAGGAGCCGGACGCGGAGGTGGCGGTCGATGCGGAAGCGGAGGTAGAGGGCGACGTCGACGTGGAGGCGTCAGAGTCATTAGAGGAGCTAGAGGAGTTAGAGGCGCCGGCGGCCTCTGAGGACTCAGTGGGCCCAGCAGCCTCCGCAGGGCCGGCAGGCTCGGCAGATCCGGCGTCGCCGATGGCCCACAGCAGGCTGGTCGGATTGCCGGAGGGGTCGAGGCAGCCGGTGCCGGAGACGGTGAGGGTCGAGTTCGGGTCGGCGACGCCCGTGTAGTCGCCGTTCGTGACGAAGCCGTCCTCCTCGGCGGCGAAGGCGGGGGCGGAAACGGCGGTGCCGGCGGCCACGAGGGCGGTGGCGGCACCAAGGGCGGCGACGGAGCGTCCGAGTCGCATGAATCCTCCAAGGGGATGGTCGGGTCGGGTTGTCCATTCACGATGCGATGCATCGATCTGAACCCAACTGTCCCTCACGTAACATCGGGACACAAGTCTGCAACGTCCAAAATATGAGATGAGAGGTACATCATCAATCACACCAGTCACACGAGCCTCAGATATATAAGCATTTTGTGTTCTAGGCCACGAAACTAGGGTGTTAGTGGATCGCTGCGTGGATGGCCTCGCAACGCGATCGGCAGCGTCGAACTGAACTGAGGTGAACTGAGTTGAACTGAGTACGGTCGCGCCTCACCAGATGCTCACCAGATGCTCACCCGCTCCTCGGGTGCCAGCCACAGGGCGTCGCCCCGGGCCACATCGAAGGTCTCGTAGAACGCATCCATGTTGCGGACGATCCCGTTGCAGCGGAACTCGTTCGGGGAGTGCGGGTCGATGGCGAGCAGGAGCTCGGCGTAGTCGTCGCGGTTCCGGCTCCGCCAGATGCGCGCCCACGAGAAGAAGAAGCGCTCCATGGCCCTCAGGCCGTCGATCACGGGCGCCTCCTCGAGCGAGTCGATTCCCGCCTCGGCCAGCGCCAGTCGGTAGGCCTTGAGCGCGATCCCCAGCCCTCCCAGATCGCCGATGTTCTCGCCGATCGTCAGCGCGCCGTTGACATGCGGAACCTCGTCCGCATCCTCGCCTGCCGCCTCGGCACGGGCCACGAGCTGCGTCGGCCGATAGTCGTTGTACTGGTCGATGAGCGCCCTGGTGCGCGCCTTGAAGGCATCCCGGTCCTCGGGGGTCCACCAGTCGACCACTTTGCCGGTGCCGTCGAAGGTCGATCCCTGGTCGTCGAAGCCGTGCCCGATCTCGTGGCCGATGACCGCGCCGATGCCGCCGTAGTTGACGGCGTCGTCGGCGGCCGGGTCGAAGAACGGCGGCTGGAGGATCGCCGCCGGGAAGACGATCTCGTTCATCGTCGGGTTGTAGTAGGCGTTGACGGTCTGCGGCGTCATGTGCCATTCGCCCCGATCGACCGGTCCGGGCAGCTTGCGCAGTGCGCGGGCCAGCTCGAACTCCTCGACCGAGCGAACCGATGCGATGACGTCCCCGGGAGTGATGACGACCGCGGAGTAATCCCGCCAGGTGTCCGGGTAGCCGATTTTGGGCGTGAACATGGCGAGCTTGTCCAGGGCGCGCTGACGGGTGGGCGGACTCATCCACTCCAGGGAGGAGATCGAGTCCCGGTAGGCCTCGATGAGGCGGCTCACCAGAGCCTCCATCCGCTCCTTGTGCTCGGGCGGGAAGTGCTCGGCCGCGTACAACTCGCCCAGGGCCTCGCCCATGGTGCTCTCGACCAGGCCCACGGCGCGCTTCCATCGCGGTCGCAGCTGGTCGATGCCCTGGAGGGTGCGCGAGTAGAAGGCGAAGGTCTCCTCCACGAAGGCCCGCGAGAGCAGGGCTGCGCGGTTGTGGAGGACATGCCATGCAGCCCACGCGCGCAGGTCTTCCAGGGGCGTCTCCCGCCACACCCGCGTCAGATGGGGCAGGTAGTCGGGCTGCTTGACGATCGTGCGATCGAGCAGCGTTGTGGGGTCCGCGCCCGCGTCTGCCGCGGCCTGGTCGATGCCGGAGCGCCAGGCCTCCCACGCGAAGTCCGGCGCCGATTCCGTGATCTCGGCCCAGGTGCGCGGATTGTTCATCTTCTCCACATCGCGGCAGGCCACGCGGTCCCAGTGCCCGGCGGCCAGAGCGGTCTCCACGGCCATCACTGCGGCGGCCAGGGCCTCGGCGTCGGCGCCGAGCCGCTGCGGCAGCCCCGCCAGATCGAGCATCCGTGCCACGTGGGCCGTGTAGGCCTCGCGGATCTTCGCGCGAGCCTCCTGGCGGTAGTACGACTCGTCGGGCAGGCCGAGCCCGGACTGCCCCATCCAGGTCGTGTAATGGTCTGGGTCGTTCAGGTCGACCTCGACATTGATGGCGACAGGGCCCGAGAAGCCGGTGGTGATCCCCGCTCCCAGGACGCGGGCCAGGGAGTCCTTGTCGTCTGCATTCAGAATCGGAGCGAACTCGGCCTCCAGCGGGGCCGCTCCCAGCTCCTCGATGCGCTCCTCGTCGAGGAAGGAGGCGTACAGGGAGGCGATCTTGGCCGATGGCGCGGCCGATTCCCCCAGGGCGGTCGGAGCGGCGTTCGGCTCCGCCTGCGCGACGAGTCCGTCGAGGATGTCCCTGCAGGCGGCCTCCGCGGTTTCGCGCAGAACCAGGAAGGTTCCGGTTCCCGGGCGGTCGGCCGGGATCTGCGCCGTCTTGATCCATGCGCCGTTGGCGCAGCGGAAGAGGTCGTCCTGCGGGCGGACGGCGGGGTCGGCCGCCGAGGTGTCGAGCACGCCGCCGAGCAGGGAGCCCGCCGAGCCCTCGGGGCGGTCGGGGTCCTTGACGGGGACGCGTCGTGCCGAAGCGGAGGAGTGAGTCGTCATGACCCCACGCTAACGTGGGCGCTATCCGCACATCCGTGCGGCTGGCCTCCACCCGATGCTGTTCGCGTGAGGCACAATCCGTGCCATGCGTATCCATATCGCCTCCGACCATGCCGGCTTCGACCTCAAGACCGCGGTGGCCGAGCACCTGCGGGAAGTCGGGCACGAGGTCATCGATCACGGGGCCCACACCTACGATCCCGACGACGACTACCCCTCCTTCTGCGTCTCCTGCGGGGAAGCCGTCGTCGACGACGCCGGCAGTCTCGGCATTGTCCTGGGGGGCAGCGGCAACGGCGAGCAGATCGCCGCCAATAAGGTCGACGGCGTGCGCGCCGCCCTGGCCTGGTCCATCGAGACCGCCCGATTGGCCAGGCAGCACAACAATGCCAACGTCGTATCCCTGGGCGGGCGCATGCACGACCTCGGCCAGGGGCTGGAAATCATCGACGCCTTCATCGCCGAGCCCTTCAGCGGCGACGAGCGCCACGTGCGCCGCATCGCCCAGCTGGTCGACTACGAGCTGCGCTCCCACCGCGGCCCCGATCCCATCGAGCCCATCGGCGCCTGAGCAGCGCCTGAAGCGCCTGGTCAGCAGGCGAGCAGTGTCGAGCAGTACGGTCGGGAGCCGGGCGCCCCGCCGCAGTTCTCGTAGTTCCTCTGCAGTTCCCGGTAAATCCCGGTAGATCCCGGTAAATCCCGGTAAATCCTCATACGTTCCCAAGGAGTCCGCGCTGTGCCCGAGGGCCACACCATTCATCGACTCGCCGCCGCATTGAGCGAGCTCTACGTCGGGCGGCGCCTGCGGACGAGCTCTCCTCAGGGCCGCTTCTCCGACGGTGCGGCCAGACTCGACAAGCAGATCCTCCTGGGGGCCGAGGCGCACGGCAAGCACCTCTTCCTGGCCTTCGGACCGCAGCCCGACATGCCACTGGAGGCCGAAACGGTGGTTTGGCTGCGCATCCACCTGGGGCTGTACGGCTCGTGGACCTTCGACGGCGACTCCGCCTTCACGGCACCGCACGCCATCGGCGCCCCGCGCCGACGGGTCGGTGATCGCGGGGAGCACGCGCTGCGCCACGGGGGCGGCTCTGCGCTTGCGGGTCTGAGCGGCTCTAACAGCTCCGATGGGGACGCCGACGGCGCGCCTGCGCCGGGGCAGTGGAGCCCCCCGGAGCCTCGCGGTGCGGTGCGCCTGCGCCTGCTGGGGGAGCACGGCGTCGCCGATCTCACCGGCCCGGCTGCCTGCGAGCTTCTCAACGCCGAGGAGGTGGCCGCCGTGCACGGGCGTCTGGGACCGGACCCGCTGCGCGCCGACGCCGACCCGGATGAGTTCGTTGCCGGTGCGCAGCGGCGCCGGAAGGCCGTGGGGGAACTGCTCATGGACCAGTCGGTCATCTCGGGGGTGGGCAACATCTTCCGCGCCGAGACGCTGCTGCGCTGCGGGATCAACCCCTTCCTCGAGGGCAATCGGCTCAGTCGGGAGCAACTGCTCGCCATATGGGACGACCTGGTCCCGCTCATGGAGTACGGGGTGGCCACCGGGTTCATCACCACCGTGGACCCCGACGACGTCCCCGAGCCGCTGCCTGACGACGACCCGGAGGCCGGGCGCTGGTACGTCTACCATCGGGCGGGGCGTGCCTGTTTGCGGTGTGGTAGGTCGGTGTGTGAGCGGGAGGTGGTGGGGCGTCGGCTTTTCTGGTGCCCGGGTTGTCAGTGTTGTCAATCCTGACTGATGGGGTTGTTGGGTTGTGTTGTCAGGGTTTTGTCAGGTGTGGTGGGGGTGAATCTCCAGGGTGGTGGGGTTATATGGGGTGTGCCGCCGGACGGGATGGGTCATGAGGGTTGGGGAACCTGTTGATGGGCTTGTTTCCGAGAGGTGCTTGGGTCCAAGGGAGCCCGGGTGGTTCGTTTCGGCGAAGGAGGCTTGTCTGCCGGGCGTGGGAACCCGGTGGGTGGTCTCGATGACTCAGGCCCGTGGGTCCGGAACGCCGCACCGGACCCACGGGCCATAGTCATCTGAAGTCGGCTGGTCCCGGGAGAGCCGGCCGGGGAATGTCCGGGGAGGTCGGAATTCAAGAGATGACGGGGATTCCAGCTGCTTCACTGATGATGGTGAACCGCTGTGGTTCGCAGCGAGTCACAGCGAA
The DNA here is from genome assembly GCF_000269805.1 of Actinomyces massiliensis 4401292. Lineage (GTDB taxonomy): Bacteria > Actinomycetota > Actinomycetes > Actinomycetales > Actinomycetaceae > Actinomyces > Actinomyces massiliensis. The sequence goes on from NZ_JH711481.1 coordinate 1,669,211, forward strand.
CTAAAGTGACGCTGTGCCCGTTGTGCCTGCTGCGTTCTCGCCCTCCCTCTCCTCCAGTTCCTGGTCCCGCGCGACTGCGGGACTTCTCACTCGTGATCACCGCCTTCGGGTACCGCTAGACCGCTCAGGTGCCGGCGATCATTTCCCGGACGGCGCCACCACCATCAGCGTCTACGCCCGTGAGATCTGCCTGCACGAACCCGCCGAGTCCACGGGCGCCACTGCGGACCCGCTGACCAGGCCGCCCCTGCTCTTCCTTCAAGGCGGTCCGGGCTGCGAGGCTCCACGTCCGTCGGCCGACGCCGGCCTGGGCTGGCTCGGTGCGCTTCTGGAGCATCATCGAGTCCTGCTGCTCGACCAGCGCGGCACTGGCCTGTCCACCCCTGTGGATCGGCCCGATGCCGGGGGCGACCCGGCTGCCACGGCGCGTCTGCTCACGCACTTCCGCGCCGACGAGATCGTCGAGGACTGCGAGGACTTGCGCCGAGCGCTGGGCATCGAGCGGTGGAGTCTCCTGGGGCAGTCCTTCGGCGGCTTCTGCACCACGCGCTACCTGTCCGCCCACCCCGATTCGGTCGAGACCGCTTTCCTCACCGGGGGCCTGCCCGCCATCGGCCGTAGCATTGACGAGGTCTATGCGCTGACCTACGCCGCCATGCGGGATCGTTGCGAGGAGTTCTACACCCGATACCCCGGTGATCGGGAGCGCATGGCCGCGCTCATGGAGGCCGCCGGGCGTGGTCAGGTGCGCACCTGTCGCGGCGACGCCGTCGGTCCTGAACGGCTGCGCGGGCTCGGGGCGATGCTCGGAGTCAGCGGCGGAATGGACCGGCTTCACCATCTTCTGGAGCGCGACCCGCAGTCTGGGGCGTTCCGCTGCGATCTGCCAGAGGCTCTCCCGTTCGGCGGCCGCAACCCGCTGTACGCCGTCGTCCACGAGTCCTGCTGGGCCGATGGGGGAGTCACCGCCTGGGCCGCCGAACGGGTGCGCCCCGCCGATTTCGATGACCCGACTCTACTGACGGGGGAGCATGTCAGACGCGCGGTTCTCGAGGAGGACCCCGCCCTGCGGCCGTGGCTCGAGGTCGCCGAGGCGCTCGCCGCCCACGAGTGGGACCGCCTCTACGACGCCGATGCTCTGAGCGCCGCGGACGTTCCCGGGGCCGCGGCCGTTTACGCCGGAGACGTCTACGTCCCCATGGAGACCTCCCTGGCCACCGCCTCCCTCATGCCGCGGCTGCGGACCTGGGTGACCAGCGAGTACGAGCACGACGGCTCCCGCGCCAGCGGGGGAGCCGTCTTCCGGCGACTGCGAGACCTGGCGGCCGGCGTCGTCGTGCGCTGATGCCGTCGGGTGGCTGATGCCGTCAGATGTAGATAGTCGGGTCCATCATGAGCTCCGGGTCGGTGCGCGGATCGCGCACGCGCGCCGGGACGCCGACGCCCACGTGATCGGCCGGCAGATTCTTCACCAGCACCGCATTGGCGCCGATCTTGGCGTTGTCCTGGACCGTCACCGGGCCGAGCACTTTGGCTCCCGCGCCGATCTGCACGTTGTTGCCGATGGTCGGGTGCCGCTTGCCCGGGTTCATGGACACGCCGCCCAGGGTGACCCCGTGGAACATGAGGACGTCGTCGCCGACCTCCGCGGTCTCGCCGATGACTACGCCCATGCCGTGGTCGATGAAGAACCGGTCGCCGATCCTGGCCGCCGGGTGGATCTCGATCCCGGTGATATTGCGGGCGGCCTGGGACAGGGCGCGCGCGGCGAACTTGTGGCCCGAGCGCCACAGCTTGTGCGCCGCGCGATGCGCCCACAGGGCGTGCACGCCGGGATAGAGCACGGCCACCTCGAAACTGGAGCGTGCGGCGGGGTCGCGCCTGCGGGCAGCGGCCAGATCCTCCTTGGCCAGCTTCCACAGCGAACGGGAAGGGTCGTGCATGGTGCTCCTCAATGCCGAGGCCGGCGCCGGACGGCGCCGCCGAGAGGGTAGTGCGTACAAGTCGATGGCCGGGGTTCCCGCCGATTCTCCGGATGGAACCCGCGTGGTAACGCCGACGGCGGCGCCCCTGTTCCCGGGGCGCCGCCGTCGGTCGGCCCGCCTCAGGGGCGGCGGAGGCCGACGGTCAGGGGTGGGGATCGGCTTCAGCCGATCGGACGTGCTCAGTTCGAGGTACCAGTTGAGGTATCAGTTGAGATACTCGGAGTACAGCGGAGTCGATAGGTAGCGCTCACCGGTGTCGGGGAGCACGGTGACGATCGTCTTGCCGGCGAACTCGGGGCGCTGGGAGAGGAGGTCCGCGGCGGCCAGGGCGGCTCCCGAGGAGATGCCCACCAGGAGGCCCTCCTCGGCGGCGGCCCGACGGGCGTAGACGAGGGCGTCGTCCGACGGGATGTGCATCAGCTCGTCCCAGATGTCCTGGTCGAGGACCTCGGGGACGACGTTCGGGCCCAGGCCCTGGATCTTGTGCGGCGCGGCACGGCCCTCGCTGAGCAGTGGGGATTCGGTGGGCTCGACGCCGAAGATCTTGACGTCTGGCCGCTCTTCGCGCAGCACCCCTCCGACGCCGGTCAGGGTGCCGCCCGTGCCGATGCCGGCCACGAAGACGTCGAAGTCTCCCGCCTGCTCCAGGAACTCGCGCGCCGTGGTCTCACGGTGGACCTTGGGGTTGGCGGGGTTGGTGAACTGCGAGGCCAGGACCGAGTTCGGGGTGGCCGCCTGGATCTCCTCGGCGCGCTTGACCGCACCGGCAACGCCGCCCTCGGTGGTGAGCACCAGTTCGGCGCCGAAGGCCCGCATGATCGCCCGGCGCTCCTTCGACATGGTCTCCGGCATGGTGATGACGACCTTGTAGCCCAGGGCCGCACCGACCATGGCCAGGCCGACGCCCGTGTTGCCGCTGGTGGCCTCAATGATCGTGCCGCCCGGTTTGAGGTCGCCGGAGGCCTCGGCCGCGCGCACGATCGACAGGGCGATGCGGTCCTTGACGCTGCCGGCCGGCTCGAAGGCCTCGACCTTGGCCAGAACCGTGGCGGGGCCGGAGATGACGCGGTTGATGCGCACCAGCGGGGTTCCGCCGACGGCTTCGGTGATGTTCGACAGGTAAGCCATGATGCTTCTTTTCTTTCTTGTTCCTTGTGCTCGGTGTGGTGCTCTGTGCGCTCTCCCGCTGCTGCGGGCCCGGCCGTGGAGCGGCGCGGCCGCAAGGACGTGGGAGGAGGCGGAAGGAGGCGGAAGAACGCTGATGAGCGCTGACGAGAGGCGGATTGGATGGGGCCGGAGCGGGCCCGGGGTGCCGGGGAGGTCGGCATGGAGATCGGCGTGAGGCCGATTGACGGTTCGCCGCCGTCGATGGGGAGGGGGTACCCGCGGGTCGTGCGTGTGACTGCAGAGGCCTTAGCGGTGCGTCGCCCTATAGCGCCGGGCATGCGCGCAGCGACGCGCGCACAGTGTCGTGGCCAGGCGCCCTATCGACACTCGCAGCACTGACAGCAGGAGGACATCTCGCGCATGACGCCGTTGGACATCATGGGGTCCTCCTTTCGCAGTTCAGAGGCGGCTGTTCCGCAGCGGAGGCCGCCCGTGCGGCAGACAGTACCGCGATGGTGCACATGACTGTCAAGCGGGACTGTCAAGGCGGTCGGGACGGCGTCCGCATGATGGGTGGCGTGGAGCAGGTGCGAGCGAGGGCGAGCGAGGGCTTGAGAGCGATTCAGATGACGCGGATGCGGCGGCTGTGATGCAGATTCGGCGGGCATTCAGGCGGGCAGTTCGACGACGCGGTGCCCGGAGCTGCGAGGCGCGGCACCGCCTGCCGTGATGGCGGCCAGGATTTCGGTGATCCGGGTGGCGTCGGGGGAGTCGGTGGTCAGGGCGAGAACCGCGTGGGTTGCGCCCCAGGTGGTGTCCTCCACGGAGAGGCCGTGCGCACCGCGCTCGCTCGCGGCCCGCAGCTCCGCCTCGACCCGGCCGGCGTCGGCCACGGGGATCTGAGCCTCCCACAGGTAACGGGTTGTCAGGCGCACCCGCTTCGCGGCGGCCAGGACGCGGATAGTCGCCTCCGAGTAGGCGCGTACAAGGCCGCCGGTGCCCAGAAGAGTCCCGCCGAAGTACCTCGTGACGACGACGGCGGTTGCGGTCAGCCCTGTGGATCGCAGCGTCTCGAGCATCGGCTGACCGGCCGTGCCCGAGGGCTCGCCGTCATCGCTGGAGCGCTCGATGGGGAGAGCGCCGGGACTGGGGACTATGTAGGCCGAGCAGTGATGCCGGGAGTCGGGGTAGCGACTGCGGACCGCGGCGATGAAGGCCCGCGCCTCCTCCTCGCAGTCCGCACGCTGAGCGCGGGCCAGGAAGTGGGACCGCTTGATCTCCAGGTCGATCTCCGGCTGGTCGCCTCGAGCCAGGGTGAGTTGCGGGTCGGGGGAGTCAGGGATGTCAGGTGAATCGTGGGAGACGGCGGGGCCGGTCGAAGAGGGGGCGGAGGAGGCGGGCATGGTTCCATCGTGGCATGTCGTGAGGTGATGCGACGTGCCGTGGCTAGCCGTGACGCGCCGAGCACCCGGAGGGGTGGGGGAGGGGAGCTCCTGCGTTGGCGAGAACCGACGAGGGGATTGATATCACACGCATATCGCCTCACCCGGGCTGGAAGGGCCTTGGTCGATGCCGTTAAGGTTTCCCCCGGTCCAGTTTTCGATCGATCAGACGATCCAGTTCTTGAGAGGAGCGGGCTCATGGCAGTGCCGAAGCGGAAGATGTCCCGCAGCAACACCCGCAACCGCCGCTCGCAGTGGAAGGCCAAGCTGCCCGAGCTCAACACCATCCGCGTCAACGGGCGTGAGATCTCCGTGCCTCGCCGTCTGGTGAAGGCCTACAAGACCGGGCTTCTGGAGTACTGAGTCGTTATCGCCGTTATTCCGCGGCTATTCAGCGGGCCGGTGCGGTCGGCTCGCGCATGCGGGTGTAGCTCAATGGTAGAGCCTCTGCCTTCCAAGCAGATGGTGCGGGTTCGATTCCCGTCACCCGCTCGGTGATCGAGCCGGGCCGCCTCCGAATGTTCCGGTGGCGGCCCGGTCCGTTTTCCACGGGGTGTGGCGCAGCTTGGTAGCGCGCCTGCTTTGGGAGCAGGAGATCGTGGGTTCAAATCCCGCCACCCCGACCAGGGCTCGCATATTCAAACCCACGCCTTGAGGTATCTCGGGCGTGGGTTTTTGGGTGGATTAGACCCTGAGAATCCGTATGCCTGATCTCCTGATGATGTACGGCTCATCAAATAGTGTCCTGCCGTACCGTGCGCTCGCCGAGCTCCCGGCTGAGCGTCACCTGGCAGTGCGCTTCCACGGCGATGGCTTTACATGCATCCGGACCTTCCGGAAGGTCTCCGACCATCAGGTTGATCGTCACGTCCTCATCCGTCTCCGTGACCTGTGCATTCACGCCCTCGCAGTCAGTCGGTCCACTTGTGAAAGTGACGTCAATCGTGTCGGGAGAAACCAGCGTCCAGGATTCCCAGGCCTCGGGCTGAGGCGAGACCAGGTCATCGCGCGACGTGAGCAGTGGTGGACCGGAAGTGCCGTTGCCAGTCGATCCGCCCGACCCGTCGGTACCACCGGTGCTGGCAATGCCGCCGGTGCCGGCAGTGCTGGTAGCGCTGGCATGTGTGGCCGTGCTGCGCGCCGATCCATGGCGGCGGCAACCGCTCGCAGCAGCAGCGACTCCCGTGGCCAGGGCTGCTGTCAGGCCGAGAACCGTGCGCCGGTTCGTAACGGCCTTCGCGTTCGTCTCGTCAGTCATGCTCAGTCATATCGGGTGGCGGCATCCCGCGCGGTCTTCATATCACCCGAGAAATATGGACCCCAGTTCTCATCCTCCGCATCATTCCATCTGGACATCACCGATTCGAGATATCCCAGTCCGGTGCTGTTGTCATATGAGTCCAGCCAGGGCCCACCGGAAGATCCTTTACCGAAATCGCACCCGGTAATCGAGTAACTACTCTCCTTCGAGGCATCGCGGGCCGCATTCTCCTGACATGTCCACATCGCCAGGCGGCCGTCGGGATCCTTCTTATTGCTGGGGTATCCGAAGATCGAGACGTCGAAGGCGCTGGGACCATTCCACTTCATGCCATGACCGCCGACGGTGTTCACAATGGGCTCATCATTGTCGCCGCCATCATTGAGGGTCACATATCCCACGTCGTGGGTCCAGTCCTGCTCGTCTATCCAGGTGTCGAACGTACGGAATGAGCGGGCCGTCCACATTCCGAAAGGCTCTCTGTCGTCGTTATTCCTCCCGTCGAATGCGGGGACGAAGACCGCGTTCTCGGACCATTTCCCCGTGTCGAAGTTGTATACGCAATGAGCGGCGGTGAGTATCAGGCGCTTGCTCTCCGTATTCTGCGCCGAAGCGCTGCACGTATGGGTGTCGATGCCGTTGGCGTCTCTGAAGAACAATTTGCCGTTTGTCGCCGAATAGCCGGTCTCCGGAGGTGCGGCCACCGGTGCGTCCTGCTGCTCGTCCCCCTCGGTTGGAGCTGTACCGACGTTATCCGATTTATCCGCCAGCTTCGCAACGACCTCTGCCGAGGGGGCGGCCGGCTCGCTCACCTCCTCGGGACCGGTGGGCTGAGCACTAGTCGCACCCTGCTGCGTGTCCGCATCGGATGGCTCCGGAGTGTCCAGAGGGGTGGCCGCCGCCAGCCGTTCGGGCGTCCAATAGGCGAGGACGTCTTCATCTGGAGCGCTGTACTCATCGGGCGAAGAAACCGCCTCGTCGTCACTGACGGGGGTTGCCTCCTTGCCGAAGCTGGTTGGAGCGCTGACCGCAGTGGAGGCGGCGCGGTCGTCACTGCCATCGGCGGCAGCGGGAGCGTCTGCCGCGGGTGCCCCTAACGCAGGCGGTGCTGCGAGAGCGGAAACGCTCAGGAGAAGAATGGTGGCCCAGCCCGGCCGTCCGCTATGCATCCGCGCAGGCCTCCGTACAGGCATTGTGATTCGCATGGATTCCTCCTCAGGGGGAGATGGAATATCACTTCGATGAATAAGCGCGCAAAATGCCCGAACCTCGTTTGTTCGATAAACGTGGCAAGTATTTTCTAAATATCGTTGGTACATCAGGGATCGTCAGACAGCTGCACGCAGTATCGAGCCTAGCCATCGCAGTTGCCCGTGTAAACCCTGTGCCGCGGCCGAGCGGCGGCAGGTTCGCTCTCCATTCAAGCCAATTGGAGCAGGCCCGCATCATAGGATGACAGCGGCGTCGCATATGGCGCCAGGAGGAGGAACCATGAAGATCCTGCACTCGCAGTTCACCGCCAAGCCCGGCTTTGAGGACGAGGTCGCGACGATGATCTGCGGATTCGCCGACAAGGTCCGCGCCGAGCCGGGCAACCGCGTTTTCGACGTCTACCGGCACAGCGAGGACCCCGCGAAGTTCTTCGTCATGGAGGCCTACGTCGACGAGGACGCTTTCCAAACCCACTTGGGCATGCCCTATGGCGGGCCCTTCAATGCACGTCTGGAGGAGATCATCGAGGAGCCCCACTCGATCCTCACCTTCCTCGACCAGATCGCCTGACGGCGCTCGCCGCTGGCGCCCGATCAGCAGCACAGGGCGGGGCCCGCCGAAACGGTTTGAGTTTCGGCGGGCCCCGCCCTATGCGTGCGTCACGTTCGGCGACGTGCTTCCTACCGGGTAACCCGGACCGATCTCGGCGCGGAACTGGACCGATCTCGAGCCGGAACTGGACCGATCTCGGCGCGGAACTGGACCGATCTCGGCGCGGAGTACGACCGATCTCGACGAGTAGGGGAGGCCGTCGGGCCTCGCCCGCCTCTGAGCGGCCCTGCCGGCCCCGCCCCTGCCTGCCTCCCGCCTGCCCCGGCCCTGCCTGCCTCCCGCCTGCCCCGGCCCTGCCTGCCTCCCGCCTGCCCCGGCCCTGCCTGCCTCCCGCCTGCCCCGGCCCTGCTTGGCTCGGCAGGCCAGGAACCGATCCGTCTAGTGGTTGGCGGGACCGCCCGCCCCCTCGTTGACGCGGTCGGTGAGGATGCGGCCGAAGGAAGAGGCGTCGCGGGTCGAGATGTAGTTGTTGACGGCCTTGAAGAAGCCGTCCTGCATCGCCGGTGAGATCACTTCCCCGTAGGAGATCGAGTTGAGGATCTTCTGGCTGCGCAGGTCCTTCGACGCCTGCTGCTGGTAGGAGCTGAGGGAGGAGACGTCGGCGTCGTTGCGCGTCGGGATGCAGCCCTTGACCTCGCAGACCGCGGTTTGCACCCCGGGGTCGAGGGCGGAGCTCAGGAAGGCGTCCGCGCCGCTGCGGTTGTCCGTCGAGGAGGACGCCACGAATGCGTCCACGACCATGAGGAAGCTCCCCTCGGTTCCCGGGAAGATGGTCGAGGAGACGGGCGAGGTCCCGTTGTTCGAGTCGGTGGTCGCCTCCTCAAGGGTGGTCGATTCGGTCAGGGCGCTGTCGTTCATCTGATAGAAGCCGCATTCGCCCGCCGCCAGACGGCCCGAGGCCTCGTCCCAGGTGCGCGTTGCATCCGCCTGGTCGGTGTGGTCCATAAGGCGCCCGAAGGTATCGAGGGCGTCCTTGACCTCCTGGCCATTCCAGTCGAAGCGATCAGCCTCGATCCTCTCCCACCCCTCCTGGCCGATGGTGGCCAGCAGGACCGACTCGAAGAGCCCTGCTGTGGTGATGGAGTCGGCTCCACCGATGCACAGGGGCGTTGTCCCCTTCGACTGCAGGGTGTCGAGATCGGTCAGGAACTGGTCGAGAGTGTAATCGGCACCCGGTTCGGCGACCCCGGCGCCCTGGAGAACATCGCTGTTGAACATGAGGAGATTCGCGCGATGCGCGGACAGTGGGGCCGCGTACTGCACCCCGTCGACCGAGACCGAGGAGAGTACATCCTCGGGGAGCTGCGACGTGACGTCCTCAGGGAACAGGGAGGAGACGTCGGCGACGGAGCCGGCGTTGTGCCACGCCGTGATATTGCCGCCGACGAGGCTCTGCCAGACGTCGGGCGCATCGCCGTGCGCAATGCGCGTTGCCAGAGTCACGTGCGCCTCGGAGCCTCCACCGCCGACCACCGCGATCTCATCGACAGAGGCGTCTGGGTTGCGCTGCTTGTGCTGATCGACGAGCGTATCGAGGGCCGAGGACTCGGAGGCCGACGTCCACCAGGAGAGCACGTCGATCGATCCGCCTGCGGAGGGGGAGGAGCCGCCCGAGCAGGCGGTCAGGGCCAGGGCGGTCGTCACCGCGGTCAGAGCGGTCAGAACGGCGACGACGCGCCGCCTCAGGGCACTCAGGGCATTCAGGACTCGCGGGGCTCCCGGCGTGCTCGATACGCCAGACGTTCTCGATGTGCCCTGCGTTCTCAGGGTTCTCAGGATGCTCGGCGTGGTCATCACTTGGCCTTCCTCTCCGATGAGGTTGTGGCTATTAGTCGCGGGGTGGGCGTGCGCAGGTCGTAGATCGCGTAGAGAGTGACCATGGCGAAGCAGAGCGCCGGAACTATGAACGACGTGGCCGCGCTCGTCGCGTCCATCACCTTTCCCTGGACCATGGGCATGATCGCTCCGCCGACGATCGCCATGACCAGGCCTGCGGCGCCGAACTTCGTCGCTTCGCCGAGCCCCGCCAGGGCGACCCCGTAGATCGTGGGGAACATGAGGGACAGGCACAGGGAGATGGCGATGACGGCGATGACCCCGGTGATGTCGGGGCGCAGAGCGGCGTAGATGCACAGGGCGACGGCCAGTGAGCCGAGGGCCGCCATGACCTTCGTCGCCCGGATCCTCGCGATGACGGCGGTCATGACGAAACGCGCGATGAGGAAGACGATGAGGCTGACCTGCAGCATCTGCGATCCCAGTTGAAGAGAGCCGTCGATGGCCTGCTGGGTGTACTGGATGATGTACGTCCAGCAGCACACCTGGGCGGCCACGTTGAAGAACTGGGCGACGACTCCGTATCGGTACCGCTTCGAGCGCCACAGGGTGAGCCCCGGGTTGGCGGACTTCGATCCGCTCGCCTTCATCTCCTCCTCGGGGGAGGCCGAGGACGGGGCCCTCTGGATGAAGATGATGACGAGGATGACGGCCAGCAGGATTCCCAGCCCGATGTAGGGGCCGGTGACGGCGCGCAACTGCTCGGCGCGGATCTGGCGCTCCATCTCTGCGCTGACGTCGGCGAGGTTCACCGGGGTGTCGAGCTTGGGCAGGATCATGGTCGAGGCGATCAGGACGCCGATATTGGTTCCCAGCGGGTTGAACGCCTGGGCCAGGTTGAGTCGCCGCGTCGCGGTCTCCTCCGGCCCCAGGGATATGACGTAGGGGCTGGCGGAGGTCTCCAGAAGGGAGCAGCCGGCGGCGATGGCGAACAGCGCGGCGAGGAACGCCCCGTAGGTCATCACCTGGGAGGCGGGCCAGAAGCCGAAGGCGCCCAGTGCGGCGAGGGCGAGGCCCGACACCATTCCCGCCTTGTAGCCCCAGCGGGAGTTGATGAAGGCGGCCGGGATCGCGAGCAGGAAGTACGCTCCGTAGTACGCCATCTGAACCAGGGACGCCTGGAACGAGGACATGTCGAAGATGCGCTTGAAGCCGGAGACCATGGGGGTCGTCAGGTCTGCGGCGATGCCCCAGGCGGTGAAGCACCCGATGACCGCGATGAAGAGCATGGCGGCACCGGGGAAGAGGATCTTTGATGCGGACCCAGTGGGCTCGGTGGGCTCGGTGGACTCGGTGGACTCGGCGGACGGATCGGTGGATTCTCTGGATTCTCTGTCGTCGTTGGTTGCTGGCAGGGCCGTCATGAGCTCTCCGTGGATCTTTCCGGCGACACGGATGTGGAGGTGGAAGAAGCGGAATCTGTACCGGAGCGTGTGCCGGAGTGTGTGCAGCGCGTCACTGCGATGGTACCTGGAGCGCGTCGTGTCGGCGGGTGTTCGCGGACCCGAGATGGGTTGAACTGAGCTGAGATCGATGGAGCGATACGGTGGGGCCGTGCCTTCGTATCGGACGATCCTCACCGTCGTCTCCCTGCGCCCCGGCCGCGCCCCCGGGGACGTCGAGGCGGCAGCGCGCGCCGCCGTCGGCGAGACGACTGTGCTGGAGGCGTTCCAGGTGGATGTCGTGCGCGGAGAGCCGCGCGTCACCGTCCGCTTCACGGGCGCTGACGACGCCGAGGCGCGCGTCGTTCACGATCGCGTCGTCGACGCGGTTCGCGCCATTGCGGATGCGCCCCGCACCCTCCTGGCCAAGGTCGTGGCCGGCCGCAGCGTCCCGGTCGCCTGAGCCCGGTCGGGCGCCCCGCACGCGTGACGGCCCCTCGTGTCGCCTTGATGCCTCTTGTGACCTCCTGCGGCCCCACGGCATGTGTGCGGTGCTCCCGATGTGCCCGATGCGCCTGATGTGCGCGGCCTCATTTTTCGCGTCACGCCGCCTGTGCCCTAGGATGGCACGGATTGACGCCGTCGATCGGCGTCCGTGACGGGGCGCTCTTGGCCCCGCACGCACCATCAGCACCCCGCATCGGAGTAGACCCTCGTGAAGAGCACTGTCGAGAATCTTGACCCCACGCGCATCAAGCTGACCGTGGAGGTCCCCTACGAGGAGCTCAAGCCCAGCCTCGACGCCGCCTACAAGGAGATCGGCTCTCAGATCCAGGTGCCCGGCTTCCGCCGCGGTCATGTTCCGGCTCAGGTCATCGATCAGCGCGTGGGCCGCGCCTCGGTCATCCAGGAGGCTGTCAACAACAAGCTCTCCGACTTCTACCGCGACGCCATTACTGAGGTCAGTCGCATTCCCATGGCCCAGCCCGAGGTCGAGGTCACCGAGCTGCCCAACGTCACCGGCGCCCAGGGCGGCCGGCTCGTTTTCACCGCCGAGGTCACCGTCCGCCCCGAGTTCGACCTGCCCGACCTGGGCAGCGCCGAGGTCGTCGTCGATGCCGTCGAGGTCGGCGACGAGGACGTCAACAGCGAGTTGGAGAGCCTCCGCGCCCGCTTCGGCTCCCTGAAGTCCGTGGAGCGCGCGGCCGAGACCGGGGACTTCGTCACCATCGATCTCAAGGCCGTCATCGATGATGAGGAGGTCGACTCGGTCTCGGGCGTCTCCTATGAGATCGGCAAGGGCAACATGCTCGAGGGCCTGGATGACGCGCTGAGCGGTCTGAAGACCGACGAGTCCGCCACCTTCACCACCACCCTCGCCGGTGGCGAGCACAAGGGCGAGGAGGCCGAGGTCACGGTCACCGCCACGGCGGTCAAGGAGCGCGAGCTGCCTGAGGCTGACGACGACTTCGCCCAGGAGGCCTCCGAGTTCGACACCATCGACGAGCTTCGGGAGGACTTGAGGAAGCAGGTCGCCGATCGCAAGGCCGCCGACCAGGCCATCGCCGCCCGCGATGCGCTTCTGGAGCATCTGCGCGAGCAGGTCTCCTTCGACGTCCCCACCGATGTGGTCGAGGATGAGATCAAGCAGCACCTGTCTGCCGAGGGCAAGACCGATGATGACGACCATGCCGCGGAGATCCGCGACGACGTCACCGCCAGCGTGCGGGACCAGATCCTTCTGGACGCTCTGGTCGAGAGCCTTGAGGTCGGCGTGGGCCAGGATGAGCTCATCGACTACCTCGTCCAGACCGCTCAGCAGTACGGCATGGAGCCCGCCCAGTTCATGCAGGGCGCTCAGAAGGCCGGTCAGATTCCGGCCTTCGTCTCCGAGATCGCCCGCAACAAGTCCCTCGCCATGGCCCTGCGCCAGGTCACTGTCAAGGATTCCGACGGTCAGGTCGTCGACCTGACCGAGTTCATCGGCTCCGACGAGCTCGACGCCGCCGTGGTCTCCGAGGCTGAGGAGGCGGTCTCTCCGGCGGACGCGGGCTCCGAGGGATCGGCCTCCTCGCCGTCGGCCTCCTCGGCCTCTGCCGAGAGCGCCGAATGACTCGAGTGAGGCGGGCCCGCTGAGGCTCCGCCCGCTCAGCGGGCTACGGGACCTACGGGACCCCGCACCGGTTCGCCGGTGCGGGGTCCCGTCGTCTCGTCATCGTGGTCCGCATGCGGCATCGCGGTCTTGCGAACCGCGCGGCTCAGACCTAGAGTGTGACTCGCCGGTCATATGACTGGTGAGTCATATGGAGTCTCTCATGCCCAAGCAGACCTTCTTCAATCTCCCCGAGTCCAAGCGCACGCGTCTTATGGGCGCTCTCAAGGAGGAGTTCGCGGCGCACCCCTATGCGCGAGCCTCCGTCGATCGCGTCACCGGCGCAGCTGGAGTCTCCAAGGGAAGCTTCTACCAGTATTTCGATGACAAGCTCGATGCCTACACCCACCTGGTGGCCGGGCTCATGGGAAAACGCATCGGGCTGGTGGACACGCCCGTGCCGGCGGCCTCCTTCAAGAAGGTGCTTACGGACATCGTCCGGGCAAGCCACGATTTTCACATTCACGATCCCCAGGGGTGGGCCGTTCTCGCTCGCGCCTGCGCCGATGACGCCCCGCCGGTCATCGACTCCGACCAGTCGATCTCCGGCGGTCTCCACCGGTGGGCAGTCGCCGCCATCACCGCCGGGCAGGGCAACGGCGAGCTGCGCCACGACGTGGACGCCGACAGTGCGGCCTGGATGGTCGAGCGCGTACTCCTGGGGGTGCCCCAATACGTCATGGCCCGCTTCGACATCGATCCCGGACGGGTCGCCGTCGACGGCTCCGCCATGGATCGGCCCGAGATCGCCCGGGCGGTCGACGATGTCGTCGCCCTGCTCGTCTCCGCCTTGGCCCCGGAGCGGTCATGACCGCCGCGGCACTGCGCGTGCGCGAGCTCGGATTCACCTACCGGGGCGCCCGAGCCCCGGCTCTCGACCGCATTGATCTGGACCTCCCCGCCGGTGAAGTCCTGGGGCTGCTCGGGCCCAGCGGTGCCGGGAAGTCCACCCTCCAGCGCATCCTCACCGGTCTCCTGCCGGGCTACCGGGGCTCGGCGCAGGTCCTGGGCGCAGAGGCATCGGCCTGGGGGAGGGCTCTCTACGAGCGCATCGGGGTCGCCTTCGAGACGCCCATCTCGTTCGGGCGACTCACGCTGCGGGAGAACCTCCGGTACTTCGCCGGCATGTACGACCGCGTCACTCGCGATCCCGACGAGCTGCTAGAGGCCGTGGGTCTTCTCGACGACGCCGACACCCTCGGGGCCCACCTGAGCAAGGGCATGGGGGTGCGTCTCAATCTCGCCAGGGCGCTGCTCACCGATCCCGAGCTCCTCTTCCTCGACGAGCCGACCTCGGGACTCGACCCGGCCCGGGCGGCACGGGTGGAGGAGATCATCGATCGTCAGCGCCGGCGGGGAGGCTCCGTCGTGGTGACCACCCATGACATGGTCCTGGCCGAACGCGCCTGCGACCGTGTCGGCTTCATCGTTGATGGGCGTCTGGTGGAGGTCGGGGATCCCGGACGTATGCGGCGTCGCCACGGCGCCCCCGAGGTCCTGGCCACCTGGGAGGGCGGCAGCGCCCGCTTCCCCTTGGCGGGACTCGCCGATGACGAGGACTTCCTCACCGCGCTGCGCATCCACCGGGTTCAGAGCCTCCACAGCCAGGAGGCGGACCTGGCCGAGGTGTTCCTGGCGGTCACCGGCCGGAGCCTGTCATGACGCCTGCCCTTCGGCGCATAGGCGCCACTGCGAGACTGAATCTGGGGCGGCAGGCCCGAAGCGGGTTCTGGCTGGTCGCCCTGATGGTGGGAGCCCTGGTCGCCGGGCTCGTCCGGGCGCTGCCCTGGACCGAGGGGCCCGGACAGTGGTGGCCCGTCCTCATTCTGGGCGAGCTGGTCATCACCGGCTTCTACTTCGCCGCCGTCCACGTCCTGCTCGAGCATGATGAGGGCACTCTGGTGGCGCGCGCGGTCACGCCCATGCGCGGCGGCGAGTACCTGACCGCCCTGGCCGCCTCCCTGACGCTTCTGGCGCTCGTCGAGAGCGCCGTCCTGGTGCTCTTCGGCCGTGGGGCTCAGATGCGGTGGGCGCCGTTTCTGGTCGGAGTCGTCTTCCTGTCCGGTCTGTACGTGCTCTACGGGGTCATCGCGGTGGCGGGCTACGACTCCATGAGCGGATTCCTGCTGCCATCGGGCGTGTGGACGCTGGCGCTCATCGTCCCGGCGCTGCCCTTGATGGGGGTGCGAGGCGGCTGGTGGCTCTGGCTCCACCCGCTCCAGGGCGCCTTCGTGCTGATCCAGCTCGGCTTCGATCAGGCGCCGGCCCAGGTCGGGCTGCCCGCCGCGCTGCTGTCGGGCGCCTGGCTGTGCGGGGGAGTCCTCCTGGCCCGCCGCCGTCTGACGGGCATGATCGCCCGGACGGGAGGACGCTGATGCCGCCGCGCGCAATTCTGGCCCTCATGGAGGCCGATCGCCGTCGTCTGCTGCGCGACGGGCTCATGGCCTGGATGATGATCCTCCCGCTGGTCATGGCCGCCGCTGCGCGCGCGGGCCTGCCGGAGCTGGTTCTCGTGCTGGAGGGGCGGGGCATCATGATCGGCCCCTGGGTTCCGCAGCTGCGAGCCGTGGCCTTCACGGTCGTCGTCCCCGTCCTGATCGGCGTCGTGGTGGGCTTCATGCTCCTGGAGGAGAAGCAGGACCGGGTATGGCGGGCCCTGGCGGTCACCGGGGTCCGCCTGCGGCGCTACCTGGTGTGGCGGGCGATGACCTGCCTCGCCGTGGCGGCGCCGGTGTGCCTCCTCTGCCTGCTGATCGCCGGTCCTCCCGGCCTGAGCGCGGTCCGCCAGACCTGCCTGGCCCTGGGCGCAGCACCTCTGGCGGCGGCGGTGGCACTGGGGCTGGCCGCCTGGACGCGGGATGCGATCCAGGGCTTCGCCGCGACCAAACTGCTGCTCGTCCTCCTGGTCCTGCCCGCTGTCGCACCCCTCCTGGGAGCTCCGTGGCGGGAGCTGCTGGTCCTCGTGCCCAGCTGGTGGATCGTGCGGGCGGCGGAGATTGCAGGCGCCATGAACGACGGCGGCCGCTGGTTCCCGCTCGTGCTCGGCTCTGCGGCCGTCAACCTGTTGATCGCGGGTGCCGCGGTTGCGTGCGGGGCGGGAGGACCGGCGCTTCTCCGCCCGTTCTCCCGCCCCGCTTCCCGCAGTCCTGCGCGGGTCAGTCCTGGCTCGCGCCGACGGCGTCGTTGTCGACGTCGACCATGACGAGCTGCATGCGGCAGGGGGTCACGGCGACCAGGGCGTGTCGGTCGTTGGGCGCCAGGTAGATGACGTCACCGGTCTTCATGCGCTCTTTGCGCTCCTTGATGGAGAAGTCCATCTCGCCCTCCAGGAGGGTGACCACGACGGCCTTGGGCGAGGCGTGCTCGGTAAGCTGCTGACCGGCGTCGAAGGTGAAGATGACGGTGCGCAGTACGTCATTGTTGACGACCACGCGGGAGGTGGTGGCCTCATCGCTGATGGGCAGGGCCTCGTTGAGGCCGAGGCGGAAGAGGGACTCGCTGACGAGAGTCGATGTGGCGGCCATGGTGTTCCTTTCGTGTGTTTGGCGAGGTGCGGTGAGAGCAGTGAGGTTGGTATCTCGGTTCTCGGCCTGAGGTGCGGATCCGCAGCGGGGCGAGCCTCAGACCGAGGGGTGGGAGAGCCGGCGGCGCAACGGCCCCAGGATGCACAGCTCCAGGGCGAGCGTGAGCACCGCCATGACGACGGACAGGGCGAAGACGTCGTCCGTATTCAGATTGGTGCGCGCACGCTGAACCATTGCCCCCAGTCCCGTCGTCGTGCTGAGTAATTCGGACATGACGGTGACACGCACGGACTGGCCGACGGCGACGGTCAGTGCCGACAGTACCGGGGGAGCGACCGCGGGCAGAATGACCCTGCGAATCGTCCAAGCCCGGCTCCTGGCGAACACTCGGCTCATGTCCAGCAGATCCGGGTCCACGCCGGCCACGGCGTCGCGCACGGTGGTGGCCAGCAGGGGGAGGGTCACCAGGGCGACCACGAGGACGACGACTCCGGCGGTGGGGCCGAGCCAGATCATGCCGACCACGACGATGACGATCGGCGGCACGGACAGGAGTATCTGCATCCATGAGTCCAGCAGCTCGCGCAGCCACGTCCATGTCCCCATCGCCCAGCCCAGCGGCATGCCGACCAGGCAGGAGACGCCGAGTCCGGTGGCGCCGCGCTCGATGGTGAGCAGAAGCGCAGTGCCGAGCCGCTTGCTGCGGATCAGTTCGAGCAGTGCCTCCCAGGCGGCCTGCGGGCTCGGCAGCACGTAAGCGGGCTGAGACCGTGCCGCCAGGTGCCAGATGACGACCCCCAGCACGATGCCGGTCCACCACAGCAGGGCGGAGCGCAGTCGCTCGGCCCGTGAGCGCCGTTCGTGCATCAGCGCGGATCGGCGACGTAGAAGTCCTCCGCCGGCAGGGAGCCGCCGATGATGTCCGGGTCGAGCGTGGACATCCTCGTGTAGAAGTCCTCCAGCTCGCCCCTGGCATCCGCCGCGGCCACGATCTTCAGCTGCAGACGCGGGATCGTCTCCTTGACCACCGGGACCGGCACCCCGGTGGTGTCCGAGATCGTCTGCACGGTCTCGTCGGTCTGTCCGTTGACGTCGGCCACGGCGGCCTCGAGCTCGTTCAGGACGGCGCCGACCAGCTCGGGGTGATCGTCGGTGAGCGTCTGCGGCATGACGAGGCCCGCCATGGGGAAACGGGCCTCGCCGCCGGTGACCTCGGCCCACAGGTCCTGGAGGTTGAGCGTGTGCTCCAGGCTCAGGCCCTGCTGCTTGCCCTTGGTCAGGGACAGGCTCGCCGCGTGCTCGGGCAGCACGGCGTACTCGACCTCTCCCGTCAGCAGGGCATTGAGCGCATCCTGGCCCTCGGTGTAAGGGGTCTTGCTCAGGTCGGAATCGACGTCCCACCCCTTCTGCCCGAGCAGGTAGCGGAAGACGAGGCCGGGCATGTCGTTCGGCATCGGCACGCCGACGGTCTTGCCCCGTAGCGCCTCCAGACCCTGTTCGGAGGAGCCCGAGGGGCCGATGACGTAGAGCATGCCCCACACCTGCATGGCGATCAGACGCAGCGCCACGCCCTTGTTGAACAGGTTGGCGGCGACGTACGAGGGGGTTGCCGCCAGGTCCGTCTCCCCGTTGACGAGCAGCGACTTGAGCACATCGGTGGTGTTCCAGTTGTCCTTCTGGACATCCCCGACGATCCCGTCGAGATTGCCGTAGGTGCCGAACAGGGCCATGGGGGCGGCGTAGGCGAGCGTGGTGGGGGTGTGGACGCGCAGTGCGTCGGGGAGAGCAGACCCCGAGCCGGACGAGTCCTTCGAGTCGGTCGTCGAGGAGCAGGCGGCCAGGGCGGAGGCCGAGTCCGGCCAGGGCGAGGAGGGAGCGGCGCTTCACGATGGGGTTCCTTTCACGGGTGCTGCTGCTGGGGCGGTTCTGAAGGCTTCCGGTGGGGACGGTGCCCGCGGCGGTTCAGGAGGTCAGCTGCCAGGTGCCGGGCGGGCCGTCCAGGTGCAGGTGGAGGTGGGAGACCTCCTCGGCCTCGTCGGGATCGTGCGTCACCCAGACGGTCACCACGTTCTGATCGGCCAGGAGCTCGGTCAGGTCGGTGCGCAGAGCGGCGGCCAGCGGGCGATCCAGGGCGGAGAAGGGCTCATCGACGAGCAGGAGCGTCGGTGAGGCGGCCAGGGCCCGGGCGATGGCCACCCTTTGGCGCATACCGCCGGACAGCCGTGCCGGGGGCAGGTGGCCCGCGGCCGCGAGCCCGACTCGTTCGAGCCACTGCACGGCCGTCAGGTCCGGCGCGGGGCCGTCCACGATGAGCGAGATGTTGCGGTGCGCGGAGTACCAGGGAAGGAGGCGCGGCTCCTGGAAGACCTGGGACAGGCGTCCCCCGGGGCGCGCCACCGTGCCGCCGTCGGTGGGGGACAGGCCGGAGATGGCGCGCAGGAGCGTCGTCTTTCCCGCGCCCGAGGGGCCGGTGACGGCCAGGACCTGGCCGGGGCCGACTGCGAGCGACAGGTCCTCCACAAGCGTGAGGCCGCGTCGCACCATGGTGACGTGCCGCAGGGTCAAGGACGCGGCTGTGTCCGCTGTGTTCGCCGTGCCTGCGGCAGTTGCGGCAGTTGCGGCGGCTGTGCCGGTGCTCGCGGCTGTGTCGGTCGGGTCAGTCATCTCAGTCATCCCCGGCTCGCCTCGCAGGGTGAGTCTCGTCGGCCTTCCGCGCCACGATGCCGACGGCGCTGAGCAGTTCGCCCTGCAGGCGGAAGTTCTGGCGCATGGCGCGCACCCGGTCGCGCGCCCCGGGGGTGCGTTGCATGGCGCGCCAGAAGCGGGCGGCGCCGAGCAGGCCCTCATCCTCAATGACGCGACGGGGCTCGAGCAGATGCATGGGGGCGGTGCCCGTCCACTCGACGACGAGGCCGGCCTCGGTGAGCAGGTCCTTCCATCCCTCCAGCGGCAGTGGGCGGGCTCCGACCTTGATGGTCCGGGAGATGCTCCTGCGGATGGAGTCGAGCTCCTCGGGCGAGCGATCGCCCCGGAGCGCCAGCTCGTGGATGGCGTAGCGCCCTCCCGGTGCCAGGACGCGCACGGCCTCGGCGACGATCTCGCGCTTGTGCTCGTCGGACTGGATGGTGAGCATGGCCTCGCCCACGACCAGATCGGCGTCGGCGTCCGGCAAGCCCGTGGCGGCGGCGTCGGCGACGACATACTCGACATGCTCAGCATGCTTGGCGCTGGGGTGCTTGTCGAGGACGGCGGCCATCTGATCGCGGCCTTCGGGATTGGGGTCCACCGCCCTGTAGGTCGAGGGGCGGGAGGCCAGCAGCAGCTCGGCCGTGCGCCCGACGCCGGGGCCGAGCTCGACGATGCGTTCGCCCGGCTCGGGAGCGGCCGCTGCCAGAAGACGGCGGGTCAGGCCCATCCCTCCGGGGCGCAGGACGCGCTTGCCCAGGCGGGCCAGGAGCCAGTGGCCCTGCATGCGAGCTGCTTCGGGACCAGAGCGACTGCCGCGCTCGGGCGAGGTTCCGCCCGGTGCGGAGCTGGAAGCGGACGACAATTGTTACCCTTCGAACCGTAACAAATACGTTAAGGGAACCCTAACGCACTGATCCGCACTGCTGAGGGTGTGCTCCCTCACGGTGCGGCGTGCGACAGATCGGTCACACCCTGTGCCGTGAGCGAAAGCGCCCGATCGCGGGCATATGGCCGGCGCCGCCCGCGTTAGCGTTGGCAACACCGAATACGAGAGGACTAGACGTGAGCGAGCTGACTTCGCCCGTGATGCCCGCGGCGGCCGAGGGGCCCGGCACGGGTCTGGGCCTGACCGACTCCATCTACAACCGCCTCCTGAAGGAGCGGATCATCTGGCTCGGCTCCGAGGTGCGCGACGACAACGCCAACGCCATCTGCGCGCAGATGCTGCTCCTCGCGGCCGAGGATCCCGACAAGGACATCTACCTGTACATCAACAGCCCCGGGGGCTCAGTGACCGCCGGCATGGCCATCTATGACACCATGCAGTACGTCCAGCCCGACGTCGTCACGGTCGCCACCGGTCTGGCAGCCTCCATGGGGCAGTTCCTGCTGACCGCCGGGGCCAGGGGCAAGCGCTACATCACCCCGCATGCGCGCGTGCTCATGCACCAGCCCTCCGGCGGGGCCGGGGGCTCGGCCACCGATATCCGCATCAACGCGGACCTCATCATCAAGATGAAGCAGCAGCTGGCGGAGATCACGGCTGCCAACACCGGGCACACGGTGGAGGAGATCATCGCCGACTCCGATCGCGACCACTGGTTCAGCGCGTCCGAGGCCCTCGACTACGGCTTCATCGACCACATCGTGACTTCGAGCCGTGAGATCGGCGCCCAGAACGGAGAGAACTGACATGACGAGCTCTCGCCCCTATTTCGACGCCGCCGCTCACCAGCTGGGGGCCGCGGGCGTCGCGCCCGCCGCCCTGCCGTCGTCCCGCTACGTGCTGCCCCAGTTCGAGGAGCGCACCGCCTACGGCTTCAAGCGTCAGGATCCCTACGCCAAGCTCTTCGAGGACCGCATCGTCTTCATGGGCGTGCAGATCGACGACGCCAGCGCCGACGACATCATGGCCCAACTGCTCGTCCTGGAATCCCAGGACCCCGACGGGCTCATCACGATGTACATCAACAGCCCCGGCGGCTCGTTCACCGCCCTGACGGCCATCTACGACACCATGCAGTACATCAAGCCCCAGGTGCAGACGGTCTGCCTGGGCCAGGCGGCCTCCGCCGCCGCGGTGCTGCTGGCCGCGGGGTCCCCGGGCAAGCGCCTGGCTCTGCCCAATGTGCGAGTTCTCATCCACCAGCCCGCCATGGAGGGCGTCCAGGGGCAGGCGAGCGATATCGAGATCGTCGCCGATGAGATCGACCGCATGCGCGCCTGGCTGGAGGACACCCTGGCCTCCCACACCGGTCGTGAACGGGAGCTCGTGCACGCCGATCTGGAGCGGGACAAGATCCTGACGGCCACCCAGGCCCTGGAATACGGCATCGTCGATCAGGTCCTTTCGTCCCGAAAGACGCCCGCCTCGCCCCGCTCAGCCTGAGAAGGCTCTGAATTCGCCATGAAATTGGTCAGATCAGGCGACGAGCGTGGGGTGGGCACGTTAACCTACGAGAAACAATCCCACCCCATGCCCATCCCACTACCGTGCGGACACGCCGAATAGCCCGATCGCGCCGAGCCTTGTTCGTCATAGGCTTGCACATGAATTGGGCTTCGTGCCCGCAGCGGCCCGACAAGACGGAGGACCCCACGTGGCACGCAGCGCCGAGAGTGTCGATCTTCTCAAGTGCTCTTTCTGCGGTAAGAGCCAGAAACAGGTCAAGAAACTGATTGCCGGCCCGGGCGTCTACATCTGCGATGAATGCATCGAGCTGTGCAATGAGATCGTCGATGAGGAGCTCGGCGATTCCGCCGCGGGCGTCCCCCTGGAACTGCCCAAGCCGCAGGAGATCTTCGACTTCCTCAACCAGTACGTCATCGGCCAGGAGGGCGCCAAGCGCGCCATGAGCGTGGCTGTCTACAACCATTACAAGCGCGTTCAGGTGCGTGAGCGCGCGGTGGCCGAGGGCGACGGATTGGAACTGGGCAAGTCGAACATCCTCCTGCTCGGTCCCACCGGCACGGGAAAGACCCATCTGGCGCGCACCCTGGCCCGCCTTCTCGACGTCCCCTTCGCCATTGTCGATGCGACCGCCTTGACCGAGGCCGGTTACGTGGGCGAGGACGTGGAGAATATTCTTCTCAAGCTCATCCAGGCGGCCGACGGCGACGTCAAGCGCGCGGAGAAGGGCATCATCTACATCGACGAGATCGACAAGATCGGGCGCAAGGCCGAGAATCCCTCGATCACGCGCGACGTGTCCGGCGAAGGGGTCCAGCAGGCGCTGCTCAAGATCATCGAGGGGACCACCGCCTCCGTTCCGCCCGGCGGTGGGCGCAAGCACCCCCACCAGGAGTTCCTGGAGATCGACACCACCAATATTCTGTTCATTGCGGCGGGCGCCTTCGCGGGTATTGAGGACATCGTCCGGCAGCGCCAGCGCAAGGAGGTCGGCGCTCAGCTGGTGGGCTTCGGGGCGACCTTGGCCAAGGACTCCGGCAGGGACGTCTTCGCCTCGCCGGTGCGTCCGGAGGATCTTCACAAGTTCGGCCTCATCCCGGAGTTCATCGGGCGCCTTCCCGTCATCGCCACCGTCCAGGATCTGGGCGTGGCCGAGCTGGTGAGGGTGATGACCGAGCCCAAGAACGCGCTCGTGTCCCAGTACGAGTACCTCTTCAGCCTCGACGGCGTCGAGCTCGTCTTCACCGATGACGCCATCAAGGCCATCGCCTCTCTCGCCCTGGAGCGCAAGACCGGTGCCCGAGGTCTGACCAGCATCGCCGAGGAGGTCCTGGGCAACGCCATGTTCGAGGTGCCCTCCATGCCGGAGGTCGGCCGGGTCGTCATCGACGCCGACGCCGTGCGCGGAACGGGACGCCCCCGGTACGAGGTGGGCTCGGGGACACTGGCGGCTGCCTACAAGGGGGAGCGGAGCCGAACGGCATGAGGATCGTTCCGGCCTTCTGCCGGAGCGGCGTCGACGCTCCGGCGGTCCAGGTCCAGCGGCCATGACGACGCAGACCGGACCGGAATCCGTGGAGCGGAGCCTGCCGGGCGTTCCGCCCCGGTTGGCGGCCTATCGGGCGACCATCGACAACCTGGATGCCGCGCTCGTGCATCTGCTGGCTGAGCGATTCCGCTGCACGCAGCAGGTCGGCGTTCTCAAAGCCGAGCTCGACCTGCCCCCTTCGGACCCGGGCCGGGAGGAGCGCCAGGTGGTGCGCCTGCGCGCCCTGGCGCAGGATTCCGGACTCGATCCGGTTTTCGCGGAGAAGTTCTTCGCCTTCATCGTCGCCGAGGTGATCCGCCACCACGAGGCGATCCGTGACGAGATGACCGACTGACCGGAGTGCCGGGTGAGGGAGGCCCTGCCCGGCGATTGACCGTCTCACCTCAGGGTGCGCGTGTAGAGCGCATCGATCTCCTTGGCGAAGCGCTCCTGGGCCTGAGCCCGACGGACTTTCAATGAGGGCGTGAGCAGCCCGTTGTCGACGGTGAAGTCGCCGGGCAGCACCGTGAAGGTGCGGATCGACTCGGCACGCGAGACCGCTTCGTTCGCCCGGGCCACCGCCTTCTCCAGGGCGGCCCGCACACGAGGATCCTGCGCCGCCTCGATCGGGGCCATGTCCTCCAGGCCGTGGCCGGACAGCCACATCGGCAGTATTTCCGCATCCAGGGTGATCAGGGCGCCGATGCAGGGCCGTCCATCCCCGACGACGAGCACCTGACTGACCAGCGGGTGCCCGCGCAGTCGGTCCTCCAGGATGGCGGGGGCGACGTTCTTGCCGCCCGCCGTCACGATCAGCTCCTTCTTACGGCCCGTGATCCTCAAGAAGCCCTCGGAGTCGAGGGAGCCGAGGTCTCCGCTGCGCAGCCATCCATCGTCGAGCGCCTCGGCGGTCGCCTGCGGGTTGTTTCGGTATCCGCGGAAGAGACCGATGCCCTTGATGAGGATCTCGCCGTCGTCGCTCAGCCTCACCGACGTGCCGGGCAGAGGCCGTCCCACTGAGCCGATGAGCGTGGCCGCCGGCAGGTTCACCGTGCACGGAGCGGCCGTCTCGGTCAGGCCGTAGCCCTCCAGGACGGTGACTCCGGCCCCGCGGTAGAAGTGCCCCAGGCGCTCGCCCAGCGGCCCGCCGCCGGAGATGACATGCGCGACCCGGCCTCCCAGCAGGCCTCGCAGAGTGGAGAAGACCATCCGGTCGAAGACGGCTCGCTGTGCGCGCAGGCCCCGGCTCGGCCCGTCAGGGGTGTCCAGGGCCCGCGAGTAGGCGATCGCGGTCTTGGCGGCCAGTCGGAAGACCTTCTGCTTGGCGCCGGTCGAGCGGGCGTCGGCCGCGTTGTAGATCTTCTCGAATACGCGCGGTACCGCGACGACGAAGGTCGGGCGGAAGGAGGCCAGGTCCGTCACCAGGTTCTTCACATCGGGCGCGTGCCCGAGGACCCCGGCCGGCGAGCAGATGATCGCGATCTCGACGAATCGTCCCAGCACATGGGCCAGGGGCAGGAACAGCAGCGCGCGAACCTCAGGGGCCTTGAGCACTTCCGGAACGTGGGCGACGGCGTTGACCCCCAGGTGGATGAGATTGCCGTGAGTGAGCTCGACGCCCTTGGGACGGCCGGTTGTGCCCGAGGTGTAGACGATCGTGGCCAGGTCCGTGCTCTTCAGATTCGCGACGCGGGCGTCGAGGTCGGCACTGCTGACGCTGCCGGAGCCGTCGGCGCTCGCTGTAGACGCTGTAGACGCAGTGGAAGTGGACGCGGCGGACTCGTCCTGCCCGCCCGTCGCCATGAGCTCGGTGACGGCGCCCTTGGCGAGGGACAGTACCCGCAGTCCGCTCAACTCGGGCACGGCCGCGGTGAGTGAGGTCAGCATCGTCTCCATGGCCGCGTCCTCGACCACGACCAGGCGCACGTCCGCATCGGTGAGGATCCACTGCGCCTGCTCGGGCGAGGAGGTCTCGTAGATGGGAACGACGACCAGGCCCGCCTCCCAGGCCGCGAAGTCGAGCAGCGTCCACTCGTAGCTCGTATGCGCCATGATGCCGATCGCGCTGCCCGCCTCCAGGCCGAGGGCCATGAGTCCGGTCGCGACCTGACGGACCTGATCGCGGAAGGCTCGGGCTGACATGTCCCGCCAGCGCCCGCCCACGGAGGACTTGCGGGCGATCAGCGGGCCGTCGGGGTTGACGCGCACGCGCTCGGCGAGTGCCCATGGGCCCGTCATGTCGTCATGAACGGGTGTGAGCAGTGGGGTGGAGATCTCGCTGGTCTCGCGGCTCGTGCTCACTCCTGCGGGCCCTTCCTCGTGGAGGCGTAGATATCGGCGATCGTGTCGGCGTACTCCTTCATCACCTGGTTGCGCTTGACCTTCAACGACGGGGTCAGCAGCCCGTTGGCCTCGGTGAAATCGTTGGTCAGCACCCGGTAGGTGCGGATGGACTCGGCCCGCGAGACGGCGCGATTCGTGCGTGCCACGGCCCGGTCCAGTGCGGCCAGGACCTGGGGATTGGTCGAGGCCTCCACGACTCCCATCTCCGGCAGGCCGTGGTTGTGCAACCAGCCGGGCAGCATCTCGCGGTCCAGCGTGATGAGAGCGGATATGAAGGGCTCGCCGTCACCGATGACGAGCACCTGGCTGATCAGCGGGTGCCCGCGCAGTCGGTCCTCCAGGATGGCGGGGGCGACGTTCTTGCCGCCCGCCGTCACGATCAGCTCCTTCTTACGGCCCGTGATCCTGATCCAGCCGTCCGAGTCGATGGAGCCGATGTCCCCGGTGCGGAACCAGCCGTCCGGCGTGAAGGCCTCAGCATCCGCAGCGGGATTGTTGTGGTAGTGGGAGAAGACGCTCATCCCGCGCACTTCGATCTCGCCATCGGCGCTGACCCGGGCCCGGCCGCCGCAGACCGGCGGGCCCACGGTGCCGACCTTGTTGCGCCAGTCGAGGTTGACGCTGATGGGGCCGAGCGTCTCGGTCAGGCCGTAGCCCTCGAGGATGGCCAGGCCCAGGCCGCGGTAGAAGTGCCCGAGGCGCTCGCCCAGCGGCCCTCCGCCGGAGATCGCGTAACGGGCGTTGGGACCCAGCAGGTCGCGAATGGTGCGGTAGACGAGCCTGTCCGCCATGGCGTGCGCGGCCGCCAGCCTGCGCGAGGGGCCTGCGGGCATGTCCAGGGCGCGGGAGTACTCGATGGCGACCTTCGCGGCCCAGCGGAAGGTCTTGAGCTTGAAGCCGCCGCCGGCCTTCGCGTCCGCCGCGTTGTAGATCTTCTCCAGGACGCGGGGCACCGCCAGGACGTAGGAGGGGCCGAAGCTCTTGAGGTCGGGCAGCAGGGTGGCCACGTCGGGGGTGTGTCCGAGCACGCCGTTCCCGGCGATGGACAGCAGCTCCAGACAACGGGCGTAGGAATGAGCCAGTGGCAGGAACAGCAGCAGGCGCGTGTCGGGGGAGAAGAGCAGATCGGGGATCCAGCGCACCCCGTTCCAGGCCAGTCCCGCCGCCATGCGATGCGTGATCTCGACGCCCTTGGGATTGCCGGTCGTTCCCGAGGTGTAGATGATCGAGTAGAGGTCGTCGGCATTCAGCGCATCGGAGCGCTCGTCGAGGTCCGCGCGGGAGACCGTCCTGCCCTCGGCCGAGATGGTCGTGAGGGCATCGCGGTCCAGCGACAGCACCCGCACCTCGGCGGCGTCCGGGTGCGCGGCGGCCCGCGCTGCGGCCGCGCCCCGCACCAGTTCGGCCAGCGCGGCCGACTCGGTGATCACAAGCCGCACATCCGCGTCCTGCAGGATCCACTGCACCTGGGAGGCGGAATCGGTCTCGTAGATCGGCACCGAGACCAGGCCCGCCCGGGCGACGGCCATATCGAGCAGCGTCCACTCGTAGGAGGTGTGAGCCATGATGCTCACGCGCTGACCGGGCTCGAGCCCCATTCCCATCAGGCCGGAGGCGACCCGGGCGACGTCATCGCCGAAGCCGCGGGCCGTGACCTTGGCCCAGGAATGGCCCAGTGCCGCCTTGCGCTCGATGATCGGCGAGTCCGGGGTGCGGGCGATGCGGTCGGCCAGGAGCCACGGGACCGTCCAGGAATGATCCGGCTCGGTGATGACGCTGCTGGTAGCCGCGTCATCAATGATGGAGGGCTTGCCTGCGACGGACACAGCGGGGTGGCCGGAAGAGGATCGAGGACTCAGACTCACCGGGTCATTGTGTCAGGTCAATCGATGTGAACGGCAGGCGTTGGCCAAAAGATCTGACGTTCTGTCTTGGAGAGATCCGCTAAGGAGGCCCAGGCTGATCGTGCGCACTCACATAACCGGGGGCGATACGGCCCTGAGCGAGCCCCGGGAGTCGCACACCCCAGCGCTCAGCGCTCAGCACTCAAGTACATCGCATCGATCTGCTCGGAGAAGCGCTCCACCGCCACAGCGCGCTTGACCTTCAGCGACGGGGTCAGCAGGCCGTTGGCCTCCGTGAAGTCGCCGCTGAGGATGGTGAACTTGCGGATCGACTCCGCCCGCGAGACCTGCGTGTTGGCCCGTGCCACCGCTCGGTCCAGTGCCGACAGCACCCGCGGGTGCAAGGCGGCCTCGGACACGGTCATCGCGGGCAGGCCGTGGGATCGCAGCCACAGGGGCAGCATCTCGGCGTCGAGTGTCATCAGCGCGGCGATGAAGGGCCGGTTCTCGCCGACGACGACGACCTGGCTGATGAGGGGGTGCCCGCGCAGGGAGTCCTCGAGACCGGACGGGGCGATGTTCTTGCCGCCGGCTGTCACGATGATGTCCTTGGCCCTGCCGGTGATCCTCACGTATCCGTCCCGGTCCAGGGAGCCGAGATCGCCGGTGCGGAACCAGCCGTCCGGCGTGAAGGCGGACGCCGTCGCCTCGGGATCGCCGTGGTACCCCTGGAAGACCGAGGGGCCCTTGAGCAGGATCTCGCCGTCCGCGGAGATGCGCACGGACATAGGCGGCAGCGGCGGCCCCACGGTGCCGATCTTCGTCAGTCGGGGGATGTTCACCGAGATCGGGCCCACGGTCTCGGTCAGGCCGTAGCCCTCCAGGACGGGTATGCCGAGCCCGCGGTAGAAGTGGGCCAGGCGCTGCGACAGGGGTGCGCCGCCGGAGACGATCCAGTCCGCATTGCCGCCCACAAGGCTCCGGATGCGCCGGAAGACGAGGCGGTCGGCCAGCGCCCGCCGGGCACGCAGCGCGCGGGACGGACCCGTCGGGGCGTCCAGGGACCGGGAGTAGTCCACCGCCACCTTCGCCGCCCAGCGGAAGACCTTACGAGCGCTGCCGGAGGCCGCCCGGGCGTCGGCGGAGTTGTAGATCTTCTCGAGCACTCGCGGCACGACCAGCAGGTAGGACGGGCGGAACGCGGCGAGATCCGGCAGGAGGTTCTTGGTGTCGGGCGCATGGCCGATGACTCCCTCACCGGAGATCTGGAAGACCTGCAGGAAGCGGGCGAACACGTGGGCCAGCGGGAGGAAGAGCAGGAGTCTGGAATCGAGCCCCATGGCGATCTCCGGCATCCATTGATGCGCATTGGTGCATAGGTCGGTGAAGTTGCCGTGGGACAGGACCGTGCCCTTGGGGGTGCCAGTGGTTCCCGAGGTGTAGACGATTGTCGCCAGCGAGGAGGTCCGCAGGGACTCGGTGCGCTCGGCGAGCACGGAGGCCGGAACATCGCGGCCGTTCTCGGTGATGGTGCGGATCGCTCCGGCATCCAGGGACAGCACGCTCGGGCTCTCCCGTCCGACTGAGACGGCGGCCGTGCGAACGAGCTCGGCCATGGTGATCGTCTCGGTGACGATGAGGCGGGCCTCGGAATCGGCGAGGACGTGGGTGATCTGCTCGGTCGAGCTCGTTTCGTAGATGGGGACCGGGACCAGCGCGGCGGTCCAGCAGGCGAAGTCGAGCAGCGTCCACTCATACCGGGTGCGCGACATGATGGCGACTCGCTCGCCGGGCTCCAGGCCCATGCCGATGAGCCCGGAGGCCACCGCGTCGACCTCCTCGGAGAACTCGCGGGCCGTGATCGTGCGCCACACTCCGCTCGTCTCCTGCTTGCGGGCGATGAGGGGGCGGTCGGCTGAGCGGGAGACCCGGGCTTGCAGCAGGGCGGGAATGGTCGTCCGCTCATCAATGCGCGTGAGAGTAGGAGCGTGCCACTCCAGCGCGTGTCCGGTGGAGGCGCCCGGGGAGGGGGACGGGGCAGGTGGGGATGGGGCGGTCATGAACAGCATTACAGCACTCCATCCGCCATCCCAGTGCGCGGGAGGCGGGGAGCAGACCCCTACTCCACGGGCCCGGCTGGTGACACACTGGTGGAGCGGCCCCCCGCGCCGGCAGGGGCACTCGAGGCAGGGATGACGGGGCATTACGAGGCGTTCAGGAGGTTTCAGGGGTGATGGGGAAGGCGCGCAGAGGAGTCCTCCTGCCGATCGGGATTCTCGCTGCTCTGGCCGTCATTGCGGTCGTCCTGCTCCTGGCGCGCACACCCGCACCGGATACCCGGGCCAGGCCGGACGCCGGCCTCGTCCAGACGGCCCTCGATGATCATCAGGCGGTGCTCGATTCCGAATGGACGGACCCCAAGGCGTCCAGCGGCGCCCCGAGCCCCATGGCCGCGGAGGAGACGATCCGCCGCGTGCGGGACGGACTGGCTCAGGACGGGCTTCCGGTGACGTCGGCGACGAGCAGCGTGCACCTCGACAGGGCGACCTTCCAGGACGACGGCAGCGTGCTGGCCGCCGTCACGGTGACCACCACTTACGCTTACGAAGGGGGAGAACCGGATTCGGCCGCAGCCGACCTTCACTGGATGACTCTGACCGGCAGCGACGCCACCGGCTACTCGGTTGTGCAGGACGAGGTGATCGATGAGACGGCCTTCAAGGGCACGCTGGACGGTCCTGATGAGGTCCAACGGCGGGCCGACCTCATCGGACTTGCCATCTCCGTCGTCTTCGGCGCACTGGCGCTGGCTGCCGCGTTCCAGCCATGGCTGGTGCGGCGTCGGCTCCGGCTCGCTCGCCCCGACTCCGGACGCCTGACAGGCTTTCTCACCGCCCTGCTGGTGGGCGGCCCCGCGGTCTTTGCCGTCGCCCTCACATGGCTCTTCACACTGGGCGGTGCCTCTACCATCAGCGACTTCGACGGCAGCCAGGCGACCTGTATGCGTGAGCGCCTCACCTCGCTCGACTCCCGACTCGAATCCGGCGACGGGCTCTGGCACGGCTGCGTCGCTCACAGCCGGATCGATGTCGCCTTGGCGCTGGTGATCGCGACGGCCGTCATCGTGGTGGAGTACCTGATTCTTCTGGGTCTTCACCGCCATCGCCTTGGCAGCATGCGCGCACCGGGCGGCGAGGAGCCCCCGGCCGGCGATGCCGACGGTGCTGACAGCACTGACAGCACTGACAATGAGGGCCCCCGGCTCCCCGAGCCTGACGAGTAAGCCAGAGCAGCGTCTTTCCGGGGCGCGGCGGATGCGGAAGGTTCGCGGTAGACGCGACTGGATGACCTTCCCCCGGTCTTGCTCCGATTGTGAATGTGTTGTGGCCCCGACCCGCTTTCCCGGGTCGGGGCCACAGCGTGAACTGCGCACTTGAACGGGTGTCAGCGCCTCACTTCTTGGAGCGCTTGGGAGGGGCCTGGCCGAGCTCGACGGCGGTGACGCTCACCGATGCGCTCTCATCGCCCTTCTCCGCGCCGTCGTCGGCCTGGCCGGCTACGGACGCAGAGTCGAAGTCGGGGTTCATGACCTCGACCGTGAAGGGGCCGGTGACCTTGGCGGCCTCGATCAGGTCTCCCTGCACGGCCTCGACCGCGGGCGCGACCTCGGGCGCCACCGCCAGGGCGACTGACAGGATCGGCGTCTTCTGGCTCGTCTTGGCCTCGGACTTCACCTTGCGCAGAGCCGCCAGAGCCGTCCCCGCGTGCGCGATCAGCTCGGGATCGGCATCGCCCGCGGCGGCTCGCAGCTCCGCCGCCTGGGGCCAGGCGGCGCGGTGCACGCTCCCGGTGCGGTACCAGCTCCACACCTCCTCGGTGACGAAGGGCAGGAAGGGGGCCAGCAGGCGCACGAAGGTGTCCACCGCGATCGCCAGCGTCGTGCGGGCACTGCGCACCGCCGCGGGCTCGTGAGCGCCGTCGAAGTCGTTGGCCCGGTCCTTGACCAGCTCGATGTAGTCGTCGCAGAAGGTCCAGAACAGCGACTCCGTGGCCTCCAGCGCGCGAGCGTGCTCGTACCCCTCGAAGGCGGCCGTTGCGGACTCGACGACACCGGCCAGGGCGGCCAGCACCGCGCGGTCGATGGGCTCGGTGACGGCGCTCGCGTCCAGGCTCGGCGGCGGCGCGGCGGCCAGCGCCGCCTCATCGGCGTCGAACGGAATCCCCATGGACAGGGCGAACTTGGAGGCGTTGAGGACCTTGATCGCCAGGCGCCGCCCGACCTTGATCTGCGCCTCGTCGAAGGTGGCGTCCAGACCCAGGCGGGCCGAGACCGCCCAGTAGCGAACGGCGTCGGAGCCGTACTTCTCCAACAGGTCCATCGGCGTGACCACGTTGCCCTTGGACTTGGACATCTTCTTGTGGTCCGGATCCAGGATCCACCCGGACAGGCCGGCATGCGCCCACGGCAGTGCGCCGAACTCCAGATCGGCGCGCACCACGGTGGAGAACAGCCAGGTGCGGATGATGTCCTGGCCCTGGGGGCGCAGGTCCATGGGGTAGACGCGGCGGAAGAGATCCTCATCGCTCAGCCATCCCGAGGCCAGCTCGGGGGACAGGGAGGAGGTGGCCCACGTGTCCATGATGTCGAGCTCGCCCACGAAGCCGCCGGGTTCGCCGCGCTGTGCCTCGGTGTAACCGGGTGGGACGTCGGAGGAGGGGTCCACCGGCAGGGCGGACTCATCGGGGGTGATGACGGCGTCGTAGTCGACCTCGCCGTCGGCGCCGATCGCGTACCACAGCGGGAACGGCACGCCGAAGAAGCGCTGGCGGGAGATGAGCCAGTCGTTGTTCAGGCCCTTGACCCAGTTCTCGTAGCGCACCCGCATGAAGTCCGGGTGGAAGACCAGCTCGCGGCCCCGGGCGAGCAGCTCGGCGCGCAGGTCCGCGCCCGTGGCGGGGTTGGTCCACTCCTTGCCGCCGTTGCGGATGTACCACTGCCGGGAGGTGACGATCTCCAGGGGCTTGTCGCCCTTCTCGAAGAAGTTGGCCTGGCGCACCGTCTTGGTGGGCTCGCCGCGCATCTCGCCGGTGGCGGCCAGCTCGGCCACCAGGGCCTCGCGGGCGGAGTAGGCGGTCTTGCCGGCCATGGCGGCGTACATCTCGCGGCCCGCCTCGGAGGTGATCCAGTCCGGGGTCTCGGCCTCGATGCGCCCGTCCTTGCGCAGGATGGCGCGCAGCGGCAGCTCCAGGTCCCTCCACCAGTCGATGTCGGTGGTGTCGCCGAAGGTACAGCACATGGCGATGCCGGCGCCCTTGTCCTTCTCCGCCGCCGAGTGGGGCAGCACGGGCACCTCGACGCCGAAGACGGGGGAGGTCACCGTCGTGCCGAACAGCGGCTTGAAGCGCTCGTCGTCGGGGTGGGCCACCAGGGCCACGCAGGCCGGCAGCAGCTCGGGGCGGGTCGTCTCCACGCAGACGTCGGCGGTGCCGCCCGGGCCCTCCTCGATCGGAGCGCCGGCCGCCCTGGCCCTGGCCACGGCCCCGGCATCGGCGATGTGGAAGGCGATGCGGTGGTAGAAGCCCGGGTACTCCCGGGACTCCAGCTCCGCTTGAGCCACCGCCGTCTGGAACGTCACGTCCCACAGGCCCGGGGCCGCCGACTGATAGGCCTCGCCGCGAGCCAGGTTGCGCAGGAAGGCGGCCTGGGCGACTTTGCGAGCCCGTGAGCCGATGGTCTGGTATGTCTGCGACCAGTCCACGGACAGGCCCAGGCGGCGCCACAGGGCCTCGAACTGGGCCTCGTCCTCGACCGTCAGGCGCTCGCACAGCTCGACGAAGTTGCGCCGCGAGATGGGCAGCTGATCCCTGGCCTTGATCGACTTGCCCTGACCGCCGGTGAAAGGCGGCTCGAAGTCGGGGTCGTAGGGAAGGGTCGGGTCGCAGCGCACTCCGAAGTAGTTCTGGACCCGGCGCTCGGTGGGCAGGCCGTTGTCGTCCCAGCCCATGGGGTAGAAGACGGCCTTGCCCCGCATGCGCTGGAATCGGGCGACGGCATCGGTGTGGGTGTAGGAGAACACGTGGCCCACGTGCAGAGAGCCGGAGACCGTGGGCGGAGGGGTGTCGATGGAGAACACCTCGGCTCGCTCGGCGCTGCGGTCGAAGGCGTAGGTCCCCTCGGCCTGCCAGTTCCCGCCCCACGTGGCCTCCAGGCCATCGGTGGAGACCCTGGCGGGCACTCGCGGGCTGTGGACGGAGTGGACAGAGCTGGCAGAGTGGGCGGGGGCGAGACGGGGTGAGGACCCTGCTGGAATCGCTGAAGCCGCTGAAGTCTCTGGAGTCGCTGGAGTCTCGGGCATGAGCCCGATTCTGTCATGGGGCGCGAGCCCGCCCCGAACGGGAGCCCGATGCCGCCGTGTGAAGTGGACTACGAGCCGGGTTCGGCTGCTGCATGGTGACTGCGTGGGACGAGTGCCACGTTCCCGGTAATGACGATGGGGTGAAACGAAGCCCGCAGACGTTTATCGTTCTGTTAAGAAATCCGCTGACCAGCGATCCGCCCCATCCCGAGTCCCGAAATCACTGAGAGGAGAGCCCGTGGACGAGCGCCCTCAGACGGCCCCGTCCGGGACATCCCCTGACCCCTTCCCGGAAACCGATCCCGCTCCCGCACCTGCTCCGTCATCGCCGGCTCCTGAAGCCTCTGAAACCTCTGAAGCATCCGCTGCAGCCCTTGCAGCTTCTGCAGTTTCTGCAGCTTCTGCAGCTTCTACAGGGGCCGCGCCCGCAGGATCTGCCGAGCTCGAGGCGCAGCGGCGCCTGCGGGAGGATACCGGCGATATCGAGCCCATCGATGAGGCTATCGCCGTCCCCATGACGGCTTCGGAGGCCTCCGAGGCTTCCGAGGCTTCGGCGCCTTCCGACGAGCAGCCCCCGAATACGCCCGTGGCACCGATTCCCGCGGTGAAGGCCGCGGCGGTCAGTCGACTGTCCTCGTTGGCGCGCGCGCAGATCGGTGTCGCCGCGGTGGCGAGCCTGGCGATCGTTGCGGCCCTTGCCGTATTCGTGCCGGGTTTCGGCGGTCGGGAAGGCGCCGCCGAGAAGGCCGTCGCACCCACGGCCACCAGTACGGCCGAATCCGAGCGGCCGTCGCCCACGCCGCAGGCGACGAGGACTGCCACTGCCGAGGCGAGTCGGCACGACGGCGAGGGCGCCGTCGCCGACTCCGATCAGCCGGACGCCGGATCCCCCGAGGCGACGGCTGCCGCCGGCTCCGATGACGCCTTGAGTGACGCCGGCGCTGACGGTGCCCCCGGTGGTGCCGGTGGCGCTGGGGGTGCCGGCGGTGCTGGTGGCGTCGCCGGTGGGGTCAACAGTCCCGACGGCGGGAGTGATAGGGCCTCCGGCGGGGGCGGCTCCTCGACCGGAGAAGGATCCTCAGCCGGGGAGGGGACTCCGGGCGGAGGATCCGAGGATCCTCAGCCGCAGCCCAAGGAGCCTCGGGAGGATGACCTCAACCCGTTGGAGCCAAAGCCTCCGGTGCCTTCGAAGCAGCCCGCCCCCAAGCCCACGACCCCTTGATCCTCGAGGGATCTTCGAGGGGCGACGCCAGGGCGTTCGGTCGAGCAATCGCGGTCGAAGATAAATTGCAGATAGATGGCCAATAGGCTCCCGCTAGGAACCCGATAGGAATAGGATCGAGCTGTACCTCTCGCGCCGTCCTCGTGACGTCCGGGCCCGTGACCGCTTGCGACGCTCGCAGGACCACCCCTCACCACCGAAGAAGTTCTCGAAGGGACCACGCGACCATGGATCATGAAAAGCATTCGAAGAATCCCGATACATCCGACGCAGAGGGCGCGGAAGACGCGGAGGACACAGGGCGAGTCCGGTCCGCATCAGGCGTGACGCCGCGGCGATGGGACGATCGCATTATCAAGACCGTCAGCCTCGTCCTGGTCGCCGTCGTCGTCGTTTTCGCGGTGCTCAATGGTGAGGCCGCTGCGCGTGCCATCGGTTCTTTCAGAACTTTCGTGACCGGAAACTTCACCTGGTACTTCGTCGTGCTCGCCACGATGGCTTTGATGTTCTGCATATACATGGCGATCGGCGAACGCGGCTCCATTGTGCTGGGAGGGAAGGGGGCCAAGCCGGAGTACGGCCGCTTCGCGTGGTATTCGATGCTCTTCGCCTGCGGTCAGGGGATCGGGCTTATCTTCTGGTCCGTGGCCGAGCCCATTCTGGTCAAGGACGACGACCCGATTCAAGCTCATATGAGCGTTGATAAACTCGACGGCGCGCTGATCTGGAGCTATTTCCACTGGGCGGTGCACGGATGGGCCATTTACTGCGTCGTCGCCCTGTGCTTAGCACTCTCTTTCCACAACCGCAAAGCGCCGATGACCTTCCGGGATGCTGTAGTCGGGATGTTCCCGGAGAATACTCGCCGGCCGATCGGGCTGGCGGTTGAGATCATTGCCATTCTGGCCACTGTTTTCGGACTGTCGACTTCTTTCGCATTCGCGGCCATGCAGCTCTCCTCCGGTTTGGTGCAGACCTTCGGATTGGGCAATGGGAGCCTCATCCGCATCGTCGTCATCATCGGAATCGGAGTTTTCGCCGGGGTCAGCGTGTACCTGGGCATTGAGAAGGGGATGAAGCGGGTCAGTGAGGTCAACTCCATTCTGTCCATCGTGCTCGTTGTAGGGGTGCTCATCGCCGGCCCGACCCTCTACCTGCTGTCGGTTCTGCCTCAGACCGCCGGTCAGTACTTCTGGTCGATGTGGTGGATGGGAACCTGGACGGACGCCGGTTCCGCGATGGCGCCGCCGCATGTGTGGAGCGACAGCTGGAATGGCGTCTGGACCGTATTCATCTGGTGCTGGTGCTGGGCCTTCTCCCCGTTCGTGGGGTCGTTCATCGCGCGCATCTCCCGCGGTCGCTCGGTCAGGGAATTCGTTGTGGGCGTGCTCGGCATCCCCTCGGCGATCTGCGTCGTGTGGATCGGCGTCGTCGGCGGTGCGGCTCTTTTCTACGATGAGACAAGGGGCGGTGTCGTCAGCGAGGCCGTGGGTCAGGACACCTCGCTCGGACTGTTCGCCATGCTCAAGGAGCTGCCCTACCGGCCGGTGGTCTTCTCCCTGCTGCTGGCCGCCACCATTCTGGTGGGCACCTACTACCTGACGTCCCTGGACTCCGGCGTCCATGCATTGAGCGGATTCGTGGCATCGGCTTCCAAGCCATCTCGGGTATTCCGAGTCACCCTGGTCGTGGGCATCGCCGCCATCGCCTTCCTGCTGCTCAGCATCGGCGGCGAGAGCGTGGTCGGCACAGTGCAGACCGGCACCATTATCGGCGCCCTGCCCTATACCGTCGTCGTGCTCCTGATGATGCTGAATACGGTCCGTCAGACCAATCTGGAGATCGCGTCGCGGAACAGCGGCTCTTAGCGGCTCGCAACAGCCCTCAGCGGCTCGCAGCAGCCCTCAGCGGCTCTCAGTGGGCATCTGGTTACCCCGCCCGCATCGGGTTAGGCTTGCCTGACCAGGTGTGGTGCGTCCGGGCGCCGATGCCGAATCTTGAGCTCTCTCCGGCTCTCTTCAGCTCTCCCCGGCGCACCCGTTGATGAGGAGGCATGAGGATGACTGTCACCATCGGCACGCTCATCACTCCCGCGCGCAAGGCCATGATCGTCTCCGGCCTGCTCACGGCCGCCGGGGCCGTCATGTCCGTCGTGCCCTATGCGGCGCTGCGCAATATGGCGGCCATCTGGCTGGGGGAGTCGGAGGCCACAGGCTGGGCCGCCAGTTTGTGGGCCTGGGCGGCCATCGCCGTCGTCTCCCTCTTCGCCGCGCAGATGCTCTACCTCATGGGCCTGGGGCTCACCCACCTTGCCGAGGCGAAGCTGCGCCACCTGCTGCGCACGCAGGTGGTGGATGCCCTTGGCCACCTGCCGCTGGGGCGCGTGGCCGCCATCCCGCACGGCGCCATCCGCAAGATGGTGGCCGATGACACCTCCTCCATCCACACCCTCGTCGCCCACGTGCCCGGGGACGCCACCAATGCCGTCGTCGGAGCCGTTGCCGGCATGGCCTACCTCCTGTGGACGGATTGGCGGCTCGCCTTGGCGCTGCTGGGCGTGTGGTGCCTGGTCCTGGCGGCCATCGCCCTTCCCACCATGCGCGGTCTCAGCGGCATCACCGACCGCTTCGCCGTCGCGCAGACCCGGCTGTCGTCCGCCACCGTCGAGATGCTCGAAGGCATGAAGGAGATCAAGAGCTTCCATGCCACCGATGCGACCCGCACCCGCTTCAACACCGCCCGGAAGCACTTCTCCAGCATCTCCTACGAGTGGGTGTCCGCCTCCGGGAAGACCATCAGTCTCATGGGCGCCTTCCTGCGCCCGGCCACTGTCTTCGCCACCGTCGCGCCCCTGGTCGTCCTCTTCGTCTCCCAGGGATGGACGCAGCTGTCCGCCACGCTGCCCTTCTTCCTCCTCGCGCTGGGCCTGCCCGAGGGGCTGCAGACGCTGATCGGCATGATGCAGCAGATGTACGAGTCCCGTATGGCTGCCCAGAGCACCGCCGACCTCCTGTCCCAGGCGCCCATGCCCGAGGGCTCCCACGATGAGGGGGAGGGGCCGGCCCCGGGCCGCGTCGAGGCGGATGACATCACCTTCTCCTACGAGGCCGGCTCCCCGGTGCTGCGGGGCGTCTCCTTCACCGCCGA
The DNA here is from genome assembly GCF_000269805.1 of Actinomyces massiliensis 4401292. Classification (GTDB taxonomy): domain Bacteria; phylum Actinomycetota; class Actinomycetes; order Actinomycetales; family Actinomycetaceae; genus Actinomyces; species Actinomyces massiliensis. Next base: position 1,707,262 of record NZ_JH711481.1, read on the forward strand.
GCCGGGCACCGTCACCGCTCTCGTCGGCCCCTCCGGCGGCGGCAAGTCCACCCTGGCCCGCCTCATCGCGCGCTTCTACGACGTCGACGGCGGCGCCGTCCGCGTGTCCGGCATCGATGTGCGCGAGACGACCTTCTCCTGGCTGCTGTCCCGCGTCGCGATCGTGCTGCAGGACGTGGACCTGTCCCACGACTCGGTGGCGGACAACATCGCCCTGGGGCGGCCCGGGGCCACCCGAGAGCAGATCGAGGACGCGGCTCGCGCCGCCTGCATCCACGAGCGCATCACGCGCCTGCCCCACGGCTACGACACCGTCCTGGGCGAGGAAGGAGGATTCCTCTCGGGCGGCGAGAGGCAGCGGGTGACTCTTGCCCGCGCCTACCTCCAGGACGCGCCCGTCCTCGTGCTGGACGAGGCCACCGCCCAGGCCGATCCCGCCTCCGAGCGCGACATCCACCTGGCCCTGTCCCGCCTGGCGGTCGGGCGCACCGTCATCGTGATCGCCCACCGCCTGTCCACCGTGCGCGACGCCGATCAGATCCTCGTCGTCGATGACGGCCGCATCGTCGAGCGCGGGCGCCACCGGGGACTCATGGAGGCCGACGGCCGCTACGCCTCCATGTGGCGCAGCCAGGACTTCGACTCCGCTGATGGTGCTGGCAGGGCTGACAGGGCTGATGGTGCCGGTGGTGCTGACGATCAGGCCGGCGTCCCGGCCGCCGCTGCTGCAGAAGGGGAATGACGATGTGGACGATGCTGCTGCGGCTCGTCAATGCGCGCAGGATGCGGGCGATCCTCGCCTGGTTCGTCGCCTCGGCGATCCTCCAGGGCGCGACCCTGGCCCTCATGATCCCCTTCCTGCGCGCCCTCTACGGGCGCTCGGATTCCCTGGTCGCCTGGCTCATCGCCGTGGTCGTACTCGGGGTGGTCACGGTCGCCGTGGACACCACCGCCATGTACCGCTCCTACCGGGTGAGCGTCTTCGAGGTCTGCGACACCATGATCGATCGCGTGGCCGAGCACGTGCTCGCTCTGCCGCTGGGCTGGTTCAACGCCCAGCGCGAGGCCGCCGTGGTCAATGCGACCTCGAAGGAGGTCAACACCCTGTCCCACCTGACCTCCATGGTCATCCCGAATCTGTGCAACGCCTTCATCGTTCCCCTGGTCATGCTGGTCGCCACGGCCTTCGTCGAGTGGCCGCTGGCCCTCATCATGGCGGTCACGATCATCCCCCTGGTCCTCATCTGGCGGCTCATGTCCGCGGCGACCTCCCGCGCCAATGAGATGGAGGACTCCGCCTCGGCGGCGGCGGCCGGGCGCCTGGTCGAGTTCGCCCGACTTCAGCCGGTCCTGCGCGCCACAGGCGTCACCGAGACGGGCTGGGAGCCCGTACGCGCAGCTCTCGATGCCGACTCCGAGGCCACCCTGAACGGCCTGCGCATCAAGGGGCGCCCCGGCCAGGCCTTCAACCTGACCGTCAACATCGCCTTCGCCCTGGTCATGGCCACGGGTCTGTCCTTCGTCAGCGGTTACCGGCTCGACGTGGTCGCCTACCTGGCGATCATGACCGTCACCTCGCGGATGCTCATGCCGCTGACCAGGGCCGCCCTGTTCTCCACCGAGGCCGACGGTGCTCGGGTCGCCCTGCGCGCCATGAGTTCCATCCTCGACGCCGAGCCCCTGCCCGAGCCCGCCCCCGAGGAGCGGGCCCGTCCGGAGGGCACCACGATCGCCCTGACCGACGTCTCGTTCTCCTACGACGAGGGGCGTCCCGTTCTGAAGGACGTGTCCCTGACCGCGCCGCAGGGACGGGTCACCGCACTGGTGGGGCCCTCCGGCGCCGGGAAATCAACGATTCTTCGTCTGGCGGCCCGTTTCTGGGATGTCGGCTCCGGGGCGGTCACCATAGGCGGCGCCGATGTGCGCGCTCTGCCCACCTCCGAGATCATGGGAATGACCTCCATGGTCTTCCAGGACGTCTATCTCTTCGACACGACCATCCGGGAGAATCTGCGCATCGCCCGACCTGAGGCCACCGACGTCGAGCTGGAGGAGGCGGCCCGCCGCGCCCGCCTGGACCGGGTCGTCGAAGCGCTCCCGCACGGATGGGAGACGAAGGTGGGACCCGGTGGCCTGAGCCTGTCCGGAGGTGAGCGCCAACGCGTCTCGATCGCCCGCGCCTTCGTCAAGGACGCTCCGATCCTCCTGCTCGATGAGATCACCTCCGCCCTGGACGGGGAGAACGAGTCGGCGATCACCGAGGTCGTCCGCGAACTGTCCCACGGGCGCACCGTCATGGTGGTGGCCCACCGTCTGTCCACGATCCGCCGCGCGGATGAAGTCGTCTTCCTCCAGCCCGCCGCCGGCGGTGCGCGGGTGGCGCAGCGGGGCGTACCGGACGAGCTGGCCGCCATGCCCGGGCCTTTCCGCGACTTCATCGAGGCGTCCACCGCCTCCTCCCGCTGGCACCTCGCGCGGGGCTGAGCTCAGGCCCCGAGGGCGCGGTCGCGGGCGATCGCCGCCCGCACCGCCTCGATCACTGCGGGGGAGAAGCCCGCCCCCTCCATTGCGATCAGACCCGCCACCGTCGTCCCGCCGGGGGAGCACGCGGTGTCGAGCAGGTCCGCCAATGTGCGGCCCGTCCCGTCCTCGGCTCGACGCTCCGCCTCGCGGCGGACCATGGACGCCGATCCGAGCAGCGCCTGAGTGACGATCTCGACCGCCCGCGCCTTGGGAAGTCCGGCATCGACACCGCCTCGGGCGAGTGCCTCGATGAACGTGAAGATGAATGCCGGAGAGGAGCCGGCCAGGGCTGTGAAAGCCGAGAAGTCCTTCTCGTCTAGGACTATTGTGCGGCCGACCCGGCCCATGAGGGAGGCCGTGAGCTCCAGGTCCTCCTCGCTCGCCGCCGTGCCCGCCGTCAGGGCCGTCATGGATTCGCGGACCGCCGCCGCCATATTCGGCATGGCCCGCACCACGCGTGTGCCGTCCGGCAGCAGGGACTCCAGTCGCGTCGTCGTCAGCCCCGCCGCAATGGAGACGACCAGGGGCTTCCGGGCGGCCAGGGCATCCTGCAACGGTGCCAGTACGACGGGGATGACATGCGGTTTGACCGCCAGGATCACGACGTCGCTCGTACCTACGAGCTCCTCGGCGCTGGGGGCGAGACGCACGCCGGTGCGAGCGGCCAGCGCCGAGGCCGAGTCGTGCGCACTCCACACAGTCGTGCCGCCACTGTGCCCGGAGGCGATCAGACCGTCCACGATCGCGCCCGCCATATTTCCCGCACCGATGAAGCCGTAAGTCGTCATGACTCCAGTTTATCCGCGCCCCATGAGCCGGAGCTGTGCCGAAATCGGTCGGGTTCCGGCTCGAGTTCGGTCGGGTTCCGGTTCGAGTTCGGTCGGGTTCCGGTTCGAGATCGGTCCGGTTCCGCGTCGAGATTGTGGTGTGTCAGGGCGTCTGGGGTGGGATACACCGAACGCACCACCGATCTGCCATCACACCCGACGTTCGCGTATGTCTGGGGCTGTGGGTGGTAGGTCCAGGGGTCCGGTGGGTTTGTTCCCCGATACCCGCGCATGCCCGGGTGATGGGTGTTGCACATTCGCGTGTGCTCCGCGTTGACGAAAACCGCGGAATCATGCGGAATAGTAAGGTTGCTTGTGGCCGTGGTCGGGCTCCCATGTGCGCAGTCCCCCCTGACTGCACATGGGAGCCCGACCGCCACAGACAGTGATCATCGGAAAGGCGCGTAATTCCGGCAAAAACCAGTCCTCGTCCCGCAAGAGCCGTGCTCTCCCATGTGCGACACCGCAGACAACCGTGTCCATCGGTCGGATAACCGTGTCCGCGGTCGCTTGACGCACGACATCGGGGCGTCCCATCTCTCTGCGAGATCGACTTTTTCGAACGAGGTCGACGGTGGCGCCGTCGACCTCGTTCGAGAATGTCTATGTGGACGGGTCCTGCAGTACGCTCCCCGCTCCAAGACAAGGCACCATCGCCTCGGTGCGGAAGTGGACCGATCTCGAGCCGGAGTGCGACCGATCTCGGTGCGGAAGTGGACCGATCTCGAGCCGGAGTACGACCGATCTCGAGCCGGAGTACGACCGATCTCGAGCCGGAGTACGACCGATCTCGAGCCGGAGTACGACCGATCTCGGCACGGGTTTCGACCGATCTCGGCGAAAGGGGCGGGGCGGGGGCGCGGGGCTCAGGTCAGGACTGCCCAGCCGAGCGGCGGCAGGACGACGCCGTCGCCCTCGGGGCGCGGGGGCGGGGCGTCGTACGTCGAGGCCAGGACGAGCTGGTGGCCCGCCGTGGGCAGCCAGGCCTCGGTCTCCTCCAGGCTGAGGACGAGCACCGCCTCATTGTGCTCAGCATTCTCGTGCTCGGGCGAGCGCGCCCGCATGCGCAGGGACAGCACCGTGTTGCCCAGGTGAAGGGCCTCGACCTCGGCGTCGTGCAGCCACGGCAGGCGGCGGCGCACTCCGATGAGCTCCTGGTGCAGGGTCCGCACTGCGCCGCCGTCGCGCTCCTGCGGTGAGGCGGGCAGCTCGGGGCGGATGGCGTCGTCCCCGCCGAGTCGGTCCTCCTTGATGGCGCGCAGGCCGTCCTCGTCGCCGTAGTAGATCGCCGGCGTCCCCGGCAGGGTCATGAGCAGCGCCAGGGCGTGGGGCAGACGGCGCGCATCGGGCAGTTGGGAGGCGATCCTGGAGGTGTCGTGGTTGCCGATGAAGGTCCATGGCACGAAGGTGGCGAGCAGATCGGCATTGCGCCGCAGGGTCCAGTCCAGCTCGTAGAAGTTCGCCTCCGCCAGGGAGTGCCAGATCGCCTGCCACAGCTCGTACTGGGTCACGGAGTTCATGCCCGAGGCGGTCACGATGGCGGCGTAGTCTCCGTGGATGACCTCGCCCACGATGTAGACCTGCGGATGGTCGCGGCGCACCCGGGGGAGCACTCGCGTCCAGAAAGCCGGATCGACGGCGTAGGCCGCATCCAGTCTCCAGCCGTCCACGCCGCGCTCGCACCAGTGGGTCATGACATCGGCGACCAGGTCCACCACGGCCTCGCAGGAGTGGTTGAGCTCGGGAAGCCAGTCCTGGCCCTCGAAGCGCCTGTAGTCGGGCGCAATGCCCGGGGCCCATGTTTCCCCGGTTTCTCCGGTTCCCCCGGCTTCTCCGCCTGTTTCGCCGCCCGCCCCGTCGCCTCCCGGCCACGTCAGGTGGAACATGGAGGCCTCGCGGGAGTGGGGGCCGGCTTCGGGCAGGGCAGCGAAGGCCGGGTGGTCGATGCCGACGTGGTTGAAGACGCCGTCGAGCATGACCCGCACCCCCCGGGCGTGGGCGGCGTCGATGAGGGCGAGCAGGTCCTCATTCGTGCCCAGTCGGGGGTCGAGCCGCATGTGGTCGATCGTGTCGTATCCGTGCGACATCGAGTGGAAGACGGGGCCGAGCATGAGCACGTTGCAGCCGAGCTCGACAAGGCGGTCGAGCCAGGGCAGCAGGCGGCGCAGGCGGTGCTCGGCCGCCATCGCCCCGGCCGGTGACGAGGGATCGTCCGGGTCGCCCTTCGGACACAGCGCCGGAGCGCCCACGGCGCCCAGGGGGAAGACGTGCCAGGCGATGGCGTGACGGACCCAGTCCGGTTCATTCGGAGCAGTGGAGCGGAGGGCGGAGGACTCGGGCGCGGCGTCGTCGGCGTGCATGCCCTCAACCTACCGCGCTGACGATGCGAATAGTCGGAAGGTCGCCAGAAAGTATGGGGTCTTCGCGCGCAACTCGCGGGATCGCGGCGATGAGGGGCTGTCGATTGCTTAATCCATACCGTATGGTATTTTACATACCGCCTAGTTCGTACCGATCGGTATATCGATTGTGCGATACCGCGACGATCCGGACATCCAGCCAGTACCAGTCAGTTAAGGAGCATCGGGCATGGCCGCCATCAGCGAGGACACCGACGAGAGGACGAACAAGGGGATGAACGAGGATCTGCTCACCATCACCGACCTCCACAAGCACTTCGGCTCCGGTGCGCGCACCGTGCGCGCCAACGACTCCATCTCGATGAACGTGGCCTCCGGCCAGGTCGTCGGACTGCTCGGACACAACGGGGCGGGCAAGAGCACGCTGGTCAACCAGGTGGTGGGCCTGCTGCGCCCCACATCCGGGACCATCAGACTCGACGGCTTCGATGCGGTCGCCCGGCCCGCCGCGGCCAGGCGCGCCGCGAGCGTCCAGGCCCAGGCCAACATCCCCATCACCGGGCTGACGCCGCAGCGCGCCATCGAACTCGTCGGGCGCGTCCGCGGGGCCGACCGGCGTCGTGTCCGCCGGCGGGCGGAGCAACTCATCGATGCCCTCGACATCGGCCAGTGGGCCCGCACCCCGGCGCAGAAGATCTCCGGCGGGATAGCCAGGCTGACCGCCTTCGCCATGTGCGCCGTCGTCCCGGGTCGGCTCGTCATCCTCGACGAGCCGACCAATGACGTCGATCCCGTGCGCCGCCGCCTGCTGTGGGACCAGATCCGCGCACTCGCCGACGACGGCGCCGCCGTCCTCCTGGTCACCCACAACGTGCGCGAGGCGGAGCGGGCGGTCGACCGGCTCGTCATCCTCGATCGCGGTCGCGTCATCGCCCGGGGAGCGCCCGATGATCTCATCGCCGCGCGCCCGCACCCCGTCGTCCTGGAGCTCACGGCCCCTCCCGGCACCGTCCTCAGCCCGCCTCCCGGACTGGCCGTCGAACGCTCCGAAGGCGCTCGCACCGTCGTCGGAGTGCCCGCCGAGCAGTCGACCGAGGCCATCGCCTGGGCCTCCCGGCTGCGTGAGGACGGCGTCGTGGAGCGCTACAGCCTCGAGCCGGTCTCGCTGGAGGACGTCTACGTCGACCTCACCGCCCACGGCTCCCGGGGCTGATGAACCCGGCGACAGTCCCGATACCCAGACAGCCCCGACACCCCCGACTGTGCCTGATCATGAAGGAGAAGAAGCACGCATGACCGCTGCGATCACGACCGCCCCAACCACTCCAGCCGGGCTGTGGCGTCAGACCGGCCTGCTCATTCAGTGGCAGCTGCGCCGCTCCCTGCCCGTGATGCCGTTGCTCATGGTGATCCAGGCGCTCCTGTCCGTCTCCACGATTCTCGGGTACGGGCTCATCGCTGGCGACCCGGGGCCGGAGGCGAGTCTTTACCTGGCGACCGGTGCGCCCGCCATCTCCCTGGTGGTCCTCGGCCTGGCCATGACTCCCCAGTGGGTCTCCCAGTCCCGCACCGAGGGGAGTCTGGACTGGATGCGCACGCTCCCCGTGCCGCGGATCGCCTTCCTGCTGGCGGACCTCACCCTGTGGACGCTCCTGGCGCTGCCCGGCCTGGTTCTCGGGGTGGTGGTCGGCGCCGCCCGCTTCGACATCTCTCTGAGTCCCGCCTGGTGGCTCCTGCCCGGGGCTGTCCTGGTGGCCCTGACAGCCGCCTGCATCGGGTACGCCATCGCCAACCTCCTGGCGCCTCCCCTGGCGCAGATCATGTCGCAGGTGCTCATCTTCGTCATCATGCTCTTCTCGCCCTTCTCCTACCCGGCCTCCCAGTTGCCCGGCTGGGCCCGGACCGTGCACGAGTGGCTGCCCTTCGAGCCCATGGCCCAGGTCGTGCGCGCGGGTCTGTGCTCGCAGGACGCGTCCATGACGGCTCGCGACTGGATCGTACTGGGAGTCTGGGGCGCGGTGGCGATGGCGGGCGCCTCCTGGGCCCTGGGGCGCCGCGCCTGAGAATCAGCGGGGCGGGGTGCGCCCCCGTCTAGGATGGAGGCCATGGCACGCCAGGATCCCCCGCGCGACTCGGACGACGACGCCCTCGCCGAGGTCCACACGGCTGCGCGCGCCCTCAACGACGCCATCAATTCGCTGACCCGCTCGGTCGTCGAGAGTTCCGCGCGCACCGGTCAGGACGCCGTCGCCGGTTCCATGCGCAAGGCCGCCCGCTCCCTGAGCACGGCGGCCGAGCGTCTGGGCGGGAGCACTGCCAAGGGCGGCAACTCCCGCGGACGGTCCGAGGCCACCCGTCAGCGGTTGCTCGAGGCGGCCGGGCGCGTCTTCGCCGCCAAGGGCTATGAGGGCGCCTCCGTCAGCGATATCGCGGCGGCCGCCGGTTTCACCAAGGGCGCCTTCTACGCCTCCTTCTCCTCCAAGGAGGAGGTCTTCCTCGAGGTGGCGCGCTTGCGCTGCGGCGCCGAGGAGGACGGCGGGTCCCAGGGCTCCGACTGGCAGTACGACCTGGCGGACGTCCCCATTGAGGACGTTCTTCTTCAGCTCGAGTTCTGCCTGTACGCGGTGCGTCATGAGGGCTCGGACTCCCGCGGGGTGCTGGTGGACAGCTGGCACCGCTCCTTCGAGGCGGTGGCCGCTCAGGTGGCCCGTCACAAGGGGCGCGACGCCGCCGCGGAGGAGGACGTCGAGACCGCCTTCGCCATGGTGTCCGTGGGACTCCTGGGGTCGATCATCGGTGCGGCGACGAGCCCGGAGGAGACGAACCCGATGGTTCAGGGCACCTGGGCGCGCCTGCTCGGCCCGCAGCACGACTCTCCCGAGCCCTGAGTCCGCGGGCCGTCCCAGCCCGGGACTGGACGGTGGGCCGCGGGCGCGGGGAGGATGGCGCCATGAGTCAGTCGCAGGGGCGGGGACAGTCACGGGATCAGTCGCAGGGCCGGCCGGCCACCTCCTCCGGCATGCGTCGGGTCCTGGTCACCGGAGCCTCCACCGGCATCGGCGAAGCCACGGTTCGCCTGTTGCGCGCCCGCGGGTGGGATGTGGTCGCCACTGCGCGCCGCGGTGAACGTCTGAGGGCCCTCGCGGCTGAGACCGGCTGCACCTGGGCGGCTGCCGATCTTCAGCGCCCCGAGGATGTCGAGCGTCTCGCCGATGAGGCGCTCGCCGCCGGAGGCGTGGATGCGGTGGTCAATAATGCCGGCGGAGCGCTCGGCGCTGATCCGGTCGCCGATGGCAGTCCCCAGGAGTGGCTGACCATGTATGAGCGCAATGTCCTGGCGGCGCTGCGCGTCACCCAGGCCTTCCTGCCCGGCTTGCGCGAGCGAGGCGGCGACGTCGTCTTCCTGACCTCGACCGCGGCCCACGACACCTATCCCGGCGGGGCCGGCTATGTGGCCGCCAAGCACGGCGAGCGGATCATTGCGAACACCCTGCGTCTGGAGTTGGTCGGGGAGCCGGTGCGCGTCATCGAGATAGCGCCGGGAATGGTCGCCACCAGCGAGTTCTCCCTGAATCGCTTCCACGGTGACCGGGCGCGAGCCGATGCCGTCTACGCCGGGGTGGACGCCCCGCTGAGCGCCGAGGACGTAGCCGAGTGCATCGCCTGGGCTCTGGAGCGCCCCGCCCACGTCAACATCGATTCCATGGTGGTGCGGCCGCGGGCTCAGGCCTCCAACACGGTGATCGCGCGCGGTTGAGGGGGCAGCGCCCCGGCCAGGAAGCCGATCAGGCGCGCCTGCGCGTCGTCGTCGGCGGTGCCTCTGGCGCGCACCGGGTCGTAGAGGCCGATGAGCGTCCCCGCCCGAGTGCTCCTGGTCCGCGCCTGCCCCGCCAGTGCCGCGCCCGCGTCCCCGCCCCGGGCATCCCGCAGTCGGGCCGACACCCACCACAGGCAGGGCGGGTCCGATGGCGCCCGCCGGCTCAGCTCCTCGGGCAGCGGCAGCAGGGCCTCCGGCCCGAGTCCCGCGTAGAGCGCGTCCGTCCCCTCGGCCAGGCCGCGCAGCAGTCGGACGGCGAGGTTCCAGCGGCGGCGGGCGCTCGAGTGCTCGCCGCCTGCGCGCATTGCGGACCTCGGGCTGAGTGGGCCGGCGTCGAGGACCAGGTCCGTGAGCAGCAGGCCGGACCCCGGGGCGTGGCGGACGCTCAGGACCATCGGCCCGCAGCCGCCGCGACTCCAGCCCATCCGCACCACCCGGCGCCCACAGCCCGCCATTCGCGCCGCCGCCTGCTGCGGTGCGCCGCGCACAACCTCCTCCACGGGCTCGTCCGCGCTGCCCGTCCCGGGACCCTGAGCCTGCCCCCACCGGTCCAGGTATGAGCCGTGCGGCAATGAGGCGAGGTGTCTGGTGAAGGTGCAGCCGCTCGCGGTCATCACCTCCGCCGCCCGGCTCATGAGCGCGCCCGGCCCGACGTCCGCAGGCGCGGCGGTGGTGATGATGAGCAGCTCGCCTGTGGGCGTCCTCATACCGGTTCGCCGTCCTTTGCGGTGCCCGCGGTCGCTTTTGGGCGGGGGCTGCTGCATCTGGTGCGAGGCGAGGGGCTGAGGGGGATGCCTGGTGCGCGGAGCGGGACGGTACACACCGAAAAAGTATGACGTGCCTCTCTTTGCTTGGCTCGGGGTTTCTACGGTCTACTTATATGCACAAGTGCGCAGGTGTACGACTCGCCCATCCCGCCCGATCCCAGGGGAAGCCATGTCCTTCAAAGACGCCGTCGTCTATCAGATCTATCCGCGCTCCTTCCGCGACTCCACGGGCGACGGCGTCGGCGACCTGCGCGGAATCGTCGAGAAGGTCCCCTACATCGCATCCCTCGGCGTCGCCTACGTCTGGCTCAACCCCTTCTTCCCCTCGCCGGGCAAGGACAACGGCTATGACGTGTCCGACTACTGCGCCATCGACCCGGACATGGGCACCCTGGAGGACTTCGACGACCTCGTCTCCGCCCTGGAGGCCCACGGGGTCGGCGTCATGCTCGACATGGTCCTCAATCACACCTCGACCGAGCACGAGTGGTTCCAGCGGGCACTGGCCGGGGAGCAGCGCTACCGCGACTACTTCTACATCCGTCCTCCCAAGGCGGACGGCTCCCTGCCCACCAACTGGGTCTCCAAGTTCGGCGGGTCGGCCTGGGCGCCCTTCGGGCCCGTTGATGAGGACGGGCGCCCGCTCTCGGGCGAGTACTACCTCCACCTCTTCGACCCCGGTCAGGCCGACCTCGACTGGCACAACCCCGAGGTGCGCGCCCGCGCCGCCGAGGTCGTCAACTTCTGGCGCGCCCGGGGCGTGCAGGCGTTCCGCTTCGACGTCGTCAACCTCATCGGCAAGACCGAGCCGCTCCAGGATGCCCCGGTCGGGGTCGATGACCGGCCCACCTACACCGATGGCCCGCTCGTCCACACCTACCTGCGCGAGCTCAACGAGGCCAGCTTCGGCCAGGACCCCGACTCGGTGACGGTGGGGGAGATGTCCTCGACCAGCATCGGCGCGTGCGTGGAGTACACGCGTCCGGAGAACCATGAGCTGTCCATGGTCTTCAACTTCCACCACCTCAAGGTCGACTACGCCGACGGGCGCAAGTGGACGCTCATGGAGCCCGACATCCTCGCCCTCAAGCGCCTGCTCAACGACTGGTCCCTCGGGCTTCAGGCCGGCGGCGGCTGGAACGCCCTGTTCTGGAACAACCACGACCAGCCCCGCGCCCTCGACCGCTTCGGCGACGCCGACCGATTCCGCTACGAGTCCGCCACCATGCTCGCCGCCGCCATCCACCTCATGCGCGGAACCCCCTACGTCTACATGGGCGAGGAGATCGGCATGAGCGACCCCGGCTACACGACCATCGACGACTACGTCGATGTCGAGGCGCGCAATGCCTTCGCCGAGCTCGTCGACGCCGGGCACGACGAGGAGGAGGCGTTCCGGATCGTCCACTCCAAGGCGCGCGACAACTCCCGCACCCCCATGCAGTGGGATTCCAGCGCCGGCTCCGGGTTCACCGATGGCACCCCCTGGCTGCAGCCCACCAACCAGGCCGAGGTCAACGTCGCCCACGAGGAGACGGCTGGACGCATCCTGCCCTTCTACAAGCGGCTCATCTCCCTGCGCAAGAGCACCCCGGTGATCTCCGAGGGCGACTACGAGCCCTACGCGCCCGACCACCCGGACGTCCTGGCCTACATCCGTCGGCACGAGGGCCGCCGTCTGCTGGTGATCTGCAGCTTCCGCGGGCACGAGACCGAGATCGATGTGCCCGAGGACTTCCTGGACGGCGAGGTGTTCGTCTCCAACTACCCGGCGCGGCCGCTGCGTCCGCGTCTGAGCCTGAGCCCTTACGAGACGCTGGCCCTGCTCGTCTGAGCCCAGTCGCCCATTCAAGCGGTTCGGTCACTCGCTCAGCGGCGAGGCGACGATCCCCTCGCCAGATCTTCTGACGACCCACAGGCCGTATCCAACTCCATTCCTGATCCATTCCTGACAACATCCACCTTCCGACAACCGCCTCTTGTCCGCCCCGGAGTACCGCACACCGCTTGCGCGGCTTCTCCCCGACCCTGCTGCCAGCACAACGCTCCGAAAGGAACCCCTCATGTCCCAACCGGCAACAGATCGCGAGGTCCCGATCGCCTCCCCGGTGACGGGGAAGGTCATCGACCTGGCCGACGTCCCCGACCCCGTCTTCTCCTCCAAGGCAGTCGGCGACGGTCTCGGTGTCGAACCCGACGACGGAGCCATCGTCTCCCCGGTCGATGCAGAGGTCACCATGGTGGCCGGCACCGGGCACGCCATCGGGTTCAAGGCCGACTCCGGCCTGGAGGTCCTCGTCCATCTGGGCGTGGACACCGTGGAGCTGGAGGGCAAGCCCTTCAATCTCACCGTGAGCGTGGGCGACACCGTCAAGGCCGGGGACAAGCTCGGGACCATGGACCTGGAGGCCATCCGCGCCGCGGAGAAGGCCACCACCGCCATCGTGGTCCTGACCAACACCATCACCCACCTGGAGTCCCTGTCCGTGGACACCGGTCAGGCCGAGGCCGGTGCCACCGTCGCCACCGCCACGCTCAAGGGCGAGGACGACGATGCTTCCGCCGCCGGCGCCGGGGCCTCAGCGGTCGCGGAGGCCTCGGGTGACGGCGAGCGCACCGACGGGCTGACCGGCTTCGACGCCACCGCCGCCGACATCATCAAGAACATCGGCGGCCCCGACAACGTCCGCTCGGTGCTCCACTGCATCACCCGCGTGCGCTTCTACCTCAAGGACGAGTCGATCGCCGACGACGCCGCCGTTGCCGGCACCGAGGGCGTCATCGACGTGGCCAAGGCCGGCGGCCAGTACCAGGTCGTCATCGGCCCCGAGGTCGAGGACGTCTACGAGGCCGTCGTCAAGCAGCTGCCCGGCACCTCTAAGGGCGATGCGGAGGGCGAGGTCGAGGAGGTCGAGAGGCCCACCACGCTCATAGGATGGGTCAAGTTCGGCTTCTCCTCGCTCATCGGCGTCATCACCGGATCCATGATCCCGATCGTCGGGATGCTGGCCGCCTCCGGAATCCTCAAGGGGCTGCTGGCCCTGCTCGTCCAGTTCAAGGTGGTGGCCGAGGCCTCGGACACCTACCAGATCATCGACGCCATGAGCTCGTCGATGTTCTACTTCCTGCCGATCATCGTCGGCTTCACCGCCGCTCGGCGCCTGGGGTCGAACCCCATCGTCGTGGCCATTGTCGGCGGCGTGCTGTGCTACCCCTCCATCGTGGCCCTGTCCAACCCCGACCATATCGTCAAGGTCACTCAGGACGACGGCTCTGTGCAGTACACCGAGACCTACCACGTCATCGCACAGTTCGGGCAGACCGTCTTCAACGCCGACTTCTTCGGGATCCCGGTCACCCTGCCGCAGGGCAACGCCTACGCGTCCTCGATCTTCCCCATCATCGTAGGCGCTTGGCTGGCCGCCAAGATCGAGCCCTGGCTCAAGAAGGTCCTGCCCGCGGTCATCCGCCCCATCTTCGGCCCGCTCATTGAGATCTTCGTGGTCTCCGCCCTCATCCTGCTGGTCTTCGGCCCTGCGGTCATGTTCGTCTCGGGTGGCATCGCCTCGCTCATCAACGCGATTCTGGACTTCAACTACCCGATCGCGGGCTTGGTGATCGGCGGCTTCTACCAGTGCCTGGTCATCTTCGGCCTGCACTGGGCGGTCATCCCGCTCATCTCCTCCGAGCTGGCCTCGACCGGGAACTCGTACCTGAACGCCATCGTCTCGGCCACCATGATCGCCCAGGGCGGCGGCGCCCTGGCCGTGTGGATCAAGATCAAGAAAGCCCGTATCAAGAGCATGGCGGGCCCCGCCACCGTCTCCGCCTTCTGCGGCATCACCGAGCCCGCCATGTACGGTCTCAACCTCAAGTACGGCCGCATCTTCATCACGGCTTCGCTCGGCGGCGCCGTGGGCGGGCTGCTCACCGGTCTGTTCAATGTCAACATGTACGGGTTCACCGGCGCCTTCGTGGGCTTCCCCTCCTTCGTCAACCCCGACGGCATCGACTCGGGCTTCACCGGATACTGGATCGCCTCTGTTGCGGCCCTGGCGGTCTCCTTCGCCTGCACCTACTTCTTCGGTTTCAAGGAGGAGGACTTCGAGCAGGGCAGAACCGTCAAGAAGGTCCGGCTGGGCAAGCGCGAGCCCGCCGGTGCGTGACTCCGGGAGGGGGCCGGTCGGACGGTAGGCGGCTCCCTCCCGCGCCCTCGTGCTCCTTCGGCCACTGCGGCCGGGGGAGCACGAGGGCGTCTGCGCCTCCCGGGCCCCGCGATCGCTCAGCGCTGGGCCGGCAGGCGCTGGGCGGTGGAGATGAAGCTGAAGGTCCGGGGCGCGTGATGGGAGCGGGTGTACTCGAAGGGGACCCCCGCCGAGTCGAAGGAGAAGGACTCGACAACGCCGACGCAGTTCTGCCCGCCCAGGTCCAGGTGGCGCAGGTCGTCGTCGTCGGCCGGCTCGATGGTGGCCAGGCGGGAGGAGGAGACGATGCTCACGTCGAGCTCGTTCTCCAGGTAGGCGTAGATGGAGGACTCGGCCGCGTCCCGCGGTATCCGGGGGACGACCTCGGCGAGGAACATGTTGTGATCGACGATGGCGGGACGCCCGTCGAGGAGCCGCAGTCGCGTCAGGGAGAGCGCGCTCGCCCCCTCGGGCAGGCCGGACCGTTCCGCCAGGCCCGAATCGACGGTCACCGTGCGGGAGTCCAGCAGCCTGGTGCGCACCTCAATGCCCAGGCGCCGGCCAGCCTCGGCCAATGACTCGACGCCGGCCAGCAGGAAGTGGGACGCCCGGTACTGACGGAAGATGACCTGGATGCCCCGGCCCTGCATCGCCTGGACGTACCCCTGGCTCGCCAGGTACTGGAGCGCCTTGCGCACCGTGTTGCGCGAGATCCCGAATTCGTCCGCCAGGGAGTTCTCCGAGGGGAGGAATGACAGGAAGGGGTACGTGCCCCGTTCGATCCCCGTGCGCAGTGCGGAGTAGATCTCCTCGTACTTCGCCACGTGCCTCGCTCTCTCCCGCCCGGATTCTCACCGAGCGACCAGTTGTCGGACGACCGGTAGGTCGTTGGGGCTCAACCTTATCCTCTGAGGCGCTCAGGACGGGAGTGCTGACCGATGGCGGCCCGATAGCGCCTGGCGACGAGCTCCGCGATCGCGGGATGATCGCCCAGGGGAGCGGAGACCACATCGGCGTCGGCGCTGTGCAAAGCGCGGGAGAAGCGCCCCTCCGCCAGGAGATAGGCGGCGACCGCGATGCTCCTGACGCCCCCGGCGCGCCAACGACGGATGGCCTCGCGCACGCCCGGCCGGGCCGCCGACAGGTAGGCCGGGCGCACCGGGACGCCGAGCAGCCGGGCCAGCTCCCGGGCAGCGGTTTCCACCTCGGCCACCGGCCCGCGGCGACGCGAACCGGCCGCGGCCAACACCACGCCGTCGAGCTCCGTCAGATCCGCGCCCTCGCGCGCCAGTGCCTCCCGGAGGCGCTGCGCCGCTGCCTCCACGACGATGGGCTCCGGCCCCAGATGGGCGGTGATCGTCCCGGAGCCGTGCTCGCTCATGAGGCGCGGCAGATCGTGCTCGACGTGGTATCCCCCGCCCAGGAAGAAGGGCACGACGACGGGGTCGGCGTCTCCCGCCAGCGCCTCCGCCGCGCTCGGCCTCTGGAACTCCACCCAGCCATGGCGTACCTCCGTCCCGGGGAGCAGCTCGCCGACCCGCCCGGCCGTGCGCTCCAGCAGCGGCACGGCGCTGGAACGACGGGTGCCGTGGGCGACCAGGACGAGGGTGCGGGGCGCCGCCGTGGTGGAGGCGGGACCCGGAATCCGTGCGAGCACTTCGACGGCCATGGGGTCAGGCCGCCGGTGCCACGATGGAGCCCTCCAGGTCCTCCAGCGGTTCCGGCCTGCACGGGGACGGCTCCGCCGCCGCCGTCGAGGTCGGCCGGGGCGCACCGCGCCCCGAGGATCCCGAGAGCCCTGCGCGTCCTGAGCGTCCCGAGGTTGCGACCAGCAGCGCCCATACGGGCACGAACGCCAGGAGGGCGATGGCGATGAGCGGTCCCGGGGCGTGCAGAGCGGACAGGACCGTGCGCGCATTGGTCAGCACGATGAGCCCGCCGACCGCGCTGCCGAGGATCCGCCCCGGCAGCCTCGACACCAGCCAGGCCGCGATCGGGGCCGCGACAAGACCGCCGGCCAGCAGTGCTCCCACGACCACGGGGCTGATTCCGGCCGTGCCCAGCCCTGCGAGGAATCCCGCCGAGGCGGCCAGGGCGACCATGAACTCGGAGGTGTCCACGCTGCCGATGACGGTGCGCGGTGCGGTGCGGCCGCGTGCCAGCAGCGTCGTGGTCGCCACCGGGCCCCAGCCGCCACCGCCGGTCGCGTCCACGAAACCGCCGACCAGACCCAGCAGGGCGAGGAACCGGACCGAGTGCGGACTGCGCCGGACGGTGGAGCCGGCCGGAGGGCGCACCGCGAAGCGGACCAGGACGTACAGCCCCAGTGCCAGCAGGAGGCTCGAGGCCATGGGCGCGGCCGCCTCGGTGCTCAGATGCGACAGGACCACCGCGCCCAGGAGCGCGCCCGCCGCTCCCGGGAGGCCCAGGCGCGCCACGAGTCGCCAGTCGGTGTTGCCCAGCCGGTGGTGGGCCGTGCCCGAGATGAGTGTCGTGCCGATCTCGGACAGGTGGACGCTCGCGCTCGCCAGGGCGGGGCCGATCCCGACCAGCAGGAGCAGCGAGGAGGAGGTGACGCCGTAGCCCATGCCGAGGGCGCCATCGACGAGCTGGGAGGCCAGGCCCACAAGGGCCAGGACGAGGAGCTTTCTCACGGGCTGATCCGATCTGTCTGTGCGGGTGCGGTGGGAGCGGGCGGTCATTCCCCGGGCACGAGCCGGTGCCTCCAGGCGGGGCTGACCGTGACGACGTCGCCGAGGACGATGACCGCCGGGGCTCTGACCCCGACGGACTCGGCGACGTCGGGCAGACATCGCAGGCGTGTCGTCGTCACCCGCTGATCGGGCTGGTACCCGCGCTCGACGACGGCCGCCGGGGTCTCGGAATCGGCCCCGCGGTCGGTGAGGATGGCGGTGGAGCGGCGCAGGTGGTGCACGCCCATGAGCAGGACCAGGGTGTGGTCGCGGCGCACCGGGACGGTGGCGATCAGATCCTCGTGGGCCGAGACGACCGAGAAGCCGCGGGCGAGCCCGCGATGCGTGAGCGGGATCCCGGCCGCCGCGGGCACGGCCACCGCTGAGGTCACCCCGGGGACGACCTCGACTCTCACGCCGGCTGCACGGCAGGCCCGCGCCTCCTCGCCGCCGCGGCCGAGCACGTAGGGGTCGCCGCCTTTGAGGCGCACCACCCGCTGCCCGGCTTCGGCCCGCGCTACCAGGAGGGCATCGATCCCGTCCTGGGGGACCAGGTGGTTGCCGGGCCGCTTGGAGGCGTCGATCACCTCGGTGCCCGGGCTCAGGTCGTCCAGCAGGCCCCGCGGCGCCAGGCGGTCGGCGACGACGACGTCGGCGCGGGAGAGCAGCTCCATCCCGCGCACCGTGATGAGACCGGGCTCGCCCGGGCCCCCGCCCACGAGCGCGACCCAGCCTCCCGGCTCATCATCGAGGATGCCCTCCCGGGCGGCCGAGGCGCTCATATTCCTGTCCGGACGCCCGCGTTGTGCTGCTCGGGATCCTCAGGGCCCTTGAGGGGAACGGGAATTCCGGGAGTTTCGAGGGCCTTGGGATCGCGGACCATGCCGGCCCCCAGGGTCCAGCCGTCCTGCGGATCGATGAGCAGGAAGGCGCCGTCGGCGCGTGACGTGGCGTAGTCGGCGGCGGGAAGCGGCTCGGCCAGCCGCAGGCGGAGGCGTCCGATGTCGTTCAGGGCGAGCTCGTCCGCGGGCGAGATCGCCAGGTCGTCCAGCTCCAGGACGCCCTCGATACCCGCCACGAGTGCCCGGACCGTGCGGGCGCCGTGCTTGACCAGGACCCGATCGCGCACGTGCAGGGGGCGCTCGGACAGCCAGGCAACGTGCGCCTCGACCTCGCGCACGAGCGGCGGGAAGCCGTGGCCCGCCGCGATGAGATCGCCGCGGGCGATGTCGATGTCGTCGGCCAGTTCCAGGGACACCGATTGCCCGGCCCGCGCCGCGGGGACGGGCTGCGCTCCCAGGTTGATGCCGGTCACCGTGGTCCGCCTGCCCGAGGGCAGGACGACGACGTCATCGCCGAGTTCCACCGCGCCGGCGCTGATCCGCCCGGCGTAGCCGCGGTAATCGGTCAGCCCCTCGGCGGCGGCGCTCTGCGGGCGGATGACCAGTTGAACGGGCAGGCGCAGGGCGCGATCGGCCTGAGTCGAGTCCGCGGGCATGGACTCCAGCAGCTCCAGGAGGGCGGGACCGTTGTAGAAGGGGGTGCGCCCCGAGCGCTCCACGACGTTGTCCCCTGCAAGCGCGGAGGTGGGCAGGACGTGCGCATCCGCGACCCCGAGCGCCGCAGCGACCCGTTCGATCTGCTCGGCCGTGCGCGCGTAGACCTCGGCGGAGAAATCGACCAGATCGATCTTGTTGACCGCGACCACAACATGGGGGACCTTCAGGAGCGCCGCCACCGCCAGATGGCGCCGGGTCTGCTCCACCACCCCGTGGCGGGCATCCACCAGCAGCACGACGGCGTCGGCCGTGGAGGCGCCGGTGACCGTGTTGCGCGTGTACTGCACGTGCCCGGGGCAGTCGGCCAGGATGAAGGAGCGCTGCGGGGTGGCGAAGTAGCGGTAGGCGACGTCGATGGTGATGCCCTGCTCGCGCTCGGCCCGCAGGCCGTCGGTGAGCAGCGCCAGGTCCGCGCCGGTCAGGCCCCGCTCCAGGCTGACCTGCTCGACGGCGGCCAGCTGATCGCGCAGAACGGCCTTGGAGTCGAACAGGAGACGGCCCACGAGGGTGGACTTGCCGTCATCGACGCTGCCGGCCGTGGCCAGGCGCAGCAGCGAGCCGGTGGTGGTCATCAGAAGTACCCCTCCTTCTTGCGGTCCTCCATGGCGGCCTCGCTCAGGCGGTCGTCGGCGCGCGTGGCGCCCCGCTCGGTCAGGACGGAGGCCGCTACCTCGACGGCGATCTCGTGATTCGTGGCGGCGGCGGACTCCACCGCCCCGGTGCAGGACATGTCGCCCACGGTGCGGTACCGCACGGTCAGCGTGCGCACCTCCTCGTCGTCGCGCGGCCGGGTCACCGCACTGACCGGCAGCCACATGCCGTCGCGGGAGAAGACCTCCCGCTCGTGGGCGTAGTACAGGCTCGGCAGGACGATGTCCTCGCGCTCGATGTAGCGCCACACGTCCAGCTCGGTCCAGTTCGACAGCGGGAAGACGCGTACATGCTCGCCCGGGGCGTGCCGGGGGTTGAACAGGTCCCACAGCTCGGGGCGCTGATTGCGCGGGTCCCACTGCCCGAACTCGTCGCGCAGCGAGACGATCCGCTCCTTGGCGCGCGCCTTGTCCTCATCGCGCCTCCCGCCGCCGAAGACCCCGTCGAAGCCCCCGGCCTCGATGGCGTCGAGCAGGGGCAGGGTCTGCAGGGGATTACGCGTGCCGTCGGCGCGTTCGCGCAGGCGCCCGTCGTCGATGTAGTCCTGGACGCCGGCGACGACCAGGCGCACTCCGAGGCGCTCGGCGGTGGCGTCCCGGTAGGCCAGTACCTCGGGGAAGTTGTGGCCGGTGTCCACGTGCAGCAGGGGGAAGGGGACGGGCGCCGGCCAGAAGGCCTTGGCGGCCAGGTGCAGCATGACCACCGAGTCCTTGCCTCCGGAGAAGAGCAGCACGGGGCGACGGCACTCGGCGACGATCTCCCGGATCACGGCGATGCCCTCGGCCTCCAGAGCGTCGAGCTGGTCGAGGGGACGGATGCCCGGGCTCGCGCCGTCCCGGATGTCGTTCCGGGTGTCGTCCCGGATGGCGGGTGAGGACCCTGCGACGGTCGGGGCGCTCATAGGTGGATCCCGCATTCGGTCTTGGTGAAGCCGGCCCAGCGCCCCGAGCGGGGGTCCTCGCCGGGGGCCACGCGGGCGGTGCAGGGCGCGCAGCCGATCGAGGGGTACCCGTCGGCCAGCAGCGGGTTGATGATGACGTCGTGCTCGGCGGCGTAGGCCAGCAGCTCCTCGAAGGTCCAGGCCGCCAACGGATTGATCTTGACGATCCGGTGCGTCTGGTCGAAGGTGACCAGCGGAGTGGCGGTGCGGGTGAGCGCATCCTCGCGGCGGACCCCGGTGGCCCAGACCTCGTACCCGGCCAGCGCGCGGGCCAGGGGCTCGACCTTGCGCAGGCGGCAGCACGCGCCCGGATCGCGTGCGTACAGGCGCGGCCCGAAGCGCTCGTCCTGCTCGGCCACGCTCAGCTCGGGAGTCACGTCGACGACGGTGACGTCCATGGTGGCGGCCACCGCGTCGCGGGTGCCCACGGTCTCCGTGAAGTGGTACCCGGTGTCCAGGAAGAGGACGTCGACGCCGGGCAGGACCCGGGAGACCACGTGCGGCAGGACGGCGTCGGCCATGGAGCAGGCCACCGCGAGCGTGCCCGGGAAGGTGCGGGCCGCCCAGGCGATGACCTCGGCGGCGGGGGCGTCGTCGCCGAGCTCGGCGACGCCCGCGGCGGCCAGGGCGCGCAGCTCGTCCTCGTCGCGCCTGGGGGCATCGGCCGGGCGCGGGGCGTTGGCGCCCCGGGCGGTGGCGCGCCCGAAGCGGTTGCGGGCGGCCCCGGCCGGCCCGGCGGGGTCGGCGCGATTCGGGGCAAGGGGGCTGATGACGGTCATTGGAGGGCCTCCTGATCGGCTCGATGAACCCATTGGGCGAAGCTCTCCTCGTCATCCCGCTGGGTGAGGTAGCGGCGCACGAGGCGCTCGATGTAATCGGTCAGGCCGGCGGCGGGCACCTTGAGCCCGCGCACCGTGCGCCCGATCTCGGCCTCGGGCCGGCCCTCGCGAGCCAGGGATCCGCCCAGGTGGACCTGGAAGCCCGGCACGCGCTCGCCGTCGACCGTGATGATCTGGCCCTTGAGGCCGACATCGGCGGTCTGAATGCGCGCGCAGGAGTTGGGGCAGCCGTTGATGTTGACGGTCAGCGGGCGCTCCAGGTCGGTGTCGGCCAGGCGCTCGTCGAGCTCGGCCGCCACCCGCGCGGCCAGAGCCTTGGTCTCCACGATTGCGAACTTGCAGAACTCCAGGCCGGTGCACGCCAGCATCGAGCGGGTCAGGGGGCCGGGGTCGGGCTCGATGCCCAGAGCCCTCAATCCGGCGACGGCATCCTCGATCCTGTCCCCGGGCACGTCCAGCAGCAGGATGTTCTGCAGGGGAGTGGTGCGCACCCGGTCCGATCCCATCGATTCCGCTAGGTCGGCCAGGCCCAGCATGATGTCCCCAGACAGGCGCCCCACCGGGGGCTTTCCGCCGATCCAGTAGGCGCCGTCCCGCTGCAGGTGCACGCCCAGGTGGTCGGCCTCGCCGCGGGGCGGGCGCGGGGCCGGCCCATCGGCGAGGCGGAAGCCGAGGTACTCCTCCTCCAGGACCTCGCGGAAGCGCTCGGGACCCCATTCGGCCATGAGGAACTTCAGTCGCGCCTTGTTGCGCAGGCGCCGGTAGCCGTAGTCGCGGAAGATGCGGACCACGCCCCACCACACGTCGCCGACCTGGTCGGGGCGTACGAAGGCCCCCAGGCGCCTGCCCAGGAACGGCGCCGTGGACAGGGCGCCGGCGATCCACAGGTCGTAGCCGGGGCCGAGCTCGGGGTGGTCGACGCCGACATAGGAGATGTCGTTGATCTCGTGGAGGACGTCGAGAGTAGGGGAGCCGGTGAAGGCCGTCTTGAACTTGCGCGGCAGATTGGCGATCTCCGGGTCGCCCAGGTAGGCGTCGTGGATCGCCCGGGCCGCCTCGGAGGGGTCGATGACCTCCTCCGGCTCGATGCCGGCCACCGGTGAGACCAGGAAGCCCCGAGGGGTGTCCCCGCAGGCCTCGACGGTGGTCAGTCCGACGTCGTCCAGACGCCGCCACAGCTCGGGGATGTTCTCGATCTCGAGCCAGTGCAGCTGGAGGTTCTGACGGTCGGTGATGTCCAGAGTGCCGCGGGCGAACTCGTTGGAGGCGGTGCCGATGACCCGCATCTGGCCCACCGACAGCGTCTGCCCGTCCATGCGGATGCGCTGCATGAAGTAGTGGTCCTCCAGCTCGGTGACGTCGAGCTGGGCGGTTCTGCCGCCGTCGATGCCCTGCTTGCGCTGGGTGTACAGCCCCCACCATCGGAAACGGCCGTGCAGATCGGTGGGGTCGATGGAGCCGAAGCCGCCCGCGGCGTAGTCGGCGATGATGCGCTCGCGGGCGCCCAGCGGATTCCCGTCCTGCTTGAGGGCCTCATTGTCGTTGAGCGGCTCGCGGCCATCGACGAGCCACTGGCCGTTGGAGCGGCCCCGGCGCGGCGGGCGGACGTCGCGCCGGGCTCCGGGGGCGGCATCCGGGACGGAGCGGCGGGCCGTGATGGGGCGCTCGCGCGCAGGCCGGGTGCGGGTGGTGGTGCTCATGTCCTTCTCCGAGAAAAGCGGGATCGATGAGCGTCCGGTGGCGGTTCTCGCCGCGGTCCATGGCGGTGGCCGTCATGGCTCCACCTCTCGCACGCGCCTGTGCGGCCCCGGACGCCTCGTTGCGCCGGATCCGTGTGCGGTCGTGCCGTTGCGGTCAGGCGCCTGTCAGGCCTGACAACACATGACTCGTCCGTGGGCACGCTGCTGCGTCGCGGGGCCGATCCTCTCCGGGATGCCCCTGGCGGCGGTACGGCGTGCTGCGGTCATGCCACTGACGCTAGTGAGGGCGACGCGTGGCTCTACAGGTAGGGAACCTCGCAAGATGACGCTGTGTCATTGGGATGAACCACGAAAATCCCGAAGAATCTCATCCTGCGGAATCGGGGTGGTCTCCAGAGCGGAACCCGACAGTGCGCCGTGCGGCCTGTGTCACGCCGGAGAGGGGAGAGGGGTGAGGAGCGACGAAGAGGGCCGGCGCAGCGCCGTGAGGCTGAGGATGGGGCGCCGGAGGTCGCCGTCACCACGGTGGGCCACTTGCTTGTGCCGTGAGGCTGAGGATGGGGTGCCGTCGAGGTCGTGCGGTCCTACCTGGGACGCGCCGGAACGTGAACGTACCTTCGTCACGTGAACGTACTTTTCTCCCATTCCACTGAGCTTTAGCCCCAGTGGAATGGGAGAAAAGTACGTTCACATCGCAAAAGTACGTTCACGCTGGGGCTTTGCGCTGTTGTCCGCGTTTGGCTGGGCCGGCCTCGCCGCCGGCGGCCGGCTCGACATGGTTTCCCGAGCCTCCCGAGCCTCCCGAGCCTCCCGAGCCTCCCGAGCCTCCCGAGCCTCCCGAGCCTCCCGAGTCGGGCGGATCCGGTGGGCTCCGAGGCGAGCCGCGGTTCGTGGCTGCGATCGGACGCTGCGCAGCGCGTCGTGTGTCATGTGTCAGCGCTGCCTCAACGGTGCCTCAGGGTGTGTCGAGGATGACGCCGCCGACCGGGGCTCGCGGCTGGTCCGGGCCGCCCGGGTCTGATTACACTCCCTGGCATCCAGGCGCTGACCCGGCCGGAACGTCGTCTGCACTGTGCGCACGACGAGTCCGGGCATCACCGGCGAGCCTCCCGGAAGAACAGGTGCCTGCCGACCAGTCGACATCATCGGCCTCAATCAGCCGATCGGCCCGGGTCGGCATGCGCCCCACTAGACCCGGGCGGGAGGGGCCCGTACAGCCCCGCACGAGCGGTCGCGCACCGCCCGCCGTCGCGGCTCTGACGCGGCGGCGGTGCCTCAGGGGTCCACCCCGCGGGCGAGGTGCGCGGCAAGCGAGGTGGTACCGCGGTGCCCTTCCCCGCGCCGGCTGCCAGCCGGGACCGGCGGGGGCGGCGTCGTCCTCGTGAGACGCAGATGTTCACGAGCGAGACACGAGGCAGACCCCGATGGCTGATACCGCCGCTACCGCCGATACGGCCGGCACCGCCGAGCCGACCACCGCCCACACGGGCGCCGCCTTCTACCCCCTGCACCGGCCCGGCCAGGCGGTTGAGCCCTCGCCGTCCTTCCCCGCCATCGAGGAGGACGTCCTCGCCTACTGGAAGGCCGACGGCACCTTCCAGGCCTCCATCGACAACCGCAACGAGCCCTGCGACGAGTTCGTCTTCTACGACGGCCCGCCCTTCGCCAACGGCCTGCCGCACTACGGCCACCTCCTGACCGGCTACGTCAAGGACGCCGTCGGACGCTTCCAGACCCAGATGGGCAAGCGCGTCGAGCGCCGATTCGGCTGGGACACCCATGGGCTGCCCGCCGAGCTCGAGGCCCAGCGCCTGCTCGGCCTCGACGACGTCACCGAGATCACCCGTCCCGGCGGTATCGGCATCGAGAAGTTCAACGCCGAGTGCCGCTCCTCCGTGCTGCGCTATACCGAGGAGTGGGAGGACTACGTCACCCGCCAGGCGCGCTGGGTCGACTTCGAGCACGACTACAAGACCCTCGACCCCACCTACATGGAGTCCGTCCTGTGGGCCTTCAAGTCCCTCTACGACAAGGGCCTGGCCTACCAGGGCTACCGCGTGCTGCCCTACTGCTGGCACGACCGCACCCCCTTGAGCAACCACGAGCTCAAGATGGACGACGACATCTACCAGGACCGCCAGGACAACACCGTCACGGTGGGCCTTCGCGCTGAGGACGGCGACCTGCTCCTGATCTGGACGACGACGCCGTGGACCCTGCCCTCCAACTCCGCGATCGCGGTGGGCCCGGACGTGGAGTACTCCACCGTGGCCGTGGCCCCCGGCCTCGACTCCCCGCTGGCCGGGGAGCGCGTGGTCATCGCCACCGACCTGATCGGCGCCTACGAGCGCGAGCTCGGCGAGGACCCGCGGATCGTGGCCACCCGCACCGGTGCGGAACTGGAGGGGCTGCGCTACCACCCCATCTTCGACTACTTCGACGATGACGCCCACCGTGCCGCCGGTGCCGCCCCCGGGCCGAACGCCTGGAGCATCATCACTGCCGACTTCGTCACCACCACCGACGGCACCGGCCTGGTCCACATCGCCCCCGCCTTCGGTGAGGACGACATGATCGCCTGCACCGAGGCCGGCATCGAGACCGTCGTGCCCGTGGACGACGGCGGCTGCTTCACCGAGGAGGTCGGCGACTACGCCGGGCTCCAGGTCTTCGAGGCCAATAAGCCGATCGTGGCCGACCTGCGCGACGGCAGCGGCCCCCTGGCGCGCCGCGCTGCCGACAAGCGCGCCGTCCTGGTGCGCCAGGCCTCCTACGTGCACTCCTACCCGCACTGCTGGCGCTGCCGCAAGCCGCTCATCTACAAGGCGGTCTCCTCCTGGTTCGTGCGCGTGACCGCCATCCGCGACCGCATGGTCGAGCTCAACCAGGAGATCGACTGGTTCCCCGGCCACATCAAGGACGGCATCTTCGGCAAATGGCTGGCCGGCGCCCGCGACTGGTCGATCTCCCGCAACCGCTTCTGGGGCGCCCCCATCCCGGTATGGCGCTCGGACGACCCGCGCTACCCGCGCGAGGACGTCTACGGCTCCTTCGAAGAGCTCGAGCGCGACTTCGGCGTGGAGGTCACCGACCTGCACCGCCCCTTCATCGACTCCCTGGTACGCCCCAACCCCAACGACCCCACGGGGAAGTCCATGATGCGCCGCATCCCCGACGTCCTGGACTGCTGGTTCGAGTCGGGCTCCATGCCGTTCGCCCAGGTGCACTACCCCTTCGAGAACGTCGAGTGGTTCGAGTCCCACTACCCCGGCGACTTCATCGTGGAGTACATCGGTCAGACCCGCGGATGGTTCTACACCCTTCACGTGCTGGCCACCGCCCTGTTCGACCGGCCCGCCTTCACCAACTGCGTCTCCCACGGGATCCTCCTGGGCAACGACGGGGCGAAGATGAGCAAGTCCCGGCGCAACTACCCCGACGTCTCCATGGTCTTCGACCGCGACGGGGCCGACGCCATGCGCTGGTTCCTGCTGTCCAGCCCTGTGGTGCGCGGCGGGAACCTCGTGGTCACCGACAAGGCCATCCGCGACACCGTGCGCCAGGTGCTGCTGCCGCTGTGGAACGTCTGGTACTTCTTCGCCCTGTACGCGGGACAGGCCGACGACGGTCGCGGCTACGTCACCGCCGGGGTGGACCTGGACGACGCGGGCCTGTTCGGCAGGAAGGGTTCCCTGCACGTCATGGACCGCTACATCCTGGCCCGCGCCAAGGACCTGGCCGCCACGGTGAGCGCGCAGATGAGCGCCTACGACGTCACCGGCGCCACCGCCACCGTGCGCGAGTTCCTCGACGTGCTCACCAACTGGTACCTGCGCACCTCGCGGAGCCGCTTCACCGACGGGGCCAACGCCGCGGTCTGCCGGCCGGCCTTCGACACCCTGGCCACCGTGCTGCGGGTCCTGGTGCAGGTGATGGCTCCGCTCACCCCGCTGACCAGCGAGGAGATCTACCGCGGCCTGACGGGGGAGCGCTCCGTGCACCTGACCGACTGGCCGGTCCTGCCCGCGCACGTGGCCGACTCCGCCCTGGTGTCCGCCATGGACGAGGCCCGTGACGCCGTCTCGGCGGCGCTGAGCCTGCGCAAGGCCGAGAAGCTGCGCGTGCGCCAGCCGCTGCGCTCGCTCACCGTGGCCACGACCGATCCCGCCGCTCTGGCGCCCTTCCGCGACCTGATCGCTGAGGAGGTCAACGTCAAGGAGGTGCGGGTGCTCGACGCCGCGGACGCCGGCTACGAGGTGACCGAGCAGCTCACCCTCAACCCCCGCGCCTTCGACCCCGATGTCCGCAAGGCGACCAGCAAGCTCTTCGCGGCCGTCAAGGCGGGGGAGTGGACGCTGACCGAGGACGGGGACGTGCGCTTCGACGACGTCCTGGTGGGCGGTGCGCCCGTGGTGCTCGAGGCCGAGGAGAGCTCCTTCACCCTGACCAGTCGGATCGAGGTCGATGACGATTCCCTGGCCGCGACCATGATCGGCTCGGGCGCCTTCATCGTCCTGGACACGGCACTGGACGACGCCCTGGAGGCCGAGGGCTGGGCGCGCGACCTGATCCGGCTCGTCCAGGACGAGCGCAAGGCCGCCGGGCTGCACGTGGGCGATCGCATCGAGCTGACCCTGACGGTTCCGGCCGACAGGGGTGCCTGGACGGGTGCGCACCTGGACCTGATCAAGGGGGAGACCGGGTGCGTGGCCGCGAATGTCCTGACCGACCCGCAGGCCGATCAGGCCAGTGCCTCCGTTGCGAAGGCGGAGGGCTGAGCCTGCTCCGTGCTCCACTCCGAGTGCTGGGCACGCGTCGGCCGTGGACGTCGTTGGCGTACCTCGTCGTGGAGATCGCAGCCGGTTGGCTCACCTGGCTGTTCGCGAGCACCGTCGTGCTGCTGCCCGTCTGGGCGGCGGCATGGGCGGGCGCCGAGCGCCGGCTGGTGACGCTGGCCGGCCTCCCGCCGATCGCGCCCCGGGCGGCGGGCTGGGCGGGGCGTCTGCGCGAGGCCGCCTTCGTCCTGGTCCTCGCCGTGGTGGCGGTCCTGGGGACGATCGCGGTGGCGATGCTGCGCACCGCGGCGCAGCTCACCCTCATCGAGCCGTTCCGGGCCCAGGCCGATGCCGGCGGCGCATTGCCCTCTCCGGTGGGGCGCTGCCTGATAGTCCTCGTCGGCCTCATCGGCGCGTGCCTGCTCCCGTGGCTCGTGATCGGGGCGGCGTCGGGGCTGGCGCGCCTGTCCACGGCGCTGCTCTCCCCGCGGGCCGAGCAGCTGCAGAAGCAGGTCGACGCCCTCGTCGATAGGGCCGTGGAGACCGAGGATCGCCTCATCCTGGAGCGCAGGCTCATGGAGCAGCGCCTTCACGACGGCGCGCAGCTGCACCTGAGCGCGGCCGGCCTCCGCCTGGGGCTCCTCGAGCTTCGGCTCGCCGGCCTCGAGGGCGCATCGGGGGCGGAGGCGCGCGAGACCCTCGGCGAGCTGCGCGAGCAGATCGACGCCGCCGCCGACGCGGTTCGGGAGGCGGCCCACGGGCTGACCCCGAGAACCCTCGCCGAGCAGGGGCTGCGGGCCGCTCTGGAGGAGCTCGCCGCCGGCCTGCCCATCCCGACTCAGGTGATCTGGGCCGGTGGGGAGGGGGCGCCGTCGCCTCCCGATGAGATCGCCGAGAACCTGTACCTCATCGCCTCCGAGGCGATCACCAACGCGATTCGGCACAGCGGATGCAGCCGCATTGAGGCGCACGTGGAGTGCATCGGCGCCCAGAACGGCGCCGTCCTGCTGACTGTGCGCGACGACGGCGGGGGCGGTGCCGCCCCGACGGGGCAGGGCATTCTCGGAATGGCGGCCCGTGCCCGCCGTCTGGGAGGTACTTTCGAGGCGGTCAGCCCCGACGGCGGGCCGACCACCATCACCGTCCGCATCCCGACGGGAGAGCAGCGATGAGGATTGTCCTGGCCGAGGACGAGGCGCTGCTGCGCGAGGGCCTGGTCATGCTGCTCGAGCGAGCCGGGCACGACGTCGTCGCGTCCGTGGCGACCGCTACAGAGCTGGTCCACGTGGTGAAGCGCGGTGATCCCACTGCTCCACTGGATGCTCCACTGGATATGGTCATCACCGATGTGCGCATGCCGCCGGGCAGGACTGACGACGGCCTGCGCGCCGCCATCGAGCTGCGTCGGGATCGCCCGCACCTGCCGATCCTGCTCCTGTCCCAGTACCTGGGCAACGAGTACCTGCAACGACTCCTGGACTCCGCCGAGGACGACCCCCGCTCCGGCGGCGTCGGGTACCTGCTCAAGGATCGAGTCTCTCACGTACACGAGTTCATGCAGGCGCTCCAGACCGTGGCCTCCGGCGGGGTGGTCGTGGACCGCAAGGTCATCAGCGCGCTCATGCGCCGCCGCGAGGATCGCCTGGAGCGCCTGACGCCGCGGGAGCGGGAAGTGCTCCAGCACGTCTCGGCGGGGGAGACCAACCGCGGGATAGCCGAGGCGCTGCACCTGTCCGACGGTGCGGTCGTCAAGCACATCGGCGCCATCTTCGACAAGCTGGGCCTGTCCCAGCGCGAGGGCAACCGGCGGGTCCTCGCCGTGCTGGCCTTCCTCGAGCATCCCTGACCCGGACCGGCTCCGACCCCGACTTGCTCCGACCCCGATCGGCGGCGCCCGGCAGAGTCCTGAGTCCGTGGTGGGGTTTTCCCCACCACGATCGGGCACGCAGGCCCACTGCGCTCGCGGGTGCACTGGGCTGACATGGGGGCATGAGACCGACCCCGGCCGTTGAGGCCCACGAGCTGCGCAAGTCCTTCCCGACTCCCGGCGGGAGGCCGATCGAGATCCTGCACGGCGTCACCTGCGCCATGGAGGCGGGCGGGGTGACGGCGCTGGTGGGCCCCAGCGGGTCGGGCAAGTCCACCGCCCTGCTGTGCCTGGCGGGGCTCGAGCCGGCGTCCTCGGGCCGGGTCATCCTCATGGGACGCGACGTGGGCGCGCTGTCGGCCGCGCGCGTGGCGGAGCTGTACCGCGACCGGGTCGGCTTCGTCTTCCAGGCCTACAACCTCGTGCCCTACCTGAGCGTGCGGGAGAATCTGACGATCAGCGACACCCTGGCGGGCCGCAGGCCCGATCGGACGCGCGCGCAGCTAGTCCTCGCCGGGCTCGGCCTCGAGG
This sequence comes from Actinomyces massiliensis 4401292, assembly GCF_000269805.1. Classification (GTDB taxonomy): domain Bacteria; phylum Actinomycetota; class Actinomycetes; order Actinomycetales; family Actinomycetaceae; genus Actinomyces; species Actinomyces massiliensis. The sequence continues at coordinate 1,737,295 of NZ_JH711481.1, forward strand.
CGCGCGCCGACGCGGTCACGACGACGCTCTCCGGCGGGGAGCAGCAGCGCGTCGCCCTGGGGAGGGTGCTCTACCGCCGCCCGCCGGTGGTGTTCGCCGATGAACCGACCGGGGCCCTGGACACGCGCTCGGCGTCCTTCGTCCTGGCCGAGCTGCGGCGCCTGGCCGACGAGGGCGCCGCGGTCGTGCTGGTCACCCACGACCTGGGGGCCGCAGCCATGGCGGAGACGGCGCTCGTCATGCGCGACGGAGTGAGCGTCGGCCGCCGTTGCGGCGCCACCCCCGACGAGCTGCTGACCGTGATGAACCAAGCGGGGGAGGCGGCATGATCCGCTACACGCTGCGCGCCCTGGCCGTTCAGTGGCGGGCCTGGTCGGGAACGCTGATGGTGCTGGCCTTCGCGGCGGCCCTCGTCGATGTCTGCCTGGTGCACCGGATGACCGTCACCCGGCCGGACGTGGTCGCCGCGGCGCGGGCCGCGGGCGTCAGACCGGCGGAGCTGGTGGTGCCCGGCGTATCGGTGTACGTCTACTCGGCGATGGTGGCGATCCCGGTGGTGGCGGTCGTCGGGCAGTCCTGCGTGCAGGCCCTGCGCACGGACTGGGCCAGATGGCGCCTGGCCGGCGCCCTGCCCCGGCAGGTGTTCGTCGGCGTCATCGCCACCGTGGTCGTGGTGGCGGTGGTGTCCTGCTTGCCCGGCATCCTGGTGGGGGCCGTGGTGGACCAGCCCTTCGCCGCGGTGCTCACGCGCATGGCGGCGCAGCGCATGGGACGGATCGAGGTGGCCCAGACGCCGTCGACGGTCCTGCTCACGATCGTCTCCGTCGTCGGCGTCGCCGTGATCGGGGCGATCGGCCCGGCGCGCACCGCCGTGCGCACTCCGGCGACCGAGGCGGTCCGCACCGCTACTGCCGCGTCGGGACGGCGCCGCATGGGCGTCATCCGGTGGATCCTGGCCGGGGCGTGGGCCCTGGTGTGCGTCGTCCAGCTGCTCGTGGCCCTCATGGTCCGGCCCGGGAAGCGTGTCGATGGGCTGCCGGACGGCGGCGGTCAGGCGATGCTGGCCGCCCTGCTGCTGGCCATCCTGGTCGTGCTGCTCGCGCCCGCAGTGATTCCAGGTCTGCTGCGCGCATGGTCAGCTCCTCTGGCCCGACTCGGAGGGCCGTGCATGATCGCCCGCCGCTCTGCGCTGTGGCGCAGCTCCCTGGCGGCCAGCGCCATCGCCCAGCTGGCCCTGGCCTTCTCCTTCGCGGCCGCCCTGATGACCAACCTCGATACGGCCGAGGCGGTGATCGAGGCGGAGCACCTGAATGTGACGCTCAACCAGTCCGATTCCCTGGTCCTGGCGGCGATTCTCGGGGCCATGGCCCTGCTCGGCGCCATCGCCGTGGTCGCCATGGCATCCCGCTCCAGACAGCAGGAGATCGCCGTGCTCCGCTGCGCGGGAGCCACCATCGGAGGTGTGCGCGCCCAGGTCGTGATCGAGGCGGCCCTGTACGTCGGGACCGCCCTGATCATCTCCGTCATCCCTTTGGCCGTCACGGCGCTCGGCGAGGCGATGTTCTTCGCCAGGGCGGGCCTGCCGTTCCTGCCGAGCCCAGCCGTCGGACGACTCGTGCTGCTGGCTCTGGGGTCCTTCGCGGTTCTCGCCGCGGTGCTCCTGGCGCCGGTGCGCCGCGCCCACCGGGCGCCGATCGGCTCCACCCTGGCCGCCGAGTGAGGCACGGGTGAGGCGAGTGAGTGCGAGGCGATCCGGTCAGTGCGCTTCGTCGCGTTGCGAGGAGCCGTCGTCGCGCCGGGACGCGAGGCGACGCAGGAGGTAGGCGCATCCCAGGCAGCCGAAGAGCGCGGGGTAGCCGACCAGCGTCCATGGCCGCGCCGGCTCTCCCCCGAGCGCGGGGATCGCACCGCCCAGAAAGGACGCAATGGCGATCAGGCCCAAGCAGAGTCCTGCCATTCTGAGGCAGAGGATGCGACGCTGAGCCGTCGTCCGCTTCGTCCAGGTCATCCGTATCATCACCGCGACCATACTCAACTCAACTCAAGTCAACATTCAGCTCGACTCGCCCCGGCTCGGTGACGCCACGGCCGGCATCCCCATCCTCACGATAGGTGAACTCGATTACTTTGCCTTCCTCTATTGACAGATGGCGGTAGCATCTGCTCGGGCTGCTTGGTCGCGCATGTGGCGAAAGGCGTGCGGACGGACATTCGAAGAACAATCGCGAAGGACGTGGTGATGAGCGGGAGTGAGCCTCGTTCCGGCGTAGGGGATGATCATCCGGGGGCGGCCTTCGGCATCCCCGAGGGGGCCACGGGCGAGGAGGTCGTCGATGCCGTCCTGGCCGCCGGCGGCTCGACCGGCCCCGATGGCTCTGCTGGTCATGCTGGTCATGATGGTCGTGCTGGTCGTGATGGCATTGACCCCGAGCTCCTGCCCTACCTGGAGGCCGCTGACGCCGAGGACGGTGAAGCCGACGAAGCCGACGAAGCCGACGAGGCCGGCGGTGGTGGTGACGCCGCCGAGCGCCGGGCGCAGGAGGAGGACCTGGAGGCCCTGCGCGAGCTCGTCGCCGCCAACATGATTCCGGGCGGCGACCTGGAGCGCCTCGACGCCCTCCTGGCCGAGGTCGATGAGGACGAGTCCGACGACTGGAACGAGTGGGAGCCCCAACTTCCCGACTCGCCCGCCGCATCGGGCGCCGACTCGGAGGGCGAGGGCGAGGAAACCGGGCGCCACCGGGCCGACCTGCTCGCCGCCGCCCGCGCCGTCGAGGTCTCTGGCCGCATGCGCGAGGTGGAGGCCGAGATCCTGTTGCGCGCCCCCGAGCACCGCGTCCAGCCGAGTCTGGAGCGCGTCGAATGGACCCTCGACCTGCTCGGCAACCCCGAGCGGGCCTACCGCAACATCCACATCACCGGCACCAACGGCAAGACCTCCACCGCCCGCATGGCCGAGCGCCTCCTGGCCGCCACCGGCATGCGCACCGGCCGCTTCACCAGCCCCCACCTGGCCAGCATTCGCGAGCGCATCGCCCTGGATGGCGAGCCGATCAGCGAAGAGGGGTTCATCGCCGCGTGGGAGGACGTGGCCCCCTACATCCGGATGGTGGATGAGCGCTCGACCGCGGCGGGCGGGCCGCGCATGAGCTTCTTCGAGGTCCTGACCGTCATGGCCCTGGCCGTCTTCGCCGATCATCCGGTCGACGTCGCCGTCATTGAGGTCGGCATGGGCGGAACCTGGGACTGCACCAACGTCGTGCCCGGGGATGTCGAGGTGATCACGCCCATCGGCTTGGACCATGCCGCCTGGCTGGGCGACACCATCGAGGAGGTCGCCTCCAACAAGGCCGGCATCATCAAGGACGGCGCCATGCTCATCACCGCCGTCCAGCCCCCGGCGGCGCAGGCGATCATCGCCGCGGCCGCCGCGCGCCGTGGCGTCGTCTGGCGCCGTGAACTGGATCCCGAGGAGGATCCGGACGAGGCGGGCGCGGGCGTCCTGAGCGTGCTGGATCGCACCCTGGCCGTGGGCGGGCAGATGACGACGCTGCGCACTGCGGCGGCCGTGTACGAGGACATCTTCATCCCGCTGCACGGCGACTACCAGGCGCATAACGCCCTACTGGCGCTGGCGTCCGCCGAGGCCCTGTTCGGCGGTCGTGCGCTGCCCGCCAAGATCGTCGAGGACGGCTTCGCCTCGGCGACCGGCCCCGGTCGCATGGAGGTGCTGCGCTCCAGTCCCACCGTCATCGTCGATGCCGGACACAACCCGCACGGTCTGGGAGCGCTCGTGCCCGCTGTGGAGGAGGCGTTCGGATTCCGCCATCTGGTGGCGGTCGTCGGGGCCATGGCGGACAAGGACGTCGAGGGGATCCTGTCCGTCCTCGAGCCGGCCTGCGACGCGGTGGTGTGCGTGCCCATCGACTCCCCGCGCGCCCTCGAGGTCGAGGACCTGGCCGTCGTCGCCCGCGAGGTCTTCGGGGCGGACCGCGTCGAGACAACCGACACGCTGGCGGGCGGCATCGAGAGGGCCGTGACTCTTTCCGAGGGGTATGAGGATCCGCTGACCTCCTCGGGCGTTCTCATCGTCGGCTCGGTGATCCTGGCGGCCGAGGCCCGCGCACTGTTCGGGCGGGCCTGAGTGCTGTGGCAGATATCGCGTTGACGGAGATCGGGGCGCCCAACAGGCGCGTTGGCGCGCGGGGTGCGACAATGGAAATGCGCATAGATGAGCATCGACTGACGCTGACCGGCACCGGATGGCCGCTGACTGGCGCAGTCCGGCATAGAATGATGGAGAGGACCGTGACTCACGAGAAGCCGCTTGACGCCGCATGGAGCGTCGCATGGATTCGTGGTGCGGCGGCGGCGGTTGCTGAGCACCGTGAAGAGCTCACGGAGCTGGACCGGGCCATCGGCGATGGCGACCATGGCATCAATCTCGACCGCGGCATGCATGCGGCTGTGGCCAAGCTCGACTCTCAGGAGAGCGCCGGAGGCGCCTCCTCGCCGCCGGCGACCGTGTTCAAGGCGACGGCGACGAGCCTGTTGGCCACGGTGGGCGGTGCGGCGGGCCCGCTTCTGGGGACGGCCTTCCTGCGGGCCTCACGGGCCTGTGATGTGGACGTGCTGTCCTCCCAGGATGTGGCGACGCTCCTGGGCGAGGCGGCGGTAGGCGTCCAGATGCGCGGACGGGCCGAGGTCGGTGATAAGACGATGCTGGATGCGTGGCAGCCCGCGGCCCGTGCTGCGCGCGAGGCCGCCGCGACCGGGGCGAGTCCGGTCGAGGTTCTGCGGGCCGCAGCGAACGCCGCTGTCGACGGCGCTGACGCGACCTACTCGCTGACGGCCCTCAGAGGACGGGCCTCCTACCTCGGCGCCCGCTCGGTGGGGCACCATGATCCCGGCGCGCGCTCGACCGCTCTCATCCTCCAGGCGGCGGTGCGGGCCGCCGGTGGCGAGGAGGAGCCGGAGCGCGTGCCCGCCCTGGCCGGGAGGATATGACAGGGGTTGCCAATCAGCGCGATCGGCGTCACTCTGACGCTCTGAACCGGCGCGAGCCGCCGTGCTCCCGCCCCGGGATGATCCGCGTTGAAAGGAATCACTATGACTGACGCCCCTGGCCGCATACTCATTCTCATCAAGCCGGACGCTGTGCAGCGTCGCCTGACTGGAGAGATCCTGCGCAGGATCGAGGCCAAGGGCTACGACATCATTGCGCTCGACCGCCTGATAGCCACCCCCGACCTGCTCGCCGAGCACTACGCCGAGCACGTCGACAAGCCCTTCTACCCCAGCATTGTGGAGTACATGACCAGCGGTCCGGTGGTCTCCGTGGTCGTCGAGGGGCACCGAGTGGTTGAGGGGCTGCGCTCCCTCATCGGGTCGACCGAGCCGACTGCCGCCGCCCCCGGGACGATTCGAGGTGACCTGGGCCGGGACTGGGGCGGCTCGGCCATGATGAACCTCGTCCACGGCTCGGATTCGCCTCAGTCCGCGGAGCGCGAGATCGCCATCTGGTTCCCCCACCTGGCGCGCTAAATCTCACTCTGCCTTCTCAGCCTTCTCATCAACCATCAACCGCATGGGACCCTCATCCTCACTGTGAAGGGGCCCGTGCGAGTGGTTGTGCACCAGTACGCAGAGCGGGCTCGATCGCTCGAGAGTCAGGACTGGGAGTCGAGCCATTCGGCCGCGGCTGCTGGTGCCTGCTCGGGGGGAGTCTCGACGTCGGGGGCGATCGGCTCCTCCCCGAACTGCTCGCCGGTGCGGGCCTGCGAGGTCCCCGTCGTGAGCACCATGGTGCGTCCCGTGTACAGCGGGAAGTTCTGATTGATCGAGGCGTAGCCCGCCGTCGCCTGGCCGAAGACCCGGGTTCTGTCCAGCCCGCGGAAGGCGAGAAGCGCCTGCTCTCCCGAGGAGGCGGTCGTCTGCGAGGTCAGCACGGCCACGGGCGCATCGAGCTTGTCGCGCTGCCCCACCGAGGTCGGAGTGCCGCCTCCCTTGATCGCGCCGTCCTTCAGGGTGACATCGCTGGTGCTGCCCTGGCTCACGAAGGAGGTGACCACTCCGTCGGGCAGGAGCGGGGAGAGCCCGGCGAGCATGGGGCCCATGTCACCGCCGTCGTTGTCCCGCAGGTCGACCACGACGGCGCATACGCCCTCGGCGCCGAGGGCGTCCGCCAAGGTGGTGGCGTAGTCCGTACCCTGCTCCGCCGTCCCCATGAAGGCCGGGACCGTCACGGTCAGCACGCAGCCGTCCATGGAGGAGGTCGGGGCGGTGTAGGAGTCGATCGAGTCCTGGAGGTCTGCGGCGTCCATGATGAAGGAGTGCTTGCCGCCGGCTACCTTGATGGCGTCGGCCAGGATGTCGTCGACCTCGTCGTGGGTGGTGGCCTTCTCGATCCGCCCGGCGGCGTCGGCGCGAGCCGTCTGCCACTCCTGACCGGTGGCATGGAGGCCCGAGTCCATGAGCCCCAGGACGGCCGACCCGTAGGACTGGGGACTCGGCGCGGGCCACCAGATCCCGAAGGCGGGTCCGATCGAGTGGACGAGCCAGGCTCCGCCGGCGGTGCCGACCACCACGAGGGCCGAGACGACCACGGCGACGATCGTGAGGGTCCGGCGGCGACGCCGGCCTGGTAGTGGCTCAGGCGTGGGATCGGTCCGGGGCGCTTCGGCGGGCCCGTCTGCGGAAGTGCTCATAGTCCTTATAGTGCCGCGGCGGGCGGGTGCGCGGATCGGTCACGGGAGGCACTTCACCCTCCGCCTCAGGGAGGAGGGCGCAGCTGGCTCCTCATTCGCAATGACGAGACCGCAGCTGCTTACCGGAGCGCCTTATTCGCCGTCCCGCATGGCCACGCGGCGCCCCGATGCCGCGCTCACGGTGAGCGCCGCAAGCGCCAGGACGAGACTGAGACCGACGACGGCGAGCCAGCGAGCGGGGTACGAGCCGGCGACGGAGGCCCACCCCCAGGGGGCCGACAACCACAGCCCGGGCGTGCTCACGATCACCTCGTTGCCCGCGATGACCAGGCCCGCGAGCAGGCCGATCACCGTCACGGTGATCGAGGCCGCCAGGCCGGCGGTCTGGGTGAGGGCGTACGCCAGGGCCAGGAGCATGAGGGCGACGAACGGGATGGTCACGGCGACGTAGACCTCCCCGGCCACGGCCGGCAGCTCCGGATCCGGCTCGACGGGGAACAGCTCCGACCCGGCGGCGCCCACGCCCCAGGCCAGCAGAAGCACCCCGGACAAGAACCCCCAGGCGGGCAGGAGCGCCGCGCACGTCGCCCGAAGGGGCGTGGTGCGCATCAGCAGGCTGCGCCATGCCCCGCGCAGGCTCACCCAGGTGGTCACGCCGACGACCGTGGCCGTGATCGGCACCCCGGCCAGGGCGACCAGGGAGACGGCGGCGGAGGAGGAGTACGCGGCTCGGACCAGGGCGACCAGGCCCAGCAGCGGCAGGGTCAGCACCGCCCAGAGCCTCCAGGGCAGGACGGGCGCCAGGGCGAGCCCGGTGCTGCGGCGCCCGCCTCCGGCTGCGGTCACCTGCGCCGGCAGAAGAGCGACGGCGCGGCCGGTCCCGGGCTGCGCCGGTGCGGCGTGCCGACCCGGAGCCGGCCGGGCCGCCGTCGGAAGGACCTCTGGGGACACTTCGGACACTGAGGACGCTGGGGACACTTCGGACGCTGCGGTCTCGGTGGGCCGGTTGCCGACCCCGTCGTCGGCTACGTCGGTCCTTCTCCCGGCGCCTGCGCGCCGAGTGGACCAGACGGTCCGGCTGCCGGTCCCGGCCGTGACCAGGACGACGACCAGCCCGAGCACCGTGATAAGGGTCTGCAGGAGCATCCCGGGCCAGAAGGGGTAGGACCAGGCGGCGTCGCCCGGCTCCAGGTTGACCGAGTTGCCGTGGACGCCCAGCAGCGGGAGCGTCGTGCGGATCATCCAGGTCCAGGGCTCGACCAGCCACGTCGGCGTCTCGGCGCGCTGGGCGCCAATGATCGCCCACACGGCGGCGGCCACCGGGGCCAGGCCGACCGCAACGCCGCCGATGAAGCGGGCCAGCGTCAGTCCCCACAGGCTCGCCCCGGTCACCGAGACCCACATGAGCGCGGCGAAGCGGAGGTAGTCCGCGACCGGGCCCCAGCCCGCCCCGGAGGCCAGCCCGTAGCCGACGACCGGTATGAGCAGCCCCGCCTGGCACGCCAGCGCCGACAGGGCCAGGACCGTCGCCCGCGCCCCCGCCACCCGGCGCGGGTCGGTGGCGCGCCAGGCGGTCCCGCCCTCGCGGACCCGCTGCTCGCGCCACTGCGTCATAGCGCCGACGAGCGCCCCGATGATCAGGGCGAAGAAGTCCGGGTAGAAGGACAGCCAGGCCAGGATGTTGCCGGCCCAGCGCCCCTCGTCCGTGACCAGCCCGGCTGAGGTCAGGGAGTGGGACAGATTGATCGACCAGGCCGCGATGAACAGGGAGACGCCGATGGCGCCCCAGGTGAAGGTCCGGTGCGACCGGAGCAGTTCGGCGCGCAGGAGGGCGAGCCGCACGGTTCGGGGCCGGCTCGCGCGGCGGCCTGTGCGGAGAGCCGGGGAGATGGTGGGAGAGGCAGAAGAGATAGGGGAGACAGGGGCGTTCGCGGGGCTCATGCTGCCGCCCCCCGACCGGTGACCAGGGCCAGGTAGGCCGCCTCGAGGCCGGGTCCGTCATCGGGGTGGGCGAGCCCGGACAACGGGCCCTCGTAGGCCAGGCGGCCCGCCACCAGGACGCCGACGTCGTCGGCCATGCGCGCCATCTCGCCCAGCTGGTGGCTGGAGACGACCACCGTGCGCCCGGCGTCGGCCAGCGACCGCAGCAGGTCCCGCAGCTCGATGATGCCCTGGGGGTCCAGGCCGTTCTGCGGCTCGTCGAGGATGAGGACCTCCGGGTCGGTCAGCAGCGCCATCGCCAGGGCCAGGCGCACCTTCATGCCGGTCGAGAAGGACTTGGCGCGCTTGCGCCCCGCCCCGCCCAGGCCCACGTGCTCCAGGAGCGGGGCGATCGCGGCGGGATCGGTGCCGGTCAGGCGGGCGTGCACGAGCAGATTGCGGCGGGCCGACAGCTGGGGGAAGAAAGCCGGGCCGTTGAGCGAGGCGCCCACATGCTCCAGGGACCGCCGGGTCCACGGCCGGTCCAGGATCTCGACGCCGCCGGCGTCTGGGCGCGTCAGGCCGAGCGCGATCGCGAGCGTGGTCGACTTGCCGGCGCCGTTGGGGCCCAGCAGGGCATAGACGCGCCCCGGCCGGGCTGCCAGGTTCAGGCCGTTCAGGACCCTCTGGGAGCCGAAGGACTTGACGATGTCCGTCATGCGCAGACCGGTCGGACGCGCAGCGGGTGGGACAGGGGTAACAGGGGGATCGGATGGGGCTGTGTGCGTCACTGGGCGTGTCATGGTCTCAGCATCCGCGCCGGCGGTGCGCGGCGGATCCCCCGTGGGGATGCGGTCGGGCCGAGCGGGCGCACCGGCTCCTCCTCCCCAGGGGGGAGCCGCGCCGGCCGGGCTGCGGGGAACTGGCTGCGCGGAACGATCCGGGCTCAGCGCACCGCCACCAGGCCGTGGCGGAATGCGTGCACGATGAGCTCGACCCGATTGCGGCAGCCGGTCTTGGCCAGCAGTGCTTTGACATGGGTCTTGACGGTGGACTCGGCCAGGTGCAGGCGCTCGCCGATCTCGGCATTGGGCAGTCCGTCGCACACCAGTGACAGCACGTCGCGCTCGCGGCCCGTCAGCGGTTCGAACAGGCCGTTCGCGCCGATCTCGGCCCCGGTCGGCCTGGTGGCGTCCATGGCGCTTGCAGGTCCGGACGCATTCGGCTTCGGCCCCATCCCGGGCCCGGAGCCGGGAGTGGTCGCGACTGTTTCCTCGCTCCCTGCGCCCCCCTCGCCCGCCCCGAGATGGGCCAGGACCGTACCCGTGACGGCCGGGTCGAGCCAGGACCCTCCGCGTGCGACCGTGCGCACGGCCTCGAGCAGGACCTGCGCGGAGGCGTCCTTGAGGAGGAATCCGTTGGCTCCCGCTCGCAACGCCGCCAGGACCAGCTCCTCCTCGTCGAAGGTGGTCAGCACGAGCACCGGGGTGCGGCGCAGTGCTTCCCGCGCCGCTGAATGCTCGTCATTCCGGTCATCCCCGCCGGTGCGCATGGCGCGGATCGCGGTCACACCGTCCATGACCGGCATGCGGATGTCCATGAGGACGACGTCGACGGGAGCGGCGCCCTGGAGCTGCTGCGCCCGCGAGCCCAGCAGCTCCAGGGCGGCGGCGCCGTCGGCGGCGGTTCCGACGACCTCCAGGTCCGGCTGGGAGGACAGGAGCATCTCGAAGGCGGAGACGAGCAGCGCCTGATCGTCCACGATGACGGCGCGCCACGGCCCTCGCGCGCCCTGGGCAGAAGCGCTCGCAGGGTTTACAGGGCTCACGCTGATCCTCCCGCCTTCTCGGTTTCGGTATCGGTGCTCTTGGCGGACACCGGCAGGCTCACCGCCAGGCGGAAGCCGGGGGCGCCGTCGTCGAGCATCCAGGGTCCGGCCTCCATGGTGCCGCCCGTCAGACGGATCCGCTCGGCCAGGCCCGCCAGGCCGCTGCCGGCGGTCTCCTCTCCGCCGGATCGCGTCATCGGGTTGGTGATCATGACGGCGCACCGGCCGGAGTCGATCCGCATGCGCAGGTCGGCGGTGCCGGCCCCATGGCGCAGGGCGTTGGTCAGCCCCTCCTGGATGGTGCGCAGCACGGCCAGCCGCTGGAGCAGGGACCATGAGGCGCTGGCGCTCGTCAGTTCGGCGGGCTCCGGGATGTCGGTCTCCAGGTTCAGCCCCGCGGCCGTGACCGTCGCCAGGGTCCGGTCGAGGGCGTCCAGGTCGGCGGGAGGCGCCGCGTCGCCGGCATTGCCCCGTAGCGCCCGTACCAGGTCTCGCACCTCGTCCAGGCTTGCGGCGGCCGTCTGCTCGATCGTGGTGAGTGTCGTGCGCAGGGTCTCTGCCTGCCCCACGGCCAGGGCGGTGGCGGCCTGCACCTTGATCGCGGTCAGGCTGTGGCCCAGGAGGTCGTGGAGCTCGCGCGCCAGCTCGAGCCGCTCGGATGCCGCCGCGGCCGCCCGCTCCCGGGCGAGCTGTCGCAGGCGCCCCTCGGCCAGGCGGCGGCGGCGCCACGCGTCGTTGGCGACCAGCAGCGCCGTCAGAGCGATGAGAGCCGTGTACGCGACGCATATGGCCAGTTCCCCAACGGGGTCCCGGGGCTGGACGACCGCATCCCATACGGAGCGGTTGTATCCCGTCACGGCCATGGTCATGGGGTTGACGAGAGCCCCTACGAGGGCCGCGCCGAGGGCCGTCCGCCCCCACCGGCGTTCCGGGCACCAGCGGGCGACGGCGTGCAGGCTCGTCAGGGCGGTCAGCGTCAGTGGTGAGAGCCCGAGTGGTACGGGGGAGAAGTAGGTCAGCAGCGCATACAGGGCGAGTGCAACAGCGGTGATGACGAAGGAGGTGCGCGGCATCCGCCGCCGCAGCGGCTGGGCCAGAGCGAGCACGATCTCCAGAACCAGGTCCGCGACATAGACCGCATGGGCCCCGAAACGGCTGATGAAGGAGAGGGGCGAAAGGGTGATGAGAAGGCAGGCGGCGCCCAGGAGGACGTCGGCCAGGGGCAGTGACCAGCGTGCGCCGCGCGGGCCGAGCATGCGGACGGTCGAGCGCCAGTCGGTGGCCGCTGCTACGACCCGGGCCTCGTCCGCGGCGGACGAACTGTCGAGGTCGTCCGTCATGACTCTCCTCCTCGGCTGCTCGGCTGGTCGTGCAGGCGCGGGCCCGGAGCTCCAAGTGTACGGAGGCCGTGTCACAATCCGGGACAAACGAGGGCCAACAGGCTTGCACCTCCTGAAGAAACCGCATAATTCCAACGATTCCCCGGCACCTTGAAGGCAGGTGGAGCGCGTTTGTCCCGGATTGTGACAGACGCGCGGGTGGACGTGCGCCCGCAACGTGCTGTTCGCGGGGCCCTCGCTCGGTGGCGGACGCGTCGCCGAGCGCGCCTACCGGCGGCTCTTCGGCTGACCGTTCCAGCGACACGGGCGCGGGTGCAGGTGCGCCGCCCCGCAGTAAACAGCGCTCGCGGCGCTATCGTGGGCGCCGTGCACCTCAAGACGTTGACGCTCAAGGGCTTCAAGTCCTTCGCCTCGTCGACCACCCTGCGACTGGAGCCCGGCATCACCGCGGTGGTGGGACCCAACGGGAGCGGCAAGTCCAATGTGGTGGACGCCCTGACCTGGGTCATGGGGGAGCAGGGCGCCAAGAACCTGCGCGGTGGCTCCATGGCCGACGTCATCTTCGCCGGAGCCGGGTCGCGCTCGGCGCTGGGACGCGCCGAGGTCTCGCTGACCATCGACAACACCGACGGCGCCCTGCCGATCGACTACACCGAGGTCACCATCTCCCGCACCCTCTTCCGCGGCGGCGGCTCGGAGTACCGCATCAACGGCACCGCCTGCCGCCTCCTGGACGTCCAGGAACTGCTGTCGGATACGGGCCTGGGCCGCCAGATGCACGTCATCGTGGGGCAGGGGCAGCTCGACGCCGTCCTGAGCGCCACTCCCGAGGACCGGCGCGGCTTCATCGAGGAGGCCGCCGGCGTCCTCAAGCACCGGCGCCGCAAGGAGCGGGCCCTGCGCAAGTTGGAGTCCATGGCCGCCGACCTCGCCCGCCTGACGGACCTGACCACTGAGCTGCGCCGCCAACTCGGCCCGCTGGCCCGCCAGGCCGCCGTGGCGCGCCGCGCCCGCACCATCCAGGTCGAGGTTCGCGACGCCACCGCCCGCCTGCTGGCCGACGACGTCGTCCAGACCCAGTCCCTGCTCGAGGCCGGGGACGAGGACAAGGCCGTCCTGGCCCGCCGTCGCGCCGCCGTCGAGGAGGCCGATCAGACCGCTCGCGCCCGTGCGGCCGAGCTGGCCGCCGTCGAGACCACCTCCGCGCAGCGCCTGACTCGCGCCACCGACGTCTGGGAGGAGCTCACCACCGCCGCCCAATCGCTGGGCGCATTGGCCGATGTCGCCGCCGAGCGCGTTCGCGGCCTCGCCTCCGCCCCCGGGCCTTCGCGGGGCACCGACCCCGATGAGCTCGAGCGCCGTGCCGAGACCGCCGCGGCCGAGGAGGCCGAACTGGCCGATGCGATCGAGACCGCCCGTTCCGCACTGTCCGAGGCCACCCGTGAGCGCGCCGACGCTGAGGCCGCCGAGACCACCGCCGAGCGGGCCCTGTCCCAGACGCAGCGCCGCGCCGCCGACCGCCGCGAGTCCCTGGCCCGCGCCGGGGGCCGAGTGGCTTCCACCCGCTCCCGCCACGAGGCCGCCCTGGCCTCCCTCGAGCAGGCCCGCTCGGCGCTGGCGGACGCCGAGAAGCGCGCCGATGCCGCGCAGGCGGTCCTGGATGAGTCGACTGAGTCGGCTGGGCACGCGGGCGCGCCCCCTGAGAGCCCGGACGGCGCCGACCGGGCGGCGGACGAGCAGCAGGCCCGGGCGACCGCCGCCCATGAGAGGGCCACCGCCGAACTGGCCGCCGCCCGCGACGCCGTCGCCGCGGCCACCGACGCCCGACGCGAGGCCGCCTCCGACCGCGCCACCTGGACGGCGCGCCGTGACACGCTGGCCCTGTCCCTGAGCGCCCAGGACGCGACCGGCGCCCTGGCCGAGGCCGAGCTGGCCGGTGTGCTCGGCCCCCTGAGCGAGGCCGTGAGCATTGAGCGCGGCTGGGAGAACGCCGTCGCCGCCCTGCTCGGAGACCTGGCCGGGGCGGCTCTCGTGGAGGGGATCGATGCCGCCGTCGCCGCCATGACTCATGTCCAGGGCGATGGCGGCGGCGCCCTGCGCCTGGTGCTCCTCCAGGATCCGGGAACAGCGGCGCCGGAGGCCGGCGCGCCCGCACCGCCCGTGGACGGCGCGCGCGCCGCCACCGGCCTGGTGTCGGCCGATCGGCCTGGCCTGCGCGTCGCTGTGGGGCGGATCCTGGCCGGAGCCTGGGTCGCCCCGGACCTCGAGACGGCTCGGGCGGTGCGCGAGGCACTGCCCGAGGCCGTCGTCGCCACCAGAAGTGGGGATGTCCTCGCACCCGCCTGGGCGACCTCCGCCGGACACGGCACCTCGTCCGTGCTCGAGCTGGCCGCCGCCCGCGAAGAGGCCGCCGCCGAGGCCGAGGCCGCCGCCCAGGCCGAGGCCGAGGCCGACGCCGCCCTGGACGCGGCTCGGGCCCGCGAGGAGGATGCCCGTCGCGGCGTCAGCGAGGCCCTGACGGCTCTGCGAGCCGCCGACGCCGAGGCCGCCCGCGCCGCCGAGGCGCTGGCCCGCCTGACCTCTGCCGCCCGTGCGGCGCAGGAGGAGGCCGGGCGCGCCCGCCGGGTGCTGGAGCGGGCCGAGGACGAGTCGGCCCAGCGCACCACCGAGCTGGCTGCGGCGACCGCCGCCCTGGCCGAGATCGAATCCGGACACTCGAGCGACGCCGGGGACGACGACCTCGATGCCGCGGTCGAGACGGCGCGGGAGCGGCGCGAGTCGGCGGTGGCGGCTGCCCGCCGGGCGCGCGCCGATGAGACCGAGGCCCGGTTGGCGCTGCGCACCGCCGAGGAGCGCGAGCGCTCGGGTCGCGGGCGCGCGGACTCGCTGCGAGCCGCCGCCCGCCGCGAGCGGGAGGCGCGAGCCGCCGCCGAGCGGGCCGAGGCGCGTCGGGCCGCTCAACTGGCCGTCGCCTCCCGCGTGCGCGATCAGGCCCGCGCCGCCGTCGATGCAGCCCGTGCCTGGATCGAGGAGGCGCAGGGAGAACGAGCCCGGATCGAGGCCGAGCGGGCGGAGGCGAGCGCCGCGACCGGCGAGGTCCGTGCCGAGCTGGATGCCCTGGCCGCGGAGCTGTCACAGCTCACCGATGCGGCCCACCGCGATGAGGTCGCCCGTGCCGAGCAGCGCATGCGCCTGGAGTCCCTGGCCGAACGCGCCATGAATGAGCTGGGGCTGGAGCTGGAGCCGCTCGTGGAGGAGTACGGGCCGCATATGCTCGTCCCCGCCACGGCTGAGGATGGGGGCGCGGACGGGGACGCCGCAGTCTCCGGGGGCGACGGCACCGACGGCACTGAAGGCGCTGACGGCACCGACGATGACGGCGCGGCGGACCGCCGGGCCGCCGCTGATCCGGGGCGCCCGTATGTGCGCGCCGAGCAGGAGAGGCGATTGGCGCGGGCCAGTCGAGACCTGGCCCGCCTGGGCAAGGTCAACCCGCTGGCCCTGGAGGAGCACGCCGCCCTGGAGCAGCGCCACCAGTTCCTGGCCGAGCAGCTCGCCGACCTCAAGTCCTCGCGCGAGGATCTGCTGCGCATCGTCGAGGAGATCGACACCCGCGTCCAGGAGGTCTTCACCCGCGCCTTCGAGGACACGGCGCGCCAGTTCGCGGAGGTCTTCGACCGCCTCTTCCCCGGGGGCGAGGGGCGCCTGGTGCTCACCGATCCCGGTGACATGCTCGCCACAGGCATCGAGATCGAGGCGCGGCCGGCGGGCAAGAAGGTCAAACGGCTCTCGCTGCTGTCCGGCGGTGAGCGCTCCCTGGCCGCGGTGGCACTGCTCATCGCGATCTTCAAGGCCAGGCCCTCGCCGTTCTACGTCATGGATGAGGTCGAGGCTGCCCTGGACGACACGAATCTGGAGCGACTGCTGGAGATCTTCACCGAACTGCGCCAATCGAGCCAGCTCATCATCATCACCCACCAGAAGCGCACCATGGAGGTGGCCGACGCCCTGTACGGCATCAGCATGCGCGACGGGATCACCAAGGCCATCAGCCAGCGTCTGGCGCACAAGGGCTGAGCCGCGGCCGACGGAGTGCCGGAGCGCCTCAGAGCTCCTCGCTGCTCAGGAGCCCGTCGATGAGTCTGCCCATGGTCCAGGCGAAGAGGTCGCCGAGTTCGCGGGAGCGCTGCTGCCCCGCTGCGATGGTGGGGAAGCGCGCGGCGTCGATGAGGGGCGCGGGCCCAGGCGTCCCGCTGCCGTCCTCGGCTGAGGGGATGGCGAGCTCACCGAGGGCGACGGCGCAACTGGTGACGGTGGACACGATGACGCTGGCGCGTGCGGGCGCCCATCCGTACCGTTCGGCCCAGGCCCTCTGGTTGTGCTCGATCGTCTCGAAGATCAATTCCGAACCGGGATCCAGGTTCAGCAGGCAGGACCCGATGCCCGGGTGGCGCGAGGCCATGGCGCGCATCGCCTCGGCGAGCTCGAGCAGGGCCCGACGGGGGTCTGAGGAGTCCGGTTCCGGGAAGTCCGTGCGCGCCCAGATCCCCTGCGCCACGGTTCGGCGCAGGCCGGCGAGGTTGTCGACGTGCCGGTAGAGCGTCATCTCGGAGATGCCGAGGGCCTCGGCGACTCCCCTCATGCTCAATGCGGGCAGCGTCAGGGCGATGCCGGCGTCGATGATGCGCTCGGTCGTCACCAGGGGAGGGCGGCCACGGCGCCGGCCCTGCGGGACATGATCGTTCATCATCGGCCTCCTGATCCAAGCATGTCACCTCGACCTTTTTCGGCGGCGTTGAACGTGCCTCGACCCCCAGTTAAAGTTAGACGACTAACATAAAGGAGGTCCAGCATGGCAGAGTCTGCAGAGTCTTATGGATCCCAGGAGTTCCACGGATCTCGCGAGCACGATGGGTCGCCCGAGAGCGACAGGGCTGAGGCTGCGCAGCTTCTCAGCCTGCTCAAGAATCACTCCCGCGACGCCTCGGATGACGGGCGATCCCCCGACCGGCAAGCGGACCGACCGGTGAGATGGCGGATCACCGGCATCGAGAGCCGCGCCGCGCATATGACGCGCGTGCACGGAATCCTCGATCGGGACGATGATGCGGATGCGGATACGGATGCGGATACGGAGGCGGGGGCGACGGAGTGGGCGGAGCGCTGGTGCATCCCCAACGTCGCCATACGCATCGAGCTTCCCTTCCAGTCGGCCGAGTTCCACGGGATTCCCGATGCCCCCGTGACCGCTTCCCGCGTCTACACGGTCGCCACGGCCGACCCCGAACGGAGGGAGATCACCGTCGATTTCGTCGTCCACGAGGGTGACTCGCCCGCCATGCTGTGGCTCCGCTCCGTGCGGCCGGGTGACGTCGTCGAGCTCTCCCAGCCCCGTCAGCACCGCATCCCCCTGGTGGCGACCAGCCATGTGCTGGTGGTCGATTCCACGGGTCTGCCCGCGGCGGTCAGCGTACTGACCGGCATGGACCTGCCCGGTCGAGTGCGCCTGCTCGCGCGGATCCCCTCAGATGAGGTCCCCGAGCTCGACGGTGTCGAGGTGATCCGCGTCGAGGAGCCGCTCGACCGCGCCTTCGCCGCACTCGACCTGGACGGCGTGGACTCCGTGTGGGGCGCCGCCGAGTCCGGTGAGATGCGTCCGGTGCGCCGGCACTGCCGACGCACTCTGGGCCTGTCCAAGGAGGCGACCCAGGTCTACGGGTACTGGCGCCGCGGAGCCAGCAACACGCGGCTCGACCTCGATCGGCTGCGCCTGTACCGGGACATCCTCCCCGCCGGGGGAGACCCGGCGGAACTCGAGGAGCGCATGGTGGAGATGGTGGAGGACGAGTGAGGCGGCGAGTGAGGCGGGTCGAAGTCGTTCACGCCGCCCGGCGGCCGGTCGGGAGGACGATCTCATGACCGCCGGTCACCGCCAGGGTCTTAAGGCACGAGATATGTGTGACGAAAGTCCGAACAAAGCCTGTGCGTCATCGGCATGCGAATGTGCCGCGTGCGCCCAGGGCGAACACGGCGAACGAGACGCTGCGAGCGCGCGACACGTGTCATGGACCTCAGCGACGGTATGACAAACGTAGGTAACAATTAACCACATGGGTGACATGATCGTTCCTCTGCTCGTCGTCGTCATCGCCGCTCTAGCGGTCATCGGATTCTTCGTTATCACTCGCTACCCAATCTCCACCTGGCGGGCCGGACTGCGCGATCTCAGCAAGGCCGCCCGTGAGAAGGAGGAGCCCGTCGAGATCGTTCCCCAGGACGTGCGCCTGGACGATCTCATGACTCGTGAAGGCCCGTCCGTCTACACCCGCACCGACTCGTTCCCCGGCCTGGTCGGGGCCGTCGAGAAGGCCATGACCACCGCCGAGGGCACTACTGCAGTGGTGCGCAGAGCTCGTGCCGAGTTGGGGGCCGACCAGGCCTCCAAGTCGCAGCGGGCGAAGGGCGGACAGGTCTCGGTGTCCTGACTCCCTGAATTCCCTGACTCCGACGTGCGCGCCGTGCTGATGCGGGATCCCCCGCATCAGCACGGTCGTCTGAAATGACCTGAAATGACGCGATGAGCGGGTGCCCTCCAGGTTCATTCACGGGGCGGGGGCGGCTGCCCACCGCCGGCGTCATCGGGCATGATGGAGCCATGGAACCTTGGATGATCGTTCTCGCCGTCATCGTCGTCGTCGCCGTGATCGGCGGCCTCTGGTTCGTTGCGAGTCGCCGCGGCAGTGGGCAGGTCCCTCCCGAGGTCAGCGCCCACAAGCCCACCAGTGCCGACGACGTCCTTCCGGCTCCGCCCTCCGAGCAGAAGGAGGGTGCTGGGGAAGCTGAGGAATCCGAGGGGGCGCAGGCCCCTCAGGCGCCGACGCTCGAGCGCCCCGAGTCGATCCCCGGCCGCATGCAGCGCCTGCGGGCCCGTCTGGCGGGGTCCGGGGGTTTCGGGCGCGCCGTCCTGTCGGTCCTGTCGCGCGGCGACCTGACCGAGGCCGACTGGGAGGAGATCGAGGACACGCTGCTGACCTCGGATCTCGGCATCGAGGTCACCACCGCGCTCATGGACGAGCTGCGCACCCAGGCCAAGGTTCTGGACACCTCTGACCCCGAGGCGATCCGCGGCGTTCTGCGTGCCGAGCTGCTGAAGCTGGTCGACCCGACCATGGACCGCTCACTCGTCCTGGATCGGCCCGCTCCCGCGGAGAGCTGGGACGAGAACCAGGGCGACCCGGCCGCCGCCGTCCTCATGGTGGGCGTCAACGGGACCGGCAAGACGACCACCTGCGGAAAGCTCGCGCGCGTCCTGGTTGCGCAGGACAAAACAGTCGTCATGGGTGCGGCTGACACCTTCCGCGCCGCGGCCGCCGACCAGCTGACCACCTGGGGCCGGCGCGTGGGCGTCGAGGTCGTGCGCTCCGACAAGGAGGGCGCTGACCCGGCGTCGGTCGCCTACGATGCCGCCCAGCAGGCCGCGCGCACCGGTGTCGATGTCGTCCTGGTGGACACCGCCGGACGCCTGCAGAACAAGGCCGGACTCATGGACGAGCTCGGCAAGATCAAGCGCGTCATGGACAAGATCGCCCCGGTCGGCGAGATCCTGCTGGTTCTGGACGCCACCACCGGTCAGAACGGCATGCGACAGGCGCAGGTCTTCTCCGAGGCCGTGGGCATCACCGGAATCGTCCTGACCAAGATGGACGGCACCGCCAAGGGCGGCATTGTCGTGACCGTGCAGAAGGAACTCGGCGTGCCGGTCAAGCTCGTCGGGCTCGGGGAGGGCGCCGACGACCTGGCACCCTTCGACCCCGAGGGCTTCGTCGACGCCCTGCTCGCCTGAGGCCGCTCTCGGCCCGCCTGCCTGGGGCGGCGACTGGCCGCTCAGGAGGCGAGCCCAAGTGCTGCCGCGCGTCGCACGGTCGTCGTCAGCGAGTCGAGGGTCGAGGAGCTGAACCTCCACCGTTGCCAGTACAGCGGCACCTGCACGCTACGGTCCGGGTGCAGCCTGACCAGCCTTCCGGTCTTAAGGTCCTCGATGATCTGGCCCTCTGGAAGCACACCCCATCCGAGCCCGAGCTTGGTGGCCATGAGGAACTCACGGTTCGAGGGGATGTAGTGGACAGGGGGCTGGTCCTCCACCCCGGTCTGCCGCAGGTATGAGTGCTGGAGGTCGTCCTTGGTGTCGAAGCGCAGCATCGGCAGCCCTCCCAAGTCAACCTCGTCTTCCTTAAGGCCCTTGATCAGGGACGGGGCGCAGACCGGCTGATACACCATCGTCCCCAGCCTGTCGACCGTGCAGCCGGGGGCGGGCGTGCGGGAGGTCGTGACCGCCGCCATGACGCGCCCTTCCCTGAGCAGGGTAGCGGTGTGGTCCTGGTCCTCCACGTGGAGGTCGAGCAGGACTGATCGTTCCGCCGCGATCTGGGCGATCACGGGCTGGAACCACGTAGAGATGGAGTCTGCGTTGATGGCCAGCGAGACGCGTGCCATCCCGGACGCGTCAGGCAACGAGCTGTCCGCTGCGAGAAGGCGTTGGGTGTCCGAGCTGAGGAGCATGACCTGCCGCGCAAGAGCCAGAACGATCCTGCCGGGTCGTGTCGGCTTGACGGGACGCGACCGCTCCACGAGAACCAGCCCCGCCTCGCGCTCCAGCGCTCCGATCCTCTGGCTCAGGGCGGGCTGGGTGATCCGCAGTGTTGACGCCGCGGTCTCGAACGATCCCGACTCGCAGACGGCGCTCAGGGCCTCGAGGTGCGACGTCTTGAACATTGAGGTTCCTTATGATGGAGCAATAGAAATGATTTTACTCAATATTAGCCCGGCTGTAGCATCGTGGCATGACGGCGATGACGGCGATGTGGGCATATGTTCCGGTAGCGCTCGTCTTCGGCATCACCCCTGGCCCAGACGCCGCGCTCGCGCTGCGCAGCTCCATCGCGCACGGCGTCAGGCACGGAGTCGTCGTAGCGCTCGGGGCGGCGACCGGCTCGCTCGCCTGGGGCGTCGCGGCGGCCGCAGGCGTGGCAACGTTCGTCACCCAGGTCCCGACAGCGTTCGAGTTCCTGCGCTGGGCGGGCGCGATCTACCTGGGCTGCCTTGGCGTGCACTCGATCATCACGGCTGGCAGCTGGGTCGTCTCGGCGGATGGCGAGGGGATGGCGGCGAGGGCGCCTGTCTTGAGAGCGTTCTGGACCGGGCTGGCCGCCGACCTGCTGAACCCGAAGATGGGGGTCTTCTACCTTGCTGTCCTCCCGCAGTTCATCCCCAGGGGAGGACCGGTGCTCGAGTGGTCGATGGCACTGATGGCGATCGAGCTCGTCATCGCGGTCGTCTGCTTGTCCTTGTACGCCGTGCTCGCGTCCTCCGCGAGACGAGCCCTCGCGCGCGGGAGGGCCGCCGCCTGGATGGAACGGCTCCTCGGCGGCGTGCTGGTGGGACTCGGGGTACGGGTGGTGGTTGGCTAGACCGTGCTAGACCGTTGTGCTGCTGCCGCTGCTCGTGCGCCCAGACCGTGCGCAGTGGCAGGAAGCAGCAGTAAGACAGCAGAGGCGTCTACTGGATGATCCAGCCCTTCTGGGCGGCGATGTGGACGGCGGCAACCCGGGTGGGGGCCGGTCTTGGCCATGGCCTGGGAGAGGTGGTTGCGGGTGGTGCCCTCCGACAGGTGCACGCGCCGAGCGACCTCGGCGACGGTGGCCCCGTCGGCGGCCGCTTGGAGCACCTTGGTCTCGCGGGCGGTCAGGGGCGAGTCGCCGAAGATGAGGGAGTCCGTCGCCAGGGCGGGGTCCACCACCCGCAGGCCCGCGTGGACGCGCCTGACCGACTCTGCCAGGTCGGCCGCGGGGGCGTCCTTGACTAAGAGGTCGTGAGCCTCGGAGCTGATGGCGCGTCTCAGGAAGCCGGGGCGGCCGAAGGCCGTGACGATGAGGACCCGCGTTGCTGGCATCCGCTTCAGCAGCTGCGCGGTGGCGGTCAGCCCGTCGGTGCCGGGCATATCCACGTTCATGAGGACGACGTCGGGCCGGTGCGCGGGAGCGCCGCAGCGGTGGCCGCGCTGGAGGGCAGCGGGCGGACGCTGACCCGCAGCAGCGTTCCGGTGCCCGCAGGCCCGGGGCTGAGCCCGGGCGCGGGGGAGGTCTGAGGCCGCTCTTCCCGGTATCGTGGGGCGCAGTCATGCAGTCATGCAGCCCATGCCTGCACGTTCCCGCGATGCGCCACCAGCGCCAGGAAGGACCTCAGCGTGTTCGGCAACCTCTCCGACCGGCTCACAGCCTCGTTCAACTCCCTGCGCGGCAAGGGCCGCCTGACCGAGGCGGATATCGACGCCACCGTCTCCGAGATCCGTCGCGCCCTGCTGGAGGCCGATGTCGCCCTGCCGGTGGTCCGCTCCTTCACCGCCGCCGTGCGCGAGAAGGCCAAGGACGCCGCCCGCTCCCAGGCCCTCAACCCCGCCCAGCAGGTCGTTCAGATCGTCAACGACGAGCTCATCGAGGTCCTCGGCGGCCAGTCCCGCGAGCTCAACTGGGCCGACCGCGGTCCCACCATCATCATGCTCGCCGGTCTCCAGGGCGCCGGAAAGACGACGCTGGCCGGAAAGCTCGGCCGCTGGCTGCGCGAGGATCGCAAGCGCGTCCTGCTGGTCGCCTCCGACCTACAGCGGCCCAACGCCGTCACCCAGCTCAGCGTCGTCGCCGAGCGCGCCGGCGTGGATGTGTGGGCCCCCGAGCCCGGCAACGGCGTCGGCGACCCCGTTCAGGTGGCCCGCACCGGTGTGGAGCAGGCGCGCACCCACGGCTACGACGTCGTGGTGGTGGACACCGCCGGGCGCCTGGGCGTGGACGCCGAGATGATGGACCAGGCGATCCGCATCCGCGACGCCGTGAGCCCCCACGAGATCCTCTTCGTCCTGGACGCCATGGTCGGTCAGGACGCCGTCAACACCTCGGTGGCCTTCCGCGACGGCGTCGGCTTCACCGGCGTCGTGCTCTCCAAGCTCGACGGCGACGCCCGCGGCGGCGCCGCCCTGTCCGTGCGCGGGGTCACCGGCGCCCCGGTCCTGTTCTCCTCCACCGGCGAGGGCCTGGGGGACTTCGAGCGCTTCCACGCCGACCGCATGGCCAGTCGCATCCTGGACATGGGCGACCTGCTCACCCTCATCGAGCAGGCGCAGAGGACCTTCGATGAGAAGGAGGCCGAGGACGCCGCCGCCAAGCTCGCCTCCGGGGAGTTCACCCTCGACGACTTCCTGTCCCAGCTGCGCCAGATCCGCAAAATGGGCTCCATGAAGAAGCTGCTGGGCATGATGCCCGGCATGGGCCAGATGCGCGAGGCCCTGGAGACCTTCGACGAGCGGGAGGTCGACCGCATCGAGGCCATCGTCTGCTCCATGACTCCGGCGGAGCGGCGGGACCTGTCCATCCTCAACGGGTCGCGCCGATCGCGTATCGCCAAGGGCTCGGGCACCACCGTGCAGGCCGTCAACGAGCTGGTGGACCGCTTCGGTCAGGCCAAGAAGATGATGGAGGCCATGGCCTCCGGAGGCGGGGGCGCCGCCGGAGAGGGCGGCATGCCCGGCATGGGGTCGCTGCCCTCCATGGGCAAGCGCTCCAAGGCCCGGCAGGCGCCCAAGGGCAAGCGGCGCAAGGGCGGCAAGAAGGGGCGCTCCGGCAACCCCGCCAAGGCGGCCCGGCAGGCCAAGGAGGCCCAGGCCAAGGCTGCTGGCGGTTCGTCCGAGGCGTCCGCACCTGCGGCCCCCGCTGCGGGCTCGGCCTTCGGCCTGGGCGGCGGAGCCCCTGCGGGAGGCTCTGGCGGTTACGGGATCATGCCCGACCAGGAGAGCGCGGCATCGGGGTCGGGCGATGAGGTCGCCGACGCCATGAACGCCCTGCCCGAGGATCTCAAGCGCCGACTCGGTCTGTGATGCGGGGCGCCCGGTCGCACAGGCCCGGCCCCGATGCCGCGGACCGATCTCGATGCGGAAGTGGACCGATCTCGGCGCGGAGTACGACCGATCTCGGCGGTTACAGCCAGCCGTTGGTCTCGGCGGTGCGGGCCGCCTCGGTGCGGTTGCGGGCGTGCGTCTTGGCGATCGCACTGGACAGGTAGTTGCGCACCGTCCCGGCGCCCAGATGAAGAGCCTCGGCGATGTCGTGGGCGTCCGCACCGCGCGCGGCCAGGCGCAGCACCTCCTTCTCCCGGTCCGTCAACGGGTTCGGGCCCACGATCACCGACTCCTGGGCGAGAGTCGGGTCGATGACGCGCAACCCCGCCGCGATCTTCCGGATCGCCTCCGCCAGCTCCTCGGGCGGGGTGTCCTTGACCAGGAACCCGGAGGCTCCCGCCTCCAGCGCGCGGGAAAGGTAGCCGGGGCGCCCGAAGGTGGTGACGATGAGGCTGCGGCATTCCGTGCCCGCGGCTGTCAGCGCCGCCGCGGCGGCCAGGCCGTCCATGTCCGGCATGTCGATGTCCAGCAGGGCCACATCCACGGCGCGCTCCCGAACCAGGGCCACCGCCTCGCGGCCGGTGCCCGCCTGGGCGACGACGTCGATATCCGGCTCCAGACCCAGCAGCGTGGCCAGCGCCCCGCGGACGAGGGCCTGATCGTCGGCTATCAGCACACGGATCGGGGCGCTCACAGGTTCACCTCCAGGACGGTGCCCGGGCGCACGGCGGTGCCGCCCGGTGCGGGGCTGGTCAGGACCAGGGTGCCGCCCGCGGCCTCGACGCGCTCGCGCAGGCCGGTCAGCCCGTTGCCTGGGCGGTGCCCGGCTAGGCCCGCGCCGTCGTCCTGCACGCGCACCCGCCCCGGGGCGAGCTCGACGTTCACGCGGGCGGCTCCGGCGTGGCGCAGCACGTTCGTCGTCGCCTCCCGCAGGGCCCAGGCGAGCAGCTCGCGCTGGGGCAGGGGGACATCTCCGGCCCGCCCCGTGAAGGCGGCCGCGATGTCGGCGGCGGCAAAGGCGGTGCGCGAGGCCTTCATCTGACCGGCCAGGTCCGGCACGCGCAGGCGGGTCACGGTGGCGCGCACGTCCGCCAGGGCGGCGCGGGAGAGCTCGACGATCTCGGCCATCTCGCGCTCGGCCGCCTCGGGGCTGCGGTGCACGAGCCGGTGGGCGACCTCCGCCTTGAGGGCCAGGACGGTCAGGGAGTGCCCGAGCAGGTCGTGGACGTCGCGGCCGATCTCCTCGCGCTCCGCAGCGGCGGCGAGCTCGCGCTCCTTGACCTGACGACGCTCCTGGACATCGGCCCCGATGCGGCCGAGCGCAATGGCGACGGAGGAGAAGGAGCAGCCGGCGGCCAACCCCGCGATGTTCGCCCTCGGTGCGAGGACGAGGAAGAAGAGGGCGGTCAGGACGCACAGGCACCCGGAGACGGTCAGGCCCACGCGCAGCGTTGTCGCGTACATGATGATCGCGCAGAAGTAGGGCAGGTAGAAGACCGTGTACCACCACTCCAGGCCCGGGCCGGAGACGGCGGCGGCGCCCGCCAGCAGCGCGAGCCTGCTGGCGACGGGGCGCAGCTGCCCGACGGCGCCCGCTCCCGCCGGGAGGGCGAGCCAGGTCGGCATGGTGGAGACGGCCCAGCTGTAGAGGCAGGCGAACCCGACGATTCCGGCGACGCCCAGCGCCTTGAGGGACACCGGCATGTCGGCCGTGAGGACGAAGAAGAGAGGGACGAGAAGGAGGAGGGCCCAGACGGAGTTCGGCTCGATCCGCCGGTACCAGGGGCGCGGACGGTCGTCGGCCGCAACCGTGTCGGCTGCGTCGGCTGTGTCGGCCGTGTCGGCTGTGCTGCTGGCGGTCGCGGCGCGGGTGCTGTTGGCACTCACGGCATTCATTGCGAAGCCGGCGGTCAGCGGCGCGCCGTCGTCCGGCGCCGCGCAGCCAGGCAGGCCACGACGAAGATGAAGGTCCACGCGGTGATGTTAGCGACCGGCATCCACAGGGCCTCATGGACGGTGCCGGTCGCGGTGACGACCATGTCCTTCTGGAGCGCACGGGTCGCCAGGGCGCCGGTGCCGTACATGGGGGTGAAGCGGCCGAAGTCGAACAGGCTTCCGCTCAGCGGCATGAACAGGTTGCCGAGGAAGGCGTAGATGCTGATCGAGGCGCCCGCGATGCCGACCGCCGCCTGCGCCGGGACCCACAGCCCCACGGCCAGGCCATAGCAGGCGAAGGGGACGGCGGTCAGCACGGTGAGCAGGTAGCCGGAGGCCCACACCCAGGGCGCGTCCATCCTCGCGCCCGTGAAGACGCCGGCGATGAAGATGACCGTGACCGGGAAGACCGAGACGATGAGGGCGGTGAGCAGCTTGGTGGCGATGTAGATGCGCAGGCCGCCCGCCGTGAGCGCCATCTGGCGGCCCCACCCGCCCGCGTTCTCAACGGCGGCGCCGGCGGCCGTGCAGGTCGCGGCGATCGCCACCGAGAAGACCGACATATTGATCATGACCGAGGCGGCGACATTGCCACGGCCCGCGTCGTAGGAGGAGTAGTCCTGCAGGGCGCCCCAGAACAGGTACATGCCCAGCGGCATCACCAGGGTGAAGAAGAGCATGTCGGGGCGGGACAGGGTCGTGATCGTGTCGATGCGCGTATAGGTCCACGGGCGCGGGCGGCGAGCGGGCGCGGCGGTGCGGTCGCCGCTGCGGGCGGGGGAGGCGGTGGCGGTTGTTGTAGTAGTAGTTGTAGGTGTAGCGGTCATGGCTGGTTCCTTGCCTGGGTTGCCTGGGAGACTTCCTGCAGCTGTGACAGTTGGGTGGGTTCGGGCCGGCGGCCCGGGTCCCGCGGGGCGGGCTTGCGGCGCGGTGAGCGGAACGGCTCAGGCGGCGGGAGCGGCTGCGCGGTCATGACCGTGGTCATGACCATGATCATGACCGACGAGCTGGGCGAAGATCTCCTCCAGGCTGAGCGCCATCACGCCGATGTGGCCGGCCGGGGTGGCGGTGAGCAGGAGCCGGGCGACGTCGTCCGGGGCACTGGTGCGCAGCTCCAGGTGCGAGCCGTGGACCTCCATTCCCAGCAGGGAGTCGGCTACGGGTGCGAGAACGGCGCGCAGCTCCGCCTCACCGCTCAGACCCAGCCAGGTCGCGGTCACCGTGGTGCCCTCTCCCAGCGCCCGTACCTCGTCCACCGATCCCTCGGCGACCAGGCGGCCGCGGTCGATGATGATGATGCGGTCGGCGACGTCGGCGGCCTCCTGCAGATAGTGGGTGGCGAAGAGGATCGCCCGGCCCTGCGCCGTCTCCCGCCGCATCATCTCCCAGAAGGCGGCGCGGGCGGTCGGGTCCATGCCGGTGGTTGGCTCGTCCAGGACCAGCAGCTCGGGCTGGGCCAGGAGCGCCAGCGCCAGGCGAACGCGCTGGATCTCGCCGCCGGAGCACTGGGAGATCTTCCTGCGGAGCAGCCCCTCCAGCCTGGTCTGGGCGATCACCGATTCGATGTCGGGTATGCGCAGCTGGAGGGAGGCGATGATGTCGAGGGTCTGGCGCACCGTGAAGGAGGGGTTGAGCCCATCGGCCTGGAGGACCGCGCCGACGCGTCCTGCCCGCACCGCCTCCCGCGGGGCGACGCCCAGGACGGCGGCGGTGCCGGCGTCGGGGCGGGTGAAGCCGAGGACGACGTCGAGGGTGGTGGACTTGCCGGCGCCGTTCGGTCCCAGGAAGGCGACGACCTCGCCGGGGGCGACCGTCAGGTCCAGGGAGTCCACGGCGACGACGGGGCCGAAGGTTTTGCGCAGACCGCGCACGCGGACGGCCGGCTTGTCGGGGGTCGGGCCGGCCGGGCCGGCCGCGGCGCCTGTCATGACGGGGGAGGCGGGTGTGCTGCTCATGCCCTGAGCGTCGCCCCGACCGGTTTCGCCCGGTACTGAGCGCTATCACCGGCTTGGCGTGACAGGTGTCATATGAGCGTCCGGGACCGTATTCCCGGTAATCCCGGTATTCCCGAAGCTCCCGGATACGGACGCCCCGCGCCGTCGGGGAAGGGGGGGGCGCCCCGCGCCGAGAGCACGAGCACGCCTGGCGGACGCCCCGCGCCGTCGGGGAGGGCATCCTGTACTGTCGGGCGCGCCCCACTCCCGATCGATGGAGGCCCTCGTGTCCGCTGCGCTGCCCGTTCTGGCAGGAACCGACCTCACGGAGGGCCTGTCCGCATTCGAGGAGCTCGTCTCCGGGAAGATCCTCATCTGGGTCCTGCTCGGCGCCGGCCTGTACCTGACGATCCGCACGCGCGGCGTCCAGATGCGCCTGTTCTCCCGGGCGGTTCATCTGGTTGCGCGCTCGCGCCACCAGCGCGGCAGCCTGTCGAGCTTCCAGGCCTTCGTCATCGGGCTGGGAGGACGCGTGGGAACCGGCAATATCGCGGGGGTCGCGCTCGCGGTGACCCTGGGCGGCCCCGGGGCCCTGTTCTGGATGTGGGTGGTGGCCCTGCTCGGCATGGCGACCTCCTTCGCGGAGTCGACGCTCGCCCAGGTCTTCAAGGTGCGCAGCGCCGATGGCATCTTCCGCGGCGGCCCCGCCTATTACATGCAGCGCGGCCTGGGCCTGAGGGGCGGCAGCGGCCTCAGTCGGCTCGGCCGGATCATGGGCGTCGTCTTCGCCGCCATGCTGGTCTTCTCCTACGGCCTGATCTTCCCCATGGTCCAGTCCAACACCATCGCCCTGACCCTCCAGGAGGGCCACGGCGTCGGGACGACGGTGACGGCGATCGCCCTGATGGCCATCACCGCTCCGATCCTGCTCTCCGGCATGCGTGTGGTCGCCCGGGTGACCGAATGGCTCGTGCCGCTCATGGCGGTGGCCTATCTCGGCGTCGTCCTCGTGGTCATCATCGTCTCGGCGCCGCGGGTGCCCGGGGTGCTTGTCGACATCGTGGCCGGCGCCTTCCACCTCAAGGCGGGCCTGGCCGGCACGGCGGGCGGCTTCTTCGCCACCTTCCTGAACGGCACCAAGCGCGGCCTGTTCTCCAACGAGGCCGGCCAGGGCTCCTCGCCCAACGGCGCCGCCACCGCCGATGTCGCCCACCCCGTCACCCAGGGACTCATCCAAGCCCTCGGCGTCTTCATCGACACGATCGTCATCTGCACGGCCACGGGACTGACCGTGCTGCTCGCCTCGCCGCAGGTCTACACCCCCGGGGTGGAACCCGAGTGGGCCGAGACCACGCTGGTCCAGCATGCGCTGGCGGACGCCCTGCCCGGGGGCTGGGTCGTCGGCTTCATGACCTTCGTGGTCTTCACCTTCGCCTATTCCAGCGTGCTCGGATACTCAGCCTTCGCCGAGATCAACGTCTCCTACCTCGGCGGGGGCCGCACCTCGAGCGTGATCCTGCGCCTGGCCATGACGGCCGCCACCGGACTGGGCGCCGTCGTCGCCCTGGAACTGGCGTGGGTCATGGCCGACATCGCCCTGGCTCTCATGACGATCCTCAATCTCGTCGCCGTCCTGTGGCTGAGCCGCTGGGTCTTCGCCACTCTGGGCGATTACGACGGGCAGCGGGCCCGGGGCGTCGCGGAGCCGGCCTTCGTGGCGTCCGGCAACCCGCTGCTGCCCCGCGAGCTGCCCGGAGACGTGTGGACCGCCGAGCGCGCCGCCGCTCGCGTGGTCAGCCTCGACGAGGCCTGAGGCGGAGCAGTCCGGGGCCGGCAGAGCTGCTGAGCTGTTCAGCGGGCTCAGCCGGGAGGCGCGTAGGCTGCCAGGCCGCCGTCCTCGACCGCTATGAGGAGGTCCGCGCGCGCGACAACGGTGTGGGCGCGACGTCCGTACAGCGATTCCCCCTCGGGGACGACGCTCTTCTTCTCACGATCGATAATGCGCACGCGACCGCTCATGGAGCCGTAGCTCATGATCAGATATCGCTCACTCACCGCTGCGGTGACGTCACCCGCATTCATCGGTGACGACCTCGTATCGTTGTCTGTGCCGGGTATCGCGTGCTGGTCGAGTTCGCAGGTGTTGGGCCTGCAATCGAAGATGAGCGAGGCCCACGAGACGTCCCCTGACGCCAGTGCGTCCCTGTACTGATTGAGGGAGGGGAGGCCGGAACCGGAGTCCGTGAGCAGCAGCGCGTACGCGTACTGGGAGGCGGTGTAGGTCTCCTTCTCGGTGCCATCGGGCTCTAGAGCTGTGATCGGCCGTTGGGCACCTTGTGCGGCTCCGAGCTGGAGCCATCCATCGTCGGCGGGAGCGAAAAGCTTGTCCCCGTCCTCCTCGGGAAGGGTGGTCCCGATGCCCCCATCCTCCAGGGAGACGAATGCAATGGAGTCCGCACGCGCATTCGTATCTCTGACTCTCGCCAAGGCATAACCGGTGCTGGTATTCCCGGTGATGCCGTAGCGGTCGAAGCGAGGAAGATGATTCCCGGGCAAGGTGACGGGGCCCCAGCGCTGGGTCAGGACTGGACCGCTGGAATCCCAACCTGCGCAGACAGACGAGGTGCTGCAGGTGATGATGAGGTCGTCTGTGACCAGGACCGGGTGCGACTCGCCCCAGGGCGCCTCCGTCACCTCGCCGGTGGCCGGGTCGATGAGGCTCCCATCCGTGACGGCAACCGAGGAGGTCAGGCCCTTCAGCTCACCGGCCGAGGTCGACCACAGCTCCTGGGGTCGGCCGTTGGTGAGGCTGTATCCACGCAGTCTGCTCTTTTGGTTGTTGCTCTTATCCCAGTCGTAGACCACGAGATAGTCGTCATTGGCGTAGGTGCTGATGGTGGCGTCACTGCCGATCCCGAGGTCGATGCTCCAGGCCTGCTTCCACGAGTCGGCCGAAGCCGTTGGGGTCGGCGATGCGCTGCGGGTGTGTCGCGGCGTGGGGGCGGGGTGCGGTGCGGCGGCCCTCGTCGTCCTCGATCCTCCTGCTGAGGTCCGAGTGCTGTCGCCCTGCAGGTCGTCAAGGGCGCCGGCTGCGACGAGGACGACGATGATCGCAACCACCGAGACGACGAAGAACACGGAGCCCTGATCGAGACTCCCGAGCGGCCCCCGCGCTCGTTCCGGGCGCTGAGGGGGTCTCCTCGTCGGCAGGGTCTTGGAAGAGTACTTGGAGGGGACCTTGTAAAGACTCTTCGAAGGACGCGCCCTACTGGTCGGGCGTCGGGGAGTTTCCGGGGTCGGCTCGGTGCCGAGGACCTGGTCAATGCCGGTGGGGGCGGGCTCGCCCGCGGATGTCGTGTGATCCGGTCTGGGCATTGCCCGGCCCGGGCGTCGGAAAAGGGAGGATCCGGATGCGCTGTGCGCCGATTGCGCTGATCCCGGTGGGCGGATGGAGGTCGGCGCGCCAGGGGGACGGATGCCGAAGGGCGTCACAGATAGAAGCATGACCGATGCGTCTTGTGACTCGCCAGCTCTTTCTCACAGGTTGTAATTGGTGGTGTGGGTGGTTTGTGGGGGATCTCGCAGGGGGTGTGGGGGTGGGGGTGTGTGGTTGTGGGTGGGGGTGGTCTGGCATGATGGGTGGGTTGTTTGCGGCTGTGTGCGGTCCCTCTCCTGTGCGTGGTCGTGGTTGGTAGGTTGTGCGTCGCGGGCTGTTGCTTGATCCTCACCGGTGGGTGGCGTGCGCCGTCCTGGTTTGAGGAGTTTGTCTACTGTGGCAGTCAAGATTCGCCTGAAGCGCATCGGTAAGAAGTTTTCGCCGGTGTATCGGGTGGTGGTGCTCGATGCGCGTAAGAAGCGTGATGGGCGTGTGATTGAGGAGATCGGGTTGTATGACCCGATGCAGGAGCCGTCGTTGATTCGTGTTGATTCCGAGCGGGTGCGGTATTGGTTGGGTGTGGGTGCTCAGCCTTCGGAGACGGTGCATCGTTTGTTGAAGATCACGGGTGATTATCAGGCGTTCAAGGGGTTGCCTGTGCCTGAGGGCAAGTTGCGTCTCAAGGATGAGGGTGCGGCTGCGCGGGCGCGGTTGGATGCGATTCGGTTGGCTGATGATGATGCGCAGAAGCGTAAGGCTGCGGCCTCCGCCCAGGCCCAGGCTGAGCAGGTCGAGCAGGCTGGGCAGGCTCAGGAGGCTGGGTCTGAGGTGGTTGAGGGGGTCTGAGGCTGGTGTTGGCCGAGGCGTTGGAGCATTTGGTGCGTGGGATTGTGGATCGTCCGGATGGTGTGTCGGTGGTTTCGCGGTCGTTGCGTCGTGGTCAGGTGTTGGAGGTGCGAGTCAATCCCTCTGATCTGGGGCGAGTGATCGGTCGTTCAGGGCGCACGGCCCGAGCCCTGCGCACAGTGATCGGAGCCGTAGCCCAAGCCCCGGTCCGCGTCGACGTCATCGACACCGACCGCCACTAACCCCACCCCCAAACACCAACCAACCCGGCCCACACCAACCCCAAACCCACCGGCACTTTCAGGCGCATTGAGACGGTTGCATGGCTGCCATTGGCAGGCGCTTCGGCGTAGGCCGCCGCTGGCGCGATATGGCTCTGCTCGGTGGG
Source organism: Actinomyces massiliensis 4401292 (assembly GCF_000269805.1). Classification (GTDB taxonomy): domain Bacteria; phylum Actinomycetota; class Actinomycetes; order Actinomycetales; family Actinomycetaceae; genus Actinomyces; species Actinomyces massiliensis. Next base: position 1,769,513 of record NZ_JH711481.1, read on the forward strand.
GCTCGAGTAGATGCGCCCGTGATTCTCGGGCCGGTGGCGGGGCCGATGGCCCCGTCGCCGGTGGGGCGAGACGCCCAGCCATGTGACCGCGGTGCGCGATAGGTTGGCCCAGTGCTGCTCACCGTCGCCGTCATCGGTCCCGCCCATGCCCTCAAGGGGGAGGTGCGTCTCGAGATCCGCACCGACGATCCTCGGGGCAGGCTCGCTCCCGGCGCCCGGCTGCCGGTTCAGGCTCCCGACACGCATGAAGGCCGAGGCCACGGAGACTCGGATATCGACCACCTGACCGTCGCCCGTGTGCGCTTCGACGGCTCCCGCTGGTTCGCCCTCTTCGAGGAGGTTCGCGACCGCACCGCGGCCGAGGCTCTGCGCGGCGCGCGTCTGCTGGTCGAGACCGACACCGCCGATAGAGGCGCTACCGGCACCGCCGGTCCTGACGGTGCAGACGGTGCAGACGATGAGGATGATGAAGCCTGGTACGCCCATGAGCTCATCGGTCTGCGGGTCGTCCGCGCTCCGGCCTCGGCCGATGGAGAGTCTCAGCAGCTCGAGCAGCCCCAGCAGCTCGGTGAGGTCGTCGACCTCGAGCCCGGTGTCGCCCAGGATCGTCTCATCGTGCGCACTCCGGAGGGGGAGCGCGTTGCCGTGCCCTTCGTCGAGGCACTTGTTCCCGAGATCGACCCCGATGCGGGCACCATCACCGTAGACCCTCCCGGCGGGCTCTTCCCGGGCGTCGGCAGGGCCGAGGAGGATCGCCGATGAGTCAGGCCCCAGCCGCGCCGCCCTCCGGCCCTCTGCGCCTCGACGTCGTCACGATCTTCCCCGACTATCTGAGGGCACTGAACCTTTCGCTCGTCGGCAAGGCCGCTGACACCGGACTCATCGACCTGCACGTTCACGATCTTCGCGAGTGGACCCACGACCGCCACCGCACCGTTGACGACACCCCGCTGGGCGGTGGCGCCGGAATGGTGATGAAGCCCGACGTGTGGGGCGAGGCCCTCGACGCCGTCCTGGCCCCGCCTGCGGGCGCTCCGGCGCAAAGCCGTCGGGTCCTCGTCATCCCCGCCCCCTCCGGAGACACCTTCACCCAACGGACCGCCGAGGATCTCGCCCGGGCCGACCAGGTCGTCTTCGCATGCGGCCGTTACGAGGGCATAGACGCCCGTGTCGCCGAGCACTACCGGTCCGCCGGTGTCGAGGTGCGCGAACTGTCGATCGGCGACTACGTGCTCAGCGGCGGCGAAGCGGCGACCCTGGTCATGATCGAGGCCGTCGCCCGCCTGCGCCCGGGAGTGCTGGGCAACCCCGCCTCCGTCGTCGAGGAGTCGCACTCCGAGGCGGGTCTGCTGGAGTACCCGGTCCATACCCGCCCTGTCGCCTGGCGCGGCCTCGACCTGGCCGTCTCCGCCCCGCATCTGCTGTCGGGCGACCACGCCCGCATCGCCCGTGCGCGCCGTGACCAGTCCATCGCCCGCACGGTGGCCCGCCGCCCCGACATGATCGAGCGCCTGCACCCCGAGACGCTCGACACCGCCGACCGCACCGCACTGGCGCACCACGGCTGGGTGGTCCCCACGGGCGCCCAGGGCCCGGTCCAGCTGGTGATACGGCCAGCTCTGGCGGAGGATGCCGAGGACCTGGCCGCCCTGGCGGCGCGCACCTTCCCGGATGCCTGCCCGCCCTTCGTCCCGCGGGAGCAGATCGCCGTCCATATCGCGTCCACCTTCACCCCTGAGCGCTTCGCCGCCTGGCAGGCCGACCCGCGCGTGGTTCTCACGGTCGCCGAGCTGCCCGACGGGCTCACGCCGAGCAGGCTCACGGAGAGCGCCGATCCCGCCGATGCCGTCGCCCCGGGCAAGCTCGTCGGCTACAGCGCCGTGATCATCGAGCGGCCGGACTCCGGGGGCGAGTTCGTCGACGGGCTGGACCCGCGGCCCGACACCGTTGAGATCCCCGCACGTGCCGACGGCAGCGCCGGAATCGTGGCCGAGCTGTCCAAGGCCTACGTCGATGCCCGTCTGCGCTCCTCCGGCGTCGCCGCGGTGCTTCTGGACGAGGCCATCCGCGATGCCGCCGCCATGGGCGCCACCGCCCTGTGGCTCGGCACCCACGAGCGCAATCGCCGTGCGCAGAAGGCATACAAGCGGCGCGGCTTCCGCACCGTCGGATCGAGAATCTACGACGTCGGCGGGCAGGCCTGCCGTGACGTGGTCATGAGCCTGAACCCGCAGGAGGTCCACGATGAGCACTGAAGACTCTGAAAGCACTGACAAGACTGAACACGCTCAAAGCACTGAAAACGCTGAGGCCGCCGGCCCGGTCGGCAGGGGGCGCACGGCGGATACGCCCGGTCGTGTTGCGCTCACTCGTTCAGAACGACTGCGCAGCCAGGGAAGCAGGGGGGAGGCCGGCCGCCCCTTTCTGCGCGGACTGCTGACTCTCATCGTCGTACTGGCGATCATCGCGATTGTGCGCACTCTGTTCGTGCAGAGCTACACCATTCCCTCGGGATCCATGGAGGACACCCTCCACGCGGGCGACCGCATCCTGGTCACTCTGTACGACACCGATTCCGTCCAGCACGGTGACGTCGTGGTGTTCACCGACCCGGATCACTGGCTCACCGATCCCGAGCCGACCGGAGCCGCTCGTTTCGCCCAGGATGTGCTGGTCTTCCTGCGCATCCTGCCGCAGGACGCGGGGCACCATCTCGTCAAGCGGGTCGTCGGGCTCCCGGGCGATCACATCGTGGCCGATGGCTCCGGTCCTGTAAGCGTCAACGGAGTCGTTCTCGATGAGCCCTATCTCAAGCCCGGCCGCACCAGCTCGGACATCGCCTTCGACGTCACCGTCCCTGACGGTTACGTGTGGGTCATGGGGGACAATCGGTCGAACTCGGCGGATTCCCGACTGCATCAGGGCGATGCGCACGGCGGGTTCGTTCCAGCCGAGGATATCGTCGGCATTGCGAGGTTCGTCTACTGGCCCATCGGGCGCTGGTCAGGTCTTGTGGGCGGTCGGGACGTGTTCTCGCAGGTGCCGCAGGCTGCTTCCGTGCCGACTGTCGTGCCCGCTCCGACCGCCGGTGAGGGGTGAGGGAGCGAGCGACGAGCGAGGAGGTTTGAGGAAGGCTGACAGCCCGGGGCACGTGAAGTCGGGCACTCGCGCCTGAACGCCCTCGCAGCCCCGCGCCGCGCTGTGGCAAACTAAGCCCGCCTCCGGGCCTCGAGTATCCTCTGCCACTGGGGAGGTGCTCATGCGCAGGACCCGCGGGCGATCGAGAACGGCGCAGTCGCTCCATCGGGACCGGCCCGAGGCGAGTCGCGGCGTCGCCTACCAAGCGCCCATGACCAGTGGCACGAGCGTGGAGAGAATAATGACCAACCTGATCGACCAGATCGATGCCGCTTCGCTGCGCGACGATGTGCCCGCCTTCCGCCCCGGTGACACCCTCAAGGTGCACGTCAAGGTCGTCGAGGGCAGCCGCACCCGTACCCAGGTCTTCCAGGGCGTTGTGATCGCCCGTCAGGGCGGCGGCGTTTCGGAGACCTTCACCATCCGCAAGATCTCCTTCGGCGTCGGCGTTGAGCGCACCTTCCCGGTCCACACGCCCACCGTTGAGAAGATCGAGGTCGTCGCCCGCGGTGACGTGCGCCGCGCCAAGCTGTACTACCTGCGCAACCTGCGCGGCAAGGCCGCCAAGATCAAGGAGCGCCGCGAGAGCTGAGGGGCGCCCTCTATGCTCTTCGGTGATGTCCGGGGCCTCCGGGCCCCGGCATCCTTCCTCTCCCTTTACTGACGCCACTACTGAACTAGTGAGGCGTCACAGCCTCCCCACGTATACGCAAACCTCGGAACAGGAGCACGGTGACCTCACCGAAGGACGACCTCGAGGAGCTCAAGCCCGACGTCGGCGACGGCGGCGCATTGACCTCTCCCGATGAGGAGCGGGCTGAAGACGTATCCGTGGTCGCCCTCGTTGATGAGAGTGCGATGCAGGCTCGGTGGACGCAGGAGGGCGCTGGGGCTGCGGTAGTCGATGTCGTGCGGGATCGGGCCGTCCGGCCTGGGACGGTTGCCGTAGTCGATGAGCCTGGCGAGTCTGACGAGCCGGGCGAGGCCGAAGGGCCTGATGAACCCGTCGAGGGCGCGGTGGCGGCCGAGTCGGCCGAGCTCGAGCCTGAGTCCGAGGCGGAGCGCACGGGGGACGAACCGTCTGCCACGCCCGACGAGCCCGGGGGTGAGCGGGCCCGGGCCGGTGAGCCCGATCCGGACGCGGAGGGGCCGACCGAGTCGGCCGCCGTGGTCGGTGAGGGCGAGTCTGGCGAGCCGGGTGAGGCCGAAGGGCCTGACCCGGCTGAACAACCCGTGGAGGGCGCGGTGGCCGCCGAGTCGGCCTCCTCGACTGAGTCGGACTCTGCTGAGCCCGAGGCGCGTGAGGCGGGCGCGGCTGATAGCGCTGAAAATGCTGACAGTGCCTACAGAGCCGGCAGCGAGGCGCCTGACGAGTCCGGGGCTCCTGGGAGTGAGTTGCCTGAGTCGGGGGAGCCCACGGCTGTTGAGGCTGAGCCGGACGAGCTGGACGAGCCCGCTGCGGAAGCGGATGACGGCGTTGGCAGCGTTGGCAGTGCTGACGGGGCTGGCAGCGTTGGCAGTGATACCGGCGACGACGGCGATGACTCTGAGACCGGCGATATGGCGGGGGAGTCCGTGCGTGCCGGGGCGCCCGAATCGGAGTCTGATGATCGGGCCGACGCTCATGCTCACGAGGCGGCGGCCGGCGGCGTCGAGGATGCAGACGAATCAGAGGGCGCTGCGGATGCTGACGACACTGCGGACGCTGAATACATTGAAAACGCTGAAGGCGCTGAAGGCACTGAAGGCGCTGAGGACACTGACTCGACCGCTGCGGAGCCGTATGCCGAGCGGGCATCGGCTGCTGACGGAGCCGACGATGCCGACGAAGCTGCTGAGGTGGTCCCCGAAGCTGTTGAGGCTGCGACTGACACCGCTGATGTCGAGCCGTCAGGGGCTGAACCCGCTGAGTTAGCTGATTTAGCTGAGCCCGCCGGGCCTGCCGAGGCTGCGCCTCGTACGGAGGAGCCCGCCCGTGCCCCGGAGGTCGAGGGCCTCGGCGCTGACGCCGTCGCCATCGAGTCCGGAGTGCTCCTGGAGGCGGATGACGAGGGCTCCCAGGGCGACGCCGAGGCTGGAGTCGATTCCGCTGAGGCTGGCGCAGCCGGCGAGTTGGACGAGGCGGTTGACTCGGAGGCGGCAGAGAAGCCGGGAACCTCGAAAAGCTCAGAAAGCTCAGAGAAGGCTACAGACCTGCCGCCCTCCTATCCGCCCGCCCGGCGCCCTCGCCCCCTGCCGGTTCCGGGCGAGGAGGAGGATGATTCTGAGGAGGACCGACCGCGTCGCGGCTGGCTGTCCACCCTCGCCGTCGTCGTGGTCGTCTTGGCCCTGTCCGCCTTCATCAAGACCCACATCGTCCAGACCTTCGCGATCCCCTCCGGTTCAATGGAGAACACCCTGCAGACCGAGGATCATGTCTCGGTGCGGATGTACCACCCGCATGATGTGCATCGCGGGGATATCGTCGTCTTCACGGACCCGGGCGGTTGGCTCGACACCGAGGAGCCTTCCGGGATCAACGGAATCGTGCGCGACGGGCTCATCCTCACCGGCCTGCTGCCCGAGAACTCCGGACATCACCTCATCAAGCGCGTGATCGGCGTCTCCGGTGACCGCATCACCTCCGACGGCGCAGGCGCCCTGACCGTCAACGGCGTACCCCTGCAGGAGACCTACATCAAGGACGGTGCTGCGCCGTCCCTGGTGCCCTTCGACATCATCGTCCCCGAGGGATGCATCTGGGTGATGGGGGACAACCGCTCCAACTCCTCGGACTCCCGCTTCCACCAGGACGATCCGCATGGTGGCGCCGTGCCGTTGGATGATGTCGTCGGCGTGGCCACCAATGTTGTGTGGCCGGTGAGCCGCTGGGATTCGCTCGACGAGGGCGAGGCGGTCTTCCGCGACGTGCCCGATCCCAATCGGTGACATCGGCGCTCCCGATGATTCCCCGATGACGACAGCACGACGACTCCGCCCGGATAGCGGTGTCGAGGACGAGCTCCTGCGGCATCATGAGCTGGTCGGTGGCATGGACGAGGTCGGCCGCGGCTCGCTGGCGGGCCCCGTCACCGTGGGCCTGGCTGTCGTCGATCGTGGAACCTCGGATGCCTTTCCTCAGGGACTCGCCGATTCCAAACAGCTCACGCCTCGTCGCCGTGAGGCTCTGGTGGAGCCGTGCCGTGCCTGGGTCCTCGACTGGGCTGTGGCTCACGCCGCACCCGGGGAGATCGACGCCCTCGGCATCGTGGGCGCCCTGCGTCTCGCGGGACGGCGGGCCCTCGCCCGGATGGCCGCCCGCGATCACCTCCCCGGAGCGATCATCCTCGACGGCAGGGCGGACTGGCTGACCGAGCCCGAGCCCGACTTGCTCGATGCCCTGGGCGCCCAGCCCTCTGCTGTGCCTGTTGAGCCTGTTGCTGTGTCTGTTGAGTCTGTTGAGTCGATCGGAGAGGCCCGCCAATCGATCGGCGATGAATCCGTCCTGTCCGCCCGCTTCACCCCGGCCGTGCGCATGGAGGTCAAGGGAGACGCCCGCTGCGCCATCGTCGCCGCGGCCTCCATCCTGGCCAAGGTCGAGCGGGACGCCCTCATGTCGGCCCTGCCGGACCCCGGCTACGACTGGGCGTCCAATAAGGGATACGCCTCCGCCGCCCACGTCGAGGCACTGGCGCGCCTCGGTGCGAGCGACCAGCACCGCCGCTCATGGAACTTGCCCGGAGTCGGCTCTTTCGTGGACGCTGAGCGCTGAATCTGTTGCCCGGCCGTGATCGGCACGGCGCGACGCGCCATCGGCGCCTGCTCGGGCCGCACGCTCAGGACGTGCATGATGGAGTCGTGAGCGCTGAAGACCTCGAGTCCTATGAGAACGATCTGGAGCTGGACCTGTACCGCGAGTACAGGGATGTCGTCTCGTTGTTCTCCTACGTGGTGGAGACCGAGCGCCGCTTCTACCTGGCCAACGCCGTTGATGTGCAGGTGCGCACCAACGGCGGCGAGGTCTTCTTCGAGCTCAGTCTTGAGGACGCCTGGGTGTGGGACATCTACCGCTCCAGCCGCTTCGTGAAGTCGGTCCATGTGGTCACCTTCAAAGACGTCAACGTCGAGGAACTCACCAAGCCGGAGATGGATATCCCCTCATGACCTGCGACGCAGATACGGTGCGCGTGTGACGCGAAACGCATCGCAGGGCTCCACCGCTTAGCTCGCACGGCGCTTTCCCACCGGGCTCGACGACGCCGTTGTCGTCAGCCGCCCTCCGCCGCGCATGCTGGTGGCGGAGGTGATCATCGTGATCATGACAACTGCAGGGCTCGAGCGGGCAGCCGTGGGCCGACGCGGCGAGGATCTCGCCGCCCGGTACCTCAGCGATCACGGCTGGCAAATCGTGGATCGCAACTGGCGTCCCGGAACCGGATTGCGCGGTGAGCTCGATCTGGTCGCCCTGGAACCCGCGGGAACCGCCGGCGAGGGTCCGCCCGTTCTCGTGGTCATCGAGGTCAAGACCCGTACGAGTCTGAGGGCCGGGCCTCCGGCCGCATCCGTCGATGCGGACAAACTCATGCGCCTGCGCGTTCTCGCTGCGGCCTGGGCCGCCCAGAATCCCGTGTCTCACGGGCGTTTCCGCCTCGATGTGATCTCCGTGCTTCTGCGCTCGGGCCTGCCCGCCGAACTGCGCCATCACCGTGGAGTGGGCGCATCATGAGCCTGGCGCGCACCCTTGCCGTGACCCTGACCGGCCTGGAGGGGCATCTTGTCGATGTTGAGGCCCACTCGAGTTCAGGACTGCCCGGCTTCACCCTCGTGGGCCTTCCCGACGCCGCCGTGCGCGAGTCGCGCGAACGCGTACGAGCCGCGTTGACGGTCTGCGGCGTCACCTGGGGAGAGCAGCGCCTGACGGTCAACCTCTCTCCGGCGGACCTGCGCAAGACCGGCACCGGATTCGACGTGGCGCTGGCGCTGGCGGTGCTCGGAGCACGTGATCTGCTGCCCCCGCGCGCTCTGGCGGTGCTGGCCCGCACCGTCTACATCGGCGAGCTCGGCCTGGACGGCTCCATCCATGCGGTGCGCGGCATCCTGCCGGCTGTGCGCACGGCCGTGGAGGCCGGTGTTCCCGATGTCATCGTGGCCGCCCCCGCCGCCCGCGAAGCCGCCCTCGTTCCGGGCGCTCGCGTGCGCGCGGTCGACCATATCGGTGAGCTCGTGGAGGACTACGGCGGCAGGCTGCCCCCGCGTGCCCGGGCAGTCGTCGAGCGCGCCCGCCGCCGTGGCGAGCAGTCCCGCGAGCCGCGGAGCCATCCGGAGGCTCGCATCCCCGACCTCGCCGATGTCGTCGGACAGGCCGAGGCCCGCCATGCCCTGGAGGTCGCGGCCGCAGGCGGGCACCACCTGCTCCTCGTGGGGCCTCCCGGTGCGGGCAAGACCATGCTGGCCGAGCGCCTGCCCTCGATCCTGCCCGCACTGGATGCCGAGGACGCCGTGACCGTCACCTCCTTGCACTCCCTGGCGGGCACCTTCGATCCCGACTCCGGCCTGCTGACCGCTCCGCCTCTACGGGCCCCGCACCATACCGCCACCAGGGCGGCGGTCGTCGGCGGCGGCAGCGGTACGCCTCGGCCGGGCGACGTGTCACTCGCTCACCGCGGAGTCCTCTTCCTCGACGAGGCGCCGGAGTTCCCCAGCGGCGTCCTGGACTGCCTGCGCCAGCCCCTGGAGACCGGTTCGGTCACCATCGATCGGGTCGGCGGGCGGGCGGCCTTCCCCGCCGCCTTCCAGCTCGTTCTGGCGGCCAACCCCTGTCCCTGCGGCAAGGGCGGCGGGCGCGGGTTGGAGTGCACCTGCACATCCCTGCGGCGCAGGCGCTACTTCTCCCGGTTGTCGGGGCCGCTCCTGGATCGCATCGACATCCAGGTCGATGTTGCGGCCGTCACCGCCCGGGACCTGGCAGCCGGTGCTGCCGGCGAGTCGAGCCGGGACGTCGCCGCACGTGTGCGGCAGGCCCGCGCTCGAGCCGCCCATCGGCTCGCGGAGACGCCCTGGCGGCTCACGGGGCAGGTGCCGGGGTCCTGGTTGCGCTCGGCCTCCTCCGGGATGGAGCCGGCCCTGCTGACCCCGCTCATGGCGGCGCTGGATCGTGGCGATCTCACGCTGCGCGGCGTGGACCGAGTTCTCCGCCTGGCCTGGACCCTGGCCGATCTGGCCGCCAGACCGGCTCCCACTGCCGCCGACCTCGGCGGCGCGCTGGCCCTGCGCACGAGAGGAGCGCGTCTGTGACCCCGACCGACCTGACCGATGCGCCCACACGCCTGCCTGACGGCCCTGGGGATGCCGGCTGCCCTGATGGTGCTGCCTGCCCTGACGGCCTCGATGTCATCGACGGCCCGGCAGACAGCTCGGCAGAAAACTCGGCTGATACAGCCTGTGCAGTGGTCGCGCTGCCGGAGAGAGCCGGCGCTGCTGCACCGCAGAACGTCCGGGAGGATGCCCGGGCCGGGGCCGGATCCGCTTCCGGTCGGGCCCCGACGGCGGGCGGGCGGCTCTCCGGGGCGGGTCCGCAGCGCCGACTGCAGGCCCGTGCCATCCAGGATGAGGCTCTGGCGCGGGCCACCTGGTCACGGCTAGCCGAGCCCGCCGACCATGCCGCTTGCGCACTCGTCGGCAACCTGGGAGCGGGCCCGGCTCTCGCCTGGCTCCTCGACGAGGCCCTGGACTGCGAGGGATCGCCGCTGCCGGCGCCACGACCGCCGATCGCGCCCCGCGGCGATGCGGCCGGGGCCGGCGCCGCCTGGAGGAGAGCGGCCGCCCGCTGGGCGCCCAGACTCGCCGGTCTGGATATCCGCCGCGAGCTCGAGGCCTTGGAGAGGCTCGGCGGCAGCCTCATCCTGCCCACCGACTCGTGGTGGCCCACCGGATTGGACGATCTCGAACATCCGCCCCACTGCCTATGGGTCCGCGGGGACCCGGCGCTGCTGCCATCGCAGTGTCGTGAGGGCCCTGAGAGCCCTGAGAGCCCTGAGGGCGAGCCGCCGAGGCGGTCATCCGTCGGCGCCCGGCGCACTCGGGCAGACCTCGTTGCCGCCGGTCCCGGCACCGGACGGGCCCTGGCCCTGGTGGGTGCGCGGGCCTCCACCGATTACGGGGAGCGCGTGGCCGCCCGGATCGCCTCAGACCTGACGACGTGGGGCGTCGTGGTCGTCTCCGGCGGCGCCTTCGGCATTGATGCAGCTGCCCACCGCGGTGCCCTACGCTCCGGTCCGACGCTGTCCGTGAGCGCCGGGGGAGTGGATCGCCTCTACCCGACGGGGAATGCCGATCTGCTGCACGCCATCATCGACACCGGTGCTCTCGTGGCCGAGGTGCCACCGGGCTGTCGGCCCGGCCGTCACCGCTTCCTGACGCGCAATCGTCTGATCGCGGCCCTGAGCGAGGCCACCGTCGTCGTCGAGGCCGCTTGGCGCTCCGGGGCACTGTCCACCGCCCGGCACGCTCGTGACCTCGGCCGCGGCCTCGGGGCCGTGCCCGGCCCGGTGACCTCCATGGGGTCGGTCGGCTGCCACCGCTTGCTGCGAGACGGGGCGGTGTGCATCACCGATGCCGAGGACGCCCTGGAGCTCGTCGCCCCTCTGGGCAGCGTGGACCCCGAGGCCACCCGCGCCGCAGTCCCCGGCAACGCCGGCTCGGGACTGCTCGATGGACTGACGGGGGAGGCCTCCATGGTCGTCGATGCTCTTCCCGCACGGGGCGCGGCCACCGTCGGGGCGCTTGCCCGCGTGGCGGGCCTGTCGGAGCAGGATGTCGTCTCGACTCTCGGGCTGCTCGAGCTCTCCGGACGCGTCGAGCGCGACGGCTCGCGCTGGCGCCGACGCGCCGCCCGGTGAGGGTAGTGAAGACGCGCATGAAGACGTGTGGAGACACGTGAAGACGCAGGGGTCGCTAGCCTGCCTCCATGAGCGATTCTGCTGGGCCGCGCACCCGCGGCGAGCTGAGTGAGGCGTGGCTGCGTCATCTCGGGCTCCAGCGGGGCCTGTCCGAGCACACTGTGCGCGCCTATGTCGCCGACGTCGGCGACCTGCTGACCTTCCTCGGCGTGGGCGGCGACCCCGATGAGCCGATCGGCCCTGCGCTGCTCAGCCTCGACTTGGCCGATCTGCGCGCCTGGCTGGCAGAGATGTCGGCCGCCGGCAGCGCGCGGGCCACCATTGCGCGCCGTTCCGCGGCGGTGCGGGCCTTCTCCACCTGGGCGCACCGCAATTGCCTGATCAGCACCGATGTTGCCGCCCGTTTGCGCTCGCCTCGAGCCGAAGGCCGGCTGCCGGCCGTCCTGACCGAGGAGCAGGCCACGACACTTCTGGCGGCGGCGGCACGCCGCGCCGAGGAGGCGGGAGCGGAAGTCGTTCCCGTTGAGGCGGAAGGAGGGCTGGAGCGGGCATCGGGACGGACGGCGAAGACGGCGAGCTCAGCGGAGACGGCGAGGTCGGCTAAGTCAGCGAAGGCGAGCCCCGAGGACGGCCTTATGCAGGAGGCGATCGCGCTGCGCGATGCGGCGCTTCTGGAGGTTCTCTACGCCACGGGCGTGCGCGTCTCAGAACTGTGCGGTCTGGATATCGCCGACCTGGATCGATCCCGGCGCACTCTGCGCGTGCTGGGCAAGGGGGACAAGGAGCGCACTGTGCCCTACGGGGCGCCGGCCTCTCAGGCGCTCGAGAACTGGCTGGCGGTACGCGACCGGATCGCCCTTGCGGCCGCCGGCGGTGCGCTGTTCGTCGGGGTGCGCGGACGGCGCCTCGACCCGCGGGCGGTGCGCGATGTCGTTCACCGCGCCGCGGCGCTCGCGGGCGTGCCCGACCTCGGGCCGCACGGGTTGCGTCACTCGGCGGCCACTCATGTTCTCAATGGGGGAGCGGACCTGCGCAGCGTTCAGGAGCTGCTCGGCCACTCCTCCTTGGCCACCACTCAGCGTTACACCCACGTATCGGCCGAGCGCCTGCGGGCCGTTTACGCTCAGGCCTTCCCGCGGGCATGAGCCGGTCGGTGCGCAACATATCCGCGCTTCGGCCCGCCCCCTCGCCGGTGGCGCGCGACACGCAGCGGCGCTCGGCAGCTTTCAGAGCTGCACAAGGCGCTGCGCAATGGGCTGCGTATACACGTCGCTGCATATGCGCATATACGGCATACGCGGCGTACACGGCATGTACGGCATATGCGCTGGATAAGCCGGACAAGCTGCGGATGGTCAGCCCGGTTGGTTCTGCTCAGATCGCTCCGATCACTCCGATCTCAGTGGCTTGAGCCGGATGACGGCGGGATGCAGAAGACGCAACGGGTTGATGTAGCTCTTCGGCCCGGTGCGCGCGCCCCAGTGCAGAGCGTCCACCCCGTCGGAGCGATGTCCCGCCAGAAGCGTGCCGATGGTCTGCCCTCGAGTGACGACGTCCCCAGCGGCGACCGAGGCCTCGACCGGCTCGTAGGTGGTGCGGATGCCATCGGCGTGATCGATGGAGACGACCGGCCGCCCCGCGACCGCCCCGGCGAAGACCACGGTCCCGTCTCCCGCCGCGAGGACCGGAGAGCCCGCCTGAAGGGACAGGTCCACACCCCGATGACCCGAGCCCCAGGTCACCGTGGGCGGATCGAATCCCCGGACCACGCTCGCGGGACTGCCGGTCGGCCACCCGTAGGAGGCGCGGGGCGCATGGGTGCGCGGCGCTGTCGATTCCGCCGACTCTCGTGGCGCTCTCACCGTCTCTGAGTTCTCGAACGCCCCTGAGTCCCCTGACTTCCCTGTCTTCTCAGCGCCCGGCCCCGCCGGGAGGGCTGAAGGGGAGTCTGAAGGGGAACCGGGGGAGCTCGCGTACTCCATCGGCGCCATGACCGCGGCCGCGGGCCCGGGCGGAGGCCCGGTGGCGGACAGCGGCAGCAGGCTGAGGCTCATGCCCAGTGCCAGGGAGCGGAAGCGTCGCCGCCCCGGCTGCTCCGGCCGCCCCGGCCCCGGCAGCGGCAGGAGTGGCCTCGGGGAATGGCCGGGCAGCTCGGGCAGCCGAGGTTGCGTGTGCGCAGTGTGCGCAGCGGGCACAGTGGGCGCGGTAAGCAAAGCGGACGCAGCGGACGGAGCGGAGGCAGCGGACGGAGCTGACACAGGCGAGTATGTGGGACTCATGCGCATCAGATTGCGTCGGGAACGCAGGACGGCGCACTCGAGGGCATCGAGCACTGTGGGCAGCGGCGTATCTCAGCGACCGGTGGAGCCCGTGGAGGTGATAGGAATGACATGCCCTTACCCTGAGATTCTCGCGGATCGGCGCGGAATTGTGACGAATGCTGTGGTAGCCTCACGCTCGCAGTCGCCTGCGATCTGCTCGCTCCAGTTCGCCGGTCCGGTTGGCAAGGGCATGCGAAGACATGCAAAGGCCTGATGAAAAGCTCAAGGGCTCAGCCATCGACGTCGGATCGGCTCAGGACTGGGGATGCGCCGGCCAAGGGCGGTTGACTTCGCGCGCTCGCGCTCGCGCCCATCGGTTCGTCCGATTCGGGTGCGGGAATCCTTTCGGGCGTCGCGGCCGAGGTCCTGAACCGTCCGGGCAACCGTCCGGGTGGAGAGGGTGGTCGCGCGTCGCGAGCGCCAGGCCCCATCCTCCCGGCTCCCGTCGGGACGGAGCCGCGGCCCGCCGCGCGGGCCCACCGGTCAACGGGGAGAAACCATCAATACCGGGGCGCGCCGCCGAGCAGGACGGATGCAGGACGGATGACCGCCCCACGACTCACAGCGCACCCGGCGACCTCCGGATTGCGCGCGAAAGGACCGACATGGCGATCGTCACCATGCGTCAGCTCCTCGAGAGCGGTGTCCACTTCGGACACCAGACTCGTCGCTGGAACCCCAAGATGAAGCGCTTCATCCTCACTGAGCGCAACGGCATCTACGTCATCGACCTCCAGCAGACCGTCGAGGGCATCAACACCGCCTACGACTTCGTCAAGGAGACCGTCGCCCGCGGCGGCACCATTCTGTTCGTCGGTACCAAGAAGCAGGCCCAGGCAGCCGTGGCCGAGCAGGCCCAGCGCGTCGGCATGCCCTACGTGAGCCAGCGCTGGCTCGGCGGCATGCTCACCAACTTCTCCACTGTGCGCGCCCGCCTGGACCGTATGAAGGAGCTCGAGCAGATCGACTTCGACGATGTGGCCGGATCCGGCCGCACGAAGAAGGAGCTGCTCATGATGCGCCGCGAGAAGGACAAGCTCGTCAAGACTCTCGGCGGTATTCGCGACATGTCCAAGCTGCCCGCCGCGGTGTGGGTCGTCGACACCAAGAAGGAGCACCTGGCGATCTCCGAGGCCCAGAAGCTGGGCATCCCCGTTGTCGCCATCCTCGACACCAACTGCGACCCCGATGAGGTCACCTACGGCGTTCCCGGCAACGACGACGCCATCCGTGCAGTCAGCCTGCTGACCCGCGTCGTCGCCGATGCCGCTGCCGAGGGCCTCGTGGCCCGTTCCGCCGGACGCGCCCGCACGGGCGCGGAGGCCGAGGTCGCCGCTCCCGACGCCGAGCCCCTGCCCGAGTGGGAGGCCGCCCTCCTCGCCGGCGCCGAGGCCGAGCAGACCGGACAGGCCGGATCGGCTGGACAGGCCGAGCAGAGCGAGTCGGCTGAGTCGGCACCTGCCGAGCAGAGTGCGGCTCCCGAGCAGCCGGCCGCCGAGGCGAGCGGGCAGACGGCCGACGCCCAGCAGGCCTGAGCATGCCTGGGCGCCTTGCCCGCCCCACCTGCCGTCGCAGACGGCCGTAGGAGCGCAGTCGGGCGCACTCAGGCGCATCAAGCAATACCAGGAGATATTCAGGAGAAGTTATATGGCGAACTACACCACTGCCGACATCAAGGCGCTGCGCGAGAAGACCGGCGCCGGCATGCTCGACGTCAAGAAGGCCCTCGACGAGGCCGACGGCGACGCCGAGAAGGCCATCGAGATCATCCGCGTCAAGGGCCTCAAGGGCATCGCCAAGCGCGAGGGCCGCGCGGCCTCCGCCGGCCTCATCGCGGCCAAGGTCGTCGACTCCGACGAGGGCCAGGTCGGCGTCCTCGTTGAGATCAACGCCGAGACCGACTTCGTGGCCAAGAACGAGAAGTTCATCGACTTCGCCGCCAAGGTCCTCGACGCCGCTGTCGCCTCCGGCGCCGAGACCGCGGAGGCGCTCGCCGAGGTCGAGGTGGACGGCTCCACCGTCAAGGAGCTGACCGACTCCATGCAGGCCGTCATCGGCGAGAAGATCGTCGTGCGCCGCGTCGCCCGCCTGGTCGCCCCGAGGGTCGAGACCTACCTGCACCGCACCAACCCCGACCTGCCCGCCCAGGTCGCCGTGCTCGTCGGCACGGATGAGGCGGCTGCCGAGGTCGCCCACGACGTCGCGATGCACATCGCCGCCTACTCCCCGCTCTACCTCACCCGTGAGGATGTCCCGGCCGAGGTCGTGGACAAGGAGCGCGCCATCGCCGAGGAGACCACCCGCGCTGAGGGCAAGCCCGAGAAGGCCATCCCCAGGATCGTCGAGGGCCGTCTGGGCGGCTACTTCAAGGAGAACTGCCTGGTCGACCAGGCCTACGCCAAGGACCCCAAGACCACAGTGGACAAGGTGGTCAAGGCCACTGGCGGCAAGCTCACCGGGTTCGTGCGCTTCCGCGTCGGCGCCTGAGCGCGGCCATCCCCGCTGTTCCGGCGGCATACCCGCTGACGAGGGCCCCGCGAGCACCCGCTCGCGGGGCCCTCGTGCACTCTGCCGGGGACGTCTGCCCATGGACGCGTCCCGGGATGCACCGGCATACTCGCCCCCAAGATCAGATGGCTGCCCTGATCGCCCCTGACCGCCATGGTGGACCCCAGTCGCATGATGAGTGTTCCGGACCCTGATGACGGTGCGGGGCATCATCGGGTACGCGGGTATGCCGGGCCGTGCGGGCCCGCTGCAAAGTCGTGACAACGCGCAGAATAAGCGTGTTCACGACAAGCGGTAGGCTCGTCTTCGGCGCATGCGCGTATCCGGATACGATCATCGGAAAAATCCAGGAGACATCACTTATGACCCCCCAGCCGCCGTCCTCCGAGGCCCCGGCCGCGCATCCGCGCCGCGTTCTGCTCAAGCTCTCCGGAGAGGTTTTCGGCGGGGGAGCGGTGGGGCTGGACCCCGACGTCGTCTCCGACGCCGCTCGGCAGATCGCCGAGGCGGTAGCCACAGGCGTCCAGGTCGCGGTCGTCGTGGGAGGGGGCAACTTCTTCCGCGGCGCCGAGCTCTCGCAGAGCGGCATGGCCCGCGACCGCGCCGACTACATGGGCATGCTCGGCACTGTCATGAATGCCCTGGCGCTGCAGGACTTCATCGAGAAGGCCGGAGTGCCCGCGCGCGTCCAGTCCGCCATCGCCATGACACAGGTCGCCGAGCCCTACATCCCGCTGCGCGCCATCCGCCACCTGGAGAAGGGGCGGGTCGTCGTCTTCGGCGCCGGAGCGGGTCTGCCCTATTTCTCCACCGATACCGTCTCCGCCCAGCGGGCGCTGGAGACCCGCTGCGACGAGCTCCTCGTGGGCAAGAACGGCGTCGACGGCGTCTACACGGCCGATCCGCGCAAGGACCCGACGGCCCGGCTGCTCAGCCGCCTGACCTACGAGCGCGCTCTGGCCGACGGGCTCAAGGTCGTCGATGCCTCCGCCTTCGCCCTGTGCCGCGACAACAGCCTGACCATGCGCGTCTTCGGCATGGGCGAGGGCGGCAATATCACTCGCGCACTTCTCGGTGAGCAGATCGGTACCCTCGTTACACAGGACTGACCCTGCGCCCGAATCATCCGAGAAACACCCCGCCCACCACCGAAGGAAGAACCATGATCGACGACGTCATGCTCGAGGCCGAGGACAAGATGGACAAGGCACTCGAGGCCGCCAAGCACGAGCTGGCGGCCATTCGCACCGGCCGCGCCAACCCCGCCATGTTCACCCCGATCCTGGTCGATTACTACGGGGCCCCCACCCCGCTCCAGCAGCTGGCCTCGATCACCATCCCCGAGGCGCGCACCGTCATCGTCAGCCCCTTCGACCGCTCTGCGATGAAGGCCATCACCACCGCCATCCGCGAGTCCGACCTCGGCGTCAACCCGACCGACGACGGCACGGTCATCCGCGTGACCCTGCCCGCCCTGACGGAGGAGCGCCGTAAGGACTACGTCAAGCTCGCGCGCAGCCGTGCCGAGGAATCCCGCGTTCAGGTGCGCGGCATTCGCGGCAAGTCCAAGAAGGAGCTCGAGGCGATCAAGAAGGCCGGCGATGCCGGAGAGGACGATGTCATGCGCGCGGAGTCCGAGCTCGATGCCCTGACCAAGCGCTTCGTGGAGGCCATTGATGCTGCGCTGACCGCTAAGGAGGCCGAGCTTCTCGACGTCTGAGCCGCGCCCCACCCGCTTTCGCAGACCGATGAGAACGCATACGTGACTGTGCCGACTTCGCTGACCTCACTGCTGGCCCCGCCGCCGACCCGCAACCGCGCCCCCCTGCCCGCCACCGGGCGGGCAGGGCGGAACCTGCCTGCCGCCGTCGGGGTGGCGGTCGTCCTGATCGGCGCTGTTCTGGCGTCGTTGCTGTTCTACAAAGTGGCGTTCGTCGGGGTCGTGGTCGTCGCGGTCTGCGGTGCGCTGTGGGAACTCGCCGGAGCCTTCGCACGCAAGGGCATCCGGCTGCCCCTGGCCCCCCTGTGGCTCGGCTCCATCGGGATGGCCGTGTGCGCCTGGACCATCGGGGCCGAGGCGGCCCTCGGCGCCTACCTGGCCACCACGGGCGCCTGCGTGCTGTGGTGCTTCATGAATCAGGCCGAGGCCGAGTCGGGCACCGACTTCGAGGCCCCCGACCACATGATCCCGCGCACGGACGAGCACGACGCCGTGCGGCGCTCCCGCTCTGCGGAGGCCTCCGCCTCCGTCTTCGCTGCGACCTACTTGCCGTTCCTGGCCAGCTTCGCCGTCCTGGTGGCCCATCAGGATCACGGTGTCGGCAAGGTCCTGATGCTCATCGCTCTGCCGGCGGCCAATGACACCGGAGGCTGGTTGGCGGGCATCACCCTCGGCAGGCATCCCATGGCGCCGCGGGTATCGCCCAAGAAGTCCTGGGAGGGCTTCATCGGGTCCATGATCGCCGCCGTGGGCGTGGGCGCGGGCTTTCTGTGGAGCCTGGGCGGCCCCTGGTGGGCGGGCGCCGCCCTGGGCGCCACCATCGTCGTCGTCTCGACTCTGGGCGACCTGGGGGAGTCCCTGCTCAAACGCGATCTCGGTCTGAAGGACATGGGCACCCTCCTGCCGGGGCACGGCGGTCTCATGGACCGTCTCGACTCGATTCTCGTGGCGGCCCCCGTCGTCTACGTCTTCTCCCTGATCGTCTTATAGATCGTCCGATAATCCGACAGGAAGCAGCCCTTCAACAGCCGTCCGCCCATCGTCGACAGGAGCACCGAACCCGTGAGAACCACGCACGACCGCGGCCACAGGCCCCGGCCCGCGCCCATTGTCATCGGACGCGGACCGACGGCTCCCGAGCCGGGTCGGGTTCAGGTGCGTCCCACCGACCAGCCGCCCGAGGGCGCCACCAGCCCCGACGCGCGCCCCCGCCTGTCCTTCGCCGTGCCCGCGGCGCGGGGCAAGGCCCCCCGCCACCTGGCCGACCTCGACCTGAGGGGCCGCAAGGCCGCCCTGAAGGAGGCGGGCCTGCCCGCCTTCCGGGCCGACCAGCTCTCGCGCCACTACTTCACCCGCTTCACCCGTGACGCCGCCGATATGACCGACCTGCCCGCCGGTCTGCGCGATCAGCTGAGCGCCGAGCTCCTGCCCGATCTCATCCACAAGGTGCGCGTGCTCCGCGCCGATCAGGGGCGCACCATGAAGCACCTGTGGGAGCTGCACGACGGGGTGCGCGTGGAGTCCGTCCTCATGCGGTACAAGGACCGCACCACCCTGTGCGTCTCCTCCCAGGCGGGGTGCGGCATGGCCTGTCCCTTCTGCGCCACCGGTCAGATGGGACTGACGCGCAACCTGTCGGCCGCCGAGATCGTCGAGCAGGTGCGCCACGCCGCGCAGGCGTCGGCGGCGGGGACGCTCACCGGCGGCCCCGCCCGCCTGTCCAACGTCGTCTTCATGGGCATGGGCGAGCCCATGATCAACTACAAGAACGTCGTGGCCGCCCTGCATCGGCTCATCGACCCGTCTCCCGAGGGCTTCGGGCTGTCGGCCCGCGCGATCACCGTCTCCACGGTCGGCCTGGTGCCCCTGATCCGCAAGCTCGCCACCGAGGGCATGCCGGTGACGCTGGCAGTGTCCCTGCACGCCCCGGACGACGAGCTGCGCGACGAGCTCATCCCCGTCAACTCCAAGTGGAAGGTGGGCGAGCTCCTCGACGCCGCCTACGACTACTTCCGCGCCACCGGGCGGCGCGTATCCATCGAGTACGCGCTCATCAAGGACATGAACGACCACGCCTGGCGCGCCCAGCGCCTGGCGGATGAACTGTGCTCCCGCGGCCGCGGATGGGCGCACGTCAACCCCATTCCCCTCAATCCCACACCAGGCTCCATCTGGACCTGCTCCGAACCAGATGTGCAGGATCTCTTCGTCGACACGCTGAGGCGCGCAGGCATCACGACGACGGTACGGGATACTCGAGGAAGTGACATCGAAGGCGCCTGCGGCCAGCTGGCCACTGAGGTGCTCCACCAGGAAAGGGCGAGAACATGAGCGACATGTTCCCGAGGGCGGGCTTGTTCCGGCAGGGCTACCGCCGTGAACAGGTCGAGGGATACTTCACGACCGCTCACGAGATCTATGATGCCGGTGAGCTCGACGAGATGGACTCCGAGGGCGTGCGCACCGTCGCCTTCGACATCGTGCGCGGCGGTTATAAGCCCGCTGCCGTCGATTCCGCGCTGGACCGGCTCGAGGCGGCCTTCCTCCAGCGCCGTCGGGCCGACTTCGTGGCCGAGCGGGGCCGTAAGGCCTGGATGGAGGAGGTCGCCCAGCTGGCCACCACCCTCTATCCGCGGCTGCTGCGGCCGCACGGGTCGCGCTTCGCCTCCGCCCACAAGCACGGGTACTCCAAGGTCGAGGTCGATCGGCTCATGGATCGCGTCGCCTCCTACTTCGATGCCGCCACCGCCCTGTCCTCCATCGAGGTGCGCACGGCGACCTTCTCCGCCGCGAGGAAGGACGCCGCCTACGACGAGCGGAGCGTGGACCGCTACCTCGCCCGCGTCGTCGAGGTCCTGCTGTCCGTCGAGTGAGGTCGAGTCAGTTCGAGTGAGACTGCCCGGTCGGGCGGCGGCGCGCCGCCTCCGAGCGGGCCCGCGCCGGAGCGGCGGCGCGTCGTATGCGCATCCATCGCGTTCAGGAAGGAACAGGCATGAGTCACGCACCCGCCCGGGTGGTCGTGCTGGGGTCCACCGGCTCCATCGGGACCCAGGCTCTGGACGTCGTGACTCACCTGGGCTCCGCGGGGCGGGCACCTCGGGTCGTGGGGCTGGCCGCCGGGGGCTCCCGCCTCGATCTGCTGGCCGAGCAGGCCGTGTCCTTCGCGGTCCCGCGGATCGCGGTCTCCTCATCCGAGGCGGGAGTCGCGGCACGCGTGCGCACCGCGCTGAGGGCGGCGGCCGAACGTCTGGGCCGCCCCGCTCCGGTGGCGGAGATCCTTATCGGCCCGGACTCCCCGGTCGAGCTCGTCTCCCGGGCGGAGTTGGCCCAGGGGGACACCGTCGTCAACGGAATCACCGGTTCGGTGGGCCTGGGGCCCACCCTGGCGGCGCTGGCCACCGGTGCGCGCCTGGCGCTGGCGAACAAGGAGTCCCTCGTCGTGGGGGGAGCGCTGGTCAGGAGCGCCGCGCGCCGACCCGGCCAGATCGTCCCGGTGGATTCCGAGCATTCCGCCATCGCCCAGGCCCTGGCCTCCGGCCGCCACGAGAGGGGACTGACCAGCCCGGCGGTCACCGGGCGCAGCGACGTGCGCCGCCTGGTGCTCACCGCCTCGGGCGGTCCCTTCCGCGGGCGCTCGCGCGCCGAGCTGGCCGGGGTGACCGCCGAGCAGGCCCTGGCGCACCCGACCTGGGCGATGGGGCCCGTCGTCACCGTCAACTCCTCGACTCTGGTCAACAAGGGGCTGGAGTTGATCGAGGCGCACCTCCTGTTCGACATCGACCCGGCCGACATCACCGTCGTCGTCCACCCGCAGTCGGTCATCCACTCCATGGTGGAGTTCATCGACGGCGCCACCATCGCCCAGGCATCGCCCCCGGACATGCGCCTGCCGATCGCCCTGGGCCTGACCTGGCCGGCGCGGCCCGACCTGGCCGGGCTGGTCGCCCCCAACCGGTGGGATGAGCCGACCGCCTGGACCTTCGAGCCGCTGGACGCCGAAACCTTCCCGGCCGTCGACCTCGCCCGGAGCGCGGTGGCGGCCTCCGCGACTCATCCGGCCGTCCTCAACGCCGCCAATGAGCAGGCCGTCGACGCCTTCCTGACCGGCCGCCTGAAATGGGCGGACATCGTCGAGATCGATGCCGCCGTCGTGAGCGAGCACGAGGGCGCCTCGCCCGGCCGCGGCGGGACTCCGAGCCTGGGCGACGTGCTGGCCGCCGAGACCTGGGCGCGCCGGCGCGCCGACGAGCTCATCATCCGGCGCGCCGGGCGCTCGGTCTGAGCCCCGCCCCCAAGTTTCTCTCCACCCTCTTCACAGCATCAGGAGCCGCCCGTGAGCTCGACCCTCGCCTACATCCTCGGCATCATCGTCCTCATCGTCGGGGTCGCCGTGTCGGTGGCGCTTCACGAACTGGGGCACATGATCCCCGCCAAGCGATTCGGCGTGAAGGTGCCCGAGTACTTCATCGGCTTCGGGCCGCGCGTGTGGTCCATGAAGCGCGGCGAGACCGAGTACGGTGTCAAGGCGATCTGGCTCGGCGGCTACGTCAAGCTGCTCGGCATGCTGCCCCCGGCCCCGCCCGGTCGTGTGGACAAGCCCGGCTCGATGGTGGCCGACGCCCGCCAGGAGTCCCTGGCCGAGCTGGGGCCCGACGAGCAGGACCGGGCCTTCTACCGGTTGAGTGTGCCGCGCAAGCTGCTGGTGATGGCCGGCGGCATCCTGACCAACCTGGCTCTGGGGATCGTCTGCCTCGTGCTGGCTCTGGGCGTGGTCGGGCAGTACACCCACACCTCCACGATCTCATCGGTGTCCGCCTGCGTGCCGGCCGAACTCGCCTCCAGCAGCGCCAGTGGACCCGAGTGCGCCGATACCGACCCCGTCTCGCCCGCGGTGACCGCGGGCCTGCAGGCGGGCGATGAGATCATCTCCTGGAACGGCACGCCCACCCCCGCCTGGACCGACGTGCAGGCCGCCATCCTCGCCGGCGGGACCGAGCCGATCGACGTCGTCGTGCGCCGTGACGGCGCCGAGACGACCCTGCGCGTGACCCCCGTCGAGGTTGAGCGCTCTGTGACCGCCTCGGACGGCACCACCTCCACGGAGTCCGCGCCCTACGTCGGCATCGGGCCCGCCAAGGGCACGGTGCGGGTGCCGTTCAGCCAGATCCCCGGGGCGGTCGCCGTCGCGGTGGGGCAGACCCTCAAGGCGATCTTCACCCTGCCGGTCGGCCTCTATCACTCGGTGGCCGCGGGCCTGGGCCTGGAGCAGCGCAACCCGGGAGGCCTGGTCAGCCTCGTGGGCGTGGGCAGGATCGCGGGCGAGGTCTCCAGCGAGGGCGTCGGGATCCCCTTCTCCGCGCGAGTGTCGTCGATGCTGAGCCTGCTGGGCTCGCTCAACCTCGCCCTGTTCGCCTTCAACCTGGTGCCGCTCCTGCCGCTGGACGGCGGGCATGTCGCCGGCGCCTGCTGGGAGGGGCTCAGGCGCGCCTGGGCGCGCTGGCGCGGGCGCCCCGACCCCGGTCCCGTGGACACGGCCCGGATGCTGCCGGTGGGGCAGGGCGTGTTCGTCGCCCTGGTCATCATGGCGCTGGTGCTCATCTGGGTGGATATCGTCGCGCCCTTCTGAGGGTCTGGTAGTGCCGTTATCGTGTGTGGGGTGCGTCGTCTGATCGAAGCCCTTCCCCGCTGGCTCTACCGTTTTCAGCCCGTGTTCTTCTACATGGCGCTTTTCGGCATCCTCCTGGGCATGACTGGTTTCGGCGGACTCTTTGCGGTGGTCTTCACGGTGGTCTTCTTCGTGCCGGGCCAGGCTCTGTTCTGGTTGCTGTCCTGGTTGGCGGTCAGGCGCTCGTCTGATAAGCGCCTGGGTTTCAGCACGATTCCCTTCAGCGTCTACCTCCTGGCGGTGCCGCTCTCCTACTTCACGGCACCCAACACCGGCCCCCAGTTTGAGGAAACACCATCGGCCGCCATGCGGCTGGCTTCCGTCATGGGTCTGCAACTCACACGTGCGGTCAGCAATGATCTGGCGGATGTATTCTTCATGGTCATGCTGGTGTCCGGTGCGCTGGCGCTGCTGGCCGCCCTGGCCGACATCGTCAGAGGAAAAATCGACAGGGCTTTCGACAAAGCGGTCGCCGGATCACGGCAGCCGGCGCAGCGGGGCGGGAAGAACGAGCGGCCTGAGGTTGAGACGGCTCCCACGTCCACGGGAGCCGCGCCACCGTCCACAGGAGTCGCGCCACAGGACCCCTCCGCGTGTGGCTGACGGCCTGTCATCAGGTCCTGTCTCTGCGCGCTGGCGCGGTGTCGTCCTAGCATCGACATCCGCACCGGTCACCGTCCTTCTGAGGGTCTGGTATTGCCGTTACCATTTGCAGGGTGCGTCGTCTGATCAGAGTTCTTCCCCGCTGGCTCTACCGTTTTCAGCCCGTGTTCCTGTGCTTGGGGCTCTTCAGCTTCTTCATGTGGGGGCAGCTGGGTTTCGTCGGACTGGTTGGGTTTGTCCTCATGGTGCTGTTCCTCGTGCCGGGCCAGATTCTGTTCTGGCTGCTGTCCTGGTTGGCGGTCAGGCGCTCGCCTGACAAGCGCCTGGGTTTCAGCACGATTCCCTTCAGCGTCTACCTTCTGGCGGTGCCGCTCATATATTTCACGCTGCCGGATGTCGTCTCTGACGGTCCCGACGGGGAACCGCCATCCGCCGCCATGCGGCTGGCTTCCGTCATGGGTCTGCAACTCACGCGTGCGGTGAGCGGTGATCTGGCAGGTGTATTCCTCATAGTGGTGCTGGTGGCCGGTGCGCTGGCGCTGCTGGCCGCTCTGATCGATATAGCCAGGGCTCTGGATAGCAGGGTCCTGGATAGAGCGAGTAGGGCGGAGCAGCCGCCGCAACAGGATGGGAAGAACGAGCAGGCCGGGGGTTGAGACGGCTCCCACGCCCACGGGAGTCGCGCCACAGGAGCCCCCTGCGTGTGGCTGACAGCCTGTCATCAGGTCTCGTCTGTGGTGTCGCCCTAGCATCGACATCAGCACCGGTCACTGCCCTTCTGAGGGGATGGTATTGCCGTTATCGTGTGTGGGGTGCGTCGTCTGATCAGAGTTCTTCCCCGCTGGCTCTACCGTCTTCAGCCCGTGTTCTTCTGCATGGCGCTCTTCGGTGTTCCCATGTGGGTGATTGGTGTCCGCAGCCTGGCTGGGTCTCTCTTCATGGTGCTCTTCGGTGTGCCTGGCCAGGCTCTGTTCTGGTTGCTGTCCTGGTTGGCGGTGAGGCGCTCGCCTGAAAAGCGCCTGGGTTTCAGCACGCTTCCCTTCAGCGTCTACCTTCTGGCGGTGCCGATCTTCTACGTCGTATTGCCGAATGACGGCCCTGTCTATTCCGACGGGGATCGGACATCGGCGGCCATGCGTTTGGCCTCCGTCATGGGCGTACAGTTCGAGCGCTCGCTGAGCTACGAACTGACGGAGGTGTTCGGGATGGTCATGCTGGCGTCTGGTGCACTGGCGCTTGTGGCCGCTCTGGTCGACATCGACAGAGGAAGAATCGACAGGGCTTTCGACAAGGCGGTCGCCGGATCGCGGCAGCCGGCGCAGCAGGAGGGGAAGAACGAGCAGGCCGAGGCTGAGACGGCTCCCACGCCCACGGGAGCCGCACCACAGGGGCCCGCTGCGTGTGGCTGACGGCCTGTCATCAGGTCCATACTTGGGCGCGTGACTGACGCCATCGCCCTTGGTATTCCCACCGTCCGTGAGGAGCGGCCCGTTCTGGCCCCTCGCAGGCCCACTCGCAAGATCAAGGTGGGGAGCCTTCACGTCGGGGGAGACGCCCCCATCACGGTCCAGTCGATGACCACGACCAAGACCCACGACATCGGCGCCACCCTCCAGCAGATCGCCGAGCTGACGGCCTCCGGCTGCGACATCGTGCGCGTAGCCTGCCCCACCGACAAGGACGCCGACGCGCTGCCCATCATCGCCAAGCAGTCCCGGATCCCCGTGATCGCGGACATCCACTTCAAGCCCAAGTACGTCTTCCAGGCCATCGAGGCCGGTTGCGGGGCCGTGCGCGTCAATCCGGGCAACATCCGCAAGTTCGACGACCAGGTCGCCGAGATCTGCAAGGCCGCCTCCGACCATGGCGTCTCCCTGCGCATCGGCGTCAACGCCGGCTCCCTGGATCGGCGTCTGCTCAAGAAGTACGGCAAGGCCACGCCGGAGGCGCTCGTGGAGTCCGCGACCTGGGAGGCGGGCCTGTTCGAGGAGTGCGGCTTCCACGACTTCAAGATCTCGGTCAAGCACCACGACGTGGTCACCATGGTCCAGTCCTATCAGCTGCTCTCGGAGAAGGGGAACTGGCCCCTGCACCTGGGCGTGACCGAGGCCGGCCCCGCCTTCCAGGGCACCATCAAGTCCTGCGCCGCCTTCGGCACCCTGCTCGCCCAGGGCATCGGGGACACCATCCGGGTCTCGCTGTCCGCACCGCCGGTGGAGGAGGTCAAGGTCGGCACCAAGCTGCTGGAGTTCATGGGGTTGCGCGAGCGCAAGCTCGAGATCGTCTCGTGCCCCTCCTGCGGGCGCGCCCAGGTGGACGTGTGGACGCTCGCCGAGGAGGTCGAGACCGGGCTCAAGCAGATCACCGCCCCGCTGCGGGTGGCCGTCATGGGGTGCGTGGTCAACGGTCCCGGCGAGGCCCGCGAGGCCGATCTCGGCTGCGCCTCCGGCAATGGCAAGGGGCAGATCTTCGTGCGCGGCAAGGTCGTCGAGACCGTTCCCGAGGACCGGGTCGTCGAGACTCTCCTCGAGCACGCCGAGGCGATGGCCGATCAGATGCGCTCCGAACTGGGCGAGGCGGCCTTGGCGGGGACGTCGCCCAGCGTTGTCACCAGCGCCTGACGCATCACGGGATTGCGCCACCCCGCTCCGTCGTCATTGTGAGCTTCTTCGGCCAGCGCCTGAATGTCATCGGTCCGCACCAGCGCGACGGGCTGCTGGGCCTGTGCGCTCTCGATCCTGTCTGCGCCGTCGCCCTGGCTCACCAGTTGCGCCGGTGGGATCGCTGGGGCGATGGCGATGTCGTCGTCCTGGGACGTCCGAGTCGGCCCGTCGCCGGAGCATGGGCGACCGGCTCCCTCATGCCCTTCGGCCTGGCGGCGCGTCCCGCGCTCGGGCACGACGGCGTGGGGCCCTCTGGAGCGCGCGCCATCGCGGATCACGCCCGATTGCGTCTGACTCGGCGCGGCTCGATCATGGGTGCGGCAGCGGATGTCGAAGCGGTCTGGGCCCCTCTGGCGGCCGCCGGCCTGCATGCGCGCGAGGAGCGGTGGAGGCAGCCGGTCCTGGTGGCCCCCAGCCCCGTCGGCGGCCTGGCCGAGACGGTCCTGCAGCGCCGACCGGACTTGCGGTGGGCGGCCCACGGCCTCCACGCCGCGAGCTCGGCCGAGGAGGAGCTGGTGCTGCCGGCGTCAGTGGCCATGTTCTCCGGCGAGCTCGGCTATGACCCGATGACGGCGGGGGGCTCCTACGCCCGGCATGTGTCCTGGCTGGTCGCCACGGGGCGCAGTTATGTCCTCCTCGATGATGGGCTGGGGCGTCCCGCCCAGCCGGGAGGGCCGAGGCGGGTGGCGTTCAAGACCGACGTCGGCGCGGTCTGGGACGCTCCCACGGGCACGGTCGTCCAACTGACCGGGGTGTGGACCCGCGACGACCTGCGCGGCCGGGGGATTGCGACGGCGGCGCTGGCCGCCGTGGTTGACGCCGTGCGCCGGGATCATATGCGCGCCGGCGGCGCCGTGAGCCTGTACGTCAATGACTTCAATACCGCTGCGCTGGGGCTGTACGACCGACTGGGATTCCAGCGGTCGGGGATGTTCGCGACCATCCTGCTCTAGCTCTAGCCGCGTCGAGATCGGTCGAGTTCCGGCTCGAGATCGGTCGTATTCTGCGTCGAGATCGGTAGCACTCCGCATCGAGATCGGTCCACTGCGGCCGGTCCGGCGCCCAGGCCGTGCGAACCCGACCAGACTTGATGATTGACTCCGCGGCTGCGGGTGAGCCCGGCGTACTCCGTCAGCATCAACGGCGGTTGGTCATGTGAACGTACCTTTCTCTCATCCTTCTGAGCTCTGCTGTCAGAAGGATGAGAGAAAGGTACGTTCACGGGGCAAAGGTACGTTCATGTTCTCCAGAGGCGTCCGAGCGAGTCGGACAGAACCGGTCTTCTCAAGTCATGCAGGCGGCCTGGGCGTATGGCCGCCGGCCTCGTGAGCGGCGGCAATCTGTGTGTCCGCTCGGGACTCACTGCCCGGCGGCGGCGAGCATCGCCTGCAGTGCGCGGGTGTACTCCTCGAAAGCCGCACGTCCCTTGGCGGTCAGCGCGAGATAGGTGGCCGGGGTGCGTCCCGCGAAGGTCTTGGACTGGGATACGTACCCGGCCTCCTCCAGCTTGCCCAGGTGGGTGGACAGATTTCCGGCCGTCATGCCGAGCAGGTCGCGCAGGCGGGGGAAGACCATCTCATCGCCCTGGGGCAGGCCCGCCAGAGTCGCCATGATGCGGAGCCTGGCCTGGGCGTGGATGACCGGGTCGAGCGGCGCGACCGGGTCGTTCATCGTGCGGCCCTCCTCGCAGCTCGGGCTCGCAGGACGTCGGTGGCCGCGGCGATGAGTGCGCCGCCGCCGCCCGCCAGGGCCATGATCGCCCACAGGCCGGTCCCGCCCACGAGGGTGGCCGCGGTGGTGACCGCGAGGAACCAGCCGCCGACCCAGGCCATGACGGGTTCGTCCCAGATGGCGGAGCAGGCCATGAACAGGACGCCGATAATGAGGCAGGGGATGGCGTTGCTCAGGATCATGCCCATTTCCTCGGCCTCGGGCGTCCCGAGGGCGGTGAGGAAGGCCCCGGCTCGGCTCATGATGACCAGGCCGAGGATGAAGCCTCCCGCCCAGGCGGCGCCGTAGCGGACGCCCGCCCGACTGGAGACGCCGCGTACTCCCCGCGCGCGGCGGAGGATATAGATGCAGGTGTAGGCGCCGGCCGCCGCGAAGCACCCGAAGTAGAACGGCCACAGGAGCGCCGGCATGGTGTAGTCGGGTCGGATGCTCAACCATCCGGCGCCGTAGCCCATGAGCCAGGCCAGACCCCAGGCGGTGAGCAGAGGGGAGGAGCGGATAAGGGTGCGCTGCCGGAGAGTCGCCTGCTGATCGCTGATCGTGTCGAGGGCGGCACGAGGATCGAGCGGGGCGTCGGGGCTCATAGAACTCTCCTCAGCAAATGAAAAATCTCAAAGTGGTTTGCCGATCAAACTTCCGGATTCAGTGTATGCCGACCGGCTCGCCGTGCAAAATCGGGGAGCGCTCTCCATGGCGTCGCAGCCCGGAGCGGGTGTCTGCGTGCCAGCATAGGGGCGTGGAACCGGTGATCATCAACTCTCGCAGATGGAGCATCTTCTGGCGGGCGCTCTTCGGTGTGGCGTTTACGGCCGGGTGCGTCTACGCTCTCCGTCAGGGGATTAAGTACACCCATATCATCTCCCTGGTTCTGGGGATCCTGGGGACTCCGGCCTTCGGGCTGCTGACCATCGGCTGGATCCGTCTGCTGGGGCGCACCGCGCTGGTCATCGACGACCGCGGCGTGTGGGACAACACGTCCATGATCTCAGTCGGTTTCATCCCCTGGGAGCAGACGCTCGCCTTTCTCCCGGCGCAGATGAGATTCACAAACGTCTCACACGATTATGTCTTCATTCTTTTCGCCGACTCCACGTGGCCATGGAGGCATCTACGGCCCATTCGCCGCTATTACTGCCGGCTCATCACGAAGATAGAAGGCTTCCCGCCGGCGCCGCTGACCATGGACACCATGCCGCTGTCGCCCGTCGAGTGCGCCTGCCTCCTGGCGGAGCAGAGGCGGCTGCGCCGCCCCGAGCTGCCGCCCGCTGTGGGGCCGGTACCCGACCCGTCTTCCAGTGAGCAGTACACCGTGCTGGAAGTGGACGGCCGGGTCGATATGGCCGAGGCGTTGGACTGCCTGTATCGGGAATACCTCGAGCAGTCCAGAAGGGCCGGGCTCATTCCTCCCGTGCCTGCCGCCGATGCTCCTGACGAGGGTCCTTCACCGGACGGCGGTGCGGACGGGCGGCAGCGCTGATCGGGCGGGGCGCTGCGGATTCCTCCGGGGCGGATGTGGCCGACTGTGGTGGGCAGCGGTCGGCGGTGGGCCTGCCGCTCAGAAGCGGGTCCGCCGCTCAGGACGCCGGGCTCGTCTGTGCTCGTGTCGTGCTTCACGTGCTCACTGTGCTCACTGTGCTCGCCGTGCTCATGCCGACAGGCGCTCCTGCATGTGGCGATGCCCCACGGTCTCCACACCCACCACGTTGATCCACGGGGCCAGGACGATGATCGCCAGGCAGGTTGCGAAGGAGACGCCGGCCAGGGACAGGAGCACCGCCCCGGCGAGCGCCGCCACGGTCAGGCCCAGCATGAGCTGCTGGATTCCTCCCAGGGAGCGCAGGTTCACCGCGACCACGAGTGCGTACAGGGCGATCACGAAGACGGCGACGGGGACCGCGACGCTCAGGACCGCCCCGGTGGAGGAGATGACGGACTCGCCCTCCTCGCGCAGCGCCGCCACGTGCAGGCCCGCCCCGATCGCCGCCAGGGAGGCGAAGAGGATGAAGTGGACGTAGGCCACCGTCACGGTCCTGGCCGGGTGCTCATGGAGGATCTGGCCGAAGGGCACCTCGAAGTAGACCCACCACAGGCCCAGTGCGATCGAGATGCCCGAGGCCAGGACCACGACCGTTGAGGCCGACCACCCGTGCTCGGTGTACAGGGCCGTGACCGATTCCGCGGTGCCGACGACCACCTCGCCCAGGGTGATGATCGTCAGCAGGCCGAAACGCTCGGCCAGGTGGTGCGGGTGCCAGCCCATGTGGTCGTAGCGGCTCAAGAGGTATGCCGGGACTCCCAGCTCCATGGCGAACAGCGGCACGGACACCAGGAAGAGCCCCAGTGGGGTGAGGTGGTGGAGGAAGGCGGTGCCGACCCACAGCGCCTGGGCCAGTGCGATCCACAGGGCGTGGATCCGGCAGGCGCGGGCCTGGTCCGGGTTGGCCCGCGCGGCCCGCAGCCACAGTGCGACCAGCGAGACCCTCATGACCACATAGCCGGCCACCATGGTTCCGGAGTGCAGCTGCCATCCATGCTCGAAGCCCTCGTAGAGCGCGGAGATGCCCGCGGTCATCATGATGACGCCCACCATCTGGACCGCGACTCCCAGGCGCACGCCCCAGTCGTCGGTGTCGTAGGAGGAGGCGAAGCTGGAGTAGCTCATCCAGGCCCAGATCGTGGAGAACTGGACGAACCCGAAGGCCGCCAGCCCCGCCGCCACATGCCCGGAGGCCAGGGCGTGCGCCATCTGGACGCCGCTGACGCCGAAGGCGATCACCAGGGTCAGGTCGTAGAGGAGCTCCAGGGTAGTGGCCACCCGGTGCTCCTCGTGCGGGTCGCGTGAGCGCATGGGCGTCAGGGAGTGCAGGAAGCGGCCCGCGGTCGCAGAAGGGGGGTGCTGCACTGCAGTGGCTGAACGGGGTGCGCCGGGTGCGCTGGTATCGGTCATGAGGAGTGTTCCTGTCGGCGGGCGCGTGGGCGGGCGGTTCTCGGGTGGTGTTGAAGATATCCGCTGTTCGACTACTGGGCGTCAGCAAGGTTATGGTGAACAGCATATAGTGCGTTGCAGGGAAGTCGAATAACATCACGCCTCGTGCGCGATATTTCTGAGGCCGCCTCCGAGAGCACGGGGCGTCATAATATTGAGGTCTGGAATGACCTCGTCTCGGTCAAGGATCTTCTGATCTGTTTGCAAATATCGGCGGCATACGCCGCCTGTGCGGCATTACTGGCGATTGTCGTCGGTGGCCAGCCGCTTTTCTGGGGATTGGGAGCATCGGTGATCGGTTTCACCGTGAACTGCTTCTTCGTGAGCCCGAAGCGGGACGTCACCATTATCGATGACGTGAGTGATGCCGATTCCGCGGTTATCGCCGATGATTCCAAGGATGATCTCGGTGATGATCAAAGTGGCGATCCCGGCGAATCCGGAAAACCCAGCGAATCTGGAGGATCCGGTGAGTCCGGGGAACCCAGTGAACCCGGCGAGGAATCTGAAGGTGGCTCCGACGCGACTGCCTCTGAGAATTCTGACGACAATTCCGATAAAGGCGGTGCCGAGTGACTCCTGAGCTTATTCTCATGATGCTGGCGGCAGTGCTCGCCGCCGTCGTCCTGTACACCTTCATCGGTTTCATCCCCGGCACCGATGAGACGAGCGTGCTCGCGCCCGTGACCCTGGCCGTGGTGCTGGCCGGAGCCCCGCCGCAGGTGGTGCTCGCATTCTTCATCGCCGCGATCGTCACGCTCAACCTTATGAACGGCATTCCGACGGCCCTGGTGGGGTTGCCGGGCGGAGTGATGTCGGCACCGCTGATGGAGCACTCCCTGCTCCTGCGCGGCAAGGGCCTCGCCTCGGACACGATCCGCAAGATGGCCGTCGGCTCCGCCATTGGAACCCTGATCTCCATCCCCCTCAGCTTCGCCCTGGCCGGACTGCTGGCGCCCATGGCCGATCCGATCAAGAACCGGGCCCCCATCATCCTCGCGGCCGGAGCGGTGCTCCTGGCGCTGCTGGGGAAGAACCGGATTCTCGCGCTGGTGGCGATCATCCCCATGGCGCTCATGTTCGAGGCCCTGCCCGCGCTCTACCGCACGGCCAGCATCATCCCCGAGGACAAGAAGATCAGCATCTCCTTCTTCCTGGGGATCACGGTGGGCCCCATGCTCATCACTCTGCTGGAGCTGCTCAACGCCAAGCGCCGTGCGGGGCTTCCGCACGGGGACCGCACCAAGACGGCGCTGCTGCGCTCGGGATTCACCTCCCAGGCTCTCATGCCCGGAAAACTGATCTCCCCCTCCGAGGGGTTGTGGAGCACCCTCATGGCGGCCGCCTCCACGCCGTTGTTCGTGCTCAGCCCCGTGGGCCTCACCTTCCTGCTGGGGGAGGCGTCCGTGGCGGATCAGAAGAACGATCCGGTGCGCCGGTCGCAGCGCGCCGTGACCGTCATGAGCGCCCTGACGCACTCGACCTATCTTGCCGGCGTGATCATTCCTCTGGTTGCGCTGGGAATTCCCATCTCGGGCGTGTCCGCCGGACCGGCGGGTCCGCTCTTCAATGCGCCTCCGGTTTATGATCTGACTGACAACCTGCACCATAAATTGCAGATGCCCGGATTCATCGCGGCGGTCACCGTGGGCGCGCTGATCTCGGTGGCGATCACCTATGTGATCGCGGTGCGCTGGTCCTCTCAGATCACCTATTTCGTCATGCGGCGCATTCCGCATGAGGCGGTTCTCGCTCTGTTCGTGGCCTTCATTCTGCTGCTGGCCTACATCGATGCAGGTATTCCGAATATCTTCGGGGTTCTTCTCATCGGCGTGGTGTGCGGTGCACTCAACCGCCTCGGGGTCAACTACGGCGTGCAGTTCATGACGCTCTACGCCGCCCCCGGCATCGTCAAGGCACTGGCCTCGCTGGGCTGAATTGGTCTGAATACGCCACCGCTTACGACGCTCCTCTGCCTCTTACGACGCTCCTTGTGCTCGTACAGTAAGAGGCAGAGGAGCGTCGTAAAGCGTGGTCAAACGGATGCGAGATCTTGAGCGTCCGCCTATCGCGTCCGCCTACCGCTCAGAGCGAC
The DNA here is from genome assembly GCF_000269805.1 of Actinomyces massiliensis 4401292. Lineage (GTDB taxonomy): Bacteria > Actinomycetota > Actinomycetes > Actinomycetales > Actinomycetaceae > Actinomyces > Actinomyces massiliensis. The sequence goes on from NZ_JH711481.1 coordinate 1,802,820, forward strand.
GGGCGAGGGCTTCCAGATCCACCCCGAGCAGGCGCGCCTTCTCGGCCGTGCGGCCCGTCACCAGCACGTCGGTGCGGCGCAGCCGCTCGACGTCGGGTGCGCCCAGCAGGGTCATGAGGGTGCGCACCTGATCGGTCCAGGCGTGCAGTTCGCGGTTCAGGGCATCGGCGCCGCCGCTCACCAGGGTGCGCAGGAAGTGCCCCGAGACGCCGACGGCGCTGGCTCCCAGGGCGAGTGCGCGCACCACGTCGAGCGGGCTGCGCACCCCGCCGGAGGCCAGCACCGGCAGATTGACGCAATCCGGTCCGGTCAACGACTCCAGGAGGCACAGCGCCGCCGACTGCCCCCACCCCGTCAGGTATGAGTACTCCTGGCCGGGGCGCCGCTCGTTCTCGATGGCGATGAAGTCCGTGCCCCCGGCCCCGGCCACATCGACCGCCGTCACGCCGGTGCGCTCCAGCTCCCGGATCGTACGGCGCGAGAGCCCGAAGCCGACCTCCTTGACGATCACCGGCACGGGCACCGCCGCGGCGATGGCGGCGATGCGCCCGGCCCAGTCCCGGAAGTCCCGGTCGCCCTCGGGCATGACCAGCTCCTGGGCGGCGTTCACGTGGACCTGCAAGGCATTCGCCTCGATCATCTCCACGGCCCGCAGCGCCTGCTCCGGTGCCACGGTGGGACCCACATTGCCCAGTACGAAGGCGTCCGGCGCCTCGCGGCGGATGACCTCGAAGCCGCCTGCGCGCTCGGGCTCCCGCAGGGCGACGTGCTGGGAGCCGCAGGCGATGGCGACGCCCGCATCGGCGGCAGCACGTGCCAGGTCCGCGTTGATCGCCGCAGTGGCGCTCGTGCCCCCGGTCATCGCATTGATGTAGAACGGGGCCCGCCAGTGCGCACCGCACACGCTCGTGCTGATGTCGATCGAATCGGCGGACGTGCCCGGCAGGGCGTGGTGCATGAAGGAGACGTCGTCGAAGCCGTTGGGCCGGTCCTCGCCGTGCAGGCGCACGGCCAGGTCCAGGTGCTCATCCTTGCGCGATGCATGCCCCGGCTGTTCGATGCCCCCGGCGCTCACGAGTCGGCCCCGCCATGGACGTGGACGTGCAAGTCCAAGGGCTGGATTCCCGCCGCCTCCCAGGCCGAGCGCATGGCCGCTGCATCGGTCCCGGGCGGGCACAGCGCGATGCCGCAATCCCCGCCGCCGGCACCGGAGCTCTTGGCCACGGCCCCGTGCTCCTGGGCGATCTCCACCAGGCGGCGCAGTGGCGGGGTCTCGATGACGATCCCGCTGGTGCGGGTCAGGCCCAGCAGCAGACGGCGCCCCTCCCGTATCCGCAGCCCGATCGCCTCGTCGTCGTCGTCCTTGAGGGCCTGGATCAGGGCGCTCAAGCAGCTCTCGCTGTCTTGCAGGAAGGCCGTGTAAGCGGCGGCGTCCTGCGCCCCGCGCGTGTGGGCCTGGACATCGGCCACGAGTCGCGGGGTGGAGGCGGGACTGCCGGTCCACCCCACATTCAACGTCAAGCTCGGGGCGGGCAGGCGCCGGATGCTGAGCAGCGGCCAGTCCATCCCCACCAGTTCACTCAGCCCCGCTGATTCCCCGGGGCCGGCGCCCATGCCCGGGACTCCGCGCATCCGGTGCAGCCAGGCGCGGTCGGGGGAGGTGTAGGCGACCCATCCGGTGAAGGAGCTGGCCGCGATATCGCCCCCGGAGCCGATGGGCTGGACGGCGTCGGTGGCCAGCAGCGCCAGCTTGTAGACGGCCATGTCATCCAGGGACAGGCCGTAGAACCTCGCCACGGCGCGCACCGTGGCCACGGTGACTGCCGAAGAGGATCCCAGGCCGAGCTTGTGCCCGCTGCCGTCGTCGAGCTCGCTGGAGACATCCAGGTCGAAGTAGCGCAGCCGGCCGCCGGCCTCGCGCACCATCTGCTCGACCATGCGGATCGCGGAGACCACGTAGTCGTTGAACTGCTTGTCGACCATCACCACCCCGTCCTCGGGGCGCCGGTACCAGGTCAGGGACTGCGCCTCGTACAGGGTGGAGCTGATATGGCCGGCGGGGTCGGCCGAGCCGCCAGCCTCGGCCTGCGTGATCCGTACCGTGATGAAGCGGTCCACGGCCACCAGCACCGCCTGGTGCCCGGGCTCGACAACGGCGTACTCGCCGGCGATGTACAGCTTCCCGGGGGCGCTCTGCGAGATCACCGGGAGGCCTCCTCGAAGCGCACTCCTGCGCCGGGGAGCCTGACCGAGACCGCTGCACCGGGCACGCGCTCGCGCAGCGCGGCCGCGACCCGCTCCGCACTGCCGCCCCGGGTCAGGACCTTCACGTTCGGGCCGGCGTCGATGGTGGCCCAGGCGGGCAGGCCGTCCTGGCGCATCGCGCGGACCGTGTGCAGCACCTCGATCGTCCGCGGCAGCCAGTACATGATCGCGGGGCGCGCGGCCATCATCGAGGCGTGCATGCCCAGGGCGTTGGCCTCGGCCACCTCGCCCAGACGCGCCAGGTCCCCGGAGCGCACCGCCTCCAGTGCTGCGCGCAAGTCCTCGCGGCTCGCCTCCACCCAGGCGGGGTAGAGCGGCGAGGCGGTCATGGTCTGCTTCATGGCTCGCGTGCTGGAGATGGTTTTGCGCCCATCGGAGAGCACGACGACGACCATGGCAAGGTCAAGGCCGGACACGGTATCCCCAGCGGGTTCCTCGATGGGTTCTGCGTAGGAGGTCGCGTCGTCCTCCCCGGCGTTCCACAGCACCAGCCCGCCGAACACGGAGCGCGCCGCCGAGCCCGAGCCGCGCCGGGCGAGCCGGGACAGGGCGCGGCCGTCGAGGTCCATGCCCGCCGCGCGCGAGGCCGCCGCCGCCAGGGCGGCGAAGCCCGCCGCCGAGCTGGCCAGGCCCGCGGCCAGTGGAACCGTGCTGGTGGAGGTGACGCTCGCCCGCTGCGTGACGCCGGAGCGCTCTCGCACGAGGTCGAGGAAGCGTGTGACCCGGGCCAGCGCCGTCCCGCCGGGGGCGGAGCCGTTGATCCTCACTGCGTCGGCATCACCGTTCCCGCCGTCGAAGGAGACCGTGGTGGTGGTCCAGGTCTCATCCAGGGTGAGGGAGAGGCTCGAGGTGGTGGGGATCATCAGCGACTCGTCCGCCTTGCCCCAGTACTTGATGAGCGCGATATTCGTGTTCGCACTCGCCGTTGCAGTATGTGCGGTGGGTGCAGCAGATGTAGAGGGTGCAGAGGGAGTCACCGGTTCGCCTCGCTGGTGCGTATCTGGTAGATCCATGCGGACGGCGCCCCGGCACTCCGCAGTGCGGAGGCGACGGCGTCGGCGGTCTCGGCGCTGTCGGCCAGGGCGATCACGCACCCGCCGAGCCCACCGCCGGTGAGCTTGGCGCCGAGGGCCCCGGCGCCGCGAGCGGCCGCCGTGAGCCGGTCCAGCACCGGCAGGCTCAGCTCCAATTGCGCCAGCACCTCGTGCGCCCGGTCCATGGCTGATCCCAGGGCCGGCGCATCGCCGTCGTCGAGCGCTGCGATACCGGCTTGCGCCAGTGCGCCGAGGCTGTTGATCAGGGGACCGACGCCGTCCGGGGCCGCCTCGTAGCGCTCGCGCAGGCCGCCGACGGCCTCGCGGGTGCTGCCGTGGACGCCGGAGTCGGCGATGACGAGGCGGGCCCCCTCGATGCGCTGGGCGAGCGGCCGCATCTGGCCGCCCTGGAACCGGATGGGGGAGGGGGAGCTGGTGGCGGCGGCGTCCAACCCGGAGGGCCTGCCATGGGCGACCTGCTCGGCCATCTGGGTCAGGGCGAACAGCTCGTCCGCGGATGCCTCGCGCCCGCAGGCGTCCAGGACGGCGCGAATGACGGCGCCGGCCGCCGCGGCCGACGATCCCATCCCGCGCTCGTGGGGGAAGTCGCTGGTGGTGACGATCTCGAAGGACTGGTCCATGCGCCCCGAGAACTCGCGGGCCGCCTCGAAGGCGCGCGCGATGCAGGCGAACCCGGGACCGCTGTCGCCCATGGGGCCTGAATACTCCAGGCTGTGCAGCATCGAGGGGCCGGCGGTGGGTGTGGCCGTTGCCCGCATCTGGAGGTCGTGCAGCGGCATGGCCACGGCGGGGTGCCCGTAGACGACGGAGTGCTCGCCCAGGAGGATGGCCTTCGCCCAGGTGCGGCCATGGCCCTCGCGGATGGGGGAGTGCCTGTCCATGTGTTTCCTTGATTGTGGCCCAGAGGGCGGTGATGATCCGGGACAGATTAGATGCCCCGCCTGCCGCGCTGCAATCAGGCGTCGATCACCTTGCCCGGTGCTGCGGCGGGGCTGCGCCAGCAGCGCATGATGAGCCCGGCGCGAGGCCGATCATGGACGGGCCCCGGTTCTAGGCGATCGTCAACTGGCATTCGGCCACTGCGACGGCGAGCTGCACCCGGTTCCTGACCTGGAACTTCTCCAGCAGGGCCGAGACATGGGTCTTGACCGTGGCGGCCCCGATCCCCAGGCGGTCCGCGATCTCGACGTTGACCAGGCCCTGCGCCACCAGGACCGCCACCTCGCGCTCACGCGCGGTCAGGGTGCCGGGGGCCCGGCGCGACGGGGCCTTCATGGCGGTGGTCGTCACCAGCTGCTCCAGCACTGCCGCGGAGAACGGGCGCTCGCCGTCGGCGGCAGTGCGGACCGCCTCCAGGATCTGCTCCGGGGAGCTGTCCTTGAGGAGGAAGCCGACCGCCCCGGCCCTCAGGGCCGAGGCTACGAGGCGGTCGGTGTCGAAGGCCGTGAGCACCAGGACTTTGACGTCGGGCGCGAGCTCGCTGATCCGCTCGCTGGCCCACACCCCGTCGTGGCGGGGCATGTGGAGGTCCAGCAGGATGATGTCGGGTCGTAGACGGCGCGCCGCGTCCAGTGCCCCCTGTCCGTCCGCCGCCTCACCCAGGACGGTCAGTTCCGGGTCCCCCTCCAGGATCAGGCGCAGGGCGGAGCGGACGAGGGGCTGGTCGTCCGCGATGACGATGCGGATGCGGTCAGTCATGAAGCGGTTCCTTCTTCGGTTTCCTCCCTGCAGGGAGCTCTGCGCGCAGGGTGAATACTCCGGCCTCCCGGGCCAGGCTCAGTCGGCCGCCCAGCAGCCGCATCCGCTCGCGCAGGCCGGGAAGGCCCAGGCCGTGACCGGGCAGCGGCAGGGCCGGCGTGGACGCCGGATTGGCGCACTGCACGACCAATGCGCTCCCGGTGGTCTCGAAGCTCAACTGGGCCGAGCCCTGCGAGCCGTGGCGACGGGCATTGGCGAGCGCCTCCTCGACGGTGCGCAGAACGGCGTGACAGACGGCGGCCCCGGCCCTATCGAATGCTCGCTCCCAATCCGGATCGGTACTGAGCTGGATCTCCAGCCCGGCCTCGCGGTGCTGATCGATGATGTGGGCGACGTCCGCCCAGGCGACGGCGGCCTCGTCCCCGGAGCCGTCGTCGTGGAGCACATGGAGGATCTGACGCAGCTCATGGCCGGCCTCGGCCGCCATGGTCCGGATGGTGCCTGCGGTGCGGGCGGCCTGCTCCTCATCGAGATCGCGACGACTGGCCAATGCGGCGGCGTGCAAGGAGATCAAGGAGATGCGCTGGGCCAGGGAGTCATGCATCTCGCGCGAGATGCGGGCCCGCTCCTGCGAACGGGCACGCGCGACGCGGGCCTCGGTGAGCTCCTGGTGATTGGTGAGTAGGATGCCGAGAAGCACGGCGGTGACGGTGTAGATGAGGTAAGGCAGCTCCGTCCACCAGTCGGCCCACCGCCATGGGAACGGGCTCACCGCCAGGCCGAGCGCCGTTCCCACGACCTGCGACCCGAGCGCGATGGGCAGCGACCATGCCTTCGAGCGCGTCCCTAGGAGCGCTGCCGCAACGAAAGCCGGCACATGGAAGCCTCCGGGCAGCAGGACGCTGAGGAACATGCATGCTGCGGGCAGCAGTAGGCCCCGCCGTCTGAACGCGGGCAGCAGCAGGAACTGAGCGGCGATCGGGGAGACCACCTGCATCCAGAACCACAGGGCTTCCCACCAGGTCCGCTCGTGATGGAGGGCATGGAGATCCGCGTTGAGTGAGACCGCTATGTCGAGCAGGAAGATCGCGGTCGCTATGGCGGAAGCACCCCAGAGCAGCCACTGGATGCGTCGTGCCGGGTCGGGTGATCTCACCAGCCGGACTCTACTCACGCCTCAGGGGCGCGCATCCGCCACCTGGGGGAGGGGGCTTGCGCGGACTCGCATCTCCGCCACCTGGCGGAGTCCGCTTCCCCCATGTGCCTGGCGCGCCTGGATCCGGGGCCGATTAGCGTTCGGGGCGCCTGAAGGAGGTTCTTATGCTGAATGCAGACCCTGGAAGACCGGTTCGGCGCGCTCTCGGTTCGGGCGGGAGGGGCTCCGCGCCGCTGGTGCGGTTGTCGGCATTGACGGCGGTGCTGTCGATAGTGGCGGTGGTCCTCGGCGGTTGCTCATCGGCGCTATCGGCCGGGCCCGTTCGGCCTGGTCCGCATGTGTCGCAGCCCGAGGGGAGGCATGAGCTGACCCCGGAGGATGTCACTGCCTGGCTCGATGGGAAGATTCCCGACGCCCTCAATCGGGGGGATTTTCCTGGAGCGGTGGTGACTGTCGTTCACGGGGGTCGGGTGCTGGTGACGAGGGGGTATGGGTATGCGGCTACGGGGGCTGATGGTGAGCCGCGGCGCGCGGTGGATGCCGATACCCTTTTCCGCATTGCATCGGTATCGAAACTCGCCACCAGTATCTCGGTGATGCAGCTCGTCGAGCGGGGTGAGCTGGACTTGGATGTTGATATTAGTGCCTACACGGATGTGAAGATTCCGCGCCGTTATCCCGGTGATATCACCTTGCGGCATCTCCTGACGCACACCGCGGGATTCGAGGAGCATGCTGGGAATCCTGAAAAAGAACCAGATCTGGATTCTTATATCCGTCAGGATCCTCCGATGCAGGTTTTCGCTCCCGGTACCACTCCGGCTTATTCCAACTATGGCATGTCGTTGGCCGGTTACATCGTTGAGCGGGTCAGTGGCGAGGTGTTCGAGGATTATGTGCGCGAGCATGTTCTTGAGCCTGCCGGCATGGACTCCTCCACTTTCGATCAGCCGCTGCCGGAGAGGCTCGCCGACAGGGTGGCCAATGGGTACAAGACCAGCGCAGGTCAGGCTCAGCCATTCGAAGAGATGCCAGATTCTCCGGCGGGTTCTCTGACTGTGTCGGGTGCTGATGCTGGAAAATTCATGTTGGCCATGCTCAATCACTCCCAGGGTGGTGCGCTGCTGAAGGAGGGCACATGGCAGCAGATGTTCAGCCCCGGGCTCGGTGCTGATCAGCTGGGGATGCTCGCCGAGGGCAAGCAAATGGGGCTCGGATTCTTCGATGAAAATCGAAATGGATATCGGATTGTCGGTCATTCTGGATATGCGAATTCTTTTCATGCAGATCTTGAGGTTTATCCCGATAATGGATCTGGGGTTTTCGTTGCGGTTAATGGTGAGGGGAAGGATGGGGCTGAGGCTCTGAAAGATGATCTCATGAGAGGTTTCTCCGACCGTTATTATCCTGGTTCCGAACCTGATGTGGAGGATCGGCCTTCTGTTAGTGAATCGCGGCAGCATGCGCGGGTGGCGGCCGGGACCTATACCTCGTCTCGGGCGCCGATGACGTCCTTCGCCAGTATCAGGGAGGCCCTCCCCTCGGGGTGGAGCAGTATTGATGCTCTTGATGATGGTCATCTTCTGCTGCGGGCGGGGGAGTCCGTGATCGAGTATGAGGAGATCAAGCCGTGGGTGTGGCGGCAGGTCGGGGGATCGCAGACCCTTGCTGTTCAGGTGGAGGGTGGAAAAGTGGTGCGTGTTGGGGATATCCCCGCTTTCTCGCTGCTGCCCATGACCGTCGCTCAGCGGGTGTTCGTTCCGGTGGTGCTCGGTGCTGCAGCGGTTCTCGTGTTGCTTGTGCTGGCCTGGCCGCTTGGCGCGGTGCGCCGTTTGATGGCGCGGCGCGCCGGTGATGGTGGTGGTTCCCGGCTGTCCTGGTGGGCGCGCTCGGCCAGGATCGGGGCGGGGCTGACTCTCGTCGCGATCGGTGCCTGGGCAGGCGCGGCGGTGTCACTGATGGCTGATCGGATCTCTGTGGGCCCGTTGACGCTTCACGGGATCCAGATCCTGACCTTTGTGGGCCTCCTGGGGATCATTCCGGGTGTCGTTGAAGCAGTGCGCGTCCTCAGGGCGGGCGGCGGTATGCTACGGATCGTCACCGCCTTGCTCCTGCCCATCGCATTGGCTGTTGTTGCCTGGATGGCCCTCGCCTTCAACCTCCTCAACCCCGATGTCGGCTTCTAGGAGCAGTGAGGACTGCTGATCCCCGACTCCTCAGTGTGGCCCGCCTCCCGTCGAGGGGGCGGGCCACGCCGTGCATCCGTCGTCCCCGTCGACGGCCAGGAAACGGTTTTGGCATCTCCGCCACCTGGCGGAGTCCGCTTCCCCCATGTGCCTGGCGCGTCCGGATCGGGGGCCGCTTAGCGTTCGGGGCGCCTGAAGGAGGTTTCAATGCCCACTGAAATGCCCGCTGAGTCGTCTCCCGAGTCATCCACCGATTCACCCTCTGAGTCATCCACTGGGACCGCCACGACTGTGAGCAGGCGCAGAAGCAGGATCCGGACATGGCTGATCGGATCGCTGTGCGGGCTCCTGGTGCTCGCGCTCACCGCAGGGGTGGCGCTGGCCGTCATCATCCGAGCCCCTTTGCCGCAGTACGACGGCACGATCACATTGGCCGGCCCCACCGATGAGGTCGCCGTGAGTCGTGACGGCCAGGGCGTCCCGCACATCTACGCCTCCAGCGACCACGACCTGTTCTTCGCCCAGGGGTACGTCCAGGCCCAGGACCGGTTCTTCCAGATGGACGTGCGACGCCACCTGACCGCCGGACGGCTCTCCGAGCTGGTCGGCGAGGCGGGCAAGGAGTCCGACATCTCGATCCGCACCATGGGCTGGCGCCGCGTCGCCGAGCAGGAGTGGGAGCTCCTGTCCGACGAGGCCCGTGGCTTCTACGAGGCCTACGCCGAGGGGGTCAACGCCTACCTCAAGGGGAAGGCCCCCTGGCAGGTGGCCAACGAGTACGCGGTGATGGGCCTGAACCTGCCCATCGAGGATATCGAGCCGTGGAGCGGCATCGACTCGCTGTCCTGGATCAAGGCGATGTCCCAGGGCCTCAGCGGCGCGCACGAGAGTGAAGCCTGGCGCATGAAGATGCTCTCGAAGCTGGGCAGTCCGGCCGCCGTCGAGGAGCTGATCCCGCCAGTTGATGAGAGCGCCCGCAGGCCGATCCTGCTCGACGACGGCTCCGGCAACCTCAGGCCCCGCTCCGAGTACCCCGTCGCCTCACCGCTGCCGATGCTTGAACAGGACGCCGAGGTCGTCGACTGCCCCGGCTCAGCTGATAACTCTGCGCCGGACGAGGCCGCCCCGGCGCCCGGGCCTGACACCGAGGAGGCTGCAGCCGCCACGGCACCCGCAGGCATGAGCGGAGTCTCAGGCGTGCTTCAGGAGGCCCAACGGGCCCTCGACGCCGTTCCGGCCGTCCTGGGTCAGGGGCCGGACATCGGCTCCAACTCCTTCGTCGTCTCCGGCAGCCATACGGCGTCGGGCAAGCCCATCATCGGCAATGATCCGCACCTGGACATCGACTACCCTTCGGTGTGGTCTCAGGTGGGGCTGCACTGCACTGAGCTCGATGACGACTGCACCTTCGACGTCGAAGGCTTCTCCTTCGCAGGGCTGCCGGGCGTCGTCATCGGCCGCAACCCCCAGCTGGCCTGGGCCTTTACCAACCTCCAAGGAGATGCGAGTGACCTGGTGGTTGAGCAGAACGCGGGACCGGACGCCTACCGGCGCGATGGGGCGTGCCTGGCCTACAAGACCCGTACCGAAACGTTCAAGGTGGCCGGTGGTGAGCCCTTCGAGATGGAGGTCCGCGAGTCCGTGCACGGCCCCGTCGTCTCGGGCCTGTTCGCCCCCGACGAGGATCTCGGGCAGCTGCCCGGGGCCACGGGAGACTTCTCGGTGGCCCTGCAATGGACGGCCCTCATGCCGGGCAGGACGGCTGAGGCGTGGTTCGCGCTCAACCGTGCCACCGATGCAACCGAAGTGGCCGCGGTGGCCGCGCTCTTCGCGGACCCGGCGCAGAACATCCTCTTCGCCACCGCCGACGGCGACATCGGCTACCAGGCGCCCGGCCTGTACCCGATCAGGCCCATCAAGGCCCCGGCCGACCAGCAGCCCTCCATGGCTCACGGCCCCGACAACCTGGGGGCGGATGGGCGCTGGCCCCGGCCCGGGTGGGACTCCGGCTACGACTGGCAGGGCTTCTACGCGCCGCAGGATATGCCGGCGGCGCTCAACCCGCCCGATGGCATCATCACCCCCGCCAACCAGCCGGTCACCCCGCAGGATGCGGGCCCGTACCTCGGTCTTGGAGGCTATGCCCAGGGGTACCGGTCGCAGCAGATGCACGACTACCTGGCCGGCGCGGCGGCGCAGGGTCCGATCACGGTGGAGCAGGCCTCCCGGGCCATGCTGCTCGACCACTCCTCCCAGGCCGATGAACTGGCCCCGGCCCTGACTGGTGTGGAACTGACCTCCCCGAGGCTGGGGGAGCTCCAGCAGGTGCTCGCGTCCTGGTACGCCGACGGCGCCCACATGGCCACCGACTCGCAGGGCGCCGCGATCATGGCGGCGGTCTACTCCCACCTGGCGCACGCCGCTCTCAGCGATGAGCTGGGAGATGAGTACCCGACCGATCCCCGGCTGCTGGGAAAGCTGGTTGCCGACCTGGACAACCCCCTGTGGGATGACACGGCCACACCGGAGGTGGAGGACGCCTCGGTGATCATGCAGCGCGCCTGGGCGGAGGCCGACGCCGATCTCACCGCGCAGATGGGCGAGGACCACGGGGCCTGGACCTGGGGTGGCATCCACGTGAAGAAACCCACCCATCAGTTGCTCGGCGGCGAGGGCCTGCCCTGGATCGCGCGGAAGTACTTCAACGCATCCCCACAGCCGGTGGGAGGAGCCGGCGACATCCCCAACGCCACATGGTTCGATCCGGTAGTCAAGGATGGCCGAGTGGATTACCAGGTGATCAGCGGCGCCTCGATGCGCATGAGCGTCGATATGGCCGACGTCGATAACGCACGCTGGGTGATCTCCTCGGGGTCGTCAGGGCATCCGTGGTCCCCTCACGTCAATGACCAGTTCGAGGACTGGGCCGAGGGGCGGATGCGCCCGTGGCCGTTCCGCCGTGAGAGCGTCGAGGCAGCTGCATCGCACACGCTGAGGCTGCGCCCCGCCTGAACCGAAGTGATCTCCACCCGTTGCCCGGCCATCAGGCGGTAGCCTTTTCAGATTCTGATTCCGGGATTCGATCACCTTCTGGAGGAGACATGACCGATTTACCTCACGAGGCGGAGCTGGTGGGGCGTGAACCCATTTTCCACCACCGCGAGCTGATCTGGGATGAGCAGTCCTTCGATGAGCAGGTAGCCGAGGATTTCAGTGAGATCGGCGCATCAGGGACGTGTTACGAACGCTCGGAGGTCAAGGGAATCGTGCTAGGGCGCCTGGCGGGAACGCATCTCGATTCTCTTCCGACCGGTTACAGGATCGAGGATGCGCATGTCGTCCCACTGGGGGCCGGTGTCGTCCAGGTGCGTTACACCCTGCACGGCCAGGGGCGGGTGACACGCCGCTCAACCGTCTACCGTCATGAGGAGTCCGGATGGAAGGCGGTCTTCCATCAGGGCACGGTTGTCCAGGGCGCCGAGCCCTCACTCCCGGACCGCGGAGCATGAGAGCACTACGGCCTGCACAGGGCACATCGTCGACAGCCCGGCTCTGGTGTCGGCGCGGCGCATTGAGGGCGCCAGGTGTCCAAAACGGAGGAGATCAGCCTGAGCACCATGCAGCGCGACACCGAAGCACACCGGAAAAACAGCGAAATCACGCCAAAAACACTAGGCCATCGCATGGTTTCTTGGAGCTACCCGGGCCACCGAGGCTTTAATCCCCTCCGTTTTGGACACATGCGGCCCGAAGTGGGGGGTGTCGGTCCGAAGCAGGGGGCCTGAGGCAGGGGTTCCGTGACGCAGGCGGGTGGCGGGAGTCCCGCCCCTTCGGTCTTCGCCGCGAGGCGTCCAGGGCGCGGTCGGCGGCGGGTCGTGAATGACCAAGCCTCACATCCCCTCGATATCCCCTCGCTATCCCTACTTCCCGGGATGGCCCGACCCGACCAGATCGACGATATCGGGGAAGCGCGCCGCCAGTGCCCGATCGAAGGTGGTCAGGCGGCCGCCATGGTGGCGGGCCAGGGAGGCGAGGTAGGAGTCGGTCACCTGGCGGTGCCCCCGCACGGTGGCCAGGTCGCAGTCCGCATAGGGGAGAACATCGGGCCAGAACCGCCATCGGGGCATCTCATGGACGCGGCGCAGCGCGTATTGCACCTGGGCGGCGCGGTGCCCGATCCGCACCGCATAACGGGTGAAGGCTCCCTCAACCACGGAATCAGAAGCGATCAAGTCCTCTTCCGCCAGCTCGGACATCCAGGACTCGGCCGCCTTGTGGTGCTCGTGATCAGGGATGAGCAGGGCGATCAAGACGTTGGCGTCAACCAGGTGGGTGCTCATTCGCTCTCCGCCAGGAAATCAGCGACCTCACCAGCGGTAATGGGCCGTCCTGAGCGCAGCTGGGGGAGGCCGGTGACGGGACTGGTGCTGATCCTCTCATCGGGGTCCTCGACCTCGGACTGCTCGAGTCCCAGGGCGGTCAACTCACTGATCATGGATGACAGCGAGATCCCGCGAGCCGCCGCGGTCCTGGAGACCCGGTGGTGCAGGGCCGGAGGGAGGTCAACCGTGGTGCGCATGATGCGAGGTTAGTGCATCACTCAGTGATGCACTAACCTCGCATCGGCCCTGCTCTGTGGAACGACCTGCGCCATGGCTCAACCGGGCCCGTCGCCGACCGGTTGCCGACGGCGGACGCGCAGCACGTACCATGTGCCCGTGCTGCACAGACTCTCCACCTCCTTCATCCGCACCCTGCGCGAGGACCCTGCCGACGCCGAGGTCGCCAGCCACCGGCTCCTGGTGCGCGCCTGCTACATCCGCCGCGCCGCGCCCGGCGTCTACACCTGGCTGCCGCTGGGGCTGCGCACCCTGCGCAAGATCGAGGAGGTCGTGCGCGAGGAGATGGACGCCATCGGCGCCCAGGAGGTCCATTTCCCGGCACTGCTGTCAGCCGACCCCTACAAGGCGAGCGGGCGCTGGGAGCAGTACGGCCCCACCCTGTTCACCCTCACCGATCGCAAGGACAACGACTACCTCCTGGCCCCCACCCACGAGGAGATGTTCACCCTCCTGGTCAAGGACATGTACTCCTCGTACAAGGATCTGCCGGCGATCATCTACCAGATCCAGACCAAGTACCGCGATGAGGCGCGTCCGCGCGCCGGCCTCATCCGCGGCCGCGAGTTCGTCATGAAGGACTCCTACTCCTTCGACATGGACGAGGCGGGTCTGGACGCCTCCTATCAGCTTCACCGCGATGCCTATGAGCGGATCTTCGCCCGTCTGGGGCTGGACTACATTCCGGTCAACGCCATGGCCGGCGCCATGGGCGGGTCCCACTCCGAGGAATTCCTCCACCCCTCGCCGATCGGCGAGGACACCTTCGTGCGCTCGGCCGGCGGTTACGCAGCCAACGCCGAGGCCGTCGTCACCGTCCCCCCCGAGCCCGTGGACGCCGGCGCCGAGCCGTCCGCGCGCGTCGTCGACACCCCCGACACCCCCACCATCGAGACTCTTGTGGCGCTGTGCAACGAGCGCTACCCCCGTGAGGACGGCCGGGCGTGGACCGCCGCGGACACCCTCAAGAACGTCGTCGTCACCCTGACCCACCCGGACGGCTCCAAGGAGCTGCTCGTCGTGGGCCTGCCCGGGGACCGCGAGGTCGACATGAAGCGTCTCGAGGCCGCCGTCGCCCCGGCCGAGGTCGAGATGGCGGCCGACGAGGACTTCGAGGGTCACCCCGAGCTCGTGCGCGGCTACATCGGCCCCACCGCCATCGGCCCCAACTCGCCCCACCGTCGCGTCGAGACCGATGAGGACGGCGTCGAGCGCCTCACCGGCTCCGTGCGCTATCTGCTCGACCCCCGCATCGTGGACGGCACCAGCTGGGTCACCGGCGCCAACGAGCCCAAGAAGCATGTGCTCCACCTGGTCAAGGGCCGCGACTTCAACGCAGACGGCACGATCGAGGCCGCCGAGATCCGCGCCGGGGATCCGGCCCCCGATGGCTCCGGCCCCCTGGAGCTGGCCCGCGGCATCGAGATCGGGCACATCTTCGCCCTGGGGCGAAAGTACTCCGAAGCACTGGGGCTGAGCGTCCTGGATGAGAACGGCAAGGCGCGCGTGGTCACCATGGGCTCCTACGGCATCGGCGTCTCCCGCGTCATGGCGGCGCTGGCCGAGGCCAACCACGACGAGCACGGCCTGGCCTGGCCCATCCGAGTCGCCCCCTACCACGTCCAGATCCTGGCCACCGGCAAGGACGACGCCGTCTTCGAGACCGCCGACGCTCTGGCGCGAGCACTGGACGCCGAGGGCATTGAGGTCCTCTACGACGACCGTCGCAAGGTCTCCGCCGGCGTGAAGTTCGCCGACTCCGAGCTGCTGGGCATGCCCTACACCGTCGTCGTCGGGCGCGACCTGGCCAGGCAGGGCACGGTCGAGATCCGCGACCGCCGCAGCGGCGAGCGCTTCAGTGTGCTCGCAGGAGCCGCCGCCGAGGAGCTCGCCGACCTCCTGCGCGAGGCCCTCGCGCGCTCCTGAGGGGCGGTGCCACGGCCAGGGGCCCGCAACCATGACCAAACCATGACCATGGAGCGTCCGCTCGCCTCCTGGCGTCTGGGCGTTCCGCTGCGCGGCTATCAGGCCGACCTCCTGGCCCGCGTGAGTCCCGACGACGGCGCGGCCCTCCACCTGGTCGCCCCGCCCGGCGCCGGCAAGACCGTGCTCGGCCTGGCCCTGGCCGCCCGCAACGGGCGCCGCGCCCTGGTCCTGACGCCGACCACCGTCATCCGCGCCCAGTGGGCGGAGCAGGCCGCCCGGTTCCTGCGCACCTCCGATGGCGCTGCGCCCGCGGTCGCCGACCGCATTCCCGGCGCCGGGGAGGAGCCCGCGGACCTGACCGTCCTGACCTACCAGGCGCTGTCGGTGGTGGACAGCACGACCCCGTGGGAGGCGGCCGCCCGCAGCCGCTGGTTGGACGACCTGGTGAGCGATGGGCGCACCCCGGCCCGGGCCGGCGCCTGGCTCAGCGCCTTGGCCGCCGACAACCCCGCCGCCTACGCGCGCGGCCTGCGCTCGCGCGCCGCCACCGTCCGCGCCCGCATCGACGAGCTCGACGATGACGCCGTCGCCGCGCTGCTGGCCCCCGGGGCGCGCGAGCGCCTGGACGCGCTCATCGACGCCGGCACGGCCACGATCGTCCTGGACGAGTGCCACCATCTGCGCGCCCACTGGGCCGTCGTCGTCCACTACCTGCGCCGCCGCCTCGCCGCCGCGGGTGCGGCGCCCACCCTGATCGGACTGACCGCCACCGAGCCCAGCAGCGAGGACCGCTCCTGGCGTCGCTACCGGGCCCTGCTGGGCGATGTCGATGCCGAGGTGCCCGTCCCCGCGGTCGTGCGGTCCGGCCACCTGGCCCCCTACCGGCCCTTGGCCTGGTTCGCCCTGCCCACGCCCGAGGAGACCTCATTCCTGACCACCGCCGGGGCCGAGCTGCGCCACCGCATCGCCCAGTACCTTCTCGCGCCCGACGGCATCGACTACCTCCTGGGCCTGGTCGCGCCGGGACTGGGAACCGACGCGCTCGTGCCGGTGTCCGACGCCCCGGCGGGCGGCGGCCCTCGCTCCGGCCGGCCGCTCGCCCCCGACGATCCGCTGCTGGTGCGCGCCCTGGCTGCAGGCTTCGACGACGACCCGGGCCTCGCCGCAGCGGCCGGGGCTCTCCTGCGCCGCACGCACGATTACACCCCGACCCCGCTCAGCGCGCTCGTCGTTCCACTCCTGCCCGAGGTCGATGCCCTTGACGCCGCCGAGGAGCTGAGGCTGCTCGCCCGTTACGCCCTGGACCGCCTTCTGACCGATCCCGCCCGCCGCAACGAGTGGGACGACATGCGCCAGGCCCTGCGCGGCTTCGGGCTGCACGTGACCGACTCCGGGATCCGCACCGGCCGCTCGCCCCTGGATGTCATCACCGCCGCCTCCCGGGCCAAGGACGCCGCCGTCATCGACATTCTGCGCCATGAGCTGGAGGCTCTGGGGGAGCGGCTTCGGGCCGTGGTCGTCACCGACGCCGCCGAGCGCTCCGCGCCCCATCGGGCCCTTGACGTCCTCGTGGGTGTCGACGGGGCCGGCAGCGCCGACGCCGCGGGCGGCGCGGTGCGCTGCTTCAACGCGATCCTGGCCGATACGGCCTTGCGCGGCCTGCACCCGATCCTGCTCACCTCCTCCCACCTGCGCCTGGCCCACGGCGACGACGAGCTTCTGGAGCACCTGCGCGCATGCACCGGCCTGGAGCTGCCCGCCCGCGACGACGGCTGGTCGCTGTCCGCGACCGGCGGCGGCGTGGGCAGTGCGGACCTCGTGCTCGCGGTGAGCGGGCTCGTCGCCTCCGGTGCCGTGCGCCTGGTCGTCGGCACGCGCGGACTGCTCGGGGAGGGGTGGGACTGCCCGGCCGTCAACACCCTGGTGGATCTGACGACCGTCACCACGTCCACGGCCGTTCAACAGCTGCGGGGACGCACGCTCCGCCTGGATCCGGCCTGGCCCGGCAAGGTCGCCCACAACTGGTCCGTCGCCTGCCTGGTGCCTGCCGGCTCCGGGCTGCGATCCACCACGGATCTCGATCGCCTGCGCCGCAAGGCCGATCGCCTGTGGGCTGTTGTTCTGCCCGACCCCGATGCCAGTGGCGATTCGGGCCCCGGGCCGGGGGCGCCGGTGATCGAGACCGGATTGGCCGGCGTCCTGCTCCCCGCCCAGCGCCGTGCCCTGGACCGTGTCGAGGCCGGTGCGACGCGCGAGGACATCGCCGCCCTCAACACCGCGACTGTGACCACGCTCGGTGATCGACAGGCCGAGGGGAGCCGCTGGTCGGTCGGCGCCTCCGGCGGAGCTTCACCGATGACGGCGAATGCGTCGAGCACGTCGAGCACGCTGCACGGGGCGGGGCGCGCCCTGGAGGTCGTCCGGATCCGCGCGCGCGGCGGCCTGCTGCGCCACGGCACCCCGACGGCCTTCTGGACCGGTGCCGCCCGTGCAGTCCTGGCCGCCATGGGCGAGCACGACGATGCCGTCGGGTCGGAGGCGAGTGGTCTGAGCGGTCTGCTCGTCCTGACGGACAATGAGCGGGCCGGCATCGGCGGTGCGCGCATAGCCGATACCGTGGTTCTCGGACTGGACGGCGTCAGCGGCGCACTGAGCACGCGCTTCGCCGACGCCCTGGCCGAGCTGTTGGCCCCGCCGCGGCGCCGGCCCCGTTTCGTGCTGGAGGCGGCGCCCCTGACGCTGGCCCGGCCCGGGCGGCCCGACCTGGGGCCCGTGCGCCGGATGCTCGGACGCGTGGCGTCTCTCGGAGTCTGGGGAGCGGGGCGCAGCCTGCATCTGCCCGTGCCCACGTCGCTGGCGGCCTCGCGGGTCGCCATGACCGCGTTCGCGCAGGCCTGGAGCCGGTACGTCGGTCCGTGCCGGGTGCGCCTGGTGCGCGATGCCGATGATGCAGCGGCGCTGCTGGCCAGCCGAGGCGGAGGCGGGCGCCGGCGCGTCACCGTGCGGCGCGCTCGTCGCTGGATCGAGGCCTCGGAGCCTCGGACGACTAGATGATGACTGGGTGAGGATGTCCGCTCTCGGGAGGAGCCGAGGCCGGTGAGGCGGCGTCGGGCTGATCGACCGGCAGGGCCGACCTGATCGACCGGCGAGGCCGGACCGATCAGGCGGAGGCGTATCCGGGCAGGGCCTCGTCCACCGTGGCGCCCCACGCCTGCGCCCGCAGGCTCGCGTCGGCGGCCGCGTTGATGGCCAGGGTGGTCGCCGCGCCGCCATTCGCACCCACGCCGGCGACCTCCGCGTCGACGACGGTGGTCCAGGCCGAGCGCGCCCAGGTCACATCGAGCGAGGCGTCGTCCGCCGCCTGCTCCGGAGGCGCGTAGGCGGACAGGCGGGTGTCCTGCCCCCCGAGCGCAAGCGAGTCCGAGACGAGGCCGTTGGCGTAGGCGGCGTCCTCGATCGCACGGGCGCGCTGGTCGTCGGCTGCGCGCGCCGCCACCTCCTGGAACGCATAGCGCGCCGCGTCGTAGGCCTGCAGCACCGTTCCCGGCATGGGCGCATCTGCGGGGGTTGTCCGTCCGGGGATATCGACCGAGTCGGGATTGAGCGACCTCGCCCCCAGCAGCCAGGCCACGGCCAGGGAGGCGTACAGGCGCGCGTCGGCGTCCTCGGAGGCCTGGGAGGCCGCCGCCGATGCCTGCGTCGCGCCCTCGGTCAGCATTGTCACCAGCTCCTCGGATGAGGCGGTGGGGTTCGGAGTGGGAATCGGCGAGGCGGTGGGATAGCCCGAGGGTGCGCCCGTGGCCCACGGCTCCCAGACCCCGCCGAGGGCGTCGAGCTGCGCGCGCCCGGAGTCGGCCAGATGCCCGGCGCTCCCGGTTCCGTCGGCACCGCTGCCGGCGACGACGTCGGCGGTCGAGGCGATGAGGGAGGCGCGTCGCGCCAGCGAATCGCGAGTCGATTCGGATGCCGGTGGCATCGGCAGCGAGTCGGGCGCGCCGGTGCCCAGGCGGATATCGCAGCCGGTGGTCAGGGCCAGCGCAATGGCCGCGGCGCCCACCCCGCCGCCGCGCAGTGCATGCCGTCGCGACAGGAGCCCGCCTGCGCTCGTGCGGACCGGTGCGGGGCCTGAGGAGGGGGAGGTCGATCGCATCACGCAGCGATCCTCCCACGGAGATCCTCCCACGGACGAGTAGCATGAGATTCTGAGATTCATTGACCATGATCACCGAGGTTCCCGCAGCGGCCCTGACCGGCCTGCGGGAGGAAGCACGACCGGGAGGATCCGCCCATGGCCGACGCGATTGCACGCAGACTCACCGAGCTGCTCACCCCCGTCGTCGAGGGCGCCGGGGCCTTTCTCGAGGGCATCAAGACGACTCGGGCCGGGAAGTACTCCACCGTGCGGGTTCTGGTCGACCTCCCCGATGGACCCGGAGAGCTGGGCCTGGACGCGCTGACCGAGGTCTCCCGCGCCGTGTCGGCGGCCCTCGACGAGGCGGACCCGGTCAAGGGTCGGTACACCTTGGAGGTCTCGACTCCCGGCGCGGAGCGCGAGCTGAGCACCCCGCGTCATTTCCGCCGTGCGGTGGGGCACGACGTCGAGCTGACGGTGGAGGACACTGAGGGCGCTGAAGACACTGAGGACACTGAGGGCGCTGAGGAAGCGGGAAACACCGAGAGCACGGAGGGCGACGGCGCTGAGGCTGGGCTCACCCGGCTGACCGGCACCGTCGCGGCCGCCGACGACGACTCGGTCACCCTCCGGATCGACGGCCATGAACGCGTCGTGTCGCTGGACGACATCCGGCAGGCGCGTATGGTCGTCATCTTCTGATTCTTCCGAACCTTCCGACTTCATGAACCATCGGCCCGGTCCCGACCGCGGCCACGGGCGGCCCGCCCGGCGCACCGCCCAGACGAGAGAGGACCTGAGGAACCATGGACATCAATATGCCGGAGCTGCGAGGAGCGGCTGACGAACTCGGCATTGATCTGGACACCCTTCTGCCCGCCATTGAGGACGCCATCCTGGGTGCCTATACCAAGGTTCCCGGAGCGATCCGCGGCGCCCATGTCGAGATCGACAGAAGGACCGGTCACATGACCGTTCTCGCCCCCGAGGTCGATGAGGAGGATCAGCCCACGGGGGAGTACTTCGACGACACCCCTGACGACTTCGGGCGCATCGCCCAGGCCACGGCCCGCTCCGTCATCGTCCAGCGCATCCAGGACCGGCGCGACTTCGAGGTGCTGGGCACCTTCAAGGACAAGTCCGGCGAGCTCATCTCCGGCGTGGTCGAGCAGGGGCGGGACCCGCGCGTGGTCTACGTGCGCCTGGATGAGGAGCACGAGGGGATCATGCCTCCGCATGAGCAGGTGCCCGGCGAGCGCTACCGGCACGGCGACCGCATACGCGCCTACGTCACGGAGGTCTCGCGCGGTTCGAAGGGCGCGCAGATCATCCTGTCGCGCACCCACCCCGGTCTGGTGCGCAAGCTCTTCGAGCGGGAGGTCCCCGAGCTCGCCTCCGGCGATGTCGAGATCGTCTCGGTCGCCAGGGAGGCCGGGCACCGCTCCAAGATGGCGGTGCGCTCGCGGGTGCGCGGTGTGGGCGCCAAGGGCGCCTGCATCGGTCCGATGGGTCAGCGGGTGCGCGCGGTCATGGCGGAGCTGGGCGGGGAGAAGATCGACATCGTCGACTATTCCGAGGATCCGGCGCGCTTCGTCGCGAACGCCCTGTCCCCGGCACGGGTCTCGTCGGTGACGGTGCTCGACGCGGAGGAGCGCACCGCGCGCGCTGTGGTCCCCGACTTCCAGCTCTCCCTGGCCATCGGCAAGGAGGGGCAGAACGCCCGTCTGGCCGCGCGCCTGACCGGTTGGAAGATCGATATCCACGCCGACGCCGAGTCCGGCGAGGTCGCTCCGGGTTACAGCTCGCGCGCCGACGACGTGACTGGTCCCTCAACTCCGAGTGCTCAGGACTGAGGCGGCCCAGGGCCTGACAACGGTAGACTCTCGCCGGGTCTGTCCATGGGCCGTCCGTCTCCCTCGGTGAGCCGGTGCGCTTGGCCGACAGGCCCGAGCAGCGAGCGGAGGACGTGGAGGGACCGGAGGGACGCAGCGTGTCGGTGCCAATGACGATGCATGTGCCCGAGCGCAGTTGCATCGGCTGCCGGAACAGGGCCCCCCGGGCACAGCTTCTGCGCCTGGTCAGGGGCGGAGGCGGTCAGCTGATGGTCGACGAGCGGGCGGTCATGCCCGGACGCGGCGCATGGATTCATCCCGACTCCGCGTGCTTCGCTCTCGCGGAGCGCAAGCGCGTCTTCGGACGCGCGTTGCGAACCAGTGGGTCACCCGATGTGACCCCCGTGCGCGACTGGATCGCCTCTTACGAGGCGGGTCGGGTCGGGCGCGACGCACCGGTTCCTCGCGGGACCGGCACGACCGATAGCAAAGGCGGGTAGGAAGCTGATGGGCACCCGATGAGTACCCGGCGATGAGCTGCCTCTAGAAGCGCCCACCCTGATCCGGGGTGGGCAACCGGACAGGAGAAAAGTGGCTAAACCACGCGTTCATGAGCTCGCGAAAGAGCTCGACCCCTCTGGCAAGAAGATCACCTCGAAGATGATTCTGGCCTGGCTCAAGGACCAAGGAGAGTTCGTCAAGGCGGCCTCCTCGGCGGTGGAGCCCCCCGTCGCTCGCAGAGTCCGCGAGCACTTCGCCTCTCAGGCCGCCTCGGCCCAGGGCGGCTCCTCCAAGCCCGCGTCGGCGGCGTCGGCGACGCCCAAGCCGCGTCCGGGCAAGCCCGCGGCTCCCAAGCCGGGGGGCGCACGACCGGCGGCCCCGCCCCAGGGCGCATCCGGGCCCGCTGGGTCCACTGCGTCCTCTGCGTCTGGATCCGCCGGGTCCGCTGCCCCCGCACCGTCGAAGCCGTCGAAGCCGGAGTCCCAAGCACCTCATCCGGCAGCGCCCGCAGCGCCGAAGGCTCCCAAACCCGCTCCCCGTCCCGGTGGTGGCGGGGGCAGTCCGACTCCGGCGGCTCCGAAGCCCAAGCCGGCGGCCGAGAACAAGAGCGCCGAGAGCAAGAGCAATGCGCCGACGCCCGGCCCGCGTCGCGGGTCCGCGCCGACTCCCGGTCCGCGTCCCGGCGCGCCGCGTCCGGGCAACAACCCCTATGCCTCCTCCCAGGGCATGCCCCGCCCCGGCGGTCGTGGACGCGATCGCACGGGCCAGGGCGGTCCGCGTCCCGGCGGCCCGCGTCCGGGCAACAACCCCTATGCCTCCTCCCAGGGCATGCCCCGCCCCGGCGGTTCGAGCGGGCAGCGTCCCGGCGGTCGGTCCGGTGCGGGGCCTCGTCCCGGCGGTGGTCGTCCGCAGGGCGGTGCCGGAGGCCCCCGTCCGCAGGGGGCACCGCGTCCAGGAGGGCCTCGCCCGAACCCGGGCATGATGCCGGGGCACTCCTCCGTCCGCGCGCCCGGCGCCCCGCCCGTCGCGGCCAGGCGGCCGACCGGCGGCCGTCCCGGCGGAGGCCGCGGCGGCTCCGGCGGCGGTGGTCCCCGCAGTGGCGGCGGCTTCGGCGGCGGGCCTCGCGGTGGACGCGGTGGCCGCGGTTCCACGCAGGGCGCTTTCGGACGCGGCGGTGGAGCTCCTCGCGGGCGCAAGTCCAGGCGCGCGAAGCGCCAGGAGTTCGAGCAGCAGAGTGCGCCGTCGATCGGCGGCGTGATCGTTCCGCGCGGTGATGGCTCGACCCCGATCCGGGTGCGCCAGGGTGCGACGCTGACGGACCTGGCGGAGAAGATCAACGCCAATCCCGCGGCCCTGGTCACCGTGCTCTTCCACCTGGGCGAGATGGCCACGGCCACCCAGTCCCTTGATGAGGACACCTTCTCCCTGCTGGGCGCCGAGTTGGGCTACAACGTCCAGATCGTCTCGCCCGAGGACGAGGACCGCGAGCTGCTGGAGTCCTTCGACATCGACCTGGAGGCCGAGGAGGCCGGCCAGGACGACACCGATCTGCTCCCGCGCCCGCCCGTGGTCACCGTGATGGGACACGTCGACCACGGTAAGACCAAGCTGCTGGACGCCATCCGCTCCACAGACGTGGTCGCCGGCGAGGCCGGTGGCATCACCCAGTCCATCGGCGCCTACCAGGTGCGCGTGGACTTGAACGACGAGATCCGCCCGATCACCTTCATCGATACCCCCGGTCACGAAGCCTTCACGGCCATGCGCGCCCGCGGTGCCGAGGTCACGGACATCGCGATCCTCGTGGTGGCCGCCGATGACGGCGTCATGCCGCAGACCGTTGAGGCGCTCAACCACGCCCAGGCCGCGAATGTGCCGATCGTGGTGGCCATCAACAAGATCGACAAGGAGGGCGCCAACTCGGAGAAGATCCGCGGGCAGCTCACCGAATACGGTCTGGTGCCCGAGGAGTACGGCGGCGACACCATGTTCGTCGAGATCTCGGCCAAGCAGCGTCTCAACATCGACGCCCTGCTGGAGGCCGTCCTGCTGACGGCCGATGCGGCGCTGGATCTGCGCGCCAATCCCGATACGGACGCCCGTGGTGTCACCATTGAGGCCAAGCTCGATCGGGGCCGCGGAGCCGTTACGACGGTTCTGGTCGAGCGCGGCACGCTGCGCGTCGGCGACCCGATCGTCGCCGGCAGCGCTTACGGGCGCGTGCGCGCCATGTTCGACGAGCACGGCGATTCTCTGGATGAGGTGAGCCCGGCGCGGCCGGCGCTCGTCCTGGGGCTGACCAGCGTGCCGAGCGCCGGCGACTCCTTCATCGTCGCCCCCGACGACCGCACGGCCCGCCAGATCGCGGACAAGCGCGAGGCGGCCGAGCGTGCCGCCCTGCTGGCCAAGCGCCGCAAGCGCGTGTCCCTGGAGAACCTCAGCGACGTCCTCAAGGAGGGCAAGGTCGACACCCTCAACCTTATCCTCAAGGGCGACAGCTCCGGTGCGGTCGAGGCCCTGGAGGACTCCCTGCTCAAGATCGACGTCGGCGAGGAGGTGGCACTGCGCGTCATCCACCGCGGCGTCGGCGCAATCACGCAGAACGACGTCAACCTGGCCACGGTGGACTCCGCCGTCATCATCGGCTTCAACGTGCGCCCCGCGGAGCGGGTGGCCGAGCTTGCCGATCGCGAGGGCGTCGACATGAAGTTCTACTCGGTCATCTACAACGCGATCGAGGACGTCGAGTCCGCCATGAAGGGCATGCTCAAGCCCATCTACGAGGAGGTCGAGCTCGGCACCGCGGAGATCCGCCAGATCTTCCGCTCCTCGAAGTTCGGCTCGATCGCCGGTTCGATCGTCCGCTCCGGGACGATCAAGCGCGGCACGAAGGCGCGCCTCGTGCGTGATGGGGTGGTCGTGGCCGGCGACCTCGCCATCGAGACCCTGCGCCGTGAGAAGGACGACGTCACCGAGGTCCGCGAGGGCTACGAGTGCGGTATCAACCTGGGCTTCAAGGACATCGCCGAGGGCGACGTCATCGAGACCTGGGAGATGCGCGAGAAGCCGCGCGACTGAGCGCGACCGCGTTCATCGATGGTGGCCGGCCACCCCGCACTCGGGTGGCCGGCCACCATCATCAGTGATGGGCTCGTGTCGACTGTCTTACGAGGGTGATCCAGTGCCGTGAGGACGTCAAATGCGCGCGTTGACGTCCTGGTACCCGGAGTCCTCGCGGGTCCCGCCCATGCCGTCGCCGACCTCGCTGTAGTGACGGATCAACGTCACCGACCGGACCCACTTGATCATCTTGTAGCCGTGGCTCGTCTCGCAGCGCAGGCGCAGTGGAGCGCCGAACATGCCCGACAGCGGCTCGTCATTGCGGTCCCAGGCCAGAATCGTGTCATCCTCAAGGGCCATGTCCAGAGACAGGCACGTGTAGTACGGCTCGACCGGGCGTCCGTCGTGCATGCTCTGGGCCATGCCGAAGGACTCGAACATCACCCATCCGGCCTCGGGATCGATCTGACCGACCTGCTCGAGCAGGTCTCTCACACGGATCCCCGTCCACTTGGCGATACCCGTCCATCCCTGCATGCAGGTGTGCATGGTGATCTGTGACTGGCTGGAGATCGCCTTGAGCTCCGCCAGGGAGAAGGATGCCGGTGCCGAGACCATGCCACCCACCTCGAGGCGGAAGTCGGTGAAGTCGTTAGCCGCCAGCTTCTGGTACTCCGGGGACTCCTCCCGTGAGGGGGTGCGGGTGTTGACCCAGTGGAACTTGGAGATGTCCTTCTCCGTCCATGGCTTCTTGGCCGCCTGCTGCGAGGTGAAACGGTCCACCGTGACACGGCGGATTCCCCGCGTGGCGTCCCACAGGATCCGTTGGCTGCGGCGAGTGTCCGTCAGCGTCCAGTAGGACATGGCGATCCACAGCGCCACAACGACGACGATCGTCACGATCACGGTGACGTAGGCCTGGCCCACCCGGTTGGGGTCGTAGGAGCCGAAGACGAGGTGGGTGAGGTTATGAGGAGCGTGAACGATGAACACCAGACCCACGTGGACGACGGCGAAGGCCAGGTAGGTGAACATGCCGATCAGGTGCAGGGAGCGGGCGGCTTGGCGTCCACCGAATATCTTGGCGTACCAGGGGAAGCGCCCGACGACGGCCGGAGACATGACCGGGCCCGTCACGATCATTAGCGGGGCGGCGATGAAGACGATGAAGAAGTACCCCAGCTGCTGAAGGCTGTCGTAGGGGGTGAAGTCGCACAGGGACGGGGTGCGCAGGTGCGCGTAGGTCAGTAATGAGTCCCAGGCGTCGGGCAGGATCCGCCAGGTGGTCGGAACCAGGCGCTGCCACGCCCCGGTACCCACGAGGAAGGCGACATACACGACGCCGTTGAGCAGCCAGAAGCTCGTGGCTACTCCGTGCCAGGCACGTCCTAACCCGATCTTGGCCCGGCCGGGCAGCGAGATGAGTGGGGAGAGGTCGCGCTGGTCGTCCCGAGCGGTGAAAGCGCCCTCCTCGAGGGGCACCTTGTCCTTGGTGAACCGGATCCACTCGGAGCCGGGCTCGCACTGGTCCTTGAAGTAGAAGCGCGGGTGCGAGGCGATGATCTCGATACCTGAGCGGATGAGGACGCCCATGAGGAGAAAGTTGATGAAGTGGGTGACGCGCAGCCACAGTGGAAAGGTCTCGGTGTCGACGCACTGCTGGGCGACATCGTTGGCGGTCTGTGCGGCTAGAGGCAGAAGGGACATCGTCGTGCCTAACAAAACGGGATGAAAACACTTGCCGTACAAATAATTGTACTGCTGATTATCGGTTTTATGCAGGGCTTTGTGACGGCATGTCTTGATCAACTCTGTGGCGCGAGAGCGTCCAGTCAAGAATGCCTTACCTAAATAGCAAAGTATGTCGTTGTTAAAATGATCGACACCTCGGTCGTCGGTCGATTCGACGCATTGAATATACATGGTTTAGATCTGATGAAATGGGGCCGATCGGTCGGTGGGTTTGCGGAGTAGTCCCGGATTGCTCCGTAAGTGGACAGTGAGGTGCTTGTACGGTGGCTGCCAGACGCGGAAGACATCCGCCGTCTCCTGAGATACACGGAGGTACTCTCATGTCATCCGCTGCCACGGCTGAGGAGGCGACCTCCCGACGCGCTCGCCTCATTGGCAAGGGGTGGATCCAGGGCGTCGCCCTGGTCATGCTCTTCGGATTCACTGTCATGAGCCTGCTGGCCTATCGCACCTACACGAACTCCATGCCTCAGCCGGAGAGGGTTGTCACCGAGAGCGGCGAGACCCTCTTCACGACGCAGGACATCACCGAAGGGCAGAAGCTCTTCCAGGCCAGAGGCCTCATGGAGTACGGCTCCATCCTGGGGCACGGCGGCTACCTCGGCCCCGACTTCACCGCCGAGTACCTCCGCATGGAGGCCACGAGCGTCAAGGAGCAGCTCGCCTCCCAGGGCGTCGACGATCCGGCCGCCGCCACCAAGGAGATGCTGCGGACCAACCGCTACGATCCCTCCACGGGGACCCTGGTGTGGACCGATGAGCAGGTCAAGGCCTACAACGACGCCGTCGGTCACTACACCAAGATGTTCGGGCCCGATGCTCACAGCCATGGTCTTAAACCGGATCTCATCACTGATCCCGTCCAGGTCAAGCAGGTGACGGCCTTCTTCGGCTGGACCGCCTGGGGCTCGTCTGCGCAGCGCCCAGGTCACGACTACTCGTACACGAACAACTGGCCCCCGGAGTCCCTGGTCGGCAACGCGCCCACGGGAGACCTCATGATCTGGTCGGTCCTGTCGCTGATCGTCCTCATCGGCGGAACCGGGGTCATGTTCGCCATCTACGGCCGCTGGAGCCAGAAGATCGGCTGGCACTCGGAGGAGGCCCCGGCCCTGTCCTTCCGACAACCCGAGGAGATCGGACTGACCAAGTCGCAGAGGGTGGTGGCCTGGTACATCTTCACCATCGCCGCCCTGCTCCTCGTGCAGACGCTCCTGGGCGCCCTGGCCGAGCACTACCGGGCTGACGTGCTGTCCTTCTTCGGCCTCGACCTGGGCAGGCTCCTGCCCTTCTCACTGGCCCGCACCTGGCACGTCCAGCTCTCCTTGTTCTGGACCGCCATCGGGCTGCTCGCGGCCGGCCTGTTCCTGACGCCTTTCATCGCCAGGCGCGAGCCGAGGAGGCAGCACGTCCTGGTATGGACCCTGTTCATCGCGGCCACGGTCGTCGTCGTTCTGTCCTGCCTGGCCGAGGGGGCCAGCCAGCACGGTCTGAGCTGGGCCAAGGGGCCGCTGTTCTCCCAGCAGTGGGAGTACCTCGACCTGCCCTTCGTCTTCCAGGTCCTGCTCACCGTGGCCCTGTTCGTCTGGGTGTTCATCATCTGGCGCGCCATGCGCCGGCGCCTGAGCAACGAGCACGTGGCCAACATGCCCTGGCTGTTCATGTTCGCCGCGCTGGCGATCCCGGCCTTCTACGCCGTGGGGATGATGGCCCGCACCGGTACCCATGTCACCGTCGCCGAGTTCTGGCGCTTCTGGGTAGTGCACCTGTGGGTCGAGGACTTCCTCGAGCTGTTCACCACTGTCATGGTCGCCTACGTGTTCGTCCTCCTGGGCGTCGTCCGGGAGAGGATCGCGCTGGGCATCATCTTCATGGACATCATCCTGTACTCCGCAGGCGGCGTCATCGGGACCATGCACCACCTCTACTTCTCCGGCACACCGGTGGAGCACATGGCCCTGGGCGCCTTCTTCTCGGCCGCCGAGGTGATCCCCCTGACCTTCCTGACGGTGGAGGCCTGGGCCTTCATGCAGCTGGGCGCCAACCGTCACGGCAAGGAGGCGGGGCCCTTCCCGCACCGCTGGGCCGTCATGTTCCTCATGGCCGTCGGCTTCTGGAACTTCCTGGGTGCCGGTGTCTTCGGCTTCCTGGTCAACCTGCCCATCGTGTCCTACTACGAGATCGGCACCGCGCTGACGGCCAACCACGCCCACGCCTCCATGATGGGGGTCTACGGCTTCATGGCGCTGGCACTGGGAATGTTCGCCCTGCGCTACCTGATACCGGCCGACAAGTGGCCCGAGAAGCTCGCCAAGACCTCCTTCTGGAGCCTCAACATCGGCCTGGCCTGGATGTGCTTCGCCACCCTGCTGCCGCTGGGCATCCTCCAGCTGCGCTACTCGGTGGGCACTGGCTACTTCGAGGCCCGCCAGCTCACCTACGTCACCAACTCGGTCAACACGATCATCGAGTGGGGACGGATGCCCGGAGACCTCATCTTCATCATCGGCGGAGTCCTGCCCTACCTCTACATCGCCTTCCTGGGACTGAGGAACTGGCGTCGCGGACGGACGGTGGACACCTTCGCCGAGGACGCCCTCTACGAGGAGATCAAGGGCGGGCGCAAGGCTTGGCGCGGCGAGCGCGCGGAACTGAACGACTGATGGGCGCTCCCGATCTGAGCGTGTGGCTCGTCGCCGCCTACGCGCTCATCATGCTGGCCGCCGCGTGGGTCGTGGACGTCCTCGGTTCACGCAGCGCCCGGCACTCGATGTCCTGGCGTCACGCGGACTTCGTCTACCACGACGACGTCGACGGATGGAGGTGCCACGAGGACCAGTGGCTGTGGCCCACGGCCTTCGACCCGGACAAACGCGTCATCCGCTACGAGGGCGCCCACGCGATCTGCGGGCGCTGTCCGTCCAAGGACAGCTGTTCACCCACTCCTGGCCCGCGGGAGATCACCCGGCCCATCGACCCGTGGCCCTACTCCGACGCTGGACGCTTCCACCGTGGCGTGGGCCTGGTCATCGCCTGTGTCGGTGTCTTCATTCCGATGCTGCTCATGATGGCCTTTCACGCCACCGGTGACCTCATCGTCCTGGGCACAACAACCGTCATCGTCATCGTCACCGGAGTCCTGCCACTGGCCCGCCACCTGTGGAGCACTCCTGACAACGCACCGGCACACCTGCCCCACGTCGGCTCCCAGGAGTACCGGGAGGCCGAGGAGTCCCGTCGCTTGGCGGCGATCGCCTCAGCCGGACCCGTGCCGGTGACGATCGGCTCACGCCCCTCGGGCTACCGCTCGGTGCGCGAGGCGGCCGAGGCGATCGCCGCCGCTCAGGCGCGTGCGGCGGCGTCGGGGCGGCCCGTGCACGTCTCCTTCGTCGCCGAGTCCGACGGCGTCGGGAAGGCGGATGGCGGGACTGCCGCCTCCGCAGAGCCCGAGCTGCGCCGTGTCACCGCCCTGCGCACCCGCAGACGAGTACCGGTCGCCGGTGCCGAGCTCGGCTCGGACGGTGTTCGTGATGGTGCCCGTGGTGGAGCTCGGCGCTCATGGTCCTCGGCGTGGAACGAGGCCACCGACACCACAACCGGATGATCCGGCCCCACCACTGAGCCGCTTCGACTCACCCTCCTGAAGGACCCTCCATGACTACTCTCACCACCGCCATCGTGGCCCTGGCCGTCCTCGTCCTACTCGCCCTGGCACTATCTCTCAAGATCATCACCCAGTACGAGCGGGGCATCGTCTTCAGGCTGGGGCGACTACGACCCGTCTACGAACCCGGTCTGCATCTGGTCGTCCCCTTCCTCGACCGCCTGGTGCGGGTCGACACCCGAGTGGTCACCCTGACCATCCCGCCCCAGGAGGTCATCACTGAGGACAATGTGCCGGCGCGTGTCAACGCCGTCGTCCTGTTCAACGTCACCGACCCTGTCAAAGCCGTCATGGCAGTGGAGAACTACGCGATCGCCACCTCCCAGATCGCGCAGACCACGTTGAGATCCGTCCTCGGCCGGGTCGACCTGGACACCGTGCTCGCCCACCGCAGCGCCCTGAACGCCGACCTGCGCGACATCATCGAGAAGCTCACCGAGCCCTGGGGTGTGGAGGTCAGCGTCGTCGAGATCAAGGACGTGGAGATCCCCGAGCAGATGCAGCGGGCCATGGCCCGCGGTGCCGAGGCCGAGCGCGAGCGCCGCGCCAAGATCATCAATGCCCGCGGTGAGCTCCAGGCCTCCGAGGAGCTGCGCCAGGCGGCGGACACACTCTCCAAGTCCCCGGCCTCCCTCCAGCTGCGCTACCTGCAGACCCTTCTGGAACTCGGCGCCGACCAGAACTCCACGGTTGTCTTCCCTTTGCCGATGGACATCATCGGCCCGCTCCTGGAGCGCTTCGGCTCCCAGGTCGCTCTGCCGGACGCTGACGAGGACGAGGACGGCGAATGAGCTGGCGCACCGCGTCACCGATGAAGACCGCAACCGCCGCCCACACCAGCACCATGGCCGCCCAGCGGGCCGGCAGGATCCGCTCATGGAAGGCGCCCCAGGCCAGCAGGAACTGGATGGTCGGCGCGATGTACTGACTCATCCCCACCACCGACAACGGCACCCGCCTGGTCCCTGCGGCGAAGAGCAGCAGGGGCACGGCCGTGACCGGGCCGGCCACCACGAGCAGAGCCATGATCTGCCAGCCCTGGCCGGGGGCCTGCCAGACCGACTGCCCCTGCCAGGCCATGTGACCCAGGTAGGCGAGCGCGAGGGGAGACACGACGGCGCTCTCCACCGCAAGCCCGCTCAGAGCGTCCACCTCGGGGCCGATCCTCTTCTTGACCAGTCCGTACAGGGCGAAGGAGAAGGCCAGTACCAGGGAGATCCACGGCAACGAGCCCTGGAGCACCACCAGGAGGGCCACGGCGACGCCCGCCAGCGCGATCGAGACCCGGTGCGCCGGCCGCAGGCGCTCGCGCAGCGCCAGCGATGCCAGTGCCACCGTCACCAGCGGGTTGATGAAGTAGCCCAGGGCCGCGTCGGCCGTGCGTGCGGTGTTGACGCCGTAGACGTAGACGAGCCAGTTGACCGACACCAGGAGTCCGCAGGCGGTCAGCGCCCCCAGCAGTCGGGGCGTGCGGCAGACGCGGGTAAGGCTTGCCCAACGGCGGCGCGCGACGATGAGCGTCAGACAGGTGCCCAGGGTCCACACGATCCGGTGACCGATGATCTCCACACTGCCGGCCGCGGACAACAGGTGGAAGTAGAGAGGGAAGGCGCCCCAGAGGGTGTAGCAGCCGATGACCAGGGCCATCCCGGTACCGTCAAGCACCCCGGAGGCCGACGCGGGCCCCCGGGCGCCTGCCGGAGAGCCCGGCGTCGCGGAGGCTTCAGGTTCCAAGGAGGATGCACTGGGGGAGGAGCTCATTGTGATCTGTTCCTGATCCGTTCGCGCTCGGGGATGGCGGCGGTGGCCGCGTCGCTGCTCCGCGTAGCATAGTGAGGCGCACTGGACTGCCTCGGAAGGTCTCGCTCTTTCGCGGGCGAGGACGGCGCGCCGAGATCGGTCCCGATCGCTCAGTCCTGGGCCTCACAGACCCGGCCCCCGCACGTGAAGGAGCCCCGCCATGGCCGACGCCGCCCGCGCCCGCAAGGTCGCCGACCGCATTCATGAGACCGTCGCCCGCCTCCTTCAGGGGCGTATCAAGGATCCGCGCCTGGGTTTCGTCACCGTCACCGACGTCCGTGTCACCGGCGACCTGCAGCAGGCGACCATCTTCTACACCGTCTACGGCAGCGATGAGGAGCGCGAGGAGACGGCCAAGGCGCTGCGCTCAGCCAAGGGGCTGATCCGCTCCGAGGTCGGTCGGGCCCTCGGCATCCGCCTGACGCCCTCGCTGACTTTCCAGCTCGACGCCCTGCCCACACAGGCCAAGTCCTTCGACGACGCCTTGGCGCGGGCCCGTGCCAAGGACGAGGAGATCGCTCGCGCCCACGCGGGCGCCTCCTACGCCGGTGAGGAGGACCCCTACAGGCACGACGACGAGCCCGACGACGAGGCCGATGACGGGGCCGACGCCTTCGATGCCGCCGGCGCCGACGAGGCGGAGGCGTGAGCTCGGCTCGCCCCAGTACGCCTCGAGGGGCCGTGGCGGCTCGCGACGGCATTGTCCTGATCGACAAGCCGGCAGGGCTGACCAGCCATGACGTCGTCGCCCGCACACGGCGCCTGGCCGCCACTCGCAAGGTCGGGCATGCGGGCACTCTCGATCCGATGGCCACCGGTCTCCTGGTGCTGGGCATCGGCCGGGCCACGCGTCTGCTGACCTACCTCGTCGGCGCCGACAAGACCTATGAGGCGACCGTGCGCCTGGGACAGGACACGCTCACCGAGGACGCCGAGGGCGAGGTCACCGCCTCCCTCGGCTGCTCCGCCCCCGCTTCGTGGCCCGGGGGGCAGGCCGCCTTCAACCGACGCCTGGATGATGCGCTGCGCGCCCTGACCGGGCCGATCATGCAGGTTCCCAGTGCCGTGTCCGCCATCAAGATCGACGGCGTGCGCTCCTACAAGCGGGTCCGCGGGGGAGAGGATGTCGCCCTGCCCGCGCGGAGCGTCACCATCCACTCCCTGACACGCGCGGGCGCGCCGGTGGTCGCGCGCGCCGCCGATGGCGCCGGGGCTGTTGATGTTGATGTGGTCGATCTCCCCCTGCACGTGTCGTGCTCCTCGGGCACGTATGTGCGCGCCTTGGCCAGGGACCTCGGCGCCCGGCTCGGCACCGGGGCGCACCTGACGGCGCTGCGCCGCACGAGTGTCGGTCCCTTCGAGGTCTCCCGGGCCCGCGGTCTTGACGACCTGGCCGTCGAGGTGGCCGAGGACGCCGCCCGCCCAGAGCCCGCGGGTCTGGCCACGCTGTCACTGAGTTCGGTGGCTCGGCGCTGCTTCCCCGTCGTCGAGCTCGATGCCGCCGAGTCCGTTGCGATCCGCCATGGCCAGGCGCTGCCCGCGGAGATTCTCGAACGCGCTGTCCGCACGGCCGACGTGCCGCAGGCCGCCGGTACGCAGGATGCCGGCGCCGCTGATGATCATCATGGCGTCACGGCCGGGTTCGCGCCGAATGGTGACGTCGTGGCACTGTTGGCCCGCAAGGGCGGACGCGCGCGTCCCGTCCTGGTGCTCTCACCGGCCTGAGGTGCCCGAGCGGAGCGGATCGCACACTCCTCATGAGGGGTGCACAGGAGACTGCGGACTCTGCGGATACTCTGCGGATACTGAGGGAACTGAGGGAACTAAGGGAACTAAGGGAACTGAGGAAATACTGATGGGCCAGACCACGAGTCGGACCGGGAGCGGATGCTCCTGCGGCTGCGGCGGGCACGATGCCGGGACGTCGCCACAACAGCGGGCGGCCTCCGGCATCGCGCCGTCGGAGGAGGGCGCCGCCTCCGGCGACTCCTCCGATTCTCCCGCGCCTTCTGCGTCTTCCATGCCTTCTGCGTCGTGCGCCGACCCCATGGCGATCGCCGCAGCTGTCTCGGGCGTCCTGGGAGGCGATCCGGCCGCCCGGGAGCAGGGGAGTGGGGCGGCCTCGGGAGTCGTTCCGGGCCACAAAACTGGCAATCTGCTGGGTCTGAGGGACGTCTCGGCGCCCGTCTCGGGAGGCTGCGGCTGCGGCGGCCATTGAGCTGCGGGAGGGTCAGCGGACTCCCACGGCGCTGACGGAGGCTTCCCCCATCCTTCCGCGCATGTGCCCTCAGAAGGAATTCAGAAGGATGGGGAAAGCCTCAGATCCCTGTCAGAGTCCCGTCATACCGACCGGCGCTGAAGCGCCTCGGAGACGGTGGACAGGCGCTCGGCGGCCCGCGCCTCCTGATACCTGCCCAGGGCCAGGTCCTCCACGACGGCGCCATCGACGAGCAGCAGCACCCGGTCGGCGCGGGCCGCCACCTGCGCGTCATGGGTCACCACCACCAGGGTCGTGCCCGAGGCGTGGATCTCCCCGAGCAGGTCGAGGATCTGCGCGGCGGTGGCGGAGTTGAGCGCTCCCGTGGGCTCGTCAGCGAAGACCACTCCGGGCTCATTGATCAGGGCGCGGCAGATTCCGGCCCGCTGGAGCTGGCCGCCGGAGACCTCGGTGATGTCGTTGCCGGCCAGCTCGGAGATGCCCATGCGCTCCATGAGCTTTCTGCCCCGGGCCTCCACCTCCTGGCGCGGGCGCAGGGAGGCCAGGAATCCCGGCAAGACGATGTTGTCCAGCAGGCACAGTGTGGACAGCAGATGGGCCTGCTGGAAGACGAAGCCGAAGCGCGACAGGCGCAGTGCGGACAGTTCACGCTCGTCCAGGGCGGCCAGGTCGGTGTCCCCCAGGAGCACGGAGCCGCCGCTGGGCCGGTCCATACCGCTCAGACAGTGCAGGAGCGTGGACTTGCCCGAGCCGGAGGGGCCCATGATGGCCACGAACTGGCCGTGCTCGATGTCCAGGTCGAGGTTCTCCAGGACGGGGGCGTCATAGCTCTTGGTCAGTCCTCGGGCTCGCAGGACCGGACGGGAATCGGTGGAGGGCATGGCGGTTCCTGTAGGTGTTGTGGATGCTGTGTTTTCTGCAGTGCTAGCTGTGGTGGCTGTGTTAGCAGCGTTGGCTGTGCTGTTCATGGGGCGTGTCCTCATTCGCTGGTGCTCAGGGTCATGGTGCGCAGGCGTCTGAGCGCCAGGGCGACGGCGCCGGTGACGGTGGCGATCAGTGCGGCGGGCAGGACCAGCCCCACCAGCCACAGACGCGGCAGGAGCTCCACGTTCGGCGCTCCGCGCGATCCCAGCACCAATCCGATGGCGGACTCGCCCAGCGTCGCCGCCAGCAGGAGCCCCAGGCCGATGCCGGCCACGGTCAGCAGGCCGAAGCGGGTGAAGTACTGGCCGGCGATGGCGCGCTGGGTGCAGCCCAGCGCCCGCAGTATTCCCACCTGTGGCTTCTCGCGGGACAGGACCAGGACGGTGAACAGTACGGTGATGAGGAACGCCAGTCCCAGGGCGATGGCGCAGGCCATGCCGGCGATGAGGCGGACCTGGGAGCTGGTGGCCCCGAAGAACTCGGAGGCGTACTCGCTCATGCCGTTGACCTGCACGCCGGGCAGGTCCCGTTGCAGGTCGTCGGCGACCGCGCTCTCCTGATTCTTGTCCTTCACATTGGCGTACATGAGTTGCCACAGGGCCGGGGCGCCGTCGTCGAAGGTGGCCTTGGCGGTGCTCCCGTTGTTGGTGATGTCCTGATAGATGCCCGTGACCGTCAGGTCCTTGTCCCCATCGGCGGTGCGCACGGTGACCGTGGAGCCGACCTCGGCGCTTGTGGCCTTGGCCTGGTTGTAGGACAGGGAGACCTCGCTGTCGTCGTTGGGGGAGCGGCCGGACATGTACTTCATGGGGAAGGCGTTGTGGTCGCCGATGTCGATGAGGACCGACTCCCACTCTCCGTCCTGCGTGCGCATCTTGTAGTTCCGGCGCAGCACGGTGGTGTACGTGGAGACGCGGGGATCGTCGGCGACGGCGCTCTCCACGGTGCTCAGCTCCTGGGTGCCGGCGCGCACGTCGATGCGCAGGTCCGCCTCGCCCACGCCCAGGTAGGTGGCGATCTGGGGGTCGTCCAGGGTGGTGGAGACGTTGACCGGCAGCACCATGGTGAAGGTGCACAGGGCCAGGACGCCGAGCAGAAGGGCGTTGGAGGGGCGCAGCGCCTCACGGATTCCGAGCCACTGCTGGGCGGGCATGCGGCGGGAGCCGGACAGGCGCCACCGGTGACGGCGCCGGCGCAGGGCGCCGCTGGTCCCGGAGCGCAGGGCCTCGACGGCGGAGATCTTGCCCACACGACGCAGAGTGGCCCAGGTGAAGCCGATGATGGTTCCGGCCAGCACCAGCACCATGAGGATGGGCAGGCCCACGCTCCAGATGCTCGTGGGGGGCGTGCCCAGGTAGAGCAGCGCCGGGGCTCCCAGCGCCGTGGCCAGGGGAATGCCTGCCAGATAGCCGATCACCGCTCCTACGAGAGACAGGACCATGTACTTGAGCAGATAGAGGCGGCGTATCTGGCTGTGCGGCGCGCCGATGGCCTTGAGCACTGCGATCTGGGCCAGGTCGGCCTCGATCGCGGCCAGTACCGTGTAGCGCAGGGCCAGCATGGCGACCACCACCAGCATGACCGCCAATACGAGGGCCACCGCCGCGATGAGCATGGTGCTCAGGGAGTTCATGAGCACCACCATTGAGCCGTCCACATTGATGCCCGTGCTGGGCAGTCCCGCCGCCTTGTAGTCGTCGATGACGGCGTGGGGGCGGGCGCCGTCGGCCAGGGAGAATTCGATGAGGTATTCCGTCTCGGTGAGGTGCTCCTCGAAGGAGGAGAAGTCCTCCGGACTGATCACCAGGCGCTTGGAGGGGATCATGGCGGCGTTCATCTGCGCATCCCGCACGAAGCCCACGACTTCCAGATCCATCGTCCAGTCGCCGGTGTCCACGGTGATAGTGTCGCCGACGTCGGCCGCGCCCACCGCCTTGTAATGGACCGGCAGGGCGACCTGGCCCGGGCTCGGGTGTACCGGGTCTCCGTCCTCGTCCAGCAGCAGGTCGATGCTCTGGGGAGCCGTGACGAAGGCGGGCTCATGGTAGGAGCCGGTCTGGCTCACGCCGTCGATCCACAGCTCCTGGCGCGGTATCGGCAGGGTCTTGATGATCTCGTGCTCGGTGATGTCGCTGCGGGTGTCCGTCCAGTCCTCGATCGTCGCGGGATCGAGGTCCCCGGTGTGCATCTGAATCAGATCGGGCACCTTGGCCCGCTGGGAGAGCCGGCTCATCGCGGAGGTGGTGTCCACGATGAGGGAGGTACTGGCCGACATCAGCGTGGAGGCCAGCGCAATGAGGGCGGTCAAGGTGAGGGCCACGACGGCGCTGCGCGCCAGGTCTGCTTTCAGCAGTCGTGTCAGCATGGGGCTACCTCCATGGTTGTCCGTGTCTGTGTCATGGCCCGAGAAGTCTGAGAATTTTGAAGAATTTGAGGAATCTGAGAAATCATGGCCTGGGGGTCGGTTCTGCTCTGGGAGTGGGGCTCGTGGGAATGCCGGCCCTCGTCAGCTGAGGAATTTGAGGAATCTGGGGAATCAGAAGCAGAGGAGGGAGGGGCCAGGGTCCGGCGTCGGGTGTGAATGAGTGCCGCCAGGGCGATGGTGATCAGGCCCGCCAGGGCCACCAGCAGGGCGGCGCCGCGCCCGGTCCCGGTGCCCATGACTGTGCCGAGGCTGTGAGCCAGGTGGCTGTGGGAGTCCATGAAGGGTTGGAGGACGCGATCCGCCAGGGGGCCGGCGCTCAGGTAGGCCAGGAGATATCCGAGCTGGGTCACCAGGCCGATCGTTCCCCAGACCCGGGCCTGGCGGTCCTTGTCAATGCTCAGGCGCACCAGGGTCTCGGCGCCGGCGTTGCACAGGGCCAGGCAGGCGAAGACGGCGAACCCGGTGACTCCCGCCCACCAGGGCCAGGTGCGCAGGGCCAGCAGGATCATGGTGATGCCAGCGCCCGCCGTCCCCAGGCTCAGCAGTGTGGTGGGGCGCAGACGCGCCAGGACGGTGACCAGTCCCGCACCGGCGAGGATCCCGGTGGCCGCCGCGGTCTCCACCTGTCCCATGGTGGTCGTGCCCACGTGGGGGAGCAGGATGGGCTTGAGGAGCACTTGCACGATGCCGATGGTCAGAGTCATGAAGGTCATGACGGCCACGAGGGAGCGCACGTTGGGGCGTGCCGTCACGGCGCGCCAGCCGCCCAGGAGGTGGTCCGCCGCAGTGGCGTCGTGGTCGTCGGCGCTTCGATGTCCCACGGCTCGCATGACGGCGATCGAGCAGGCCACGGTGACCAGGCAGGTGGAGGCGTCCAGGGCCAGCAGCCCCCGCAGTCCCACCAGGGGCAGGAGGAGGCCGGCCAGCAGCGGCGACAGGAGGTATCGGGCGGAGGAGGCGGCCTGCAGCAGGCCCGCGCTGCGGACGTAGTCGTCCTCATCGACCAGGTCGGTCACGGAGGCGCGTAGTGCGGGCTCGGTCAGCGCCGCCAGGCAGGAGGAGACGACTACGCCCGTCAGGATGTGGCTGAGCCGGGGTTCGGAGGCGCTCAGGGCGGCCATGACCACGCCCAGTCCGAGCACTGAACCGCCGTCTCCTATCACCATCATGAGCCTGCGATCGAAGCGGTCGGCCAGGGCGCCGGCTACTGGCGCCAGCAGAATGATCGGTGCGAAGGCGCACAGCTGCACCAGGGCCACGGAGGAGGCCGTGCCGTAGGTGGTGTAGGCGAAGATGGCCAGGCCGAAGGCGGTCATCCCGGTACCCACCGAGTTGACGAAGGCTCCGACCAGCAGGAGGTGGAGGTACTTCATCGTGCATTGCCCAGGACGGAGGACAGGGCGCCGGGCTCGCAGCCCAGCAGGGTCTCGGTGGCGTAGATGATGCCGGTGGCGCGGCGCGCGGCCTGGTCCTCCTCGCCGACGAAGAAGCCCTCGTCGAGGAGCGTGCTGGCGCTGGTCAGGAGGATCTCGACGACTTCGCGGGGGTGCTCGGTGGAGAAGACTCCCTCGGCGATGCCCTGCTCGACGATCTCGGTGAGGATCGGGGCGAGAACACGGACGCCCTCCACCAGGGACAGGACGTGGAACTCCGCATTGCCGGCGGCGTGGAACTCCTCGGCCAGCCCCCGCTCCGGCTCCTCCACGCGGGCGGTGGCGGCGACGGCCAGGAACTTGTCCGCGACAGGGGCGTCCGTATCGGCGATGGCGCGGGCCTTCTCGGCGATCTGCGCCGTGGTGCGCGAGATGAGGCCGCGCAGAATCTCCTCCTTGGAGGCGAAGTGGTAGTAGAGCGTGCCCTTCGCGATCCCCACTTCGTTGAGGATGTCCTCCATCGAAGTGGCCTGGAAGCCTTTGGCGGTGAACAGCTTCTGGGCGGCATCGAGGATTTCGGTGCGTCGTTTGGGGGCGGACTTGTATGTGCGTGTGGTGGGGGCCATGAGCTCCTCGCAGGTTTGTATTAGGGGTTGTGCTGTACGAGTCTGTCCCGGTTCAGTGCCGGGTGAGTCCGGATGAGTCCGGGTGAGTGTCGGGCGGCCTCCGGGTGACATGGGCGCCGGTTGGCGGGACGGGTCGGCGGTCCATAAACCGACCGTCGGTCGATAATGAGGTTAGCCTCTTGCCCCGGAGCGGTCAAGCGGAGTGTGCCGGGAGGCGTCGTGATGGTTCGCGCGGCGCGGCCCGATCGTGGCAGGGTTGACCCGCAAGGGCGGGCGACGCGCTCGCCGAGTGAATCGAGAGCAGGATTATCCGCAGTGGAGGTCTGGTACGGCGCCGAGCAGGTGCCAGCGACTCTGAGCGCCCCCGGTGACGCCGGGACCGTCGTCACCATCGGCATCTTCGATGGCGTTCACCGCGGGCATCAGGCCATTCTCACCCGCGTGGTCGAGCGCGCCAGGCAGATGGCCCGCCCGGACGGCGAGCGCCCGCTGGCGGTCGCCATCACGTTCGATCCGCATCCGGTGCTGGTTCACCGGCCCGAGGCTCGCCTTCCCATGATCGCCTCCCTGGCCGATCGGCTCGCCGCCCTGTCCGCCACCGGTCTGGATGCGGTTCTCGTCGTCCACTACACCCTCGAGTTCGCCGACCAGAGCCCGGAGGAATTCGTGCGCACCTGGCTCGAGGGCCTGCTCGGAGCGAGGATGGTCGTGGTGGGCGACGATGTGCGCTTCGGGCGCGGCAACAGCGGTGATGCCGCTCTGCTCGAGGCGATCTGCCGCGCTGATGGCCTCGGCGTGGAGATCCTTGACGATGTGCGCTCGCCCTCGGGACGCCGCTGGTCATCCACCTGGGTGCGCGAGCTCCTCGAGGCCGGGGACATGGGCGGGGCGGCCGAGGTCCTCGGCCGCGCCCACCGTCTGCGCGGCACCGTCGTCCACGGACAGCGGCGCGGCCGCGAACTCGGCTTCCCCACGGCCAACCTCGATGCGGCCAGCGCAGGCGTGGTCCCGCCCGACGGCGTCTACGCCGGTTGGCTC
Source organism: Actinomyces massiliensis 4401292 (assembly GCF_000269805.1). GTDB lineage: Bacteria > Actinomycetota > Actinomycetes > Actinomycetales > Actinomycetaceae > Actinomyces > Actinomyces massiliensis. Next base: position 1,843,070 of record NZ_JH711481.1, read on the forward strand.
GTGCGCTCGCCCGGAACCATTGCTCTGGCCGGTTTGCGAGCGGGCGCGCCGCACGAGGAGCGGCTGCCGGCCGCGATCTCCATCGGCACCAATCCGACTTTCGACGACGTGCCTCAGCGCACGGTGGAGGCGCACGTGCTGGGACGCGCCGACCTCGACCTGTACGGGGAGGTCGTCGCCATTGAGCTGGTCCGGCTGCTGCGCCCCATGCTCGCATTCGACAGCCTGGAGCCACTGCTGGTCCAGATGCGTCAGGACGTCCTCGACACCGCCCACGTGCTGGCGGTTCCGATCCCCGGACCGATCCGCCCCGAGGACGTCACGGCGGGTTGAGTGGGGTTGAGTAGGGGCGGCCGGCGGCTGAATCTGCAGGCTGCCTGAGACGCCCGAGACAGCTTGAGGCCCTGCGAGTGGCGGCCCGCCGGCGATCCGCCGGTCAGCTCTTGGGGTGCGCGGTGAAGAACTCCCACATGAGCTCAGAGGCGCTGATCTCCTGGGTCGTGGTTCCCAGGGCGCTGAGATCGGCGGAGGTGCCCGGCCAGGTGTGCCCCCCGTCGGAGACCTTGTAGGAGACGACCTCCGCATTCTGAGTGCAGTCCTGGTGGGCGGTGCGCTCGACGTGCTCGCTGATCCGCTCAGTCCCTGTCTCGGCGCACTGGTTGAGATCGGCCCATTCCTGGACGGCGGTATCGAGTCCGTATCCCCACTGCGGATCCTCGTTCCCGTCGTAAGGGTTGACGAGGTCGGCGGTTCCATGGAAAGACGTGACGGACACGCCCTGGGCCGATGCGCAGGCGGTGGTGTCGATGACGGTCGGGTCCTCGGCGCTGGGGCTGCCGGCCCGCAGGCCCGCCACCGGAGCGATGGCGGCGACGAGATCGGGTCGGGCGCAGGCGTAGGCGGAGGCCATGCGGCCGCCGCCGGAGAAGCCGGTGAGATAGACGCGCTGGGAGTCGACGCAGCCCTGAGTGGTGAGCTCCTCAATGACTGCGGACAGGAAGGCGACGTCGTCGCGAGCGCCCCCGGGCGGGGTCTGTCCGGCGACGGTGGGAGCGCCCGGAATGCTCCACGCCCAGTTCCCGTCCGCCAGCGGACTGCTGGTGTCCACGGCGGTGGCGGCCGACGGCCGCGCCACGATGAAACCGGTCTCGTCGGCGTCGGCGACGGCGTCCAGCTCGGAGATGCTGGACTGGAAGACGCCGTTCGAATCCGAGTCGTGCAGGTCCATGACCAGGGGCAGCGGGGCCTCGGGGTCGGCCGTCTCGGGAACGTGCACCTGCACGGGGTAGGTGGTTCCGTCGAAGTCGATGTCGACGCTCTGAGTGCCGCTGAGCGTGCGGCTGCACTGCGTCGTGGCCGGGGCGGCCTGCGAGGTCGGGGCGTCGTCCGTCTGCGAGGGCGGGGGAGCGGCGCTTGGCGAAGAGTCGGAGCGGGATGCGAGCGCCGGGGGGCGCGCGGTTGTGCGTTGCAGGAACGACGTGGCCGTCAGGAGCGCGATGATGATGGCGAGGGCGAGTCCTCCGATGAGGAGGGGACGACGCGACATGGTCCTCCTTGTCCGCCGGGGCTCCTGGCTACGGCGCGAGAGTGGGCGGGGGACGGCTCGTTCGGGACCGCATGCCGGTCAGCGGACCGCCCCAGGGGCACCCGGAATTATAACGACGCGGTCTCCGGCTGGTGATGGTGATGTCGCACGGCTGGTCGTCGAATGGACCGGCGGGCGGGCCGCACTCGGGTCATGTGCGCGAGCCCACGGGTCGGGCGGCTCGGAGCGGGGGCGAGCGCTGGTAGTGTTGACAAGCCGTCGATCGGCCACGGATGTGTCATGCCCGGGAGGATCAGCCCCGGTGCTCCGTGCAACGAGAATCAGGAGCCGCAGTGTCGATTTCCGCCAAGCGCAAGCAGGAGCTCATCGCCGAGTACGCCACCCATGAGGGCGACACGGGCTCTCCCGAGGTCCAGGTCGCCGTCCTGTCGGAGCGCATCTCCAACCTCACCGAGCACTTCAAGACTCACACGCACGACCACCACTCGCGCCGGGGTCTCTACCTGCTCATCGGTAAGCGCCGCCGTCTGCTCGACTACCTCATGCGCGAGGACATCGAGCGCTACCGCTCGCTGATCTCCCGCCTCGGCATCCGCCGCTGAGCGCGCTTCTTGCTTTTACGCAATCGCGTCGGCCCGCCACCATGAGGTGACGGGCCGACGCTCGTTTTCTTCCGCCGATACGTCGAGATCGGTCGAGTTCCGGCTTGAGATCGGTCGTACTCCGGCTCGAGATCGGTCGATCGATGGGCCGGCGCCTACAGCAGGGAGCGGTAGAGGGCCTCGATGTCCTCACGGCTCGCCGGACGCGGGTTGCCCGGCGTGCACACGTCGTTGAAGGCGTCCTCGGTCAGGGCCGCAATCCCCGATTCGTCCACGCCGATCTCGGAGATTCGTGTGGGGTTGCCGAGGTCGGCGGTCAGCGCTGCAACGGCCTCGACGGCGGCGGCGCGGGCATCCGCCAGCGGCATGGTGCGGGCCTGGGCGACGCCGAAGGCCTCGGCGATGTCCCGGTACTTCTCTCCGGTGAACTCCGCGTTGTAGGCCATGACCGGGGCGAGCAGGATGCCGTTGGCCAGCCCGTGCGGAGCGCCGTAGCGCCCGCCCAGCGGATGGGCCATGCCGTGCACCAGGCCGAGGCCTACGTTGGAGTAGGCCATACCGTTGATGTAGGCGGCCAGGCCCATCGCCTCGACGGCGTCGGGGTCGCCGTCGGCGGCCTTGCGCAGATTCCCCGCGATCATCTGGATGGAGCGCAGGCACAGGGCGTCGCTCAGCTGCCAGGCGCCGGGGGTGATGTAGCCCTCGATGGCGTGCGTCAGGGCGTCCAGTCCGGTGGCCACCTTGAGGGAGCGGGGCATCGCGTCCATGAGATCGGGATCGACGACGGCGACCACCGGGATGTCGTGCGGATCGACGCACACGAACTTCCGCTTATTCGCCGTGTCGGTGATGACGTAATTGATCGTGGTCTCCGACGCGGTCCCGGCGGTGGTGGGCACGCCGATGACGGGCACCCCCGGGTTCTTCGTGGGAGACAGGCCCTCCAGGCTCAGGACGTCCTCGAATTCGGGGTTGGCGGCGATCACCGAGATGGCCTTGCACGTGTCCTGCGGGGAGCCGCCGCCCAGACCGATGAGGATCTCGGCGCCGGATGCGCGGAAGGCGGCCAGGCCCGCCTGGACCTTCTCAACGGGAGGATTGGGGGCGACGTCGGAGAAGATCTCCCAGGTGATGCCGGCGGCATCGAGAAGGTCGGTGATGCGCGCGGCCGTGCCGTTGTCGGCCAGGACCGGGTCGGTGACGACGAATGCCCGGGTCAAGCCGCGGCCTGCGATCTCCTCGGGAATGGAGGAAATCGCGCCACGACCGAAGTAGCCGGTCTGGTTGAAGATCATGCGGTAGGTCATGAAGACGCTCCTGGTGGGGGCCGGGCCGGTGCGACCGGCCCGGATGTCTCTGATAGCCCGGAATAGCCCGGATGGTTCGGATACGTGCCTGATGCAGCTGACGCAGCTGACACCAACTGGCGTAGCCGGCACGGCTGGCACAGCATGTCCACGATCACACACGGGCGGGCCCCGCGGGCAGGCCCGAAGGTCCCTGCAGGTCGCTGCAGGACCCTGAGATCAAGGTTGGCCCCGGTGCGCGTCTCATCTCACGCCGGCACGGCGGTTGCTTCATCCCGAGAACGGCGCCTCCACGGTAGGATCACCGTGCCCGCACGTGTGCGTGTGCCCCTGATTCGTCGGGCCGAACGCATGCCGAGGACCGGTCGGGGCCGGCGTGTCAGACGCGGCGTCGCCCATCCGGTGCGGGCCCGGGACCCGGGAACAAGCTCCGAACCCGGACGGCGGGAGCCGTCGGTTTTCGGTGGTGGCCTCCGGAACGGCGCGCCTGTCGCGCGCAGTTGCTCCGTGGGCCTCAATCGAAGACCGCGCTCCGGCCCCAGAGGAAACCTGAGAAAGAGACGCATCGCAGATGTTCATTGACGACCCCGAGGTCACCGCCGCAGAGGCAGTGATCGACAACGGCGCCTTCGGCAAGCGCGTAGTCCGCTTCGAGACCGGACGCCTTGCCAAGCAGGCCGCCGGAAGCGCCATGGCCTACCTCGACGGTGAGACGGCCATCCTGTCCGCCACCACCGTGGGCAAGCACCCCAAGGACCAGTTCGACTTCTTCCCGCTCACTGTCGACGTCGAGGAGCGCCAGTACGCCGCCGGGCGCATCCCCGGCTCCTTCTTCCGCCGCGAGGGCCGTGCCGGAACCTCCGCCGTCCTCGCCTGTCGGCTCATCGACCGTCCGCTGCGCCCCTCCTTCGTCAAGGGGCTGCGCAACGAGGTCCAGGTCGTCGAGACGATCATGGCCATCGACCCCGACGACGCCTACGACGTCCTGGCCATCAATGCGGCCTCCATGTCCACCCAGATCGCGGGCCTGCCCTTCGCCGGCCCGGTTGCGGGCACCCGCCTGGCCCTCATCGACGGCCAGTGGGTGGCCTTCCCCCGCTACTCCGAGCTCGAGCGCGCCACCTTCAACATGGTGGTGGCGGGCCGCGTCCTGGAGGACGGCGACGTCGCCATCATGATGGTCGAGGCAGGGGCCACCGAGAGCGCCTGGGATCTGATCGCCGCCGGCGCCACGGCCCCCACCGAGGCCGTCGTCGCCGAGGCCCTTGAAGTCGCCAAGCCCCACATCAAGGCCCTGTGCGAGGCCCAGATGGAGGTCGCCAAGCACGCCTCCAAGCCCACCGCCGAGTTCCCGCTCTATCTCGATTACACCGATGAGCAGTACGACGCCGTCGAGAAGGCCGCTCAGGCCCATGATCTGGCCGGCGCCATCGCCACCGAGGGCAAGCAGGACCGCGATCTGGCCATTGGTGCCGTGCGCGACGCGGTCCTCGCCGACCTGGCCGAGCAGTTCAGTTCCGAGGAGGACGTCAAGGCGCTCAAGGCCGCCTTCAAGTCCGTTACCAAGAAGCTCGTGCGCCACCGCACCCTCACCGAGGACGTGCGCATGGACGGCCGCGGCCCGAAGGACATCCGCACGCTGGCTGCCGAGGTCGAGGTCCTGCCCCGCGTTCACGGCTCGGCCATCTTCGAGCGCGGCGAGACCCAGATCCTGGGCGTGACCACCCTCAACATGCTGCGCATGGAGCAGCAGATCGACGATCTCTCGCCGATCACGCACAAGCGCTACATGCACCAGTACGTCTTCCCGCCCTTCTCCACCGGTGAGACCGGCCGCGTGGGCGCGCCCAAGCGCCGTGAGATCGGCCATGGGGCGCTGGCTGAGCGCGCGCTCGTGCCCGTCCTGCCCAGCCGCGACGACTTTCCCTACGCCATCCGCCAGGTCTCCGAGGCGCTCGGCTCCAACGGCTCGACGTCGATGGGTTCGGTCTGCGCCTCCACGCTGTCCCTGCTCAACGCGGGGGTGCCGCTGCGCGCCCCGGTGGCGGGCATCGCCATGGGGCTCATGCACGAGGAGATCGACGGCGAGACCAGGTGGGCCACGCTGACCGACATCCTCGGGTCCGAGGACGCCTTCGGCGACATGGACTTCAAGGTCGCCGGCACCCGTGATTTCATCACGGCCCTCCAGCTGGACACCAAGCTCGACGGCCTGCCCTCGGAGGTGCTCGCCGGTGCGCTGGGTCAGGCCCGCGACGCCCGCGTCTTCATCCTCGACGTGCTGGCCCAGGCCATTGACGGCCCTGACGAGATGGCCCCGACCGCCCCGCGCGTCCTGTCCGTGCGCATTCCGGTCGACAAGATCGGCGAGGTCATCGGCCCCAAGGGCAAGATGATCAACCAGATCCAGGAGGACACCGGCGCGGACCTGACCGTGGAGGACGACGGCACCGTCTACATCGGCGCCTCCGACGGCCCCTCGGCCGAGGCCGCCCGCGACGCCGTCAACGCGATCGCCAACCCGCAGATGCCCGAGATCGGTGAGCGCTTCGTCGGAACCGTGGTCAAGACCACGACCTTCGGCGCCTTCGTCTCCCTGACTCCGGGCAAGGACGGTCTGCTGCACGTCTCGCAGATCCGCCGCCTGGTGGGTGGCAAGCGCGTGGAGAACGTCGAGGACGTCCTGAACGTGGGCGACAAGGTTCAGGTCGAGCTCGCCGAGATCGATCAGCGCGGCAAGCTGAGCCTGCACGCCGTCCTGTCCGACGAGCAGTTGGCCGCCGAGGCGGAGAACAAGGCCGCACATGCCGGTGGCGGTGAGCGCCGCGAGCGCCGCCCGCGCCGGGAGCGCTCCGAGGGCGAGGGCGAGCGTCGTGAGCGCCGCCCGCGTCGGCGCCGCACCCGCACGGTCGAGTCCTCCTCCGAGGAGGAGTGAGCGGCACGCGGTCGCGCACTGACTGGTAACTGACTGACATCGGCCGGGGGCCGGTTCGCCGCGCGGCGGACCGGCCCCCGGCTTCACCCTGCTCACCCTGCTCACCCCGCTCACCCCGCGCCGAGATCGGTCGTAACCCGTGTCGAGATCGGTCCGGTTCCGCGTCGAAATCGGTCCTTTCTCCGCATATGCGACGGCGGGCAACACCCGCTACGCCATCGGCGAGGAGATCCCGTCCGGTGGACGAGGCCATCCCCGTGCCCGTTAGGCTCGCCCAGTGACCAACCCATCCTCCTCAACCGACAGTTCCTCCGGGACGAGCGCCACCAGTTACTCGGAGGTCGATCTCGCACGCGGTACTGCCGGCGCTCCCGGCACTGAGCTGCACCTGACCGACGACGGCGCCACTCTGCGCCGTTCGATCCTGCCCGGCGGGGTGCGCGTCATCACCGAGTCCGTGCCCGGGCTGCGCTCGACGAGCCTGGGCATGTGGTTCGGAGTCGGGTCCCGGGACGAGGTCGCGGGCCAGGAGGGCTCGACCCATTTCCTCGAGCACCTCATGTTCAAGGGCACCGCCACTCGCTCGGCCCGTGAGATCGCCGAGGCATTCGACTTCATCGGCGGGGAGTCCAACGCCGCCACCTCCAAGGAGCACACCTCCTACTACGCGCGCGTGCAGGGGGCGGACGCCATGGAGGCCCTCGACGTCCTGACCGACATGGTGACCTCCTCCTCGCTCGACCCCGCGGAGGTCGAGACCGAGCGCGGCGTCATCGTCTCCGAGCTGGCGGACGCCGCGGACGATCCCGTCGACGTCGCCCAGGAGGCCTTCGCCCGCGCCGCCTTCGGCGATGACACCCCGCTGGGCAGGCCGATCGGCGGTACTTACGAGACCGTTACCGCCGTGCCGCGCGAGGCGGTGTGGGAGCACTATCAGCGGACCTACGCCTCCGACTCCCTGGTCGTGGCCGTGGCCGGAGCCGTCGACCACGACCAGGTCGTCGAGCGGGTCACCGCCGATCTCGCCGCCGCCGGCTGGGACACCACGGCTGCCGTTCCGCCGCGCCCGCGCCGTTTCGAGACCGAGCCGGACGCCGACCTGACCGTCCACGATGTGCGCATTGAGCGGGACTGCGAGCAATCCCACGTCTACCTGACCTGCCAGGGCATCCCTGTGCGCGATGAGCGACGCTGGGCCATGAGCGTGCTCACCACGATCCTCGGCGGCGGCATGTCCTCGCGCCTGTTCCAGGAGGTCCGCGAGAAGCGGGGACTGGCCTACACGACCTACGCCTTCGACGCCTCCTACGCCGGCGCGGGAGCACTGGGGCTGTACGCCGGTTGCGCCCCGGAGGCCGTGGACGAGGTGTGCGCCGTCATGGTCGGCGAGTTCGAGAGGCTGGCCGCCGACGGCGTCACCGACCGTGAGCTCGCCCGCGTCCGCGGGCAGATCCGCGGCGCCATGGTGCTGGGCGGGGAGGACTCGCTGGCCCGCATGGGGCGCCTGGGGCGCGGTGAGGTCGTCACCGGGCGGCTGCGCAGTATGGAGGAGAACCTGCGCCTGCTGGATGCCGTCACCGGTGAGGAGGTGCGTGAACTCGCCGAGTGGCTCGTGTCGCAGGAGCGCGCCCGGGTCCTGGTGGGGCCGCCGGTCTGAGAGGCGCTGGACCGATCTCGAGCCGGAGTGCGACCGATCTCGAGGCGGAAGCGGACCGATCTCGGCGGGAGGGGCGCGAGGGGAGAGGCCTCAACCCGTTCAGCACCCCCGGAACCGATCATCTAGGCTGATGGCATGACGATTCGCGTTGCTGTCGTAGGCGCCGCCGGGCGCATGGGATCCACCGTCTGCCAGGCCGTCGAGGAGGCCGAGGGCCTTGAGCTCGTCGCCCGCCTCGATGTCGGCGTCGAGATCACCCTCGAGCACCTCAACGGCGCCGACGTCGCCGTGGACTTCACCGTTCCCGACGTCACCGAGGCCAATGTTCACGCCCTCATCGCCGCCGGTGTGAACGTCGTCGTCGGCACCACCGGATGGACCGAGGAGTCCTACGCGCGGGTCCGCGAGCATCTCGCCGAGCCCGATGCCGCCGGCCGCAGCGTTCTCATCGCCCCCAACTTCGCTCTCTCGGCGGTCCTGGCCATGGCCTTTGCGGCCAAGGCCGCCCAGTACTTCGAGTCCGCCGAGGTCATCGAGCTCCATCACCCCGGCAAGGTGGACGCCCCTTCGGGCACCGCCATCGCCACCGCCAAGGGCATCGCGGAGGCGCGCGACCGCGCCGGCCTGCCCGCCATGCCGGATGCGACCGCGTCGGATCCCGGCGGCGCCCGGGGCGCGGTCGTCGATGGCGTTCATGTGCATGCCGTTCGCCTGCGCGGGCTGACCGCCCACGAGGAGGTGGTCCTCGGCAATCCCGGCGAGCAGTTGACGATCCGCACCGATTCCTTCGACCGCGCCTCCTTCATGCCCGGCGTCGTCCTCGCCGTCCGCGAGGTCGGCGGGCACCCGGGACTCACCGTGGGGCTGGATCGGCTTCTCGGCATCTGAGGCCGCGCACCCGCAGCGGGGCGCAGCCCACTTCTCAGATGCGGGCGGCCCAGCAATCCTCGGTCACGCCAGAGCCGACGGGCAGCGTGCGGTGAGAACCGGTGGGTTTCAAACCCGCCTGTGTGAGCAGACGCGCCAGTGACTCATCGCCGCGCACGGTCCACGCCGCCAGCATCGTGGCGCCGTCCTGCCTGGCGATATCCACGGCCGCCGCGAGCAGCCGAGAACCGTGACCGCGGCGCTGGCGCTCCGGCGCGACGCCGAGCGCTGTGATCTCAGCGACCTGCTCGGCGGCAGGGGCTCGCTCGGAACCGGCAGTATTGCGCGCGTCGGCACTTCCGGTACCGGCGGCCCTGCCAGGGCTGTCGGAGCTGTCGGTATCGGCGGCAGTTCCGGCGGCGCCGCCGTCGGTCGTCAGCTCGGTGGGCGCGAGCCCCACCAGTCCGACGACGTCGTCGTCCTGGGTAGCCACCAGGACGTGGTGCTGTCGGCTCGGGGGAGCGGTGATTGCGGACTCCCAGCCGGCGGCCACCACCGGGGCGGAGACCATGGCGCGCACGCCGTCGGGCAGGGGGCCGTCATGCCCGGCGGTGAGCGAGGCCAGCATCGTCGCCGCGTGGACCGTGCCGATGGCGGGCAGATCCGCCCGATCGGCCTTGCGCACGAAGCCGCCGGTCTCGGTCGCGGGCGAATAGGTGTCGGAGGCGTGCAGGCCATCGCAGCCGCCACCGGCGCACCGATCGGAAGAGCCGTGCAGGTGGTCCGCATCCGTGCGCGGGCGGAGCCCTCCTCGCGCATCGACGGACAGGCCGGCGGTGGGATCGGCATCGAAGACGGAATCGGAGGACGTCATGATCGTGAGCCTATCGGTGGTGGGGGCTCGAACCGGCCCGATCCGACTCGGACCGGCCGAACCCGCTCGGATCGACTCGATCCGGCTGAACGCGTCCGTGCTCGATTCCGGTCCGGCTCGGCGAAGCCGATGGCTCTGAAAGGAACCGCGTATGGAGATCTTCTTCACGGGGACCACGGCCGCTGATGCTCCGGGCGACCCCGTTACACTGCCGATATGAGTGCTTTTCCGACTCGTCCCTTCGGTTCCGTCGGCGTCGCCATGGTCACGCCCTTCACTCCCGAGGGGGAGATCGATGTCGAGGCCGCTCAGCGCCTCGCCGTCACTCTCGTCGAGGATGGTGCGGACATGATCCTGCTGGCCGGCACCACCGGGGAGGCCCCCACCACTCATCTGCCTGAGAAGCAGACACTGCTGCGAGAGGTGAGGGATGCGCTCGCCGGTCGCGCCATGCTCATGGCCGGTGCGGGCTCGAACGACACCGCCCACGCGGTGCGCATCGGAGTGGGCAGCCAGGAGGCCGGCGCCGAGGGCCTGCTCATCAACGCCCCCTACTACAACCGCCCCAGCGCCGAGGGCGTCTACCGCCACATCATGGCGATCGTCGAGGCCACCGATCTGCCCGTCATGATCTACGACATCCCCGGTCGCACCGGCGTGAGGATCACCGACGAGACCCTCGCCCGGCTGGCCGAGCACGAGCGGATCCTGGCGGTCAAGGACGCCACGGGCGATGTCGAGCAGGGCTTCCGGCGCATGGAGGCCACCGGCCTGGAGTACTACTCGGGCGATGACGGCCTCAACTTCGCCTGGCTGGCCCACGGGGCATCGGGCGTGGTCTCGGTCGTGGCGCATGCCGACGCCCACTCCTGGCGCGAGATGATCACCGAGGTCGATGCCGGGGACCTCGCCGGGGCGCGGGCGGTCGCCCGGCGCATCCGCCCCCTGGTGCAGGCGATCATGGGCGGCGGTCAGGGCGCCGTCATGGCCAAGGAGGCCCTGCTGCTCCAGGGGCGCATCCCCAGCGCTGCTCTGCGCCTGCCTCTCGTGCGCGCCGAGGCCGATGAGGTCGCCGCCCTGCGTGCGGTCCTGGACGCCTCCGGGCTGCTGTGATTGCGCCGGTCGGCGTCAGACACCACAGCGAGAACTGAGCTTCCGGAGGACACTCGTGCGAATGTGGTCACTCCACCCCCGTCACCTGGATCGTGCGGGTCTGGTGGCCTGCTGGCGCGAGTCGCTGCTGGCCCAGGCCGTCCTGGCCGGTCGCACTCGCGGGTACCGGCATCATCCCCAACTCGAGCGCTTCCGCGCTGCTGAGTCCTCAGCATCCTCAATGTCCTCAGAGTCCTCAGCGCCTTCAGCGCCTTCAACGTCCCCGGTGGCGGTTGTGGGCTGCTACCTGTGGGGGCTGCACCATGAGGCCGTCCGACGCGGCTACCGCTTCGACTCCTCGAAGATCGATGCACCCGAGGACGGCTGCGCGGGCCTCAGCCTGCCGGTGACCGAGGGGCAGATGCGGCTGGAGCGGAGCCACCTCGAGGCCAAGTTGGCTCGGCGCGCTCCGGATCTGCTGCCCCTGCCCGAGCGCCTCGAGCCGCATCCCCTCTTCCACGTGGTCCCCGGGGACGTCGAGTCCTGGGAGCACGCGGTCATCTGAACGCCCTCGTCGAGATCGACTTCTTCGGACGAGATCGACGGTGCCACCGCCGCTCCCGTTCCATCATGTCTACCTCGATGTCTGCTTCGACGCCGGGTGCTCGTTCCGTGTGATCTGCTCGCGCACGACGCGGCGCAGCACTTTCCCGATCGCGCTGCGGGGAATCTCGTCGATGATCTCCAGGCGGCGGGGCAGGGCGTAGTGGGGCAGGGTCCGCTCGGCGTGGGAGCGCACGTCCTCCAGCGTGAGAGAGCCCGCAGGTGCTCCGGCATCCAGGACGACGGCCGCGCACACGAGCTCGCCATCCGCTCCGCCGTCCAGCCCGATGACGGCGGCGTCCGCAATTCCGTCCATGTCGCGGATGGCCGCCTCCACCTGCGAGGGGTAGACGTTGAAGCCGCCGGTCAGGATGAGCTCGCGCCTGCGGTCCGCCATCCATAGGAACGAGTCCTCACGGCGGACCATGTCCCCGGTGCGCAACCACCCTCCGGGCAGCATCGCGGCCGCCGTCGCCTCCTCATCGTCCCAGTAGCCGGCGAAGACCTGCGGCCCGCGCACGAGCAGTTCGCCCGGCTCGCCGTCGGGCACCTGGCGGTCCGGGTCCGGATCATCCGGATTGACCACGCGCACATCGGTGGAGGGGAAGGGCAGCCCCAGCGCGCCCAGGCGCCGGCCGGGTCCCATGGGCGTGCCGGCCACGATCGGGCTCGTCTCGGTCATGCCGTAGCCCTCGATGAAGAATCCGCCGGTTGCCGCCTCCCACTCGGCACCCACGGCCGACGGCATGGGGGCGGCGCCGCACACCCCGTAGCGCAGCGTCTTCAGGGACACTCCCTTCTTCTGCGCGCCCCGCAGGATCCGCTCGAACATGATCGGCACCCCCACGAAGAAGGTGAGTGGGCGGCGCCGGTGGGCGTCCAGCACCTTGCTGACGGAGAACTTCGGCAGCATCACCTGCGTGGCCGCCTTCTGCACCGCGCAGAACAGGTTGAAGGTCAGCCCGAAGGCGTGGAAGAAGGGCAGCAGGGCCAGGAAGTTCTCCGCCCCCTCATGCAGCATCGGGACCCAGGCGATGGCCTGGTTGACGTTGGCCCGCAGGTTGGTGTGGCTGAGCATGGCGGCTTTGGGAGTGCCCGTGGTGCCTCCGGTGTGCAGCAGGACCGCGATGTCGCTTCCGCGCGGGTGGGGCCATGAGGCCGGCAGTCGTGAGGCTCGTGAGACCTCGCGGTCCCAGGAGAGCACGCCGGCGGGCAGGACGTCCGCCTTCATCGAGGCGCGCATCCGACGGGCACGCGCGACCGGCAGGTGCAGGGCGGCCCGCAGCCGGACCGGCATGGCCGCGGACAGATCCACCGAGAACACCGTGCGACCCGATAACGGGTCTACTGCCGGGTCCGGGCCGCCGGCCGCCGTCGAGGCCGGATCCAGAACCAGGTCGATGCCCTTCTCCCAGACGATGACGACGCGCGCCCCATGGTGGTCGAGCTGGGCGCGCACCTCGTGGGCCGGGGCGAGCGGGTTGTGCTCGGCCACGATCGCCCCCAGGCGCAGAGCTCCGTAGACGGCGATCATGTGCTGGGGGCAGTTGGGCATGATCATGGATACCCGGTCGCCGGCCTCGACCCCCGACTCCCGCAGCAGCTGGGCGGCGCGCTCGGATGCCTTCAGGAGCTCGGTGTACGTCAGTCCCGCCCCCAGGAAGTCCAAGGCGCAGCGTTCCCCGTAGAAGCGCGCGGCCGTCTCCAGCAGCTCGCTCAGCGGGGCGTCGGGGACGTCGATGACGGCCGGGATTCCCGGCTGGTAATGAGGGCGCCGGTAGTCGGCAGAATCAGTTGAATCAGTCGAATCCGCGGAATCGGTCGAATCAGTCGAATCCGCGCTCCCTGCCGGATGTGAGTCCGATCCCGACTGCGCATTCTCGCCCCGGGGGGTCACCCGGCGTCCTTGCGGCCCTCGCGGGACGCGGACTGCCTCGCAGCAGGCGCGGGAGAAGGCGACCCGGCCGCCCCGTCATCGCTGGGCCTCGTCTCGGTGCGGCCGCCCGCTTCCCCGAGGCGCTCGACGATGGCGCTGGCGGCGCTGGCCGAAGCGGAGGCGGCGGCGCTGGCTGCGCCGGACGCCGCCTCGCGGGCCGCCAGGAGCTCCTCGCGCACGACCCTGCGCAGCACTTTGCCGATCTGCGAGCGCGGCATCTCGCTCAGGATGGCGATCTGGCGGGGCAGGGCGTAGTGCGACAGGGTCTTCTCGGCCCATTCGCGAACCTGCTCCAGGGTGACGGTCTGCCCCTCCTTGGGCAGGATGGCCGCGACCACCGACTCGTTGCCGCTCTCGGCGGGCAGCCCCACGACGGCGACCTCCTCGACCTGCGGCATGGAGCGCACGGCGGCCTCGACCTCCGTCGGATAGATGTTGAATCCGCCGGAGATGATGAGCTCCTTGCGACGGTCGGCGATGACGTAGAAGCCGTCCTCCTCCTGACGCACCAGGTCCCCGGTGCGCAACCAGCCCCCGGGCAGCATGACCGCCTCGGTCTCCTTGGGGTTCTCCCAGTATCCGGCGAAGACCTGCGGGCCGCGGGCGACCAGTTCGCCGACCTGACCGGGCTCGACCTCCCGCTGCGGGTCGTCCGGGTCGATGATGCGCACATCGGTCGAGGGGTAGGGCACGCCCAGTGTGCCGGCGCGCCGCTCGGGGGAGATGGGGTTGCCCAGGATGATGGGGGAGGTCTCGGTCATGCCGTAGCCCTCGATGATGACTCCATCTGTGGCCTGCTCCCAGGCCTCGGCGACCGTCTTGGGGTTGGGGGCGGCGCCGCACACGGCGATCTTGCAGCTCGACAGATCGGCTCCTGTCGCCCGGGCGCGCGTGACGATGCGGTCGAACATGACGGGCACGCCGGGGAAGAAGGTCGCGGGATGCCGCTTCCAGGCGGCCAGGACCATGTCGGCGCTGAACTTGGGCAGCACCACCTGGGTGGCGGCCAGACCCACGGCGCACAGGAGCGACAGGCTCAGTCCGAAGGCGTGGAAGAAGGGCAGGACGGCGTAGAAGGTCTCCTCGCCGGCCTCGCAGGTCTGGGACGCCCATGCCAGTGACATCTCGGCGTTCGACCGGGCGTTGATGTGAGTGAGTTTGACGGCCTTGGGAGTGCCGGTGGTGCCCCCGGTGTACAGCAGGACCGCGACCTCGTCGGCGCTGGGCAGCGGATGCCCGCCGGGAAGCGGTGCAGCGGCCGTCATCAGATCGTCGAAGGAGGCCACCCCCGCCGGGACCCTTCCGCGCAGCTCGCTGCGCTGGGATCGGGCCGCGGCCACGGGCAGCTTCAGGGCCAGGCGGGTGGTCCACGGCAGCCCTCTCGACAGGTCCACCGCCAGCACCTTCCGGCCGGCCATGCCGGCGTCCGCCAACGAGCCTGCGGCCTGGACCAGGCGGGTCAGGGACTTCTCCCAGGCGATGATGACCCGTCCGTGGTGGAGCTCGATCTGCTCGCGGATCTGGGCGGCCGGGGCGAGCGGGTTGTGCTCGGCCACGATGGCTCCTATGCGCCAGGCGGCGTACGCGATCACGACGTGCTGAGGGCAGTTGGGCAGGATGACTCCGACGACGTCCCCGCGGCCCACGCCCAGACGCCGCAGGGCCTCGGCGGCACGGGCCACCTGCTCGCTGAGCTGGCGGTAGGTGGTGGATTTCCCGAGGAAGTCCAGCGCGATCCGGTCGGGGAAGCGGCGGGCGGCGTCGTCGAGCATGCGCGACAGCGGTTCGGTGACCGGGGCGATGACGCCGGGGACGCCGGGAGCGTAATGGGGGCGCAGATAGCGCGCGGAAGCAGTGGAAGAATCGGGGGCATCAGGCGCATCAGGGGCGCCGGCGGAGTGGGGCTCAGGTGCAGAAGCGCCAGTGGACCTGCTCACGGGGTCCCCTTCCTCGAGAGTCCTTCGGCCGTGGCCGGGGTGCGTTGGAGTGCGATGACTGTACGCAACCGTAACCTACGGTTGCGTAGGTCTGCAGGAGTCCGTGATGAAAGCGAGGAGCGGGGCCTGTGGCGTCGCGCTCACCATCAATGAGCCCTGATGAGCCCTGATGAGCGCCCGCGAGCGCTTACGGGCGCCGCAGGCCCTCGGGCAGCGGGGTGCGAGAGATCACTCGCAGCCGGCGGGTGGGGCGCGTCATGGCCACGTACAGGTCGCCGGGGCTCGCCTCGCCTATGACGGCGGGGTCTGCGAGCACGACGACGTCGAACTCCAGCCCCTTGCTCAACCGCGGCGACATCACCGCCAGGCGGCTGCGCAGCACGTCCCCACCGGGAGCCGTCAGCGCCTGCAGCAGTGCCGGGTCCTCCTTCAGCAGCGCGGCGTCCTGCTCGGGGTGCGGGGTGATGACGGCGATCCGCCCTCCGTCCCTGCCGACGAGCCCATCCAGGGCGTCGGACTCTTGACGCACCGCCGTGCGCAGCACCTGACCCCAGGCGTCCTCGCCATGCGCATCGCCGGCGTCCAGGGGGGCGTCGATCACCAGGCAGTCCTCCAGGTCGCGCACTGAGCGGACCGGGAAGACCGGCGGTTGTCCGAGGGCGGTCGCCACGTCCTCGGCCGCTGCCATGATGGTGGCCGGCGTGCGGTAGCACACCGTCAGGGCCTCCTGGCGCACAGGGGTCGAGGCGGCGCCCGTGCGCGCCCGTGTCCCCAGGGAGGCCAGGACGTCCGTCCACGAGCGCGGGGCGTTCGGCCCCGAGTACTGCGCGAGATCCCCGACCACCGTGAAGGAGCGCACCGGGCACCGTCTGGCCAGGGCGCGCCAGGCCATGTCTCCGAGCTCTTGCGCCTCATCGACGACGATGTGCCCGTAGGTCCACGTCCGATCGGCCCTCGCCCGCTCCGCCAGGGTCAGCGAGGGACCGGAGTCCTCGACCCGATCCGCCAGCATCTCGGCGTCGACCATGCCCTCGCCCAGGTTCTGGGCCTCGATCGCCTGAGCCGCGTAGGAGACCAGCTCTTCGCGTCGCTGCGCCTCCAGGCGGGCCCGATGGGACTGCGCGTCCTGGCTGGGGCCCAGCAGTTCGGCGAGCTCGTCGATCAGCGGCACGTCGGCCGGGGTCAGCTCGGCGCCCGCGGGGCGCTCCACGAGGGCCCGGTCGGATGCGTCGAGCTCGGGGGCCAGACGCTCCAGCAGCGCTGGGCGCGCCCACAGCCGCTCCAGCAGCCCGACCGGCGTGGTGGGCATCCAGCACAGGTTGATCTCCCGACGGGCGTCGCGGGCGGTGCGGATGTCCTCGCGAATCCAAGCGCGCGTGTCGGCATCCGAGGCGTCCCGGTGGGTCGCGGAGGCGAGCTGGTCGGTCAAGCGCTCCAGCAGCCACAGCACGAAGGTCTCGCGCGCGAGGTTGTGGGGCTTGCCCGACCGGCGGGCCCGGCTGATCGCCTCGCGCACATCCTCGGGACGCAGCTGAAGGCGCGTGCCCTCCACGACGATGGGACGCGGCGAGTCGGGTACGCGCTGCAGGTCCCGCACTGCTCGGCGCAGGATCGTGGCCCACACCTGCCGCGACTTCACCTCGGCCACGGCCGGTGGCTCTACGCCGCGGGCGTGCACGCCGGGAACCAGGTCCGCCAGTGTGGTGGATACCACGCCACTCTCGCCCAATGACGGCAGGACCTGCTCGACGTAGCGCAGGAATGTGCGCGAGGGCCCCACCAGCAGCACGCCCGAGCGCTCCAGGCGCTCGCGCTCGGAGTAGAAGAGGTAGGCGACCCGGTGAAGCGCCACCGCCGTCTTCCCCGTGCCGGGCCCGCCCTGGACGACGAGCGCCCCGGTGCCGTTGGAGGTGACGATCCGATCCTGCTCGGCCTGGATGGTCGCCACGATGTCGCTCATGCGCCCGTCGCGGGCCGCGCTCATGGCCGCGATGAGGGCGCCCTCGCCCTGCAGGCCCGCGACCATCGCGTTCTCCACCTCGCCTGGCCCGGCATCGCCCGGCACCGCCTCGAGACCGCTGACGTCGATGAGCTCGTCCTCGAGGCCGAGAACCCTGCGTTGCCTGGTCTCGATGTGCCGCCTGCGCACGAGCCCCATCGGATTCGAGGCGGTCGCCTGGTAGAAGGCCCGCGCCAACGGGGCGCGCCAGTCCAGCACGACTTCTCGGTGCTGGGCGTCCTGCAGCCCGGTGCGCCCCACGTAGTGCCGTCTGCCGGAGTCGGTGACCGGTCCGGTGGAGGCCGAGCCCTGCGCGGCGACCGCCTCAGGGCTCAGGTCCATCCGCCCGAACACGAGTCTGTCCTCGACTCCTTCCAGGGAGGAGATCAGGCTCGTGTAGTGCGCGGCGTAGGCGTCCCTCTCCCCGCGGGACTGGTGGGTGCCGCCCACGCCGCCGGCCTCTGTGGCCGCCAGTGAGCGCTTCGCGTCGGCCAGTTGGCGGTCGAGTTCGGAGTAGGCCAGCTCGACGATCCTCTGCTCGGAGGCGATCTCGCGCTCGCGGGAGGCCGCGACGGCGGATTCGTCCGATCGCTCGGCCGCAGCTTTCTCGGCGTTCCCGGCGTTCTCGGCGAACTCGGTGCCCTCGGCGAACCCATTGGTCTCGGCGGCGGGGGACTGGTGCGTGTCGCGGGACTGAGTCACATGACCTCACTGAAGCCGGTGGGTGGACGCGGATGCGCGGAGACTGTACCGGCGAACCGTCGGGCGCGTCGCGGTTCGCAGGGTGTTTCATTATTCTCCTGATCGGGGGCGTCCGACGACGTCGACGACGGGGACGACCAAGATGTGACACGATCGCCGTATCGGATGTGGCGCAGGCCCCCGGGCTGAGGGAACAGGAGGCCGTGGGCGGGTGTTGTATCCGCTGATGGCGCGGTCGCCTGTGCGCACAGCACGACCTCGCCCCGGATGAGCGCCTCGAGCGCGAGAGGAGGAGCAGTGGGACCCCTGTACACCATCGAGCATTCGGCTGAGGAGCCCGTATCCCCGCGCGTGCTCCTGCATCACTTCGACGGCGCCATGGACGCCGGGCACGCGGGCGCCCTGGCGATCGAGCAGCTTCTCATGACCCTGCCGCATGAGCGCATGGCCACCTTCGACGTCGATACGCTCGTGGACTACCGGGCCCGTCGCCCCATCATGACCTATGCGACCCACACCTATAAGAGTGCGGTCATGCCTGAGCTCGCTCTGGATCTTGTCCAGGACGACGAGGGCGAGGACCTGCTCGTGCTCCACGGGGCCGAGCCCGACTTCCGATGGAACGAGTTCGTCGGCGCGGTCACGCACCTGGTGGTCTCCATGGGCGTGTCCCGGGCAGTGGGCATGACCGGACTGCCCCTGGCGACCCCGCACACGCGTCCCACTTACGTCCACCACCACGGCAACAGGCCCGAGCTGCTGCCGGACCAGCCCGATTTCTTCGGCCGGGTGGAGGTACCGGGATCCATGAGCGCGTTCCTCGAGCTCCGGCTTGGGCAGGCGGGCCTCGACTCGCGCGGCTTGTCGGCCGGAATCCCTCACTATGTCGCGCGTGACGACTACCCTGCGGGGGCGGCCGCCCTGCTGGCCGCCGTCTCGGCGTCCACGGGTCTGGCCCTGCCGGTCGGTGATCTTGAGGCGGCTGCCAGCATCAACCGCGCCGAGATCGATGCGGAGGCCGCCGGGCAGCCCGAGGTCGCCGCCGTCGTGAGCGCGCTGGAGGCCCAGTACGACGCCGTCGCACCTGTCAGTAGCACCGAGCTTGCCCATCTGGTGGATGTGCCCTCGGCGGATGAGATCGGTGCGCGCCTCGAGGCTTTCCTCGAGGCGGCTGAAGCGGATGACGCATGGCGCCTCGACAACCGCCAGGAGGAGTGAGACCTACTCCCACTATCTCTCACTACTGTCCCTCACTGCGGCAGGTCGGCCGGGCGCGGTCGGGAACCGGGAAATTCAGGGACCCAGCGACATGCTCAGGACAAGGCCGGATCGTCGGCCCGCCAGGTGCGCACCGGCAGTGGAAGTCGCCGCACGGCTCGCTCGATGGCCTCGGCCTCACGGGCCGTGAACGGGTCGCCGCGAGCCACGATCACGAGGTTGCCCCGCCGTCGGCCACGAGCGACAGCAGCATCGGCGACCACCAGCACTCCGCCGAACACCCGCCTCGTGATAGCGAGTTCGCCGGAGAGCATCCGGTGCGGCGCGTCGGGCGCTCCGGCTGCGCCGGCCGTCTTCACTGTATCGGTCGTATCGGCTGTATTGGTCGTATTGGTGGTGTTCGCCAGGTAGATGCCGCTCGGGGACAGGGCGTGTCGGCAGGCGGCGATGAACTCGTGCGTCCGGCATGCTGCCGGCACGTCGGCGCCGCGGAATGCGTCCCGCACGAGAACGTCCCATTCGCCCGCGCGCAGGCTCGGCACCACCCGGGCGGCGTCTCCTACGCGTATGCGCAGTCTCGGGGCGCGCGGCAGATCGAACCACTCCCGTACCCGCTGGGCCAGGACGGCATCGATCTCCACCGCCAGTTGAGTCGAGCCCGGACGCGCGGCGTCCCAGGCCCGCGCCAGGGCGCAGCCCGCCCCGCCCAGGTGGACGGCCCGCACCGGTTCGCTCTCACCGCGCAGCGCCGTCAGCGCCGCGTCCATCTGCTGGAGGTACTCGAAATCAAGATGCTCCGGGTCGTGCAGATCGATCCACGATGATTCCGCTCCGTCCAGCAGAAGCAGGATCCCCCGGTCGCGCATCTGGAGCTCGGCGGTCGCCATCGAGGTGAGCACCGGCTCTGACGGCAGCGCCCGCACGGACGGCGATTCACGCCCGGCCCTGTCGCCCCTGCGAGTGCGCGTGCCGGAGCGCCTGGAGCCTCGGGGCGACCTCGGTGGTGTCACAGGCTCACGCTATCGTGGATGCATGACCGGCCGGCGGACGGGCGGGCCGGCAGGGCGATCCCGGATGCGCTGCCGGGAAGCCCGGGAAGCCGCTGTACACAGGGCGCAGAACGGGAGGCGGTCATGAGTCGATCCCCTCGTGCCCAGGAGGCGCGCCGCTCCTGGGGCCGTGACGATTCCGCCACGCCGATTCTTCATGTCGACATGGATGCGTTCTTCGCCTCGGTCGAGCTGCTCGAGCGCCCCGAACTCATCGGGCGCCCGGTCATCGTGGGCGGAACCTCGGGGCGCGGCGTCGTCTCAGCGGCCTCCTACGAGGCCCGCGCCTATGGCGTGGCCTCGGCCATGTCGATGGCAGAGGCGCACCGGCGCTGTCCGCAGGCGGTCGTCCTGCCCGTGCGTCACGGTCTTTACTCCCAGGTCTCGCGCCGAGTGATGGCCATTCTCGAACAGGTCACCCCGGCCATGGAGAAGGTCAGCGTTGATGAGGCCTTCCTCGACGTCTCAGGAGCCCGCCGGCGCATGGGGTCACCGGTCGAGATCGCCCAGTGGATCCGCGCCGAGATCCGCCGGCGCGTCGGTGTGCCCGCCTCCGTTGGTATTGCCTCCACCAAGTTCGTCGCCAAGCTCGCCTCCTCCCATGCCAAGCCCGATGGACTGCTCCTCGTGCCCGCCGACGCCACCCGGGACTTCCTCGACGTCCTGCCGGTGGGTGCGCTGTGGGGCGTGGGGGACAAGAGCGCACAGGTTCTGAAGCGCTGGGGGATCCACGACGTGCGCGCCCTGGCTGCCACCGACGTGCGACGCCTGGAGAAGATCCTCGGAACCGCCGCCGGGCGGCACCTGCACGATCTGGCCCGCGGCATCGATCCCCGACCCGTGAGCCCGGGGCGCGAGGAGAAGTCCGTGGGAACCGAGTCGACCTTCTTCGAGACCATCACCGATCGCGCGCACGCCCGTCGCGTCCTGCTGGATCAGACCCACCAGTGCGCCGCGCGCCTGCGCGCGGGGAACCTGCGCGGGCGCGTCGTCGTCCTCAAGGCGCGCGGCGCCGACTTCGTCACCGTCACCCGCTCGCGCACTCTGCCGATTCCAACCGACCTCGCGCGCGACCTGTTCGCGATCGTCGAGCTGCTCTTCGACGCCCTGCCCACGCCCGGAGGCGGCTTCCGGCTGCTGGGAGTCAGGGTGGAGGGCCTGGCCCGCGCCGACGACGGCGTTCAACTCCTGCTCGACGAGGATCCCCGGCGCGGGGCGCCCGAGCGCGCCGCCGATGCCGTTCGCCGGCGTTGGGGGCGCGCAGCCGTGGCTCCCGCCAGCCTGCTGGACTCCCGAGCGGAGCCCGACGGGCGCACCGGTGAGTGAGGCGGATCGTGACCGCCTGCTCGCGGCCCCGGCGTCAGTCGAGGCGGGAGGCATCGACGGCGACGACGCCGACGACCCCATCCACACCCGCGAGCGCGTGGACGAGGGCCTCGGCGTCCTTGCCGCCCTTGAAGGCCATCCGGGCGGTCATCACCTTCCCCTGCTCCGTCCTCCGAGAGGATGTGGAGGAGATGGAGGCCGTATAGCCCAGGGAGGTGGCTGCTGAGATCACGGCGGGCATGACCGCGTTCCCGACCTCATACTCGACCTCCACGGCCTGGAGCCCTCCTCGCTGGGGCAGGCGCCGCATGAGCGGCCCGATGGCGAACACGAGCAGGTAGTGCAGGGCCAGGGTGAGGCATGCCAGCGGAATCATGCTCGCGCCGCACGCCATGCCCACGGCGGCCGAGAGCCACACCGTTGCCGCCGTTGTGAGCCCGCGGACCGTGTCATTGTTGACGAAGATGACTCCGGCTCCCAGGAAGCCGATCCCGGAGACGACCTGGGCCGCAATGCGCGAGGGATCGACGCCCGTGCTCGTTCCCGTACCGGAGCCGGCCCCGAACCCGTAGGCAGACACGAGGGTGAACAGGCAGGCCCCCACGCCCACCAGGACATGCGTCTTGATGCCGGCGTCTTTGAGATGCACATGGCGCTCGAGGCCGAGCAGCAGGCACAGGCCGAAGGCCGCGCATAGGGGAGCGGCCTGCTGGCCGAGCTGATCGAGTGGTTGACCGAATGGCTGATCGAGTGCGGCGGCGCTCGCGGCGCCCGCTGCGGTGATCGATAGGGGTGCAATCATGAGCTGCTCTCAGATCGACGGTGCGGTGAGGATGCGGTGAATCGGCTGTGGCTGAGTGGCTGAGTGGCTGCCATCTGCCGGCGGCGGGCGGGGACCGTGGCTTCCCGCAGGTCACCGCTCACCCGGAAACGGCCCGGACTCGTCGGATGGCCGAGCCGGCGCTTGACCGAGCGTCCGTCCCTCGATGATCCGTCCGGGGATGCGGATGTCGCGCTCGGCGGAGTCCCCTCCATTGAATCGGGCGGTCAGCAGAGAGACGGCTTCACGGGCCATGTCGGTCACGGGCTGTTCTACGGTGGTCAGGCCGAGAAGCGGACTGCGGTACGGGCCGACGCCGTCGAAGCCGGTCACGGAGACCTCCTCGGGGCAGGATATCCCCCACTCCTGAAGCAGCTCGAGGGCGCGCAGTGCGATCATGTCGCTGCCCGCCACGATCGCGGTGGCGCCCTCGTCCAGGGCCTGTCGCAATCCGTTCTCGAACGCCTCGCCCTGTGCGGCGTCCTCCGTGACGATGCTCGTGGTGACGCCGGCGACGACGAACTCGGTGAGGAACGTGGCGGTTCGGGCGTGCAGGGTGGTGGCCAGGGGGTGGCGTGAGGCGGTGATGGCGACGTGCCGATGGTCCGCATCGATGATGCGTCGGGCGAGGTCCAGCTCGGACTGGGGGTCGATGCGGATGCAGTCGATGCCCGGATGGGTGGAGCTCAGGGCCACTGTGATCGTCGGGACGAAGGATGCCGAGTGCTCGATGGCCCGAGACGAGACGCGTCCTGAGGCCACGATGATGCCTCCCACGGAGTGCCCGAGGAGGTTCTCCACCGCCTCGACTTGAGTCTCCTCCTTGTCTCCACCGGCCGTGATGAGTAGATCGAGTCCGGCCCGGTCGGTCTCGCGCTGGATCTCCGTGGATACCTGGCCGTAGAAGTGGAATCCGGCATCCCTGATGAGGAGGCCGACGGCGGTATTGCGCGTGCTGGCAAGACCCGCCGCACCGAGATTGCGCACGTAGCCCAGGCGCGTGGCCGTCGCCAGGACGGTCCTTCGAGTCTCCGGGGAGACTTTCGGATGACCTGACAGTGCCCGGGAGGCGGTTGAATTGGAGACGCCAGCCGCTTGGGCGACCTGGGCCAGACCCACTCGGGTCTTGCGTTCCACTTCCCGCCTCCCGTGCTCACTGCGTGCGTGATGAGATGAACTGTCAGTTTACGCCGAGCTCCCACTCGGCAAGCGTGTCGAAGGCGAAGATCCCCTCATCCCTGCGCTGTTCGACGCTGACCAGGCTGATCCTGTCGATCGTGAAGATGCCGGCCGGGCAGGCCTTGCTCAGAGCGGCGGCCAGTTGCCGGTCGGTCTCCTCGTCGGATGCCGTCGTGCAGTAGGCGAGGGTGAAATGGGGGCCGAAAGGCGGCTCAGTCAGCGCATCGGCGAGACCGGCCTGCGCGCAGGCCGCTCGGCTACCGCTGACCAGCGCGTCGAAGGCATCGCGATCCTCTCCCAGGACTTCGACCGCCTCGCGGCGAACGAGGGGGGAGCCGCAGCGCACGGTGAGGGGGCTCGCTGTCCGTGCGAAGGCCGCGAGCGATGTGCGCAGGGCCGTTGTCCCGTTGTCGTCCAGCTCGTCCTCGTAGAGGTCGAGGCGTTGGAGGGTCATGTGCACGTACCGCAGGGGCTGAGCGACAAGGGCGCCCATGCCGCTCAGGATCGGTTCGGCTGCCTTCGCGACCCCGGCGACTGTGCTTCCCGTTCCCGGCGTCGCGTAAAGATGGAGCGCACCGTCGCCCCGCCTCCAGTGGGTGTCCGGACGGTCGAAGAAGCGTTTCATGCGCCCTCCTGCTCCTGAGGGACGGCCCACATGAGAGCGCTATCGACGGCGCAGTCGGTCTCATGCCCCGTTGCCCGCACGTCGGCGGTGCCGGGGGCGCGTCCCTGAAGTCGTCCGCAGGGAGTGTCCACGACGTAGTTGATGACATCGCCGTCGAAGGCTGAGGAGACGATGGTGCCGGGGATCCGCAGTGAATCGCTGCGCTCCTCTCCCACCACGAGGTCCTCCGCACGGATCACGATGGCTGTGCTCTGCGCCTCCTCCAGGCCGGGGACGCCGTCGCACTCGATGTCTCCGAGCGTCGTGGAGATCCGGTAGCGGCCGTAGTGCGCGTCCTCGTGGAGGACTTCTGAGACCGTGCCCTCGATGAAGTTGCTCGTGCCCAGGAATCCGGCCACGAAGCGGTTCGCGGGGCGGTGGTATATCTCCGCGGGCGTTCCGACCTGTTCGATCCTCCCGGCACTCATGACCACGATCGTGTCGCTCATGGTCAGCGCCTCGGACTGATCGTGGGTGACGAAGATGGCCGTGAGGCTCAACCGCTGCTGGAGGGATCGGATCTCCTCCCGCATCCGCAGGCGGAGGCGGGCGTCCAGGTTGGACAGCGGCTCGTCGAACAGGATGATCTTCGGCTCCATGACGAGCGCGCGGGCTAGGGCCACGCGCTGCTGCTTGCCGCCGGAGAGCTGGTGCGGGTGCCGCTTGGCGTACTCCTCGATGCCCATGGTGCGCAGGCTCGTGGCGACGCGGTCGTCGCGCTCCTGGCGAGCCACCTTCTTGAGCTTGAGCCCGAATCCGACGTTCTCCTCCACCGTGAGGTGCGGGAAAAGGGCGTAGGACTGGAACACCATCGACATCGGCCGCTTGTTCGCGGGTGTGCTGGTCAAAGGCTCGCCATCAAGGGTGATCTCCCCGGAGGTGACCTCCTCGAAGCCCGCGATCATGCGCAGTGTGGTGGTCTTGCCGCAGCCGGAGGGGCCGAGGAGAGTCGTGAAGGTCCCGGCCTTGATATGGAGGCTGATGCCGTCGACGGCTTTCTGAGATGTGCCGCGCCGGCCGGCGTACGTCTTGGTGACGTCCACCAGATCCAGGGCTCCCGCGGTGACTCGGGGATCGTCCTCGACGGTCGGGTCGTTCTGCTTGTTGTCTGTCATGACTGGGCCGTCCTCATGGAGCGGTTGAGCTGGTTGATGGCGAGGGAGGCGATGGCGAGGACGATCAGGACGGTGCAGTAGGCGAAAGCGTTGCCGAAGTGCCCTGCGTCCACCTCGTCGAGGATCTGAGCGGTCATCACCTTGGTCTGGGGCGTGGTGATGAAGATGATCGCGGTGATCATCGTCATCGACTTCGTGATGCCATAGGTCATCGCGGTGACGACCCCTGAGCGCAGCAGGGGGAGCGTGATCAGCCGGAGCGTGGTGATCTGGGAGGCGCCGAGTGACGTTGACGCCTCCTCCACCTGCGGGTTGATCTGCTTCAGTGCGGATATGCACGCCTGTTGCCCCGTGGGAATGGCGCGCGCGATATAGACCATGATGATGGCCACCGCGCCCGCTCCCGTTGCGAGCCCGCCCGCGAGCGGCGGAAGTATCCGATGCCCGAGGAACCATGTGGGACCGGAGTAGGCCAGGGCGAATCCGAGACCGAGCACGGTTCCCGGCACGGCGATCCCCAGCATGCCCACGAAATCCAGGATTCTGCCCGCCCTGGGCAGGTGCCGGACCACGAGCCAGGCGATCAGAAGGGCGAGAAGTGCCGCGATGGGAGTGGCGATGAGGGTCATCATCAGAGTCTTGGTGACCGCGTCCGCCCCGAGGCGGTAGACGAACTGGTAGTGGTCCAAGGTCCAGGAGTTGTCCACCGCCAGGATCTTGACGAATCCGCCCACCAGGATTGCCGTGTAGCAGGCGAGGACCAGGGCGACCCAGACCCCCACGAGAAGGAGCACGGGGTACTTGACCGTCCGAGCGGTCACAGGTTTGACGGTTCCCGTCGGTTTTCCCGTGACGGTGATGACGGTCTTCTTGCCCGCCCAGTACTTCTGGACGGCGAAGACGCTGATGGCGGGGACCAGGAGCACCAGGGCGATGCCCGCCGCCGAGGCGACATCGCCGCTCCCGGCCACTGCGAAGTAGATCTGACTCGCCAGGACGCGGTAGTCGCCGCCCAGGACGAGCGGATTGGCGAGGTCCGCGATGCCCTCCACGAAGAGGACGAGGAAGGAGGCCAGCAGTGCCGGGATGGTCATGGGGATGGTGACCTTGAACAGCGTCTGCAGCGGACTGGCGCCGAGGGAGGCCGCCGCTTCGAAATGCGACGGATCCATGTTCTCGAACATGCCTCTGATATTGAGGTAGGCGACTGGCGCGAAGGTCATCGCCAGAACAATCGTCAGTCCTTGGAGGCCGTAGATGTTGTGATCAGCCCCTAGCAGGTGGAAGGTGATGATGCCGCGCTTGCCGAACAGCGTGATCAACGCGGTGGCGGTGGCGAATGGGGGAGAGACGGTGGGAAGCAGGGTGATCCAGTGGAGGGCGCGTTTGCCCCGGAAGTCGAGGAACACCTGCGCATAGGCGGTCAGGAAGCCGATCGCGGTTCCGACTGTCCCCACGAGAACGCCCAGGACGATGGTGTTCCGCAGCGGAGTCGTCTGGCTGGTCAGTGATGTCACAATCGCTGAGCGGCCATCGGGTGAGAGCGCGGCCCCGAGGAGTTTGCCAACCGGGATACCGACCGTCAGGAAGAGGCAGGCGATCACCACTGCGAGGACTGCGGCCACGGACAGGTCCACCGGCCTGCGACGCCGAGTTCGGGCAGACCCGGGGAGGGAGGTCATAGTCGTGCTCCTGGGAGACATCGGCCGGCTGGTCACTTCGCCTCGGAGGAACCGGCTACCTGCTCCTCGAAAGCATCGATGTATTCGGTTCGTGAGTCGGCGGCATCACGGTTGTCCCAGGTGACGTGCTTGACCCCGTCCTGCTTGGGCACGCTCTCCCCGATCTTCGCATCGGGCAGCGTCGGGGCGGCGTAGGAGGGGACGTCGGCGTACAGGTCCTGTGCCTCGGTGGACAGCAGCCAGTCCATCATCGCTTTGGCGCCCTCGCCGTTGCGGGCATTGGCGAGCACCGAGACGGCGCCGACCTCATAGCCCGTGCCCTCCTGCGGGTAGGAGAGCGTGAGTGAGGAGTAGCCGGCGTCGATGGCCTTCTGGCAGTCCGAGTCGAGGGCGATCGCCACGGCGGTCTCGCCCCGTCCGGCCTGCTCGGTGCCGGTCGCCGCGGACTTCGAGTACTGCATGATGCTGCCGTTGAGCTGCTTGAAGTAGTCGATGGTCGCCGTCTGGTCGCCGTTGTGCAGCTGTGCCACGGTGTACATCGCCATATAGCCCACACCCGCCGTTGCCGGGTGGGGCATGGCGATGTGGCCCTTGAGGCCGGGATCGAGTAGATCCTCGAAGGACTGCGGCGCCTTGACGCCCAGACGGTCGAGTTCGTCCTGATTCGAGCAGAAGGCGATGGAGTCCGTGTAGAAGCCGGACCAGGTGCCCTTCTCGTCGTTGTACTCCGCGGGCAGGGCGCTCGCGTTCGGGGAGATGTAGTCCTCGATCCATCCCTTGTCGGAGGCCACGAGGTGGTTCTCGGCCTGGCCGCCCATCCAGATGTCGAACTCGCCCGGGTTGGTCTCGAGGCGGGCCAGGACCTCGCCGGCCCCGAGGCGGACGTAGGTGACCGTGGAGCCGGTCTTCTTCTCGTATGCGGACGTGATGGCCTGGCAGAAGTCCTCCTGCTGTGAGCAGGCGACGGTCAGGCTGCCGTTCGCCCCGGCTCCGGAGGAGTCCTCTGCGCCGGGAGGCGCTGAGCAGCCGGAGAGTGCGAGGGCCGAGGCGACGATTGCAGTCAGTGCGGTGGGTGCAGTCAGCATAGAGCGGATGCGCATCTTTGAGCCTTCCAGAAGTGATGACGGATGTGGAAACGCTTTCATTCGGGAGTGTAGCCCTGACCCGTGGGTTCGTCAAAGAAATTCAAAGGAACTGGAGGTCTGCGTGCTCGTGTTGCCCGCAGGAGGCCGTGGAATCGTTCCCATATCAGGATTCGCTTGCGCTGCCGCCGTCGGGGAAGACCTGGCGAGACTGTGTGAAGGCCCGGCGGTGTTGTGGGCGTTGCGGGCGCTGCTCAGGTGCGGGCGCTTTCCGCCGCGATCGGCATCCTGACGTGCTCCCACCCACCTTCCTGGTTTTCTTCAGGGGTGCGGAGCGCATATTGTGGAAGCTCCGGGTCTGAACGATCGGCGCCGACCGGCCGGAGTACCGGAGGCGAGCCCGCCCCACTGGCTCAGAAACGAGGAGCATGATGGCACTATCGGAGCGTGAGCAGCAGGTGCTGCGCGATCTGGAGGAGCAGCTTCATGTCGAGGATCCGTCGTTGGCTCATACCATGGACCGGGCGGAGGTGTCCGCGGGGCGGATCTCCCCGCGTCATGTGGGCATCGGCGTCGCCCTGGTGCTCGTGGGCCTGGCCCTGGTGATCGGGGGCGTCGCGGTGGGCCATTCCGTCGTCTCCATCCTTCTGGGCGTGGCGGGCTTCGGGGTTGCGGTGTGGGGCGTGACTCTGATGTTCACCCGGGTCGATCCTGTCGGCGTTCAGAACTCGCCCCCTCAAGAGCCCCTCGACGGCCGTTCCGCCGGGCCGTCCTTCATGGGTCGTCACTCCGAGCGCGGGGATCGGCGCCGCAATAGAGAGGACTGATCGCCTCCCGATCCGGCCGCGAATCGATCGCGATCTCACTCCCCCCACTTCCCTCCACCCGAGCTCTTCGAGCCCCGTCACCACTCGGTGGCGGGGCTGTTTCGTGCTGTTTTCTCTCGCATTCCCCTCGCGTTCCCCCGCTTTCTTACTGCGTTCCTGGCGGTATGGGTGCGCCTGCGACCGGGAGGCGCCACGCCGGAGTGAGGCTCTGCGCTCAATCTCCTCCACTCCGCTCCACCGCGGAAAACGGCGATTTCATGCCCCTTAGGACGGGAACGTGATGCAGGCGGGGTTCCTGGCGTGGGAGAAAAGGGAGGGAAGTGGAGTACTGTGGGGTGCGTTGGTCCGTCGAGGAGGGGAAGGAGGGATGCCCGATGTTCCTGGGCACCCACGCCCCCCGCCTCGATCAGAAGGGGCGCCTGATCCTCCCGGCCAAGTTCCGCGACGAGCTGGCCGGGGGTGTGGTGCTCACCCGAGGGCAGGAGCATTGCCTCTACGCCTTCACGGCCTCGGAGTTCGAGCGCATGTACGCCCAGCTGCGCGAGGCTCCTCTCGCTCAGAAGCAGGCGCGCGATTACGTGCGCGTCATGCTGTCGGGCGCGGACTCCCAGATTCCGGACAAGCAGGGGCGCATCACGCTGCCGGCCCCATTGCGCGCCTATGCGGGGCTGACCAGAGACCTGGCCGTCATCGGCGCCGGAGCTCGCGTCGAGATTTGGGACGCCGAGGCCTGGCAAGCCTACCTGACTGCGCAGGAACAGGTCTTCGCCGATACCGCCGAGGAGATCATCCCCGGTTTCTTCTGAATCCATCCACCCCGCAGTCACACGCTGCGCAGACAGGCAGACAGACAGAACAACCGACACGACAGACACAACAGGCACAACCGAATAACTGCTGCTGAGCACTACGAACCCGCGGCCCCGTCCCGTGAGGTCTCCGCCCGCCGCAGCGTCCGACGTCTCTTCCCCGGCGCCGGAACACGCGGGAGGAGTCCTGGCAGGACGGAGCCGGGTTCGCTCAGTGGCACGCGTCAGTCTGTGCGCCACCTAGAACGATCGACCAGGAAAAGGACCAGGAACAGGAAGGAGGGATAGTGAACGACACTCGGACAACCGTCAGCAGCGGCCCCTTCGGTCGTGTCGATGAGGCCGATGAGGCGGTACCGGCGGGACGGCCTGTCGCCGAGTCCGATGCCGCGCAGGCGGCCGAGCTTCATACGCCCGTCCTCCTTCGGCAGTGCCTGGATCTACTCGCCCCGGCCCTGGTGGGGCCGAGCGCCCCCGCCCGCCCGATCCTCATCGATTGCACGCTCGGCATGGGCGGGCACAGCGAGGCGGCGCTGGAGCGCTTCGAGAACCTCTCGGTGATCGGGATCGACCGCGATCCCGAGGCGATCGCACTCGCGAGCGCGCGGCTGGCCCGCTTCGGCGAGCGCTTCCGTGCGGTATGCGCCACCTACGACCGTGTCGATTCCCTCGCGTCGGATGCTGCGGAGGCGGCCGGGCGGAGGTCGGGAGTCGTGGACGCGATCCTCATGGATCTCGGCGTGTCCTCCCTTCAGCTCGATCGTGCCGAACGCGGATTCTCGTACTCGCGCAGTGCGCCTTTGGACATGCGCATGGACCAGTCCGGCGGACGCACCGCCCAGGACATCCTCGACACCGCTGATGAGCACGAGCTCGCCCGCATTCTGCGCGTCTACGGCGAGGAGCGCTTCGCCGCACGCATCGCCGCCGGCGTTGTGCGACGGCGTGAGGCGGGCGACCCGGTCCGCTCCACCGATGCGCTGGCGGAGCTGGTGCGCGCCTGCGTGCCGGCCGCCGCACGCCGCACCGGGGGAAACCCGGCCAAACGAACCTTCCAGGCCCTGCGCGTGGCCGTCAACGCCGAGCTCGCGGTCCTTGAACGCGCTGTGCCCCGGGCGCTGAACTCCATACGGGTGGGCGGGCGCATCGTGATCGAGTCGTATCAGAGCCTGGAGGATCGCATCGTCAAGCGGGTCCTCGCCGCAGGATTCTCATCCTCGGCCCCGCAGGAGCTGCCCTTCGTGCCCCAGGACGCCATGCCCTACCTGGAGCCGGCGACCCACGGGGCGCTCAAGGCCGACGACAACGAGCTCGCCGCCAACCCCCGCAGCGCGCCCGTACGACTGCGGGCCGCTACCCGCATCCGCCCCGCCGCCGAGGCTCCTGCGCCGGAGCCCGCACCCAGACCCCGCACCCATCCCGCCAGAAAGCCCGCACAAGGAAGGAGAGGCAGATGAGTACAGCTGCGGCTCGAGTCCGCCGTCCACGTACCGACGACATCGCCCCATCCGGTCGGCGCTCCACGGCGCGCGACCAGGTCAGGCAGGTCAAGGAGCAGCCTCAGCTCCACGTCGTCCGGGGTGTCGCCCCGGCCCGAGCCACCATGCCGTTCCTGCTGGTGGTCGTCGCGATCCTGGTGGGAGCCCTGGCCGCGTCGATGCTCCTGAACGCCAAGATGGCGGACACCGCCTACAAGATGAAGGCGGCGCAGACCGAGCTCAACGTTCTCAACGACCATATCGAGACCGTGCGCTCGGACGTTCAAGAGGCGTCCTCGCCGGACTCACTCGCCTCACGGGCCACCGACATGGGCATGGTCCCGGCGGCCGCCCCCGGCGTTGTCGACCTGTCCAATTCGACCCTGTCCGGCGGCAGCGCCGCTACGGCCGACTCCAAGTAGGGCATCAGTGAACCCCAGTCGCCGACAGGCCCTGCAGGTCATGGGGCTCGCCGGATTCACCGCCCTGGCTGGGCGCACCGCGTGGCTCCAGATGATCTCGGGCCCGGAGCTCGCCGCCACCTCCAAGGCCGAGCGCACCGTCACCTGGGTCAACCGCGCTCCGCGCGGCGACATTCTCGGGCGCGATGGCACGATTCTCGCGTCCTCGGCCGTCTCGTACGACATCGGCGTCAACCAGATCAAGATCGCCCAGTACGAGCGGACCGAGGACCGCATCGACCCGGCCACGGGCGAGGAGTCGAAAGCCGTCGTCGGTCATGGTGCCGCCGCTGCGGCCAAGCAGATGGCCGAGATCCTGGGCGTGGACGCCCAGGATCTCGGAGCCCAGATGGTGGGGGAGCAGCCCTACGCCGTCATCGCCGAGGCCGTTCCGCCGGACACCTGGCGGCAGATCAAGGCGCTGGACATCCCCGGCGTCGAACCCGACCAGCGCACCCGCCGCACCTATCCGGCGGGGACGGTGGCGGGCAATGTGCTCGGCTACACCTATGAGGGGGATGGGCGCGTTCTCATCGGCTCCGCGGGCCTCGAGCTGTCCCAGAACGAGCCCCTCACGGGCGCCGATGGCGAGGGCAGCGTCGAGATCGGCAAGACTGGCGCGATCATCCCCACCGGCGAGCAGGAGGAGACGGAGGCGGTTCCGGGTACCGCCGTGCGCACCACGATCAGCCCGGACCTGCAGGCCATTGCTCAAGAGGCCATCGACGAGGCCGTCAAGGCGCAGGGAGCCGGCTGGGGATGCGTGGTGGTCATGGAGCCCTCCACCGGCAAGCTGCTCGTGCTGGCCGACTCGAATGCGGTCAACCCGGCCGATGTCGAGGCCACTGCCGAGGAGGACCGGACCGCCCGCAGCGTCCAGGCCATCTTCGAACCCGGCAGTGTCGGCAAGGTCATGACCTTCGCGGCCGCGCTGGAGGAGGGCGTCATCACTCCCGAGGACTCCTGGACCGTTCCCTACACGTGGACGGCCGCCAACGGGCAGACCTTCCGGGATTCCCACGAGCACGACGTGCAGCGCCTCACCAGCGCCCAGGTGCTGGCGGAGTCCTCCAACGTGGGCACTGTGCAGATCGGGGAGAAGCTGTCGAGCGACGTGCGCCATTCCTACATCGAGCGCTTCGGATTCGGCAGTCTCACCGGCATCGAGATGCCCGCGGAGTCCGCCGGCATGCTCGGCGCCGCCTCCGACTGGGACGACCGGACCAACTACACCACCATGTTCGGCCAGGGGATCGCCGGGACTGCGCTCCAGTCCGCACAGGTGCTCGCCACCGTCGCCAATAAGGGCGTACGCGTCGCTCCGCGCATCATCGACGCGTGGATCGACTCCAAGGGCAACGAGACGCCTCAGACGCAGCCCGAGGGGGAGCGCGTCATCTCCGAGTCCGCAGCCGCCTCGCTGACGGAGATGCTCATCGGCGTGACTCAGGAGGGGGGCACCGCAGAGGCCGCCTCGATCGACGGCTACCTCGTCGCGGGCAAAACGGGCACCACCGAGATCCTCACCGAGGACGGCACGGTCGCCTCCTTCGTCGGTTTCACGCCGGCGCGCGATCCGGCCATCGCCGTGGCCGTCATCGTCTACCGGCCCCGGGACACCTACGGCGGTACGGTCTCGGCGCCGGTGTTCCGCAAGATCGCGCTCGCCACGATGCACTCCCTGGGCATTGCTCCCGACCCCTCGGTCACCGCGACTCAGGCGGCCGTGCAGGCCGACGCCGATGCCGCCCACGCCGCGGAGGAGGCCGGTGAGGGCCATGGCTAGATGCTCGCCACATCATGGCTGCGCGCCTGCGATTCCCTCGGTGTGGGGGAGTGCACCTCGTGACGGTCTCCTGGGGCGTTACCAGGGCGTAGCCTTCGAACTGCGCGGTCCCCTGCACGTTCCGACGGTGTAAGCCGTCACCTTCCGGCCACGATAGATTGAGGAGCCATGAGCAACCACGCGTACGAGTCGGCCGCCGCGCTGCGTCCGCACCGCAGTGCTCCAGTAGCTGTGAGGGACCTCGCTACTCGCTTCGCGCTGCGCCCCGCCGCCGGAGCCCAGATGCCCGAGGCCTTCGCCTCCGATGGCGTCAGCGTCGATTCCTCGGATGTCCGCCGCGGTGAGCTTTTCGTCGCTCTGCCCGGTTTCACTCGTCACGGCGCGGAGTTCGCGCCCGAGGCGGTCGCGGCCGGCGCAATCGCGGTGGTCACCGATGAGGCCGGGGCGGATATGGTTCGCGCCTCCTGCCCGCAGACGCCCGTGCTGATTGCGGACGACCCGCGTGCCGTGGCCGGTCCCCTGGCGGCCGAGGTCTACCACCATCCCGCCGAACGGCTGACGACCACCGCGGTGACGGGTACCAACGGCAAGACCACGACCTCCTACTTCAACGACGCGATTCTGACGGCTCACCTGGGCGGGTGCATGGTCGCGGGCACGGTGGAGCTGCGGGTGGGCGGACTCGCAATCGAGTCCCCTCGCACCACTGTGGAGGCTCCGGTCCTGCAGCGCATGATGGCTCTGGCCGTGGAGGAGGGCGTGGGAGCCGCCAGCCTGGAGGCATCCAGTCATGCGATCGTCCTGCACCGCCTGGACGGCACGGTCGTGGACGTCGCCGGGTTCACCAATCTGCAGCGCGACCACCTCGACTTCCACAAGACCATGGAGGGCTACCTCGACGCCAAGGCCCAGCTCTTCACCCCCGAGCGCGCCCGGCGCGGCGTCATCTGCGTCGATGATCAGTGGGGGCGCCGGCTCGCCGATCGTATTGAGCGGGCCGGCCTCATACCGGTGGACCGCGTGCGCGCCTACCCGGGCGACGCCTCCGCCGACTGGTGGGTCAGTGACGCCGCCGTGTCCATGACCGACTCCGCCACCACCTTCGTTCTTCACGGCCCGGATGCCGAGCATATTGAGGCGTCATGCCCGCTGCCCGGACTGGTCAACGTCCAGAACGCCGCCCTCTCGCTGGTGATGGCCATGCGTGCGGGCGTCCCCGTCGACACCGCGGTGGCCGCTCTGGCCACCGCCCACAACATCCCCGGGCGCATGCAGCGCATCACCCAGAGAGATGGGGGGCGCGGCACCTGCATCGTTGACTTCGCCCACACGCCCGATGCCATGGAGCTGACTCTCGAAGCGGTCCGTCAGATCACGCCGGGTCGCCTCATCGTCGTCTTCGGCTCCGACGGCGATCGGGACCGGGGCAAACGGCCCATGCTCGGCCGGGTGGCCGCCCGTCTGGCCGACGTCCTGGTGATCACGGACGAGAATCCGCGCAGTGAGGATTCGCAGAAGATCCGCGACGCCATCCTGGAGGGGGTGCGCTCTGTGCGCCCCGATCTGGCCGACGTCGAGGAGATCACCACGTGGCGCGGTGACGCTGTGCGCCGCGGCGTTGAGATATGCGGGCCTCAGGACACCGTCATCGTCACCGGCAAGGGCCATGAGCCCTTCCAGGAGGTCGCCGGAGAATTCATCCGCTACAACGACGCGCCCGTCATGCGGGAAGCCGCCGAGGCGAAGTGGGGACCGGTGACGCCCGCATGATTCCCCGCCCCCTTCCCCAGGTCGCCGCTGCCTGCGGTGCTTCCAGCAGCGCCGATGCTCGTGTCGTCACTCGTGTCGTCACGGATTCCCGTCAGGCGGGTCCGGGCGCCCTGTTCGTGGCCATCGCCGGTGACCGCACCGACGGCCACGCCCATGTCGGCCAGGTCGCCTCCGCCGGGGGCTCGGCCGCCCTGGTGAGCGATCCCGCCACTGCCCGCTCCTCCCTGGCCGCAGCGGGGCATGATCCGGATGGGTTCCCCCTCCTGACCGTGCCCGACACGGTCGAGGCGCTCGGCGAGCTCGCCCGCGCCCATCTGGCCGATATGCGCGAGCGCGCTGCCGCGCGAGGCGACGGGTTCGCGGTCGTGGCCATGACCGGCTCGGTGGGCAAGACCACCACCAAGGATCTCACCCGGCAGCTGCTGGCGGCGCAGGGTCCCACTGTCGCGCCCATCGCCTCTTTCAACAACGAGGTCGGGCTTCCCCTGACCGTGCTGGAGACCGATGAGTCCACCCGGTATCTCGTGCTGGAGATGGGCGCCTCCGGACCCGGGCATATCGACTACCTCACTCGAATCGCCCCGCTGGATGCGGCTGCAGTCCTCATGATCGGTCATGCGCACATGGAGGGATTCGGCTCGATCGACGGCGTGGCGGCCGCCAAGAGTGAGATCGTCTCCGGGCTCGTACCCACCGGAACCGCGGTGCTCAATGCCGACGACGCGCGGGCCGCCGCCATGGCGGGACTCGCCCCCGCCGGCGTCCTGACCTTCTCGGCCGAAGGCGGCCCCGCCGATCTGCGCGCCACCGGTGTGCGGCTGGATGCCGAGGCCCGGGCGGGCTTCGAGCTGCACGCCCCCGGCCTGCACGAGCCCCGGCGTGTGCGATTGGCGCCGGCCGGCGCCCACAACGTCGCCAACGCGCTGGCCGCTGTCGGGCTCGCGATCGCCGCCGGAGTACCGGCCGAGGCCGTTGCTCGGGAGCTGGGGAGCGCCCGCATTGAGAGCCCGCATCGAATGGACGTGCGTGAGGTCCCGTTCGGCGGGGGGAGTCTCCTGCTGATCGACGACTCCTACAACGCCAATATCGACTCCATGACCGCCTCAATGGCCTCCCTGCCCGCTCTGGCGGCCGATCGGCGCCGGGTGGTCGTGGTCTCCGAGATGCTTGAACTGGGGGACTCCTCTGCAGCCGACCACGTTCGCACCGGCGAGCTCGCGGCTCAGGCGGGGGCGGACCTGGTGATCGCCATCGGCTCCGGCACTGCTCCGGCCGCTCGCGCTGCCGCCGAGGCCGGTGTCACGACCATTGAGCTCGCCGATGCCGATGCGGCGCTCTCCCTGCTCGATTCACCCGATTGCCCGCTGCGCCGCGCGGATGCCGTCCTGGTCAAGGGATCTCACGGCTCCGGCGCCTGGCGCATCGCCGACCGCCTTCAGGAGGGCGTCAAGGAAATGGACGCACGATGACCGCGATCTTCGTCGCCGCCGCTGTCGGCATGCTCGTGACTCTGCTCGGCACCCCCTTGCTGATTCGATTCCTCCATCGGCGCCAGTACGGCCAGTTCATCCGCGAGGACGGACCGCAGGGCCACTTCACCAAGCGCGGTACTCCCACCATGGGCGGGCTGGTCATCATCCTGGCCACCGTGCTCGGCTATGCGACCGCCAACCTCATCGAGCTGCGCCCGCCCCGCGCGAGCGGGGTCCTGCTGCTGTTCCTCATCGTGGGCCTGGGCCTGATCGGGTTCCTGGATGATTTCGAGAAGATCTCCAAGGAGCGCTCACTGGGCCTGCGCGCCTGGCAGAAAATGCTGGGGCAGGCGTTCATCGGCATTACCTTCGCCGTGGTGGCGCTGTTCTTCGCGGACCGCAGTGGGCTCACGCCGGCCTCCACCCGCATCTCCTTCGCGCGCGACACGAATCTCGACCTGGCCTTCGCCGGGACGGCGGTGGGTCTGATCCTTTTCATCCTGTGGGCGAACTTCCTGATCACCGCCTGGTCGAATGCCGTCAACCTCACTGATGGACTCGATGGGCTGGCGGCCGGCTCCTCGGCCATGGTCTTCGCCGCCTACACCCTCATCGGCGTGTGGCAGACGAATCAATCCTGCCAGTACAGGCATCACGACGTCGTGGCCACGTTGTGCTACCAGGTTCGCGATCCGCGCGATCTGGCCATGATCGCCGCGGCCCTCATGGGCGCCTGCTTCGGCTTCCTGTGGTGGAACGCCTCTCCGGCCAAGATCTTCATGGGCGACACCGGTTCGCTGGCCCTGGGCGGGGCGCTGGCCGGCCTGTCGATCCTGAGCCGTACGGAGTTCCTCGCCGTCATCCTCGGCGGGCTCTTCCTCGCCGAGGTGCTCAGCGACGTCATCCAGGTGGCGTCCTTCAAATCGACGGGCAGGCGCGTCTTCCGCATGGCGCCGCTGCACCACCACTTCGAGCTCGGCGGCTGGACCGAGGTCAACGTCGTCATCCGCTTCTGGATCGTGGCCGGGGTCTGCGTCGTCGCGGGTCTGGGCCTGTTCTACGCCGAGTACCTCGTCGTGTTCTGAGCGCCTTGTGAGCGCTCTGATCTGCTAGCCGCCACGAGCACCTGCGAATATGGCAGCAGATCGCAACACATCGCAGTACATTGCATCAGTGCACCATCAGGATCGAGACCACCAGTGACCACCGACGACGCCATCACGCTTGAGGAACTCGCCGGGGCGCGCGTCGGCGTCGTCGGCGCGGGCCGTACCGGACTCGCCGTCATCGAGGCGCTGGCCGACCTCGGCGCGCGCATTCATCTGTTCGACTCCCGTCAGGATGCGGCCGACTCCGTGTCGGCGCCGCTGGAGCGGGTCACCCTCGGCGATGACGGTGCTCAGGCCGATGCCCTGGGTGAGGATCGGCCCGATGTGCTCGTCGTCTCCCCAGGGGTGCCCGCGACTGGGCCGTTCCTGACCCGCGCTCGTCAGGAGGGCATCCGGGTGTGGAGCGAGATCGAACTCGCCTGGCGCCTGCAGCGGGCCACCCGGCCGGCGGTGCCCTGGATCGTCGTCACGGGAACTGATGGCAAGACCACCACGGTCGGCATGCTCTCGGCCATCCTGAGTGCGGCCGGACTCGACGCGCCGGCCGTGGGGAACATCGGATCGCCCACCATCACCACCGTCCTGGAGGGGCGGGCCGATGTCATGGCCGTCGAACTGTCCAGCTTCCAGCTTCACACCACCCGGACGCTCAGTCCGCTGGCTGCGGCCTGTCTCAACCTCGCTCCCGATCACCTCGACTGGCACGGGGGGCTTGCGGCCTACGGTGCGGACAAGGCGCGCATTTATGCGCGGACTCGGCGTGCGGCCGTGTACAACACCGCCGATGCCGCGACCCGGGCCATGGTCGAGCAGGCCGACGTGGCCGAGGGCTGCCTGGCCGTCGGCTTCACCCTGGCGGCTCCTGTCCTGGGGCAGGTGGGGATGGTCGAAGACCTCATGGTCGATCGCGCTCTGAATCCCGAGCGCCGCAGTGCCGGCCTGGAGCTGGCCTGCCTGGCCGATCTCGCCCACCTGGCCCCCGGCGCCGAGGCCGAGCGGCTTCCCGCCCATGTGGTGGCCGACGCCCTGGCCGCTGCCGCCCTGGCTCTGGCCCATGACTCCGTCGCCTCCGACCCCGGAGCGATCGCCCGCGGTCTGCGTGCTTTCGCCCCCGGCGCCCACCGCCTTGTCACTGTGGCCCAGGGCGGGGGCGTGACCTGGATCGACGACTCCAAGGCCACCAACCCGCACTCCGCCGAAGCTGCTCTGGCGTCTCTGCCGGCGGGCACCGGCGTATGGATCCTCGGGGGCGACACCAAGGGCGCCTCCTTCGACGACCTGGTGCGGGCGGTGCGCCCGGCTCTGCGCGGTGTCGTCGTCATCGGCAGGGATCAGAGGGACGTGCTGGCCGCGCTGCGTGCTCAGGCTCCGGATCTGGCGGTCACCCGGATCCCCGACGGCGATGGGCACTCGGTCATGAGCGGCGCCGTCGCGGCCGCCGCCGCCATGGCGCGGCCCGGCGATACCGTCATGCTCGCGCCCGCGTGCGCCTCGTGGGATCAGTTCAGTTCCTATGCCCAGCGGGGGGATCTTTTCGCGGCCTCGGCGCGTGCCCTGATCCAGAGCCGGGAGACGCCGTGATGGCGCGCTCGCGCAACCGGTCCCGCAGCAGCGGTGCGTCCCGTGCGTCCCGCACCGGTGGCCGGCGCCCCGAGCGCGACCGCAAGAAGCCGTCTGCACTGCCTTCGGCGGGTGCGCCGCCGGAGCCGCGCGCTGGCTCTCGGAAGCCGGCCGCCGAGAGCCCGGACCCTCCTGCCGCACCTTCTAGAGCCTCTGCATCCTCCACATCTCCAGCTGTTTCTACAGCTTCTACAGCTTCTGCGGCTTCTACGTCTCCAGCATCTTCAGCATCTCCAGCATCGACGACGGCAGCGGTTCCGGCGTCCCGTGGGGTGCGTGCCTGGTGGCGGCGGCTGATGGGCGCCGATGGGCCCAGACCGGGCGAGCCCGCCACACTCACGTACTACGCCCTGCTCCTGGCGACCCTGTTCCTGCTCCTGTTCGGCCTGGTCATGGTCTTCTCTGTCCAATCGGTGACCGTTGCCGCTCAGGGCCAGGACGCCTTCACCGAGTTCGCGAAATACCTCATCTTCGCGGTCGTCGGTCTGGCGGGCATGGCAGCCATCGCCCACGCCTCGGTCCGCTTCCTGAAGCGGATGGCGATACCGACCCTGATCATCGCCAGCCTCGGGCAGATGCTCGTCTATGTTCCTGGCGTGGGCAGCTGCGTGGGCGGCAACTGCAACTGGGTCCTCATCCCAGGCATCGGCACGATTCAGCCCTCGGAGTTCATCAAGCTCGCCCTGTGCCTCTATCTGGGGGTCATGATCACCACCCGGCAGGAGGTCTTTCTGCCGGCAGTCGATACGTGGCGCAAGTTCAGGAGCCTGGCCGGATGGATCTTCGGGCCGGTGGTGCTGTCGGTGATCCTGGTCCTGGGAGGCGGTGATCTCGGCACCGTCGTCGTCCTGGCGCTGCTGGTGGCCGGGGCACTGTGGATGGGGGGACTGGGCTGGCGCTGGTTCGCAGCACTCGGCGGGCTCGGGCTGGGCGGTTTCGCTCTGCTGTCGGCGCTGTCGGCCAATCGGCGCGCCCGCATCATCGCCTGGTGGCATCCCGACGGTGCGGATCCGCTCGATGTCGGTTACCAGCCCAAGCACGGACGCTGGGCATTGGGCACCGGCAGCTGGTGGGGCGTGGGCCCGGGGTCATCGCGTCAGAAGTGGGGCTACCTGACTCAGGCCGACTCCGATTACATCTTCGCCGTTCTGGGCGAGGAGTTCGGCTTGATCGGCACGATCATCGTCATGGCCCTGTTCGCCATCATCGGATGGTGCTGCATGCGCATCATGCGTCGTTCCCGTTCCCTGTACGTCTCGGTGGTCACCGGCGGTCTCCTGGCCTGGATCGTCGGGCAGGCCCTGATCAACATGAGTGTCGTGGTCGGCCTGCTGCCCGTGCTCGGCGTGCCCCTGCCGCTGATCTCCAAGGGCGGCTCCGCCCTGGTGTCGGTGCTCCTGGCCGTCGGCGTGCTGCTCGCCCTGGCCCGTAATGAACCTGGCGCGCCGGAGGCCCTGCGCGCCAGCGGCGCGGCCGTGCGCCGTACTCTGGCCGTCATCGCCCCCCGCAGGAGGAACCGTGCCTGACACACATCCCACCGGTGCGCCCGAAGGCGCCCCCTCGCAGTCGGCGCGCTCTCCGTTGCGCGTGCTGCTCGCGGGAGGCGGCACCGCCGGACACGTCAACCCGCTGTTGGCCACGGCGGCCGCTCTGCGCGATCCCGCAACCGGCGGGGACGAGCGCGCCGAGCTCCTGGTGCTGGGCACCAAGGAGGGTCTGGAGGACCGCCTCGTGCCCGAGGCCGGCTATGACCTCGCCTATGTGCCCAGGGTCCCCATGCCGCGACGCCCCACAGGCGATCTCTTCCTGCTCCCGCGCCGATTGCAGAAGGCCGTCATCGCCTCCAGAGAGGCCATTGAGCGCGTTGGCGCGCAGGTGGTCGTCGGCTTCGGGGGCTTCGTGTCCACACCGGCGTACCTGGCCGCCCGACAGGCGGGGGTGCCCGTCGTCATTCACGAGCAGAACGCCCGGCCCGGTTTGGCCAACCGGCTGGGCGCCGGATGGGCGGCGGCCGTCGCCCTGACCTTCGCCTCGACGCGTCTGAAGGCGTCCAAGGGCCGTACTGAGGTCACCGGCCTGCCCCTGCGGCCCGCCATTGGCGCTCTGGTGGCCGAGCGGGCCGATGCCGATGGGGCCGCTCGGGCGCGCGGCCGGGGCGCGGCGGCTCTCGGCCTGGATCCTCAGGCGCCGACCCTTCTCATCACCGGTGGTTCCTTGGGCGCCCAGCATCTCAATGAGGTCATCGCCTCCTCTCTCGGACGCCTGCCTTCCGATCTCCAGATCCTTCACCTGACCGGGCGGGACAAGGATGCGCCCGTGCGCGCCGCCCTGGAGCGGGCCGTCGCCGAGGGAGCCGCCGCCCCCGACATGGCGGATCGGTATCATGTGATGGACTACCTCTCCGCCATGGAGCAGGCGTACGCGTGTGCTGACGGTGTGATCTGCCGCTCCGGTGCGGGCACTGTGGCCGAGCTGACCGCTCTGGGGCTGCCCGCTCTCTATGTGCCGCTGCCCATCGGCAATGGCGAGCAGCGGCTCAACGCCGCCGACTGCGTCGCCGCTGGTGGGGGCCGTCTGGTTCCCGACGGCGATCTCGCCGCTGACGACATCGTGTCGTTCACCGATCTGCTGGCGGACCCCGAGGCCCGGGTCGCGGCCGCCGAGGCTGCGGCCTCCACCGGAGTGCGCGACGCTGCGGCGCGTCTGGCGGCGCTGATCCGCTCGGTCGCCGCCGAGCCGACCGCCGGTGCGGGGTCCGTGGCGGCTCCTGATGCTGAAGGGCTTGAGAGCCCTGAATCCGCTGGCGATCCCGCAGACCAGGAGGTCAAGTGATGAGCATGTCCGGGGCGACTGACCTGAACGGGCGCGCCTTCCACCTCATCGGTGTCGGCGGTGCCGGCATGAGCGTGCTCGCCCAGCTCCTGGCCGAGCGCGGTGCCACCGTGACCGGCTCGGACGCTGCCGGTGGCGATGCCTTCGACCACCTGCGCGGCCTGGGCCTGACAGTGGCGCTGGGGCACGACGCCGCCCACGTGCCTGCCGGAGCCACGGTCGTGGTCTCGACCGCCATCAAGGAGGACAACCCCGAGCTCGCCGCTGCCCGTGAGCGGGGCCAGGAGGTCATCCACCGGTCCCAGGCGCTCGCCCTGGCGGCTCGAGGACGCGACTTCGTGGCCGTGGCCGGGGCCCACGGCAAGACGACCACCTCCGGCATGCTCGCTCAGGCCCTGTCGGTCGCGGGGGAGGACCCCTCCTTCGCCGTCGGCGGAGTCGTGCGCGATCTGGGGGCGGGCGCCCGCCTCGGCGGCGGCCGCGCTTTCGTGGCCGAGGCCGATGAGTCCGACCGCTCCTTCCTCAACTACGAGCCCTATCTGGCGGTCGTGACCAACGTCGAGCCCGATCATCTCGACAACTACGGCACGACCGAGGCCTTCGAGCGGGCCTTCCTCGACTTCGCATGCAATCTCCGGACCGGCGGCAGGCTCATCGTCTGTGCTGACGACCCCGGCGGCCTGCGTCTGGCTCGTGCCGCAGTCGCCAAGGGCATACCTGTGACGACCTACGGCACCGTCGATGCCGGCCTGGGAGCCGAGGGGCGGCTCATCGATGATGCTCACGTGCGTGTGGAGATCATCGAGCGCCGCGCCGGGGGTACCAGTGCGCTGCTGACCATGTGGCGTGATGAGACGACGGGCCCCGGCCCGGTGCGCCCCGGGGACTGCACGGTCACCGGACCGATCGCTCTGGAGCTCGCCCTGCCGGGCGATCACATCGTCCTGGATGCCGCTGCCGCCTGGGCGGCCGGGATCGAACTGGGTGTGGAGCCCGAGGCCATGGCCCGCGCTCTGGGCGCCTTCGGCGGGACCGGACGTCGTTTCGAGGAGCGCGGCGAGGTCGCCGGGGTGCGCGTCATCGACGATTACGCCCATCACCCCACCGAGATCGAGGCACTGCTGACCGCCGCCCGCGAGGTGGCCGATGCTCGCTCGGGTCGTGTCCTGGCGCTGTTCCAGCCGCACTTGTTCTCTCGAACCCGCGCCTTCGCCGACCGTTTCGGCGCCGCCCTGGACAACGCCGATCTCGTCGTCGTGACCTCCATCTACCCTGCGCGCGAGACCCAGGAGGACTTCCCCGACGTCACCGGCGCGACCGTCGCCGACCGGATCGAGGGGGCGCGCGCCCAGTACATAGCCGACCATGTTGAGGCCGCACATGCCCTGGCCGACGCGGCCCGGCCCGGTGATGTCCTGCTGACCATCGGCGCCGGCGACGTGACCAGGCTCGGGCCTGTCATCCTCGAGCGGCTCGAGCAGGTCGGACGGCCCGGCGTCTCCCAGGGCGATTCCGCGCAATGATGAGGAAGCCGAGGGCGCCGCGTCCCGAGGTGCCCGATGATTCGCAGGACGCGCCCGACGCCTCTGGGACGGAGAAGGGCTCACCGGGCTCGCTGGGCTCCTCAAGCTCCTCGGGCTCCTCGGGCTCAGCGAGCAGGGGGCGCGAGCTTGTCGCTCGGCCCGCCTCCCAAGGGCGGGGCGGGGGCTCGT
This sequence comes from Actinomyces massiliensis 4401292, assembly GCF_000269805.1. Classification (GTDB taxonomy): domain Bacteria; phylum Actinomycetota; class Actinomycetes; order Actinomycetales; family Actinomycetaceae; genus Actinomyces; species Actinomyces massiliensis. The sequence goes on from NZ_JH711481.1 coordinate 1,887,138, forward strand.
TGGATGTCTTCGGTCGCCGCACCTCGACGCCTGCGCGTGCGGATCGGCGCGATCGTGTGGTCTCGACCGGTCTGACCGATCGACTCGCGGAGCGGCGTCGCGCCGATCGCGCTCTGCTCGTGCGCCGCCTGGCGGGTCTGCTGGCCATCGGAGCGGGTGTGTCTGCGCTGGTGTGGATCCTCGTCTTCTCGCCTCTGCTCGCCCTGCGAACTGCTGACATCACGGTCTCCGGCTCCGATGGGAGCGTGGATGCCGCGGCTGTGCAGGAGGCGCTCGCCGGCCATGCGGGGACCTCCTTGGTCCGCCTGGATGTCACTGCGCTCGGCGACGAGGTCACCGATGACCTCGTCCGCGTGAAGTCCGCAGCCGTGACCCGTTCGTGGCCCCATGGGCTCGCCGTGGCGCTGACCATGCGGGTGCCGGTCGCGCAGCATCGCACCGATGCGGGCTACGAGGTTCTCGATGGCGAGGCCGTCGTTCTGGAGACCACCGAGCAGCCGCAATCGGGTCTGGCCGAGGTCACGGCCGACGAGGGCGCTGCTCTGACGCAGGAGCAGGTCGGTGCCGTGGCTGAGGCCGTGGGGAGCCTGGACTCCTCGGTCCGGCCGCAGGTGGCCTCGGGCAGCGCGACGACCACTGGACAGGTGACCCTCGTCCTATCCTCGGGCGCCCATGTCGTGTGGGGGGACAGCACCGATTCGGATCTCAAGGCCGAGGTCCTCAAGGTGCTGCTGCAGCAATCGGCCTCGACCTATGACGTCTCGAGCCCGCACAGCCCGACGACATCGTGAGGCGGATCTGACGGTTGGAGTGGACGCGGGCGTGTCTCAGCGGCGCCGATGTTTTCGCGGCGGTTACAGAGGGTGCAGCGGTTTCAGGGGATGCGATGCTCGCGTGGGAAAACACGCCGAGCTCAAATGCGACGACGGCGCCCGGGCGCCCCATAGCGTTGCCCTTGTCATCGCCAGAATGACATAAGTATAAACCTTAACTTGAGGTTGAGGGTTGAGGGGAGTCCCACGGGGCTCGGCACGAACTCGCGGAGGCAGACAGTGGCGGAATCGCAGCACTACCAGGCAGTCATCAAGGTGGTGGGCGTCGGCGGCGGCGGCGTCAACGCCGTCAACCGCATGATCGAGGCCGGACTGCGCGGCGTCGAGTTCATCGCCGTCAACACCGATGCTCAGGCACTGCTCATGTCGGATGCCGACACCAAGCTCGACATCGGTCGGGACCTGACCCGGGGGCTCGGCGCCGGAGCCGATCCCTCCATCGGCCGCAAGGCGGCGGAGGACCACGAGGAGGACATTCGTGAGGCTCTCGAGGGAGCCGACATGGTCTTCGTCACTGCTGGTGAGGGCGGCGGTACCGGCACGGGGGCGGCGCCCGTCGTCGCCAGGGTCGCCCGTGACCTGGGTGCGCTGACCATCGGTGTGGTCACCCGGCCCTTCATCTTCGAGGGGCGCCGTCGCGCGGCCCAGGCGGAGGACGGTGTCGCCAATCTACGTGCCGAGGTCGACACCCTCATCGTCATCCCCAATGACCGCCTCCTCCAGATCGCCGACCGGAATATCAGCGTCGTTGACGCTTTCAAGCAGGCGGACCAGGTTCTCCTCCAAGGTGTTCAGGGCATCACCGAGCTCATCACCACCCCGGGCCTGATCAACGTCGACTTCAACGACGTCAAGTCGGTCATGCAGGATGCGGGAAGCGCGCTCATGGGCATCGGCTCGGCCGCCGGCGAGGGACGCGCCCTGGCCGCCACCGAGCAGGCCATCGCCTCCCCGCTGCTCGAGTCCTCCATTGAGGGTGCCCACGGCGTCCTGCTGTTCTTCCAGGGCGGATCCGATCTCGGTCTGTTCGAGATCTCCGAGGCGGCCAACCTGGTGCGCGAGGCTGTTCACCCCGAGGCCAACATCATCTTCGGCAATGTCGTCGATGGCGCCCTGGGCGATGAGGTGCGCGTGACCGTCATCGCCGCCGGTTTCGATGAGGAGCCCATACCCGGTGGAAAGGCTCAGCCGGTCTCCAATCTGGCCAAGGCGGCGGCATCGGTCACTCCGACCACCCCGGCTTCGGCGCCCTCGGCGGGCTCCGCATCCGTTTTCGCCTCGCGCGGAGGCGCCCATGCTGCGGAGAACCCCGTCGTCCGGCCCGTGGTGCGCCCTGCGCTGCCGGTCAACAACAGGCAGACGCCGCCTCCGGTTCCGCCGGCGGAGAGCACCAACGAGGTTCCCGCCTACGTCGATGACTCGCTCCCCGAGGCCCGGCCCGAGCTCGAGGTCCCCCGTGTCATCGGTGTGGACGCCGAGAAGGACGAGATCGATCTGCCCGACTTCCTGCGCTGAGTCCATGAGTTCCATCGACCTCCTGGAGGTCGCTCTCGGACCTTGCGCGCGCGGGTGCTTCACCACTCGTGGCGCGCAGGAGGCGCGGTCGGGGGCCGATTCCTACGCCGGTCTCAATCTCGCCGTTCATGTCGGGGACGAGCCCGAGCGCGTGGCGCGCAATCGGCGTCGCCTTGCCGAGGCGCTGGAGCTCGCCGATGACGACATCGCCTGGATGAACCAGGTTCACTCCACCGTGGTGGCCACGGCGCAGCGCGGCGGGCATCCCACCGCGGATGCCCTCGTGCTGGAGGGCGAGGACCCGGGCGCCCCGCGCGCTGTGGGAGTCCTCGTCGCGGATTGCGTACCACTGCTGCTCGCCACGAGTGATGGCGCCCTTGTGGCAGCTGTTCATGCGGGCCGGCGCGGCATGCTCGACGGTGTCGTCGCCGAGTCGCTGGCGGTGTTCGCTTCCCGCGGAGCCCGTTCCGACGATATCTGGGCCGCGATCGGCCCCTCGGTGTGCGGCGGCTGCTACGAGGTCCCCGAGGAGATGCGCACTGCGGCGGCCGCCATTGAACCCGAGTGCGCCGCCACGACGCGCTGGGGTGCGCCCGGGATCGATGTCGCTGCGGGGGTGCGCGCTCAGTTGAGGCGGGCGGGGGTCGGCCATGTCGCCGGCGGTTCATGGTGCACGGCGGAGGACCGGCGCTTCTACTCCTACCGGCGCGATGGCGTTACCGGCCGCATCGCGGGGATCGCCGTCGCTCGGCCTCGCCGAGCCGTCACCGAAGCGTGACTCGCCCGGCGTCGCCGTACTGGGACACGCCGCGATGAATGATCAGCCGCTCTCCTAAACGCCGATACCGTCAGCATGTCCGGCCTGCTCAGGGACCGGACGGAGAAGGAGCACACGATGAGCGCGCTGCGCAAGATGACGAACTTCCTCGGTTACTCCGAGCCCGTCGAGGACGCTTTTGAGGGCGGCTATGAGGCCGAGGTCGCCTATGACGATGAGTACGCGCCGGCCGAAGAGGCGTATGAGGAGCCCTACGACCACGCTTATGAGGAGGCCGAGGCTCCTGAACCGGTGGCCGCTCCGGATCTTCGCCGCATCGTCACCGTCCACCCCTCCACCTACAACGAGGCGCGGGTCATCGGCGAGTCCTTCCGCGACGGTGTGCCGGTGATCGTCAACCTCACCAACATGAGCGAATCCGACGCCCGTCGCATGGTCGACTTCTCCGCCGGCCTGGTCTTCGGCCTGCATGGTGCTATCGAGCGGGTCACGCCGCGGGTCTTCCTGCTGACGCCCGCGTCGGTCGATATCGACGGGGGCGCCATCGCCGCTGAGGCGAACGGCCGTTTCTTCAACCAGAGTTGACGGGGAGTACGACGGTGATCGCTGCCATCGCCTCGATCGTCTCGAACCTGCTCAACCTCTACATGCTGGTTCTGCTCGTGCGCGTCGTGATCGACTGGGTGCAGCTGTTCGCCCGGGACTGGCGTCCCGCCGGCCTCGTGCTCGTGCTGGCCAACTTGGTCTACGGGCTCACCGATCCGCCGTTGAAGTGGTTGCGCCGCGTGATCCCGGGAATGCGCCTGGGTGGATCTGGCGGATTCGGCGGATTCGGCATCGATCTCAGTTTCCTGGTCCTGGTCGTCGGCATCATGGTCCTTCAGCGTCTGCTGGCACTCTTGCGCTGACAGCGTTCGGACACCCGCCGAATACCCGCCGACCGGCCGTGACACGCTCCTCGTCCGGCTACTCCAAGAGCGGAGTTATGGGCGGTAGACCGCATGAATCAGGCGCATCGATATCGCACCGTGACGTGAGTCGGCGCATCCAAAGTGGCCTGAACCTCGAGTTCAGGTACTCTATCCATATGAGTGACCGGTTGAACCGGTGACCGTGACATCTTCCGTAACGACACCGAGGTGACGACCATGACGCTGCTGACGGCAGACGACGTCCTCAACAAGAAGTTCCAGGCGACCAAGTTCCGCGAGGGCTACGAGCAGGACGAGGTCGACGAGTTCCTCGACGAGGTCGTTGAGGCGATGCGCCAGCTGGAGGCTGAGAATGCGGACCTCAAGGCCAAGCTCGAGGCTGCCAACCGGCGTGTGGCCGAGCTCGGCGACACGGCCGCGCGCGGGATCTCGGAGACCACCGTTGTGGAGCCGGTTGTGCAGCAACAGCAGGAGGCCCCGGTCGCTCCGGTCGCCCCGGTGATGGCGCCGCCCGTGTTCCACCAGGGCGCTGCCGGCGGAGGGGGCGAGGAGCCCACCGCCGCCTCCGGCATGCTCGAGCTGGCTCAGCGCTTGCACGACGAGCACGTCGCGAATGGTCGTGCTGAGGGCGAACGCATTATCGGCGAGGCTCGCGCCACCGGCGAGCAGATCGTCCGCGAGGCCGAGGACCAGCGCAACCGCACCCTGGCTCAGCTCGAGAAGGAGCGCTCAGGCCTGGAGCACAAGATCGACGAGCTGCGCCGCTTCGAGTCCGATTACCGCACTCGTCTCAAGAGCTATCTGCAGGGGCTTCTGTCCAACGTCGAGGACGGCGAGGAGGCCACCGCCGCAGGTTTGTGAGCCCGGCCGCTCGAGACACGCCCGACAGCGTGCTCGTGGGCGGGCGCTCACCGTCGATCGAGGGCGGTGACCTTTCGGGTCGCCGCCCTCGATTTAGGCTGCCCATCGACTTGAGGAACCATGAGTCAGACGCCTGAATCCCCGTCCGCCGGCGGCCCTGCGCAGCGTGGACCCGATGCCCATAGCGATGTCATGCGCGGGCGCCCCGCCCAGGGGGCGGCGAAGATGCGCCTGCGCGCGCCGAGCCGCCCGTTCCTCGTCCTGTGGTGTCTCGCAGTGGGGGTCGTCGTCGTCGATCAGCTGACGAAGGCATGGGCGGTCACTGCGCTGGCCGATTCGCAACGGATCGATCTGCTGGGGAGCTGGCTGGGATTCGTGCTCGTTCGCAATCCCGGTGCTGCGTTCTCCTTCGCCACGGGCCAAACCTGGATCTTCACCGCGGTGGCCCTGGTCGTCATCGTGATCGTGCTCCGGGTGTCGCGGCGACTGGGCTCCATGTGGTGGGCCACGACACTCGGACTCGTGCTGGGCGGTGCCGTCGGCAACCTCATTGATCGACTCGCCCGGGAGCCCGGGCTCTTTCGCGGCCATGTCGTCGACTTCATCGACTACGGGGGCATGTTCGTCGGGAATGTCGCCGACATCGCCATCGTGGGCGCGGCTGCGGCCATCATGGCCCTGTCTGCGGCTGGGCTTGAGCTCGATGGCACGCGGGCGGGTCACCACAGTGCGAGTGATGAGCAGCCAGTGATGGCAGAGGAAGCCGAGAAGGCCGATGCCATGGGCGAGGGCGAGCATCGTGACCGCCCGGTCCCTGACGTTCCCGAGCCCTCCGAGCTCCCCGCATTCGCCGAGAACGGGACGTCGGGCGATCCGGAGCGAGAGGACGACGGCGGAACGAGAGGCGGGGCGGCCGAGAGCGAACAGCCGTGAAGACAGCGAAGACAGTAACGACAGCAGCGACGACAGCGATGACGGCGACCACGGTGAGTCCGCGACTGCTGCCGGTGCCTGACGGGCTGGCGGGGGAGCGGGTGGACGTCGCTCTGTCCCGGATGACGGGGCTGTCGCGCTCGAAGGTGGGCGACATGTGCTCACTGGGCGCCGTCCGGCTTGATGGAGTGCCGGTCGGCAAGTCCGATCGGGTGACTGCGGGCGCCATGATCGAGGTGGACCTGCCTGCGCCCCAACCCGCCGAGCCCGTGCCCACGCCGGTGGAGGGCATGGAGCTGCTTTACGAGGATGAGGACATCGTTGTTGTCGACAAGCCCGCTGGTGTGGCCGCTCATCCCACGATGGGCTGGGAGGGACCCGATGTGCTCGGCGCCCTCAAGGCGATGCGGGTGCCGGTGGCGACCTCGGGCGCGGCCGAGCGTCAGGGCATCGTCTCGCGCCTGGACGTGGGCACATCCGGAGTCATGATCGTGGCCAAGGGGGAGCGGGCCTACTCGGCGCTCAAGCATGCTTTCCGCGATCACGCGGTCGACAAGGTCTACCATGCGCTGGTCCAGGGGCATCTCGATCCCTTATCGGGCACGATCGACGCCCCCATTGGTCGGCACCCGGGGCGCGAGTGGAAGATGGCGATCATCGACGGCGGGCGCGAGTCGATCACCCACTACGACGTCATGGAGGCCATGCCCGGCGCCTGCCTGGCGCAGGTCCATCTGGAGACGGGGCGCACTCACCAGATCCGGGTGCACATGGCGGCGGTCGGGCACCCCTGTGTGGGCGATGAGACCTACGGGGCGGATCCCGCCCTGACCAGGCGAACAGGTCTGGCGCGTCAGTGGCTCCATGCTCGTGAGCTCGGCATCACCCACCCGATCACAGGGGAGTGGATGACCTTCCGCTCCGATTATCCGGATGACCTCGCCGACGCGCTCGATGTCTTGCGGATATCTTGACGCGCCGGCGGACTTGTTCGGGAAGCCGCGTGAGAGTCGTGAGGGCACTGCCTCTGCTGACCCGGTTGACCCGGTTGACTCAGCAACTCATCGAGGACCGCTTCACACACGATTGACTTGGGGGACCGATGCCCTTGTCCGCCGCGCAACCGGGGTTCCCCGAGCTGCTGATCGCGCCCCTGCACGCCGCCGTCGAGCCCTGCCGGTTCGAGACCTGTGCGGGCGATGCTGTGGATTCTGCTGCGCAGTCCACCCGTGCCGGTATCGCCGATGTCCGGCTGGAGGTCTTCGTCATCGAGCAGGGCGTGCCCTTCAGCCTGGAGATAGACGCTCGCGATGACCTGGCCACCACGATCCACGTGTTGGCCCGCGGGGCGGATGACGCGCCGCTGGCGGCCGGACGCCTTCTCATCGACCCCGTGCGTCCGGGTGTGGTCCACCTGGGACGGCTGGCCGTGCGACGCGCCTGCCGCGGCACCGGCCTGGGGGCCAGGATGGTCTCCGCGCTTGAGGACGCGGCTTGGCGGGCTGCGGCGGCCCGGGATGACGGTGCTGCTGTCACGGTCATCCTCTCCGCCCAGGAGCAGGCCATGGGCTTCTACGAGCGCTGCGGTTACACCGCCGTCACCGGAGAGTCCTACCTGGATGCCGGAATCCCCCATCAGGACATGGCTCGTGTCGTCAGCCGTTGAGGGAGGGTATACGAACCGGTGCACCGGTCCTGCGTCACCGACGATTGTGATCATCGGTGCGGGAGGCATCGGCGGATGGTTGGGTACGCGCCTGGTCGATGCCGGGGCGCGCGTCGCCTTCCTCGTGCACGGACGCACCCTTGAGGCTCTGAATACCAGCGGCATCCGACTCGTTCGCGATGACGGGGTGGATGGTGCGATGAGCGGCGCACCCGGCCGCGGGCCCCGGCGCACGGTCCTGGCCGAGATCACCGAGCCCATCGCCCATGAGGATCCTGGTGAGCTGCTGAGGACGTTGGGAGGGCCGCCCGACCTCGTCATCGTGACCACCAAGGTCGATGCCGTGGCGGGCCTCCTGCCCGCCATCAGGACCCTGACCGGTCCGGCCACGGGCGTGGTCACTGTTCAGAACGGCATTGGGGCGCCCGGAATCATCGCCGACGCCGTGGGGGCCGAGCACGTCATGCCCGGTGTCGCCCGCGTCTACACCCGCATCGAGCAGCGCGGCACGATTCTGCTGATGGCGCCGACCGAGTCCTTCATGACGGGGGAGTGGGACGATTCCGCCTCTCCCCGAACGACCGCGCTGGTGGAGGCGCTCAACGCCTCCGGGGTTCATGCGGAGGTCCCCGACTCCATCCAGACCGAGCTGTGGCGCAAGGCCGCCTTCGTGGTGCCTCAAGGCGGGCTCGGCGCAGCCGTCGATGCCGCCATGGGCGAGCTGCGCACCAACCTGCGCGATGCCTATGCCGCGGCGGTGGGGGAGGTCGTCGCGGTGGCCGAGGCTTTGGGCCACCGAATGGCGACTCCTCGCACCCCGGATCTGGTTGCCGCCGTGCTGGCCATGGCGGATCGGCAGCCGCCCGGCGCCACCACGTCCATGCAGCGCGACCTGGCCGCGGGCGTGCCCAGTGAGCTGGATGCGCAGGTTGGCGCCATTGCACGTGCAGGTGATCAGGCGGGTGTGCCGACCCCCATCTTCGACGTCATCGCTGCCGTTCTGGCCCCGCGGGAGGCCGTGGCGCGCGGCCGGTGCGGGTTGGACGGGGCGTGGACGCCGAACCCCTAGGATGGAGCCATGGCGGAGACGAGCGGTGAGGCAGGCAGCGGTGAGGGCGGTTCGAGGGACGATTTCGTCCACCTCCACGTCCACACCGATTACTCCATGCTCGACGGCGCGGGCAAGGTCAAGGACTATGTCGCCGAGGCCAAACGGCTGGGACAGCCGGCTCTGGCGATCACCGACCACGGCTACATGTTCGGCGCCTACGAGTTCTACGAGGCGGCCACCAAGGCCGGCATCAAGCCGATCATCGGGGTCGAGGCCTATATGACCCCGGGGACATCCCGCTTCGACAAGACCCGTGTCTTCTGGGGGGACGAGTCTCAGCGGAGCGATGACGTCTCGGCGCGCGGCTCCTACACGCACATGACGCTGCTCTCGCGCACTAACGAGGGCCTGCACAACCTCATGCGCATGGACTCCTACGCCTCCCTGGAGGGTCAGTGGGGCAAGGCCCCGCGCATCGACCGCGAGCTGCTCTCCCGCTATTCCGCAGGCCTGATCGGCTCCACCGGCTGCCCCTCCTCCGAGGTTCAGACGCGTCTGCGGCTCGGTCAATGGGACGAGGCGCTGCGGGCCGCCGGTGAGCTGCAGGACATCTTCGGTCGGGAGTTCTTCTACGTCGAGCTCATGGACCACGGCCTGGAGATCGAGCGCCGCGTCACCAAGGACCTGCTGCGCCTGGCCGAGGAGATCGGGGCGCCGCTGCTGGCCACCAACGACTCCCATTATGTGCGCCCCGAGGACCGGACTATTCAGGACGCGATGCTGTGCATCAACTCCGGCTCAGTGCTGACCGACCCCGACCGCTTCAAGTTCGACGGGGACACCTACTACCTGAGGCCCGGACGGGAGATGCGCGAGCTCTTCTCCGAGATGCCTGGGGCATGCGACAACACTCTCCTGGTCGCCGAGCAATGCGATGTTCACTTCGCCACCGTCGATGAGGGCGCCTCCTTCATGCCGGCCTTCCCCGTCCCCGAGGGGGAGACGATGGAGTCCTGGTTCATCGCCGAGTGCTGGAAGGGGATGGACCGTCGCTTCCACGGAGACATTCCCGAGGATTGCCGCAAGCAGGCGGAGTACGAGATCGGCGTCATCGTCCAGATGGGCTTCCCCGGATACTTCCTGGTCGTGGCCGACTACATCAACTGGGCCAAGTCCCAGGGCATCCGCGTGGGTCCGGGGCGCGGGTCGGGGGCCGGCTCCATGGTCGCCTACGCCATGGGCATCACCGAGCTCAACCCGCTGAACCACGGGCTCATCTTCGAGCGCTTCCTCAATCCCGAGCGCATCTCCATGCCCGATATCGATGTCGACTTCGACGAGCGCCGGCGCGACGAGGTCATCGAGTACGTCAAGCACAAGTACGGCTCGGACAAGATCAGCCAGGTCGTCACCTACGGCGTCATCAAGGCCAAGCAGTCCTTGAAGGACTCCAGCCGCGTCATGGGCTACCCCTATGCGGTGGGGGACCGGCTCACCAAGGCCATGCCCCCGACCATCATGGGCAAGGACATCTCCATCAAGGGCATGTTCAACCCCGAGGATGAGCGCTACAGCGAGGCTCAGCAGTTCCGCGAGCTGCACGCCGAGGACACCGATGCCCAGAAGATCGTCGAGCTCGCCGGCGGACTGGAGGGCATGACGCGGCAGTGGGGCGTGCACGCCTGCGCGGTCATCATGTCCTCGGCCACGCTGACCGACATCATCCCCATGATGCAGCGCCTGCAGGACGGCGCCTACATCACCCAGTTCGACTACCCGACTTGCGAGCACCTGGGCCTGCTCAAGATGGACTTCCTGGGGCTGCGCAACCTCACGGTCATCTCGGACGCCCTGGAGGGCATCGTTGCCAACGGCAAGGAGAAGCTCGATATCGATCATATCGAGCTGGACGACCGGGCCACCTATGAGCTGCTCTCCCGCGGCGAGACCCTCGGCGTCTTCCAGCTCGACGGCGGTGGCATGCGCACGCTGCTGCGCCTGATGAAGCCCGACAACTTCGAGGACATCTCCGCCGTCGGCGCCCTGTACCGTCCCGGCCCCATGGGTGCGGAGTCCCACACGAACTACGCCCTGCGCAAGAACGGCCTGCAGGAGATCACTCCCATCCACCCCGAGCTCAAGGAGGCGCTTGAGCCCATCCTGGGGACGACCCACGGCCTGATCGTCTACCAGGAGCAGGTCATGAAGATCGCCACCGACTTGGCGGGCTTCTCCATGGGCAAGGCCGATGCGCTGCGCAAGGCCATGGGCAAGAAGAAGATGGACATCCTGAACAAGATGTTCGTCGAGTTCGAGGCCGGCATGGTGGCCAATGGCTTCTCCAAGGAGAGCGTCAAGACCCTGTGGGACGTGGTGGTCCCCTTCGCCAAGTACGCCTTCAACAAGGCCCACTCCGCCGCCTACGGCGTGGTGTCCTACTGGACGGCCTACCTCAAGGCGCACTATCCCACCGAGTACATGGCGGCCCTGCTGACCTCCCAGAAGGACAACAAGGACAAACTGGCCGTCTACCTCGGAGAATGCCGCCATATGGGCATCACGGTCCTGCCTCCGGACGTCAATGCGTCGCGCGCCCAGTTCTCCGCTGATGGCGAGGACATCCGGTTCGGCCTGGCCGCCATCCGCAATGTCGGCCTCAATGTCGTCGATGCGATCGTGACAGCTCGAGAGGACAAGGGCGACTTCACCAGTTTCGAGGACTTCCTCGACAAGGTTCCGGCTGTGGTCTGCAACAAGCGCACCATCGACTCCTTGATCAAGGCCGGCGCCTTCGACACCCTGGGCAGGACCCGGCGCGCACTGCAGGCCTGCCATGAGGACTTCGTCGATGAGATCATCGGCGTCAAGCGCAACGAGGCCGCCGGCCAGTTCGACTTGTTCGCCTCCATGATGGGCGGCGACGGCGGGGGCCTGGGGGGCGCCGATGATGCCGCGTCGCCGTTCGGCTCGGGCCCGGTCTTCTCCTCCGAGGTGCCGGATCTGCCCGAGTGGGACAAGAAGGACAAGCTCGCATATGAGCGGGACATGCTGGGCCTGTACGTCTCCGATCACCCTCTGCTGGGGCTCGAGGGCGTGCTGGGCAAGCTCGCGGATACCGAGATCGCCGACCTGGTCGAGGACGAGGAGCGCCCCGACGGCGCCATGGTGACGATCGCCGGGCTCATCACGGGCCTGACCCGCAAGACCACGAAGCAGGGGAACCTGTGGGCCATCGCTCAGATCGAGGATCTGGGCGGAAGCATTGAGGCCCTCTTCTTCCCGAGTACCTATCAGACGGTGTCGACAATGCTGGCGCCGGATACGGTGGTCACCGTGCGGGGGCGCCTCAACCGGCGGGACGGTCAGGTGGCCCTCTACGCCCAGGAGCTGACGCTTCCGGACGTCTCCAGCGCCGCCCATGAGGCCGTCACCATTACCCTGCCGACGAACCGCTGCACCGCTCCACTGGTCGAGAGGTTCAAATCCGTGCTCGAGAATCACCCGGGCATGTCCACGGTGCGTCTCAATCTGACCAGCCCCGGCCGGGAGGTGCGCACGCAGCTGGACTCCTCGTTGCGGGTCGAGGCGAGCGCCGCCTTCTACTCCGACATCAAGGCGCTGCTCGGACCGGGCTGTCTGCGGCCCTGAAGACGTCCGGTCCTTGGGACTCCCGAGTGCCTTGGGAGCCCTATGGGAGCCCTTGAGAGCACTGACCGTTCTGCCGTTCATCCGCTCATCCGGCTGTCGCGACTGCGGTCGTGCGCGCTCCTTCCCTCCTCCTCCCGATCCGATTGTGATCGGATTGTGACCCGACGTGGTCGGCCGGTTACCGGGGGGAGCTTCAGTCCTGCTTGACGACGGCGCCCACGGCGCCGGACGGCAGGTTCACCACGACGAGATCGCCGTCGTCGAGCGCATGACCGCGGCGGGCGTCCACCTGGCCGTTGACGGTGACATCACCGGATTGGATCGCTACGCGCGCCTCGGCGCCGTCCTCGACGAGGCCCGCGAGTTTGAGGAACTGGCCGAGCTTGATCCGACCGCGCACGGGCACAGTCGAGTAAGGAACTCGTAAGGTCATGGGCCTATTCTTCCAGTCCCGGCGCCGTGCCCCTGATCTTGAGAGATGCGTCGCATGCCGCGCGATACTGCGTGCCGCTACGTGTACGAACGCACTGTGTGAGATATGCGGTCGCGTTCGCGGGGCTATAACGGTACGGTAAACAAGGTTTTGAGCAACCTGCAGGAGGAGAACCAGCGTGCGTCGCAGTACAGCCATTGTCATCGCCGTGCTCGCCCTCATCATGCTTCCACTGACGCTTCCGCTGACGACTTCGACAGCCGAGGCCCAGCCCGCTGACGGAGTCATCCATGTGTCCGCCTCGGCCGCTCAAGGCGGCGACGGATCCGCGGACAAGCCGTACGCCACCATCGCGGAGGCGCTCAAAGACGCTCAGGCGGGAGCGACGATCGAGGTCGGGGACGGTACCTACCGCGAGGGCGAACTCTCGGTGGACAAGAGCGTCACCATCCGTGCGGCCCAGGGGGCGGCCCCGGTGCTCTCCGGCGCCGAGGTCCCCACCTCCTGGTCGGCCTCCGGGGGCTCAGGGGGCAGCGGGGGCGCCGGGACATGGTCGACCTCCGCGGACATGGTCCGCTTCTGCACCGTGTGCACCACCAATGCCGATCCGTCCGCCGAGGGCATGGCGGCCCACCCCGAGCAGGTCTTCGTCGACGGCAAGCCGCTGACCCAGGTCGCCTCGCGAGCGGAAGTCACGGATTCGACCTTCTACGTCGATGACAGTGACCCGATCACCATGAAGGAGCCCGGGAACAATCGGGCCGGGTTCAACGCCAAGCCGCACAGGGGCGCCAGCTATGTGATCGGCGTCGACCCCAGCCAGCACACGGTCGAGGTCGCTCAGCACTCGCGTGCGTTGTCCCTGCTGTCCGACAACATCACTCTCAGCGGTCTGACAGTCGAGAAGTACTCTCCGGTTCAGGAATGGAACTACACGGATCCTGAGATCGGCGGCAATACGGGCGGCGTCATGGTGTTCGCCTCCGGTACCGGACTGAATGTGACTGGCAACACTTTCAGGTACTCGGGTGCTGGTTCGGCGTTGGGCATCACCAACGCTCATGACGTGACCGTGTCCGACAACCGCCTAGTGGACAACAGCGGCGTCGGCATGGGGATCAACCGCTCTTCTAATGTCACTGTCGAGAACAACCTCTGGTCGGGTAACAACAGCAAGGGCTTCATCACAACGGGCTGCGGGGCGTACTGCGCCATGTCCGATACGAAGGTGACGCACTCGGAGAACGTGCGCTATGCGTACAACACCGTCGACTATTCCCAGTCGGGCACGGACCATTCGGAACTGTCCTCGTGGACGAACAATCGGCAGGCGGCCATCTGGTTTGACGAGGGCGTCCTGAACTCCAGTGTTCTGGCCTCGCACTTCGTCAATGTGCCGACGGCGGTCTTCGTCGAGGTCTCGAAGGGCAATACGGTTGCCTCCAACCTCGTTGAGGGTGCCGGCGTCGGTATTCAGGTCGCGGGCTCGGAGGGCACCCGAGTGTGGAACAACACGGTGACGCATGCGCTGACGAGCATTTCGGTTTATGAGGACGAGCGCTCCAATGGCTGCAATGCACGCAGCAGTGATGGGTCCTGCACCTCGACTGAGCGCTGGTCGGCGGAGCACGGCCTGACATGGGACACCTCGGACACGAGCATCTACAACAACATCCTGTCTTCCGAACAGGTACCCACCGATGGCGATGCGTGGCGGTACTCGGCCATGGTGCAGGTCACGGGGGCCAAGAATGCTGACGGCTCGAAGGCCTTGTACGCCAACGACATGATCTCCGGCATCGACTACAACGTCTACTACCGTCAGCCCACCAGCCAGCCCTCGACCACGGTCCTGTGGCAGTACGGAGCCGATCGCAAGTCTCAGAGCATCAACGCCGTCTCTTTGACCGACTTCTCCAGCAGTCCGAACGTGAGCGTCTCGAGCAAGGAGTCCAACGGGGTGGACCTGCAGGGCGCTCGAGACGCCAATCCGGTCCTGGTGAGCGAATCGGCTGATCCCACCGCCTGGAAAACCTCTGACCTGCACGTCAAGCCCGGCGGCCCCGCGGCAGGCACTGGCACGCCGTTGCCCCAGGACGTCGCCGATGCGCTCGGGCTCAGTGCGGGTGGTGCAGTCGATCGCGGCGCCCTGGTCAACGCCGCTTGGCGGGATGGCTCCCAGAACCAGAGCGCCCCGACTGCTGCGCAGAGCGCTGCGCCGTCCTCTCAGCCCGACGGCAAGGCTGACGCATCTGAGACATCCCAGACGGCCGAGACATCCCAGACAGCCGCCGCCGAGCAGCCGACGCAGGGTGTCCTCACACCCTCCGGGGCCGACGGCGTCGCGGTGTCGCAGGATGGGCAGAACGGATCGCTGCGGCAACCCGCTGCTTCCGGCGACAAATCCCTGACGCTGAAGCAGATCGCCGGTCGCACCGCTGCCGGCCTGGGCGTGACTGCGACGATCGTGAGTGCGGCCGTCTATCTGTTCCGCGCGCGGCTGTTCTAGGGCTCGGTCTTGCTCGTTGCGGTTCTCACCCGGGGGCTGTGCGATGCAGAGGAATGGTGATGACGTCCACGCAGCGAGCCGACTCGGCACAGGTCGCGCAGGGTGAGGCCGGAGACGACTCGAAGGCCTTCTCACAGGCCTTGGCCCTGGTCGTCGGCGAGCGCTATCCGGTCGGGGAGCGGATGGTTACCGTCACGCCTCATCTCGCGGAGGCGACCGTGCGTGCCCGGGAGGTGCTGATCGATGTGGCGGCGCACCGCGAAGTCATCACCTACGGCGAGCTCAGTGAGGCGATCGATGGTCTCGTCTTGCCTCGGCACATGGGCCCGCTGCTCCACATGCTCGGTCATGACTGCCGTCTGCGCGATGAGCCGCTCCTGCCGGCGCTCGTCGTCAGTGCCGCCACGGGTGAGGTCGGCACGTCCGACAGCGCCTGGGCCTCTCCGGCTCGGCGGGCCTGCTGGATGCGATGGAGGTTGTGAAGGTCATGATGCAGCCAACCGGGCGCCATCGCCTCATAACGAGTTGGAAACGAACTAGCGAGGGCGATGGCATTCTTTTCCGTGTCGTGGTAAATTTAACTCGCTTTTTATCCATTTGTCCCTGTGAGAAATGCACAACATGACATGTTCAGTTGTGCATCTCGATTGGTGATGGCGGTATGACATTCGAGGAACTTCTCAAGCTCACTCGCCGGCAGGTTGTTGCCATTGCCGTTGGTCTTCTTGCGGCTCTCCTGCTGTCTCTTGTGGCGGCCTTATTGACTCCCGTCTCGTACAAGGCGTCCGCGGATGCTTATGTTCGCGTCGCAGTGCAAACGGACTCGGCTCTGCCGCAGCAGACGGACTCCTACTTCGCGGCTTCTCAGATCGCTGCGAAGAAGACCGAGGCACTCGTCCCCGTGTTCACGTCTGAAGTTGTGGCGCAGGCGGTCATCGATTCCCTGGGACTCGACATGAACTCGACTGAATTGGCCCGGTCCCTGTCGGTGACCAACAAGACCAACACGTTGACGATCAACGTCACCGCGACCGCGCCGACCGCCTCTGAGGCTCGAAGTATTGCTGATGAGACCGTGCGTCAATCTGGAGAGCAGGTCAAGCTCCTGGAGGGAGAGGACTCGCCGGTCGAGGTCGTGCTGATGTCGCCCTCGAGCGTATCCGGCACGACCCGTTCGCCCTCGATTCTGACGTATCTCGGCGTCGGCCTCGTGGGTGGCGTTCTGCTCGGCTATGCGCTCGCGCTCGGGCGTGAGGCATGGGATAAGCGCATCCGCTCCGCGGCGGATGTCGCCAACATCATTGATCGGCCTGTTCTCGGCGTCATTCCCGTGTCTCATGCCATTGCAGATGGACAAGTGACGACGGATGGCGGTTCCGGAGCGGAGGAGGCATTCCGCAAACTGCGCACTAATATGCGCTATGCCAATGTTGATAAGGGCGTCCGCACGTTCGTGGTGACGTCGGGAGTGCAAGGCGATGGCAAGTCCACCGTCGCCTGCAATCTGGCCCGCGTCATGGCGCTGGCGGGCCGATCGGTCGTTCTCATCGATGGTGATCTGCGCCGTCACAGGTCCCACGATGACTCCAAAGCCGGCCGTCGTCGTCCTGGATTGACTCAGCTTCTTGTTGGAGCGACCTCCCTCGACAGTGTGCTCGTGCAAACCGCGGTGCCCGGTTTGCAGATCATTCCCGCAGGTGATCCTCCCCCCAATCCATCTGAGCTTCTCGGCTCCGAGCGCATGTCGGACCTCGTGGGTTACCTCGCGTCATCTCATGTCGTGATCATTGATGCGCCGGCAGCGCTGCCGGTCACCGATGCGGTGGCTCTTGGCGCGCACACGGATGGGGTCCTTCTGGTGGTCCGCGCTGGCCATACCACGGACGAGCAGTTGGAGCAGGTGACCGAGGCGATTCGCCAAGGGGGCGGGTCCGTGTTCGGTGTTGTTCTCAATCAGACGCCATCATCGGATCGTCGTCGCGTTGAGATCGGAGAAGCGGCTACTGCTCCGCTCTCTACGTCCCCCGTGCGAGCTTCCTCTCGTCAGGGGGCCGAGCCGACGGGGCAGCGCGCGGTCGGGTGGTCCGCGGGTGCGGCCGCCGCCGGACAGATGCCCGTCAGGGCCAGGTGAGTTCACATCTGGCGCCTAATGAACATGTCGAACCCACGGCAGAAATCTCCGGATTCGCACATCGCTTGTTCCAAGAGCAGCGTTTCCCGTTTCCGATCGGTTGGCAACCGATATCGCGTTCGCTTTTTCGACGGGGCGTGCTGCACTTCTTGTGCTCAGCATGAACCTGGAATGAGCGCCGGTCTTTGGCGAGAATATGCGGCTCGGCGCGGTCCGCCGAGTCAGGGAAAGGCGACGAAGAAACTCGAAAGATGGTGCGGGCGCTTGATCGCCACGTCGATGCGCGTGACCGCCGAACCTCTTCATCAGTGCCGCAGCTCTCCCTGAGGTCGCCGCTCTGCGCTGCCTCGACGCCCTTTTTAACCCTGGAAAGACCATGTCTCGCACCTACACCGCTCCCTATGACGCATCGAATATCTCCGGCGCCCGCGTCATAACTGGATTTCAGCACTCGCTCCGCGTTGGCGACTTCATCATCATTTCTTTCGGCATTATGGCCAGTCACCTCGTGGGGCTTGATGGTGAAGGGGCTCTGATCGCTCCGAATGCCGGCCATGCCCTGCCCAACGACATGTCGCTTGATATCGCCGTTGGCATCAGTTGGTGGTTTCTGCTGACGGCCATGAGTTCGTACCGTGAACGTATTCTCGGGTATGGGCCCGACGAGTACCATCGCGTGCTTCAGGCGTCCGCCGTCGAATTCGGGAGTCTCACTGTGCTGGCCTTCCTGACCGACGCGCAACTGCCCGGGGCCTACTTCCTAGTCACCCTTCCCGGCGGTGTCGCGCTGCTTCTGGCCTGGCGCTGGGTCGCGCGTCAATACTTTGTGAGGGCTAGAAGAAGGGGCGCCTTCACGCAGCCTGCGTTCGTTATCGGCTCATATAGGTCAGTCTCGGCGGTGATTGCGACCATCAGTCGGCGTCCCGAGCTCGGTCTGAACCCCTGCGGCGCCTTTCTCTCAGATGACGAACCGCCGCGCCTTGAGGAGACGCACCTGCCCGTCCCCGTTATTGGAGGCGTTGAGAATATCGACGAGGCCATGGACGGGGCGGACGGGATCGCCTTGCTGGTCGCTCCAG
The DNA here is from genome assembly GCF_000269805.1 of Actinomyces massiliensis 4401292. Classification (GTDB taxonomy): domain Bacteria; phylum Actinomycetota; class Actinomycetes; order Actinomycetales; family Actinomycetaceae; genus Actinomyces; species Actinomyces massiliensis. The sequence goes on from NZ_JH711481.1 coordinate 1,905,507, forward strand.
CCTCGGGGCTCACCTCGCGGGCCCTGCGCAGGATCGGCTGCTCTCTGGGAGCCACGAGCCGGCTCATGGTGGTCCACTCTGTTCTTGACGCGTCCGTTTCGAGCCGTCATCTGCGATCAATCGGCGGCATGGCTCTGCACGAGATCCAGTTCGGCACGTTCGGCAGAGTGAGGCTGAGCATGAAAAGGCTGATCGATATTCTGGTGTCCACTCTGCTGATCGTCCTTCTGATCCCGATGTGGATCGTCATACCGGCGATCATCTGGTGCGACGACCGCGGACCGGCCTTCTTCCGTCAGACCAGGGTCGGCAGGAATGGCCGGGAGTTCAGAATATGGAAGTTCCGTACAATGCGCGTGAACGCCGATGCCGAACTCACTACCCTGCTCAGCCAGCAGGGGGCGGGCGACAAGCCCCTGTTCAAAGTGGCCGGAGATCCCCGCATCACCAGGATCGGTCAATGGCTGCGACGCACGTCATTGGACGAGTTCCCGCAGTTGTTCAACGTCTTCGAGGGCTCGATGAGCCTGGTGGGGCCGAGGCCCCAGGTGCCCAAGGAGGTTGAGCTGTACGACGAGAATGCTGCGCGTCGGCTGCTGGTCAAACCTGGGATGACGGGGCTGTGGCAGGTCAATGGACGATCCTCGCTGAGCTGGGAAGAAGCACTCCGTTTCGACTTGTTCTACGTGGAGAACTGGACATTCCTCATGGACCTGGTCATCCTGCTCAGGACCGTCAAGGTCGTCCTCGCCCAGGAGGGCTCCGCCTGATCCCGTCGTATGCAGCCGCTCAGTGCCGCCTGACGTCGAGGCCGTGCAGTCCTCGGAGAAGCGCTCAGCACCGGACGGGTCCTCAATCTTTGTAAGCCCTCGTAGTCAGTGGTCGTCAGGCAGCGTCAGCGACTATCGGGGAGCGTCAGTGATTACTGTCCGGTGAGCTTCACGCGGATCCGGTGCGCCCACGTACTCCAGCGCCGCGGCGTCGCCATCTGGCCGATGGCCCTGAGAAGCCCGTAAACCGCCATCGGGTGCCCGTCGAAGTGCTTGAGGAGGATCCTGCAACGGGAAACCAGCTGCGTCCTGCGCTTCTTATCGGAAATGCCGCCGTCGCCGGTCCGGCAGCGCACGAGGGATTGCGGGATGTTTGCAGCGTCTGCCTGCTTGAGCATCTGCGCGAAGAGGGCATAGTCCTCGGCCGCCGGGTAGGCCGTCGGATAGCCGCCGGCATGGTCATAAGCCTCTCTGCGGAAGATCGCTGCGGGATGGGTGATGGCGCAGTTGACTCGCATGCGCTTGCGAACCGCAGTCGGATCGACTGGTTGCTCCAGCCGGTAGAGGAAGGAGCCGTCGGGCGAGACGAAGTCCACCCACGAGCCCACCAAGACGATATCGGGATGCCTGGAGAGGAAGTCCCGCTGCGTGGAGAAGCGCTCTGGATGGCAGGTGTCACCGCAATCGAGACGCGCGATGAACGCGAAATCCGCGGGTGCGCTTGAAATCCCGGTGCGCAGCGCCACGGTGATCCCGCTGTTCTTCTCCAACTCGATAAGCCGGACCGGCGTGTCTGCGACCTTTGGGGGAATGAAGTCCCGCGCAGGGTGCTGTTGCGATCCGTCATCGACGACGATGATCAAGTCGGTCCGCCTCATTCTCACGCTCGTCAGAGACACGACAAGGTCATCACCCGCCTCGTAGTAGGGGATCACCAGGCAGATTCTGTCTGTAATCCCAGTACCCCCCAGACTCCCTGTACGCCCAGTACTCCTGCCGGCGGCACGGTCCGCAGACTGCATCATGCCGCCAGGGCCTTCGAATACAGCATGGTCAGGGCGTCGGTGAGCCGCTGCGGAGAGTAGGCGCGCAGAAGGGGCGTGTTCCGGGCTCTGGCGTCGGCGAGTGCGTCGGCGGATCCGAGCATGTCGGTGACAAGCGCTGCGACGCCCCGGGGGGTCGACGACATGAGAAGGTCAGTGTGCTCCACGGCGGCGATCCGTCGGGCGACGATCGGGGCCCGGCAGGCGGCTGCGTCCAGAATGCTCAATGGAAACCCCTCGTAACGGGCCGAATGGACGTAGACGGATCCGCGGAGAAGCTCCTCCACTCCGGATGGACTCAACCAGCCTGTCACACGGATTCTCGCCTCAGTCAGTAGCCGACGCAGGTCGCCGTCGCCATCGCCGATCCATACGGCCTCAAGGGGCACGTCGTCCTTTCTGAGTTCAGCGACCACATCGGCGAAGAATTTCGGGTCCTTCTGCGGAGCGATCCTTCCCACCATCGCCACGCGCCGGACATCGATCGGCCCGGAGTCCGATTGCCCTGGCGGTGTTGGCGATGGTGTCGGCATTGTCGGCATTGTCGGTATGTTCGGGATCTCGACAGCCGGTAAACGCCGTGACATCGTTCTTACAACGGCGCGTTCATGGGGGGACAGGATTCCGATGGCCGCCGTCCTGGCCATGAGAAGGCGCTCGGCGAGCCGGAATGCACCGCTTACCGGGCGTCGAAGGGATGGGTCGTCGAACTTGAAGCAGTGCGGCTCGTACACCACCGGCCGACCGAATACGCCGACCCGTGCATACACTCCGGCCCAACTCGAATGCGCATGGACGATATCTGGATTCACCTGCCGTGTTGTGAGGGTTGTCGCCCTGATGCGAGACAGGTCGGATGCCGGGAGCTCGGTCGTGGATGCCCACTGGGAACTCGCCGGCGTCTCCTCGCCGGTCCACAGGAGGTGGTGCTCCGCTTGCGGCAGTGCCTGCGCTCTCAGCTTGACGGCCCTGCCAACACCGGCCCCGAAGCACTCGGTGACATGGAGAATCCTCAGCGGTCGTTTCGTGCCGTCGGCCTCCCGGACCAGGCCGGGGGCCAGTACTGTCGCCCTCATGAGAAAAAATCACCTCCACATCCGGCCGTCGCCGAGGCGCCGGACCGCATTATCCGAATCTCCGGATCCACTGATCGAAGTCGTAGTGCTCCAGCAGCTCTTGACTCGCGGGCGGGGAGTCTACCCGCATGAAATCCTCGATCCTCTCGATATCGAGATGATCGAGGGTGAGGACCCGGCCCGGATCGTAGAGGGGCTCTGACGATATCTCGTCGGAGAAGCTTAATATTTTCTTGCCCATCATGAAGGCTTCGATCGGGCGCAGGGACATCCCGTTCTGGCCGGCCTGGGGGAGCTCGACAATCGCGCGAGACCTCCCCGTCAGCCGGAGAATCTCCTCGTATGGAATCGGATTGATCGGCTCTAGGAGGGGGTATGAGGATATTTCTTCCTTGCTGAGGCCGGTGACGCGGAAACAGAAGCTGAATCCATGGTCCCTGAGACTCTCCGCCAGTCGAGACAGGCTGCGGGCTCGCCCCTTGTTGGTGCCGACGAAAAGAAAGTCGTAGTCATCCTCGGAGCGGAAACGGGCGATCTCTCTGAAAGAATAGTTCGTATTGTACTTGAGTCCGAATCGGTCGCAGTCATGGCGGTCGAACGACCATGACTCGCAGACATCGGACGGCAGCTTCGCCGGGTCGGTGCCCGGGCCGGATGGGTTCCAGTACCAGCAGATGATGCGTTTCTTGGGCCAGCGCGAGCGAATATACCGGGTGGCTGGAATCGTGAGATCGGCACCCTCGATCAGTACGATGTCGGCATCGTCGACCAGGTGCTCCCAGGGCTCGAACCAGATAGATTCCTTGGGCAGCCGTGTCCGGAAGTGAATGCGTCTGGCTACCCGCATGAGGAGATGCGGCTGCGGCTTCAGAGAGTGCGCGACGAAAACGCCGCGGTCGATGAGACGGCTGCTGTAGTAGTCGTCTCCTGCGAAGAAACCTGCGTTGAGTATGAGCGTTCTAGTCATCGAGCGGCGTCAGTCCTCCGATGAGGGATTGGTTGGTGCGGCTTGAGTGCGTGGTCGGATGTGCGTCTCCCATGTGTCTTCTCGATCGACCGATGGCGAGAGCGGAGAAGGCGATCTTCGTGGCATTGGCGGTTGCTGCAGCCGTCGTCCCCGCCCAGAGCGCCGGCGCGTTCGCCAAATAGCATACGAGAATGCATACCACTGTGAAGGTCAGTGACCATGCGACCACCAGGAATTGATTACGGTACTCGTTGAGCGCCAGCAGACCTGCATTGAGCACGTAGGTGCCGGGGTCGAGAATGGCGGCTGCGGTCAGGGCCGCGATGAGCCAGGGCGAGAATGTGAAACTGTGGCCGTACACGGATTCAAGCAGGAATGGCCCGATGAGGAATGCCAGGGTCGAGAGCAGAATGCCGACCAGGCCGATTCGGATAGTGGTCTGTTTGAGGCGGTGCAGCAGCGGTTGGAATCCTTGATCTGAGGCAATGGATTGGTACTCTCCGATGAACATCGAGTTGAGTGACGAACCCAGGAGCGATCCGAGCGTCAGAATGTATGCCGCAGCTGCGAATCGGCCGACGTCGGCGTTATCGCCCAGGGCGGCGACGGTCCAGGTCGGGATATTCGTGATGATGACGGCCAGCATCTGGGCGAATGCGATGGGAGCGGAGATCCTGAGCAGGGCTCGGGCCGATTCGGATGTTCTTCCGGCGGCGGGCTCCGATGCGGGGCGGCGCTTCAGAACGATGATCGCCAGGATCATCGTGACCGTCGATCCCACTGATGAGCCGAAGACGATCATGGATGCGTTGGTGCACAGCGCCGCCATCAGGACGGACATGAGTGCGGAGACAAGGCCGTTGGCGATCATGATCAGGCCGTACGGAGCAAGGGCCTGCTGGCGTTGCAGAGGTCCGTAGAGGAGATCGGTGATGCCGTCGGTCACTTTCATGACCAGGACCGCCCACAGCATCGTCGGGTCGGCCTGCGTCCATGCGCCGATCCCGATAAGCAGGAGAGCCGCCGCACCCAGAAGAAGTATCCGGAGTTTCAGATAGAGGGCGAAGGAGTAGTTCCGCCTCAGGGTGATGAGGGTGTTCCTGAGCCCCCAGCCGGCCGCGATGAACAATGGGGTCGAGTAGGCCAGAAGCGCCGCGAACACTCCGGATTGCGCAACGCTTCCGTAGCGCGCGAGCAGCCAGAAGACGAACCATTGCGATATCGGTGCGATGAAGGTTCCGGCCAGAACGAGGGAGCGTGCTCCTGCTTTGGAGCTCATCGCTCCACCCGGTGAGTCTGCTTCTGCTGCTCCGCCATTCCCGGGCATCTACTGCCTCTACGGGGGGAGCGAGTCACCGCGCGTCTCCTGTGCGCCGGTGCGGCGTCGAGGAATGGGGCGCTCCAGAGGCGGAAAAGCGGGCCGCTGCAGGGAGAGGCGGTCGTCATGACAGGGTCCATTCGTAAGGAATCAGGTCTCCGTAGTGGGTGAGACTGATGAAGAAGTATGTGATGATGCCGAGCCAGAGCACTATATGTCGAGCCCGGGATCCATGAGCGAGCAGGAAGCAGATGAACATCGGCAGAGACGCCACGAAGTACAGCGTGACTCTGTCGAGAACGGCGAGTTGGAGCCCCACCACCTGTGCGCCTAGACCGAGGGAGTAGAAGCGGGTGGCGCAGCGGAGCTCGTTGGGCAGCTCTGTGGACTGGAGGAACCAGACGACCATGAGCATGAGGGCGAGGTGGATGAGGCGGCCCCGCCCGGACCCCATGTTCTGGTCCAGGTAGGAGCCGTACTTGTCGCCGACCAGGTCCGTCAGGAAGGTCGCGAGTGCGGTGCTGATGAGCAGGAGCGCAAGAAAAACTCCCCCGGACAGCAGCACAATACGGATATTGAATGTATTGCGCTGCTGGAAACGGCGCGACAGGATAAAAGCCGGCAGGACGATCAGGGTTGAGCTGTGGATGAGGGCGGCTGTGAGGAGGAATACCCATCCGAAACGGTGGCCCCGCAGGATGAGTGCCACGCCGAAGACGAATATCGATATCGCCATCGCCTGCCTCATGCCGTTGAACTGGAAGAGGTAGAGGCCGGAAACGGCGTAGGCGCTGATCGCCGGGAGCATCTTGGGGGAGATCATCCGGATCGCCTCGTACTGCAGGCCGTTGGTGACCAGGGCCGTGATGGCCAGGAACCAGTGCGTGCTCAGGCCGAAAGACCTCCAGATGAACTCCCACAGGGCGTATCCCGGTTCCACGATCGCCTGTTGCAGGGTATTGCTCCATGAGCTGGAGTCGATGGTGATGTTGTACATCGCCACGTACATCACCGTGTCGGTTCCCACATGCCAGGCGCGAAAACCCGGAGCGGCCGCAAGAACGACGATGCAGGCGCAATCGATGCCGCGCTGCACCATGGAGATCCTGCGCGGCTGTCCGTCTGTGGTGTCGAGAGCAGCCCGGAACAGCTGAAGGAGAATCGTGGCGACAATGGTCGCGAGATAGATGATCACTGGTTCCTCTGGATGGTCGCGGGCCGATCAAGGAGGAGGATGGAGGTGCGGCCGCCTGCGGCGCCGGCTCGGGGCCCTCGACATCGCGCGATGCCGATGGGGCGACGCCGGGAAGCGATGCCGCCCGGCTCTGCGGACGTTGATAGTCGGTGGGCATGTGTCCTTCTCGCAGGGTTGTTCCGGTGGAACGCGGACGCGCTTAGAAGGCCGGCTCTGGGGCGGGTGACGGAGCACCAGGCTGCCACGGCGGTGACGCGTGGGTGACAGGCGGGTGGCATGCGATGGCAGGGCGCTCGTCGACGGGCCTGATCAGAGGCGACGTGATGTCAGGGCAGCGGAATGCATCTCGGAAGTATATCGTCGGCTGCGCTTGTGCGGCGATCGGCCCGACCGGGGGCGTCGGGCAGGTCGTCGTCGACGCTCTGGATGCTGTGGATTCTGTGGATGCTGCAGACGCCGTGCACACTGTGAGCGCCGGCGCCTACGCCTTCCCCCGATGCCCGATCCCCGCCAGCGCTGTGCTGCGCCCCAGAGATCGCAGGTCTGCGGCGCGCCGCGGCTGGGAGTCGCTACCCGCAGGGAGTCCATGGATCTTCGCCTCCCATTCGGCCGGGACCGCGGCGGCGCCGAGGTAGCTGCCCGCCACGGCGCCGGCGATTGCGGCCACGGTGTCCGAGTCGTCGCTGGAACGCACTGCCCGGGCCAGAATGAGCCGCATCCATGTGCTGGCCAGCTCTGGCCGACTGGCGCGGAGGGCGACGCGAGCGTTCGGAGCCGCATGATTGGCGGCGATGAAGGACAGACAGGCCTTCCCCAGGGCGTCCACGGTGAACCCGTCGGTGGGAGGGAGTCCGGACCAGTTCCAGTTCCCGGGGTCGTAGGTGCCGCCGTCGAAGAGGTCGTGCCAGTAGCGCCGTCGTTCCTGACTCGTCTGCCCGAGGGCGGCGAGGGCGGCGAGCGGATTGGCTCCGTTGAAGGGCATGTTCTCCCAAGCCGGTGAGGTGACATTAGCGCGGATCATCTCGGCCTGAATGACGCAGGAATCGGCCGCCAGGGGATCGGCGTGCGTGAGCGAAGCCACGGCGCGTGCCGCTGCTGCCGTGGTGCGCGGGTCGTGCAGGCGGGTCAGTCCCACGATGCCGTTGCGCATGAGCGCGCCGTTTCCAGCGCTGCGTCCGCCCGAGGTCTCGTGGTAGTCCAGCGCAGCCTGACGCATCCTCTCCGAGACGCCGGGCTCGCCGCGGTGATGGGCGACGGCTTTCAGGATCGCGCGCGTCTGAATGCCGATGTCGGAGGCCGTCGAGGCGTACCAGTCGATGAAGCCGTCCGCGATGGCGTCCAGAGCCGGCCTGCTCGTCAAGTCCGCACCGGTAGCCGCTACCCGGGCGACGATCACTGACATCTGGGTGTCGTCGCTCCACTCTCCGGGTGCGTAGGGGCCCAGTCCTCCGCCTTGCATGAAGCCCTCGCTCGCCTCGGCTCCGCAGCCGGAGTCAGTGGGGGAGTGTCCGAGTTCCCAGGGCACGCCGAGTGCGTCGCCGCAGGCCTGAACCAGGAGGACGCCTTCGGCGCGGTCGAGCTGAGAGGGGGACAGCGCCGCGAGAGCACCTGTAGTTCCTGTGGTCATGCCGGCAGCCTACGTCTCAGTCTCACTGCTGTTCACTACTTCACTACTGCGCCCAACCGTGCTCAACCGTGCTCAACTGCGGCTCAGCGGGGCCCTGACCGCTCGGCTGGTCGGAGTCCCCTGCTGAGCAGCTGAACATCGCCTGTGAGCTAACCCATGGAGCTGGCGTGACCTTTTCGTTACATTTGACGCATGCTTCCAGTTAGCATGAAGATGTATGGCGTCCGGCTGTTCTGAATACGGCCTGGCGTCCCTGTGCGAGAGTCACGGCGTCCTAACTTGGCGCGCCGCTCTCCGTTTATCACCGAGTGCCGATTGGCAACAACATGTATATCCCTGAATTCATCGACGCAGGACGCGTGCTGTCAGGCTCCGCCCAACAGCACCTCGATCTGATCCCCCGGCTGCTTCTGGACGCCGCTGGGGTGGCTTTCGTGGTCATCATCCTGCTCTTCATCGGGTTGAACCTCTACGGCGTCATCTACCGCGCGCGCCCTCTGCGCGGTGCTGCCTACCGGCCGCGCCATGCACGGCCCCGGCCCCTTCGCGGAGCCGCTTCCTACGATCAGCGGCGCTTCCTGGGCGCCGGCCCTCACCACCTGACTGCGGGGAAATCATGAACACCCTCTTCCTGATCGATCTGATCGATCGCATCGCCTGGTTCGGTGCATTGGGAATGGTCATCGTGGCTCTCGTCTACGCCCTGACCCTCCTCGTCATCTCCCGACGCCGGCCCCGTCGCTCAGCCGACGAACAGCAAGTCGCCTTCGATCCCGGTATGCACATAATCGTTCTCATGCCGTGCCTCAACGAGGCCGAGGTCATCGCCGCCTCTGTGCAGCGCCTGCTCGACATCAACGATCCCGGGCTGCATGTCATGGTCGTCGATGACGGCAGCGATGACGGAACCGGTGATGTCGTCGAGTCGATCGGGGATCCTCGGGCCGAAGTACTGCGACGCATTCTGCCCAACGCCCGCAAGGGCAAGGGTGAGGCCCTCAACAACGCCCTCGCCGTCGTCCGTCAGCGCTTCTCCGGCTTCGATCCGAACTCGATCATCATCGGCGTGGTCGATGCCGATGGTCGCCTGGACCCCCATGCGATCGCCGAAGCGCGCCGGGCGTTCGCCTCGGCGGAGGTCGGCGCCGTGCAGATGGGGGTGCGGATCAACAACCGCTTCAACTCGCTGCTGGCCCGCATGCAGGACATGGAGTTCGTCGTATTCACCTCTGTCTTCCAAGAGGGGCGCAGGCATCTGGGCAGTGTCGGGATGGGCGGGAACGCCCAGTTCGCCCGCCTGTCCGCGCTCAACGCCCTGGGGCGCAAGCCGTGGACGCGCTCGCTCACCGAGGACTTCGATCTGGGAGTGCGCCTCAACGGCGCCGGCTGGACCAATGAGTACTGGGGCAGGGCTGCTGTTCATCAGCAGGGCGTGACCAATAGCCGTCGCCTGCTGCGTCAGCGCACCCGATGGTTTCAGGGCAATCTCCAATCTGCTCACCTCCTGGGGAAAGTCGCGCGTGAGCAGCGCGGACTGTCCCGGGCGGACTCCTTGTGGCAGATCCTCACGCCCTCGGTGCTCCTGGCGGGATCCTTCCTGGCCGCCTCGTTCCTGTCCGCTCTCGCTCTGACGATCGTCGCCGCAGTGCGCGGTGTGCCTCAGTCCTGGCTCTGGGTTCTGAGCGCCTACCTTCTGGCGTTCGGCCCGGGCCTCATCTTCGGGTTGCTGTACTGGCGCGTTGAGCGCAGCGAGGGGCTGGGTCTGCTGCGCACCTTCGTATATTCGCACCTGTTCGTCCTCTATGGGCTCATGCCCTGCCTCATAGGCTGGCGAGCACTGGCTCGACAGGTCACCGGCCGCACCGGTTGGGCCAAGACGGCGCGCGAGACCGAGTCGGAGGAGGAGCAGCCCGCTGTGCTGTCCGCTCTGCCTGGGGCCGCGGCCGGCGTGCCGGGATCCGTTCCGGCTCTGCCGGGGGCGCAGCCTCTGCCCGGCCCGGTCGACACCCTGGTTCCGGCGTGGCGGACGGCAGTCGTGAAGGCGGCCGGATGAGAGGGGTGAGCAAGTGGGTACTCCGTCTGACTCGACGACGCATCGTCATCGCGGTTCTTGTTGGCGCGCTCGTTCTGAGTGGAGCCGTCGCCACTGTTGTCTACGCCATGACTGATCGCTGCGAGTGGACGACGGTCCACCACGGGTATGGAAAGGTCTCCTGCACCCGGGGGACCGTGCGTCTGAGTCCGAAGACATCCACCAGCTCCGACGAGACGCACGCCGCTCTTGCGACGGTTGACGGCGTCAATATCGAGGAGAACGCCACGCAGACGATCTCGGCCACTATGCGCACCGACACCCAGCTGCGCACAGGGGATGATCCCAATCCCTGGGAGGTCGCCTGGTTCTTGTGGAACTACACGGATGACCAGCACTTCTACGCGGTCGTCCTCAAACCCAACGGCTGGGAGATCAGCAAGGAGGATCCGGCTTACCCCGGGGCTCAGCGCTTTCTCGCCTCGGGGGACTCTCCCACCTTCCCGATCGGCAGCGCCTTCGACATCACGGTGACGATCACCACTGCAGAGGATGCCGTGACCATGACGGTGAGTGTGGGCGGGGCTGAACTCGCGACCGTCACCGATCGCGAGAGTCCGTACCCGTCCGGGGCCGTTGCGGCCTACACAGAGGATGCCACCATCACCGTCGGCCCGGTCGCGGTGGAGTCCGGGCCCGTGCCCAACTGAGAGTAACAACCGACTACAAGAAGAGATGATCCCATGACTGCGCCTGACACGTCTCTGACCGCCATGCTCATCTACGGCACTCGTCCCGAGGCCATTAAGATGGCGCCCCTCGTGAGGGCAATGAGAGACGATGATCGATTCCGGCCTATTGTCGTGGTGACCGGCCAGCACCGCGAGATGCTTGATCAGGTCAACGACTTCTTCGGCATCACTCCCGATGTTGATCTCGACATCCATGCTCCCGGACAGTCCCTGACTCAGGTGACCACGAGGACGCTCACGGGCGTGGGGGAGCAGATCGAGGCGCTTTCGCCCGATGTCATCCTCGCCCAGGGGGACACCACCTCCGCTTTCGCAGCAGGGCTGGCCGCGTTCTACCACGAGGTGCCCGTCGCGCACGTCGAGGCCGGCCTGCGCACCGGCTCCATCGCCTCGCCCTTCCCGGAGGAGGCCAATCGACGCCTGCTCGGCCAGATCACCTCGCTGCACTTGTGCCCGACCGGGCGCAGTCGGGACAATCTTCTGCGGGAGGCTTTCGATCCGACCACAATCCTGGTCACTGGCAACACGGTGATCGACGCCCTTCTCGATGCGGTCACCCGACCGGTGCCGCCGAGTGATCCGGCGCTGGCGGAGGCGCTGTCCGAACCGGACCGACGGGTCGTCCTGGTCACTGCGCACCGGCGGGAGTCGTGGGGCGAGCCGATGGAGCGCATAGGGCGTGCCATCGCGCGTCTGGCGCAGAGTCACCCGGACACCCTCTTCGTCCTGCCGGCTCATCGCAACCCGCGTGTGCGCGAGGCGCTCCTGCCGAATATCGCCGGCTGTGACAACGTCGTGATCACGGAGCCCCTCGAGTACGGCCAGTTCTGCACCCTCATGAATCGGGCGGACGTCGTGCTCACCGATTCCGGCGGCGTTCAGGAGGAGGCGCCCGCCCTGTCCAAACCGGTCCTGGTCATGCGTGAGAACACTGAGCGCCCCGAGGCGATCGCTTTCGGAGTCGCTCGTCTTGTGGGCACCGACGAGGAACGGATCGTGACGGAGGTCTCCCGTCTCTTGGACGATGCGGAGGCCTACGGCGCCATGGCCAGGGCGGCCAATCCGTATGGCGACGGCCGAGCCGCTGCCCGTATCCTGGCCGCGCTGGCGGCGGCCTTCGGCCGTGGCGAGCGTCTGCCCGATTTCGATCCGGCCGGTCGCTGAGCTCCCCTGCAACTGCGCGCGGACGGACGACAGGCGGGCCCGTTCGCTCCGGCTAGCATGTCCGTGTGCTGACTCGAATCGACCTGCGTGACCAGGATCTGTCCGCCCGCGAGCTCGCCGAGGCCCTGCCTCGCGCCCGCCTGGACGTCGCCACCGCCCTGGCCGCGGTGACGCCCGTCATCGAGGATGTGCGGGTTCGAGGCGCTGCTGCTGTGCGTGATGCTGCTGAGCGCTTCGACGCCGTGCGTCCGGAGCATCTGCGCGTACCCGCAGCGGCCATCAAGGCGGCTCTGGCCGACCTTGACCCGGCGGTGCGTGAGGGCCTCGAGCTGTGCATTGCGCACAACCGCGCCGGTCATGCCGCCCAGCTCCCCGCCGAGGCCGTGACCGAGGTCGTCCCGGGAGGACGGATCACGCAGCGGTGGATCCCGGTGCGCCGAGTCGGGTTGTATGTCCCCGGAGGGCTCGCGGTCTACCCGAGCTCGGTCGTCATGAACGCGGTGGCCGCGCAGGTCGCCGGTGTTGAGCAGATCGCGCTCGCCTCTCCGCCGCAGGCCGCTCACCATGGTCTGCCCCACCCCACGATCCTGGCGGCGTGCGCTCTGCTGGAGGTCACGGAGGTCTACGCGGCCGGAGGGGCCCAGGCGATCGCCATGCTGGCCTATGGCATCCAGGCGGATGAGGCTGTTGATCGAGCCGATCTCGCGGGGGCAGCAGGTTCCGGAGGCATGCTGTGCGAGCCAGTCGACGTCGTGACAGGACCCGGAAATATCTATGTGGCGGCAGCAAAACGAGCTGTGCGCGGTGTGGTCGGTATAGATGCGGAGGCCGGGCCCACTGAGATCGCCATCCTCGCCGACGAGGGCGCGGACCCCGAGTATGCGGCCGCCGATCTGCTTTCCCAGGCCGAGCACGATCCGAATGCCGGGAGTGTGCTGATCACGGATTCTCCGGTCCTGGCCGACGCCGTCGATGCGGCGCTGGTGCGCCGTCTGGGGCAGACCAAGCATGCCGAGCGGGCCGGTACCGCCCTGAGCGGGAAGCAGTCCGGGATCGTCCTGGTGCGCGACCTCGAGCAGGGCATCGCCGTCGCCGACGCCTATGCGGCCGAGCACCTGGAGATCCATACGGCTCGTGCGCCTGAGGTCGCGCGTCGCATCCGCAGTGCTGGGGCGATCTTCGTCGGCCCCTACAGCCCCGTGCCGTTGGGGGACTATCTGGCGGGCTCCAACCATGTGCTGCCCACTGGTGGCACGGCGCGCTTCAGTTCGGGGTTGAGTGTGATGGCCTATCTCAAGGCAGTCCAACTCGTCCACTATGACGCCGCGGCGCTGAAGGCGCTGAGTGAACCGCTCGCAGCCCTGGCGGACTGCGAAGACCTGCCGGCACACGCTGAGGCTGCTCGAGCTCGTCAGGACTGAATGAGCCGTATGAGCTGAATTATTGGATTCTCTCCTGTTGGGAGGCCGGTAGATCCGTTGCGGACGCCGGCCCAGAAGTGTGCTCGCCGCGTTGCCCGATTTCATTGTGAGTCAGCTATGTGTGCGCTGTGACACATACAAGAGATGTCGTGCATGATAGCGTCGTTATCGGATCGTGACCTTGGGTGTATTGACGTTCACTTCTAAGGCTGTTTGTCCCTGTATGCGCAGTCTCTGAACGCACACGTTTCTCGATCGTCCGGCCACTGTGCCGGCACCTGGGACGCAGCAACTCATGAAGAGGACGAGCTGACATCGGAGTGCAGGATCCTTCACAACTGATAGCGAACCCTGATGGAGGTACACCATGTCCCTTCCTTTCCCTGACAGATCATGGACTCGACGCAAGTTCCCCATGCTGGCGATGTGCATTGCGGCTCTCGCCCTGGCGGTGCCGGGCGCACGCGCGATGCCTGCAGCCGTGCCCGTCGTCGCCGAGCCGGCGCCGGCGGCGGCACCCGCAGATCTCGCCGGCGATGTCGCCGATGCGGCCGCTGTCGGAGTGCCGGCTCCCGACGCCGCTAAGCAGGAGGCCCTGCCTCTCGCTCTCGATCCGGACGCGCAGGTGAACCTCAATGAGCCTGCCGATCAAGCCGGCGCCCCCGCACAGCCGCGGGACCTCGCTGCACAGGCGCCCGAGGCGCCCGCTAGTGCCCGCAGCTTCTCCAGCCAGGCCAACGGCCCGGCCAATACCCTGGTCGTGTTCGACACCGGGGGCGAATGGGGCAGGCTCGGCGAGTACTACGCGCTGGAGGCCGGCATGCTCGCCTCTCACAGCGGGGCCGTGACAACCCTGCCGGTGAACGACTATGTTGCCGGCCTCGCGGGGCGGTACACAGCGGTGGTGTACGTCGGATCCACCTATGACGGTGAGTTGCCCCAGGCGTTCCGTGACGATGTGCTGACCGGGAACGTGCCCGTGCTGTGGATGGGCTTCAATATCTGGCAGCTGGCCTCGACCCAGGCCGATCGGAACGCCTTCACCGCCCGTTACGGGTGGGATGCTGCGACGTCCTACATCGACGCGACCGACACGGTGGCGAAGGTGAGCTACAACGGTCAGGATCTGACCCGCAACACCTCGAACGCCGCTGGGATTCTCTCGCCTCACATCACCGACGCCGCGGCGGTCAACGTGCTCGGGCAGGCTCGCTGCTCGGGGGCCGATGGTGCGGAGACGACCTGCGCCTCCGTGTCGCAGTCGTCCGGCACGACTTTCCCGTGGGCGGTGCAGTCGGGCAACCTGACCTACATCGGTGAGATTCCCATGACCTACATGAGCGAATCTGATCGTTATCTGGCGGCTGCCGACATCATTCTCGACACTCTCCAACCAGGGGCGGCTGCTACGCGCACCGCGGCCGTCCGCATTGAGGACGTCAATCCGGACACCGATCCCGAGCAGTTGCGCGCCCAGGTCGATTACCTCATCGGTGAGCAGGTCCCCTTCCAGTTGGCCGTTGTGCCCATCTATACCAATCCTCTGGGTGTCGATAACAACGGGACTCCCGAGGGGCCAGTCGCGCTGGCCGACAGGCCTGAGCTCGTCGACGTGCTCAAGCACGCGGTTGATAACGGAGGGACCCTGGTTCAGCACGGCACGACTCACCAGTACGGAGAGCTCAACAACCCGTATTCGGCCGTGAGCACAGACGATTTCGAGTTCGTCCGCTCCTGGTGCACAGCCGCCCCTGAGCGAACCGCCGAACCCGTGCCATGCACGAAGACGACCTACGTGCAGATCGGTGGAGAACTGCCGAACATGTCGGCCGATGAGACCGCCGACCGAGTGGCCCGCGGACGCGACCTCTTCGCCCAGGCGGGCCTGCCCACTCCAACGATCTTCGAGACCCCCCACTACGCGGCCACTGACGATGCGTACCAAGGGATATCGCGGGTCTACTCCACTCGCTACGAGCGCTCTCTGTTCTACGCGGGCACGCTCACCGGCCAGCGCGGCGGTCCCTACGATTATGTCGGGCAGTTCTTCCCCTACAAAGTCAGCGACCCCTACGGGATGAACATCCTGCCGGAGAATCTGGGCAACTACGAGCCCGAGGCCTACAGCCAGCATCCGGCTCGCACCGCGCAGGACATCGTCGCCGCGGCGCAGGCGAATACGGTGCTCACCCATGCCAACGCGTCCTTCTTCTTCCACCCCTTCTATGACATCAATGCATTGAAGGATACTGTCGCCGGTATCAAGAGGGCCGGATACACCTTTGTGCCGGCGACCGACATGGGTTGAGCGAGCGTCCGTCCGGGTTGGCGAGGGCACGGGCTCGCCAACCCGGACGGGCAGGAGGAGACATGACGCACCATGCGGGCGATCTCAGCAGGCGCCATGTCCTGGCCTGGACGACCAGCGCCGCGGCTGTGGCCGCCACAGCCACGGTGGCAACGGTCATGGCCGCCTGCACGGGCGGGGAGAGACCCGACTCCGATGAAGAGGCGGGCGTCGCGCGCCTCGACGTCGTCGACTCCACCGGCGCTCTGCTCGATTTCGATGGCCTGCGCGAGATCCAGTCCAACGGCGCGGGGGAGGACGGCTGGGACGACCAGCTCTTGGACCCCGATACCTTGGAGGTTCTGGTCCACGCGCCCCTGTACGAGGATGACGAGTCCAGCGCCGCAGTCGACCTGCCCGACGGTGGTGCTGCGACGCTGACGATGTCATGGCCAACCAGCCACGGCTACTCCGCCCTCCTGGCGGACATCCCCGGTCCGGGTCGCTACTCCCTGGCCGAGCTCGCCGCCCGTGCCCTGCACGAGCGTCAGCAGTCACGACTCGACGCCGTCGATTCCGTCGATTCTGCGGCATCCGCTGAGGTGCGGGCTTTGCGGGATGATGCCGCTGCCGCCTTGGCTGCATGTTCCGCGGCCTCCGACCCGGCGCAGCGCGCGGCCCGCGGGGCCGAGGCGCTGGAGGCGGCGGCCGGCGCTCAGCTCGCCCTCGACGAGGCGTGCCAGGCTCTCGCGCCGGCCGACGCGGTCATCGGCGTCACCTTCACCCAGCCGCCTGATACTGCTCAGATCTCGCAAGCCGTCGGCATCGGCGACGGACAGCGGCAGATGGCGGCCAGGATCGTTGTTGATGACGCCTCGGACCCCGCTGAGATGGATGCGTGGCGCCAAACCATCACGGCTCTGCACGCCGCCGGTGCGCTGGCCCTGGTTCAGGTCTGCGACTCCCAGACGATGACGAGTTTCAATGCCCATGCCTGGGATGAGCGAGTGGCGGCGCTGGTCGCCGGGCTGCCCGAGGCGGATGCCTGGGAGGTCGGCAACGAGCTGGGCGGATCGTGGCTCGGGGATGACGCTGTCGACAAGACTCTGCGGGCAGCTCGAGCGGTGCGCGACGATCCGGCGACGGCCGCCACCATCGTGGTGACCCTCTACTACCAACTCGGTCAGGAGTCGGCCGAGAACTCCGTTCTGACGTGGGCGCGCAATGAACTCCCCTCTGAACTGCTCGATGTCACCGACGTGCTCGGCCTGTCCGTCTACCCTCAATTGCATCCACTGGGCACGGGGGCTGACCGTGTCCTGTCCGCCCTCGCCGAGGCCTTTCCAGATCAGCGCGTGGCCCTGACCGAGCTCGGCTACGGTGCTGAGGATCTCGACTCCGGTCCCTGGTGGTTCGGCTCCCAGCAGGACACGGCCTCCGCTCGTACCGCCACCGCCCGCCATCTGACCAGTGCGGCCCTGGGGCGCGAGAGGTCGTGGGGCGCCCCCTTCTGGTGGTACTACCTTCAGGATGAGAAGCCCGGGGCGCCGGGAGGCCCTGTGGGCGACGTGCTCAGCGATGTCGCCACCGGCTCGCAGGGCCAGTAGCCCAGGGGAGGCCGGGCACGCGTCAGCGCTGAGCCAGCACGAAGGGATGCACCGCCGTCGCCCCGGCCCGCCGCAGTATCGAGGCGGCGACCGTGAGCGTCCACCCCGAGTTGGTCCAGTCGTCGACGAGGATCACCCGCGCCCCGTGGAGTCGGGCCCGGGCGTCATCCGACCACTCGTCCAGGGTCAGGGAGCGCGCCACCTCGGCGAGCCGGTGGGCGCTGCCGACGTCGTGACGGCCCGGATCGCCGCGAACTCCGATTATTCCCAAGGGCATGGCGGCGAGGTGATGGGCGAGTGCCCGACCTATGTGGCGCACGAGTCGGGGGCGGCGCCGCGACTCGATGAGAACGATGCACAGCGGTAGGCCGTCCGGCTGTGAGGACGAGTCTGCAGGGATGGTTCTGGCATCTTCGTCATTCTCTCCCGTCGTGTCCTCAATGAGGGCCGCCAGGCGTTCGGCTACCTGAAGTACCGGGGCCCGCAGTGCGTTGGGAACCTCGGCATCAGAGCCCGGCTCGATCAGCTCGCGCAGTGCCCCGGCCACGCCCAGGCCGTCCATCCTCCCCACGGCCATGCCCGTTCCGGCGCGCTCGGACTCCTTGATCCGTCCGCGTAGAGCGGGCAGTCCGAGTCTGTCCATCCCGGTGGGCCACTGCCGGCGGGGTGTCAGGGCGACCCCCACCTGGGACAGTGAGGCGCGGGCCGCTCTCAATTCCTCCTCCTGCGGCTCTCGGGCCAATGTGAGACCGCCGCACAGGTCGCACGCCCCGCAGCGCCAGCCTGCGCGCATCGTCGGGTCGTCGAGGGCCGAGCGCAGGAAGGCCATCCGGCACTCGGGCGCCTCCAGCGACTCATAGCGGAGCATCGCCTCCTGCTCGTGGACTCGAGCGGCCTCGACGCGCGCGTACCGCTCGGCATCGTAGACCCAGGGCCGGCCAGTGGACGTCCAGCCTCCCCGCACCCGCCGCACCGCGCCGTCGACGTCCAGGACCTTGAGCATGGACTCCAGTCGTGTGCGGCGCAGACTCGTGACGGTCTCCAGCACATTCGTGCTCAACGATCCCCCGCCCTCCTCGGCGGCGTCATCGAGAGCCGCCAGGACCTCACGGACCGCGGGCTCGGGCGGGAATCCCTGAGCACCGAACCAGTCCCAGATGGAGCGGTCCTCGGCTCCCGGCAGTAGCACCACCTCGGCGCGATCGACGCCCCGACCGGCTCGTCCGACCTGCTGGTAGTAGGACACCGGTGAGCTCGGCGCCCCCATATGGACCACGAATGCCAAGTCGGGCTTGTCGAAACCCATGCCCAGGGCCGAGGTCGCCACAAGCGCCTTGACTCGGTTCTCCTTGAGGTCCTCCTCAAGGCGCTCCCGTTCCGCCGCGTCGGTCTGCCCGGTGTAGACGGCCGCTTTCACACCCGCGTCGCGTAGACGTTCGCTCACCTCCCCGGCTGCTGAGACCGTCAGGCAGTACACGATTCCCGAACCGGGAGCGTCGCGAAGATATGCGGTCAGCCATGCCAGGCGCGACGCGGCATCGGGCAGGCGGCGCACGCCCAGGTGAAGGGAGTCCCGCTCCAAGGACCCTCTCATGACGAGGACCTGTGCGTCCGGGGGCTCCGATGCGTTACCGGCGAGCTGCTCGGCGACGTCGGCCGTGACACGGGCGTTGGCCGTCGCCGTGGTGGCCAGGACCGGCGTGCGCGGGGGCAGATCCGCCAGCAGGGTGCGGATCCGCCGATAGTCGGGACGGAAATCATGGCCCCAGTCCGATATGCAGTGCGCTTCGTCGATGACCACCAGGCCGGCGTCAGCGGCCAGGTGGGGGAGGACCTCGTCCCGGAAGGCCGGGTTGTTGAGCCGTTCGGGGGACACCAGTAGGACGTCGACGGCGCCGTCGCGAACCTGGGCCTCGATCTCCTGCCACTGCGCGGCGTTGGCGGAGTTTATGGTGACGGCATTGATGCCCGCGCGGCGGGCGGCTGAGACCTGGTCGCGCATGAGGGCCAGCAGCGGGGAGATGATGACCGTCGGTCCGGATGCGGGGCCGGGCTGCCTGGCGGGCGGCGGAGTGGGCGGTGCCCATGCGCCTCCCGCAGCACCTTCGGCGCTGTGCGCCCCGGCACCTGAGTCGAACCGCTCGGGTCCCCAGCCCTCGCGCAGCAGGACTGTCGCCACGAAGTAGACGGCAGACTTCCCCCAACCGGTGCGCTGGACCACCAGGGCTCGACGGCGCTGGACCACCAGGGCGCGGATGGCTCGCCACTGGTCCTCCCGCAGGTGGGCATCGCTGCGCCCGACGAGCTCGCGCAGGACCGCCTCGGCGCGCTCGCGGAGCGGAGAAGCGGAGGACATCTCGAGGGGGTCGTCGATTTCGTCGATGCCGTTGATGTCATCAGGGGGAGTGTCGGCGGCGGGCGGGCTCATGCGACCACGCTAACCCGGGCCTGTGACGCTTTCAGCGCGCCGATAAGAAGTGGCCCATTTCATACAGGTACCGTGTGGAGATGATTGACTTTATTTGGAAGGCGCCTGTAGTTTCGGGGCGTCAGAAATCAACAGGTGCCTGTCTATTGGGTGCCTCTGGACACCAGGAGATTCTCATGAACACCACACGTACAGGACTTCACGAGCGGCTACGCCGCCTTCATCGGCTCATGCGTCGTCGTCACGTCGCCACCCATGCCCATGCCGGCCCCTTGGCCGACACCACTCGCGGACGCGGCCGGGTGCTCGCCGCCCTGAAGATGCAGAGCCCCATCCCCACTCGCGAGCTCGCCTACCTCCTCGACATCCGCCAGCAGTCCCTCAACGAGCTGCTCAAGAAGCTCCAGGCCGACGGGCTCATCGAGCGCGCCCCTTCCGAGACCGACCGGCGCATCATGATGGTTGCCCTGACCGAGGCCGGCCGAGCCGTCGAGATCGGTCGGGAGGACGCCGACTACCTCGACGCCTTGACCGACGAGGAGGTCGAGACCCTGGTCGGGCTCCTCGATAAGCTCATCAATGCGCTGGAGGCAGAGCTCGGGGTCGACGGCGATGATGACCTGTTCGACTGGATGGCCGAGGCTCGACGCCGCATGGGTGACGAGCCCTTCGAAGCCATGATGCGCATGCGCGAGCAGGGCTTCGGGTCCGGCCCCTTCGGTGGAGGCCGGGGGCGGGGCGGCCGCGGTGAGCACAGTGGTCGCGGCGGCCGCAGTGGTCGCAGTGGGCACGGCGGCCCCGGCGGACATGACAGACGCGGCGGTCGTCGCGGGCCTTGGTCCGATGACTTCGGCCCCGGCTTCCCCGGTGATGACGCCCCGGAGCCTGAGGGGCGACGATTCCGGCGCCATCGCGGCGGAGCCGCTCCGTCTGAGGGTGAGGCATTCCCGGGTCGCTCCCGCGGAGGCCGGAGGTGCTGAATCCGTTGCCCGCAGACTCATCGAGTCCTGGTTCAGTTGTGAACCAGGACTCGATGCTTGATCCCCCCCGGATCTCCCCGGATCAGATCCAGTCGTTCTTCCGCATGAGCGCATACACGGCGACCGCGGGAACGACCACCAGGATTACTGCGGATATCAGCCCGGAGTTCTCGCCGACCCCCGGGTAGGGCACATTGATACCGAACCATCCGGTGACGAGCGTGGGCACGGAGATGACCGCCGCCCAGCCGGCCAGCTTCTTCATCACATTGTTGAGCCGCTGGTCTTGCAGCGACAGGTGGGTCTCGAAGACGCTGGTGATCATGTCGCGCAGCGACTCCGTCCACTCCGTCGCCCGCAGGACGTGATCGTTGAGGTCGGCGTAGAACGGATCCAGCTCGCTCAGCGAGTCCTCGCGATGTCGCCACAGCACGTTGACGACCTCCCTCATCGGTCGGACCGCGTGACGCAGGGTGACGAGTTTGGTGCGTACGTCATAGGCGGTGCGCTGGAACTCCGTGGAGCGCGAATCCGGTGAGAACAACTCGTCCTCCAGGGCCTCGATGGCGTCGTCGAGCTCCTGCACAGTAGTGAGGTAACCGTCCACGACGAGATCCAGTACTGCGTGCACGATGGCGGGGGAGCCCAGTCGCAGGAACTCCCGGTTGGAATTGATGCGCCGCGTGAGCGTGGAGGTGTCGATGCGGTCGGAGGCCCGGATCGTCACGAGCCCTCCGGGGAAGGAGAATCCCGCGATCTTGCTCAGCTGATCCTCCTCATCCCCCTCGGTGGAGGCGAAGCCGGGCAGTGTCGCATAGGTGATGAAGAAGATGTATCCCTCGTGCTGAGCTGCTTTGGCGCGCTCGTGCGGTGCGACCGCATCCTCCACTGCGTTGGGGTCGAGGTCCAGCTCGGAGGCCAGGAGCTCCAGCTCGTCGCGCGTAGGGCTCACCAGATCGGCCCACACGAGTAGCTCCGGCGAGGCGATGGCCGCGCTCAGGCCCTCCAGCTCCGCGGGGGCCTCGTCAGTGGGGCGGCCATCGCGCCAGGCCAGGGCTCGGAAGGTCATGGGCCAATCCTGCCACTCCTGCTGCTGTACGGTTCGTCGCCGCATCGGGGCGGCCGACTGTCGACGCGCCTTGGCCTGACAATCCTCTAGAGCAAGACCTTCACTGGTGGACGCACATCATTTCAGGACCGATCTCGAGCCGGAAGTGAACCGATCTCGAGGCGGAATACGACCGATCTCGGCGATGGGGGCGGTGTCCGTCCAGGGATCGTTCGCGCCGGGGCTCGCGCACTCGCGGAATCGTAGGCTTGCCTCCATGGATCTCCTCATGATCGCCGTGCTGGGCGTGCTGGGTATCGCGGCCGCATCGCAGTTGAGCCATCGCATCGGCGTCGCCCCGGCCCTCATCCTGCTGGCCGCCGGTATCGGCGTCGGCTTCCTGCCCTTCGTCCCGGCCGTCGAGTTGGAGCCCGGGGTGGTCCTCGAGGGCATCCTGCCGCCGCTGCTGTTCTCCACCGCAGTGAGCATCTCCACCATCAATTTCCGTCGGGAGATCGCCTCGGTCGCCATCCTGGCCGTCCTCCTCGTGGCCCTGTCCGCCGGGGCCATCGGATTCGCCCTGACCCTTCTGGTGCCCGGCCTGTCCTTGGCCTGGGCCGTGGCCATGGGCGCCATCCTGAGCCCCACCGACGCCGTGGCCATCTCCATCGCCCGGCGCCTTGGAGTCTCACAGCGCATCATCACCGTCCTGGAGGGGGAAGGGCTCCTCAATGACGCCACCGCTCTGGTGGTCCTCTCCTCCGCCGTCACCGCGGCCACCTCGGGCAACGTGAGCGTGGGCGGGGTCCTGGGCGGATTCGCGCTGGCCGTCCTCGTGGCTCTCGGGGTCGGCGTGGTGGTGGGCGAGACCAGCCTGCACGTGCGCTCGCGCATCACCGACCCCACGGTGGACACGGTGGTCTCCTTCACCGTCCCCTTCCTCGCCGCCATCCCCGCTGAGCACATGCATGGCTCGGGCCTGGTGGCGGCCGTCGTCGCCGGGCTCATCACCGGGCACCGGGGCCCGCGCATGCTCCCGCCCGCTCACCGAGTGGCGGCCCGCACCAACTGGCACACCGTGGAGCTCACCCTGGAAGGCCTCATCTTCCTGGTGATGGGCCTGGAGTTCTTCGGCATCGTGGAGGAAGTCGACTCCGCCGACCTCGGCCTGTGGCGCGCCGGGGAGGTCGCGGTCATCGCCGGGTTCCTCACCGTCGTCATCCGCGCCATCGTCGTGGCCCCCATGCTGACGTTCCTGCGGCGCCGCACCGCCCGCCGGACCAGGCTCTGGGAGGAGAACCAGGAGGCCATCCACCAGTTCCAGGACCGCTGCTCGGCCATTATGCGCGGCAAGGCCGAGATGCCCCACGTTCCGTGGGACCGGCGCCGCTTCTCCAGAGTCCAGGGCAAACTCAAGCGCGAGCCCAGTCGGGAGCGCATGGTCCGCCGCGCGCGCATGCTCTCCACCCGCGTGCGCCGCCGGGGCGCCGACCTGGAGTACTTCGCGGCCGAGCCCCTGCGCGCCCGCGAGGGTGTCATCATCGTGTGGGCGGGCATGCGCGGCGCCGTCACCCTGGCCGCCGCCCAGACCCTGCCCACCACCGCCCCTCACCGGCCGTTCCTCCTGCTGGTCGCCATGCTGGTGGCCGCCGGGTCCCTGACCATCCAGGGGCTCACCCTGTCTGCTCTGGTGCGCCTGGCCAAGCCGGCCATGGCGGGGCGGGCCGACGACGAGGAGAAGGCCGCCGTCATCTCCCTCCTCGTCGACGCCGCCAAGGATGTTGTGGTGAGCATGGAAGGCCACGATGGCGCCCAGTCCGCGGAGCCCCACCCAGTCGATGCCCCAGTGCCCGCCGACTCCGGCCAGTCGGCGCTGCAGGCGCCCGTTGATGGTCTGGAACAGGATCGGGCCGGCGGAGTCTGGCCGGGCGAGAATCGGGCGACGGAGAACTCGGAGGGGGCGGAGAACGCGGCCGTCTCCAGGTTCCTGCGGCGCCAGGGCACTGATCTGGTGCTTTCGACAACACGGGTCGCCAGAGCCTGGACCGACCCCACCTGGCGTCATGAGGACCTCGCCATGCTGCGGGACAAGACCCTGGACATCATCCGTGCCCAGCGCGAGGCGCTCCTGGACGCCGGTGACGACGGACTTTACTCGGCCGCCTCCCTGGAGTACGCCCTGGGCCGCCTGGACATGCAGGAGATCATGCTGACCTCCGATCCTCACTGAACCGCAGAGCCGCGCCCGCAGTTTCGGCCTCGGAACAGGGCTGGATCGGCAAACGTGTCCAAAACGGAGGAGATTAACTTGGGGCGCCGGAGCAAGCGGATCCGAATCCCCAGGCCGGAGAACGGTTTCCTCCGGACATCGAGCCTGAGGGCCCGCTGATCTCCTCCGTTTTGGACACGTCTTCCCGGTGAAAGCGCTGCATGAGCATCTCCGGCCGCTCCGCCTCGTAGACTTGCGGGCGTGAGTATCTCGCTACCCCTGCGCCCCGGCCTTGAGGGCGAGACGCCCTACGGAGCACCTGAACTCGACGTGCCTGTACGGCTCAACGTCAACGAGAACCCCTACCCGCCCTCGCCCGCGGTCATCGAGTCCATCGCCACTGCTGTGGCCCAGGCCGCCACCGGCCTGAACCGCTACCCCGAGCGCGACTTCCCGGACCTGCGCGCCGCCCTGGCCGACTACCTGGCCGCCGAGTCCGGTGTGCGGCTGGACCCCACGCGGATCTGGGCCGCCAACGGCTCCAACGAGGTCATGCTCCACATCCTCCAGGCCTTCGGCGGCCCGGGGCG
Organism: Actinomyces massiliensis 4401292; assembly: GCF_000269805.1. GTDB lineage: Bacteria > Actinomycetota > Actinomycetes > Actinomycetales > Actinomycetaceae > Actinomyces > Actinomyces massiliensis. The sequence continues at coordinate 1,930,021 of NZ_JH711481.1, forward strand.
CACCTGCCTGACCTTCACCCCCACGTACTCCATGTACCCCGAGTACGCCCGGGACACCCTCACCGAGTACGCCACCCGTCCCCGCCGCGCGGACTTCACGATCGATGCCGAGGGGGCCGCAGCCGCGATCAAGGAGGTGCACCCGGCCGTCGTCATCCTGGCCAGCCCCAACAACCCTACGGGCACCGCGCTGCCCCTGGCCGACATCCAGTCCATCCTCGACGCCGCCCGCGGCAACGGCCCGATTATCCCTGTGGGAACGGGCAGCGGTGGCGACGGTCGGCCCGGCCGGGCCGACTGCGTCGTGGTCATCGACGAGGCCTACGCCGAGTTCCGCCGTCCCGGCGTACCCAGCGCGCTGGAGCTGCTCGCGGATGGTACCAACCCCCACCTGGCCGTGACCCGAACCATGTCCAAGGCCTTCGGCGCCGCCGGGCTGCGCCTGGGCTACCTGGCCGCGTCCCGCGAGCTTGTCGACGCCCTGCGCGTGGTGCGCCTGCCCTACCACCTCTCGGCCATCACCCAGGCCGCCGCCCTGGCCGCTCTGTCCCACCGCGAGGAGCTCATGGCGCAGGTCGCCGGCCTGCGCGAGGAGCGCGATGTCCTGGTGGACTGGCTGCGCGCCCAGGGGCTCACCGCGTACGACTCCGACGCCAACTTCGTCCTCTTCGGCCCCTTCGCCGACCGCGACGCTATCTGGGAGCAGCTGGTGGCGGCGGGAGTCCTCATCCGGGTGGTCGGCCCCGAGGGCTACCTGCGCGCCAGCATCGGCACGCCTCAGGAGATGGACCGCCTGCGCGCCGAACTGCTGCGCGCCATGCGATTCGGGTGATGAGCGCCAGGCCGACGGCGCCCAACCGGTGCCCGCCCCGGTGGCTCAGCAGCGGGTCTTACGAGCGGCTATCGGCCTCCGGCTCATGCCCCGAACCGTTCGGCAGTCTTCGACGTGCCTCCGGCGGCCCCGGTCCCCGGTAGGCTCGGTACCGGCAGCGCTTGGAGCGCGCCGACCGGCCGCTGCCCGTATGGCCCAGCAGGTGCACTCCAACGCCCCGATCGGCCCGCGCGCCGACCGGCCGGATCATCACCCCACCCGTCTCCAGGAAGCCGACATGAGCCGCACCGCGCGCATCGAGCGCACCACGAGCGAATCCAGCGTTGTCGTCGAGATCGATCTCGACGGCGCCGGCGCCACGGACATCTCCACCACCGTGCCCTTCTACGACCACATGCTCACCGCTCTGGGCAAGCACTCGCTGATCGACCTGACGGTGCGCGCTACCGGCGACACCCACATCGACGTCCACCACACCGTGGAGGACACCGCCATCTGCATCGGCGAGGCCCTGCGCATCGCCCTGGGGGACAAGCGCGGCATCCGCCGTTTCGGCGAGGCCACCGTCCCCCTGGACGAGGCCCTGGCGCAGGCGGTCGTGGACGTCTCCGGGCGCCCCTACCTGGTCCACACCGGGGAGTCCGAGGCCTTCGCCCACCATCTCATCGGCGGACACTTCACCGGATCCATGGTCCGCCACGTCCTGGAGGCCATCGCCTACCATGCGGGCATCTGCCTGCACGTGCGCGTCATCTCCGGGCGCGACCCCCACCACATCGCCGAGGCCGAGTTCAAGGCCCTCGCCCGGGCACTGCGCACTGCCGTCGAATCCGACCCGCGCGTTGACGGAATCCCCTCGACCAAGGGAGCACTGTGATGCACGACTCCAATACCACTCCCGGACACGAACCCGACGATCGTGATCGGCCCGAAGCTGATCACGACTCTGCCGATGGCATCGGCACCGATGCGGCCGGTACCGGCGGGGCTGCGCCCCAGCATGACATTGATGCCGAGTTCGCCGCGATGATGGAGGGCCTGGCACTGCCGAGCGAGATGCAGGCGGACTTGGAGTCCATGGATTCACTGGATTCACTGGACTCGCTGGAATCCCTGGAGTCGCTCGACGAGCCCGGGCCGTCGGTCGTCTCCGTGGATGACGTGCCCCATAACACCTACACGGCTCCGAAAGAGCCGCTGACCGGTGGCGGGCAGTCGGATCAGCGGATCGATCGGGACGGCCCGGACTCGGATCAGGGCGCTGATGCTGAGTCCCCTGCGTCTTCTGCATCCCCTGCAACATCCCCTTCAACTGCATCGGACGCCGGACCGGCAGAGCCCGCATCGTCCGCACCTCCGCGGGCGGTGAAGGTCGCCGTCGTGCTCACGCCCCTGGCGAGCGCTGACGCACTGGCCGCCATGTGCGCCATGAGCGACCTGGAATGCACCGTCGTACCCGCGCGCTCCGGGGCCTTCGCGGTCAAGGAGTTCGTGTCCGCCCACGCCGAGTGGGATGTCTCCGAGTTGCTCGGAGGAGCGGACACCGAGCCCGCCGAAGCGGCTGATCTCGCCTCGGCCCTCTCGCGTCTCAGCCGTGCGGGCGTCGTGCTGCTGACAGCGGATCTGGCCACTGACGTCGGCATCGAGTCCGGCCTGTCCGGCACCATCACCGCCCGCCGGTATGTGGATGGCAAGGCCGGCGAGGACGCCGCTGCGGGACTGCTGCTGGCCTCGGTGGACCAGGAGGTCGAAGATGTCCTGCTGGGCATCGCTAGCGCTGATGGCATCGAAGGTGCGCTGAAGTCCTCCGAGGTCAAGACCTCCAGGGCCATGCGATGGCTCGCGCGCGGGCTGCGCCGCCCTCGCGGTGGCAAGAGCTGAATTCCTCTCAGGCTGCTTCTGCCATTTCTCGTTCCTGCCATGTCCATCATCGTCTGTCATGTCTGTCGTCGTCTGTGATAACCGGTGCGGGAGCGCTATCGCCGGATCAGGGGACTCGCTTGAATCGACTTGCGAGACAAGCGCGGCGCGAGGGCCGTTCCCCGGTATTGTGAGCGCATGAACCAGCCCAGCGTCGTCGTCCTGTCCTACGGCAGCGGCAACGTCCATTCCGCTGTGCGCGCCCTGGAACGGGTGGGAGCCGCCGTCGAGCTGACCGCCGACCGGGCCGCTGTCGAGGCCGCCGACGGGCTCGTGGTTCCCGGTGTCGGGGCTTTCGGCGCCGTCATGGACCAGTTGCGGGCCGTCGACGCTCCGCGACTCATTGAACGCCGGTTGGCCGGGGGCAGGCCCGTGCTCGGCATCTGCGTGGGCATGCAGGTGATGTTCGAGTCCTCCACCGAGCACGCTGCGGGGCGGAGCGATGACGTTCTCCCCGCGGGGCTCGCCCAATGGCCCGGGACCGTGGCACGGCTGCAGGCCGATGTGGTTCCCCATATGGGATGGAGCGAGGTCCGCCCGCCGCATGACACCGTGCTCCTGGACGGCGTAGCCGACCAGCGCTTCTACTTCGTCCATTCCTATGCCGCCAAGACCGACCCGGCAGCACTGCTGGAACCCGGACGCACGCGGCTCCCAGCAACCACCTGGGCCACCCATGGTGAGGATTTCGTGGCCGCCATCGAGAACGGCCCCCTGTCCGCGACTCAGTTCCATCCCGAGAAATCCGGCGATGCCGGAGCCCAACTGCTCCGCAACTGGCTGTCCACCCTGTAACCGCCCTGTCACCACACTCTGCAACCAGGCGCCCAGCAGCACCGCGGCTGCGGCCATCGCACCACCGAAGGGACCCACTATGCTCACTCTCCTGCCGGCCATCGATGTCTCCGACGGCAAGGCCGTCCGCCTGCTCAAAGGAGAGGCTGGTAGCGAGAGCGACTACGGCAGCCCCGTTGACGCCGCCCGCGACTGGGTCGAGGCCGGCGCCGAGTGGATCCACCTCGTGGACCTCGATGCCGCCTTCGGCCGTGGGTCCAACGCTCCGCTGCTGGCCCGCATCGTGGGCGAGGTCGGCATCAAGGTCGAACTGTCCGGAGGAATCCGCGACGACGCCTCGTTGCGGCGCGCTCTGAACGTCGGGGCCGCTCGGGTCAACCTGGGCACCGCCGCCCTGGAGAACCCCGAATGGACCGAGCGCGTCATCGCCGAGTACGGCGAAAGGATCGCCGTGGGCCTCGACGTGCGCGGCACTACTCTGGCGGCCCGCGGATGGACCAAGGAGGGCGGCGACCTGTGGGAGACGCTGGCGCGCCTCGACGCCGCCGGTTGCGCCCGCTATGTCGTCACCGACGTCACCAAGGACGGCACTCTGACCGGCCCCAACACCGAGCTCCTGCGCCAGGTCTGCGCCCGTACGAGTGCCCCCGTGGTCGCCTCCGGAGGCATTGCTCAGCTCGATGACCTGCGTGTGCTGGTCCGGCTCGTGCCCGAGGGCATTGAGGGCGCGATCGTGGGCAAGGCGCTGTACAACGGCAACTTCACGCTTCCGGAGGCGCTCGCGGTGGCCAGCGGTGAAGAGGGGGATCGCATGCCCCGCTGATCGCGGATCGCCTCAGCCCTGACGGCGCTTCCAGTGCTTGACCACGGCTCGCAGCGCCGTGGCGAAGACGATCCCGGTGGTGATCAGGTAGGGGCCGTAGTGCTGGCGGGTGATCGGTCCCAACGGCTTCGCCAGGGCCGATACGACGGCGGTGGATCCGGCCATTCGGGCGGCGCGCTCCCCGGCGGCGTGGGCCAGTACCGAGGGCAGGGGCAGGTCGCGGCGCCCCGACTCGGCGGCGAAGAGCTTGACCGGGATGCCGGTGAGCGCTTGCTTCCAGTAGCCGACCGGCCCCCGGCTCAGGTAGCGGGAGGCGGCCGCCTCCATGGACGGCGTCGTCCAGGGCGCCGGCGGGCGGTGACCGGCGCGGGTGAGCAGGTGGGTCACGGCCACGCCGGTGACCGATCCGGCCACTACGAATGCGGATCGGCGCCACATGCGTTCAGGGTGGGTCAGTCCCAGCCAGACTTGGCTCATCTCCGCCATGATCGGGAAGGAGATCGCCTCGGCCAGTCCCCAGGCGAACATGACGGCGTCACCCCGGTGCCCTTCCATGGCCGTGCGCAGCACGGTGTGGATGTCGGAGACGGGGTAGGGCCTGCGGGGTCGCTTGAGCATGTCCATGATCTGTGCGCGGGCCTGCTCGCTGACGGATTCCACATCGTCGCAAGGAGCGATCGGACGACCTACTCGCACCTCCACCGGGGAATAGCTTGGCAGGCCTCTCTTCTTGGGCATCATCTCCCGGGTGCCCACGAGAGCCACTGGTAGGACCGGGATGCCGAAGTCCCGGGCCAGGCGGGCGGCACCCGAGTGGAAGCGTCCGATCCGACCGTCCCGGCTGCGGGTGCCCTCGGGGAAGATGAGGACGCTCATGGACTCGGCCACCCGGTGCGCCAGTGCTCCGCGCAGCTCCTCGTATGCACCCTCGCCGTCGCGCCGCACCGGATAGGCGCCCAGCAGGCCTCGTGCCACGGCGCGCCGTGAGCGCCGGGTGAACCAGTAGTCCTGAGCGGCCACGGTCACCACCCGCATGAGGGTGGGGGAGGCGCTCATCATGGCGATCGTGTCCGCGTGCGAGCCGTGGTTGGCGACGACGACGTAGGGGCCGTCGGCCTCGAACTCGCCCTCGACGTGAACGCCCCCGAACGGAGCGATGACCGCGGACCAGAACCTCTGGCGCAGCACCGCCCGCCAGGTCACCTTCTGGGGGGTGCGCACGATCGAGCGCAGTCGTCGCCCGGCGGAGGCGATGTCGGCCGACCCGGGCAGTGGCGGCAGCGATGGCAGCGCGGGCAGTGGCGGCATGACGGCGGGCCTTTCCGTACGGGGTGGTGTCGGGCGTGAAAGGCAGAGCCTATCCAAGGTCTCCCAGGACGGCGGCCAGCGGCAGCACCAGGAGGAGGGAGTCGACGCGGTCCAGTAGGCCGCCGAATCCGGGCAGCCAGGAGCCGGCGTCCTTGACTCCGGCAGTGCGTTTGACCAGGGACTCCAGCAGGTCGCCGAGCACGCCTCCCAGGCCGACGGCGATCACCAGCCCGGGCGTGATCCTTCCCAGGAGGGTGAGGATGAGAGCCGCCCCCAGCACCGCGCCGACCAGTCCGCCGAGCGTTTTGTTCGGGGACAACGGTGATAGGGGACGGCGGGCCCATGCAGCCCATGGCATGCGGCGCAGGAAGGTGCCCCCGGTCCAGGCCGCCACGTCCGCGGCGGCTGCCGCGAAGGCGATGAGAAAGGCGTCCTGCCACAGGACCACCAGGTGGGCCAGGGACCAGGGGATCCACACCGAGGCGAAGCCGGCTACCGTTGCCCGCCTCATCCCGCCCTCGACATCCCCGGCCAGGACTGCGGGCACGGCGCACACCAGCACCATGAGGGGTGCGATGCCCAGCACCCCGGGGCGCAGCCAGGCCATCAGGGGATAGGCGACGGACAGGATGGCCAGGAGCGCGGTCTCGGCTCGTGGCAGGTGCGTGAGCCGGGCCAGTTCCCGCACCGCTTGGAGGCCCAGGAGCGCGGCCAGCAGTGCTGTTGTCGCCCGGCCCATCCAGATCGGAATGCCCACGGCCGGAATGATGATGGCCCAGGTGACCCAGCGGCGACGCAGCTCCGCCTTCCCGGACAGGGCCACGCCGATGCCTGCCAGGAGCAGAATGGTCACAGCCGCCGCGGCCAGGAACACGGCTCGGCCGGTGAGCACCCAGCCGACTCCGGGCACGGTGATGGTCCAGGAGCGGTCCCATCCCAGGAACCAGTCCAAGAATCCTCCCCGCGCGCCGGCAATGCCCACGAGACCCGCTGCGCTCATGATCGCGGCGCTCACTGCCGGCCATCCTGGTCCGGGGGCGCCTGGCCGGAACCCTGCGCGGTGGAGGGGCTGGGGGAGTCGGGGGAGCCTCCGATGTCTGAAGAGCGATGCGCGCGGTCGGTGTGGTCGTGTCCCAGTCCCAGGCGGGCAATGTCCTCCGGCGGTGCGGGCGCCATCGTGTCGGCCATGGCGGGGCCCGTGCGCCCCGTGAGCGCCCTGCGGGTGCGCGCCAGGCGGATGGCCGCCGTCAGCAGGGAGCCGATCACGATGATCCAAGCGATGGCGGTCAGATACTGGGGCAGGGCCGCGGCCACCACGGCGGCCAGACACCTCTCCGTTTTGCCGAAGGGGCCGCCATTGAGCCGCGCAGCCCCCGCCCCGGCCGCCGCCAGGGAGATGAAGGTGGGCAGCGTCGCCGCGGTCAGCGCGATCAGGGTGAGGGCCACTGTGGAGGGAGGGGCTCCTATGCGCAGGGCCAAGCCCACCAGGCCTGCCATGATGAACAGGTCCGAGACTCGATCCCCGATCTCATTGAGGACGAAGCCGAAGGGACGCGAGACTCCGCGGGCGCGGGCGACGGCCCCATCGAGGTTGGCTCCACCGAGCCTGGCCGCCAGCAGGATCAGGGCCGGAACCCACCAGCCCATGACCAGGGCCCCGCAGCCGAGAGCGGCCGACAGGACGCCGACGGCCGTCCATGCGTCGGGTGAGATGCCGCGGCGCACCGAGCCCTGGATGAGGAAGCCCAGGCGCCGGGTATACCAGTACTTCAGCGAGTAGAGCGAGGCCACGGCGAACAGGCTATCGGCGCTGTGCGTCCGGGAGAACATTCGAGGACGGGGAGTCCTGCCTATTCCTGCCGCTTCAGTGCATGCGGTTCACGGGTGGTCCACCGCTGGTTCCCGGGCGATTCACTGGGCTCCAGGGCTTCGAGGCACTACCGTGAGGCGCGTGAGCGAATCACGTCCAGGTCCCCGGTCTGATGACATGTCCGATGCCCGCCCGGGCATTCGCTTGGATGCGGCGTCGCCCTCCGCCCCTGCTGCCTCCGCGGGGCGTGCTTCTTCAGCGGATGCTCCGGGGGGCGGCCATGCAGGGAAGTCAGGCGGTTCGCCCTCCGATGCGGCGGCGTCTGCCCGGTCTCGCCAGTCGCCCCAAGTGGCCGCGGCCATGGCGGCCAGGGCCAAACTCGAGCGGCTTCTGGCCGCCCCCACCCCGTTCGCTGCGGACGACGGTGCTGTCCGCCCCGAGGTGAGCGCGGCCCTGGAAGCGGACGACCTGCCTCGTCATGAGTACCTGGACCGGTTGTGGACCGCCTTGGCCGCTGGGCGCCTCATCGTGCCGGTAGCCGCGCACGCCCTGCCTTCCATGCCCTCTATGCCCTCCAAGGCCTCCCGCCTTTCGGAGGGCGCGGGCGGTCCGCAGCGCGTCAGTCTCTCGCGGGGCGGTGCCAAGCCCGAGGTTCCCGACCATGAGGTTCATACGGCCGACGCCTGCCAGGATGCGGCCACCCTGGCCGTGAGCCTTCCCGACGGGCACGTGGCGCTGCCGGTCTTCACCAGTGCGCAGGCCATGTCCGCCTGGCGCAGCGACGTGCGCCCGGTCCCGGTGGAGCCCCAGCGGGCCGCCCAGGTGGCCTGCCTGTCCACCGACCAGCTGTGGGTGCTGGACCCCGGCAGTCGCGACCTGCGTCTGCCCCGGCCCGCTGTGGTGGCCCTGGCCGGGGGAGAGGACTGGGTGCCCTCGTGGCGCAACGAGCCGGTCCAGGCTGAGGTCAGTGCTCAGCTGGAACAGATCGACGGCGTCACCGGCGTGGCCTTCGCTCCCGGTCAGGACGCCGAACTGCGGGTCTTCATCCGCATCGACGCCGCCCAGGGCCGCAGTGCCGTGGCCAGGACCTTGGAGGGCTGCCAGCACATCATGGTCAATCCCGCCTGGGGGGAGCTGATCGACACCGTCGAGCTGTGCCCGCTGCCCGCGTGATCGTCTGCCCGCCGACTCTCGCCGAGATCGGTCCACTTCCGGCTCGAGATCGGTCGAGTTCCGCGCCGAGATCGGTCCACTTCCGCATTGAAATCGGTCTGGTGTCCGGGGTCACCGCTATGCCGTCATCGTGGTCCTGGGCAAGAGAAGGGCAACCTGGTACTGTCTTCCCGACCGGCCGGAGTTCCTTACTTCGGCACGCAAGCGGAGAAATCCCACCTGGGTCCCTGATGGGGTCGGGTCATGCGAGGAGAGATCCTCGGCGGCGTCGGGCGCTTTTGCTCGGGCCGCGCTCGGGTGAGCACATGTAAGGCCTTCGCGCGTATTCGCGGCGAAGGCCTTTTCGCTGCGGCGGTCACCATCACTGAGAGTGAGGAAAAGCCATCAGCGAGCCCCGTATCAACGAACGGATCCGCGTCCCGGAGGTGCGCCTCGTCGGCCCCAGTGGCGAGCAGGTCGGCGTCGTCCGCGTCGAGGATGCTCTGCGCCTGGCCGAGGAGGCGGGCCTCGACCTGGTTGAGGTGGCGCCTGACGCACGCCCTCCGGTGTGCAAGCTCATGGACTACGGCAAGTTCAAGTACGAGTCGGCCATGAAGGCGCGTGATGCCCGCCGCAACCAGGCGAACACGCAGCTCAAGGAGATCCAGTTCCGCCCCAAGATCGACCAGCACGATTACGCCACCAAGATGGGGCACATCGAGCGGTTCCTCAAGGGCGGGGACAAGGTCAAGTGCATCGTCCGCTTCCGCGGCCGTGAGCAGTCCCGTCCCGAGTTGGGAATCCGGCTGCTCCAGCGCGTGGCGGAGGAGATGGACGAGCTGGGCACCGTCGAGTCCCACCCCCGTCAGGATGGTCGCAACATGGTCATGGTTCTGGCGCCCACCCGCAAGAAGGCCGAGGTCAAGTCCGACCAGCGCCGTCGTCGTGAGGAGGCCCGCGCCAACAGACGTGCTGAGAAGCATGCGGGCAAGGCCCGGAACGCGCCCGTCGCCAGCTCTGGTGAACAGGCATGAGGCCGGGCAGAGCCTGACACAGTCCATCACCCACCCCGACGGCAGTCCGTCAGGGGTCCACAGCCCGGGCCACCCGGTCAGGGCCGAGAAGAGGAAATCCACAATGCCGAAGAACAAGACGCACTCCGGTGCCAAGAAGCGCTTCCGGGTCACCGGCAGCGGCAAGCTCATGCGTGAGCAGACCAATAAGCGCCACCTGCTCGAGGTCAAGTCCTCTCGCCGGAAGCGTCGGCTCGCGCAGGACCAGTCTGTCGCCAAGGCCGATGTCCGCCAGGTCAAGAAGCTGCTCGGCCGCTGAGCGGTCCCGTCACGTAAAAGGAGTCATCGCATGGCACGTGTGAAGCGGGCTGTCAACGCCCAGAAGAAGCGTCGTAGCGTTCTTGATAAGGCCTCGGGCTACCGCGGTCAGCGCTCCCGTCTCTACCGCAAGGCCAAGGAGCAGGTCACTCATTCCGGCGTCTACGCGTTCCGGGACCGCCGCGCCCGCAAGGGCGACTTCCGGCGCCTGTGGATCCAGCGCATCAATGCCGCTGCCCGCGCCGAGGGCCTGACCTACAACCGGTTCATCCAGGGGCTTGGATTGGCCGGAGTGGAGGTCGACCGCCGCATGCTGGCCGAGCTGGCCGTGAACGAGCCCGAGGCGTTCAAGGCTCTTATCGAGGTTGCTCGTGGAGCCCTGCCCGAGGACGTCAACGCCCCCAAGGCCTGAGGCTTTCAGGAGTTTCGGGAGTATTAGCCCGGATGGCCGGTATGGCCAGTATGAGCTGCGCGACGGCGCCGTGCCCGCATCGGGTGCGGCGTCGTCGTGGTGTGCGAGGCCACTGCGGAGGGTGGAGAAGAGGCGGGAGGCCCCGGGAAAGACTGCGACGATACTCGCTCTTGGGGTGCGAACGATCGAGAGGGCAGTGTCCCGCTGCCGTACGCTGACTCCATGAGTCCCGCTGCTTCGGCTGACGCCTCCGGTCCCCCTCCGCATGAGGGTGCGATGCACTCCGCTCCGCAGGGGCCGGGACGGGGGCATGGACGAGGACAGGGGCGTCGCGCCGGCGCCAGGGGAGCGGCGGCCGGCCGCGAGGTGCTCGCCAATCCGGCCTCGACTCGCGTCTCTCGCGTGGCGGGCCTGGCCCGCAAGAATGTGAGAGCCAGATACCGCAGATTCCTGGTGGAGGGCCCGCAGGCAGTGCGTGAGGCGGTCAGGCACGCCTCTGATCGGGTTCTGGACGTCTACATCACCGAGGCTTCGCAGGATCGCTACAGCGAGATCTGGGAGGAGGCGCTGGCCGCGGGCCTGTACAGCCATCTTGTCAGCGAGCGGGTCATGGCGGCCATGAGTACGGGCTCCCAGGGAGTGCTCGCCGTCGTCGCCATGGATGAAAGCACGGGATCCGAGGCTCTGACCTCCGCGCTGGAGGGGGCGTCGCTCGTCGCCGTCCTCACTGAAGCTCAGGACCCCGGCAACGCGGGAGCCATGATCCGTGCGGCCGATGCCGCCGGGGCGGATGCGGTGGTGCTCGTACGGGGAAGTGTGGATGCCACGTCCCCCAAGGTGGTCCGCTCGACCGCAGGCAGCCTGTTCCACCTGCCCGTAGTGACCGATGCGGCGCTCGATGACGTCGTCGCCGCCCTGCACGGGGCCGGAATGACTGTCCTGGCTGCCGATGCCCGAGGAGATCTCGACCTGTTCGGGGCGGAATCCCTACTTGAGGCGCCGACCGCCTGGCTGCTGGGCAACGAGGCGCACGGACTATCACCGGAGGCGCTGAGCCGTGCTGATGCCGTCGTCTCCATTCCCGTCTACGGCAGGGCCGAGTCCCTCAACGTGGCCACTGCCGCGGCAGTGTGCCTCTACGCCAGCGCCCGGGCGCAACGATAGGCGGCTGCGGCGATGAGTGCCGGACAGGGCGTTCTCACCGGCATCCTCACCGATCCGGGCCTGCGATCGCTGCGCTGGACGATGTGGACGGGGCTCATGCTCCTGGTTCTGGTCAGCAGCATCCCGGAGGTATGGAACGCTGTTGCGCACCCGGTCGCAGTGGTTGCGCTGATCGTCGTGTGGGCGGTCACCTGGTGGCGCCCTCTGGATGCCGATGCGGCCGGCGCCATGGTCTTCCTCATCGGCGGTCTTCAGGTCGTTCTGCTCGATGGTGCGCTGATGGCCGACGTCATCGTGCTGTTCGCTCTGTTCCGACTGGGTGAGCAGGGGCGCAGACGGCTTCAACCGGTCTGGCTGCTGCTTCTGGTTGCAGGATGTACTGCGGCCGCCGTCAGCTGGACGCAGGACGAGCGAGGTGAGCAGACCTACCGGCAGAGCCTTGTCATGCTCCTCCTGCTCACCTCGACCATGGGGCTGCTGGCGTGGGCCGGGGGCCGGATGATCGGACAGGGCCGCAACATCGTCCGGGCCCGCGCCGGTGAGGAGAAGGCGCGCCGGGCGGAGCGGGAGCAGCGCCGGCAGGCCGAGGCCGCAGCCCTGCGCACGGAGATCGCCGGCGAGGTGCACGACGTCGTCGGGCATGCTCTCGCGCTCATCGCCGTCCAGGCCGAGGCCGCCCGCCACCTGGCCACGGTTGATGCGGGAGAGACGGATCTCAGTGACGAGCAGCGCCTGGCCCAGGTGGGCGGGGCCGTGGAGACGGTACTGGTGACGGCGCGCGGCGCCCTGGCGGAGACCCGTGCGCTGACGCGCTCCCTGGTGGCCGCCCCCGATGACGCGTCTTCGACCTCGACGGCCTTGCTGCACCCGACTCCGGGGCTTGCCGACCTGTCCGCTCTGGTGCGCTCGGCCGCCGACGCCGGGGCGCCCGTGGAGCTGGAGCTCCGGGCCGGGCCAGGCGGCTGCTCCGATGCGGCCACCGGCCTCGGAGCCCAGGCGCAGCTGGCCCTCTACCGGGTTGCCCAGGAGGGGATCACCAACGCGGTCCGGCACGCCCCCGGCGCCGACAGCATCATCGTGGAGCTCATCCATGGCCTCGACGACGTCGTTCTGCGAGTCAGTGATGACGACCCGCATGGCGGCCTCCCCGTGGACGAGTGCCGGGGCCAGGGCTTGCGCACCCTGAGACGGCGGGTCGAGGCCGCGGGCGGAGACCTGCGGATCAGCTCGCGCTCGGGAGGGGGCGTGCTCCTTGAGGCGCGGATGCCCGCAGGAACGGACAGCGCCGTTGATGAGGACGGTGTTGCGAGCGGGCGCGAGGGAGCCGCGTCATGACTGATCCGATCCGCGTGCTGCTTGTGGACGACCAGAGCCTGGTGCGATCCGGATTCCGCATGATCCTTGGAACTCGCAAGGACATCGTCGTCGTGGGGGAGGCCGAGGACGGCGATCAGGTCCTTGCTGCCGTTGACGCCCGCGTCCCCGATGTCGTTCTCATGGACGTGCGCATGCCCCGTATGGATGGGATCGCGGCCACGCGCGAGCTGATCCGCAGGCACTCGCGGGTGCGGGTGCTCATTCTGACCACCTTCGACCTCGACGAGTACGTCGTCGAGGCGCTGCGCAGCGGGGCCTCGGGATTCCTGCTCAAGGACAGCACTGCTCCCGAGCTCATCGCCGGGGTCAAGGCCGTGGCCCGTGGAGACAGCGTGGTGGCGCCCTCAGCCACCCGACGGCTTCTGCGCCATTGGATCTCCCAGGAGGACAGAGCGGCCGGGGCCGTGAGCGGTCGCCGCGAGGCTCTTGCGGCGGGCTCTGGTGCGGGACGGGGCGCCGATGCTGAGCGGCTGGCTCTCCTGACCACCAGGGAGAAGGAGATTCTGACGCTGGTGGGCCGCGCCTTGAGCAACCGGGAGATCGCCGAGACGGTGGTACTGGCGGAATCCACCGTCAAGACCTACATCAACCGCCTCCTGCGCAAGCTCTCCATGAGAGATCGTGCCGGGCTGATCGTGCTCGCCTACGAGACCGGCCTCATCCGACCGGGGCAGGACGAGTAACGCCCGTGGCGGTTGCCGCGGGTCCACCCGTGGGTGGAAAAGTGTTTCTGGAGGTCCATCCCGGGTTGGAATGAAGCGGTTTCCTCTGGGCTCGTGCGGAGACGGCCCGTAGCGTCAAGGATATGAGCACTCCGCCTTCGCCCCATGTTCCCCCGATTCCCCCGATCGGTTCTGGTCAGCGCGTCAACAAGCGTTTTCGCAGCGACGAGCGCGTGGAGCCGGCGGCGAGCGTTCCTCCGCTACCGGTACGGGAGAGACCGGCGCCCCGCTACCAAGTTCTCGATACGCTGCGGGGCTTCGCCATCTGCGGCATCCTCCTGGTCAATATCGGTGATATCACCCATTTGGGAATGGGGCTGCCATTCGTGCCCCGCAGTCCATCCATCGCGGAGAACACCCTCTACTACCTGGTCTCCACCCGTTTTGTGCCGATCTTCGCCTTCATGTTCGGCATGAGCCTGCGCTTCGTCTCCGACTCGGCACTCAAGCGTGGCCAGTCCCCGTGGAAGGTGGTGGGACGGCGGATGATCGCACTCCTGGCGATCGGATTCCTGCACTCCCTGGTGTACTCGGGCGAGGTGCTTACGGAATACGCCGTGATCGGGCTCCTCATGCTGCCAATCGTGCTGAAGGCGCCGCGTCTGCTGGTGGCGATCCTGGGCGTTGCCGGGACTGTGGCATCCTTCGCATGGGGCGGCTCCGGCGTGATCAATGTTCCCGGGCTGTTTCTGCTGGGTGCGGCAGCAGTGGCCTATGGCCTGCCCGCCTACCTCGAGCACCCCGACCGCCGCCTGGTGATGACCACCGCCGCCCTGGCGCTGGCAGCCGTTCCGGCCGTCATCGCCCAGACGCACGAAACCGGCGACCCCCGTTTCGAGTATGTCGGCGGCATTGCCGGCGGGATCCAGGCCGCGGTCTACATCTGCCTGGTGGCGTTGGCCTGCTCCTGGCGGATCCGCAAGCCCATCCAGACCTGCTTCGAGCCCCTAGGGAGAATGGCACTGACCTGCTATGTCAGCGCGAGCTTCATCGTGGCCCCTATAGGGGTGGCCCTGCACTGGAAGGAGAGTCGCGATGTCGCGCCGCTCCTGGCCGTGGCCGCACTGGTGCTCGCGGTCCAGTCCATCGCTGCGCGCCTGTGGCTGAGGCGCTTCCGCTACGGCCCCCTGGAGTGGGTGTGGAGGTGCCTGACCTGGTGGACGCTGGTGGACATCCGCCGGGCAACGGCTGCTGACAGCCCCGGCCACGCGGACGCGGCCCAGGTCCGTGTCCGCTGACTGTGCCGATCTGCCGCGGCCGTGTGCCTCTACGCCAGCGCCCGGGCGCAGCGGTGACTCGATGCCCTGAGAAACGTCAGAGCAGTTCGCAGATGGCCGCCGCGGCCCGGCCCGGTCCGTCCAGGCCCTTCATGAGCACGGCCATGCGACGGGCGCGACTGCGCATCGCCTCGTCGGCCAAGGCATCGTGCACCAGGGCGGGCCAGTTCACGGTGCCGGCCTCCTTCTGGCTCACCAGCCGGGCCGATCCGAAAGCGACGCACCGCTGCACGTTGAAACGCTGTTCCAGCTGCAGAGGGATTCCGATGAAGGGCCATCCCTGAACGCAACTGGTTTGCACAGTTCCCTCACCGCCATGGGTGATCGCCAGGTCCACCGCATCCCCGAGGCGATTGGCCGGAAGCCAGTCGGTGACATGGATGTTCGCCGGCAGGCCCGGAACATCCTCGGGTTGCAGGTGGGACCGCACCGGCGCCAGCACCTGGCACTTGGCCTGCCCCAGCCCGCGGAGGACCTGAAGCACGAGCTCACGGTTCCCCGAAGAGCCCACGGCGAAATAGACCAGCGGCTCAGGAACCGCGGCCAGCTCGTTGACGATCTCGGGGACCTCTCCCGGCAGCTGGGCGTAGACCGGACCGACCACCTGATGCCCTTGCGGCATGCTCACCCATGCGGGCAGCAGTTGCCGTGCCGCGGCGATGAGGTTGAGATCGGCCGTCAGAGCAGTGAACACTCCGTGGGGCAGGGCCACCCCGTTATCTCGGGCCACCTGGTAGAACGGGCGCGGTAGGGGAAATCGCCTGCCCACCGTATGCAGCAACCGGGAGGCGGCATTGTCGAGCAGGCATTCGCCAGCGGTACGACGGGGTAGGAACCCGGTGGCGCCGACTTGCCTCGCCGCCTGAAGGTGGGCCAGGGAGTAGGCGAAGGGCCGTACGAAGACCAGGGGCACGCCCTCTGCACGCGCGGAGATGAACTGACTCGGAGTCACTCCGATCACCACAGCGCTCGGGCGCAGGCGGCGAATCAGCTCGCGTTCGCTGGCGACCCGCTGGGTGAGCACTTTTCTGGTGAAGGGCTGACGCAGAGTGCGTCCCTGGTCGAAGGCCAGAGCTAACTTGCCCTCCTCATCACTGAGGTGGGGGAGGAGAAGGTGGAATTCGAAACCGGCCGCCCGAATATGCTCGGAGTTGCGCGGTGAGAAGCCTGCGAATACGCACTCCACATCAGCGGGCATGCGCCGGGCCACTTCGATGGCGCGTGTGACCTCTGCAAAGTTGAAGGTTTCCGGGGCGAAGAGCACACATGGTCTTTCGCCGGATTCGAGGGGCCCGCCAGGGCTGTTGAATTCGGAGCGCTCGTTCCCCGTACTCTCCGCGGCCGACTCACTGCATTGTGTCGGAAGGTGATGATTCGGCGGAGGTGTGGGCGTACGGTTCATGTGACTGAGCCTACAGCTGACCTGCAGCTGATCTGCAGCCGATCTGCAGCCGGGCAGGCTGATCGGGTACACGGCGGACAACCCGCATCGAAGCGGGATCTGAACGATCGGAATGACTCGTGCATGACTCGTGCCGGCCCCTCGTCTCAACCAGCGGGCACTTCTTGGGTCTGCGTGTGACAGCGGTGTTATTGTCCTCGCGTTGCAGGGCGGCCCCGGAGTCCTCGGGAGCCGCGATCGAATGAGCACAGGAGGAATGCGATGCGCATGTGGATGTGTTGCTGTCAGTGTCGTTGAGACACCTCTGCACCCATCCAACCCCCTGACCGAGACGAGGTCCTCGTGTCCGCTCCCGCATCCTCCTCCGACTTCCCCGAGCAGCCCACCGGCAGTGCCGACGGCGCAAACAGCGCAGGCGATGTCAGTGATGTCAACGACGTCAGCAACGACGCCCGCCCCCTGGTGCGCATTGATCACGTGAGCAAGTACTACGGCGACTTCAAAGCGCTCGACGACGTCTCGCTCGACATCCATCCCGGCCAGGTCGTAGCCGTCATCGGGGCCTCCGGCTCGGGCAAGTCCACTCTGTGCCGCACCATCAACCGCCTGGAGACGATCCAGGAGGGCTCGATAGAGATCGACGGCGAGCTCCTTCCGGAGGAGGGTCGGGATCTGACCCGCTTGCGCGCCGAGGTCGGCATGGTCTTCCAGTCCTTCAATCTCTTCCCGCACCGCACGGTGCTGGACAACATCACGCTCGCCCCGATCAAGGTTCGCGGCATCTCCCGCAGCGAGGCGGAGGCGACTGCGCGCAGCCTCCTGGAGCGGGTCGGCCTGGCCGATCAGGCGGACAAGCGCCCGCCCCAGCTGTCCGGCGGCCAGCAGCAGCGCGTGGCGATTGCCCGTGCCCTGGCCATGGATCCCAAGATCATGCTCTTCGATGAGCCCACATCCGCCCTCGACCCGGAGATGATCACCGAGGTCCTCGACGTCATCAAGGGCTTGGCTGCGGAGGGGATGACCATGCTCGTGGTCACCCATGAGATGGGTTTCGCCCGCTCTGTGGCCGACCGCGTCGTGTTCATGGACTCCGGCCAGATCGTCGAGTCCGGCGCGCCGTCCGAGTTCTTCGCCGCTCCCACCACTGACCGGGCCCGCGACTTCCTGTCCAAGGTACTGAGCCATTGAGCTGTCATTGATCCGCCATGAGGCCGTTGCTGAGCTCGCTTCGCCGAGCTCGAAGCAGCGAAATGCCCGTGGAGATCTTAAAGATATTGCACTGCGCCTCGATAGGGGCGCGTCCCAGACCTCCGATGTCGACTGATAGACCCGAATCGTCGTGACGAAAGGAACCCCACCATGACGACTCTTTCGCGCCGCGCACTGCTGTCCGCCACCGGTGCCGTCTCCCTGACGGCGATTCTGGCCGCATGTGCCGACACAGGCGCTGATGGGCAGGCCGTCTCAGGCGGCGGGGACGCCGACTACGACACGGTCATCAACTCGGGCCCGGTCGCTGCAGCCGACGTCGTGGCCGCCTCGAGCTGGGCTTCGGCGATCAAGGAGGCCGGTGTTCTCAAGACCGGCGGGACGAAGACCGCGGCGGTCTTCTCCTCGGAGGATGCGACCACCGGCAAGGTCACCGGGTTCGACGCCGCCATCGCCCAGACCCTGGCCCGCTACATCATCGGCGGCGATGATGCCCGTGCGCTGCTGGACATCACACAGGTCACATCGGACACCCGTGAGACCACGCTCGAGAACGGCAGCGTGCAGGCCGTGATCGCCACCTACTCGATCACCCCCGAGCGCGCTCAGAAGATCGATTATGCGGGCCCCTATTACTCCTCCGGTCAGGCAGTGCTCGTACGGGATGACGAGGACAGAATCACCGGCGTGGGCGACCTGGCGGGCGTCAAGGTCGCCGTCCAGTCCGGTTCCTCCTCGGTCACGGCGCTAAATAAAGCGGCCCCCGAGGCTCAGCAGGTTCCGTTCGATGACCAGCCTGCCTGCCTCAATGGGCTCAAGACCAAGCAAGTCGATGCCTACGTTGTTGACTACACCCTTCTGCTCAGTGCGCTCCAGTCCAATGAGGGCCTCAAGATTGTGGGGGACCCCTTCACGGAGGACCCCTACGGCATCGGCCTGCCCCATAAGTCGGACGCCAAGGCCTTCGTCGATACGTTCCTCCAGACGATCTACGACGACGGCACCTGGGCATCCATCTGGAAGGCAACCATTGGCGCGGTAGCAGGCGGAGACGCCCCCGAACCGCCCGCTATCGGTTCGGTGCCCGGCTCGGAGACCGATGGCGCCTCGGCGCCTGCGGGTCAGGATGATTCCGGGTCGGGCGACAGCAGTTCCGCCGAGGCATCCGCCTCACCGGCCGCCTGACTCTGCACGCGTCGGGCGCTGCGATCCCCGGCGTCATCGGTACGACAACCTCAGGAGACGGCCATGTCAGTGATTGCGCACAACCTCGGAGCCATCGGGGCCGGTCTGGGGACCACCCTCGTCATCGCCCTACTCGCCTACGCCGGCGCGCTCCTTGCCGGCACGCTCATCGCCGTGTGCCGCGTCAGCCCGATACCGCCCCTGCGGGCTGTGAGCACCGTGTGGGTGACGCTCGCCTGCAATATCCCGACCCTGTGCCTCATGATCCTGCTGGCCTTCGCCGCGCCGCAGGCGGGTGTCCACTTCTCCCTGTTCGCCGCGGCGGTGAGCGCGATCCTCTTCGCCGGTTCCGGGTTCGTGTGCGAGGCGGTCCGCTCGGGCATCAACTCCGTCGCCAAGGGGCAGATCGAGGCGGCCAGAGCTTTGGGAATGCCTTTCGGGCTCATTATCCGCGCAGTCGTGCTTCCCCAGGCCCTGGCTCGCACCGTCCAGCCGCTTGTCAATATCTTCATCGCCTGCCTCATCGGCTCGGCTCTGGCTGCAACCATCGGGGTGCGCGAGCTCACCAGCGTCACCCAGCAGCTCAATTTGCAATCCGGGGAGGCCGTTCTCATGTTCCTGCTGTCGGGTCTGATCTATCTTGCGCTGGCTTTCGGCGCGGCGAAGCTCGGCGGTCTGCTTGAACACCGTCTGGCAGATGGACGGGGGGTACGAGCATGAGCGCTGCACCAAGTTCCATCGGCGGTTCCATCGGCGGTTCCATCGGCGGTTCCATCGGCGGCACCATCCGCACGTTGAGAAGCGCCCGCCCGGGGCGGGCGACGGACGCTGATCTCCTCTTCGATGCTCCCGGTCCCAGGGGGCGACGGCGCATCACCATCATCTCCGGCGTCGTCACTCTTCTGGCGGTGGTGCTGATCGCCGCAGCGCTCTACCAGCTCGCCCGCGAAGACCAGCTCGCCTATCCCAAATGGCGCTACTTCCTGGGGCAGTCGATTGTGATCTTCCTGGGTAAGGCGCTGGGGAGCACTTTGGCCGTGACAGCGGTGTCTGCGCTCATCTCCTTCCCCCTGGGCATTCTTCTGGGCTGGGCGAGGCTGGGGGCCGGCCTGGTCGGTCGGACGATCGTGGGGCTGTGGATCGACATGATGCGCGCCGTTCCCATGCTGCTGCTCATCTACTTCTTCCTGCTGGCCGTACCCCGCTTCGGTCCCACCCTGCCGGCGTTCTGGATGCTCACCATTCCCATCGTCATGTGCACCTCGGCGACGACGGCGGAGGTCTTCCGCTCCGGGGTCCTGGCGCTGGACAAGGGGCAGACCGAGGCGGCTCAGGCCCTGGGGCTGAGCCGATGGCGGACCATGCGCTTCATTCTTGCGCCGCAGGCCCTGCGGCTCATGCTGCCGACTCTCCTCACCCAGCTCGTGACGATTCTCAAGGACTCCTCACTGGGATATGCCGTCTCCTACGCCGAACTCATGTACGCCGGGAAGGTCCTCATCGCCAGCACCGCGAGCAACTACAACCTTGACATCTACGTGCCCACCTACATCATCATCGCGTTGCTCTACGTGATCATGAACTGGTCCCTGGGCGCGCTGGCCCGCAACATTGAGGCGCGCACTCGCTAATGCCCCCGAGATCGGTCGAGTTCCGCATCGAGATCGGTAGCAATCCGTGCCGAGATCGGTCCGCTTCCGCGTCGAGATCGGTCGAGTTCCGCGTCGAGATCGGTTCGGCTACGTGCGCAGAGAGCCCGAGGCCGTCCACAGGCCGAGCGCCACCAGGGTCGTCCCCAGCGCCAGCAGGCTCACGCCCCAGAACGAGGGCAGGGCCGCGAGCAGCGGGCCGCCCAGGACTCCCGCGAGGGTCGAGCCGGCGTACATGAGGACGTTGGCGAGTGCCGACACCGTCCCGCGCACCGACGTCGTCAGCGCCTGCAGCAGGTTCATCATGACCGGGAAGAGCACGCCGCCGACGACGAAGGCGCCGGCGAGCAGCCCGATTCCTGCCCAACGGGTCGCACTGGCCGCAACCACCGAGTAGATGAGGAGGTAGCAGATCAGGCCGCCCATCAGCGTGCGTCCCTGCCCCAGGTGCCGCACGATCCGGGGCCCCACCAGGGCGCCGACAGTGTTGCCCGCTCCGAGCACGATCATCGCCCTGGCAATACCCGCCTGGTCCAGGTGGAAGTCCTGTGCGAACCAGGTCGCAGCGAAGGACAGGACCGCGAAGTTGCCCAGCTGGAACACGAAGTAGGCCCCGAAGCGCCCCAGGGCGTGCGGCGCGCGGATCAGGGCCGCGTACTGGGAGAGGACGCCCGTGCGCCCGCCATGCGGACGCGCGGCGGGCACCGCGGGGAACCATCGCCACAGTGCCGCGGTCACCAGGGCGGCGATGACCCCGACGACGACGAAGGGATCGGAGGTCGATCGCACCGCCAGCAGGCTCCCGGCCGGCACCCCGAGGAGCTGGGCGATCGTCAGCCCCGCCGTCGCCGTCGCCATGGCGGGGACGATCCGCTCCTTCGGCATGACCTGGGCGATCGCCGCCCAGACCTGCGGTGCGGCGACAGCTGCGGCGACACCGGCAGCCAGACGCAGCGCCAGCATCGAGGTGAAGGACCATGCCAGTCCGGTCGTGGCGGTGGCTGCGGAGAACCCCGCCATACCGGTGATCAGGACACGACGGCGGTCGAGCCGGTCCGATACCGGTCCCGCGACCAGGGCCGTCAGGCAGTAACCGATCGCGTAGGCCGAGACCATCCAGCCGGCGCGCGCAGAGGGGACGCCGAAGCGGGCGGACAGGGCGGGCAGCAGCGGGGCAACCAGGAACGTGTCCGTCCCCACCAGGAGCATGACGGCGAAGGACAGGACGGGAACTCGTTTCATGAGGGCCTTTCCGCACAGGCCGGGCGGCCCGTGCGGCAGGACGCTAAACTTTGACACCAGTGTCAAGGTCAAGGTCGGAGCAACACTGGGCGGGGCGCATGAGAATCAGCGACTTCGCGGCCCGCGCAGGCCTGACGCCGCGCCAGGTCCGCCACTACACCGACGTCGGCCTTCTGTCGGCGACCCGGCTGGGCAACGGCTACCGCGACTACGACCCGGCCCACGTCGAGCAGGCCCGCCGCGTGCACGCCCTCATCGCGGTGGGCCTGAGCTGCGAGCAGGTACTGCCACTGATCGGCTGTCTCGGCAGCGAGGAGACCGCCGCCTGTCCGGCGGCGAGCTCCGCCCTGGCCGCTCAGCTCGCCAGCATTGAGGAACGGATCGAGCGGCTCGAGGACACGCGTCGGCTTCTGCGCGACCGGCTCGCCGTCTCCTCCCCGGCATCCGGGCCGGGTGCGAGGCGGGGCGCGGGTGGAACCGCGAATCTGCCTGCCGACGAGCGCCTCGGCAACGGCTCTGATCGTCCCTGATCCGCATCGATAGGACCGGATAGAGTTCGTTCATGGTGCGCGAGCGGGTGCTGCTGTCGGAGGGGTCGAGTCTGACGGCCCGCGAGACCATGACGATACTGGGCTCCCGCGGGATCGGTGTTGACGTGGCCTCCGCGAGTGGCTGGCCGTTGGCCTCCTTCAGCACCTGGTGCCGGGGAGTGCGCCGGGTCCCGTCCGCGGAACGCGACCCCGTGGGCTACCTGCGGGCCATCGACGCTCTACTGGCCTCGGGCAGGTACCGGGCGCTGCTGGCCACGCACGAGCAGGCGTGGCTGCTGGCCGCCGGCAGGGAGCATCTTCCGCACGCCTCCGGCCGGCTCGCCGTCGCCGAGGTGTCGGCTTTCGAGCAGGTGCAGTCCAAGATCGCCTTCGCGGGCCTGTGCGACGAGTTGGGCATTCCTCAGCCTGCCTGGCACGAGGTGCGCTGCGAGGCGGACCTGGATCGGGTCGGATACCCGGCGTGGATCAAGGCCGCCTACTCGACGGCCGGCCGTGGAGTGAAGCGGGTTGGAACGCATGCCGAGGCGGCCTCGGCCTGGAGGGCCTTGGGGGCCGACGGCGCAGCGGTCATGGTGCAGGCCCCAGCCCGGGGCGCCTACCGGCAGGTGGCCGCACTGTTCGACCGCGGTCGGCTCATCGCGGCCGCGTGCAGC
Organism: Actinomyces massiliensis 4401292; assembly: GCF_000269805.1. GTDB lineage: Bacteria > Actinomycetota > Actinomycetes > Actinomycetales > Actinomycetaceae > Actinomyces > Actinomyces massiliensis. The sequence continues at coordinate 1,952,835 of NZ_JH711481.1, forward strand.
GAGCGCATCGGCCTCGGTGTGGGCGGATCTGCGGCGGCGCGCCTGTCGGTGAGTGACCCGACGGCGGTCGATGCCGTTCACCGCCTCGGTAGGCGGCTGTCCTGGCATGGCGGCCTGACCTGCGACTACTTCGCCGATGATCTCGGCCGGAACCGGTTCATCGAGTGCAATCCGCGCACTACTGAGCCGGGCAATGCCGCGGCAGCCGGAGTCAACCTGCCGCTCCTGAGCATCGCGCTCGCGACCGGTGGACGACTGCCCCGAGCGCCGCTCATCGCCAGAGCGGGGGTGCGTACTCGCTCGACCGTGGCACTCGCACTGGGTGCTGCCGAGAGGCGGGGGAGCCGCCGTGCGGTGCTCCGTTCGCTGGCGCGGGCCCTGAGGCACCGTCCGCCTCTTCAGGGCAGCTGCGAGGTTCTCACCCCTGTGGGCGGGGATCCGCTCAGCCTTGCCCCGGCCCTGGTCGTCGTCGGCTCCCTGCTCGCACGGCCCCGCTCTGTGACCGCTCTGGCCGACAGCGCCGTCAGCGCCTATGCGGTCACGCCTCGTATCATAGACCGGCTACGGAGCTGACCTGCGCTCACTTGCGGCTTGGTCAGCCCTCCGGTTGGCGGCGCATTGAAGCCGTCCACTGCGTCGTCCGAGCCCATTCCTCAGCGATGTCGTATGCGCGGTCGAACCAGAAGTCCTTCGCACGCGCGTAATCGTCGAAGTGCGAGTCGTTGGCATGCATCTCGGCAAGGTGCACTTTCGTGGTGGCGTAATCATCGCGCCACGAATCATTCGCTCGCAGCCAATCGCGGAAAAGCAGCGCGTAGCGCCAGTTTGCGGCGCCTGTTCGCCTCACGTGCACGATCCGCGCTGTGCTTCGTCGACGCCGGCATAGAGCCGCTTCTGCCACTGATCCGGAGAGGTGGTCGGTCCGCGCGCATTGTCATGCGAGACTCCGGGTGAATCGGGTGCGAGCTCTTGTACGTTCACAAATCCCACATTCCGCAGATCGATGTCGCATAAATTGATCATGTCCAGATCGGCTACCGATACCTGAAGGTCGATAATGTTCTTGGCCGCGAGCCCGGGAACGGACGTCGAGCCGATATGGTCCACCACCGCATTGATACTATGGTCGGCGAATATGCGCGCGACGCGAGCACCGATGCGTGCGGCGGTTGAGGCCCACGTGGGCGACCATGGTGACATGACGGGGGCGATGTCGGGTGGCAGTTGGTGGGTGCGACGACGTCTCTCAAAATTCTTGGCGCGTGCGAGGAAGCGATTGAGATCGTCGTCCGTGGTGATCACTGCATCGAAAAGTGAATGCAGATTCTCGAGAGAGTGATCCGTCCCGTCAACTATGGCGAAATGTGATTCTGCGGAGGCGCCTGATATACCTTCTATATCCGCGCCGTCGTGACCCGAGGCTACTCGCGTCCGCAGCGAGATGCCCGGTAGTCCGGTCTCCAGGACCTGCCGATAGCGCTCCTGCTCATCCAGCCCGCCTGCGACGAGCACGGCCAGCGGTGTCTGGGGAGGTTTCACTGGCATGCGTGCGAGTGTAGTTTGCGCCCGTGGCGTCGCGGCGGCCTCGCACACGAATGGGGGCAGGGGCGGGGCGCCAGATCTCTGTCCTTCCCCTGTGGAAACAGCTAGAGTTGCCTCACCTTAGTTCATGGAGTCGGGCTGTGCCGGTGTGGCACGCGTGCCCGAGCCCGGATCGGGATAGCGAAGGGATTACGGGTGTCACTCGCCACTATCCTCCTTGCCTGTGACGTGCTTGCCACCGGCATGATCGCCGGCTTTCTCGCCATGTACTGCCTGACGATCGGCAGCTACTTCACCTTCATGGTGCGCACCGGACGGGCCGACGAGCTGCAGCGCACCTATCCCGTGTTCCGTCGCCGCACCCACCTGAAGCCGGTCTACGGCCTGACCATGCTCCTGCAGCTTCTCATCGCCTTGGTAGCGCTGGTTGCCGCCTGGAGTACCGGAGCCCTCAGCCTCATCCCGGCCGTCTGCTGTCTGCCGTTCCTTCTCCTGGTGCACGGGCTCACGGGGTTCACCCGTTCCGAGGAGCGGCTGCTCAGCGGCCAGAGCCTGACCGACGCCGAGCTCTCCCGCTACCTGCGTCTCAACATCCCCTTGCACGCGGTCGACGCATGCGTCTACGCGGCGGCGATGCTCGCCCTGCTCATCCCGAGGCTCCCCTGACGCCCGGCCCCGCGGTCAGGCGCCCAGGTCCCGACGGCGGTAGGCGAGCAGCCCGACGGCGGCGCCCGCCAGGCCCACCGCTGCCTGGAGCGCCAGCGGCTTCCAGCTCGCCGGGCCGACGACGTCGAGGTAGTGGCCCAGAACGCTCAGGTCCCGGGCCCGCTCGGGCAGCTCGACGAGCCCGCCGAGGAACCGGGCGAAGGCGCTCCAGGCCACCACCGCCCACACCAGCGCCACTCGTCGCGGAGCCAGGCCCACGAGGGCCAGGGCGATCCCGACCGCCGCGAGCAGCCCCGGCAGCTGGCTGACCGTGTAGACGACGGCGCGCGCCACCGCGTGGTCCGCGGTGACCTGGGTGGCCGTGACCGCCGCGAGCACGCCTCCTGAGACGAGGAGCAGGACCACCCCCTCGACCACCGCGGCGCCTGCCTGTACGACGAATAACCGTGTTCTGGAGACTCCCGCCGCCACCTGCGCCTCCACCAGCCCCGCCCGCTCGGAGCGGGCCAGGGCGCCGGCTCGGCCGACTGCCGCCACCACAACGAGCAGGACGGTGAAGACCGTGAGCAGGCCCATGAACTGCGCCACCGGGCTGCCCGGGGCCATCTTGTCCACCATCTGCGCCGTCGCCGATCCCGGTCTCAGCAGGTCTGTGACACCGCCGGCCATGGTGCCGAACAGCGTGGACAGACACACGGCGGCCACCGTCCAGGCGGCCAGCGGGCGCAGGCACAGGCGCGCCAGCAGACCGGCGCGCCCGTGAACCCGCCACCGCCGCCGGCTCGCCGAACGATCAGGAAGGTAGCCGCCCAGGTACTCCCGGCGCGCGTACAGCGCCCCGGCCACCGCCACCAGCACCGGGCAGCAGGCGGCGCACACCGCCAGGAGCGCCACCCGGTCGCGGGTGTACGGCTCCACGAGGTCCCGCCACGCCAGGGGGCTGAGCCGGCGCGCCCAGGGCGCGTCGGCCTCGTCGGCCAGGACCCGCAGCGCGAAGGCCGTCCCGAGAAGTCCCAGGGACAGGCCTCGCGCGGCCCCCGCGCTGCGGGCCAGCTGGCTCGCAGCGGCGCCCGCGCCCGCGAAGGCCCAGCCCACCACCGCCACGGTGCCCGCTAGGGCCCACGCGCCCGAGACGGTCAGCTCCTTCACGCGTCCGGTCAGCGCCGTCATGACGACGCCCGTGCCGGCCGCGTGCACCGCCACGACCCCGAACACGACGAGGACCGGGGCCAGAAAAGGCACCCACCGTCCCGCCCCCGCGCCCCGGAGCACCTCCACCAGGCCCTCGTCCTCATCGGTCCGCAGCATCCGGCACGTCATGAGCACCGCCATGAGACCGGTACACACCAGCAGGTAGGTGCCGATCTCCCACTGGGCGAGCTGCCCGATCGTCCCGGGCAGCGGCAGAACTCCGTAGAGCAGACGAGTGCCGGGGGTCTGTCGCATCGCCGCGATGAGCGCGGCTCGCGAGCTCAACGAGGGGTAGACGCTCGCATAGCTCGGCGTCGCGGCCGCCAGCGCCCACAAGGGCAGGACCCAGGCGAGTGCCTGAAGACGCAGTCGCCGCAGCGTCAGCCTCACCGCCTGCCCCAGCCCGCGCAGCCGGGAGGAGCGCGGCCGCGGTCCGACGCCGTTCACCGTGCGTCCTCGTAGTGGCGCAGGAACAGGTCCTCCAGGCTCGCCGGCTCGCAGACCACGTCGGTGATCCGCTGCTCCGCCACGAGCCCCAGCACCGCGGGTACCCGTTGCGAGCCCACCTGCAGCGTCAGCCGGTCCTCGTCGCGGTCGAAGGCGATGCCCAGGGATGTCAGCGCGGCGGTCAGCGGCTCCAGCCGTTCGGGAGCAGCGCGCAGCGCGATGCGGGTGGCCGCCAGGGACCGCAGGTGCTCTAGGCCGCCGTCCTCGACGACCCGCCCGTCCTTGATGATGGTCACGGCGTCGCACAGGTGCTGCACCTCGGCCAGGACGTGGCTGGAGAGCAGAACGGTGCGCCCCGCGCTCGCGGCTGCGGCGACCTCCTCGGTGAAGACCCGTTCCATGAGCGGGTCGAGGCCCGAGGTCGGCTCGTCGAGGATGAGCAGGCGGGTGGGCGCGGCCAGGGCGGCGACCAGCGCCACCTTCTGTCGGTTGCCCTTGGAGTAGGTGCGCACCTTCTTACTGGGGTCCAGCTCGAAGCGCTCCGTGAGTTCCTTCTCCCGGGTCCGGTCACGTGAGCCACGCAGGCCCGCCATAGCGTCCAGGACCTGCCCACCGGTCAGGTTCGGCCACAGGGCGACGTCCCCGGGCACGTAGGAGACCTCCCGGTTGATGGTCGAGGCCTCACGCGCCGGGTCGCGGCCAAGGACGCGCACGCTCCCGGCGTCGGGCCGGTACAGGCCCAGCAGGGTCCGGATGGCGGTGGACTTGCCGGCGCCGTTGGGGCCGAGGAAGCCGTGGACGGAGCCGGCGGCGACGGTGAGGTCGAGCCCGTTGAGGGCGGTGACGCGCCCGAAGCGCTTGGTCAGGCCGCGCACCCGGACGGGCGCCTGCCCGGTGCCGGACGTGGCGGCGGGGACGGGCGCGGCGCCACGTGCCGCCGGTGCGGACATGCTCATCGTCCGGGGTCCTCTCCCACCGAACGGCGGAACGTGGCGGCGAGGTCGGGGCTGGTGAGCAGGAGCTCTAGGAGCCGGGCGGCGAAGGCCTGCTGGGCGGGGTCCGGGTAGCCGGATGCGAACAGGACACGGGTCAGGTGCCACAGGGTGCGTCCAGCCACCCCGCCCGGCAGGTCGTCGAGGACCGCCAGGGCCAGGTCCTTGTGGCGCAGGGACAGCTCAACGGTGCGCTCGGCCAGGGCGTGCGCGGCCTGCCGCGCCTCCTCGCCGTGCAGCCGCGGCAGGCGGGAGAAGCCGATGACCTGCTGCGCGCACAGCTCGATCTCTTTCTCGTCTAAGGCCTCGACGAAGGGGACGGCGCTGTCGGGGACCATGCCCAGGGACCCCAGGACCTGAAGTATCTGGCGCTCTGTGCGCAGGATCTCCGGGTCCTCCTCCAGGGCCCGGACCCGGGCCTCGATCGCGTCGTAGAAACGGGTCAGGGCCACCGGCACCGGGGCCAGGGCCTGTCCGGCCTCCACGCGGGCGATGAGCTCGTCGACCCGCTGCGCCTGCTCGTCCAGGCTGCGGCGCTGGGCCTCGATCGTGCCCCGGGCGGCGCGCAGGTCGTGCAGCACCCTTCGGCGGCGCGCCTCGGCGGGCGAGACGGGCGGCTCGTCCGAAGCGGGGTCGGAGGCGAGGATCTCGGCGACCTGGCGCAGCGACAGGCCGCCGTCGGCGAGCCAGCGGATGCGCAGGAGCCGGGCCAGGTGCTCCACCCCGTACTCGCGCCCGCCGCGTACCGTGGGCGGGACGCTGAGCAGGCCCAGGCGGTGGTAGTGGCGCACCGCTCGCGGGGTGGTGCCGGCCAGGTCGGCGATCTGGGTGACGCGCATAGCGTCATCTCAGCAGGTGACGCAGCGTCACCGTCAAGGGTGTTGTCGAGGCCGCCGTTGGGGCGCCTTTGAGGTCGCTGTCGGAGTCTCGGGGCTGCTGCCGGGCGCGCTGGTCCGCCGGACAGGATTTCGGGCGCCGCGCCGTGCGGACTACCCTTGGCGCGGATACCGATCACCGCCCCGATCATCGGAAGGCTCCCGGATGACTGACACTGCTGACGCGCTGTCGCCGCTGGATGAAGCGGGCATCGCCGCCCTCGTCGAGGAGGGGCTGGCCGCCATTGCCGTCGCCGGCGACCTGCCCGCCCTCAAGGAGGCTCGCCTGGCCTTTACCGGCGACGCCTCCGCCCTGGCCGGAGCCAGCCGGGGCATCGGGGCCCTGGACAAGGCCGACAGGCCCACCGCCGGCAAGCTCCTCGGCGCCGCCCGCAGTCGGCTGAACAAGGCTCTGGCCGAGCGTCAGAGCGTTCTCGAGGCCGAGGCCGAGGCTCGCATGCTGGAGACCGAGGCCGTCGATGTCACGGTTCCCACGGGCCGTATCGAGCTGGGCGCACGGCACCCTCTCGACGTCCTGGTCGATGAGATCACGGACCTCTTCGTCGCCATGGGCTGGTCCATCGCCGAGGGCCCCGAGCTGGAGCACGAGTGGTTCGATTTCGACGCCCTCAACTTCGACGCGGATCACCCCGCCCGCCAGATGCAGGACACCTTCTACATCCAGGGAGAGTCGGTCGGGGCCGCCGAAGGGCAGTCCGCCAACCTGGTGCTGCGCACCCACACCTCGCCGGTGCAGGCCCGAGTCATGCTGGACCAGGAGCCGCCCATCTACGTCGCCTGTCCCGGCAAGGTCTTCCGCTCCGACGAGCTCGACGCCACCCACACCCCCGTCTTCCATCAGGTCGAGGGCCTGGCGGTGGACAAGGGTCTGACCATGGCGCACCTGAAGGGCACGCTCGACCATTTCGCCCGAGCCATGTTCGGCCCCGAGGCGCGTACTCGCCTGCGCCCCTCCTTCTTCCCCTTCACCGAGCCCAGTGCCGAGATGGACCTGTGGTTCCCCCAGAAGAAGGGCGGGGCCGGCTGGATCGAGTGGGGCGGCTGCGGCATGGTCAATCCCAACGTGCTCACCGCCTGCGGCATCGATCCCGAGGTCTACAACGGCTTCGCCTTCGGCATGGGACTGGAGCGCACACTTATGTTCCGTCACGGCATCGCCGACATGCACGACATCGTCGAGGGCGACATCCGCTTCTCCCAGCAGTTCGGCACCACCGGAAAGGGAAACTGACATGCCCTACGTACCCCTCGAATGGCTGCGCGAGCACGTCGATGTCCCCTCCGGAACCACGGCCGCCCAGCTCGCCGCTGACCTGGTCAAGGTGGGCCTGGAGGAGGAGCGGGTCGTCCCGCCGGCGGTGACCGGTCCGCTGGTCGTCGGCAAAGTGCTCACGCGCGAGGCCAAGAAGCAGACCAACGGCAAGGTGATCAACTACTGCCGCGTCGACGTCGGCGAGCACAACGACGCCCCCGGCACCGGCAAAGAGCCCTCGGAGCTGCCCAGTCGCGGCATCGTCTGCGGGGCGCACAACTTCGATGTCGGCGACAGCGTCGTGGTCTGCCTGCCGGGAGCCGTACTGCCCGGCGACTTCGCCATCTCCGCCCGAAAGACCTACGGTCACGTCTCGGACGGCATGATCTGCTCCGAGCGAGAGCTGGGTCTGGGCACGGACCACGACGGCATCATCGTGCTCGAGCAGTGGCTGGCCACCCATGGTCATGAGGGCGAGGAGCCGCCCGCGCCCGGGACGAACGCGATCCCACTGCTCGGTCTGGGCGATGAGGTCCTGGAGATCAACATCACTCCGGACCGCGGTTACTGCTTCTCAATGCGCGGGGTCGCTCGCGAGTACTCCCACTCCACCGGCGCCCGTTTCACCGACCCCGCCGACGGCACCGATAAGGGCCTGTATCCGCACGGCATCGCTCCCGTCGGCGAGGGCGGTTTCGATGTGAGCATCCCCGATGACCCCTCCCCGATCCATGGACGTCCTGGCGCGGACCGATACGTCGCCCGCATCGTGCGCGGCATCGACCCCATGGCACCGAGCCCGAAGTGGATGCGCGACCGGCTCACGGCTGCGGGTATGCGGCCGATCAGCCTCGCCGTGGACGTGACCAACTACGTGATGCTCGACCTGGGACAGCCTCTGCACGCCTTCGACCTGGCCAAGCTGCATGCTCCGATCGTCGTGCGCCGTGCCGAGGCGGGCGAGACCCTCGCCTTCCTCGATGACGTCACGCGCACCCTGGATGCCGAGGACCTCGTCATCTCCGATTCGCCGGTTTCAGAGGGGTCGCGAGCCCTGGTACTGGCCGGCGTCTTCGGCGGTGCCGACACCGAGGTCGATGAGGGCACTACCGACATCCTCATTGAGGCCGCCCACTTCGACCCGGTGTCGATCGCTCGCTCCTCCCGCCGTCATAAGCTGCCCACTGAGTCGGCCAAGCGCAACGAGCGCGGCGTGGACACCGAGCTGGCTCCCATCGCCGCTCAGCGCGCGGTCGACCTGTTGGTCGAGTACGGCGGCGGCGAGGCCGATGCGAAAGCCACCGATGTGAATCGCACCGTGGCTCCCGAGGCGATCGTCATCCGTGCCGATGCCGCCGAGCGCCTCACGGGCGTCTCCTACGGCGTTGAGCGGGTCGTCGAGCTGCTGGAGGCCATCGGCTGCACCGTGGAGTCTGTTGGGCGCGATGAGGCCGGTGATCAGCTGCTCGCCGTCACTCCGCCCACCTGGCGGCCGGACCTGGTCGGAGCTGCTCACTTCGCCGAGGAGGTCGCCCGCCTCGATGGATACGACCGCATTCCCGTCATCGTGCCCACCGCGCCGGCGGGGATGGGCCTGACCCTGCGTCAGAGCGCCCGCCGCGATATCGTGCGCGCCCTCGCCGATGCCGGCCTCGTCCAGGTGCTGTCCTACCCCTTCATCGGCGATGTGCACGATCTTCTCGAGATCCCCGCCGATGATCCGCGTCGCCGAGCGGTGCGCCTGGCGAATCCCCTGGCCGAGGATGCGCCGTATCTGCGTACCAGCGTGCTCGACTCCCTGGTGGAGACCGCTCGACGCAATGTCTCACGCGGACTGGGAGACGTCGCCGTCTATGAGCTCGGCACCGTCACCCGCCCCGCCGGTACCGTCCCCACTGCGATTCCCGGTGTCGACCGCCGTCCCGCCGATGAGGAGATCGCAGCGCTCAATGCGGGGATCCCGGATCAGCCGACGCATCTGGGGGCCGTACTGGTCGGCGATCGCGTTCGTCCGGGCGTGCTCGCCCAGGCCCGCGCGTGGGACTGGGCAGATGCCATCAAGGTCGTGCGGACCGTGGCCCGTGCCCTGGGCGTCGCCGTCGAGGTGATGGCTCCCGAGCAGCCCTGCAATCCCTGGCATCCCGGGCGCACTGCCGAGGTGCGTCTGCCGAGCACGCGCAAGGGCAGGGGCCTTCTGCCCGGGCCGGTCGTCGGATACGCCGGTGAGCTTCACCCGCGCATTGCCCGCGCGCTGGGACTTCCCGAACGCGCCTGCGCCGTTGAGATCGATCTGGAGCCCCTGCTGGAGGCCGCTGAGGCCGCGGGCGTGCTCCAGGTGCGGGCGGTCTCGACCTTCCCCGCGGGTAAGGAGGACATCGCGCTCGTCGTCGATGAGTCGGTCACGGCGGCTGCGGTTGAGGCGGTCATCCGGGAGGCTGCGGGCGAACTTGCCGAGGACGTGCGTCTGTTCGATGTCTTCCGCGGGCCCCAGTTGGGGGAGGGGAGGAAGTCCCTGGCGTTCTCCCTGCGCCTGCGCGCAAAGGACCGCACTCTGACGGCCGATGAACTGGCCGGCGTGCGCAAGCGCGTCGTCAAGCGCGCCGCCAAGGGCCTGGGGGCGGAGCTGCGCGCCTGACACGTTGGGGCCTGTCCCTGATGCCTCTAGACCGGATGTCGGGTATCGGGCACTGCTGTGGTGGTCGTCACCTTTGATGGTCGCATCGTGAGTTCCGCACGGTGCTCGGCGCAAGCCGCAATACTTGCGCCCATGAAGATCCTTCTCACCGCTTCTTCCCGTCACGGCGCGACCGACGAGGTCGCCGCCGTTATCGCCGAGCAGTTGCGCGCCGCCGGACTCGAGGTCGATCACACCCGCCCCGAGGATGTCGCAGACGTCGAGGGCTACGACGCTTTCGTCCTGGGCAGCGCCGTGTACATGACGCGTTGGACTGAGGAGGCGGTGGACTTCACCCGCCGGTTCAGCAGCGCTCTGCGCGACCGTCCCGTGTGGGCGTTCTCGGTGGGGCTGTCCGGCCTGCCCAAGGGCAAGATCGCCGATCCCTACCGCATCGGCCCGGTCCTGCTATCGATCGATCCGGAGGATCACATCACGTTCCCGGGGCGTTTCGACCCCGGCGTGCTGAATGTGCGCGAACGCACCATCGCCCGCATGGGCGGCGCCACCGAGGGCGATTTCCTCGATCTCGAGGCCGTGCGCGCGTGGGGCGCCTCGGTGGCGGCCACCCTGTGCAATGGTTTGTGAGACGCGAATGGCGCTGTCGCGCCTCTGTGTCTGTCGGTCTGTCGGCGTGACCGGTGTCCGGGTTCGGCTCCGGGCTCCTCTTCGAGTTCCGCGGGTACGTATTCCATCGGCCTTCCATTGGCTGCCGGCTCACTGTGCGAGGCGAGCTCCGCGCCATCTCCGTGCCGCCAACGGCGTGTGAGTGAGGCTACAGAATAGCCGAGTCCCACAGGGTCGTATTTCTATGCATCGTGACGTATGGTCATCGGTATGACGTGGACAGCAGCAGTCGCTGGAGCGACCGGGTACGCCGGGGGCGAGGTTCTCCGCCTTCTTGCGACTCATCCGGATATCGAGATCGGCGCCGTCACGGCGAACTCCTCGGCGGGCGACCGTCTCGGAAAGCACCATCCGCACCTGGTGTCCCTGGCGGACCGGCTCGTGGAGCCCACGGACGCCGGTCACCTCGCCGGACACGACATCGTCGTCTTCGCCCTGCCCCATGGGGCTTCGGGCGCGATCGCCGCGGCCATCGAGGATGCCGTGACGGAGGGCGCCTGGGGCGGGCCGCCGCCGCTCCTGATCGACTGCGGGGCCGATCACCGTCTGACGGACGCCGATGCCTGGGGGCGCTTCTACGGCACCCCGTATGCGGAAGCATGGACGTACGGCATGCCCGAACTCCTCCATGCGGATGAGACCAGCGCCGCCGCCCAGCGCCGTGAATTGGCCTCTGCCCGTCGCATAGCCGTTCCAGGATGCAACGTCACCGCGGTCACCCTCGCTGCCCAGCCGGGCGTTGCCGCCGGTCTGATCGACCCCTACCAGCTCACGGCCGTTCTCGCGGTCGGCTACTCCGGCGCGGGCAAGTCCCTCAAGCCCAATCTGACCGCAGCCGAGGCGCTCGGCAGCGCCCAGCCCTACGCCGTGGGCGGCACTCATCGCCATATTCCCGAGATCATCCAGAATCTGCACCTGGCGGGTGCGGACTCCGGGGGAGTACGACTGTCCTTCACCCCGATCCTGGTGCCCATGAGCCGGGGCATACTGGCCACGGTCACCGCTCCGGTCACTGACGTCGTCCTGGACTCCGAGCACCCGGACGAGGCCCTTCGCAGCGCCTGGCAGACGTGTTACGGCTCCGCAGACGAGGGGGAGCGGGTAGTCCGCCTCCTTGACGAGGGGACCTGGCCCACCACCGGGGCCGTTCTCGGCTCCGGACTGGCCGCCGTGCAGGTCGCCTACGACCGCGCCGCTGGCGTGGCCACCATGGTGTGCGCCATCGACAACCTCGGTAAGGGGACCGCCAGTGCGGCCGTGCAGTCTCTCAACCTCGCCCTGGGGCTTCCTGAGACCACGGGCGTCATCATGGAAGGGGTAGCCCCATGAGCGTGACCGCTGCCAAGGGATTCCGGGCGGCTGGAGTAGTGGCCGGGCTCAAGCCCTCCGGCAGTCCCGACCTGGCTCTGGTGGTCAACGACGGCCCGTTGGATGTGGCCGCAGGAGTCTTCACCACCAACCGATTCACCGCCGCACCCGTCGTCTGGTCCCGCGGCGTGATCGCCGGGGAGCAAGGGCGCCGCGGGGCGGCCCGCGCTGTCGTTCTCAACTCCGGCTCGGCCAATGCCTGCACCGGGACGCGGGGGGCGGACGACACCGCCGACACGGCCAAGCACGTTGCGGGTCTTCTGGGCGGCATCGACTCCGGGGACGTCCTGGTCTGCTCCACCGGTGTGATCGGTGTGCCGATCGACATGCCGACTCTTCTGGAGGGTGCCGGGATCGCGGCGGAGGCGCTGGCCTCCTCCGAGCGGGCAGGTCATGACGCCGCGGCCGCGATCATGACCACCGACACCGTCTCCAAGGAGGACGCGGTCACGGTCGCCGGCGCTGACGGCACCTGGACGATCGGCGGGATGATCAAGGGCGTGGGCATGCTCGCTCCCGGCATGGCCACCATGCTGTGCGTTCTCACCACCGACGCCAGCGTCGAACCGAGCGCCGCCGAGCGCTCCCTGTCGGCGGCTGCGGGGCGTACGGTCAACCGCATCAACTCCGACGGCTGCATGTCCACCAACGACACCGTCCTCCTCCTGGCCTCGGGGGCCTCCGGCGTTGCTCCTGGACCCGAGGCCTTCGACGCCGCCGTTGCCGAGATCCTCGCCCGACTCGGTCGCCGCCTGGTCGCCGACGCCGAGGGCGCCACCCATGACATCGCCATCACCGTGAGCGGGGCGGTCAGCGAGGCCGCCGCCGAGGCGGCGGCCCGCACGGTTTCCACATCGAACCTTCTGAAATGCGCTGTCGCCGGCGGGGACGCCAATTGGGGGCGCGTTCTTTCCCAGCTGGGAACCGTCCCGGAGGAGACCTGCCCCTTCGACCCGGAGAAAGTCGATGTCACCATCAACGGCGTCACCATCTTCCGCCACGGAGGCCTGGGGGACAGTCGCGACCTGGTGGACATGAGTCCCCGCGAGACCCGGATCGACATCGACCTGTCCGCCGGTGACGCCCGCGCCACCGTGTGGACCAATGACCTCACCCACGGATACGTCACCATCAACGGGGACTACACGACATGACACACGCACACGCGGGCGCCGGCTCGGCCCCCGAGCTCTCCCCGGAGATCAAGGCCTCCGTCCTTCTTGAGGCCGTACCCTGGCTGCGCTCCTACAAGGGCGCCACCATGGTCATCAAGTACGGCGGTAACGCCATGGTCGATGAGGATCTCAAACGGGCCTTCGCACAGGACATCCTCTTCCTGCACCAGGTCGGCGTCAGACCCGTGGTCGTCCACGGCGGCGGTCCCCAGATCAACACGATGCTGAAGCGACTGGGCATCGATTCGGAGTTCCGCGGCGGCCTGCGGGTGACCACTCCCGAGGTCATGGATGTGGTCCGCATGGTCCTCACCGGTTCCGTCCAGCGCGAGCTGGTTTCCCTGCTCAACATCGACGGCACCGCCGCGGTGGGCATCAGCGGGGAGGACGGTGGCCTGCTGCGGGCCCGCCAGCGTCTGGCCACCGTGGACGGCCACAGCGTGGACGTCGGGCTGGTGGGCGATGTCGTCGACGTGCGCCCCGAGCCCATCATCGACCTGCTCGACCAGGGGCGGATCCCCGTCATCTCCTCGGTGGCGCCCCTGGTGACGGATTCGGTCACCGTCCTGAACGTCAATGCCGATACCGCGGCCGCGGCCATCGCCGTGGCCCTCAAGGCGCGGACGCTGCTCATGCTCACCGATGTCGAGGGGCTCTATTCCGCCTGGCCGGATCGCGGCTCGCTGGTGCCCTTCATCAGCGCCGACGCCCTCGAAGGGCTCCTGCCCTCTCTGGAGACCGGGATGATCCCGAAGATGGAGGCCTGCTTGCGGGCCGTACGCGGGGGAGTGGGGCAGGCCCACGTGGTCGATGGCCGCCAGGCTCACAGCATGCTCCTGGAGATCGTCACCGATGAGGGAGTCGGCACTGTTATTCACCCCGGGGACGCCCCGATCCCACCGTTGAACGGAGGCAGGAATCTATGACCCCCTCGTCCGCTGACACCGCTGCCTCCCACGAGGCCAGCGTCAATCAGGAATGGCTGCAGCGCTACGCGAATACCGTCATGAACACCTTCGGCACTCCGGGGCGCGTTCTCGTGCGCGGCCAGGGTGCCCATGTGTGGGATGCCGATGGCGCCGAGTACATCGACCTGCTCGCCGGCATCGCCGTGAACTGCCTGGGGCACGCCCACCCCGCAATCGTGGCGGCGGTCACCGAGCAGATCTCGACGCTGGGCCATATCTCCAACTTCTTCACCTCGCCGGCCCAGGTGCGCCTGGCGGAGGAGCTTGATGGCCTCGCGTTCCCCGCCGCCGGTCCGGGCGTCTCCAAAGCGTTCCTCGCCAACTCCGGCACCGAGGCCAACGAGGCCGCCTTCAAGATCGCCCGTCTCCATGGCGGTGCGGGCAGGCCGCGGATCCTCGCCCTGGAGAACGCCTTCCATGGGCGCACCATGGGCGCCCTGGCGCTGACGCACAAGGAGGCCTATCGCAGCCCCTTCGAGCCGCTGCCCGGCGGCGTGGAGTTCATCCCCGCCGGGGATGTCGAGGCTCTGCGGACCGTTCTCGGTCCCGATGTCGCCGCACTGATCGTTGAGCCGATCCAAGGCGAGGCGGGTGTGCAGGAGCTTCCGGCCGGTTATCTCGAAGCGGCCCGTGAACTCACCTCGGCCGCCGGCGCCCTGCTCATGATCGACGAGGTTCAGACCGGTATGGGGCGCACCGGCGCCTGGATGGCCCACCATGCACTCGCCCCGGACGTGACACCGGATGTCGTGACCCTGGCCAAGGGACTGGGCGGAGGCGTGCCCATAGGGGCGACCATTGCCACCGGGCGGGCGGCCGAGCTTCTCGGTCCCGGCCAGCACGGCACCACCTTTGGCGGCAACCCTGTTGCTGCAGCGGCTGCGCTGGCCGTCATCGACACCATTCGCGAACAGGGGCTGCTCCAACGAGTGAGTACTCTCGGCGATCGCTGGGCGGCTGCGTTGGGGGCGCTGGAGGGCGTCACCGAGGTTCGCGGGCGCGGCCTGCTGCGCGGTATCGGCCTGATCGACGGCGTCGGGCCGGCCTCTCAGGTTGCCGATGATCTCGCCCGGCGGGGCTTCATCGTCAATGCTCCCCGCCCGGACACCCTGAGACTGGCGCCTCCTTTCGTCCTGTCCGACGCCGATGCCGACGCCTTCACGACGACGTTGACGGAGGTCCTGATATCGCGCCTTCGGGACGGCTCCTCATGAGCCGGCTGCAGGCCTCTCCCGTGGTCGACGACGGCAGTGCCGCTGAATCGCCTGCATCGGCGCCGGCGACCAAGACGGCTCGCCACGGTCTTATCGCTCAGATCCTGGCCAAGGAGCGCATTCGATCGCAGGCCGAGCTGCGGCGTGCCCTGGCCGACCACGGCGTGTCGACCACCCAGGCGACGCTCTCGCGCGATCTTGTCGAGCTGCGCGCCACCAAAGTGCGCGGTCCCGGTGGCGTTCAGGTCTATGCGATTCCCGAGGCGGGCGCACCCGGCCAGCTTCGCCCCGGTGGGGCTGCCGTTCCTGAGAACGGCTCCATGGCCGAGCACACAACCCCTCGCCTGGCGCGCTGGTGCGCGGACCTGCTGGTCACAGCTGAATGGTCCGGCAGTCAACTGGTCCTGCGCACACCTGCTGGAGCCGCCCAGATGTTGGCGGGCGCTGTCGATGACGCCATGCTCCCCGGCGTCCTGGGCTGCATCGCCGGTGATGACACCGTTCTGGTCGTCGCGCGTTCTGAGGATGTGGCCAGTGGCTTGGCCGCACATCTGCTGTCCCTGGCGGATCCTGGCGCCCGGCGCTGAGCCGCGACCGCCTTCCTCTCCCAGTCCCGCACGCTGCTGCGGCAGAGCAGCACCACCCAGAAAAGAGAAGACACATGAGTGTTCACAAGGACCGCGTTGTCCTCGCCTATTCAGGAGGGCTCGATACCTCCGTGGCCATCGGCTGGATCGGCGAGCAGACGGGCAGAGAGGTCGTTACAGTCGCCGTCGATGTCGGCCAGGGTGGAGAGGATCTTGACGTTATTCGCCGACGTGCGCTGGACTGCGGCGCGGTTGAGGCATATGTGGCCGATGCGCGTGAAGAATTCGCCGAAGACTTCTGCATGCCCGCGCTCAAGGCCAACGCCCTGTACGAGAACACCTATCCGCTGGTCTCGGCCCTGTCGCGTCCTGTCATCGCCAAGCATTTGGTGAAGGCTGCTCGCGAGTTCGGCGCCACTACTGTCGCCCATGGCTGCACCGGCAAGGGCAATGATCAAGTCCGCTTCGAGGTCGCCATCACCTCTATGGCTCCCGACATGGACTGCATCTCTCCGGTGCGCGACCTGGCCCTGACTCGCGATGTCGCCATCGAATACGCCGAGAAGCACGATCTGCCCATCGAGACCACTAAGCACAACCCTTTCTCGATTGATCAGAATGTGTGGGGTCGCGCTATAGAAACCGGGTTCCTGGAGGACCTGTGGAATGCGCCGACTAAGGATGTCTACGTTTACACCGACGATCCCACCTACCCGCCGCTGCCGGACGAGGTCATTCTCACCTTTGAGGGCGGTATCCCGGTGGCGATCGATGGGAAGAGCGTGACTCCGCTGGAGGCCGTCCAGGAGATGAACCGTCGGGCGGGCGCTCAGGGCGTGGGGCGTATCGACACGGTCGAGGATCGGCTGGTCGGTATTAAATCCCGTGAGATCTATGAGGCTCCTGGGGCTGTCGCCCTCATTGAGGCGCACCGGGCATTGGAGGCGGTGACCCTGGAGCGCCTCCAACGTCGCTACAAGCGGCAGATGGAGCAGGTGTGGAGCGACCTGGTTTACGAGGCCCAGTGGTACTCCCCGCTCAAGCAGTCCATGGATGCCTTTATCGAGGACACGCAGAAATACGTTTCCGGTGATATCCGCATGGTGCTGCATGGTGGTCGTGCCACAGTCAACGGCCGGCGCTCCGAGTCGAGTCTGTACGATTTCGAACTGGCCACCTACGACACCGGCGACTCCTTCGACCAGTCCTCCTCCCGCGGGTTCATCGAGATCTACGGTATGCAGTCCAAGCTCGCGGCCGCCCGCGATGTGCGCATGGGCCAGGGCACTGGCTTCTGAGGCTTATGCCGCGCATTGAGATCATTGAGGTCGTCGCTGGATCGCTGGCGGGATCACGGTGCTGATTGCGATGTCCTTGATGAACCACTGCCTGGTTCATCAAGGACATCGCCGGCCGCCATACCTGATGGACAGCTGATGATTTGCTGATGGCCGTTCGAGGAATCCGAGCGACCGGATGGGCAGGGCGCCTGTCGGTTCGGTAGAGACCGGCTCCCTTTCCCCGAGCTTCTGAAGAGTCCGATGAGGCTGAAGGAGCCGAGATTCATATGCTGCATGCGTTCAGGCCCGGGGAGATCTCCCCGGGCCTGAGCCACGCCGTGAGGCTCTGTTGGTCAGCGGTGTTCCTTCATTCTGCTTACGATGCGTGCAGCAATATGGACCGCCGCCGGGCTTCATGCCCGGACACCGCCCTGCGGCGCCGGCGATCTGATCACATGAGAGGATTCCCACGTGCCAATAGTCGAGGCTCGTTCCGGAGCCGCCGTCGTCGGCGCACGGCGCAGCCTCATGCCCGCGCTGGGCACGTGGGGCTTCATTGTCACATTCTCGGGTCAAGGGCTGCGCAATCTTGTCGGCTGGTGGGCATTCGGCGTCATCGCCGCGATCAGCGGCCTCATGCTCTTCGCCGTTTTCGTGCGTGAAGGTCATCGAGTGCCATGGCGGGCGCTGCCCCCAATAGCCAGCGCTTACACCGTCCTGTGCATGCTGAGCGTTATATGGTCCCATTACCCGCGTGAGACCATCCTTGCCGGGCTGCTCATGCTGGCCACCACCGCCTCAGGCGTTCTACTGGCCTGCGGCCTGTCCCTGCGTCAATTGACCGATGCGCTCAGCCGTGCCCTCGAGGCGACCCTGGTGCTCAGCTTCCTGCTCGAGCTCTATGTGGCGCTCGTTCTGCAGCATCCGCTGATTCCCGCTTATATGAGGGACTGGACCGAAGTTCCTCCCTCCTATATCTGGGTCGAGGGCAACATCTTCCGGGGCGGGCCCATCCAGGGCATTGTCGGCAACCGGAATCCGCTGGCATTCATCGCCCTGCTCACTTTGATCTGCGTGGCCGTGCGTTGGAGGGACAACCGGCTGAGATTGCCGAACTTCATCGTGTGGTCTGCGCTATCCGTCCTGACTCTCTTCCTGACCGGTTCGGCCACCGTCATCGTTGCGGCAGTTGTGAGCCTGGTCGTCATGTTGTTCCTATGGCTGCTGCGCCACGTTCCCATTGCTTTGCGGACCACTGTGATCGTTGTGGCCTCTACTCTGGGCGTGGCGTTAGTCGCTGTTGCGATCGGCTGGCACTCGCAACTGACCGCCTTGCTCGGGCGCAGTTCCGATATGACCGGTCGGTGGGAGATCTGGATGAAGGTGCTCGCCCTGTGGGAGCAGCACACGTTCCTCGGCTGGGGCTGGATCATGTACTGGGTGCCGTGGATCCCCATGTTCGGCACGCTCGTCATCCGTCCAGACGGCACACCGACGCTCAGTGCCCACAACGCCTATATCGAGGCCCTTTTCCAGACTGGCGTCGTGGGCGCCGCACTGATCGTGGTCCTCGTGCTGACGCTCACCTTCCGCTCGTTCAGGCTGGCCGTGCACTATCTGGACTCCGACGCCTCAGTGCTCCTGCCCGCCCTGCTCATGACCGCCATGGTCGTGCAGTCCATGACGGAGTCGCGTCTGCTGTCCGAAGGCAACTGGGTCACCGTGTGCGCCCTGGGCACCTGGCTCGGACTGCACGAGATCATCGAGCGCGAGCACAATGATCCCTGGGCGCTCGAGGAGAGCGTGTCCCGAGCACGCTGAGCAAGAGGGGATGGCTTTTTGCCCATGTTCCCCGCAAGGGGACGGGACGGGACATCGGCAAGCGGCATGCGATGCGGTGGCGCCCCGAGGATGGTGCGTGAACACCGGAAGAGCGTTCTCCGGCCCGCGCGCCGATGCGTCATGATGGGACCATGACCAGTGAGCAGAACCAGTACGAGTCCACCGGTGCCGGAGCCGGGATCAGCCTGTGGGGCGGACGCTTCACCGGTGGGCCTGCCGATGCGCTGGCGGCGCTGTCCGTCTCCACCCACTTCGACTGGCGCCTCGCCCGCTATGACATCGCCGGTTCGCGTGCCCACGCTCGGGCCCTGCGCGGTGCGGGTCTGCTCGACGATGCTCAGCTGGACGGCATGATCGGGGCTTTGGACCGTCTCGAGGAGGATGTCGTCACCGGCGTCTTCGCCCCGACTCCTGCTGACGAAGATGTTCACACGGCTCTGGAGCGCGGGCTCATGGAGCGCGCCGGGGAGGACCTGGGCGGCCGCCTGCGCGCGGGCCGCAGCCGCAACGACCAGATCGCGACTCTCATCCGCATGTACCTGCGCGACCAGGCGCGCCACATCGCCGGGCTCGTCCTGGACGTGGTCGACGCGCTCATCAACCAGGCCGCCGCCGCGGGCGAGGCCGTCATGCCCGGCCGCACCCACCTGCAGCACGCCCAACCGGTCCTGGTGGCCCACCAGCTGCTCGCCCACGCCTGGCCGCTCATGCGCGATGTGGAGCGCCTGGAGGACTTCGACGCCCGCGCCGCCGTCTCCCCGTACGGGTCCGGCGCCCTGGCGGGCAGCACTCTGGGCCTGGACCCCGACGCCGTGGCCGCCGACCTCGGCTTCTCGGCCGCCGTGGAGAACTCCATCGACGGCACGGCCTCGCGCGATGCGGTGGCGGAGTTCAGCTTCATCCTGGCGATGACCGCTGTGGACGTCTCCCGCCTGAGCGAGGAGATCATCATCTGGAACACCAAGGAGTTCGGATTCGTCACCCTGGACGACTCCTACTCCACCGGTTCCTCGATCATGCCCCAGAAGAAGAACCCGGACGTGGCCGAGCTCGCCCGCGGCAAGGCCGGCCGCCTCATCGGGGACCTGACGGGCCTGCTGGCCACTCTCAAGGCCCTGCCCCTGGCCTACGACCGCGACCTCCAGGAGGACAAGGAGCCGGTCTTCGACGCCGTCGACACCCTCGCCGTACTCCTGCCCGCCGTCGCCGGCATGGTGGACACCATGGCCCTGGACTACGGTCGCATGGCATCCCTGGCTCCCCAGGGCTTCTCCCTGGCCACCGACGTGGCCGAGTGGCTGGTACGGGGCGGCGTCCCCTTCCGGCAGGCCCACGAGATCTCCGGAGCCTGCGTGCGCGCCTGCGAGGAGCGCGGCATCGAGCTGTGGGACCTGAGCGACGAGGACTTCGCTGCCATCAATGCCCGCTTGACTCCTGGCGTGCGCGAGGTGCTCTCCGCCGAGGGCTCCGTGGCCGCCCGCACCGGCCACGGCGGCACCGCGCCCGTGCGCGTCCTGGAGCAACTGACTCGGGCCATCGCCCGTAGCGCCGAGTTGCGGGTCTTTGCCTGGGAGGGGTCCCTCCTCGACGGCCCCAGCGGGCCGCAGCCCGAGGAGGACGACGCACCGGAGCAGGCCTGATGCCCGGCGGCAGGGACATGGCCGGTGGAGGATCCGGTCTCACCCCGGACGTGGCAGAGGTGCTTGCCCGCGACAGCCTTCAGGCCGCCCCGGCCCTCCTGGGGGCCATCGTGACGACCACGTCGCCTGAGGGGACCGTCTCGGTGCGCCTGACCGAGGTGGAGGCCTACCGTGGTGAGGCCGACCCCGGCTCGCACGCCTTCCGGGGTCGTACGGCCCGCAATGCCTCCATGTTCGAGGCGGGCGGCATCATCTACGTCTATTTCACCTACGGCATGCACCACTGCGTCAACGTCGTCACCGGCCCCGAGGGCCTTTCCCGCGCCGTCCTGATGCGCGGGGGCGAGGTGGTGGCCGGAGTCGAGCTGGCCCGCCGTCGTCGGCCCGCCGCGCGGAACGACCGCGACCTGGCCCGTGGGCCGGCCCGTCTGTGCGCGGCGCTGGGGCTGGACCGGTCCGACGACGGCACCGCTCTGGGCGGGCCCGGGTCGCGCGTCAGCCTCGCTCTGCCGGAGCCGGGCCTGAACCCCGAAGCGGCGCGCATCCGCACGGGTCCGCGCACCGGGGTGGCCGGCCCCGGCGGCGACGGCGAGGCCTACCCCTGGCGGTTCTGGCTCGAGGATGAGCCCACCGTCTCGCCCTACAAACCGGCTGTTCCTCGGCGGCGCGCTGGACGCGCTGAGCGCTGATCGCGGTTCGGCGTGAAGAGCGCTGCCGGTGCTGAGATGGGCCGGAGCATGAGTGGGTCCGCACTGCATACGAGGGCCGCGCTTGACTAATAGTGTGCGCGCAGATAATCTCTGCACAGACCATCTACGGATGTGTTGATCCTCCAACGAAAGGCAGTAGAGATGTGGACGACTGAATACCGCCATGAGGCCGATGTCCCAGTGGATGCTCTGTGGAGCGTCTGGACTCGAGTGCTCGCAGGTGAACTCGAGCTGCCTGGAGGGGATCGGTACGAGCCGCAAGAGCCTCTTGGAGTCGGTGCGCGCATCGTGATGACGCCGGCGGGCCAGGAGGGCATCGACATCGTCGTCACTCGGTGGGAGCCGCCCCATGTCCAGGCCGACCGTGCTGAGTACGGGGGCGTGGAGTTGACCTTCACGCACTCATTCGTCTCTGCCGGTCCTGGGGGTGAGGGAAACGCCGTCATCATTCGCCTGGATATTGACGGTCCTCGGGCTGATGAGATCGGCCCCGGCATCGGCTCCCAGATCGCTGCGGATTTCCCTCAGACGGCAGAGGCACTTGTGCGGGCTGCTAAGGTCACTATGTGAGAACGCGCTTCCAGGGGCCGGAGTCCAGCCCCGGCCTCCTCCTGTGGCGAAGCACCTTGGCCTGGCAACGCGACGTGGCGGCTGCGCTGGACCCCTTGGGACTCACGCACTCGCAGTTCGTGCTGCTCGCCTGCGCATGGTGGCTCGAGACCCATGGCGGGGCGGGTACTCAGGTCATGATCGCCGCCCAAGCAGGCATGGACGTCAAAACCGCCAGCCAGGTGCTGCGTAGGCTGGAAGCGGCGGGGTACGTCTCCCGTCAGCAGCCCCCTGGGGATGCACGTGCCCGGATCGTCAGTACAACGGCAGCAGGCCGGGAGATGGGCGACCAGGCACTGAGCGCTGTCGAGGCAGTCGACGAGGCGTACTTCTCCTCGAGACCCCGGCTGCGCGACGCTCTGATCAAGGAGTCCTCCGGATCCGATGCGCATCGCGGCGGCAAGCAGGAGCATTCCTCAGCTGGTGAGTGATACCTGCTCGTGGCGGCCTTGAGATCCATAGACTGCCGCAGTGACTGCCGACTACTGGAACCACAACACCGCCTTCCACCCAGCGATCGTCCGGGACGCGGGGCGGCGCGGTGGACGGGCGCTCGACGTCGGATGCGGCGAGGGGCTCCTGTGCGCGCGCCTGGCAGGCGCGTGCCGTGAAGTCATCGGGATCGACACTGATGAGCAGGCACTCGCCCGAGCAAAGCACCGCCTGGAAGGCCTGCCGAACGCGAGGGTCCTTGCCCGCGACATCACGGAGCCGGATCTTCCAGGGCGCCTGGGCGCCTTCGAGACCGTCACCTGCGTCGCCGTGCTCCACCACCTTCCACTTGAGGAGGGCCTGGCCGCTCTGGGCGCACTGGTCGCTCCCGGCGGACGGCTCATCGTCGTCGGTCTGGCCGCCGACAAGAGTCCATGGGACTGGATCGTGTCCGGGCTGTGCGTTCTGCCGGTTCGGGTGATGGGAGCAGTGCATCATGAGACGCGCGATATCGGCGTTGTGACCACCCGGGCGCGCGAATCGCTGGGGGAGATCCGAGCCGCGGCCTCTCGGATCCTGCCCGGCGCCCGGCTGAGACGGCGCTTCTACTACCGCTATTCACTGGTGTGGGACAGGCCCCGGGAGGCGGCGTGAACAGGATGAACGATGTGAGCAGGGCGAGCCGTGCGAGCGGGGGGAGCCCTATGGGCGGCCGCGGGCCTGCCGACCCGATCCCGCTGCGGGACCTCTACGAGCTGCTGAAGGATGAGTTCGGCGAGGTCGAGATGTGGTCTGCCGAGTCCGCCATGGAGTACGCCTGTGGCGCCGTCCTGGTGCAGAACACCGCCTGGGGCAATGTCCAGCGCACCCTTGAGGACCTGCGGCGGGCCACTTCCTTCGACCCGGCCCGCCTGCTCGCCCTCGACGAGGCCGAACTGATCGCCCTCATCCGGCCTTGCGGGTTCATGACATCCAAGGCCCGCGCCCTGCGCGCCTACGCCTCCTGGGCACTCGACCCCGCCGGAGCGGCTGCCCCGGGCCTGGACGACGCCGCCCTGCGCGAGGCCCTGCTGGCGCTGCCCGGCTTCGGCCCCGAGACCGCGGACGTCGTCGCCCTCATGGCCTACGACCGCCCCCGCTTCATCTTCGACGCCTACGGGCGCAGGCTGCTGCGCCAAGCCGGTTACGAGGTGGGCCGCCGATACGAGGATGCCCGCTGCGCCCATGAGGCTGCGGCCCACGCGGGCGGATTCGACGCCGCCGAGCTCAAGGACTTCCACGGGCTCATCATCCTGGCTGGTCAGCGCGCCCGCGCCGCGGGCGGTTGGGAGCTCTACGGGCCCACGATCGGTATTTCCGTCGTGAAGACTGCGTAAGATTCCTCTGGACTGAGTTGCCAGGTTGCAGACAAGTTGCAGAGCAGTGCCCGTCGTCCGGGCGGATGAGACCGTTGTTCTCCTCACGGAGCGGAACGCTCCGGGCTCAACTGCTGCGGCATGGCACACTATCGCCGCCGGGGAACATCCGGCTCCGCGCGTGGCGCTGGAAGGAACCGAGGAAGGTAAGCAGGACAGTGACCGACATCCTGGATGAGCTGCAGTGGCGGGGACTCATTGCTCAGCACACTGACATCGACGCGCTTCGCACCGCGCTGGCCGATGGCGAGCTCACCTTCTATTGCGGCTTCGACCCGACTGCTCCGAGCCTTCACCACGGCCATCTGGTCGCCGTCAAGGTGATGCGCCACCTGCAGATGGCGGGGCACCACCCGTTGGCGCTGGTGGGAGGCGCCACCGGCCTCATTGGCGATCCGCGGACCAAGGGCGAGCGCACCCTCAACACCAAGGAGGTCGTCGCCGACTGGGCCGCAGGTCTGAGGGCTCAGCTGGAGCGCCTTCTCGAGTTCGAAGGTGAGAATCCTGCCCGCATCGTCAATAACCTTGACTGGACCGGTGAGCTGAGCGCCATCGACTTCCTCCGCGATATCGGCAAGCATTTCCGGATGGGCACGATGCTCTCCAAGGACATCGTGGCCCGGCGCTTGGCCAGCGAGGAGGGCATCTCCTTCACGGAGTTCAGCTACCAGATCCTTCAGGCGAACGATTACCTCGAGCTGTATCGCCGCTTCGGCTGCACGCTCGAGATCGGCGGCAATGATCAGTGGGGCAACCTCGTCGGGGGCATGGATCTGATCCACAAGGTCGAGGGCAAGACGGTGCACGTCATGACCAACCCCTTGATCACTAAGGCCGACGGCACCAAGTTCGGCAAGACTGAGGGCGGTGCCGTCTGGCTCAATCCCGAGATGCTCTCGCCCTACGCCTTCTATCAGTTCTGGCTGCAGACCGACGACGTCGACGTGGTGCGCTTCTTGAAGGTCTTCACCTTTCTGGATCGTGAGGAGATCGAGCGTCTTGAGATCGCCACAGCCCAGAACCCGAAGGCTCGCGAAGCGCAGAAGGTCCTGGCGTGTGAGGTGACGACCTGGGTTCACGGCGCTGAGGCCGTTCGTAGCGCTCAGGCCGCGACGGAGGCGCTGTGGGGGCGCGGCCAGCTTCGGGAACTCGATGAAGCGACGCTGGCTGCGGCGACCGCCGACTTGCCCGCGGCAAAGCTCGTCGTAGGGGAGACGACGATAGTGGATCTACTCGTGTCCGCGGGCCTGGACAGGGGGCGCAGCGCGGCACGCAAGACGGTGGCCGGCGGAGGCGCCTACCTCAACAATGTCAAGGTCGTCGACGAGGATGCGCCGGTGGTGGCCGAGCAGCTGCTCGCCGGGGGAGTCGTCCTCGTGCGCAAGGGCCGCCGCAACCTCGCGGTGGCGCGGCAGGCGCAGCAGCACTGATTGCAGCGCGGATCCTGTCAGATCATGAGTGGGTTCACGGGTCGCTCGGTGATGGCAGGTGCTCTACCGCGGGGCTCGCATGGTTGGGTGAGCTCCGCCCGCGTACGTCTTCCTCCTGCCTGGAGATCCGGGGGCGAGGGGATGATGACGGGGACATGTCCTGGGAGACCGATGTCGAAGAACCGTCATCAGGGAGAGATCGGGATCACGGATCTTGGGTTTGACCTTGGGGGGTGAGGCTCGCTAAAATTTCTCGAGTGCTTCCGAGGAGAAGCGGTCCTGCCGAAGCGGACGGGATCGCTTCTTTTGT
>NZ_JH711482.1:0-98145 GCF_000269805.1 Actinomyces massiliensis 4401292
CGGGGAGCCCCACCACAGCGGGGAACCCCGAGGGGCGAACCACACCCCACAACAGGTAAGCTCACCAACAGAGCTCACTTACCTTGAGGAAACACTGACATGACCCAGGACAGGCGCAACGACCAGGGGCGCTCGCGCGGTGCCCGCTCGTATCGGTCCGGGGATCGGCATGGTTTTCGAAAGAGTGCTGATAACGACCGGCGGGGTCAGCGCCGGTCTGACCGGGGCGGGGCACATGGGCATGGAAATGGCTCGCGTTTTGAAAGCCGTGATGATTACCGTCGCGGTCAACGTGGCCAGCACGGCGAGCACAGTGAACACGGTGAGCGGCATCACCGCCAGAACGATCGCAAAGGACGGACGCCGGGGCGCGGGCAGCGCAATGGCGACCGGCGTGATTCTCGGCCGCCGCAGCGTGCACGCGTTCACGAGCCCGTCGTGCCCGATAATGTGCAGCCGGCAGATCTCGAGGCGTCCGCGCGTCGTGAGCTGCGAGCCTTGGGAAAGGTTAATGCGGAGAAGGTTTCGCGTCACCTCGTGATGACCCAGCGGTTGCTCAGCACCGATCCTGAGCTCGCTTACCAGCATGCCCGCTATGCCGCCTCGCACGCGGGCAGGGTTGCCGTCGTTCGCGAGTCAGCCGGCATCGCCGCCTACCTGGCAGGTCATTACGCAGAAGCACTACGCGAGATTCGTGCTGCGCGGCGCCTATCGGGCTTCGACATGCACCGTGCCATCGAAGCCGACTGCGAGCGCGCGCTGGGAAGACTCCAGCAGGCTCTCAAAGTCGCCAAGGAAGCAGACCCCCATCAGCTTGACGATCTCGAAGAGGCGGAGCTGGCCATGGTCGTATCGGGCGTACGACATGAGATGGGCCAGGACGACCTCGGACTGGTTGTGATCGAAGAAGCCATCATGATGTTCCGGGGCGATCGTGAGACGCTTCGTCGCCTCCACTCAGTGCGCGCCGACAGGCTGGAGGAGCTTGGCCGACAGGAAGAGGCCGCCGCGGTTCGCGAACGCATCGGGCAAGGGCCCCGACAGGAGACCGAAGACGATCATGTCCAGGTCTACGACATTGAGGATGACTACGACCAGGACCAGGCCGCCCAGACAGGATCCGACGCGTCTGCTCGATCCGAATCATCCAGCTCGGAGAACCTCCCGGTTTCAGATGAAGATGCTCCTGTAGGCGACCAGGGCGGCGACCTTCGTGAAGAGGTCCCGGCTGGCGCTCCTCTCGGCAGCGATCGGATCGCAACAACGGGCGACGCTGCCGCAGGTGACCGCGACGACGGTGCCGACAGCGAGGACAGCGACGAATCCTCGTCCTTCGAGGAGCGTGTAGAGGCGGAGATGGCCGAGTTACTCAGCGACGTCGACGACACCCAGGATCAGGAGGCTTGAGATGACCGAACCGTCGCCCACCCCTGGATCCTCACTGCTCCTGGGGAGTGAGTCGCCCCTGGCGGAGACCTATGACGTCGCTCTTCTCGACCTTGATGGCGTGTGCTTCGCCGGCGACTCCTCTGTCGACCACGCTGCTGACAGCGTCAATGGCGCTCGTGCCCGCGGCATGAGGCTGTCCTTCATCACCAACAACGCCTCCCGGGCTCCGCAATCCGTAGTCGACAAGTTGGCCGACAATGACATCAGGGCCTCCTCCGGTGAAGTCTTCTCGGCTGCCATGGACGCCGCCGCATTACTGCGCGATCACCTCGCCGAAGGGTCGCCCGTGCTCGTCGTCGGCGGTCAGGGCCTGCGCGAGGCATTGACCGCTGAGGGCTTCGCAGTCGTCGACTCCGCCGATCGGCAGCCGGCCGCCGTCGTGCAGGGCTGGGACCCGGCTGTGGATTGGGCGATGATGTCCGAAGGCCTGTACGCCATTGCGGACGGCGCCATCCACGTCGCCACCAACCTTGATGCCACGCTGCCCACAGAACGCGGTTTCGCCCTGGGCAACGGCAGCCTCGTCGCGGCCATCACCAACGCCTCCGGCCGTGAGCCACTAGCGGGCGGCAAGCCCTTCCCCGGGATCTACGAGCGCGCCCTCGCGCGCGCCGGCGGTTCCAAGCCGCTGGCTGTAGGAGACCGTCTCAACACCGATCACGTCGGCGCTCGCGCCGCCGGCATCCCCGGATTGCATGTTCTGACCGGCGTCAACACGGCGCGCGACGTCGTCCTGGCTCAACCCGAAGAGCGCCCCGCCTACCTCCACACCGATCTGCGCGGGCTGCTCGAACCTCATCCGGAACCGGTGCACGAGCGCCACGGAGAAGAGAGCCTATGGACAGTGGGTGAGGCGCATTGCGGCATCCGCGGCGATTCCGTGATTCTGAACGACGAGGAGGCCCTGACCGGGCAGGAGGCCGAAATCACCCTTGATGCGTATCGGGCTCTGGCCTGCGCCGTGTGGGAGCACCTGGACACGTACGGCGCGGCATCGGCGCCGAACATCCCCGACCTTCGCGTGTGGAACTGAATCTGACAATCACTAACTACTATGGAGCACCAGAACACTTCCGACGGAACTCCTTCTGAAACGCGCCCCGTTCCGGCTCCACCGCCGGTCGAGGCGCATGCCGGTGAGTCTGACGACGTCATCCAGGTCACCGAACGTCTTCAGGAGGCCGGCGAGGCGCCATTGGAGGAGCGGGCTGCCGCTCTCGCAGCGATTCACGAGACTCTTGCCCTGGAGCTTCGCCAGGCCGAGGGCTGACACGGTAACCTCTCGATTCCGAGAGCAGCACATCACCAGTAGAACCAGTATCCGGGAAGCTAGACAGACACCTGTTATTGCATGGCACGACTCATTCGTCTCGACTCCGAACTCGTCCGGCGCGGGCTCGCCCGTTCTCGCACGCATGCTGCCCAGCTCATCGCCGATGGGCATGTCACACTTGACGGGGTCGTCGCGGTCAAGCCGGCCCGCCAGGTCAGTCCGGCGCAGGCGCTCGAGATCGTGACGCCCCAGGGAGACGACTACGTCTCGCGCGGTGCTCATAAACTTGCCGGCGCCCTGGATGCTCTTGACTCCCGCGGCTTGGCGCCCACGATAGAAGGGCGCCGTTGCCTGGATGCCGGCGCCTCCACCGGGGGCTTTACCGATGTACTGCTTCGGCGCGGAGCCTTGCATGTGGTTGCGGTCGACGTCGGTTACGGGCAGCTCGCCTGGTCCCTCCAATCCGACAAGCGCGTCACGGTTCTCGACCGCACCAATGTGCGTGCTCTGGATCCGCAGGCTGTGGCGCCCGCTCCGGGACTCGTTGTCGGCGATCTCTCGTTCATCTCCCTGACTCTTGTGCTGGCTCCGCTCCTGGCCGCGGCCGCCGAGGACGCCGACTTGCTGCTCATGGTCAAGCCGCAGTTCGAGGTCGGCAAGAAGCGCCTGGCACGCGGGGGAGTAGTGCGCGATCCCGAGCTGCACGTCGAGACCGTCCTGGCCGTGGCCGCCCACGCACATGAGCTCGGGGTCGGGATCAACGCTGTGGAGGCATCCCCTTTGCCCGGTCCCGCCGGCAATGTGGAGTACTTCGTCAACCTGCGCGCCGGATGCGGAGGAGCTCCGACTGACCTCGTCGGTGAGGCTCTGCTCGCCGAGACTCGTCGTGCCGTCGCCGAAGGGCCTGCCGGCTGCTCTACGGAAAGGAGACAGCCGTGAGCGAATCCCCGTCGTCTGCGTCATCAGCGTCGCCCGCGTCGTTCACAACGTCCCGCACGCCGGTCGGCTCGGCCGGCTCAACAGGGCCGACCGAGCCGACTGAGCCGACCGAGCTTGGGCGGACCGCTCCGCCGGCGGAGCCGTCTGCGGCAGGGCGCGCGTTGAACCGCGTGATGGTGCTCGAACGGGACCGCGGTGATACGCCGGTACCGCGCCACCGCAAAGCCGCCCCGACCGCCACCGCTGTCATGCGCGCGAAGGCGGCGCTGCGGGCTCACGGCGTCCAGGCCGTCGATCCCGCCTTCGGCGGAGACGTCGATCTCGTCCTCGTGCTGGGCGGGGACGGCACGATTCTGCGCGCCTCGGAAATAGCTCGCCAGCGCGACGTCCCCCTGGTGGGGGTCAACACGGGCCACGTCGGCTTCCTGGCGGAGGCCGATCCCGATGCGGTCGAGGGAGTCGTCGCCGACCTCGTTGATGGTCGATACACGGTGGAGACCCGTATGACCATTGATGTTGAAGTCACCGCCCCCGATGGTGCGGTCACTCACGACTGGGCCCTGAATGAGGCGGCTCTGGAGAAGCGCGACCGCGCCCGCATGCTCGAGGTCGCCATCGGGGTCGATGGGCAGGCGGTGTCCTCCTTCGGCTGCGACGGCCTGGTGATGGCGACCCCGACCGGATCGACCGCCTACGCCTACTCCGGGGGCGGACCCGTGATCTGGCCGGAGGTCGAGGCGCTGCTGCTCGTGCCGCTGGTCGCACACGCCCTGTTCACGCGCCCGCTCGTCCTGGGGCCCAACTCCTGCTTGGAGGTGGTGATCCAGCACGCGGGACTGGGCGACGCCGAGGTCTGGTGCGATGGACGACGAAGCCTGGATGCTCCCGCGGGCTCGCGCATCCGCGTCAGGCGTGCGGACCGGCCCGTGCGTCTGGCACGACTGAACGACGCGCCCTTCGCCACTCGCCTCGTACGCAAGTTCGACCTTCCGGTCGAGGGCTGGCGCACCCCCATCGACGACTCCGGCGACTCGGATGACTCAGGCGACCTGGGCGACACCGCATGATCGAGTCGCTCCATATCGAGAATCTCGGCGTCATCGAGCGGGCTGAGCTTCCTCTCAGCCCCGGTCTGACCGCCTTGACGGGGGAGACCGGGGCCGGCAAGACCATGGTGCTCACCTCTCTCGGGCTCCTGCTTGGGCAACGGGCCGAGAGCACCATTGTGCGAACCGGGGCCCAGCGCGCTCTGGTCGAGGGCGCCTTCACTCTGGATCCGGCCTCTCGGGCCGCCTCTCGGGCCAGGCAGGCCGGCGCCGAGCTCGACGACGACCTGCTCATCGCCACCCGCACGGTGCCGGCCTCGGGTCGTTCTCGTGCGCATCTGGGCGGGCGTGCGGTCCCCTCCTCCGTGCTCACCGACATCGGATCCCAGCTGGTGTCGGTACATGGACAGACTGAGCAGCTCCGATTGCGCAGCGCCGCCGCTCAGCGGGCCGCCCTGGACAGTCTGGGAGGTCCGGAGCACGCCGGACTGTGCCGCCGCTATGCCGAGGCCTATCGCGCGCGTCGCGAAGCCGCCGAAGCGCTGGACCACTGGCGCGCCGGGGCCCAGGCGCGCCAGGAGGAGGCTGAACGCCTGCGCGAGTGGCTGGAGGCGCTGGAGGCGCTGGAACCTTCTCCGGGGGAGGACCATGAACTCACCGCTGAAGCTGAGCGGCTCGACCATGCCGAGGATTTGCGTCTGGCGGCGGGCACCGCTCGTACGGCCCTGGTCGGTCAAGAGGACGTCGTTGCCCCCGGCCAGGCGGATGCGGCCGCGCTTCTCGCCGCTGCGCAGCGCGCTCTGGCCAGTGCTCCGGGAGAGGATGATCGCTTGGCCGAGCTCGCCGGGCGCACCCGCCAACTGAGCGTTCTGACCGCCGACATCGCTGCCGACCTGGGGGAGTACCTGGTGTCCCTGGATGCTGATCCGGCCCGGCTCGCCTGGATTCAAGATCGACGCGGAGAGCTGGCACGGGCCTGCCGTGACATCGGAGGGTCGGCTACGGAGATCGACGATGTCGATGCACTCCTCGCCTGGGGGCGGCGAGCGGCAGATCGGCTGGCTGAGCTCGATGGTGCAGAAGACAGCGCCGCGTCTCTGGAGCAGGCGCTGGCCGGTGCTCACGCCGCCCTGGATGAGGCGGCCGGCCAGCTGACTGCGGCGCGTCGGGCGTTGGCCGGCAGACTCGAGGCGGCCGTGACCGCTGAGATCGACGGCCTGCAGATGAAGGGGGCGCGATTGGTCGTTGAGCTTGAGCCGCTCGACGAGCCCGGTCCCACCGGTGCCGAGGCCGTCTGCCTGATGCTGGTCTCTCATCCGGGTGCCCCTGCGCTACCGCTGGGCAAGGGCGCCTCGGGCGGTGAACTGTCCCGCATCATGCTGGCTCTGGAGGTCGTGCTGGCCGACGCCGCCGGCGTACCGCAGCCGAGTGCCGCGCCCAGCCACCAGCGGACTTTCGTCTTCGATGAGATCGACGCGGGAGTCGGAGGGCGTGCTGCGCGTGAGATCGGTCGCAGGCTCGCACGGCTGGCTCGTCGCCACCAGGTGGTGGTGGTCACCCACCTGGCGCAGGTCGCCGCCTGGGCCGACACCCAGCTCGTGGTCGTCAAGGAGACCAAAGAGACTAAGGGGACCAAAGAGAGCAAGAGGGCCAAGGGGGCTGGGCAGACTCAGGACACTGCTGCATCACTCGGTGAAAGCCAGGATGATGCTGAGACAGCAGAGACAACCCGCACCCGGGTCGTGCAGGTGGTGGGCTCCGAGCGCGTGACCGAGCTGGCCCGCATGCTCTCCGGACATGAGCGCTCCGAGGCCGCTCTGCGGCATGCCGCTGAGCTTCTGGAAGAAGCCTCCATGGGACAATCCCCGACGTGAGGAACCCGTTTCGCAGGCAGGTGTCGTCGGACCCCGAGTATCCCAGCGGGGTGGTGCGCGTCGACGCGCGCACCAAGAAGCTGACGAAGCGTCTTCAGGCCGGCGAAATCGCCGTCATCAACCACACGGATCTCGACCGCGTGGCCGCCGAGGCGCTCGCCGAGGCGCGTCCCGCCGCGGTTCTCAACGCCGCACCGTCGGTATCCGGGCGCTACCCGAACCTCGGTCCGGGCATTCTGGTGGACGCCGGCATTCTGCTCGTCGACGACTTGGGCACCGACGTCATGCGTCTGCGCGAGGGGCAGCGTGTCAGCATCGAGTCGGGCGACGACGGGCCCGCGAAGGTGCGTGCGGCCGGCAAGAGCGAGGAGATCATCGCCGAGGGCGTGCTGCAGACCCGGGAACGGGTTGAGGAGTCCATGGAGGCGGCGCGTGCGGGCCTGTCGGTCCAGCTCGAGGCGTTCGCGGTCAACACGATGGAGTACATGCGCGGTGAGCGCGATCTTCTGCTCAATGGCGTGGGCATGCCCGACATCAGCACCAGGATGAGCGGCCGCCATGTCCTGATCGTTGTGCGCGGCTACTCCTACAAACAGGATCTCATGGCGCTGCGTCCCTACATTCGCGACTACAAGCCCGTCATCATCGGGGTCGATGGCGGGGCCGATGCCGTCATGGAGGCGGGGCTCAAGCCGGATATGATCGTCGGCGACATGGATTCCGTCTCGGACAAGGCCTTGGGAAGCGGCGCCGAGATCGTCGTTCACGCCTACCGCGATGGCCGGGCTCCCGGGCTCGCCCGTGTGGAGCGCCTCGGCGCCGAGCACAAGGTCTTCGCGGCCACCGGCACCAGCGAGGACATCGCCATGCTCATGGCCGATGGCGCCGGAGCGGAGCTCATCGTCGCGGTCGGCACGCACGTGACGCTCCTGGAGTTCCTCGACAAGGGCCGCGAGGGGATGTCCTCGACCTTCCTGACGCGCCTCAAGGTCGGCAACCGCCTCATCGACGCCAAGGGCGTCTCGCGCTTGTACCGCACTCGTATCTCCGGCTGGCACCTGAGCTTCCTGGCTCTCGCCGGGCTCATCGCCCTGTTCGCAGCGCTGGCCTCCACGCCGGCGGGGCAGACGCTCCTGGGTCTGTCCGGCGCTGTATGGGATGACATCGTCAACTTCCTCCGTTCACTCGTGGGCCTGGCCCCGAGTACGCCCTCCGTTTGAGCAAGGACAGGACCTTCATGATCGATTTCCGCTACCACCTGGTCTCGCTCATCTCCGTCTTCCTGGCGCTGGCCGTGGGCGTCGTCCTCGGCGCAGGCCCGCTGCAGAACTCGCTGGGCACCGCTCTGAACGACCAGGTCACCTCCCTGCGCGAGAACCGCAAGGCCACGCAGACTCAGCTCGAGCAGACCGAGGCGGCCGTCAACGACCGTGACGGCTACATCACCGCAGCCGCTGCCGCTTATCTGCCCGG
Source organism: Actinomyces massiliensis 4401292 (assembly GCF_000269805.1). Taxonomy (GTDB): domain Bacteria; phylum Actinomycetota; class Actinomycetes; order Actinomycetales; family Actinomycetaceae; genus Actinomyces; species Actinomyces massiliensis. The sequence goes on from NZ_JH711482.1 coordinate 8,055, forward strand.
GACCCTCGACGGCAAGAAAGTCGCCCTGGCGGTTCTTCCCGATACTGAGTCGGATGATGTTGAGGGCATCACCGCTCAGGTGGAAGCGGCAGGGGGGAAGATATCCGGACGCGTGAGCCTGACCACCGCTTGGGTCGATCCTTCTCGGGAGACTTTCCGCCAGACGTACTCGGGGCAGTTCGCTCCCCACCTCGGCAAGACGACCTCGACTGACGGCAATGGTGTGCTCGGAGAGGGACTGGGCACTGCGCTCACCAGCGACTCGGAGAGCGCCAAGGCGCTGATGGACCTGCTGACCGCCACCGATAGCCCGCTGGTCTCCGTTGATGCCAAGCCCAGTGGACCCGCGGATATGGTCGTCGTCGTCGGTCCGCACAGCCCTGATGCGGCGGACCCGAAGAGCACGGAGACGGCGGATTCGCTGGCGCAGACCGCGGCCTCCTGGGCCACCGCCCTGACCGGTACGGCTGCGACCGCCACGACGGTCATCGTCGGTGCCGCCGATGCTGACAATGACGTGGTCTCCGTTCTGCGCGCTGACAAGTCCTCCGTCACCACGATCGACTCGGTCGGCCAGGTCGCCGCAGCGGTGTCCACCCCGTTGGCCCTGGCCTCGACGGCCTCGGGAACGAAGGGGCATTACGGCTTCGACAAGGGCGTGGATGCGGTTATGCCGCCGGTGTCGAGGTAGCCGAGTAGAAGGAACAAGCGGCCGGGGCGCCGTGGTCGCCTGCATGCCGTCGGGCCCGGGCGGTGGATCGCGTCCACCACGGGCCTGCCCGGAGCAGAACTTCGATCCAGTCCCGATACGCTGCACCCATGAGCCGCACACCCGGGCGCATCGGCGCCTTGAGGACCACGCCGGATCGCGCCCTGGCCTGCGCCGCACTTCAAGCGTTCGGCGTGACCCTGTCATGGTCAACGGGCCTGGGAGTCATCGGGGGACTGCGTCCTTCTCTGGAACGGACGAACTTCCATGGGCGCGCTGTGAGCCTGCGCGGCGGTGTCGGGGCGGCAGCGGGGTCCGTGGCCGCAGGCCGCGTGGCCGGCCGTTTGATGAATCGCCCGACCACGCGCGGCTCTGAACGCGTGATGGTCGCGGCTGTCGTTCCGGTGGCAGCGGCCGGCGCCGCCGGTCTCGTCGATGATCTGGACGCCGGAGCCCACGACGGTGATGCTCCCGCCAAGGGCCTGGCCGGTCACCTGGGCGCATTGTCCCGCGGGCGCCTGACGACCGGTGTGCTCAAGATGGCCATGATCGGTTCCGGCGCCCTCGTCTCCGGAGCGCTCATGGCGCGGCGCCGCAGCGCCATGTCCGGTGAGTCTGAATCGCTCGCCACTGCCGCTGACGCCGCCATCAGTGCGATGGCCATTGCGACGTGGACCAATGTTCACAATCTGCTTGATCTGCGGCCCGGCCGCGCTCTGAAAACCGCGGCTCTGCTGAGCGGGGCCCTGCTGGCCGATGGTCGCGAGGGCGCCGAGGCGTCCAGGGCACTGGCCGCTGGTGGGCTGGGCGTCGTCGCCGCGGCCCTGCCCGAGGACCTCATGGAGAACACCATGCTCGGTGATACGGGTGCCAATGCCGTGGGGGCCGTCGTCGGAACCGCTTTGGCGGCCCACCCCAGCCGGACGGTGCGCGGCCTCGCTGCCCTGGTCGGGACGGCTCTGGTCCTGGCCAGTGAGCGCGTCTCCTTCACCCGGGTGATCGACCGTACTCCGGTGCTGGCCGCGCTTGATGGCCTGGGGCGCCGGGTCTCATGACCGCCTCCAGCCAGTCGGGCTCTGGGGCTCCGCGTGCGAAAGGCCTGCTCGGCGCCGTTTCCGGGGTCGCCGGTTTCACCCTCGTGTCGCGTGTGCTCGGTTTCGGCCGGTGGATCGTGCAGGCGACGACGGTGGGCGCCGGTACCGTAGCCGGTGCCTACGCCACCGCGAACCAGGTGCCCAATGTTCTCTACGAGGTCGTCGTCGGCGGAGCACTGGCCGCCACTGTCGTGCCGTTGCTGGCCGCGGTCGCGGTTCCTTCGCGCAGCCGAGATGCCTCGCGGATCGCCTCTGGCCTGCTCGGCGTCGTCCTGGCTGTGCTGACTCCACTGGCGCTGCTTCTGGCGGTACTGGCCGATCCCATTGCGGGGCTTCTGCCCTCCTCGGCGGGGGCGGATCCTGGTCTTCAGGCGGATCTGGTCGCCGATTTTCTGCGCATGTTCGCCGCCCAGGTGCCCCTGTACGGCATCGGCGTGGTCCTCACCGGGGTGCTGCAGGCCTGCGGGCGCTTCACATGGCCCGCGCTGACGCCCATCCTGTCCAGTCTCATCGTCATGGCGACTTACGCCGTCTTCGGCGCCATGACGTCCGACTCGCCGGGGCAGGCCGGGAGCACGGCCCTGAGCGTCCTGGGATGGGGCACGACGGCTGGCGTCGCCGCGCTCAGCCTGCCGCTCCTCTATCCGGTGATGCGCCTCGGAATTCGCCTGCGTCCCACGCTGCACGTGGACCGGGCGATCGCCTGGCGGGCTCTGCGGTTGGGCAGCGCCGGTGTGTGGACCCTGGTGGCCCAACAGGCCTCCGTTCTTGCAGTCCTGGCGCTGGCGCGCTCCGGCGGGCGTACTGGAACCGTGGCCGTCTACCAGTACACCCAGGCGGTCTACATGCTCCCCTACGCTGTCATGGCGGTGCCCGTGGCCACTGTCGTCTACCCCCGCCTCGCTGCGGCCTTCGACGCGGGAGGCGGGCGCCCTGCCGGGCAGAGGGCGCACCGGTACCCGCCTCGGGCCGTCGAGCTGGCCGCAGCCTCGACCGCTCTGGTCACTGCTGTTGCGCTCGCCGGTTCCGGGATGCTGATGGCGGCATCCGCGGGGGCCGAGCGCTTCTTCGCTCTTCTGACCGATGTCGATGGGATGGGCGAGTCCCTGGCCGTACTCGCACCTGCCCTGGTGGGATATTCCCTGATCTACCAGGTCACCCGGATTCTCTTCGCGGCGGGTCGTGCCCGGCCCGCCGCCCAGGCCACCGCACTGGGGTGGGCGACAGTCGCCGGGGCGTCGGCCGTGGCGGTGCGCCTCATGGCGCCGGGCGGAGGCGATGGCCGGGCCACCCTTGTGGCGCTGGCCATTGGACTGACGATCGGCATGAGCGTCGCCGGTGCGGGCATGCTCCTGGCGCTGGCCCTCACCGTGGGCACCCAGGTTCTCGGGCCGACTCTGCGTGCGCTTGCGGTGGGTGCGCCGGTCGCCCTGCTGGTCGGTCTCTGCGCACGCATCCTGAGCGCACGGATCGAGGCGGTGCCGGCATCGATCGCCGTCGCCGTCGTGAGCGCGCTGGCTGCGGCCTGCCTCGTCATGGGCGCCTGCGCGGGCGCCGACCGCCGTTTGCTGAATGTCCTCAGGTCCGGCACCGCCTCGACCGATTCGATCGAGTCGCTGAGCACATAGGAGAGGCAATAACAGAAATGACAGATCAGACCATGAGTCCCGAGGGCCGCAGTCCGGCAGAGGAGGCTCCAGGGCCCTCGGGTACGGTGGAGGCGAGAGATTCCGGGGGACGCGGACGCCGTCGACGCGTCCTGGAGGTCTCCGGCTCAGCGGCCGGGGGAGTGCGAGCGCATCTGGGGGACTGCGCCCGGCTGTTGGTGCGGGCCGGCCACGATGTCATCGTCGAGGCGCCGGCTGCCGTGATCGACGGAGTCGATCTGGGCGGGGCGCGGGGGGAGCCTCTCGAGATCGGCCCCAGGCCCAGCCCCGGCGACCCCGCCGCCGTCGCCAGGCTGCGGCGTCTGGGACGGCGTGCGGACGTCGTCCATGCCCACGGCCTGCGTGCGGGCGCCCTCGCCGCTCTGGCTCTGGGGCGACGGCGCTCTGGCCGCACCCGGTTAGTGGTGACGCTGCACAACCTCACTGTCGGTGGACGGCTGACCCGCGCGGTCGGCGAGCGTTTGGAGCGCCTCGTTGCGACACGGGCCGATCTGGTTCTGGCGGTGAGTCCGGATCTGGTGGAGCGCGCCACCCGCCGCGGTGCGAAGCGGGTTGAGATAGCTGTTATTCCCGCGCCGCCGCGTGCTCTGACCGGCCTGGCGCCCATCGCCTCCTCGGTGGAGTCGGCATGGTGGGCGGAGGGACTCCGGCTGCTCACAGTGGCCAGACTGGCGCCGCAGAAGGGCATCGGTCTGCTGTTGGATGCCGCAGCAGCGCTGCAGGTCCGTGCGGCTGACGGCGAGGTGCCCGCATTCGCGTGGGCGCTTGCGGGGGAGGGGCCGCAGACGCGGGCTGCGCGGGAGCGGGTGGGCGTTGAGAACCTGCCCGTCAGGCTTCTCGGCGGGCGTGAGGACGTTCCCGTTCTCCTCCAAGAGGCCGATATCGTCATTCAGACCAGCTTGTGGGAGGGGCAGCCGCTTATCGTCCAGGAGGCGATGCGCGCTGGTGCCGCCGTCGTGGCCACCGATGTCGGCGGCACCGCGCTGACGGCTCGCGGTGGGGCGACGCTGGTCGAACCGGCCCCGGATGCCATCGCCGATGCCGTCGCGGCACTCATGGCGGACGATTCTCTGCGCGCAGCCGCCCGCGAGCGCGCTCGTGCCGCTGCGGCGGACCTGCCCACCGCCGGCGATCTCCTGGACCAGCTCATTGGGCAGGTCCTGGGTGAGGGATGATGCCGGGACCGGATGAGAGCGCGTGCACGACTGCCGCCTGTGCTCAATTTGCTCGATGCTGCGCGATGTTGCTAACTGTTGTTCGACAGCGCTTCACATTGCTCCATGTATCCGTCGTGCCGCCGGACCTGCTAGGTTGAAGGCCCGTGAATTCAAACCGCGCACGCCTGAGTGGAGCCCTGCCCGACAGTCCTCGGCACATCTTCGTCACCGGGGGCGTCGTCTCCTCGCTTGGGAAGGGGCTCACAGCATCCAGCCTGGGCCGTCTTCTGCGGGCTCGCGGGCTCGGCGTCGTGATGCAGAAGCTGGATCCGTACATCAACGTCGACCCCGGCACGATGAATCCCTTTCAACACGGTGAGGTCTTCGTTACTGAGGACGGCACGGAGGCCGATCTGGACATCGGTCACTACGAGCGTTTTCTGGACGTCAATCTCACCGGTGCCGCCAATGCCACCACCGGGCAGGTCTACTCCACCGTGATCGCCAAGGAGCGCCGCGGCGAGTATCTCGGAGACACGGTTCAGGTCATCCCGCACATCACCGACGAGATCAAACGGGTCATGCGGGCGCAGGCCGCTCCTGATGCCGACGGCACGACGCCCGATGTCATCATCACCGAGATCGGCGGCACGGTGGGGGACATCGAGTCTCAACCCTTCCTCGAGGCCGCCCGCCAGGTGCGCGCCGACTTGGGGCGGGAGAACGTCGCCTTCGTGCACGTCTCGCTCATCCCCTTCCTGCCCGCAGCCGGTGAGCTCAAGACCAAGCCCACCCAGCATTCGGTGGCGACGCTGCGTTCTATCGGCATTCAGCCCGATGCGCTCGTGCTGCGCACCGACCGGTCCTTGCCCGAGGGCCTCAAGGGCAAGGTCGCCCTCATGTGCGATGTCGAGGCCTCCGCCGTCATCGAGTGCAAGGATGCCGCCAGCATCTACGAGGTGCCGCCGATCCTGCACCGCGAGGGACTCGACGCCTTCCTCGTCCAGCGCCTCGCCCTGCCCTTCCGCGATGTGGATTGGACCGAGTGGAATGGGCTGCTCGATCGTGTGCATGATCCTCGCTACCGCGTCGAGGTCGCGCTGGTGGGCAAGTACGTCGACCTGCACGATGCCTACCTGTCGGTCTCAGAGGCCATTCGCCACGGCGGCTTCGCCAACAACGCGCGCGTCGATATCCGCTGGATCGCCTCTGACAGCTGCGAGACCCGACAGGGGGCCCAGCGCGCTCTGGCGGGCGTCGACGCCGTCGTGGTCCCCGGCGGCTTCGGGGTGCGCGGTATCGAGGGCAAGGTGGGCGCGTTGCGCTGGGCGCGCGAGCACCGAATCCCCACTCTGGGCCTGTGCCTCGGTCTGCAGTGCATGGTGATCGAGGTCGCGCGCGATCTGCTCGGCCTGACGGCCGCCTCATCGACGGAGATGGAGCCGGAGACGCCCGACCCGGTGGTGACCACCATGGATTCCCAGCGCCAGTTCGTCGCCGGCGGGGGAGACCTGGGCGGCACCATGCGGCTGGGCGCCTACCCCGCGACGCTCGTGCCCGGGTCGATAGTCGCGGATGCCTATGGCGCCACCGATGTCAGTGAGCGCCATCGTCATCGCTTCGAGGTCAACAACGCCTACCGCGAACGCCTGGCCGCCGTCGGACTGCATGTGACGGGAACATCGCCCGACGGGCATCTCACCGAATTCGTTGAGCTCGACCGCGATCTGCATCCCTATTTCGTGGCCACTCAGGCCCATCCTGAGCTCAAGTCCCGGCCGACCCGGGCGCATCCGCTTTTCGTCGGCCTGATCAGAGCGGCCTTGAAGAACCGCCGCGATGTCTACGCCTCCCACCGGCTCGAGAAGTCGGAGTCCGCAGGTGCGGACGAGAACGATGAGAACGAGGAGAGGGCGAACCGATGAGCTATGCCGATCTAGAGGACACCCGTGACGACGGTCGAGCGGTTGGCGCGTGCGAGCGGGTCTGGAGCGGTCCGATCTTCACCGTTGACGATGAGGAGGTCGTGCTGGCCGAGGGGCACGAGCCGGTGCGCAGGCAGACCGTGGCCCATCACGACGCAGTGTCCGTAGTGGCCCTGCGCGAGGGCGAGGACTCCGCCCAGGACGACGGCGCGGCAGAGATTCTCATGGTGCGCCAGTATCGCCACCCCGTGCGCGCCATGCTCTGGGAGGTGCCGGCCGGGCTGCTGGATGTGCCTGGCGAGGATCCGTTGGTCGCGGCGCAGCGCGAGCTGGCCGAGGAGACCGATCATGCGGCTGCCAGATGGGATGTCCTGGCTGATTTCTACGCCTCGCCCGGCTTCACCACGGAGGGGGCGCGCTCCTATCTCGCCCGCGATCTGCGTCTGCTGGCGCCGCAGGAGCGTGTGGAGCGCGAGGCCGAGGAGGCCGAGTTCGTGCCTACCTGGTTCCGCTTCGACGATGTGCTTGCGGCTGTCATGGCTGGGCGACTGCACAACCCCTCGACCGTCGTGGGGGTCCTCGCCGCCGCGCAGGCGCGTGCGGCCGATTGGTCGGGGCTGCGCCCGACCGATGCCGGGTGGCTGAGGAGCCCGCGGAGCCTGTAGGCGCGGCTCGCCCGGACTCCTACGGCGCCGAACCCGCATGCCGAAGCGGGTTCGGCGCCGTTGCGCGCACGCTCGAGGCGATTGGGTGACGATCCCGGAACATCGTGATCAAACGCTTGACCAGGGGTGCGTCTGCGTATACCCTTCTGGTCAATCGATTGATCACGAGGATGTGCGATGACTCAACAAGTCTTCTTCCGGCCGCGGCCCGACTGGGTCGGAGATGTCATCCCCTACTCCGATGGGGGTGAGCTCAAGCTCTACTACCTCCACGAGTGCCGGCGAGAGCCGACGTGCGGGACCCCTTGGCACCTCGTGACGACCACCGATCTCGTCCATTACGAGGAGCGGGGCGAAGTGCTCCCCTCGGGTGGAGACGGCGCCGAGGATTTCAATGCGTACACGGGCAGTGTCGTGCGGGACGATGACGGCGAGTACCACCTGTACTACACGGCCAACAACCCCGGCAGACTGGCTCCCGATGGGCGCTCCCTGCAGCTCGTGGCGCACGCGACCAGCACGGACCTGGTCACCTGGGTCAAGCATCCCGAAGACACGTTCGGCGCTCCTGAAGGTTGTGACCCTGCGGATTGGCGCGATCCATTCGTCTACCGCGATCCGGACGGCGAGGGCTGGTCGCTCATCCTCGCGGCGCGGCACAGCGAAGGGGCCGAGCGCCGCCGAGGAGTCGTGGCACGGCTTGTCAGCGACGATCTGCGGACGTGGAGGCCGACCGCTCCACTGTGGGACCCGAGGCGCTTCATTACTCAGGAATGCCCGGAGCTCTTCCGGATGGGGCAGTGGTGGTACCTCGTGTACTCCGAATTCACCGACCGCTTCGTCACCCGTTATCGCATGTCCCGTTCCCCGCAGGGGCCATGGCTCGCCCCCGAGCGCGACACCATCGACGGACGCGGGTTCTACGCCGCCAAGTCGGCTCAGTGGGACGGCAGGCGCATATTCTTCGGCTGGATCGCCTCACGACAGGATGAGCGGGACGACGGTCGCTGGCTCTGGGCGGGCACTCTGGCGGCGCTGGAAGCGGTCCAGGCCGCCGATGGGACGCTGGACTTCAGGCAGCCCCGCGAAGTGCTCGAGGCGTACTCGCAGCCCGACTACCATCTGCGGGCGCCGCTGCGGACGGGGAGTGCGGAGCGATACGAGTCGGCGGTCCTCACCGATGTGCTGCCTCGCGATGTGCGCATTGAGGCGGACCTGGAATGGGAACCGGGCACCCGTGAGATCAGCCTCCTGATCCGCACCGATTCTGAAGGCGAGAACGGCTATGTGCTCCGACTGGAGCCCGCACTGAGCCGCATGGTTCTCGACCGCTGGCCGAGGCAGGTGCACGGCACGGAGCAGTGGCACATCTCCGGCGACGTCCCCCACTTCATCGAGCTCGAGCGCCCCATCGACCTGGCGGGGCGCAGGGCGCACATCGATGTGCTCATCAAGGACGAGCTTCTTCAGTGCTGCGTCAACCGGTCGGTATGCCTGTCCGCATCCGTATACGACCATCCCTCGGGTCGAGTGGGCCTGGCGGTCCTCGACGGCGCCGCCACCTGTACTCGACTCGACACCTTCCTGGCCTCCTGAGCACACCGTCACAAACACACCTTTCGAAGGAGAAAGATCATGCTGCTCAAGCGCTCTCAGTTCCTCGCTCTCGCCGCCGGTGCGCTCGTGACGCCGCTTGTCGCATCCTGCGGCAAGAGCGCCGCTCCGTCGGGTCCGGTGGACATCGATCCCAAGGGGGAGATCAAGCCCCGTGAGATCTCCTGGCTGCTGTCGCGTCCCGCCAACGGCGCCGTTATCGACACCATGCAGGAGATCGCCGGCGAGTACGCCGAGGAGCATGCCGGATTCCAGCTCACGCTGATCACGACTCCCGACCGCCCGTCGTACATCCAGAAGTATGAGACGCTCGCGGCCGCCAACAAACTGCCCGAACTCTTCGACACCGATGCCACGCCGTTCGCGCAGAAGCTCGCTTCGCAGAACAAGATGGTCAATATCGCCGACCTGCTCGACCACTTCGGCATCACGGATCAGTACCGGCCCTCCGCGTTGGACTACCAGCGCTTCGACGACGGCTCCCTCTACATGATCCCTCTCGAGTACGGCATCGAGGTATTCTGGTACAACAAGGCGCTCTTCAAGCAGGCCGGCGTCGAGGTACCCGCCTCGCTGGACGACTTCCCCGCCGCGTGCAAGAAGCTCGCCGATTCCGGGGTGACGCCTATCGCCCTCGATGGCCTCGACGGCTGGACCCTGGAGCGCTACGTCGCCTACCAGCCGTTCCGGATGGAGGGCGAGGAGTACATCAAGAGCCTCAAGAAGGCCGAGAGCACGTTCGCCGACGAGCCGGGCAGGAAAATGGCCCAGTGGCTCCACGATCTCGGCAGCTCCGGGGCGTTCCAGGAGGGATTCTCCTCAGTGGGCTACGCCGACGCGCAGAGCCTGTTCACCTCTGGGAAGGCGGCGATGTACAACATCGGCACGTGGGAGCTTCCGAGCCTGGCGACGACCGAGCTCTCGCAGGATCTTCAGGACAACATCGGCTTCTTCACCCTGCCGACCACCGCGGGCTCCAAGACGGGCGCGAACGAGTATGTCGCTCCTTCCGGCATCGGTGTGGCCGTCAATGCCAGCACCTACGATCCGCTCGTTCACGACTTCCTCAAGTTCGTGCTCGAGCGCTACCCGGAGAAGTACGCGGCCACCGGGCTGCTCGGCCCGACGACCATCGAGCCCGTGGTTCCCGACAACGCGCTGCCCATCTACAAGGAGGCCATTGCGGAGGCCGCGAACGTGAGCGGCGCCGCGCTGATGCCTTGGGATACCCAGCTCGATCCGACGACGAACACCAAGCTGCAGCAGGAGCAGGTCCTGCTCGTTCAGGGCGACATCACAGTCGACGAATTCGTCGAGACGATGGATGCCGCGCTCACTGAGAACGCGTCGGCCTACTTCAACGAGTGAGCGTCGCCCGGTGGAGGACGTCAGTGTCTTCCACCGGGCCCGCTCCTCGACCTCATCCACAGTTTCGAGAAGGCACCCATGCTCCCATACAGGTCTCGGATCTCGGTCCTCATATTCCTCCTCCCTCCTGTCATCCTTTTCGGCGGCGGCGTTCTGCTCCCGATCGTGCAGTCCCTCTTCCTGAGCTTCTTCAAGTGGGACGGGATCACGAATATGCAGTTCGTCGGTTTCGACAATTACGCGCAGATGCTCACCGCTGATCCCACGTTCTGGAAAGCATTCTTCAATCAGATCCTGTACCTGGTCATCTGCGTGACGATTCAGATGGGGGTGGGTCTGGGGATCGCCTGCCTGCTCATGACCATCACGCGTGGTCGCGAGGTTCTGAAGGTTCTCTACCTCATGCCGGCCGTGATCTCGACGACCGCCATCGCACTGCTTTTCCAGCGGATCTACTCTCTGGATCCGCCGGGTCTGATCAACAGTCTGCTGAATCTCGTCGGCCTCGGTGCTGCGGACCGCGCATGGCTCTCGGACATCCACACGGTGCTGGCCGCGGTCTCCGTGCCCGAGGGCTGGAGGTTCTTGGGGCTCTACACGATCATCCTGTACGCCGCTCTCCTGTCCGTGCCCAAGGAGCTGGAGGAGGCTGCGGCCCTTGACGGGGCCAATGCCTGGCAGATCTTCGTCAAGATACGCTTCCCCCACATTCGGCCCGTCTGGGCCACGACGATGGTCATGGTGGTCACCTACGGGCTGAGAGGATTCGACATCCCCTATCTCCTGACGAACGGCGGTCCCGGGCAGTCCTCAGAACTCGTGACCACCTATATGTACAAGACCGCTTTCGTCAGCACGAACTACGGCTACGCATCCGCAATCTCCGTCTTCATCGTGATCGAGTGCCTGGTAGCGGTGGCGCTCATCTTCGGACTTCTGCTTCGCAAGGGGAATGACTGACCATGAGCAACTCCGCCACGTCTGCTACGTCTATGAAGCCGGCCGCGCCTGTTGAAACTACGCCCGGGCCGCTTGTCGCCCCCGATCCTGCGATGCCTCCCATTCGCAGGAAGAAGCGCTTGCGTACGGCGCAGATCGTGCACAGGGCTCTTCTGGGGCTCGTCCTGCTGATCCAGGTGTATCCGTTCATATGGCTGCTCCTCACCTCGATTCGCACTCCGGAAGAATTCGCTGCGGGAAATCCCTTCGGCCTGCCGGCCTCCTTCACGCTCGACAACTTCTCCAGGGCGATCGACCAGGGGAATATCCCCACCTACATACTCAATAGCGCGATTGTGACCGTGGGGGCGTGCGCGCTCATCGCGATCTGCGGGATGATGGGCGCGTATGCGATCCAGGTCCTCGGCTTCAAGGGGGCGAGGATCGTCAGGGCGATATTCCTCATGGGAATCGTGGTGCCTGTGCAGATCGCTCTCGTTCCCCTTTTCATCGACTATTCGACTATTGGGCTTCTGGATACCCAGCTCTCCATCATCATCCCGCTGGCGGGCTTCGCGCTGCCGATGTCGCTCTTCCTCTTCATGTCGTTCTTCAGCTATATTCCGCGGGAGATCTATGAGGCGGCGTCGATCGACGGCGCGGGACCGTACCGCATCTTCGCCCGTATTACCCTGCCGATGTCCTTGAACACCGTGATCACCGTTGTCATGGTCAATGCCATCTTCATCTGGAACGAGTTCGTCTTCGCCAACACCTTTGTGCTGACTGAGGACCTCAAGACGATTCCTCTGGGACTGCAGAACTACATCGGCAATATGGGAAAGACCGACTGGACGGCCACGTTCGCGGCGGTTTCAGTCACGGTCACCCCTCTGCTTCTGGTATTCCTGGCCCTGAACAAGGCCATGATCTATGGTCTGGAGAGCGGCTCCACGAAGGGGTGAGACAGCGTGCGCATGAGTGAGGGCGACCCGCGGGTCACGATGAAGCAGGTCGCGGAGCGCGCCGGAGTGTCGGTCACGACGGTCTCGCATGTCGTCAACGAGAAGGCCGGGGCGCGGATCGGTCAGAAGGCCCGTCAGCGAGTGCTCCGGGCCGTCAACGAACTGGGATACCGCCCCAATGCCCTGGCGAAGACCCTGGTCAAGGGGACGAGCCCCTTCATCGGGCTGGTGGCCGATTCCATCGCCTCGACGCCCTTCGCCGGGCAGATCGTTCACGGTGCTCAGGAAGAGGCGTGGAAGAACGGCCATATCCTCCTCGTGACGAACACCGAGGGCAATGCGGAGGCGGAGGAGCGCGCCATCGCCATGATGCTCCAGTACAACGTCAGAGGCATCCTCTACTCCCGCTGGTACCACCGCGGAGTGACGAAGCCGAAGTCGTTGGGCGAGACTCGCAGCGTCCTGGTCAATTGCTTCGAGGAGGACGAGGACTCGGCGACGCACGCCGTCGTGCCCGACGAGTTCGCCGGCGGGAGGGCCGCCGCGCAGATGCTCCTCGATGCAGGGCACACCAGGATCGCCATGGTCAACACCACCTCCCACTCTCCGGCGCGCTCGGGCCGTTTCGCCGGGTACAAGGCGGCTCTGGAGGAGGCCGGAGTGACCTTCGACCCCGGCCTCGTCCTTGAGGCCCAGCCGGACCAGGAAGGGGGCTTCGCATGCGTTGACGCGCTTCTCGCCACGGGCGTCACCGGGGTGTGCTGTCACAACGACCGTATGGCCATGGGCCTGTACGACGCCCTGCGGGAGCGCGATGTGAGTGTTCCCGGTGATCTGTCGGTTGTGGGCTTCGACAATCAGGAGGTCATTGCGGGCCACCTCCATCCGCCGCTGTCGACCGTCGCCCTTCCTCATTACGAGCTCGGCGCAGCAGGTGTGAGGGCGCTCCTGGGCGAGGCGGACATCCCCGACGACGGCAGGCTCGTCCTCCCGTGCCCCGCGGTGCCGCGCGCGTCCGTGGCGGCGCCGCGCTGAGGCCGGGCCGCTGAATATATAAAAGTGAATATATAAAAGCATGTCGAAGGAGAATGAAATGCCGGATCTGAGTGCTCCTGAAGAGCCGAAGTTCTCACGCCGATCCATGATGGCGTTGACGGGGCTCGGCGCCGCGGCGGGGGCCATGGCGGCAGGCGGTCTTGCGCTCCCGACGGCGCGCGCCGCCGAGAGCCTCCGCGCGCGCTTCCACATGACTCCGCCGCACGGATGGCTGTGCGACGGGCAGCGCCCCATCGAATTCAACGGGAGGACGTATTTCTTCTACCTTCACTCCGATACCAATCACGGGGACGGCGGCTGGGACGTGTCCGTCACCGACGACCTCGTCGCCTTCGGCGAGAATCGAGTCGCCATCCCCTTGCGCGATAGCTTTCCGGTCTGGACCGGTTCCGCCGTCGTCGATGAGAGGAACACCGCTGGTTTCGGGGCGGGCGCGATCATTGTTCTCGCAACGCAGCCGACCGGGGGCGTGAGGCGCAAGCAGGAGCAGTACCTGTACTGGTCCCTCGATGGTGCGAGCTTCACGCAGCACCCCGATCCCGTCATCAGGAATCCGAACGGCGACAGCGCCGTCACGCCCGAGGAGATCGACAACGCCGAATGGTTCCGCGATCCGAAGGTCGTATGGGACGAGGCCCGTTCGCAGTGGGTCTGCGTCATCGGCAGGCGGAAGTACCTGTCCATCTACGTGTCCGGGAATCTGCGGGACTGGTCCTGGGTGTCGAATTTCGACTATCTCGAGAACGGGGCCGCGGATCTCGGGGGCATGGAATGTCCCGACTTCTTCCAGATCACCGCGGACGACGGGAGCACGCATTGGGTTTTGGCGGCGAGCATGGACGCCTATGCGTCGGGGCTGCCCATGACGTACGCCTACTGGGTCGGCGATTGGGACGGCACCCGTTTCTCGACGAACAATCTCGTGCCGCAATGGCTCGACTGGGGGTGGGACTGGTATGCGGCCGTGACGTGGCCCAGTTCGCAGGACCCGGATCATGTGCGCAATGCGCTCGGTTGGATGAACAATTGGAAGTACGCCGCCCGTGATGTTCCGACCGACGTCACCGACGGGTACAACGGCCAGATGTCCGTGGTGCGGCAGATCCGTCTGATGCGACAGCCGGACGGCTGGTACTCGCTGCTCAGCACGCCTGTGCCAGCGCTCCGGGACGCGCTCGGCGCGCCCGAGACGATTGCCCGACGGGAGGTCTCGGATCGCTGGGCACTTCCCTGGAAGGGGCGCGCCTATGAACTCGAGCTGGATATCGAGTGGAGCACTGCGAACAATGTCGGCGTCTCTGTGGGCTGCACTCCCGACGACTCCCGGCACACCAATATCGGGGTCTTCGACGGCAAGGTCTACGTCGATCGCGGGCCCGCTGATCGATCCGACTACTCCTTCCTCCCTTATCGTCAGGCGGAGGCGCCCATCGATCCGCAGGCGCGTTATGTCCACCTGCGGATCCTGGTGGATATGCAGAGCGTCGAGGTCTTCGTCAATGCCGGACACACGGTTCTGTCGCAACAGGTGTATTTCGAGGCCGACGACACCGTCATTCGTCTGTACGCCTACGACGGCTCCGCCACATTCTCGAATGTGACATGGAGGCCCGCCGCATGAGGTCATCTCCGCTTCCCCGCTTCGCCCGGGGCCGGCGCCTGCGAGAGGAGTCGTCGTGAGTTTTCGACTGCCGGACCACTGGGTGTGGGATCACTGGATCGTTGATGACGGGGTCATGTACCACCTGTTCTTCCTGCGCGCCTCGCGCGCATTGCACGACCCGGAGCGCCGCCACATGAATGCGTCGATGGGGCATGCGGTGTCGGCGGATGCTCGCACCTGGGAGCTGATGCCCGACGCCCTGGTGCACTCCGAGGGCCCCGCCTTCGATGACAGGGCGATCTGGACCGGCTCCACGGTGGTCAAGCCCGACGGGTCCCTGCGGGTGTTCTACACGGGAATCTCCCGGGCCGAGGCGGGGATGGTCCAGCGCATCGGGTGGGCCGACTCTGTCGATGGCGTCATCTTCGAGCGCACCGCGGGCGAGCCGGTGGTGGCTGACGGGCGCTGGTACCAGAAATGGACCCCGGGCTCCGGGTACGACGAGGCGTGGCGGGATCCGTTCGTGTTCCTCCACGACGACGGGCGGTGGCACATGCTGATCACGGCTCGAGCCAGGGGTGTGGATGTCAGGCGGTCGGGCGTCATCGGTCATGCGGTTTCCGACGACTTGGACCACTGGGAGGTGCTGCCTCCGTTGACCGGCCCTTCCGTGTTCGGCCAGTTGGAGGTCAGTCAGTCCCGCCTGGTCGAGGGGCGCCATCTGCTGGTCTTCTCCTGCGGAGACGATATGCAGCTCGAGCCGGGGCCCGGCGGGGTCTGGGTCGCCGAGGGCGCCGGACCGCTCGGGCCCTGGGATATCGACCATGCCCGCTATGTGCGTCCCGAGCATCTTTACGCGGGCCAGGTGCTGCGCCTGCGTGATGGTCAGTGGGTCTTCTCGGGCTTCGACAACATCGTCGACGGCGCCTTCGTCGGGAGCGTGCCCGACCCGATCCCCTGGGAGAGGGTTCAGCTCCTCGAGCGATAGGCGAGCGATAGAGGCGCTGCGGCTTCAGCGCATCGGGGTCGAGTCGTCGCCGTTGGGGCGGTGACTCGACCCCGGCGTCTTGCTGTGGACGGGTCCAGAGATCGTCGTTCTCTATCGGCGAAACAATTGTGAATATAATTCGCTTTTGGGAGTCATGCGTGCTTGATCCCACGTCAAGACAGGCCGTCTTGGACTTGCCAGCGTTGAATATGGGAACAAAAATCTTGGTTAAAGTTGGGCGAAGGCACCGGCCGTCCCGGTGCTTCGACGCCGTCTGGATCTCGCGGCGTAAGGAGAGGAGCAGGCATGAGTCACAGCGACGACGACTCCACGCGCGCCCGCGTCCTCGACCTCATCGTGGCCAAGGGGCCCGTCTCCGCCGCTCAGCTGGCCAAGGTGCTCTCTCTTACGCCGGCGGCTGTTCGCCGCCACATCACGGCTCTGGAGGAGACCGGCGAGATCCAGGTGCATGCGGCGGCTCCGTCGGGAAAGCGCGGACGGGGGCGTCCGGCCCGCTTTTACATCGCCACCAGCACCGCGCGCAGTACCTTCGCCGAGGGCTACTCCGACATCGCCAACCGTGCCCTGTCCTACCTGCAGCAGGTGGCGGGGGACAGGGCCCTGGACTCCTTCGCCGCCTCGCGCGGCAGGGATCTCGAGCGCCGGTATATGAGCGTGGTCGAGGCTGCGGGCAAGGATCCGTCTGAAAGAGCCCGCGCGCTGGCCGATGCTCTGACTCTCGACGGCTACGCTGCGACCATTCGCGATGTCGGAGACGGCACCTACGCCGTTCAGCTGTGTCAGGGGCATTGCCCCGTGCGAGATGTCGCCGGCAAGTTCCACGAGCTGTGCGAGGCCGAGACTCAGGCCTTCTCCCGGCTCCTGGGCGTGCCCGTGCAGCGCTTGGCCACCCTGGCCGGGGGCGAGCACGTGTGCACCACCCACATACCCATTGCCATGCCGACTCTGCGCAGGCGCGCGGTCCGGGCGGCTGCAGCAGACACGCGCGGTCGCCGGGCCGCTCGGACGGAAGGAACCCGATGACACTACCCACGACCGATGCGCCTCGCGTGAGCGACGACGAGATCATCGATTCGATCTCGACGACGTACGACTTCGGCTGGCACGACTCCGACGAAGCCGGCGAGAACGCCAGGCGCGGCCTCGACGAGCAGGTCGTCCGGGAGATCTCCGCGCTCAAGGACGAACCGGAGTGGATGCTCGCCAAGCGGCTCAAGGCCTACGAGATCTTCGAGCGCAAGCCCATGCCCACCTGGGGGGTGGACCTGTCCGAGCTTGACATGGACGCCGTGAAGTACTACGTGAGATCCACTGACCGTCCTGCGAACTCCTGGGACGATCTGCCCGAGGACATCAAGACCACCTACGACCGCATCGGCATCCCCGAGGCTGAGCGCGAGCGCCTCGTGGCCGGGGTTGCCGCCCAGTACGAGTCCGAGGTCGTCTACCACCAGATCCGCGGCGACCTGGAGGAGCAGGGCGTCATCTTCGTGGACACCGACACCGCCGTGCGCGAGTACCCCGAGCTGGTCAAGGAGTACTTCGGGTCCGTGATCCCCGCCGGGGACAACAAGTTCGCGGCGCTCAACACGGCCGTGTGGTCCGGCGGCTCCTTCATCTACGTGCCCAAGGGTGTCCACGTCGAAATCCCGCTGCAGGCCTACTTCCGCATCAACACCGAGAACATGGGGCAGTTCGAGCGCACGCTCATCATCGCGGACGAGGACTCCTATGTTCATTACGTCGAGGGGTGCACCGCCCCCATCTACTCCACGGACTCACTGCATGCGGCGATCGTGGAGATCGTGGTCAAGAAGAACGCCCGCGTGCGGTACACGACCATTCAGAACTGGTCCAACAACGTCTACAACCTCGTGACCCAACGCGCCACCTGCGCCGAGGGCGCCACCATGGAGTGGGTCGACGGCAACATCGGCTCCAAGCGGAACATGAAGTACCCGGCCGTCTTCCTCATGGGGCCTCATGCTCGCGGCGAGGCGCTGTCGATCGCCTTCGCCGGCGAGGGCCAGCACCAGGACACCGGTGCGAAGATGATCCACATGGCGCCCCACACCTCCAGCCATATCGTCTCCAAGTCGATCTCGCGCGGAGGCGGTCGCTCCGGCTACCGCGGGCTGGTGCAGATCCTGAAGAACGCCCGCCGGTCCAAGTCCAACGTCTTGTGCGACGCACTCCTGGTCGATGAGATATCCCGCTCGGACACCTACCCCTACGTGGACGTGCGCACCGACGACGTCGAGATGGGGCATGAGGCCACCGTGTCCAAGGTGAGCGCCGACCAGCTCTTCTACCTCATGCAGCGAGGGCTCACCGAGACCGAGGCCATGGCCACCATCGTGCGCGGCTTTGTCGAGCCCATCGCCCGGGAGCTGCCCATGGAGTACGCCCTGGAGCTCAATCGCCTCATCGAACTGCAGATGGAGAACTCGGTCGGCTGACGTCTCCTGTCCCGCTCATCCGACCCATCCATGACCTCATCAGCCGCCGGGCATCGGCTCGGCAAGGAGCGCTCAATGCCCGACCTTCTCACTGATCACTCGCGCGCGTCGCTGGAGGGAGCCCACTCCCACGGCAAGGCCCGTTACGTCTCCTCCCGGGCTGAACGGCCCACATCCTTCGACCCCGCCGACATCCCGGTGCCGCGCGGCCGGGAGGAGGAGTGGCGCTTCACCCCGATGAAGCGCTTCGCCCCCCTGTTCGACGTTGACGCCATTCGCTCTGCAACCGCCGAGGGCGGGGCCATTGAGCTCGTCGCAGACGTCCCCGAAGGCGTCAGCGTCGAGACCGTCACTCGCGACGACGCCCGTATCGGTTCGATCGGAGCGCCCGTGGACCGTACCGGTATTACGGCCTGGGCGGGCGCGTCCGGCGCTACTGCGCTGACGCTCAACACCGGCGTCGAGCTGGATCGTGCGGCTCGCCTCACCGTTGTCGGCGATGACCCGGAGCTGAAGCGTCCCACCGCCCAGCATCTTCACATTGCGGCGCAGTCGGGCGCCAAGGGCACCGTGTTATTGGATCACACCGGTACGGCGGCCCTGACCCAGGGGGTGGAGGTCACGGTGGCCGACGGCGCCGAGCTCACCCTGGTCACCGTCCAGGGCTGGGAGGACGCCGCCGTCCACGCCTCCAACCATCGCGTCCAGGTGCGCGGGCGCGGAGTCCTCAAGCACGTCGTGGTCTCCCTGGGCGGGGATGTGCGCATCTGCTCGGACCTCACCTTCCTGGGGGAGGGGGGGCACATCGAGGCCTTCGGCGTGTACTTCACCGATGCCGGGCAGCATCAGGAGCACCGCCCCTATGTGGCCCACACCGAGCCGCACTGCTACTCGCGCATCACCTACAAGGGCGCCCTCCAGGGCAAGAATGCTCATGCCGTATGGGTTGGTGATTGCCTCATCGGCGCCGGTGCCCGCGGCACTGACACCTACGAGCTCAACCGCAACCTCGTCCTCACCGAGGGGGCGAAGGCCGATTCCATCCCCAATCTCGAGATCGAGAACGGCAACATCGAGGGCGCCGGCCACGCCAGCGCCACCGGCCGCTTCGACGACGAGCAGCTCTTCTACCTGCGGGCCCGGGGCATTCCCGAGATCGAGGCCCGTCGCCTGGTCGTCCTCGGCTTCTTCAACGAGGTCGTCGCCGAGATCGGTGTTCCCGAGGTCGAGGAGCGGCTCATGGCGGCCATTGAGAAGGAACTCGAGCTGACCGGCCTCATCGCCGCCCGAGAGCCTGACGATGCGACCTGATCGCGATCCGATAGAGCCCGACCCGGGCCGCTGCGCCCCGCCGCTGGCCGTTCCACGAAACACCGACAGACTTTCCCCGGAAGAACACACATGAGCACTCTCGAGATCAAGAACCTCCACGTCCAGGTCGCCACCAACGACGGCCCCAAATCCATCCTGAAGGGCGTCGACCTCTCCGTCGGCTCTGGCGAGGTTCACGCCATCATGGGCCCCAACGGATCGGGAAAGTCGACCCTGGCCTACTCCATCGCCGGCCATCCTGATTACGAGGTCACCGATGGCGAGGTCCTGCTCGACGGCGTCGACCTGCTGGAGATGAGTGTGGACGAGCGCGCCCGGGCCGGCCTCTTCCTGGCCATGCAGTACCCCGTCGAGGTCCCCGGTGTCACCGTCGCCAACTTCCTGCGCACCGCCAAGACCGCCGTTGACGGCCACGCGCCCAAGGTCCGCCAGTGGGTCGGTCAGGTCAACGAGGCCATGAAGAACCTGCGCATGGATCCGGCCTTCTCCCAGCGCGACGTCAACACCGGATTCTCCGGAGGCGAGAAGAAGCGCTTCGAGATCCTCCAGATGGAGCTGCTTCGACCCCGCTTCGCCGTGCTGGACGAGACCGACTCCGGTCTGGACATTGATGCCTTGCGCATCGTCTCCGAGGGCGTCAATCGCCTCCACGACGACTCCGAAGCCGGCTTCCTCCTCATCACCCACTACACGCGCATTCTGCGCTACATCAAGCCCAGCCACGTTCACGTCTTCGTGGCCGGCCACGTCGCCGAGGAGGGCGGTCCCGATCTGGCCGAGCGCCTCGAGCAGGAGGGCTATGACCGCTTTCTCTCATGAGGCGCGGCGCTCATTGTCCTCATTATCGCCATCGGTGCCGCGCCATCGGTCAGATCACGATTCCGATTCCCGTCAGGAGGCGCATCGCCCATGACATCGCACGATTCTGAACCGACGTCGGTCCGGCCGTTGACCGGGCCCGAGATCGATGCCGTCCGCGCTGACTTCCCCTATCTGAAGAGGCCCGCGCGCAATGGGGAGCCGCTGGCCTACCTCGATTGGGCCGCCACGTCCCAGAAGCCCTCCTGCGTGATGACCAGGGAGGCTGAGTTCCTCTCCTTGAACAACGGTGCTGCTGGACGCTCCACCTACCAGATCGCGGATGAGGCCACTCAGGCGTGGGAGGACGCTCGCGAGGCCGTCGCGGGCTTCGTCGGCGCTCGGGGCGGTCAGCTCGTCTTCACCAAGAATGCGACCGAGGCGATCAACCTTGTGGCGCTGGCCATCGGGCACGCCAGCCTCGGTCGTCGCGCAGCGCGCGGGGGCCCCGGAGCCGATGCCGACGATCCGGCGAGCCGTCTGGCCATCGGGGACGGCGATGAGATCGTCGTGACGCGGGCCGAGCACCACGCCAATCTTGTGCCCTGGCAGGAGCTCGCGGCTCGCACCGGGGCGAAGTTGCGCTGGCTGGACCTGACCGAGGACGGGCGCATCGACCCGGCCACGACCCATGTGCTGAATGAGCGCACCCGCGTGCTCGCTCTGACCCACGCCTCGAACGTCACCGGTGCGATCACTCCGCTGGCCGACATCCTGCCGGCCGCTCGGGCGGTCGGCGCGCTCGTCGTGCTGGACACGTGCCAGTCCGCGGCGCACCTGCCGCTGGACTTCGCCGCCCTGTCGGCCGCCGGCGTCGATGCCATGGCCCTGTCGAGCCACAAGATGCTCGGCCCCACCGGCGTCGGCGCACTCGTGGCCACCGAGGAGCTGCTCGACGCCATGCCGCCGGTGCTCACCGGCGGCTCCATGATCGAGGTCGTCACCATGGAGTCCTCGACCTACATGTCCGCCCCGGCCCGCTTCGAGGCCGGCAGCCAGCCGCTGGCCCAGGCGGCGGCCTGGCGCACGGCGGTCGAGTATCTCGCCGGCCTGGGCATGGACCGACTGCACGCGGGGGAGTGGACGCTCACCCAGCAGGTGCTTGACGGGCTCGCGGCCATCGACGGAGCACGTGTGCTCGGCCCGGCCGGCACGAGCGGACGGCTCGGGGTCGTCGCCTTCACGATCGACGGCGTTCACCCCCATGACGTCGGGCAGATCCTGGACGCCTCCGGCGTGGCCGTGCGCACCGGTCACCACTGCGCCCAGCCGATTCACGCGCACTTCGGTGTGGCGTCCTCGTCCCGGGTATCGTTCGGGCCCACCAGTACTTCCACCGAGGTCGACCGCTTCCTCGAGGCCGTCGCCACGGTCCGCAGCTACTTCCGAAGGCGAGCATGAACGACCTCGACCAGCTCTATCAGCAGGTCATCCTCGACCATTCGCACGAACGACACGGGCAGGGCGCTCTGACGGATCCCGATGCGACCAGCCATCAGGTCAATCCCACCTGCGGCGATGAGGTCGAGCTGGGTGTCCGTGTCCGGGACGGCAGGGTCGTCGCCGTGGGGTGGGAGGGCGACGGCTGCTCGATCTCCCAGGCTTCCATCTCGATCATGCACGACCTCGTCGACGGAGTCGACTTGGCCACGGTCGCCCGTCTTGAGAAGGACTTCGATACCCTCATGCACTCCCGCGGCCGCGGCGTCGATGATGCGGTCCTGGATGCACTCGAGGACGGTGCGGCCTTCGAGGGCGTCTCGAAGTACCCCAACCGCGTCAAGTGCGCTCTCCTGGGCTGGATGGCGCTCAAAGACGCTCTGGCCAAGTCCGGTGCCGTGTTGCCGACTACCGCAGAATCTGATTGATTCATCACCTAGCGTTAAGGAGGAGCCATGATGAGCGAGACAGGTGCCGCCGGTGCCGTCCCAGACAACCCCATGGCCGCCCAGCACACCCCTGCCGCCGTTGGCGGTGATGCCGATGCCGCCGCTATCGAAGAGGCTCTGCGCGATGTCATTGATCCAGAGCTCGGCATCAATGTGGTCGACCTCGGCCTGCTCTACGGCGTATCCATCGAGTCCGATGGGACGGTCGTACTCGATATGACGCTGACGACGGCGGCCTGCCCCCTGACCGATGTCATTGAGGAGCAGGCCCAGCAGGCGCTCGGCCTCATCGCCGACAAGGTCCGTATCCAGTGGGTGTGGCTGCCGCCGTGGGGTCCGGACAAGATCACCCCGGAGGGCCGCGAGCAGTTGCGCGCTCTGGGCTTCAACGTCTGAGCACCCTCCGACCGGGTCCCACGGGTCGCAGTCACGATTCAGCCGGCCCGGCCGGGGGAGCGATCCCCATGATGGCCGGTCCTGCGCGTATTGCCCGCTTTCAGGCGCCCTTGCTAGGGTCCCCGTGCACGTATCGCGAGTGATCGTACGGCGCGGAGCCTGCGTGGCGGCACGTGAAGAAGCGCTGAATAAGTGATGAAGGGGGAGACACCATGCATCAGTTCGTGAGCATGGCCAATGATTCGGGACTGCCGGCTGGGCTTGACGGAATGGTCCTTCTCACCACCGTGCTCTATGCGGTCCTGGGCGTCCTGCTTCTCATGCTCTTCGCCTGGCTGATCAATCTGATCTTCAAGCTGGATCTCCGCAGGGAGCTGATCGAGGATCAGAACCCGGGACTCGGCCTGGCCTTCGCGGGAACCGCTATTGCGATCGCCATCATTATCGCGGCGACGATCATCGCCTGAGCCCCGCCTTGCCGGCTCGGACGGCGGCACCGAGGGCCGCCAGGGGGAGCAGCCAGGGCAGGATTCGCCATGCGGGTAAGAGGACGTAGTCGCCGTACTCGTAGGCGAGGCTCGCCATGGCGGCGATGCCGCCCCAGATGAGGACGCACACCCCCGAGGTGAGCGTCGCGCGCACCTGCCGGCTCCGTCGGGCCTGGCGGACCGCCAGGTACATGCACGCGGCGAAGACCAGCGCGCTGACGGTCATGAAAGTCGTCAGTACCGCCGGATCGGGGACCGTGCCGAAAGGTGCGTAGTGCGCCTCGTTGTCGCGGGCAGTCCAGTGCCCGATCAGCTGGTCGATCAGGGCCGCGGCCGCCAGGCTGACGCCCGCGATCACCGACGCCCAGGCCGGGCCGATCGACGTCGGCGCGTTCTCTTCGTTTTGCATTGATGATGTGGATGATGTGGTCGATGCGGTTGGCATGAGCGCTCCTGTGATGGATTCGGGGTGGTAAGTGGGGAGGGCGGCCGTCGGCGGCCTCGGGAAGCGGCGCGTCAGACGAGTCCGGCGCCCCAGGTGCGGGCCGCCCGCGCCTCGCCCTCGGCGAGAGGCCCCTGGCCGCCTGCGACGACGAAGCTGCGGGTAGCCACGTTCCTGCGCCCGAGCATCTTGGCGATCCGCTTGGCGGCGGAGCCGCTGATCCAGTTGCGCTGGGTGACCGTATCGATGGCGATCACGCGCAATCGTTCAGGGATGGTTGCGGTTTCCAGCCACTCGCCGATACCGGGCTCCTCAAGCGAGCCGCCCTTGGCCTGAGCCGAGCGTCTGGAGGACGAGGTTGGCAGGCCCCGGTTGTGGGTGGGGGCCGCCAGGATGAGGAGAGAAACATCGTCGGGGACTGCCGGTGATGCCTGGGATGCCGGGACGATGTCGGCTTGGGCGCCGCCCTCCCGAAGGCCTGCGGCAGTCTCCTCGGCGAGTGCCCGGGTGCTCCCGAAGCAGGACTCCACGATCAGCAGTGCTTTCACATCTGTCTCCTTTCAATCGCGTCCGATTCTCGGACGATGGCGGTGGGAGGAATGGTCAGGGCGGCCGGCGGGACGCTGGACACGCCTTGATCGTCGACTGCGACGCTGCGTCGTAGGCAAGAGACCGGCCAGCAGGCCGCTTCCGGAGGCCGGAAGCTCGATATCACGCTGCTCAACCCTCAAGACTCCCGCTCCCAGGCACGCGAGCGCGATGAGTATGAGCCGCGGCTCCCGCGGCCCAGGTCGCGATGGGTGGTGAGCGCCATGGCCACCCCGATCAGGACGATGCGGCCGCCGGCGGGCTTCACGGGCTGTCGAGCGGGGGCTCCTCAGCTTTGCGCCAGCGGTCGATCGCCTCCATGAAGCGACGCTCGACCAGCGGTCCGATCTTGGCGTAGTGCGGGTCGACGGTCGCTATGAGGTGGAAGAACGAGCCGACGGCTGCCGTATCGACTCGACTGGCCAGTTGGTGCAGCTGGGCGGGGGAGAGTCGGCGCTCGACCCGGGCGACGATCCGGTCGGCGTGCTCCTCCAACTCGGTCTGCGAGGCGGTCATGGGGTCCCGGCCGTAGCTCGCCAGCGCCGCGGCGTCCTCGATGGCATCGGCCTCGAAGAAAAGGAAGTCGGCTTCGGGCGGCATCTGCCCGCGGTAGCAGGCCAGGTCCGTGATGTCGCGCTCGCGGCGCACGGCCGCACGCGTCCGCTCGTCGGGCGCTGCGCGCTCCATCCGGTCGAAGAACTCGGCCATGCGCGGCGACATGGGGGAGACGGCCGATCCTTCTTGGGCCTGCTCGAGCAGTTTCGCGAGCATGTCGCGCTGGCGGGTGATGTCCTCCAGGTGGTCGTCGATGGCCCGCAGCGCTGCGGTCAGGTCCGTGACCACATCCGATGCGGGGACGGCGCTCTGCCTGTCGCTGCTCTGCTCAGGGGCATGCGTCTCCGGAGCCTCGGAATCCGCCGAGCCGCCGGCCTCGTCCCCGGAGGCCGCGACGGGCTCGGCGTCCAGAACTCGTGCGATCGTCTCCAGGGGAACCCCGGCCTGAGTCAGCCAGCGGATGCGGGAGAGGCGGGCCACATGCGACAGCTCGTAGTCCCGCCATCCGCCGCGCTCCTCGGGCACGGGAAGCAGGCCCAAGGAGTGGTAGTAGCGCACAGTCCTGACGGTCGTGCCCGTCAGACGGGCGATCTGGGCGACGCGCATGGGACGAGTCTGCATCACGGCGGGTGGGCCCGCTCATCGCCCGGTTCGAATACCGGGGTTCGTCAGAGATCCGATCCGGGCACCTCGAAGGTGTCGCACTGCTGCGTCGAGCCGGACTCCATGCCGGTTGTGAACCAGCGCACCCGCTGCTCGGAGGAGCCGTGCGTCCACGAGTCGGCGTCCACGCCCCCGCCCGAGCGCTGCTGGATGTGATCATCACCCACGGACTCCGCGGCCTGGATCGCCGAGGAGATCTGCTCCTGACTCGGCTCGGTCAGGAAGGGAACGCCCGTGTCGGGATCGGGCGTCGTCGAGGCGTTGTGCACCCATATGCCCGCGTAGCAATCGGCCTGCAGCTCCAGGCGCACCGAGTCCGAGGTGGCGCCTGTTCCCGAGCGATCGGCGCGATCCATGGTGCCGAGCAGATTCTGAATGTGGTGACCGAACTCATGGGCCACGATGTACTCCTCGGCCAGGGGCGTGTCCTGGGCTCCGACGGTGCGCTCCATGTCGGAGAAGAAGTTCATGTCCAGGTAGACGGTCGAATCCCCCGGGCAGTAGAACGGGCCGACCGAGGACGAGGCGGTGCCGCAGGCCGTGCGCACCGACGAGCCGTCCCACAGGTGGAAGTTGGGCTTGGTGTAGGCGGTGGTGGCCTGCGCGGGCAGCTGCTCGCCCCACACGGCGTCCAGCGACTCGGCTGTCGCCGCCATGCGGCACTGCGGATACTGGTTGGCGGCATCGCCATTGGCGGTGGTGCCGTCCCCGCACACGGACATGTCGATCGACGATGTCGCCGAGCTCGTCGTGCCCTGGTCCTGGCCCAGCAGCCCGGTCAGATCCACGCCGGTGAAGTGGCTGATGAGGAGCACGGCGAGGACCGTGATGATCGACCCGCCGCCGATCGCGGCACCGCGGCCTCCGCCGCCTGTGGAGACACGGTTCGGATCGATCTTGATATCGCGGTTGAAACTCATGATGACCTCGGGCGAAGACGACGGGCTCGCCCAGCGTAGCGTCGTGCGGGCCTCCGTCCGAGTACGCTGGCGGTGTGCTCTACGACCTGCTGTACAAGACCGTCCTGACGCGTATTGATCCCGAGCTCATCCACGACGTATGCATCGAGGCGATCGAGGCCACCAGCAGGGTCCCGCTCGTGCGCGATGCGGTGCGACAGCTGTGGGGGCGCCGCCCGGTCCTCCCGGTTCCCAGCGCCAATCAGGGCGGTCCCTTCATCAGGCCCGTGCCCGGCCTGCTCGGCCTGGCCGCCGGCATGGACAAGGAGGGGCGGGCCGTCGAGGGCATGGACATGCTCGGCTTCGGCTTCATCGAGGTCGGCACCTTCACCGCCAGTGCCCAGGACGGCAACGACAAGCCCCGCATGTGGCGTCACCCGCAGATGCGGGCGATCCGCAATCGCATGGGGTTCAACAACTCCGGTGCCGATGAGGCGGCTCGACGCCTGCGCGCCTTGCGCTCGACCGCACGTGGTCGCTCCATCATCGTGGGCGCCAACATCGGCAAGACCAAGGTCACGGCGCTGACCGACGCCGTCGAGGACTACCGCTACTCGGCCTCGCGAGTGGCGAGATGGGCCGACTATCTGGTCGTCAATGTCTCCAGCCCCAACACGCCCGGGCTGCGAACCCTCCAGAACGTCGATGCGCTGCGCCCCATTCTGGAGGCGGTGCGCGATGCCGGCGATGCCGCCGCGCACCGCCATGTGCCCCTCTTGGTCAAGATAGCTCCGGACCTGGTTGATGAGGACATCGATGCCGTGGCGGACCTGGTGACCGACATGGGACTGGACGGCGTCGTCGCCACCAACACCACCATCGACCACGACCTGGGCGAGGGCGGCCTATCCGGCGCGCCCCTCCTGCCGCGCTCGCTGGAGGTCGTGCGCCGCCTGCGCGCCCGTCTGGGGGAGGGGCCGATCATTATCGGGGTGGGCGGCATCTCCTCCATCATGGACGCCGAGCTCATGCTCGACGCGGGAGCCGATCTGCTCCAGGCCTACTCCGCCTTCGTCTACAACGGCCCGGCCTGGCCCGGCCGCATCAATCGGGCCCTGGCCACCACTCCTCGACGCACTCCCCGATGGCGGTGACACGCAGCGGCCGGTGTTTGATAACCTGCGCGGCGTCGCAATAAGCGGGAGAAGAGACTGCCTGTGAGGTCGGGCCGGCAGTCCGATGCTGTCGTCCTCCCAGGTGCCTCACCGCTATGAATAACCCTGTCGCGCGCTCGAGCCGCGCTGACTCATCCGACTCATCCGCTCGCACTCTTCTGGAGGCCGCCGGGCCGGGCTTCCTCGTCTGCGCCTATCTGGGGCGCCTCCCGGCCGCCATGAATCAGCTCGGCCTGCTTCTGGTCGTCTCCTCCGCCGGGAGGAGCCTGGCGCTGGCCGGTGCCGTGGTCGCCGCCGTCGGCCTGGGAACCGCCTTCGGAGCGCCGCTGATCGGTCGCCTGCACGATCATCTGGGCGCCTGGCGGGTGACGAGCGGCGTGCTCCTGATCCAGACGGCCGCGCTGGTTCTCGTCTGGTGCGCGGTGAGCCGTGCACTGCCCGACTGGGTCATCCTGGCTGCGGGAGCGGTCATGGGCATGGCCAACCCGCAGGCGGGATCGGTTGCGCGCGCCGTGTGGTCCTCGATCGCACGGGCGACCGACCAGCCCGCCCGCGCCCTGAGAATCATCCGCATCGGCATGGGCTGGGAAACCGCTGCCGACGAGACGAGCTTCGTCGTCGGGCCCGTTGCGGCCGGGGGCCTTGTCAGCCTCCTGGGGGCTCAGGGGACTGTCGTCGCGCTCGCCGCGCTGACCCTGGCAGGCGAGGGGCTGTTCGTCGCATGGCTGCTGGTTCACCACGACGCCGGTCATTCTGAGACGGACCGGGGGTCGCGCGGCGAACATGCTCGGGACCGGGCGCGGCCTGCTGCACCGGGGACCGTGGTGGGCGAGATGCTCCCAGTCCTTGTGGTCATCATGGGAGTCGGTGTCGTCTTCGGCACCACGCAGACGGCCCTGACATCCGTCCACGCCGCTCACGGCACCCCGGGACTCACCGGGCCCGTCTACGGCTCCATGGGGATCACCTCCGCCCTGGTCGGCCTGGCGAGCCCGGGGCTGCGCGTCGGGCGCCTGCGCAAGACCGCCCTTGGCGGGATCGTCATACTCCTGTGCTCACTGGCATTGATGGGCGTGCCGTCCGCCATCGCCACGGAAGCCGTCATCCTGTGCCTGGGCGCCGCGGTGGGCATGACCCTGGTGACCTGCTATTCGCGAGTGGAGGAGCTCGCGCCCGCCGGTCGCGTCACCGGCGCCATGACCGTGGCCTCCACGGGCAATGTCCTGGGCGTCTCTCTGGGGAGCCTGGTCACCGGGGCGATCGGGGGCGACCTTCACCTCGGCAATCTGCCCGCCGCCGTGGCCGGGGCGTGCATGGTCGTGGTGGCCCTGGGCGAGGCCGGCCGGGCGGGGCTGCGGCGCCGGGGCTAGCGGCGCCGCCTGCGGTCAGGCCGGGCGCTTGTCCGGCGAGCGGGTCAGGCCCGGGTCGCGGGCGACCACCTCGCCCAGGGCAGTGTCGATCGCCTCCATGACGTCGCCGTCGAGCCTGACGCCGGAGGCCTTGACGTTCTCGACCAGCTGCTCGGGGCGGGAGGCCCCCACCAGGGCTGCGGAGACATAATCGTGCTGCAGGACCCAGGCGATCGCCAGCTGGGGCATGGTCAGCCCGGCGTCCGCGGCGATCGGCTTGAGCTTCTGAACGGCTGCGAGCACCTCGTCGCTCATCCAGCGGGCGATCATGTCCTTGCCGCCCTTGTCGTCGGTGGCGCGGGAGCCGGCCGGGGGCTGCCGGCCGGGCAGGTACTTGCCGGACAGGACGCCCTCGGCCATCGGCGACCATACGATCTGCCCCATGCCCAGCTCGGTGGAGACGGGCACGACGCGCTCCTCGATCACGCGCCACAGCGCCGAGTACTGGGGCTGGTTGGACACCAGGCGGAACCCCATCTGGGCGGCGAGTTCCTGACCCGCCCGGATCTGGTCCGCAGTCCACTCCGAGACCCCGATGTAGAGGGCCTTGCCGGAGCGGACGACGTCGGCGAAGGCCTGCATCGTCTCCTCCAGCGGAGTCTCGTAGTCGTAGCGATGCGCCTGGTAGAGGTCCACGTAGTCCGTGCCCAGGCGGCGCAGTGAGCCGTTGATGCCCTCCATGATGTGCTTGCGCGACAGGCCGACGTCATTGGGGCCCTTGGGGCCGATGGGCCAGTAGACCTTGGTGAAGATCTCCAGGCCCTCCCGGCGCTGCCCCGCCAGTGCTCTGCCGAGGACCTCCTCGGCCCTCGTGTTGGCGTAGACGTCGGCGGTGTCGAAGCTGGTGATACCCAGGTCGAGCGCGGTATGCACGCACTGGATGGCGGTGTCGGCCTCCACCTGGGAGCCGTGGGTGAGCCAGTTGCCGTAGGTGATCTCCGTGATCTTGAGACCGGAGCTGCCGAGATGACGGTATGCGACCATGGCCACAGCCTAGATGGTTGGTTCCGGGCTTGTAAGCGCTCAGGACGGGTACTCGCGGCGGGCGACCTGAGGTGAGGGCTGGCGCCAGCGGCGCAGATTGAAGCAGCGCGAGAAGATGTACCAGAAGATCGT
Source organism: Actinomyces massiliensis 4401292 (assembly GCF_000269805.1). Lineage (GTDB taxonomy): Bacteria > Actinomycetota > Actinomycetes > Actinomycetales > Actinomycetaceae > Actinomyces > Actinomyces massiliensis. The sequence continues at coordinate 38,095 of NZ_JH711482.1, forward strand.
CCCCTGGGCCTGTACCTTGTCCGCCCCGAACTTGGCGTGCAGCCGGCGGCGCACCAGCCACCAGCACACCACGGCGTCGATGATGGACAGGAGGAACACGGCGTACAGGCACATCATGAGCAGCAGCCCGATCTGAGGCATCCGCGTCTGGAATCCGAACATGATGACCATGAGCAGGACGCTCAGCGGCAGGAAGGCCTCGCCCAGGCTGAAGCGGGCGTCCACGTAGTCGCGGATGTAGCGCTTGACCGGCCCCTTGTCGCGGGCCGGCAGATAGCGCTCATCGCCGGTGCGCATGGCCTCGCGCTGACGCCTCCAGGACTCGTCCTGCTCAGCGCGCGCCTTGGCCTTGGCCGCCTTGCGGTCGGTGGGCACCACCGGGTGCAGACGACGCGCCTCGGCGTCCTTGCGCTTGGGCGTGGCGCGCCCCTTCCCTGTTGACTTGGCGGAGGTTTCGACGACCGGCTCGGGCTCGAGCGCAGCGGCGCGCTTCTTGAACAGCTTCACATGAACAGGGTAGCGGCTCACCCGCGATACCCTGAAAACCATGATCACTGCCGCCGCCCTGCGCTCCGCCGTCCATGAGTCCTTCGAGACCGTCGTCTCCGATCTGGTGGAGCTCGTCTCCATCCCCTCGGTGTCGGCCTCCAGTCATGATCAGGCCCAGGTGCGCCGCAGCGCCGAGCACGTCGCCGATCTGCTGCGCGGCGCCGGCCTGGACGCCGAGGTGCTCAGTGTCGAGGGGGCTGACGGCCTCATGGGGCGCCCGGCGGTCCTGGCCCACCGCGAGGGCGCCGCCGGGGCTCCCCGCGTGCTCCTCTACGCCCACCACGACGTCCAGCCCGTCGGCGACCCCTCCGCCTGGGCCCAGGCCGATCCCTTCGCCGCGGAGCGCCGCGGGGAGCGCCTCTTCGGCCGCGGCGCCGCCGACGACGGCGCCGGCGTCGTCACCCACGTCCACGCCCTGCGCGCGCTCGCCGCACTCGCGGATGATGGGCTCCCCTGCTCGGTGACCGTGTTCATCGAGGGGGAGGAAGAGGTCGGCTCGCCCTCTTTCGAGGCCTTCCTGGCCGCCCACCGCGACCGGCTCGCCGCAGATGTCATCGTCGTCGCGGACTCCTCCAACTGGAAGGTCGGCGTTCCGGCCCTGACCACATCCCTGCGCGGTGTCGTGCAGGTCGATGTGCGCCTGGATGTCTTGGATCATGCTCTGCACTCCGGCCAGTACGGCGGTCCGGTCCTGGATGCCGTGACCTCCATGTGCCGCCTGGTGGCAACCCTCCATGACGAGCGCGGCGATGTCGCCGTGCCCGGCCTGGTCTCCCGGCCCCAGGCCGCGCCGGACTTCCCCGACTACCCCGAGGACGCCTTCCGCGCTGATGCGGGTCTCCTGGAGGGAGTCGAGCTGGTCGGCAGCGGTGACCTCACCGCGCGCCTGTGGACCAAGCCGACTCTGACCGTCATCGGCATGGATGTCACTCCTCTGGAACTGGCGGGCAACGTTCTGGCTCCTGCCTGCACGGCGCGCCTGTCCATGCGCATCGCGCCCGGGCAGGACCCGCAGGCCGCCCTGGAGGCGCTGCGCTCTCACCTGGAGGCCCACGCCCCCTTCGGCGCCCGCCTGACCGTGGCGCAGGGCGAGGTCGGCCCCGCCTTCGACGGCTCCTCGGACAGTCCGGCTGGGCGCGCCGCTCACTGGGCACTGACCACCGCCTTCGGGCAGGACTGCGTCGACATCGGTCAGGGCGGCTCCATTCCCTTCATCTCCACTCTTCAGGAGACCTTCCCCGATGCTCAGGTGCTCGTCACCGGCATTGAGGACCCGGACACCCGCGCCCACAGCGAGGACGAGTCCATGCATCTGGGCGACCTCGAGCGCATCGTCATCGGTGAGGCACTGCTCCTGGCGCGTCTGGGCGGGGCGATCGACGGCCCCCAGGATGCTGAGAGCGCAGGGGCGCAGCGGTGAGCGGGGCGGCACGCCTATGAGGATTCTCCTGGCCACGGGGGCCATGTACCCCGAGCCGGGCGGTGCGCCCATCGTCGCCCCGCACGCGGGACTGGCGGCCTCCGACGCGGCGGCGGCGCTCTTGGCGGGCTGGAGGGCCCGGCGCGATGACGACGTGCTGGTCGCACTGCCCATCCCCGACGGCGGTCCCGGCACCGCTCAGGCCATCGGGGCCGATCACGTGTCGGCCCGCCGCGCCCTCCAGGCCTACAGTCCGCTCGGCGAGGTTCGCGAGGTCGACCTGTTGCAGCTTCGTGGAGCATCCGGTGCCCGGGCGCGGGAGGGCGTTGGTCGCACCTGGCTGCTGGACGCGGCCAGACTGACTGCCGTTCCCGCGGATGTCGACCTGGCCGCCAGAGAGGCGCGCGAGGGCACGACCGACGGCCTGGGAGAGGCTCTCGCTCAGGCGTTGACTCTGGTGGGCGCCGGCGACACCCTCGTCGTCGGCCTGGCGCGCTCGGCGGTGCATGACGGCGGACGCGGGCTGCTTGACGGACTTGGCGGGCCAACGGCGGCGCATGCGCTCTTCGAAGGACGGGAGGTGCTGCTGGCTCTCGCCGATGGCATTGCCCTGGGCGGACTGGCGGGGGCCGGCCAGGCCTTGACGACGCTGACGGCATTGAGCCCCGCCGAGGCCCAGGAGCGGGATCGTCTGGCGTGTACTGCGGCCTCCCAGGCGATCGGCCTCATCGGCGCGCCACGTCGCGGGGCGCTGGCTATGGCGGGCAGCGCCGGCGACTCCGAGGACCGTCTGTCGATTTCGTCGTGGGGAACGGGAGCCGCCGGGGGCGGAGCGGCCGTGCTGCGGGCCCTCGGCGCCCGGGCCGTGCCCGGTGCGCGGGTGATGGCTCACCTGCTGGGCCTGGATGATGCTGTGAACGGGCAGGATCTGGTGGTCACGAGCGCGGGGGAGGTCTACGACGTGCTTGCCGACAGTGTCATCGCCGTCGTCGGCACGGCGGCGGGCGCCCTGGCGCTGCCCACCGTGCTCGTGGCCGGACGATCCCTCGTTCCTCGTGGCGAGCTCGCCGAAGCGGGCATCGTCAGTTCCTACGCCCTGGAGGACGCGGGGGCGGGGATCGCCGTCGACTGGAACGAGGGCGGGCCCACAGCCGTTGAGGAGCGCCTGTTCACGATGGGCTCGCGGCTGGCCCGCTCCTGGTCGCGCTGATGCCGCCGGTTGTGAGCAGCGCGGCCAGTGCGATCAACCGACGGTCGTCGGGTGGGGCACCTGAGCGGTCGAACCGCGCACGATGAGGTCCGGGGCGAAGAGCACTTCCCGGTCCGGGATCTCCTCGTCGGCGATGATGGACATGAGCGTGGTGACAGCGGCTCGGCAGATGGCCGCCACGGGCTGGCGCACGGTCGACAGGGGCGGGTTGGTCATGGGGATGAGCGCCGTGTCGTCGTAACCGATCACGGACAGCTCCTCTGGAATGGCCAGCCCGCGGCGACGAGCGCCGCCGATGGCGCCCAGGGCCATGATGTCCGAGCCGCAGACGATGCCCGTGCACCCCTGGTCGATGAGATTGCCGGCGGCAATGGTCCCGCCTTCATAGGAGTAGAGGGTTTCGACGATCCGCAGTGGCTGGTCGGGCAGTGCGGATCGCATGGCGTCCGCGTAGCCCGCGCGCTTGCGCTGAGCGGGGACCATGCGCAGAGGACCCGTGGCCAGTCCGATCCGGGAGTGCCCCAGGCTGGTGAGGTACTCCACCGCGATTCGAGCGGCGGCGCGGTCGTCGGTGGTGAATCCCGGCGCCTTGATCGTTGGAGCGTTTCCGTTGATCGTCACCAGGGGTACGCCCCGTTCGCGCAGCCTCTGGTAGCGGGTCACATCGCTGCTGGTGTCGGAATGCCGACCGGAGACGAAGACGATGCCGGAGACTCCCCGGTCGACGAGCATCTCGATGTACTCGTCCTCGCTCGTTCCCCCCGGTGTCTGCGTGCACAGCAGGGGAGTGTGCCCGCTGGCTGCCAGCAGTTGCTCGATCTCTTGGGCGAAAGCCGGGAAGATTGGGTTCCTCAGCTCCGGAACGACCAGGCCGACCAGTCCTCGCGAGCTCTGCCGCAAGGACTCGGGGCGCTCGTAGCCGAGCAGGTCGAGCGCGACCAGCACTTGGCGTCGGGTGACGTCGGCGACGTTCGACTTCCCATTGAGAACTCGTGAGACCGTCGCGGTGGAAACCCCTGCCTGCTCTGCGATGTCAGCCAGGGTGAGACGCTGCTGCACGGTAGTCATCTCCTAGGTGTCGATCCGGGCGTATGCGCAGCGGCGCGTCCGGCTCCGGCATGGACGAATGGGATGGTGATCGGAATCTGGACTCCTCGGCTTCCGGCTCGTGCAGCGGTTTCATGAGTTTCATACCCGCGGCGTCCACGACGCGGGCGCGCACCACATCGAGAACTCCCGTAGACAGACCTCCGCAATGGAGATCTGAAACATGACCGTACCGTTTCATGGGCCTTGCAGTCTAGTCCGGCATCCGTCGCCTACCGCCCGGTCGACCGGGAGGGCGGCGAGGGCGCAGGGCCTGGTGACGTTGTCGTCGTCTGCGATCTGCAGACTTGCGGGCGGTTCGGGCGGCGATGCGGGGAAGAACGCGATGGGCGCTGTGCGGGCGTGCGTGAAGACGTGCAGGAGGGGATCCCCACTCATCCTCGAGTGTTCGGAACGGGGCGGCTGCGATAGTCGTGGTGGGGCGTGAGCAGGAGTGGCGGGAGCGGGGCAAGCGGGGGAGAAGAAGCGCTGGTGATTCAGCGGATTCAGTGAATTCAGCGGATTGACTGAACTCAGACTGAACTCAGTGAGCCGGGGCGGCTCGGTTCGGGGCGAGAGTGGGGGTGAGGCTCAGGCGCGAGCTCAGGCGACGGTCGAGGCCGAGAGCCAGACCGTCGTCGTGGGCGGCACCACCAGGTGCCTGTCCTCCTGAAGCAGCGCCCCGGAGGCGAGCAGCACCTGGGCCTGCTCGGGCAGCGCCACGCCCTGCTCGGAGGTGTTGACCAGCACCAGGATGTCACGGTTCAGGAAGGTCAGGACATCCGTCGGGCACCAGTCGAGCCCGACGACGAAGGCGAAGGGCCCTGTCGCCAGGGCGTGCTCCCGCCGCACGTAGGTGGCGTGACGCACCGTGGCCAGGGGGGAGCCGAACTGGACGCCCTGCTCGCCCGAGCGCTCATCGATCAGCTCGGCGAGCTCCTGGGTACTGGTCGGCTTGTCCTTGTCCGGAAGGCTGATCTCGTCGCCCTGGCGCAGATAGACCGATCCCGGCAGGGCGAGAACGAGCGCCTGCAGCGCCAGCGAGCGGCGTCCGCGTTCCTCGTCGCCGGTCTCGAACCAGCGGCGCCCGTCGCCGGGGTCGGTTGACTCGACGAGTCGGTAGCTGGGCAGGTAGCGCCACGCGGGCGGGGCTCCGAAACGGTCGTGCTCGTCGAGAGAGTGCGTGATGTGCCGGGTCAAGGACTCCGCGTTCCAGCGGGTGAGCATGAGCGCGTCGTCGCGCAGGTGGTGCAGCCAGTCGTCCTGCAGGTGGTGGCGCAGTGCGGAGGGGTAGTCCGCGGAGACGTCGGCTCCGATGAGGCCGTCGTCGACGTGCTCGGCCACGATGGCCTGCAGGATGGCGAAGTACTCGCTGAGCCGGTTCAGGTCGGTCTCGGCGCTGACCTCGGGGGGCACGATCGTGCCCAGGTCGACTCCGTCGGCACCCTCGGCGAGGAACGCGGCCGCGCGCTCCATGAGCCCCTCCCGACCGCGCTCCTGACCGGTGAAGATCGGGCCCGCGTCGTGGGCGTGAATCCCGGTGACGGGGCCCAGCGCCCCGGAGATCCTGGTGATGACGCGCAGGCCGAGCTCATGAGCCCGGCCTGCGAAGGAGCGGAAGGAGGACAGGTCCCCTGTGGTGGGGACCCGTGAGGGGCGCACGAGCACCACGTTGAAGCCGAGTGAGGCGACATGGTCCAGAACGCCGTGGGCCGCGTCCAGATCGGCGGCGCTGACCTCGAAGGAGTCGATCTCGTAGACGAGGCCGTCGCGCCACCACTCCAGTGGCCCGTTGTAGACGCGGTGGATGAGCGTGGTGGTGGTCGTCACACAGCGGCTCCCTTTCCTCCGGGTCCTGCCCGGCCGATCGATCGATCCGCGCGCCCGGTCGCCCACGGCTTCATGTGCACACAAGATAATTACACAAGTTTACATCTCATAGTAGCCCCCTGCTGAGATACCTTGTGGCCATGTCCACCCACGGGACACCGTCCCACGATCTCATCCCCCACGACGATCATGAGTCCATCGGTGAGGAGCGGGGCGAACTCGCCGGTTACGGGACGAGCGACATCGCCCGCTTCGTGCCCGAGCCCGCGAAGAACCCCCAGCGCACACCCTTCGAGCGCGACCGGGCGCGCGTGCTCCACTCCTCCGCACTGCGCCGCCTGGGCGCCAAGACTCAGGTTCTGGGACCCTCCAGCGACGACTTCGTGCGCACTCGTCTGACGCACTCCCTGGAGGTCGCCCAGGTGGGCCGCGCGCTCGGACAGGCGCTGGGCTGCGATCCCGACGTCGTTGACGCCGCCTGCCTGTCCCACGACCTGGGCCACCCGCCCTACGGGCACAACGGGGAGAAGGCTCTCGATGTCGTGGCCGAGTCCATCGGCGGATTCGAGGGCAACGCCCAGACCCTGCGCATCCTGACCCGCCTGGAGCCCAAGACCATGGACGCCTCCGGACGCTCGGTGGGCGTCAATCTGACTCGGGCCAGCCTCGACGCCGTGGCCAAGTACCCCTGGGCCAGGGGCGAGGGCCCGGGCGGCCCGGAGGGCAACAGTGCGCGCAAGTACTGCTGCTACGACGACGACCGCGAGATCTTCTCCTGGATGCGTGCTGGTGCCCCGGTCGGGCGCCGTTGCCTCGAGGCCCAGCTCATGGACTTCTGCGACGACGTTGGCTACTCGGTCCACGACGTTGAGGACGCCATCGCCCTGCTGCGCATGGACCCGTCCCGACTGCGCGAGGACCGCGAGGTCGACTCCGTCATAGAGGACACCTGCGCCTGGTACGGGGCCGATCTCGACCGGGCCGCGCTCGGCGCGGCCTGGGAGCGACTGGCGGGCCTGCCCAGCTGGATCACGTCCTACAGTGGGGCGCCCGCCGATGCCGCCGGGCTGAAGAACCTCACCAGCCAGCTCATCGGACGCTTCGTGTCCGCCGTCGCCGCGGCCACCCGCGATGTCTTCGGGAGCGGCCCACTGACCCGCTATGACGCCGACCTGATCGTCCCCGATGAGACCGCCGCCGAGATCTTGATCCTCAAGGGCGCCGCTGTGCGATACGTCATGGCCCCGCGCGAGCACGAGCCGGTCTACCTGCGCCAGCGCACCGAGCTGTTCGACCTGGCCGATGCCCTGCTGTCCGCCAAGGGCGAGTACCTGGAGCCCGTTTTCGCCTCCGCGTGGCGCGAGGCCGACGACGATGCGGGCCGTGTGCGTGCAGTCGTGGACCAGATCGCCTCTCTGACCGACACCTCGGCGCGCGCCTGGCACGCGCGCCTATGCGGCCTGCTCTCCGAGGTCTGAGGCTCCTGCAAAGCGCCTCTCGCCTAGGATGACGCCATGGCGGGACTCATCAAGCGCGAGGACATCGATGCGGTGCGCGAGCGCGCGAGGATCGAGGACGTCGTCGGCGAGCACGTCACCCTCAAGAGCGGGGGAGTGGGCTCGCTGAAGGGACTGTGCCCCTTTCACGATGAGCGCACCCCCTCCTTCAACGTCCGTCCCCAGCTGGGCCTGTGGCACTGCTTCGGCTGCGGCGAGGGCGGTGATGTCATCTCCTTCGTCCAGAAGATCAATAGTCTGTTCTTCGCCGAGGCCGTGGAGTACCTGGCCGGGCGGGTCGGCGTTCAGCTTCGCTACGAGGAGGGCGGCGGCCCGGTCACTCGCGGCATCGAGCCCGGCACGCGTCAGCGCCTCCTGGAGGCCAATCGCCTCGCCGAGGTGTGGTTCCGCGAGCAGCTGGCCACTCCTGCGGCGCAGCCGGGGCGCGCTTTCCTGGGAGGGCGCGCCTTCGGCCCGGAGGAGGCCGCTCATTTCGGGGTCGGCTACGCCCCCTCCGGCTGGGACGGCCTGGCCAACATGCTGCGCTCCCGGGGCTTCACCGAGCACGAACTCGTCGCCTCGGGCCTGTGCGGTCAGGGGGGCGCCGGCGGTTCGCGGATCTACGACCGCTTCCGCGATCGTCTCATGTGGCCCATACGCGATGTCACCGGCGCCACCGTCGGATTCGGCGGCAGACGCCTGTCGGAGGAGGACGCCGCTGTCCCCAAGTACCTCAACACCCCTGAGACCGCGATCTACCACAAGGGCCAGGTGCTCTACGGCCTGGATTTGGCCAAGCGCGATATCGCGCGCGATCACCGTGTCGTCGTCGTCGAGGGCTACACGGACGTCATGGCCGCCCATCTGTCCGGGGTGACCACCGCGGTGGCCACCTGCGGCACCGCCTTCGGCGCGGATCACGTGCGCATCGTGCGCCGCCTCCTGGGGGACGCCGCCGATCCCTCCGCCGGCGTCATCGCCGGTAATCGTGCCCGCGGTGGGGAGGTCGTCTTCACCTTCGACGGCGATGCCGCCGGGCAGAAGGCGGCTCTGCGCGCTTACGGTGAGGACCAGCACTTCGCCGCGCAGACCTTCGTGGCGGTTGATCCGCACGGATACGATCCCTGCGATCTGCGCATGGCCGAGGGCAATGATGCGATCCCACGGCTGCTGGAACGGCGGGTGCCCCTGTTCGAGTTCGTCGTGCGCACCTGCCTGGCCGACCTCGACCTGGACACCGCCGAGGGACGGGTGCGCGGCCTGCGCTCCGCCGCGCCGATCATCGCCGGTATCCGTGACCGGGCGCTGCGGCGGGAGTACACGCGGCGTCTGGCCGGATGGCTCGGCATGCCCGACTCCGAGGCCGTGGGGGCGGTGCGCGCCGCCGAGCGCCGGGGCGCGAGCGGTCCGGGCTCGCCAGGACCCGGCCCGCAGAACGCTCCGGATGCCGGAGCCGCTCCGGCCGGACTGCCACCGGTTGGCGACCCGGTGGCCAGACTCGAACGCCAGGCCCTGGAGGTGATCGTCCAGATGCCCGTGGTCGCCGCACGGGTCGGTGCCGATGACATCAGCCCGGTGGCGTTCGCCGTGCCGGTCCACCGGGCCGTGTTCGAGGCCATTGAGGCAGCCGGCGGGGCCGCAGAGGTCCCCAGTCTCATCTCCCGGGCCGAGGACTCCGGTCTGGCCCGCGCCGACGCCGTCAACCGGGCCACCGTCCACTGGATCGAGCAGGTGCGCGCCGGGGCCATAGGGCCGGTCAGCGCCGCCATCACCGAGTTGGCGGTGGCGCCCCTGCCTCTGACCCCGCCCCGGGAGCGGGGGGCCGAGCCCGAGCCGCACGTCGTCGAGCGCTACGCGCGGGGCGTCCTGTCGGCCCTGGCCCGGACCGGGATCAACCGCGAGCTCGCCGAACTGCGCGCCAGGCACCGTCGCATGACTGCCGATGACGCGGACTACCGCGACGTCTTCGAACAGATCGTGGGCCTGGAGAACCGGCGCATGCAGATCGCTCGGGAGTCATGAGGATCCCCCGGGCCCGAGCCCGGCCGAGGTGCGGATGCGGGAGCACCCTGCCGATATCGACCGGGCCTCAGTGGGCGCAGAAGCATGACGCGGAAGCACGGGGCCGCAGACCGCGCAGGCCGCGCAGACCGCAGAATCTTCCCCCACCACCATTTACCCTAAAGCCATGACCCTCGCCGTCGTCACCGATTCCGCCGCTTGTCTGCCGCCGGCGCTCGCGGACCGCTGCGGCATTGAAGTCGTGCCGCTCCATGCGATCGAGGATGGTGAGACTCCGTCCACCGCGCGGCCAAGTGTCGCTGAACTCGCGGCCGCCTACGCCTTCGCCCTGGAGCGCGCCGATGAGGTCCTCGCCATCCACATCAGCTCGGTGCTGTCGGGCACGGTGGACAACGCCCGTCTCGCCGCCCAAGAGCTCGCCGCCGGAGGCCGCTCGGTCCTCGTCCTGGACTCCGGCGTCTCCGGCGGGGCGCTGGGCCTGGCCGCCCTGGCGGCGGGCGAGGCCGGTGATGCGCGCCGCGGCGCTGCCCGGGCCCGGGAGTCTGCGTCGCGCTCCCACACCTTCTTCCTGGTCGAGGATCTGTCTGGCCTGCGGCGCAGCGGGCGCGTGGACCGCACGACCGGTCTGATGGGCGGCGCTCTCGGGATCCGGCCCGTGCTCACCATGTCAGCGGCAGGCGTTGCCGTCGCCGAGACCGTGCGCGGTTCGGCAAGGGCGCGGCGCCATTTGATCGCCCAGGCCGTTCGTGCCGCGGGCGGCGCGCATCTGAGCGGGCCGAGGCCGCCGGTCGAGCCCGTGCGCCTGGCCGTCCATTACGGGGAGGATCCTGCCCAGGGCAGGGAGCTCGAGAACGACCTGGCCGAGGCGATGGCTCAGGCCGGGGCGGTCGTGGAGTCCATCATGCGCTCGCCGGTGGACGCCGCCCACCGCGTCCACCTGGGCCCCGGGGCGCTGGGCATCGCCATCGCCCCTTGGCTGGGGCGCGGAAGGTGACCGTCACCGGGGCCGCGCGAGCCTGAGGTCCGCACGCACCGTCTGCGATCCAGCAGCACCGGAAGCGCGCACACCGGACCTGCACGGCTCCACAAGCGGGTCTCGTGCACCCTCGCGCAGCTGCTGTCCACAGGCGGTGAGCGCCCCCGATCACCGCGGTTCTACCGTCGTCGTCATGAGTGGTCGACGAGCGTTACGACGGGGCGGGCGGTCCCTCCAGAGCCTCGAGAGTCTTGTGCGCCTGGCCTGCTCCACCGACCCGGAGGAGCCGGTTCGCAGGCCCCGGCGCGCCGCCGTGGCGCCACGGGCCGCAATGATCCTGGGCGCCGCCCTCCTCGCCCTTGCACTCCTCCTTGCGCTGCGCACAGTGCTGACCTCACCTGGCTCCCGGTCTCAAGCCATCCCGGCGGCGACCACGACATCCGGAGCCGACGAGACGCCGGTGGGCGGGCGCTCCATTGATAATAATTCGGCGGGAACGGGCGCACTTCCGGGAGCGACCAGTGCCGAGCCGAATGGAACCGGCGAGCTTCTCGTGCACGTCATCGGCGCCGTTCACACGCCGGGTGTTGTCAGACTCCCCGCGGGCTCGCGCGTCGTCGACGCCATTGATGCGGCCGGCGGAGCGTGCGAGGACGCCCAGACCGATCAGCTCAACCTCGCCAGGCCCGTGACTGACGGCGAACAGGTGCGCGTCCCGGTGACGGGCGAGGCGCTCGAAGCGGCCCCTTCTGCGGATTCGGGCTCGGCCACGCCCACCGCTGGCGCGACGAATGGCTCGGGTCTGGTGAACATCAACACCGCCTCCGCCGACGATCTCGAGAAACTGCCCGGGATCGGGCCCGCCCTGGCTGAGCGGATCATCAGCCATCGACAGGCCAACGGCCCCTTCGCGAGCCTCGACGATCTGACGGACGTGCCCGGCATTGGGAAGGCCAAGCTCGAGGCCCTCAAGACGGAGGCGACCGTATGAGCCCGCCCTGTGGAGACCCTTCCTCTCAGGGAGGCCGCCTGACCGGGAAGCAGAACGCTCCAGCATCGAGTCCGGCCCTGAGTCAGGCACCGAGTCAGGCATGGGCCCCAGTCCCAGGGGACGAGCCCGTCGAACCAGGAGGTTCACGGCGTTCGAGGAGCAGGCATCCTCATCACCGAGTGCGCGAATCCGCTCCCGCCGCACTGGATGTGCGTCTGCTCCTGCCGGCCCTGGCCGCCTGGGCCAGTGCCGCCTGGGCCATCGGCCTTCCCGGTGAGCGGGCGTGGTCCCGAATCCTGATGGCGGCCCTCGTCCTGATGGTCCTCGCCCTCCCCCTGGGGATCTGCACTCATCGTTTCCGGCCTCCGCGGCACCGCTACGATCCGCGTCCCGGTGCCGGAGACCTGAAAGGATCTGCTGTTGGATCGGTGTGCGCCGGCCTTCTGCTGAGCACGGTCGCCGCGGTGGCGGTACTCGCCGTAGCCGCCGCCGGCTCATGGAGTCGGGCCGCTGACCCCTTGAGCCGGGCGGTTGCCGACGGGCGCACCGTCACGCTCATCGGCACCGTGAAGGCCGAGCCGCGTGCAGTGCCCGGGCCCGGCCGTACCACCGTGGTGACGGAGCTCGCCGTCACCACTGTCGACAAGCGCGCTTCCCGCCTGAGCGCCCTGGTTCTGGGCGGCCAGGAGTGGTTCGACATGCCCATGGGCGCCACCGTGCGCGTGCGCGCGGTGCCCAGTCCCGGCGATCCGGGGGAGGCGAACGCCGCCGTCGTGGGCTCTGGCGCTGCTGTTCGGCTCATCGCACCGCCGGCAGGTGCTCTGGCCGTGGTCGGCTCACTGCGAGCCGGGCTCGCCGATGCTGTGCAGCATCCGCACGCGGTGTCGGGCCGATGGCGCTGGCCGGCTGGGGCGCCCGAGCTCGTCTCCGGGGTGGCGCTGGGAGACGACCATGCTCTGCCCGCCGATGTCCGCAAGGACATGCGCACCGTATCGATGACCCATCTCACAGCGGTGTCGGGAGAGCATGTTGCCATTGTCCTGGGCCTGGTCATGAGCGGCCTCGGGGTGCTTCCCAGGCGGTGGCGGGCCCTCGTCGGCGTTTTGGTACTGGCGGCGCTGGTCGTCCTGGTGCGGCCCGGCGGCTCTGTTCTGCGGGCGGCGGCCATGGGCGGGGTTCTGCTCATGGGCGCGGCCTCCGGAAGGCGCTCGGCATCCCTGCCGGCGCTGGGCGCTGCCATCATCGTTCTGCTGCTCATCGATCCCTGGCAGGCACGCTCCTTCGGCTTCGCCCTCTCGGTTGTGGCGACGGCGGGGATCCTGCTGGGTGCGCAGCCCGCGCGGGCGGCGCTGTCCCGGAGGCTGCCCCGGTGGGCGGCCGGGGCTCTGGCTGTGCCGTTGACCGCCCAGGCCGCCTGCGCCCCGGTCCTCGTGCTCATCCAGCCCCAGGTGAGCACGTGGGCGGTGCCGGCCAACGTCCTGGCGGCACCGGTCGTGCCCGTGGCAACCGTGGCCGGGCTGCTCGCAGCACTCGTGGCGCCGTGGTGGTCCGCGCTCGCGAGCGCTGTGGTCCTGCCCGCCGCCGCCTGCTGCTCCTGGTTGGTGGTTGTCGCCGGATTCTTCGCCGACCTGCCGGCAGCGAGCCTGGGGTGGCCCGGCGGGCGCGGCGGCGCCCTCGCTCTGGCGGCGCTCGAGGCCGTCGGAGCGGCGGTAGCCTCACGGCGGGGGCGCGCGAGTCTGCTGGCTGCCTGTGGGGCTTGTGGGTCCTGCCTGCGAGGCTCGCACCGACGCCGCCTGTGATCGGCCCGTGTTCGCCTCGACGGGTATCTCGGCGCTGCGTGGCAGGCTTGCCCCATGGCACCGACCCGACGCTCCTCCCGAGGCTCCCGACGCACACCGGAAGGACCCGCCTGGGATCAGGTCGACCTCGCACCGGTCGTCCTCATCCGCGCGGGCGAGGAGATCCTCGCCGACCGCGCGGTGAGCCGGCTTCTGGCTCAAGCGCGTCAGCAGGATCCCTCCACCGAGATCAGCACGATCGAGGCCGCCGCCTACGAGCCCCACCAGCTCGACACCCTCGCGTCCCCCTCTCTCTTCGGCGAGCCGAAACTCGTGCTGGTGCCCGCCCTGGAGCAGATGAACGACGCGCTGTTGACGGACCTGCTGGCCTACATCTCCGCTCCGGCCCCCGAGGTCGTCGTCCTGCTGCGCCACAACGGCGGCCAGCGCGGCAGAAAGCTCCTCAACGCCCTGGCCAAGTCGCCCTACCCCGTGGTGACCATCGAGGCCGTCAAGTCTCCCAAGGACAAGGCCGCGCTCGTGAGCTCTGATGCGCGCCGCATGGGCCGCCGTATGGAGCCCGAGGCCGTTGGCGCGCTCGTCGACGCCCTCGGCTCCGATTTGCGCGAGCTGTGCTCGGCCGTCGATCAGCTCGTCGCCGACACGCAGGGCACCATCACCCTCCAGGCGGTCAATACCTACTACGCGGGGCGATTCGAGGCCACCGGCTTCACCGTGGCGGATGCGGCGGCGGCGGGCAACGTCGCCAAGGCCATCACCGCTCTGCGTCACGCCATCGCCACCGGCACCGATCCAGTGCCGATCGTCGCCGCCCTGGCGATGAAGATCCGTCAGCTGGCCCGTGTAGCCGCCCTGGGGGGCAGGCGGGGCATGAGTCCCAAGGATCTGGGTATGGCGCCCTGGCAGGTCGATCGCGCTCGCCGCGAGTTGTCCGGCTGGTCTGATGACGCCCTGGCCGTTGCCATTACCGCGGTCGCCCGAGCGGATGCCGAGGTCAAGGGCGAGGCGCGCGACCCCGTTCATGCCGTCGAGCGGGCAGTGCTCACCATCTGCAACGCCCGCCGGGGGCGGCTTCCCGCCCGTTGACGTCGCGCCTGAACCCTGAACCTTGAGTCCTGAGCTACTGCTGGTGTCGGGGCGCCTGCCCGGGGGACGGGCGGCGCCCGCCCGTCTCAATCAGCCGGCCGTTGAGGCGGCATTGCTGCGTTTACTGCGCGACTGACTCCTGCATTCCTGAGTCACGCATCACCGCGCCTGCTGTGCGACCGTGCCCAGGAGACGCTCGATGTACTTGGCCATGACGTCGACTTCCAGGTTGACGCTGTCACCTGGCTGTTTGACGCCCAGGGTCGTGCGGCGCAGGGTCTCGGGGATCAGGCAGACGGTCAGCGATCCCGAGGAGCCGGTGCTCTCTGAGACCTCGACTGTTCCGGCGACCTCGGCGGCTCTGATGACATCGGCGACATCGACCACGGTCAGCGACACCCCGTCGATGGCGATAGAGCCTTTGACCGCGACGTAGCGAGTCAGGTCCTCGGGCACCGAGACGCGCAGCATGTCCCAGTGGTCCTCGTGGCGGCGCTCGAGGATCTGTGCTGTGGCGTCGACATGGCCCTGAACGATATGCCCGCCCATGCGGTCGGCGGGGCGCAGCGCCCGCTCTAGGTTGACCGGACTGCCGACGGCCAGCTCGCCCAGTCCGGTCCGCTCGAGCGTCTCGGCCATGAGATCGGCGGTGAAGGCGTCGTGGCGGGGCTCGGCGACGGTCAGGCAGCACCCGTTGACGCAGATGGAGTCACCCGGTCGAGTCCCCTCCATGGCTCGCGGGGCGTGGACCGTCAGCCTTGCCGACGCCCCCGTGCGTTCCACGCGCTCCACGCGCCCGAGCTCCTCAACGATTCCGGTGAACATGATGATCCTCCTGTGCCTGCGAGATGATGATGGCCGCGCCCCCTCCCGCCCCGGGGCCTTCAGGAACTCAGGACCTCAGGAAATCGGGACACGTGGGCAACACGGGAAATCCGGCGCGGCCGGGCTCTGATGCTCGTCAGCGCTTGCGGTACAACGACTTGGTCGCGTACACGGGCTCGTTGGTGACCTGGATTCCGAGAGAGCGGAAGATGCCCTCGTCCACGCTTCCCAGGATCGTCGAGGTGTGCACGTCGCACCCGCGCAGGTTCTCCAGCTGCGACAGGGCGAGTGCGGCGTTGCGGTCGCCGTTGGCCGACACGGCCAGGGCGATGAGCACCTCGTCGGTGTGCAAGCGCGGGTTGTGACTTCCCAAGTGCTGGGTCTTGAGCGTTTGGATCGGCTCGATCGAGCTCTTGGACAGCAGGTCCACGTCCCGGCCGATCCCCGCCAGACGCTTGAGCGCGTTGAGCAGCATGGCCGAGCAGCAGCCCAGCAGCGGGGAGGTCTTGCCGAGCTCGATCGTCCCGTCGGGCAGCTCGATCGCGGAGGCGGGCGCTCCGGTGGATGCCGCCAGGCGCAGTGTGGGCGGCACCACGGGACGATCCTTCTTCTCGATACCGAGCCTGGACATGAGCAGAGAGATGCGTGCGGATTGAACCGGGTCGGTCATGTTGCGCTTCTCGTCCACGAGCGCCTTGTAATAACGACGGATGACCTCCTGCTTGCTGGCCTCGCGGCAGACCTCGTCGTTGCTGATGCAGGAGCCCGCCATGTTGACGCCCATCTCCGTGGGGGACCGGTAGGGCGAGGCCCCCAGGATCTCCTCGAACAGGCGGGTCAGGACGGGGAAGACCTCGACATCGCGGTTGTAGTTGACGGTCTGGATGCCGTGGGCGGCCAGGTGGAAGGGATCGATCATGTTGACGTCGTCGAGGTCTGCGGTAGCGGCCTCGTAGGCGATGTTCACCGGGTGATCCAGGGGCAGGTTCCAGATCGGGAAGGTCTCGAACTTGGCGTAGCCGGAGGACAGGCCGCGGGCATGGTCGTGGTACATCTGCGACAGGCAGGTGGCCATCTTGCCGCTGCCCGGCCCCGGAGCGGTGACGACGACGAGATTGCGGGACGTCTCGATGTACTCATTGCGCCCATAGCCCTGCTCGGAGACGATGAGGGCGACGTCCCCGGGATATCCGGGGATCGGATAGTGGCGGTAGACCGTGATGCCCAGCTTCTCCAGCTTGCGCTTGAAGTCCCGGGCCTGGGGGTTGTCCTCGGTCCACTGGGTGATGACGACGCTTCCCACCAGCAGGCCGTAGGAGCGGAAGGCGTCGATGTGCCGCAGAACCTCGTCCTCGTAGCCGGTGCCGAGGTCCGCGCGAACCTTGTTCCGGGCGAGATCCCTCGCATTGACGGCGACGATGATCTCGACCTCGTCGGCGAGCTCGGCGAGCATGACGATCTTGTTGTCCGGGGTGAAGCCGGGCAGTACGCGCGAAGCGTGCATATCATCGATGAGCTTGCCCCCGAACTCAAGGTAGAGCTTGCCGCCGAACTGGGCACGGCGCTCCGCAATGCGCTCGGACTGCATGCGCAAGTACTTGTCCCGATCGAAGCCTATGCGCATGCGCACTCCTGACTGAGTTGTGAATTGACTGGGGCGAGATGAATCAGTTCGGCCAGATCGCGCCGGCCTTCAGCATCTTAACGCTGCCGGACGTCGGTCGCCGTGAGGCGGGCGTAAGCCACGCCATCGTGAAGATCTCACAACATTTCTTTAAGATATAAACACCCCTGAAAGGTTTATTTTATGAACAATGCGTCGTCCGCCGAATCCGCTGAGACCACTGATTCCGCCGATTCGGACCAATCAGCATCTACTCCATCTGCACCATCCGCACCGCCTGGATCACGCGCGTCGTCACCGTGGGTCCAGCAAGTCTCGAAATACCCGCAGTCCTCGGCATCGGGAATGAGCCGAGCGCCCAGGTGGCTGCGTGTCCTCCTGCCCGCCGTGCTCATCCTGGTATGGGTGAGCGCTGCGGGGATCGGGGGACCCTACTTCGGCCGTGTCTCCGAGGTGTCCTCCAATGACCAAACGGCCTTCCTTCCGGAGTCCGCCGACGCCACCCAGGTTCAACACGTGCTCGGTGAGTTCACCGACTCCGACGAGGTACCCGCGATCGCTGTCTTCGTCGGCGACAGCGAGCTGAGCCAGGACCAGCTCGAGCAGATCAGTCAACAGGTCGGTGGACTCGCAGAGATCGAGGGCGTGGGCACTCCATCTCCCGCGCTGCCCTCCGAGGACGGGATGGCTGTCCAGGCCTTCGTGCCCATCGACTCCGGGACCGATATCGCCGACGTGGCGAACGCAGTTTCCGACACCCTGCGTGCCGAGGCGCCTGAAGGAGTCACTGTCCACCTCACGGGCCCGGCCGGCCTGAGCGCCGACCTCATCGGGGCCTTCGCCGGTATTGACGGCCTGCTCCTGGGAGTGGCTCTCCTGGTGGTGCTCGTCATTCTCCTGTTCGTCTACCGCTCCGTCCTGCTGCCGGTGGCCGTGCTCTCGACCAGCCTGTTCGCCCTGTGCGCCGCCCTGCTGACGATATGGTGGCTCGCCAAGTGGGGGATCCTGCTCCTGAGCGGCCAGACCCAGGGGATCCTGTTCATCCTCGTGATCGGGGCGGCAACGGATTACTCCCTACTCCTCGTCGCCCGCTACCGCGAGGAGCTGCGGGTGACTCAGGACGCCTGGCAGGCCTGCTGGAAAGCTCTCAAGGGCTCGGTTGAGCCGATCGTGGCCTCCGGCGGGACAGTCATCGCCGGGCTGCTCACACTGACCCTGTCCGATCTGAAGTCGAACAGCACACTGGGGCCGGTCACCGCGATCGGCATCGTCTTCGCCATGGTCTCCGCCCTGACGCTTCTGCCGGCCATCCTGGTGCTGTTCGGACGCACCGCCTTCTGGCCGAAGCGGCCGCTCTACGAACCCGAGGCGGTTGCCGCCGATCACAGTGGTGCCTCCTCCGGCCTGTGGGCCAGGATCTCCCGTCTGCTGGGGGAGCGTCCGCGCATGGTCTGGGTGGTCACCGCCGTCGTCCTGCTCGTGGGGGCCCTTGGCGTCACCCAGCTCAAGGCCGACGGCGTGCCCTCCTCGGATCTGGTCCTGGGCGCCTCTCAGGCGCGCGAGGGACAGGTCGCACTGGGCGAGCACTTCCCGGGAGGGTCCGGCAGTCCCGTGAGGGTGGTGGCAGGTGAGGAGCAGCTTCAAGCGGTTTCCGACGTGCTGCTCGCCAGCCCCGGGATCGACGGGGTGAGCGTGACCTCCGCCGACTCGCCCAGCGGTTCGGCGCCGGTCACCGAGGACGGCATCACCGCCTACGGGCCGCCCGGAACTCCCGCACCCGCGCCCACCGTTGTGGATGGCCGCGTTCTCATTCAGGGCACGCTGGTCGATGCGGCGGACTCTCAGGCCGCGGGCGATACGGTGCGCGATCTGCGCGCCGAGCTCTCCCAGGAGGCTCCGGGCGCACTGGTCGGGGGCGTGACGGCCACGGCCGTGGACACCAACAGGGCTGCGATTCATGACCGCAACCTCATCATTCCGATCATCCTCGTCGTCATCCTGCTCATCCTCATTGCGCTGCTGCGCTCCGTTGTCGCACCGGTGCTGCTCATCGCGACCACGGTGATCTCGTTCGGCACTGCCATGGGGGTCTCCGCCGTCGTGTTCAACCACCTTCTGCACTTCCCGGGCGCCGATCCCGCGGTGCCGTTGTACGGCTTCGTCTTCCTCGTCGCCCTGGGCATCGACTACAACATCTTCCTGATGACCCGAGTGCGAGAGGAGGCGATCGAGCACGGCACTCGTGAGGGAATTCTGCGAGGGCTCACCATCACGGCGGGGGTCATCACCTCGGCGGGCATGGTGCTGGCTGCGACCTTCGCGTCCTTGGCCGTGATTCCGATCCTCTTCCTCGCTCAGCTCGCCTTCATCGTCGCCTTCGGCGTCCTGCTCGACACCTTCGTCGTGCGTTCGCTGCTCGTGCCGGCCCTGTCCTATGACATCGGCAGGGCGATCTGGTGGCCATCCCGGCTCGTCCGGAAGGCCGACGACGCACCCCTGCCGGTCAGGGATGACCAGGATGCTCCTGGCGGCACCGACGGCGCAAAGTAGGTCTGCAGAGTAGGTCTACTGACACGGCTCGGAGAGCCGTCAAGGGCGCCTCCCCATAGCAGGGAGGCGCCCTTGACGTAACGTCTGGCTGCGGCTGTTCGGGCCGGCCCGAGCCGGCGCCTGCGGATGCCGATCCCGATCGGCTCTCAGCCGGCCTCAGAGAGTGGCGACGCGCTTGGCGAGCTTGGACTTGCGGTTCGCGGCCTGGTTCTTGTGGATGACGCCCTTGGAGACGGCCTTGTCCAGCTTGCGGGAGGCCTTCCGCAGGTGCTCCTCGGCGGCGGCCTTGTCGCCGGCGTCGATGGCCTCCCGGACGCGACGCACATAGGTCTTGAGCTCGGACTTGACGGACTGGTTGCGCAGGCGGGCCTTCTCGTTGGTCTTGATGCGCTTGATCTGGGACTTGATGTTCGCCACGGTTGGTGAGAGCTTTCTTGAATCGAGTGTGGTCAGCGGCCGGAGAGGAGGGTTCGCGCACACGGGTCCGACGAGAGCTGGTGGAAGCACGCGACGAGACCCGGTCGCCGGACCCCGCAGCCGGCCAGGCCAGAGGTCCAAGAAAGCACTTTAGCATTTGTCGCCGTGGTGGCCTCGGGGAGCTGCTCGCACGTGAACGTGAGGTTTGTCGCGGATCGCTGGACGACTCCTCGCCTCACCTGACCGGAATCCGCGATCGAGGTTGTCTCGGTTGTCTCGCACGCGGCCGCTCGTGAGGAGGATCTTACTGCCCTACCCCCAATGAGCGCGCAGGGCCGCGACGACTCCGTCGAAGACGCCACGGCTCATGGTGGCCCCCTCGCGACGCACCGCGGAGGGCTCGACCACCAGCAGACGGTCCAGGCGCACTTCGCTGGGCCGTCCCCGGGAGTCCCAGTCCCCAGTGCCGACATCGTGCCAGTAGCGTCCCCACCGGGCCTCCTGGGCGGCGTCGCGATCATGGTCCTTGCTCGTCATCTGCGCCACGACCAGCCGCTCACCGGACGCGGACTCAGCCTGACGGGCGAGCACGAGGACCGGTCGATCCTTGCCCTGGGACGCATCCTCTTCGTAAGGCACCCAGGTCCACACGACCTCACCGGGGTCGGGCTCGCCATCGGGATCGGGGGAGTAGGCGAAGTCGGGCAGGCCCAGGGCGCCGACGTCGTAGACGCTCGCCTCGGACGGGGCCTGAACCGACGGCGATCCATCGCCCGAGCGCGAGTCGTGCCGCCGGCCCGGGTGCTGCGATGACGATCGTGATGGCGCGGGGTGGGCGGTTCGCTCCGAGGAAGAGGCAGAACCCTGATGGCCGGTCGGCTCGACGTCCTGCGCCGCCTCCGTGACAGTGCTGCGCCGCTGCAGCTCTCCCTTGACGGCGTCGGTTACCGCGCTCTTGGCGGCGGGTCCGAAGATGCTGAAGATGCTGAGGATCCGGCTGAGGAGGGAGGCCATGGCCAGCACCATAGACGATCTGCCGACCTGTTGACGCCGCCGGGGCTCATCTGCACCTGGGCGGCGCTCCGCGGAGTCTTGGGGTCCTTCGGGGACCGCCGCCGAGCGCAGGGCGAGTCGGGCGGGTCGGCTACCGGCTATCGGCTACCGGGCCCCGCCGGTGCGCCGTGCCACGGTGATCAGCAGCCCCCAGCACACGAGCGCCGAGAGGGCCGTTCCCGCCAGCAGGGTCGCCACGCCGCCGACATCCATGGCAGCGGAGCCGCTCACGGCCGTGCTGCCCAGGGTGAGCGCCCGAGTCACCAGCGCCTGTGGCCACACGTTGGCGACCCAACTGCCGTTCATGACCAGCGCCATGCTCACCACCAGGCCGGGGACGCACACGGCCACCGGTGCCGCGAAGGATCGCATCCGCATGCTCAGCAGGGACTGCACGGCGATCAGGGGCTGTGCCGCGAGGATACTGAGCAGGCACTCGGCCACGAAGGCCGCCGGCGGGGCGGCGCCCAGACCGAGGCCCGCTCCGACCGCCCAGGTCAGGAGCATGACGACCATCTGCATAGCGGCTGCGGGCGCCGTCATGACCAGGGTCTTGGCGGCGGCGATAGCAACCGGGCTGTGCTCGGTGGTGCGCATCGTGTTCCAACTCGTGCCGCGGTGCTCGGGACGCCACGACGCTGCGGCCAACAGGGCGAGGCCCAGGGAGCAGAAGAACATTCCGTAGAAGATGAAGACCTGGGAGGTCAGGCTGTCCCAGCCGTGGGACAACTGTGACCGATTCATCATGTAGTTGACCGATCCGGATACGACCGCCAGGACGGGCAGGATGAGGGCGACCACCCACACCGATGAGCGTCGCAACTTGAGAGCCTCGACCGCGATGAGCGCAGTGAAACCAGTGAAGGCAGTATGCCGGGGTCTTCCGGCCGGTTCGGTGCGGAACCGGTGAGAATCGGGGACACGGGTCGCAGATGCAGGATTCATAGGAGCCACAGGAGTCATATCAGTAGTCATGGGAATCACCTCTCGATCCGGTCGAGCCGCCGAGTTGCCGCGATGAACAGGACGGCGGCCAGGATCAGGAAGGCGACCACCCATCCCAGAGGAGGCATGGTGTGTTGGGCGTATTGGGTGTTCGTGTCAACCCGGGCGCAGGAGATGACCGCGTAGTAGCCCCAAGGTGCCAGGCGGGCGACCCAGGCGGGCGCCAGCAGCATGTAGACGGCGACGAAAGAGCCGAGCAGACCGACTCCGACCCCGATGAGCTGGTTCTCCTTGACCGCCGCCAGCCACACGTGGAAGGCGCACAGGGCCAGGTCGACGGCGATCAGCCCAGCGGTGTACAGCGCCCACGGGCCGGGACTGAGCGGGACGGCGACTCCCGCCAGGCGCGCCGAGCCGACCAGGGCCAGGCTCTGGCAGGTGATGGCGGGCGCGATTACCAGACTCAGGGCCACCACCTTGGCCCGGCACAGCGCTCCCGGGGTGCGCCCGGCGGTGGCGAAGAGCGTCCATCCCGCCCCGGAGTGCTCGATGTCGGTCTGGCGGCTGGCGAGGACCGCGGCCAGGATCGGCCCGGTGATCGCGGACATGAGGGTGTAGTTCAGGAGCAGCTCCTCCCAGATACGGGAGTCGGGGGAGGAGAAGCCCGCGCGCGCGGATGCGGAGAACAGGTTCGCCGCCGACAGGGCGACCGTGGCGGCTGCGAGCGCCGCGGCCACCGGCACGGTGCGCAGGCGCCGCATCTTGCTCAGTTCGAGTCCGATGGAGGCGCGCCGCGGGCGGTGCCCGAGGACAGGCGCGGCGGCGTTCGTCCCGGTGCTCATTCCGATACTCATCACAGCACTCCCGCCCCACCGGTCAGATCCATGAAGATGTCCTCCAGGCTCTGGGATTCCCGACGCACCTCATGGACTGTTACTCCAGCGCTCACAAGGCGGCGGATGAGCTCGGCCGCGCCGTCGGGGCTCAATCCCGGCACGCGCACGCCCTGGCGGATGCGCGTGGCGGCGCCCGGTCCGCTCGCGGGCACGAGCCCTCCCAGGATCTCGATGCTCAGCACCGCCTGGGGCGTGGGGGTCACCACCAGCATGTCGGGCACGGAGCGCTCCATGAGCTCGGCCCGCGTGCCCTGGAAGACCAGGCGTCCGGCGGACAGGATGCCGAGCATGTCGGCCATGCGGTCGATCTCGTCGAGCAGGTGGCTGGAGACCATGACCGTCACGCCCTGGGCGGCGAGCTCGACGAGCAGGCGGCGGATCTCCTCGATACCGGCGGGGTCCAAGCCGTTGGTCGGCTCGTCCAGGACGAGCAGCTCGGGCTCCCGTGCCAGAGCCATGGCAATGCCCAGGCGCTGCTTCATCCCCAGGGAGTAGGTGCGCACGAGCCGGTCCTGGTGCTCTCTCAGACGCACCAGGGCCAGCGCGCGGTCGACCTGCCTATCGGACAGGCCCAGCATCTTCTGCACAATCCGCATGTTCTCCGCGCCCGTGAGGTGCCCGTAGCCGGGAGGCTGCTCGATCATGGAGCCGGTGCGCGACATCAGGGCGCCACGGCTGCGGCGCTCCAGAGGGGTGCCGAACAGGGCGATGTCGCCGCTGGTGGGGGCCAGGAGGCCCAGCAGCATCTTCATGGTCGTCGATTTGCCCGAGCCGTTGGGGCCGAGGAAGCCGTAGACGGCGCCGCGGGGCACGACCAGGTTGAGCGAGTCGACGACGGTACGGGTGCCGCGGCGGTCGCTGAAGGTCTTGGTCAGGCCGCTGGTGGTGACGATGGTGGGACCGGATACCGAGGGCGACGAGGATGAGGATGCTGTGAACGGCGCCGCTGCGTAAGTCGGGTGTGCCGGAGACGTCACGGATGGTGCGGAAGGCCCGGAGGGCACGGATGACGCGGAGGACGGGGCCTGAGGCGATGCGTGAGGTGGTTCAAGGCGGGTGGTGCTCATGACGCAAGCCTCATCAGGATCGGGCGCCGGGGCGTCAGGCCGCGGCCTGATCTCTGCACGCCCTGACGGCGCCGTCCTCATACCTGGGTATGACGTACCGGCCATCCAGCCGCCGATACGGTCTGGCTATGAGCAGGCCGGCCATGACACGCACCGTCGGGCGATTCGGGCGGCTGCCCGACGGCTGGGATCGGCCCGACATGGCGGACGTCCTTCTCGCCGTCCTCTTGGGGTTCTTCTCCATGGCGAATCCGCTCGGCACGTCGAGACTCAGCGGGTTCGAAGGGGCCGACGGGTCCGCGGCAATAGTCGTCTTCTACGGCATCACCGTCGTGTGCTGCACGGCGATTGCGCTGCGGCGCCTGCATCCGCTCGCCCCCACCTACTCCGTCTGCGTCATCGGAGCGGCGCTGACCGTCCACCTGGCTGTCTTCGCCGATGCATCGGTCCTGGCGCTCGTATCCTGCCTGCTCGCCGCCGAGACTACGCAGAGCCGCATGCGCCGGCCCTGGAACCTCGTCCTGCTCGCCCTGATCTATGCCGGCCTGGTGCCGGCCGCGTGCCGTGCCGGCGAGACCATTGATCCTCAGGCGACAGGGGGTTCCGTCAACCGTCTGATCATCCCGATCGTCACCGGGTGGGCGCTGGTCTCGGTGACGGCGCTCGTCGGCGCCTCGCGGCGCCGGGCGCGCGAGCGCGTCGAGCGGGCCTTGGAACGGGCTGAGATCCTCCGGGCGCAGCAGGACACTGAGCGCCGGCTGGCCGTGGTGCAGGAGCGCCAGCGCATCGCCCGCGACGTCCACGACCTGGTGGGACACTCCCTGTCGGTCATCGGCATGCAGGCCGCCGGGGCCCGGGCGGTCCTGGCTTCCGATCCTGGCGCTGCCGACGCCGCACTCGCGGTCATCGGGGAGATCAGCCGCCGGGCTGTGGATGAGGTGCGCGCCCTGGTCGACGTCCTGCGGACCGATGAGGATCCTCCGCCCGCCGTCGAGGACACCAAGGGCATCGAGGGCATTGAGGGCATTGAGGACGTCGACAGGACGACGGTCGCGGTTCGCCCGGGCGCGATGCCGGCGGGTAGAGATGCTGAAGCGGTCCTCGCGCCTGTCGGCGAGGCCTCGCCCGGGCTGGAGGAGGTGCCCGTCCTGATCGCCCGCGCCCGACGAGCCGGCCTGCCGGTGAGCCTGTCGCTGTCGCAGACGGGCGACGTCGCCCCCGAGGTGGGTCGGGCCGTCTACCGCGGCGTGCAGGAGGCCCTGACCAACGTCATGCGGCACGCCGCCGGCGCCCCTACCACCGTTGCGCTGACCGTGGGCGACGCTCTCGAGGCCGTTGTCACCAATGAGAAGAACGAAGAGAGCTATTCGGATGGTGCTGTTGGTGCTGTTGGTGCTGCCGATGCAGCCTCGCCCGGGGCCGGGCTTCATGGGGACGGCGAGGAGCCTGCGGACACGCACCGCGGGGGCCGCGAGGGTCGTGAAGGCACGGGCCTGGCCTCCATGGAGGAACGGCTCGCCGATGTCGGCGGGAGCTTGGAGGTCGGCCCTACGGCCAAGGGCGGATGGCGGGTGCGCATGAGCGTGCCGGCGGCCGCTGCGAGTAGAGGGGATGCGTGAGCATATGAGCGTGATCCGCATCGGCCTGACCGATGACGAGCCGCTGCTGACCGCGGGGCTGGCCATGCTCCTGGGTGCCCAGGCCGACATGGAGGTGGTTTGGCAGGCCACCGATGGATACGAGGCCCTGCGGCGGACGCAGAGCGACCCTGTGGACGTGCTGCTCCTGGACATCCAGATGCCCGGCCTGGACGGCCTGGCCACTACGCGCCGTCTGGTTGAGGCTGGAGCTCAGGGCCGTATCGTCATCCTGACCACCTTCGACACTGACGGCTACGTACTGGGCGCTATCGAGGCCGGGGCCGCCGGTTTCCTGCTCAAGAACACCCCGCCTCCCCGACTCATCGAGGCGGTGCGTACCGTGCACGCCGGGGATTCGGTCATCTCGCCCGGACCGACTCGCCGGCTGCTGACCGCCATGCGCTCGGGTCGCATCGGAGGGAATCGCGAGGTGGGCGCGGCACGGGCTGCCGGTGCCGCGCCGCTGCCAGTGGACCTGACCGGGCGCGAGCAGGAGGTGCTGCGGCTGGTCGCCGCGGGCCTGACCAACCAGGAGATCTGCGACCGGCTGTGGTTGAGCATGCCGACGGTCAAGACCCATGTCTCCCACCTGCTGTCCAAGACCGGTTCGCGCGACCGCGTACAGCTCGTCCTGGTGGCCCTGCGCACCGGTGCGGTGACGCTCGACGACGTCCTGACCCGCCCCTGACGCCGAGATCGGTCGAGTTCCGCCGCGAGATCGGTCGTTCTCCGCGCCGAGATCGGTTCGGGCGCGACGTGGCGTCCTACTGGCCGGCCGGGCGGATGGCCGCGGCCTTCATCGCGGCGACGAAATCGCGCAGTTCCCCTGTCAGCGCCTCCAGCTCGGCGTCGTGCTCGGGCGAGTCGGGTCTGGCGGTGAGCAGCACCGGGGCGTGCGCCTCGACGATCTTCACGGTCGCCGAGCCGCTGATCGCCCCGTCCGCACCGGCCGCGATCGCCTCGGCGACCTGCTCGGGCCTCGAGATGCCGAAGCCCAGCATGACCGGGGCCGCGGCGTCGGCGCGCAGCCGGGTCACCGATTCGGTCAGGCCGACGGTGGAGGACGCCTGCTCGGTGCCCGTCACGCCGACGCGCGAGACGGCGTAGACATAGCCACGCGAGGAGGCGGCCACCGCGTCCAGTGTCTGGTCAGACGACGACGGCGGGGCGATGTAGACCGCGTCGATCCCGGCCGCCTCGGCGGCGGCGGAGAAGGCGGGCGACTCGCGCACCGGCACGTCGGGCAGCAGCACCGAGTCGATGCCCGCGTCCGCGCACCGGGTGTAGAACTCCGCCAGCCCCACGGCGAAGGGCACATTGCCGTAGATGAGCATGCCGATGGGAAGCCCGGGGTGGCGTTCCCGCACTCGGGAGACCACCTCCAGGCAGGCGGAGAAGTCCGCGCCCGCTTCAAGCGCCCGGATGTGGGCGCGCTGGATGGTGGGCCCGTCGGCCACCGGGTCGGAGAAGGGGATGCCCAGCTCCAGGGCGTCCGCGCCACCATTGATGAGTGCTTCAATGACCGCTTCGGAGATCGCCGGGGTGGGGTCGCCGACCATGACGAAGGGCACGAAGGCGCCCTGACCGGCGTCGGCCAGGCGCGCGAACATCTCGGGATAGCGGGACATCTCAGCCCTCCTGCTTCGTCATGGCCAGATACTCGGTGCGCTTGCCCATCTGCTCGACCATGGCCGCGGCCCGTGCCACCGCCGAGTCGGAGGAGAACGACCCGCCCAGCCGCATGCGGACCTGATCGAGGTCCTTATCGCCCCGCCCGGACAGGCACACGAGCAGGTGCGGCGCGGGCGCGTCCGACGGCGTGGCCCGGGCGATCTTGAGGGCCTGGGCCAGGGCGTGGGCGGACTCCAGGGCCGGAATGATCCCCTCCCAGCGGCTCAGCAGCTGGAAGGCCTCGACGGCCTCGTCATCGGTGATGCCCACGTAGCGGGCCCGCCCGGTGTCGGCCAGCCAGGCGTGCTCCGGCCCGACGCCGGGGTAGTCCAGGCCCGCGGACACCGAGAAGGACTCCTCGACCTGCCCCTCGGGAGTGCGCATGAGGTAGGAGCGCGCCCCGTGCAGAATGCCGACGGTGCCGTTGTTGATGGGCGCGCCGTTGCGGGGCGTGTCCAGGCCCTCTCCGGCGGGTTCGACGCCGATCAGGCCCACGCCGTCATCGTCGATGAATTCGCTGAACATGCCGATCGCATTGCTCCCGCCGCCCACGCAGGCGATGACCTCGTCCGGCAGGCGACCGGTCAGGTCGAGCATCTGGGCGCGCGCCTCGCGCGAGATGCACCGGTGGTACTCGTGGACGATGGTGGGGAAGGGGTGGGCGCCCGCGGCCGTGCCCAGCAGATAGTGGGTGGTGGCGAATGAGGCCGTCCAATCGCGCAGCGCCTCGTTGACGGCGTCCTTGAGGGTGCCCGCGCCGGAGGCCACGGGCACGACCCGCGCCCCCATGAGTTCCATGCGCTCAACATTGGGCGCCTGGCGCACGACGTCCGTGGCTCCCATGTAGATGGTGCACTCCAGCCCGAGCAGTGTGCAGACCATGGCGGTGGCGGTGCCGTGCTGTCCCGCCCCGGTCTCGGCGATGATGCGGGTCTTGCCCATGCGCTTGGCCAGGAGCGCCTGCCCCATCACCTGGTTGCCCTTATGAGCGCCGCCGTGCACGAGATCCTCGCGCTTGAGGAAGATGCGGGCATTCCCGTGACGAGGGAGGTTGTGCAGCTCGGTGACGGGGGTGGGCCGCCCCAGGTAGCGGGTGAGGAGCTCGTCCAGCTCGGCGGTGAAGGCTGGGTCGGCCTGCGCCTCGATGAAGGCGTCCTCGAGCTGGTCAAGGGCTGGCACCAGCAGCTCGGGCACGAACTGTCCGCCGTAGGCGCCGAAGTAGGCGGGAAGCCGAGGGTGGCTATGGCCGGCGTGCTCACGCGCCTCCCCTCCGTGCTCCGCTGCTGTTGAACCCGGCGCCGTCGGGGCGGAACTGCCCTCAGCAATGGGTACGTCCTCGTACTCGAGGTGCCGGGCGGTCCTGCTCCCGGCTCCTGCGGCCGGTGAGTCGGGCGAGCCATCGGGCGCGGGCACGGCAGTGGCGAGGCTCCGGGCGACCGCTGCGGGGTCCGGGGCGCTGGACAGCGCCGAGCCGACGAGCAGGGCGTCGATCAGCCCGGCCAGACGGCGCACGTCTCCAGCCGTCTCCACGCCCGACTCGCCCACCAGCACCACTCCGGGGGGAGCCAGGGGCGCGAACTCCTCAGTGCGAGCGATGTCGGTGGCCAGTGTGCGCAGGTCGCGGTTGTTGATGCCGATGACGGCGGCGCCCAGGCGGGCGGCCCGGTGCATCTCCTCATGGGTGGAGACCTCCGTGAGGACGTCCATGCCCAGTTGCTCGGCGAGTTCAGCCAACTCGGCGTAGACGTCGTCGGGAACCACCGACAGCATGAGCAGGATCGCATCCGCACCCAGTGAGCGGGCGGCGAGCACCTGGACGGGGTCGACGATGAAGTCCTTGCACAGCACCGGGACGTCCACCACGGCGCGCACCGCCGCCAGATCGTCGAAGGATCCGTTGAACCGGTCCGGTTCGGTCAGCACCGAGACGGCCGAGGCCCAGGGCGTGTAGGCCCGGGCCAGCGCTGCCGGGTCGTAGGCGGAGCGAAGCGTGCCGCGCGAGGGCGAGGCGGCCTTGCACTCCATGATGAGAGCCGGCTGGGGCGCGGCGCTCGCGCCGCTTCGGGTGCGCAGGGCTTCGGCGAGGGAGCGCTCCGAGGGGGGCAGGTCCGCCTGCCTCAGGTGGCCGAAGCGCTCCTGCATCTCCGGGATGCGCCGGCGGCGCGCCTCGACGATGGAGTCCAGGACCGTGCCTGACACGATCAGGCGCTCGTCGATCCTCCGGCGCTCGGGGCGCCCGTCCGCGGAGGTGCCGGGGCCGGTCATCGGACCTGCTCCTGCGCGCCGGCGGTGCTGTCGGTGCTGTCAGTGTTGATGGCCGCTCGACGAGCATCCGTGCTCGTCGCTGGGTCCTTGGTCACCGGTACCTCGGGCACCTTGGTCATCGCCTCCAGATGCTCGGCCACACGACCACTGGCCAGCTGCTCCAGAGCCATGCGAGTGCCGTCGGCCAGATTGTCGGCCGGTCCCGCCAAGTACAGCAGTCCGCCGGCGTTGACGGCGATCGCATCGCGGTGGGCGGGCTCGCCGCCCCCGGCGAAGACCTCTCGCAGCAGGCGGGCGTTCTCGGCCGGCTCCCCGCCGAGCACGTCGGACAGATCCCAGCGGCGGACTCCCAGCTCCTCGGGCGTGATCTCATAGGCCTTGACGCCCCGGGGAGTGGCCTCCCGCACCACCGTGGTTCCGTGCACGGCGATCTCGTCGGTGCCGGCGCCGTGGACGACGAGGGCGCGCTTGCGGTCCAGGCGCACCATGGCCTCGGCGATCATGTCCAGCATGGCGGGGTCCCACACCCCCATGAGCTGGTAGGTCAGGTGGGCGGGGTTGAGCAGGGGGCCCAGCACGTTGAAGATCGTGGGAGTGGCCAGCGCTCTGCGGATCGGCGCCACATGCTTCATGGCCGGGTGGTAGGCCTGGGCGAACAGGAAGGTGAAGTGGTCCCGGGCCAGGATCTCCACCGCCTCCTGCGGGCTCAGGTCCAGGGGCAGGCCGAGCGCGGCGATCACGTCGGCGGCGCCCGTTCTGGACGACACGGCTCGGTTGCCGTGCTTGGCCACCGAGATCCCCATGGAGGCCGCCACGATTCCGGCGCCGGTGGAGATATTGATGGTGCCGGTGCCGTCGCCCCCGGTTCCCACGACGTCCACCAGCGGAAAGGTCACCGCGGGAAAGGGGCGGGCGGCATGCCTGAAGGCGCTGGCCGCCCCGGCGACCTCGTCGGGGGTCTCCCCGCGCGAGTGCAGGGCTGCCAGCAGGGCGGCGGTTTCGGCCTCGGACAGGTCGCCCGCGCCCAGGGCGGCGAAGACGACGCCGGTCTCCTCCTGAGTCAGTCTCTCGCCTTGAATGACGGCGCGCAGCAGGCGGTGCGCGTCCTCGGTACCGGCCACCGGGGCCGTCGCACTGCTGTCAGTACTTCCGGTATGCCCGGTATGCCCGGTATGCCCAGTATGCATGGCGTTGTTCTCGGCGGGTGCGGGGGTCATGGTCTTTCTCCTCATGGCTTCAAGGCTGGTGTGATCCGTGATGATTCGCGGCGACGAGCGTTCAAGGCCGCGGCTCAGGTCGTTCGGGCGCGGGCGGCAGCGAGGTCGTCGGTGACGGCGCGCAGAATCCCCGGACCGTAGGGGGTGAGCACGGACTCGGGGTGGAACTGCATGCCGACCACCGGGGCCGTGGTGTGGCGGGCGGCCATGACGATGCCCGCCCCGTCCATCTCGATGGTGCGTGCCAGACAGGTGAGGGTCGGCGGGAGCTCGCGGGTGCCCAGGGAGTGGTAGCGGGCGACGTCCAGGGGCTCGCCCTGCAGAACGGCGAAGGCGGCATCGGCGCGCCCCGCCTCCGTGAGCGCCACGCGCACCGAGCGCCCGTGGACGGGGCCCACCCGGTCCACGTCGCCCCCGCAGGCCTCGACGATCGCCTGGAACCCCAGGCAGATGCCGAGGGTCGGGATGGAGTCGGCCAGGGCCGTGATGACCAGTTCCATGAGGCAGCCGCTGGTGCGCGGATGCCCGGGCCCGGGCGACAGGGCCAGTACCGGCCGCTCCCCGTGAGCGGATTCCTCACGGGTGGGCTCCAGGGCCTTCAGGACTCTGGCGGCGGGCACCGTGTTGCGGTAGACCTCAATGCCGGCACCGAGCACGGCGAACTGATCGACGAGGTTGTAGACGAAGGAGTCGCGGTTGTCGAGCAGGATGACGCGCATCTCAGGCCTCCCTACCAGCAGTGGGCACGGCCGCTCCGGCGATCTCGCCTCCGGCCGCCCCGGCGATCTCGGCGTCGATGACGAGTCGGGCGCCCTGGGAGGCGGCGATGGCGGTGAGCACCGCACTGGCCTTGTGAACGCTCTCGGCGGCCTCCATGGCGGGCACCGAGTCCGCGACGACACCGGCGCCGGCCTGCACGAGTGCCCGGCCCTCCGATACGAAGGCCGAGCGGATGACGATGCAGGTGTCGAGTTCGCCGTCTCCGCGGATGTACCCGACGCTCCCGCCGTAGGAGCCCCGCCGCACGCCCTCGGCGGTGCGGATGAGTTCGGCTGCGCGCAGCTTGGGGGCGCCGGTGAGAGTGCCCATGGTCATGGAGGCGCGGAAGGCGTCCAGCGCATCCAGGTCCGGGTCGAGCTGTCCGCTGACCTCGGAGACCAGATGCATGACACGACTGTAGCGGTCCACGCGCAGCAGGTCGCCGACCTTGCGAGTGCCGGGCACGCTCACCCGGGCGACGTCGTTGCGGGCCAGATCGACCAGCATGACGTGCTCTGCGACCTCCTTGGGATCCGTGCGCAGTTCCAGCTCCAGGCGGATGTCCCGCTCATGGTCGATGCCTCCGCCGGGCGCCAGGCCGCGCGGCCGAGTGCCCGCGATGGGACGGATGGCGACCTGTCCGGTGGCCGCCGAGTGCAGCAGGGCCGACTCGGGGGAGGCTCCCAGCAGCTCGAAGCCCGGGGCGCCGATGTAGAACATGTACGGGCTGGGGTTGGTCTCGCGCAGCTGGTGGTAGGCGGCCAGGGCATCGGGACAGGGGAGGACGAAGCCGCGGGAGGGCACGACCTGGTAGATCTCCCCGGCGGTGATCGCCTCCTTCATCTTCTCCACCGTGGCGGCGAAGCCGGCGTCGGAGACAGTGGGAGCGGCGTGCATGACGGCACCCGGAGCGCTCGCGGGCGCGCCGGCCGGCCGGTCGGAGTCGGTGGAGTCTCCGACGGCGGCAGCGTCGATGGCGGCGGCCAGTACGTCCATGCGAGAGGCGAGGTCCTCCGCATCAACGGAGGCCCCCACGAGGGTGGCCTCGCGCGTGGGGTGGTCGATGACCAGGATGATGCGCGCGTCGTAGAAGAGGTAGTCGGGGCAGGTGTTGGCCCCCATCGCCACATCCGGGAGGGTCTCGAAGGTGGCCAGGTAGTCGAAGGCGACGACGCCGGCCACCAGCGGCAGGTGGGGATGGTCCACCTGAGCGTTCGCCAGGATCTTGAGCGGCTCAATGGTGGAGCGGGCCGTCAGGCGCTCTCGTTCTTCCAGGGAGCGGTCGTCAGGAGCAGCGGGAATGCTCAACGTGAGGGCCGCCGGGGTGGTCGATGAGGCGGGGACGTCGCTGGTGATGCACTCGCTCAAGGCGGCGCGCAGGCGGGCCAGGGCGGCCTCGCCATCGGCGGCCGCCTGGGGGAGGGGCTCGATGGTCACGGTCTCCCCGGTGCAGGTCAGCCGGGTGGATGCCTCCAGGACGGCGATGGTGGTGCGCGAGGTCTTGGTGGCGATGTCGGCGCTCTCCAGCAGGACGGCGTCCAGGGGGCGCTGGGCGGAGGCGTGATCGGCGGTTGTGCGGATGAGGCCGTTGCGGGCGAGGCGCTCGAGCAGCAGCCCGCCGTCGCCGTGGTAGCCCACCGGGCGTGTCAGCACCGTAAGCCCTGTAAACCCAGTAGGCCCAGTAGGCCCAGTAGGCCCAGTAGGCCCTGTAGCCTCTGTAGGCTTTGCCGGTCCTGCCGGCTTCGTCGGTGGAGAGGATGTCATGGGGTGCCTTCCCGTTGGTGCCACCAGGACTCGCCTCCGAACACGCGAAGAGCCCGCCTGATGGCGAGCTCTGAGGATCGTGTTCCGCTCACGCGGCGCGGGTGGCTCGCCCATCGGGGAGCCACCACCACTGGGGGGTGCAGAACACTCTCAACACGGTCATGGTGTGGAGCGTAGAGCGCTGTGCTCCGGCGTCCAAAATCTGCTCTGGATGTGAGACGGCGCGACCCGCGTACTGATCGCGATGAATGAAATGAGGGAATTGAATGCCGTGCGCGGGGTTTGTCACGCTACCCGGAAGGGCTTGAAACCGTGCGACTCTTCGAACCGGGGTTCGCAGGCCTCCGGCGCCTGCGGTGCATCACCACCAGTGCCGTGACCACGGCGAGGAGCAGCAGTACAGGCGGCCAGTGCCCGCCCGTCTCCAACCAGGCCAGGATCACCGCCATCCCGATGGAGCCGTAGATCAGTGCCCATATGGCACTGCCCAATGCCACCGCCGGAAGGTAGCGGCGCAGGGGCATCCGCGTGACCCTGGCGGAGATCTGGACGAAGGTCTGCACGCCCACGGTCAGAAAGCTCAGCGGGACCGCCAGCACGCCCCAGCGTGCGGCCATGGCCTGGGCGCGCTGGTAGAGCGGAGAGTCCAGGAGCTTGGCGAAGCGCGACATGGAGGTACCGGCGGCGATGCCCCGGCCGATCCAGTACGCGCCATTGGAGCGAGTCATCGCCAAGCACCAGAAAGCGAGAAGGGTCCAGCCCAGGGGCAGATCGGAGAGTCGGTCCATCACGCCGCTCAGGTTAGCCTCACCTGGATCTCGCGTGAACTGATTTTCACGTGCATAAGGGAGGCCCCCTGGAGCGCGCAGGCCCTCAACTCAGGTGATCGCGCACCTCGTCCATGTCCTTGTCCCCGCGGCCCGACAGGTTGACCAGGATCAAGAGCTCCTTGTCACGGTCTGCATGGTCTGTATTGCCTGTGTTGCCTGCGTCGTTGCCGGCGCTCGCGTGCTCGCGCGCCATCTTCAGGGCCTGGGCGACGGCGTGGGAGGACTCCATGGCCGGGATGATGCCCTCGTGCCGGCTGAGCAGGCCGAAGGCCTCGACCGCCTCCTCATCCGTGACGCCCACGTAGGTCGCCCGGCCGGTGTCGGCCAGATGGGCGTGCTCGGGTCCCACCGAGGGGTAGTCCAGGCCGGCCGACACCGAGTGCGAGGGCAGGACCTCGCCGGTATCGGAGAGCATCACGTAGGAGCGGGTGCCGTGCAGGACTCCGGTGCGTCCCGCGCAGATGGGTGCGCCGTGGAAGGGCGTGTCCAGGCCTTTGCCGGCGGGTTCGACACCCACCAGGGCGACCGCGTCGTCGTCGATGTAGGAGGCGAAGGCGCCGATGGCGTTGGAGCCCCCGCCCACGCAGGCGACGACGGCGTCGGGCAGGCGGGAGAAGCGCTCACTGACCTGCCGGCGGGACTCCGCGGAGATCACGGCCTGGAAGTAGCGCACGAGCGTGGGGAAGGGGTGCGGGCCGGTGGCCGATCCCAGGACGTAGAAGGTGTCCTCAAGCTGGGTGCACCACTGCGACAGGGCCGCGTCCACAGCATCCTTGAGACCGGCGCTGCCCTGAGTCACGGGTGTGACGGTCGCGCCCATGAGCTCCATGCGCTCCACGTTGGGGCGCTGGCGGGCGACGTCGTGCGCGCCCATGTAGATGGTGCACTCCATGCCCATGAGCGCCGCCACCATGGCGGTCGCAGTGCCGTGCTGTCCTGCCCCGGTCTCGGCGATGAGGCGCTTCTTGCCCATGCGCTTGGCCAGAAGCGCCTGTCCCAGGGCGTTGTTGCCCTTGTGCGCGCCGCCGTGCACCAGGTCCTCGCGCTTGAGGACGATGCGGGCTCCGCCGTCCAGCGGCAAGTTACGGCACTCGTAGATGGGGGTAGGGCGGCCCAGGTAGGTGGCGCGCAGCTCATCCAATTCGGCAAGGAAAGTGGGGTCGGCGACGGCCCGGGTGAAGGCCTCTTCGAGTTCGTCGAGGGCCGGCAGGAGGAAGTCGGGGACCTCCTGGCCGCCGAAGCGTCCGAAGAAGGCTGGCAGGATCGTCTCGCGCGGCATGTCCTCGCCGGGGTTGGGCGCGGTGTAGCCGGGTGCGTCGGGTCCGAGCGGGCCGCTGGGGACGCGGTTGGCGGTGGGGGCGGAGCCGGGCGGTGTCGTCGTTGTCGTCACTCCCGGGACGGTAGGGACGGGTCGCTCCTGACGCAAGTCGCAGGCTGTGGTGCTGCGCTGTGGCAGGGCCGCAGACTCCCCGGCGGTGAGCGCTCAGGAGCCCATGGCGGCATTCAGGCCGGCCAGCCAGCGCTCGTACTCCGGGCCCGCCCAGCCCTGGCCCGCAGGGGCGGCGGGGTCGCGCTGGAACCTCGCCGGGTAGGAGCCGGGGCCCATTGCCAGGACCTCCTTGAGTCCGTCCGGCAGCGTGATGCGGAAGGACCACTCCGCGGTCTGGATGCGGTTGGCCACCTTGTTCGGCCTGCCCATGTTCTTGCCGGCGAAGCGCCCCTCGGCCTCCATGCGGGCCACCTGCAGGCCCAGCATCGGGGTGGAGAACCAGGAGAGGTTGATGGTGTGCTTCTTCTTGTGCACGTCCCTGACCACCACCGTGTGCTGGTGGGGCATGTAGTAATACTGGGGCATGTAGTAATACTGGGTGATCTCGTTGTGACGCAGTTGGGTCTCCCGGCCTCGCCAGTCGGTGAGGATCGTGACGTTCGGTCCGTCCACCAAGGAGCAGTTCCGGTAGCACTGCAGTACGTACAGGCCGACTGCCGCCGTCAACAGGCCGATGAGCACCATGCCGACCTTGGCGATGTTGTCCGGAATGAAGATGCCGATGAGCGCAAGGACGACGGCCGGTACCAGGAAGTAGGTGGACAGGCCCATGACCAGGCCCGACGGGCGCTGTCTGGCCACGTTCATGGTCTGGGCTGCCTGTGCTGGGCTCCCAGGGGTCCCAAGAGATGCGGGCTGGGTGATCCGGTCTGCCTCCACTCGCTTGGTCCTCTGCAAGAAGTACGTGACGAGGCCGCCGATGAGAGCAAGAATAACGAACATGACCATTTGGGCCAGGAAGGCGGTCACGGGGTCTCCTCAAAAGGGCGGGATAGCAGGCGCAGACGCGCGTATGCGGGGTAGCGAAAGCCGGAGCGCTGGAAAAATCTCGGTGCCATCGTCGGGTGCCGCGGGCGCCACGTCAAGCGGTCCCGGTCCCACGGGCTGGGGCGGGGAGCCGGCTTCGTGGGACACTTGCGCCCAGACCCACGCCCCTTGAGGAAGAGCCAGGAACCGATTCACGTGCCACCGATCCCCACGCCAGAGCAGATGAGCAGCATCCAGCCCGCGGCGACCGAGCAGGCGCGCCTGCGCAACTTCTGCATCATCGCGCACATCGACCACGGCAAGTCCACGCTGGCCGACCGCATGCTGCAGGCCACGGGAGTGGTCCAGCCCCGTGACATGCGCGCCCAGTACCTGGATCGCATGGACATCGAGCGCGAGCGCGGGATCACCATCAAGTCCCAGGCGGTGCGCATGCCCTGGGCGGTCGAGGACGCCGACGGCGAGCAGCGCGCCTACGCCCTCAACATGATCGACACCCCCGGGCACGTCGACTTCTCCTACGAGGTCAACCGCTCCCTGGCCGCCTGCGAGGGAGCGGTCCTCCTGGTCGATGCTGCGCAGGGCATCCAGGCCCAGACCCTGGCGAACCTCTACATGGCCATCGAGGGCGACCTGACCATCATCCCGGTCCTGAACAAGATCGACCTGCCCGCCGCCGAGCCGGAGAGGCACGCCGAGGAGATCGCCTCCCTCATCGGATGCGATGTCGAGGACATCCTGCACGTCTCGGGCAAGACGGGGCAGGGCGTGCCCGAGCTGCTGGATCGGATCGTCCAGACCGTTCCCGCCCCCAGCGGTGACCCGCAGGCCCCCGCCCGCGCCATGATCTTCGACTCGGTCTACGACACCTACCGCGGCGTGGTCACCTATGTGCGCGTCGTCGATGGTGCCCTCAAACCCCGCGAGCGCATCGAGATGCTGTCCACCAGGGCCGTTCACGACCTGCTGGAGATCGGCGTCATCAGCCCCGAGCCCTCGCCATCGAGCGGCCTGGGGGCGGGCGAGGTCGGCTACCTCATCACCGGGGTCAAGGATGTGCGTCAGTCCAAGGTCGGAGACACCGTCACCACGGCCTCCAAGCCGGCGGCCGAGCCGCTGGCCGGCTACCAGGACCCCAAACCCATGGTCTTCTCCGGCCTGTTCCCCGTGGACGGATCCGACTTCCCGGCCCTGCGCGACGCCCTGGACAAGCTCAAGCTCAACGACGCCGCCCTGACCTATGAGCCGGAGACCTCGGTGGCGCTCGGCTTCGGCTTCCGCTGCGGCTACCTGGGTCTGCTGCACCTGGAGATCATCCGCGAGCGCCTGCAGCGCGAATTCGACCTCGACATCATCTCCACCGCTCCGTCGGTGGTCTACGAGGTCACCCTGGAGGACCGCAGCGTGCACACGGTGACCAATCCGAGCGAGTTCCCCGAGGGCAAGGTCCTGGATGTGAGCGAACCAGTCGTACGGGCGACGATCCTGACCCCCTCCGAGTTCGTCGGCACGGTCATGGAGCTGTGCCAGTCGCGGCGCGGCAGCATGAAGGGGATGGACTACCTGTCCGAGACGCGCGTGGAGATGCACTACACACTGCCGCTGGCGGAGATCGTCTTCGACTTCTTCGACGCCCTGAAATCGCGAACCCGGGGCTACGCCTCCCTGGACTACGAGATGGACGGCGAGCAGAGCGCGAACCTGGTCAAGGTCGATATCCTCCTCAACGGGGACAAGGTCGACGCCTTCAGCGCCATTGTCCACAAGGACAGTGCCTACTCCTACGGCGTCATGATGACCAAGCGTCTGAAGGAGCTTATCCCGCGTCAGCAGTTCGAGGTGCCCGTGCAGGCCGCCATCGGCACGCGCATCATCGCCCGTGAGACCATCCGCGCTCTGCGCAAGGACATGCTGGCCAAGTGCTACGGCGGGGACATCTCCCGCAAGCGCAAGCTGCTGGAGAAGCAGAAGGAGGGCAAGAAGCGCATGAAGGCCATCGGTC
Source organism: Actinomyces massiliensis 4401292 (assembly GCF_000269805.1). Classification (GTDB taxonomy): domain Bacteria; phylum Actinomycetota; class Actinomycetes; order Actinomycetales; family Actinomycetaceae; genus Actinomyces; species Actinomyces massiliensis. Next base: position 76,402 of record NZ_JH711482.1, read on the forward strand.
GGGTGGATGTGCCCCAAGAGGCCTTCGTCGCAGCCCTCGGCGCCGACCAGCCCACCGGCAGAGACAAGAAGTGATATCAGGTGAGAGCGAGCCGGGCTGCCAGTGGGCATCCCGACTGCGGCGGACTGTGATCCTGCCAACGACCAGTGGAGCAGTGGATCTATGGAGGGAACCATGACCGACCAGCAGAGTGACGGCGTCCCGACCGCCTCCGGGAGCGTGGAGGCGGCGATGAGCGATGACGGTGCGAGCCTGGGTGGGCTTCCCCTCGCGCGGGACCTGAATCTGCCTCACGCCGGAGCGGATGGGCGGCACGCCGACGAGCCCTCGCCCTTCCGCGACGGCGACCTCGTCGGGACTCTCGGTCCGATCTGCGTGGTGGCGCGCATGCGCCCCGACGCCGGTGAGGCGGGCGAGTCCGCCATCTGCAAGGCGGCGGTCGACGGGCCGGTCGAGGTCACGCGTACAGGTCTGGCCGGTGACGCCCATGGTGACAGGGCCCATCACGGCGGCGAGCTCAAGGCCCTCTACGTCATGGACGCCGCTGAGCAGGCGCACTGGAGCCGGGTGCTCGGCGGGATCGAGCCCGGCCGGCTGGGGGAGAACATCCTGATCATCCCCGGTGAGCTCGGTGGCATCGACGACGTCGAGCTCGGCGCGATCCTGTCATTCGGCGATCCTGCGGATGATGGCGTGCGCGTGCGCGTGACCGGTGTGCGCAACCCCTGCCCGACCTTCGCCCGCGGAGTGGGCCGTGCCGACTGGGTGGAGGTCTTCTCGGCGCGGAATCGGGTCGGCGTCTATCTGTCGGTCCTGTCCGAGGGCGCGGTGCGCACTGGTGATGAGGTCCGGGTCGTCTCCTCCCCGGGGCACCGCGTGACCTGCACGCGCTGGTTCGCCCATCACGACCCGCGCGACGCCCAGGCGTTGCTGAACTCCGAGATCTTCGGCAACTGCGTCATCGCCCCTTACACGAAGAAGTACGTCCGAGCCGCGGCTCATGAACAGGTCGGCTAAGACTCGACAGGACGAACCATGCCCCAGAACCATCCCGCCCGATCCCACGCCATTCATTCCCGTGTGCGCTCCTTCTCCCGGGCCGGCGGGCGTTTGACCGATGGTCAGGCGCGCGCCCTGGCGGAGCACGGCGGCCGCTATATCGTGAGTGTCCCGCGCGCTGATGCCATTCGGACAGTGGCCGGCTCGTTCCGCCTGGATCCCGAGGCCGTCTTCGGCCATCCGGGTCAGCTGCGCCCGCTCGTCGTCGAGGTCGGATCCGGAGGCGGGGAGGCGATTCTGGCGCACGCTGCCGCCAACCCGGGCGTGGACCACCTGGCTGTTGAGGTGTGGGAGACCGCGATCGCCAAGATCGTGCGCGAGACGGCCAAGCGGAGGCTGCACAACGTGCGGATCGTGCCGGCCGACGCCGCCCAACTGTTCGCCACGGCTCTGCCGGTGGCCTCGGTGAGCGAGGTATGGGTCTTCTTCCCCGATCCTTGGCGCAAGCCCCGTCACCGCAAGCGGCGGCTGGTCAGTGCCGGCTTCGCCGATTCTGTGGCCCGGGTGCTGCGCCCCGGGGGCGCGTGGCGGCTGGCCACCGACTGGGCGGATTACGCCTGGCAGATGCGCGATGTCCTCGAAGCCGTGTCCGCTCTGCCCGTCGGCATGGAGCCGGACATGACTGAGCCTTACTTCCGCTATGACGATGCCGGTGCCCGCCCCGAGCTGGGGGCCGACTCTGCTGTGGAGGGGAGTCTCGGCAATGGACCGGATCCGGGATCTCCGGCGGGCGCGCGCGGGGGCTGGTCGGAGCGCTTCACCGGACGGGTGATGACCCGTTTTGAGGACAAGGGGGTGCAGGCGGGCCGCGTCATCCGGGATCTGTGCGCTGTGCGTACCGATATGCCGTGGCGTCCCGAGCTGCGCGAGCCGCTGCTTCAGGCCCTTCAGCGTGACGGCGCTGAGTGGAATGCACGTGATGGAGCTTGAGGAGAGGAACGTTCTGGATGATGAGCACCACGACTGAATGCGAGACCATGCCGGTCGCCGAGGAGGCGACGCATGCCTAGCATCGGCATCTTCGCGGATAGGTTCTCGCCGTTGCACTGCGGCCATATTGCGGCCATCGTGCGGGCGTCGGCCATGGTCGATGCCCTGCACGTCGTCGTGGCCACCGATGACGCCTGGGAGTGGGACCACCTCTACCGCAACGCGCGTCTGCACTTCTTCCCCTCCCGGTATCGAGAGCGGTGGCTGCGCGCCATCTTCCTGGATCACCCGCATGTGCAGATTCATGCTGTGCACCTGCCTTGCACAGGGGACGACGAGGCGGACCGGGCCGCGGGTGCAGAGGCGATCATGGAGAGGCTCGGTACATCGATCACGCATGTGTTCTTCTCCGGAACGGAGGACGATGCCGCTTTCGAAGAGCTCTATCCCGGTGCCGAGCGCGTGCTGATCCAGCCGGATCGCAGGCTCCATCCGGTCTCCTCGGCCCAGATCCGTGCCGAGGGAGCTCTGCGTCATTGGGAGATGATCCCCACGGTCGTGCGCGCCTTCCTGGTCAAGAAGGTCGTGCTGGTGGGTCCGGAGTCCACCGGAAAGACCGTGCTGGCTCGCAACCTGGCCATGTACTACAACACCGAGTACGTCGGTGAGTACAAGCGGACCCTCCTGGACCAGGTCGGGGACAATGACACTCTCCTCGAGGATTATCCGCGCATCGCCATGGCCCAGTATCTCGCGGTCTATGAGGCCAGGAAGCGCGCTCGCAAGGTGCTGTTCGTGGATACTGAGGCTCTGGTCACCCAGAACTACTCCCGGCTCTACGAGGGCTTCCACCAGCGCATCATCGACGAGATCGCCCGGCTGCAGGATTACGATCTCGTCCTTTACCTGACGCCTGATGTGCCGTGGGTGGATGACGGCACTCGCCTCTTCGGCGATGAGCGCGAGGATGCCGATGCGGGGCTGCGCGCTCTGCTGGAGTCGCATGGCGTCGAAGTCGTGGAGGTCAGTGGTGATTTCGCGCAGCGCCTGGACATAGCCGTGGGTGCGGTCGACCGGCTGCTAGCGGCTGAGAGCTCCGGAGCTTCAGCCCGGTGAGCGCCCGGTGAGCGCGGTGGCGCGCGCAGGTGCTGCGGGAGGTCGGGCCGGCAGTTCGACGCGGCCCGGGAGCGCAGCGCCGTGACTCCGGCACAGCCTGATGGGGGGCCTCTTCCGGGCATGGGGGAGTTGCCCGACGAGGTGCGGGCGGCCCCGCACGGCCTTCTCGCCGGAGCGGCTGACGGGACCGGTCGAACAGGCGCCCGCCCGTTCTCGGTGTACCTGCATGTGCCGTATTGCCGGGTGCGGTGCGGCTACTGCGACTTCAACACCTATACGAACCTCGCGATGGGGCAGGGGGCGTCGGCGTCGGACTATGCGAGCACGCTGGCCGGGGAGCTGTCCTTGGCTCGCGTCGCCATGGACCGGGCGGGATTGCCGCGCCGGGCTGCGCGGACCGTGTTCCTGGGCGGGGGGACTCCGACGATGCTGCCGGCCGGCGATCTGGCGCAGATGGTTGGGATGGTGCGCGAGACGTGGGGGCTGGCCGAGGGTGCGGAAGTGACGACGGAGGCGAACCCGGAGACTGTGGATGAGCGCTATCTGGCTACCCTGGTGGAGGCGGGATTCACGCGGGTGTCCTTCGGGATGCAGTCGGCGGTGCCGCATGTGCTGAAGGTGCTGGATCGCTCGCACCGGCCGGAGCGGGTGCCGCGGGTGGTCCGCTGGGCTCGCCGAGTCGGGTTGGCGACTTCACTGGACCTCATCTACGGGGCGCCGGGGGAGTCGATGGGGGACTGGCGGCGGAGCCTGGATGCGGCCATGGAGATGGGGCCGGACCATGTGAGCGCCTACGCGCTGGTGATCGAGGAGGGCACGAAGATGTGGGCGCAGGTTCGTCGCGGCGAGCTGCCCATGCCCGAGGACGATGACGAGGCCGAGAAGTACGAGATGACCGATGCTGCCCTGGCGGAGGCCGGATACCAGTGGTACGAGATCTCCAACTGGGCCAGACCCGGTTTCGAATGTCGGCATAATGAGGCGTACTGGCGCGATTGGGACTGGTGGGGTGCGGGTCCCGGTGCGCATTCGCATCTGGGCGATGTGCGCTTGTGGAATACCAAGCACCCGGTGGCGTGGGCTACTCAGGTGCGCGGCGGCCGGTTGCCGGTGGCCGGGCATGAGGTCATCGATGCGGAGGCCCGTGAGCTGGAGCGGGTGATGCTCGGGATTCGGCTGCGCGAAGGGCTTGATCTGGCGTCGTTGCCCCGGGCGGGAGACGACGACGGTGCGTACCGGACGGAGGCGGGTGAGCCGGGCTCGCCGTCGGAGCCGACGCCAGTGGTGGCCGAGCTCGTCGCGGATGGCCTGTTGGATGCGGGGGCTGCGACGGCCGGCCGTGCAGTGCTGACTCTGCGCGGCCGCCTCATGGCCGACGCCGTGACCCGGGCGCTCGCCGATGGTTGATGCTCTTGCGGGGCGGTGCGTTATGGCCGCAGAGCGCTGAGCGGGAAGGTGAGGGTTCCATTCGGCAGGACTGCCGTGAACCCCGTACTGGTGATGACCGCGCGGAAGGCCGGTGGATCGGCGTTGATCTGGGCGATAGCGGTGTTCAGGCTCGTCTTGCCACGTTCCACCTGTCCACCGCCGAGCTTGACCTCGACTGCTCCCCAGGAGCCATCTGCCATGGTGATGACGGCGTCTATTTCATGGTTGTTGGAGTCGCGGTAGCGGAAAACACGACCTCCTATGGCCTTGGCGTAAACAAGGAGATCATGGATGACCGCCGACTCGAACAGGACTCCCAATGTGTTCAGGTCTGCAGTCAACCGGGCAGCATCGGCTTGAAGCGCTGCTGCAGCGAGTGCCGGGTCGGCCAGATGGTACGTGGGCGAACGGCGCAAGCGGGCCTTGGATCGCAGGGCACCCGTCCATGCCGGCAAGGCTTCCAGAACGAAGACCCGTCGAAGCAGTTCCAGGAGCTTTGCCATGGTGGTTTCGGACGGTGCGGGTAGTACTTGCGAGATATCTTTTCGAAGTGTTCCGATGGACGCCTCAGCCGCGGTTAACGAGCCAGGGCGGTAAGCAACTGCTCAATGACAACGGGTTTGGAGCGCAGATTCGCGAGCCTGTTGACATCGGTCGAGGCGATGTCTTGGAGATAGCTGACCAGGCTGCGCACGGCGATCTCCTGCGAGGCGTCGATCAGGCCCGGGAAGCCCGGGCGCAAGACCTCGCTCACAATGCCGCTCAGCGGTGCAGTGGTCAGGTCGCCCTTGGGCTGATGGCCTTGAAACAGGCCGGACAGCGAAACGCCTTCGGTGTGAAGAGCGTGAGTCTTCTCCGCCCAAGTCATGGTCCGCTGCCGGATCCGGATGAAGCGCGTTGCGCCCGTGTGGCGGGTGGCGTCATCCGCGGGCACCGCGGAGCCGGTGAGGATGAACCGTCCGGGCTCGGGGGAGAAGTCGATGTCGCGGCGCGCCAGATTCCACAGGTGGGGCACGAGTTACCACTCGTCGAGAAGACGCGGGCGTTCTCCCGCCAGCAGCATGCGCGGGTCGATGTCGGCCGCCGCGAGGGCCTCCGGGGAGTCGAGCAGCACGTATGAGCTCGCGTGCTTAAGCTCGGTCATTGTTTTACCGCATCCGCGGGGCCCTTCCAGGACGATGCCTCCGGCCGCCTGAAGAGTTCGTTCGACGAGCCCATCGACGGTGCGGGGCAGGTAGGCGGCCCCTGTGATGGCCTGAGTATCCACACCGGCGCACTATCGCTGATTGGGTGTTTGCAGGTTCTCCAGTGGGGTAATTGCAGATTCTCTGGCAAGGTGTGTGCAGCTGATTCGGACTACCGCTCCTGCCACGGAGAGCGTCTGCCTGTTGTTGGGCGGCTGCGATGGCGTTGAGCGTCCAGTGCCGAGAACGCCTCACGGCTTCTACAGCCCCTGGCTTCTACAACCCCTGCGCGCGCAGCTCCTTCATGGCCTTGGCTCGGTTCTTGCGGTCGAGGCGGTCCAGGTACAGGTGCCCCTCGAGATGGTCGCACTCGTGCTGGATGCAACGGCCCATCAGCTCCTCGCCCTCCACGACCACCTCCTTGCCGTCCAGGTCGATGCCCACGGCCCGCGCATACCATGCGCGTCTGGTCGGGTACCACAGGCCCGGCACGGACAGGCAGCCCTCATCCCCGTCCTGATACTCCTCGAAGTCCAGCTCGTCGATCCTCGGGTTGAGGATGTAGCCGATCTGTCCATCGACGTTCCAGGAGAAGGCGCGCATCCCCACACCGATCTGATTGGCGGCCAGCCCCGCGCGACCGTCGTCGTCAACCGTCTCGAGCAGGTCCTCGACCAGTGCTTTGACCGAGTCGTCGATGTCCGTGATCCACTCGCACTGCGTGCGCAGGACGGGGTCGCCGATGATGCGGATGTCGCGGTATGCCATGGGCGTATCCTCGCACGAAGACCCCGCTCGAGATCGCCTCGCGCCGGCATCCGTGTATGTCGCGGTATGCCTCGGTATGGCGAGGTATGTCGCGGTACGTCGCGCTCCTCCCGGTAGCCTGCCGCCATGCGCCTGCTCCGCCGTCGTCCCCCCAGCGCTGCTCTGCCGTCCCATCTGGCCGGGCTCGTCCCCGGTTCCGATGCGGTTCTGGGAGCGGTCCCCCTCGATGAGGAAGGGAGGCGCTGGGCCGTGGCCACCGCCGGGAGTCTGGTGATCCTCGACGATGACGGCGTTGACGCGACTCGCACGTGGGACGGCGTGACGCGCGGGACCTGGGACGCCGAGGAGCGCACCTTCACCCTCGAGCTGCTCCACGAGGCCGAGCCGCTGGTGCTGTCCGTACCCGAGCGGATCCCGAAGGCGGGGCGGGATGGCGACGTGATGGTTGCGGAGAAGGACTTCGCCGTGGCTCTTAGGCAGCGCATCGATGCGGCCATCATCCACCATGTCAGCGAGACCCTGCCGAGCGGTCGGCGCGCCACGGCCAGTGTGCGGCGCCGTGCCGATGGCTCCCTCTACTCGGTCACCGATCCGCCGATGGCCGGGCACGATCAGGCGCTCAGCGCCGATGACGTCGATGCCCTCGGCGCTCTGGAGCGTCGTGCCCGAGACGGTGTGGGGCTTCCCACACCCTGACCTATGCGTGTGATCGCACTGCGCGGGGCTCGCTCACCGATTCGACGTTGGCGACGAGCGGTTGCTAAAGTTCACCTCACGCCAAGCGCCATTCCCGCGTAGCTCAATGGCAGAGCATCCGACTGTTAATCGGACGGTTATTGGTTCGAGTCCAATCGCGGGAGCAGCCGGAAGCCCGACCTCGTGTCGGGCTTCTCCTGTTTGCCGCGGTTGGTCGCTGTGCGGCGGTTTCTCGCTGCGGGTGGCCGGCGCCTGTCTGAGAGCGGGCGTCCTCCGTAGTACTTCCCGGGTTCCCGGGCACATGGGCTTCTGGCCATGGATCGGCCTGAGCAGCCTGAGCAGGCTGGGCGGGCCGGACGCGGATCCGCTGCGGTTCCCGGCGTGACGCCACGCGCATGGCGGGAAAGCGGCATAATTCCCGCCACGGGCGTGTTCTAACCGTTACGATCGGGCCGATGACCGCTACGCCAACACCCGAAGCCTCTGCCGCTCCGATTACTGAGAACTCGGCCCACACGGGTCCCGACCATCCCGCACCGGATGGTCCTGACCGCTTCGACCAGGGCCGCAAGCTCGTCATCGCCTCCGCCCAGGGGGCGCAAGACGCTGATGAATGGGTCGCTGAAGCCCGGGACACGGGCGTGACCGTCATGCGTCTGACCGACGTCATCGCCTCCAGCCTCGAGGACTGTGTGGACGACCCCGAGCGCAAGTACGAGCAGATGGACTCCAAAGCGCGCGCCGCCGTGGACGCGGGCATGGGCATCGTCCTGGACCTGTCCTTCATCCGGGATGCGGCGATCAGGGCCGGACGCAATCCTTACCGGACCGACTTCGACTGGGAGCCCTACGTCACGTCGCTGCTCACGCGTCCGTTCCCCGCCGGGAGCACCTACGGCACCAGCGAGCATGTCATTTACATCTCCCTGCCCGGCGAGCCTCACGTGGACTGGGGCGACGATCCCAACGAGAAGGCCGATAGCGCCGAAGATCTCATCGCCTTCTACCAGCGCCTGGCCCGAGTGGTGCGGCGCGCCGGCGTGGATCGGCCGCTGGCCGCTGCGGGCTTCGTCCAGCACACCGCGGACGGAAACGGCACCGAGGCCGGTCTGGACATCACGGCCGTGTACAGCCTCGTTGAGGTCGATGTGTGCACGACTCACGCCTATGACCAGGAATCCCTGGACGCCCTGCTCATGCTGACGCGCTACGCTCACGCGCTCGGCAAGCCGTTCATCATGGAGGAGACGGGACGGGACGCGTCCGATCGCTCCGACGCCGAGCGTGCCGATTGGCTGGCCCGCGTCCAGAAGGCCTGCGCCACGGCCGGTGTTGATGGCGTCGGTGTGTGGGAGGTTGAGCAGAGCCGTGGTTTCGACGTCCAGCCGCCGCAGCATCCTCTGACCGCCGCCGCGGTGCGGCGCATGGTTGACGCCGTGATTCCCGAGGGCATTTCCGTTCAGAAGGATCCGGTGACGCATGGGGAGCACGCAGCCACACCTGATGAGGCCGTGTCGCCGGATGCGCCCGGCGCCGATCCGACTGGGACTTCCGGTGCTGCCGGTAGCGCTGGCAGCACCGGAAGCGCAGATGATGCCGAGGGCGGAGACGAGCCGAGTGCGGTGACGAAGGCCGAGATCGTCTCGGTCGCAGCTCCGGGCATCGACGGTGACGGGACTGTCGATGATGGGGCGCGCTTCTCTGCGCAGCCCAAGGGCATTGCCGATATCGCAGCTGTTGCCGGCTCGAGCAGCGGTGGCGACGGGAGTGACGCTCCGGTCCCCGAGGCTGTCGCGGACGCAGCGGCCTCTGATGACTCTGGTGAAGAAGAGGGGCAGGCCGAGGCGGCCTCGCAGGGGGCGAATGGCGCTGCGGTGCCTGTGGATGCTGACGGTGGTGGGCGCGAAGAGCTCGCAGAGGCCGCCTCCGGTGGAGCGATTATCACCGGGCCCCCGACTGGCTGGCCTGAGGCCGCTGCCTACGGGGCCGATTCTGAGGGCGCCGGCCTTGAGTCCGGTAGCAGTATCGACAGTATCGAAAGTATCGACAGCGTTATCCGTGTGATTCGTGGTGAGCTCCCCGTTCTTCAGCGGCCCGCCGTGTCGTCGTCATCGTCATCCCATGACCTGGTTGACGTCGATTCCGTACCCGTTCCGGACTCGCCCGTTGTCGAGCGCGTTGAGGGCGTCGGTGAGCGCATTGAGGGCATTGAGGGCATCAAGCGCGTCGAGGGCGCTGGGAGTATCGAGAGCCCTGAGAGCCCTGAGGACATGACCTCCCTCGAGGGCGAGGAGGAGGCCATTTGGCGGAGTGCTTTCGCAGGTGACAATGCCGATGGAGCCGACTCGCCGGCGGTTGCGGAGACTTCGGATGCTGTCAGGTCGGATGTCGTGGGCGATGAGGGTCGCGGTGACCAGCAGGGCGAGAGTGGTGGGAGCAGTAAGAACGCTCTGCACGTTGTGCTGAGTCCAGACGAGCCTTTCGTTGATGTTGCCGATGTTATCGATGCCGTTGATGGCGCCGACGAAGATGCTGAGGATCCGGAGCATCCGGAGAATGAGATCCCGCGACGTGCCTGGGATGATCTTCCGCCGTTGAACTGACGGGCGAAGCAAGAGGACAGCGGGAACCCGGCCCGTGCCCTGATAGATGTGGGCCGGGCGCTGTTCTCATGCGAGTGCGTCGTGTTGATCGCGGCGCGCGAGTCGCGTGCCTTCCTGGACCTAGCTGCCGCCGTCTGGCAGTATGAGCCTGCACGCCGCGTGCATCACGTTGATCATCCGGTTCGTGTCGAGACCGTTGGGGAAGACGAATCTCGAAACGACCAGGAGGCGATCCATCGTGAACGGTGCTTACACCCGCGGTGTACTTTTCGTGCACTCTGCGCCACGTGCGCTGTGCCCGCACATCGAGTGGGCGGCTGCCGAGGTCCTCGGCGCCCGTATCCACCTTGACTGGACGGAGCAGGCTGCTGCTCCGGGGATGATGCGCGCCGAAACGAGCTGGGTCGGCCAGGTCGGTACCGGCGCGCGTCTGACGAGCGCTCTGCGCGGATGGGCGAACTTGCGCTACGAGGTCACTGAGGAGGCCTCGCCGGGCAATGACGGCGGCCGGTGGTCGCACACGCCCGACCTGGGCATCTTCCATGCCCAGACCGATGTGCACGGGAATGTGGTCGTGCCCGAGGACCGCATCCGGGCCGCCCTTTTACACGCCGATGAGCCCGCTGCCATGCGTCGACAGCTTGATCTCGCGCTGGGGCAGGCATGGGACGACGAGCTCGAGCCCTTCCGTTATGCCGGTGCCGGCGCACCGGTGCGCTGGCTTCACCGGGTGGGCTGAATGCACTGGCATGTGCTGACATGCACTGACGTGCGCTGAATACGACTTTCGGGATTCGACGGCATCGGGTCCGGCGGCCGTGCCATGCGGCCGCCGGACCCGATGCCGTTCCGGCATCACCGGGCGAAGACGAGAGCCACGTTATGGCCGCCGAAACCGAAGGAGGTGCTCACCGCCGTGTCGAGCCCGGGTGCTTGGCGACCCTGGGGCCCCACGATATCCAGCCCGAGCCGGCTGATATCGGGGTCGATCCCTCCCGGCTGGAGTGTGGGAGGCATCCATCCCTCACGCAGACTCATCACCGTCAGAACCGCCTCCAGGGCACCGGCGCCGCCCAGGAGGTGGCCACTGGCGGACTTGGTTGCCGAGACCGGTGCGTTCCGAAGAGTACGCGCTAGAACCTCGGCTTCGACCCGATCCCCTACGGGCGTGGATGTCGCATGGGCATTGACGTGCCCGACGTGTTCCGGCTCGATGCCCGCTCGCTGGAGGGCGAGCCGAAGCGCCCGCTCCTGTTGAGCGCCGTCGGGCTCGGGGCGAGCGGTGTCGAAGGCGTCGGCCGTGACCGCGGCTCCTGCCAGCACGGCGAGGATCCGGGCCCCTCGTGCTGCTGCATGCGCCACCGACTCGAGGACGAGGACGCCGGCGCCTTCGCCGAGCACGAAGCCATCGCGGTCCGCGGCGAAGGGGCGCGAAGCCGCTGCGGGCTCGTCGTTGCGGGTCGACAGGGCGCGCATGGCTGCGAAGGCGGCCGCCGTCATCGGGTGCAGTGCCGCGTCGGTCCCGCCGGCCACAACGACGTCGGCGCGTCCCAGCGCAATGAGGTCTGCGCCGTAGGCGATGGCCTCCGCACCTGATGCGCAGGCGGCCACCGGGGAGTGGACGCCTGCGCGGGCCCCGAGCTCAATCCCGATGCTTGCCGCCGGGGCGTTGGGCATGAGGGCGGGAATCGCGGTGGGCGCCACTCGGCGCGGGCCGCGCTCCCTCAGGGCGTCCCAGGCGTCCATGACCGACAGGACCGGGCCCATTCCAGGAGAGACCGATACGGCCAGCCGCTCGTCGGCGACCTCTGGAGTGCCGGCCTGCGTCCACGCCTCGCGTGCCGCCAGCAGGGCGCACTGGCTGGCGCGATCCAAGCGTCGGCTCTCCTTGGGCGTCAGCCGCTGTGCAGGGTCTACGGCTAGCGGCGCTGCGATCGTGACGGGCATCTCGATGCCCTGCATCCACGAGGCGTCGAGGCTGCGCACCGCGCACCGTGAGTCGTGCAGCGCCGACCAGGTGGAGGCGACGTCACCGCCGAGGGGGTTGATGGTGCCCAGTCCTGTCACCACGGCCATGCGCGGGTCGAGGTCGTCGCCGCGCTCAGGGGAGACGGCGAGGAACTCCCGGGCAAGAGATGCTGAGATCGCCGCCGAGAGCCCCATCTCAGGCCTTCTGCTCGATCACAAGATCAACCAGGGCGCCGACCGTGGGCAGGGTGGTGATCGCGGAGTCGTCCAGAATGACTCCGAAGCGCTCCTCGACTTCGGTCGCGATCGTGAGCAGACCGAGGGAGTCGATGTCGAGGTCGTCGGTGAATCGCGATTCGCGTGTGATCGTGGAGGCCTCGACGCCCGCCTCCTTGGCGGTGATAGCCGCGATAGCGGCAAGAGTATCGGTGGTCTCCTCAGCCATGAGGATCTCCTTCGGGTCGGGGCGCGACGGCTCGGCGCCGTCTGACTGAACGTCTGGACTTATTGTGACCCACCGGCGCGCGTCCCAGCGAATGAATGTCGGCCGCCGCCGGGCAGGGAGCGGGGCGGGCCGGGCCGCTCTCGACCCGTTTCGGCCGGTTTCGAGCCGCTGCGTCTGGCCGCCCCGGCGGCGGCCGGACGGTGTGCGTCTACTCCCCGCTACTCCTCGGTGTCGCAGGCCAGCCGGCCCACGATGACGGCCATGTGAAGCATAAGACCATCACGGGGATCGGTGGCGTCCCACCCGACCTGCTCGGTGACGCGCCCCAGGCGGTAGCGGACGGTGTTGGCGTGCACGAACAGGGTGCGGGCGGTTGCCTCGAGACTCCCGCCCAGCGCCAGGTAGGTGGCCACCGTCTCCTCGAAGGGCGAGCCCATGGCGCGCAGGGGCTGGCCCACCAGAGTGCAGATCTGCTCGGCCGCGAGCTCGTCGCCTGACAGGAGCCGTTCGGGCAGCAGCTCGTCGGCATGAACGGGGTTGGGCGCCTCGGCCCAGCCGGGCAGCGCCCGCAGCCCGGCCAGCGCCGAGCGCAAGGAGCGCCCGGCCTGGGCGATGCCGGCCACGACGGGACCCACAACGGCGGCGCCGTCGAGCTTGCCAGCCACGTCGAGAGCCACCTTGTCGATGGCCTGCTCGGGATTCTGCTCCTTGTCCTTCAGCGGACGTGCGCCCGGCGTCGTGGGGGGACCGCCCAGGATCACGATGACGGAGTCTCCTCGTACGGAGACCAGGCTGTCGGTGGTGATCTGGCGGCAGGTGTGCCGCAGATGCGAGCTGGCCATGGCGTCCAGGCTGGTACGGGCGGCGATGGTCACTACTGGCCCGGTGCCGCGCCAGCCCGCGGTGCCTGCTCGGCTGGCGGCGTCGGAGGGGGAGTCGTGGAGCATGGCGTCCACGGCGACGGATTCCAGGCGCGCGTCCCAGGCTCCGCGGGCCTCAGCCGCGTGCGCATAGACCTCTGCGGCGGCGAAGCCCACATCGCGGCCGAAGGTGAGCACCAGGATGCGCACGGTGTCATGGTCCTCGGCGGGGACCACCTGGGGGGCCTCATCGACGACGACGTCCAGTACGGTGCGCACCAGGGCCAGGGTCTGTTCCAGGGTGATGGTGCCGGTCAATGCGGCGGGTGCCACGTTGAAGATCCGTGAGGGCGTCGTGGCCATGCTCGGGGTCTCGACGGAGTCCACGAACATGGTCACGCCCAGTCGCGCCACAGACTCGATCTGTCGCCTGGGCACCTCGGGCAGTGTGCGGTACCAGGGGTGCGCGGCACTGATGCGATCAAGCGAGTGCTCGATGATCGTGTTCTGCGCCTGCCTCAGGGAAGCCACCGCAGGGGTGCTGAGCTCGTCCATACTGCGGATGGTACAGAGCGCTTTCAATGCAGGCAGGATTTATCGCCCGGCACTGGGCGCAGGTGCTCTTCCGGGGGCGGCGGCGATGGGCCTCGGAGTCCCGGACCGGAGGAACGAGGAACACAGTGCCCGCGAATCGATGACGACAACCCGTCTTCTCGGGCTCCGGCGAGTAGTGTTAGCTACGGCACGAGCACGCGGTGGTCCTCCCGCCAGCGCCCGGCCGATCCGGTTAGTGATCATCAGTGGCCGGTAGTGATGATGGACGGCGAACCCGCCGAGGCAGGAGCAAAGATGACGCCAGCCACCCGTACTGAGGAAGATCTTCTCGGGGCACGCGAGGTCCCGCTCGAGGCCTACTGGGGCATCCATACGCTGCGGGCCACGGAGAACTACCGCATGTCCGCAACGGTCGTCGGCGACGAGCCGGCCTTCGTGCGCGGCATGGTCCAGGTCAAGAAGGCGTCGGCCCTGGCCAACCGCGAGCTGGGCACCCTCACACCCGAGGTCGCCGACGCGATTGTGTGGGCGTGCGATCAGATCTTGGAGGTGGGCCGCTGCCTCGACCAGTTCCCGATTGACGTCTTCCAGGGCGGGGCGGGAACAAGCGTCAACATGAACACCAATGAGGTGGTGGCCAATCTCGCCCTGGAGCATCTGGGGTACGCCAAGGGTCGCTACGACGTCGTCCATCCCAATGACCACGTCAACAAGTCTCAGTCGACCAACGACGCCTATCCCACGGGCTTCCGCCTGGGCCTGTACGCGGCGGTCCAGAGCCTGGAGGCCGAGCTGTGCGAGCTTATCGATGCCTTCCTGGGCAAGTCCCGTCAATTCGCCGATGTGCTCAAGATGGGGCGCACGCAGCTCCAGGACGCCGTTCCCATGAGCCTGGGCCAGGAGTTCCAGGCGTTCGCCGTGCTTCTGGATGAGGAGGTCGAGCGTCTCATCCACAACTCGGACCTGCTTCTGGAGGTCAATCTCGGGGCCACCGCCATCGGCACCGGGCTCAACACTCCGCCCGGATATCAGGAGGCGGCGGTGCGTCATCTGCGCGAGCTCACCGGTCTGGACATCAAAGGGGCGTCCAACCTGCTCGAGGCCACCAGCGACACCGGCGCCTATGTCTCCATGCATGCGGCGATCAAGCGTCTGGCGGTCAAGCTCTCCAAGATCTGCAATGATCTGCGACTGCTGTCGTCGGGCCCGCGCGCGGGGCTGGGGGAGATCCGTCTGCCTGAGCGCGCGGCGGGCTCCTCGATCATGCCCGCCAAGGTCAATCCTGTGATCCCCGAAGTCGTCAACCAGGTCTGCTTCAAGGTCATCGGCAATGACGTGGCGCTGACCTTCGCCGCGGAGGCCGGTCAGCTCCAGCTCAACGTCATGGAGCCGGTCATCGGGCAGACCGCATTCGAGTCGATCAGCCTCCTGCGCAATGCCATGAGGACTCTGCGCGAGCTGTGCGTGATCGGTATCGAGGCCAATGAGGAGGTCTGCCGCCACAACGTGCTGAGCTCCATCGGCATCGTCACCTACCTCAATGAGGTGATCGGTCATCACAATGGCGACCTGGTGGGACGCGAGTGCGCCCGCTCGGGGCGCGATGTGCGCGAGGTGGTCCTGGAGATGGGGCTGCTCGACGAGGCCGTTCTCGATGAGCTGCTCAGCGTGGAGAATCTGCTGCGGCCCCGCTATCGGGATATGAGCCGCTACTCGGGGGCCGACCTGCCGGTACCGGTGGAAGCAGGAGTCGAGGCGAGCCGCGACTCCGAAGGCTCCCGAGAGTCTTTGGAGCGGTAGGGGCAAACAGTAGAGACACGGCGACGGCAGCGGGCCCGGGTCCTCCCGACGAGGCGGAGGAGCCGGGCCCGCTAACGTGTGATCTGCGTGATCCTGCTCAGGAATCGCCGCCCTGGGCGCCGGAGACTCCGGCGTTCACATTGCCCAGGTCGTAGCGGTCGACGGCGTGCTGCAGTACTGCGCGGCTCAGCCTGCCGTCGTCGGCGAGGGCCTGGAGCGCCTTGACGACGACGGAATGCGCGTCGATGAGGTAGTGACGGCGGGCCGCGGCCCGGGTGTCGGAGAATCCGAATCCGTCTGCGCCAAGCACGTGGTAACTGCCGGGGATCCATGGCCGGATGAGGTCGGGCACCGCATGGTCGTAGTCGCTGGTGGCGACGAACGGACCCTGTGCGCTCGCGAGCTTGTTCTCGAGGTAGGGAGTGCGGCGGGGGGCGGAGGGGTTGAGGAAGTTCTGCTTCTCAGCTGCGAGAGCCTCGCGGCGCAGCTCACCCCAGGAGGTCACCGACCAGACCGAGGCGCGCACGCCCCAGTCCTGAACCAGGATGCGGCGGGCCTCCAGGACCCATGGCACGCCGACGCCGGAGGCGAGCAGCTGGACCTCGGGCCCGTCGCTCTCGGGGGCGTCGGCGATCTTGTGGATGCCCTTGATGATGCCCTCGATATCGACGTCGGCCGGTTCGGCCGGCTGGACCATGGGCTCGTTGTACACCGTGAGGTAGTACATGAGGTTGCGGTCGCGGCCCGAGTCCGGTCCGTACCAGCGCTCCAGGGCGTCACGCACGATATGGCGGATCTCATAGGCGTAGGCCGGGTCGTAGGAGGCGAAGGCGTCGTTGGTCCAGGAGATGAGCGGGGAGTGCCCGTCCATGTGCTGGGTGCCCTCGCCGGTCAGGGTTGTGCGGCCGGCGGTGGCGCCGATGACGAAGCCGCGCGCGAGCTGGTCGCCGGCGGCCCAGAACTGGTCGCCGGTGCGCTGGAAGCCGAACATCGAGTAGAAGATGTAGACCGGGATCATGGGTTGGCCGTGGGTGGCGTAGCTCGTGCCCGCGACTTGGAACAGTGCGGCGGAGCCGGCCTCGTTGATGCCGGTGTGCATGAGCTGACCGGAGTCGGACTCGCGGTAGGACAGCATCATGTCGGCGTCCACCGGCGTGTAGTTCTGGCCCTGGGTGTTGAAGATCTTCTTGGTGGGGAAGAGCGACTCCAGGCCGAAGGTGCGCGACTCGTCGGGGATGATCGGCACAATGCGCCGTCCGATGCCCTTGTCCTTGATGAGCTCCTTGAGCAGGCGCACGAAGGCCATGGTCGAGGCGACCTCCTGCTTGCCGGAGCCGCTCTTGAGGATGTTGTAGGTCTTGTCCCCCGGGAGTTCGAGCTGATTGCCGTCGTCTCGGCGCTCGGGCAGGAACCCGCCGAGCTGCTTGCGGCGCTCGAGCATGTAGAGCAGCGCCGGGTCCTCCGGGTCGGGGCGGTAGTAGGGGGGCTTGTAGGGGTCGGCCTCGATCTGGGCGTCCGTGATCGGGATGTGCAGGCGGTCCCGCAGGCCCTTGAGGTCGTCGGCCTTGAGCTTCTTCATCTGGTGGGTCGCGTTGCGGCCTGCGAAGTGGGATCCCAGGAGGTAGCCCTTGACCGTGTGGGCCAGGATGACGATGGGCTGGCCCTTGTGCTCGGCGGCCGCCTTGTAGGCGGCGTACATCTTGCGGTAGTCGTTGCCTCCGCGCTGCAGGGCCCAGATCTCCTCATCGGTCCAGTCCTTGACGAGCTCTGCCGTGCGCGGGTCGCGTCCGAAGAAGTGCTCGCGCACATAGGCGCCGTCGTTGGCCTTGAAGGTCTGATAGTCCCCGTCGAGGGTCTCCATCATGAGGTGCTCCAGGGCGTGGTCCTTGTCAGCGGCCAGCAGCTGGTCCCAGCCACGGCCCCAGATCACCTTGATGACGTTCCAGCCTGCGCCCTTGAAGAAGGCCTCGAGCTCCTGAATGATCTTGCCGTTGCCTCGCACTGGGCCGTCGAGGCGCTGCAGGTTGCAGTTGATGACGAAGGTGAGGTTGTCCAGCTGTTGGGAGGCCGCCAGCTGGAGCATGCCGCGGGATTCGGGCTCATCCATCTCGCCGTCGCCCAGGAAGGCCCACGTGCGCTGCGCGGAGGTGTCCTTGATGCCCGCGCCGGCGAGGTACTTGTCGAACCATGCCTGGTAGATCGCCTCGGCGGGACCCAGGCCCATGGAGACGGTGGGGTACTCCCAGAAGTCCTCCATGCGGCGGGGATGGGGGTAGGAGGGCAGGCCGCGCCCGCCCGCGGGGCGGGACTCCTCCTGGCGGAAGCCGTCCAGATCGGCCTCGCTCAGGCGGCCCTCGAGGAAGGCGCGGGCGTAATTGCCGGGGGAGGCGTGCCCCTGGAAGAAGACGTGGTCGCCGCCGCCGGGGTGGTCCTTGCCACGGAAGAAGTGGTTGAAGCCGACCTCGTAGAGGGTGGCGGTCGAGGCGTAGGAGGAGATGTGCCCGCCCACGCCGACGCCGGGCCGCTGGGCGCGCGTGACCATGACGGCGGCGTTCCAGCGCAGCCAGCGGCGGTAGGTGCGCTCGGCGTCCTCGTCGCCGGGGAAGTAGGGCTCGTCCTCGACCGTGATCGTGTTGACGTAGGGGGTGGTGGTCTGAGCCGGGAGGCTGACGTTCTTCTTACGGGCCTCGGCCAGCATCGACAGGAGGATGTAGCGGGCGCGCGGGCCCCCCTTGTCCTGGATGAGGGCCTCGAGGGACTCGAGCCACTCCCTGGTCTCCTCGGGGTCGTTGTCGGCGACCTTGGTCAGGAGGCCGTCGATCAGCGGCGTGGCGTCACTGGTGGGGCTCACGGAATCCTCTTTCCTCGCGTCTGTGCGGTGGGGGCGGCAGTCCGACGGCTGACGGCTCGACTCGTGGTGGGTGGGCCGTCGGGGCCGCCGGGCACATGCCGGGTCCGCCTGGGACTGACAGTGTTAAATCTAGGGCCTCCCGGTGGCAACGACCGCCCCTCAGGAGGAAGAAAGTCCTAACTCACGTGTGATGTGAGGCACGTGATGGGTGAGAGTGTGCGGAAGAAGGCGCTTCGCCGCCCATTGTGCCGGGAGTCCGATGAGTTGCACATGCGTGTTCGCTTGCGCATCCGGGCCTTCGTGCGATGGGCTAGTCCTCGCGGCCTCGACGTCGGGGTCTGAGAAGGGGCGCATGCCCAAGAAGGGAGTAGACCACAGTGACGCGCACAGCGGGCGGGGCCTTCGGCTTCGCCTCGGGCCTCATCATCCAGGAGTTCGGCTATGACGAGGACGTCGATGAGGCGCTTCGTCAGGCCGTGGAGACCGAGACCGGGACCGGGCTCGTCGATGAGGACTATGAGGACGTAGCCGACTCCGCGCTCATCTGGTGGCGTCATGATGACGGCGATGTGGATGACCTGACTGACCTGCTCGTGGATGCGCAGGCCAACCTCGACGGTGATGGTCTGCTGTGGGTGCTGACCCCCAAGGCGCGCACCACCGGAGCGGTTCCCACCTCCGAGATCGAAGAAGCCGCGGAGACCGCCGGCATGCATGCGACGTCGGCGGCGTCGATGGGGAAGCATTGGAGCGGCATCCGCATCTCCAGCCGTCGTCGCTGAGCAAACTGCGGGAGGCGGGAAGACGGGCGCCGGCAGTCGGCGCCCGATCAGCTCGAGAGCGGACCTGGTAGCGTCCCGCTCATGGCCCTGTGCGGGCCGCGGACCTGTAGCTCAGTTGGTAGAGCAATGCGTTTACACCGCATCGGTCGTCGGTTCGAGTCCGGCCGGGTCCACCGTGGGCTGGTGCCTCAATGAGGGGAGCCTGGACTTCCTGGAGGAGGACCTGAGTGCGGTACGCGCGAGTTCCAGCTTGGCTGGACCTGCAGCGGTCCTGGTCACCAGGGCCTCGGGTACATGGGTCGTGAGTCCGCATAGCCTTTTACCGCCTGGCCGGCCACGACTGCTGAGCGGTAGCTAAGGTCCTGGGGCTCTATCTACTGAGTGGGATCGCCGGAGCGCGTAATAAGCAGGCGGTTCGGCCCTGGAGCGGGAAGTTCCCCGAGGCCGAGTCGCCAATGCATGGCCCTATTGTGACTGACGCTGAGGCTTCTAGTGTGACTGACGCTGAGGCTTCTAGCGATGAGCAATGTGCCTGCCTGATCCATCTCCGTTCTATGCGGCTCCCCAGTATGCTGCTCAATGATGTCGTGGACCTGCGCTACTCTGAGCTGTGAGAGTGGAGGTTCCGGCTACTGATTACTTGAGCGGCCTGCAGGGGGTGAGCGGAGTGACGGTTCGCGTCGAGGTGTCGCCCACCATGCTTCGATGGGCGGTCAGTAGAGCGGGATGGGATCATGACACGGCAGTGGGCCGTATTCCGCAATTTGACGACTGGGTGGAACAGAGGGTTCTTCCGACTCTCAAGCAACTGGAGGAGTTTGCGAAGAAAACCTATACGCCGTTCGGCCATCTCTTTCTGGCAGAGCCACCTAATGAACGGATCCCCATTCCTGACATGAGAACCCTCGGGGATACCGAGGTTGAGCGCCCTTCGGCCAATCTTTTGGATATCATCTACCTTTGCCAGGATCGTCAAGAGTGGTACAGATCTTATTTAGTGGATAATGGTGCTGCGGGACTTGGCGTCGTCGGCTCGGCAACCATGAACGAAGAGCCTTATGAGGTGGCGGAGCGGATTCGGAAATTACTGCAGCTTGATGAAGAATCTCCTTTGGGGAATTTGAGCCTGCAAGACTCGAGGCGCACTCTGATCGACAGGATCGAGGAGCTGGGTGTGCTTGTCATGGTGAGTGGCATTGTGGGCAGTAATACCCGGCGCGTCCTTGACCCGCAGGAGTTCAGGGGGTTTGCTTTGGTGGATGCGATGGCTCCCCTCATCTTCGTCAATGCTGCTGACACTTTGGGGGCCCAGGTGTTCACCCTGGTCCATGAGCTCTCTCATGTCCTGCTCGGGGAAAGCGCGCTATCTGATACCAGCGGTGTCATGCTCACTGAGAAGCGAGAGGAGAAGTGGTGCAACAGGGTTGCTGCCGAGGTTCTGGTTCCAGCCTCCTCTCTCGCGGCTCGGTATCAGGGTGATGCTTCGCCGGAGAGGCTGGAGCGCCTAGCCCGTTTCTATAGTACGAGCACGTTGGTGGTGCTCAACCGTCTCTATGATGCGGGTCTACTGGGGTGGGATGAATTCAGGGGGAAGTACAGGCAGGAGCGCGAGCGCATCATGGTGCTCCTTGAAGGAAAATCCTCGAAATCCACGGGTGGGAATTACTACAACACCGCGCCCATGAGGCTCGGACGTCAGTTCGCCAGGGCGATCCTGTCAAGTACTCTCGAAGGGGCCACGTCTTACAGGGAGGCATACGAACTGCTGGGGGTCAGGGGAAATAAGGCGTTCCAAGGGCTAGCCGAAAAACTGGGAGTGGCCTGATGTACGTCGTCGATGCTAACGTCCTGATCGAGGCAAAAAATCGCTACTATGCATTCGATTTGGCTCCAGGGTTCTGGAAGTGGCTCGAACGCGTGAATGAAGGAGGAGCGGTATGCAGCATCGATCCGATTTTCGAGGAGATCATCAAAGGGGATGATGAGTTGAAAATGTGGGCAAGAGAGCATCGGAGCTTCTTCTGTCCGATCGGCCAGGGGTCTGTCAAGCACTTCAGTAGGATAACTCAGTGGGCGGTGAGCCAGAATTATTCACCTGCTGCATTAAGTGCCTTCACGGGAAACGACGCCGATTACCTCATCATTGCGTATGCCTGCGCCTACAACTGCACGGTGGTCACCCATGAGATACCTGCCCCCAGCGCTCGCAAACGGGTCAAGATCCCTGATGCCTGCAAGGCCATGGGTGTGGATTTCACAGATCCCTTCACCATGCTCAGGAAGAGCGGCGCCCAGCTCATCCTGGCTTGATACGCGTGCGGGTTGACAGGGTAGTGCCTCTCTATATGGTGTGTTAAGCAGCAGCGGTCCTGGCTTCCACGCCCGGCATCGGGCCCAGGACCGCTGCAGTATTTTTGCCGAAACCTGGGCAAGACCTTCACCATCGGGGTCCAATTGCTCTCATGCGTCGGCCTGGCGCCGGTGACCAGAAGGTCGGGGGCTTTGATCGAGGGCGAGCACGTCTCCCACGCCGGCAACAAGAGACTCAAAAAAGCTATGTTCCTGCCTGCCTTCGCCTTGCTCAGATCCGCCCCCTCTCCAGGGCCCATTACTGGTACAAACGCGACCAGGGCAAGCGCCGCACCAAGCCGTCATCGCCCTGAGCACCCCACCCCCAGCACACTAAGCGTCATGAGTCA
>NZ_JH711482.1:100303-460084 GCF_000269805.1 Actinomyces massiliensis 4401292
ACTCATGACGGTTAGTGTGCTGGGGGTGGGGTGCTCAGGGCGGTGAGAATTTGCTCGGCCTTGGGGGTTAGTTGTGGTGCGGCGGTGAGGTGGTGGTCGTTGAGGTTGATGGTGACGTCCTGGAGGGGTTTGAGGGCGCGGATGACGCGTTTGATGCTGATCCCGGTGGCCTCCTGGAGGTGGCGGGCTACGGTCAGGGAGGCCATGACCATGGTCAGGTGGGCTTCGATGGCGTCTCGGGTGTGGTGGAAGACGGGGCGGGCTCTCAGGTCGTGCTTGCTCATCCGCAAAGGACTGCTCGGGCGTGCCACAGCTCGTGGTAGGAGGAGATGACCTCGCTGGCGTCCATCAAGCGTGCAGGAATGTTGGTGACGTAGCCCTTGAGCCCCACCAGGGGCCTGGCCCTGGCGATGGAGGCCTCATCAAGGACCTGATCGCCTTGACGGACGGTGACAAAACGCGTGTTCTTGGGACGCTTCTCGCCGGCGATGACGGCCCTGGCGCGGTTGGCCTGAGGGGTCAGGGTCTGGTTGTCCCGGGCCGCACGCTTCTTGGAGTAGGCCCATACCGCTCTCCATGAGCCTGGATGGGTGTGCGGGGCCCATACCGGCTCGGACTTGCGACTCTTGTCCCGCTCGGTGTTCGAGCCTCTTCTGGGGGTGATGGTGTCGATGACCTGCCCGTCGGTGAAGGCGTCCCCGCTCCAGCGGAAGTGGGCCTCCAGGTCGCCCGGGGCGTGGGTGGTGCGTGAACCGACGATGAACCGCAGCCTCGCCTCATCCAACGCACTCAGGTTCGATGCTGACAGCATGCCTGCGTCAGCGACGATGACGAGGTCGGCGATGCCGTGGGCGGCCTGGAAGGCCTCCACGATGGGGATGATCGTGGCGGTCTCAGCCTTGTTCCCCTCCCAGCAGCCGACCTGGAGAGGGAAACCATGACGATCGACCAGCAGCCCGACGATGACCTGAGGATCGACCCTCCTCTCCTTGGAGTAGCCGACCTTGCGCAGGTCGTCCTCACGCTCGGCCTCGAAGTAGAGCGTGGTCACGTCATACAGGCACAGGGCCAGGCCCCCACTGGTGGTGACGTGCTCGAACAGGGCCCCAGACAGGCTCTCGCGGTAGCCCCGCTCCTGGGCTCGGGCCAGGGAGCGGAACAAGGTCCGCACGCTGACCGACTCCAGTCCCAGATCACCCAGCACGCGGGGCACCTGGGCCTTGGATGTCGGCTCGATCAAACGCGCCAGAACCATCTGCTCAAACGCCCGATCACCCCCAGTAGCATCCCCCAGGCCCAGGCAGTTATACGCCCTGTGCAGGACGTCCCACAGCAGGCCCGAGCGCTTGGAGGCCACCACCGCGTCAGTGCCGACCGGGACTGAGACTCTTGGAAACCCCTGGACCGCTGGTGGTGTGGGGGTCAGCTCCAGGGCCAGCTGGTCCGGGGCAATGCGGTGCCGGCCGATCTCCATCAGAGCAGCCAGCTCGGCCTGGGTGTGGGCCGATCCCAGGTGCTCGATGACCTTGTCCCGGCGCCCTTCCTTGACCGCGATCTGCACCGCCATCGCCCCTGAGACTGTCTTGACCTTACGCAGAAACGGGCTCACCACCCCCACCCTACCGGCCCCTTAGTGTGCCAGCACACCCACAACCACCACGCAACATCAACGAAAAACCCACCTCAAAACCCAGACCCCACCAAAGTGTCACGAGTCAGGTCAGCCTGCACGCCATGATCCGAAACGGCGCCCTCTACGATTCACCCCACCCATCGACTGCCCGCCGCCGTTTGATACGCAACATAGGAGTCTCAGATCGTCTACGGACATGAGCGGCAAATCATCATGTCGGCCCAGACGGGCCCAGCCCCGAGCTAACTCCGGACCACCAACAAGGTAACGGAACAGCAGATACTCCACCGTCCAGGGCGGCTCGCATGGTGTGCGTGAGGTTAGGTCACAGGTTTTCCCGTAGCAGCTGCCTCATATCCCTTTGAATACCACGTGGCCACCGTTGTAATTCTTGAGGTAGTCGTCGAAGTTCTGGGGGTAGGAGGGGTAGGA
Source organism: Actinomyces massiliensis 4401292 (assembly GCF_000269805.1). Lineage (GTDB taxonomy): Bacteria > Actinomycetota > Actinomycetes > Actinomycetales > Actinomycetaceae > Actinomyces > Actinomyces massiliensis. The sequence continues at coordinate 102,369 of NZ_JH711482.1, forward strand.
AGAGGTCATGCCGAAGAGCTGGGTCATGTAGGTGTGCCCTTCGGCGGGCCCCGAGGTATGCATGCTCACGTCGAGGTCGCTGTTGTCGACGAGCGACTCGGCGTTGTTCTTGATGCACTGGCCCTGCCCGGCTCCTGGGCTGATGAACTTGTAGCAGTCCGTCGGAGAGTCGCCGTAGTCGTCGATGCCATGATCGGATGAGAAGTCTGAGAGCGACCCGGTGGCGTCGCTGCCATAGTAAAGGCAGATCTCGCCATACTCGCAGACGCCGTTCTGCTCCACAGACTGAGCGGGCTGAGCTTGTGCGGCGGCGGCCGGGGCGCTCAGGGCGCCAGCGGTCAGGAGGACAGCTGAGGCCAGTCCCGTCAGGCGCGAAATCAGGGTGATGGACATGCGCATGAAATCCCCTCATCAAGAAGAGGCGCCCCGGCTGGTCAGGGACGCCGGTAGGGTTCAGGAACATATTTGGAAGCTGGTCGCTGACCAGGTTCGGTCGTGTCGAGACCGCTCGGTGACGACTCGACCAGTCAACCATATAGTGACATGGAAGTGATGTAGAACAGCCACCCCATGGGAAATTACTCCCCCCTTACCCTCTATACCCGCTCCCGAGGCGGCATGAGGACCATATGCCCCATCCAATGCCCCATCCAGCGGCTGACCGGTGCACCGCCCGCCCGAGCGAGTCGCGCATTGAGCTGGCTGAACTGGCCGGGCTAGTCGGGCTGATCAAGCATTGTCCTGCCGCACCTGCCGGTCTCCCAATTCCCTGCTCAGCGTCACTCGGCACCATGTGCGGGTGGTGACGGCGTCACATTGCGTCCCGTTTGAAGGATCGCCGATGGTCAGGTTGATCGTCACATCATCATCCGTCTCAATGAGCTCGACATAGATGGCCTGGCACATAGCGGGCAGACCCCAGAAGCTGACCTCAATCGTGTCAGGAGATACCAATGTCCACGATTCCCAGGCCTCAGGCCGGGGTGAAACCAGATCGTCGCGCGACGTGACCAGCTGCGGACCAGAGGCGTCAACGGTGGCAGATGCGCTAGCGCTGCTGGTGCGTCCAGCCGGACTGCGGCACCCGCTCAGAACTGCGCTTGCACCGGCCACCGTCGGAAGAAGCATTAGGCCGAGGAGGGCTCTGCGCCGGTTCGGGGCACGGTCGTGATTCATGCGCTGCTCCTTGGCTTATTGCGATTCGACTCAACGCCGCCGCAGGGTGCCGAAGATCGATCGGGTGATCTCGCGGGTGATCTGGCGGCCCACACTGCCGATGGTCTTCTCCACCTCGCGCTTGCGACGCTCTGCGGTCCTTTCGGCCTCACGCTGGCGGCGCTCGGCCTCCTTGGCAGCCTCCCGCTCCAGCCTTTCGGCCTCCTTCTCCTGGCGGGCCGCCTCCTTGGCCGCCTCTTTCTCCGCAGCTTTGGCGGCTGCCGCCTCGGCCTTGGCCTGTTCCTTGGCGGCTTCCTCGGCTGCGCGCGCCTCCTCGGCGGCCTGGGCGTCCGCCTGGACCCTGGCGGCCAGCAGCTCGTAGGCGGACTCGTTGTCCACCGTGTCGGCGTACTTGGGCTTCAGGGGCGAGGAACTCAGGACCTGGGAGACGGTGGACTCCGAGGCCGGACCCATGACAGCGGCAGGCGCGTTGATCACCACCGGCGCCACCGGTGCCGGGCGGCCCTTCTCGTCCAGGACGCTTACCACGGCCTGCCCGGTCCCGAGCGAGGTGAGCACGCGGCTCAGGTCCAGGGGACTGACCGGGAAGGTGGAGACTGCCTTCTTCAGGTTCGCGGCGTCGGCCGGGGTATGAGCGCGCAGGGCGTGCTGGACACGGCTTCCCAGCTGGGCCAGGACCTCGTCGGGCACGTCCGTGGGCGACTGGGTGATGAAGACGATGCCGACGCCCTTGGAGCGGATCAGGCGGACGGTGCGCACCACGGCCTCCAGGAAGGCCTTGGAGGCGCCCGAGAACAGCAGGTGCGCCTCGTCGAAGAAGAACACCATGGTGGGCTTGTCCGGGTCGCCCACCTCCGGCAGGGTCTCGAAGAGCTCGGCCAGCAGCCACATGAGGAAGGTGGAGAACAGCGTCCCCTGGGACTGGATGTCGGCCAGCTCCAGGGCGGAGATGATGCCCTTGCCGTCGGGGGAGATACGCATGAGGTCGTGCACGTCCAGGGCGGGCTCCCCGAAGAACGCCTCGCCGCCGGCCGCCTCCAGGGCGGCGATCTCGCGCAGGATGACCCCGGCCGAAGCGGCCGAGACACCGCCGATGGTCTTCAGCTCCTCCTTGCCGGCGTCGGAATTGGTCAGGTAGTCGACGACGGCGCGCAGGTCCTTCAGGTCCAGCAGGGCCAGCCCCTGGGAGTCGGCCCAGTGGAAGACCAGCTGGAGGGCAGAGGTCTGGGTGTCGTTCAGTCCCAGGACGCGCGAGAGCAGGACCGGCCCGAACTCGGTGACGGTGGTGCGGATGGGCGTGCCGCTGATGGCGCCCGCGCCCGACTGCGGCCCACCGCCCAAGGTGAACAGCTCGATGGGGAAGGAGCGCCCCTCCCATGCCTGCCCGGTGGAGGCCAGGCGGGCGGCCAGCTTCTCACTGGTGGCGCCGGGCTCGGCCAGGCCGGTCAGGTCTCCCTTGACGTCGGCCAGGAAGACCGGAACGCCCGCGCCTGACAGGCCCTCGGCGAGCATCTGGAGGGTGCGGGTCTTACCGGTTCCGGTGGCGCCCGCCACCAGGGCGTGCCGGTTGAGCAGTCCCAGGGGGATGCCGACGTTCAACCCCGGCACCGGTGCCGGGTCGCCCCCGGTGAGGGTGTCCAGGTAGGTGCCCACCGGCAGGGTGGGGGAGGAGAAGCTGTAGCCGGAGCGCACCTGGGCCGTATACCCCGTATCCCCGGAGCCATCAGCGCTTCTGGTTTCCCCGGTGTCTTCAGTGCTCTGAGCGTTCTCTGTGTGCTCTGAGCTTGGGGCGTCGGCGGGTGGCGCGGGCTCCGTCTGTGACGGCGGTGCTTCAGTGGTGTTCGACGGCGGGGCCGTGTCCTGCCCGTTCGATTCGGCCTGCTCGGCCTGTTCACTGCTCGGCTCTGCGGGAGCGTCCGTTGCCGCCTGAGCGGATTCTTCGGCCCGCGGTTCGGGGTGGTCGGGGTCGCCAGTCGCGAGTGCGGCGTCAAGGGCGGCTTGAGCGGCGGCCGCCTTGGCTGCGGCGGCGTCGGCGGCGGCCTGTGCGGCTTCGGCTTTGAGGCGTGCGATCGCAGCGGAGTCGGTCATAACGCCATGGTAGACGCCGACCAGTCGGGTATCAGGGACGTGTAGGAATGCGGCATGCCCTGGAGTTTTCCACAGAAGGGTTTGTGAGGGTGGCGGTCCTCACAAGGGGGTCGCTACAGTGTTGCTGTGATGCCTGTTCGGTCCTGAGTGGTGCTGAGGCGCTGGGTGGGGCCGCGAAGGTCATGGATGCCTGTTTTCCCTGAATCGTCGTTGTTGATAGTGGTGATGATGATGGCTGTCCCGGTCTGGTTCCGTCTCTGTGTGCACGTCTGCCGTGCCGGAAGAAGCCGTGTTCGCCGTGCCGGAGACAGTTGTCTGCGGGCGGTGTTGGTTGTGGTGCTGAGTGCGTCGGGGGCCTTGGGGGCTATGGGAGCGCTGGCGGCGTGTAGCAGGGGCGGTGATGATGTCCGTGGTGGTGGCGGTCCGTCGGCTTCTGCTGTGTCTGCCTCTGCGACGGCATCTCCGACGGTGGACCTTCCTGCCGATCAGGCGGCGGCGCGTGAGGCGGCCCTGGCGATGCCGGCTCCGGAAAAACCGGAGAATATGGATGAGAATTCCTCTGAGGGTGCTATTGCGACGGCGACTTACTTCGTTCAGTTGTATCCCTATGTGTATGCCACGGGGGACCTGGAGCAGTGGAAGTCGATGAGTCGGCAGGACTGCCTGTTCTGCAACTCGGTGATCACCAATGTGAAAGAACTCCACGAATCCGGCGGGTGGCGTGACCCATGGGCTCAAACTGTTGTTCAGTCGGGTTACTCCGATCCCGGCCCCGGCAGCGAGTACTCCCGAGTGGACATCGCCTTCGATAGAGATACCACGTATACATATGACGGAACTGGAGGAGAGCCCGAGGTCGCGGAACCTCATTCGTACACGGTAATTATTTTTGCCATGAAATACACGGACGGGCACTGGATCATTCGAGAGGGGGAGGTGGAATGAGGAATTTTAACAAAGTAAGTGCTGTACTTGCTGTGGCTTTGGTGGTGCAGATGATGATCTCGTCGACCGCTGTAGGAGATAGTGACGATGAAGTTTTTTCTTCTGAAGGAAGTGGGGATTCTGTTGGGGTTACCCGTATTCGTACGCGTGTGATCGACCCTGATACGGTTCCTGAGGCGGTGCCTGCTCCGGTGGTGCAGGGTGGGGAGGCTTCTGTGGGGGAGGGGGTCGGTGATCCGCTTGTGGAGGAATTCTCGAAGACTGTGGATGACTGCCTGCCGGAAACAGGGCTAGCTCGCGTATTTTGCACGTCAAAAGCGGTCGATCTAATGTTAATGCTCCTCAATAGACCCCAGTCCGCGCCCGAAGAACCCGCCGCCGTGGAAGCTGCAGGGGCAGCCGGCGTGCCCGTCGTGGTCACGTCCTCGGATGTTTCTAAAGTCATGGCCAACGGATCAGGCATTACACGCCAGCCCCCGGGCGCCAAGGCGTTGGTGTCCAAGATCGTGATTGTCTACACCTCGGGGGATTCCCAGACCTTGGAGACTGAGGTTGGGGGAGCCCCGGTGACCATTGTGGCTACTCCGGTGTCCTATGCCTGGGACTGGGGCGATGGGGCCACGACCACGACTACGGATCCGGGGGCTGCCTACCCTGATCAGACGGTTTTTCACAAGTACTCCCACACCGCCAAGGGCGTGGTCATCAGCCTGACCACCACCTGGACGGCCACCTACTCCGTAGGCGGCGGGCCCGCCCAGCCGATCTCCGGCACCCTGACCACCACCGACACCTCCGACCCCTTCGACCTCGTCAGACGCATCTCCTACCTCACCGACGACGCCGAAGAAGCCCAAGGCCACTAGAGACGCCCCCCTGAGGGGCGCGAATCGGGACCGATGGGTGGAGCGCCCAACGTCAACGGCAGTTCGCCACGTAAACGGGCCTTTCTCCCATACTTCTAGGCTTTATCCTCAGAAGGATGGGAGAAAGGCACGTTCACGTTGGAAAAGTACGTTGGTTCCACAGCAGGGTCGGCGTGGGGATCAGTGTGAAAAGTGCGCAGAGGCATCACTTTCATGTTCATGGGAACGGCGGAGTCCGGCGGGATTCCCGGACCGAGATCGGTCGCCCTTTGGCATCATCCATCATCGCCCATCAGGGTGCCCGAGGCGTTCAAGGATATTCGACGTTGTTGGCCCGGTCGGCCCGCTCGTCGTCGTTGGGAGGACCGAGGTCAGTGGCCGAACCACTCGGTAACCCGTGACATGATCGCCTTGTCGAAGGCGTCGTCGGAGTGATGATTGGCGATCCAGGACGAGAAGGATCCGCCTGCGGCCTCGTCCATCTTCCTGCGGCAGGCCTCCGGCTCCCTGAGCGCCCGGGTCAGCATCGTCGCCGCCTCGTCGAGGTCGCGGTAGATGAAGGGGTAGGACGGCGGGACGAGGGCGCGCGCCCACTCCCTGTCGGGCAGGACGCCGATGACGCCCGCGCCCAGCGCCTCCACATAGAGCAGGCCGTAGGACTCCTTGTCCGCGGTCGCGAGGAAGGCGGTTGTCCGTGCCAGGGCCTCCCAGTAGGACCGTCTGGTGGCGGTCAGCGGCCCCATCCACACCCAGTCCCGCTGCGAGATGCTCATAGCGGCCTCCGAGACGAGGCTGTCCTCCTGCAGACGCATCTCGACCCTGAGCGGAACTGCCCGGCGAACCTGTTCGATGACCCGGAAGAACTGCTCCGGGTGCTTGCCGCGCGTCAGATAGATCGACGGATACAGCACGATCGGCACATCCGAGTAGGTGCGGGGCTGGATGTGGTCAAGGCGGAATCCGAGATTGACCCATGAGAGCCTGGATTTCTCATACAAATGCTGGGCGGTCCACTTCGCCACGAGTTCGCGCACCTCGTTGGCGGTGCGCTGGGAGTCCGCGAAGGTGGGGAACAGGGCGCACGACAACGCGAGCGTCGCCATGTGGGCCTTGGGGGCGTCCGAGGGCATCGGGCGCCAGACGAAGTTCATGATGCGCGGCTCCGCCACCGTGCCCGGCGCCGTTCCGGGGGCGCGGGAGAGGACTTGCCAGACATGGGGGGAGTCCACCGCATCCATGTTGATGACGACCAGATCCGTCGGGTCGAGTCCCTCCAGGGGGACGACGTCGAAGTCCTCGCTCTGGCGGGGAACCGGGGCGATGACGGTCGACTCGGGGAAGATCCTCAGCAATCGCCGTACCAGGGTGTCGCCCGCCTCATGACCTGCGACGCGCCCTCCCGACGAGATGTCGATGTCGTCGTATTTGATGGCGATCCTCATGACCTTACCTCCATGGATTCTCAGTCCTCCGCCAGGATCTCGTCGATGTTGTCGTCGCCGCTTGTGCGAGCGGGGATCCTCATGCCGTAGAAGGAGCGGTGGACGAAGAAGAGGGACACGAGGAAGAAAGCCGCCGCCAGTACATGCACCAGAGTCCCCAGCCCCTGTTCGGAGAGGCTGGCGGCGAGCTCGACGGCGAGCAGGCCGAAGAGAGTCGTGAACTTGATGATCGGGTTCAGGGCCACCGATGAGGTGTCCTTGAAGGGATCGCCGACGGTGTCGCCCACGATCGAGGCGTCGTGCAGGGCGGTTCCCTTCATGTGCAGATCGACTTCGACGACTTTCTTGGCGTTGTCCCACGCACCTCCCGCGTTGGCCATGTAGATGGCCTGATACAGCCCGAAAACGGCGATCGACACCAGGTAGCCGATGAAGAAGAAGGGCTCGACGAAGGCCAGGGACAGCGTCGCGAAGAAGACCGCGAGAAAGATCGTGAGCATTCCCTGCTGGGCGTACTGGGTGCAGATCTCGACGACCCGCCTGGAATCCTCCACGGAGGCCCGCTCGGCTCCCGTGTCCAGGTGAATCGACTCCTTGATGAAGGCGACGGCCCTGTTGGCGCCGGTGGTTACCGCCTGAATGGAGGCCCCGGAGAACCAGAACACCACGGCTCCTCCGGTGATCAGTCCCAGAAGGAAGGGGGCGTGCATGAGGGAGAGATTCTCGATGCCCCTGGTCAGGTGATCGGTCAGCCCGATGATGATCGAGAAGATCATGGTGGTGGCGCCCACGACCGCGGTTCCGATGAGAACGGGCTTCGCCGTTGCCTTGAACGTGTTGCCGGCTCCGTCGTTGTCCTCGAGGAGGAACTTGGCCCTCTCCCAGCGCGCAGTGAGGCCGAAGTCGCGGTGCAGCTCCTCGTCGATGCCGTCGAGGTCCTCGATCCGTGAGAGCTCGTAGACGCTCTGGGCGTTGTCGGTGACGGGCCCGTAGGAGTCGACGGCGATGGTCACCGGTCCCATGCCCAGGAATCCGAAGGCGACCAGGCCGAAGGCGAAGACGGCCGGTGCCACCATGATCCCCTCCAGTTCGGAACCGGACAGGAGGAAGGCGCCGCCCATGAGGCCCACGACGGTGATGCCCAACCAGAAGGCGGAGAAGTTGCCCGCCACGACCCCGGAAAGGATGTTCAGGCTGGCGCCGCCCTGGCGCGAGGACTTGACGGTCTCGCGAACGTGCTGGGAGCCGGTGGAGGTGAAGACCTTGACCAGCTCGGGGATGAGCGCCCCCGCGAGGGTTCCGCAGGTGATGATCGTGGCCAGGCGCAGCCACAGTCCAGCGCCCTGACCGCCCAGGACGAGCCAGGTGGACAGGTAGGTCAGCGTGATGCACAGGGCGCTGGTGAGCCATACCAGTGTGGTCAGCGGAGTCTCGAAGTTCATCCGCTCGGCGTCCCCGAAGCGCGCTCGGCACCAGGCCGCGTTGATCCCGTAGGCGGCCCAGGCGGCCAGGATCATCGCGGCGCGCACCGTGAAGATCCACACCAGCAGCATCGCCTGGAGCCCGGCGTCCGGGACTGCCAGCAGTACGAAGGTGACCAGGGCGACGCCGGTGACGCCATAGGTCTCGAAGCCGTCGGCGCTGGGGCCCACCGAGTCGCCCGCGTTGTCGCCGGTGCAGTCCGCGATGACGCCGGGATTGCGCGGGTCGTCCTCGTCGATCTTGAAGACGATCTTCATCAGATCGGCGCCGATGTCGGCGATCTTGGTGAAGATGCCGCCGGCGATGCGCAGGGCCGATGCCCCGAGCGACTCGCCGATGGCGAAGCCGATGAAGCAGGCGCCGGCCACATCGGCGGGCAGGAACAGCAGGATTACCAGCATCATCAGCAGTTCGAGACTGATGAGCACCATGCCGATGCTCATGCCCGATCGAAGCGGTATCCGGTGCACCTCATGCGGCTTGCCGCGCAAGGAGGCGAAGGCGGTCCGGGCGTTGGCGAAGGTGTTGACCCGGATTCCGAACCACGCCACGCAGTATGAGCCGCCCATCCCGAGCAGGGAGAAGACCACGACGATGCCGACCCTGGCCCACCCGAAGCCGACCAGCGCCTTGTAGTAGACGATGATGACGGCGGTGATGAAGGCCCACAGGATCATCAGGAAGCGTCCCTGCCGGATCAGGTACGCCTGACAGGTGGAGTAAATGGTCTCGGCGACCTCCAGCATTGATGAGTGCACGGGGGCTCTGCGCAGGCGCAGGAAGGTGACCGTGCCGAAGCCCAGGCCGAGCAGGCACACTCCGATGCCCATCAGGAGCAGAAGCCGCCCGCTCAGCCCCCAGGAGACGAGGACGCCGGACAGGTCGGGGAGGACGAGATTGGCTTCTCCTCCGCCGGCGTCGGCGCTGTTGTCGCTGGTGAGGATGCTCGCTGCGAGGGGGGAGGAGGGGCAACACGAGAGGAACATGGATCATCGCCTGGTTCGTCCGCTGTGTGGGTGCACCACTGACCGGGGAGAGTCTAGTCACTGCCGGGAGGACGAACCAGGGGGCGGCGGGCCTCTAGCGACCCTCGCCCGTGGAATCGGCGTCGAGGCGGGCGCTGTAGTCCGCGATCTTGTCGTCGACGACGCTCAGCGACAGGGCCAGACGCGCCATGCGCTCGATGATGGCCTCCCGATGGTCCCTCAGCAGCGCGAGGCGCTCGGGCACGCCGTTGGGGTCTTGCTGCACGAGCCTGGTGAACTCGGCGATCCTGGCCAGGGGCATGCCGGTGTCGCGCAGGTGGATCAGGACGTCCAGCAGGTGCAGCTCCTCGGGCCCGTAACGGCGCCGGCCGCCCGCGTCGCGAGCAGCCGGAGGAATGACGCCGGCGCGCTCGTAGTACCTTAGGGCGTCAACGCTCAGGCCGAGATGCTCGGCGGCCGCGCCGATCGTGCAGTCGTGATTCCGGGCGCCGGCCATCATACCGTTCCGCGTGCGCTCTCCAGGTCGGCCAGCACGGCCGCGGGCAGCGGGGCGCTCATCGCCCGCACGGCCGAGTCGAGCTGGGCCCTGGTGGACACCCCGACCACGGGGAGCACGGGCACGGCCCTGCCCGCCATCCACGCCAGCACGACCTGGCCCGCGTCCAGTCCCGTCGAGTCCGCCGCACGTGCGAGTGCGGCGAGCTGCGAGGCGGTCGCACCGTGCTGGTAGGCGTCGGGCAGTCGACGATCGTCCCGGGTGTAGGCGCCGCCGAGCAGCGGCGAGTAGCCGGCTAGACTGAGGTGCTGGCCGACGGCGAGGTCGATGAGGTCGTCGTCGAGGAGCACGTGGGGAGACAGGTCCGCGCCGGGCGCGGCGGTCAGGTAGGTGAAGCGCTGCTGGACGACGGAGTAGCGCGGGCCGTCCGCAGCGGCGCGCAGTCCGGCCCCGAGTCGCGAGGAGGTGATGTTGGAGCAGGCGATCACTCGGGCCGTGCCGCGGCGGACCTCCTCCTGAAGGGCTCCCACGGTCTCCTCGATCGGCACCCGGGTGTCGTCGATGTGGGCGTAGAGCACGTCGATGCGATCGGTGCGCAGGCGCATCAGGCTGTGCTCCGTCTGCTCCCGCACTGCGGGCGCCGACAGGCCGAGGGCCTCGTCCAGGCTCCTGGTGCCCGGCCGCGGGCGCGCGCCGATCTTGGTCGCCAGGACGACCTGCTCGCGGGCGCCGGGGCGCGCGTCGAACCAGTCGCCGAGGACCGTCTCGGACTCGTCACCGGTTCCGTCCTCGACCCAGAAGGCGTAGTTGTTCGCGGTGTCCAGAAACGTCGCGCCGGTGTCGAGCGCGGCGTCGAGGATCTCGTGCGCGATGGTCGGGGCGACGCGGGTGCCGAAGTACATCGTGCCCACCGCCAGCGGCGGCACCATCAGGGCGTCATTCGGGCTATTACTGCAGAGTTCGATCGTCTCCATGCGGGCCAGCGTGCTCCCTGGAGCCCGCTCCAGGTCAAGTCGTGGGCACCGAGGGCGGGCCGGGAGCGGGACTCGGTCAGCCCAGCGGGCGCACGAAGCCCTCGAGCCGTCTCATGCCCTCGGCGAGCTCGGCGCGCGATGCCGCGTAGGACAGGCGCACATGCGTGTCGGCCATGGCGGGGCCGAAGTCCACTCCCGGCGTCAGGGCCACATGCGCCTCCTCCAGGGCTCGCATGCAGAATGTCGTCGAGTCCAGTCCTGTGTCCGAGACGTCGAAGTAGGCGTAGAAGGCGCCGTCGGGCTTGGCCGGTACCGGCAGTCCGATCCTCTTCAGGCCGTCCAGGACGATGCCGCGCCGTGCCAGCAGCTCGACTCGCCGGGCCTCGCAGGAGGCCAGGGCCTCGGGCGTGAAGCAGGCCAGTGCCGCCATCTGCGTGGGCGTGGAAGCGCACAGGAAGAAGTTGACGGCCAGGTTGTCAGCGGCCTCCAGCAGTTCCTCGGGCAGTACCAGCCAGCCCAGGCGCCAGCCCGTCATCCCGAAGTACTTCGAGAAGCTGGAGACGATGATGGCTTCCGGATCGGCCTCCAGCGCTGTGCGGGCCGGATGACCCTCGGGGTCGGGATCCGCCAGTGACAGGTAGATCTCATCGACGATCCGCCAGGCGCCGCGCGCCTGCGCCTGTTCGCAGATGCGTGCCAGCTCGTCGAAGGGGATGGTCGTGCCCGTCGGGTTCGACGGCGTGGCGAGCATGACGGCGCTCGTGGCCGGGGTCCAGGCCGCCTTCATCGACTCGACGTCGAGCTGATAGCGGCTGGAGGCGCTCGTGGGGGCCAGGACCACGCGGCCGCCGAAAGCCTGGACCAACTCGCGATTGCAGGGGTAGCACGGATCCGCCATGACGACGTCGTCGCCGGGCTCGGTGGTCAGGGCCGTGGCCAGCAGAAGGCCCGCCGAGGCTCCGGCGGTGATGAGGATCCTGCGCGGGTCCACGCTCACCCGGTGCCGCGACGCGTACAGGTCGGCGACGGCCTCGCGCAGGGCGGGCAGTCCCGCTGCGGGCGTGTAGGGCAGGGGGCGGCCGTCCATGGTGGCGCGCATGGCCTCGTGCACACCGGGTGGCGCGCCGAAGTCCGGCTCGCCCAGACTCAGTTTGGACACATGACCGCCCGCCGCCTCGATCTGGCGCGCGCGTGCGCCAATGGACATGGCGTGGAAGGGCTGGGCCATGCGGGCGCGCTGAGCAAGTTTCATCGTCACTCCTGGGCAAGACGGGAGGCCCCGGCGGGGTGCTCGCCCACAGCGTAGGCGGGCGGTGGTTCTCGCGCTCGGTGCGTCCGGGGATCGGGTGCTGCGGTAGGGTTCGGACGTCGGAACGGAAGGGCCATCCTTCCCAGCTCCGACGGGCCCCCATAGCTCAGCGGTTAGAGCAGCGAGCTTATACCTCGTGCGTGCCTGATAAGCACATGGTCCTGGGTTCGAATCCCAGTGGGGGTACCGGCTCCCGGAGAGACTTCGGGTGTGCCCAGCCCTCGTGGTGGAATCGGTAGACACCGCGACCTTAAAAGTCGCTGCCTGCGGGCGTGCGGGTTCGAGTCCCGCCGGGGGCACTACGACTTCTCCTTGCTCAAACCCGCACAATGCCCGCATCGTGAGTACCGGGTGTCGATCACAGCAGTTCACCCCACTACGTTCCGCATCGAAACTCCACCCGCATCATGTGTTCTTCCAGGAGGTTGGGATTGGGTATCGGAGGATTCGCATTCATCACGATCGTGCTGTTCATGGTGCACGAGTTCGAGGAGATCATCTTCGTCCGGCCATATATCGGCAAGCACGCGGGGGATGGGCGCTATGAGGCCGAGGTCTTCATAGCCGGCGCCGATCACTGCCCATCGACCGAGGCGGTTGCCGCGATGATCTGTGAGGAGTTCGTGGTCTCCAGCCTCATCCTGCTGGCCGGGGTCCTGATCGGGTCCATCGAGGTGGTGGCTGCCACGTTCATCGCGTACGCCCTGCACCTCATCATCCACATTCGGGAGGCGCTCGTCTTCCCCGGGTGGGCGCCGGGGAGTAGGACGGCCGTGTTCACGATGCCACTGGTGCTGGTGGCCCTATGCGCCATGTTCGCCATGCACACGGTGAACTACGTGATGCTAGCGGTACTCACCGTCGCCATAGGCGCGGGCCTCCTGATGAACCTGCGGCTCATGCACGGGCTGGCACGCATAGTCGATTCTCAGATCAGAGCCTCCTCCTGATAGGAGGCGCCGGAACGCTGAGGGCGTTGCCGGCGCTAGACTTCAGCTCACTGAGGCCAGCAGCCACAATGCCGTGCAGCGGCGCAGCCCCAGCACGTGATGGCCTGCCAGCCCTTCCTCCCCTTCATTTCCCCTCCATCCCGAAAGACATCCCATGAACGGCACCAAAGCGAGCACGCCAGCCGACCCCGAACAGCACCGGAGTGAGTCGCAAAGGGCGATGATCTCTGAGCCAAGCAGCAGTACAGCCGACAGTGAGCGCACTGATCCCACCGCCATCGTCGAGGTGTTCCCCGGTGTGGCGGCCGTGTTCGGCGCTGTCCCTGAAGGGCTTGAGCGCATCGACCTCGAGGCATCGTCCCCGGACGGCGGCCAGCTGGCACAGCTCCTGGGCGTGGCGGGTAATACCAGCACCATCGCCGGAAACCTAGTGTCGCGTGTCGTTAGTTGTTTTGTGGTTGGTGTTTAGGATGATGGGGGGTATGGCGAATAGACCTGCTCCTGGACTGGTTCTGCGTGAGGGTGACCTGGAGGTGCTCGAGTCCTGGCTGCGTGCCACGACGGTGCCGGCTGGTTTGGCGCGGCGGGCGCGGATCGTGCTCCTGGCTGCTCAGGGGGTGGCTAACAGTCGGATCGCGCAGGCGGTGGGGGTCAGCGTCCCCACGGTGGTCTCCTGGCGGCGCCGCTACCAGGCCGGGGGTGTGCGGGGGCTGGAGGACGCGCCCCGCTCGGGGCGTCCCAGGCAGGTGCCTCGGGAGCGGGTCGTGGCCGCTACCTTGGCGCCACCTCCCAAGAGGTACGGGGTCACGCATTGGTCGAGCCGGCTGCTGGCCCGTCACCTGGGCATCGGCAACGCCACCGTGGCGCGGGTGTGGCGCAGCTATGGGATCCAGCCCTGGAGGTCGGGGACCTTCAAGTACTCCACCGATCCCGAGCTGGTCGCCAAGGTCACCGACGTGGTGGGCCTGTACCTGGCACCCCGGACAACGCCGTGGTGCTGTGCGTCGACGAGAAGTCCCAGATCCAGGCCCTGGACCGCACCGCCCCGATGCTGCCCATGGCGCCGGGCAGGATCGAGCGGCGCACCCACGACTACACCCGGCACGCCACCTCCACCCTGTTCGCCGCCCTGGAGGTCGCCACCGGCCGCGTCACAGCCGCCTGCAAGCCCCGCCACCGCCGTACCGAGCTGCTCGTCTTCCTGCGCCAGGTCACGCGCGCCTACCCCGACGACGAGCTGCACCTGGTGATGGACAACTACGCAACCCACAAGACCCCCGAGGTGCGCGCCTGGCTGGAGGCCAACCCCCGCGTCCACGTCCACTTCACCCCCACCAGCGCCTCCTGGCTCAACATGGTCGAGATCTTCTTCTCCGTCATCGACCGTGCGGCCATCCGCCGAGGAGTCTTCACCTCCGTCAAGGACCTCAACACCAAGATCCGCGCCTTCATCAACGGCTGGAACCAGCGCTGCCACCCATTCACCTGGACCAAGACCCCCGACGAGATCCTCACCAAATGCCAACCAAAAACAAACTAACAACACAAGACACTAGCAACCCAAGGGATTGTCGAGGAAGGCGACTATCCCTTGAGAAGACGCCAGATAGGGCGCTACCACATGTATGGAGTTGTATGGGCTGCCTGAGAGGTGCTAGGCTATGGCATGGCTCACAACGGAGGTGAGCGCAGCTCGGAGGCCGAGAGCCTCCCCAGGACGGGACTAGATCCCGCAACCCCGCAGCGCTTCGGCACTGCCAGTCGATCCACTAGCGCGAGACCCAGCGTCTCAGTGCCCACTGTCTACATCGGCTCCTATCGGAATCGCCTGGCCCATCCAGGTCAGGCCCCTCAGGAAGGAGGGTTCATCATGAGCTCCCTCACCACCCTGTCCTTACCCCTCCTCCGTCCCGCTCCAAGCGGTGGCTGGCCACCATCTCGGCCGTACTCCTCACCACCCTGGGACTCACTGCCATCGCTCCGGCCGCGCAGGCGGCGCCGACGGAGGCGACCGCGACGGTGTTCTCCGTACCGGGCTGGGACTACGCGAATGTGCGGAGTGGGCCCAGTACCGACAAGGCGGTGGTCAAGACCATCCCTGCTGGCTCGACGGTGACGCTGGGCTGCTCCACCCACGGCAGCATCGCCGCTGGCCCGTACGGAGCCTCCAACCTCTGGTACAAGGTGGCTGGGACCGACACCTACATTGCCGACGTCATGGTGTTGACGGGGAGTGACGAGGCGGTTACCGGCGCGTGTACCGAGACAGAGGAGGTACCAGCACCCGCGCCCAAGCCCGCCACCCCGTCGCAGAACTACAACCGTTCGGCAGCCGTCCAGTGGGCGCATGACAATGTGCGTACCGCGCCACGTTTCGAAAGCGACTGCACCTGGTTCGTCTCTCAGGCGCTGTGGGCAGGAGGTTTGCCTAAGTCCTCCGATTAGACTTCTAACGTTACCTCGCTCTCCATCAAGAAGCCATATCTCCTACACCCCAGAGCGGCCACCGGGACGGACTACCTGAAGAACTACCTCGTCAACGACACTGGCATGGCGACGATCACCGAGCTGAAGTGGAGTGACAACACTGCTGGAGGCGCCCAGCCTGGCGATATCATCGCCTACGACTAAAATAGCGGCGCTGACGGCGTGATCGACCACCTCGCCATCGTCACCGGTTCCACTCCTGAGGGCTACCCGCTCGTCTCTCAGCACACCCCCGCCCAGTACGACCGATACTGGTCTTACTCTGAGTCCGGTCGGGACTGGATCGAGAACGCCGAGAAGGGAGCGCGCGTCTACCTCATTCACATCGCCTACTAGTTGACAAAAGCCAGCCGGTAGCTCACAATATCCTCCAGCATGACCGCATAATTCATGCTGGAGGATATTTTTTATGGTTATATGCCCAGAGCCGGGATACACGAAGCAGCCATACAGTCACGAGATTATTGGTGACTGGGTCTTCACTCCTGTTCTTACGCGACATGTGGGTGGCGACTTCGGTCGCTCGTTAGACGAGCGCTGCGTCATCCCCTTCAATGCCAAGCAAGGCGTAAGTCTCTTCGCCTTCGGCGGTGAACTCGTCATCGTCGTGTCGTTGCTCATTTTTGCCCTGCTGACGCGGCGGCAAGCAAAGCGCACGCCACATACTCTCTGGAAGCGCGCGGCACGTGTGTCGATGTGGGTACTCCTATTCTACATCGTCGCTATATCGGCGGTGACTGCATGGCGGATCTTGAGACCCTAGGAGCGAAAATGTGCATAGCCTGAGAGACTCAGGAACTCGTTGACGTGAGGCTGCCATTGTAGATGCCACCGCTACACACAAGAGGTAAGAGGATTCAAGACTGCACGCCGAGTTCACAGATACCGACGCAGCCAGTCTGGAATATAGGGGTCGTCTAGAGCCCACGATTCGACCAGGCTCTCTTCCCGATCCCATGTGTTCTCGTCGCCATCGAAAAACTTCTGTCGATGACACTTGTACTTGACGACCTGGTCGCCTTCGCGGCGGTACTCATTCCAATAGTAGTTCTGCCTCCCGTAGCCTTTCCATTCATTGGTTCGGTAGATTAGCATGCGAAGCGCCCTCCTTGACATCGTGTAGTATTGATGCGTAGTTCATGCGTATTGGTTGCTCAGATCAAGCCTGCGTCAGACGGTATGAAACGTACGGATATCCAATGTCGTAGTGCTCGATTGGGCTCTTTTCCAACTCCTTGAGTTCACCACGTGAGGTGCGAAGCCAGTTGTGGCCAGCGGCATCGCGGAAGGCGAGCTCAACGCCGGGGTACGCATGCATACCACGCCAGCCTTGGGGGAACGGAAACTGCCAGTCTCCGGGTGGGACGCTCCTGAAGGTGTGACGGTAATTCTGATCCTGCTCGACGGGAGCGTGTCGCCCGTCCCCGTCCTTGATGACGAATGTCAGGCACGCGTCGTAAATCGGCTTGCCTGAGGTGTTGCTGAGGATCTGGAGCTCTTGTGCCTCGTCGACCCATGCGGTGAGCTGCTCGGCTTGGTGTCGGCGTCGATCTGAGCGGTCTTGCTCATAGTTGGCTTGATACTGGAGCGCATTGGCCTTCAACTGTTTGTTAGAGGTCCGCAATGCGAGGACGGCAGTAATAGCGGCAATTGTGGCGCAGAAGGTGCTGATTACCGACAACCAGTTTTGAAGCATGGTCGTTCTCTTTCGGTGGTATTCGGATATTGGTGACTGAACATCACAACCAGTTAACCAAAGGGAGCATCGATGATTTCCAACCTACGTCATCGCTCTTCGTGAGCCATCCGACTGGGCTAACTGGGCCAGGTCGCGCATCATCTGTGTAGCCTTGGTCATTATGTCAGCAATGAACTGACTGGATGAAACCTCGGCCAGCTCCTTCTTCATGAGATTTTGTCCGCTTGAGCCTGAAGCGTGCGCGGCGATCAGGGACCTCATTTTCTGGATCTTCTGTAGCAGGGTGATATCTCGATCGACGTGCGAGTAGGAGTGATTCTCCAGATACCGCTTGAGTTTTGCGATACCCTTCTCGTTGTCGATCTTTGGAAGCTCTGCGGTCAATTTCTTCTCATTGAGCGGGTCGACGAGCACGAGTGCAAGATTCAACAGTTGATCGCGAAATTCCGTCTCAGTTTCGTTCAGTGGAATCCTTAGACGCTGAAGGGCTGAGGAAACTTGCTGGTCATCCGAGCGATAGAGGGTCCAGCCTTTGTTTTCGTTCCATGCGTTTTGGAGATCTCGGTAGGCAATCTTGAAGAGGTGCTCTGGGCTCTCGCTACCAACCCATTGCCCTAAAATTGATCGTCTGAAATGTGATTCGCTCATGCGACCTGTCGGCGGGACGTTGTGCGCCAGCCAGTGCGGCCACTGTGCGCTTGGGATATCTCGTCCAATGTCGCCGAGAAAAACCATGACGCGTCCTGGCGTGTCGTTGTCGATCTCGACACCCCATTTGTGCGCACATGAAAGGCGGCCGGCCTTGACCGAGTAAAGCGAGGTGTCATCGTAGTACCTTTGGAGCACCTCTGGCTTGAAGAAGACAGGAGTGAGATAATGTGGTGCCCCCGGATTGGCGCCGAAGTAGTTCCCCAGTTCTTTCGGATTGCATGTGTACTTGATTGGCCGTCCGTAGTCATCTTCACCGATAATGAACTCGGGGTACTCACTCGCTGAGACTTTATCCCATGGCCAGAGACCGCACGTCTGCTGTGGTGGAGCCTTGATGATCCGCTTCGCCAGAACTCGAGAGAATATTTCCTCTCGATGTAAAGTGCCGATATTGCGGCTAAGAATGAAGTTGTCCTGTACGGTTCGTTCCAGATCGAGATGCGAATAGTCGTGATTGTCGCCTATCGGCTCGGACACGACAGAATCGACGAACACTACCGCATCAAGTTGTCTCGCTGCCAAGTAGCGCTTGAGAATTGGTGTGCGGATCTCGATCTTACTGAGTGAGATACGAATGGCGAGATCTCGAGACCCATCATCCTCGATGCGATAATAGTCGCCTGTCTTGGGATCGAGCCAGAGATTCATGAGCAAGCGAAATTCTTCGGATATCAGGAGCGCATCAGGCACCGCTCCGTGGAATTCTTGCACAATGACGAGCGGCTCGATATCGGGACCACAGCCGGTCCTACAGTATTCGGTAACCTGCTCGCCATCCTCGTAAGACTTAGAGAAGCCAGGGGTCCCGTCCCCCTTCATGAGGTCCCAACAAGCATCTGCCAGGACTCGCTCGCGGATGCTCGGCTGAGAGAGCATGATGTACCGACCACCGTGGTCCTCAGCATGATGCCAGTCCTCATAGACGATAGTCCACGCGCTATCGCCGTTCGACAGACTCGACTGAATCAACTGTTCCTGGCGCAAACGTGATTCGACACGCCTGATCTCATCGTCTGCGTGGTTACTTTCAGACATGTCTTGCCTTAGTCCCCTTCTGGCGCATCAGATACGGTCGGATGGGCCACTCCACCGGCTGCCTCCGTGTCCTTTTGGAGTCGGTCAAAGTCGCTGACGTAGTGTCGATCCTGGATGAGCCGGAATCGCTCGAACTCACTCAAGGCGTAGTCGTCTGCCTGGGTTTTCGAGATACGACCTGCGCCTTCTAGGACCTGGCGGTCGTCGAGATCGAGGAAGGCGTCCAAGCGCTTGGCCCAGTCTTCCATGGTCATGGGGATATGACGTCGGGCTCGTGATTCGGCGAGGTCAAGGAAAGCGTTGACGAACCGGCCAAGATCCTCAAGTTCTTCGCGGGTCAAGTAGTTCTTGCCTATCGTCACGTCGCCTCGCAGGATCTTGCCATCAGGGCTACCGCCCCAGGTGGTCAGTCCCATGTGAGGGCGGTCTGCGTCTGCGCGCTCACGGATCAGCTCGGCAGCGGTATGCCCGTGGACTGCGTAGTGCAGCTTGTTCTGGACGGTGGCGAAGAAACGCTTGGTGGTGGGAGCATCGCGGTTGTAGTCCACGCTGGTGGCGTAGATGTCCGTGACCTTCTGGTAGAAGCGTCGTTCAGACAGTCGTATCTCGCGGATCTCCTCCAGGAGTCGCTCGAAGTAGTCCTCTCCCAGGAAGGTGCCGTTGGCCATGCGCTCTCGGTCGATGACATAGCCGCGGATGGCGAAGTCGCGCAGTACCCGTGTTGCCCACTGGCGAAACTGAGTGGCTCGGACTGAGTTGACACGGTAGCCGACAGAGATGATGGCGTCGAGATTGTAGTGAGGGACGCGTCTGCTGACTTCGCGTGACCCTTCGGTTCGAACCTGTAAAAATTCTTTACAGGTTGCCGCTTCTGTCAACTCTTCAGATTCATAGATGTTGCGGAGATGGATGGAGATGTTGGCTCGGCTCGTACCGAACAGTTCTGCCATTAGCTGCTTGGTCAGCCAGAGCGTCTCCTCTTCGTAGCGCGCCTGAATCGAATCGACGCCCTCTTGAGCAGTGAAGATCAGGAACTCGGCTGTCGAGTTACGAATAAGCTTCTCCGAACGATTTGACGGTATGGCGTCAGGTGTCATAAAACTATTATACCTCACATAAATTACATGTATATAGGCCGAAAATCTGGCTTCCACATTTCATGTGGTGCAGAGTTTTGGTGTTGTGATGGATGAAGTTGTCGGGCAGACTGTCGTGGTTTCAATTAGTCTTCTCCGGTCTGACCTGCTCCAACTCCTCAAGTGAACCCCTGATTTTTGTCTTGAGCTCCAACGACAACGGCATTCGCTCAACCTTGGCGAGGATCGTTTTTGTTGTCTCGCCGCGCCGATTCAGTTCTTTGGTAACCTCTAGGAATATGGTCTGCGCCCCGTACTTTGTGACTGCGTCCGAGACCAGTACTCCGACGCCAAGCGTCGCGACTCCTCCCAGCATGCCACCGGGACCAAGTGCTGCAAGTGCGGTCGTTAGTGCAGCGGCACCGGTGTAACCAGTAGCAGTCATGGCGACGACGAGTACCAAACCAGGTACTCCGAGCGCAGCGATCTTTGCTGCGACCACGTCGAGACTGAGGCGATAGCCAAGGCTTCCGACAGTCGAACGAATGGAGGGAACACGTGGCATGACGCGAGTCTAGGGTGACCAGCGAGGAGCCAGATGCGGACGGAGCGGCGCCGTTGGTCACGGTTCGGCCACGAGCGTCAGTGCGGGTACGCCACTACCCCTCTCGTTTAACAGCTCGTGGGGCGCTACCGCCGCTCCCTCACCAGCTCCTCTGCCTCCACCCCGATGGTCTGGGCAATGCGCTCAAGGCTCTGCAGAGTCAGGTTGCGTTCTCCTCGCTCAACACCACCCATGTAGGTGCGGTGTACACCCAGTAGCTCGGCGAAGGCTTCTTGGCTGAGACCTTGAGACAGACGGTAGGCGCGCAGGTTCGCGCCTACCGTCCTCTGCAGATCTCCTACCGCCACAAGGCCATAGCCTCACCATGCGCTACTTGAAGGTCTACAGACTTATGAGTAGCATCAAGGGTGACCTGCACGGATGCGAGCCCGAGGAGGTGGGAGCCATGGGTGGCGACTGAAGCGCGACCAGGGCAATCCACTCCTGGCGGCAGCCTGGGTGCAGCGAGAGATCAAGGGAGGCGATGGCCATGCTGTGCGGTGGCGACTGAGATCAAAGATCGTCAGGCTGCCTCGCGATGCTCGGTGTCGCGGGGCAGTTCGTCGTGGAGAGCCCAGGTGGCGGAGAACCCGGCCTTGGGAAGGAGCCAGCCGTCGAGATTGACCGATGAGACCTTCCCGGCCGCAGCAGCCGGCGACCGGGTGAGCTGCGTGGCCCGGCCGCTTGGTAGGTTGTCGGTGATAGCGAGCTCAGCGATCGTCGTGTCGGTGTAGTCGAGGCGGAGTGAGAAGCCGCGTGCTGGTTGTGGGACCTGAAAGTAGAGCCGATGGCCCCACATCGGCGTCACCGTCCGGAAGACTTGGCGGATGCGGACGGGCTGGCCACTGCAGACTTGGCGGTCGAGCTCGATGGTGTAGGTCTGCCCGGTGGCGGTGACGGTGCGCTGGATAGGTTGACTGCGGCCGTCGACAGTCAGTTCGAGCAACTCGTACGCATCGCGGCTGGTGGCGTCCATGCCCGGACGCGGCTTCATCAGCCAGGCGGAGGTTGCGGGGACGTCCAGGAGGAGCTGGCGGTACTCATCCCGATCCGACACACAGGCGAAGCGGCGGATGCTGTGTGCGGGAACGGTGGTGTACTCCCACTCCACCGTTAGGTCAAAGAGAGGAGTACGCACAGTACTCCTCTCTGGTGCACCAGAGAGCCTGGCTCGGACATCGACGTCGTACCAGCGCTCGGCGGCGCGGATGGCCTGGTCGCGGATATCAGCATAGAGCTCCCGGGCGAACTGGTCGTCGCCCAGGCGCAGGGCCATGACGTTGGCGGCGATGTCATCGAGCAGCTCAGGCGTGGCGACGCGTTTGAGGTCGTCCGGGTGGATGGCGAAGCCGTCGATGACGGCATCACGCATAGTAGGAGCTTGCTCCCTGATGATCTGCCGGAACTGAGCGATGGTGGCCTGCTCTTGGTCTCGACGGAAGGTGTACTCAAACAAGGTGGACAGGACACCGGCGCCAAACAGGGTGCCACCGAGCTCAGTGAGCGGGAAGCTGTGCAGCCAGCTCCAGGTGCCGAGGTCGAGGTGATTAAGCCAGGCGGCGAGCATCATCAGGAGGATACCGGCCAAGGTGAGGGAGACCGCCAGCAGGGCCGCTTTGACGCGGCGGAGGCGATGCAGTGGTGATGGTCCGGTGTTGGCTGCCATTCATTGTTTAGTATAGCAAATCGAGGCAATGGCGGCTATGGCGAAGGGGTATGGACTTTACTGCTTGCGCTTGACTGGATTAGGTGAATTGTCGTCATAAAAGCGGCTCTTCGCGTTTGAGGGTGTAGTAGCCGGAGCCTATTGAAGTGCATAGGTGGGGGTGCGTCGTTACACCAGGTAGGGGTCGAGGTCTCCTGATGATGGGAGCTGCTACACAACCGTCACGAGAGACCTCGACGTGCCTGAGACTACCTTCGCCTGCCCTGATCTGACGACCTTCCTGGGGCTGGCTGCCCTGGGACTGACCGCGGTGGGCCAGCACCTCACAGCCAAGCGCGCGGTGATCGAGTGCCGCATGCCGATCGGGTTTGAGGACCCCTTCTGCAAGGCCTGCGGCGCTCAGGGAGTATCCCGTGGGACGGTGGCCCGACGCCTGGCCCACGTGCCGGTGGGGTGGAGACCCACGCAGCTGGTGGTGCGCGTGCGGCGCTTCGCCTGCACCCACTGCCGCCGGGTGTGGAGACAGGACACCTCCACCTTGGCTGAGCCCAGGACCCGGCTGACGCGCTCGGCGGTGGAGTGGGGCTGCGTGCCCTTGCCCTGGAGTGCATGTCGGTCTCCCGCATAGCAGCCGCCCTGGGGATCTCCTGGCACACCGCCAACAACGCAATCCTGACCCGAGCCAAGCAGATCCTCAACGAGGCGCCCGACCGATTCAAGGGGGTGGAGGTCCTCGGGGTCGACGATTCCCCCGCGCGCTTCGCTCCCGTGCGGGAGGTGCCCCCTCTGTGTGGCGCCACACCAGGCGGGGCGACCGGTACGTCACCGTCATGATCGACCTGACCCCCGTGCGCGACCGCAGTGGTCCGGCCCGGCTTCTGGACGTGGTCCCGGGTCGGTCCAAGAAGGTCCTCAAGACCTGGCTCTCCCAGCGCGACCAGGACTGGCGTGGGCGGGTCGAGGTGGTAGCCACGGGGCGGTTTCACCGGGTCCCGAGAGCGCCGCCGGCGAGGAGCTCCCACAGGCCCGGGCGGTGATGGACCCCTTCCATGTCGTGTCCCTGGCTGCCAGCAAGCTCGACCAGTGCCGCCGCCGCATCCAGCGGGCGATCACAGGGCGGCGGGGCCGGGCGGGTGACCGGCTCTACCGGGCCCGGCGCACCCTACACACCGGGGCCGGCCTGCTCACCGATGCCCAGGCCGAGCGCCTGGAGAACCTCTTCGCTGATGAGCGCCACGCCGCGGTCCAGGCCGCCTGGGGCGTCTACCAGCGCCTCATCCAGGCCTACCGCACCGAGGAGGCGGGCCTGGGAAAGTACCTGATGCAACGGCTCATCGACTCCCTGAGGCAGGCCGTCCCCGACGGGCTGGAGGAGATCCAGACCCTGGCCAGAACCCTGATCAGCCGCAGCCAGGACGTCCTGGCCTACTTCGACCGCCCCGGTACCTCCAACGGCCCCACCGAAGCCATCAACGGACGCCTGGAGCACCTACGCGGCATCGCCCTGGACTTCCGCAACCTCACCCACTACACCATCCGCAGCCTCATCCACACCGAACGCCTCAAAGACCACCTGACAACAACCACCTAAACCAGCCGACAAGCCCCACCTACAACACCCTCAAACACGAAGAGCCAGATTGGCGGCGTTGCGCCGACTTTATGGGAGACCATCGCCCCGCATGACCATACTTTGCGAGAGCAGCTTGACCTCTACCCCACGAAAGTTCAAGAGCACATCCACAAGCTCCATAGCGCACGGAAAGCGGAGCGACGCCAGTACGTCGAGAAGAATGCCGCGGCCATCTATTTCGATGCCCAGGCGCTGCTGCTGACCTTGAAGGCAAAGGTTGGCTACCAGGCGCTTTATGTTGCGCGCCTGCAAGCCCGCGGCACTACCGACCCGTTGGAGGCGCGTCAGGCTGACGTGGCGCTTAGAGACACCAAAGTACAGTTCGACGAGCAGTTCCAACTGGCCATCGACCTTTTGGTCGACCTCACCCGCGAGCTTCATCTCATCACTGAAATCTCGGGGTCTTCCACCTGGTCCTTCCCGTGGGGGCGCCAGGATGATCGGGTATCTCGCGAGGTGTGCGCCAAACTGCTGGAAGTCATCGAGCCATTGATCAACGCTTTCCACCCTGGAACGCCTGAGCTGAAAGTCCCGGATGTCACTTGCGCACCGGCTGATTTTGACGTTGATCCATATCTTCGTGTTCTTCGTTGGTTATTGGATGACGGTGAGGTGCTGCGAGGGCTAGCGCTCTCGCACATTTCCAATCAACTCGGTGTGCTTGCTGCTCAAACGGGTATGCTAGATACTGTTGTTGATAACAGCTGGAAGTCTCTCGCGCCCGATGTGCTAGCCTTGTCCTCTCTTATTGCCATCACCGACCAGCGCATCGTCACTGCCAACCCGCAAACGCTTCGCTCTGAGGGGAAGCTCGGTGATTGCTTTGACCTGACGTCGATTCGCAATGTTCGTCCACCGGAGATGCATGATAATCAAATTCGCCGAACCATCACGGTAACCACGGAGCGGCGGGACCTTACATGGATGTTCTCCCAGGCGGCCGACGATGACGCGATCAATCAACTTGCTGAATTACTTCAAAAGAACCTATCTGAGGAGAAGTCCCAACAGCTGGCCGTGAATGAACCTCAAGCGACTGCTGATGCGCCTGAGCCCCTGCTCGATCGGCCTCCGCGAACAGACGTTTCCGCGAAGTAGCGGAGCAGAAGGCCCCGCCTGCCGTCGGATGGCGTCCGCATTGGTCATGCGCTTCAACCCGGTTTATCCTCGCCTCATGAGGTTCGGCCCGCACCGCGGCAAGGAAGAGTCCAGCGAGATGTGCCGCGTGCTTCGTGCAATCTCTGTCGTCTGCGCGTTCGGATGGTTCGCCAATGCGTTACTCCATCTGCTGCTTCTCATCGGCATGCCCTTGGGCGCGTTCGTGCTGGGAGGCAAATACACGGTGATACCTGTTGCCATGCGGCCTATCAACCTCCTCCTGATGGTGCTGTGGAGCTTGTGCGGGTGGAGCTATCTGGCGTACGGCGGCGTCATCTTCCACACCCGGCGCCGTTGTCTGCGACCGGGCCTGATCATCATGACCGTCTTCCTCCTGCTCGCGTCCGTCTTCAACATCGCCGTCACCTCGAGTCCCACTGAGCGATACGCGACCGGCACCCTGAGCGTCGTCATGGTCCTACTCAGCGCAGTGCTCCTCCTCGGCTCCTCGGGACATGCCCGCACGATCTCCTGGCTTCGGTGCGGGACGCCGTAGCCGGCTCATGGGCGGATGGAGAACCACTCCAGGGCTGTTGCAATGGTGCTGCATATGTTGCGTATTCCTGCATGTTTCGCAGATGCTGCGCTGCCGTGTGCGCCGGGAGCCGGTAGGCAGCCAGATGCCTCGTCGGTGAGGATGGTCTCGATCTCTCGGTCAGCCTGCCGCAGCCCAGGCGCGCAGACGCTGCATAGCGGCGTGTGCGGGGGAGCCGGCAGACGGAGTGAACACGACGACCTGTGCGCCGTCGTCCTCGGCGAGCATGCGGAAGGGGACCGTGACAGTGCCGATGAGGGAGTGGAAGATCTTCTCCTCACCCTGCGATGAGTGCGGCGGCAGATCCTGATCGATCCACATGCGGCAGAACAGGCGACTGCGGGCGGTCAGAGTGCCGACCACACCGATGAGGTCAGGATCGTTCGGATACGCCTCAAGCGCCGTTCGCAGATCGGAGACCGCGCGTGTGATCACGTCGCCCCAGTCGGGCCAGAAGCTCTGCGCCGCGTCTTGGTCGAGGAAAGCGAATTCGAGCAGATTCACCGTCTTCTTCCGGGCTCCGGCCCATTCCAGCACGGGCGCGTACAGGAGGCGACCCGGTCGATTGACCGCCACGAGGTCGAGCGACCGAGTGCGCATGTAAGCCGGCATGTCGAAAGAATCCAAGAGCTGCCTGATCGGAGCATGTGAACTGTGCTCCGTATCTTGCTGAGAGTCTGGCTTACTCGCTTGCTGCTCGGGCGGATCGGCGGGTGTTTGCTCCGGTGTGACAGCACCGCCATTGGGATATGCGGCGT
Source organism: Actinomyces massiliensis 4401292 (assembly GCF_000269805.1). Taxonomy (GTDB): domain Bacteria; phylum Actinomycetota; class Actinomycetes; order Actinomycetales; family Actinomycetaceae; genus Actinomyces; species Actinomyces massiliensis. The sequence goes on from NZ_JH711482.1 coordinate 128,445, forward strand.
CGAGCAGGAGACTGAGGCGCCGGCGGTCATTCGGACTCAGCGCCAGCACCTCGCTGAGAAGATCCTGTAAAGACGTTTCAGGTGCCGCGGGCAGCAGACCTCGTTCGAGGTCCGCGTAGTAATCAGTGGCGACTCCCAGTAATCGAGCGATCTCATCGCGGCGGAGCCCGGGCACGCGACGCGGCAGGCCTTTGGCGGGCAGGCCCGCCATGGCGGGAGTGACTACTGCGCGATGCTCGGTGAGGAACACGCGCAGGTCTGTTTTCTGAGCCTTGGATCCTCGACGCATAACTCCAGAGTAAAAGACGGGCAGGGGTCCCGTTACCCTTTCATGATCTTTCGCTCAGCCGTGTCGCCTTGAATCGGTCTATTGAGATCCGCATTGGTACGCCTGTATCAGTCTAGCCTTCACTCATGAGCCAGCCCGTCATCGCTTCCAGCCCCGCCGAACCACTTTCCGCGCAGGCCGTCGATACCTCTCCTGACGCATCCCCCGCTTCCCCCACCGTTGCCGATGTCGTCGCCATGCTGCGCACCGCGGCCCCGCCCGAGCTCGCCGAGTCCTGGGACTCCAACCAGCTCATCTGCGGCGATCCCGCGGAGTCCGTCGGCTCGGTCCTCCTGGCGGTCGACCCGGTCACCGCCGTCGTCGAGGAGGCCATCGAGCGCGGCGTCGATATGGTCATCACCCACCATCCCCTCTACCTGCGCGGGACCGACCATGTGTCCGCCACCGACCCCAAGGGACGGTCAGTTCACCGCCTCATTCGAGCCGGAATCGCCCTGGCCAACGCCCACACGACCCTCGATGCCGCCCACGGGGGCGTCGCCGCCGCCCTCGCCGCTGCTGTCGGCGTGCTCTCCGCCGTGCCGCTGGAGCCCAATCCGCTGGATCCGACTCAGGGCATCGGGCGGGTCGGCACACTCCAGCGTCCGACTCGCCTGCGCGACCTGGCTGCGGCCGTCGCCGTCGCGCTTCCCGATTCCGCTCCCGGCCTGCTCGTCGGCGGGGACCCTGAGGCGACTGTTGAGACCGTTGCCGTGTCCGGTGGCGCCGGGGACTCCCTGCTCGCCGCCGCGCGCAACGCCGGCGCCGACGTATTCCTGACCGCCGATCTGCGTCACCATCCCGCGTCCGAGCACCTGGAGGCGGGGCGCCCCTATCTGCTGTGCGGTACCCACTGGGCCACCGAGTGGGTCGGCCTGCCTCCGCTCGCTGCCCGCCTGGAGCGTGCGGCCGCAGCCGACGGACGTAGACTCAGCGCGTATGTGTCCGAGGTCGTCACCGACCCGTGGACTCTGCGTCTGAGCACCGGCTTGTGAACGGGCGCTCGGATCATGCAGAACTCGATACCCAGCCAGTGAAGGATCACCGCAGTGACGAGCGCCCCCCTCAGCCAGCAGCGTCTTCTCATCGATCTGCAGAGCCTCGATTCCCGTCTCGCCCGCCTGTCACATGAGCGCGCCCATCTGCCCGTCCTGAGCCGCATCGAGGATGCCGTCGGGCGTCTGCGCGCCAATCGGCGTGATGCCGTTCGCGCCACAGGCGATCTGACCGACGCCAAGGCGGAGGCGACCCGCGCTGAGGATGAGGTCGGGCAGGTTGTGCGCCGTGCCGAGATCCTGCGGGAGCGGCTCTCCTCGGGAGCTGCCGGCACTCGGGACCTGAGCGCCATCCAGGGGGAGATCGACCAGCTCGGCCGCCGTCAGAGTATTCTTGAGGACGCGCAGATAGCCGCCATGGAGGCATTGGAGGCCGCCCAGGCGGAAGTCGATCGCCTGGCCGCCCAGGAGCAGGAGATCCGCGCCTCCGGTCGTGAGCTGACCGCCACCCGTGACGCCGAGTTCGCCCGTCTTGATCAGGAGATAGAGCAGACGAGCGCACGGCGTGCTGAGCTCGCCGGCACAATCGACGCCGCCCTGCTGGCCGAGTACAACGCCGCTCGGGCAGCGACCGGGGGCATTGGTGCGATCGCCCTGTACGGACGCCGGGTTGAGGGGGCCGTCGAGATCAGTCCGGCCGAACATGCGCGGATCGCGGCTGCCCCGGCGGACGCCGTCCTCCATGCAGAGGCCAACGACGTCATTCTTGTGCGCATGGAGGGCTGATCCGGCGGGCCCGGCGACCTCGGTGAGCCCGATGAACCCGGCGACCGCTGTCGCACTCGTAATTGTTGCCACTGCCGCAGGAGGCCCCGCTCAGAAGGCGAGCGGGCTCCGGGGAGGATAGAGTGCATTGTGCGGACGAGCCGACCGGGCGGCCGCGGTACTCCTGGGGGACCGGGAGATCGAGGAACGTCCGGGCTCCACAGAGCAGGGCGGTGGCTAACGGCCACCCGGGGCGACCCGCGGGACAGTGCCACAGAGAATAGACCGCCTGTCGGGGAACCGGCTGGTAAGGGTGAAACGGTGGGGTAAGAGCCCACCAGCACCGCAGGTGACTGCGGTGGCTTGGCAAACCCCGCCCGGAGCAAGACCGCACAGCAGGCGCTTGAGGGCTGCTCGCCCGAGCCTGCGGGTAGGTCGCGTGAGCCCGCCGGCAACGGCGGGCCAAGATGGATGGTCGCCACCGCCGCCGGCGACGGTCGGCGGTAACAGAACCCGGCGTACAGGTCGGCTCGTTCGCCTTCCTCGCAGAGTCCCTGAGAGTCTCTGCTGCGGGGCGTGGCCTATTGATATAGGGGAGTGCCCACCAGGTCATCCTGGTGGGCACTCCCACATCATGCTCGGGCGGCCGCTCAGCAGCGACCAGTCCCGCTCATTGGGTCACTGCGTCCTCACCTTGATGTAGGTCGCTTCGTTGTAGTTGGACAGGGCCTCGACGGCCCACACGCCGTCTTTCGCCTGAGTCTGCTCAGTCGTCATCAGGAACGTGATGTACCCCTTGGCGGTGCCTCCATCTCGCGGCATGTCCTGCCTCTTGAATTCATCGCGGATCTCGTATGAGATGTAGTCCTCGGGAGAGGTGGTGTTGCCGTTCTGGACGTAGTCGACATCCAGATCCGTATAGTTGAACTGTCCCGTTCCGTGGTACGTAACGCTCACCGGCACACGGACATAGACGTATCCGGCCGGGGGCTCCGTCCAGCTGTACTTCGAGCTGCTGTCCTTGAGCTGCTGTGTGGCGTCCCACTCGACGACGCCGAAAGTGACATCGATGGACGCGTTCGGATCAGTGCTGTACTTGTTCGCAGTGATAGTGACAGTCTCATTCGCCTCATACGGATTCTTCTCCGTTGAACCCACACCACCGCTGCTGCCGCTGCCGCCCGAGGACGGTGTGGGGCCGGCAATAGTCGGCGCCGGGTCATTCGTGTGATGGCTGTTATTGTTGTTGGAACTGCCGCTATTGCTGAGGATGGCGATGAGGCAGCCCGCGACCAGCGCGATCACGACGACACCGATGATCAGCCAGAACCACCACTGCTGGACGATGGGCTTGGGGCCGCTCGGGCCGCCGGGCCCCGGTGGCTGCCAGCCCGGCCCTCCCTGCGGAAGCCCGCCAGGGCCGCTCTGAGCGCCCCCCTGATTGTGGAAGGGCGTCGGCGACTGGGCGTAGTTCATGCCGGGGGCGTAAGAGGCTCCCGGGGCGGAGCCGGTCGCGGGCGCCGAGGCTGCGTAGTCGCCCGACGGCGCCGAGGCCGACTGCCCGGTCGGATCCGCTACCGGGGACGATCCGGTCGGGACGGCCTGGGTCGGGGCCCAGGCGGCGTCCGCGGCAGATGATGCCTGGGGCGCCGAACCGGCACTGGAATCGGGAGCGGAGTCCTCGACCCACAGCTGCCAGCCCTCGGGAGCCGGGCCCCAGGCGGGGTCGGGCTGCCAGCCCGCAGGAGGATTGAAACCCTCCGGGGGAGCGGGCCAGTTAGGCGGTGGGTTGAATCGAAGTGCCATGAGGAACCTCCGGGACGGTCGGATGATGGGGCATCGGTGCGACGTACGTCGTCCTGGGGAGGAATGTACACGTCATGGACGCGCCGTCGTGGCTCACGATCGTATATCGTACTGGGGAGTTCTGTCCTATCCGGTCGCATTATGGTGCCCGATATGGGAGCCTACTGGGCTCTCCAGGGCTCTGCAGGCCTATTCAGGGCTCATCCGGGATCTCGGCTCACGGCGTCGTCAGGACCTCCGCGCCGTTCTCGGTCACCACCAGGGTGTGCTCGAACTGGGCAGTGCGGGAGCGGTCCTTCGTGACGACCGTCCAGCCGTCGTCCCACTGCTCCCATTCCTCGGTGCCCAGGGTGAGCATGGGCTCGATGGTGAAGACCATACCGACCTCCATGACATCGGCGTACAGGGGGGCGGCGTCGTAGTGGGGGATGATGAGGCCGGAGTGGAAGGCCTCGCCCACGCCGTGGCCGGTGTAGTCGCGCACGACGCCGTACTGGAAGCGCCGGGCGTACTTCTCGATGACGCGCCCGATGACATTGACTTCGCGGCCCGGCCGCACGGCCTTGATGCCGCGCTCCATGGCCGTGCGCGTGCGCTCGATGAGGGCGGCCGTTTCAGGATCGACCCGACCGACCGGGAACGTGGCGTTGGTGTCGCCGTGGACACCATCGAGGTAGGCGGTCACGTCCAGGTTGACCAGGTCGCCCTCGCGCAGCTGCGTCGAATCCGGGATGCCGTGGCAGATGACCTCGTTGATAGACGTGCAGATCGACTTGGGGAATCCCATGTAGCCCAGACAGGACGGGTAGGCGCCGTGGTCGCACATGTATTCGTGGGCGATCCGGTCGAGCTCGTCGGTGGTGACTCCGGGGGCGATCGCCTTCGCGGCCTCGGCCAGAGCGCGTGCGGCAATACGTCCCGCACGGCGGATCCGCTCAACCGTCTCGGGGGTCTTGATGTCTGAGGCGGTCACCCGCTCGGGGCCGTCGTGGAACATGTACTCGGGGCGGGCGATCGAGCCGGGGACGTGGCGATCGGGACCGAGTCTGCCTTTCGTGAGAGTGCCGCGGGGAGCGCGATCGGCCAGGGACGCCGGTGAAGCCGAGGAAGCCGAAGAACTCATGAGAACAGCATAAGAGTCCGCCGCCCGCTTCGCGTACTGCCTCGGTTATAGGTGCTGCGAATTAGACTGCTGCTCATGAGCACTATTCTGGAAGTCCTCCATACGGGCACAGTAATCGTCGACAAGACGCTCCCGTACCACCGGCCCGAGGACCCTCCGCTGGCCTGGACCCATGCATTCCGCAGGCGCAGCGATCTCATTGCCGCGCCTGTGAGCGCCTACCTGGTGGAGAATCGTCACGGCCTGACTCTCATCGATACCGGCTGGCACAAGCTCAACCGCAGCAGACTCGGGCAGATCGCCAACCTGCGCCATCAGTATCCCGTCAACAAGGCGGATCTGCCCCCGGGCCGGGCCATTGACGAGCAGCTGGAGGAGCGGGGCATCCGCCCCCGGGACCTCGACCTGGTGCTCATGAGCCATCTCCACTGCGATCACGCCGACGGGCTGCGCCTGGTGCGGGAGGCCCCGCGGATCCTCGTCTCCCGTCCTGAGATCGAGGCGGTGCGCTTTCACCGCGCGACCTATCTTCCCCACGAGTGGGACGGCGTCGATTTGCGGACCTTCAGGTGGAATACTCCAGTCGGCCCTTATGACGCCGGGTACGACGTCTTCGGCGACGGCAGCCTGGTCATGGTCGCCGTGCCCGGGCACTCACGGGGACTGTGCGCCACAATCGTCCGCGGCGATGAAACGGCCGATGGCGCGATCCATGAACATGAATGGGACCTGGTTGAGGGCGTGGACGCTGTCGGAGCGCTGGGCGGAGCATCGGCGACTGCGCCCGTTGACGCTGATAGCCGTGTCTTCTACCTGCTCACCTCTGACGTCGGGTACGGGCGGCCCTCTTTCGATGAGGGGCTGCGCCCCAGCGTTGTCGTCGATGCCTCTCAGGCGGAGCGCTCCTTGGAATGGGTGCGCCGGGTGGAGCATGACCCCCGCTGCCTGGGGCTCATCGCCAACCACGATCCAGAGGTCGAGGAGGGGACCCGGGCATTGTGAGATTCCTGGAGTGAGATTTCCGGAGCCCGGATCCCCTACCTTATGGGCCGCTTATGGGCCGTCGTGGTGGAGGCCTCGGATGGCGAATGGTTGCGGGTGTGCGGGACGGGCCTTACGCTCGACGGCGCTCGGGGCCCGGAGAACATCGATAACACGACTCCACTCGTATGAAAGGGCGTGCATGAGCACATCGACGGCTGTGACCGAGGCTGTCGACGCCTGGCTGCGCCGGCGCCTCCGCCTGCGTGACATGCAGATCAACGAGACCTATGCGGCTGTGGCCCTCACGGCTGCAACTATCACGGCATTGGTATGGGCCAACGTCGGGCACAGCTACCACAGTTTCTGGCAGACCCCCGCCTCGTTGGCCATCGGCCCGTTCAAGGTCGAGCTCAGTCTTCACGGCTGGGTCGATGAAGGCCTCATGACCGCCTTCTTCTTCATGGTGGGCCTGGATGTGCGGCGCGATCTCACCCTCGGGGAGCTGAGACTGCCCGGTCGGGCGCTCCTGCCCGTCGTCTCCGCCATCGGCGGCCTCGTGGTCCCTGCACTCGCCTACTCGGCGATCACGCACGGCGCCGATGGCGCGCACGCGTGGGGATCGGTCATCTCCACCGATACGGCCTTCGCCCTGGGCATGCTCGCGCTCATCGGGCCCAAAAGGGCCCCGCGCCTGCGCGCTTTCCTCCTCGCCTTCGCCGTCATCGACGACATCGGCGCACTGATGGTCATCGCGGTCTTCTATTCCGGCTCTCTCAACCTCATGGCGCTGGGCTGTGCGGTACTGGGGCTGCTGGGGATCATGCTCCTGGCCCGCCGAGGCGTGTGGCGCATGCCCCCGTACGTCCTCCTGGCCGTCGTGACCTGGTACGCCCTATACCGCTCGGGCGTCCATGCCACGCTGGCCGGTGTCCTCATCGCCCTGCTCATGCCGGTCTACCCGGTGCGCAGCGCGGACGTCGACGCCGCCACCGAGGTGGCCCGCCTCTACCGGCAGTCGCCGCACCCCGGCACCGCCGTCATGCTACGTGAGTCCCTGGCCTACTCCATGCCCCTGAACCAGCGGCTGTCCTGGATGCTGCCGCCGTACGTCAACTACGTCGTCGTACCGCTGTTCGCCCTGGCCAATGCGGGTGTGGCGCTCAACGGCGGCACCATCGCCGCGGCCTTCTCCTCACGCGTCATGTGGGCCGTCGTCGCGGGCCTCGTCCTCGGCAAGTTCGTGGGCGTCGCCGTGGGAGCCGGCCTGGTCCTGCGCCTTGTGCCGGGATCCCGCCTGCCCGGTCTGGATCTGCCGCGGATCATGGGCCTGGCGGCCCTGTCCGGTATGGGCTTCACGATCTCCCTGCTCGTGGCCAATCTGGCCCTGGAGGACGAGGCGCTGCGCGACCAGGCCCGCTTGGGCGTTCTTGCGGCATCGCTGGGAGCCCTGCTCCTGGCCACCGTCATCTTCCGCGTCTCCGAGAGGATCTCCCCGCTTCCCCCGCCGCCCGGTGAGCATCTGTGCCGTGCAGTGGACTTCGATAAGGATCTGACGACTGGGAATCCGGATGCGCCCCATACACTCATCAATTATGCGGATATGTCCTACGAGGGGCGCTGGCGCCTCATGGAGGCGCTCAAGGGCATTGCCGCCCTGCGTGATGCCGGGCGCGTAAATCTTGTCCTGCGTCACAAGCTCACCGGTCCTGAGAGCCTTCTCGCCGCTCTCGCCATGGAGGCCGCTCGTCACGAGGGGCCGGAGAGACTGTGGCGCTTCCACGATGCTCTGGCCAACCTGCGCGGCCAGATCAGCACCGACAGCATCACCGTTGCCGCTCAGGGGGCCGGGCTGGACGCCCGGGCCATGTGGGAACGCATCGACAGTGGTGCGGATGAGCCCAAGGTGCTGGCCGACGCCATGGATGTCGAGGGACTGACCGAGGACGGCAGCCCGGTGGTCTATATCGACGGGCGCCGCTTCGAGAGGCTTCTCAACCGGTGGACCTTCTCCGAGGAGCTCACTCGGATCGAGGCCGTTGGTGCTGAGGGCGACTCAGGCGACTGAACTTCGCTTCTCGCGACGGGGAATGGATTGAAGGTCGTCAGGAACTGAACCAGTGCTCCGGTGCGGGGAAGGAGCCTTCGCGGACTGCGGCGGCGTACTCGAGGGCGGCCTGGCGCAGGGCGTCGCCGACCCTCCCGAACTGCTTGGCGAAGCGCGGCCTCCACTCCGTCATCCCGGCCATGTCCGACCAGACGAGGACCTGGCCGTCGCAATGGGCTCCGGCGCCGATCCCGATGGTGGGGACGGCGAGGGCCTCGGTGACGCGTGCGGCCACCTGCTCGGGCACCATCTCCAGGACCATGCCCATCACGCCCGCCTCCTCGATCGCCAAGGCGTCCGCCAGAAGCTTCTCGCCCTCCTCTCCCCGCCCCTGGACGCGGAAGCCGCCCAGCGTATTGACTGACTGCGGTGTGAAGCCGAGATGCCCCATGACGGGGATGCCGGCATCGGTCAGGGTCCGGATCGCATCCGCCCGTGGTCGGCCGCCCTCCAGCTTGACGGCGTTGGCGCCGGCCTTGACCAGGCGGACGGCGCTGGCCAGAGCCTGCTCGGGACTCGCCTCGTAGGTTCCGAAGGGCAGATCCGCGATGACGAACGCGCGCTCGACTGCACTGGCGACGCCCCGGGTGGCGACCACCATCTCATCAAGGGAGACGGGGAGAGTGGAGCCGTGGCCGAGCATGACGTTGCCGATCGAGTCGCCGACGAGGATCATGTCCATACCGGCCGCATCGAAGATCGCCGCGGTCAGGCTGTCGTAGGCCGTGATCATGGTCAGTCGGGTTCCCTCGGCCTTCGCTGCGAGAAGGCGGGGGAGACGAACCGGTTTGCTGCCGGCGACATTCTCAGCGGTGGAGGGCCCGTAGGGCGACTCGGGAGTAGCCATGGGGCGAAGCCTATGCCGGTTCACGGACCGCCGTCCTCAATGAGAATGAGTTGGCCTCGGTCCCGTTCCTCAACGGGGCGTGTGAAATCTTCCCGACCCATCCGCCTCGGTAGGCTCTCGTCAGGAGGCGGCAGCGCCTTCGCACACCCCGTGCAGGAGGGACTCAGGAGGCACTATGGACAAGCAGCAGGAGTACGTTCTGCGGGCGATCGAGGAGCGCGACATCCGCTTCGTCCGCCTGTGGTTCACCGATGTCCAGGGGCAGCTGAAGTCCGTCGCCATCGCGCCGGCCGAGGTCGAGGGCGCCTTCGAGGAGGGGATCGGCTTCGACGGCTCCGCGATCGAGGGGCTCACGCGGGTCTACGAGTCCGACATGCTGCTGGCCCCGGACCCGTCCACCTTCCAGATGCTGCCCTGGCGAGCCGGAGCCGACGGGGTCGCCCGCATGTTCTGTGACGTCCTGACTCCCGACGGCGAGCCCGCCCGCACCGATCCGCGAGCGGTTCTGGAGCGCCAGTTGGCGAGAGTCGCCGAGGCCGGCTTCACCTGCTACCTCCACCCCGAGATCGAGTTCTACCTCGTCAACCGGGATGCGGAGGGCCGCATTACCCCCACCGACCACGCCGGATACTTCGACCACGTACCGGGCGGCACCGCGCACGAGTTCCGGCGCCGGGCGATCCTGATGCTCGAGCAGATGGGCATCTCCGTGGAGTTCTCCCACCACGAGGGAGGTCCCGGGCAGAACGAGATCGACCTGCGCTTCGCCGACGCCCTGTCCATGGCGGACAACATCATGACCTTCCGCGCCGTTGTCGAGGAGGTGGCCCTCCAGGAGGGCAGCCTGGCCACCTTCATGCCCAAGCCCTTTGCCGACCAGTTCGGCTCGGGCATGCACACCCACTTCTCCCTGTTCGAGGGCGACCGCAACGCCTTCTACGACCCGTCCGGGGAGTACCAGCTCTCAGTGACTGGCAGGTCGTTCATCGCCGGACTCCTGCATCACGCATCGGAGATCTGCGCGGTGACCAACCAGCACGTCAACTCCTACAAGCGCATGTGGGGCGGGGATGAGGCTCCCAGCTACGTGTGCTGGGGTCATAACAACCGTTCTGCTCTGGTGCGCGTGCCCATGCACAAGCCGGGCAAGGGGCAGTCCGTGCGCGTCGAGTACCGTGGCATCGACTCCTCGGCCAACCCCTACCTGGCCTACGCAGTCATTCTGGCCGCGGGTTTGAAAGGGATTGAGGAGGGCTACGAACTGCCCTCCGAGACTGAGGATGATGTCTGGGCGCTGTCCGAGGGCGAGCGCAGAGCCATGGGTATTGGCGCCCTGCCCACCTCACTCAAGCGGGCCGTGGCCGCCATGAGCGACTCCGACCTCGTGGCGGACACGCTGGGAGAGGACGCCTTCGAGTACTTCTTGCGCAATAAGCGCAGGGAATACCGCTCATACGACGCCCAAGTCACCGACTTCGAGATCAGCCAGTTCTTCCCGCGCACCTGAATGCCTGAATCCCCCGAATACGGAGCAGCGCTATGACCGGTCGATGGAACGAGAGCTCCTCCAGGCCATTCGGACAACGGCGCACGAGTGTGCGCACGCGGCTGGTGCGAGCGGGCTTCGACGAAGTCGATCGTGCTGGGTCGTGCCTGCACGACGAGGCTCTGAGTCGCTTGCTCCCCCTTGTACAGGAGCCTGAGGAAGCGGATCGCGAGCTCGACCCGGTTCGGTCCGAGCTCGTCGAGGAGCTCAGTCGGGTCGCCGATCCCGACCTCGCGTTGCTCTCCCTGGTTCGCCTGGCCTCCGCCGTCGGCTCCCGTGACGAGGAGCTGCGCGGGCTTCTCGCATCTCTGGGCACTGGAGGACCGGATTCCTCCGACTCCGAAGTTCCAGGGGTTTCAGGGGCAGGGGCTTCAGAGGCGTCAGCCGAGGAGATGCAGGTCCCCGATGAGCGCGACGAGCACCGTCGTCGGCTCCTGGGCGTTCTGGGCGCCTCCCGGGCGCTGGGGGACTTCCTGGTCAGCCACCCCGATCACCTTGCCGCCCTGAGTCCGGCCCATGCTGTGGATGCTCCCGATCAAGCGCCGATGGACGTCGTCCTGGCAGAGGCGGTTGCGGCGGCCCTCGACCCCGACGGCACCGGCGACAATGACGGGGCCGAATGCACGCGTGTCGAGGCCGCCACGGCCGCCATGCGCGTGGCCTACCGCGACCGGCTCCTGGCCATCGCGGCCGATGACGTGACCTGCTCCGATCCGCTCGCGCACATACCGGTGGTCGTTGAGCGCATGACTCGGCTCGCCGATGCCGCCCTGGAGGCGGGGCTGGCCATTGCTCGCGCAGGAGTGGGGGAGCAGGCCGACTCCGTGGCGCTGGCCGTTATCGCAATGGGCAAGACGGGGGCGCGTGAGCTCAACTACGTGTCCGACGTCGATGTCATCTATGTCGTCGGGCCCGCAGACCGCCCCGACGCCCCCGAGACCCACGACGGAGCCGTCAGTGCCATCGATGCCATTGACGCCATCGATGAGGACGAACTGGTCCGCCTGGGCACGGATCTCGCCATCGGGCTGGCCCGCGCGACTTCGGCCACTGGTCGCGAACCGCCCTTATGGCCGTTGGACACGGCTCTGCGTCCCGAGGGCAAGGACGGCGCCCTCGTGCGCACCCTGAGGTCGCATGTGACCTACTACGAGCGCTGGGCCGCCTCCTGGGAATTCCAGGCGCTGCTCAAAGCACGTCCATGCGCTGGGGACGCGGGTCTCGGCGCCGCCTATGCGAGTGCCGTCGATCCCTTCGTGTGGGGGGCCAGCAGCCGCGAGAATTTCGTCGACGACGCCCGTGCCATGCGCCGCCGCGTCGAGAACGAGTCCGGCAAGGGCGGTGGGGAGGACCGTCGTATCAAACTCGGCCCGGGTGGGCTGCGGGACGTCGAGTTCACGGTTCAGCTCCTTCAGCTCGTCCATGGGCGCGGCGATGAGCGCCTGCACGTCCGTTCGACGCTGGGGGCGCTGGCCGAGCTGTCGGCGGCCGGGTACGTCGGCCGCTCCGATGCCGCTGAACTGGACTCCTGCTATCGGCTGCTGCGATTGCTGGAGCATCGCAGTCAGCTCTACCGCCTGCAGCGGACCCACGACCTGCCCCGCGGCGAAGACGACCTGCGCCGTCTGGGGCGGGGCATCGATCGGCGCATCATGGGTGAGCCCGAGGCCCTGTGGTCGACTTTCACCTCGGTGCGCAGGCGCGTGCGCGCCCTCCACGAGGAGATCTACTACCGCCCGCTGCTCGCAGTGGCGGCGACACTGAGCGCCGACGAGATGACAATGAGCCCGCAGGCGGCGCGCGAGCGCCTCAAAGCGGCGGGTTACCTCGATCCCGATGGCGCCCTGCGCCACATCCACGCCCTGACCGAGGGAGTCAGCCGGCGCGCTGAGATTCAGCGCCAGCTCCTGCCCGTCATGATCAGCTGGCTCGGCCGGGGTCCGGATCCGGATAACGGTCTGCTCTCCTTCAGGCTGCTGTCGGAGCGGGTGGGCGGATCCCACTGGTACTTGGCGATGCTGCGCGACTCCCGGGCCGCCGCTCGATCCCTGTGCCATGTCCTGTCCGGCGCCAGGTGGACCACCGAGCGCCTGGCCGAACGGCCGGAGTCGATCGCCTGGCTCGATGACGCGAGCGAGTTGACCGCGCGCGATCCCGCTGCCCTGCACTCCGAGGTCCACAGTCTTCTGCGCCGGCGCGTGCTGACTGCTGACAGCGAGTCCGCCTTGGAGGGCCAGGCGGCGGAGGCCGTGCACGCGGTCATGAGCGTGCGCACCCGTGAACTCGTTCGGGCCGCATTGGCCGACTCTCTGAACGGCGTTGATCCTGAGCGGACCGCCCGTATTCTGACCGACACCACTGACGCGGTTCTCGACGGGGTGCTCAGCCTGGCCACCGGCGTCGTCATCGCCTTACGGGACGGTCCGGACGCGGTTGCCTCCGGACCGGAGAGGGACGGAACCTGGTCGGGAGCACTGGCGCGCCACGCGATGATCGCCATGGGTCGCCTCGGCGGGGCCGAGACCACCTACGCCTCCGACGCCGACGTCCTGTTCGTGCACGAGGCGCGCCCCGGCGCTGATCGGCATGAAGCCGCCGATGAGGCCGAGGCGGTCGCCCGATGGGTCGTGCGCCTGCTGTCACAGGCCCAGCCGCATCCCTTCGAGGTCGACGCGGACCTGCGCCCGGAAGGACGCCAGGGGCCGATGAGCCGCTCGCTGGGCTCGTACGCCGATTACTACGAGCGCTGGTCAGCGGTTTGGGAGCGCCAGGCGCTTCTGCGGGCCCGGGCCTGCGCCGGCGATGCTGAGCTCGGTCGCGCCTTCGAGGAGCTCGTGGAGCCTCTGCGCTGGAGCCCAGACGGGCTGGACGACGACGGTCTGCGACAGATCCGTCGTCTCAAGGCACGCATGGAGGCAGAGCGTCTGCCGCGTGGAACCAATCCCGCACGCCATATCAAGTTGGGCCCCGGCGGCCTGTCCGACGTCGAGTGGGCGGTGCAGGTCCTGCAGCTCCAGCACGCGGCGCGAGTGTCGGAACTGCGTACAACGTCGACTCTGGAGGCTCTTGACGCGGCCCGATCGGCGGGCCTGCTCACCGAGAGTGAGGAGGCCGCCCTGCGCGGCGCCTGGCTGCTGGCCTCACGGGTGCGGGCGGCGACCGTCCTCGGCACTGGGCGGGACCATGGAGAGCGCATCGAAGTTCTTCCCAACGGCCTGAGGGAGATTCGTCTGGTCGGGCGCCTGGTGGGCCTGGCGGCAGGCAGGGAGCGCCAGCTGGAGGACCTCTACCGGCGGCACGCCCGCCATGCGCGCCGAGTCGTCGAACGGGTCGTGTTCGGACGGACCTCCGAGACTCGGAAGGCCGGAGCCGGGTCTGCGACCCGGACGGGCGACAACCCACCGGTCGGCGATGATTCCCGAGCCGGTGGAGGCCGAGATGAGGCTGCGGGGCGCCGAAATCGTTCGGACAATGGTCAGCTGCAGGGCATGTCCGACGGCCAACGGGCGCGCACGAGGAGCGCGGGCGCCTCGGCCCCTTCACGATCCGAGACGCCTGAGAAACGTCCCGCCTCGACAACCGGAGGGCATGCTGCCAAGCCTCCGCGGCGCGCTGCACGCCGTGGAGGCGGTCCCTATCCGTGGTCGTGACCACCCTGAGGCCCCTGCGGAGGAGACCGCGTGCGTTCCCTGGCAGGATTAGAGCCGTGAAGCTTCTTCTCGTCCGTCACGGACGGACCATCGCCAATATCATGGGCGCTCTCGATACGGCTTTTCCTGGTAACTCTTTGGACGCCGCCGGCTTGACTCAAGCGGCATCGTTGCCGGGCAGGCTCGATCCCGACCGGCTCGGTGAGATCTCGTCGCTGTGGACGTCGCCCATTGCCCGCGCGCGTCAGACGATCGCCCCGCTGGAGGGCGCCACCGGCCTGATGGCGACTATCGATTCGGGCCTGCGGGAGGTTCTCGCAGGCGATCTGGAGATGCACACGGATGCGCGCTCGGTTGCGTGCTACACGGACACGACACGGGCATGGATGATCGGGCGCACGGCCGCACGTCTGCCGGGCAGCCCCGAGGACGGAGCCGACACTTTCGCCCGATTCGATAACGCCGTCACCCGGATCGCCCGTACCACGGCTGAGCATGTCGGAGCGGAGGGGACGGCCCTGCTGGTCGCCCACGGCACCGTTCTGCGGCTGTGGACGGCCCTGGCCGCTGCACCGGGCGGGGGAGCGGATCCCGCCTGGATCGCCGACCACCCCATGCGGAACGCGGGCATCAGCCTTGTCGAAGGCGATCCGGAAGAGGGCTGGCGCCTGGTGGATTGGAACGAGGGGGAGTGGAATTCAACGCACTCAACGGGGCGGCCCAGCAGCGCATGACGCGCCGTGATGAGCTGAACGGTTCTGTGGTGAGCAAGAGGTGAGCCAAGAGGCGAACACAGAACCGTTCAGCGCCTGTCACAGGTCGTAGTAGAGCTCGAACTCGTAGGGGTGGGGGCGCAGTCGCATGGGAACGACCTCGTTGTCCCGCTTGTATTCGATCCAGGTATCGATGAGGTCAGGGGTGAACACATCGCCCTCGGTGAGGTACTCGTGGTCCTCCTCCAGGGCGTCGAGCGCCTGGTCCAGGGAGTGGGGCAGCTTGGCGATGTCGTAGTACTCCTCGGGCGCAAGCTCGTAAAGATCCTTGTCGATGGGCTCTCGCGGCTCGATGCGCCCCCGAATACCGTCGATGCCCGCCATGAGGACGGCCGAGAAGCACAGGTACGGGTTGGCAGAGGGGTCGGGGACGCGGTATTCGATGCGCTTGGCCTTGGGCGAGGTGCCGGTCACGGGGATGCGAATGCAGGCCGAGCGGTTGCGGGCCGAGTAGACGAGGTTGACGGGAGCCTCGAAGCCCGGCACGAGACGGCGGAAGGAGTTGACCGATGGGTTCGTGAAGGCCAGCAGGCTGGGCGCGTGCTTGAGAATCCCTCCGATGTACCACCGGGCGTAGTCGGAGAGCTGTCCATATCCGCGCTCGTCGAAGAACAGCGGTTTTCCGCCCTTCCACAGTGAGTGGTGGCAATGCATCCCCGAGCCGTTGTCACCGAAGATCGGCTTGGGCATGAAGGTGGCCGTCTTGCCCCTGCGCCACGCCTCGTTCTTCACGATGTACTTGAACTTCATCATGTCGTCGCCGGCGGCGAGCAATGAAGCGAAGCGGTAATTGATCTCCTGCTGTCCGGCGGTACCGACCTCGTGATGGGCGCGCTCGATCTCGAGCCCGGCTTCATGGCAGGTCCGTACCATGGCGTTGCGGATGTCGGTCATCTGGTCGGACGGGGAGACGGGGAAGTACCCGCCCTTGAACGGGGTCTTGTAGCCCTTGTTGCCGCCCTCCTCGCTGCGTCCGGTGTTCCAGGCCGCCTCATTGGAGTCGATGGCGTAGCGAGTGGATCCCGGCGTGGTCTCGTACTCGATGGAGTCGAAGAGGTAGAACTCGGCCTCGGCGCCGATGTAGCAGGTGTCGGCGATACCGGTGGATCGCAGGTAGTCCTCGGCCTTGGCCGCGATCGAACGGGGATCGCGGGAGAAGCGCTCGTCCGTGAACGGGTCCACGATCGAGAAGTTGACAACGAGGGTCTTCTCCTCGCGGAAGGGGTCGAGGTAGGCGGTGGTGACATCGGGCACGAGCTTCATGTCGGACTCATGGATAGCCGTGAAGCCGCGGATCGAGGAGCCGTCGAACATCAGTCCGTCGGTCAGGGCATCCTCCTCGAATGCGGCCACTGGAATCGTGAAGTGCTGCATCATGCCCGGAAGGTCGCAGAAGCGGACATCGACGAGCGCAACCCCCTCCTTCTCAATGTAGGCGAGGATCTCGGACGCGTCCTTGAACATGTGTGTTCCTTCATCAATGGTGTCCGCCTTGGGCGCGGGCTCGGCTCGGATGCCGAAGCAGCGCGGTGTGCGGCTGGTCGAAGGCTACGGGCGCGCCATGACGCCGGTGTGCCGTGCGTGTGTCTCCGTTGTTTCACTCGCCCGGTGATTCAGGCGCCCGGTGGAGTGCTTCTCCCCGGACATCACTGGCATCACCGACCGCGCATGGCTCGTCGGTCCGGACGGGCCTTGGCCGGGTCGATGCCCTTGGGGATGGGCAGGCCCTTGGTCGACAGGGAGGACAGGCGCTTGGAGACCTGACTGATCTCGGCGTCGGTGAGCCTTGTGGGCTTTGTCGGCAGCTTGCTGATGGTGGGCCACAAGTCCATCAGGCGCGTCTGGCCCTCGTCCATGCCGACATTGATGACGTGCACCGGCACGGTGGACAGGATGCGGCGAAGGATCTTCTGCTCATCCGCGACTGGCCGCTGCAGGCGGCCGGTGGGTCCCTCCGCCACGAGTACCACTCCGGGGCGGCCGACCATGCGCCAGATCACGTCCCCCGTCTTCCGGTTGACGTACACCGGGTCCGATTCGAGGTTCCAGCCGCGACCGAGACTCTGATCGAGCACGAGTTTGGCAGCGCCCGACTTGCCCTCGATCTGGGTGTAAGAGGCGCGTCGCGTCGTCCACGACAGGATGGCGACGTCCGCAGCGAGCGCCAGGGCCACCGCCATGAGCACCCAGTACCAGATCGCTTGTTGCGTGACCAGGGCGAGTACGACGGCCAGGCAGATGAGCAGCAGTACCGTTCCCACCATGGCCCACCCGATCCACGGGTAGGTCCTGCGCGAAATCGTGTAGGAGTCCTTGAGGTTCTGGACGACACTCTGAATGCGCTGGACAAAGCGGCGCTTCTTCTCGGGCTGGGCGCTGGGGGCGGTGCTCACAGTGCTCCACCATAGCTGACGGCGCCGTGCCGCTCCCCGTGCGATCGTGGTTCATCGGCTGGTAGGTACTCCCCGATCCTGCGAATCAAGGGATATGTCACTTCAAACGGGCGACGACGGTACTCGCCTCCTGCCGGGCGGTGACCGGTGCCGCGAGCTCCGTCATGTTCTCCGGTATGGGACGGCCCTTGGCGCGCATGGCCCTGCCCCAGAGCGTTCCCGAACGGTAGGACGAGCGCACCATCGGGCCGCTCATGACGGCGGCAATGCCCATCTCCTCGGCCATCTTCGCTAGCGCCACGAATTCCTGGGGCTTGACCCACCGGTCGATGGGGTGATGCAGCTTGGAAGGACGCATGTACTGGGTGATGGTGAGGATATCGACCTTGGCATCGACAAGACTGCCGATGGCATCCTCGATCTCGGCGCGGGTCTCACCCATGCCCAGGATCAGATTCGACTTGGTCAGCAGGCCGGCCTCCGAGGCCTGTCGCAGCACTGCCAGACTCCCCTCGTAGGAGAAGGCCGGGCGTATGCGTCGGAAGATCCGCGGCACGGTCTCCAGATTGTGTGCGAAGACCTCCGGTGCGGAGGAGAAGACCTCTTCCAGCGGCTCCGCACGTCCCTTGAAGTCGGGCACCAGGAGCTCGACGCCGCAGCCGGGCAGCATCGTGTGGATCTGTCGAGCGGTCTCGGCGTACAGCCAGGCACCGCCGTCGGGAAGGTCATCACGGGAGACGCCGGTGACGGTCGCGTAGCGCAGTTCCATCTGCGCCACCGAGGCGGCCACCCTGGCGGGCTCGTCCTCGTCGTACTCGGTGGGACGGCCGGTGGCGATGTCGCAGAAGTCGCAACGGCGCGTGCACAGTTCGCCGCCGATGAGGAATGATGCCTCGCGCTCGTTCCAGCATTCGTAGATATTGGGGCAGTTGGCCTCCGCGCATACGGTGTGGAGCTTCTTCTGCCGCACCAGGCCGCGCACTTCCTGGTAGGTCTGCGACACCACGGCGCGGGTCTTGAGCCACTCGGGCTTGCGCTCGATCGGCGTCTCGGCGTTTCGTGCCTCGACGCGCAGAAGACGACGGCCCTCGGGGGCGACGGTGTTTGTCACGAACCCTCCTCAGACAACAATGGCAGCACGCTTCAGTCTATGCCAGAGATCGCTTGATCTGGGACTGAAGGCCCAGTTATGCGCTGTGAATCGGCGTGTCCTGAGCCACCAGCGGCGTCAGGTGCGCTGCCAGAGCGGCGGCGACATCGTCGGCCACGTCGGCCGCGCGCAGGCGCTGTCCGGTCTCAACCACCAAGGATGTGACACCGGCATCATCAATGCCGCACGGCACGATCCGGTCCAAGCTGAAAGCGGTCAGGTCCGGATTCACGTTGAGGCCGATGCCGTGCATCGTCACGCCGCGGGCCACTCGCACTCCCAGAGCGCATATCTTGCGCTCTACTGCGCGGAACGGAGAGGGCGAATCGGACTCCGCCCCGATCCACACGCCGGAGCGCCCTTCGACCCGTATGGCGGCGAGCCCGTAGTCGGCGCACACCTCAATGACGGCTGCTTCCAGTGCGCGTACGTACTGGATCACATCAATGGGGGAGGCCAGGCGCACGATCGGGTAAACCGTGAGCTGACCCGGGCCGTGCCATGTGGTCTTCCCGCCCCGATCGACATCGACGACGGGCACATGCCCCGGTTCAACGAAGCCGCTGTCGGGGCGCTCCCAGGAATGCGCTCTGCGGCCCACCGTGTAGACGGGTTCATGCTCCAGCATGATGAGTGTTGAGGGACGGCGTTCCCCGACGACCTCCTCGTGGATCCGCCGCTGGAGCTCCCATCCCTCCTGGAAGGGGATCAGGCGGGAGCCGAGGGCGACGTCCAAACGGTGCACGCCGCCTACCATAGGCGCCCGGACGCGAAAGTTATCCACAGGCAGTCTCGAACCTGGTGCGACAGCGGACCTGGCAAGGACGATGACGGTCATGAGATCCCTGAAGCAGCGTCGTGCCAGATCAGAGGCGTCACGTGATGATGAGAGCCCAGCCGCCCAGGACACAGACCTCCCCGTGGAGGTGAGCGACGAGCTCGTGGCCGCGGGGCTGGCCATCGGCGAGCCGATGGGGCGTGATCGCCCGGGCCATCTCGCTCCGCGGCGGGCACTGGACGCTGCCGGGAATGACGTCGTGCTTCACGTCGTGGACGGAGGCGCCGCTGAGGCTCGAGTTCTGCGCCGCCTGGCCGACCTGCGACTGCTGCGCCATAAGGCGATCGCGGGAGTGCGCCGGGTGATCTCTTTGCCGGAGGGCCGCGTGGGTGTGCTCAGCGAGTTCATCATCGGGGCCGATCTGGCGGTCGTGCTGGGGGCTCGCGGCGGCCTGACCCGCGATGAGGCCGCACGACTGCTCGACGACCTGGGAGGCGCACTGGCGCATCTGCACGAGCGGGGCATGGCTCACGGTGATGTGGCGGCGGCCAATGTCATCGTCAATACCGATGGGCAGCCGGTTCTCATCGATCTGCTGGGAGGGGCGCTGGAGACCGGCACCGAGTCGAGCGCCGCCCCTGAGCGCGGGGAGGGGGCGCCGGCGACTGCGGCCGCGGACGTCTACTCCCTGGCGGCTCTGCTGCGCCAGTGCGCGGCGGGGTCACCGGCCCTGGCCGAGCGGCTGGAGCGAGTGCTTCCCGACGCCCTGGACGCCGACCCGGACCGCAGGCCCAGTGCACGCGACCTGGCCGCCCGCGCCCCCGAGATCGGTCAACCGGGCGTCATCGAACTGCCCGATGGGGCCAGACTGGCCGCCGGGGCACTGCGGGCCGCGAGTTCGCGGCCGACGCGCGCCGTGGCCTCACGACGCGGCCGCCCCGCCTCGGAGGGGCGGCCGGTACGAACCTGGGGGCCGGGAGGGCGTCCCACCGGTCGCCGTGGGCGGGGAGCACGTCTGGGGCTGGTGCTGCTGGCGCTCAGCATTGCGCTAGGCGCTGCCGCCGTGGCGCGGGGATGGCGGCCCGACTGGATGCAGGCTTCCGCATTGTTGGCCACTTCCCCTTCTTCCGCACCGGTATCGGCCGAGACGGATGATCCGCAGGGGGCCGCGATGGGCTCTGCGGACGCTCCGGATGCCGCCGATTCGGGGAGCACAACGGATACAGCAGATACAGCGGATGCGACGGATGCGACAGGCACTGCGAGTCCCGAGGCGCCCGATATGCTGCCGATCGTCGTCGAGCTCTCTCTGGCGAGGGATTCCGCCCTGAACGACAACGATGCCGAGGCCCTGGCGACCACGACCGTTCCGGATTCTCCCGCGGCCCTGGCCGACGAGGCGCTGCTGGCCGCGATTTCCGACTCGGGAGAGCGGATCGAGGGGCTGGACACCATGGTGCACTCCGTGACCGGTGCGCGGGTCGGGCAGGAGGCTCAGGAGGCCGCTGAGAGTTGGCCGGATGCCGCCGCCGTTCGTGTGTCGCAGTCGCAGGCGCCCTCGGTGCGCATCGGTGCCGACGGATCGAGACGGGCGGTGCCGGCTCAGGAGACCCGAGATGTCGTGCTCGTCCTGGTCCCCGGGCCGTGGAGGGTGGCCGAGGTCCTGCAGGCGGACTGACCCCCGCCTCTCCCGCTCCAGTGCTGTCTCAGTGAGGCTCAGTAGGGCTCGGTGAGCACCTCTGCGGCATCCGCTTGATCGAGGATCGCTCGGCAGTCCATCACCATGGCGGCGGAGCCGCACAGGTAGACGTCCGCTCCCGACAGGTCGATGTCGGCTTCTGCGAGCGCGTCCGTCACCCGCCCGTGGAAGAAGCCGTCGGCCGTTTCGCGGCTGAGGCAGCGCACCATGCGGCCGGGCAGGGTGGCATCGACCATGGCGGTGAGGTCCTCCTCGCGGTTGCGACAGCCGAACAGGAGCGTGTCTCTCTCAAGACTATCCGCATGGCGGAACATGGCCAGGAAGGGGGCCAGGCCGGTACCCGTGGCGATGAATATGCGAGGCCGTCCGGTCTCCTTGAGCTGATATCCGCCCAGAGGCAGCTCGACGACGGTACGAGTCCCCGTCTCTACTTTCTCGATGAACCGCGACCCGCGCCCGCCCGTGCGCGTCGAGATGAGCAGCTGGAGCACGCCTTCCTCGAGGCCGGCGATGGAGTAGTCGCGCCACGAATCGTCGCCGACATGAAGACGGGCGAACTGTCCTGGAGCCCATGCGCCGACTGAGCCTTCCACCTCCAGGTTCACCTCCCAGATGCTGGGCGTCAGGCGCCGCTTGGAGGCCACGGTGACATGATGCTTCCCCTCGGGAAGCAGGCGAGGACCGATGTCGGATTGCGTCGGAGTCTTCGTGCGCACGGCCTTGGTGATCATGGGGTATCCGCGTGAACCGAGCGCTTGGCAGGCGGCCGCTACTCCGCCCATCATGGCGCCGACGATGCCCAGGCTTCCGGCATCCTGTCCGGACAGCAGCAGACCGGGTACAGCCGTGCGCGGACCCAGCGGCCGGGCCTTGTACCGCTGCGGAGTTGCGGGCACCCCGTAGAAGGCCCCGGCCGGATGGGCGGTGTAGTGCTCGAAGGTCAGGGGAGTGGAAGCCTCCATGTACTCCACCAGGTCGGTCAGACCGGGAACGGCGGTTTCCGCAAGAGCCAGCATGCCGGAGGCGATGCGCTCCTTGAGGGCGGAGTAATCGGCGCCGCGGTCGCCCTGCGGGCGGTCGGCCCACGACGCGAACGGTTCGGCATCGCAGAAGGAGATGATCTCGGCGGTGTGAGGCGTTTCGCCTGATTTCAAGGAGGGGAAGGAGACGAAGGCGTTCTGCGGCTTCCCCTCCAGCAGGGCGGCTCCATGCGTCTTGGCGGCATCGTGGTCGAGGTCCCGACTGACCCAGATATTGCCGCCGTCCACGCCGATGCTGCGCGGATCATCACGCAGGCGCAGGAACACGGTGACGGCCGATGCTCCGGTGCCCAGGCGCTTAATTGTGCGCCGGGCAGGAGCGGTGGCGCGCCCGACGGCGCCGCCGGTGGGCAATAGGCGGGAGAACGTGCTGGAGGCGCCGATGGCGGAGATGACCACAGGGGCCCGGTAGGTCCGCTCGCGTGCGATCGGACCGCGATGATCCAGTGCGCGCACGCCCACGGCGGCACCGTCCTCGATGAGGATCTCCGTGACTTCCTGGGCGACCCGGACCGCTCCTCCGGCCTGCTCGATCCCCTTCTCGAACGTGCGGGCGATGTGCGCACTGCCGCCTTTGGGGAACCATCCGCCGTCCAGATAGTGGGAGACGATCATTGCGTGCACGGCGAAGGCGGAACGCGAGGGCGGCAGGCCGTAGTCGCCCCACTGGCTGGCCAGGACGGCCTTGAGCTCGGGGGAGCGGAAGTGGGCGTCCAGATATGCCTTCGTTGTGCCGGTGGCGGTGCGTCCGGTCATGCGCTGCACGGATCTGAGCACAGGAGTGATGGGACGGGGCACCATTCCTTGAACGAATTCGAGTGTCGCCCAGGATGTGGCCCGGCGAACATCTTTGAAGTAGTGCCGGATAGCAGCCGCTTCGGCCGGAAATTCCTTGATGAGGGTGCGCTCGTATCGCTCGGGCCCGCTGCTGGCGCGCAGGTCGATTCCCGGATACACGAAACGGTCGTAGACCTCCGGCATGCGGTTCCACTCCAGCTCGCCGTCCGAGAGATAGTCGAAGTACGCACGGATCTGAGAACCGGGGTCGAGCTGTCCGATGTAGTGCACGCCCACGTCCCAGGAGGCGCCATCGCGACGGAAGGTGTGCGTCAGCCCTCCCGGTTCCGTGTGTCTCTCGAGGACGAGGACCCTTTTGTCCGCCGCACGGGCCAGAAGGCCCGCCGTGGTCAATCCTCCTATGCCGGAACCGATGACGATGGCGTCATATGTCATGCGCATTTCCTCTTGTCGTTGTTAGACAGTGTCAAGTGGAAGTGTAGCAGCTGACTAGACACTGTCTAGTGGCTGTTCTTAGACTGCCCTGCATGGGGATCGAACAAACGGATCGATCGGCTGAGCGCAGTGGTCGCGACCTGCGCACCGAGCTTCTTCGGACCAGTCGAGAGCTTCTCAACGAGGGCGGACCGAGCGCCCTGAGCATGCGCGAGGTCGCTCGTCGTGCGCGATGCACCCATCAGGCGCCGTACCACCACTTCGCCAATCGAGAGGCGATCCTGGCGGCATTGGTGTGCGAGGGATTCGAGGAGCTCGCGGAGCGGTTGTGCGCGGTGCACAATGGGCTCCAGGCGCATGGGCTGCTTGCCACGCTGAAAGCGTCGGGAGATGCCTATATCGAGTTCGCGCTTCGCAATCCCGGGGTCTTCCGCGTGATGTTCCGTCCTGATATGTGCGCCCCGGAGCGTTTCCCGGAAGTCGTACGCGCGAGCACGCGTGCTCGCGGTGAGCTTGCGCGGCTGGCGAGCATGGTTGCGGGGCGGGAGAGGGCGGCTCCCGAGATCGAAGCATCGATCTGGGCCTTCGTTCACGGGCTGGCCTCGTTGCTGCTCGACGGTCCGTTGCTGGCAGAGCACGAGACTCTGTCGGAGCGCATGGACTTCGCCCGCCGGGTGACCCGCCTCAATGCCGCTCCGCTCGCCGCGCTCGCGCATCAACAACTGGAGGGGGCTGTGCCGGAGTGCGAGGGCGTCGATGATGCGCCCGTGGAGAACGATCAATGAGCAACGTGGGTTGACATATGAACATGTGTCAACTTAAGTTGCTCGCATGGATGCTCTGACTGCGGCCGCCGAAGCCGCCGACACCACACGTCCGGAGGAGGGGCTGCGCGCCGTCGCAGCGCTGCGCCGCTTCACCGACACCCTCGAACTGGCGCAGGTCGAGGCCGCCCTGCGCTCGGGCATGGGGTGGACGCAGATCGCTGCTCAACTCGGCGTCTCCCGGCAGGCCGTCCACAAGAAGTACGCCAGGCGCGTATCTCCGGGCCTGGCTCCGACGCGGAAGGGCTGAGCATGGCGCCCATGGACCACTACCTGACCTGGGTCAACGCGGCATGGTCGGAGGCGGCCAGACTGCGCCACCAGCAGATCGAGCCCGAGCACCTGCTACTCGGCCTCATCGCCCATGGAGGCCGGGCCACTGCCATCCTCGGAGCACACGGTGTGACCCTGGCGCGGGCTCGAACCGCCGTCGATGCGCTCGCCGACGCCGACCTCGCACGCGTCGGAATCCGCCTGCCCGAGGGCCTGCGTCCCGAGCCCCTGTCCGCGAGTGATCTCATCGCGGGACCGGGTTCGGGGGAGATCCCCATGTCGCAGGCCGCCACCGAGCTCGTCGACACCGTCGGCAGGGGAGCGGGCGATCCAGGCCTCCGTGTGTTGCTGGCCCTGACCGCCCGCCCGCAGACCCCGATCGCCAGGCTCGTGGACTACTGCGGCGCCGACGCTGCTGTCCTGTGCGCGGACGCGGCTCGCGCTGAGGCGGAGCTGTCAGAGTCGTCGGAGTTGACTGCCCATCGCTACCGGCTGACCGATGAGTACGCGTCATACGGTCTGGACCGCGTGCTGAGTCAGGAGCGCTTCGTCTCGGTGCCGGCGGCGGATCTGGCCGCACTGCTGTCCGACCCCGCCGGGCTGACCCAGTGGGCGGTACCGCGCGAGGAGCTCGTGGAGCTGTGCGCGGACGGCGTCGTGCAGCGAGTCGATGGGCGCCGTCAGAGGGGCCGCGTGCGCTGGCGCCTGGAGGAGACTTCTCCCGGCAGGATCGTATGGTCGTGCACAGCCGGCCTCGGGCCCTCACGACGGCGAGGTCCTCCTCGTGCGGGACCTGCGGCTGGCCGAGGCGCCCGGAGGCGCCCGCCTCTGCCTGATCCTGGTTCATCGGACCTGGGGCCGGTTCGGCCCTATCGTCTACTGGTTCTCCTGGCGGTGGATTCGTCTTGGCGTGGCGCAGATGCTCACCGGCATCGCCCGAGCGGCGGCCGAACTGTTGTGAGGGACGGGTTGCCCCGAGTACTCGTCGTCAGAAACGGGCGTGGCCCCGCACCTGAGGTGCGGGGCCACGCTTGGCCTCGGCCGCGCTGTACGGCGGACAGGGGCGGGCCGAGGGCGGAGTTGGGTTACAGCCCCAGTTCCCCGGCGAAGTCCCCCTCCTCCAGCCGCTTCTTGACTGTCATGAGGTAGCGCGCGGCGTCCGCGCCATCGACCAGGCGGTGGTCGTAGGACAGTGCCAGATAGCACACCGAGCGGATGGCGATCGCCTCGTTTCCGTCCGCCCCCTTGATCACGCGCGGCTGCTTCTGGATCGCGCCCAGGCCGAGGATCGCCACCTCGGGCTGGTTGATGATCGGGGTATCGAACAGCGCACCGCCGCTGCCGGTATTGGTGATCGTGAAGGTGGAGCCGCTCAGCTCATCCGGGTTGACCTTGTTCTCCCTGGTGCGGGCGGCCAGATCGTTGATGTGCTTGGCCAGGCCCGGGATATTGAGGTCACCCGCGTTCTTGACCACGGGCACGAGCAGACCGCGCGGGGTGTCGACCGCGATGCCGATGTGCTCGACATCGTGATACGTCACCCGCTTGTCGTCGATCGTGGCGTTGACCTTCGGGTGGGCCTTGAGAGCCTCGGTGGCAGCGGCCACGAAGAAGGGCAAGAAGGTCAGTTTCGTGCCGTTCTTGGCGAGGAAGTCGTTCTTGGCCCGGGCTCGCAGGGCGGCCACACGGGTGACATCGACCTCGACCACGGTGGTCAGCTGAGCAGAGGTCTGCAGCGAGCTGATCATGCGCTCGGCGATGACTTGGCGCAGGCGGCCCATCTTCTGCGTCGTGCCGCGCAGCTCAGTATCGACGGCGCCGGCCGCGGGCTTGGCCGCTGGCGTTGCCGGAGCCGCAGCTGCGGGTGCCGCCTGGGCTGCGGCTTTGGCGGCTTCAGCCCTCTTGGCGGCCTCCTCGACGTCCTGCTTGCGGATGCGGCCGCCCACGCCGGTCCCGGTGAGAGTCGTCAGGTCAATGCCCTTGTCCCGAGCGAGCTTGCGCACGATTGGAGTGACATAGGCGGCGGAGGCGACAGCCGCGGCGGATGGCGCCGCATCTGCGGGCTCTGCGGGCGTGGGTGCCGCGTGCTTCCCGTAAGCGGGGGCGGGAGTCGTTGGGGCGGCTGCGGCGGGCGTCGGAGCCGCGGGTGCTGGAGACGGCGCGGCGCTCGGCGTCGGGGGAGCCGGAACAGGAGCTGATGCGGCAGTAGGCGCCGGAGCGGCCGGGGCGGATGCTGGGGGAGCCGGAACAGGAGCTGATGCGGCGGCAGGCGCTGGAGCGGCCGGGGCGGATGCGGGGGCGCCCGCTTCGGAGGGGGCCCCGATCACGGCCAGAACGGTGCCGACCTCGACGGTTTCGTCCTCGGGGACGCGGATCTCCAAGATCGTGCCGGCGACGGGGGAGGGGACCTCGGTATCGACCTTGTCGGTTGCGACCTCGAGGAGGGGCTCATCCACCTCGACGGTGTCGCCAACGGCCTTGAGCCATGACGAGACGGTGCCCTCGGTGACGGATTCGCCCAGAGCGGGCATCTTTACGGACTCGGACATGATGGAAAACTCTCTATCTCTTCGAGATCAGCCGTGATTGTGCAGCGGTTTGCCCGCCAGAGCCATGGCGGCCTCCCCAATGGTCTCATTCTGCGTGGGGTGAGCGTGCACGAGCGAAGCGACATCGTGGGCATCGGCCTCCCACGAGACGATCAGCTGGCCCTCACCGATCTGCTCGCCCATGCGCGTGCCGATCGCGTGGAAGCCGACGACGGGCCCGTCCTTGAGCGAAACGAGCTTGACGAAGCCCTGCGTTCCCAAGATCTGGCTCTTGGCATTGCCGGCTACGTTGAACTCGGCCGTCGTGACCTTCTCCGCGCCGTGGATCTCGATGGCCTGAGCCTCACTCAGACCCACAGAGGCGATCTCGGGCTCGCAGAATGTCACCTTGGGGACCAGCGTGTCGTCAACGGGGCGGGGATCCAGTCCGGCGATCTTCTCGGCGACCACGATGCCCTGGGCGAACCCGCGATGGGCGAGCTGGACGCCGGGGACGATATCGCCTACCGCCCACACACCGTCGACATTCGTGCGGCCGTAGTCGTCCGTCAGGACGAAGCCGCGGTCCATGGCGACTCCGGCCTCTTCGTAACCGAGATTCGCAGTGGCCGGACCGCGGCCGACTGCGATGAGAAGAACCTCTGCGTCGTACGTCTTCGAGTCGGCGGTACGTACGGTCACGCCAGTGGCCGTGCGCTCGACCGACTCGAACATGGTGTTGGTCTTGAAAGCGATCTTGCGCTTGCGGAAGGTCCGCTCGAGCTGCTTGGAAACGGCTTCGTCCTCGTTCGGAACCAGACGGGGGAGTCCCTCGATAATGGTGACCCGGGAGCCCATGGAGGCCCAGGCGGAGGCGAACTCGACGCCGATGACCCCGCCGCCCAGAATCACGGCCGAGGACGGCACGCGATCGAGCTCGAGAGCCTGATCGCTCGTCATGACCGGCCCGGAGATCTCCTGGCCGATGGTCTTGGAGAACGAGCCGGAGGCGAGCACGATGTTCCTGCCCCTGTATCGCCGCCCATTGACCTCGACGGTGTCCCTGGCGACCAAGCGGCCCCAGCCGCGCACGACCTCAATGCCCCGGGATGCGACGAGCCCCTCCAGGCCCTTGTGCATCCGGGAGACCACGCCATTCTTGTACTTCTGGACGGCGGGCATATCGAGACCCTGGAAGACGGCGTTGACGCCCACCGAAGCGGCCTCGCGCACGGCCTCGGCGGTTTCGGCCGAGTGCAGGATCGCCTTGGTCGGAACGCAACCGCGATGGAGGCAGGTGCCGCCGATCTTGTCCGCTTCGATGAGCGCGACCGTCAGTCCCAGCTGTGTGCCGCGCAGCGCGGCTGCGTAACCGCCCGAACCGGCGCCCAGGATGACCATGTCGTACACGGTGTCTGTCACGAAAACTCCTCGTTGATATCCTCCGCTCTCCCAGAGCGGCTCGGCACGGTGCCCATTGTTGCATCTGGCTGCTGCCCGCAGCCCCGAAACTGCTCGCTCGGAAGGACTTGAGTCCTGCAAGACCTGTGAGACCTATCACCTATCGGAGCGGCTCGCTGGGTGGCCGCCGGCCGCGGTCGCTGAGAAGGGCCAGCAGCGTGGCGAGGCCGGCCCCCGTCCCGCCGACGGGCGTCGCTCCCCAGGGCGACTTCTCGTTGTAGGCCGGGCCGGCGATGTCGAGGTGGGCCCACGGCACATCGCCCACGAACTCGCGCAGGAAGAGCCCCGCTACGAGCATTCCTCCTGCACGGCTGCTGATATCGGCGTTGCGGAGCCCGGCGAAAGGGGTCTCCAGGGCGCTGCGCAGGTGCTCGGGCAGGGGCATGGGCCAGAACGCCTCGCCGGCCTCGGCGGCGCATCGGGCCACCTCGTCGCGCAGCGGCGGCGTGCCCATAACACCCGACACCCGGTCGCCCAGCGCGATGATCTGCGCCCCGGTAAGGGTCGCGATATCGAGCACGCAGTCGGGCTTGTCCTCAATGGCGCGCGCCAGGGCGTCAGCCATGACCAGACGGCCCTCCGCATCAGTGTTGGTGACCTCCACCGTGGTGCCGTCGCGCATCGTCACAATGTCGCTGGGGCGCTGGGCGTCGGCCGTGGGCATGTTCTCGGCCAGAGCCAGCCAGGCGTCCACGCGCACCCCCAGTTCCAGGCGAGCCGCCGCCAGCACCGCGCCCAGAACGGTGGCCGCACCGGCCATGTCCGACTTCATCTCCGGCATGGAGGCCGGCGGCTTGAGTGACAGGCCGCCGGAGTCGAAGGTGATTCCCTTGCCGATCAGCGCTATGCGCTGCGCCGGATTCTCCGGCACCCAGGAGACTCGCACGAGGAAGGGCGGGTGCACTGAGCCCTGGCCGACGCCGACGATGCCGCCGAAGCCCTGTTCGCGCAGGAGCGCTTCGTCGAGGATCTCGATGCCGAGGCCCGCATCGTCCGCGATGGCCCGCGCCCGCTGGGTGAAGGTCTGCGGAGTCAGGCGGTTCGGCGGCTCATTGACGAGATCACGTGCCAGAGCGGTCGCCTCGGCCAGAGCGATGGCGCGCGCCTCGGCGGCACTGGCCTCCACAGAGTCCGCCAGAGCAGTGGCGACGACGACGCGCCCCAGCGGCGCTGTGGGTGCCGGCACGCGTCCCGACCAGGCGTAGGCGCCGACAAGCGCGCCTTCGGTCACCGCGCGAAGATCATCGAGATCGTCAGCCGGGAGGAGGAAAGCGGCCGAGTCCATTCCGGCCAGCTCGCGCGCAGCGCATCCGGCAGCCCTTCTGAGCACCCCCGCTCGATCGGCCCCCAGCGCGGTCTCGTCGCCCGATCCGGCAGCGAGGCCGGGGCCGGTACCCACGATGAGGAGACTGTCCGCCCTCACTGCCCTCACATCGGAGCCCAGAACGCTGGAGGGCACTCTGATGACCGCATCAAGTTCTCCGGTGAAGCCGGTGGTGGGCAGGGCCGTGGCGAGGGCCGTGAAGTCGAGCCCCTGATTCACGACGCCGTCAGTCAGCAGGACAGGGGTCTGGTCGATGTGCGCAGCCGCCAGAACGAGTACATCGACATTCAGCCGGGGATCACAGGAGGTCGTCAGTTCAAGGATGGTCACAGCCTCCGATGGTAGTGTGCCCGCAGCTGTCCAGGGTCATTGCGCTCGGACTGTGCCGTAAGAACCGTGTTTCCGTGTTGTTTCCATAAGGAGATTCCGCGATGTCTGCACCAGCGGACGACCGTCTCCAGGTCCGTGGCGTTGAGGACCGGCGTCGTCCCGCGCACGGGTGGGGGCGTCTTCTCGTGGTCGTCTTCGCGGTCTTCGGCCTGGTCATCCTGATCCCCGCTACGATCTCATTGGTGCGCGCACCGCATGTTGCCCCGGTCGTTGGATCCATCAACGTCGCCGCCGGCCTCCTGTTCGTCCTGCTGGCGATCTGCGTGGCGCATAACGGACGCCGTATGCGGCTCATCGGGTGGATGAGCCTGAGCGCGCTGCTGACCGGCGCGGTGCTCATCGGCGTGCTGACGTGGACGGATGCCGCGGAGGGCCTGGAGGCCAGCGTATGGGCGGATGGCGGTCGTCGTCACGGTTACCTGCCGCTCCTGCTCCCCATCCTGGCCACGGGCTGGATGTGGCTGAGCAATCCGCGCCGCATCGTCATCAATGCCGAGCGGATGGATGAGCTGGGGGCCACGCTGGCTGAGCGGACCAGGACGGCGCAGTCGGGTCGCGACTGACGATGGCTTTGGGCGACCTTCACCGAGGTCTCGAGCCGTCTTCAGTATTTTCAGTATTTCAATTTCAGTGTTTGTCAGCGCCGTCGGGATTGTCAGCGTTCGATGCCGATGATCGATCGGACGCGCTGCCCCGTGAAGTCGCATCGTCTTCCCGGTTCGAGGAACGGTGCGACTGTCGCCAATGCTCCTGGAAGCGGGCGCCGACGGAGGTCGGCGCCTGGGGATCCTCGATGCTCAGGCCGCGGCGCCGCAGCTCCTCGGTGTAGATGGTCGAGCGGGTCAGGAAGCGCCCCGTGACGGTGGACAGGGCAACGGCGAGCATGAGGGGAATCAGCAGGTTGTACTGCTCCGTCATCTCGATGATGAGGACAACGCTGGTAATCGGCGCACGGGCGGCGCCGGAGAACACGGCCCCCATCCCCACGACCCCGAAGACCGCGGCGGCCTCGGGGCGGTCAGGCGCCACGATCATGCCGAAGCATGCTCCCAGCATGCCGCCGATGAACAATGACGGGGCGAAGACGCCCCCGGGCATGCCCACAGCGAGGGTTACCGCCGTCGCGATGATCTTGGCCAGGAGCAGGCCGGCCAGGGCCAGTGCGGTGTAGCGCCCGTCCAAGGCGCGGCCGAGTATTGCCGAGGATTCGCCGTACGTCTCGGGCACCACCAGAAGGACGCCTCCGACAAGCAGTCCCCCCAGCGCCGGCCGGGCCCAATGAGGGAGCCGGAGTCGATCGGCCCCGGCGGTAGCGGCATCGGCGCTCAGGTACCGAGCGCGGGAGAAGCCCACGCCGATGAGGCCTCCCAGTATCCCCAGCAGAGCCACCCAGCCGAGCTGGGTATCGCCGGTGAGGTTCAGGGACGGCAGGGACAGCGACAGCGATACCCCCAGCAGATGGTGGGAGAGCACCGTCGAGGACACGCAGGCGAGCACCACGAAGGCGAAGGCGTCGACGGTGAAATCGATCAGCACCACTTCCATCGCGAAGAAGGCCCCTGCGAGCGGAGCGTTGAAGGCCGCCGCGATGCCGGCGGCGGTCCCGGCCGCCGCCAGCAGGCGCACCGCCCGCCGCGGAAGGCCGAGGCGCCTGCTGAACAGGCTCGTGGCGCTGGCTCCGAGTTCGGCGATCGGCCCCTCGGGTCCCACCGAGCCCCCGCCGCCTATGGTCAGCGCCGCCGAGACCACAGTCGCCGCAGCCGGGCCCGGGGCCATGGCGCCGTCGGAGAGTCGGGACGACCACAGGACCCCCGACACTCCATGCCCCGTCGGGGCGCGGCCCCAGCGCATCATGAGGGGGCCGATCATGATGCCCGACAGAACCGGCGCAACCACGAGGAACCACCTGCCCAACCCGGACAGCGCGCCGGTACTGGGCCCCAGGGACAATGTGTAGTCCTGCGCCCCGGTCAGGAACCTGGTCCAGGCGTCAATTCCCAGGCGGAACAGGACGGCGCCCGCTCCCGAGGCGAGGCCGACTGCGATTGCCAGCATGAACAGGCCGCTGCGGTGGTCGCGCAGCAGTCCCAGAAGAGCGCTGCGAAGGCGCGCGCAGGCGGGCCGTGTGGTCATGGATGTGGTTGGTGTGCTTGTGCGGTGGTCGGGAATTCTTGAAGACGCCTGTCGCAGCGGGGATCTACAGCGGCGGGGAGGGCGAGGGAGAAGCCGGACGGGAATGAGGGCTCACAGGTTCTCCACATGCATCGCGATCGAGTCCTCCTCCGGGAGCTCCAGGCCCCATACCTGGCTGTAGAAGTTCAGCTCGGCGCGCAGAGCACGGTGAATATTCGACGCCAGGCGCAGCCCGTGCCCCTCGCCGTGGAAGACCTCGAGCGCCACTGGCAGGCCCTTGGCCCTGACGGCGTTGTACATGGTCGTCGCCTGGTCGGCCGGCACGATCGGATCCTCGCTGCCCTGCAGGAGCAGCAGCGGGGCGTGGATGTCGTCGATGTGGTGCAGCGGTGAGCGCTCCGCGAGCACTGGCGCGTCGGCGCCCTCC
This sequence comes from Actinomyces massiliensis 4401292, assembly GCF_000269805.1. Lineage (GTDB taxonomy): Bacteria > Actinomycetota > Actinomycetes > Actinomycetales > Actinomycetaceae > Actinomyces > Actinomyces massiliensis. Next base: position 161,019 of record NZ_JH711482.1, read on the forward strand.
GCGCCCACGAGCGTGCCGATGTAGCGGCGCTCGAACTTGTGCGTGGTACGAGTCAGCAGGGCCAGGTCCGCCACACCGTACAAGGAGGTGCCGGCGCTGAACACGGTGGAACGGGTGAGCGCCACCAGACCTGTGAAACCGCCGGCGGAGGCGCCGCGCACGGCGATGCGAGCAGGGTCGACCTCGCCGGAGGCGGCGAGGAACTCGGCGCCCGCGATGACGTCATCGGCGTCGTAGACGCCCCAGTGGCCGTCGAGCGCGTGCCGGTAGTGGGTGCCGTAGCCGGTCGAGCCCCGGTAGTTGACGTCCAGGTAGGCGAAACCGCGGCTCGTCCAGTACTGGATGTTCAGGTCGTAACCGGGACGGGCCGCCGCCGTCGGGCCGCCATGGACGTTGACGATCAGCGGGGGCAGCTCGTCGTCGGGGCCGGTGTGGGATGCCGACGATGGCGGGTAGAAGAAGCCGTGCGCGGTAGCGTCCGCGCTGGTCGGCCACTCCACGGGCGTGGGCAGAGAGATTCCAATGGCCTCCGCCGCGAACTCGCCAGAGTTTCGCAGCACGTCGATGCCGCCGTCGCGCACCTCGATGATCGCGGGCAGCTCCATCTCATTGTTGGCCAGCATGACGACCCGCCCCGCGGATGAGGCGACGTTGCCCAACGGCTGCCAGCCGATGTTCCACTCCTCCAGCTCGCCGTTCGAGAGCCTGATCGTGCCGAGGTGCCATATGCCGTTGCGCGCCCAGGAGGCGATGAGGTGCTCGCCGTCGAGGATGTCGTAGTGGTGGGGGCCCAGCTCCCAGGCGGGCGAGGTGAAGGTGGCCTCGACGGGGTGCAGCGGGCGCGTGCGCAGCCCGGTCGTCCAGCCCTCGCGAGTGGTGCCGCGGCGCGGGAAACCCTCAGTGCGGTACAGATTGGAGAAGCCCGAGGCGTTGGAGATATGCACCAATTCGCATTCCTCGGTCCAGCGGGGCTCGGAGACGGCACCGCTGTCGGCGATGACCGTCTGCTCGCCGATACGGCCGTCGGGCAGAAGATCCCCCACGTGCAGGGTCGTGCTCTCCCACGGCATGCTCGGGTGGTCCCAGGTGATCCAGGCCAGGTGCTCGCCGTCGGGGGACAGGGTCGGGGAGGTGACGAAGTCCGTCCCGGACATGATTGTGATCACCGGGGCGTCCTCGCGCGCTGCTGAGCCGTCGAGCGGGATGGCCACCAGCGAGTTCACGGCCTCGCCGTCACCGCGGTGGTCCTCGCGCACTGCGTAGACCAGGCCGCGCGCGGTGTCGATCTCGAGGTCGCCGTGGCGCACGTCGCCGTAGATCGTCAAGGGCACCAGGCCGCGCATGCGATGGGCGACGTCATAGCGGTACAGGCGCCCGTCACCGGCGTGGGACACGACGATGATTCCGGAGTCCACGGCGTAGGCCCGGCCGCCGTACTCGTGCACACGGGTGTGCACATCGACGAGCTCGTCGGAGGGGGTCAGGGGGAGGATCTCCCCGACTGAGCCGTCCCCGCCCCGGCGCAGCAGGACGTTGCGGCCGGCCTGCGAGGCGCGCTGCTCCACCCAGTAGGTGTCCGCACCGTCCACGCGCACCTGTGACAGGCGCACCGTCCGAGTGGTGATGGTGCCGGGCGTGATGGGGGACGGCCAGGTCCCGAACGGAGCCGTGGTGCTCATGGTTCCTCCTGAGTGCGGTACGGCGGGGCGCGGCGCGCAGCGCCACACCGCCCAACCCTACGTGCTTGCGATCGGCCACAGCGAGGCCTCCGCGAAGGCGTCCAGCGCCTATGCTGAAGTGCTGCGTCACATGCTGCCCGCGGCCTCGTGCAGGCTTGGGTCGAGAGGGCCGAGCAGGCCAAGTGGGCCGAGTAGGCCGAGTAGGCCGAGACAGGGGCGGGCATGAGCGCGCAGCAGGACCAGGATCGGGAGGAAAGCGCTGATGAGTAGAGAGACAGTGCCCGCGGGCGCCGGTGAGGCCGGCGTGGCGCTGCCCCACACGCCGTTGCTCAACTCGATTGCACGGCCCACTGACTTGGACCGGCTCACCAGTGAGGATCTGGTCACTCTGGCGGGAGAGATCCGCCGTTACCTCGTCGCCACGGTCGCCCGCACCGGGGGCCACCTCGGCCCCAATCTCGGTGTCGTCGAGCTGACCCTGGCGCTGCACCGCACCTTCCGCTCCCCGCGCGACACCATCGTCTTCGACACCGGTCACCAGGCCTATGTCCACAAACTGCTCACCGGAAGGCAGGATTTCACCCACCTGCGCGAGCGCGATGGCCTGTCCGGGTATCCGGCTCGCAGCGAGTCGGTGCACGACGTCGTGGAGAACTCCCACGCATCCACATCCTTGTCGTGGGCCGATGGCATCGCCCGCGCCAACCATCTTCAGGGGCACGAGGACTGCCATGTGGTGGCTGTGATCGGGGACGGTGCCCTGACCGGCGGGATGGCCTGGGAGGCCCTGGACAACATCGCCGATTCCTCCGACAAGCACCTGGTCGTTGTCGTCAACGACAACGGGCGCTCCTACGCCCCCACCATCGGAGGACTGGCCCACCACCTCGATGCACTGCGCACCAACCCCGGCTACGAGCGGATGCTGGCCGGGGTCAAGCGCACGCTGCTCACCCAGGGGGCGCCCGGGCGCGCCGCCTTCGATGCGCTGCACGGACTCAAGCGGGGGCTCAAGGACGTCCTGGTCCCCTCGGCCTTCTTCGAGGACCTCGGCATCAAGTACACCGGACCGGTTGACGGGCACGACGAGACGGCCCTGGAGTTCGCCCTCACGCGGGCGCGGGAGTATGCGGATCCGGTCATCGTCCATGTCATCACGGAGAAGGGGAGGGGCTACACCCCCGCTGAGGAGGACGTCGTCGATCGTTTCCACGCCGTCGGGCGCATCCACCCCGAGACGGGACTGCCGATCGTGCCCTCGCGCTTCGGGTGGACCTCTGTCTTCGCCGAGGAGATCCTGGAACTGGCTCGAGCGGATGAGCGCATCGTCGCAGTGACCGCCGCCATGCAGCAGCCGGTCGGCCTGCAGCCGATGGCGGATGCTCTGCCCGACAGGGTCATCGACGTCGGTATCGCCGAGCAGCACGCGCTGACCGCCAGTGCCGGCATGGCCTTCGCCGGCCTCCATCCCGTGGTGGCCCTGTACGCAACCTTCCTCAATCGGGCCTTCGACCAGGTTCTCATGGACGTCGGCCTGCACCACGCGGGAGTCACGATCGTGCTCGACCGAGCCGGGCTGACCGGGACCGATGGCGCCAGCCATAACGGCATGTGGGACATGGCGCTGCTGTCCCACGTGCCCGGGCTGCGTCTGGCCGCGCCGCGCGACGAGACGACCCTGCGCGAGGATCTGCGCACTGCTGCGGCCACCTCCGATGGGCCCACCGTGCTGCGCTATCCCAAAGGCGCACTGCCCGAGCGCGCCCCCGCTCTGCGGGTGATGGGGCCGCCGAATGACCCCTTCGAGGCGGTCGATGTGCTGATGGAGGCCGATGACGACGGGCCGGGGGAGCGGCGCCTGCTTCTGGTGGCCGTCGGCGCCATGACGCCTGCCGTTCTGGCGGCCGGACGCGATCTGGCCGACGAGGGGCGAGCGGTCGCGGTGGTGGCTCCGCGCTGGGTCGTGCCGATTCCGAGGGCCTTGGTGGAGACGGCGCGGTCCTTCGACGGAGTCGTCGTCGTGGAGGACGGACTGGTCGACGGCGGCATCGGCTCGCAGCTGCGAGATGCGCTCGAGGACAATGCGGCTGAGACCGGTCGGCGCTGCCCGGTCGTGGCGCGCGTGGGTGTGCCGCGCCGGTTCCTGGGCACCGCGAGCCGCAAGCAGCTTCTGGCCGATTTCGGCATGGATACCGAGGGAATCGCCGCCACTGCTCGGCGCCTTCTGAGCGCTGTCTGAGAGGGGTGCACCGTGGGACGCCTGTCCTATTGATGCGATAACCAGCAGTTCTGTGTGAGTGGGGAAATCTTGTGTGCGGGCCGGTAAGTCCCGTGTTCGATATGCGGGATCGCCCGACATTCAAGTAGGACCAAGGTCCTCATTGTTTGATGTGCGGCCTATGCGTGTGAGTGATCCCACCGGTCTTGTGAACGAGGGGCTCCCACTGCTGTCGAGGACCGCCTACTCTGGTCGGGACGGCGCAATGATGTACCGCCACGCCTCACAAGGGCGCTGAACAACCGGGTGGCTCCGGCCACCCACCTATAGGCCACCTACAGGAGGGCACGGATGACCACTGAGGTCACAGCATCCGCCACAGCGACAGCGGAGGACAGCACCAGCCGCGATGCGTGGGAGGGCTTCGTCACCGGGCCGTGGACCGAGGACATCGACGTCCGCGACTTCATCCAGCGCAACTACACCCCTTACGACGGAGACGCGTCGTTCCTCGCGGACGCGACGGACAAGACCCTGCGCCTGTGGGACGTCCTGGAGAAGGACTACCTCTCCGAGGAGCGCAAGGTCCGCATTCTCGACGTCGATACCCACACCCCTGCCGACATCGACGCCTTCCCCGCCGGATACATCAGCGAGGATGACGACGTCATCGTCGGCCTGCAGACCGACTCCCCGCTGCGTCGAGCCATGATGCCCAACGGTGGCTGGCGCATGGTGGAGACCGCGATCAAGGAAGCGGGCAAGGAGGTCGAACCCGAGGTCAAGAAGATCTTCACCCGCTACCGCAAGACTCACAACGATGCCGTCTTCGACATCTACACGCCGCGCATCCGCGCGGCGCGCTCCAGCCACATCATCACCGGTCTGCCCGACGCCTATGGCCGCGGCCGCATTATCGGCGATTACCGCCGCGTGGCCCTCTACGGCGTCGACCTCCTCATCGAGGAGAAGCAGCGGGCCAAGGACTCGGTGGCGGACAAGCCCTTCTCCGAGCACTGGGCGCGCTTCCGCGAGGAGCACTCCGAGCAGATCAAGGCCCTCAAGAAGCTCAAGGCCATGGCCGCCTCCTACGGCTACGACATCTCCGGCCCCGCCAGGAACGCCCACGAAGCCGTGCAGTGGACCTACTTCGCCTACCTGGCCTCGGTGAAGTCCCAGGACGGTGCCGCCATGAGCATCGGGCGCCTGTCCGGCTTCCTCGACATCTACTTCGAGCGCGATCTGCGAGACGGCGTCATCGACGAGACCCGTGCTCAGGAGCTCATCGACAACATCGTCATGAAGCTGCGCATCACGCGCTTCCTTCGCACGATCGACTACGACCAGATCTTCTCCGGAGACCCCTACTGGGCCACCTGGTCGGACGCCGGATTCGGCGAGGACGGCCGCGCTCTGGTCACCAAGACCTCCTTCCGCCTCCTGCAGACCCTGCGCAACCTCGGCCCCGCTCCGGAGCCGAACATCACGATCTTCTGGGACGAGAACCTGCCGCAGGGATACAAGGACTTCTGCGCCCTGATCTCGATCACGACCTCCTCCATCCAGTACGAGGCCGACGAGCAGATCCGTGAGCACTGGGGCGATGACGCGGCCATCGCCTGCTGCGTATCCCCGATGCGGGTGGGCAAGCAGATGCAGTTCTTCGGCGCCCGCGTCAACTCCGCCAAGGCCCTGCTCTACGCCATCAACGGCGGCCGCGACGAGATGAGCGGCAAGCAGGTCGTCACCGGCCTGCCCGGCATCGAGGGCGACGGGCCCCTGGACTTCGACGAGGTCTGGGACAAGTACGAGAAGATGCTCGACTGGGTGGTGGCCACCTACGTCGAGGCCCTCAACATCATCCACTACTGCCACGACCGCTATGCGTATGAGGCGATCGAGATGGCGCTGCACGACTCGGAGATCGTGCGCACCATGGGCTGCGGCATCGCCGGGCTGTCCATCGTGGCCGACTCCCTGAGCGCCATCAAGTACGCCAAGGTGACTCCCGTGCGCGACGAGACCGGCCTGGTGGTCGATTACATCACCGAGGGCGACTTCCCGATCTACGGCAACGACGACGACCGCGCCGACGACATCGCCGCCACCGTGGTTCACACGGTCATGTCGAAGATCAAGGAGCAGCCCTTCTACCGCGACGCGATCCCGACTCAGTCCGTTCTCACGATCACCTCCAACGTCGTCTACGGCAAGGCCACCGGCTCCTTCCCCTCCGGCCACCAGAAGGGCACGCCCTTCTCCCCGGGCGCCAACCCGGAGAACGGCATGGACACTCACGGCATGGTCGCCTCCATGCTCTCCGTCGGCAAGCTCGACTACAACGACGCCCTCGACGGCATCTCGCTGACCAACACGATCACCCCGCAGGGCCTGGGGCGCACGCTCGATGAGCGCGTGGCCAACCTCGTGGGCGTTCTCGACGCCGGCTTCGTGCCGGATGACTGCGCCGAGATCTGATCGACGGTCTCCCAACGACTCTCTGTCGAACACATCTCTCATCACTAGAAAGGGGCCGATCATGGCCACATACGAAGAGCGCCTCGCCTCGATGAAGGCGCAGCGTCAGGACAACGGGGGCGTCAAGGGCCTGTACCACGCCAACATCAACGTCCTGGACCGCAACACTCTTGAGGACGCGATGGAGCACCCGGAGAACTACCCGAACCTGACGGTTCGCGTCTCCGGCTACGCCGTCAACTTCGTCAAGCTCACGCGCGAGCAGCAGCTGGACGTCCTCAACCGCACCTTCCACGCCGGCGCCTGAGCCGATCGGTGCTGGACTCAGATGACTGAGACCATCACCCCCGTGGCGCTGGGCGGCCGGGACCAGGACTTCCTGGCCCCGGCCGCCCGCCTGCGCGGGGCCGGAATCGGTGGACTCGAGGAGCTGAACGACTTACAGCGCTCGGAGCGGCTCGCCCGGATGCGCGACGGGTCGCTCGGTTCCATCCACTCCTGGGAGCTGGTCACCGCGGTGGACGGACCGGGTACGAGGATGACGGTCTTCCTCAACGGCTGCCCACTGCGATGCCTCTACTGCCACAATCCCGACACCTTCCTCATGAGGGACGGGGAGCCGGTGGAGGCCTCCGAGCTCCTGCGCCGTATGAGGCGGTACCGGGGGGTGTTCCGCGCCTCCAAGGGCGGCATCACGCTCTCAGGCGGGGAAGTGCTCATGCAGCCCGCCTTCGCGGGCAGGCTCCTGGCCGGGGCGAAGAAGATGGGGATCCACACCTGCATCGACACCTCCGGCTACCTGGGCGCCAACTGCACCGATGACATGCTCGACAACATCGACTTGGTTCTTCTTGACGTCAAGAGCGGGAACGAAGAGACCTATAAGAAGGTGACGGGGCGCGAGCTCGCCCCCACGATCGCCTTCGGGGATCGACTGGCGGCCAGAGGCATCGAGATCTGGGTGCGTTTCGTTCTGGTCCCGGGACTGACCGACGACCCCGTTAACGTGGAGAACGTTGCCGGTATTATCGAGCAGTGGGGCAGCAGCGTCACCCGTGTGGAAGTCCTGCCCTTCCACCAGATGGGTGCCGACAAATGGACATCCCTGGGCCTGAACTACCGCTTGCGCGAGACCTCCCCTCCCGATCCCGAGCTCGTGGAATCGACTCGGGCCATTTTCCGGTCCCACGGCTTCACGGTTCATTAACAGGAGTAACCAGACGCGCAGAGGCGCGGGCTGCGGCATCCCTGCCATCCCTGTGCACTACTCCCGATGCACCAGTGGCGTATCAGTCCCGTATCAGGCCCATGGTGCGATCCGGTCGCACGCGGTGGGCGGCAGGCCGGGCGTTCCGGCTCGATGAGCAGTCAGGCCACGGCTTCTGCAAGAGCCCTGCTGAGAGCCGGCCCCACCTGATCGATCTGCCAGGGACGCGCCTCCAGGGCCGCGAGCCGTTCAGCCACAGTCTCGGTGGTGATCGCGATCTGATCATCGGACGCATGGGCTCGGCCGAGGTCCCAGGCCAGGCGGCGCTGCGAATCGGGGGCCAGAAGCAGTTCCTGCGGCAGGCGCAGCTCGTCGGCGCGTGAGCGGACTGTCGAGCGCACGACGTCGAGCATGCGCGCAGCCTCTCCATGGTGCCGCCCCCACGAGCGCGGCTGTGGAAGCTCGCCGTCCGGCAGGGGGGCGTGAACGGGCGGCAACTCGCTGTCCGGCAGGTTCATGGCGCGGTCGATAGCCTTCCACCACTGTTCCTGGTGCTGGCGGGCCTGGCGGGAGGAGAACTCCTTGAGGGCGGCGAGCTTGCGGCGCGACGTCGGGCGGGCTACCGCCGCCGCGATCAAAGCGTGGTGTGACAAGACCTTGGACGGCGTGCGATCCAGTTCGGCTGCCAGTTGCTCGCGCGCGGTCCACAGTTCGCGGAGCACGGCCAACGATCGTCTACTCCGCACGGCTCGTCCGGCGCGCGGCGTCTTCCGCCACGGATCGACTCTGGCCGGTCGCGGCGGACGAGTTCGCTCGAACTCGAATTCCTGCGCGGCCCATTCCGCTTTTCCGACTGCCGCGAGTTCCGCGCCGAGGGCTTGACGCAACTCGGCGAGCAGCTCAACATCGAGCGCCGCGTAAACCAACCAGGATTCCGGTAGCGGGCGGACGGACCAGTCGGCGGCGGCGTGATCTTTGGCGAGCCGCAGGCCCAGTGTCTCTTCTATGACCGCGCCGAGGCCGACGTGCGCTCGCCCGAGCAGCCGTGCGGCCAGCTCCGTGTCGAACAACGAGCGCGATGTCAGGCCGAGGCTGGTGAGGCACGGCAGGTCCTGATCTGCCGCGTGCAGAATCCACTCCGGTCCGTCGAGCACTCGGGCCAGTGAATCCAGAGGCCCCGTTGCGAGCGGGTCGATCAGCACAGTGCCACTGCCCGCACGCCGCAGTTGGATGAGATAAGCGTCCTGGCCGTAGCGGAATCCCGAAGCGCGCTCGGCATCGACGGCAATGGGGCCCGTGCCCGCGGCCAGAGCCTCCACGGCCCGCCGAAGCGCCTCGGGCGAATCGGTTACCGGAGGCAGACCATCGCGCGGGGACGTGTACGCCACGACATCTTGGGGGGAGATCGGAGAGTCGGTGGTCCCTGGCACAGGGGCCGGATCGGGGGCCAAAGGGCTCACTGGGTCACCGCACCACGCTCGTGAGCTCGATGGGCGTAGCGATCTCGGGCTCATGTCCGGCAGCGACGTGGATCAGCTCGTACCACGCCTCCAAGTGCGGTGTGAGGTCCGGGGTGGTGGGGCTCCAGGAGGCGCGGATCTCGGCGTGCGCGCACGCGTCGTTGAGCTCGAGTCCGCCGAAGGTCTCGGAGAGCACCCGGGTGACTGTCCCGACCAGCGCCCGGTATCCCGCGCCCGCCCCATCCAGGGCATCGGTCAGCCAGGACCATGCCGCGGATCCGAGGAGAGGGTCGGTGCCGACCTCCTCATCAAGGCGAGAGCGCGCCATGACGACCAATCGGAAATCGCCATCCCAGGCCTCCTGGCCGGCGGGATCGTGCAGCACCACGAATCTGCCGGAGGCTATCGGGGCGTCGGAGTGGGTTTCGACTGTCTCGGCCGAGAGCGCTGCTGCATAGGGCGCGAGCCTGCGTGGCGCAGGAACCTCGTCCAGCACGAGGCCTCTGGGTCTGGAGGCGTGGCGCATGGACAGCAGTGCCTCGGCGAAGCGGTCGGGAACGGCGGGCTTGGGGTCATGCGGGGAACCCGTGGGGGAAGAGTCGGTCACCTCGCCAGGCTACCGGTGCAGACCGGTGATACCCGCTGCCACGCCGAAAGTAAGATTATCCATGACGGCAGATCCGATCTGGACAGGATCGATCACTTCGTTACCGAGGGTTTACCGCTGCAGGGCTCCATGGACGCGCAGGGCGCGCAAGACCGCGCTAAGACAAGGAGAACGACGGCGGAACGGCGCCCTGTCAGGGACGACGCGTCAGAACTGCCGTGTCTCCCGCGCGCAGGACCGAACCTTCGAGAGACGATCCCAACCACGACAGGGCCAGGTCGAGCTCGTCCGCGTCCGGTACGAGTGCCTTGAGATCTGCACCGCCCGATCCGCCTGCCGGCATGAGGCTGGCCACGACGACCAGCTCGACGTCGGCACGACCAGTGCCCGCAGGAATAGTGAGGATGACTACATCACCGGTGTCCTGCAGGCTGGGCCATTGGCCGCGCTCGCCAAGACCGAGCCTGCGCCGCAGGGCGATGAGATCCTGGTACCAGGAGAGCATACGGGCGTGAATCGGCTGAAGCGGCTCGCTCCAGTCGAGCACCGAGGCCGTCACGGTGGAACTGTCCTGCGGATCGGGCACCTCATCGGCATCCCAGCCGAAGGAGGCGAACTCATCGCGGCGTCCCTGTGTCACCGCCTGCGCTAGTTCCGTCTCCGAATGATCGGTGAAGAACTGGAAGGGGCGTCGAGTACCCCACTCCTCGCCCATGAACAGCATGGGGGTGAAGGGCGACAGCAGGATCAGTGCGGCCTCTGCCGCCAGCAGGTCATCGCTCAGTGAGGCGGCCGGGCGGTCGCCAGTGGCGCGGTTGCCGACCTGGTCGTGGTCGGAATCGAAGACGACGAAGCGCCTCGGATCCGTTCCGGCCGGGACGGGCGCGCCCCAGTTGCGGCCGCGGAAGGAGGACCAGCTCCCGTCGTGGAGGAAAGCGTGCTCGTAGACGCGGCTGAGGGCCTGAGGAGCCGCGAAATCCGCGTAGTAGCCCTGGGACTCGCCGGTGATCCGCGCGTGCAGGGCATGATGAACGTCGTCCGTCCACTGGGCGGTCATGCCGAGGCTGGGCATGCGGAACGGCGGTTCGGCGTGCGTGGGTGTGATGACTCCAGCGTCATTGAGATCCGACTCGGCCACCAGCGACAGGGGGCGGCCGAGTCGCTCCGAGAGCTCTCCGACGGCATCGGACAGTTCGGCCAGCAGGTGCGGGTGCGGATCGACGGCGGTGGCGCGGTCGGCGTCGTCGCGGATTTCGTGGATGGCGTCCAGCCGCAGCGCGTCGATGTGGAAGTCTGTCAGCCAGCGCAGGGCGGAGTCGATGATGAACGCGCGCACCTGCTCGCAGCCGGGCTGGTCGTAGTTGATCGCCGAGCCCCACGGCGTCTCGTGCACCTCGGTGAAGTACGGGCCGAAGCGGCCCAGATAGTTGCCCGAGGGGCCCAGGTGGTTGTAGACGACGTCGAGGCACACGCCGATGCCGGCGTTGTGCGCGGCGTCAACGAAACGGGCCAGCGACTCGGGCCCGCCGTAGGCCTCGTGGACCGCCCATAGGTCGACGCCGTCGTAGCCCCAGCCCGCCCGGCCGGGGAAGCCCGCAACCGGCATGAGTTCGATGATGTCCACTCCGAGTGCTGCCAGGTGGTCGAGGCGCTGCGCGGCGGAGTCCAAGGTGCCCTCCGGGGTGAACGTCCCCGCATGGAGCTCGTAGATGACGGCGCCGAGAAGGTCGCGACCCCGCCAGTGGTTGTCCGTCCAGCGCACCTGGGAGGTGTCGAAGACTCTGGACGGCCCGTGGACGCCGTGCGGCTGCCAGGCGGTGCGCGGATCGGGCAGGTCATCGCCGTCATCCAAGCGGTAGGCGTAGTCGGTGCCGGTGGGCAGGGAGCGGGGGCTCACCCACCAGCCGCCCTCGCGCGCTTCCATCGGCACCACCTCGTCCGTGACGGGCAGGTGAAGACTGACGCGAGCCGCCTGGGGGGCCCATACCGGTACATCCGGGCCGACCGGAAGGGCCGGGGAGCGCCATGCGGAGGCCTTCTCTCGAGGGCTCATGCTGCGCCTCCTCCGGCTTCTCGCTCTGCTCGGTCTTCCCGGGTGTCTGCTCGCCCGGCTTGTCGGTCGCGGGCCAGCACAACGACGGGAAGGTCTCCGACCACGTCCGCCAGGCGCTGCGCTCCGCCGTCGATGGATTGCTCCGTGAGCACCTCGGTCCATTGACCATCGGGAAGGACCACGCTCTCCTCGCGCCAGCCCCCCAGTCGCCGAAGGCGGCGGCCCAGACGGCGCACGATGACCACGACATCGGGCTCCTCGTCGAGTAGACGGGCGTATGCGAAGGCGTGAGAGGTCGTCACCGGGACCGTGCGATAGCCCGAGCGCGGTCCGACGAACGTATCCGGGCGCTCGGCGCGCAGTTGGGCGAGGCGGTGAGTCAGCCGCAGCTTCTCCTGGTCGAGTGTGCGCGGCGAGCTGCCGGCGGAGTCCTGGGACAGCATGGCGCGCAGGCCGCCTTCGCCGTCGTAGTCCACTGCTCTGCGGTTATCCGGATCGACCAGGCTCGTGCGGGTCAGTTCGCTGCCCTGGTAGATATCCGCCACTCCGAGCCAGGTCAGTGTCATGGCCTTGTTCGCCAGAATGATGGAGGAGACATCTTTGGCGGTCAGCGCGGCGAATGCGTTCAGCTCATTCGCCGTGTCCGGATCGGTCAGCAGATGCGTCGCGTAATCGGTCAGGCCCTGTTCGCGGTCGATGTCGGGGGCGGACCATGTGGTCCAGCCCTTCTGCTCGCGCGAGGCCTTGATGAGGTAGGCGGTCAGTCGTTCGGCCGTCATGGGATCGTCGGAGTCCGGGGCCCATGTGCCCCATAGGGTCTGCCACAGGAGATTCTCGGTACGTCCGTCCAGATCTGTGGGGCGCGCGTCCTCAGTGGACGCGCGCAGCCGGCGGACCATATCGGTCCACTCTTCGGCGTAAGAGGCCAGTACGTCGAGACGGGCTCGCACGTCCTCCCCGCGCTTGGTGTCGTGTGTCGTGGAGGTCACCATGGTGCACGGCCATAGATCCTGGACCCGGTCCGCCCAGGCATGAGCCTCGTCTGCGCCGAGAGCGAAGCCGCTGGGGTCCCCGCCGACTTCGGTCAGGCTGGTCAGGTGAGTCCACCGGTAGAAGGCCGTGTCCTCCACGCCCTTGGCGGTCACCGCCCCGCAGACCTGCTGGAAGCGGATAACCGCCTCGGTGCGCAGCGGCGAGGCGGTCAGGCCCTCGGAACCGACCGGTTCGCCGAGCAGGAGCGCGACAACCATGTCGAGGGTCTCGCTCTGGTCCGCTTCCAGGCGAGAGCGGGCGCGTTCGGCGTCGGCGTGCAGCACCGCCGCCTGATCGGGGTCCGCGGCCTGCCCGGGGCGGACGTAGGCGCGATAGCGCTGCGCGGCGATGAGCAGCTCGACGACGCACGCGCGCAAGTCGTGCAGGGTGTGATCGCGCAGGCGCACATCCTGCACGGTGAGCTCGTCCAGCAGGCGCGCGAGGCGATTGACTTCTGCTGCCAGGGAGCCATTGATGACCTCCCGCTTGGCCTGCTCGACGACGCGCTCGTAGTCGATCGGCCCCTGTCCGGTCAGTTCATGCATGAGACCCCCGAGCCTGGTGGCGCCTCCCTGGTCGACCTGCAGCTGGTCGATGCGCCAGGAAGCGCCATAACCCGTGGTGCCGGCGACATGCCAGCCGACTGGCAGGGGCTCATCGGGGGCGAGAATCTTCTCCGCGACGATCCAGGCCCCGTCGGTGGCCTCCCACAGCTGGTTGAGATAACCGGTGGGATCCGCCAGACCGTCGGGGTGGTCCACGCGGAGGGCATCGACCGTTCCCGTGCGCAGCAGATCGAGGACGAGTTCGTGAGAGCCGGCGAAGACCTCGGGCTCCTCCACCCGGATCGCGGCGAGGGTGCCGACATCGAAGAATCGGCGGTAATTGGTCTCCGCGTCTCCGACCTTCCAGTAGGCGAGCCGATAGTGCTGGCGTCCCACCAGTACATGCATCGGCAAGGACTGGGTGCCCTCGGCGACGGGGAATACGTGGTCGAAGTACCGCAGTACCCACTGCTCGCCGCGTTCGGGCTCGGTGGGCACGATCATTCGCTCCAGGACGAGCTGCTCGTCGGCGAGCACCTTGCCGATGCGGGCGCCGAGCACCGGCATGAGGATGGGCGCCTCAATGGGCACGTCGAACCAGGAGGCGTAGGGGGAGTCCGGGCCGTCGCGCAGGACGGACCACAGCGGCAGGTTGTGCCATGCGGGAGTGGGCACCGCCATGTGGTTGGGCACGATGTCCAGGACCAGGCCCATTCCCGCCTTGTGGACATCGGCGGCGAGACGTTCGAGCCCGGCTCGTCCGCCCATGGCCTCGCTGATGCGGGTGTGGTCGACTACGTCGTAGCCGTGCGTCGACCCCGGAGCGGCGGCCAGCACGGGGGAGAGGTAGACATCGGTGACGCCGAGATCGCGCAGGTAGGGCACCAGGCGGCGGGCGTCGTCGAAAGTGAGCGTACTGCCCATCTGGAGTCGGTAGGTCGTCACCGGAGTGCGGCGTCCTTGAGCGGGCACGTGCCCTGACCAGGGTGCGTATCCCTCGGGCGCGGGTGCCGACTCGAGCGTTGTCGAGATCTCGCTGTCCTGCTGACTTGGCTCGGTCATCGTGTCCATCCCCTTCGCAGGTGTTGGTCAGGCAGTGCCCGTCTCCGGGGCCGACGTCAGGAACAACATGGAGCGGGCCTCAACGGTCACCTGCTCACCGGCGTCGAGCGAATCATGGGGTTCGCTGTCCACGGCGGGAGCGGTGTCGAGAGCCACTGTCCAGTGCTCGCTGTCGCCGAGACCCGGAAGCGTGAAAGCGATGTCCTCCTCGCTGGCGTTGATCAGTACGAGGAAGGAGTCGTCGGTGACGCGGTGCCCCTGCTCGTCGGGCTCGGCGATGGCTTCGCCGTTGAGGAAGACCGTCATGGCGCGGGCGTACCACGTGCCCCAGTCCTGATCGGTCATGCGCTCGCCGGATGGGCGCAGCCACTCGATCTCGCCCAGCTCGGACTCGCCGCCGTGCGAGGCGGCGCCCGAGAAGAAACGCCGCCGCCGCAGGACCGGATGGTCGCGGCGCAACCACACCATGGTCCGCGTGAAGTTCAGTAGATCGCGGTCCTCCTCATCAAGGTCCCAGTCGATCCAGGAGATCTCATTGTCCTGGCAGTAGGCGTTGTTGTTGCCGCCCTGGGTGCGTCCCAGCTCATCGCCGTGGCAGATCATCGGAACGCCCTGGCTGAACAGGATGGTGGCCAGGAAGTTGCGCGTTTGGCGCTTGCGCAAAGAGATGACCCCGGGGTCGTCCGTGGGCCCCTCGACGCCGCAGTTCCACGAGCGGTTGTCATTGGCGCCATCCCGGTTGTCCTCCAGGTTGGCCTCATTGTGCTTCTCGTTGTACGACACCAGGTCGGCCATGGTGAAGCCATCGTGGGCGGTGACGAAGTTGATGCTGGCCACCGGGGTGCGGCCGGAATGCTGGTACAGGTCGGAGGAGCCGGTGATGCGCGATGCGAACTCTCCCAGGGTGGAGGGCTCCCCGCGCCAGAAGTCGCGCACCGTGTCGCGGTAGGTCCCGTTCCATTCGCTCCACAGGGGAGGGAATCCGCCCACGTTGTAGCCGCCCTCGCCCACATCCCAGGGCTCGGCGATGAGCTTGGTCTGCGACAGGATCGGATCCTGGTGGATGATGTCGAAGAAGGCCGAGAGCTTGTCGACCTCGTGGAACTGGCGCGCCAGAGTCGATGCCAGGTCGAAGCGGAAGCCATCGACGTGCATCTCGGTGACCCAGTAGCGCAGGGAGTCCATGATGAGTTGGAGAACCGCCGGAGAACGCATGAGCAGCGAGTTGCCGGTGCCCGTGGTGTCGAAGTAGTGAGCCTGGTCGCCATCGACGAGCCGGTAGTAGGCGAGGTTGTCCAGCCCTCGGAAGGACAGGGTCGGCCCCATGTGGTTGCCCTCGGCGGTGTGGTTGTAGACGACGTCGAGGATCACCTCGATATCGGCCTCGTGGAAGGCCTTGACCATCCCCTTGAACTCCTGGACCTGCTGGCCGCCGGCGCTGTAGGCGGCGTATCCGTTGTGGGGCGCGAAGAAGCCGATCGTGTTGTATCCCCAGTAGTTCGACAGGCCCTTGTCCTGCAGGTAGGTGTCGTTGACGAACTGGTGCACGGGCATGAGCTCGATGGCGGTGATGCCGAGCTCCTTGAGGTGGTCGATGACCGCGGGCTGAGCCAGACCCGCGTAGGTGCCGCGCAACTCCTCGGGGACGAGCGGGTGAAGCTGGGTCATGCCCTTGACATGGGCCTCGTAGATGATCGTGTTGTGGTACTCGTGCGCCGGCGGGCGATCATGGCCCCAGTCGAAGTACGGGGAGATGACGACCGAGCGCATGGTGGCGTCGGCGGAATCCTCCTGATTGCGCACCGAGGCGTCGTTGAAGTCGTAGGAGTACAGGGACTGCGACGCCGTGACGTGCCCGGAGATCGCCTTGGCGTACGGGTCCAGCAGCAGCTTGGAGGAGTCGCAGCGCAGGCCACGGTCAGGGTCGTAGGGGCCGTGGACGCGGTATCCGTAGATCTGACCGGGCTGGACCGTGGGCAGATAGGTGTGCCATACATCCGCGTCCACCTCCGTCAACTCGATCCGGGTCTCGGCGCCGGCCTCGTCGAAGAGGCACAGCTGAACCCGCTCGGCGACGGAGGAGAACACCGCGAAGTTCGTGCCCGAGCCGTCGTAGGTCGCGCCCAGCGGATAGGGCTGCCCCGGCCAGGCTGTCAGCGTCTGCGCGGCGGGGGCGTCCGCGGCGTCGGGAGCGGTATCGGGGGTTCCAGGAACTGCGGCCTCCGAGGGGGCGGAGGCAGGGGCGGCAGCGGCCGCAGTGGTCTCGGCGTCAGTGCTGGTGACGCTGGCGCTGGTGGCGCTGCCGGCGTTCTGAGCGCTGGCTGTGGCGTCGGTGGCGTCGGTGGCCGTGGGCCCTGGGTTGTCGGGTGCTGTGGTCGGCATGTCAGACGGCATAGGGACACTTTGCCACGGGCGCACCCTCCCGCGCCGCAGCATGAAGCATGCTGAGCTCAGGTCACAGCACGGGGGATGGGATCGATTTGGTCTGCCGGCCGTGCTCTGCTACCTTTCCTCCCGCATCGATCACTGGCTGGGTGCCGGTGATGGCATGCGGATGTGGCTCAGTTGGTAGAGCATCACCTTGCCAAGGTGAGGGTCGCGGGTTCGAGTCCCGTCATCCGCTCGGGCGATTGGCGCAGCGGTAGCGCGCTTCCCTGACACGGAAGAGGTCACTGGTTCGATCCCAGTATCGCCCACTCGATCTGCCGGCCCGGGACATTGTGTTCCGGGCTTTCGTTACGGCTGCCCGTTGTGAGTCGCTGTGCTGTACGTTGGCCATACGTTGCTGCACGTCGGCCGTGTCGGATGCCGATTACTCACCAATCGATTTCTTCCGCCTCCTTCGATCGCCTCAACTGCCATCTCGACCACCTCGAACATGCTGCCCATGCTGCCGCGGCCCGTGCCCGGGCTCGGCCGGACTTAGGAGAACACGTGGCCCTCTCAGCGCGCACGCCCTCGCGCCCCGACCTGCTTCCCGTGGTGATCGGCGGGGACATCGGAGGCTATGCGCTGGCCCGACAGCTCCACGATGCCACCGGGCAGCGTGTGACGCTCCTGTCGCCCAGCCCGATCGAGGCGATCGCCCTGTCGAGCTACATCGACGTCATTCATCAGGACTCGCGTGATGAGCCCGGGATGGTCGCGCGCCTGCGCGAACTGGTCGCCGGTCGGGCGGAGCGCAGTGCCGTGGTCATCGGCAATCGCGATTCGACGGCCCAGTTCCTCATCGCGCACCGGAATGAGCTCGAGCCGGAGTACGTCGTGCCCTTCCCGAGCGCCGAGGCCATGAACGCCCTGAGCGACAAGGTCGCCTTCGCCGAGGCCTGTGCGGAGCAGGGCCTGCGCACCCCGCGACAGGTCGTCGTGGACTGCTCCGAGCTCGCAGACGGCGACCCTCAGATCGATATTCCCTTCCCATTGGTGGGCAAGGCCGCCGTCGGCGCGGACTGGGACGCCGTCGAGTTCCCCGGTCAGCGCAAGATCTACTTCATCGACACCCCCGAAGAGCTCGCCTCGCTGTGGTCGGACCTGCGCAGCGCCGGCTATCAGTCCACCTTCCTCATTCAGGAGCGGATCCCCGGCGAGGATGACGCCATGCGTTCGGTGACCGCGTACATGGCCTCCAACGGTGAGATGACGATGATCGGTTCGGCGCGCGTCCTCCTGGAGGATCACACGCCCACCCTCATCGGCAACCCCGTGGCCATGATCACCGAGCCCTTCCCCGAGCTCTGGGAGGGTGCGGAGAAGCTGCTTACATCCGTGGGCTACCGCGGTTTCGCGAACTTCGACGTCAAGATCGATCCGCGGGGCGGCGACCCGGTCTACTTCGAGCTCAACCCCCGCATCGGGCGAAACTCCTTCTATATGAGTGCTGCGGGCGTCAATCCCATGGTCGTCATGATCCGCGACCTGATCGACGGGCGTCCCGGGCCGCGTCGAGAAGCGGAGAAAGAAGTCCTCTACAGCCTCCTTCCGCGTCATCTCGTGCTCCACCAGGTCGATGATCCTGCGCTGCGGCGACGTGTCCTACGGCTCGCGGCGCGTGCGGTCGACCCGTTGCTCGATCCCGCGGAGCGATCCTTGCGCCGTCGTCTGCTCGTCAGCGCCCAGAAACTCAACCATGACCGGAAGTTCCACCGGTACCACCCGCGACCGCTGCGCCTGCGGCTGCGCTGAGCATCCGCGCCTGCCCGGTCGCGCCCGGCAGCGGGAGTTTCACCGCCTCATTCACTCTCCTCACCCCTTTTGCAGCCGGATGGCGGCCTTATAGCCTTAAATAGCCTTAAATTGCCGTAACGGCCTTACAGCCCCGGCCCGGCTTGACATCCCAGTTTCGACACCTCACTTGACCTGGAGGCTCCATGACTCACGCGTCCCGTACGAACTCGCGCTCCGAGAGCCTCCGTCCCATCTCAGCGCGGGATATGCGTCTGGCCATCGGCTGCACCCCCGCGCCCATCGAGCAGCTGGAGCCCTGGGAGGCCTATGAGGCCAGTCAGGGCCACCCCTTGTTCGGGCGCTATGTGTACGAGGCCGAGGGCAAGCCCGTCGCCGTCGTCGCCCTTTACCGCTATGAGATCGCGGGACGGCGCTTCCTGTGGGCCAAGCACGGGCCGGTCTGGCTCAAGGAGCAGAGCCCCGACCGCGAGGCGCATCTGCGCGCCCTCCTGATGCGGGAGGTCAAGATGAAGGATTCCCGTGTCGTCTTCGTGCGGATGCATGCCCGGTATCAGGCGCCGGACACCCATGAGCTGCTCTCGACCATCACCTACGACCGGACCTTCGTCATCGACCTGCGGCCGCGCAAGCCCGAGGCCATCGCCGCGGCCATGCCCAAGGACGGTCGTCGCGGTGTCAAGCGCGCCGCCCGGGTCGCCGCCGAGGCCGACTGCGTCATGGCCGAGGAGACCGGCTTGAGCCGCCAGGCCTTCGACGAGGTTTACGCCGTGATGGTCACCACGGCCGAGCGTGATGGTTTCCGTCCCCACCCCTCCCAGGTCTACTGGGACATGCTGCGCACCCTGGGGCCGGAGCACGCCAGGCTCTTCGTCCTGCGTCGTGACGGTGTGCCGCACTGCTGGGACCTCGTCACCGTCTCCGGAAAGGCGACCGTCGCCTACTACGGGGCCTCATCTGATGAATCGCGAGGATTCCGCGGCGCTGAGGCGCTCGACTGGTTCGTGGCCTGCACTTTGGCCGCTGAGGGCAAGGAGTCCTTCGATCTCATGGGGGCGGACTCCGCCCGAGTGCCCGAGCTCTACGGGGTCGGTCGGTACAAGAAGCGCTTCGCGCATCACGCCACCGAGGTCGATGGCGCCTGGGACATTCCCATCCATAAGACCGTCTATGCCGCTCTGGTTCGAGCGCGCCGCGCGCGCAACCTGTTGCGAGACCGTCTGGGCGTCTGAAGTGCCGGCCGCCGCCGGGTAGACTCCCCGCAGTTAGCGGGTGCACCAGTACAGCGCCCGGCCGCAACACGTCAGGAGCAGACCCGTGCCATCCCAGCCCACCATCGACATCACTCTCGACGGCGCCGCGCGCAGTATCGAGGCGGGCACCACAGGATCTTCGCTCTTCAGTCAGGATCGCGACGTCGTCGCCATGAAGGTGGACGGTGCGCCGTGGGACCTGGACCGGGTCATTCCTGCGGGGGCGAGTATTGAACCCATCACACTCGCTTCCGAGGACGGGCTGAACATCCTGCGCCACAGCGCCACCCACGTCATGGCCCAGGCGGTCCAGGATCTGTTCCCCGACGTCAATCTCGGCATCGGCCCCTTCATCTCCGACGGCTTCTACTACGACTTCGGCGGCATCGACGCTGTCACGCCCGAGCTGCTGCGCGATATCGAGAAGCGCATGAAGCGCATCGTCAAGGAGGGCCAGCGCTTCGTGCGCCGGGACATCACCGAGGACGAGGGCCGGGTCGAGCTGGCCGACCAGCCCTACAAGCTCGAGCTCATCACCACCAAGGGCGCCGGGGCCGAAGGCGCCTCGGTGGAGGTGGGCCAGGGCGGCCTCACCATGTACGACAACGTCCGCCGGGACGGGACCGTGGCCTGGAGCGACCTGTGCCGCGGCCCCCACCTGCCCTCCACCCGCCTCATCGGGCAGGGCTTCGCCCTGACCAAGTCCTCCTCGGCCTACTGGAAGGGCGACCAGTCCGGCGACTCCCTCCAGCGCATCTACGGCACCGCCTGGGCCTCCAAGGAGGACCTCAAGGCCTACCAGACCCGCCTGGCCGAAGCCGCCAAGCGCGATCACCGCAAGCTCGGCGCCGACCTCGACCTGTACTCCTTCCCCGAGGAGATCGGCCCGGGCCTCGTGGTCTTCCACCCCAAGGGCGCCATGCTGCGCCACGAGATCGAGAGCCATGTGACCAGGCGCCACATGGAGTACGGCTTCGACTTCGTGCACACCCCCGAGATCTCCAAGGGCGGCCTGTTCCACACCTCGGGCCACCTGCCCTACTACGCCGACACCATGTTCCCGCCCATGCTCGCCGATGAGGAGCGCGACGCCGAGGGCAACATCACCAAGGCGGGCCAGGAGTACTACCTCAAGGCCATGAACTGCCCGATGCACAACCTCATCTTCCGGTCCCGGGGCCGGTCCTACCGCGAACTGCCGCTGAGGTTCTTCGAGATGGGGCACGACTACCGCTACGAGAAGTCCGGCGTGGTGCACGGCCTGACCCGCATGCGCGGATTCACCCAGGACGACTCCCACACCTACTGCACGCCCGAGCAGGCGGGCCAGGAGATCCGCGCCCAGATCGACTTCTTCCTGTCCATCCTCTCCGACTTCGGATTGGACGACTTCTACCTGGAGCTGTCTACCAGGGACGAGGACGGTGCCAAGAAGGACAAGTTCATCGGCTCGGACGCCGACTGGGCCGCCGCCACCAAGGCCCTCCAGGACGCCTGCGACGCCTCTGGGCTGGAGGTGGTCCCGGATCCGGGCGGCGCCGCCTTCTACGGCCCCAAGGTCTCCGTCCAGGTCAAGGACGCCATCGGCCGCACCTGGCAGATGTCCACCATCCAGTACGACTTCAACCAGCCCGAGCGCTTCGACCTGGAGTACACCGCCCCCGACGGCACCCATCAGCGCCCCATCATGATTCACTCCGCCAAGCTGGGCAGCGTGGAGCGCTTCATCGGCGTGCTCACCGAGCACTACGCGGGGGCCTTCCCCGCCTGGCTGGCACCCGTCCAGGTCAGGCTCGTGCCCGTGGCCGAGGCCTTCGACGACTACGTCGACGGCGTCGCCGCCCGGCTGCGCGCCGAGGGTGTGCGGGTCGAGGTGGACCACTCCGATGACCGCTTCGGCAAGAAGATCCGCAACGCCTCCAAGGACAAGGTCCCCTTCACCCTGATCGCCGGGGGAGAGGACGTTGAGGCCGGCGCCGTCTCCTTCCGCTTCCGCGACGGGGAGCAGACCAACGGCGTCCCGGTTGAGGAGGCCGTGGCCCACATCGCCGCCGTGATCGCGGACCGGGTCAACGACCCGGCGGGGGAGAGGCTCCACCGTGACTGAGCGCCTCGACCCCGATTCTGCTGCGGATGCGACGGCCGGACCGAACCCGCTCCCGGATCATCCGGTGGAGCCGGAGGGCGCCGTGGTGGACGGTGTGCGCATTGAGGCTCCCTTCCAGCATGCCGACACCCCCGATCCTTTCGGACGGCTGTGGACTCCTCACCGCATGGTCTACATCGAGGGCCAGGACAAGCCCGAGGACTCCTCGAGCAGCCAATGCCCCTTCTGCACGGCTCCCGACCGGCAGGACCGGCAGGCCCTGATCGTCTATCGGGGCGAGAGCGCCTATGTGCTCATGAACCTCTACCCGTACAACACGGGACATCTCCTCGTGTGCCCTTATCGCCATATCTCGGACTGGACCGAGGCCACCGATGCCGAGCGCATTGAGATCGGAAGACTGACGGCCCGGGCCATGGAGGTCGTTCGCTCGGTCTGCCATCCCCACGGCTTCAATCTGGGGATGAACCAGGGCGAGATCGCTGGAGCCGGTATCGCTGCGCATCTCCATCAGCACATCGTCCCGCGCTGGACTGGCGACGCCAACTTCATGCCCATAATCGGTAAGACGAAACCCGTTCCCCAGCTCCTGGGCGATCAGCGCGACCAGCTCGCCTCGGCCTGGGAGACCGCTCCGACGACTTTGTAAGGACTCCATGCTCGGACAGCACGGCCGAGGCTTGACAAAGGCACTGCTCACCCGTCCCGCGCTCGCCATGGCCCGGGTCGGGATCACTCCCAACATGCTCACCGTGGTCGGCACGGTCCTGTCGGTGGGCGTGGCGGTGGCGACCCTTCCTCAGGGGCGTTTCATCATGGGTCCGCCCCTGCTCGGGGTTGTTCTCATAGGAGACTCCTTCGATGGCATCCTCGCCCGTGCCATAGGGCGCAGCTCGGTTTTCGGCGCGTTCCTGGATTCCACGCTCGATCGCCTCGCCGATGGCGCCATCTTCGCCTCCCTGGCCGCCTGGGCGGCGCTGTCCATGAAGACGGACAGCGCCTTCCTGCACGTCGCAACCGTCTGCCTCGCCCTGGCATGCGTCGTGCTGGCCGCCGTCGTCCCCTATGCCCGCGCCCGCGCCGAATCCATCGGTGCGACCGCCTCGGTCGGGATCGCCGAGCGCACCGACCGTCTGGTGGTCGCCCTGGTGGCGACCTTCGTGGTCGGGCTCGGAGCGCCCCAGTGGGTGCTCTCCGCGGCTCTCGGCTATGTAGCGCTGGCGTCCTTCATCACCGTCGTCCAGCGCATTGTCGTGGTTAGCCGTCAGATGGCCGGCCGGGCGATCGCCGCGGACGGCGTCGAGCAGGAGACGAGCGTATGAGGGGCATGCGTATCGCCGTCAACGATGTGTACCGCTTCGCCTGGCGGCACATGCGCGCGCTGCCGGCGCCGTTGGGCTACGGACTGTTCCGCGTCGGGGCCGACGCCGCATGGGGGCTGCACCGGCTGGGCGGCGGACTTGTCGGAGTCGGACAGCTCGAGAAGAACCTGGCGCGTGTTCTGCCCGCCTCCACGACTCCGGGACGGGTGCGCATGGCCTCCCGGAAGGCCATGCGCTCCTATATGCGCTACTTCTACGAGGCCTTCGCTCTGTCCGGCATGAGCGAGGAGCAGATCCTCGCGCGCGTGCGAACCGATATGTCTCCACAGGTGCGTGCCGATCTCGAGCGGGGCTCGATCGTGCTGGCCATGAGTCACATGGGCAATTGGGATCTCGCGGGCGCCTGGGCGTGCCGACGGCTGGCTCCCGTGCTGACCGTGGCCGAGCGACTCGAGCCGGTGGATCTGTTCGAGCAGTTCGTCAGCTTTCGCGAGGGGCTCGGCATGACGATCATCGGCCAGGGGCGTGGTGAGAGGGTGTTCGACCGGCTTGTGGACGCCGCTCAGGAGGGCGGGCCCTACGTCATACCGCTGCTGGCCGACCGTGATCTGTCCGCCTCCGGTGTGGAGGTGGATCTGTGCGGTCATGTTGCGCGTTTCGCCGCTGGACCCGCCGCCCTGGCACAGCGGCTGGGCCTCCCCCTGTACGCCGGGACCATTCATTACGAGATTCTCTCGGGTGACAGACGCCGAGCGGCCGGGTCGCGGTGGGGCCTAGTGCTGACTCTGCGAGAGGTTCCGTGTCCTCAAGGCCCTCAAGGATCGAGCATTCGTGAACGCGTGGTGGCGCATACACGCGCCTGGGCGGCCGTCATGGGACCGCTGCTGGCGAAGCACGCCATCGACTGGCACATGCTCCAGCCCGTCTTCGACGCCGATCTCGACCATGAGCGCCTGGCGCGCAGCCATGCGCTGCAGGAGGCAGGCGCATGAAGATTGGCATCGTCTGCCCGTACTCGCTGGACGCGCACGGAGGAGTGCAGGCCCATGTCATGGATCTGGCCGCCGAGCTGCGCGGCCGGCGTCATGACGTGCGGGTGCTGGCGCCTGCCGCGGCCGACACCGAGCTTCCTGATTGGGTCACCTCCGCGGGCGATTCGATCCCCATCCCGTACAACGGCTCGATCGCCCGCCTCAACTTCGGTGCGGTCGTGGCCCGCCGGGCCCGTCGCTGGCTTGAGGGCCACGACTTCGATCTGCTTCACATCCACGAGCCGATCGCTCCCAACGTCGGCATGCTTGCCCTGCAGGCCGCGACCTGCCCGGTGGTGGGGACTTTTCACGCCGCCCTGGCCCGTTCCCTGGCCCGTGAGCTGCTCTCCACGGCCACAGCGCCTCTCATGGAGCGGATCACTGCTCGCATCGCCGTGTCCCAGGAGGCGCGCCGCACGCTCATTCAGTACCACGGCGGTGACGCCGTGGTGATCCCCAACGGCGTCTATGTCGCTCCGTTCGCCTCCGCCGCCAAGGACGACCCTCGCTTCCTCGGCACGGCCGAGGCACCCACGATCGCTTTCCTGGGGCGTCTGGATGAACCCCGAAAAGGACTGCAGGTGCTGGCCGCGGCCATTCCGACCGTTCTGGAGAGAGTTCCCGCAGCCCGCTTCCTCATCGCCGGTCGTGGTGAGGCCGAGGCCCAGCGCGCCGCCCTGTCCCGATACGGTGATGCCGTGACCTTCCTCGGTGGCGTTTCGGATGCGGATAAGGCGACCCTGCTCGCTTCGGCATCGTGCTATGTGGCGCCTCAAACCGGCGGTGAGTCCTTCGGGATCGTGCTCGTGGAGGCTATGGCCGCAGGCACCCGGGTCGTCGCCTCGGATCTGGAAGCGTTCTCCGATGTTCTCGACGGAGGCGCTTACGGGGCGTTGTTCCGCAACGGCGATGGAGCGGACCTGGCCCGCGCCATTGTGGACACGCTCACCGATACCCATGCTGCAGATGCGCGGCGTGACGCGGCGTCCGCTGTGGTGGACAGGTACGACTGGTCGACCGTCACCGATTCCGTGCTCGATGTCTACGACATGGCGCTGTCCACCGCCCACACCCGAGTGACCATGGCGCCGGGATCGCGCACCATGGTGGGGCGCCTGCGCGACGCCCTGGAGGACTGAGCCGTGTCCACCATCGTGCTGCTCGTTCTCGCCGTGACCCTCCTCCTGCTGGCTCTGGGATGGGTCCTCTATGCCGTGGCTCTGCGGGTGGATCGACTTCACAGACAGGTCCTGGGGTCGCGAGCGACCCTGGAGGCGCAGTTGGTGCATCGTGGTCAGGCGGCCATCGATTTCGCGGCCACCGGCGCCCTTGACCCGGCTTCCGCCGTCCTGCTGTCTCGCGCGGCGCACGATGCCCTCGACTGCGATGGGCCGGTCGTCGAGGACGGCTTGGATCCGGACGCCGCGGATTCTTCTGGCCAGCGGAGCCGGGCCCTGGTCGAGTCCGATCTGTCACGGGTCCTGCGTGCGGTGCTGAATGTCCAGGCCCGCGCGGCTCTGACCGCCCGGCCTCTGGCGGCCGATGCTCTGGCGCGTCTCGACAAGGCCTGCTACCGGCTCGTTCTGGCCAGGCGCTTCCACAACACCCATGTGGCCGCGGCTCGGCGTCTGCGCTCCTCCGTCCTGGTGCGCTGCCTCCACCTGGCCGGTCATGCCCCCATGCCCCAGACCTTCGACATCGATGATGATGCCGCGCCGGTGGCGGAGCCCGTCACCGGCACGGCAGAGGATCCCACGAACGGAGGCTCCGCGTGAGCACGTCCATGCCCCCTGCCAACGGCTGGTCTCCGCGTCCTGGCTACCGGCGTTCGGCCTATCGGACTGGCGCCGCGTATCCCGTGACAGCGGCGAGCGCGCCGCTGCCGTTCGAGTGGACTCCGCAGGTCTCCTCGGAGCGTCGCCGAGGTCGCATCGCCACCATCGTGCTCACGGTGGTCGGTGGCCTGGGACTGCTGACCATGCTGGTCGTCATCTACTTCTCGGCCGCGCAGTCCTCCGGGTTCACCGGCATGATGGGGTGGATGGCGCTGGCGCTGGCACTCGTGCCTCTGTGCATGGTCGTGGCGGCGGTCTGGTGGATCGACAGGTGGGAGCCGGAGCCTCCGGGGATCCTGAGTGCCGCCTTCCTGTGGGGTGCCGGCGTGGCCACGGTGATCTCGCTGGTGATCAACACCTCGGCGTCTTTCCTCGTAGCGTCCTCCACCGGCAGCAAATCCGGGACGGAGCTCTTCTCCCGGGTTGTGTCGGCGCCCATCGTCGAAGAATCCACCAAGGCCCTGGGCGTGCTCATCATCTTCCTGATATGGCGCCGCCTCTTCAACGGACCCGTGGACGGCATCGTCTACGCCTGCGTCGTGGCCGGAGGCTTCGCCTTCGCGGAGAACATCCTGTACTTCATCAGGTCTGCCGACTCTGTCGAGTTGGTCTTCACGTTCATTATGCGCGGTATCGTGTCGCCTTTCGCGCATGTGACCTTCACCGCGTGCACCGGGCTCGCCATCGGCGTGAGCGCACGCATGCGCTCCTCGGTCGCTTGGGTCTGGATGACGCCGCTGGGACTGGCGGCGGCGATCGTGCTGCACGCCTTCTGGAACGGAGTCGTCTGGAGCGGGGGCTTCGGCCAGGGGATCATCATCTACTTCCTCATTGAGGTGCCGCTCTTCGTAGCCTGGGTCGGGGTGGTCATCTGGCTGCGGTGGAGCGAGCGCATGACGATACGTGCGCGCTTGTACGACTACCATCGGGCCGGCTGGCTCGCACCCGCCGAGATCACCATGCTCACCACTAATTCGGGGCGTTCGGCCGCCAGACGGTGGGCCAGGAGCCGGGGGCCGCGGGCGCTGAGTGCCATGCGCACCTTTCTGAAGACGTCGTCGGAACTGGCGCAGTTGCGTCAGCAGGCGCTCGACGGTCATGCCGCGGCCGATTTCGCCGCCCAGGAGACCTCCCTGCTGGAGACGATGTCCTCATCACGCCGCATCTTCACCGGGCAGGCATGACGGCCTCCCTGGAAGACCCTGGAAGGGGGGCGCGGTGCCGCATGTGACCGATGACGGCCGGGATCCCCGCCGCGTGCCGGATAACTGGCGAGAGATCCTCGATCCGAGCGAGTGGGCCTTGAATCATGAGGGCCTGCCCTCGCGCCGCGCGGCCAGGGTCATCGTGCTGCGCCAGATGCCCGACCCGGCTGTGCTGCTCGTGGTCGGGCACGACTTCGCCGATGCCGGGCGCACCTGGGCCTTCACGCCCGGAGGCGGCATGCTGCCGGGCGAGGACCCGAAGCAGGGGGCGCTGCGCGAACTCGCCGAGGAGACTGGTGTGCGCCTGACCGTTGCCGATCTGGAGGGGCCCGTCATCGAGCGAAGCGCGCATTTCGCCTTCAACCTCGTCACCTGCCGCCAGGAGGAGCTGTTCTACCTCGCCCGACTCGATGCTCAGGCGGCGGCCCGGGCAGATGCCGTACGCGGAGAGGACGGCCAGATGGATCGCAGCGGGTGGACTGCTGTAGAGCGGGACGTGCTCGACTCGCTGCGCTGGTGGTCCTTGGACGAGCTCGATGCCGCCGCCGGTTCGGGGATGACCGTGTACCCCAGGATCCTGCCGGGGCTCGTCCGACGACTGCTGCACGGATGGGACGGAGCCCTGCTCACGATCCGTGAGGAGAGCGATGAGTGAGCGCGGGCGGTCGCGCTAGGATGTTCGAGGTTCTCCGTGGGTCGCGTCGGCCCACGGCTGCAGCGTGGCGTCCCTGCTCGGGGCGCGTACCCGGATCAACACCCAGGAGAACACATGTCGGGACACTCCAAGTGGGCCACCACCAAGCACAAGAAGGCTGCGATTGACGCTAAGCGCGGCAAGCTCTTCGCCCGTTTGATCAAGAACATCGAGGTTGCGGCGCGCACCGGCGGCGCCGATCCCGCTGGCAATCCGACGCTTTTCGACGCCATCCAGAAGGCGAAGAAGAACTCCGTGCCGGCCGACAACATCACCCGCGCCGTCAAGCGCGGCAGCGGCGAGGAGGCCGGCGGCGCCGACTGGCAGACCATCATGTACGAGGGTTACGGGCCCGCGGGCGTGGCCTTCCTCGTCGAGTGCCTGACCGACAACCGCAATCGGGCGGCCTCCGACGTCCGCGTTGCCTTCACCCGTACGGGGGGCAGCCTGGCCGACCCCGGTTCGGTGGCCTACAACTTCTCGCGCAAGGGCGTGGTGGAGATCGCCAAGGCGGACGGCATTGATGAGGACACGATCCTCATGGCGGTGCTCGACGCCGGGGCCGAGGAGGTTCTCGAGGGGCCGGAGTCCTTCGAGGTCATCAGTGATTCCTCGGACCTCATCGCCGTACGCAATGCCGTCACCGAGGCGGGCATGGAGTACGACTCCGCCGAGTCCCAGTTCCTGGCCGGTACCAAGGTGGAGGTCGATCTCGATGGTGCTCGCAAGGTGATGCGGCTGATCGATGCTCTTGAGGATCTCGACGACGTCCAGAACGTTTTCACGTCGGTGGACATCTCCCCAGAGGTCGCCGCCCAGCTTGACGACGAGTGAGCCCGTCCTGAACTCCCCAGGCCATACCGCCTATACCGCTACCGCCTCCGCCCGCATTGCCGTCGCGCAGCAGCGTGTGCTCGGGGTGGATCCCGGTCTGACCCGCTGCGGACTCGGCTGCGTCGACATCGATCCGCGCCGTCGGGCCAGACTCGTAGAGGCGGGGGTGGTGCGCACGCCGCCATCGCAGAGCCCTGAGCTGCGCCTGCTCGCGATCGCGGAGGCGATCGAGGACTGGATCGCTCGTCTGGGGCCGACAGCCGTGTCCGTTGAGCGCGTTTTCGCCCAGGACAACCTGCGGTCGGTCATCGGCGTGGCCCAGGTGATGGGCGTGGTCATGGTCGCCGGCGCCCGAGCCGATCTCGAGGTCGCCCAGCACACCCCCAGTGAGGCGAAGGCGGCGGTGACCGGTTCGGGCACCGCGTCCAAGTCTCAGGTCCAGACCATGGTGCAGCGGATCCTGGGGCTTGCCGAAGCGCCCAGGCCCGCCGATGCCGCCGACGCCGTCGCCCAGGCGATCTGCCATGGATGGCGCGGGGGAGGGACGGGCGTGGACGGCTCCACTGAGATGGTCTCGGCAGGCGGCTCGGTCAGGGCATCGGCGCGTACTCCTGCCCAACAACGGTGGGCGGCCGCCCAGGCCGCCGCCCGGCGCACGGGAGCCGTCGATCCTCGGTATCGGCGATGACGGCTTGTGATGCTGCGCGCGTTGGCGCGTGCGCTACCGCTGCCCCTGCCGCCTGCTGCTAACCTGTGAACAGGTGTTCGATTCGCCTCTATCCAAGGAGCTCGTCCGCATGATCGCGTCACTGCGCGGAACCGTCCTCGAGGTCTCACTGACCGGGGCGATCATCGAGGTCGGGGGTGTCGGCATGGCCTTCCAGGCGACGCCCGCCACTCTGGCCGGGCTGCGCGTCGGCGAGGAGGGCCATGTGCACACCGAGCTCCTTGTGCGCG
The DNA here is from genome assembly GCF_000269805.1 of Actinomyces massiliensis 4401292. Classification (GTDB taxonomy): domain Bacteria; phylum Actinomycetota; class Actinomycetes; order Actinomycetales; family Actinomycetaceae; genus Actinomyces; species Actinomyces massiliensis. Next base: position 190,780 of record NZ_JH711482.1, read on the forward strand.
AGGACTCCATGACTCTGTTCGGCTTTGCCGACGCTGATGAGCGCCATTGCTTCCGCGTGCTGCTGGGCGCCAAGGGAGTGGGCGCCAAGCTGGCGCTGGCCGTACTCGCGGTTCACACTCCCGATGCCCTGCGCCGGGCGATCGCCGCTCAGGATGTCGCCGCCCTCAAGCGCGTGCCGGGATTGGGCCCCAAGGGCGCGCAGCGGGTCATCATCGACATTGGCGATAAGCTCGGTGCGCCCACGGGTGACAGTTCCGAGCCTGCTGCCCCGGTGACGGGGGCCGATCAGCCGCACCCGGATGTCGTCGCCGCCCTGGTCCAGCTCGGCTGGAATGAGGCCGTCGCCGCCCGGGCCGTGGCCGCTGTCGAGTCGGAGCAGGCGGCGGAGAATGCCGAGCCGAGCGTGCCCGAGCTGCTGCGCGCCTCACTGCGCAGGCTGGGAGGCGCCAGTCGTGGATAAGGAATTCACCTCCGCGCAGGGGGCGGACAACCGGCTGGTGACGGGCGGTGCCGATGACGTCGAGCGCGCCGCCGAGGCGGCCCTGAGGCCCAAGCGCCTGGAGGACTTCGTGGGGCAGCAGGTCGTGCGCGGCCAGCTCTCGGTGGTGCTGCGCGCCGCCCTGGCGCGTGGCGCCACTCCCGACCACGTCCTGCTCTCGGGCCCGCCCGGTCTGGGGAAGACGACCCTGGCCATGATCATCGCCGCCGAGGTCGAGGGCTCTTTGCGGCTGACCTCCGGCCCCGCCATCCAGCACGCCGGCGATCTGGCCGCCATCCTGTCCTCCCTGGAGGAGGGCGACGTTCTGTTCATCGATGAGATCCACCGCCTGGCCCGCACCGCCGAGGAGATGCTCTACCTGGCCATGGAGGACTACCGGGTCGATATCGTCGTGGGCAAGGGCCCCGGTGCGACCTCGATCCCGCTGACACTGCCCGTCTTCACGGTGGTGGGTGCCACGACCCGCGCAGGGCTGCTGCCGGCACCGCTGCGCGACCGATTCGGTTTCACCGGTCACCTGGAGTACTACGACCCGGCCGATCTGGTTCGCATCATCTCCCGCTCCGCCGGGCTGCTCGGTGTGGCCATCGACGCCGAGGCGGCCCGGGAGCTGGCGAGTCGCTCACGCGGGACTCCCCGCATCGCCAATCGCCTGCTGCGCCGCGTCCAGGACTGGGCGGAGGTGCACGGCACGCCGGGGCGTCTGGACCTGGAGGCCGCCCGCGGCGCCCTGGAGGTTTTCGAGGTGGATGCCCTGGGCCTGGACCGCCTCGATCGCTCGGTCCTGGAGGCTCTGTGCTCCCGCTTCTCCGGAAGCCCGGTGGGGCTGACGACGCTGGCGGTCAGCGTGGGGGAGGAGCCCGAGACCATTGAGACCGTGGCTGAGCCGTTCCTCTTCCGCGAGGGACTGATCGTGCGCACGCCCCGAGGCCGCATGGCGACGCCGGCGGCCTACGAGCACATGGGGATGAGACCGCCCGCCGAAGGGGTTCTGTTCACCTGAGCGCAGTGAATCAGAGTGATGAGAGTGATCTCAGAGTGACGCGGCAGACCGATCCTCACCTCCTCACCGCCGTTCCCGTATGGTGAGGCTGTCCCGTGATCGTAGCGGTCATGTCTCACACGCGACCGCGCAGCCCGGTGGCCTAGACTCTGCACGGTCGTTCCTCTTGACAAGAGGATCTCTCGAACAAACGAAAGTCGCCGTTCATGGATAGTCGGATGCTCGTCATATTCGCCATCATGCTGCTCGTCTTCTGGGGCCTGTCTCGTTTCTCGCGTGCGCAGCAGAAGAAGATGCTCGCCGAGCAGGAGCGTCGTACCAACGAGGCGCTCGTTCCGGGGAACTGGGTGCGTACGCGCGCAGGCTTCTACGGCACGGTGGTCGAGGTCAGCGGTGACGTCGTGACCCTCGCCACCCCGCTCGGGGATGAGTCGCTGTGGGCCAAGTCCGCCATCATCGAGGCGGAGGAGCCGCCCTTCGCCGCCGAGTCCGATGACTCCGAGGATGCCGAAGCGGCCGACCACGAGGTCGATGACGCCGAAACTGGCGAGGTCACGGACAAGGCTGACGATGTTGACTCGACTGCTGATCCGACTGCTGACCCGACTGACGCTTCCGATGAGGCCGGGGCTGCCGAAGAAACCGAAGAGGCTGAAAAGGCCGACAAGGCTGAAGAAGCCGACGACAAGGCTTCGCGGGCCTGAACGCACCAGACATATTCTGAGCGGCATGAGCCGCACCACCTCCTGAGGAAGGGACCGCGTGTCCACCAAGCAGACGAAGCATCCGGGGCGCCGCCTTCTGATGCTGCTTCTCATCATTGTGATCGGTTTCGGCGGGCTCTACGCCGGCGCCTATACCGGCCGCACGTCAATGACCCCGGGCCTGGCGCTGGATCTCGAGGGCGGCACGCAGATCATCCTGACGCCCACGACGTCCGACGGCTCCGAGATCACCGATGAGGATGTCAACCAGGCCATCGAGATCATTCGACAGCGTGTCGACGCCTCCGGCGTCGCCGAGGCGCAGATTTCCCGCCAGGGCGGGCAGAACATCGTGGTCTCGCTGCCGGGATCCCCCAGTCAGGACACGCTCGAGCTCGTGCGAACCTCTGCTGTGCTCTACTTCCGGCCGGTCATCCGGATCATTCAGGGAAGTGCGAGTTCACTCGCGGACAACTACAACCAGCGCATCGCCCAGGCCACCGCATCGCCCACTGCGGATGATGCGGCGAGTGAGGCTCCCGCCGCGGTCGAACCGAGTGGGGCACCGGCCGAGGGCGAGGCGGAGCAGACCGAGCAGACCGACGCTCCCGCTGATCCGACTGAGGCGCCCGCTGATCCTGCCGCCGAGGCCACCGATGCTCCGAGCGCCGAGCCGACTCCCGTCACTGCCGAGGAGGTCGCCACGCAGGTCTCGGACGCCAATGGCGACGGGACTATCAGCGAGGATCCCTTGCCGGCGACATCGGAGGACAATTCCTCGGACTCGTGGATCAGCGAGAAGATGATCTACGACGCCTACATGATGGATTGCACGGCGTCGGACAACCTCACCGGCGAAACGCAGGATCCTGCCAAGGCCGTGATCTCCTGCGACAAGGACGGCACGGGACAGGCCTACATCCTCGGTCCCGCTGACATCGCGGGCACGGATATCGCCAACGCCGCCTCCGGTCTGGAGACCACCAGCCAGGGAACGACCACTAACAAGTGGGTCGTCTCCCTGGAGTTCAACGCCGAGGGCACCGAGGAATTCTCAGAGGTTTCGGAGCGTCTCATCGCCTATCGCGATAAGGCGGCGGCCGCCTCCAGCGGTCAGCCCAACGGGCAATCCCCGGATTCGCAGAAGGCCCAGTTCGCCATCGTTCTGGACGGGCTGACCATCATGTCCTCGGGGTTCAATCCGGATGTCACCAGTGCCATCACCGACGGCCGCGTCCAGATCACCGGCAACTTCACTCAGGCCCAGGCCAACACATTGGCCAATCAGCTGTCCTTTGGATCTCTGCCGCTGAGCTTCACCGTTCAGTCCGAGCAGCAGGTCTCGGCCACTCTGGGCACCGAGCAATTGCGAAACGGTCTGATCGCCGGGCTCATCGGCTTCGCCCTCATCATCGTCTACTTGGCGTGGCAGTACCGCGGACTGAGCGTGGTCGCCGTGGCCTCCCTCATCGTCGCGGCCGCCGGCACCTATCTGGCGATCGCACTCCTGAGCTGGTCGATGGGATACCGGTTGTCCCTGGCCGGTGTGGCGGGGCTCATCATCTCCATCGGCATCACGATGGACTCCTTCATCATCTACTTCGAGCGCGTGCGCGATGAGGTCCGTAACGGACGCACCCTGGTGGCCGCCGTGGACGAGGGCTGGAAGCACGCCCGGCAGACGATCATCGTCTCCGACACCGTCAACCTGGTGGCCGCCGTCGTGCTGTACTTCCTGGCTGTGGGCGGTGTGCAGGGATTCGCCTTCACCCTGGGCGTCACCACGGTGGTCGACCTGGCGGTCATCATCCTGTTCACCCACCCGATGATGGTTTGGATCCTGCGCTTCGCGTTCTTCGGTGAAGGGCATCGCCTATCGGGCCTGGATCCTGAGCATCTCGGGGCGCGTTCCCTGGCCGCCTACGGAAAGGGCCGCGAGGCCGTCATCGATTCCGCCGTGGGCTCTCTGGCCCGGCGCAAGGCCGAGGCGCGCAGGAGGACGGCTGCCGAGGAGGAGGGAGTCTCCGCCGACGGTGCTCAGACGGATGCGCCGGACGAGGGCATTGCCGTGGATGTCGACTCCACCACCGGAAAGGACGGTGAGACGAAGTGATCTCCCTCGCCGCGCTGGGCAATGATCTCTACTCGGGCAAGACCTCTCTGCCCTTCATCGCCAAACGGCGCATCTGGTACACCATCGCCATCGTCGTCATCGCCCTCTCCGCTGTTCTCGTCGTCAAGCCCGGACTCAACCCGGGCATCGACTTCAAGGGCGGCTCGGAGGTCACCGTCACCGGGGTGGCCGATCCCTCGGAGGGGCCGGGCAACGATGTACTGGCCGATAAAGACCTGTCCTCGGGTTCGAGCGTCACCACGATGGGGGCCTCATCCGTACGGATTCAGACCAATGAGCTGGACAAGGCCCAGCTCGACGAACTGGCCTCCTCTCTAGCCACCGCATACGACGTGGATTCGGGCAGCGTCTCGGCCACCACCATCGGTCCGACCTGGTCCGCAGATGTGACCAGCAAGGCTGCGCGAGGTCTGGTGATCTTCTTCCTGCTCGTCGGGGCTCTCATCTGGATCTACTTCCGCACATGGAAGATGGCGGCGGCCGCCCTGCTCGCCTTGAGCCACGACATCATCGTGACCATCGGCATCTACGCCGCCTCAGGGTTCGAGGTCACTCCCGCCACCATTATCGGCGTGCTGACCATCCTGGGGTACTCCTTGTACGACACGGTGGTCGTTTTCGACAAGATCCGTGAGAACACCTCGCACTACGAGGCGCAGACGCGCTCGACGTACGCCGAGCTGGCCAACCTCGCGGTCAACCAGACCTTCATCCGCTCGATCAACACCTCGGTGGTGGGCGTGCTGCCCGTCGCCTCGCTGCTGGTGGTCGGCGCCTTCATCCTGGGTGCGGGCACCCTGCGGGACATTGCGCTGACCTTGTTCATCGGCATGATTGCGGGAACGCTGTCCTCGATCTTCCTGGCCACGCCGTTGCTCGTCGATCTGCGCAGCCGCGAGAAGAGCATTGTCGAGCAGGCCAAGCGCGTCGAGGCCGCTCGTGCCCAGCGCGTCACCCAGGCGGGTGACGACGACGAGGCCCTGGCCGCGATTGTTGCCGCACCGGCGGCCTCGCCCCTCGTCCCAGGGCATCACCTGGGTGTCTCCGCGCAGCCGAAGAGGAAGAACAGGCGCTCATGACGAATCGCCCCACCTTGCCGCCCGAGCTGACCCAGCTCGTCATGGATCACCTCCGCGAGGTGCCGGACTTCCCCCAACCCGGGGTCCTGTTCAGGGACATTACTCCGCTGCTGGCCGATGGGCGGGCTTTCGGCGCCTTCATCGAGGGCCTGGCGGCTCATTACGCCGGCCGGGTCGATGCAGTGGCCGGTCTGGAGTCGCGCGGCTTCATTCTCGCCGCCCCCTTGGCCGTGCGTCTGGGCATCGGCATGATCACCGTCCGCAAGGGAGGCAAGCTGCCCGGACCGGTCATCGGCGTCGACTACACATTGGAGTACGGGACCGCCCGGATGGAGGTCCGTCCGGACACGGTTGTGCCCGGCCAGCGCGTGCTGGTCATCGACGACGTCCTGGCCACTGGCGGAACGGCTTCCGCTTCGATCGAACTGCTCGAACAGGCCGGTGCCTCGATCGAGGCGATCTGCATGCTTCTGGAACTCACTGGACTCGGCGGTCGGGAGAAGCTTCCGGGACGTCCGATCGATTCCGTGGTCACCTTCGATGCCGCGTGAGAACGCTTTGACGACCCGGTAGTCGGGCGTCGGAGGAAGTCGGCAGCCAAGTCCAGCTGTGTCGGCTCCCCTGTTCATGGGGCGCGCGGCGACTCGCAAGGCTGAGGCGTTCAGAACGCAGCCCGCCTGGTGGCTATGATCCGGTCATGACCGAGACCAAGAGCAGCGACGGTGGCGGGCAGACCGTAGTCCCGGGGTCGCGCGTCCGCAGTCGTCTGGCGTGGTTCGGCTCACGGGGGCACGCGACACCCGCGGCCATCGAGCCGCTTATGCGAGCACTGAGGGCCAACCACCCCAAGGCCGACACCAGTCTCATCGTGCGGGCCTATGAGGTGGCCGAGAAGGCTCATGCCGGTCAGAAGCGGAAGTCCGGGGAGCCGTACATCACCCATCCGGTGGCGGTGGCGACCATCCTGGCGGAGCTCGGCATGACACCGCAGACCCTGGCCGCCGCCTTGTTGCACGACACCGTGGAGGACACCGACTACTCCCTGGAGAGGCTGCGCGGCGACTTCGGCGACGAGATCGCTCTCCTGGTCGATGGCGTCACCAAGCTCGACAAACTCCAGTACGGGGATGCGGCTCAGGCCGAGACGGTCCGCAAGATGATCGTCGCCATGTCCAAAGACATTCGCGTGCTTGTGATCAAACTCGGCGATCGCCTCCACAACGCCCGCACCTGGAAGTACGTCTCGGCGAACAACGCCGCTCGTAAGGCCAAGGAGACCCTGGAGATCTACGCTCCATTGGCTCACCGGCTGGGTATGAATGCCATCAAGTGGGAGTTGGAGGATCGTTCCTTCAAAGCGCTGTACCCGGGCGTCTACGACGAGATCGAGCACATGGTCGCCGAGCGGGCTCCCGCCCGTGAGGAGTACCTGCGGCAGGTCCGCCTTCAGATCGAGGAGGACCTGCGCATCAGCAAGATCAAAGGCACCGTCACCGGGCGCCCGAAGCACTACTACTCGATCTACCAGAAGATGATCGTGCGGGGAAAGGAGTTCGACGACATCTACGATCTGGTGGCGGTGCGCGTCATCGTGGACTCTGTTCAGGACTGCTATGCCGTTCTCGGCTCTCTGCATTCCAGATGGACCCCGATGAGCGGGCGGTTCAAGGACTATATCGCGGTTCCCAAGTTCAACCTCTACCAGTCCTTGCACACCACCGTTGTCGGTCCAGGCGGCAAACCGGTGGAGATCCAGATCCGTACAGCGGAGATGCACCGCATGGCGGAGTACGGGGTGGCCGCTCACTGGAAGTACAAGGAAGACCCGAATGCCACCGGGCCCAGTTCGTTGGGCGGCGCTCCCGGAGACTCCGACGCCGGGGATATGGGATGGCTCCGTCAGCTCGTCGACTGGCAGAAGGAGACACAGGACCCCGCAGAGTTCCTGGATTCATTGCGCTACGAGATGGCCGGTACCCAGGTCTACGTCTTCACCCCCAAGGGCGATGTTCTGGCGCTGCCGAGCGCCTCCACCCCGGTTGACTTCGCCTATGCCGTGCACACCGAGGTCGGGCACCGCACTGTGGGCGCGCGCGTCAACGGCCGCCTCGTGCCGCTGGACACCAGACTCGAGAATGGCGACACTGTCGAAGTCTTCACATCCAAGGCTCAGGGCGCCGGCCCCAGCCGGGACTGGTTGACGTTCGTGGGCTCGACGCGGGCTCGCAACAAGATCCGATCCTGGTTCTCCAAGGAGCGCCGGGAGGAGGCGATCGAGGCGGGCAAGAGCGCGATCGCCCGCGCCATGCGCAAGAAGGACCTGCCGATCCAGCGGATCATGAGTCACGACTCGCTCATGGACGTGGCTCAGACCCTGGATAAGGGCGACATCGATGGCCTGTATGCGGCCGTCGGCCAGGGGCACGTCTCCGCTCAGCATGTTGTCGACACTCTTGTGAACGCCATGGGCGGCGAGGCGGGCGCAGAGGAGACCCTCGCGGAGGGGATTCTGCCGACCAAGGCGACCAGGTCGCGTCATCGTCCCAGGACGGCTGACGCCGGTGTCATCGTGGAAGGCATGGACGCTGGTGATGTGTACGTCAAGCTGGCCCGGTGCTGCACTCCCATGCCCGGAGACCCCATCATCGGTTTCATCACCCGCGGCTCGGGCATATCGGTGCACCGAAGCGACTGCCATAACGTCGATCAGCTCAAGCACGAGCCCGAGCGCCTGCTATCGGTGCGCTGGGCCGAGCACGCCCAGAGCGCCTACCTCGTCCAGGTCGAACTCGAGGCTCTGGATCGCGGGGGGCTGCTGGCGGACATCACCAGGGTCCTGGCGGACAATCATGTCGATCTCATGAGCGCCACCATCGGCACGTCGCGCGACCGCGTGGTCACGGCGCGCTTCGTCGTCGAGCTGGCCGAGGCCGGCCACCTCGACTACACGTTGTCCTCCCTGCGGCGTATCGACGGAGTCTTCGAGGCGCGGCGCACCACCTCCACGACTGCGCGACGTCATCAGACCTGAGGCCCGGTGCCGCGGAGCGGCTCTCGACGCACGCGGTGCTGAGGCGGTATGTCGATTCTGTCGAGGGCGTCGATAATGTGCCGGACGCGGGGGCCGCCTCGACGCGATGCGCCTTGGCAGGTCAGGAGCGCGACTCTCAGACGGTTGCTGCTCAGGCCGGCATTGCGGGCCTGAAGAACGGACTCGACCGCACGCACGGGCGGAGCGGTTCTGGCCACATCGACGACCGCGCGTGCGAGTGTGGCGCAGGGCATGCTGCCGACGAGTTCGACCTCCTCCGGTGGTATCACCATGCGGGAGTAGTCGATCGCCCGAGTGCGGCCGCGATGATCAGGGTGCGCCACTTGGATCGTGCGGGGCGGCTCTCCTCCCAGATGCACCCATATGGCTGATTCCCCGGAGATGACGCCGCCATCGGGTACGACGCAGGCCAGGGCCCGGGCACGCGCACCGGCGGTCCGCAGCAGATCGCGAGGCATCGTGATCATGCCCGTGCGCGCCAAGAGCAGCTCATCGAGCCCATGGCATTGCAGCACTGTCAGCTCTCGGGAGTGCAGAGGTCCCAGAGCGGGTTCGAAGGCGCGGGGCCGCAGACGGGAGAGTATCGTGCGTGCGCTCACGTCTCGCGAAGAACTTGGCGGACGATGCGAGCGGCCCGCTGCGGAGGCGGCGGAGGGGACAGGCGGTCCAGGATGCAGAGGCGGGGCCATGGCGTCATAGTGAATCTGTCCGCTCACCCCGTGCTACCCGGGAGCGGGTCTGTGGACAAGTTCGCTGCTGTCACCGATGCGGCCAGGGGCGGTCGGGGATGGAGCCTGAGCGTGCGCACACGTACGCAAACATAAGTAAAAGGCGCGGGTGAGCCCTCTTCATCAGTCGCAAAGAGCCGCGGGCGTTGCGACGACGCCCTGAGACCGCGCCGGCCGCCGCCGGTGGCACAGTCTCAGGGCGTCGTCTCATAGGGCTGCTTCTTCGCAGTCTCGTCGGGAAGGACCCGGCGGAGAAACTGAGAAGTCGAGAAGCCGAGCGGCTCAGCCTCAGGCGCGGGCGGAGCGCCGTACCTGCTCGAGCCAAGCGCGCCGTGCGGTGAGCGCCGCCTCGGCCTCGGCGATCTTCTTGGCATCGTCCGCGGCCGTGGCGGCCGCTAGATCCTTCTCCAGCGCGGCGATCGAGTCCTCGAGCTGACCGGCCAGACCCTCGGCGCGCGCCTTGGTCTCCGGGTCGGTGCGACGCCATTCGGCGTTCTCCGCCTCACGGATCGCATCTTCGACGGCGCGCATGCGGCCCTCGATCCGGCGCAGGGCCGAGCGCGGGACGCGGCCCGCCTCCTCCCACGCGTCCTGGATCGGGCGCAGGGCCTTCTTGGCGGCCTTGACGTTCTTGACCGGCAGGAGCGCCTCGGCCTTGACGATGAGCGCCTCCTTGACCTTGAGGTTCTCGGCGTACTCGGCGTCAGTGGCCGCGTCCTTGGCCCGGCGGGCATCGAAGAAGACCTGCTGAGCGGCGCGGAAACGAGCCCACAGGGCGTCGTCCTCCTTGCGGGAGGCGCGGCCCGCCTTCTTCCATTCGTCCATCAGGCCTCGGTACTTCGCCGACGTCCCCGCCCAGTCGGTGGAGCCGGAGAGCTCTTCGGCACGCTTGATGAGAGCCTCCTTGGCGACCTTGACCTGGGCCTGCTTGGCATCGAGCTCGCTGAAGAACTGGCGGCGGTGGCGATCGAAGGCGGTGCGCGCATGGCTGAAGCGCTTCCACAACCCGTCTTCGACCGGGCGGTCCAGACGTGGTCCGCGACGCTGGGCCTCCTTCCACTTCTCCAACAGCTCGCGCAGTTCGGCGCCCGAGCTCTTCCACTGGGTGCGGGCGGGGTCCTGGGCGCTGATGGCTTCGGCGCGCTCGACGATCACTGTGCGATCCTTCAAGGCCTGCTCCTTGGCGGCGGCGCGCTCGGCGGCGACCGCCTCCCGGCGCTCGGCGGCGACGGACTTGAGCGCGGAGAAGCGAGCACGTAGACCATCCAGGTCGCCGACGGCGGCGGGCTCCGTCAGGGACTGCTCGATCGACTTCAAGGTCGAGTCGATCTCCCGGACGCTCAGCTGCGGCAGTCGAGTGGCGAATAGATCGACCGTGGCCTTCAGGTCCAGGAAGCGCCGTACGTAGAAGGCCATGGCCTCGGCGACGGGCGCATCGGGGAACTGACCGACCTCGCGTTCAGCGCCGTTGTCCTGGACGTAGACCCTCCCCTCGCCGTCGACACGGCCCCACTTGGCGGCGTCCATCGCCTCCTGGGGGTCGACCTCCGGTTCGGCCGGCGCGGTGGCCGGCGTCGGACCCTTCGCAGGCGCAGCCTGCTCGTGGTTGTGGGGCGAGCCGGAGTCGGCTTGCGGCTCGGAGGGCCGCGCAGCGGGCTTCGCCGTTTCAGCGTGGGATTGGGCGGGCTCTGCGGGCTCAGCAGGTTCGGCAGACGCAGCAGCCTCAGTAGCCGACTGGTCCGCCGCTTCGTCAGCGGGCTCGATTGTGGTCTTGTCATCGACGGATGAGACGGCCGAGGCGGGATTGGTCTCGGCGGTCTGCTCGGCGTCATGTTCGCGGTGCGGCTCGGCCTCGGTGGCGGCCGCGGCAATGGCGGAGGAAGTCTCCTTCGCTGACGTAGCGGTGGAATCCAGGGCGGTGTCGGGCTGCGTGTTCTCAGTCACGTGTGCTCCTTCATGAATTGACGGGGTGGATCCGGAGGAGCCTCCGGCCATTTCCGTTCGCGCCCGGCGTTGCCGGGAGTGTTCTGCTGCGGGATGACAGCAATGACCACCACTCTACGTGCTCGGCGCGGTGCGTGGGACCGCCCGGTGAGGCTCCGCACCCGGGACCGCCTCCTCTTCCGGATCAGGGGCCTGAGAGGATCACGATCCCGCAGCCCGGTCCAGGCCGCGCCCACCCCGATGACCTTCTGCCGGAGCACGGCCCGCGCCGAGGCGGTCGCGTCATATAAACTTCGGTGCCATGGCCGCGTGAGCATCCTGACCAGACCGTCCCAGCTGCACACACCCAAGGATGCTCCGTGCCCGCTATCCGACTGACGTCCGTGTCGTTCTCCTTCACCTCCGAGCCGCTTCTCGACGGCGTCACCCTCACCGTCGCCGAAGGCGAGCGCGCCTGCCTCGTCGGCCCCAACGGCTGCGGCAAGACGACCCTCCTGCGCCTGGTCGCGGGCGGCCTCGTCCCTGACTCCGGCACGGTTCAAGCCCCGCTGCTCGCACCCGTCCCCGATGCCGCCGTAACGGCTGGGAGCGTGGGCGACTACCTCGACGCCGCTACTGCATCAGTGCGCTCCCTGACAGCACGTTTCGAGACGGTCGCCGAGCGTATGGCCGCCGCTCCCGAGGACGACGCCCTCGCGCGCAGTTACGACGAACTGCTCGCCGCCATGACAGCAGTGGACGCGTGGGGCCTGCAGGCCCGTATCGAGGAGACGCTCGTGAGCCTCGGGCTCGGGACTCTGAGCGGTCCTGATGCCCGTACCCGTCGGCTGGCCACGCTCTCACCCGGCCAGCGCGGCCGTCTCACACTCGCCGCCACCCTGCTCACCCGCCCCGCCGCGCTGGTCCTGGACGAGCCGACCAACCACCTCGACGACGAAGCCGTGGCATACCTGGCAGCCGCGCTGCGCGGTTGGGAGGGCCCTGTCCTGCTGGCCAGTCACGACCGCGCCTTCATCGATGATGTCGCCACCTGCGTCCTCGACCTGGATACCGCCCCCTGGCAGGCTCTCCTGACCGCCACCGGGGGCGGCCGCGTCCCGGGAGTCCAGCGCTGCGCCGGCGCCTACAGCGACTACCTGGAGAACAAGGCCCGCGCCCGCGCCTCCCACGACCGCATCCACGCCTCGCAGCAGGAGGACAAGCGCGCCCTCGCCCGCCACCGCCGCGAGTCCGAGACCATCGGGCACTACGGCACCGCGCACCACCACGGAGCCCGCACTGAGGGCGGAATGGCCAAGAAGTTCTATGCGGACCGCACCTCGCAGGCATCAATGCGCCGTCGCCGGGACGACGACCGGCGTCTGGAGGCGCTGGGCGCCGTCGAGGTCCGCCGCCCCCGCTCCTACCGCCTCAGCCTGGATCTGCCTCGGGTCGTCGCCCGCAGCGGCAGCGGCCTGGCGGTCGCAGTCCGCGAGGCCCACGTCCCAGGGCGCCTGGCTCCAGTGACCTTCGACCTGAGCGCCGGAGAGCACCTGCTGGTCACCGGCCCCAACGGCTGCGGCAAGACGACCCTCCTGCGCTGGGTCGCCACCGGCTCTCCGCCCACCGCCGAGTCCACCGGCGCGCTGACCGTCTCCGGAGGCGTCGCCGTCATCCCCCAGCGGCTGCCGCGCCCCGGCGACCCCGGCCTGGGGGAGGAGACGTGGGCCTCGGGCATTGGCGAGGCTGGTGCCGGCATCCTGCATCCCGCCTACTGGTCCCGGTGCGTGGGCGAGCTGTCTGCGGGCAACCAGCGCCGCGCCCAGTTCGCCGCGGCGGTCGCGGCCGCCCCCGAGGTGCTCATCGTCGATGAGCCCACCAACTACCTCGATCTGGACACCATGGAGGCGCTGGAGGCGGCGCTGACCGCCTGGGGCGGCACCCTGCTCGTGGCCAGTCACGACCGCTGGCTCATCGACCACTGGGATGGACCTCGGCTGCGCCTGATGGGAGAGGAGAGCGGCCCGCGGCGGGCCGGGACGTCGCGAGGGCAGTCCCGGTAGGGTGGGTCCATGATCCTCGAGCGCACGATCGCCCCTGTCTTCGCCGCGAACTGCTATGTCCTGGCGCCCGGACCGGACCGGCCCGCCCTGGTCGTGGACCCTGGGGCCGGTGCGGTGCGCGGCGCGCTCGCCCTGCTGCGCTCGAACCGCCTCACCCTGGGCGCGGTGCTCCTGACCCACGGGCACGCCGATCACGTGTGGGACACCGCCGCTCTCATCGAGGCCGCTCACGCGGAGGGCCTGCTGGCCGTTGAAGATCCTGCTGACGCCGCCGTGTCCGTGCCGGTCTACATCCCCGAGCCCGATCGCTACCGTCTCGAGGACCCGGACGCGGCTACGGGCATCAGTGCGAACGGCATGACCTTCGCCGACCTGGCCGAAACCCCCTGGCGGAAACCGGGCGACATCCGTGACATCCCCGGCGAGGCGTTCAGCCGGGCCGTCGAGCTCGTGCCGGGTGTCGCTGTGCGCGCCATCCCCGCGCCGGGGCATTCGGAGGGCTCGACACTGTTCTTCCTCAACGCCCCCTTGGCGGACAACGCACTGCTGTACGAGGCCGAGGCCGTTGAGGACGACCCGTCCGTGGCCGAGGAGGAGCACGACTACCTCGTCGCTCTGGACGGCGACGTCATCTTCAAGGGCTCAGTGGGCCGTACCGACTTGCCCGGGGGCGACCAGGTCCAGATGTGGGCCACACTCCGCTTCCTCGCCTCGGCCGTCAGTCCCGAAACGGTTCTCCTCCCCGGGCACGGCGCAGCGACCACCATGGCCCATGAGCACCACGCCAATCCCTATCTGGCCGAGGCCAAGGTGCGCGGGGGAGACCGGCACGCGTGAGTCTGACGGCCGGAGGACCGCAGGATTCGGTCGTCATGAGAGGATGACGCCCATGGCGCACTCCGCACAGGCACGACAGGCACTCTCCTCGCTCTCCGGCTTCCCCGAGTGGCTCCCTGCGGGCCGCGTGGTCGAACAGCAGTTCATCGACATCCTGCGCCGTACCTTCGAGCTTCACGGCTTCAGCGGCATCCAGACCCGCGCCGTCGAGCCGCTGACCGAACTGACCAGGAAGGGCGAGAGCTCCAAGGAGGTCTATCTCCTGTCCCGCCTGCAGGGCGGTCCCGGGGAAGCCGGCGAGGCGGATCCCGCCAAGCAGCTCGGTCTCCACTTCGATCTCACCGTCCCCTTCGCGCGTTATGTCATCGATAACGCCGGTATCCTTCACTTCCCCTTCAAGCGCTACCAGATCCAGAAGGTCTGGCGCGGGGAGCGCCCCCAGGAGGGCCGCTTCCGCGAGTTCTACCAGGTGGACATCGATGTCGTCGGCGACGGGAGCCTGCCCCTGCACTACGACGTCGAAGTCCCCCTGATCATGCACGAGGCCCTGTCCGCCCTCCCGATCCCGGCCATCACCATCCACGTGTCCAACCGCAAGGTCGCCCAGGGCTTCTACCAGTCCGTGGGTATCGAGGACGACCGGCTCGTCGAGGTGCTGCGCGTGGTGGACAAGCTCGACAAGATCGGAACCGACGCCGTCGCCGTTGAACTCGTCGAGACCGTCGGCATCACGCGCGCCCAGGCAGAGGCCGCCCTGGGCCTGGCCACCATGACCGGTACCGACCCCGATCAGCTGCGCGCCCGCGTCCTGTCCGCCCTGGATGGAGCCGAGCCCAGTGCGCTCCTGCTGGCGGGCCTGGACGAGTTGGAGTCGCTGCTGCGAGTCGCCGCCCGTCGTCGTCCGGGAGCCATCGTGGCCGACCTGAAGATCGCTCGCGGTTTGGACTACTACACCGGCACCGTCTACGAGTCGTTCATGGCCGGGCACGAGGACCTCGGCTCGGTGTGCTCCGGCGGCCGCTATGACTCCCTCGCCTCCAACGGCAAGCGGACCTTCCCGGGCGTGGGCATCTCCATCGGCCTGTCGCGTCTGCTGTCCCGCGTCATGGGGGCCGGGCTGATCGAGGTGACTCGGGCGGTCCCCACAGCCGTGCTCGTGGCCGTGACCGACGAGGAGCACCGAGCCGTCTCCGATGCCGTGGCCGACGCCCTGCGGGAGCGCGGCATCGCCGCCGACGTCGCCCCCACGGCCGCCAAGTTCGGCAAGCAGATCAGGTTCGCCGACAAGCGCGGCATCCCCTTCGTCTGGTTCCCCGGGGCCGGTACCGAGTCCGACTCCGTCAAGGACATACGCTCCGGCGAGCAGATCGATGCCGACCCCGCGACGTGGAGTCCCGCGAGCGAGGCGGACCTCGCTCCCCAGATTCTGCTCGCCGCCGACCCCTCCAGCGCCGCGGGCGCCTGAACCGTGAGCGCAGCCGGGCCCGGGGCTCCCACAGCCGGCGGTGCGCTGCTGAGCCTGCAGCATGCGCTCGACGGACTCGTTCTGCCTTGCGCTCTGCCGAGTACCGCCCATGCGCGAGACCGCGCCCGGCTGATCCGCGATCAGCTCGGCGACTACGTCCTGCCGCGCCTGACCAGCATTGACGCACCGCTTTTGGCGGTGGTCGGCGGCTCCACCGGTGCCGGCAAGTCCACTCTCGTGTGCTCCCTGGTGCGCAGGCACGTCGCTGCCGCCTCCGCTATCCGTCCCACCACGCGTCGCCCGCTGCTGCTGCACGCCCCGGGCGACGAGCCGTGGTTCGACGGCGATCGCGTCCTGGGCTCGCTCGCCCGGGTGCGCGTGGCGGAGGACGCCGGCGTCAGTCCGGCCGGCGCCCATACCCCGCGCGAGGTCGAGATCCGCTCCTGCGCCGCCCTTCCCGCGGGATTGGCGCTCTTGGACGCTCCCGATATCGACTCCGTCGTGGAGGAGAACCGCTCGCTGGCCGCCACCCTGCTGGCCGGCGCCGATCTGTGGATCTTCGTGACCACCGCGTCTCGCTACGCCGACGCCGTCCCCTGGGAGCACTTGCGCGCTGCCGCTGAGCGCGATGTGGTGACCGCAGTCGTCCTGGACCGCGTGCCCGACGGCGCGGGACCCGATGTCGAGGCCGACCTGCGCCGTCGCTTGACGGACGCGCGCCTCGCAGATGCGCCGATCTTCACCATCCCCGAGGTCGGTCTGGATACTGACGGCTTCCTGCCCGAAGCCGTCGTCGCACCACTGCGCAGCTGGCTCGGCGGTTTGGCCGCTGATCAGGAGGCCCGCAAGGAAGTGGCTCGGCGAACCCTGTCGGGCGCGCTGAATGCGGCTTTGGCGCAGACGGACCTGCTGGCGGCCGAACTCGACGCCCAGACCGCCGAATGCGCCGAGCTGGCCGACCTGGCTCACACGGCGGGCCACGAGGCGCTGGAACGCTTGGAGGCGGCTGTAGCTGACGGCCAGATGCTGCGCGGCGAGGTATTGGCGCGCTGGCAGGAACTGGTTGGTACCGGTGAGCTTCTGCGCAGCCTGGAGGTTCAGATCGGACGACTGCGCGACCGGTTGACCGCCGCCCTGAGAGGCAGGCCTGCTCCCGCGGCACGTGTGGAGGAGGCCATCGAATCCTCCCTGGTGGCTCTCCTGATCGCCGAGGCGCAGCGCATGACCCTGGAGACCGAACGGGCGTGGCGTCGTGCCGCCACGGCGCCCGACCAGCTGGCCACGGCCCTGAGCGACCTGCCTACTGACGCTAGGCTGATGGCTGATGCGGCCGCCCTGGTGCACGACTGGCAAGGCGACGTTCTGTCGCTCATCCGTGCCGAGGGCGCGGACAAGCGTCTGACCGCCCGACTGCTGTCGCTCGGCGTCAACGGTGCCGGCGTGGCTCTCATGATCCTCGTCTTCGCCCATACCGGCGGACTGACCGGTGGCGAGATCGGGGTGGCCGGTGGAACCGCGCTCCTGGCCCAGCGCCTTCTGGAAGCCGTTTTCGGCGACCAGGCCATGCGCACGATGACGGTGCGCGCCCGCGACGCCCTGACCGCGCGTATGGAGGCCTTCCTGAATTCACTCGTTGAGGTCTTCATCTCTGCTCTGTCTGAACCGGTGCCGACCGGAGACGAGTTGCGTACCGGCATTGAGCGCGTTCGGGAAGCCGTGACTCGCGATGTTCGCGTCTCAGCAAACGGCTCGTCCCTTGTTAATAGGAGCAGTGACCTGTTCCCAGGCGTGTCAGGACACGACCGATGAGCCGCGCACGGCCGAGCCACCGAGGGACGGCGCCGACAGCCAGCTTCGAGACGACCACCGCGCGGCGGGCGCGTGTTGCGGCCGGTCACGACCTGGATGCACGGCTGGCCGACCTGGAGCGGGCCGTCGAGCTCGGGGAGGGCCTCGTAAGCCCTGAGGCGATGGCTCCGGCGCGTGCGGTCCTGGAAAGCGCGGACCAGCGACGCCGACTGGCGCCGGGCGTGGTCGTCGTGGCACTGCTGGGCGCCACCGGATCGGGCAAGTCGAGCCTGCTCAACGCCCTGGCCGGTACCCGGATTGCGCGCACTGCGGTCACCCGACCCACCACGACCCGCCCCCTGGCGGCGCTCCCCGCCGGTATCGGGCCGTCAGCGGCGGGCAGGACCAGTGCGCTGCTGGACTGGCTGGATGTGGACGAGCGCGTCCAGCTGACCGCCGATGCCGGGATCGGCGCCGCAACCGTGCTGCTGGATCTGCCCGATATCGATTCAGATGAGGACTCTCACAGGCGCATTGCTACCCGCCTGGTGGAGCGCGTCGATGTTCTTGTGTGGGTTCTGGATCCCGAAAAGTACGCCGATGCCGCGATCCACGACGATTTCATCGCCCCGATGGCCGCCCACGCCGGTGTCACCGTGGTGGCCCTCAACCAGGTGGACCGCCTCGACGACGCTTCACGCGCTGCCGTGATGGGGGATCTGGGCCGCTTGCTCGCGGCCGAGGGGCTGATAGGCGTCTCGCCGGTGGCGGTCAGCGCCCGCACCGGCGAGGGCATCCAGGAGCTGCGTGAGCGCATTGGTCGAATCGCCGCGACGGCGCGCGCTGCTGAGGACCGACTCACTGCGGATGTGCGCAGCGCCGCCGAATCCGCCTGGCGCAATCTCGACCTCGACCACGCGAGTGGAGCGCGCCTTGTGGCCGGTGCTCACGAACAGGCGCTGAGTGAGGCAGCCGCGCTCGCGGTAGGTGCAGACGTAGTGGCCGAGGCGGTGGCCGAGTCCATGAGGCTGCGCGCGACCGCGAAGGTGGGCTGGGTGCCTGTGCGCTGGTTGGCCCGGTTCCGCCGTGATCCGTTGCGTGCCCTGCACTTGGGGGCCGATATCCTGCCCACGGCCCGCCGGCGTCCCGATTCAGGCGAGCCGCAGTCAGCGGGGAGACCAGTGGCGCGCACCTCATTGCCTCAGGCCGGCCCGGCAGCCGATGGCGCGCTCAGGACGGCCGCTCACACCACCGCTGCGAGGCTTGCCTCCGGCCTTCCCGGGGAGGCCGGAGCGGATGTCGTGGCGCGATCGGATGGCCGCGCCAGCGCCTTGGCTCCTGCTCTGGACCGGGCGGTCGCGCATGTCGACCTGGAGCAGATGCGCTCTCCCACGTGGTGGAATGCGGCGGCCTGGGTGCAGTGGCTGCTCATGCTGACGGCCGTTGTGGGCGGAGCGTGGTTGGCGGTGCTGCACGTGGTGCGGCAGTACCTGCTCATCATGGTGGAGCCGCCGCGGTGGGGGCTCGTACCCTGGCCCACTGTGGCGCTCGTCGGCGGTTTGGCGCTGGGCGCCCTGTGCGCTGCCGCGGGAACGGCAATGGCTCGTGTGGGCGCTCGGCGATGCCGACAGCGAGTGGAGGACCGGCTGCGTCGGGCTGCGGACGCTGTCGTGGAGCACGAGGTGCTGGGACCGTTGCGAGCCGATCTAGAGCGCTGGGACGAGCTCGTCGCCCTGCTGAGCGGCCTGCGCTGAGAATATGCGCCGCCATCCGGCTCGTTGAGTTCTCGAGGAACGCCTAGAACGTCTGGAACGTCGAGGGAGTCGGGAGTCTCCCCACCAGTGAGCGGGAGCGCATCTCAGTCGGCGAGAGCCGACGACTGAGAGTGAGAGGGCGCGACAATGTCCTCGCAGGCGGGAGCAACGGGCGGGACGGCACTGGCGGGCAGTGCTTCCACGGCCTGGGCGAGGGCATCCCCGAGCCCGTCGTACATGTTGATGACGGCATCCACTCCGGCGCGACGCATGGTGTCGGCCTCATCATCGAAGGTGGCGATGGCGATCACCCGGCCCTCGAAACTGGATCGGTTGAGCCATTCCAGGACGTGCACGTTGGCACCCGGCTCTGGCATGGCCAGCACTGCCTTGGTGGCGTGGACGGCGTCGAGGCGATCCCAGAACTCCTGGTCGGTGGCATCGGCCTCGAGAATGTTGAAGCCCTGCTTGGCGAGGGTCTCAACCTTCGAGGCGTCATTGTCGATCCCGAGTACGCCGGTCTCGCCGTCGGCATACAACCGGGTGTAGGTGGCGCGGCCCACTCTCCCCATGCCGAAGACAACGGTGCGCACGCCCAGCAGATTGACCGGGCGCTCTTCGGGGTGCAGCCGGCGGGAGGGCCGGTGCGGAATGAGGTCGGTCATCCAGCGCACCAGTCTGGCGGGCTTGCGATTGGCTATGGAGGACACGATGAAGGACATCGCCAGGGCGAGCGAGACGGCTGCGGTCCAGCCCTCACCGAGCAAGTCGTGCTTCACGGCCACGCTCACCACGATGAGGGCGAACTCGCTGTAGGCCGTCATGGCCAGGCCCGTCATGACTGAGGTTCGCCGGCGCATGCGCATGAGGCGTACGACGATCGTGTAGACCAGCGCCCGGGCTGGTAGCAGCAGGAGAAGCGCACCGGCCAGAATGAAGGCTCCGACGCCGGGTATCCCGTCCATGCCGATCGACAGGAAGAATCCCACCAGAAGGAGTTCCTTGATGGTGAATAAGGCGCTGGAGAGCTCCTTGGCCGCGGGGTGCGAGGCGAATAGGGCTCCCATGATCAGTGCGCCGAGGTCGCCGTCGAGACCGAGGAGATCGAACAAGAGATAACCGGGCAGGAGGGCCATGGACATGCCGAACAGGGTGCGCATCTCCCGGTGATCGATGCGGTCCAGCACCTTGCCGAGGAGCTTGGAGACGGGCCACAGGGCGATCAGAGCAAGGGACCACGGGCTGGGCGGTTCGTCGGAGCTGAAGGCCATGTAGGCGACGGCGGCGATATCCTGTGCGACCAGGACGCCGATTGCGATTCTCCCGTAGAGGGAGGCGGCGTCATCGCGGTCCTCCAGTAGTTTGACGACCACCACGGTGGAGGAGAAGGACAGGGCGAAGCACAGGGCTACTGCGCCGGCCGGGGTCACAGTGTCGACGTCCAGACCGAGGATCAGCAGAATGCTGATGAGGGCTGCGCTCAACGACGTCAGCAGGAGCATGGTGATGGCGGCCGTGCCGGCCACCTCACGGCGGGCGAGGATCCTGGGGTTGAGTTTGAGACCGATGGTGAACAGCAGGACGGCGACACCGAGGTCGCCGAGGGTATCGACGAATTCGAGATTGGGCAGGCTGGATGCTCCCAGGGCGAATCCGGCTGCCAGGAAGCCGACGAGCGGTGGAAGGCGCAGCAGCGTGGCTGCGAATCCGAAGATGACGATGGCGAATAGGTAGATGGCTGGGATCACAGGTACCTTCCGTTCCGGCAGCGGCTTCATGCCGTGTCGGTTGTCTCTACAGGCGACAACCTGCGAGCGCACAGGAATATTCTGGGTTGGAAAATTTTCCTGGTGCGGCATGCGCGGCGCTGGAAGGGCTGGTCAGGCGGATGCCGGCAGAAGGATCTTGATCGGGCACGGTCCGGCCCAGTCAGGGACAGCCGGTGGACAGCTGTGCACCGGCCGGTGGCTGGCACCACGATCATGGGGCCAGCCACCAGCCGTTTCGATGGGATCAGCGCAGGCTCGTCACCACCGGTCCGTGCGGCGCGTGGGCCGGTCGTTGTTGCGTCGGAAGCCTCCGCGCTGGCCGTTGCCGCGGTCCTCCCAGCGGTCATTACCGCCCCGATTGCCTCGGCGATTTCCGCGGTCGCGGTCCTCCCAACGACCGCCACGGCGTTCGCTGCGCTCGCCGCGCTGACCGCTGTTGCCGCGGTCCTCCCAGCGGCCGCCGTGGCGGTTGCCTCCGCGTCCGCGGTCCTCCCAGCGGTCGTTACCGCCCCGGCGGTCATCGCGCCGGTCGCTGCGCCAGTTCTCGCGCCGACCGGAACGGCGCGATGCGGCGTCGGGCTGATTGTCGTCTCGGTCCCATCCGTGGCCCGGGCCCTGGTCGGGGCGGATTCGCAGTTCACGGCCACTGAATGTCGCCCGGCCCATAGTGGCCAGTTGCTCCTCATTCAGCGGGGTGTGGATCTCCACCAGGGAGAAGGACTGAAGAATGTCGATCTTACCGATGTCGGAGCCCGAGATTCCGCCCTCGTTGGCGAGGGCGCCCACGATTGCACCGGGCAGGACACGATCGCGGTGACCGACTTCGATGCGGTAGACGGTACCGGTGCCGTCCTCATGGCGGCGCCCGCCGCGTCCGGCTCCCGACTTGCCCTCCGTGCGATTGCCCCTGCTGCTCCTGCTGCCGGCGCGATCCTCGCGGTCGCGCCCGCCCTCGAAGGAAGCCGACACGAACGTGCCCTCGGCATCAAGGCGCTCCTCGCGGCGTTTGCGCTGGCGCGGACGCTCGTCGTCCTCTCGACGGCGCGGGCCGTCATCGCCAACGGCCAGAGCGAGCAGGGTCGAGGCGAGCTCGGCGGCGTCGATGCCCAGCTCCTCGGCTCCGGCCTCCACCAGCTCCCGGTACATGGACAGGCGCCCGCGGCCATGTCGCAAAGCGGCCTTATCCAGAAGTTTGCGGGCCCGATGAGAGGAGACGTCGGCGGGGGAGGGCAGGGTGATCTCCTCCAGCTTCGTGCCCGTCAGGCGCTCGATCTGGCGGAGTTTGCGCTTCTCCTTGGGGGTCAGGAACGTCACGGCCTCACCGTGTCGGCCTGCACGGCCGGTGCGGCCGATGCGGTGCACATAGGCTTCGGCCTCGCGGGGCACGTCGAAGTTGACCACGAGTCCGATGCGGTCCACGTCCAGACCGCGGGCGGCGACGTCGGTGGCCACGAGCACGTCCAGAGTGCCCATGCGCAGGCGCTCGACCAGGCGCTCGCGCTCCCGCTGGGGCACGTCGCCGGAGATGGCGGCCGCCTGGATCCCGCGGCCCGCCAGTTCGATGGCGACATCCTCCGCGGTGGACTTGGTGCGCACGAACACGATGGCGGCTTGCGCCTCGGTGACCGCCAGGACGCGGGAGACGGCGCCGATCTTATGGCGGAAGGGCACGACTGCGTAGGTCTGATGGACCGTGTCGACGGTGGAGGCCTGAGGGGAGACCTCGATCCGGATGGGGTCGACCAGGTGCTGGCGGGCCACGGCCTGAATGGCCGGCGGCATGGTTGCGGAGAACAGAGAGGTGCGTCGTTGTTCGGGCAGAGAGGCGGCGATCGTCTCGACGTCCTCGGCGAATCCCATGCGGAGCATCTCGTCGGCCTCGTCGAGGACGAAGTACCTCACGTCGTCCAGGACCAGGGCGCCCTTGTCGATGAGGTCGATGATGCGTCCCGGGGTTCCGACAACCACCTGGGCGCCGTCCTTGAGAGCGCCGATCTGCGGGCCGTAGGGAGCGCCGCCGTATACGGCGACGACGTCCAGTCCGCGCGAGCGCCGCGCCATATCAATAATGGCGTCTGCGCTCTGAAGAGCCAGCTCTCGAGTGGGGGCCAGGACCAGGGCCTGAACGACGGGCTCACGTGCCTCAACGGCGTCCAGCAGGGGCAGGCCGAAGGCGGCGGTCTTGCCCGTGCCGGTCTGGGCCACGCCGACGACGTCGCGGCCGGACAGCAGTACCGGAATGGCCTCGCGCTGGATGTCGGTGGGGTTCTGGTAGCCCATATCCGTCACGGCTTTGAGCAGGTTGGCCGGCAAGCCCAGGTCGGCGAAGGTGATCTCCTCCGGCGCTTTGGCGACCGGCTGGTCGCCATCCTCCTCGTCGTCCTCGTCGACGTCGATGAAGGGGGCGTGACCATCGACCTCGTCCTCATCGGTGTCCTGATCGCCGTCGTCGGAGTCGTCGTCCCCATCGTCCTCGGGGTCGGTCTCGGGCAGGGCCAGGTCGATGTCGTCGTCCTCGTTGTCGTGCTCGACGTCCTCGGGATCCTCCGGGGAGTCGGAGGAGGCGGGGGTCGCGAAGGAGTCAGGGGAGGAGGGCGACGGCGCTTCGGTTGCGTGGGCTGCATGAGCCGTATGAGGCGCAGCGATCTTCTCGGATGAGGCTGTGAGCTCGGCGCTGAAAAGATCGTCGAGGCCGAGCGGACCGTCCGCCCCGTCGAAGGACGCAGAAGGGCCAGTGTTGGTGTCAGTCATGAAGTTCTTCCCATGTATCCGGCCTGCGTGAGGCCTGTTGCGGAGTGTGGGGGAGGGCGGCTCGCTCTCCGCTCTTGCCGCATCGCACCCACCACACTCGCCCGAGCCACGGCCTGTTCCAGTGGAAGTTCCAGCAGAAGATGGCAATGGCTGATGGGCTTGACGCACAGACTCACGGGTCGAACACCGACCGAGCCCGCATGCGCGGACGTCCTGATCGGCCCCGAACGGGGTTCACAATGCGGATCGCTCCTGGTTCAAGCCTAGGGCCGGTCTTGGTCGAACGGGAGCATCTACTCGCGTGACGCCGTACATCACACATGAGCCCGGTCTCGTTTCGGAACATGATTGTCTGAGCATCGCTACTGATCGGAACTCGCGTGAGTCCGCAGCCGGAGCCACGGTCAGAGCCTTGCCATGCCCTCGCCACACAGTTGTTATCGAGATGAGACCTTGGCGGATTCCGGCTCGGAGACGATCCTGCAGCTTCATGAGAGAAGGGAGAAAACGTTGCAATGACTGGATTCTGAGCCAGAGCTGAGGCGCTGTGCGACGCACTGCGCGCCCCGATGCGAGGCCTTGGGCCGGGTGATCGCTCCGCCCGCGGCTTCTGCCGGCTTCAACGTCGCCTTTGGTGACGATACGATCTCCCTCGCCGGTTACTGGTCGGTCACGATGCTCGTGTCCGGCAGCGCCGGAATTCCCACCGCCGCAGCGGCCCCTGAGCTCTCGCGACACGACTTGTATATGGAGCCTACCGACGAGAGTCACCGCATGACACGCTCACAGCGCTACACCACGTTGCGCCGCAGAGTCAGGTCCTCTGCGCGTACCGCATTCGTCCTGCCCGTGGTGGTGGGGGCAGCACTGACGACGAGCCCCGGCATGGGAGGGGCCGCAACGGTCGAGGGCGCCGGCGGCGGTGCATCCTTCGAGAGCTTGCATACGACTCTCACGGCTGCAGGCGACAGCGGTTCTCGCGGCCTCTCGGGCGGTATGGCCGGGGACGTCGCCGTGCCCGTGGCGGAGTCTTCCGCTCTCCCGGCACCGAACGCCGGGACAGGTGCATGCGAGGAGGGCGGCGCGCGCATTGCGGCCGGAGACGGAACGGAGAGCGGGGGCGAGAGAGCCTACGACCCGGCCGCGTCAGTCCGTCTCACCGGCAGCGCCTGGTGTCTCGATGGCCAACTCGTTCAAGGAGAGCAGACTCTCCGTGTGCGTCTTGTGGCTGTAGGTGGTTACGCCTCCCGCGAGGAGATTCTGGTTCCCGCCACATTCGTCGATGGCGTGTTCGACGTGTCAGTCAAACTCGCTGACCTTTACGGTCTTTCGGGCCAAGGCCCCGGCGACTACTACCTGTCCGCCACTATCGACTCCCGGTTGTACGTCGGTACCACTCAGTTCCAGATCGCCGGGTCTGCGGAGTCGGCTGGGTCTGCTGGTTCGGCTGGTAGCTCCGCTTCGGAGTCGTCCTCGGAGGCGGCTGCGAGCCCGAGCTCAGAGCCCACTGCAGCGGAGCCGCCCCATAATCCTGAGCCCACTGAGCCCGCTGAGCCCATAGGGTCTGCTGACTCCGCCGCCCCCACAGAATCCACGAGGACTACTGAGGCTGCGGGCTCTGCTGGGTCTGCTGGTTCGGCTGGTAGCTCCGCTTCGGAGTCGTCCTCGGAGGCGGCTGCGAGCCCGAGCTCAGAGCCCAGCGCGGCGGAGCCGCCCCATGATCCTCAGCCCACTGGGCCTGCTGAGCCCATAGGGTCTGCTGACTCCGCCGCCCCCACAGAATCTCCAGAATCCTCAGAATCTGCAGGGTCCACTGGATCCACGGGGTCCACCGGATCCACGGCAACAGGGCCTGTCACTGTGCCGTCCCCGTCGGCCACGTCGCCCGAGCCCGATCCGAGCGGTTCTCCAGAGGAGCCGAGTTCGGAGCCGACACCGCCGACATCCGGTACGAGTCCCACCGCGACTCCTCGACCTAGAGAGTACAAGCCGGGCGACGACGAGGTTCCGCCGCCCGGACCTGGCGAAGATCCGGCCGACCCGGCCGACCCGGCCGACCCGGCCACCCCAGCCGACCCGACTGAAGCTCCTGCTCCTGAGCCGCCCGCTCCAGATCCTGACATCGTGCCTGAGCCGGATGGGGAAGCGGGGCGGGGACGGCCGGCGATGGAGCCCGCCGTACCGGTCAAAGATGCGAGTGAGCTCGACGCGTCCAATGCCGGCTCGTTGTCAGGAACCCGGCGCGGCAATGTGGTGTCGCTGATCCTTCCGTCTGACAAGGCCAAGAAGGGCGACTGGGTGGCGATCTTCCTCTTCCCCGAAGAATCTACTCCGGGCTGGACGCAGGTCGATGCCGACAACTCCGTGTCGATCGATGTCTCCAACCTCAGCGAGGGCTCCTACCAACTCGCTGTCGGCGATAGGGAGTCCCGCCTGCTCGGTTGGGCGCAGCTGGAGATCACCACAGCCGCTGCGAATACCTCCGAACCCGCTCAAATGACGGTCGAGACAACGACACCTCATGAATCGCGGGCCCCGGAGCGACACGACTGGATGCTCGCATCCGCAGGAGGCCTCCTTCTCGTGGGGGCCGGCTCTCTCCTGATTCTTGCGCGTCCGGCACTGATCGGTCTTAAGCGATGAGAGTGCGCGAGGTAGTGATGACTCGATGATGATCCGATGACGCGTCAGTGAACAGGACGCGTGTACGGCCCCGACCGGTGGACAGGCCTCTCGTCAGGGAGGCCTCAAGCCGTTCGCGGTTCCGCAGGCTTCTAAGACGCGGGGCCGTACTGGTGATCGCCACGGTCGTAACAGCGATAGCCGTCTGCGCACTGGCGCTCGATACGGTGCGGCCGCCGGCATCCGCGGCGGAGGCCGGCGAATCGACCACGGGCACGGCGTCGACCATCAGCCCCTCGACCGTCGCGGTCGGAGGAACCCTGACCTACACCTTGTCCGGATTCCCTCCTGGAGCCACCATCCAGATCTCGGTTGACGATGACACACTCGGCGCTCAGGGCCCAGGGCAGAGCGTCATCGGTACCGCCACTGTCGATGATCACGGCATCACCTCTGGAGCCGTGGAGTTGCCCATCTACCTTGCCAAGGGCTCCCACTGGCTTCGATTCGGCGTCTCCGCCGGTCGCGACATTCCAACCAGTGAAGTCCGGACCATGGACTACACGAACAAAAGCCCTTATTTCACTGTCGGTGACGTGACGATCATCGGCGGCTCCGACAAGCCTTCACCGACGGATGCGCCGACGGATTCTCCGACACAGGCCGCTTCTTCCCCTTCGCCCATCATCGCCTTCCCGACCGCTGCGGAGCCGGAGTCGGCGAGTCCCGCCGCCTCCACCAGCCCCAGCACGACCCAGGTCGATATCAGGCCCGATGGAGGAGGTGCTCAGCCGCCTGCCGTTGAGGTCGAGACACCCGCTTTTCCATTGTTCGGTGCCTCGCTCTTCCTGCTGACGCTTCTGCTGGTTCTGCTTACCACTATCGTCGTGGTCAGCCACCGCAGGCTTACGGCGGGAGAGACAGCGGTTCCTCCGTAGGCGCGCCTTAGGCATGTTGGTCTGATCACCTTGGCAGAAGCCTCGACGAGCGGAGAGCGCACCCGGCATAGGATCGAAGACGGCGTCCGCCCGTCTCGCGGTGCGCCCCGACGGGCACCGGCTCAGTGCCCCACACGGAAGGAACCCAGCACCGTGCTGCGAACCCGCACCGCAGGCTCCCTGCGCGCCTCCGACATCGGCCAGGTCGTCACCCTCACAGGTTGGGTGGACCGCCGCCGCGACCATGGGGGCGTGGCCTTCATCGACCTGCGCGACGCCTCGGGCATCGCCCAGGTGGTGATCCGCGAGGAGGTCGCCCACGACCTGCGCGCCGAGTACGTCCTGGCCGTCACCGGCGAGGTCACGGCCCGGCCCGAGGGCAACGCGAACCCCAATCTGCCCACGGGCGAGATTGAGGTCGTGGTCTCCGACGTCGAGATCCTCAACGTGGCCGCCCCGCTGCCCTTCCAGGTCTCCGACCACGCCGAGGACGCCGGCCAGGTGGGGGAGGAGGCCCGCCTGCGCTACCGCTACCTGGACCTGCGCCGCAGCCCCATGCAGCGCGCCATCCGCCTGCGCTCCAAGGTCAGCCAGGCCGCGCGCCGGGTCCTGGACTCTCACGACTTCGTCGAGATCGAGACCCCGACCCTGACCCGCTCCACGCCCGAGGGGGCGAGGGACTTCCTGGTGCCCGCACGGCTGGCGCCCGGCTCCTGGTACGCCCTGCCCCAGAGCCCCCAGCTCTTCAAGCAGCTGCTCATGGTCGCCGGAATGGAGCGCTACTACCAGATCGCCCGCTGCTACCGCGACGAGGACTTCCGGGCCGACCGCCAGCCCGAGTTCACCCAGCTGGACGTGGAGATGAGCTTCGTCGAGCAGGATGACGTCATCGCCGTCGCCGAGGACGTTCTGCGCGAGGTATGGGCCCTCATCGGCTACGAGCTGCCCACCCCCATCCCGCGGATGACCTACCGCGACGCCATGGAGAAGTACGGCTCGGACAAGCCCGACCTGCGCTTCGGCCTGGAGCTGGTGGATCTGACCGACTACTTCAAGGGAACTTCCTTCCGGGTCTTCCAGAACCCCTACGTCGGCGCCGTGGTCATGCCCGGCGGCGCCTCCCAGTCGCGCCGGACCTTCGACGCCTGGCAGGAGTGGGCCAAGCAGCGCGGCGCCAAGGGCCTGGCCTACGTCACTGTGGGTGAGGACGAGACGCTGGGCGGGCCCGTCGCCAAGAACATCTCCGAGGCCGAGCGCGAAGGCCTGGCCGAGGCCGTAGGCGCTGAGCCCGGAGACTGCATCTTCTTCGCCGCGGGCACCGTGGACGCTTCCCGAGCCCTGCTGGGTGCCGCTCGCCTGGAGGTGGGGCGGCGCTGCGGTCTCATCGACGACGACGCGTGGTCCTTCGTATGGGTGGTGGATGCACCCCTGTTCAAGCCGTCCGCCGAGGCGCGCGCCGAAGGCGACGTGGCCCTGGGCAAGTCGGCCTGGACGGCCGTGCACCACGCCTTCACCTCGCCCAAGCCCGAGTGCCTGGACACCTTCGATGATGACCCGGGCAGCGCCCTGGCCTACGCCTACGACATCGTGTGCAACGGAAACGAGATTGGCGGTGGGTCCATCCGTATCCACCGCAGCGATGTCCAGGAGCGCGTCTTCACAGTCATGGGCATCAGCGAGGCCGAGGCCCAGGAGAAGTTCGGCTTCCTGCTGGACGCCTTCAAGTTCGGCGCCCCGCCGCACGGGGGCATCGCCTTCGGGTGGGACCGCATCGTCTCCCTGCTGACCAAGGCCGAATCGATCCGCGACGTCATCGCCTTCCCCAAGTCCGGGGGCGGCTACGACCCGCTGACCGAGGCGCCGGCTCCGATCACTCCCGAGCAGCGCAAGGAGGCAGGAGTCGACGCCGAGCCCGGGAATTCGGAGTAAACACATAGAGCCTGACTGATCGAGTCGTGGGGGAGCGTCCCTTGAGGATGCTCCCCCACAATGCTGTTAATTGCTAATGATGCGCTGGCAATGTGGTTTTTTAAAAGCTTTATGTTAGACAGTACTAAAAATTTTTACCAGGATGATCAACAATGTGTGTTATATATTCGTAACCTGTGACTGCTGGCACGTGCTGTATTCTTTCGGCCATGCCTGACCACAGTGGGCGGCGAGCGAGTTCTGAAAGCAGGAAGATTATGGACGATCTGGATGTAGATCCGAGCGAATCGAATGAGCCGGTTATGCCCCCTGTTGTGTATGTCCCATGTGCTGTTGACGACCATGATGAACGGCATGCGGTGCTGCGTTATACCAATGATGGGCGTATAGCACTGCCGGTCTACACCGCTTTGGATAGGCTTCACACGTGTGCGGGGGACGTCCCCTGGGCGCTGATGGACTGGGCCGGCTTGGAGCGGATTCAAGAAGAAGAATCATTTGATCTGATTATTCAAGATATTTATATTCCGGAGGATATTCGATGAATGGATCGGTCACTAAAGTTTCTTCGAGTGCATCCGATTCCGCTGTCAGTCGACTGCAGGGCGCTCGTGATGGTATTACGGGGCTCGGGGAAGCGGTGCCCGCATCGGTCGATGCGGGAGAAGTGCAGGAAGACATCTCTGGCGCAGTATATTATATTTTTTCCAAAATGAGCCTCATCTCTACATCGATAGAGCAAGCGTCGACAGGTCTTCAGAACGCGAATTCGAATTTTGAGGCACAGGACTCCGCAACAGCTGAAGCGACTCCGGGGAGGGCTGCGCGATGACGATCGAGACCGATATTCCTGGTGATGCGGCGGGAATTATGTCCCTGGGGTCGTGGCTCACCGCGAATCCGGGTGGCGCGGTGACAGGCGCGGGCGATGCCTTCGCTGATGCGAAGTCGTTGATCGGATCTGAATGGGAGGGCGCCACTGCCGATGCTTTCATCTCCTCAGCCGGCCGATCGGTACAAGACTGTGACGATCTCGGTGAGTTGATTACGTCCACATCCTCAGCTATCACCGATTATGGTTGCGCCTTGAAATCTGTACAGGAAAAAATGTCAGGTATACGGGCGCAGGCAGCGGCTCAAGGTCTAACAGTTTCTGGGACGACGATATCCATGCCGACTGATGTAAATGCCTCTGACCAAAGTAAATTAAATTCCGCGTATGAAGACGCTTCTGTTCAGGCTGCTGACGCTCGTCGGGCTTACACTGAGGCGAAATCTACATTGCAATCACTGCTGCCCCAGGGTCAAGGAGGTGATAAGAGTGGTTTTGGTGCTGAAGATGCCGGTAATATTTATAAATTGTTCAGCATCGCCTTTGAAGGAGGTTCAAAGGCCTTGGTGGGCACCGCTTCAATTATAATCGGACGGTCAGTGTTGCAGCAAGGTGGAAAGCTTATCTCTGATGCGGCAAGACTTTCTGATGCGGTGCTAAAGGATCCAATAGGGTTTGGTGGTGCCAAATTTGCTAACGAGGCGCTCAATCATGCTGGTGCAATGAAAAATGAGGGTAATAATATAGTAGCCAAAATGGCGAAGGAAGGTGCGAAATTCAAAGTAGAAGCACCTTCATTCCTTGCGAAAGCCGGCAAAAGACTCCCGCTCGTCGGGCTGGCTGTTGGAACAGGCGTTGATCTCGCGAATGGTGAAAGCCCGTTGCAGGCAGGTGTTTCCAACACTGCTGCCACGGTAGTTGGAGTCGGGGCGGGAGGGATCGCCGAGGCGGGCTCAACCATTTTAGCATCAGCGGCGTTGGGCGCTGCAGGCGGCTCCGTTGTTCCTGGCGTTGGTACTGCTGTTGGCTTGGCGGCGGGATTTGTTGCCGGTACCGCAGCGGCGATCTTCACCGATAAGACGGTCGATTCCATGATGGAGGATCATCAGGGTGTTGGTCATGCTATGAGGGAGGGTGGCGAGGCTGTTAAGGATACAGCTTGCGATATTGGAAAATCAGTATGGAAAGGAGCAAAATGGCTGGCAGGTGCAGGATGATGGACAATGAATAATCCTGAAGTTACGCCGATCGCGGTTGCTGGAATCGTCTTTCTGGCAGTCTTCGGAGTCTTGATCGCGTATATGGGGGTCAATGAAGATCTGCCAAACTTTACGCTTATGGGAACATCATTGTTCATCTTGTCTGTATCGGGATCTGTCTCCCTATTAATTGACCGCTTTGCTTCGCGAGCCATGCCGAAATCACGCATCGCTAGAATAGAAGATGGTGTGGCTATGCGGCCACATCGAGTATCCACTGTGCGCCTCGCGTTAAATGCATTGGGTGCTTCTTCATCCGTAACATTTCTGGCATCTTTTGTTCCCATCGTGAGGGTCTTCCCGGGTTCGCTCTTCACCATGGTAATCGATGTGCCCATTTTTGTTGGTCTTCTTCTCTTCGTATTTTTTATGCTGCGGAGGCGCTATTCTGTGGGTCCAATATTTTTTGGTTTTCATGGTTTCGCCTGGTCCGTATATGGGTGGTCTTTCTCCGTGGGATGGAATGATCTTCTCTGGATTAATTCGTTTGGAGATTGGCGACAATCTCCCCATTATGTCACGATCGCTACGTATCCCGGAGCCATCGTTGCGAGGCCTAAGGTTCCCCGTTTCGTCTATCACCGCCGTGTACCATGGGAAAATGTGGCTCCTGGAATGCAAGCTCTTGACATTCAGTGTGGACCTCAGTTTTTGGACGTCCCTCCGATGTATGTGGAGAACCTGATCAGGTTCTTCATTGAGCATCCCGAAGACCGCGTCAGGCTCTCCCAACAAGAAGGGTTGGAATTGGTCCAGAGTTTTTTCATGGACGGAGCTCAGGACGACGCCACGCACAACCTGACCGCAAGCAGAGAAGAGGACATGTGGGGAGGTGTGCTGTAATATCTTACGTGCCTGAAAAGCGGAATTATCAGGATCACTCCTATCGTCGGAAAATTGGTAAGGGTGACCGGTTTGGTAGCTGGGCTGCCATCCTCTGCATGCCTGCGGTGTCGGTTTTTATAGTGACAGCATTTTTTTTCTGGGATTCGAGAGCGACGCTTAATAATTTCGCTCTTGCGGCGGGTGCCTTGATCCTGTTCGGTAGTATTTTGCACGCTAATGGTGAGTGGCAAGAATACTTCGTGGTCGAGTCTTATTTAACCTGGTATCCTCTCGTCGAAAAGAATGTTGAAGGGGTTTTCCTAAAAGGGGGGGCAGGGCCGGACAATCTACTCCCGCCATTGCTCAGAAGCGCTGGATTATCAATCGGAGTGCTGGGATTTTCTGTCTTGCTCGAGTCTGGGGAAGAGTATATTCCTGTGGAGATCACCATCGGCTTCTTTCTTGCTGTCGCAGGGCTTACTATCTGGGCCATAAGCCTATGGTCGAAGCGTCGCCAGCGCTCCCTGTATCCAGGTGACATTGTCGTCAATGAAAAGGGGCTGAGCCAACAGTACGGTAGGCGCAAGGCTGCGGCCAGGTGGGAAGACCTTAATGGCAGATTTACGCTGGTCAAGACTCGTCGAAATGAAATAATTTTAAAGCTTGCGTTGCGCCCGGCCCCGGGGTGGAAGTCGTCAATAGATCTGTGGGTCTCACCAGTAACATCCAATGCATCTATTCTGGTCGATCTGGTCCGTTTGTGCTACCGAGATCCATCAATGCGGGATACGGCGGCCCTCTACTCGAGGTTCTCTGGATTCCTGTTGCCCTAGGTGGCGATTTGGATGAACATCCTACGTTCTGAGAGAGCGCACGATTGGAGCCGCCCTGCACGGCTCAATAAAATGGCTGAGGCCATCGCCGACCGGGCGTCCTGCGCCGGTGCTTCTGACGTCCCTTGAGAAGGCTTATCTGCCGTCCAGGTCCCCATCCGTTCGGCTGGGCGGCGGGCATAGAAAAGGCCCAGGACCATTCGGGTCCTGGGCCTTTCCACTGAAGCGCGGCGCCTCTTGAAGCGCGACGCCTCTCAGGCCGCGTGGTGGCAGGTGGCGCAGCTGCAGTCCTCGCAGGTGCAGGAGGAGCAGGAGTCCGAGCAGTGCTCACAGCTGCAGGTGTTGTGGTTGCAGGTGGGGCAGCTGCAGTCCGTGCACTCGCACACGGCGCAGGAGTCCGAGCAGTGCTCACAGGAACAGGTGTCGCACTCGTCGTAGTGGCCGTTGTCCTCGCGGTGGGCGTGGCCGTCGTGGATGTAGTCGACGTGGTCGTTGTGGATGACGGCGAGGTGACCGCAGTCCGGACCGTGCGTGTGGTGGTGGGCCTCAGCGGGGCGGTGCTCAGTGGTGGCAGTCATGATCGTGCTCCTTGGTATGTCTGAGTGCGTCGAGGAAGATCGACGTGACGTGGTCATCGATGAGGGAGTAGCTGTTCCTCCTGCCGTCACGGACGGCCTCCACCAGGTGGGCTTCCCTCAGTACCCGCAAATGATGCGAGACCAGCGGTTGAGAGGCCTCTAGAAGCTCGACGAGCTCGGTAACGTCCGCGGGTGATTCGGTCAGTCGGTAGACGATGCTTGCCCTCATCGGGTGTGCGAGTGCCTTGAACAGGTGAACGACTGGGGAGTCGTTCCTCAGGAGCGCCCCAGATGGCGTCTCGGCATCTCGCATAAGACTATTTTTATATCAAAGAATCTTGATGTCAAGTGGGCGTGCGCTTCCCGACGCCTCCGGTGCTGGGCTCCGGTAGCTGAGGCAGTGTGTGTGGTCGAGTGCTCGGATGGTCGCCTGCCAAGGGTTGAGGTGTCCGGATTCGAGGGCATGAGCCTCTGGCGAGCCTACGTCAAGCTCGCCTTCAGGCTCGACGGGGCCGGTGCCTGCGCCGGAAGCCGATCAGGGCAACGGTCAAAGCAATCGGCCACAGCAGCATGGGGGAGTAGCACAGGGCAAAGATGATGGTCTGCGTGGTGCTCATGCCCTGGGCGGGGGTCCATCCCGGCGGCTGTTGGAGCAGCGCTATTGGGAACAGGGTCGCTACGCTGAAGATGATGATGTATAGAAGTGCATTCCCCAGTGCGCCTGCCATGAGGGGCAGCTTGGGGTTAATGCCCCTGCTGCCCAGGACCGGCACCCACCTCGGCACTTCTTCGCCCCATCGGCGGCACAGTCCGAGGCAGAGCAGAGCTGAGCCGATTTGGACCAGCTCCAGGACCACGACGTAAGCGATCGCCCCTGCGCTCTCGCGGTAGCGGTAGGCCTGGCCGAACCCCACATCCGCTCCTACCATCATCGCCACCCGCCAGGCCGCGGAGGGTAACGCGCTCAGAAAGGCCAGCCAGCAGGCGGCCCTTGCCCAGGGCTGGACCGGTGGCGAGGGGGAAGGGGTAATCAACGGAAATAGACTAGAAATTCTAGAACGCATATTCAAAAATTAACTTGTACCCTCCCCCTATGGCAAGACCCGCGAAGTTCAGCCTTGATGACCTGCTCGACGCTGCCGGTCGCGTCCTCCTGGAGAAGGGGCGCGATATCACCATGGCTCAGATCGCCGATGCCGCGGGCGCCCCGACCGGTTCGGTCTACCACCGCTTCGCATCTCGCGAGGAGCTCCTCATCCGCTTGTGGTTGCGATCCATCAAACGATTCCAAGTCGGCTTCATCCGTGCTGGGGAGCGGGAGGAGGCGCGGCGCGCCGTGATCGAGATGGCGCTGTGCGTGCCGCGGTTCTGCCGCAAGCATCCGGCCGATGCCAAGGCGACGACGCTCTACCGGCAGGAGGACTTGCTCGCCACCACCAGCGGCGACTTGCGCAACGAGGTCGAGTCCCTCAACGAGGACATTGATGCCGTTACCGAAAACCTGGGGGTGCGGCGCTATGGGACGATCAACGAGCGCCGTCGGGCGCTGCTGTACGTTGCGACGCGGATAAGCCCCTACGGCCTCGTGCGTCCCTTCATCGGTGCGGAGATCCCCTCCTGGATCGACGATGCCGTTGCGGCCAGCGCTGGAGCGATCGCCGACTTGGGCGATGAGTCATAGCCGGAGCTGTGTGAGCGCAGTCACCAGAGGTAGGCTGAAGGCATGTCACGTTATATCGAGTTGCACCCGGTCAACCCACAGGCACGTCTGGTCGAGAAGGTGGTGGACAAGCTGCGTGAGGGCGGCTTGATCGCCTATCCCACCGACTCGGGCTACGCCCTGGCCTGTGCTCCTGGGAATAAGGAGGGGCTGGACCGCATCCGCGCTATTCGTCAGCTCGACAGCAAACACAATTTCACGTTCGTGTGTGCCAGCTTCGCCCAAGTCGGTCCGGTGGCGATCGTCGGGAACAACGCCTTCCGCCTCATCAAGCGCCTGACCCCCGGGCCGTGGACCTTCATCCTCAAGGGCACCAAGGACGTGCCCAGGATGACGCTCAATCCGAAGAAGCACACGCTGGGCGTGCGCATCCCGAACCATGCGATCACCCAGGCCCTCGTCGCCGGCTTCGACGCCCCCATCCTGTCGTCGACCCTCATCCGCCCCGGGCAGACCGAGCCGGAGAGCTCGGGGTGGGAGGTTGAAGATGCTCTCGGGCACCTGATCGACATCGTCATCGAGGGCCCTGTGACGTCCACTGAGTCCACCACCGTCGTCGATCTCACCGATGACGCCCCCGAGGTCGTGCGCGAGGGGGCGGGGGACATCTCTCTGCTGTGAGCCGGTACCGGGGCCGGTCGGGAGAACTGACAGCTCCGGATCGGCCCCGGTCAAGACCTCGGTGCCGGAGGGAGGGCCGGGCGCGCCCGTAACTCGGGCTGCTGATTCAGTCGACTCAGTGGACTCGGCGCTGAACCTACTGCTGACTCATTGCCGACTCAGACTGCGGCCGAGGGCCTCGTGCTCATCCCCAGGTCCGCTGCCTCCTCCGCTTCTTCCGTGTAGCGATCGCGCATGTTCTGCAGGAAGCCCGGCGCCCACCAGTTCCAACGTCCGAGCAGGCTCATGATCGCGGGCACCAGGAGCATTCGCACCACGGTGGCGTCCAGCGCCACCATGACCGCAAGGGCCAGGCCGATCTCCTTGACGATGAGCAAGTCGCCCGATACGAAACCGAGGAAGACGATCATCATGATGAGGGCTGCTGAGGTCACGACTCCCCCTGACCGCTGCAGCCCCCTCTCGACCGCAGTGTTGTTGTCGTCTCCGCCGTCCCAGTACTCCTTGATCCTGGCCAGGATGAAGACCTCGTAGTCCATCGCCAGGCCGAAGCCCACGCCGACCGCTGTCACGATCACATACGCCTCGACTCCGCCGATCGGGGTGAAGCCGAGCAGCCCACTGAGGTGGCCGTCTTGGAACACCCACACCAGGACGCCGAGTGACGCCGCCAATGAGATCGTGTTGATCAGCAGCGCCTTGAACGGCACGAGCACGGAGCCGGTCATGAGGAACAGGAGCACGAAGGACGCCGCCACCAGCAGCCCGACCGCCCAGGGCAGCCCATGAATAATGATCTGATGGAAGTCGTACTGGCTGGCGGCCTGGCCCGTGACCCAGGCGTCGGCAGGCGCGTCGAGAGCCAGGATCCCGGCGACGGCGTGCTCGGCGGTGACTGAGGAGGCGTCGCCTTCGAGATCGAGGTACACCACGGTGTAGTCGCCGGCCGTCGCCAATCGGAGCACCTGAACAACACCGTCCGTTGAAGCCACCTGGTCGTTGATGTACGACGTGACCCGTTCTCCGGTCGCGGCCACAATGAGTGTGGCGTCCTCCTCCGCGGCCGTCGAATAATCGGTCTGCAGAGCCGTCAAGTACGTTCGCTGATCGGATTGGGGCGGTAGAAGCTCGGTGGTGGAGGTCAGCATGTGCAGCCCGCGCAACGGTGAGGCCAGCACCACCAGCAGTGCCACGCAGGCGACGAGGACTACCCAGGGCATTCGGTGGACCTGTCGGGCGACCCAGGAGAACATCCCGGATTCGGGGGTGATGCCGCCTGTTGGCCGCCGGCGCGCGGTCGATCTCAGGAGTCGCTGGGGAAGGGATGGGTGCAGGAGCCTTCGCCCCAGAAGCACCAGCAGAGCTGGAACCAGCGTCAGGGCCGCGGCGATGGCGATCAGAACGACGGCCATGCCCGCTACACCGATGGACCACAGGATGTTGGTTCCCATGAGCACCAGGCCCAGCAGCGCCACGGCCACTGTCAGTCCGGAGAACAGCACAGTGCGCCCGGCTGTGGCCAGCGTCGTCGTCATGCACTGGGCGATGAGCGGATCGCGCCGACCGGTGCGTCGTCGACGCAGGCGTCCGTCCCACGTGGATTCGATGTCATCGCGGTTGCGGGCGAGCTCCTCGCGGTAGCGAGAGGTCAATAACAGCCCGTAGTCGATGGACAGCCCCAGGCCGATGACCGAGATGATGATCACGACGAAGGACTGCAGATCGGTGAAGAAACTCAGCGCGTACAGCACGCCCAGGGAGCCGGCGATCGACGCCAGCGCGCCGATCAGGGGCATGCCCGCCACGAGAAAGCCTCCGAAGACCAGCACCATGACCAGCAGCGCCAGGGGCAGGGCGATGATCTCTCCCCGGATCAGGTCCTTCTCGACCTGGTCGTTGACCGTCTGCGACATGAGCGCCTTGTCGGAGACGACGCCGGTCGCATCCGGACTGATGGAGTGCAGCTCATCGGGGATCGCGCGCAGTCGCTCCTCGACCTTGTGCGTCACGGCGGCGACTTCCTCCGCATAGGCCTTGTCGCTGGCAGAGGCGACCTTGTCACCGTTGGGGTTGACGGTCACGATCATGAGGAAGCCGTCCAGCTCTGTGGACGCCAGGGCCTGTGCCGCGGGCTCGGAGAGCATGCCGGGAACGACGAAGGGATCCAGGACATTCTGCTCGCCCACCAGGGCCCGCAGATCCGTGTGCGCTCCAGTCAGGGCGGAAGCGACCTCCTTCTGGACCCCCGTGTCCGAGATGTCGATGCCGGTGACCAGCAGGCTCACGGTTTGCGAGTCGCCGGCCAGAGTACGCAGGATCTGCTCGCCTTGGGCGCTCTGAGTGCCCGAAGCCGACGAGTTGCCCGCCTCGAGCCGTCCGAACAGGCCGGTTCCGCCCGGACCGCCCAGCGAAAGAGCGAGAAGCGTGACAGCGAGCACCGCCCATGTACCGACGACGTACCAGGCGTCCTTGACGACGCGACGGGAGAGCCAGACGAGCATGACTGCATTGTCGCAGACCCATGCCCCCATGTTGTTGAAGGATCGCCCGCTGATCCGAGGCTCGTGTCCGGCTTCCGGCGCCGATGCGGCCCTGAACGCTCTCGATGCTGGGGATGCTGGGGATGCTGGGGGATGTTGTGAATACTGCGACGCTGCGGGCGCTGCGGAGGGTTTAGGGTCTGCGGGTATGGACCTGTTCGAGAGCGCCGGAACAGACGATGCCGGACTTCCGATGGACGCCCGCGCTCCGCTGGCCGTGCGCATGCGTCCGCGCTCCTTGGATGAGGTCGTCGGTCAGGATCATCTGCTCGCACCCGGGTCGCCTCTGCGCCGCCTCGTCGACGTGCCCCAAGGTCAGGAGCGCGGCGCGGGTGTGTCGAGCATTGTCCTGTGGGGGCCTCCGGGTACGGGGAAGACGACCTTGGCCTATCTCGTCGCCAGGGGCAGCGGGCGCCGCTTCGTCGAACTGTCGGCGGTGAGCGCAGGGGTCAAGGACATCCGCCAGGTCGTGACGGATGCCAGGCGCAGGCTCGCCGGCGGCGAGGAGACCGTGCTCTTCGTCGATGAGGTTCACCGCTTCTCGCGCTCCCAGCAGGATGCCCTGTTGCCCAGCGTCGAGAATCGCTGGGTCACCCTCGTCGCCGCCACCACGGAGAACCCGAGTTTCACCGTGGTCTCGCCGCTCCTGTCCCGATCCCTGCTGCTCACTCTTCAGCCGCTGGGCGCCGAGGCGGTCCGCGCATTGGTGGATCGTGCAGTCATCGACGAGCGCGGACTGCG
The DNA here is from genome assembly GCF_000269805.1 of Actinomyces massiliensis 4401292. GTDB lineage: Bacteria > Actinomycetota > Actinomycetes > Actinomycetales > Actinomycetaceae > Actinomyces > Actinomyces massiliensis. The sequence continues at coordinate 229,768 of NZ_JH711482.1, forward strand.
CGGCGAGGTCGTCGTCGATGATGATGCTCGTGAGCAGATCGTGCGCATGGCCGGATCGGATGCGCGCAAGTCGTTGACCATTCTCGAGGCCGCGGCCGGTGCGGTCCTGACGGAGGACGCATCGGCCCAGGAGCCGGCGTCGGTCGCAACGGATCGGGGTGACGATCGGCCCCTGCCCCGTGTCTCCCTGGAGGATGTCGAGCGCGCCGTCGATGTTGCCGCCGTGCGTTATGACCGGCAGGGGGATCAGCACTACGACGTCGTGAGCGCATTCATCAAATCCATGCGCGGTTCTGATCCCGATGCCACCCTTCACTACCTGGCGCGAATGGTGGCGGCCGGCGAGGATCCCCGCTACATCGCGCGGCGCATCACGATCCAAGCGGCCGAGGATGTGGGCCTGGCCGATCCCACCGTGCTGTCCACCGCGGTGGCCGCCCAGCAGGCGGTCGCCCTCATCGGGATGCCCGAGGCGCAACTGGTCCTGGCCGAGGCCGCCCTGGCGGTCGCCACCGCGCCGAAGTCGAATGCGGTCACGGTCGGCATCGGCCAGGCTCTGGCGGATGTGCGCGCGGGCGAGGGCACTCATGTCCCGCTCCACCTCCGTGACGCCCACTACGCGGGTGCCGAGCGCATGGGGCATGGCCAGGGCTACCTGTATCCGCACGACTTCCCGCACGGCGTCGTCGCTCAGCGCTACCTGCCCGATGAGCTGGCCGGACGCCGCTACTACGAGCCGACCGGCAACGGCTTCGAGAAGCAACTCGCCTCCCGGGTCGAGGCTGTGCGCCGCATCCTGGATCAGCGATGAGCGAGGCGGCCGCATCACCCTCCTCCAGGGGCGGCGCCATGCGCAGGACCGGTCTGGTTCTGGCCACGGGAGTGTGCGCCGGGTTCCTGTCCGGCCTGTTCGGCGTGGGCGGGGGATTGGTGATCGTTCCCGCGCTCATGAGCGTGCTCGGCATGAGCCAGCGCAGGGCTGCGGCCACCTCTCTGGCCGCCATCGTGCTGACCGCCGTCACCGGTTCGGCCTCCTACGGCATCCGCGGCGAGGTCTCGCTCCCCGCTGCGGGTCTCCTCGTCGTGGGCGCGCTCGTCGGCGCGCAGGGCGGTGTTCTGGCGCTGCGACGCCTGCCCGAACGCGTGCTGCCCTGGATCTTCATCGGCTTCGCAGTCCTCGTGGCCGTCTCCATGCGACTGCGCGTGCCCGTTCGCGAGGCGGCGCTCACGCTTGACGGGCCGCGCGCCATCGCGCTGATCGCCGTCGGAGCAGTCGCCGGCATCCTGTCGGGACTCGTCGGTGTGGGCGGGGGCAGTGTCATTGTGCCCGGTCTCGAGCTCGTCATCGGTGTGGGCGACCTTCTCGCCCGGGGCACTTCGCTGCTCGTCATGATCCCGACCGCGGTCACTGGAACATGGACCAATCTCAAGCACGGCATCGTGGACCTGACGTCCGGATTGCTCGTCGGAATCGGAGCGGTGATCGCCGCCCCGGTCGGAGTCGCGGTGGCCGCCCGCATCAGTCCGGCAACGGGATCCGTCCTGTTCGACCTCTTCCTCGTGAGCGTCGTCATCAACATGCTGCGCAAGGAGCGTGCTCGTCAGCGCGCCCGAGCCGCAGCGGTGAGCACGAGCTTGAGGCCTCATGACTGAGGATCAGCTCACAACCCGGGATTGTGAGATGCGGTTCGCGGCCAACGGTCGGTAGAGTTCCCGCGCTGCCGCTGTGCGCGGCTGCTGTCCTGGGGTCTCGGCCGAACACGGCTACCACAGCGAATACAGGCTGACCCCGTGCCGCGGGCGCCCGTCCGTGACATGCGATCCATTCCGACAGGAAGAAGAACTCATGAGCTCCTCCCGCTCCCGCCGCCAGGTGCGTCTGTCCCGCGCTCTCGGCATTCCGCTCACCCCCAAGGCCGTGCGCTACTTCGAGAAGCGCCCCTACGGTCCGGGCGAGCACGGTCGCGCCCGTCGTCGCGCCGAATCCGACTACGCCGTCCGTCTGAAGGAGAAGCAGCGCCTGCGCGCTCAGTACGGCATCCGGGAGGCGCAGCTGCAGCGCGTCTTCAAGGAGGCCAGGCGTGAGAAGGGACTGACCGGTGAGTCCCTGGTTGAGCTGCTCGAGATGCGCCTGGACGCCCTGGTGCTTCGCTCGGGCTTCGCCCGGACCATCGCCCAGGCTCGCCAGGTTGTGGTTCACCGTCACATCCTTGTCGACGGAAGGGTTGTCGACCGCCCCTCCTTCCGCGTCAAGCCGGGGCAGACCATCCAGGTGCGCCCGCGCTCCCAGGTGATGACGCCTTTCCAGATCGCCGCCGCCGGCACCCACCGCGACGTCCTTCCCCCCGTGCCCGATTACCTCAAGGTCGAGCTGGAGAAGCTGTCCGCCACGCTCGTGCGCCGGCCCAAGCGCGATGAGGTCCCCGTGACCTGTGACGTCCAGATGGTCGTTGAGTACTACTCTCGCTGATCTCCGCGTCATCAGATGTGATGCCCCGGACCGTTCGCCGGTTCGGGGCATCGCTGCATTTCGCGGTACTCTCACTTCGGCTCTCTCCCGCTCGGCTCTCGACGGCCCCTGGATGCAGTTGCCGCTCATACACGACACACACTGCGAGGAACTCCATGCGCACCTCTGAGATCCGTACTCGCTGGCTCGATTACTTCGCCGCGAACGACCACGAGATCCGTCCCTCCGTGCCCCTGGTCTCCCCGGAGCCCTCGATCCTGTTCACCGTGGCGGGCATGGTTCCGTTCATCCCCTACATCCTGGGCACCGAACCCGCGCCGTGGCCCCGGGCCGCCAGTGTGCAGAAGTGCATCCGCACCAACGACATCGACAATGTCGGCAAGACCACTCGGCACGGAACGTTCTTCCAGATGAACGGCAACTTCTCCTTCGGCGATTACTTCAAGGAGGGGGCGATCGACTACGCCTGGAATCTGCTGACCGGTTCCACGGACGAGGGCGGCTACGGTCTGGACGGCGACCGCCTGTGGATGACGATCTGGGAGAAGGATCAGGTCTCCTTCGATCACTGGACCCGGGTCATCGGGGTCCCGGCCGAACGCGTCCAGAAGCTCCCGTTCGAGGAGATCTCCTGGTCCACGGGGCAGCCGGGACCGGCCGGCTCCTGCTGCGAAATCCACTACGACCGCGGCTCCGCCTACGGCCCGGACGGGGGCCCGGAGGTCGACGTGCAGGGAGACCGCTTCCTGGAGATCTGGAACCTCGTCTTCGACGAGTTCGTGCGCGGCGAGGGCAAGGGGCACGACTTCGAGCTGGTGGGCAAGCTCGACCGGACCGCGATCGATACCGGTGCCGGTCTGGAGCGCCTCGCCTTCCTCCTGCAGGACAAGCCCAACATGTATGAGATCGATGAGGTGTATCCGGTCATCGCTGCCGCTCAGGAGATGTCCGGGAGAACCTACGGTCTCGGCGCGGCCGGCCCTGAGGCGGGCGATGCCTACCATGACGATGTGCGCATGCGGGTGGTTGCCGACCACGTGCGCTCTTCGCTCATGCTCATCGGCGACGGCGTGCGCCCGGGCAATGACGGGCGCGGTTACGTGCTCCGCCGTCTTATCCGCCGCGCGGTGCGCTCGATGCGGCTGCTGGGTGTGGATTCCGCCTCATTGCCAACACTTCTGACCGTGTCGAAGGAGGCGATGAAGGCCTCCTACCCGGAGCTCGACACCAACTGGTCCACTATCTCCGAGGTCGCTTACGCCGAGGAGGACGCCTTCCGCCGGACCCTGACCGCGGGTACGACCATTCTGGACACAGCGGTGGCCGAGGCCAAGAATCGATCCGGCAGGCCCGTACTGGCCGGCGACCGCGCCTTCGCCCTCCACGACACCTATGGTTTCCCCATCGACTTGACTCTGGAGATGGCCGCCGAGCAGGGCGTGGAAGTCGATGAGGACGGATTCCGCGTCCTCATGGAGGAGCAGAGGGAGCGCGCCCGCGCTGACTCCCGCGCCAAGAAGACCGGCTTGAGCGACGTGCGCGTCTTCCACGAGATTCAGAAGTCCATGGGGGGGCCTTCGATTTTCCTGGGTTACACCGAGTCGGCGGCCGACGCCGTCGTCACCGGTCTACTCGTCGATGGCGGGCCCCAGCCCGTCGCCACCGCTCCGGCCGAGGTCGAGGTCGTGCTGGACCGAACCCCGTTCTACGCCGAAATGGGCGGCCAGCTCGCCGATCACGGCACCATCCGCCTGGCCGACGGGGGCGTCATCGAGGTTCTCGACGTCCAGGCGCCAGTCAAGGGGCTGTTCGTCCATCGCGGCACTCTCACCGAGGGCACGGCGGCCGTGGGGGAGCGCGCCTACGCAGAGATCGATGCTGTGCGTCGCCTGGCCATCGCGCGGGCGCACACCTCCACGCACATGGTCTATGCAGGCCTGCGCCACGTGGTCTCCCCGGACGCCCCGCAGGCCGGCTCCGAGAACTCGCCGGCACGACTCCGCTTCGACTTCCGCCACTCCTCGGCAGTCAGCGGCACTCAGATGGACGACATCGAGTCACTGGTCAACGACAAGGTGGCCGAGGACCTCGTGGTGGCCACTGAGGTGATGCCACTGGAGGAGGCCCGCCGGCAGGGCGCCATCGCCCTATTCGGTGAGAAGTACGGCAAGGACGTGCGCGTGGTCACCATCGGTGAGAACTTCGATAAGGAGCTGTGCGGCGGAACCCACGTGCCCTCCACCGGTCATATCGGTCGGATCGCGCTGCTCTCCGAAGGCTCCATCGGCTCGGGCGTGCGGCGCATCGACGCCCTCGTGGCGGACTCGGCCTATCGCTTCCAGCACAAGGAGCACGCGCTGGTCTCCCAGTTGTCCACCCTGGTGGGAGGGCGACCCGAGGAGTTGCCGGGGCGTGTGGAATCCCTCATGAGCCGCCTGAAGGAGGCCGAGAAGAAGCTCGCCGCCGCCCAGCAGGCCGCACTGGCCTCGCGCGCTGCGGAGATCGCGGCCTCGGCCACCCGTGAGGGCGACTTCCTTCTGGTGACCGCAGACGTGGGCGCCGTTGGCTCGGCTGACGCGTTGCGCAGCCTGGCTCTGGACGTGCGCGGGCGCTTGGCCGACTCCGAGCCCGTGGTCGTCGCGGTGGCGGGCACGGCCGGCGACCGGCCCCTCGTGGTGGCCACCACCAACGCCGCCGCCCGCGCCGTCGGGGCCAAGGCGGGAGCGCTCGTGCGCACCGCCGCAGCTGTTCTCGGCGGCGGCGGCGGGGGCAAGGACGATCTCGCGCAGGGAGGCGGACAGGACGTTCGCAAGATCGACGCCGCCCTGGCGGCGATCGCCGGCGAGCTCGTGTGAGCGCGGGGCGACGTGCGCTCTGGGGCTCGGCTGGCTTTCGACGTCGGCAAGGTGCGAATCGGTGTGGCCCGGTGCGATGCGCAGGCCATTCTCTCGGTACCGGTAATGACACTGAAACGTGACCGTTTCGGGGCTGAGCTTGAGGAGGCTGCCGATCTGATCGAGGAGTACGATGCCATTGAGGCGATCGTCGGTCTGCCACGTCGTATGAATGGCGGTTCGTCGGCCTCGACCGAGGACGCCCGGAGGTGGGCACACGAGTTGGCACAGGTCACATCAATGAGCGTGCGTCTGGTAGACGAGCGGTTGTCCACTGTGACGGCCCACCGAGAGCTTCACGAATCCGGTCGAACGGAGGCGAGTTTTCGGAAGGTCGTTGATCAGGCTGCGGCTGTGGTTATCCTCGATCAAGCCCTTGATATAGAGCGAATGACGAACGCCCCGGCGGGCGAGCTCGTCCCCCCGATCCGGAGAGACAGATAGTGAGCCAGGACGACGATTTCTTCACTCAGCTGGGTATTGAGCCGCGTGAACCCAACCAGGCCGCGGGCGGTCGTCTCGATGCGACTCGTACTCAGCGTCGGGAGGAGCGTGTTCGGCGCCGCAAGAAGCGCAGGCGCCGGCTGATCACCGTCCTCATCCTGGTGCTCGTTCTCTCAGTTGCGGGCGGGGTCGGCTTTATGGCCTACTGGAATAGCGGAATCGCCTCCCTTATAACCGGACCCCAGGACTACGAGGGCGCCGGCGAGGGGGAGGTCGTCGTTGAGATCCCCGATGGCTCCTCTGGCAAGGACATTGCCCAGATCCTCGCGGACGCCGGTGTCGTGAAGACCGCCGGCGCCTTCGCGAACGCCTATGCGAAGAACGCCAACTCCGGGAACATCCAGCCGGGCACCTACACGCTGCGCAGTGGCATGTCGGCGGATAACGCCGTGGCCATGCTGCTGGACCCGGCATCGAAGTCCGATCACACCATGAACATCTCCGAGGGGGCGACGAAGGCTCAGGTCAAGGAGCGCCTCAAGAGTGTCGGCCACTACACGGACGCGCAGGTCGAGGAGGCCTTCGGCGCCACCGATGCCATCGGCCTGCCCGAAGCGGCCAACGGCAACGTCGAGGGATGGCTCGCGCCTGGAACCTACGATATTGCCGATGACGCCTCGGCGACCGACATTGTCGCCTCAATGGTCTCCACCACCATCGAAGGCTTGAAGGATCTGGGCGTGGCGAAGGCGGACTATGAGTCCGTGCTGACCAAGGCCTCGATTGTGGAGCGCGAGGCCACCCCTGAGTACTACGGGAAAGTCGCCCGGGTCATCGACAACCGTTTGCGGGACACCGATGGGCCGACCCGCGGTTATCTTCAGATGGATTCCACTGTTCTGTACGGAGTGGGACGTTCGGGTGGAATCCCAACGGCCGATCAGATCGCCGATGCCTCCAACGCCTACAACACCTATGCCCACGAGGGTCTGCCTCCCAGCCCGATCGGCAACCCCGGCAAAGAGACCATCAAGTCGGTGCTCAACCCCGAGGCGGGCGACTGGCTGTACTTCGTCACGGTCGATCTCGACACCGGGGAGACGCTCTTCGCCACCACCCATGAGGAGCAGGAGGAGAACAAGAAGAAATTCGACGCCTACTGCGAGGCGCACAACGACACGTGTTACGGCAGCAGCTCCAGTCCGGGGCCGAAGCCCTCGGCCACGCCCAAGCCTCCGGAGGCCTCGGCCGGGACGGACGGCTGACCGCCGTGACCACTCCAGGGTCCGGCGACTCGGCGCGCCGTGCGGCCGTCATCGGTCTGCCCGTCGCGCACTCTCTGTCTCCGGTGCTGCACCGAGCCGCATACAGAATGCTCGGACTGGAGGGGTGGATGTACGACCTGTGGGAAGTGAACCCGGAGCATCTGCCCGCGATACTGGCTGAGGTCGCTGCTCCGAGCACCACTGAGCCCGCTTGGGCGGGCTTGAGCGTGACTATGCCGCACAAGCAGACAGTGCTTCCCATGCTCGACGCCGTCGACCCGCTGGCCACTGTGGCCGGTGCGGTCAACACCGTCGTCGCCCAGCGTGCGGGAACCGGGAGGGCGCTGCTGACCGGTTTCAATACCGACGTCGCCGGGATCGTCGGTGCTCTGCGGGAAGCGGCGCCGGCGGATGCGGATGACGGCACCGCTGCCGGCGGTGGAGCGCGGGCCCTGGTGCTCGGGTCGGGAGCGACCGCATGCTCGGCACTCGCAGCCCTGGCCGAGATCGGCGCCACGGATCTGGTCGTGGCCGCTCGCCGGCATGCGGGTCCTGGACGTGCCGCGGCAGCAGCGCATCGCATGGGCCTGGATGTCACCCTTCTGACCTGGAATCCCGGAGACGCCAAGTCCGATCAGACTGTCGCCGAGGCCTGCGCACGTGCCGACATCGTCGTGTCGACGCTGCCTGCGGGCGCCGCCGACATGCTCGTCGAGCCGTTGGCGGCGGCCCTCGACCCCAGGGGAGCGGCTCGCGCCATCATGCTCGACGTCGTGTACGCGTCGTGGCCCACACCGCTGGCCGCCACCTGGATGGCCACCGGCAGGCATGCGGTGCCCGGCTGGCTCATGCTGCTCCACCAGGCCGTGCCGCAAGTCGCGCTCATGACCGGGCTCACCCCGCCGATTGCGCCCATGCGAGAGGCCCTCGAGAACGCTGTGGCTGATCGCTGAGTCTCGCCAGGCCTTGCAGAGGCGAATCCTGCGTGATCTGGCGCCCAGCGGTGCCACGATGCACAGCCTCGTCGGCGAGAGCGGCATGGTGTGCGATGATCATCCTCATGCTTCGATGGATGACCGCTGGCGAGTCCCACGGGGAAGCCCTCACTGCGCTTATCGAAGGTGTGCCCGCCGGCGTGGAGATCACGAGCGAGCGGATCGAGCAGGTTCTGGCTCGGCGCAGGCTCGGCCATGGACGGGGCGCTCGCCAGGCCTTCGAACAGGACCGCCTGACGATTCTGGGCGGCATTCGGCATGGACGCTCGATCGGCAGCCCCATTGTTCTGCAGATCGGGAATTCCGAGTGGCCGAAATGGTCCACCGTGATGAGCGCGGATCCCGTCGACCCCGCAGAGCTTCTCCGCGATGCCGGTACCGGGGATGCGCGTGAGATCGCCCGCAACCGGCCTCTGACTAGGCCGCGCCCCGGTCATGCGGATCTGCCCGGGCTGCTCAAGTTCGATTTCGCCGATGCCCGTCCAGTTCTCGAGCGCGCCTCCGCGCGCGAGACCGCTGCTCGCGTTGCGCTCGGCGCGGTGGCGACTGCCATCATCGAGCAGGTGGCCGGCATTCGACTGGTCAGCCACGTTGTGCGCATTGGCGGAGCGGCGCTGCCCGATGAGGCGGCTCGCCCCACGCCGGATGATGAGGAACGGCTGACCGCTGATCCCGTGCGGTGCATCGACCCGGCCGTGTCGGCCGCCATGATCGCCGAGATCGACGCCGCCAAGAAGGCGGGCGACACCCTCGGCGGCGTGGTGGAGGTCATCGCCTCGGGCGTGCCCATAGGGCTGGGGACGCATGTCGAGGCGGACCGGCGCCTCGACGCCCGTCTGGCCGCGGCTGTCATGAGCATTCAGGCGGTCAAAGGAGTCGAGATCGGTGATGGCTTCTCCGAGGCCGCGTGCCGGGGCAGCCGTGCCCACGACGAGATCCTGGATGTCGCAGCCGGCAGCATCGTGCGCGGATCGAATCGGGCCGGCGGCATTGAGGGGGGCATGTCCAATGGCGCCCCGATCCGCGTGCGCGCCGCCTACAAGCCGATCTCCACTGTTCCCAGGGCGCTGCGCACCGTGGACATGAACACGGGCGAAGCGGCCAGCGGGTTGCACCAGCGCTCCGATACCACTGCGGTCGTGCCCGGAGCCGTTATCGCGGAGGCAATGGTCGCGCTCGTCCTGGCGGACGCGCTGCTGGTCAAGACCGGCGGGGACAGCGTGGTCGAGGCCAGACGCAACCTGGAGGGCTATCTCGCTCGCATCGCTGAGCGCACCCGATGGGAGGGAGAAGAGCGATGAGTCGCCGTCCCGTTCCTCATGTCACTCTCGACCCGGAGCATCTCCCGCTGGTCCTGGTGGGGCTGCCCGGTGCCGGCAAGACCACAGTGGCGCGGCTGCTCGCCTCGGCTCTGGGATTGCAGGTCACTGATACCGATGCTGAGATCCGCCGACGCGCCCGCATGACCGTCCCGCAGATCTTCGCCGCTGAGGGAGAAGAGGGCTTCCGGAGGCGAGAGACGCGTGCACTGCATGCGGTTCTCGACTCCCCGGCGTCGGCTCAGGGCGTGGTCGCACTGGGAGGGGGCGCCATCCTGCGGGACGAGAATCGCTCCCTGCTGCGCGGTCGCACAGTGGTGCACCTCATGGCCTCGCCCGAGACGGCTGCCGCACATGTCGGTGACGGGACTGGCCGACCGCTGGTGGCGCCCGAAGCGGATTCCGATACCACCGAGGACGCGCTGCATGTCGCGCGGGGGGCGACGCGTGCGAATCCCGACACGTCCGGTAGGTATTCTGCGGTTCTGGCGCGGATGCAGGCTCTCCACGACCAGCGTGCGCCCCTGTATGCCGATGTCGCCACATTGACGGTTCCCACTGATGGCTTGACCCCCCAGCAGGTGGCGGCGCTCATCCTGGTGGGACTCGGCGCCCAGGCACCCCATACCGCGCGGGCGCTGGCAGGTTTGAAGACCTCTACGTCGCGCGCAGGTGCAGGCTCGGACAAGCCGAGGGCGGCCGGTGCCGGTATGCCTCTTGTACCTCCGTCTCAGCCCCTGCGGGCCGGGACTGACGGGCGTTTGCGTCTGACAGTGCCCACTGCACATCCCTACCGGGTCATCATCGGTCGGGATCTGGCCGATGAAGTGGTCAGGGGGGTCGCCGGGGCGCCTGGAGGGGGAGGCGGGGGTGTCGCTCTTGTGCATGCCCCCGAACTCGCTGCTCGCGTCGGCCGGTACGAGGAGAGTCTGCGCGACGCAGGTCTGACAACTGAGCGGATCACCGTTCCCAGTGGCGAGGCGGCCAAGTCCAGCGCAGTGGTGGACATGCTCTGGGAACGGCTGGGCCGGATGCGCATGGGGCGCGACGGCTGTGTCGTCGCCGTGGGCGGGGGCGCGACCACTGACCTGGCCGGTTTCGCAGCGGCGACCTGGCTTCGAGGCGTGCCGGTCGTCCAGGTCCCCACGACTCTGCTGGCCATGGTCGATGCCGCTGTGGGCGGAAAGACCGGTATCGATACCGCAGCCGGCAAGAATCTAGTGGGCGCCTTCCATTCGCCGTCCGCCGTCGTGTGCGATGTGGCCGCTCTGGAGACACTGCCTGTCGAGGAGCTGCGAGCGGGATTGGGCGAGGTCGTCAAATGCGGGCTCATCGCCGATCCCGTCATCCTCGATCGTGTGATGGCCGATCCCGCCGAAGCCATTCGGTGGGATTCGCCCGTGCTCGCCGAATTGGTCGCCCGTTCGGTGGCCGTCAAGGCAGCCGTCGTCGGCAAGGACCTCGCTGAGACGGGGCTGCGGGAGATCCTCAACTACGGACATACGTATGCTCACGCCGTGGAGACTGCCACCGGCTATCACTGGCGCCATGGTGAGGCGGTTGCGGTCGGCTGTGTCTTCGCCGCCGAGGTCGCCCATCGCATGAAGCGCCTGGGCAGTGACGCTCTGGCCCTGCACCGCCAGGCGTTCACGGCGGCGGGGCTGCCGGTGTCCTTCCCCGAGGGCGCAGGGCATTTCGAGGAGCTTCTGAAGATCATGCGCTCTGACAAGAAGGTACGCGCTGGAGCGATCCGCATGGTTGTCCTCGACGGTATCGGCCTGCCCGCCCGCGGCGTCACCCCCGACCTCGCTGTGCTGCGCGAGGCCCATGAGGCGGTGACCGGAGCGGGGCCGGGGGACGAGGCGTGATCACCGACTCGGGCGGCGCGAGTAGCGGTGCCTCCATGGGGACGGCCGCGGGCTCGACCGTCTTCATCGGTCCGCCGGGCGCCGGATGCAGCGCTGTTGGGCGTACTTTGGCCGCCTCCTGGGGAGTGCCGATGTTGGATCTCGCCGAGGTGGTCGCGCAGGAGCTGGGCACGCGTCCGGAGCTGGCTCTCGTGGCGATCCCCGAGGCCCGGTACCGAGTGGTCGAGTCCACAGCGGCCCTCAGGCTTCTCGCCGAGGCCGAGCACTACCGACGCGTGGTGGCGCTCGGATCGGGATGTGTCACGGATGAACGGGTTCGTCAAGAACTGCGAGCCGCGGAGGGCAGAGGCGATCGGGTCGTGGCTCTGACGGCGACTGTGCGATGCCTGGCCTCGCGAAACGGCCTGAATGCGCCGCGGTCGATGGCGCTGGGCAATGTTCATCATGAGTTCGTCCAGATGCTGCATGCTCGTGAAGCCACATGCCGCGAGCTCGCATCGATGCGGGTGGACACCACGGACATATCACCGCGGCAGGCCGCCGCTGCGATCACAGCGTCCAGTCCGGGACGCTGATCCGCAGTCGCGCTTCGGGCTGTATCAGGTCCCGAATCGCGCCATCTGCGGCTTGAGTCGCGGTCCGCAGGGTGATGGCCGATTCCGAGATCGAGCGCACGTATGACGAGCTCGAAGGTAGGATCAACGCGAGGAGCACCGCCAGGCGACCCTTTCCCTACTGCGTGAGCGGACTTGTGAGGAGACCGTTCGCCGGCCATCACTGTTTCAATGGAGAAAGAATGTCCGATTCTACGACGTCCACGAGCTCCAAGACCTTCACCACTGATAGTGCTGATAGTGCGGATCCTGGCCCCAAGGGATTTCATATACGAGTTCCTTCTGCGTTCACTATTCTTTTCTTCCTGACCATTATCGCAGTCGCGGCGACCTGGCTGGTGCCTGCGGGATCTTATTCGAAGCTCGCTTACGATTCTGGATCGGAAGAATTTCAGATCACCTCGCCTGCCGGGAACGTCGAGACTATGCCGGCCACTCAGGAGAATCTTGACGATCTGGGCGTCAAGATCGAGGTTGAGAAGTTCACATCCGGTTCTATCGATAAACCTGTGTCTATTCCGGGCACATATGAGCGCATGCCGCAGAAGCCGCAGGGGGTCGAGGATATCACTGGCTCGATGGTCAAAGGCACCATTGAGGCGATCGACATCATCGTCTTCATTCTCGTCCTGGGAGGCCTGATCGGTGTGGTCAAGGCCACCGGCGCATTCGAGTCCGGTCTGGTCGCCCTGACGCAGAAGACGAAGGGGCGCGAGTTCCTGCTCGTCCTGGCTGTGTCTGTTCTCATGCTCCTGGGAGGCACCGCATGCGGGCTGGAGGAGGAGGCCGTTGCCTTCTATCCGATTCTGGTACCGATATTCCTCGCAATGGGGTACGACTCGATCATCTGCGTCGGCGCGATCTTCCTCGCCGGTTCGATGGGGACCACGATGTCGACCATCAATCCCTTCTCGGTCGTCATCGCGTCGAACGCTGCGGGTGTCGTGTTCACCGAAGGGCTGTGGTGGCGCGTCGCCGGGTGCATCATCGGCGGCATTGCCGTGTGCGCCTACCTGTACCGCTATGCCAAGATGATCAGGCGCGACCCGTCGAGTTCCTACACCTGGGAGGATCGGGATTCCTTCCGCGAACGCTGGGCAATGGGCTCTCAGAACTCCCAGGGCGAGCAGAACGAATTCTCCTGGCGGAAGAGAATCATCCTCATCCTGTTCGTATCGGCCTTCGTTCTGATGGTTTGGGGGGTAATGACGCAGGGCTGGTGGTTCCCGACCATGGCCTCCTCCTTCCTGGCGATCTGCATTATCATCATGTTCATTGCAATGACGGGGAAGGATCGTCTCGCCGAGAAGCAGCTCGTGGACGCTTTCTCCGAGGGGTCGTCGGCTCTTGTGGCGGTATCACTGATTATCGGTCTTGCCCGAGGAATCAATCTGGTGATGAACGAGGGTCTGATCTCCGATACGCTGCTCAACGCGTCATCGCATGTCGTGGAGGGGACCAGCGGTCCCCTGTTCATTCTGGTCATGCTGCTGATCTTCTTCGTCCTGGGATTCGTGGTTCCATCGTCATCGGGACTCGCCGTCCTGGCGATGCCGATCTTCGCCCCGCTGGCCGACACGGTCGGGATTCCGAGGTTCATCATCGTGTGCGCCTACCAGTGGGGGCAGTACGCGATGCTGTTCCTCGCTCCGACCGGGCTTGTCATGGCCACGCTGCAGATGCTTGACATGAAGTACCAGCATTGGCTGAGGTTCGTGTGGCCGATGGTCGTGTTCGTCCTGGGATTCGGAGGTGCGATGCTCGTCGCGCAGGTGCTCGTCTACTCGTGAACGCCTGGGGGGGGGCGCCTGGTTCTCTGAATTCCTCTCTGATTCGCCGAGGCGATCCTGCTCGAGATCGGTTCGCCTCCATCCGGCCGGTTGTGGCTCGCCCCGGTGAAGTTGCGCTGTTCCACCGCCTCAGTGCGGGCTAGGCTCTGCGCATGTACGTCCCGCGACATTTCTCGCTGCCCGAGGACTACACGCGCAAGCTGTTGGCCCAACCGAGAGTCGGAAACCTCGTGACTGTCCATGCCGCGGGCCCGGAGGCCACGATGGCGCCCTTCTACGTCGATGAGGGGGCGAACGCCCTGGTCACCCATCTCGTCAAGAACAATCCTCAGGTCGCCGAGCCCATCATCGGTCCGGGACTCGTTATTCTGGATGATGTCGATGCCTATGTGTCGCCGCGCTGGTACGCCACCAATGCGGTCAAACCGAATGTGCCCACGTGGGACTACATCACGATCCACGTGCGCGGTGCGGTGCGCATCGATTCCACTTCCGAGGCCGCTTTGACGGCGGCTCGCAGACTCACCGAGGTGATGGAGGACGACGACGTGCTGACGCCTGTCGGCCAGGAGAAGCTCCGCCGCATGGCCCGGGCCATTGTGGCTGTGGAGGTGAGTATGGACGACGTGCGGGGGAAGGCCAAGATGAGCCAGAATCGTCACCCCGAGGACATTCGCGGTCTCGCTGACGAGTTCGAACGGCAGGGGGAGAACCGAATGGCGGAGTTCCTCCGGACGGTGTCTCTGCCATACGCTGAACAGCGCTTCTCCACCTTGGCCCGTTTGCGGGAGGCCAAGGCTCTCGGTGAGGACATGGGCAGTTTCCATTGAGGCATTTGGAACGTTTGAGGCATTGAGGCATTGAGGTACTGAGTGAGGTTTTGAGGCGCGACCATCCGAGGGCGCTCGATCGGCTGCCGTGACCGGCCTCGCAGAAGCGCGCCGGGGAGAGCCCCCGCGTCCGCGGTAGACTCGCGCCGTCTCCGTGTACTCGTGTACTGCGGCACTCGTACTCTCAGTACTCTCGATACTCTCAGTACTCAATGTGCTTCGCACACGTCCCCCAACAGTGAGGAATCCGCCCGTGGCAACGACGAACGACCTGAAGAACGGCCTGGTGCTCAATCTCGAAGGCCAGTTGTGGCAGGTGGTCGAGTTCCAGCACGTCAAGCCGGGTAAGGGGCCCGCCTTCGTGCGCACCAAGATCAAGAACGTCTTGTCCGGCAAAACTGTCGATAAGACCTTCAACGCCGGTCTCAAGGTGGAGACCGCCACCGTTGACCGTCGTGATATGCAGTACTCGTACAAGGACGGCGAGGGCTATGTCTTCATGGACCTCAAGACCTATGAGCAGACCTACGTGACGGCGGAGACCGTTGGCGAGGCGGCTGATCTCATGCTCGAGGGCCAGGACGTCATCGTTGCCTTCCATGAGAACGATGTCCTGTTCATCGAGTTGCCCGCTGCCGTCGTCTTGACGGTTGCGCACACCGAGCCGGGCCTGCAGGGCGACCGCTCCTCGGCCGGGACCAAGCCCGCCACGCTCGAGACCGGTGCCGAGATTCAGGTTCCGCTGTTCCTCAACACCGGTGACAAGGTGAAGGTTGACACCCGGTCGCGCTCCTACATCAACCGCGTCACTGACTGACGTCCATGGCCACCGAGATGGCTGACGACACGGGTGATGTTGAGGGCGACGTCGATCAGGACGAGTCCGTCGATGTCGATGCAGATGCAGTGAACGGGGACAGCCCTTCGAAGAGTGCGAGCAAGCATGCCGTCACTGCTCGCACCAAGGCCCGTCGCCGTGCTGTCGAGATCCTCTTCGAAGCGGACCAGCGCGGCCTGCTGGGCTCCGCCGGCCGCGAGCCCGATGATGGGGAAGAGCTCGACGCCGATTCCAGCGGAGCTGGAGATCGTCTGCGGCGATTCGCGGCCGAGCGGGCTGTGAATTCAGCCAACCACACCGAAGCGCCCATTTACACCCGAGAGATCCTGTCCGGGGTGGCGGACCACCTGGGTGAGGTCGATGAGATCATCGAGACTTATTCCCAGGGATGGGTGCTGGCCCGCATGCCGGCGGTCGATCGTGCGATTGCGCGGGTGGCCACGTGGGAGATCGTGTGGAATGACGACGTCGACGTTCCCGTGGCCGTCGATGAGGCCATGACGCTGGGGCGTATGCTCTCGACTGATGACTCTCCTCGTTTCCTGAACGGATTGCTCGGTCGCATCGGAGATCTCGCCGACACTCTGCGCTGACAGCCGGACGAGGGGCTCTTCGTCGATACGCTCTTCTCTTTTCTTCGCGCCGCCATTTAGCGCCGTGGTCCTGGTGGATATCGTTCTCCTCCGGAAGGGAGACTACGGTCTTGGTGAGTCTTGAGTCGGTCTTGGCCAGTGACGGTCAGTGCTGTCCGCTGTTGGTCTGTGCTGATCACTGCTGGTCACTGCTCCCCATCGACACCGCTGGATCAGCGTCTAGGCTGTACTCGTCTTCCTGCTCTCTCAGGGCGGTCGTCTTGGCGATCGTTCCATGAACGTTCCATGCACCGTGCGGGTGCACCGAAAACCGATCCCCGACCTTCGTGGACCTTCGCTCGGCGCCTGGGACTCCAGGGCCTCAGGCCCCATGCCCCTAGGGGCATGGTGAAGACGGATAAGCACATACCAGTTTCAGGCGGATGCTCGCAGTGGGGCTGTCGCCGTCATGACGCACTTGAAGGAATCGAACATGGGGCAGTATCCACCACCGTACGACTCCGGCCCTTACGCAGTGGATTCTCAAGCTTCTCATGGAAACCCGTATCGTGCTGACGGACCGGTTTACACTCCCCCTGCGACGCCGCCGCACAATGGGCCGTACAGCGGCGGGCCGGTGCCCAACAACGGCATTCAGGTTCCGCCTCACGCCTCCGGTGGGCCGGTTATGCCGGTTTACGGTCCGGCTGCCGGGATGCCAGTCGCATACGTGCCGGCAGTGCCCGCACCCATGGTCATAGTCCCGCCGCCCAATCCCGAAGAAGTTGCGGAGAAGGGCAGGCGGGTTACCCGGGGCCTGGGACTGGGTGCGGCGATCACCGGGCTCATTTCCGTGGCATTCCAGGTCCTGACAGCATTGGGCATCATCTGGGCGATCAGTACCAGCGGCTCCTGGACTGAGGAGGCCACGGTGGCCGCGGTGCGGTTCGTCATGCTGGGCATTTTCGTCTTGCCCTGGCTGGTCGCGCTGGCCTGGGCCACGGCGTTCGGACTGTCCTTGGCAGCATGTATCAGGGCGAACATGCGTGGATCGGGCTCGCAATCCGAGCAGTCGGCCGGTAGTGGAGGCGTCATGGGTGCTCTTCTCACCGCGTCTGTTCTGCAGGGCATTCCATCCGTCATGCTTTTCTTCGCAGCTGTCGCCTCTGCGGATCGATACGATCCCTCCGGCTGGAGTTCTATATTAGTACTGGCGGCGGTTCTCGGGCTGGCACTCCTCTTCGCCCATATCGCTCTCGTCATCAAAATCCGGAATCTGGACAATTCGATCGAGAAGCAGGTTCCCTACGCATGAGCGCCTGCGTAGAACCCGTACCACAAGAGCTGTGAGCTTCGTCCTGCTCCCGGGGGACTGGTTGATGTGCCCAGGTGCGGGAAGAAGCGCTAAGATCAGTCGCGTCAGACATCCTTGAAGCCCGTCCAGTGAGGCGGAGAAGGAGGTCCACTTATCGTGGCCGAAGATCAGTCCACCGGGAAGCGGATACTCGGCGCAGCCGAGGTCAAGCGCTCCCTTGTTCGCATCGCTCACGAGGTCGTTGAGCGCAATCGCGGCGTTGACGATGTCATTCTCCTCGGGATTCCCTCCGGAGGTGTTCCACTGGCTCGCCGACTCGGCGAGGCCCTGAGCATCGCGCTGGCGGAGGACGCCGCCTTGACCGGCTCTCAGCCGGCCAACGCGGCTGTTCCGGTCGGAACATTGGATATCACGATGTTCCGCGATGATCTGGGGCGTCACCCGATCCGTGTTCCGCAACCCACATTCATCCCCGGGGATACCTTGGAGGGGCGCACCGTCATCCTGGTCGATGACGTCCTCTACTCTGGGCGCACCATCCGCGCCGCTCTTGACGCCCTGGGCTCGATCGGGCGCGCGCGAGCCGTCCAGCTCGCCGTCCTGGTGGATCGGGGGCATCGCGAACTACCGATCCGCGCCGACTACGTCGGTAAGAACCTGCCGACCTCCCGTACCGAGAAGGTCGTCGTCTCGCTGACCGAGCTGGGCGCCGCCGAGGACGCCGTCACCATTCACAACGTGGCCTCCGAGGAGAACGCCCGATGAAGCACCTGCTGAGCGCCAAGGACCTGGCTCACGACGAGGCCGTGATGGTTCTCGACACCGCTGAGGCGATGGCCGCCACACAGCGCCATGCCGTCAAGAAGCTGCCCACCCTGCGGGGCAAGACCATTGTCAACCTCTTCTTCGAGGACTCCACCCGCACGCGTCTGTCCTTCGAGGCGGCCGCCAAGCGGCTGAGCGCGGATGTCATCAACTTCTCCGCCAAGGGGTCGTCGGTATCCAAGGGCGAGTCCCTCAAGGACACCGCCCAGACGATCATGGCCATGGGCGCCGATGCGGTCGTCATCCGCCACTCCGCGTGCGGAGCCGCCCATCTGCTGGCACATGCCGGTTGGATCGACGTGCCCGTGCTCAATGCGGGCGACGGCACCCACCAGCACCCTACGCAGGCACTCCTGGATGCGATGACTCTGCGCCGCTGGTACGCGCCCGACGGTACCGCCGCAGACGGCTCTCCAGCCCCGCGGGGACGGGACCTGGGCGGGGCGAAGGTCATTATCGTCGGTGATGTCCTCCACTCCCGGGTGGCCCGCTCCAATGTCGATCTGATGACCGCCCTGGGCGCTCATGTCACCCTCGTGGCCCCTCCCACCCTGCTGCCCGTCGGCATGGACGACTGGACCTGTGATGTCTCCTTCGATCTGGACGAGGCCCTCGAGACTGTCCAGCCGGATGCCGTCATGATGCTGCGCGTTCAGCGTGAGCGCATGAGTGCCGCCGGCGGCGGTTTCTTTCCCAGTCCTGCTGAGTACTCGCAGGCATACGGCCTGAACCTCGCTCGGCGCGCGGTCATGCCCGAGCATGCCATCGTCATGCACCCCGGCCCGATGAACCGGGGCCTCGAGATCACCGCGGAGGCCGCTGACGACCCTCGCTCGCGCGTGATCGAACAAGTCGGCAATGGCGTGTCCGTGCGCATGGCCGCCCTCTATCTCCTCCTCGCCGACGAAGGGAACCAGCTGTGACCTCCCATCTTCTGACCGGTGTCCGCCCCTACGGTGAGGATGCCACCGACATTCTCCTGGCCGATGGAGTCATCGCTGCAATCGGGCCCGACGCCGCCGCTCAGGCTCCAGCCGATGCCGTGCGCCACGACCTGGACGGCCTGGTGACTCTTCCCGGCCTCGTGGATATTCACACTCATCTGCGCGAGCCCGGCGGTGAATCCGCGGAGACCGTCTTCACCGGCACCCGTGCAGCCGCCGTGGGCGGGTACACCTCTGTCTTCGCCATGGCGAATACCACCCCCGTGCAGGACAGCGCCGGCGTCGTCGAGCAGGTATTGCGCCTGGGGCGCGAGGCCGGCTGGGTGGACGTCCATCCTGTTGGCGCCGTGAGCGCGGGACTGGAGGGCAAGCACCTGTCCGAGATGAGTGCCATGGCGCATTCGGCGGCCCGTGTGAGGGTCTTCTCCGATGATGGCAAGTGCGTCGCCGATCCCGTTCTCATGCGCCGTGCGCTCGAGTACGTCAAGTCTTTCGACGGAGTCATCGCCCAGCACGCTCAGGATCCTCGCTTGACGGAGAACTCTCAGATGCACGAGGGCGTCGTCTCCGCCGAGCTGGGCCTGCGCGGTTGGCCGGCCGTGGCCGAGGAGTCGATCATCGCCCGCGATGTCCTGCTCGCACAGCATGTGGGAAGTCGCCTGCACGTGTGCCATCTGTCGACTGCCGGGAGTGTCGATATCATCCGCTGGGCCAAGGCCCGCGGCATCGACGTGACCGCTGAGGTCACTCCTCACCACCTGCTGCTCACCGACGAGATGGCGCGCACGTACTCGCCCCTGTACAAGGTCAATCCGCCGCTGCGCACGGCCGAGGACGTCGAGGCGGTGCGGGAGGCCCTGGCTGACGGCACCATCGACGTGGTCGGCACCGATCACGCCCCCCACCCGCTGGAGGACAAGGACTGTGAATGGCAGGCCGGCGCCTTCGGCATGACGGGGCTGGAGACGGCACTGCCGATCCTGATCGAGACCATGGTGTCTTCCGGACGCATGAGCTGGCGCGACCTGGCTCGGGTGATGTCCAGCGCACCGGCTGCGATCGGGCGGTTGGCCAACCAGGGACAGGGACTCGAAGTGGGTGCGCCCGCGAATGTCACCGTGGTCAACCCGGAGACGCGGCGCATCGTCGATGGCGGAGCGCAGTGGACGCATTCGGCGAACACCCCTTATGCCGGCATGGAACTGCCCGGTCAGGTCCGGGCCACCTTCCTGCACGGGCGGGCGACCGTGCTCGACGGGGCTCCGGTTCCCACGCAAGCAGCCTGAGGGCTGCCCGCAGTGCCCGTCACATCCGCGTCGCCGCGTGCCGGCGTCCGTGAGAACGCCCTGCTCGTCCTGGAGGACGGCTATGTCCTGCGCGGCAGCTCCTATGGGGCCACGGGCAGGACGGTCGGGGAGATCGTCTTCAACACCGGCATGACCGGCTACCAGGAGACGCTCACCGATCCCTCCTATCACCGTCAGATCGTTGTCATGACGGCACCGCACATCGGCAACACCGGTGTCAACGACGAGGATGCGGAGTCTGCGGGAATCCGGGTCGCCGGCTTCGTCGTGCGCGATCCCGCGCGGCGCGCCTCGAGCTGGCGGTGCCGCCGCGAGCTCGAGGACGAGCTGGCGGACGCGGGCGTGGTGGGCATCTGCCGGATCGACACGCGGGCGCTGACCCGGCATCTGCGCGACCGCGGCGCCATGCGGGCGGGCATCTTCTCCTCGGATGCCCTGCCCGCGGGCGCCGCCGACGCGGCTGGCCCGTCCCGGACCGCCGTGGACATCTGCCTGGAGGCCGTGCGCGCTGCGCCTCCCATGGCCGGCAGGGCCCTGGCCGCCGAGGTGAGCGCTCGGCAGCGCTATGTCGTCGAGCCTTCCGGGCGCTTCGAGGGATGCGAGCCGGTCGCCGTCGTCGCCGCTATCGACTTGGGGATCAAGGCCCGTACTCCGTGGCAGCTCGCCGAGCGGGGCGTGCGCGTCCACGTCCTGCCGCAGACGACGACATTCGAGGAGGTACTCGCCCTCCATCCGGATGGTGTTTTCTTCTCCAACGGGCCGGGTGATCCGGGTACTGCGCACAGCGAGGTCGAGCTGCTGCGGGGGGTTCTGGACGCCCGTATTCCCTTCTTCGGCATCTGCCTGGGCAATCAGATATTCGGGCGGGCCCTGGGCTATGGCACGTACAAGCTGAGCTACGGCCACCGGGGCATCAACCAGCCCGTCCTGGACCGCGCCGCCGGACGAGTGGAGATCACCGCCCATAACCACGGCTTCGCGGTTGACGCCCCGATCGGTGAGCCGAGCCTGGCGCCCTACGACGGCGGCCGCTACGGACGCGTTGAAGTCTCCCATGTGGGACTGAACGACCATGTCGTTGAAGGGCTGCGCGCCCTCGACGTGCCGGCCTTCTCCGTCCAGTTCCACCCCGAGGCGGCCGCCGGCCCGCACGATGGGGAGCATCTGTTCGACCGATTCGTGCGTTTGATGGCCGACCACCGTCACCGCCGTGACGGGGCTGCTGCCCGGACGATCCAGGAGGAGCGCTGAGATGCCGCTTCGTTCCGACCTCCGTTCCGTCCTGGTCATCGGCTCCGGGCCGATCGTCATCGGTCAGGCCTGCGAGTTCGACTACTCGGGCACTCAGGCCTGTCGCGTGCTGCGGGATGAGGGCATCCGGGTGATCCTGGTCAATTCCAATCCGGCGACGATCATGACCGATCCGGATATCGCCGACGCCACCTACGTCGAGCCCATCACCACCGAGGTCCTCACCGCCATCATCGACAAGGAGCGTCCCGACGCGCTTCTGCCCACCCTTGGGGGGCAGACCGCGCTCAACGCCGCCATGGGGCTGGTCGAGACCGGCGTTCTGGACGACTACGACGTCGAGCTCATCGGTGCCGATGCGGCGGCCATCAACGCGGGTGAGGATCGCGAGGAGTTCAAGAGGATCGTCGAGCGATGCGGTGCTGAGGTCGCTCGATCCGCCATCGCCCGCACCATGGCCGAGTGCTATGAGGCCGTCGAGGCTCTGGGCGGTTATCCCGTGGTGGTGCGGCCGTCCTTCACCATGGGAGGCCTGGGGTCCGGTATCGCCTACGACGCCGAGGATCTGGGGCGCATCTGCGGGCAGGGGCTGGCGGCCTCTCGGACTGCCGAAGTGCTCCTGGAGGAGTCCATCCTGGGCTGGAAGGAGTACGAGCTGGAGCTCATGCGCGACAAGGCGGACAACGCGGTGGTCGTGTGCTCTATTGAGAACATAGACCCCGTCGGCGTCCACACCGGCGATTCGGTCACTGTCGCACCGGCCCTGACTCTGACCGACCGGGAGATGCAGCGCCTGCGCGACATCGGCATCGCCGTCATCCGCGAGGTCGGCGTGGATACGGGCGGTTGCAATATCCAGTTCGCCGTCGACCCGGCGACCGGGCGCATCATCGTTATCGAGATGAACCCGCGGGTGTCGCGCTCCTCGGCCCTGGCGTCCAAGGCGACCGGTTTCCCGATCGCCAAGATCGCCGCCCGCCTGGCCGTGGGCTACACCCTCGACGAGATCCCCAATGACATCACCGGCTCGACTCCCGCCTCGTTCGAACCGACTCTCGATTATGTCGTCGTCAAGGTGCCGCGCTTCGCCTTCGAGAAGTTCCGCGGAGCCGATCCGAGACTCACCACCACCATGAAGTCGGTCGGAGAGGCCATGGCCATCGGCCGCTCCTTCACCGAGGCCCTCCAGAAGGCCATGCGTTCCATCGACAAGACGGGCATGGTCTTCCACTGGGACGGCCCAGCACCCGACGCCGCGGCCACCACCACCCTGATCGAGTCGGTCCGGGTGCCCACTGAGCACCGTCTTGTCGATCTCCAACAGGCGGTCCGTGGTGGTGCCTCTGTTGAGGAGCTCTTCGCCGCCACGAAGATCGACCCCTGGTTCTTGGACCAGATACTGCTGCTCCAAGAGATCGCCGACGAGGTCGCCGAAGCCCCTGCGCTGACCCCGCAGGTCCTCGCCGAGGCCAAGCGTCACGGCTTCTCGGACTGTCAGCTAGCTGCTCTGCGGGGCGTCGGCGAGGACACGATCCGCGAAATTCGCCACGCCTATGGCCTGCGTCCTGTCTACAAGACCGTTGATACCTGCGCGGCGGAGTTCGCGGCCCGCACTCCCTACCACTACTCCTCCTACGATCTGGAGACCGAGGTCGTGCCGCGCCGGCGCGAGGCCGTCATCATCCTGGGCAGCGGCCCCAATCGCATCGGCCAGGGCATCGAGTTCGACTACTCCTGCGTGCACGCCGCCATAGCGCTCGCCGATCGCTACGAGACCGTCATGGTCAACTGCAATCCCGAGACCGTGTCCACCGACTACGACGTCTCCGACCGCCTCTACTTCGAGCCGCTGACCTATGAGGACGTCATGGAGGTTTACGAGGCGGAGAGAGCGGCCGGTCCTGTGGCCGGAATGATCGTCCAGCTCGGCGGCCAGACCCCGCTGTCCCTGGCTGCTCGGCTCGAGGACGCCGGAGTGCCGATCCTGGGGACGAGCCCGGAGGCCATTGACGCGGCCGAGGATCGGCAGCTCTTCGGCATCGTGCTGGACGAGGCGGGCCTGCCCGCCCCCGCCCACAGCACCGCTCGCTCGGACGAGCAGGCCATGGCCGCGGCCGCGGAGATCGGCTTCCCCGTGCTGGTCCGTCCCAGCTACGTATTGGGCGGACGCGGCATGGAGATCGTCTACCAGCCCGGCGGTCTGGTCGATTATCTGCATCGTGCGGGCGCTGAGTCCGGCGGGGCATATGCGAATGGGCCGTTGCTGATCGACAGATTCCTCGACGATGCCATCGAGATCGATGTCGATGCTCTCTACGACGGCTCCGAGCTCTTCCTGGGCGGCGTCATGGAGCACATCGAGGAAGCCGGCATCCATTCCGGCGACTCCGCCTGCGTGCTTCCTCCGATGACCCTGTCGGACGCCGAGATCGCGCGTGTTCGCCGTTGCACGCAGATGCTTGCCGACGGCGTGGGCGTGCGGGGCCTGATCAATGTGCAGTTCGCCCTCATGAGCGACACCCTCTACGTCATCGAGGCCAATCCTCGCGCGAGCCGCACCGTTCCCTTCGTCTCCAAGGCCACGGGCGTTCAGCTCGCCAAGGCCGCGGCCCTGATCATGGCGGGGGAGTCCATCGCCTCCCTCAAGTCGTCCGGTCATCTGCCGCAAGAAGACGCGGGCGTGACCGATCCTTACGATCCGATCGCGGTCAAGGAGGCTGTTCTTCCGTTCAAGCGCTTCCGCACGCCGGACGGACGCATCGTGGACACCGTGCTGGGGCCGGAGATGCGCTCGACCGGTGAGGTCATGGGCTACGACGTCGACTTTCCGCGTGCCTTCGCCAAGTCGCAGGCGAGCGCCTACGGCGGTCTGCCCGGCGAGGGGACGCTGTTCGTCTCGGTGACCGATCGGGACAAGCGCGCCATCATTCTGCCGGTGGCTCGTCTGGCCGAGCTCGGGTTCACGATCCTGGCCACCACGGGTACGGCCCAGGTCCTGCGACGCAACGGTATTCCCGCTATCCCGGTGCGCAAACTCAGCGAGGGGCGGGGCGAGCACGGCGAGCGGACGATCGTCGAACTCATTGAATCCGATACGATCGACATGGTCGTCAACACTCCGAAGGGTCAGGGCGCGCGTGCCGACGGCTACGCGATACGGGCGGCTGCCACGAGCGCGGGTCGGCCGATCATCACCACCGTCCAGGAACTCCAGGCAGTTGTCCAAGCCCTGGAGGCGCAGCTGCGCGGGCCCTTCCGCGTCCGCAGTCTTCAGGAGCACGGCACCGACAGGATCGCCCGATTGCAGGGCGCAGCGAAACGGGAGGTTCGACTATGAGTGCTTCCACTCCTTCTGCCGGCGGACCTGCGCCCCAGGGCACTGAGGGCGTTCGGGGTCGATCGGCCTTCGGCGCTGCGCTTGCCGAGGCCATGGATGCCCATGGCCCGCTGTGCGTGGGCATCGACCCGCATCAGGCCCTGCTGGCCTCCTGGGATCTTCCGGATACGCCTCGGGGGCTGCGGGACTTCGCTCTGCGCATCGTGGACGCCGTTGGAGGAAGAATCGCCGCGGTCAAGCCGCAATCCGCCTTCTTCGAGAGGCATGGCAGTGCGGGTATCGCTGTTCTGGAGGAGACCCTTGCTGCGCTGCGCGCTGTCGGCACCTTGTCCATCTTGGATGTCAAGCGTGGCGATATCGGCTCGACCATGAGCGGCTATGCCCAGGCCTACCTCGTTGAGGGTGCTCCTCTGGCCGCCGATGCCATGACGCTCTCGCCCTACCTCGGATATGACTCCCTATCACCCGCTCTGGAGCTGGCGAACGCCTCCGGGCGCGGCGTGTTCGTTCTGGCTCTCACCTCGAATCCAGAGGGCGCGAGCGTTCAGCACGCGTCCACGGGACAGGGGTCGCGATCGAGTTCCGTGGCGGCCGATGTCGTCGCGGGTGCGGCCCGGTCTAATGCCGCGGCCCGCGATGCCAACACCCTCGGCAGCGTCGGTCTGGTGGTCGGGGCGACCACCGGCCGGGCCGTGGCCGAGCTGGGGATCGACCTGCTCGGCGCCAATGCGCCGCTGCTGGCCCCGGGGGTGGGGGCTCAGGGTGCGGGTGCCGCCGAGCTGGAGGCCGTTTTCGGGGCTGCGCGTCGCCATGTGCTGGCCTCGACTTCCCGCGGCGTACTCAGCGCAGGGCCCGACCTGGTCGCTTTGCGCGCAGCCGCGCAGGCTGCCGCTGCGGAGGCGCTCTCGGCATTGCGGGCCTGAATCCGGGCGATCTCGTGCGGCATCATAGGCGCATGACGCATTCCTCGCTCTCGTCCGCTCCCGCGCGCCTGACCGTTCTGGCCGGCCCCACCGCGGTGGGCAAGGGGACCATCGTCGCCGAACTGCGCCGGCGTCACCCCGAGTTGTTCGTCTCGGTCTCGGCGACCACTCGGGGGCCGAGACCGGGCGAGATCGACGGCGTGCATTATCTGTTCGTGTCCGACGGCGAGTTCGACAGACTCATTGACAGCGGCCAGATGCTGGAGTGGGCACTGGTTCACGGCGCCCATCGCTATGGGACGCCCCGTGGTCCTGTTCAGGCCGAGCTCGACGCCGGTCGTCCTGCCCTGCTCGAGATCGATCTGGCCGGCGCTCGGCAGGTTCGCGCGTCCATGCCGACCGCACAACTGGTCTTCATCATGCCTCCGAGCTGGGATGAGCTCGTGGCCCGGCTTGCCGGGCGAGGCACCGAGGATGCCCGAGAGCGGGAGCGCCGCCTGGCCACCGCACGCACGGAGATGGAAGCGGCACAGGAGTTCGACCACGTCATTGTCAATGACACCGTGGCGCATGCCACGGACGAGCTCGAAAAACTATTGGGAATCAAGGGCTAAACTGTCCCGGTTACCATCAGGTATTTCCGACGTCCACCACACGGGAAGAAGCTCATGCTCGGAACCTCCGCACAGCCCGAGGGCATCACCAACCCGCCGATCGACGACCTGCTCGAGAAGGTCGACTCCAAGTACGGGCTCGTTGTGGAAGCCGCCAAGCGCGCTCGTCAGATCAATACCTATACCCGGCAGCTCGAGGAGAACCAGCTCGACTACTTCGGTCCTCTCGTTGAGGCCGAGCCTGATGAGAAGCCCCTGACCATCGCTCTGCGCGAGGTGGTCGAGGACAAGCTTCAGGTCATCCCGGGTGATGAGGCTCGGGCGCGGCGTGCTGAGAATGAGAAGGCTCGTCGCGCCGCGGAAGAAGACATGTTCTCCGATATCCCGCTTGATGCTGTATCCGCCCCGGCGGAGGGTGAGGACGCCCCGGCGTCCACCAACCTCGACGAGATCGAGTTCTGAGCGCGCGTCGGTGACGCGGGTGGCTCCGTCCGTTAAGGGCGGTATGTGAGGACATGAGGGTTCGGTCATGATCATGACGCCTGACGTCCCAACCGGTCCGTGGCGTGTTGTCGTCGGGGTGTCCGGTTCCATCGCCGCCTACAAGGCCCCTTTCGTGGTCCGTCGTCTGCGACAGGCGGGGCACGAGGTTCGCGTGGTCGCAACGGATGCAGCATTGCGCTTCATCGGCGCGCCGGCTCTGGCAGCGGTCGCAGGGCGGCCGGTGAGCAGCGGTATTTTCGACGACCCGGCTGCCGTCGAGCATGTCGCGGTGGGAGAGTGGGCGGACCTTGTTGTGGTGGCCCCGGCCTCTGCCGACCTGCTGGCACGGGTCGCGTCCGGTCGTGCCGACGATCTGCTGACCGCCACGATTCTGACGACGACGGCCCCCGTGGTCCTTGCCCCCGCCATGCATACCCAGATGTGGGCCAATCCTGCGACCCGGGAGAACGTGGCCACGCTGCAACGCCGTGGCCTGAGCATCATCCACCCGGATTCCGGACGCTTGACGGGCGCCGACTCGGGGGAGGGGCGGCTGCCCGATCCTGAGCGCATTGTCGCCGAGGCGCTGGCCGTGCTCGCTGATCGACGGGCGCGCAGGGCGGGGGCGTCCGGGAGCGGAGCACTGTCGGGCCGGCATGTGGTCGTTTCGGCCGGTGGCACCCGTGAGCCTATCGATCCGGTGCGGTATGTGGGCAACAGCTCTTCGGGACGCCAGGGGGTCGCTGCGGCGTGCGCCGCCGCAGAGCGCGGTGCGCGAGTGACTCTCGTGGCGGCCAATGTGGCTGACGATGTTCTCGCGGTTCTTGCGACCCTGCCTCGTGAGGTGGAGGTCGTCGCGGTCGGTACTGCCGTGGAGCTGCACGACGCCGTCCGACGGGCCGCTCGGGATGCCGACGCCGTCATTATGGCCGCGGCCGTTGCCGACTACCGTCCTGTTGAGGTGTCCGCATCCAAGATCAAGAAGCATGGCCTGCAACGCGGTTCTGCCGCGGACGGGAGTGCTCGTCTGACCATTGAGCTCGTGGAGAACCCCGATATCCTCGCGAGTCTTGTCGCCGATCCGCCGCGCCGTGATGGCGAGCGGATGCTCACCGTCGGTTTCGCCGCGGAGACCGGTGATGCTGAGGGGGATGTGCTCGCTCACGGTGCTGCCAAGGCGCGTCGCAAGGGTGCGGATCTTCTCGCCGTCAACGCTGTGGGGGAGCGCCTCGGCTTCGGAGACGTCCCCAATTCCATCGTGATCCTTGATAACCGCGGCTATGAAGTCGCCCGAGTCGAGGGCTCCAAGATTGATGTCGCCCGCGTCCTCATTGATCTGGTCGCGTCCAGGCTCTCCGATTGACCGTGAGGCGTGCGGGAGGGGGCAGCAGGATCAGAGGGCCGAGAAGGCCATGAGAGGGCCCTGGCGTGTCCGCTGAATCTGATGAATCTGAATCCCAGGACGTCTGAATAATCACGGAGCAGGCATGATGTCGCCCTTCAGGCATCTTGTTGCGCGGGCCTACGATTGGGGTGTTAGGACAGCGCAGAGCCTCGTCGTCATGAAGCTGCGCATGACAAATACGCACCCATACCTCGCAAGGGACATCACATGCCATTGAGTTCTCTCCGCCTGTTCACCTCGGAGTCAGTGACCGAAGGGCATCCCGATAAGGTCTGCGATCGGATCTCGGACTCCATTCTTGACGCCATTCTGGCCCAGGATCCTGCCGCGCATGTCGCCGTCGAGACAATGGCGACAACAGGACTGGTCCATGTCGCCGGCGAGGTGACCACCAACGCTTATGTTGAGATCCCCGAGATCGTGCGCTCCGAAATCGTATCGATCGGCTACACCTCATCCGAGGTCTGCTTCGACGGCGCCTCCTGCGGTGTGTCGATTTCGATCGGCCAGCAGTCTCCGGATATCGCGGCCGGTGTGCACAAGGCTCTTGAGGTGCGAGGCGATTCCGGGGACCTCGATCCTCTCGACTTCCAGGGCGCGGGGGATCAGGGCCTCATGTTCGGTTACGCCTGTACGGACACGGCTGAGCTCATGCCGCTGCCGATCCACTTGGCGCATCGTCTCGCCGAGCGTCTGACGTTGGTGCGCAAGCAGGGTCTCATGACGGGCCTGCGTCCCGATGGCAAAACCCAGGTCACCATTGGCTACGACGGGGATCGTGCGGTGAGCCTGAGAAGCGTGGTGGTCTCGACACAGCACGACCCCGGTCGCACTCGCGCCTGGCTGACCGACGCCATCACCTCCGAGGTGATCCGGCCGGTGCTTCAGGCCGAAGAGGACAAGGGCCTCCAGCTGGCCACAGCCAATGCCGAGGTCCTGGTCAATCCGTCTGGCCAGTTCGTCATCGGCGGTCCCGCTGGAGACGCCGGCCTGACCGGCCGCAAGATCATCGTGGACACCTATGGCGGGATGGCTCGTCATGGCGGAGGCGCTTTCTCCGGCAAGGATCCGTCCAAGGTCGATCGATCCGGCTCCTACGCCATGCGCTGGGTCGCCAAGAACGTCGTCGCAGCGGGTCTTGCTCGGCGCTGCGAGATTCAGGTTGCCTATGCCATCGGCTCCGCTCATCCCGTGGGCCTGTACATTGAGACCTTCGGTACCGAGACAGTCCCCGTCGCGCGGATCGCCGCCGCCATCGAGGCGGTCTTCGACCTGCGCCCGGCCGCAATCGTGCGCGATCTCGATCTGCTTCGTCCGATCTACCGCGCTACCAGCGCCTACGGACACTTCGGCCGTCCTGGTTTCTCCTGGGAGGAGACCGGCCGCGCCGAGGCCCTGCGCGCCGCGGTCTAAGCCGCATCTGTCTTGCGGGGCGGTGCGATGAGCCGGATGAGCCGTGGGGGAAGACCCGCCCAAGGCGCGTTACTGGCTGCACCGGCGCCGTCTGAGCATGGTGTGGACGGCAATGGTGTTGCCGCGCCCGTGGCCAGAGTGCTGCTCGATTCTCCCTTGCCGCATCTGGACCGCCTTTTCGACTACCTCGTCCCACCGGATCTTGATGCCTCGGCCGCCGTGGGCACGAGCGTGATCGTCCGCTTCGGTGGGCAGGATATGCGCGGATGGGTCTGGGAGCGCGGCGCGACGACGACCCACGCCGGTCGACTGACCCCGATTCGCCGGGTCGTCTCGGACCTGCCGGT
Source organism: Actinomyces massiliensis 4401292 (assembly GCF_000269805.1). GTDB lineage: Bacteria > Actinomycetota > Actinomycetes > Actinomycetales > Actinomycetaceae > Actinomyces > Actinomyces massiliensis. The sequence continues at coordinate 259,831 of NZ_JH711482.1, forward strand.
GCTCACCGGTGCCACGAAGGCGCTGATCGAGGCGGTCGCGACGAGAAACGCCGGGGTGCGTTCGGACATCATCCGCCTTGCGGTACCGCCGCGTCATGCGTCTACCGAGCATTCTGAGCGTGGTCGTGGCGCACCGTCGCCGTCTCAGTGGCAGGCGCCGTCCGGAGAGGGATGGGACGCATATGGCGGAGCCGGATTCGTGGATGCGCTCGCCGACGGCGGCGCGCCACGTGCCGTGTGGACTGCTCTCCCAGGACGGGCCGGCCTGGTACGCCGGTGGACTGCGCTGCTCGGCGATGCCATCAGGGCCGCCCTGGCGTCGGGCCGAGGCGCTCTCGTCATAGTCGCGACTGCGGCACAGGCCGAGGCCGTGGCGACGGCGCTGAAGGAGGAGCTGCTCCCCGCGCTTGACGAACCGATTGTCGTGCTGACCGCAGAGGGGGGCCCTGCTCGTCGCTACCGAGCCTTCCTGCGTGTGCTGCTCGGAACCGCGCGCATTGTGGTGGGTACACGCGCTGCCGCCTTCGCCCCGGTGCGTGGCCTGGGCCTGGCGGTCATCTGGGATGACGGCGACAACCGCCTCGATGAGCGTCATGCTCCCTACACGCACGCTCGCACTGTTCTGGCGCTGCGCTCCGGCCTGGAAGGGGCGGGTTTGCTGGTGGCCGGCTACGCCCGCAGCATCGAGGCCCAGAGCTTCGTGGAGCAGGGGTGGGCTGAGGAGCTCAGTGCTCCTCGGTCATTGCGGCGTGCCGCCGTTGCGCGGGTGCACGCCCCCAATGCGACTCGATTGGAAGCCGAGGGCTCCTCCGGAATCGCCCGAATTCCGTCACTTGCGCACCGAGCGGTGCGTGATGCCCTGGCCGATGGGCCCGTTCTGGTTCAGGTCTCACGCTCCGGCTATGCCCCGGTGGTGGCGTGCCGGCGATGCGGACAGGCCGCTCGCTGCCCCCATTGCGGGGGCCCGCTGGCCATGGAGACGGCCGGGGTCACCACCTGCCGGTGGTGCGCGCGCGGACTGGCGGGTTGGCTCTGTCCCGCATGCGGTGGTGATCAGGTGCGTATGCGCGGCTCGGGCAGTGCGCGCACCGGCGAGGAACTGGGCCGTGCCTTTCCGGGCACGCCGGTGGCGATCTCCGGTGCGCGCGAGTCGCACGGCGTCATTGAATCCGTGGACGCCTCGCCCCGCCTGGTAGTCGCCACACCCGGTGCCGAGCCGGTCGCCGACGGCGGGTACTGCGCGGTTCTGCTCCTTGATGGCGCCCTTCTGTCAGCCCGCCCTGAACTCGGGGCGGGCGCGGAGGCGCTGCGACGATGGACCAACGCGGTGGTCTTGGCACGTGCAGATGCGCGGGTCATTCTTCTGGGCGGTCCGGATCCGTCAGCCGCGCAGGCGTTAGTGCGGTGGGATCATGCCGGTTACGCTCGTGAGGATCTGCTCGAGCGCGTTGACCTGCACCTCCCCCCAGCCTGGCGCACGGCGCGGTTGGACGGATCATGGGATGGCGTGGAGGCACTGCTTGCTCAGGCGCAGTCGGAGAATTTCGAGACCTTGGGCCCTGCACCGACGCCTGTTGCTGGTACAGCGCAGCAGGACCGGTCCGCCCCGGGCGGTGGCTCCACCGCACGGGCTTTGATCCGGGTGCCTGCCGACCGCGGGCGGGAGCTGGCGATCATGCTGCGGGTGCGCCAGCGCGAGCGCTCGGCGCATCGGGAGGAGACGGTCCGCGTTGAGCTCGATCCGACCGTGCTGTGGTGAGACGGCGGGGAATGTGATGGAGCCTGCCTGACAGGCCGGATGACGGCTCCGCCTAAGATCTCACGGATATGTCGAAGACCCTGAATCTTTGTCAATCTCTGTCATCGGGTGGGCCATCACCCTCAGGACTGTTCTCGTCCTGATCGGGGTCCTGATCGGCCTGCGCCCAGAATGCAGTGATCTTTCCAAGAAGATCAGCAGCAGTGGCGTGCACGTCACGACCCTCGCTCAAAGCGGTCACCGCGGCCCCGTCGACGACTGCGATCACCAGGTCGGGGTCGACGACAGCCCCCAATCGTTCCAGCAGACGACCGACGGCGGCGTTGAGGCGCTGACGACCCTGGTGATAGGCCTGCTCAACGGGCGCGACGGCGCCCGCGGAGATGAGTTGGATATAGTGCCCGAGATACGGGCCCTCCGGCGGGAGCGTTGCCTGAAGCACCAGATCCAGTCGTCCGGATAGAGGAGGGATCTGCTCCAGGGCCTCCACTTTGTCCGCCACGTGCTCCGCCCGCGACGCCCAGATGGCGATATTGATCAGGCCGGCCTGATAAAGCAGGTCGTCCAGGCCCTTGAAGTAGTAGGTCGTCGCTGACAATGAGCAGCCGGCGCGCCTGGCAACGGCGCGATGACTCACCTCGGCCGGCCCCTCCTCGCGAATGATCGCAGCGGCCGCTTCGATGATCGTCTGTCGTCGTCCCTCTCCGCGCGAAGTCGGGCGTACGCCGCTCCGAGCCTGGCGAGACGGTTGAAAGGCGGCAGACAAGGGATCAGCCATGTCTTCGTAGGGTAGCAAAGTGCGGGACGCCGTGCGTCGCGCAGTCGTCCGGCCAGGACGGGACGCCTTATGCCTCAGGGCGTCTCAGAATGATCGAGCTCAGTCAGCTCCGAGTTGCGGATGCCCCGCGACATGAGGATCGCCACCATGGCGATCAATGCCACCACGGTGAGGTAGACGGCTGGAGCCAGTGACGAGCCGGTTGTTTTAATGAGCCATGTCACAATGACGGGCGTTGTCCCGCCTAGGAGCGCATTGGCTCCGTTGAAGGAGAGAGCGAACCCGGAGTAGCGGACGTTGGTCGGGAAGGACTCGGCCAGGAATGTGGCCAGGGTGCCGTCATTGGCGGTCAGAACGATCGCGAAGATGATCTGGCACAGGATCACCACTGAGAGCATTCCAGTCGCTTTGGTCATTGCGATGAACAGCGGGATGGACAGCACGATGAAGGCGATGCATGCGGCAATGAGCATCCGGCGCCTTCCGAAAGAATCGGAGAGGTGGCCCATGGCGAAGATCGAGACGATATAGACCACGAGCATGATGGAGGTCGCCAGGGTGGCAGTCTCCTCCTTGAAGTGAAGCTCTTCCTTGACGTAGGTGGGCATGTAGCTGAGGAGCATGTAGAAGGCCACGGCGTTGAGGCAGGAGACGCCGAAGGTAATGAGCGTCTCGCGCCAGTGGTAGCGGAATAGCAGGATAAGCGGTTCGATCCAGCTCGTTGCTCTGGGATCCTGGGGCATTTCCGCGCGCATCGCCTGGTAGGCGGGAGAGTCTTCCAAATGGACTCGGATGTAGCGGCCGATCAGTCCCAACGGCCCGGCCAGGAGGAACGGGATGCGCCAGCCCCACTGGCTCATTGCGTTGGATTCCTCGCCGCCCAGAACGAAGAGCATGCCCGAGACCATGAGCGACCCAGCAAGGAGACCGCAGGCCGTGGAGGCCGGGACGAGGCAGGTATAGATGCCTCTCCGCGCGGGAGGTGCGTATTCAGCCAGGAAGGTGCCGGCGCCGGCGTACTCGCCGGAGGCCGAGAAGCCCTGGATCATGCGCAGAATAAGTAAACCGATAGCGCTCCACATCCCAATCTGGGCGTAGGGCGGAAGAAAGCCGATGAAACAAGTCGATCCCGACATGATCAGGATAGACCATGACAGTGCCCATCGGCGCCCAAGACGGTCTCCCAATAGGCCCCAGACCACGGCGCCGATGGGCCGCAGAATGAAGGACATGGCGAATACCAGGAAGGAATATAGAAGCTGAGCGTATCTATCGGATTCAGGAAAGAATACGCTGCCGATCACACCTGCAAGATAACCGTAGGAAGCATAATCGAACCACTCGATGAAATTGCCGATGAAACTCGCCGTGGCAGCACGCCTCAGTGCCTGTGTCCGCTCAGGATCCTTATGATGCTCGGTTGTGCTTCCGTAATGGACGGTGTTCATTGCCTTCAACTCCGGACGTGAGTGTTGAGGTTCTGCGAGTGCTTCTGGTTTATGCAGTCGATGGTGCTGCCTGCCTGCGGATGCAGAACGGATCAACCGCAGGCAGGCGGATCGGTCTTCAATCGGGCGGTGAGGGTCCTTGGTTGCGAGTTCCAGGATAGTTGTTGCCAGCCCGCCCCGCCTCCGATCACGAGCATCCCTCCGAGGATCCCAAGCTGAGCGGCTCGTGCTACAGTCGGGTGCGTTGGAACAGCCCGACCATTCGAGTTGCGACCACGATGATGACAAAACCGATCATGGTGACGGACATGCGCCCGAAGACCAGGAAAGCTCCGATAAACCAGCTTGCCGGCTTCGCCAAGCCCGTTGGTGGAATGAGGCATCCTTATCGGAGCCTCGCTACATCGTGAATCTGCCTCGAATGGCATCAGTTATCCCGGACACGATGGAATCGGCGAGTATAGCCCCTTTCTCCGCGCTTGCAGCCTTTGCGGATGAGAGGCAGCCCGACTCTGGAGTGAGGGTCGGGTCCACTGGCAGCAGGTCATAAGGGGGCAGGGCGGCGGCCGGCAGGTCCATGACGCGGTCCATGTGCACCAGGTCTGGGAAGTACTCGAGCATCAGTGAGGTTTCCATGACTCCGCCGTGCTCGACATCCCATCCTGGAAAGCCATCGGGGTAGAGACCGGAGATGACTTCCTCGGTCACGAAGTCCCAGTAGGACAGGAGCATGACGTCGGGGATGCTCTGACCCCTCAAGTCGCGCAGAGCCAGATCCACGCCCTCGTAAATGAATTGGTAGTTCTCATAGTGGCCGTTGATGAACGCGATTCGCTTGAGCCCATGCCGTGCGAACTCCCGCACGAAGGTGCGGCAGATGCCGATGACGGTGGCGGCGTCGAAGCCGAAAGAACCGATGATGTGATTGCCTCCGCCGGAGCGCTGCTGCGACTTGTATCCGGTAGTGATGGTCGGCCCCACCAGAGCATTAATATTCTCGGCGACGAGTTCGGCCATCTTCGTTGACAGCATCATGTCCACGCCCAGGGGCATGTGCGGGCCGTGCTGCTCAATGGCGCCCACCGGAATGAGCATGACCGGATCGTCCTGTATAATCTTGCGGTAGGTGAAGGCGTCCAGGCGGGTGATATTGCGCTCATGAGTCATTGGTGGTGTCCTTCGTTATTGTGTTTCTGCATGCTGCCCGTCTGATTATGATGTAACTATCAGATTCTCTGCCTTCTCCTTTTCCGGATCTGGTTCTCCTTCCTTGGGCGTGTGAACCGGTTTCTCCCTGGTTGAGAAGTACACCTGAGAAACACCGCCGCTGATGATGAGTACGCCACCCAGCATCTGCATGCCGGAGAGGGGCTCGTGGAAGAAGGCGAGACCCAACAGTGAGGCCATGATGGTCTCCTGATAAGAGATAGTCGCCAGTTCCCCAGCAAGGAGGATCTTGCTCGCCAGAGTGAGGAAGTAGAAGGCGCCGAATCCGGTCACCAGGGCCGCGATGATAAGTACCGTCCAGGTTCGGGCGTCCATGCTGAAAAGGTCCCAATCGGCGGTCACCGTGTTTCCGGATTTATCGACCTTCGTAGTCGGCACTCCGTCAACCTTCTCGCGGACCACGTAGGTGAGCTTCGACCAACGGGTGGCGACCATGATCCCGATGGTCATCACGGCGAAGAGGAAGTTGTACCAGGCCCGTACGTTGGAGTCGCAGTCCGTACGGTAGCGTGAAGCGAAGAGATAGAGGCCGTAGGCCACGCCCGAGGCCAGTCCGATCATGTTTCCGAAGGCGTACTTGGGATCGAGATCGAGCTTGAACCCCTCATCCGAGATGATCTGAACGATCAGCAGAGTTCCTACCACGACTGCTGCCAGGGAGCCGATCATGGCCGGCTTGAACGGCTCTTTGAGGAATATTGTGGCCAGGATGGTCGAGTACACCGGGCCGGTGTAGATGAGGAAGGATGCGTTGGCGAGGGTGGTGTACTGGGTGGAGATGACATAGAGGGCCGAGAGAAGCCCCAAGAATAGTCCTGAGAAGAAGATGGAGGGAGTGAACTTAGTGGATTTTACTTTCGCAAACCCTCCGACGAAGAGGAAGAAAAGTGTCATGCCGATCAAGCCGCTGAAGCTGCGGAAGAAGGAGATGAAATCGCCGGGAGCATCGATATAGCGCGCAAAAGCCCCAATCCCGCCCATGAGGCTCGACGATAGAAACATAAGCCCAAATCCTTTGAGCTTCACGCGACCTGATGTATCCAACTTCCGCTCCTTTGCGGTAGGTTCATTTTCTATGTGGGGTGATTCTCATGCGGATCACGAGAATCATGCATGACAGATGTGATAGGCGCGCTCGCACTGAAAGCGAGGCGGCGGCTGTGCGCAGAGAATCAAAAAATGTGAGGGGATGCCGTGCGTCATTCCGGCACCATCCGAGTCGCGTTCGACGCGAAAAAATTTAGTGAGATTGAAACTAGGTGGGGGCGGTGGCCCGGTTATGGAGCCGCCGCCCCCACCAGCTCTCTGAGAATTAGACCTCAGACAAGTGTCGGGTCGTCAACCTGGTTGGGGAAGTAATCCTCACAGGTGCCCTCGCGGAAGACATCTGCGGTGGCGCAGTGCAGGCCTCCGCCGAAGGCATAGGCGTCGCGGAAGGGCACAGGAATGACGTTCATTCCCAGCTTGTCCATCTGCTCCATCTGGTGGACCTCACTGGCCTCGACGCATACGGTCTTGTGGTCGATCACCAGACAGTTCATGGACAGCCACACCGAGGAGTAGCACAGCGGCGGCGGTGTGGTGTGGGCCGGAGGCGCAGCGTCAACGATCTGCCAGTCGTTGGCCTCGAAGATCTTGCGCTGCTCCTCGGGCAGGCGGCGGTGCGGGTTGTTGATGATCAGACCCGGACGCAGCGGCACGAAGGTCGCATCGATGTGGATCGGATAGGGGTCGCCCGGGAAGTTCACGGCGTGGACGCGGAACTCGGGGTAGTACCGCTTGAACCACTCCATGGCCTTCCGGTTGGTGGTCAGACCGTGCTGGATGAACAGGTCCTTGCCGACGCGCATGACGTCGGCGGCATCCCACATGGGCTCAACCTCGGTGGTCACGAAGTCCTTGGCCGCAGTCCGCTCCAGGCGCTCCTCAATGGAGATTCTCTCGTCGTAGTAGTTGTGCTTGTACGACTTGTCGGTCAGGCGCGGGCGCGGGGCCTGCGTCCACTTGAACTCCGGGTCCTCTTCGAAGTACTCGTTCATGAGCGGCCAGTAGGCGAGGTACTCGAAGTAGCGGCAGCGGAAGGAGTTTGCCGATGACATGATCTCGTCACCGATGGTCAGCAGGATGTCTCGCGGAGGCATCTGGGTGAATCCGGACTCCGTGCGGAAGTCAGGGGTCTGGATCGCCTGGTTCCACTGCAGCGGTGTGGGCCGGTCGACCTTGACGCCCAGACCCTCAAGAATCTTGACGTAGTTGTCGAGCTGCTCGTTGGCCGCCTCTACGGTGGCGGTGGGGCGTGGGCCCCACATGCCGCGCATTTCGGAGTCGATCGGCACCTTCTCCGAGGTGGCGGGCTCCTCGGGCGGGATCACCGAGAAGTCTGCGCGTCCTACGATGACGTGCTTGAGCGGGTCGAAGTCGTTCCATGAGTTGACGATCTTCGTCATGTGTGTGTCACTCCCTTGTGCGTTGTGAGTAGCCCGGTATGGGCGATGGATGTGCTGATGAAGCAGTGGAGGCGGCATGACTGCGCCGCCATGACATGGTGTGGTTGAACCACCTCCTAGAACGGGGCCGGCGCAGCCGTTCAGGCGCGCTTGAGTCTGTCGTCCACCGGTTCGGGTGATGATTGGGTGTTGTGAGGGTAGGTGCCGGTGGGGGTGATGATGGTTCCAGTGGTGCCGTTGAGGATGTCGGCGGCGTGGTGGAGGGGGCCGATGGCGGCGGTGTCGCCGGTGAGCTCGACGAAGCGGCAGGCGGCTTCGACTTTGGGGCCCATGGATCCGGAGGGTAGGTTGAGTTTGCGGAGAGTGGTGGGGGTGGCGCGGGAGATGTGTTGTTGTTGGGGGGTGTTGTAGTCGGTGTAGACGCCGTTGGTATCGGTCAGGATGAGCAGGGCGTCGGCTTCGAGGTGTTCGGCGAGGACGGCTGCGGTGAGGTCTTTGTCGATGACTGCTTCGATGCCTTGGAGTTTGCCGGTGTGGTTGCGGATGACGGGGATGCCGCCGCCGCCGGCGCAGATGACGATGGCTCCGGTCTGGAGCAGGGTGCGGATGAGTCGGGTTTCGATGACGCGTTGGGGGGTGGGTGAGCCGATGACGCGGCGGTAGTAGTCGCCGTCGGGTTTGACGGTCCAGCCGTATTGGGCGGCTAGGGTCTGGGCCTGGTCCTTGGAGTAGACCTCGCCGATGAATTTGGTGGGGTCGGTCAGGGCGGGGTCGCCGGCCAGGACCAGGGTTTGGTTGATCATGGAGGCGACGTGGCGTCCGGGGAGCGCGTTCTGCATGGCTTGGAGGAGCCAATAGCCGATCATGCCCTGGGTTTGAGCACCGAGGGTGTCGAAGGGGTAGGGGGTGGTCAGGCGTTCGTCGTTGGCCGATTGCAGGGCGAGGACTCCGATTTGGGGCCCGTTGCCGTGGGTGATGACCAGTTCGTGGTGCTCGGCCAGGGCGGCGAGCTGGATCGCGGCGGAGTGGACGTTGGCGATCTGGGTGGAGGCGTTGGGGGTTTGGTTGCGTTCGAGGAGGGCGTTGCCTCCGAGGGCGACGACGATTCTCATGGCTGGTTCGCCTCCTTGGTTTCGTTGGTGGTGGGGGTGGCGAGGGTGGCGACCATGACGGCTTTGATGGTGTGCATGCGGTTTTCGGCTTGGTCGAAGGCGGCGTTGAGGGGGGATTCGAAGACGTCGTCGGTGACTTCCAGGCCGTCCATGCCGGTTTTGGTGTAGATGTCTTGGCCTACGGTGGTGTTGCGGTCGTGGAAGGCGGGTAGGCAGTGCAGGAATTTCACGTTCGGGTTGCCGGTGGCGTGGACCAGGGCTTGGTTGATCTGGTAGGGGCGCAGCAGGTTGATGCGTTCGTCCCAGACTTCTTTGGGTTCGCCCATGGAGACCCAGACATCGGTGTACAGGAAATCGACGCCGGCCACGCCGGTGGTGGGGTCGTCGGTGATGGTGATGCGCGCTCCGCTGGTGGCGGCCAGGTCGTGGGCGGCGTCGATGATCTCGGTCTCGGGTTGTAGTTGGGTGGGGGCGACCATGCGCACGTCCATGCCCATCAGCGCCGCTGAGATCAGCAGTGAGTTGGCGACGTTGTTGCGGGCGTCTCCCAGGTAGGCGAAGGCGATCTGCTGGATCGGTTTGCCCGAGTGCTCGATCATGGTGAGTTGATCGGCCAGCATCTGGGTGGGGTGCCATTGATCGGTCAGGCCGTTCCATACTGGGACTCCGGACAGCTCGGCCAGGGTCTCGACATGTGCTTGTTCTTTGCCGCGGAACTCGATCCCGTCGTAGAACCGGCCCAGGACCCGGGCGGTGTCGGCTACTGATTCCTTATGGCCCATCTGCGAGCCTGACGGGTCCAGATACGTCACCCGTGCGCCTTGATCGTAGGCCGCGACTTCGAACGAGCACCGCGTGCGCGTGGAGGTCTTCTCAAAGATCAACGCGATGTTCTTGCCTACCAGCCGCTGCTCCTCACGACCAGCCTTCTTCGCCGCTTTCAACTCCGCCGCCAACTCAAGCAACGAACCCCACTCCACAGCAGTGAAATCCAACTCCTTAAGAAAATGACGCCCAAACAACAAAGAACCCATAACAACTCCTAAATAGTGGATCTGGTGCGGTGGATGACAGAGACGAATAGATGAGGTTGACGGTCACATGGTGAACATAGTGATCGCTTCTTGAAGAATGCGGTGATCTCTGAGGCACATGACCCTTCAGCCGCCGCCGAAGAGAATGCTCTCGTTGCGCTCGGGCGCCTCCCGGGTGAGCTTCGAGTGGAAGTCGTTGCTGAACAAAGATCGATCTTCGCCCTGATGTGCAAGTCGAAGAGCGTCGGCGCCAGCGCGGCGCAGGGCGGCCTGCTGGAGTTCCTCGATCGTGAAATCGATGGACATTGCCATGGCTCCCTTTCTGGCACAGCTCTGTGCCGTGAAATATGGAGGACAAGAGCGGTGCTGCGGATCACATCGCGCCTGACTGGTACGAGCGTACTACTTGAAGACAGTGCGGGGAAGCGGCTCTTGCGAACCCGGACAGCTTTGTTGTGATCCTCAGCCCCTGCGTGCAGTGAGGTGGTGAGGCGATCTTTGCTTTCTATTGGAATAATGCTGTTCCGGTGTGGTCGCATGAGGGCGGTGGGTAGTGGGATTATGTTCTATGGTTGTGCGATCTGACGACGCTGGCCCTGCTGGAGATGGTTGAGGTGGTACTGAGCGCTGGTGAGATCGAGCGGCTGTCGGCCGGGCCCCTCAACTAGATCTCCTAGGTCCTGCCGTATACCCGCAATGCACATCACGCGTTCGACATGGACGCCTGGAAGCTTGTTCATGGGCTCTCTTGTGTTTCTGCAAGTTATGTCTGTTGTGCGAGGGGCGGTCTTCAAGAGTCGTAGGGCGGGATACGCGGTTGGGCGCCCCCGGGGGTGCCTCGCAGTGAAGGCTGGAATTGGTGAGGGTTCTGGCCGTCAGCGGGGGCTGCTGCCTTCAAGGCCGGCTTCGTCCCTGATGATGAGGCCCTGACCCTCGTGATCGGTCTCGAACCCGCGTTGGCGGTGCAAGCCCTCGTCCATGACAAGGCCCAGACACCCTCGAGTGCCCCGCCCCAGCCCGGCCCCCCGGATGGCCCTGCTCTGGTGTCGGGACGGCGCATTGAGGGGGCCAGGTGTCCAAAACGGAGGAGATCAGCCCGGGCACCATGCAGCGCGACACCGAAAGCACACCGGAAACACAACGAAAACACCGGGTCATCGCACGGTTTCTTGAAGATACCCCAGGCCACCGAGACTTTAATCCCCTCCGTTTTGGACACATCCGGCCTGACAACCCCATCAACCGATCCCACCAGCACGCCGCCCCACCGAAACAACCGACACCTCACACGTAGAGGCCCACGAATAAGCCTCCTGATGTACGCCTGCTGATGCGGGCGGTAGGGAGGCGGCAATCCGATTGCACCAATGCGCTTTTGACGCGCCGCCGGTCCCAGCTCCGTGTATTTGTGTATTTATCTTGGATGACCGGTCGCCGAGTGCGGTACCGGCGGCCCTCGATCGTGTACATGCTTGTCGCCCTTGACGGACCTCGCTTTCCTCACCGGAACTCGCATCGAGAGAAGCTGAGCGAAGCCGAGAGAAGTATTCCGCAGCCGCGAGGGCTGCGGCCGTGCCCGTAGTCTGCCCGTAGACTGACGTCATGCGCGTTCTCTTCGCCGGCACTCCCGAGGTGGCCCTGCCGACTCTTCAGGCCCTCATGAATCATCCCGAGCACGAGCTCGTCGGCATCCTCACCCGCGCCGACGCCCGCAAGGGGCGCGGCCGCGCTCTCCACGCCTCGCCTGTGGCGGCCCTCGCTCGAGAGGCCGGTCTCGATGTGCATACGCCCGCCACCCTTAGAGATGAAAGCGCTCGTATCTGGGTGCGGACCTTGGATGCCGATGTCGCCGTCGTCGTCGCCTATGGGCGTCTCATTCCTGCCGCACTTCTAGATATTCCCAAGCACGGCTGGCTCAATCTCCATTTCTCGCTCCTGCCCGCATGGCGCGGTGCCGCCCCTGTTCAGCGCGCTCTTATCGCCGGCGATACCACCACGGGTGCCAGCGTTTTCCGCCTTGAGGAGGGAATGGACACCGGCCCGGTCTATGCGCGGCTGACCGAGGCGATCCGTCCCACTGATACGTCGGGCGAGCTTCTGACACGTCTTGCTGAAGCCGGTGCGCCTCTGGTTCTCGACGTTCTACGCACTTTGAATCGCGGCACGGCGGCTCCCGAGCCGCAAGCTGAAGAGGGCGTTACGGTAGCGCCCATGCTCACGTCCGCCGATGGTGAGATCCGCTGGTCTGATCCCGCGCCCGCCATCGACTGCCGTGTGCGCGGGGTGACTCCCGCCCCGGGCGCCCACACCTTCTACGACGGCGCCCGTCTGCGGCTCGGACCGGTCGCAGTTGTTCCCGAGGTCGCTGACCTTCTGCCGGGACGACTCAGGGTGAACAAGCATGACGTGCTCGTCGGTACTGGTGCCTGCGCTGTGCGACTGGGGCAGGTCGCTCCTGCGGGAAAGAAATGGATGGCCGCAGAGGCCTGGGCACGCGGCGCCCGCCTACCGGTCGGGGCTGTCCTGGGCGTGCAGGGGAGGGAACTGTGACGGGGCATGCGGAGCGCCGCGGGAGCGCGCGCCACGGAGGCGATGGGCGCTCCGACGGATCGGGCAACCGTTCCGGGGGTCATCGCGGACGACGAGGAGATGCCCACCGTCGGAATCGGCGGGGCGATGACCGCCGTCGTTTCCGAGAGCCCAAGGTCGATGACGCTCGGCTCATCAGCCTTCAGGTCCTCACAAAGGTGCGCGAGGACGACGCCTATGCCAACCTCGTGCTGCCCGGCCTTCTGGACAGGGCCGACCTGGGTCGGCGCGATGCCGGCTTCGCCACGACTCTGACCTACGGCACCCTGCGGCTGCAGGGTCGCTATGACGCGATCATCGCCCACTGCGTGGACCGGCCGCTGCGTCAGGTCGATGACGTCGTGCTCGACATCCTGAGGCTGGGAGCCCATCAGTTGCTCGGCATGCGTGTGCCGAGTCATGCCGCAGTCTCGTCGACGGTCGATCTGGCCGCCTGTGCTGCTGGGCGGGGCGCCGCAAACTTCGTCAATGCAGTCCTGCGACGCGTATCAGAACGCGACCTCGATGGCTGGCTGGCCATACTTCGGGCTGAGGCTCCCGATGCGACGACGGCGCTGGCCGCCATCGAGTCCCACCCGATATGGGTGGTCAAGGCCATGCGCCAGGCGCTGCTCGCCAACAACCGTTCCGAGGACGAACTGGGCCCACTGCTCCAGGCCGACAATGCTGAGCCCGAGGTCGTGCTGTGCGCCCGCCCCGGGATGGCCAGCCCCGAAGGCCTCGCGAAGGAGGCGGAGGCCGCCACTCGCCGAGAGCCGCGACCCGGGAATCTGAGTCCTTGTGCCGTCGTTCTGACCGGGGGAGACCCCGGTCGGATCCGTGCGGTGAGGGAGGCGCGCGCCGGGGTCGAGGATGAGGGCAGTCAGCTGGTCGCTCTCATGCTCGCCGATGCTCCCATCGAGGGGCGGGACGAGCGCTGGCTCGATCTGTGCGCCGGGCCGGGTGGTAAGGCCGCACTGCTCGGCGCTCGGGCGGTTCAGCGCGGTGCGCGACTGGTGGCCAATGAAGTCGCTCCGCATCGCGCTCGTCTGGTCGAGGCCTCGGTGCACGCCCTGCCCCCGGGGGCGGTTGAGGTCACCTGCAATGACGGTCGGGTCGTCGGCCGGGATGAACCGGGGCGCTATGACCGGATTCTCGTGGACGCCCCTTGCTCGGGACTCGGGTCATTGCGCCGTCGTCCCGAGGCCCGGTGGCGGCGCGAGCCCAAGGACGTCACCGAGCTCGCCGCTTTGCAGCGCGAGTTGCTGGCCAGCGCATTGGCTGCTGTACGTCCCGGAGGGGTAGTGGCGTACACGACCTGCTCGCCGCACGTGCTGGAGACCGAGTACGTTGTGCGCGACGTGATCAAGAGGCTCCAAGGGGACGGCGGACGGATTGAGATTCTTCATGCGGGTGATGTCGCCACCCGCATTGCGCCGCATCCACCCGCTGGGGCCGATCGGGAAATGCTTCAGCTGTGGCCGCACCTGGAATGCGCGGATGCCATGTTCTGCGCGCTGCTGAGACGGATCTCCTGAGTCCTGGGGCATAGCGAATGTCCTGCTAATCATGAGGAGAACAACATGACCAGTCCCGCCATCCACCCCTCCATCCTCAACGCCGATCAGGCGCACTTGGCCGAAGAGCTCGCACGTATCGCGGGGGCGGATGGCCTGCACGTCGATGTCATGGACAATCATTTTGTGCCCAACCAGTTCGGCGGGCCTTCTCTGGTCCAGACCGTTCTGGCGCATACAGAACTTCCAGTGGACGCCCACCTCATGATCGAACAGGCCGACCGCTGGGCGCCTCAATACGCTGAAATGGGGTGCGCGATCGTAACTGCCCATGTGGAGGCGACGGCAGCTCCCTTCCGTCTTGTCAATGAGCTGCACCGGCTCGGGGCCGGGGCCGGCCTTGCTCTGCGCCCGGCCACTCCGCTGTCGACGATCACCTCTGTCCTGGGACAGATCGACTTGCTGCTGCTCATGACCGTCGAGCCCGGCTTCGGCGGCCAGTCCTTCATCGAGGCGATGCTGCCCAAGATCGCCGAGGCGCGGCATCTTGTCAGTTCAGCGGGATTGGAGCTGCGCATCCAGGTCGATGGCGGGGTCACCGCGCAGACCATCGAGCGGGCTGCTGAGGCCGGAGCCGATGTCTTCGTCGCGGGTTCCGCCGTGTACAGGGCCGACGAGGCCCTGACCGCGATCACCGAACTGCGCGCGCGGGCCACTGCGGCCACTGCGCTCTCCTGCTGACCGCTGCCCAGCGCGGCGCGGGTCACGAGCGGTGGGGGTTCCGTGTCGCCCTCGGTCAGCCCCGGTCGGCCTCGGTCACCCGTGAGAGGATGCTGACGGAGACGGCGATGGTGACGGATTCGCTGGGTTCAGAAGCGCCTCGGCCTCGTCGTCGGTGAGGTCATAGCGGTAGAACAAGGTGTAGAAATCCTTGGTCTTGGCAACCATGTCGTAGTCGAAGGTCTCTGGGTAGAGGACGCTGCCGAGCCATTGAACGCCCAATAGCCGGTTGAGCCCCGGCGGGCGTCCGATCCAGTTGTAGGGGTCGCCGGCAACCGTGTAGTAGCGGTTGTTCTTCACAGCATCCAGTGAGGCCCACGAGGAGTCCTCCGCGACCGTCGAGCCGATCGAGTCCGGGCCGAAGATGATGGCATCCGGGTTCTTATCGAGCACGGTCGTCAACGAGACCGTGCCGCCGTCCTTCTGCTTCCTCTCAATGGAGTCCTCGCCCACGACCAGTCTGGCCCCGACCATGTCGAAGGTCTCGGCGTGAATGGAGCCGGCAACGATGGTGCTCAAGCCGTCCTTCTCCTCGCCGTAGTAGACATTCAGCTGCTGGTCCTCGGAGATGGTGGCGGCCTTGGTCTGCACGTCGCTGATCAGGTCGTCGGCGTAGGCGCCCAGTTGTTCGCCCAGGTCGGTCTTGCCGAGAGCCTGGCCGAGAAGGCGGAAGGCGTCGCCGGAGGTGCTCAGTGCGCCATCGATGAGGATGACCGGAATGCCGAGATCCTCCTGGAGAGAATCGAGCTTGCCCTTGTACTCCTCGTCCCATGGGCCGATGTCGACGATCACCTGGGGATTGGACGCCAGTACGGCCTCCTTGTCGAAATCGCCGGAATCCCCGTAGAGATTCCCGTACTCCGGCAGATCGCGGTACCCCGGGTCGATGTACTTGGTGGTGTCGTTGTCGGGCTTGGACGACCAGCCCACCAACTCGTCGGGCGCCATGGCGTACAGCATCATGTTGGCCAGCTGCCCTGCCGAGGCGACGCGGGTGATCTTCCGGGGCAGCTCGACCTGGCGACCGGTGGAGTCGGTGAAACTGACGGGGGCGGACTCAATCGATGTCGCCGTGCCGGTGGCTTCGGGGTCGACGTTTGCGGACTGGGCGCAGCCGGCCAGGGCCATCGCGACCACCGCCATCAGTGCGAGCAGCTTCCCCAACTTCTTCCGCAGCCTTGTGACAGTCGATGCGATCAATGCGGTGGTCGATCGATACGGTCCGGAATGCGGCGAATGCAGCGGCATGCTCACTCCTTCGTGTGTGGACGATGGGGCGCGGTCTCGATGGCCGGTACGGCGCTGGCCCTGTGCGATTGTGTGCGGCATCGGACACCTTCGAAGGCGGTGAGGAGACGAGAACGATCCCTGTGATCGCAGACATGCAGACACGTGATCCGTACCGTAGCAGGAGCTCGACGGTGGAATCGAACCCGGCTCGGGGCGGGCGAAAGAGGTCCTCAACAGTCCTCATCGCTCCCGGATGGTCCTGACGCGGTGGGGCGGTGCGGTCCGAGACCACGAGATGACGAGATGATCCGGGCGGCCCGGGATGACCTCCGTCTCTTCCCTGGAATGCGAGACGCGTGATGTCGGCACTCCTGAGCGTTGATGCTCGTCGTTTCCAATGTAACTGCTTGTCTTTGTGAGATCTTCACAATGCTGCAATGGTGCTTCGGCGTCATAACGTGACTCCGTGGGTTGTTCAGACCGATTCTATTGTAGGAACAGGGTGATCCGCCCCAACGGGAGACCGCTTCTCCCACCCAAGACACATGAGCAAGTCGTCTCAGTACGAGCCCTTGGCGTCCCAGCTGTTCCGCAGGGTCCCGCGTCTCGTGCAGACGGCCGCCTGACGCGAGGAGCACATAGGTGACCATCCGGACACTCAACCGCATCCTTATCGCCAATCGTGGTGAGATCGCCCTGCGCGTGGTGCGCACAGTCCGGGACCTGGGAGGCGCATCCATCCTCCCGTACACCCCCGAGGACCTTATGAGCCCGGCCGCCGAGCTCGCTGACGAGGCCCATGCTCTGCCGGAGGGCTCGTCGTACACCGACGCCGATGCGATCCTGTCCATGGCCCGCGCCACCGGTGCCGATGCGGTGCATCCGGGTTACGGATTCCTGTCCGAGAACGACGCCTTCGCTCAAGCGGTCGCCGACGCCGGTATCGTCTGGGTGGGCCCTTCGCCGTCGGCCATGCGGGCACTGGGCGACAAGATGAGCGCTCGGGCCACTGCCGAGCGCGCTGGAGTCGCCCCTGTTCCCGGAATCACCGAATCGGTCACGGACGCCGAGACGGTCATGGCATTCGCAGCCGCCCACGGTTATCCCGTCGCCCTGAAGCGAACTGACGGCGGTGGGGGACGCGGCATCACCGTGCTGGGCTCGGACGAGGAGGTTCGTGCCACGCCGGCTTTCGACTCTGCGGCCGCCGGAGGCGGCACGCTGATTCTCGAGAAGTTCGTGACGGCCGCACGACACGTGGAGACCCAGTGCGCTCGCGACAGCCACGATGCCTTCGCCGTCGTGTCAACCCGCGACTGCACTCTGCAGCGCCGCAACCAGAAGCTTCTCGAGGAGGCCCCGGCTCCCTGCTTGCCCGCGGGCGTGCATGATCGGCTCGTGGAGGCCTCCCGCCGTCTGCTGGAGACCGTCGATTACGTCGGAGTCGCCACGTGCGAATTCCTGCTCACCCCTGCCGGGGACCTGTGGTTCCTCGAAGTCAATCCTCGCCTGCAGGTCGAGCACTGCGTCTCGGAGGAAGTCACCGGCGTCGATCTGGTGGAACTGCAGCTGCGTATAGCCGCCGGCGGACATGTGGGGCCGATCCCCGAGCCCCGCGGTCACTCCATCGAGCTGCGCATCACCTGTGAGGACCCGGCTCGTGGCCTGGCCCCGTCCACGGGCGCCATCACCCGCCTGCGCTGGCCCGCCGGACCCGGTATCCGCATCGAGTCCGGCGTCGTCGAAGGCGACGTCGTCACCCCCATGTTCGACCCCATGCTCGCCAAGATCGTCGTCACCGGCGCTACCCGCGACCAGGCCATCCGCCGTGCACGGCGCGCCCTGAGCGAGATGATCGTCGAAGGCGTCACCGTGTGCACGGCGCTGCATGAGCACGTTCTGACCCGCCCTGAGCTGACCGAGCCCTCTGCTGACGGTGCTGACGGATCGCTCAGCGTGACCACGCGCTGGCTTGAGAACGATGTCCTGCCTGAGCTCGCCGATCCCGCGTCCGTCGCCACTGGGGCAGAGCCGGCACCGGAGAATCGTCGCACCCGGTCCTCTTACGTCATCGAGCTCAATGGCCAGCGCGTGCAGCTCACAATCCCAGACGGCATTCTGGGCGGACACGGGCCTCGTTTGGGCGTGGGATACCCCGGCGCACCGAGCCAGCGCCTGACACAGCAGCCGCTCCGCGGACGCGCGAGCGCCCGATCGGGAGCGCGTGAGGCAGCGGAGCCGGCCGCCGCCGATCCCTCCGTCATCCCCGCCCCCATGCAGGCGATCGTCACGCGCATCTGCGTCGAGCCGGGCCAACAGGTTCATGCCGGTGAACTTCTCGTCGTTCTGGAGTCGATGAAGATGGAGAACTACGTTCACGCCCCCAACGACGCCACGGTGGAGGAGATCCCCGTCAGCGCCGGACGCACCGTCTCCGCGGGTGAAGTTCTTGTACGCATGAAGAGCGATGCTGAGACCCCATCCGAGTCAACAGCCTCGCCCCAGCAGTCGATACAGCAGGAGGCCTGAGCCGTGACCGATACCTTCCCCAGGAGCAGTACGCCTGCAGCCGGTGCGGCTTCCGATACCGGCTCAGCTGGCTCACAGGCCCGTACTATTGCGGACTCGGAGGCCACAACGGCCTTCCGCGAGCACATCGCACGGGTCAACACCAATGCTGAGGACCGCGCCATCGCGCGTCAGCACGCCAAAGGCAAGCAGACCGCTCGCGAGCGCATTGAAGGGCTGCTGGATGCCGGCACCTTCCTCGAGATCGGCCGCTACACGGGCTCCGGCGCCGGATCGGGGGCCCGGCCCTCGGGCGTCGTCACCGGGTTCGGTCAGATAGACGGGCGCCAGGTGGCCGTCTACTCCCAGGACTTCTCCGTTTCCGGCGGAGCGCTTGGCACGATCGAGGGCGACAAGATCGTCCGTCTGCTCAACGACGCTCTGCGTCTGCGCATCCCCGTGATCGGCTTGATCGACTCCGGTGGCGCCAAGATCCAGGAGGGCGTGGGAGCGCTGCGCCAGTACGGGCGCATCTTCAACCGTACCTGCGCGGCCTCCGGACTGGTGCCCCAGATCAGTGTCATCCTCGGCCCTTGCGCGGGCGGTGCGGTCTACAGTCCCGCTTTGACGGACTTCGTCATCGCCACCCGGGAAGCCTCCCACATGTTCGTCACCGGTCCTGATGTCGTGCGCGCCGTCACGGGGGAGAGCATCAGTGCCGAGGAGCTCGGCGGGGCTCGGATCCACGGCATGGTCTCAGGCGTCGTGCATTACGTCGCCGAGGACGAGACGGATGCCCTGGAGCAGGTTCGCACGTTCCTGGCCTACCTGCCCTCCTCCGCCGATCAGGAGGCCCCGCGCTACGACTACGATGCGAGCGCTCGTACGTCAGATGCCTCCCCGGCCTCCCGGGTGGGTTCTCTCGTGCCCGCCTCATCCCGCCAGGCCTATGACGTCGCCGAGGTGGTCGCGGCTCTGGTGGACCATGGCGAGCTCGTGCAGGTCCAGGAGGTCTTCGCGCCCAATGTCGTCATCGGCTTCGCCTGCTTCGAGGGCCGCCCGGTCGGCATCGTGGCCAATCAACCGCTTCACGACGCCGGCACCCTGGACGTGGACGCCTCGGAGAAACTCGCCCGCTTCGTACGGTTCTGCGACGCCTTCGGGCTGCCGGTCGTCACGTTCGTCGACGTGCCCGGATACCGTCCGGGGGCCGAGCAGGAGCACGCCGGCATCATTCGGCGCGGAGCCAAGGTCATCAACGCCTACGCCACCGCCACTGTCCCCCTGGTGACCATTATCCTGAGGAAGGCCTATGGCGGCGCCTACATCGTCATGGGCTCCAAGGCCATCGGGGCGGATCTCAACTTCTGCTGGCCCGGTGCGGAGATCGCTGTTCTGGGTGCCGCCGGCGCAGTGGGGATCATCCACCGCCGAGACCTGCAGACTGTGCGCGACGAGCGCGGTGAGCAGGCCGAGACGGCCGAACGGGAGCGGCTCGTCGAGGAGTACACCCGGGCGGTCATCAATCCCGACAAGGCCGTGGCCATCGGTGAGATCGACGCGGTGATAGCCCCGGAGGACACTCGTACAGTCATTGTGGACTCCTTGGCCGCTCTGGCCGACAAGCGCGACTCACGCAACACGCCCATCAAGAAGCACGACAACATCCCCCTGTGAGGCCCCGGATGACCGATAGCACCGATAACACCGATAGTTCTGTTAGTTCTGTCTCGCCGGCGCCGCCCCGCACCACTGTTCCAACCATCGACCTGCCCACCACGACTGAGGACCGCATGAGCACCCAGCCCACCACCTCCACCACTGTCGAGGCCGCTGCCCCGACCTCCGCCGAGCGCTTGAGCGGGGACGAGCCCTACGTTCTCGCCTTCGGCGGACAGGCCACGCCCTGGCGCGCCACTCTCGACGAGCTCGTCGGCCTGGACCAGGAGCTGGCGGGCGCGCTCGTCAAGCTGGATGCCGCGGTCGCTGCGCGCCTGGCTCCTGTGGCCACCGATCTGCTGACCATCACTCCTCGCGGTGCGCGTTTCCTGACCGATGACGCCGCACCGGTGACCCCGGCCATTGCCGCTGCGGGCGGTACTGCGGCCGACACCGCCGACATCTCCGTGCCGGGAATCCTGTTCGCTCAGCACGCGGCCATCGCGTCTTTGCCCGCCGCGGGCGTCGACATCACGGGGGCAGCGGCTCCCGCCGCCGCTATTGGCCACTCTCAAGGAGTGCTCGGGGTCGCTCTGCTCCAGGCGCTGACCCGGGCCGACACCATTGATGAGGAGCAGGTCGTCGAGGTTCACGCCATCGCCCGCCTGATCGGTGCCGCCGCCGCCCGCGATACTCGTCGTCTCGACCTGGGCACCGTGGGGGAGTCCACCCCGATGCTCTCAGTGCGCGGTGTGACCCGTCAGGTCTTGGATACCGTGCTCTCCCGGGTTCCCGGGGCGGAGAGTCTCAGCATCGGAGTGACCAACGGCCGTCAGGCCCACATCCTGTCGGGCCGTCCCGCCGAACTGGAGGCCGTGGTCAGCGCCCTGGAGGCTGCTGCTCGTCGAAGTGCCAATGACCGCAAGGAGCGCCGCCGCGGAGGGGCGGTCCTGAATCCGGTCACCGAGTTCCTCGTCACCTCTGTGCCCTTCCACACCCCTCTGCTGGCTCCGGCGGTGGAGGACGTCGTCGCTTGGGCCGAGCGCGCTGGACTGAACACCACCTTGGCCCGCGAGCTCGCCGTCGCCGTTCTCATCGACCCGGTCGACTGGCCTGCGCTGGTCGACCAGGCGCTCGCCTCGACCGGATCCCGTCTCGTCGTCGATCTCGGGCCCGGCACCGTGCTCACGCGTCTGACCGAGGCCATCGTTGCCGGTACCGGTACAACCGTCATCCCGGCCGGTACGGCCCGCAGCATCGACGACCTGGATCGTCCTGGCGCCACGCCTGTTGCCGCAGTGGATCGCGCTCGCTTCGCCCCACGCCTGACCCGCCTGCCTGATGGACGTTTGACCCTCGACACCGCTTTCACCCGCCTTACCGGGCGCTCTGCCGTGCTCCTGTCCGGTATGACCCCCACCACTGTCGATCCCGAGATCGTTGCGGCCGCCGCTAACGCCGGCTACTGGGCCGAGCTCGCCGGTGGTGGCCAGACCACCGCCACGGTCCTGACTGAGAACCTGGCCGGGCTGGAGGCCGCCCTGGAGCCGGGGCGCACGGCCGCCTTCAACGCCATGTTCATGGATCGGTACCTGTGGAACCTCCACCTGGGCACCCAGCGTCTGCTGTCCAAGGCTCGCGGTGCCGGTTCTCCGGTGGACGGCGTCGTCATCTCCGCCGGCATCCCCGAGCTCGATGAGGCGGTCGCTCTGCTGGCCCGTCTGCATGCCGAGGGCTTCCCCTACGTGGCCTTCAAGCCCGGCACCGTGGATCAGATCCGTCAGGTCATCGCCATCGCCAAGGCCGTGCCCGACAGCCCGGTCATCATGCAGATCGAGGACGGGCACGCCGGTGGCCATCACTCGTGGGAGGACCTGGACACCATGCTCCTGGCCACCTACGACGCCATTCGGGCATGTGACAACCTCGTGCTGTGCGTCGGCGGAGGCATCGGCACTCCGGAGCGGGCCGCCGACTACCTCACCGGGCGCTGGGCCGAGACCTATGGCGTTGCGGCGGCTCCTGTGGACGGCGTGATGGTCGGCACCGCCGCCATGACCTGTCTGGAGGCCAAGACCAACGAGGATGTCAAGCAGCTTCTCGTCGATACTCCTGGAATCGATCCCGCGCATGAGGGCGGTTGGGTCGCCTCGGGGGCGTCGGTGGGCGGCATGACCTCCGGCCTGTCTCACCTGCGTGCCGACCTGTACGAGATCGACAACTCCTCGGCGCGCGCCTCCCGCCTCATCCAGGAGATCGCCGGCAACGACGAGGCGATGAATGCTCGACGCGACGAGATGATCGCCGCCTTGTCGAAGACCGCCAAGCCCTATTTCGGCGACGTCGAGGAGATGACCTACTTGGCGTGGGCCACTCGTTATGCCGAGCTGTGCGTCGCTCCCCACGACGGTCGATCCGCTGTGCGTGCGGACTGGGCCGATGAGGGCTGGTACGACCGGTTCCTCGATCTGCTCAACCGCATCGAGGCGCGTCTGAACTCCGCCGACCACGGCGAGATAGAGACTCTGTTCGCCTCCGAGGAGGATGTCCTCGACGCCGATGGCGCCCTGGCGGCGCTCGCCGACCGCTATCCGTCCGCCGCCCAGACTCTCGTCGAGCCGGTCGATGCCGCCTGGTTCGTCGATCTGTGCCGCAAGCACCCCAAGCCGGTGCCCTTCGTGCCGGTCCTGGACGCCGACATCCTGCGCTGGTGGGGCACCGACTCCCTGTGGCAGTCCCAGGACCCGCGCTACACCGCCGACCAGGTGCGCATCATTCCCGGTCCGGTTGCGGTGGCGGGCATCACCACGATCAATGAGCCCGTCGGTCACCTGCTGGGTCGTTTCGAGACTGCGGCCGTTCAGGCCCTTCAGGACGCGGGCGTATCTGAGCAGGTCGCCGCCGGTCGCCTCGGCACTGAGGTGACCGCTAGCACGCTCGGCGCCCCAGTCACTGACGCCACCGAGCTGGTCCGCACCACGCCGCACGTGCTGTGGAACGGGCATCTGACCATCAATCCGGCTCGCGTGCTGCCGCAGGACGCCTACAAGGTCGTCGCTCGTCCGGATGTTGCAGAGGACGCCTACGACCTGGACATCCGCCTCGACACTCATTGGGACTCGACTCCCGGTGGGGAGTCCGTGCACGCCGTGCGCCGTCTCGTGGTTCCCCTGCGCCTGGCCCGCGCCTGGGACGGGGCCGCACCGCTTGTCGATCCCGAGCGCATCAGTGAGACCATGAACGATCTCCTGCGCGCCACCGCAGGAGTCGGGGCCGTCTCCATCACCGGGGATCTCGTCGAGCACTTGCCGCAGGTGATCCCCGCCGTCCAGGGAGCCACCGACGCGCTCGATCGCCCCGTCACTCAGCCTTTCGGCACCGTCCACGCCCGTTTCACGCTGGCGGACACCCTGGGAGCCGACCACGCCGCGGTGACCGCGAACGCCCTGCCGACGTCCTTGTCGGCCGCCCCGCTGGTCCCCGACGCCCTGCTCGGCCCGTGCTGGCCCGTGGTCTATGCGGCTCTGGGCAGCGTCGTCGAGGACGGCATGCCGCTCATTGAGGGACTGCTGGGGGCCGTCCACCTCGACCACACCATCGATCTGCGCCGTTCGCTGGCCGAGCTGCATGCGCAGGCCGGACCCGAGACCGTCATTCAGGTCGACGGGTGGGTCGCCGCCCTGGAGGAGTCCAGCGCGGGACGGGTCGTGGATGTGCGCTTGGAACTGACCGACGCCTCCGACGGCTCGTTGGTCGCCCTCATGCGCGAACGCTTCGCCATCCGCGGGCGGGCCTCGGGCACCGCCGTGCCCTCCAGCCCCGAGCTGGCCGGGGGGACGGGGCGCGACACCGCGCCTGCCGCGCGTCGTCTGCTGCGCCGCGTCACCGTGACGGCCCCGGCCGACATGACCGCCTTCGCTCGTGTGACCGGCGATTTCAACCCCATCCACACCAGTTACCATGCGGCCAAGGTCGCCGGCATGAAAGCGCCGCTGGTCCACGGCATGTGGCTGTCGGCGACCGCTGAGCAGGTGGCGGCCTCCACCGCTGCTGACGGCACCCGCAACGTCCTGGCGGGGTGGACCTATGTCATGCTGGGTACGGTCGAGCTTGGCGATCGCGTGGAGATCAGCGTTGAGCGCACCGGGCTCGTTCGCGGCGGCGGCCTCGTCCTGGAGGTCACCTGCCGCATTGGCGATGAGGTCGTCTCCCGCGGCACTGCCGTGACCGAGCCCGAGCCGACCGCCTACATCTATCCCGGTCAGGGCATCCAGTCCCGCGGTATGGGTCTGGACGAGATGAACAGCTCCAAGGCCGCACGCGAGGTCTGGGAGCGCGCCGACGCCCACACTCGCGCAGAGCTCGGCTTCTCCGTCATCGCCCTGGTGCGCGACAACCCCACCGAGATGACCGCTCGCGGTGTGACCTATCGCCACCCTGAGGGGCTGCTCAATCTCACCCAGTTCACCCAGGTCGCTTTGGCGACCGTTGCCATAGCCACCACCGCGCGCTTGGCCGAGGCCGGTGCTCTGGTTGAGGGCGCCGCCTTCGCCGGGCACTCGCTGGGGGAGTACACCGCCCTGAGCGCCTATGGGCGTGTCATGCCCGTGGAGACGACGATCTCCATCGTCTTCCAGCGCGGCTCCACCATGCACACCCTGGTCGAGCGCGACGAGCACGGCGCCTCGAACTACCGCATGGGGGCTCTGCGCCCCAACCAGGCCGGCATCAAGGCGGCTGAGGTCGAGGACTACGTTGCTCGGATCGCTCAGCAGACCGGCGAGTTCCTTCAGATCGTCAACTACAACCTCGCAGGTGTGCAGTACGCCGTGGCGGGCACCATTAAGGGCTTGGAGGCCCTGGCAGCCGATTCCCGCGCCAAGGCCAAGGCTCACGGCGGCAAGAACCCCTTCATGTTCGTGCCGGGCATTGATGTGCCTTTCCACTCCGAGGTACTCCGCCCCGGCGTTCCCGAGTTCCGCGAGCGCCTCGCAGCCCTCGTGCCGACCGATCTTGATGCGGATCGTCTCGTGGGGCGCTATGTGCCCAACCTCGTGGCGCGCCCCTTCGAACTGACTCCCGAATTCGCCCGGGCGATCCTCGATGTCGTCCCCTCCGAGCCGGTCAAGTCCATCGTCGAGAACTGGGGCGCTTGGGAGAACCGGCCTGTCGAGTTGGCTCGTCAACTGCTCATCGAGCTGCTCGCCTGGCAGTTCGCCTCTCCGGTCCGCTGGATCGAGACCCAGGATGTCCTCCTGTCCTCGCCCAATCAGGGTGGTCTGGGCGTCGAGCACATCATCGAGGTCGGCCTGGCCGCTTCCCCCACACTGGCGAACCTGGCCTCCAGGACGCTGCTGCTGCCTCAGCACCACGGGCTCCACGTGACAGTCCACAATGCCCGGCGTGATGAGGCCCGCGTGCTGGCCACCGACACCGACCCGGCTGTGAGCCTGGAGGAGGAGAGCTTCGAGCTGCCGTCCACCGAACAGACCACTGATCAGGCCGCCGACCAGCCTGCTGCGCAGGCCGAGGCTCCCGCAGCCGGGCCCGCAGAGACGCCTGCCGCAGCTGCTCCGGTAGAGGCTCCGGCCGCGACGCCGGTCTCCTCGGGACCTGTTGACGATCTGCCCTTCACGGCTACGGACGCGCTCACTGTTCTCTTGGCGCACGCCGCGCGCATCCGTCCCGAGCAGATCGGGGCGACCGACACCACCGAGACCCTGACCAACGGTGTGTCCTCACGACGCAACCAGTTGCTCATGGATATGGGCACTGAGCTCCAGCTCGCCAGCATCGATGGTGCCGCGGATGCCGACATGACGGCGCTCGCCGCCACTGTCGCCAAGGGCGCCCCCGGCTACAAGGCTTACGGACCGGTTCTCACCGATGCCATTCGCACTGGCCTGGGCAGGCTCCTGGGCCCCTCAGGCGTGCGCCCCACGCGCGTCGCCGAGCGCGTGACGGGTACGTGGGGCCTGGGAGAGGGGTGGGTCTCCCATGTCACCGCCGAGCTGTTCCTGGGTACTCGCGAGGGCGCTTCCATGCGGGGCGAGGACCTGGCCTCCCTGGGGTCCTCCTCGCCTGTGAGCAGTGCTGGCGCCGTTGACGCCCTGATCGACAAGGCCGTGCAGGATGTGGCCTCGGCTCATGGCGTCGCCGTGGCCAAGCCCAGCGCCGCCGGCGGCGCCGGAGGTGCGGTGGTGGACTCCGCCGCCCTGGATGCTTTCGCCGCCACCGTGACTGGTGAGAATGGCGTGCTGGCCACTACTGCGCGAACCGTCCTGTCCGCTCTGGGCCTGTCGGATCGGGTCACGATTCCCGCTGATGCAGGCGATGAGGCCGCGGCTGCGCGCGCCCTGGTGGAGGCCGTCGATGCCGAGCTGGGCACCGGCTGGCTCCGCTCGGTGACGCCGGCATTCGACGCCGATCGGGCCGTCCTGATCGACGACCGCTGGGCCACGGCACGCGAGGACCTCGCCCGCCTGGGCAACGGCGAGACCTCGTTGGACCAGGCGCGCGCACTTCTCACCCCGGAGAGGTTCACCGGTCTGGGATCTGCTGTTGCCGACCAGGCCGCCTGGTGGGCCCGGAACCTGCGTGAGGCCGACACGCGAGAGGCCGCTGAGCGTGCGGAGATCGCCGAGGCGATCGCGGCCGTGGCTGCCAACCGGCCTGTGGCGGGGGATGAGTCGGTCCGGTGGGCCGACGACGTGGCCGTCGTCACCGGAGTCGCCCCTCGTTCCATCGCCGCAGCGGTCGTCGGCGAGCTGTTGGCCGGCGGCGCCACCGTGGTGGCGACCAGCTCGCGCTTGACCCACGAGCGCTTGGCCTTCGCCGAAGAGCTCTACCGCGAGCACGCCGCTGCTGGCGCCCGTCTGTGGATGGTGCCGGCGAACCTCGCCTCCTACCGGGATGTTGACGCCCTTGCCGACTGGATCGGCCATGACCAGGTCATCACCTCCGGCGGCTCCAGCAAGCTGGTCAAGGAGGCGCTCGTCCCGACCCTCTTGTTCCCCTTCGCCGCGCCGCGCGTATCCGGAACCCTTGCCGACGCCGGTCCGGAGGCGGAATCGCAGACTCGTCTGCTCCTGTGGAGCGTGGAGCGCACCATCGCCGTGCTGAGCGCTATCGGTACCGACACCCATGTCGACCATCGTCTCCATGTCGTGCTGCCCGGTTCTCCCAACCGCGGCACTTTCGGCGGGGACGGAGCCTATGGCGAGGTCAAGTCCGCGCTGGACGCCATCGTCAACCGGTGGCGCGCCGAGCGGACCTGGGCCCAGCGCGTGACGCTCGCCCACCCGCGCATCGGCTGGGTCAGGGGCACTGGTCTCATGGGCGGCAACGACCCGCTCGTAGCTGCCGTTGAGAGCGCCGGTGTACGAACCTGGACGACTCAGGAGATCGCGACCGAGCTAGTTGGTCTGTGCGCTGCCGACGTGCGCGATCGGGCCGTCACCGCTCCGGTCCCGGCGGACCTGACCGGGGGGCTGGACGAGAGCGTCGATCTGGTGGCTCTGCGCGAGCAGGCCATCGCACGGGCGGCCGAGAGCACGGATGCCGCAGCGGGCACCCCGGCTCCCGCCACCATCAAGGCTCTGCCGACCCCGGTGGTGCCGACCCAGCCGTCCGCGCCAAACTGGGGGGCGGTAGACGTCTCCTTGGACGACATGATCGTCGTGGTCTCCTCCGGCGAGGTCTCCACGTGGGGGTCGGGTCGCACACGTCGCGAGGCCGAGTTGGGCATGAGCAGCGGCGACGACGTCGAGTTGACCGCAGCGGGGGTGCTGGAGCTGGCCTGGGGCATGGGGCTGCTGACCTGGCACGACTCCCCGAAGGCCGGCTGGTACGACGCCGACGGCGAACTGGTGGAAGAGACCGATGTTCTCGAGCGCTACCGCGATGAGGTCGTGGCGCGCTGCGGCATCCGCGAGTTCGTCGATGACGGGGTCATCGCTCCTGATGCCGAGGAGGACGTCACCGTCTACCTCGACCAGGACATCACTCTGACTGTGGCGGACGAGGCCACTGCCCGCACCCTGGAGGCCACTGATCCTGAGCACACGCTGGTGGCGCCCGATTCCGAGACGGGGGAGTGGACCGTCACCCGCCTGGCGGGCTCGCTCGCTCGTGTGCCGAGGCGCGCGGCTCTGTCACGCACGGTCGGTGGCCAGTTCCCGCTCGACTTCGACCCGCAGCGGTGGGGCATCCCGGCGGCGATGGCCGAAGGCATGGATCCGATCGCCTCGTGGAATCTCGTCACGGCGGTCGACGCCTTCCTGTCGGCAGGATTCTCCCCGGCCGAGCTCCTCGCGGCCGTCCACCCCAGCGATGTGGCCTCCACTCAGGGCACCGGTTTCGGAGGCATGGAATCCATGCGCAAGATGTTCGTGGGCCGTCTTCTCGGTGAGGAGCGCCCCAGTGACATCCTGCAGGAGGCCCTGCCCAACGTCGTGGCTGCGCATGTCATGCAGTCCTATGTCGGTGGCTATGGTTCCATGGTTCAGCCGGTGAGCGCCTGCGCCACCGCCGCGGTGTCAATCGAGGAGGGCTGGGACAAGATCGCGCTGGGCAAGGCCGATGTTGTCGTCGCGGGTGCTATCGACGACATCTCGGTGGAGTCCGTGGTCGGCTTCGGCAATATGAATGCCACGGCGGAAGCGGCGGCCATGTACGCCAAGGGCATCTCAGCCCGTCACTTTTCCCGGGCGAATGATCGCCGACGCGGTGGCTTCGTGGAGGCCGAGGGCGGTGGCACCGTGATCCTGGCGCGCGCCTCCGTGGCTGCTCGGCTGGGATTGCCGGTCGCCGGCGTGATCGGTTTCGTCTCCTCCTATGCAGACGGCGCCCACACCTCTATTCCGGCACCCGGGCTGGGCGCCCTGGGGGCGGGCCGCGGTGGTGAGAACTCGCGCCTGGCGCGGGCCCTGCGCGCCCTGGGCGTCGAGGCCGATGACATCGCCGTGGTCTCCAAGCACGACACGTCCACGAGTGCCAACGACCCCAATGAGTCCGAGCTGCACACCCGCCTGGCGCGTGCACTGGGCCGTGCGGAGGGAAACCCGTTGGTGGCGGTCTCGCAGAAGACGATCACCGGTCACGCCAAGGGCGGTGCCGCGCTGTTCCAGGTGGCGGGCCTGACCGAGATCCTCGCCAGCGGCGTGGCCCCCGGCAACGCCAGCCTTGACGTGGTTGATGCGCCCCTGGCCAAAGACGCCTTCTGGGTCTGGCCGCGCACGCCCATCCGCATGGCCGGCCGTGGCGGAGAGTCCGGTCGTGTCCCGGGGGCCGGCCCGGTGCGCGCGGGTCTGCTGACCTCTCTCGGCTTCGGGCACGTCAGCGGCCTGATCGCCCTGGTGCACCCCGGCGCCTTCGAGTCCGCCCTGCGTCAGGCCGGCGGCCAGGAGGCCGTGGACGCCTGGCTGGCCAGTGCGAATGCTCGTCTGGCCGCGGGCACGCGCCGTCGCCGGGCCGGCATGATCGGCCGGGCACCGCTGTTCGAGCAGGTCGATGGCCGACGTCTCGGTCAGGAGACCAAGCACCGCGACCCGCATGAGGTTGAGGCCGCCATGCTCCTCGATCCCGAGGCGCGGCTGGGAGCCGACGGTGTCTACCACGCCGGTGAGCAGGCATGACTGTAGAAGACTGACGCGCTCTTCCCGGTCGCCGGCCGTCGCATCGGATCACCCGCCCTCGGAGGTTCGCCTCTGACGGCTGCGGATCTGCTGCGGCGGCCGGCGGTCTGAGGCCGGCTCGGCACGGGGCTGCTCCAATACGTCCAATACAACGATGGATGACTATGGATACTGACGACGCCCGACGGCATCTGGGCGGGTCCGGCAACCTACCGCCCCTCCCCGAGACTCCCGAGGCGCCCGCGGGTTCGCGCGTTCTCGGGGTGGGTCTGGACCTCGTCCACATCCCCGGCCTCGCTCAGCAGCTGACTCAGCCCGGCACCGTCTTCGCAGAACGTGCCTTCACCGTCCGCGAGCGCCGTGAGGCGCGACGTCGCGCCGAGAGCACCCACTCGGCCGAGGTCGAGCATCTGGCCGCCCGCTGGGCCGCCAAGGAGGCATTCATCAAGGCCTGGTCGACGGGTGCCAATGCGCATGCGGGTCATGCTCTACCCCCGGCCCTGGCGCCCGATGACGTCGATTGGCGCGACATCGAGATCGTCACCGACCGCTGGGGGCGGCCCTCGCTGCGCTTCGCCGACGTGATTGCCGGCGCGCTCGGGATGAGTCTGGGGGAGGGGGCTCGACGATCCGGTCTGTGGCCGGTCTCCCTCACTCACGACGCCACCTGGGCGGCTGCCGTCGTTCTGGCCCTCGCCGACTGAGAGTCGTGACCATTCTCTTCATGCCGGAGTGCCGGGGTGCCCGCCAGACCCGCGTGAGGACTCACTGTGATTGAGGAATCATTAAACGTAGCATTGACGCATGAAGAAGCTCATCAATGCCGCTGATGCCGTCGTCACGGAATCCCTGGCCGGCATGGCCGCGGCACATCCGAATGCGCTTCGAGTCAATATCGATCGGCGCATCGTCTACCGCGCTACTCCCAAGGAGGACGGCAAGGTCGCCATCGTCTCCGGAGGCGGCAGCGGGCACGAGCCCCTTCACGGCGGCTTCGTCGGCGCAGGCATGCTGGACGCTGCCTGCGCGGGCGAGATCTTCACCTCGCCCGTTCCCGACCAGATCGCTGCCGCCACCACCGCCGTCGATTGCGGGGCCGGCGTCCTCCACATCGTGAAGAATTACACCGGCGACGTCATGAATTTCGAGATGGCCGCCGAACTCATTGAAATGGACGCCGGTATCCCAGTTGTCGCTGTCGTCGTCGAGGATGACGTGGCTGTTGAGGATTCTCTCTACACCACCGGCCGTCGCGGCGTGGGTGTGACGGTCATCGTGGAGAAGGTGGCCGGGGCCGCCGCCGAGGAGGGAAGAAGCCTTGCCGAGGTCGCCGCCCTCGCCGAACGGGTTTGCCGGAATGGCCGCTCCATGGGGATGGCGCTGAACTCCTGCACTGTTCCCACTCACGGCCGCCCCTCCTTCGATCTGCCGGACGACGAGATGGAGATAGGCATCGGCATCCACGGCGAGCCCGGCCATCACCGTGAGAAGGCGGCTGCAGCTGGTGAGATCGCCGAGCGCCTCGTTGAGCCGATCCTCGCCGAACTGCCGCCCGGTGACGGAAGCGGTGTTATCGCTCTCCTCAACGGCATGGGCGCCAGTCCGCTCATTGAGCTCTATATCATGTACGCGGAAGTAGCCAGACTGCTCGAGTCCGCTGGCGTCGTCGTAGAGCGCAGCCTCGTCGGCAACTATGTGACCAGTCTCGATATGGCGGGCTGCTCCTTGACCCTCGTGCGCACCGACCAGGAGGTCCTGCGCCTGTGGGATGCCCCGGTGCGCACTCCCGGTCTGTGTTGGGGGGACTGAACGCGATGAACGCAGCAAGCGCGACGAACGCGACGAGCATGGCACCGGCTGAGCTGAATGCGGCAGACCTGGCGGCCTGGATCCGCCGCAGTAATGAGCTCGTGGCCGAACACGCCGACGAACTCACCCGGCTGGATTCCGCCATCGGCGACGCCGACCACGGTGTCAATATGAAGCGGGGCCTGGCGTCCGCCGTCGAGGTCCTGGACCCTGTCCCCGACTCCCCGGAGGTCGTCTTGAAGAAGGTCGCGATGACCCTCATTGCGAGGGTCGGCGGTGCGTCGGGTCCCTTGTACGGCACATTCTTCCTGCGCATGGCCGCCGTGTCCGCAGGCCGTCGTGGTCTCGATCTGGACGCCCTGGTGGCCGCGGTCGAGGCCGGCGTCGGCGGCATTGTGCAGCGAGGTCGGGCCGAGGCCGGAGACAAGACGATGCTCGACGCCTGGTTCCCGGCCCTCGATTCCCTGCGCTCGGGTGCTGATCTGCGAGCCGCGCTTCAGGCGGCGGCTGCGGCCGCCGATGCGGGCCGGGCGGCAACCGAATCGATGCGGGCCATGAAAGGGCGCGCCTCCTATCTCGGAGAGCGCTCCATCGGGCACATCGACCCCGGCGCCTCCTCGACCGCTCTTGTTGTTCGCGCTCTGGCCGATGTCGTCGATGGATGCGCCTCGTGACCGGCCTCGTCCTCGTCTCGCACTCTCTGGAGCTCGCGCAGGCGGCGCTCGGACTCGCCACCGGGCTCATCCCTGATCTGGATGTTCGTGTTGAGCTTGCCGCGGGACTGCCCGGGGGCGGACTGGGCACCGACACCACCGAGGTGGGGGCCGCCATTGAAAGGGCCGACGACGGTGAAGGCGTTCTCGTCCTGGCCGATCTCGGCAGCGGGATCATGAGTGCCGAGACGGCACTTGAACTGATTGATCCCAGTCTCGCCTCTCGGGTGCATCTGAGTTCGGCGCCGGTCGTGGAGGGCCTTATCGGCGCCTATGCGGCCGCCGGTGTCGGCAAAGCGCTTGATGCCGTTGTCATCGAGGCCGAAGCCTCCGTGGAGGCCAAGCGCATGCAGATGGCCCGCTAAGCAGGAGTCTCAGGATACTCGCCATCGTTCTCAGTACCGCCGGACGTGCAGGCCGGCCCGTATCCCCTATCCTGTATCCCCTGTGGCGAAGAAAAGCAGAAAGAACCGACCTCGGTTAGCATAGGACGAACGTCCCCTATTAGGAGAATTGACCAGAACCATGTCTCCTGCGACTTTCTCAGCCATCTCGATGATCGTTTATTTCGTCGGAATGGTTGTCATCGGCTGGTGGGCTTACGGCCGCAATGACTCGCTCGACGATTACATGCTGGCCGATCGCGGCTTGGGGCCGGCGGTGACGGCGCTGTCCGCCGGAGCCGCGGACATGTCTGGCTGGCTGCTCATGGGTTTGCCCGGAGCCCTGTACGCCGGCGGCTTGGTCGAGTCATGGATCGCCGTCGGCCTGACCGTGGGAGCCTGGCTCAACTGGCGCTTCGTGGCGCCGCGCCTGCGCACCTACACCGAGGTCGCCTCCAACTCGATCACCATCCCGAGTTTCCTCGACAATCGTCTCCATGATTCGCTGCATCTGCTGCGCTGGGCCAGTGGTGCGATCATCCTGGTGTTCTTCACCTTCTACGTCTCCTCCGGCATGGTCTCGGGCGGTACCTTCTTCGAGTCCTCCTTCGGCATGGACTATCGGCTGGGTCTGACGCTCGTCGCGGGCGTCACCGTCATGTACACGCTTGTGGGCGGATTCCTGGCCGTGTCCTACACGGACCTCGTCCAGGGCCTCATGATGGTGACGGCGCTCATCGCCGTCCCTGTCGTCGGTGTCATCCATCTCGGCGGCATCACTGCGACTGTTGATGCTGTCAGTGCGGTTGACTCGAACTACTGGGCAATGGTCGGATCGACAACCTCGATCATCGGCATTATCAGTTCGCTGGCCTGGGGCCTGGGGTATTTCGGACAGCCGCACATCATTGTGCGCTTCATGGCGATCCGTTCTCCGCGGGAGGCCGTCGCCGGGCGACGCATCGGCATCGGGTGGATGCTCTTCGCGGTCGCCGGAGCCGCTGCGACCGCCATTGTCGGCGTGGCCGTGTATCAGCGTGACAGCGGCCGCCTGGACAATCCCGAAGCCGTATTCATCACTCTGGGACAGCTTCTCTTCCACCCCTTGGTCGCGGGGTTCATGCTGGCCGCGATCCTGGCCGCCATCATGTCGACCGTCTCCAGCCAGCTCCTGGTGACCTCCTCCGCTCTCATTGAGGACCTCTACAAGCAGGTCGGCAACAGGGAGCTCTCGCAGGCCCGTCTGGTCATGTACTCCCGGTTCGCGGTTCTGGGCATCGCTGTCGTGGCAGCCGCCATGGCGTGGAATCCCAGTGACACGATTCTGGCCCTGGTGGCCTTCGCCTGGGCCGGTTTCGGCGCGTCCTTCGGTCCGACCGTCCTGCTGTGCCTCTACTGGCAACGTTTGACGGCCCTGGGCGCAGTCGCCGGTATGGTGACCGGGGCCGTTGTGGTCATGATCTGGGGCAATATAGATGGCGGCCCTGGCGGGCTCTTCGACCTGTACGAGCTCGCCCCGGGCTTCGCCGCCAACCTGCTCGTCGCCTGTGCCGTGTCCTATGCCGGCCGTCCCGACCCCAGGGTCAAGGCCGAGTTCGAGGCCGCGATCACCGCAGCCCGTTGAGTCCGGTGGACCGGACGGCCCCGGTGGACTTGGCGGGCGCACCCGGTGGACGGCCCATTGCCGTGTTTGTCGTGTTTACAGTGTTTGTCGTATATGCGCGTGCTTGTCGTGCATGCGGCAGTCGGCTAAAGTCACTGCCAGCAACGTGCTCCGGGGTCGGTGAAAATCCGAGCCGGCGGTAATAGTCCGCGACCCGGTTGTACCAGCCCGTCGGGTTGGCACAACCGGCTGAGCCGGTGGAATTCCGGCGCCGACGGTGAAAGTCCGGATGGGAGGATGCACGAGGCGCCCGGGCCGGGGGATTACCCGGACGGTTTCGGCTCGCACATGCGAGCTGTTATCGGTCCCCGAGTGCCGCGGCGCGAGCCGCTCGCCGACCGTCACCCCGGAGCCTTGCCCGGGGCGCCCGCTCCGGGCAACCGGAGAGGACCGCAGTGAGCACCGCCATCGCCGAACGCCCCGTGTCTGCGCTGCCCGAAAGCCCTGAAAGCACGGTCGAGAGCCGGAGCGGTGGAGCTGTACTGCTGCGCTCAGAGCGTTCCGCTGTCCGGCCTCCCCGAACTCGTCGGCTCCCTGGCCCCGCACTCTTACTGGGGGCGACGGTTCTGGCCCTCTGGTGGGCTGTGACCCGCGCAGGTCTCATACTCCCCGTCTTCCTGCCCGGTCCCTTTGATGTTGCTCGCCGCTTGTGGTTGGGAGTGAGCCGAGGCGGCCTGCTCGGCTATGCGCAGGTGACTCTGACCGAGGCCGTTCTGGGCTGCCTCGCTGCCGCGGCACTATCCCTTCCCCTGGCATGGGGCTTGTTCCATTGGCGCCCGTTCGCTCGCGCTGTCCTGCCTTACATCGCGGCCTCCCAGGCGGTTCCGGCCATCGCTGTCGCCCCGCTGCTGGTGGTGTGGATCGGCTACGGCACCGTGCCGACCGTCGTGCTGTGCGTCCTCATGGTCTTCTTCCCGATTACGGTGTCCGTCCTGCTCGGCCTGCGCAGCCTGGACACCGACATCATCGATGCCGCTCGGCTGGACGGCGCCCACGGCCCGTCCATGGTGGCGTATATGGAGCTGCCGCTGGCTCTGCCCGCCATCCTGTCCGGGTTGCGCACCGGTTTCACCTTGTCGGTGACCGGTGCGGTCATCGGGGAGATGACCATGGGCGGCAAGGGACTGGGCATGGTCTTGGCCTCTCAGCGCCAGAGCGTCGATACCGCCGGGCTGTTCTCCACCATCGCCGTTCTCTGCATCATGGCGACGAGCATCCACTGGTGCCTGCAGGAGCTCGAGCGCCGCAGTCGCGTCGTCGATTCTCTGCGCGGGCGTCGAGCGACCTGAGGGCGCGTCCCGACTGTCGTCCATCAGCAGTTCTCATCCTCCATCCACCCCTGACCGGAAAGACACATCATGAGCCTCCTGTCACGTCGGCACTTCCTGTCCACCGCTTCCGCCACTGCGCTGGCGGGCATCCTCACCGCATGCGGCTCCGGCACCGGCGCCCAGAAGGCGTCAGCCGACGCCGCTGGCGGCATGGTCATCGGACTGACCTACACGCCCAATATTCAATTCGCCCCCTTCTATCTGGCGCTGTCCAGCGGGCAGTACTCCTCGGGCGTCTCCCTGCGCCATCATGGCGACCAGGAGGGCCTGTTCGATGCCCTGCTGGCCGGTACGGAGCAGGTCGTGGTCGCCGGCGCGGACGAGGCGGTCGTTGCCGCCTCCAACGGGAACGGTCTGGTTGTCATCGGCGGCTTCTACCAGCGCTACCCCGGTTGCATCATTGTGCCCGAGGACTCCGACATCACTGACCTGGCGGCGCTCAAGGGCCGGATCATCGGCACGCCCGGTAAGACGGGGGAGACCTGGTACTCCGTCCTGGTGGCGCTGTCCACGGCCGGGCTCAGTCCGGACGACGTCGATGTCCAGGAGATCGGCTACACCCAGCAGGCCGCTCTCGCATCGGGCAAGGTCGACGCGGTCGCGGGGTTCTCCAACAACGACGCCGTGCAACTCGAGCAGAACGGGACGCCGGTGCGCATTCTGAACATAGGCGAGGACGTGCCGTTGCTGGGAGTCTCCTTGATCACCACGCCTGATGTCCTGGCGGCCCGCCGTGACGAGCTCACCGACGCCGTGACGGCATCGGTCACCGGCATGACAACGTTCGTTGAGGACCCGGACGCCGCCGTCGAGGCCACCAAGGAGTACGTGCCCGATCTGACCGACGCAACTCAGGCTGCGCATGCCCGCGAGGTGGCGGTGGCCACCGGGGAGCTCATCAAGGGGAAGGACGGCCAGGCCATCGGCTCAGTGAGGGTTGACGACTTTCCCCCCATGATCGACTTCCTGAAAGACCATGAGCTCATGGGCGAGCAGGTACCGCAGGCCTCTGACGTGTGCGTTCCCCTAGGGCAGTAGTTTCGACACGTCCATCTCTCAGCTCTCTCGGCCCGTTACAAACGGCAGGCCAGGAGCGAGGACACGAGGATGGCCCGGGCGCCCACCTCGTAGAGCTCGTCCATGATCCGATTCATGTCCGCACGCGGCACCATGGCGCGCACCGCCACCCAGTCGGGATTCTGCAGGGGTGAGACCGTCGGCGACTCGATTCCCGGGGTGAGCGCTGCCGCCTCCTGCAGCTTGTTCATGGGCACGTCGTAGTCCACCAGGACGTAGGAGCGGGCTCGCAGCACACCCTCCAGGCGTCGCACGAGTGTGGCCAGGCCGGGCGCATCCTGGTACTGCTCGGTCGTGATGAGGACGGCCTCGCTGGACAGGATCGGATCGCCGCAGGTCTCCAGTCCCGCGGCGCGCAGTGTCGTGCCGGTCTCGACAACGTCTGCGATCAGATCGGCGACTCCCAGTTGGACCGAGGACTCCACTGCTCCGTCCAAGTGAACGGTCTGCGCCTCCACGCCCTGGCCGGCGAGGTAGTCGCGCACGAGCACGTCGTAGGAAGTGGCCACACGACGACCCGCCACATCAGCCAGGGAGGACATCGTGCCCGCCGGAGCGGCGAAGCGGAAAGTTGAGCGGGCGAACCCCAGGGGCAAATGCTCTATGGCAGCCACACCGGAGTCAAGGAGCAGGTCGCGGCCGGTGATGCCGGCGTGGACGGTGCCCTGGCCCACATAGACGGCGATGTCTCGAGGGCGCAGGAAGAACAGCTCGACTCCGTTGGCCTCGTCGAGGAGAACGAGCTCGCGTCCAGTGCGGCGGGTGCGGTACCCGGCCTCGGTGAGCATGGTGATGGCGGGCTCGGACAGAGACCCCTTGTTGGGCACGGCGATGCGCAGCACGGTAATCCTTAGATCCTTAATCCTTGCAGGCGGTGACGATGTGGAGAGCAATCCGGCTCAGAGATATTAGAGATATCAGGGATATCAGGGATATCAGAGGTGCTTGTAGATGTCGGCGAGCGTGTAGCCCTTGGCGATCATCATGACCTGTGCGTGGTAGAGCAGTTGACTGAGCTCTTCGCAGGCCGCCTCATCGGACTCGTGCTCGCAGGCCATCCAGGACTCGGCGGCCTCCTCGACCAGCTTCTTGCCGATGAAATGGACGCCGCGATCCAGCTCGGCCACGGTCCCGGAGTCCGCGGGGCGAGCGGCCGCCTTGTCCTGAAGTTCGGCGAACAGGTCCTCAAAGGTCTTCATGCCGCCAAGGGTAGCGTCAGAGGCGATGGCGCGAAGTGCGCGTCTCATAGAGATCGTCGGCTACCTGTCCGGGGCGCTGCTCCTGCGCGCCTGCACGAGGCGAGCCGCATGTCGCCCGGCGGCAGCGGCCGCGAGGAAGGCTGCTGCGTCTTCGTGCAGGCCGCGGCCCATGGTGGACAGCCGTACTCCCGTGATCCGTTCGGACATCTCCAGTGCCTCGAGGAGACCGTCGATGCCCACCTCCACGTATTGGTGCCGGGCTCCCAGCGGTCGTGGGCTGCACAGCCGGCGCGCCTGGGCGGCGATCTGCTCGCCCAGGGCTCCCGGTAGTTGGGGGACGACGACATCGGCTGCGGCCAAGGCCACTTTTCCATAGGCCGTCAGTGAGTGGTGCGAGACGCCTTGATGGCGCGGCCGCGCATCGGCCTGCGAGATTCGCAGGCAGGCGACGGCCCTCCCGCCCAGAGCAGCCACCGCATTGACGGCATCACCGCAGGCCACACCGGAGAAGCCCCACGGGGTGTCGGTTCCCAGATTTCCGGGTCCTTGAATGAGAACAATGAGGTCGGCTCCGAGTACATGTCTGGCTGCGAGCAGCGCGTTGTGCACGGAAACGGCCTCGACGTCGCCGCCCCACGCCTGCCCTGCAGTCACCGTGCCGGCCAGCCGACCCGTCTCGCGCAGTGCTGCCGCGGTGCGCGAGTACGGCAGGGGCAGGGCGCCGCCGTCGGTCATGACGTAGACGGCGCGCATGTCCTCAGATGCGTCTGCTGCGCGAGTACCGGCGAGAATGGCCGGCAGGCTCGAGTGCAAGTCCGCGATGATCACCGGGGTCCCCTCGAGCATGAGCTCGCCGACGGGGGAGGAGAGCAGGCCGTGATGAATCGTGCCCTGCTCATCCACTCCGGTGACCATGACCTGGTCGGGCATGTAGCGGGCCTTGACGAGATGCCCCTCGTGGTTGGTGTCTGCGGGCAGGACGTCGAACCGGGCGCACACCATGGCGTGTCCGCCCGTGCCGAGAGTGCGGTCGAGGGCGGAGACCTCCAAACGCACCCGCTCACCGGGATCGGGAACCCCGGTGAGGGTTTCGTAGGCGACGGCGCGCAGCTCCGTGCCGGCCGGCAATGCGAAAGCGCCCGCCGGCGCCCCGGTCACGCGCACGTCCAACTCGGCGCACTGCCTGCCCGTCGGCCCCCACCTGCGCCTTGCTGCCAGAACCTCGCCATCGCGCCACATCATGGACGAACCGTACCGGTTGACGGTATTGCTGGTGGTGCGGACGGCCGTTGGGGTGAGTGACGAGCCCCCTGCGCGCCTACGCTGTGATCGTGACACGCGCACCCAGCCAGACGATTCCCGCCGAAGAGCGGCAGGTCAACCTGCTGCTGGCCCTGCGCAACACCGCCGCGGGCATGACGGCGGCGGAGGTGGTGTCCACCGTGAGCGGTTATGACTGGCGCGGAGGCGAGGCCGCTCGCCGCATGTTCGAAAGGGACAAGGGAGTTCTGCGCGATCTCGGCATTACGATCACTACTGCCGGCCAGGGCGAGGAGAGCCGCTATTCCATCGCCGAAGACGATTACGCCCTGCCCGACGTCACCCTGACCGCCCAGGAGGCGGCGGCCGTCGCCCTGGCGGCCTCCGCCTGGCGCTCGGGGGAGCTGACCGCCACCGCCCGGCACGCCCTGACCAAGATCCGTGCCGTTATCGACGATGACCCCCGTCAGGATGCCCTGGTGGACCTCACGGCCGATCTCGCCGGCGAGGAGATCTCGACTTTGTTGGCCACTGCCGTCGATGAGCGCCGCGTTGTGTCCTTCGACTACGCATCGGCCTCCTCCGGCACGACCCGCGCCCGCATCGTCGAGCCCCACCGGCTGCGGATGTCCGGGGGCGCCTGGTACCTCGACGCTCTGGATCGTAGTGCCGATGCCCTCCGCACATTCCGCTTGGCGCGGGTCGCAGGGGGAGTATCCCTGGTGTCCGGTCCCGACGCCTTCACGCCGCCCGAGTACGGCGAGCCCGATGCGCATGAGGCGGTCCTTGCCGTCGCCCCGGGCAGGGCTCTGCACCTGAGAAACCAGGCGCAGGCGATCACCGCGGGTGATGGCCCTCGCCGGGCTGGGCCCGAGGGATGGGACGTGCTCACTGTTCTCTACACCGACCGTTTCGCCTTCGCGGG
The DNA here is from genome assembly GCF_000269805.1 of Actinomyces massiliensis 4401292. GTDB lineage: Bacteria > Actinomycetota > Actinomycetes > Actinomycetales > Actinomycetaceae > Actinomyces > Actinomyces massiliensis. Next base: position 299,893 of record NZ_JH711482.1, read on the forward strand.
CTCGCTGGCCGCGCTGGCCGATGCTGTGAAGGTCTTGGGACCGCAGCAGTTGCGCGGTGATGTCGTGGCTCACCTCACCGGGGCCGCAGCGCTCGATCCTCATGAAACAGAGGGGCGGTGACATGGCTCGACGCAGTTCTGTCGACCGGCTTGTCCGACTCCTGGCACTGCCCGCCTGGGTCGCCGACAACGACGGTGCGACCTTCCAGGAGGCCGCCGCTCACTTCGGCGTCACCCCTGAGGCCATCCGCCGCGATGTGGAGACCCTGTGGGTCTCAGGCCTGCCCGGGGGGATGCCGGGGGATCTTGTCGACTTCTCGGCCACCGCGTTCGAAGCAGAGCGTCTGAGCCTGACCGAGCCCCTGGGGCTGGATCTGCCGGTGCGGTTATCGCGCCAGGAGGCGATCGCTCTGCTCCTGTCCCTGCGCGTGCTTGGTCAGGCCCTCGCGGGAGACCCTGCTTCTTCAGCCGCTCTGCAGGGTGCGCAGGCGGCGCTCACCAGGGCCGTCAGTGGCGATGCATCTGGTACAGCAGCTGCAACGGCTGCCGCAGAGGTCCATGGCGGCACTGCGTCAGCCGCGCGATCGACGGATCCGATGGCTCCGGCAGCCACTAACTCCACCATGAGCTCTGACCCCCTGGTGCTCCGGACTGTGAGATGCGCCCTGGCCGAACAGCGGCGGCTGCGCCTCACCTACGTCTCAGCCACTGATTCCCGGTCGGTGCGGGAGGTTGATCCTCTCGGACTCACCACCGATGGTGCGCACCTGACTTTACGAGCCTGGTGCCTCAAGTCCCGAGGCGAACGTTCCTTCCGACTCGACCGTATTCTGGACATCGCCTGCATGGATGCTCCTGCGACCTCTCACCGCAGGCCGCGCCGACGCGGTGAGCCCGAGGCTCCGCAGCAGACGGCTGTTCTCACCCTGGCCCCCGGCGGTCGGTGGCTGATCGAGCAGTTGCGCTGTGAGCACGTCATCGAGCACCCCGACGGCGCCATGACGGTCACCGTGCGCGGCCGCGACCGCCCGTGGCTCGTCAGTCTGGTGCTGTCCGCGGGCAGGCACCTGGTCGCCGTCGAGCCGGTCGACCTGGCTCAGGAGGCGGCGGCCGCGGCGAAACGGGCACTAGCCCACTACCGGGGAGCGGCTGATCCGCTACCGGGGCCTGCCGCTTCACAGTGACCGCTGCGGAGCGATCGCGGAGCCAACGCCTCAGGCCCTCGTTCGGGGACGGGTCTGCCGGAGGTTAGACTCAGTCTGTATCGACACAAGCCCGCCTACCAGAGGAGTAGCGCCGTGAGAATTCAAGCCTGGCACATTATCGTCCTGGTCATCGTCATCGTGCTCGTCTTCGGCTCCAACCGACTTCCCGACATGGCCAAGAGCGTGGGGCAGTCCATGAAGGTCTTCAAGAAGGAGATCAAGGACCTGCGCGAGGATGATGAGGACAAGCAGTCCCCCGCTCAGATTCAGCAGCCCCAGGAGGGCACGTACTACACCCAGCCCACTCAGCCTGGCCAGAGCGCTGCGCAGAGCTCCGAGGGCTCAGCGCAGAAATGACTTTCACGCGCCCGAATCCGATGCTGCCGTATGAGACATACTCGGTCTATTCGGCCATATTCGGCCCTATTTCGAATAGATGCAAAGGAACGGGCGCGTGATCGAGGTGACGAGGATGACGGAGTGCATCCTCAGTTGTTCCGAGCGGTTCTGAAACCGGTTAAGGAGGCTCCGGTGCCCAAGCTCCCTAAGATCAAACGATCGAGGCGCAGGGACAACCCCGAGGCGCGCATGTCCATCGGGGACCACTTGCGCGAGCTGCGCAACCGGATCTTCATCTCGGCCCTGGGCGTCCTGGTCATGTCGGTCGTGGGATACATGATCTATGACTGGGCTTTCGCCCTCATCACACGCCCTATCGAGGCCGCCAACGCCAAGGGCGCCAATCTGACGCTGAACTTCGACACGATTCTGGCCTCCTTCGACATGAAGCTCACGGTCTCGATCTGGCTCGGCGTCCTGCTCTCCGCGCCCTTATGGATGTATGAGTTCTGGGCCTTCGTGGGGCCGGGAATGACACGCAGGGAGAAGGCATATACCTGGGCCTACGGCCTCGCCGGGCTCATCCTGTTCTCCTCCGGAGTCGCTCTGGGCATGTGGATCATGCCGCATGCGGTAGTTATTCTCACCGGCTTCATTCCCGACGGTCCTACGGCGGGAGTCATTGGGGCCAACCTGTACCTGTCATTCGTCATGCGACTCGTGCTGGTCTTCGGGATCGCCTTCCTCCTGCCCGAGCTGCTCGTGGCCCTCAACATGCTCGGGCTCATGAAGGGCAGAACCATGATCAAGGGCTGGCGCTGGGCCGTGGTGGGCATCTTCACCTTCATGGCCTTCGCCAACCCACTGCCTGATCCGTGGTCCATGATCTTCATGGCCCTGCCCATCACCGGCCTGTATTTCCTGGCCTGTTTCATCTCGATCAAGCATGACGATCGTGTGGAGAAGAGACGCGCCAAGCTCGATGCCGAGCTCGACGCCGCTCTGGCCAGACCCGCGGTCCCGACCTCCCAGTCCGCTGAGATGTCCAAGAGCGCCGACACGGCCTGAGCCGTTCGCCCCCCGGCTCGGTCTCCTCACCCCTAATCTGTCATTTCCGTTATTGCCGCCCCATCACCACTATGCGCATTGCCTTGGTCGCCAATCCGACGTCCGGACGGGGACGCCACGGAGGCGCTGCGCACGCCGCCATCACCGCGCTGCTCACCGCCGGGCATGATGTCATCGTCGTCCAGGGGTCCTCTTATGAGGAGTCACGTGCCAATGCCACGGCGCTTCTGGAGCACGACGGCGGCGTGGACGCTCTGGTTGTGGTCGGCGGGGACGGCACCGTCCACCTCGGCCTTGACGTCGTGGCCACCACGGATGTGCCGTTGGGCATTATCGCGGTGGGGACCGGCAATGACATCGCTCGTCATCTCCGCCTGCCCAGCCGCGACGTGGCCGCCGCCGCCAGGATCATCGACTCCGCTCTGCGCGGTGCAGGACGCATCGCTCGCCTGGACGCCATCCATGCTACCCGTCCCAATGGATCGCCCGTGCCCGATGAGCACACGTGGTCCTTGGCCGTCGTCTCCGCCGGGCTGGACGCCGCTGTCAATGCCCGTGCCAACACGCTGTCCTGGCCCTCGGGAGAGGGACGCTATCTGCGTGCAGTCCTGGGAGAATTGACCGGTCTTGCACCTTATGGCTATCGCCTCACCACCGATTCCGGAACCTGGGAGGGAGCGGCTCTGCTGGTCGCAGCCGCCAATACTCGTTACATCGGCGGCGGTATGGACTTGGCGCCCGATGCGGACGCCGCCGATGGTCTGCTCGACGTACTCCGACTGGAGCCGGTGAGACGAGTCAGACTCCTCGGCCTGCTGACACGGATCTTCTCCGGTTCGCATCTAGATGACCCTGCCGTCCATCTCGAGCGTTCTCGCGTTCTCACGATTGAGGCTTTACCTTCCAGGCCCGGGTTGCGCACGCCTCCGCACCCCATGGCGGACGGCGAAGCCATCGCCGGTCTGCCGCTGCGCCTGGAAGCGGTGCGCAATGTGGTCTCAGTACTGCTCCCGGGCTGAGAATCGAATCGTGAAGAGGTCGTCGGCCGAGCTGAGAGGCTGCGAGGCGCGGTCCCGGAGCCGGGCAGTGGCACCCGTAGGCTGATCTCATGAGCTCGCCCGCCGAACGCTATGCCGCTGCCCGACGCCGACAGGCCTCCTCCCGCAGTGAGCTCACCCGCTTCGCCGATTCCTACGACTTCCCGCTCGACGATTTCCAGGTGCGCGGGTGCGAAGCGCTCGAACGCGGCGAGGGCGTGCTGGTCGCCGCGCCCACGGGCGCGGGCAAGACCGTTGTCGGCGAATTCGCCATCCACCTGGCATTGGCCAAGGGTCTCAAGGCCTTCTACACCACCCCCATCAAGGCCCTGTCCAACCAGAAGTATCTCGATCTGCTGGCGCACTACGGCACGCAACAGGTCGGCCTGCTGACCGGGGACACTTCAGTCAACCCTCATGCGGACATCATCGTCATGACCACCGAGGTCCTGCGCAACATGCTCTACTCGGGTTCTCGTGATCTGGATCGCCTCGGTTTCGTGGTCATGGATGAGGTCCACTACCTCGCGGACCGATTTCGCGGTCCGGTATGGGAGGAGGTCATCATCCACCTGGCGCCGGAGGTGCAGGTGGTGTCCTTGTCAGCGACCGTCTCGAACGCCGAGGAGTTCGGCGACTGGCTCGGACAGGTGCGAGGCCGGACCGCCGTCGTCGTCTCCGAGCACCGGCCGGTGCCCCTGACCCAGCACATGATGGTCGGCCGACGTCTGCTCCGCCTTCACACCATGTCTTCGTCGCCCTTGTCGCCCTCATCGCGGGCAGCCGCCTCCGACGTCTCCGACAGCGGTGAGGCGAGTGAGACGGCGGCAGAACTTCCGCTCAATCCCGACCTGCTCAAGGCCCTGGCCAGGGCTCGTCGTGCGGCAGCCGGTGAGGCGGGCGCCTCCAAGTCCGGCAGGGGCTCGGTCGGTTCGCGAACTCGACCGTGGCGACGAGGCCGGAGTCGGCCCGACTACCCAGCGCGGCGCCGAGGCGATGGCGGTGCTCGCATGGCGCGCTTGCGCCCGCCGTCACGGGTCACCGTCATCACAGCACTCGAGCAGGCCGATCTCCTCCCGGCAATCGTATTCGTCTTCTCCCGTGCCGGCTGCCAGCAGGCTGTCGACCAGGCCGTGGATGCCGGAATCGATCTGACAACCGAGTCCGAAGCGGCTCGGATTTGCGAGGTCATTGAGCGGCACACGGCCGAGATTCCTACGAGAGACCTGGGAGTGCTGGGCTTCCGCAACTGGGTGCACGCCCTGGAGCGAGGCGTGGCCGCCCACCACGCCGGCCTCCTCCCCGTCTTCAAGGAGACCGTTGAGGAGCTGTTCAGCGCCGGACTGGTCAAGGTTGTCTACGCGACTGAGACCCTGGCGCTCGGCATCAACATGCCTGCACGTACTGTCGTCCTGGAATCCCTGCGCAAGTGGAACGGGTCGGCCCATGTGACTCTCAGCCCTGGGGAGTACACCCAGCTGACAGGACGAGCCGGGCGCCGCGGCATCGACATCGAGGGTCATGCCGTCGTCCTGGCAGCTGACGACATCGAACCGGCCTTCGTCTCCTCATTGGCGTCACGACGCACTTACCCGCTCGTCTCGGCCTTCCGCCCCACCTACAACATGGCCGTCAATCTGCTCGGACGCACCTCACGCGCTCGGGCCCGGGAGGTGCTGGAGTCCTCTTTCGCCCAGTACCAGGCCGATCGCAGCGTCGTCGAGCTCGCTGCTCAAGTTCGTAGGAAGCGCCGGAAGCTCTCTTCGCTGGAGGAGCGGATGACCTGTCATCTTGGTGATTTCCGCGAGTACGCGCGTCTGCGTCAGAGCATCGCCGACGCCGAGGCCGACCAGTCGCGACGCGGGCGCGCTGAACAGCGCGACGAGACTGTGCGGGCTATGAGCTCTTTGAACCGGGGCGATATCGTCATCCATCGCAAAGGCCGCCGTCACAAGCACGCCGTCGTCCTGGACCACGGCACAGATCGCACCGGCGCACCCATCCTGACGGTTCTGGGGGAGGACACCCGGGTTCTGACCCTGTCGCCGGACACCTCTCCCGAGGGCGTTGTCAGGGTCGGGTCTCTGAAGATCGCCTCCAGTGCGGACGTGCACAGACCTCGTGACCGCGAGCACTTGGCGGAGCGTCTTCTGGACGCCCTGCGGTCAGGAGATGTGGACCAGGCCCGGATCAAGCGTCGTCGTCGTCAAGGAGCTGACAGCGAGCAGACCGCCATGCATCTGGAGGAGCTGCGTCACCAGATGCGCGCGCATCCCTGCCATGCGTGCCCCGAACGGGAGGAGCATGCCCGTGTGGGACGCAAGTGGATGCGCGCATCCATTGATGTCGACCGTCTCCAGGCTCGAGTGGAGAACCGAACCGGCACCATCGCCCGTCTTTTCGACTCCGTGTGCGAGGTGCTTACCGAGTTGGGGTATCTCGAGCCCGTCGATCGCGGGCATCCCGAGCGTGAACTGCGGGTCACCGATGCCGGCCGGATGCTGGCGCGCATCTATGCCGAACGCGATCTGCTCATCTCCGAGTGCCTGCGGCATGGCCTATGGCAGGGGCTTGATCCTGCCGATCTGGCTGCCGCGGTATCGGCCTGCGTGTACGAGCCGCGACTGGCGACGCAATCGCTCGGATTGCCCATAGCGCCGGGCTCACGCCTAGGAGCGGTGCTGCGTGAGGAGATCCGCCTGTCGCGCTCGATCAACGACCTGGAGGCGCTGGCGCGGATCGAGTTCTCCAGCGGTGCGGAGCCCGCATTGGCGGGAGCAGTGCGGGCATGGGGCGAGGGCGCCGATCTGGCTGAGGTTCTGGAGGCCTGCGAGCTGACGGCGGGCGACTTCGTGCGTTGCTCCAAGCAGCTTCTCGACGTGCTCAGACAACTGGCCTGCCTCGTGCCTTCCGACAAGGCCGCCTCCGATCGACAGCGTGCGCTCGAGGCTCTGTCGGCCAATGCGGCTCGAGCGGGCCTGGATCTCAACAGGGGAGTGGTGGGCTGGTCCGCGATATGACCGGACCGGGCAGTTCTGCCCGTAGGCCGGCTGTTCGCGTGCCGAACGCTGCGGGTAGTCTCATTTCGGCCGGGCTTCCGCCCGGAGCCGCCTCACCACGACAGGACACCCCCGCCCCCATGTCAGGCTTCTTCGCTCTTCTCGATGACATTGCCACTCTCGCCAAGATGACGTTGTCGACCATTGATGACACGGCTTCCATGGCCGTCAAGGCCTCTGCGAAGGTTTCGGCCGCCACCGTGGACGATGTCGCGGCGACACCGCAGTACGTCACCGGCATCACTCCTGACCGAGAACTGCCCATCATCAAGAAGATCGCACTCGGATCCCTGCGCAACAAGCTCCTCATCATTCTGCCCATCGGGCTGCTGCTGACTGCGGTGGCGCCCGCCCTCCTGCCCGTTGCGCTTGTCATCGGCGGGGCATATCTGTGCTTCGAGGGCGGGGAGAAGCTCTTGGAGCGCTTCCTCCACCGCGGTCACGCCTCTGAGGAGGCAGACCCGGCAGACGAGGCCTCCATCATCAAGCGCGCCATCACCACTGATTTCGTCCTGTCTACAGAGATCATGCTGCTCGCCCTCGCCGAGGTGCAGGGGGAGTCGTCCACCAGACGCATCGTCGCCCTGGTCATGGTCGCTCTGCTCATCACCTTCGCCGTCTACGGACTGGTCGGAGTGCTCATCAAACTCGACGACGCGGGTGCGCACCTGGCCGACAAGGGACGTACAGGGATCTTGCAGTCGTTCGGACGCACCGTGGTGTCGATTGCTCCATCGGTCTTCGCAGGCATAGGGGTCATTGGCGTTGTGGCGATGCTGTGGGTGGGCGGGCACATCCTGGCCACTAATCTGGCGAAGGTCGGATTCAGTCCGCTGCACCACGCCATTGAGCGGGCCGAAGAGCTCAGCCACAATCCGGTGCTGTCGTGGATCACCGGCACCGCGATGTCGTGTCTTATCGGGACCGTGGTGGGGACGGTGCTGGCGCTGATGTGGCACGGCATCCAGATCGTGCATCGCCGTCATCGCGCGTGACGATCCGTGATGATCACAGGGCTTCCCCGATCTTCCCGGCACTCGCAGACGTCTCCTAACCTTCCATACGCTCTATGCTTCAGCCCGTGATGTCGCCCAAGCGCGCGAGCGCCAGATCATCGACGGATCGCTCCGTCACGAGTGATACGCCTGACCGCTTCCGGGTACCGCGCGGGTTGGTGCCTGTCATCGCCGTGCTCGCGGGGGGCCTGGCGGTTGCTGCCGCCTTTCCGCCGCTGGGCCTGTGGTGGACGGCCCCGTTAGGTCTCTCCTTGCTCATGGGTACTCTTCAGGGACGCGGCCCGTGGATGAGCGCCGGGTTGGGACTGGTTTTCGGGCTCGCCTTCTTCGCTCCGCTACTGCGCTTCATCGCCGTGGCCATGGGAAATCCGATCGGGTGGGTGGCGCTTGCGCTCTTCGAAGCCCTCTATATGGCGGTGCTGGGAATCTCGTGGAGCCTGGTCAGCCGCATGCCTGTTCTCACCGCCGATGGGCCTGGGGCGGGCCGTGCGGCGGGGCGAGTGGTCTCCTTCGCGGTGCTGTGGTGCGGCGTTGAGGAGCTGCGTTCGAGTTGGCCGTGGGGAGGCTTCCCCTTCGGACGACTTGCTTTCGCCATGGCCGACGCCCCGATGCTCTCCTTCGCCGCCTACGGCGGCTCTATCGGCCTGACGCTTGTCGTGGCGCTCATCGGCGCCTGCGTACTCGAGACCGTCTGTGCTCTGCGCGCCCGAGCGCTCATGCTAGCTCTGGCGACGACCGCCTGTGCGGGTCTCGCTGTAGCCGCGCCGCTCGTCCTGCCTGTCGACAGCGCTGCTGAGGACGGGACGCTGAGAGTGGGCGCCGTCCAGGGCAATGTCGCCAAGGACTTCGAGGACGCCTTCAACCGCGCTTTAGAGGTCACCGACAACCACGCCCAGGCCACCGATCGGCTCGCTGCCGACGTAGGAAGCGGAAACCTTGATGTCGTCATCTGGCCGGAGAATGCTGCAGATCTCGATCCGCGCACGCACCGATCATCCGCCACCCTCATCGATTCGGCCGCGCAGGCCGCAGGAGCCCCCATCATGGTGGGCGCCGTCCTGTTCGAGGGGGACGTGCGCTACAACGACATGGTGGTGTGGACGCCGGGGGAGGGGGCGGGCTCCTACTACCGCAAGCATCGTCCGGCGCCCTTCGCCGAATACGTTCCTCTGCGCAGTCTCATCAGAGGACTGACTACCCAGGTCGACCGTATCGGCACAGACATGGCTCCCGGAACCGGGCCCCAGACGCTCGCCATCCATGCCGCTTCCCAGAACCGTGATGTCACCCTGGCCATGGGCATCTGCTTCGAGGTCGCCTACGACGACACGCTGCGCAATGGCGTGCGGCAGGGAGGCGAGTTGATCGTCATCCCCACCAACAACGCGAGCTTCTTGTCCTCCTCCGAGGCTGCTCAGCAGCTCGCCCAGGGCAGGGTCCAAGCCGTCGTTCACGGCCGTAGCGTCGTGCAGGTCTCCACCGTGGGCATCACCGCGATCATCAACCCGAAGGGTGAGGTGGAACAGGAGACCCGGCCCTACACGCAGGCCAGTCTTGTGGCCGATGCCGGTCTGCGCACCTCCATGACGCCCGCGGACACCATGGGCAGTTGGCCGGGACATGTCCTGTGCGGGTGCGCGGCCATGCTGGTGATAGCCGGTATTGTGTCCAGCAGTGTGCGCCGTCTTGTCCCTGGTGTCGATCACCGCCGGCGCTAAGACCTTGTCCGCCATGATCGGAGAACAACTGTGAAGGCCCTCGTCGTCATTCCCACCTATAACGAGATCGACTCCTTGCCGGGGGCTCTCGACCGCGTGCGTGGTGGTGCGCCAGAGGCTCACATCCTGGTGGTCGATGACAACTCTCCCGATGGCACGGGTGATCTCGCGGATGCGCGGGCACAGACTGATGACCACATCCATGTTCTGCACCGTACGGAGAAGAACGGCCTAGGACCCGCCTACCTCGCGAGCTTCTCCTGGGGGCTCGCTTCCGGCTATGAGCTGATCTGCGAGATGGATGCTGACGGCTCCCACCGCGCTGAGGATCTTGCTCTACTGATTCAGCGCGCGGAGATGGCCGACGAGCCCGATCTCGTCATCGGCTCTCGCTGGGTCTCCGGCGGCGCCACCCAGGGCTGGGATGCCAAACGAGTAGCCCTGTCTCGTGGGGGCAACCTTTACATCAACGCCATGCTGGGGCTGCGGGTCAAAGATGCGACGGCCGGCTTCCGCGTCTATCGAGCCTCGATCCTGCGCCGCCTGGATCTGGGCAAGGTGGAGGCGCTGGGCTACGGCTTCCAGGTCAATATGACCAAACTCGTCTCCGATATCGGAGGGCGCATCGTCGAGATGCCGATCACTTTCCTAGAACGCGAGGCCGGCCAGTCCAAGCTATCCGGCGGGATCTTCACCGAGGAACTGAGCCTGGTGACGAAGTGGGGTCTGGCCAAGAGAGGCGGACAGTTGGCGGCGGCTGCGCAGAAACTGGGCGATCGAATCGGGCAGCCTCAGGCCGGTCGGCGCCGGCAGCGGTCTGCACAACGACGCTGACGCCCCCTGGTCCCACCCGCTGCAATATGGCCGAGGGTCGCGAGACCAGTAACTAGAAGCGTTCGCGGTAGATCTCACCGGAGCGCAGCATCTCGAGTCGCTCATCGAGGAGGACCTTGAGCTCATCGACCTCGCGGCGCTCAAGCAGCATGTCCCAATGGGTGCGAGGAGCTTTCTTCGGTTCCTCATTCTCGGGCTCTTCCTCGCCACGGAGGGCGGCCACCTGACCGCACTCCGGGCACTCCCAGGCCTGGGGAATCTCGGCCTCCAGGGACATGGGGATGATCACGACATGGGCGAGCGGGCACTCATAGCTGATCATCTGCCGTTCGGCGAACTCGACGCCATCCTCGGACTCCATCGATTTCGCTCCGATGGTCATGCCTCGCAGCGCACGATCTGCCATGCTGGTTGCCCCTCTCGTGGCTCAATACTCACTCGACTCACTGGTGCCGGAACACTACAGGCTCCGACGGCGCACCGGGCTCAACACCTACAGGGGTCCCGAACATTCCCGCGATCGGGAGCCGGTTCCGTGTACATCTCGGTGCATCTCGAGTGCACCCCGAGACGGCAGTCTAGCGGTATGCACATGCTGCAGCTCCGCGAACCGCTGCGCCCGTGTGCGGCACAGCGCGTGACGGCAGGGTAGTTCTCATTTCTCATATCGGCCTGTGGGGATTTCAACGCGGCGACACTGCTCGTACCGCTCTCAGGCGGCATACTGGGGCCATGGCTACCAAGCGCATCGGAATCCTGACCGCCGGCGGAGACGCCCCTGGACTCAACGCCGCGATCCGTGGCTTCGGAAAGGCGGCTATCCAAGAGCACGGCTGGAAGCTCATCGGCTTCAGGGACGGCATGCGCGGACTGGCGGAGAACCGATTCATGGAGCTCGATGGAGCATCGCTGTCAGGCATCCTGACCACTGGCGGTACCATGCTCGGCACGAGTCGGGACAAAGTCCACCGAATGGTCGTCGACGGCGAGACCCGCGACATGATTCCGACCATTGTCGAGAACTGCGAGAAAAACAAACTTGATGCGCTCGTATGCCTGGGCGGCGGGGGCACGGCGAAGAACGCCAGGCGGCTCATGGAGGCAGGTCTCAACGTCCTCCACCTGCCCAAGACCATTGACAACGACATCGTCGAGACGGAGACGTCCTTCGGCTTCGCCACCGCCCTGGAGATCGCCACTGAGGCAGTGGATCGACTTCACTCCACGGCGCATTCGCACCATCGCATCATTCTGACTGAGATCATGGGGCATCGAGCCGGCTGGCTAGCCCTGGGCGCTGGTATCGCGGGTGGGGCGGACGTCATTCTGCTGCCCGAGATTCCGTACTCGGTGGACGCGATCGCGGACAAGATCGAACGACGCCGCTCCCACGGGTCGTCCTTCTCAGTGGTGGCCGTGGCCGAGGGGGCACTGTCGGTGACGGATCACGCCGAGCTGGAGCACGCCCGCGCCCTGGTCAAGGACGCCTCCAGTCCTGAGCGCAAGGCGATGGCCAAGCGGGGCGTCAAACGTCTGGAGGCATCCCACCGCGCCAACACCTTCACCTTGGCCGAGCAGCTGGAGAGCCTGACCGGACTGGAGGCGCGTGTCTCCATCCTGGGATACGTCCAGCGCGGTGGTTCACCCTGCGGAGCGGATCGTCTCCTGGGCACGCGTCTGGGCGTGGCCGGTGCCGATGCGATCGCTGAGGGCCATTACGGCGTCATGGTGGCCGACCGCGGTCACGGCACGGAGCTGGTGCCGCTCAAGGATGTGGCCGGTCACACCAAGTTCGTTCCGGCCGACCACGAGTGGATCCAGGCCGCTCGCGCCGTGGGGACGGCGCTGGGGGACTGAGAGCCCAGCCTGAGCGGCGGGCGGCTGTGCGCCTCAGCGGGGGAGGAGTGGCCCCGGAGTCCAGGCGACCTCTCCCGGCTCCACGCCGGCCGGGGCGTCTCCGGAGACGATGACGTCTGCGCGCTGCCAGGGGCGGTCCTTGGCGAAGAAGATGCGCTCGCCGGCCATCCACCAGTGCCAGAAGCGCACCGACTCCTCGGCGTTGCCGTTGACGCCCTCTGCGATGTCGCGGCTGATGCCGCGGCGCTCGGCCACATCGTCTCCGGTCTGGACCCAGACGTGCGCGTCAATGAGGTTGCTGACCGCGCGCAGACCGGCTCCGGTTCCCTCGACGACGACCAGGGGGGAGCCGGCCGGGACGCGGATGGAGCCCTCTCGGCCGTGCTCCCGCCATTTGTCCGGGACGAGGTCGAGGCAGCCGGCCTCACGCAACTGGGTCAAGGTGTCGACGAGCAGCTGGTCCCAGTCGTAGAGCGGCTCGTTCCAGATGAGGTCGTCAAGGTGGAAGGCCTGCGCGCCGGGGACGGCCGCCGTTAGTGCCGTGGTAAGCGTCGTCTTGCCGGATCCGCCTCGTCCGTCGACGGCGATGATCGCCGGCCGTCCCTCTGGGGCTCCGACAAGGCCCAGCAGATGCGCAACGAGCTCATCGGTACCGCTGACCTGCCACTGAGCGACAGCGGGCTCCTCCGGCTGAAGCTGGATGGACTCAGCCCCACTCACGCGCCGGAAACGATTGTCGTCGGTGGGGTTTTGACAATTACTCATGAGATATTTCTCCCTGGATACCAATCAAGTGCTACCATACCATCATGGCTCACTTATTTGTTCTCGATATTATATACACGCAGGGTACTGAAGCCGTCGACCCCCACCTGGAGGCCCATCGCCAGTACCTCACCCGCAACTACAAAAACGGCAGGTTCCTAGCCAGCGGGCGCAAGGATCCCAGAACAGGCGGTATCATCATTGCTGTTGGTGCGCGCAACGAGATTTCAGAAGTTGTGACTGAAGACCCGTTCGTAGTGAACGGTGTCGCAGAGTACACCATTACCGAATTTATTCCAACAATGACGTCACCTCATCTCGAGAATTATCGCGAAAACCTGTAAATAGTGAACATAAGTCTCCAATCAATGTAAAGAACGGCTCATGAGGGTCAGATCGAGGAGCTGTCCGAGCTTCTCGCCTGCCTGCGGGACGGTGCCGACTATGGTGAAACCATAGCGTTCGTGCAGACGTACCGAGGTCACGTTGCCGGCCTCGACGAGAGCGATCATGGTACGGTCCCCAGCCGCCCGGGAGGCTTCGATCAGGGCAGCCAGAAGCCTGGAACCAAGACCATGACCTTGAGCGGCCGGGGACAGGTAGATCGAGTCCTCGACGGTACGGGCATAGCCCTCATAGGAGTGCCATGCACCGGCGACCGCGAAGCCGACGATCTTCTGAGGCCTACCGTCCACGTGGGCAACGAGAGCCGTTCCGCGCTGCACCATGGGCGCCAGCCAGGCCTCAGCCTGGACAGGGTCCTGCTCAACGCTCGTCCAGATCGCCAGAGACTCCCGCACGGCCGCATTGCGGAGACGCCGGATACCGGGGGAGTCCTTCATGGTCGCTGGACGGATCCGATAGAGCCCTGCCGTCGTCATGAGCCGCCTTTCTCAACGTACCGGGCCAGGTATCGGCCCGTCAGAGTCCTCCGGTCCGCCACCATCTGCGCCGGCGTTCCGGTGAACACGACGCGACCGCCGTCATGGCCTGCGCCGGGGCCCATGTCGATGACCCAGTCTGCGTGCGCCATGACCGCCTGATGGTGCTCGATGACGACGACGGTGCGACCGGAGTCCACAATCCTGTCCAGCAGCGCGAGCATGGCCTCAATATCGGCCGGGTGGAGCCCAACGGTCGGCTCGTCAAGGACGACGACGCGCCCTTCCTGGCCCAGGTGGACGGCAAGCTTGAGCCGCTGGCGCTCGCCTCCGGACAGGGTGGTCAGCGCCTGACCGAGTCTGAGATAACCGAGGCCAACGTCCGTCAACCTCGCCAGGATTCTGGATGCGGCCAGTAGACGCGTCTCACCCCGGGAGAAGAACTCCAGTGCCTCGGTGACGCTCATGTCCAGGACGTCTGCGATACTTCGTCCGCGGAGCCGGTAGGCCAGTACCTCATCGTTGAAACGGCGCCCCTGGCATGCCTCACAGCAGGACTCCACGGTCTCCATGAAGCCCAGCTGTGTCTCAATGACACCGGAGCCACCGCACACGGGACAGGCTCCTTCTGAGTTGGCCGAGAAGTACGCCGGCTTGGCGCCCTTGTCCTTATTGGCTTTGGCGAAGGCCTTGCGAATATGATCGAGCAGGCCGGTATAGGTCGCCGGATTCGAGCGCCGAGACCCCTTGATCGGGCTCTGGTCGATCGTCACCACGTCATCCATGGGGGAGAGGTGGCCGTGGATGAGACTCGATTTACCGGAACCGGCAACGCCCGTGACAACAGTGAGAACGCCTGTGGGTATATCGACATCGACGTGGCGAAGATTGTTCGTGCTGGCGCCACGAATCTGGATTCTTCCCGCGGGGGAGCGAGGGGTGTTCTTGATCTGCAGATGGTCGGTCAGGTGGCGCCCGGTGAGAGTATCGGAGTCACGCAGCTGCTCAACGGTTCCTTCGAAGCAGATCCGACCGCCCTGATCGCCGGCTCCCGGTCCCAGGTCCACCACGTGATCGGCGATCTCGATCGTCTCAGGCTTGTGCTCGATGACGAGCACTGTGTTTCCCTTGTCCCGCAAGGACAGCAGGAGCTCATTCAGAAGGTGGAGGTCGTGCGGGTGCAGACCGATACTGGGCTCATCGAAGACGTAAGTGACATCGGTGAGGGCAGAACCCAGGTGACGTACGAGCTTGGTGCGCTGGGCCTCACCACCTGAAAGTGTCGCAGCGGGGCGATCCAGTGAGAGGTATCCCAGTCCGATGGATACGAAGGCATCCAGCATTTCCTTCACGTTGGCAAGCAGGGGAGCAGCGTCGGCAAGAACACTCTGAAGATGAGTGATCCACTGCGCCAGATCGGAGATCTGCATGGCGCAGGCGTCGGCAATCGACTTCTCATCGATCAGACAGGTGCGGGCCGGCTCGGACAGGCGGGTCCCGTCGCACTGCGGGCAGGTCCCGAAGACGACAGCCTGTTGCACAAAGGCGCGAACATGGGGTTGCAGCGTCTCTGGCTCCTTGGAGAGCATTGACCTGCGAATTCTGGAGACGAGTCCCTCGTAGGTGACGTTGATTCCGCCGACCTTGATCTTGGTCGGATCCTTGTAAAGCAGGTCGTTTCGCTGCCTAGGCGTGAAGGTGGACACCGGCTTGTCCGCCGGAAAGAGGCCGGACTCGGTGAAACTGCGCACCTGCCAACCGCCCACTGCGTAACCGGGGACGGTGATCGCACCGTCTTTCAGGGAGAGCGTCTCATCGAGCACCTGCGTCAGATCGATGTCGGAGACCTTGCCCATACCTTCACAGGTCGGGCACATCCCGCCCTGAACGCTGAATCTCTTGCGCTCAACGACCTTGCGGCCGCCGCGCTGCGTGGTGACCGCGCCGCCACCGGTAACGGACGGAACGTTGAAGGCGAAGG
This sequence comes from Actinomyces massiliensis 4401292, assembly GCF_000269805.1. Lineage (GTDB taxonomy): Bacteria > Actinomycetota > Actinomycetes > Actinomycetales > Actinomycetaceae > Actinomyces > Actinomyces massiliensis. Next base: position 315,653 of record NZ_JH711482.1, read on the forward strand.
CCTGGGATGAGCCGATGTACGGCTCGCCCATGGTGGAGAACAGAACCCTCAGCAAAGCCCCGACGTCGCTGACGGTTCCGAGCGTGGAGCGCGGATTGGATCCCATACGCTCCTGGTCCACGACGATCGCCGGTGTCAGCCCTTCCAGGTGGTCGACGTCGGGACGCGCGCTGGCGTCCATGAATCCCTGGACGAAGGCCGGGTAGGTCTCGTTGATGAGACGGCGCGACTCGGCTGCGATCGTGGCGAAGACCAGCGAGCTCTTGCCGGAGCCCGACACTCCGGTGAACACAGTGAGCCTGCGCTTGGGGATGACGACGTCGACGCCTCGCAGGTTGTTCTCACGAGCTCCGACGACGCGGATGACATCGTGCTTGTCAGCAGCGGTCTGTGCAGCAGCCCTTCCACCAGTCACAGGAGCAATTGTGCCGGATGTCGCCGCATGCCGGCGATACCGCCCAGTCCCAGTCAATGCCGATAATGTACATTATGTCATTCTGGGTTCTTGACGTCCTCCGGCAGAGATTCAGAGATTCCTCCCGACCGATCGCCGATCGGCCTATGGTCGAAGCGTGTTCTCCGTACCGCGCCCGCAGTCCTTCCCCACCGCCGTCTTTCTGGGCGACTCCGTCACTACCGGATGGCGGGCTGTCACTCATCCGCGCAATCGGTGGACCTCCCTGGTCTGCGAGCGCCTGAGATGGCGCGAGGTGAACCTCGCTGCGGACGGCATGGGCTTCTTCTCCTGTCGTGGCGGACATCTGCCCGGCGGCGGTCGCTCGCCATCCTGCCGTGACACCACATGGCTCGAAACGGTTCTGCGTGCGGAGCCCGATGTCGTCACCGTCTGCCTGGGCCTGAACGATGCCGCATTCCTGCCCTCCCAGCTCGATCTCGTGAGGCAGGCCGTCGATCACGACCTGTCATTCCTCGCTGCGCGTCTGCGAAGCACGCCCATCACCATCGCCCCTTACTTCCCAGCGCTCGGCGTCGGACCGCGCTTCGGCGTTGTCAGGCGCCTGGTGCATGAGCGGGCCACGGAACTCGGACTGACCTCAACCGACATCATGAGCACGACGATCGACGGCGACGAGAGCAAGCTCTCTGCGGACGGCATCCACCCCGATGACGCCGGGCATGCCGTGATCGCACGCGCCATGATCGGCTACTATGAATGCTTTGTACCCGCATTGTACCATACGCAGTCCGGTGATCTTCGCTGATCTCGCCGTTGCTCTGCCAGGCGGCACCAGGTGCTGCGGCACTGGCATAGGCTTGTGCCGTAGTTGTCTGATGACTCGAGGAGATGATGAATGAGCGCACGCCGAGAGCCGACTCTCGCTGATGTCGCACAGGTCGCAGGCGTGTCCCTGACGACGGTTTCACGCGTGCTCAATAATCGCGGTTACCTCAGCCAGGAGACGAAGGACCGCGTTGCCAAGGCGATCGCTGAACTCAACTACAGGCCCAACCAGGTCGCGCGGGCGCTTCACGGTAAATCGACCCATACGATCGGCGTCATCGTTCCTACGGTGGCTCTGCCCTTCTTCGGCGAGCTGGCGGCCGAGATCGAGAACGCCCTTGCGGACCACGGCTATCGGATCCTTGTATGCAATTCCATGGGCCGGGCGGACCGTGAGCGCGACTACCTCGATCTGCTCGTCTCCCATCGTGTCGACGGCATCATCTCTGGAGGCCACAATGAGAGCCTGCCCGAGTACCACACGGTGCGCATGCCGCTGGTGACCATCGATCGCCTCCTGTCCCCCACGATCCCCAATATAACCTGCGACAACGAGGCGGGCGGACGTACGGCGACCGAGCATCTACTGGCGCGCGGAGCGCGCCGGCCCGCACTGCTGACCTCGCGGTCGGGGCCCCATAATCGTCGTGAAGCCGGCTATCGTGCCGTGCTGCGCAGAGCTGGAATTGAGCCGGTGGTGCGCACGGTCGATTTCCATACTCCGGATTCCGAACGGGCTGAGCTCACCGAGGCCGCATTGGACTCCATGCCCGTCAATGTCGATGCCGTCTTCGCCACCGATGATCTGACAGCGGCCGCGGTGCTGGAGTGGGCCCGGAAACGGGGACGCAAGGTGCCCGAAGAGTTCAAAGTCGTCGGTTTCGATGCCACGGCGGCAGTGCGACGGGCGTTGCCGGGACTCACCACAATTGCGCAACCGATCGCCGACCTGGCTGTGCACGCCGTTGATGTCCTGCTTGATCAGGTGCATGCTCGCGCGGAAGGTATAGAGCCGCATTCCTCTGAGAGCCCCTCCCCCGCTCTCCTGCCGATTCGCCTCCTGAATGGAATCACAAGCTAGGGGGCAACCATCCCCATCGGGGACTGCAGTGGGGTGGGGCGCTGCTCAGATAGCGGATCAGTTCACGAGGAACGGGCTCTCGCGGTGATCGCTATTGGAGCCTCTTCAGCTGACGATTCCACGCTGTAGAGAGCGTCGCCACGTTCGACGTCACCGGTAAGCATTTCCGAGACGCTGATGAAAGCGGCGGCATTGGATACGACAATCGGCGTCATCGTCTCATAACCGGCTTTCGCGACTTCGATCCAGTCGACATCAACTAGGACTTGACCGCGCCTGATCGTCTCGCCGGCTTTGACCCTGGGTCTGAAGTACTTGCCGCCCAGCTCGATGGTGTCCATGCCGACATGGATGAGCAGCTCAACCCCGCTTGCCGATCGCAGCCCGTATGCATGGCCGGTCGGGAAGGCGACAAGCACTTCACCGTCGATCGGCGAGACCACGGGGCCTTCAGTCGGAGCGATGGCGCCGCCCGGGCCGAGCATTCCCGAGGAGAAGGTCTGGTCCTTGACCTCGGATAACGTCACAGCGCGACCCTGGACCGGGGAGGTGATGACGAAATCCTCATTGGCCCCTTTCGGCAGCTCGACGGCGACCCGTCCCGCCGGAACCTCGGTTTCAAGGGTGGATTCGTTCTCGCCATCGGCAGCGCTGGCCAATGATGCTCTACCGCGAGTGGAACCGTAGGCGAAGGTGGCGGAGAAGGCCAGGACGAAGACCGTCGCCTCAAGAAAGAGGTACTTGGGAATGTCCTGGGGAACGATGGAGGCGAAGCCCATGAAGCCGGCGGCCCCTAGCGCCTGGGAGTGGATGTGGAGCAGAGCGACTGCGGCGCCGCCCAGAGAAGCGACGCCGATGCCGATGAAGAAGGGCCAGCGCAGGCGAAGGTTGACGCCGAAGATGGCGGGCTCGGTGATGCCCACGACTGCCGAGGCTCCCCCGGCGCCCGCCAGGGCCTTCATCTTGGCATCCCGAGTTTTGAAGGATACAGCGAGTGCGGCAGCGCCCTGCGCGACATTCGCCATGGAGGCTATGGGGAATATGAAGGATCCGGGTCCGCCATTGTTCATTTCTGCGATCAGTGGAAGCTCTACGGCCGGAAAAGACTGATGGAGGCCGGTCACCACGATCGGTGAGTAAGTCATGCCGAGGAATGCTCCGCCGATCGCGCCCAGGGTGTTGTAAGTCCAGGCCAGGCCGTCGGTGATCCAATTCGACATTTCGCGGGTGATGGGACCGATGACAACAAAAGCGAGGAACCCCGTCAGAAGCAATGTGGTGAGCGGAGTCAGAAGAAAATCTGTGGTTCCGGATAGTCTCTTGTGAAGCCACTTCTCAATGACCGACAGGATCCAGGTCACGCAGAGGACAGGGATGACCATGGACTGGTAGCCGATTTTGTCGATGTGCATGCCGAAAAGAGTCCAGTGGTCCGCCGAATTGGAGATCGTTGCCTGGTAGTTCCAGAAATTCACGCGTGCCGTTTCGTCGCTCATGGAGGAGGCTGGAAGCAGTGACGTAGATACCATGGCGGCTCCCATGGCGGCTCCCAGGTAGACATTGCCGCCGAAACGCTTGGCGGAAGAGTAGCCGACTAATATGGGCAAGAACGCAAATGCGCCCGACGAGATCATATTGATCAAATTGGCGTAGTCGCCCAAGCGGGGCCAGCGCTGGACCAAGGATTGGCTTCCGAACAGGCCCTCCGCCGTCAAGACGTTATTGAGGGCCATCATCATCCCGCCGGCAATCAGTGCCGGTAGGATCGGGACGAAGATGTCTGCGATCGTCTTGATGAGTATGGATGCTGGATTCCCCTTCTTGGCGCCCGCCTCTCTCGCTTCATCCTTTGAGACCTCTTTGACGTCGCCTTTAGCGACCATCTCAGAGAAAACGAAATCCACATCGCCGGGGCCGACAATGATCTGAAACATGCCACCCGCGGTGAAAGTCCCTTTGAGATCGGGATCCTTGTCAAGAGCCTTCTGGTCAACCCTTCTCACGTCGTTCAGGACGAGGCGCAGCCTGGTGGCGCAGTGCGCTGCGGCATCGATGTTCCCCGGCCCACCGACATATGTCAGGATATCTTTCGCCACTCGGGAGTGATCCATGACCACCCGGACGTCCTTTCTCCGGGGCCTGGGCGCTCGACGATGAGCTCAGAGGAGGCGACACGCGTGGGAGACAATCGTGAGTTCCGGGCGGCCAGACCTTGCGTCAGACGGTTTGCACGCTACCGCCGGCGAGATCGTCCCGCAACCGCGAGCTGAGGTACCCAAGTTTCAGTCAACTACGCGTACTCCGACTTGTCGCTGCCTCTGCAGACCGTGCGGATCGGGGAAGCGCACTCTCCCTCGGAGCGCCATGACATGCCATGACATTCCAAGACATCCTCCACCGTGAGCGGCAGAGGCCGGAGTGTCGGGCTCTGAGGGCGGTGGTCGATCCTCAGTGGTAGGGGATCATGAGCCACAGGCCGAACAGCATGATTCCCAGGGCCAGCGCCAGGAAGAAACCGGCTGCTGCCTCGGCGGCGTGCAGGCCCTTGACCTCTCCGGCAAGCCGCTTGAGATGAGCTTCGTCGAGCATGCGAGCCGCCGAGGAGACGATGGCCAGGATGAAGCTGGTTCCGAGTACGGTCACGACCGTGACCAGCGCGAGGGAGGCCCAGTCAATGCTCATCAGATGCTCTCCTTCTGCGGCGAGGCCTGGGCGGCCGCAGTCGTGCCAACGACAAGCTCGTTCTTGACCTCGCTCAGGGTCTTGGGGGCGCGTCCGAGTTCGGGGTCGGCCTGCTTGGCCACGACGACTGAGTCCGCATCGTTGACGTTGGAGAAGTCGACTCGGTTATGGCCGGCCTGTCGAATGATGAGCCAGGCTCCGACCAGGAGAAGGACGATGACGGCGATCGTGCCGAGCACGCCGCCCTTGACGGCGATCAGAGAGGTCACTGCGCCCACCACCGCGGCGCAGGGCAGCGTGACGAGCCAGGCGATGCCCATCCTTCCAAACGTCCCCCAGGACACCTTCGTTCCTCGTCCGACTCCGGTGCCGAGGATTGAACCGGTGCAGATATGCGTGGTCGACAGGGCGAAGCCAAGATGAGAAGAGGCGAGGATGGCTACTGTCGAGGTCGTTTCAGAGGCAAAGCCCTGCGGCGGGTCGATGTGGACCAGTCCTTTGCCCATCGTCCGCATGATTCGCCAGCCTCCGGAGTAGGTTCCCAGACCGATGGCCAGCCCCGCCGCGCCGATCACCCACCAGTGGGGGCCGGTTCCCGCTTCCTGGTATCCGGCGGCGATCAGGACCAGAGTGATGACGCCCATGGTTTTCTGACCGTCCGATGTGCCATGGGCCAGAGCCACCATTGATGCGGAGATCCGCTGACCATTGCGGAAAATCTTTTGACTGAAGCGATCCGTGGGGCGTGCGATGCGATAGGCGATCCAGGTGGCAAGAGCAGATGCCGTTCCGGCCACGCACGGGGCGATGAGTGCGGGCAGGATGATCTTCGAAATCACCGTGCCCCAATGGACGCCCTGGATGCCGGCGGCCATGATGACGGCGCCGATCAGTCCGCCGAAAAGCGCGTGCGATGAGGACGACGGCAGTCCGAAGAGCCATGTTGCCAGATTCCACAGGATTGCTCCGGCGAGGCCGGCGAAGACCATCGCGGGCGCGGCCTCGATGAGTGCATCGTTGAACATGCCATGAGAAATCGTCTTGGCGACCTCTGTGGAGAGCAGGGCGCCGATGACGTTCAGGACGGCCGCGACCAGAACAGCGCGCTTGGGGGTGAAGGCCCCGGTGGCGACGGAGGTCGCCATGGCGTTGGAGGAGTCGTGGAATCCGTTGGTGAAGTCGAAGACCAGCGCCGTAATGACGACGACCACCACGACGAAGAGGGTTGTACTCATATCATTTCTCGGCCAGGTAGCGGATCGGGGTCCCGGGGCGGCTGATGCCGCCGATCGAGTTGCGAGATCCGGGCCGCATGAATGCGGCCCGCCCACATTGTTACCAGCGGCCGACCGCGCCTGACAGCGAGATTCTGACTGTTCACCAACTGTTCACCTGCTGCCCCGCAGAGCCGTGCAGTACCCGCTCGCCATCGGCGAAGCAACATGAGGCCGATCCTCAGCGTGCCCTGAGTGTTATATCGAGGCAGCAACGATATGGTCGGTCCATGGCAGCCCGAAGTGGAAGCAAGCGTTCTTCCAAGCCCCGGAAAGGCCGTACTACGCGTACTACGGCCCCTTCTCACCTGGACCTCGGCATCGACCTGGGCACGACCAGAACGGTCGTCGCCCGCGCCGACCGAGGTAACTATCCTGTCCTGTCCTTCACCGACACGAACGGTGACTCCCATGACTACTACCCGTCTTTGACCGCGCTGACCGAGGATGGTCTGGTGCACGGTTTCCGCGCGCGTCAGGCCGCTCGGCAGGGTGCACCGCTTCTGCGCAGCCTCAAACGCGCTCTGGCGGCGCCATCGGTGAGCGCGTCGAGCACGGTGGTGCTCGGTGATCGTACGCTGAGCATCGGCGACGTGCTCATCTCCTTTCTCACCGATCTGCGTGAGCAGTTGGCCAATTCCGGAGTGCTGGACGGCGCCGACCCGGGTAGCGAGGATGCAAATGTCGTGGTCGCGGTGCCCGCGCACGCGTACGGAGCGCAGCGCCTGCTCACGCTCGACGCCTTCCGGGCTGCGGGTTTCCACGTGACCGCTATGCTCAATGAGCCCAGCGCCGCCGGTTTCGAATACACGCACCGCAAGGCGTCCACCGTGTCGTCTCGGCGCACGCGCGTCTTGGTTTATGACCTGGGGGGCGGGACTTTCGACACCTCTCTGGTGGATGTCAACGGCGCTGCGCACGAGGTGCTGGCCTCGCGCGGGCTGGGCGATCTCGGAGGCGACGACGTCGATCTCCTTCTGGCTCAGCTGGCACTGTCGCACGCGTCTGTGGACGAAACCGCTTTGAGCGCGACCCAGCTCGGCGATCTGCTCGATCAGTGCCGTGGAGTCAAGGAGGCATTGGCGCCGCAGTCGCGACGCATGGTCATCCCTGTGCTCGATCATGATGTTGTACTGCCCGTAGCCGACCTCTATGAAGCAACGACGCCTTTGATCCAGCGCAGTGTGGACGTGATGGCGCCCTTGGTCGGCAGACTTGAGGACGGCGGCCCGGATCTCACCGAGATCGCCGGCATCTATCTCGTGGGGGGTGCCTCAGGCCTGCCGCTGGTGCCGAGGATGCTGCGCGAGCAATTCGGTCGCCGTGTTCACCGCTCCCCCTATCCGGGGGCCTCTACCGCGATCGGTCTGGCTATCGCCGCCGACCGTGATGCCGATGTCCGGCTGACGGATCGGCTCTCGCGCGGCTTCGGGGTTTTCCGAGAGGCTGATGGCGGTACCCGCACTTCCTTCGACGCGATCCTGACCGAGGATTCTGTACAGAAAGGCGGCGGAGTCAGCGCCACTGTGGCGACGCGCCGGTATCAAGCGGTCCACAACATCGGTCGCTACCGTTTCGTGGAGTGCGCAGGCGTTGATGACGACGGCGAGCCACGCGGTGAGCTCGCGCCCTATGAGGATGTCCTGTTCCCCTTCGATGCCTCCTTGCGCGATATCGAGGACCTTTCCTCAGTACCCGTGAGACGTACGGGCGGCGGTCCGCAGATGGAGGAGCGCTACGAGGCGGACGAATCCGGCTTAGTGCGAGTGACGCTCACTGATCTCAGCGATGGTCACAGCCGCACCTACGTTCTCGGGCATCGAACCGCCTGAATCGTCCTGGCGCTGCATGTCGGCGCATGTGGGTGCGGGTGGTGCAGACGTCGTCAGTACGTCTGCACCACCCGCACCCACATGCGCCGAGCTATGTTCTATGTATGCATGCTGCTGCAGACCCGCAGTCACCCGAGCCGGCGCTTGGCGGCACGTCGCTTGGCCAGCTCGTCCTCAACCATGGGATTCTCATTCGCGTGATCGACCGGCAGTTCGGCAAGAGAGCCTTCGACCTCATGCCAGACACGGCCGACAGCGATGCCGAAAACGCCTTGGCCTCCCTGAACGAGGTCGATGACCTCGTCGGTGCTGGTGCACTCGTATACGGATGCCCCATCGCTCATCAGCGTCATTGATGTCAGGTCTTCCACTCCGCGTTGATGAAGCGCATTGACGGCGGTGCGGATCTGCTGCAGGGAGACGCCAGTGTCGAGCAACCGCTTCACGATCTTGAGCAGCAGAATGTCGCGAAAAGCGTACAGACGCTGGGATCCGGAACCCTTGGCGCCCCGGATGGAGGGCTCGACCAATCCGGTGCGGGCCCAGTAGTCCAACTGACGGTAGGTGATGCCGGCGGCTCGGCAGGCGATCGGCCCTCGGTATCCGGCATTGATGTCGAGCTCGGGGAGCGGGTCGCCGAAGAGCATCCCTTGACCACGTTGGGGTACCGGGGCGTGAAGACTGGCTTCGTTGGCGCTCAACTGACCTGCTCCTGTCGGAATGGGGGCGTACGTAGTGACACATACACCCCGTGCTGCTGGGATTCGGGCGGGTCCGCCCGACCAGGAACCACGATAAGGCCGGTGCCCCCGGGGCTCAATGAAGGGCACGCCGCATCTGCCTGTCGACGATGTCTCAATCTCAAGATGAGGTCAAGATTCCCCTGGACTCGACGGTGGTTTGCGGCCCGATGCCAAGGAAACCTCATGGCAGGTCGAGAATCAAATAGTGTGGCACGTCACATAGAACTGCGCGCATGACTCTCTTCCCGTGCATCGCGGGCTCAGGTGGAGGGTGCCGCCTCATCGGCCGCCATCGTGGCCAATTCCTCCCTCCACCGCGCGAATCGCAGGCTGAGCTCCTGCGCATCCAGCGCCAGCCCGCGCAGCTGCAGGAGTTTGTCACTTGCTGCGATGGGGCGCTCGAGGCACTGTGCAATAACCAGTGCCTCTGCAGGGGCACACGGTACCTGGTGCGCCGTTCCGCCCTGAGAGAGCAGCACACGAGCGCACAGCGCGGCATCGGCATCAACATCGAGCTCAACAGCGTCGATCTCACCCCCCAGGGTTCGACAGACCTGGTCCACTAGAGCGGTCCAGGTAGGAGTACGGGCCGATTCGCCGGCACTGAGCAGCAGGCCCTCACGGGGGTTGACCGGAACGGCGACCACCGCGGGGCCGCCATCCTCCACGAGGATGGCGACCAAACCCTTCTGAGATGTTGTGGAGCGGACGCTCATCAGTGTCATGGTGCTCACGGACCCAAATCTACGGGGACGCAGACGCCGTGTCCGGGAAACGAAAGCCGAACCTCGAGCAGCTCAATTCCGCACCCTGGCGCAGGCGTCAGCCCAGCGCCGAGACCGCCTGATGCAGCAGCGCCCCGTGCAACTCGGCAAGTACGCCGGCAAGCTCAGAGGCGGCATCCTCCGCGGCCGTGCTTGAACGCACTCGCTTGTATCGAACAGCCGAGTCGACAACGTCGGCCTCGCGCTCAGCCGCGGTCCGCACCGCACGAAGGTTGCGCAACGGGATGCCGAGCCGGTGCGCGCGCAGTGCGAGCGATACCGTGCCCAGGGCCCGTGCATCGAAACGACCGTGGGCGTCGGGCGCCACGACGCCGATGACCACCAGCTCCTCGAGCTGGGCCATGGATGCGCCGGCATGGTGGGCGAGTGATTCAGCATCCAGACTGGTGCCTATCACCGCATGACCGCCTGCCGCCACCACGCGCGGGATTGGAGCGGGCTCAGGAGCTTGGGGCGAGGCATCCAGTTCGGCCAGTCGCTGCCGAATGACCGACAACGGTAGGTATTCGTCGCGCTGAGCCGTGAGCGCATAGCGCAGACGCTCCACATCGGCCTTGGAATAACGACGATAACCGTTGCCCACCCGGTAAGGGGAGATGAGCCCCTCCCCCTCGAGGTAGCGCACCTTCGACAGGGACAAGGCAGGGAACTCCGTCTTGAGCCGGTCAACGACCTCGGAGATCTTCATCTCCGGCTCACGGGAGACATCCCGAGGCCAGGGACCGACCTCGGCGTCGTCGGCCTCTTCGCGCTTAGCGGGACGACGGCGTGCAGGGACAGCGCTCACTGCGCCGCCGCACCTGCAACAGGACCTGGGTGGTAGGTCATACGGTATTTACCGATCTGGACCTCGTCACCGCGACGCAGAGCAGCCTGCTCGACGCGCTGCCGATTGACGTAAGTGCCGTTGAGAGAGCCCGAATCGCGCACGGCGAAGCCGCCCTCCGGCAGCGCGAGGAAGATCGCGTGCTTGCGCGAGACCGTGACATCGTCCAGGAAGATATCCGCGCGCGGATGGCGTCCCACGGTCGTCTCGGAGGCATCGAGCAGAAAACGAGCACCGGTGGTCGGGCCCTGCTGTACTAACAGCAAGGCCGTTCCAGCAGGCAGGGCTGAAATCGCAGAACGATCCTGCTGGGACAGCCCCATAAGCGGTGCGGCCGGATCAGCACTGAAATCCATGGCACCGAAGGACTGGGTCGTGCTGGGATCCGGCTCGATCGGCGTGCTCGGCATCTGTTCCCCTCGGGTCGGGCGGCGCGGGTCGCGCCGGTGTGGTCACACCATACCGGTGTGACGCCTACTAATGGCAACGGAAACGCGCTTTCGTACGCTCAGGGCGCGTATCAGGTCATCACGACACATCATAGCGCTGACGGCCGGCAATGAGTGAGTTGGCATGACCGGCCAACCATGAGAGGCATGGCAGAACTACCTGTGTCTGACCCAGTGCATGATAATTCATTGAGTGATGGGACGCCGCTGCAAGTCTGCATACGGCCCTCGAAACCGCCTTGCAGGGTCTGCTGCAGACGAAGCCATATAAGCATATAAGAGAGCCGTATAGTCATATAGCCGTGTAGACGTATAGCCGTATATCTGCTCAGCCGGAATTGCTTGTGGTCTCCACACGAGCTCGTGCGTGGAGACCACAAGCAATTCCCGCGCTGAGTCGAAGCGTCAGTTCCACTTCTCCTCGGTGCGCTCGGGCGCGGCCCACAATGTGTGGTAGATGCCCTCGGGATCGTCGACCCGGTGATACGTGTGGGAGCCGAAGAAGTCCCGCTGGCCCTGGATGAGCGCTGCGGGCAGTCGGTCGGCCCGCAGTTGATCGACGTAGGCCAGCGAGGAGGCGAAGGCCGGGGCGGGCACGCCGGTCAGGGCCGAGATGGCCACGACCTGGCGCCAGGCGGGCAGGGCCTGGACCAGCGCGGAGGCGAAGACCGGCGCGGTCAGCAGGCTGGCCAGATGCGCGTCCTCGTTGTCAGCATTGCTGGCATTATCAGCGCTGCCAGTGCTGTTGTAGGCGCGAGTGATGTCGTCCAGGAAGCGGGCGCGGATGATGCAACCGCCTCGCCAGATCCGGGCCATGGCACCCAGGTCGATGTTCCAGCCGAACTGCGCCGAGGCGGTGGCGATCTCGTCGAAGCCCTGGGCGTAGGCGGCGATCTTGGAGCCGTAGAGGGCCTGTTTGACGGCGTCGATGAACGCTTCCCGGTCCTGGCCGGACAGGGTGGATTCGGAGGTGCCGGGAGCGAGGTCGGCGGCGCGAACAGCCGCGCGCGCGGCCGCGGCGGAGGAGACCGCCCGGGCGAAGGTGGCCTCGGCGATGGCGGGGACCGCGACCCCGAGCTCGAGGGCGGTCTGCGTGGTCCACACGCCGGTACCCTTCTGCCCGGCGGCGTCGACCACGACATCCACGAAGGGCCGGCCGGTGACCGGATCGGTGCGGGAGAGCACCTCGGTGGTGATGTCGATGAGGTAGGAGTCGAGCTCGGAGTCCTTCCATGACCGGAAGACCTCCGCGATCTCGGGCACGCTGAGCCCGGCGACGTACCGCAGCAGGGAGTATGCCTCGGCGATGAGCTGCATGTCGGCGTACTCGATGCCGTTGTGCACCATCTTGACGAAATGGCCGGCGCCGTCGGGGCCCACATGAGTGCAGCAGGGCTCGCCGTCGACGTGGGCGGAGATGGACTCCAGCATGGGACCCAGACGGTTGTAGGACTCGGCGGTCCCCCCGGGCATGATCGAGGGGCCGAGCAGGGCGCCCTCCTCTCCCCCGGAGACGCCCATGCCCACGAAGTGCAGGCCGCGCTCGCGCAGGGCCTCCTCCCGGCGGCGGGTGTCGGTGTAGAGGGTGTTGCCGGCATCGACGATGATGTCGCCCGGCTCCATGAGGGCGGAGAGCTCCTCGATCACGGCCTCAGTGGCGGCTCCGGCCTGCACCATGATGATGGCCACGCGTGGGGTGCGCAGGGAGGCGACGAAGTCCTTCAGGTCGCTGGCGGGTACGAAGTCGCCCTCGGAGCCGTAGCGCTCCATGAGCCGCTCGGTACGGGCCAGGGTGCGGTTGAACACCGCCACCGAGTGCCCGTGGCGGGCGAGGTTGCGCGCCAGGTTGGCCCCCATCACCCCCAATCCGAACACGCCGAGGTCTGCCGAGGCCGGTGCGGGGGTGAAGTCGCTCATATGCTGCCTTTCCTGCTCGCCAAGACCGGCGGGCGACATGGGTGTGCGCAAATGCGCCTTGTAGAAAACCTTACCGCGACTGCCATTCGTCGTGCGGCACGCGTGTTGGGGCCGCGCTGTTCGATAACTGGTCGATAGCAGCTCGCCCACACGCGTCGCCTCAGAGCCTTCATTCCGAGTCCCGGGTCCTCGGGTGTTCTCGAAGCCTTCGCACTACAGTGGTACTAGTACTCGCCAAGTTCGCGTCCTGCTCAGGATGTGAAGCCCTGCACGCCGCTTCAGAAAGGTACTCGTGGACGATTCCACTCCGACATCCGAACGCTCTTCGCCGGCCCTCGGCTCCAATCCCCTGCTGGATTCCCGCGATCTGCGCATGCCCCGGATCGCGGATCCGTGCGTACTCGTCATGTTCGGCATCACCGGCGACCTGGCGCGTCACAAACTGCTGCCGGCCATCTACGACTTGGCCAACCGCGGCCTGCTCTCTCCGAGTTTCTCCCTGGTGGGAGTGGGGCGCCGTTCTTGGAGCGACGACGAGTTGCGGGCCTATGTCGAGCAGGCGGTGCGTGCGGGCGCCCGCACCTCGTGGCACCAGGCCATCTGGGATCAGCTGGCCGCCGGCATGCGCTTCGTGGAATTCTCCTCCTTCGAGGATGACGATGCCTACTCCCGCCTGACCGACGTCGTGGTCGGCCTTGATGCCACGCGCGGCACCAGCGGCAATCGGGCTTTTTACCTATCGATTCCGCCGGGCTGGTTCCCGGCGGTCACCCAGCGCATTGCCGCCTCGGGCCTCGTGGACGAATCGCCGGGCTCATGGCGGCGGGTGATCATTGAGAAGCCTTTCGGCCACGATCGAGCCAGCGCAGCCAGACTCGATACCCTGGTCTCACGGATCGTGCGCCCTGATGATGTCTTCCGCGTCGATCATTACCTGGGTAAGGAAACCGTCCAGAACATCTTGGCGCTGCGCTTCGCCAACACCATGTTCGAGCCGTTATGGAATCAACGTTACGTGGACCATATCCAGATCACCATGGCCGAGGACATCGGTATCGGCACACGCGCGGGCTACTACGACACCATCGGCTCGGCTCGCGATGTCATCCAGAATCACCTCCTCCAGCTCTTGGCGCTGACGGCCATGGAGGAGCCGACCGCCATGACCGCTCCGGCGGTGCGTGCGGAGAAGGAGAAGGTTCTGGCCTCCGTGCGCCTGGAGCGCCATGGCGTTCTCGACTTGGACACCACGACCGCCCGCGGCCGCTACGACGCCGGGTTCCAGGGAGGCGTACCCGTCAAGGGTTATCTCGAAGAGGACGGCGTTGCTGCCGACTCGCGCACCGAGACATTCGCTGCGATTCGTCTGGAGATCGCCAACCGTCGTTGGGCGGGCGTGCCCTTCTACCTGCGAGCGGGAAAGCGTCTGACTCGTCGCGTGACCGAAGTCGCCGTCGTTTTCAAACGACCGCCTTTCCTGCCATTCGACGACGCCGCTACCGCCGGTGTAGGCGCCAATACGATCGTCCTGCGGATTCAGCCCGATGAGGGCATCACTCTGCGTCTGGCCTCCAAGGTTCCTGGCTCCCATATCGAGTTGCGTGATGTGTCCATGGACTTCGGCTACGGCGGGACCTTCAACGAGGAGTCCCCCGAGGCATATGAACGGCTGATCCTGGATGCGCTGCTCGGCGATGCGCCGCTCTTTCCCCACCAGCGCGAGGTCGATCTGTCCTGGCGCATCCTGGACCCCGTTATCGAACGCTGGGCCGCCTCCGGAGCCCCTGACGGCTACCGACCCGGTTCCTGGGGACCCGAGTCTGCTCACCAGCTCCTTGCCCGTGACGGCCGTACATGGAGGCGCTCATGATCACCACCCTGACAGCCACGACTACCGAGCGCATTGTCTCTGCGCTGGTCGAGGAGGAAGGCGTCTCCGGCGGTTCACATGTGCTGACTCTCATCATCGACACTAATACCGCTGGGCTGGAGGACGCTCTGGCCGCGGCGCACGGCGCGAGCCGGGACCATCCGTGCCGCATTATCGCAGTGGTCCGGCCCGATACTGAGAATGATGATGTGAATGATGCCGCGACAGGGCCCCGGTCGCGTGACGGGCATGTCCCATCCGACCTGCCGGGACATCTCGACGCCGAGATCCGGGTCGGTCATGATGCCGGGGCCGGCGAGACGCTGGTTCTACGGCCTTGGGGCGAGGCCGCTGAGCATGTCGACACGCTCGTCGTTCCCCTCCTGCTGCCCGACGTCCCGGTGGTGACATGGTGGCCGACTGCGCCGCCCGATCGGCCCTCCACGGACCCCTTGGGGAAACTGGCCTCTACTCGGATCACCAACACTCCTGCGCTGTCGGATCCAGTGATGGCCCTTAAAGCGCTTGCGCCGTCCTTCACCCGTGGCGATATCGACCTGGCCTGGACCCGGATCACGCTGTGGCGGGCCATGGTCGCCTCGACCCTCGATCCGGTGCTGCGCGACGGAACGGCCCGAGGCATTGTCGTCGCCGGAGAGCCGGGGAACGCCTCCATCGCGCTCATGATCCGATGGCTGGCACTGCGCACCGGAGTGGCCATTGAGCAGATCGATGTCCCCGGTTTCAGCGGCATTGCCTCAATCACTGTGAGCACGCTGACGGGCGATATCGTGATAGCCCGTATGGACCAGGAGCGCGCCACCATCACCCGTCCCGGGGGCGAGGCTCCGCAGGTCGTCACCATGCCTCGACGCGAACCGATCACGACCATGAACGAGGAATTGCGCAGGCTGACTCCCGACCTCGTTTTCGAAGAGGTTCTAGCCTCTTTCGCCGCCGAATGCTGCACTTCTCATGCTCCCGACAGGACAGGTTCGTGAGCGCCGCCGACCTGATTGAGAAGAGGACCGCGTCCCTGCCCACGGCGAAGCTCGTGCGCCGCCCCTCCTTCGACGAGGTCTGCACCCTGGCTGCTGAACGGACTGCAGAGCTGCTCGTCGAGGCGGTGGCTTCTCGTGGTTCCGGGCACCTCGCCCTGACCGGTGGCTCGGCCGGCATTGCGCTGGCCCGCTCTCTGCCTGCGACCTTCGCCGCAGCAGGGATCAGCGGCTCGCTTCTGGAGAATGTTCACCTGTGGTTCGGCGACGAGCGCTTCGTTGCCGCAGGCGACCCCGACCGCAATGACCTGCTCGTGGCGGGATTGGTTGATGCGGGCTTACCGGACGCCAACGTTCATCGGGTGCGCGGTCCAGAGCTGGTTGCCGGGGTCGATGCCGCCGCCGCGCACCTGGCCGAGGAGCTTTCTGCAACCGGTCCTGCTGAAGGGCGCTTCGACGTCGTCCACCTGGGAGTCGGGCCGGACGCTCACGTCTGCTCCCTCTTCCCGGGGCATCCGGCGGCGCTGCTGACCGGGGGCGACGTCGTCGCGGTGCACTCCTCCCCCAAGCCTCCGCCCGAGCGGGTCTCACTGACCTTCGATGCGCTGCACCGCTCCCGGTGCGTCATGGCGGTAGCCGGCGGTGCGGGAAAGGCGGAGGCGGTTCGTGCCGGCCTGGGAGCGCCTGACGTGGTGCGAGCTCCCGCATCATGCGCGCGTGGGCGTGCCACCACCTGGTACCTCGATGACGCGGCCGCCAGTGGGCTGACCGGCTGATCGATTGCACGCTCGGAGCGGTGCCTGACTCTGCTCCAGCTGGTCCGTGCTCCGTGCACAGGCTTGGGACCCGCCTGGCACGAAGCCGCAGTCTGTGGACAGGCGCATGGGGCGCGGCGTAAGCCGCGTAGCCTGGGAACATGCGATTTCTGCGGTTCCGCGATCCCGGCCCGACTATCCTCGTCAGATGAGCCGACTAGTCGGCTCTGGGCCAGTCTGAGGCATCGATATGCTTGTTTTCACGCCGTATGTGCTGCATGCCGGCGCTGTTGCTCTTGCGACGGTGCTGGCGGCTTCCGGTTCCGTTCCACCCGGTCAGTGGGACTCTCGCGGAGATCAGGTTCTGAGTGCTGCGGGCGCGTTAGAGGCCCTGGATTCGCTTCCGGCGGATGCGCCGGCCGCAGTTTCCTGGGGTGAAGGCGGATCTCGCACGGGCTGGTTCGGTCAGGCCTGGGAGGACGTGGACGGTGATGGCTGTGACACTCGGAACGAGATTCTGTCCCGGGACCTGACCGATGCGGACTACTCCCGCGCCAATGGCATCCAAAGTCGTGATGAGGGGGTCGGGCAGGGTGCAGCCGTGTGCCCTGATGCCACCGTGTGGTCTGGCACGCTTCACGACCCCTATACCGGTTCCACCATCGCCTTCCAGCGTGGCCAGGGCACCTCGGAGGCGGTTCAGATCGACCATGTGGTGCCTCTGAACTATCTCTATGCGCATGGCGCCTGGGCGTGGGACGAACGCACCCGACTCCTGGTGGCCAATGATCCCCTCAACCTTTTGGCGGTCGATGGGGAGGCGAATCAGGCCAAGTCCGCCTGCGGGCCGGCGACCTGCCCGGTGGGCTCGACCGAGACCGCTTCCTGGCAAACCGAGTCGGATCGCGGATGGTGGCCTTCGGATGACTCTTACAGGTGCGCCTACGCCGCTCGTTTCGTCTCCGTGGCGGCCGCCTACAGCCTGGGGCTTCCCCAGGCCGATGTCGATGCGCTGCGCACGACACTGACGGACTGCGCCGCGGGCGGTGACGGCGCTCCTTCAGCCCTGGAGCGCGTCACCGGTACCGCTCAGGGCACGGCGGATGTTCTACGTTCCAGTCCGATCTACCGTCTGGTGTCGATCATCGGTATCGCCCTGGTTGGCGCGGGCCTGGTGGCACGCTCCAAGCGCGCCCTGGATGCAGGTCGCCGAACTGGGCGGCGCCGCAGAAACTGATACCGTCGTCGCTAGGATCGGGCATATGAGCACCAGGCAGGCCCGAAGTAAGCGGATGCCCAACGATGCCGGAGCTGCCGGTGGTGACGGTCCTGCCTCGGCCAGGATCGACGTATGGCTGTGGAGCGTGCGTCAGATCAAGTCGCGGTCCGCTGCGACGGCGGCCTGTCGGGCCGGGCACGTGCGCATCAATGGAGAACCCGCCAAACCCGCCCAGCACGTGCGGATTGGCGATGAGGTCCGCTACCGGGTCGACGGGTTCGACCGGCACCTGATTATCAAGCGCATCCTGCTCAAGCGTGTTGGGGCCCCGGTAGCGCGAACCGCTTACACCGATATCTCCGCGCCGCGCCCCTCCCCCATGGATGCGCCGGCCGGGATCATCCGCGACCGCGGTGCGGGCCGTCCCACGAAGAAGGAGCGGCGCCAGCTCGATGCTCTGCGCGGTGCGCCGAGCGAGATCGACATCGAGCACATCCTCGACGGCGAGCGCCGGTGAGGTCGGTGGTTTCTAGAAGGCGGAATACGCGCTCATCGTGGCGGCAGGCGGTCGAGAAGAGCCTCGATCATGCGCAGCACCCCGTCATCGGTATTAGCCGGAGCGATATAGCGGGCTCGGGAGAGGATCCCAGGATGGGCGTTGGCCATTGCGAAGGACAGTTCGGCATGGTCATATAGCTCGGCGTCGTTGAGGTAATCGCCGAACACGGCTGTTTGAGCTGGTTCGATACCCAGCCGCTCCTGTACTGCCGCGAGCGCCCGTCCTTTTGAGGCGGTGCGGGCCATCATGTCGACCCAGTGCGCACCCGACACCACAGTCTGCACGCCGGGCACGGCTGCCGATAGAGGCCTGTAGCACTCGGACTCGGCGTCGCCGAAGGCGTAGACGGCGATCTTGAGGACATTGTCCAAAGCAAGATCCAGGACGTCCTCCACAGGCTCGAGAGCCGCGTAGTAGAAGGCGCATTGACGCACGAAACGCTCATCAATGCGATCAACATAGGCGCGGTCCCTGGTGGCGATTACCGGGCCGACGTCGAGTCCCTGCTCGCACAGGGCACGAGTCGTGTGCACCACGGTAACCGCGTCTGAGCGGGTGATCGTCTCGCGGTGGATCTCGTCATCGCCCTGAACGACTATCGTGCCGTTCTCCGCGATGATCGGGCTCTGCGTGATCGTAGCTCCCAGGGTGGCCCGCAGGTTGGCGAGTTGGCGCCCCGAAGCCGGCACGAAGACGACGCCGTGCTCATGCATGCGGGCCACGACGGTGTCGAGACGACGTGGGACGCGGCCCTGGCCATCGAGCAGGGTGCCATCCATGTCTGCGACCACTAGCCGCAGGTCGACTTCGTCCGGAAAGTCGGCTGTCAAGTTGCTGAGTTCTGAGGTCTCAGTCGGGCCGGATACGGAATGACTCATGACGGGATCCTTTCAGATTCGCGGCGCTGAGGGTCGAGGAAGACATCGACGGCGAGCTCGGCCAAGGAGCGGAGTGAGATCAAGGAGATTCCAGCGAAATGTTGCTATCGTCAGGTGCGGCCGCATCGACCACCAAGCAGTCCGGCGCAAGAACGTTGTGCGGTCTGAGGGTGTGCTGTTCGCTGGGGACTGTGGCACCTCAGGATTGGCGGGATTACGGGGTGGGTTGCTGTGTCGTCTGTACGGGGTGGGGTTGTTGCGGTGATGGGCCGTTACTGCTGGCCAGTAGTGTGGTGGCGAATGCAATCGTCGTCACCAGGGTTAGTGCCGCGATCACGACAGCCGTCCATGCCAGGGGTTTGCCTTGGCGGCTGGTGCGCAGGCGCACGATACCTGCAATAGGAGCGATAAGGGCCAGTGGCGCGCCGGAACTGCAACGGGCTCGACGCCAACTCCGGCGGCGTCAGTCGCAACGATGCGCGCTCGGCAGCGTCTGCGATGAGCCCGGTGATCGCCTCACGATCTTGGAGGCTGGCGAACCGCCAGCCCATCAACTGCCTGCTGGCTTCGGAGTGCAGATTCCAGCGAGTCCAGGTCGTGCGCTTCTCCGCAACCATCTCCATCACGGCCTGCCCGACTTCGTGCACCACGTCCAGCGGCACGTCGTCGGCGCGCAGCAACCGTCGCGGCGCCTCACCGCGGAGCAAGGCGCGCGCCCAGCCGGTCGCATCCGTGCCGAGCAGCCGGGTTGCGCGCTCGCGCCAGTCGCGGGTGAGGCCCGCCAGCGACTTGATCTGCTTTTCCGGTCGGGTGGCGAGTGTCGCTTGGGCGCGTAGTTTCAGCACCATTCGCGCCGAGGGCTGCCGGCCATGCTTGGCGATCTACTCGGCGATCAGCGATTGCGTGCCCGCATCTGCAACCGCCCAGATTGCGGAGATGGACTTGGGGACGCTGAACGTGAAGTCGTAACCGGCCACCGCGCGGCGGGTGCCGCGCTCGGCTTCCTCGGCCTCGATCGTGGCGACCTCTCGTGCTCGCGCTGCCGGCCCCAGCTCCGGGTCGAGTGCGTTCACGCGCTGCTCGATCCGCTCGGCGATACTGGCGAACTGCTGGTAAGGACGACTCAGAGCCTCCCCGGTGATGGGGTTGTGTCCCATGCCGATGAAGAGCTGTAGCTGCGCCTCAGACACCTGCGGCCCCTCGGCCAGCTCACCGTGCCCCAGCGACGCAAGGCCCTGGCCGAGCCAGAAGCCTGGCGGGTTCGCCGCCTCGGCGTAGTACCTCGTAAGCGAGGCCGAAAGGGAGCGGTCGCCGTCGCCGGCCGCGATGGATTTCAGGAGGTACTTGTAGCAACCGCCCGCACTCATCACGCGCATCGAAACCGTCACGACCGGGCCTCCCTCCTGGCCGGGAGGTGAGCGTCTAAACCCGCCTACGGCGCCGCTCGGCGGGCGGCGCCTCGTCTGAAAGACGTGTGGCAAGATCGGGTCTTGACTTTAGTTTTGACTCATTTTAGCGTGCGCTAAATCAAGTACCGACTGAACAAAGGAGTCATCATGGGATCGAGGCTGTCGTACTTCGAGGTCACGTCAACGGACATGGAGCGGGCGCAGTCGTTCTACCGCGAGATGTTCGGCTGGCAGGTCATGGCACTGCCGGAGATGGGTGGCTACGCCGTCGTGGACACCCAGTCGGGCGAGGGCGGTGCTAGCGGTGGCATCGGCCCGGTGATGGACGGCGGGGCCGGTGGCATCCGGGTCTACTTCCACGAACCCGACCTGACAGCGGGTCTGACACGGGCGGTCGAGCTTGGCGGCACGGTCGTGCAGGAGCCGACCGAGATTCCCGGCTTCGGCACCATCGCGGTGTTCGCCGACCCGGACGGGCACCAGGTCGGTCTGTGGGATCGTGACGGTTTCGGTGCGGCATGACCCTGAACCGGGAACAGGCGCTGCAAGCATTCGCTGAGCCGCGCCGACGCGCGATCCTCGAACTGGTCGCGGAGAACGAGCTGCCCGCCGGTCAGATCAGCTCTCAGTTCTCAGATGTGTCGGCCTCCGCCGTCTCTCAGCACCTCCGCATCCTCAAAAATGTGGGCCTGTTGGTTGAGCGGCGCGACGGCGCGCGTCGCCTGTACCGGGCCGACACCGACGCACTCGAAGAACTGCGCAGCTACCTAAATGACCTGTGGGCGTCGAGCCTCAAAGTTGCGCAGTCCATCACAGAGGCCGAGCACCGCGGCGACACGGACGAGCAGCGAGAGGTTGGCTGATCGTGACCGCTGAGCAGAACCGGAACCGGCACCTCTCCGCGGTGCCTCGCGACGAGTCGGAGTCGAACCCGCTGGACGATGCGGTGATGGCCGAGGTCACAGTACGCTGCCCGGCCCCGGAAACTTTCGCGCTGTTCCTCGACACGCTCGCGGACTGGTGGCCGCTCAAGGACTACTCGATGGCCCCCGGCGAGGTCGTCGATGTCGAGGTCGACCGTCGCCCCGGTGGGGCGATCACCGAGATACGCCGCGATGGGAGCCGCGCCCGCTGGGGAACCCTGCTGACCTGGGAGCCGCCCCACCGCTTCGCGATGGACTGGCACGTTACCCCCGGCCTGGAACAGACCGTCATCACCGTGACGTTCAAGGCCGTCTCGCCGCAGGTCACCAAGGTCTCACTCGTGCATAGCGGTTGGCAGGGCATCGACCCGGCCCGCCTCGGTATGCAGCTCGGCTACACCCAGGGCTGGACAGCGATCCTGCGCTGCTTCACCCGCAGCCTCGAATCCGAAGACTGAACACTCACGGGTAAGGAGTCATCATGTCCACCACATCCACGGCCAAGGCGACCCGCGTCGCAACCTTGTTGGCCTGCTCGCTCGCCTCGTTCATGGTCGGCCTTGACGCCCTCGTGGTGACCACTGTGCTCCCCAACATCCGCCACGACTTCAGTGCAGGCATCGATAACCTCTCCTGGGTCGTGAACGCCTACGCTCTCGCATTCGCCGTCTCGATCCTGGCTGGGTCGATGCTGGGCGACCGCTTCGGGCGACGCCGGATGCTCACGGTCGGCGTCGCCCTGTTCGCCATCGCCTCGGCTTTGTGTGCGCTCGCCCCGACGCTCGGCGTCCTGGTGGCTGCGCGCGCGGTGCAGGGCGCGGCCGGCGGCGTATGCGTGCCGCTCGCCCTCGCCATCGTCACCGCCACTACACCTGCCGAGCGGCGCGGCAAGGTCATCGGTATCTGGGGTGCGATCACCGGCATCGCCGTCGCCATCGGCCCCCTCATCGGCGGCCTCGTCGCTCAGGGCCTCGCCTGGCAATGGGTGTTCTGGCTCAACCTCTCCGTCGCCGCCCTCATCCTCGTGCTTGCCTGCCGCATCCCGGCAGACGCCCCTCAGTCCGGGCTGGCAGACCTGATCGGACTGGCGCTGGTGACCCTCGGCATCGCGCTCGTCACCCACGCGCTCGTCCGGGTCACCCCGGCCTCCCTCAGCGACGCCTCACTGTGGGCGGAACTCGCAGGGGGCCTGGTGCTGCTGGTCGGCTTCGCCCGCTGGGAACGCCGTGCTATAGCGCCCTTGGTGCCGCCCGCCCTGTTCCGTCATGGTGGGTTCCTCGCCTCCTGCATCGCAATGGCCGCACTCGGGGCAGGCCTGTTCGGAACCGCGTACCTGCTCGCCCAATACATTCAGGCCGCGATAACGCCCGACCCGCTCGGCGTCGGACTCGCGCTCCTGCCGTGGACAGGACTAGCCGTGCCCGTCGCACCCGTCGTCGGACGGCTCTCGGACAAGACCGGCGAAGCTCCACTGCTGGCCCTCGGCCTTGCCCTCCAAGCCCTTGGTGCCATTCTGCTCGCCGTCACCGCGTCCACCAACTACACCGCGATCCTCGTGCCGCTGATCGTCTCCGGCCTCGGCGTCGGCAACGCATTCCGCCAAGTCGGAGCCGCGCTCGGCATCGCCGTCGCCGTGGCCGTATTCACCCTCAGCGGCGGCAGCCTCGCCCGCCCCGACACCACGATCACCGGCTTCCAGCCCGCAATGCTCGCCCTCGCAGGATTCGGTCTCATCGGCACCATTGCCGCCGTCCGACTCATCAGCCAAACGCCGGGTCGGCTATCACACCGCTGCACGCAGTGAATCAGCCCAAGGGGCTCTGACCGCGCCCTTGATCTGAAGTCCACAGAAGTCGTTCTGCGACTGCTGATGGACTGGACAGCTCTTGCGAGTAGTCGGTAGACAGTGCAAGGCATGTCATGCGCGACTTCCAACCGCTGGTTGCTCGTACCCGGACGGTACACCGTGCAGTGGGGCCGGTGGCGTATGACTGCGTGAAGGTCGTCGTAATACGGAGCGGAACCGCGGTCCTATTCTCCGAGTTCGGGCAGAAGCCCATCCGGCCCGGCGATGTGCTGCTACTGGCTCCGAACACGCTGTAGCTCCTCTGAACCGGAGGGACACATCACGGTCACCTCGGTGTCGCTGGACTCGGACTACGTGCTCGATCAGGTGCGCTGGCGGTACGCTGGCATCGTCCAGGACAGGCTCGACGCGCAGGGCTTCGCCGACACCATCTATAGCGAGCCAGCGCAGGTCCTCTCTTCACTGACGCCTATGGCAAGACGCCGCAGGCGTTCTTGACGATGCTGCGGTGTGAGCAGTTGGCCCGGCTGCTGCGTGAGACCGATCTGCCGATCGAGGCGGCGATGCGCAAGCTCGGTTGGTCGAGTCGTGGCCATGCGGCTCGGTTATCATGCCATTCTCCGCGATGATCGGGCTCTGCGTGATCGTGGTTCCCAGGGTGGCCCGCAGGTTGGCGAGTTGGCGTCCCGAGGCCGGCGCGAAGACGACGCCGTGCTCATGCATGCGGGCCACGACGGTGTCGAGACGACGTGGGATGCGTCCCACGCCCTGCTCCCCCGACTCAGGATCGTCGGCACCCACCTGCTCGGCTCCCACCGCCGCGGCTCATCAGGAGTGCGGGGCTGAGGGGCGGGGAAGGCTGCGGCGCGCCACGGCCTCGGCGACCTCGAAGGCCTCCTCCAGGCTCGAGGCGTGGCCGAGGTAGTTGAGGCGGTAGGCGACGGCGCCGATCATCAAGTCGACGCTCATGGCCGGATCGGGGCCCGGCCACTGGCCGGCGGCACGGGCCCTTGTCACGGCGTCGATGGCGCTGTTGCGCAGTGGGGCGATGATGCGGTCGCGATAAGCGGCCTGAGCCTCGGGGCGCCCGATGAGCTCCAGGGCGATCTGGGGCAGGACATCGGCCAGCGGCGAGGCGGCGATGTAGGAGTGCGCTTGAACGATGAGGGCGCTCAGATCCGCAAGCGGGTCCTGGCTCGGCTCGCGCTCGCGCGGTCCCAGAGCCGCATCGACCGCATCGACCGCAAGGTCGACCAGGGACGGCCACCGGCGGTAGATCGTCGACTTGGGCACTCCCGCGCGGCGTGCGACCTCATCAATGCGCAGGCCGCGGAAGCCCTTCTCGGCGAGCAGGCCGAAAGTCTCCCGCAGCACCCTGACGTCCACCGAGGCGTCCCGGGGCCGCCCGCTGCGCGGTCTGCCGGTCGTGGACACCGTCGCCTCCTCACTCACTCGGGCGTGCTCGCCGCGGATTCTTCCAAAGCGGCCGGCAACTCGCTACTATCAGTTATGCAACTATTGGTATCGTAAATATGAGGAGGACCCATGGTCCCCAACAGTGCGGAACCGCGGGACGGCGCCGTGACGATGCGGTTTCGCTGGTCGACGATCCCGGCATTCCCCCTCGCCGGCCACAACGAAGGGGGCCTATGAGATGTGGGCCGTTCAGTACCGCAGCAGCGGAGGACCGAAGGTCCTGCGGCTCGAGAAGGCGCCGCGCCCCGTCCTCCGTCCCGGGCAGGTCCTCGTGCGCACACTCGCGAGTGGAGTGAGCCGGGTCGATGTGCTTTACCGGCGCGCGGTCGTCTGCCGCACGGAGTCTCGTTCCCCAAGCGGACGGGATTCGACGCTGTCGGTCAGGTCGTGGCCGGCAGCAGCGGTCCGATCAAGGTCGGGGACTGGGTCGCCGTGGTGCTGGGTCTCGAACCGCTGCGAGGCCGGGGCACGACGGTCGAGCTGCTCGCGGTCGAGCCATCGCGCTGCGGCCGGTTCCCCGCCGGATACGTGCCGTCCGTCGAGGACTGCGCACTCGTGCTGGGAGGGCTCACCGCCCTGCGCGCTGTGCGCAACGGCCTGCGGGTCCGGCGCGGCGACCGTCTGCTGGTCGTGGGTGCGGGCGGGCCGGTGGGGATGGCGGCGATTCAGATCGCACGCGGTTGCGGGGCGTCGGTCGATGCCATCGCGGGCCGGACGGCGCTCGAGCGCTGCCGGGGCCTGGGCGCCGAGCACGTGCGCGACTACCGCAGCCCGGAGGCCGAGGCGATGCGGGGCTCGCGCTCCTACGACGGCGTGGTCGTGGCGGCCGGGAGCCCCGCGGCGTGGTTCGGGGCGGCTTGCCGCGGGGCGACGGCGGCGCTCACCGACGGCGGCTCCTGGCTCCCGTCGGTGCCCGCCGCGATGCGCGCCGGGGTGCACAGCGTGCCCATCGCCGCGGGTCACGACTGCGACGACCTCACCTGGTTGGCGCGCAGGATCGCGGCCGGAGAGCTCGTACCCGTCGTCGGGCGGCGCTACGGAGCGGCCGAGGTCGGGCGCGCGCACGCCGAGCTCGGCTCGGGCGGGACGTGCGGCGCCCGGATCATCGATCACCGGGATGCGCCGGCGCTCTGAGCGACGTGCAGGCGTGCGGGGCCGAGGGCCCGAGTGCCGAGCCGGATGCGGTCAGACCACCAGCGGCGCTAGAAGGAACCCGAGTATGACGCATATGACGATCGAAACTGTTCCCGGCAGGACGAAGGGGTGGGCGAAGACGTTCCCGCCCACGCGCGTGGAGCCGGTGTCGTCCATCTCCATGGCCGCGACCGTCGTCGGGTAGTTCGGCAGGAGGTAGTAGTTGGCGACGGCGGGGTAACTGGCCAGTAGTGCCACAGCGGGCAGGCCGAGGCTCACCATGAGGGGCATGAATGCCTTGGTGGTGGCGGCGTGGGAGAACATGAGCGGCGCGGCGAAGTAGAAGAACACCGCGGCCAACCAGGGCAGTGCCTGGAGCGGTCCGGAGAGCGCGACCGAGATGGCCCCCTCGTAGTGCTCGACGAAGGCGTTGCCGAGCCAGGCCAGGCCCATGACGCAGATGGTCGCCGTCATACCGGCCCGGAAGGTGTCCTGGCTCGCGATCGACGCCGTGGGCTTGCGCGCCACGAGGCAGATGACGGCGGCAGTAGTCAGCATGATGGTCATGATGGCCAGTGTCGAGCTCATCGGCGGGTTGGAGATGATCCCGACCTCCTGGGAGGTCACCGTCGCGTAGGCGACGACCAGGACGAGGGCGGCGAGGAAGATGAGCAGACTCGGCACCGCACTGCGAGTGGGCCGGTAATCGTCCGTGACCGCGGCGCTCGGCCTGACCAGGCCCTTGTCCAGGCGCTCCCGGTAGACCGGGTCGTCCTTGAGATCGGATCCCTGGCGCGCGGCGACGACGGCGCCGACCGCCAGGCCGATGAAGGTCGTGGGAATGACGACGGCCAGGCAGATCAGGTAGCCGATCCCCAGCGGCTCGAGAGCGATGACGAGGGCGACCATGGCCGCCGAGATGGGCGAGGCGGCGACTCCCACCTGCGAGGCGACGACCGCGATGGACAGCGGACGGGAAGGGCGGATCCTGTGCTCCTTCGACACGTCGACGATGACGGGGATGACCGAGTAGGCGGTGTGTCCGGTACCGCACATGACGGACATGAGGAAGGTGACGAAGGGCGCCAGGAAGACGATCTGCCGGGGGTGCTTGCGCAGCAGGAGCTCAGTGAGGTGAACGAGGTGGTCCATGGAGCCGGCCACCTGGAGCGCGGCGACGGTGCAGATGACGGACATGATGATGCCGATGACATCCCAGGGCACGTGCTCACTCGCGGTGGGCACGCCGGTGACAGCCAGGACGATGACGCCGGCCGCTCCCGCCAGGCCGATGCCGATGCCGCCGAGCCTGGCGCCGACGATAATGAACAGTAGGACGATGAGTAGGTGGAACCAGATCATGGATGGTCTTCCTCCACTCAGGGGGACAGCGATTGCCCGCTGATCGGGCGCCACCCAGTGCCAGCGCATCCGGTGCCGCTGCGCCAGCGGCACCACGACTGGAAAGTGGTGACGCAAGACTCATTTTATAAGGCATTCTGTCATCTCGCTGGCTTTTGGCACGGGAATCGAATGGAAATGGGCTGAGAAGGCCTCACGGACTTGCGCGCACTTCTCCGAGCATCTCCTAGCACCCCATCCTCGTCCCCTCACGGTCAAAGAGTGTCAAAGAGCTCGACCCGGGCAGTGGCGGTCCAGCATTGAAAGGACGTGCAGACGTGCACAAGTGGACCCGTCTCAGCACGGAACCCGGGCCTCTGGCGGCGAATCGTGGAAGGAAAAGTTCTGATCTGAAGGTGCGCTCGGCGGGAGTCGCCGCTCTGCGACTCCCTAGAAACAACGAAAACCGCTGAGATTCAGCGGTTTTCAGTCGGGCTGGCGGGATTTGAACCCACGACCCCTTGACCCCCAGTCAAGTGCGCTACCAAACTGCGCCACAGCCCGTCCTTGCGGCTCAGCACCGCTGGGAACGAGTAGAACCATAGCCCATGAGGCCCTTACTCCCGAAATCTGCCGACGGTGACACCACTCACCGCTTGCTTCGACAGGTTGGCCGAGGAAGCCTCCGGCTCAGGTGCTTTCGGTCCAGGCCTTCATGCCACCGGCGAGGTTGGTGAGCTCCCCCGTGTAGCCGGCGGCCGTCAGCGCCTCGATAGCACGCGCCGAGCGCATTCCGGCAGCACAGTGGACGATCGTCTCCCGGCTCGGATCCAACTCCTCCATGCGCTCCACGACCTCCCCCAGCGGAATCCGCAGAGAGCCCTCAATGGCATCGATCGCCACCTCGTTCGGCTCACGCACATCCAGCAGCGTATAGGTGCTTCCGGGCGCCCGGCCCGCGGCGATCCGGGCACGCAACTCGGTGGCGGTGATCTCGTTCATAGTATGTCCCCTCGGAGTGTCGATCTTTCCGTCAGGAGTATCCCCCTGCGATCTGACACCGCAGAAGGCCTCGTAGTCAATGAGCCCGGTGATCGTGGGCTCGGTTCCGCACACAGGGCAGGTCGGATTCTTGACGACCGGCAGCTCGCTCCCCCTCCCCGTCCAGACGTTGAGCAGCACCATGCGACCGATGAGCGGCTGGGCTCCCCCAACAATGAGCTTGAGCGCCTCAGCGGCCTGAATGGTCCCGACGATTCCCGGCATGACACCCAGCACTCCGCCCTCGGCACATGAAGGAACCGCCCCCGGATCGGGCGGCATCGGGTGCACACAGCGGTAGCACGGGCCGTTCGGAGCGTCGAACACCGTCACCTGCCCGTGTGAGCGGAACACGGCTCCGTGCACAAGCGGAGTACCGAGCATGACGCAGGCATCGTTGAGCAGGTAGCGCGTCGGGAAGTTGTCGGTCCCGTCAATGACGACGTCCCACCCGGCGAGCAGCTCCATCGCGTTCGCGCTTGTCAGAGCCGTGTGGTGCGTGATGACCTTGACGTCGGGATTGAGGGCCTCCACGGCATGACGGGCCGATTCGGTCTTCGGCTGCCCCATTCCCGGCGTCGTGTGGATGACCTGGCGCTGCAGGTTGGAGACGTCCACAACGTCGTCATCGATGATGCCGAGGCACCCCACCCCGGCGGCTGCCAGGTAAAGAGCAGCCGGAGAACCGAGCGCGCCTGCGCCCACCAGCAGGACCCGAGCGGCGCGGATGCGCTGCTGCCCAGCGATGCTCACCTCGGGGACCAGCATGTTGCGGGAGTAGCGGCGCTTGTCCGCTGCGGACAGCGGCCGCAGGCGCTGCGAGTCGATGACTGATGCTTCTAGACCAGAGCGTTGCACGGGAAACTGTTCCCACGCCTTCCGTCAGTGGCGCAGCCCCCGGTAGCGGGTGATGAGGGCCCGGGTGGAGGCGTCCTGCGAGGCCAGGGCAGCATCGTCGCCCTGGACGGCGGGTGCGATCTGGAGCGCGAGCTTCTTGCCGAGCTCCACCCCCCACTGGTCGAAGGAGTCGATGCCCCACACGATGCCCTGGGTGAAGGTGATGTGCTCGTACAGCGCGATGAGCTGGCCCACCACCGCGGGCGTCAGGGCCGGGGCCAGGATCGACGTCGTCGGCCTGTTACCGGCGAAGACGCGCGCCGGGACGATCTCCTCGGGCGTGCCCTCGGCACGCACCTCATCGGCGGTCTTGCCGAAGGCGAGCGCAGCGGTCTGGGCCAGGTAGTTGGACAGGAACAGCTCGTGAACATCCACTCCCCCGTCCTTGGTGGGGTGAGCGGGGTTGGCCACGGCGATGAAGTCGGCGGGGATGAGCTGGGTGCCCTGGTGGATGAGCTGGTAGAAGGCGTGCTGGCCGTTGGTGCCCGGCTCGCCCCAGAAGACCTCGCCCGTCTCGGTGGTCACCGGGCTGCCGTCCCAGCGCACCGACTTGCCGTTGGACTCCATGGTGAGCTGCTGGAGATAAGCGGCGAAGCGGTGCAGGTACTGGGCGTAGGGCAGGATGGCGTGGGAGCCGGCCTTGAAGAAGTTGACGTACCAGACGTTGAGCAGCCCCATGAGCATGGGGACGTTGTCGCGCGGCTCCTTGGTGGCGAAGTGCTCGTCCACGGTGCGGAAGCCGCCCAGGAAGTCGGCGAAGTTCTCCGGGCCGATGGCCACGGCCAGGACCGTGCCGACGGCGGAGTCCACCGAGTAGCGCCCGCCCACCCAGTTCCAGAAGCCGAAGGCGTTCTCGGGATCGATGCCGAACTCGGCCACCTTGTCCAGGGCCGTGGAGACGGCCACGAAGTGCTTGGCGATGGCGCCGTTGGTGGGCAGTCCCCGCTGCTCCAGCGCACCCAGGAACCAGTCCCGGGCCATGCGTGCGTTGGTGAGCGTCTCCAGGGTGGTGAAGGTCTTGGAGGCGATGATGAACAGGGTGGTTTCGGGGTCGAGCCCGGCAACCTTCTCGGCGCAGTCGGCGGGATCGATGTTGGAGATGAAACGGCACTCCAGGCCCTCCTGGACGTAGGGCTTGAGTGCTTCGTAGACCATGACCGGCCCCAGGTCGGATCCGCCGATGCCGATGTTGACGACCGTCTTGATGGGCTTGCCGGTGATGCCGGTCCACTGACCCGAGCGCACGCGCCGGGCGAAGGCGTAGATCTTCTCCAGGACCTCGTGGACGTCGGCGACGACATCCTGCCCGTCAACGCTCAGGGAGTCCCCCGCCGCGCGGCGCAGGGCGGTGTGGAGGACGGCGCGGTCCTCGGTGATGTTGATGTGCTCCCCGGCGTACATGGCGTCGCGGCGGCCTGGGACATCGACTTCGCGCGCCAGTTGGGCGAGGGCGTCGCGGACGTCGTCGGTCAGGAGGTTCTTGGACAGGTCGACGTAGAGGTCCCCCAGCTCGTAGGAGAACCGCTCGGCGCGCTCGGGATCGTCGGCGAACCAGGCGCGCAGGTCCGGAGTCATGGAGTCGTGGAGCTCGATCAGGCGCTTCCAGGCGGGCGTCGTGGTGGGGTCAACCGGATTCAGCATGGCTACAGTCTATGGGTGTCGCAGCCATGCGCCACTCTCCGGCGCCAACCGTTCTCAGGATTGCGGGGTCCTCATAATGGCTCCTGAAGCACCGACAAGAATTCATGCGGTTCTCACCTCTGCCGATGCCGTGCGCGCCGCCCTGGTCGAGCTGTCCGACGAGTCCAAGGCGGCACAGGTCGCCCGCTACCTGCGCGCCGTTCCCGGCGGCTACGGAGAGGGCGACCGCTTCCGCGGCGTGCCCGTCCCGCAGGTTCGCGCCATTGCGAAGCGCGCAGTTCTCGACGACGACGAGCTGGAGCGTCTGGTGGCCGGCCCCTGGCACGAGGAGCGGATGGCCGCGCTGTGCGTCGCCGTCGCTCAGGCCAAGCGAATCAGCCGTCTGCTGGGCTCGAAACGGGCGCAGCGAGATCCCGATTCGCAGGCTGTCCAGGAGGCACTGGCCAGGCGCGAGGAGCTGGGGCGGCGGTATCTGGACTGGGTCGGCCGGGACCTGGTCAACAACTGGGACCTGGTGGACACCTCGGCCGAGCACCTCGTGGGGGCCTGGCTCCTCGTTCCTCTCGCGGGAGCGCAAGGGCTGCCCTCCCGAATCACCGATCTCATCGCGAGCAGCAACGTGTGGGAGCGGCGCGTAGCGGTCATGTCCACCTTCGCCAGCACCCGAGCCGGCACCGACTGGCCGACCTACGCCGCCGCCCGGCAACTGCTCGATGATCCTCACGATCTCATCCACAAGGCGGTCGGCTGGATGCTGCGGGAGGCGGGGAAGCGCGTCGATGAGGCCTCGCTCATCGCCTTCCTCGACCAGTACGCCGCGCGCATGCCGCGAACGATGCTGCGCTACGCGATTGAGAGGTTCTCCCCCGAGGTCCGAGCCCACTACCGGTCACTGAGGGTCTGACGTTCGCTGATGGTCTGCTGCCGGTACAGGCTCGGTGAGAGGCCCAGGACTTGTCGGAAGTCGGCGGTCAGGGGGGCGTGGTCCGCGTAGTCGAGCTCGGCGGCCACATGCGCAACGGTGAGAGACGGATCCTCCCGGAGCCGTTGCGCCGCTTCCTGGAGCCGGTAGCGTCCGATCACGGCCAGTTGGGGGCAGACCGATGTAGTTCTCGGAGAACCGCTGTAGGCTCCGACCGGAGATGCCAAGGCGCTCGGCGAGCTGTTGAACGCGCAGAATGCCTCTGCCGGAGGCGACGACGTCCTCCATCTTGTTGGCCATGAGCGCCATCGCTTGTGTCGGCCCGGTCGTCAGGCCAGGATGGGGAAGAGCCTGGCCGTGGTGGATGAGATATGACCGACGTCGGGGGAAGGGTGCGGAGGAGCCGATCTCGAAGACCATGGAGCGCAATTGAGTCAGCGGTTCCACGTCGGCGCCGAGGAGCATCTCGGCGAACATCGCAACGCGATCGATGACGGACGGGATCGCCGCGCCGTTGTGGAGCACTCAGCGCCGTTTGCGCTTCTCCCGCACACGCACTCCGATCTGAACGGGCGTGCCGACGAAACCGAACTCCTCGCGCAGGCGCCGCTCGATGAAGCGGCGATATCCGGCATCCAGGAAACCGGTTGAGAACACGACAATACGTGGCGGCGCCGTCTGCACCTGGGTGGCGAAGAGGATGCGGGGCTGCTTGCCGCCGCGCAGCGGGTGCGGCGTCGCGGATTGCAGCTCACCGAGAAAGGCGTTGAGCCGACCGGTCGGGATGCGGGTGGTCCAGCCCTCAAGGGCGGTGTCCAGGGCACGCACAAGCCGGTTGGTGTGCCAGCCGGTGCGCGCCGCCAGGTTGATGTGCGGCGCCCAGGCCACATGCGCCAAGTCGTGCTCGGTCTCCCAGGCCAGCATCTTCTGGCGCTCCTCGTCGACCAGGTCCCACTTGTTGTTGACCAGCACGAGGGCCCGTCCGGCATCCACCGCCTGCTGGATGACACGCACATCCTGTTCGGTGATCGGCTCGGAGGCATCCAGGAGAATGACGGCCACCTCGGCCTTCTCAATGGCGCCCTGGGTACGCAGGACTGCGTAGTAATCGGCGCCGCGGGCCTGTTTCACACGACGGCGAATGCCGGCGGTGTCTACGAAGACCCATCTGCGCCCGTCGAGTTCGAGGACCTCATCGACCGGGTCGCGGGTCGTACCGGCGACCTCGTTGACCACCACCCGAGCAGCCCTGGCGATGGAGTTCAGCAGAGAAGACTTCCCGACGTTCGGTCGGCCCACCAGGGCGATGCGGTGCAGGTCGTCATCGCGAACCGGCCCGGCGACGGCGGACACCTCGGGAAGAATCGCCATGGCGGCGTCCAGGACATCGCCGCTGCCGCGCCCGTGCAGCGCGGAAACCGGGTAGGGCTCGCCGAGCCCCAAGTTCCACAGGGCGGCCGCATCACCCTCCTGAGCCGGCGAGTCCACCTTGTTGGCGGCCAGCACGACGGGCTTGCCCGACTTGCGCAGCATCTGCACGATGCGCGCATCGGTCTCGGTGATGCCGACCTGAGCATCGACGACGAGCATGACGGCGTCGGACATGTTGACAGCGATCTCGGCCTGGGTGGCGACGGCGGCATCCAGACCGGCGACGTCCACCTCCCAACCGCCGGTGTCCACGATGGTGAAGCGCCGGCCGGCCCATTCCGCCGGATAGGAGACGCGGTCGCGAGTCACGCCCGGCGTGTCCTGAACCACGGCTGCGCGACGCCCCAGGACCCGGTTGACGAGGGTGGACTTGCCGACATTCGGTCGGCCTATGACCGCGAGAACAGGCAGGCCTGCTTCCAGGCCGGAGTCTGTCGCCGGGATGTCCTGGCCGTCCAGTAGAGCGAGATCCTCCTCCTCGAGCTCGTAGTCGGCCAACCCCTCACGCAGGGCCTCGGCCCGCAAGAGGTCTTGGCGATCGCGCTCAGCGGCCTGATCGAGCTCGCTCTCGATAAGAGCGATGACATGCTCGACCGTCTCGGGAAGATCCATGTCGGAGGTGTCCACGAGGGTCACGCCCTCCGGAGCCGTGAGGAACTGGGAGACTGCGGAGTCATCCTGATCCCGACGAACCACCTGATCGCGCAGGGCAGCGGCGTCGATGTGCTTGCCGGCGGCCTCCAAATCGGCGGCGCGACGGGCGAGGCGAGCCTCCTCGCTGGCGGTGATGAGCAGGCGCACGTCTGCGTCGGGTGCGATGACGGTGGTGATGTCCCGGCCCTCGGCCACGACTCCGGCACCCGCGGAGAAGGCGCGATGCAGCCCGGCAGCCTCACTATGGATGATCTCGCGCTGGAGGCGGGCCAGCTCGGCGCGGACATCGAGGTTGGTGGCCACCTTGGAGACGATGGCGGCGATATGAGGATCGCGGATGGCGCTGGCGATGTCTTCACTGCCGCAGACAACACCCGGCGCCTCGGGATTGACCCCCATCGTCAAAGGCATGGTCTCGACCGCGCGCGTCACGGCCTCCGAGTCTTCAAGATCGACGCCCTCGTGCTCGCACCACCAGGCCGCTGCCCGGTACATGGCGCCGGTGTCGAGATAGGCCAAACCGAGTCTGGAGGCGACTTGCTTGGAAACGGTCGACTTGCCTGATCCGCTCGGCCCGTCGATCGCGACAACGATTCCCATGTGCTTTCCTCCAGACCTCGGTGAACCCGTCCAAGGGTCCCATACGCAACACGTGTCCTTGACACACTGCGTTCATGAGATCGCGCACGACTGACAGGCCGCTCACAATAAAGATCCTTCAAGAATGGGATCGAAAAGAGACGCTGGAAAACCGGAGCGGAGTCCTAGCCGATAACTACCCGCCAGCCTTGTGCACCCAGCGCCTCCTGAAGCCCCTGGGCCGCTGCGGGAAGTACGGAGAGCATGGCGAGTCCTGCACGCTGACCGGGGGAATGCTCCAAGGAGAAGTCCTCGATATTCACGCCGGCGGCGCCCACGTCGGAGAAGAGCCTTCCGAGCTCGCCGGCGGAGTCCGGCACGAGGACCTGGACCTCGGCGTAGCGGCGCGGCGCGCCACCGTGCTTGCCGGGAATGCGGGCCCGCCCGGTATTACCGCGACTCATGACGTCGGTGATGGCGCCCACCGCTCCCGGAATGATGGCATCTGCGCCCTCGGGGAACGAGCGCTCAGAAGGGGTACTCGGGAGCAATGCGGGAGCGATACCCTCGATGAGGAGGTCGAGATCGGTGCGTACAGCCCGCAGCAGCTCTGCCACCGGCTCGGCATTGCCGACGATGATCGCCGACCACAAACGCGGGTCGGAGGCGGCGATACGGGTGGTGTCGCGCAGTCCTTGACCGGCGAGAGCCAGGGCGGACTCGGGCAGCTCCTCTAAACGAGCAGCCAGCAGGGAGCTGAGGAGCTGGGGAACATGCGAAACGGCCGCTACTGCGGCATCGTGCTCGGCGGCGGTCATGAGCACCGGAGTGGCACCCACGTCAACGGCGAGATTTCGGATCCGAAGCACCGAGTCCGGGTCTGCCCACTCCCCCACGATCACCCAGGGGCGGCCCACGAACAGGTCGGAGTCTGCAGCGACCGCCCCGGAGCGTTCGCGCCCGGCCATGGGGTGGGAGCCGACATAACGACGGGCGCTGTCGCCCCCATGAGCCCGCACCTCCGCGGCGACGCTGTCCTTGACGGATGCGACATCGGTGACGACAGCGCCGGGATGAGCATCCAGTTCGCGTAGAACAACGCCGGCGGTGACATCGGGGGGTGTCGCCACCACCACGATGCGCGGTTCGGCGTCGCCACTGGTGCGCACTCGCCCGGCTCCCATATCGCGGGCCAGGGCCAGCGACGTGGGCGAGGTGTCCGCCAGTTGCACCTCGATGCGGGCGGCGCTCAGAGCCAGGGCGAGCGAGGTACCCAGTAGACCGGTGCCCACGATGAGCACCGGCCCTCGAGTCGAAAGGGCGGGTGCGACCGGCATGTTCACCGGCATATTCATAGGCCGACCTCGTTCTGCAGAGCCGCGACCTCGTCACCGGTGAGCCGCCGCATCTGGCCGGGGCGCAGGGAGCCGAGTGTCAATGGCCCGAGCCTGGTGCGGGCCAACCTCGACACCGGGTGCCCGACTGCCGCCAGCATGCGGCGCACAATGCGATTCCTACCGGAGTGCAGCGTGATCTCAACGATTGATCCCGCTGGTCCGGAGTCCTTGATGATGACCCGATCTGCTCGGGCATTCCCATCATCCAGCTCGATACCGCGCTTGAGCTTGCGCGGGACCCAGTGCTCCGCCTGTCCTTCGACGATGGCGACGTAGGTCTTGGCGATCTCGTAGCGAGGGTGAATGAGGCGATGCGCGAGCTCGCCGTCATTGGACAGCAGCAGCAGTCCCTCAGTCTGGGTGTCCAGGCGCCCCACGTGCACGAGCCTGACGGATTCGGGATGCTCGAGCTCGTCGGCGTGCTCGGCCACCCACCGGGCTCCCAGTTCGGCAACAGTGGGACGGCTCTCTGGATCCTCCATGGTGGTCACCACACCGGCCGGTTTGTGCAACATGACAGTGACGACATCGGGATCAGTCAACACGCGGGCATTGTCGACCCGGATCTCCTGCGTCGCAGGATCGACCCGTACTCCGGCCTCGGTGACGATCACGCCGTCCACACTGACCCGTCCCGAGGAGATGAGCACTTCGCATGCGCGCCGGGAGGCGACTCCGGCATGGGCCAGGACCTTCTGGAGGCGCTCACCGCCGACCACGTGCGGATCATCGCTTCCGCCGCGAGCGGCGCGGCGCCGAGCGGCGAGACGTTCAGCCTCCTCTTGCTCGCTCAGGGCCTCAGCGTCGAAAGCGGTCAACTCGGCGGGGGCGGCGGCATCCTCGTCCAGCTCTTCGAGGTCATCCTCGTCGTAGAACTCCTGGCCGGTCAGGTCGACTACGTCGCCGCTCATTGATGGTTCCTCTCGCTCATCTCGTTCTCAATGTCGTCCAGGACCGCGGTGTCGGGCAGGTACGGGGCCAGAGGCGGCAGGTCCTCCAAAGAGTTCAGACCCAGGTACTCCAGGAACTCCGCGGTCGTGCGATACAGGATCGCGCCATTGGGCTCGGTGCCGGTCTCCTCGATGAGCCCGCGTGCGTGCAGGGTGCGCACGACGCCGTCTACGTTGACGCCCCGGATCGCTGCGACGCGCCCACGAGTCACGGGCTGGCGATAAGCGATGACGGCAAGGGTTTCCAGAGCCGCCTGTGATAAACGGGCCGTGGCGCCGCCAATGACGAAGCGCTCGACGATGTCTGAGAATTCCGGTGCTGAGGCGAGTCGCCATCCTCCGGCGACACGGCGCAGTATGAAGCCGCGAGGACGACCCTGTCCCTCATGCCCGGCGTACTCCGCGGCCAAGGATTCCAGGAGCTTTTCAGTGGCATTCTCATCCAGCCCGAGTGATTCCGACAGGGACGCCGCAGTAATGGGTTCGTCGGCGACGACGAGAACCGCCTCGGCGGCGGACCGCAGTCGGTCGCTGGGCACCGCATTCAGCTCTCCCTGCCGGGCGGCCGGGATCTGGCTCATCCGAACTCCTCCTCGATATCCGGGCTCATGATGCCCGCCAGGTCGTCGTAACCGCTGCACCACGCCACCGTGATCTCCCCCATCGGCTCGTTCTGATCGAGGTTCACACTGCCCTGACGGTGCAGGATGAGCAGGGCCAGGAAGCGGGCGACGACGACGGCCGCACGCTCAGCATCGGCGATGAGGCGACTGAAGGTCGCTGTGCCGTGTCTCCGCAAGCGCAATGCGATCAGATTCAGCTGCTCGCCCACAGGCACCCGCTCATGAAGGTGAACAGTTTGGACACCGGGATCTGCCGGTCGGGTGAACGCCCGTACTGCCAACTGAGCGAGATCGGTGGCGTCGATGGTCGCCACGAGCTGGGGCAGCAGCGAGCTGAACTCAGCGGGCAGACCAACAACACGGGGGTGGCTGCGCGAGGCCGTGGAGGCCATATCGGATAGCCATTGCGCAGCCTGCTTGTAAGCCCGGTACTGCAGGAGCCTGGCGAACAGGAGATCTCGGGCCTCAAGGAGCTCAAGATCCTCGTCCTCGTCATCCGGATCGTGCGGCAGAAGCCGTTGGGCCTTGAGCGCCAGGAGAGTAGAGGCCACGACGAGGAATTCGCTGGCTCGGCCCAGATCCCAGTCGGCGCGCATATGAGCGATGAACTCGTCTGTGACCTCGGCCAAGGCCAACTCGGTCACATCCAGCCGTCTGCGCGCGATGAGCGCGAGAAGCAGGTCGAAGGGACCCTCGAACTGGGGCAGACTCACGGAGAATCCGGGAACCCGAGCTGTTGCGCCCGCCTCCGTGCCAGCAGCTCCGCTGCTGGTCATTCCGAGAGGAGTCGTGGTCTCGGCGGAATCCGCCTCAGGCGACATTGCCGCGGGCGATGACCTCCCGGGCGAGCCGGCGATAGGCCTCGGCACCGGGATGGGACGGGGCATAGCTCGTGATCGGCTCACTGGCCACAGTGGCGTCGGGGAACTTGATGGTCCGCCGAATCTGCGTGTCGTAGAGCTGATCCCCGAAGGCATCCTCAAGGCGATCGAGGACCTCTCGGGCGTGCAGAGTCCGGTGATCGACCATGGTGGCCAGGATTCCATCGATCTGCAGCCGGGGATTGAGACGATCACGGACCCGGTCCACGGTCTCCACCAGGAGAGCAACGCCGCGCAAGGCGAAGAACTCGGTCTCCAGCGGGATGATGACGCCGTGGGAGGCGGTCAGAGCGTTGATGGTCAGCAAGCCCAAGGAGGGCTGGCAATCAACCAGGATGGCGTCGTAGTCGTCCAGGACCGGGCGGATCACCCGAGTCAGGGCCTGCTCGCGAGCGACCTCGTTGACGAGCTGAACCTCGGCGGCGGACAGGTCGATGTTGGCCGGGACGATATCGAGCCCCTCGGCAGTGGTCGGGTAGATGACGGACCGCACGTCAGGACTGGCGGAGACCAGCAAGTTGTAGATGGTCGAATCCAGCTCATGGGCGTTGACGCCCAAGCCCGCGCTGGCAGCGCCCTGCGGATCGAAGTCGACGATGAGGACCCGGCGCCCGCACTCGGCCAGAGCCGCCCCGAGATTGATGGTGGTGGTCGTCTTGCCGACCCCGCCCTTCTGATTGCACATGGAGATGACGCGTGCGGGGCCATGTGACTCCAGTGGCGCGGGTACAGGGAAGACCTTCTCCTCGGGCTCATCCGTGGAGGAGTGCTGGTCGATCATGCCGGACTGGTTGGACTCACTCACATTGGCAGCCTAGCCGATAACCGCTCGTAGTCCGCGGCGGGCGTGTCTATAGCCAGGCCGTGTCTGCATTTCGGGACTCCGGAGAACTGTCTGCTCATCAACCTCAGCCATGGGCGCGCGGATGGCTGGTGGCGTAGACCTCCCGGAGGTGGTCGACGGTGACCTTCGTGTAGATCTGAGTGGTTGTCACCGAGGCGTGGCCGAGCATCTCCTGGACCACGCGGACATCGGCGCCTCCAGCGAGCAGATGAGTGGCGAAGGAGTGACGCAGAGTGTGGGGCGAGATGTGCCGCCCTTCCATCTTTCCTGTCTCTTCAGCTCCTCCACCGGTCAGACCGGCGCGCTCGGCGGCATGCTGAAGAACGCCCCAGGCGGATTGACGAGACAGCGGACGCCCCAGAGTGTTGAGAAAAACCTGCGGCACTCCCCTGCCTCGAGCGGCCAGCTCAGGTCTGCTCCGAACCAGATACGCCTCCAGGGCGTCCCAGGCGTACTGGCCCATGGGAACGACTCGCTCCTTGCGCCCTTTGCCGAGCAGGCGCAGACACCCCGTGCTCGAGTCGAGATCATCCACCACCAGGCCGACAGCTTCCGAGATCCGCGCACCCGTGGCGTACAGGACCTCCAGGAGCGCTCGATCCCGCATGCTGACCGGATCGTCCCCGGCCGAGGCGGCTTCGAGCAGACGGCTGACCTCGTCGATGCTCAGAGCCTTGGGCAATCGCCGCCCCACTTGCGGAGGGCGCACCTGTGTCGCCGGGTCGGTTTCGGTCACGCCCTCATCCAGAAGGAAGCGGTGCAGACCGCGTACGGCAGTGACGGTGCGTGCCGCGGAGGAAGCGGCCAGGGGCCGTCCGCCATCTGATCCGGTCCGCAGCGCCTCGAGAAAAGCCATGACGTCCGCCTCTTGCACATCGGCGAGTACGGTGGCGCTGCGCCCGCGCAGGAAGTCGGCATAGCGACTCAGATCCCGCTCATAGGCGGCCAGGGTATTCGGGCTCAGACCGCGCTCGATGCGCAGGTGCGCCAGATACCCGCGCAGGGAACGCTGGAGGGCGTCCTCACGCGGGCCTGCTTCAGTTCCGGTGCTCGCAGCGGAGGTCGTGGTCGTGTTCCGAAGGCGGTTATGCGAACCGTGTGACGAGCCCAAGGCCCACGATCGTGACAGTCCACAGCAGAGCGACGCCGACCGTGATGCGGTTGAGGTTGCGCTCGGCAACGCCAGAGGAGCCGGCGGACGAGGAGATCCCTCCGCCGAACATGTCGGATAAACCGCCTCCCTTGCCCTTGTGCAGCAGGATCGACATGATCAGGAAGAAGCTCGATAGTACGAGGAGTACCTGGAGAACTATTCTCAGCACAGTCACGCTGTGGTTTTCCCTTCGTTATCGCGCCTCCGTGAGCCGGCGGGCGCTCTTGCGGGGCAGTGTCTGTCGTGTCTGCCCGATCCGTGCCGGACTCTACCCGATCCATACCGGATCCATAATGTCGGGCTCGTCCGCCTCGAGTTGCGAGGCGGACGAGCCCGGGCAGCCGCCCATTGGCCTGTTCTATCGGACGACCTTCAGCGTCGTGGGCTTCTCAGGCGTAGAAGTTCGACATGGCGGCGAAGGAGTCCGCCTTGAGCGAAGCGCCTCCCACGAGAGCGCCGTCAACATCCGGCTGAGCCATGAGCTCCTTGATGTTGCCGGGCTTGGCGCTTCCGCCGTAAAGGATGCGCGTGGCGTCGGCGGTCGCATCGCCGTAGTCGGTGCGCAGGGCCTCGCGAATGGCGTTGCAGACCTCCTGCGCGTCATCTGCGGTGGCGGTCTCGCCGGTGCCGATGGCCCAGATCGGCTCGTAGGCGATGACGATCTGGGCGACGTCTTCAGGGCTCCAGCCCTTCAGAGCGGCGCGGATCTGGTCGAGAACGAACGTCACGTGGGTGCCGGCCTTGCGGATCTCCAGGGCCTCCCCGCAGCACAGGATCGGAGTCATGCCTGCGTCCAGTACCTTGCGCGCCTTGGCGCCCACGAGCTCATCCGACTCGCCGTGGTACTCACGGCGCTCGGAGTGACCCATCACCGCGTATGTACAGCCGAGCTTGGTGAGCATCGCCGTGGAGACCTCACCGGTGTAGGCGCCATTGTCGTGCACCGAGACGTCCTGGGCGCCGTACTTGATCTCGAGCCCATCGGCATCGACGATCGTCTGAACCGTGCGGAGATCGGTGAAGGGCGGGATGACCAGAACCTCGCACTTGTTGTAGTCGTGGTCGTCGTCCTTCAGAGCCATGGACAGGCCCTGGATCAGGTGGTTGGCCTCGAGGTGGTCGAGGTTCATCTTCCAGTTGCCCGCCATCAGCGGGATGCGATTCGTCATAATGATCAGCCTTCCAGAACAGCGATGCCGGGCAGGGTCTTGCCCTCGAGGAGCTCGAGGGAGGCGCCGCCACCGGTGGAGATGTGGGAGAAGGTCGCCTCGTCGAAGCCGAGCGTGCGCACGGCCGCGGCGGAGTCGCCGCCGCCGATCACGGAGAAGGCGTCGGACTCGGAGATCGCCTTGGCCACGGCCTTGGTGCCCTCGGCGAATGCCGGGAACTCGAAGACGCCCATGGGGCCGTTCCAGACCACCGTCTTGGAGGTGGTGATGGCGTCGGCGAAGAGCTTGCGAGTCTCGGGGCCGATGTCCAGGCCCATCTGGTCCGCGGGCAGCGAGTCGGAGGGGAAGACGGTGGCCGGGGCGTCGGCGGCGAAGGTCGGGGCCACGACGGTGTCCACGGGCAGCAGGAGCTCGACGCCGTTGGCCTTGGCGGTCTCCAGGTAGCCCTTGACGGTCTCGATCTGGTCCTTCTCCAGCAGAGAGGTGCCCACCTCGTAGCCCTGGGCGGCCAGGAAGGTGTAGGCCATGCCGCCGCCGATCAGCAGGCGGTCGGCCTTGCCCAGGAGGTTCGAGATGACGCCGAGCTTGTCGGAGACCTTGGAGCCGCCCAGCACCACGGTGTAGGGGCGCTCGGGGTTGTTGACGGCGCGGCCCAGGGACTCGATCTCCTTGAGCACCAGGAGGCCCGCCGCCGAGGGCAGGAGCTTGGCGACGTCGTAGACGGAGGCCTGCTTGCGGTGGACGACGCCGAATCCGTCGGAGACGAAGACGTCGGCCAGGGCGGCGAGCTGCGCGGCGAAGGCCTCGCGCTCGGCGTCGTCCTTGGAGGTCTCGGCGGCGTTGAAGCGCACGTTCTCCAGCAGGACGATCTCACCGTCGCCCACGGCGGCGACGGCCGCCTTGGCGGACTCGCCCACGGTGTCCTCGGCAAGAGTCACCTTGGCGCCAGTGACCTCGGCGAGGCGCTTGGCGACGGGCGCGAGGGAGTAGTCGGGGTTGACCTGGCCCTTGGGGCGGCCGAGGTGGGCGGTGATGATGACCTTGGCGCCGGCGTCAAGAAGGGTCTTGAGGGTCGGCAGAGCGGCCTGGATGCGGCCGTCGTCGGTGATGTTCTTGTCGGCGTCGAGTGGGACGTTGAAGTCGGAGCGGACCAGGACTTTCTTGCCCTTGAGGTCGCCCAGGGACTCGATGGTCTTCATGAAACCTCTCATCGGTGGTGGTGGGTGATGCAGTCGGTGGGGCCGGGCCCGCTATCGGGACCGGCTGACAGCGGCGTACCCGCTCGGGCGCGCCCGCTGACGGACGGCGCCCGCGCAACACTCTGGTATTGCGCGGGCGCCGACTCTTCTAGAGCGTCATGCTCTCAGTGGTGTCTCGTGGCTCAGGCGAGCTTGGAGCCGACCAGGGAGGTCAGGCGGACCAGGGCGTTGGAGTAGCCCCACTCGTTGTCGTACCAGGAGAGGACCTTGACGAGGTTGCCGATGACCTTGGTCTCGGTGGCGTCGAAGATCGAGGTGTGCGGGTTGCCCACGATGTCGGTCGAGACGATCGGGTCCTCGGTGTACTCGAGAACGCCCTTGAGCTCACCCTCGGCGGCGGCCTTGACGGCGGCCTTGACGGCGTCGACGGAGACCTCCTTCTCGGCCACGAAGGTGAGGTCGGTCAGCGAGCCGGTCGGGGTGGGCACGCGGACGGCCAGGCCGTCGAACTTGCCCTTGAGCTCGGGCAGGACGAGGGCCACGGCCTGGGCGGCACCGGTCTTGGTGGGGATCATGTTGAGCGCAGCGGCGCGGGCGCGGCGCAGGTCCTTGTGCGGGGCGTCGAGGACGCGCTGGTCACCCGTGTAGGAGTGGATGGTGGTCATGATGCCGCGCTCGATGCCGAAGTTCTCGTGGAGGACCTTGGCCAGGGGGGCGAGGCAGTTGGTGGTGCAGGAGGCGTTGGACACGATGTTCATCGCGGCGTTGTCGTAGTCGCCCTCGTTGACGCCCATGACGAAGGTGCCATCGACGTTCTTGGCGGGAGCGGAGATGACGACCTTCTTGGCGCCGCCGTCAAGGTGGGCCTTGGCCTTCTCGCCGTCGGTGAAGAAGCCGGTGGACTCCACGACGACCTCGACGCCCAGGTCGCCCCAGGGCAGGTCGGCGGGGTTGCGCTGGGCCAACACCTTGATGTGCTTGCCGTTGACGGTGATGCCATCGTCATCGTAGGAGACCTCACCACTGAAACGGCCGAGGATCGAGTCGTACTTGAGCAGGTGTGCAAGAGTCTTGTTGTCCGTCAGGTCGTTGACCGCTACGACCTCGAGGTCCGCCTTCTGCTCGAGGGCAGCGCGGAAGAAGTTGCGGCCGATACGACCGAAGCCGTTGATACCAACGCGGGTGGTCACTTTGGGTCCTCCTAGTACGCCGGTACGGCGCACGCTGTTCGTGTCTTCGCACACCGGAGTGTGCCCCGGACCGCGGCGGCTGAGCCTCTGCGCTCCGGCACTGTGGAGTGTAGCGGTCACGACTCACCTCAT
The DNA here is from genome assembly GCF_000269805.1 of Actinomyces massiliensis 4401292. Taxonomy (GTDB): domain Bacteria; phylum Actinomycetota; class Actinomycetes; order Actinomycetales; family Actinomycetaceae; genus Actinomyces; species Actinomyces massiliensis. The sequence continues at coordinate 359,557 of NZ_JH711482.1, forward strand.
GTGAGCATCGGCCACGCCATGGGCGAACAGATAACCGGCGGGAATCACCACATATGTGAGATGACATACGTTTGACAGTCAGAAGCGGGACCGATGTCCCAGTGGGCCGGGAGATCTGAGGGCGGCGTCATTCGCCAATGCCGGTGTCGGCCGTTCCTGTCACGGACCGTCAACCGGATCTCCCAGTCCCGAGCCTCACATATCGAGCATGTCCTGGGTGAGCACGGATTCCGTGTCGGGCACGCCCAGCTCTCGAGCGCGCTTGTCCGCCATGGCGAGCAGACGTCGTATGCGGCCCGCGACGGCATCCTTGGTCAGCTGGGGATCGGAGAGCTGCCCCAGCTCCTCCAGGCTCGCCTGCTTGTGCTCCATCCGCAGTCGTCCGGCCTGAACCAGGTGCTCGGGAACCTCCTCGCCCAAAATCTCGAAGGCCCGCTCCACCCGGGCGCCTGAGGCGACGGCAGCGCGGGCGGAGCGCCGCAGGTTGGCATCGTCGAAGTTGGCCAGTCGATTGGCGGTCCCACGAGTCTCCCGGCGGGAGCGGCGCTCTCCCCAGGATGCGAAGGCCTCCACGGCTCCCATGCGCTGCAGCAGGACGCCGATGGCCTCGCCGTCGCGTACGACGACCCTGTCGGCTCCGCGCACCTCGCGGGCCTTGGCGGCGATGTCGAAGCGGCGGGCCGCACCGACCAGCGCCAGCGCGGCCTCGCTTCCGGGACAGGTGACCTCCAAGGACGAGGAGCGTCCGGGCTCCGTCAATGAGCCGCGGGCCAGGAAGGCCCCTCGCCAGGCTGCGGCCGAGGCGTTGCGTCCGCCTTGAACGACGGCGACCGGCATCCCGCGCACCGGCCGTCCTCGGCCATCGACGAGTCCGGTCAGACGAGCCAGGTCCTTGCCGCGATCGGTCACGCGCAGCACGTAGTGGTTGCCCCGGTGCAGCGAGCCGGATTGAACCACGATGACCTCCGGCTCCATGGAGAACAGGTCGCGCAACTCGCGGTGGAGCCGTCGCACCGCTCCCCCGTGATCGAGCTCGGCCTCGACAACGATCTTGCCCGAGACGATGTGCAGTCCGCCGGAGAAGCGGAGCATGGAGGCGACCTCCGCGCGCCGCTGGGCGGCGTTCTGAGCGTCGACGTGCGCGAGCTCATCCTTGACGGCCACTGTCAGTGACATGGCGGGAACCTCCTCAGTCAGTGAAGACGGACAGTCAGTCCGTCGTGGTCCAGGCAACGTCACCCATCACGCCGTCGAAAGCGTCGCGGAAGGCAGCGGCCAAGCGCAAAGGGTCATGGTTGCACAGGGTCTCACCCGTGCGCACCTGACGCAGGACGACAGTGGCGCCGAGTCGTGCTGCAACGGACTCCAAGTCATCGGTGTCCTCCACAACGCTTGGATCGGCGATGACGACGTTCAGTCGCAGGTCCGGCGCGTACTCATTCAGAACGCGCAGGTGGTCCGCGCACGTCATGCCGTCTGTCTCCCCGTGCTGCGCAGACAGATTGAGCACGACGGCCTTCAGGGCCGTCGTGCTCTCCAGTGCCCGCCGCATGGAGGGGAGAATCAGGTGGGGCAGGACCGAGGTGTACCAGGAGCCGGGCCCCAGGACCACCCAGTCGGCCTCGCCAATGGCTCGCAGCGCCTCAGGGTGGGCGTCCGCATCAGTGGGGACGATGCCCACATTCGTCATCTGACCGCGCTCAGTGGCTACTGCCACCTGACCGCGGACCCGCTTCCGATGGGCGCCATCGACGAGGTCCGCCTCGATCACCAGTGGTGAGGCGCTCATGGGAATCACGCGACCGTGTATGGCCAGGAGCCGCCCCACCCAGTCCAGGCCCTCGACCTCGTCTCCAAGCAGCTGCCATAGCGCGAGGATGAGCAGGTTGCCCAGAGCGTGATTGTCGAGTTCCCCCTCGCCCGCGAAGCGATGCTGGAGCACGTCGCGCCACGTCAGGCCCCACTCGGAGTCATCGGTCAGCGCGGCCAGGGCCATGCGCAGGTCCCCGGGCGGCAGGCAGTCGAACTCCCGCCGCAGGCGTCCGGAGGACCCGCCGTCGTCGGCCACGGTGACCACGGCAGTGAGCTGATGGGTGACATGGCGCAGCGCCCGCAGGGTGGCGGATAGGCCGTGCCCCCCACCGAGCGCCACAACCGCCGGTCCGTCCTCACCGCGACGAGGCCAACCGGTGGAGTCGAGCGTTGAGTGCGCATTCATGGATCCTCACTCCCTTCCCAGATCACGGTGCTGGGTGGAGACCTTGAAACCATTGGCGCGCAGGCGGGCCGAGATCCGTTCGGCCGAGGCCACCGAGCGGTGCTTGCCGCCGGTGCATCCCACCGCGATGGTCACGTTCGGCTTGAGCTCTTCGATGTAGGCGGGCAGGGCGGGGGCCAGCAGAGCGGCATAGCCGTCGACGAACTCGGCCGCGCCATCCTGGCGGAAAACATATTCAGCCACGGGCTCGTCGCGTCCGGTGAGGTGGCGAAGCTCTGTGACCCAGTAGGGGTTGGGTATGAAACGCACGTCCAAGACATGATCGGCGTCCAAGGGCAAGCCGTATTTGAAGCCGAAGGACATCACCGTCACCTGCAGAGCCAGCTCGGATTCGGTGGCGACCAGTTCGCGCACCCGCCGCGCCAGATCATGGACTGAGTAGTCGGTGGTGTCGATGACATTGTCGGCCTGGGCCTTCAAACCGGCCAGGAGGGTGCGCTCGTGCTCGATGCCGTCCAGGATCGAGCCCGTGCCCTGCAGCGGGTGCGGCCGCCGGGAGGACTCGAAGCGCCGTATGAGAGCCGAGTCGGAGGCGTCCAGGAAGATCAGGCGCAGCGTCACCCCGGACTCGCGCAACTCGCCGAGGTACTGCATGAATGAGGCGAAGAACTCGCGGCTGCGCACGTCGACCACTGCTGCGAGGCGGTGCACGCCCGCCCCGACCGTCGTCATCATTCCCGCCATGGCGGGCAGTAACTGGGGAGGAAGGTTATCAATGACGTACCAGTCCAGGTCTTCCAGCGCGTTAGCGGCACGGGAGCGTCCCGCCCCCGACAGGCCCGTCACAATGAGGACCTCGGGGCGCTGCGCCGGAGGGATCGGCGGAGCCGCGTCATCGATCGCGGGAATGAAGGGTGGGACGGTATCGCGCAGGGGGTCGCGGCCTTTCGCCGGGTCACGAGCTGACTTCGCGGCGGGTTTCGAGCGGCGGGTGTTCATGTGCCAAGCATGGCATGCCTCAGGGGGACGATCGCGGCGCCTCGTGGGTAGCGTTATCGATGACCTGTTGCCGCCGCCCGCCTCCGGAGGTGCTGATGACCACCGCTTATGACCCCGCCCCGCCTGTCATCGGGACGCCCTGGACCTCGAGCGCCACCAAGGTGGCACTGCTGGGGTCCGGGGAGATCGGCAAGGAGGTGGCGATCGCCCTGACCCGCCTGGGCGTGGAGGTCACGGCGATCGACCGCTATGAGGGCGCCCCGGCCCAGCAGGTGGCTCACAACGCCCTCACGGTCGACATGGGCGATCCGCAGGCGCTCACCGCGGCGATCATCTCCAGCGGGGCGGACATCGTGGTCCCCGAGATCGAGGCGCTGGCGACCGACGCCCTGGTTGCCCTCGAGGGGGAGGGCCGGGTCCGCGTGGTCCCCACCGCCAGGGCCGCCCAGCTCACGATGAACCGGGAGGGGATCAGGCGCCTGGCCGCCGAGGAGCTGGGGCTGGCCACCAGCCCCTACGCCTTCGCATCCAGCCTGGATGAGCTCACGCGGGCGGCGGGGGAAGTGGGCTTCCCCTGCGTGGTCAAACCGGTCATGTCCTCCTCCGGCCATGGCCAGTCCGTGGCGCGCGGCCCGCAGGACCTTGCCGAGGCCTGGCGCCATGCGGCCGACGACGGCCGGGTGGACCGCGGACGGGTCATCGTCGAGGGCTTCGTCGACTTCGACACGGAGATCACCCTGCTCACCGTGCGCTCGCAAGATCCGCGCGGCGGTGGGACGGTGACGAGTTTCTGCGAGCCGATCGGGCACAGGCAGGTGGACGGGGACTACGTTGAGTCCTGGCAGCCCCAGGCGCTGCCGCCCGCAGCGCTGGAGCGCGCACGCGAGGTGGCGCAGCGGGTCACGGCCGCCCTGGGCGGCTGGGGCCTGTTCGGGGTGGAGCTGTTCATCTGCGGCGAGGAGGTCCTCTTCTCCGAGGTCTCCCCCAGACCGCACGACACCGGCCTGGTGACGCTGGCCAGCCAGCGCCTGAGCGAGTTCGAGCTGCACGCCCGCGCCCTGCTGGGCCTGCCCGTGGACACCTCCCTGCGCTGCCCGGGGGCCTCGGCCACGATCAAGGCCGGCGCTGATTCCGCTCCCGGCCAAGGAGTGCGCTTCACCGGCGTGGAGGCCGCCCTCGCCATCGAGGGCGCCGACCTCCGGCTGTTCGGCAAGCCCGAGGCGCACCCGGGCCGCCGCCTGGGCGTGGCGGTGGCGGGCGCCGACGACGTCGAGAGCGCCCGCCGGCGCGCCCGGGCGGCCGCAGGAGCAGTGGCACCCTCCGCCTGAGGCACCTTGAGTTCAGCAACATCGCCCGCTGGACGCGGTCAGTCCCGGCGGTCGACCAAGCTGCGACCGTTGGAGGCGATGAGATCGCGGTACCAGCCGAAGGACTTCTTGCGGTAGCGCTCCAGGGTTCCTGCACCGTCGTCGTCCCGGTCGACGTAGATGAAGCCGTAGCGCTTGGACATCTGCGCCGTGGAAGCCGAGACCAGGTCGATGCAGCCCCAGGAGGTGTAGCCCAGCACCTGGACGCCGTCGGCGATGGCTTCGCGGACCTGGACCAGGTGGTCGTTCATGTAATCGATGCGGTAGTCGTCCTCGACCGTGGGGCCTTCGGTGCCCTGGACGAGGATGTCCTTCGCGCCCAGGCCGTTCTCCACGATGAACAGCGGCTTGTTCCAGCGGTCCCAGTAGTCGTTCAGAATCGTGCGCAGACCCAGCGGGTCGATCTGCCAGCCCCACTGGGATGCCTCGAGGGTCGGGTTCACCACCCCTCCCAGGATGTTGCCCCCGCCGGAGAGGGCCGATCGGGTGGCGGTCTCGCAGATGGACATGTAGTAGGAGAAGGAGACGAAATCGACCGTGTGCTGGCGCAGCAATCGGCGGTCCTCCTCGGTGATGTCCAGCTCGATGCCCTTGTCCCGGAGCATGCGCAACAGGTAGCCGGGATACTCCCCGCGCACGTGGATGTCGCCGAAGGCGTAGTTGGCGCGCTCGGCCTGCTTGGCGGCCCACACGTCGCGGGGGTCGGGGGTGAGCGGATAGGTGGGCATCGCCAGGATCATGCAGCCCACCCGGATATCCGGGTTGATCCCGTGGGCGATCCTGGTGGCGGCCGCGGAGGCCACGAGCTCGTGGTGGACGGCCTGGTAGAGGTCCTGCTCGCGCAGGTGTTCCTTGGGGGTTGCGATGCCCCCGGACATGAAGGGCTCGTGGAGCACGGAGTTGATCTCATTGAAGGTCAGCCAGTACCTCACCCGCTTGCCGTAGCGCTCCAGGAGAGTGCGGGCGTAGCGCTCGTAGAAGCCGATGAGGCGGCGGTCGGTCCAGCCGTTGTAATGCCGGGCCAGGTGCAGCGGGGTCTCGTAGTGGCTGATGGTGACCAGAGGCTCGATGCCGTGCTTGTCCAGTTCATCCAGGACCCGGTCGTAGAAGGCCAGGCCCTCCTGGTTCGGCTCGTTCTCATCGCCGAGTGGGAAGATCCGCGACCAGGCGATGGAGAACCGGAACACCTTGAAGCCCATCTCCGCGAAGAGTGCGATGTCCCGGGCATAGCGGTGGTAGAAGTCGATGCCCTCGAGCTTGAGGTTGTCCGGTGTGGGCGCCTGTGCGGGCGGTGCGGTGATGCCGCGGGGCATGACGTCCTGCACGCTCAGTCCCTTGCCGCCCACGTCGTAGGCGCCCTCCAGCTGGTTGGCCGCGGTGGCCCCTCCCCACAGGAAGCCGTCGGGGAAGCCCTGGGCGCCGTCCATGGCTGCCTGAATCCTGTTCGGACTTGTTCAGTCCTCGACCCCGACCATGACGGAGGAGGCCTTGACGATGGCCACCGCCTTGGTGCCCTCGACGAGGCCGAGTTCCTCAATGGCGGCGTTGGTGATGGAGGAGGTGATGACGACGCCGGGTGCGACCTCGATGGTCACGACGCCGTTGACGGCGCCCTTCTCCACGGAGAGCACGGTGCCGGCGAGCTGGTTGCGGGCAGAGATCTTCATGGGTGTGTCCTTTCGTCAAGGGGATCGGTGCCGAGCGGTCATGGCCGTGCGGTGGCGGGTTGGACCGCATCGCCACTACCGCTGTCCTCAGCGGGGCCGTTGGATGGGCTCGCCGAGTCGTTGAGATGAGCCAGGATCGTACCTGCCAGGGCTGGGCCGATACCCTTGACGCGGGTGATCTCGTCCACATCGGCACCGCGCAGGCGCTTGACGCTGCCGAACTCCTTGAGCAGCGCGGCCTGGCGCGCGGGCCCCAGCCCGGGAACGCCGTCGAGGATCGAGCGGGTCATGCCCGCCGAGCGCTTCTTCCGGTGGTGGGTGATGGCGAAGCGGTGGGACTCGTCGCGCAGGTGCTGGAGCAGGTAAAGAGCCGGCGAGGTGCGAGGCAGGATGATGGGGAACTCCTCGCCGGGCACCCACACCTCCTCCAGGCGCTTGGCCAACCCGATGATCGGAACCTCGATCCCGAGCTCGTCGAAGACCGCCTTGGCTGCGCCCACCTGCGGCAGACCGCCGTCGACGACGACGAGCCCGGGTGCGTAGGAGAAGCGGCGGGCCCGGCCGGTGCCCGGATCGATGGGGCCGGAGGCGATCGGGATCCCGTCATCGTCGATGGGCGTGCCGTCGATGGTCTCGGCGCCGTCGGAGACGCGGCCCGCCGCCGCCTCGCGCTCGGCGACGAGCCGCTTGAAGCGACGGGTGAGGACCTCGCGCATGGCGGCGGTGTCGTCGGTTGCGCCGTCCCCGCCCTCGCCCCGGATGGTGAAGCGGCGGTAGTCGGACTTGCGCGGCGCCCCGTCCTCGAAGACCACCATGGAGCCGACCTGATAGGTGCCCTGGGTGTGGGAGATGTCGTAGCACTCCACGCGCAGGGGCGCCTCGGGCAGGTCGAGGGCCTCTGCCAGCTCGTCCAGGGCGAGGGAGCGCTGGGTGAGGTCGCCTGCACGGCGGGTCTTGTGCAGGCGCAGGGCCTCCTCGGCGTTCTTGCGCACCGTCTCCATGAGGGCCGCCTTGTCGCCCCGGCGGGGCACGCGCAGGTCCACCCGGGCGCCGCGCAAACCGGTCAGCCAGGCCCGCACGGTGGCGGCGTTACTGGGCAGCTCGGGCACCAGGATCTCGCGGGGCACCGCGGTGGTGGCTGTGTGGGCGACGTCGTCGACGCTGGTGGCGGCCGATTCACCGGTCTTGGCGGCGGGCGCGCCCTGGGGCCCGCTGCGCGGCAGGGGGCTGGAGGGGGCGCGGGAGCCGATGCCGGCGGAGGTGGTGGTCCCCGAGCCCGTCGGCGCGGTTCCCTGGACGGCACCGTCGTCGGCGGGGTCCAGGAGGGAGGAGTAGACCTGCTCCAGGAGCCGCTCGATGAGCTCGGCGTCCCCGGCTCCGTCCGGCAGATCCACCACCCAGCCGCGCTGGCCCCGCACCCGGCCGCCACGCACGTGAAAGACCTGGACGGCAGCCTCCAGCTCATCGCGGATCAGGGCGAAGACGTCGGCGTCGGTGGCATCGGGCAGGACGACGGCGTTGCCCTCTATGACCTTGCGCAGTGCGGCGGCGTCGTCGCGCAGGCGGGCCGCCTTCTCGAAGTCCAGTGCTGCGGAGGCCGCCCTCATCTCAGTCTCGATCTGCCGCAGGTAGGGTCCGGTGCGCCCGGCCATGAAGGCGCAGAAGTCCTCGGCCAGGGCGCGGTGGTCCTCAGCGCTGATCCTGCCTACGCATGGGGCCGAGCACTTGTCGATGTAGCCCAGCAGGCAGGGGCGCCCCGCCGCCTGGGCGCGCCGGAGCACGCCTGCCGAGCAGGAGCGCATGGGGAAGACCCGCAGCAGCTGGTCGACGGTCTCGCGGATGGACCAGGCCTGGACGAAGGGGCCGAAGTAACGGGTCCCGGGTTTGCGCGCCCCGCGGACCACCTGTGCACGCGGGTAGGTCTCCCCCATGGTGACGGCCAAGTACGGGTAGGACTTGTCGTCCTTGTACATGACGTTGAAGCGGGGGTTGAACTCCTTGATCCAGGAGTACTCCAGAGCCAGGGATTCGACCTCGGTGGACACCACCGTCCATTCCACGGCGCAGGCGGTGGTGACCATTTTCTGGGTGCGAGGGTGGAGGGCGGACAGGTCTTGGAAGTAGTTCGACAGCCGCTGCCTGAGGTTCTTGGCCTTGCCGACGTAGATGACGCGGCCCTCGGCATCGAGAAACCGGTAGACGCCGGGCGAGGTGGGGATCTCTCCCGGCGCGGGGCGGTACGTCGTAGGGTCGGCCATGGCCGCAAGGGTAGACGCCTCAACAGGGAGGATCGTTCATGCCCGTCGCCAGCTGCGGCGGTTCGGTGCTGGTGGGCGATACTGGGATCGAACCAGTGACCTCTTCCGTGTCAGGGAAGCGCGCTCCCGCTGCGCCAATCGCCCGAGGTGGGTACCGGATTCGAACCGGTGTAAACGGCTTTGCAGGCCGGTGCCTAACCTCTCGGCCAACCCACCAGTGAGAGGCCGGGGGCTGGGAGGCTCCCTGCTCCTCGGAGCGGATGACGGGACTCGAACCCGCGACCCTCACCTTGGCAAGGTGATGCTCTACCAACTGAGCCACATCCGCACGCTCCACACGGCGTACTCGAACCGCTCGGCGCTGGAAAACCATAACACCCGGACAGCCGTCGATCGCAAATGACATTGCGGTGATCCACCTCACCGGGCCCTCATTTGCCCGGCGGCGGCGGTGATGGATAGCCTATCCCCCGCGCCGGGCGATTGGCTCAGGGGTTAGAGCGCCTCGTTCACACCGAGGAGGTCACTGGTTCGATTCCAGTATCGCCCACCATGATGCTCTGATATGAGCATGCGCCGTGAGCAGCGCGGGTGGTGTCGGGGTCGAGGCCGTGTCAGCCGGCGGGCGTCCACCAGGTAGCCCTTGAGGGGATGCGTGGCCACGCTCAGCCGCGAGTCAGCCGGTCCCGCTCGAACCTGGAGCAGGTCCGGCGGCATCGCTCCGGCGTAGTGAGCCTGACGCAGGCCGCGCCGTCGTCCCTCGCCCGGACGACCGGTTCCGATGCGGTCGATCCGGCGTGCCGAGAACAGGCGCTGCCGCCCGTCGTGGCCTGACGAGCGCCCAAGGGCGGGTCTGGAACCGCCGCGCCTTCAACCACCTGGGGCACCACTGCGGCCTCGCCACACGCAGCACCCTGCCCGCCTCCCGCTACCAGGCCACCGCGCATCGCGGGCAGCAGCCCCAGCCGCCGACCCGACCGACTTTCGCATCAGACCCCGACCTGTACGCACGACAGCGCCGTCCCGTCCATCGACGGCATGCAGGCTCTGCGTGGCGCTCCGGTCGCCGTACTATGAAGACTCCATCGTTGACAATTGAGCGGATCATGCTCTCGTCTCATGTCAACGAAAGCGAACAAAAAATGTCATCTCCGGTTGGTTGTCTCCGGCGTGAAGCCTCACTACGCTACAATCATGAGTAATACTCAGGAGCAGCCGTCCGCTCACGCCCTCCGGTTGAATAAGAATCTGATCTTTCTGCGAAGAAGCCGTGGCTTGTCCCTTGAAGCGGTGGCGGAAAGAATCGGCGTGTCTCGCCAGGCAGTTTCCCGATGGGAAGCCGGCAGCGCGACGCCAGATATTATCCATTGCGACGCGCTGGCGACACTCTACGATGTGACAATTGACAATCTCTTACATTTTGGCAGGGCTCAATCCGAAGTGCCCATACCGCCCGCGGGAAAGCACGCCCTCGGTGTAGTACGGCTCGATGACGGGGGTCGGGTGGAGATTCCACATCGAGCGAGAGAGATTCTTCAATGGACAAGCAGAACGGAGCTGGTCGTGCTTGTTGACGAGAATCCGCAGACAGCCGGTGTCGCACTGGCGCCGGCCGATCAGTTCTTCGCCGTAGCGCGAAGGCTGATGGATCAATTCTACCCGCAGGAAGGCGCAGACGCATGAAGCGGCCCCATGCAGTTGCACAGAAGGAGAGAAGAATCATGACCGCCCTAGGCCGAATCTGCATCAGCTTCATTGTCATTGCGGCGCTGGTCGGAATCTACGCCTATCGCAACATGAACTATGACAGACGGGCGCTGCAACAGATTCAGAAGGCGAGGGTCGCAGAGAAGCAGGCAGCGCTACCAGACGGTTCGGTACTTAATTTCGGCGAGGGGCCGGACGAGACGGAGAAGCCGCCGCTCTTATTGTTGCACGGCCAAAATGTGTCATGGGAGGACTACGCACCGGTTCTGCCGGCGCTGGTCAAGGAGTACCACGTGTACGCTGTTGATTGTTACGGGCACGGCGGCTCCAGTAAAAACCCAGACAAATACTCGGCGGAGGCTATCGGCACGGACCTCATCTGGTTCCTAAAAAATGTCATCGGTCAACCAGCGGTCGTGTCGGGGCACTCCTCAGGCGGATTACTCGCAGCATGGCTGGCGGCCAACGCGCCCGACCAGGTCCGCGGCGCGGTCATCGAAGACGCGCCCTTCTTCTCGACGGAACCCGGACGGGCCGAAAGCACCTTTGCCGGAAAAACATTCAAAATCGTTCACGATTTCCTGAACCAGACAGATGAGTCCAACTACACCGCATACAACCTGGAGCACAATTACATGCAGACGTTCTTCAACAAAGACGGCACCGACAACTGGGCCAAAATCGTGAAGAATCCTGCGCTTCACTACATGCAGAAGCATCCCGGAGAGCTCCCCCGCATCTGGTACTACCCCCAGTCGCTCGGAGTGAACAACATCTACGACTTGACCGCAAATATGCAAGACGGTACCGGCGACTACGATTTGAGGTTCGGCGAAACCTTCTACAATTATTCATGGTTCAAGAACTTCAACCAGTCCGAAACCCTGGCACGCGTCACAGTGCCAACCACAATTCTGCATGTAGCGGCCCCAAGAACTACCGCACCGAGCTACTACGACAGCAACGGGGTGCTACTGGCAGCAATGGACGAAGAAGACGCAGCCAAAGCCACGAGCCTCATCAGAGGCGCCGAGCTTGTTGACGGCTTCGAATCTCAGCACGACATTCATCAGGACCAGCCGGAGGCGTTCATAAAAGCTCTGATCGATTTTAAAGAGCGGGTCGGGTCGTAGCGTGTGCACGTGCAGCCGACGACGTCGACCCCGCCGCGGAGCCGATCATCACGATCAGCATCCCGCGTCCCGAGGCGATCCCACCCGCAGCACCGCGCCTCCTCGGCCGGGCGGGCGAGGAGGCGGCGTATCGACTGCGGGAGACGCGGCGAGTTCGGACGTTGGTGTAGAAGAGATCATAGGAGCGCTCGGCCTCGGTGCGATGGCCCCATGGGCCTGACCGACTCCGAGATCGCCGTCGTCGACGGCCGTGATGAGACCGGCCTCCGCGCGGGCTGCGCCCTCACCGGCCCGCACGGCGAGCCGCTCCATCCCGGTCGCAACGGCCTCGTCCGCGCCGCTGACGCCGCAACGCACGCCTTGTTGCCCGGTTGCCGAGCAGCTCGACTGAGGACGAGGTGCTCCGGGGCGCGGTAGAAGACGGCGGGGACTGGAACGTCGGGATTCCGGCCTCCACCTCGGCGCTCGTGCCGGGAAACCGAAGAGCCTGAGCAGGGTGGGAAGACAGCGGGCGCGTGCTAAACTGGACCAGTGAAGCACAATACAGTTTTTCGTATATTCTTCGGATTGTCAATCGTCGTCATCGGCGCTATCGTCCTGCTGCAAAATCTCAAGATTATCGACTTCCAGCACTGGTCAGAGCTGTGGGGCAGTCTGTGGGCGCTGTTGCTCGTCGTGGCGGGAGCGACGGTCATGGCCGGGCGGCAAAAGGTATGGGGCGCGCTGCTGATGGCGGCCGGTCTTGCGACAGCGCTATGGACATTTCACGTGGTCGATGTTGACCTGTGGGATGTCTTCTGGCCGATCCTGCTGGTCGTCGGCGGCATCCTGGTGCTGTTCCCGTCTCTCAAGAGGGGCCGGCCGAGGCGATCCGGCCCCGCCGAGCCGGTGACCACGGTGTTCAGCGGCCATGAGCAGAAGATCAGTGGCGATTACGAGGGCAGCTCCATCACAGCGGTCTTCGGCGGCGCTGAGCTCGATCTTCGTCAGGCTCAGATCAAGGACGGCGCGGTGATTGAAGTATTCGCCCTGTTCGGCGGCGTCAACATTATCGTGCCGAGCGATGTCGTGGTGGAGAACCAGATCACCAGCATCTTGGGCGGCGTCGACGACAAGACGAGCCCGGTGGCGGCCGAGAAGACACTGTATCTGCGCGGCCAGTGCATGCTCGGCGGCGTTGACGTGAAATAACCTCGGCGGTGATCGTCATCGGCCCGGCGAGCCGGAGGCGTTCGATCGCGCACGGACGGGGGCCCGGACCACGCTGGTCCGGGCCCCCGTCCGTGCGCGAGCCGATCAGAGCCGGGCACCGGAGGCCACGTTCCCCGGCGAGCCGGTCTCGGCAACATGAGCGTCCCCGGTGGCGACGACGTCGGCCCCGAAGGTCCAGTCACCCTCCACCGTGAAGCGCTCGGCGTCCCGCAGCGACGGCGCCCCGGACGGGAAACGTGCGTCGAAGTCCTTGATCTTCTTGTAGTAGCGCGGATCGAGGCTCACGGTGCAGGCCCGCTCGGGAACCATCCGGAGCAGACCGTTCTCATCGACCTCGTAGACGTCCGAGCGCAGCAGAAGCAGGTCATTGGTCGTCTTGACCGGCAGGAAGCGGTTGCGCGGCACCTCGACGGCGGTGGCGCCCTCGAAGGCCTCGACGGCCGCGCCCATCGCGGTCTCGAGCTGGATGACCGGCGTCGAGGAGGAGTCCGCCGGGTCGACCGTCTTGGCGTTCTTGATCAGCGGCAGACCGAGGATCCCCCTGCGCTCGGTGAGCGTGTCGCGCAGGACCCTCAGGTCGAACCAGAGGTTGTTGGTGTGGAAGAAGGGATGGCGGTACTGGTCGGTGAAGAAACGCATCTCATCGGCCGGCGTCTGCGCGGTGTCGCGCAGGATGATACGGCCATCGCTCTTGCGCACCGCCAGGTGCCCGCCCTTGACGTCGGCGGGCGTGCGCCGGCACATCTCGGGGGCGTACGGCGCGCCGGAGGCGGCGAACCAGCCGGCGATGCGGGCGCTCGGCGCGGCGCCCAGATTGTCCGAGTTGGAGGTCATGGCGTACCTGTAACCGTGCTCCAGCAGCGCGTCGAGGACGCCGGAGGCGACCAGGGCGGTGTAGATGTCGCCGTGCCCGGGCGGGCACCACTCGAGGCCGGGATCCGCCTCCCACGTCACGGGGGTGAGGTCGTCGGCGCGAAGCTTGGGCTCCCGGTTCTGCAGGAAGTCCAGGGGAAGCCCGTCGACCGCGATGCCGGGGTGCTCGGCGAGGGCCGCGAGCGTGTCGTCCCGGGTGCGGAAGGAGTCCATGAAGATCAGCGGCAGGGAGACGCCGTAGGTCCGGCGCGCCGCCATCACCTGGTCGACCAGGAGGTCGAGGAAGGACTTGCCGTCGCGCACGGGCAGCAGCGACTTGGCCCTGTCCATGCCCATGGACGTGCCCAGTCCCCCGTTGAGCTTGATCATCACGGTGCGCGACAGCGCCTCGCGGGCGTCGGCCTCGCTGATCTCGACATCGTCGATGGAGTCGATATCCGTCAAGGGCTCGATGGTCTCCTCGGGGATGAGGCCCGTGGCCCCGGCCTCCAGGGACTGGTAGTAGTGGGTGAAGACAGTGATGGCCTGCTCGGCGACACCGGCGTCGCGCATCTTGTGCTGGGCGGCAGTGAGTCCGTTCTCGATCATGGCGCGAGCCTAGTGGGTTCTCTGAGCGGTGTCCGTCACCGCGGCCCTCTGCCTAGTCTTACGGAGTACTCGCCGGGAAGTTCTCCACAGGGCGTACTTCCCCTTTCTCCGAGGCGCCCCCTCTATCTACTCTCAGCGAGTTCTAACCATTCATCTGGAGGCCAGCATGTCAGCCCCCTATTATCCCGGCGCCCGCCCTCCGTTCGGCGGCGAGCTTCAGGAGATTCTGCGTCGACTCGATCTCATGGAGCGCAAGATCGACTGGATCGCACAACGCGTGGTCAAGCCCGCCCAGTCCCCAGCGCCGGCGACGGTGCCCGATTCCCGATCGCGCCCCGAGTCGGATTCGGCCGAATCATCGAAGACGGTCGAGCAGGATACTGCGATGGCGGTCGATGAGCACACGGAGCGAGCGCCCGCGCAACAGGCGGCCGCCAAGAACTCCGAGCAGCCGGAGGCCGTCCGCCGACCACCCGCCATTCCCCCACCGGCCGCCGTTCCGCCAGCACTGCAGCGTCCGGTCCCCGCGCCTCAGGCTCAGCCCCAGAACGTTCATTCCGGAACTCCGACGCCCGGGGCCTACAGCATGTACGGAGCATATGGGCATCCCGACAGTGCTCAGCAGCCGCATCCCCCAGTCGGCGCCTCCGGCGCCTCCGAGACCTCCGGCGCCTGGAACCGTATCCGTTCCGAGGGCAATGTTGGTCGTTATCTGCTGTCGGGCGCCGCAGCGCTCCTGGTCGTCCTGGCGGCTGTCAGTCTCATCGCACTGGTCTGGGATCGCATCCCCGACCTGGTCAAGATCGGCCTCCTCGGCCTCATCGCCGCCGGGCTGCTCACCTCGGGAACGCTTTTGTCCAAGCGAGCCACGCGCCAGCGGGTCGCTGCTGCGACCTTGACCGGAACCGGTGGGGCGCTCGGCTTCGTGGCGATCATCGGTTCCGTCCTGCTGAACACGGGAGTGCCGGTTCTCCTCGCCTTCGCACTCATGGCGGCCTGGGCCATTGTTCTGCTGGTCACCGCCAGAACGACGAGCCAGATCTTCACGGCAGTCGTCTCCGGTCTGGGCACGCTGATCACCATCGGCTTCGCCTCGTGGCACACGACTGAGCATCCCGAGACGGTTGCTTTCACCTGGACACTCGTATGTCTGGACGTCCTCGCCCTGGCGGCCATCACCGCCTACCTCGCGCGCTCCTCGACCTCAATGCGCCTGGCCCCCTGGTTCCCAGTGACCGCAGTCCCCGCCACCATTATGACAGCGGCCTTCACTCCGGTCGGCGCACTGGCCCCCGCGTACGAGCCACTGTGCGTCATCCTCGTCTTCCTTCCCGCTGTTCTCATAGGAATCCAGGTGATGGATGCCGGTCCTCGACTCTATCGATCAGGATGGCGATGGGCGGCAGGACTCGACTGGTCCCTGGTCGGTCTCGTGGTGCTGATCGCTCAGTGCCGACTCGTAGGGGCCAGAGCGGGGGGAGAGAGTGTCGCAGTGCTGGTCAACGCCGGCGCGGCGGGTGCGCCCCTGCTGATCGGCGTGATCGGCGCGGTACTTCTGGTGAAGCCGTTGTCCCATGCCTGGCGCGGGCAAGTGGCGCCGGTGCACCTGGCCGTCGGCATTCTTGTCGGTCTTCTCTCGTCGTGGTCCGAGATACGCATGTTCCCGCTGGTCGTGATTGGCCTCATAGCAGCGGCGGCGCCCTGCGCACGTCTACTCCACTCGGCAGCGGTACCGGTGGTCTCAGGCTTCGGAGTCGTGGTGCTCCTCGGTCTGGTTCATCAGGCGGACGTGATGAGCCAGGCCTGCGCGCTCGCCGGTCTGGTGCTGACTCCAGTCGGGGCAGTTGTACTCGAACAACTGTTGGAGCGAGCCCCCCTCCCCCAGGAGGATGCTGGAATTCCCTGGAAGAACCACGACCAGGAGCTCGCCGCAAGGCGCGTGAGCCTGAGCTGGGCCTCATGGATCCTCGCCGCCGACCTCGTTGTCCTCGCTCCCGTTCTTATCTCCCGTATATGGCCTCACCTGCATATCGGCATGCTGGCCGCAGGCGTGATCGCCATCGTGCTCGCGCGTCTGGGACTGGCCTCGCCCACTCCCACGCCCAGAACGCTGTTCACCGGAGCCCTGGTGGGACAGCGCGCCGGTGCCCGAGGGGCGACACCTGTGACGACCGAGCCTCCGCCGGCCATCTGGAGCGGATACGCATCGCTGTTCCTGGTCGCCCTGGCCGGACTCGCCGTCGCGACGCCACTGAGCAGCATGCTGTGGCAGACCCTGCTCGTCATTGTCGCGCTCAGCGTGATGACAACTGCGATATGGCTGCTGTGGCCGTGGCTGTGCCGCCCCCTCGAGACGATCGTCGCTGCCGCTCCCATGTCGGTTGTGCTGTGGTGGTCGATCTGGATTCTCCTGGGCGCGCGGATGACCGGTGCGCTCGTGAGCGTCATGGTGCTGGCCACCGGGGCGATGTGCATCGCGGTCGGCTTCAGTCTGCGAGTCACGGCACTGCGGCACTATGGCCTGGTGCTGGTGCTCGCATCGGTAATCAAATTGGCCGTGATGGATATCGGCAGCCAAAACTCGGTGACTCGCATTATCGCTCTGGGAATCGCCGGTCTGATCTGCTTCGGCCTGTCACTGGCCTACAACCGAATTGCGGCTGATGACAACAAAGACGCCAACGCGTCACCACCTTCGCAGTCCGAACCCTCCGCAGCGCCTTCTTCCTATGGCAGGCCCGCGCCCCAGGCGGTGCCGTCGTCCGGCGGCTACACATACGGGTATCAGGGCAGCGACCCTGCAGACGACCGCAGGTTCCAACCGCCGCAGCAAGGGTAGACGCCCTGGGGATCAGCAGGGCAGTGCAGCCCCGGACCGCTCTGCGATCCGGGGCTGCACTGACGACGCTAGACGACGCTAGCGGGCTCGGGCGAGCAGAAGCCGGTGCAAAGTCGCGTCTCCCGTCAACTCGGGATGGTAAGAGACGGCCATGATGGAACCCTGCTCCACTCCAACGACGCGTGGCAGTCCCCCGAGCTGGGCGGGATCGACGTAGGTCGAACACACGCTCACTCCCGCCCCTGTACGCGTCACTGCCGGAGCCCGGATGAAGGCCGCCGTCAGCCCGATGCCCTTCCACTCCACACGGGCGCTCGCAGAATCGACCTGGGGCCCGAAGGCATTGCGTTCAACATCGACATCGAGTACCCCGAGGGCGGCCAGGACGATGAGTCCCGCGCAGGTCCCCAGCGTGGGCAGACCCGACGCGGCTTCGGTCAAAGACTCGCGCAGCCCGGTCAGATTCAGCAGCTTCAGCAGGGTGGTCGATTCACCGCCTGGCAGTATGAGGGCGTCCAGACCGCGCATGTGCTCGGGGCGGCGTATGAGGACGGGGTCGTGGCCCAGATCCTTCACAAGGCCAGCGTGCTCGACGACTCCTCCCTGAAGCCCGAGGATACCGATCCTCACCAGCCGCGCTCCGCCAAGCGGTGAGGTGCGGGCAAATCCGCCACATTGATGCCGACCATCGCCTCGCCCAGACTGCGCGAGGCCTCCAGAACGGCGGCGGGATCGTCGTACCAGGCCGTCGCACGCACGATCGCGGCGGCCCGACGGGCCGGGTTCCCTGACTTGAAGATGCCCGAACCCACGAAAACGCCGTCGGCGCCCAGCTGCATCATCATGGCCGCATCGGCGGGTGTGGCAACGCCGCCGGCCGTGAACAGGACGACGGGCAGCGCACCGGCCTCGGCGACTTCGCTCACCAGCTCGTAGGGGGCGGCGAGCTCCTTGGCCGCGACATAGAGCTCGTCCGCGCTCAAGTTCCTCAAGGCTGCGATTTCCTTGGTGATCGTGCGGATGTGGCGGGTGGCCTCGGAGACGTCGCCGGTGCCGGCCTCGCCCTTGGAGCGGATCATGGCCGCGCCCTCGCTGATCCGTCGCAGCGCTTCGCCGAGGTTGGTGGCTCCGCATACGAACGGGACGGTGAAGCGGTGCTTATTGATGTGGTGGGCGTAGTCGGCCGGCGAAAGCACCTCGGATTCGTCGATGAAATCGACCTTCAGCTCCTGAAGGACCTGAGCCTCGACGAAGTGCCCAATACGGGCCTTGGCCATGACCGGGATGGACACCGCCTCAATGATCTCAGAGATGAGATCGGGATCGCTCATACGGGCGACTCCGCCCTGCGCCCGGATATCAGCGGGCACGCGTTCAAGCGCCATGACGGCGACGGCGCCGGCGTCCTCTGCGATGCGGGCCTGCTCGGGCGTCACGACATCCATGATGACGCCGCCCTTGAGCATGTCGGCCAGTCCGCGTTTAACGAGTGGGGTTCCGGTGGACGGGGCCTGCGGGGATTCAGAGCTCTCAGAGCTCTCAGCGCTCTCAGGGGCCTCAGGGCTCTCAGCGGTCTTAACACTATCGGTCATGAGCACGATGCTGCCCCTGGAAGTGGACTACCCTGAAGTCCACTTCCTGCCCATTCTTATGGACCACCTGACGCAGGAGTACGGACGTATGTTCGATTAGTAACGGGTACTCGGCTATTGGCAGGGGCGATGGACGTGCAGATCGACCGGAACCGATCCATTCCCACTCAGATCGTTGAGGACCTGCGCAGCCGCATCACAGATTCCCGTCTCGCACCGGGAGACCCTCTGCCCTCCACGCGCATTCTGGCGCGTGAGCTCGGGGTATCGCGCGGCAGCGTCGTCAGCGCCTATGAACAGCTCGCCGGCGAGGGTTTCCTTGTGGCCGGCCCTGGCGGCACCCGAGTGGACCCTTCGCTTCAGGTGCCCACTCCGCCATCCGTACGCCGTCGTCCCAGCCCCGGCGGCATCCCCGTGCAGGGCGATCTGAGACCGGGTGCTCCGGCTACGGGGCCGTTGACAACCGCATCGTGGCGCAGCGCATGGCGCATGGCGGCCGCCCACCCCACGGCGCACCCGTCTACGGGGTCGGAGCGTCTGCGCACTCTCATTGCCGAGCATGTACGGCTGACCCGATCCATACGCGTTGATCTCCACGATGTCGTCGTCACTTCCGGCGCCCGTGACGGACTGAGACTCGTCCTGGCCGCCCAGGATCGCACCGGTCGCCTGGCCGTGGAGGATCCCGGATATCCCTCCCTGCGCCATGTGCCCCGCGTCATGGGGTGGACACTCCAGCCGGTCGGCACCGATGCCGCCGGTATGAGTGCCAGTACCAGTGGGGAAACAGCCGACATCCTTCTAGTGACGCCCAACCATCAGTTCCCCACCGGAACCCAGATGCCGGCCGCGCGACGTTTCGCGCTGCTGGAAGCGGCCCGCCGCACCGGTGCGCTCCTCATCGAGGACGACTACGACTCTGAGCTGCGCTCGACTCATCCGCCTCTGCGGGCACTGGACACCGAGGGCCGGGTCGCCATGCTCGGTTCTTTCGCCAAGACCCTGACGCCTGCACTGTCCTTGGGGTACCTCATTGTGCCGCCATCGCTGCGCGAACGAGTCGCCGGCCTGTGTCTGCCGGTCTCCGGGGTCGTGCAGGATGCCATGGCCCACTACATGGAGGCCGGCGGGCTGCGCCGACACACAGCGCGCATGCGCAGGGAGTACCGATCGAGACGCGAGGCCTTCGTCAGGCTCTTCCCTGAAGGGGTTCCCATGGAGGGCGGACTCCACGCCATTGTGCCCCTGCGCGCGGGCAGCGACGAGCAGTCAGTCGTCGCCCGTTGCCGCGCACGAGGCTTGGCGGTGGAGGGCATGGCCGGCTACTGGTCGGCCCGTCGTCCGCACGCCTCTGGAATCGTCTTGGGCCTGGGAACCGGGTCGTTGGAGCGCCTGCGGGAGAGACTCGCCGTCCTGCGGAGCACTGTCGACGAGAGCTGAATATGGCTGAGAACAGCCGAGAGCCCGGCAAGCTTCCACCCGCCCCTCAGGCGTGGGCGCGCTTCAACATGGGGGCCAGGAAGCGACCGGTATAGGACTCCTCGGTCTGAGCGATCTTCTCGGGCGTGCCCGTGGCGACCACCGTGCCGCCTCCTCTGCCGCCTTCCGGCCCCATGTCGATGACCCAGTCGGCGTTGGCGATGACATCAAGGTTGTGCTCGATGACGATCACGGAATTTCCCTTGGCGACCAGTCCCTGGAGTACCCCGAGCAGCTTGCGGATGTCTTCGAAGTGCAGGCCGGTTGTCGGCTCGTCGAGTACATAGATGGTCCTTCCGGTGGACCGTCGCTGGAGCTCGGTGGCGAGCTTGACGCGTTGTGCCTCCCCGCCCGACAGGGTGGTGGCGGCCTGGCCGAGGCGCACATAGCCCAGACCGACCTCCACCAGCGTGTTGAGGTGACGGGCGATGATCGGGGTGGCGGCGAAGAAGTCGGCGGCCTGGCGGATCGTCATGTCCAGGACATCCGCGACCGTCTTGTCCTTGTAGCGGATCTCGAGGGTCTCCCGGTTGTAGCGCGCGCCGTTGCAGATCTCGCAGGGGACGTAGACGTCGGGCAGGAAGTTCATCTCGATTTTGAGCGTGCCGTCGCCCTTGCAGGCTTCGCAGCGTCCGCCCTTGACATTGAAGGAGAAGCGCCCGGGAGTGTATCCACGAACCTTGGACTCGGGTACCGCGGCGAAGATCTTGCGAATGTGGTCCCACACGCCTGTGTAGGTCGCGGGGTTGGAACGCGGTGTACGTCCGATCGGCGATTGGTCGACGTGGACGACTTTGTCGAGATTGTCCAAGCCGCGCACGGTTTTATGGCGCCCCGGTACGCCACGGGCGCCATTGAGCCGATTGGCCAGGACCTGGTAGAGGATCGCATTGACCAGAGAGGATTTTCCCGAGCCGGAGACTCCGGTGACCGCGGTGAACACTCCGAGCGGGAAGGTGGCGGTGATGTCCTTGAGGTTGTTCTCACGCGCTCCGACGACGGTCAGTTCGCGGCCCTTGGACGGCTTGCGGCGGGTGGCTGGAATCTCGATGACACGGCGCCCGGCCAGGTAGTCGCCGGTGACCGAGCCGGAGGCGTCGGACAGGCCCTCCACCGCTCCGGAGTAGACGATCTCCCCGCCCCGCTCCCCCGCGCCCGGACCGATGTCCACAATCCAGTCGGCGGAGCGGATGGTGTCCTCATCATGCTCGACGACGATAAGGGTGTTGCCCAGGTCGCGCAGACGCTCCAAGGTCTCGATGAGGCGGGCGTTGTCGCGCTGGTGCAGTCCGATACTCGGCTCGTCCAGAACGTAGAGCACACCGACAAGACCGGAGCCGATCTGAGTGGCCAGACGGATGCGCTGCGCCTCTCCTCCCGACAGCGTGGCGGCCCCTCGGGACAGACTGAGGTAGTCAAGGCCGACGTCCACTAGGAACCCGAGGCGGGCGTTGATCTCCGCCAGCACGCTGCCGGCGATCTTCGCCGCCTGGCCGGTCAGTTTCAGATCTCGCAGAGTCTCGCGCGCCTCGCCGACGGGCAGATCGCACAATTGCGCGATCGAGCGGTCCCCCACGCGTACGGCCAGTACCTCGGGCTTGAGTCTGGCACCGTGGCAGGCCGGGCAGGGCACCTCGCGCATGTATCCCTGATAGCGCTCTTTGGACCATTCGGATTCGGTTTCGTCGTGCTTGCGCATGACGTAGTCGAGCACGCCCTCGAATCCGGTGGAGTAGATGCGCTCGCGTCCCCATCGGTTGCGGTACCTGACCTGAACCTCGTAGTCCTTGCCGCGCAGGATCGCGTCCTTGGCGCGTTGGGGCAGCGCCCGCCAGGGAGTGTTGACGTCGAAGGACAGCTCCTCGCCCAGGGCCTTGAGCTGGCGGGTGAAGTACTTCTGGTGGCCGGTCCACGGGGCGATGGCGCCCTCGGCGAGGGTGAGCTCCTCGTCGGGGACGACGAGCTCGGGATCGACCTCCAGCCGGGAGCCGATTCCCGTGCACACGGGGCAGGCGCCGTAGGGGGCGTTGAAGGAGAAGGTGCGGGGCTCCATCTCGTCGAGTTGCAGGGGGTGCTCATTGGGGCAGGCGCGCTTCTCGGAGAAGCGCCGCATCCGCGCCGGATCGCCCGCGTCGAGGTCGACCAGGTCGATGAGGACCAGCCCGTCGGCCAGCTTCAGGGCGGTCTCGACTGAGTCGGTCAAACGCTGACGCATGCCCTCACGCACCACGAGACGGTCGACGACCACCTCGATGTCGTGCTTGAGCTTCTTGTTGAGCTCGGGGACTTCACCCAGACGATGGGTTTCGCCGTCTACGCGCACGCGGGAGAAACCGCGGCCCTGGAGTTCAGTGAGCAGCTCGGAGTACTCGCCCTTGCGTCCCCGCACCACCGGTGCCAGGACCTGGAAGCGGGTGCCCTCGTCCATGGAGCGGACCTGGTCGACGATCTGCTGGGGTGTCTGGGAGGCGACGACGGCATCGCACGTCGGACAGTGCTGAACCCCGGCACGGGAATAGAGCAGACGCAGGTAGTCGTAGACCTCGGTGACGGTCCCCACTGTTGAGCGGGGATTTCGGGAGGTGGACTTCTGGTCGATGGAGACCGCCGGAGACAGGCCCTCGATGAAATCGACGTCGGGCTTGTCCATCTGGCCGAGGAATTGACGGGCGTAGGAGGACAGGGATTCGACGTAGCGGCGCTGCCCCTCGGCGAAGATCGTGTCGAAGGCCAGCGATGACTTCCCGGAGCCGGACAGGCCGGTGAAGACAATCATCTGATTGCGCGGGAGGTCGAGACTGACCCCTTTGAGATTATGCTCGCGGGCGCCACGGATGATGAGAGAGTCGTTCACGAGGCTCGAGTCTAGGAGCGACGAAGGTCGCATCAAACATCTGTTCGATGCGCGGTGGCGAGGGATTGCCCACTTGTCGGGCGCCCATGATCCGGTTGAGGTCGCTAGGCTCGACGCATGAGCAAGATCTATGCCGTCGAGTATCACTACGTCACCGATCGTGATGAGGAGATGGCCGAGCTCCGTCCCTCGCACCGCGCCTTCAACGGCGCTCTGGCTGACAGAGGCCTGCTACTCGCTGCGGGCCCCTATGTGGGCACGCACGACGCGCTCATCGTGGTGCGCGCCGATGATGAGGCGGGCGCGCTGAGCCTGCTTGAGGATGACCCGTTCCACAAGGCGGGCTTCATCGCCGAGCGCGTCCCCCGCGAATGGAACCCTGTGATCGGCCTCCTGGCCTGAGCGGGCGCCAGGGCCAATCGCGCTCGAGAACGGTGCCTGCGTCCCTCAACGCGGCTCTATCCCCGATGACGAGGCCCCGACCCTCGTGATCCGCCCCGAAGCCGCGTTGGCGGTGCAAGCCCTCGTCCATGACGATGCTCACGCACCTTCGAGTGTCCCGCCCCAGCCCGGTGCTCCGGAGACAGCCCGGCTCTGGCGTCGACACGGCGCATTGAGCGCGCCAGGTGTCCAAAACGGAGGAGATCAGCCCGGGCACCATGCAGCGCGACACTGAAGCACACCGAAATCACACCGAAAACACCAGGTCATCGCACGGTTTCCTGGAGACACCCACGTCATCGAGGCTTTAATCCCCTCCGTTTTGGACACACCCGGCCCAACAAGCCCCGCCAATCGCTTCCCCTCGAGAACGACGCCTAGAGGCCCACGTAGAGGCCCATGAGTAAGCCTCAGAGTCACTCGGAGCGCATGGCCGGGGGTACGTAGGAGTTCTCCATGGGGATCTCGCGGCCGGTCGGCGTGTCGAAAATATGAATGCCCTGTTCGTCACGGACTATTTGCAGATCAGACCCGAGGCATATCCCAGATGCCGATAAGGGCGGGTTCAATGGCGCATAGGTCATTGAAGTCCACGATCTGCCAATTCGAAGAGTCGTTGAGGTAGTCCGAGGTGTCGATGTGACTCATGATCTGCCAGCCGTTGTCCGCAGGAACCTGCGACTCGCCCCGCACCATCCAACGCACCAGCCCCTTCTGCTCGATGACATTGCGAGTGGCCAGGCAGGCCCCGGCCTTGGGGATGAATTCAATGTGCTCCATGGAACCTACGCCTTTCTCCGCTTTCTCTGTTAAACGCCTTGAGAATTTCTCTTATTGCACCCGAATCTCGAATCTCGGGCCACCCATGATCCCATGGATGGCCCGAGACGCGCGCGGCTATGGTCAGAACTGACCGTCGATGTCCGTCACGGCGATGACTTTCTCGTTGACGAACTCCTTGAGTCCGAGGTCGATGAGCTCACGACCGTACCCGGATCGCTTCACGCCGCCGAAGGGGATGTCTGCGGCCACGCCGGTGGGCTGATTGATGTACACCATGCCGGTGTCCAACCGGCGCGCCACGGACTGCGCACGGTGGATATCGGTCGAGAAGACCGAGCCGCCCAGGCCGAAGGGAGAGGAGTTGGCGATGCGAATGGCGTCATCCTCGTCCTCAGCCCGGAAGATCGAAGAGACTGGGCCGAAGAATTCCGTGTTGGCCGTCGAGGAGCCAACCGGGATATCCGTCATGATCGTCGGCGGGAAGAAGGCGCCCCGACCGGGAACTGCGCCCACTTCCTCGACGGTGACCCCCGCCTCGCGGGCCGATTGGACAAGACCGGTCAGCTCATCGACCGCCGACTGCGAGGACAGCGGCGCGAGAGTGGTGCCGGGATCCATCGGATCGCCGGCGACGAGCTTCGCGACCTCAGTGCGATACTTCTCGACGAATTCCTCGTAGAGAGGCGCAACAACAATGATCCGCTTGGACGAGCAGCAGACCTGGCCGCAGTTCCAGTGACGGCCGAAAACCGCCCACGACACGGCCTTGTCCACGTCGGCGTCCTCCAGGACGATGAATGCGTCCGCTCCGCCCAGCTCCAGAGTGGACTTCTTGAGGTTCTTCGCGGCGACCGTCGCGACCGCTGCTCCAGCGCCCTCGGAGCCGGTGAACGCCGCTCCCCGGACGCGGGCGTCGCCGAGAATCCGCTCCGAGGCCTCATAGGAGGCGAAGACGTTGACGATCAGGCCCTCAGTGCCACTGGCCTGGGCGAAGAGCCGCTCCATCAGCAGGGCCGACTGCGGCACGTTGGAGGCATGCTTCAGGATCAGGGTGTTACCGGCCGCCAGCTGGGGAGCTCCGATGCGAACCACCTGATAGAAGGGGAAGTTCCAGGGCTCGACGGCGTACAGGACGCCCTGGGGCTCGGCGATGAGTTGGACGTCGGTATCGCCGTATCCCGTCGCGGACAAGAACCGGGGCGTCAGCTGCTCGGCCGCATTGCGCACGTAGTAGCGCAGAATATCGACGCACAGGGCCACCTCGGCTTCGGCCTCCCCGATGAGCTTGCCCATCTCGAGGGTGAGTGTTTCGGCGTACTCGCGGCTTGAGGCCTCCAGCAGATCCGCGGCCTTGGCGAGGATCTTGAGACGCTCGGGCACGGGCTCCTTCCTCCAGGTGCGGAACGCGGAGTCGGCTTTGGCGATAGCGGCATCGACCTCGGCCTCGGTCGCAGTCGCGAAGGTCTTGACGACCTCTCCGGTATACGGGTTCGTAGTCTGATAGGCCATGGATCTTCTCCTTCGAGGATCTATGAGGTGGGGTCCTCCCCCAACCTATGCCGCTGATCCCGCCTCTGTCCGGAAAATGACGTCCTCAACTCGACTTCTGTGGTCCTGAGGATCGGTGCCGTCAATCGCGAGGCTCGGCACCCACCAGGCGTCGGCGCACGAGATGCACGATTTCGATCCCGAGCACAGCCGCACTACCGGCCACCACAATGGTCAGCCAGGTACCCGGATCCGGCCATGCCAGGACGAAGAACTCCCGCACTCCTGGTATGAGCACTCCCAGCACCGCCGCCCCTGCCATGAGGAGGACGAGGCCGAGTCGCCACCCCAGCAGGGGTCTGGCGGTCAGGGTGAGAAGCGACAAGCCCGAGACGACCAGCACCAGGGTGGCGGCGGTGGTGACCTGGGCCTGTTCGGCTCCCTCCAGGGCGAGCCACTGGCGCGCTGCAAGGGTCATGATTCCGGCGACCAGACCGGCCGGAACGGCGAGGGCGAGTACTCGGCGCAGAAAACCGGATCGGTAGCGCCGATCGTTGGGCGCCAGAGCCAGTGCGAATGCGGGAATACCGATCGTCAGGGAGGACACGATGGTGAGCTGTCGCGGCAGGAACGGGTAGCCGATCGCAGTGATGGCCACGACGAAGGCGATGAGCGAGGCGTAGATCGTCTTGGCCAGGAACAAAGAGGCGATCCGTTCGGTATTGGCCATGACCCGGCGTCCTTCGGCGACCACGCCGGGAAGCGCGGAGAACTCGCCGGACAGCAGGACCATGCGGGCAACGGCCTTGGTCGCGGGGGCGCCGTTGCCCATGGCGATACCCAGGTCGGCGTCCTTGAGGGCGAGGGAGTCGTTGACGCCGTCACCGGTCATGGCCACGGTGTGTCCTCGGCTTTGCAGCGCTTGGACGAGGGCGCGCTTCTGCTCCGGGACCACGCGTCCGAGTACCTGCGCGCCTTCGACGGCCTCGGCGAGCGCGTCCAGCGCGGTGGAATCGGTGGCCTCGGTGGGCAGTTCGCGCGCGTCGAGAGCCGTCGGCGCGCCTCCGCTCGGGGAGACCACTCCGGCATCGGCGGCGACTGCGGCCACAGTGGTCGGGTTGTCGCCGCTGATGATCTTGACATCAACTCCCTGGGCTCGGAAATAGGCCAGGGTCTGTGCGGCGTCCGGGCGGATCTGCTCGGAGAGCACCACCAGCCCGACTGCATGTCTGCCCTCCGGCAACTGCGCTTCGCCGTCGTCGTCCCGGCGGCAGGACTGCTGCGCACGGGCGATGGCGACGACGCGAACGCCGCCGGTGCTCAATCTCTGGGCGTGGGCCAGAAGCTCCGGGCCGCCATCGGCGCCGGCGAAGAGGATCTCGGGCGCGCCCATGAGCCAGGTCTCCTCATCCAGCACGGCGGCTGACCACTTGCGTCGTGAGGAGAAGGCGATGGTGTCGTGGACACGGGGCTCGACGGACTCTGGGCCGGGCAGAGCGGTCCCATCGGTGGATGGACCTACGAGCCCTTCACGCACCGCCTTGGCGGTCGCATTGGGATCGGCGCCGCCTGTCAGGGCCAGCAGAGGCTCGCGCAGCGCCGTCGTGGCATCCACCAGCCCGCCCGCTCCGTCATCGGCCAACACATCGGTCAGGGCGATTCGACCGGTGGTGAGCGTGCCGGTCTTATCGAGGCAAAGGGTGTCGACCCGCGCGAGGACCTCGACGGCGGGCAGCTCCTGGACGAGCACCCGGCGGCGGGCCAGGGTCAGCGAGGCGGTGGCGAAATTGACGCTCGTGAGAAGGACGAGCCCCTGAGGAACCATGCCGACCACACCGGCGACGGAGGCCACCAGAGCGGTGCGCCACTGCCCCATGGCCGCGCCGGCGGAATCGGCTGCACTGGCAGCATTGGCAGCGCTGGAAGCACTGATGGCCGTGCCGTGCATCTGCGACCAGAGCAGCAGCAGCGCCACGGGCACGATCACCCAGGAGATCCATCGGAGTACCCGATTGGTGCCGACCTGAAGCTCGGAGGTCACGACCGAGTAGCGACGGGCCTCTCGGGCCAACCGGTTCGCGTAGGAAGCGGCCCCCACGGCGGTGGCCCTCGCCAGGGCGGTGCCCGCAGTCACCGTGGTTCCGGACAGGACGCGGTCGCCGGTGCGCGGGCGCACGGGATCGGATTCGCCGGTGAGGATGGACTCGTCGACCTCGAGCCCTTCCGCGTCGAGAACGGTGGCATCGGCCGGCACCTGTTCGCCGCTGCGCAGTCGCAGCACGTCGTCCAGGACGACATCGGCCACGGCGAGATCGATCTCGCGCCCATCGCGCACGACGCATGCGGTCGGAGCATCCAGGAAAGCGAGGCGATCGAGCGCGCGCTTGGCGCGCACCTCCGCGATGGTACCCGTGGCGGTATTGAGGATCAGGACGAAGCCGAACAGGGCGTCGGCCCAATGGCCCACCGTGAGCACGATGATGAGGGCCGTGGCGAGGATGGCGTTGAAGATCGTGAAGATATTGGCGCGCAGGATGGCGGTCGTGGAACGGGAGGTGCGCACCCTGTAGGCGTTGGTGAGGCCGTCGCGCACGCGTGCGGCGACTTCGACGGCCGAGAGCCCCGTGTATTCCTGGAGGGCTTTTGTCTGGGTGCTCGTCTGACTCACCGGGCCAGCATGCCCGGCCTGCTCGCCGGATCCCAATGGGCGCCTCATCCGGGCCGCCGCGTATGGATGAGGCTCGTCACAGCCACGAGGAGAAGCGTGACGACGATCAGTCCCAATGAAAACTCAGTGGACGGCTCCGGGACGAACGTGATGGACCTGCCATCGGCGATGAACGGCAGTGTGTTCTCGTGCAGGGCGTGGTTGATGAGCTTGAGCCCGATGAAACCCAGGATGACGGCCAAACCGTATGGCAGATACACCAGCCGGGACAGCAGGCCGTCGATGAGGAAGAAGAGCTGGCGCAGCCCGAGCAGCGAGAAGGCCGTGGCGCTGAAAACGAGGAAGGGTTCGGAGGTCAGGCCGAAGATGGCCGGAATCGAGTCGAAGGCGAACATGAGGTCGGCAGTGCCCAGGGCGATCACGACGATGAGCAGGGGTGTGATCATCGTGCGCCCGGCATGGCGATGGACGAGCTTGTTGCCGACGAAGCCGTCGGTCGTGGGCAGCAGGCGCCGTACGAAGCGAGTCACTGAATTGTCGACGTAGGCGGTGGGATCCTCTTCGGATTCCTCTCCCCCACGCGCGTCGAGGACCTGCTTGATGGCCGTGTAGACGAGGAACGCTCCGAAAATGTAGAAGACCCAGCTGAAGTGCTGGACGAGAGTCGCTCCCAGCAGGATGAAGAACAAGCGCAGGATCAATGCGGTGGCGATACCCAGCAGCAGCGCCTTCTGCTGGAATTCCCGCGGCACGCGGAAGGCGGACAGAATGAGGATGAAGACGAAGAGATTGTCAACGCTCAAGGACCACTCGGTGAGCCAGCCCGCATAGAACTGCCCCGCATAGGTCGTGCCGGCGCTTGCCCACACTGCCAGCCCGTAGACGACGGCCAGAGAGATGTAGCCGAGGGTCCAGCCGGTGGCCTCGCGCATGGATGGCGGATGCGGTTTACGAGCATGACCGATGAAATCGATCATCAGCAGAGTGACGACGATGACCGCCAGGGCGTACCAGGCCAGAGGGCTGACACTCATGCGCTGATGCTCCTCACAGGTATCACGCCGCGCTCAGACATCAATGGGTTCCGAGAGCCGGGCCGCATTCGGTTTGCTCCGGGATCGTCGGGAAGCCAGTACGGAGGCGATGACGGTGATGAGAATGGTGACGACGATGAAGCCCAACGATGCGCTGATGGAGGGCTCGGCGATGACATCCCAATGCCGTCCCCCGTTGATGAAGGGCACCTCATTGGTGTGCAGGGCGTGGTTGATGAGTTTGAGTCCGATGAAGCCGAGGATCGCGGCCAGGCCGTAGTGCAGGTAGACGAGGCGGTCCAGCAGGCCGTCGATGAGGAAGTAGAGCTGGCGCAGCCCGAGCAGCGAGAAGGCATTGGCCGCGAAGACGAGGTAGGGCTCAGCGGTCAGCGAGTAGATCGCCGGAATGGAATCGACGGCGAACATGACGTCGGCGGTGCCGATGGCGATGACGCACAGAAGCAGGGGCGTGATCATCGTGCGCCCGGCATGGCGATGGACGAGCTTCCCGCCCACGAAGCCGTCGGTCATGGGGATCATGCGGGAGACCAGGGTGACGAACCCCGAGGGCGTGTAGCCGTCGTCATGCTCCTCGGGCTTCTCGACGCCTTCCCGCGCCTGGGCGATGGCGGTCCACAGCAGCCAGGCGCCGAAGAGGTAGAACACCCAGGAGAAGTTCTCGATGAGGGCGGCACCCGCCAGAATGAAGAGCAGGCGCAGCACCAGCGCAATGACGATGCCGGCGAGCAGGACCTCCTGCTGATACTTCCGCGGCACCCGGAAGCTGGAGATCATGATGACGAAGACGAAGAGGTTGTCGATACTCAAGGACTTCTCGGTGATGTACCCCGCGAAGTACTCCTCGCCGTACTCGCCTCCCCACACGCCTGTGACGATGAGGCCGAAGACCACGGCCACGGCCACATATCCCACCGACCACCAGGCGGCCTCCCTCATGGTGGGCTCGTGGGGAGTCTTGACGTGACCGACGATATCCACCGCGATCATGGTCAGGATAATGGCGGCCAGAGCCAGCCATCCGAGGGCGTGGACGTCCACTAGTAGTACCTCCGGTACGACTCGAGTACCGGAGGTCTCCTCCCGCCATGGACTCAGGCCGCTGGGGCGGCCGTTGTGCTGGCCTGCGACGCCGGGGGCCGAGATCTCGTCCGGACGAGAGCCGGTCCGCCGTGATGACGACGTCGCTGTTGGTGGGAGTACTCCCCTCCGTATGCAGGTGCGTGCTGCGAGTCTAACGTTCCGAATGCCTCTTGGGTCCCACTCGGGACCTCCGGCACTGTGTCATCGGCTACGTCCTCAGTGGGCTGACAATTTGCTGGCAAGTGGCCGAAAAGCGTCAGACAGGGGTCCTCAGGCTGTGGCCCGCATGTCTCGCAGTTCTTTCTTCAGGTCTTGGATCTCGTCGCGCAGACGTGCGGCCAGTTCGAATTGGAGCTCCTCGGCCGCGGCATGCATCTGCTGGGTGAGCTCGTTGATGAGTTCTGCCAGATCGTTCTCCGCCGCCCCAGCGAGCTTCTCGCGCACTGTCGCCTCGGCGGCCTTCTTGCGGCGTCCGGCAACAGCCCGCTCTTCATGTCCCCGGTAACCGCCGGCCAGCAGCTCAGCGGTGTCGACGTCCTCGCGGGCCAGCATGTCGGTGACATCGGCGATCCTCTTGCGCAAGGGCTGCGGGTCGATCCCGTGGGCGTCGTTGTAGGCCAGCTGCTTGGTGCGTCGCCGCTCGGTCTCCTCAATGGCCTCCGCCATGGCGGGGGTGACCTGGTCCGCATACATGTGCACCTCACCCGAGACGTTGCGGGCGGCGCGGCCGACAGTCTGGATGAGGGAGCGGGTCGAGCGCAGGAAGCCCTCCTTGTCCGCGTCCAGGATGGATACCAGCGAGACCTCCGGCAGGTCCAGGCCCTCGCGCAGCAGGTTGATGCCCACCAGGACATCGAAGCGCCCCATGCGCAACTCGCGCAGGAGTTCCACGCGCCGCAGGGTGTCGACATCGGAGTGGAGGTACTCCACGCGCACTCCGCGCTCGGCCAGGTAGGTGGTCAGGTCCTCGGCCATGCGCTTGGTCAGGGTGGTCACCAGGATCCGCTCCTCGCGCTCAACCCGGGCGCGCACCTCCTCCAGCAGGTCGTCGATCTGCCCCTGTGTGGGTTTGACGACGATCTTGGGGTCGACCAGACCGGTGGGGCGGATGATCTGCTCGACGACGCCGTCGCCCCGCTGCGTCTCGTAGTCGCCGGGCGTGGCGGACAGGTAGACGGTCTGCCCGATGCGGTCCTCGAACTCGGCGAAGGTCAGTGGGCGGTTGTCCAGGGCACTGGGCAGACGGAAGCCGTGATCGACCAGTGTGCGCTTCCGGGAGGCGTCGCCCTCGTGCATCGCGCCGATCTGCGGAACGGTGACGTGGGACTCGTCAATAACCAGAAGGAAGTCCTCCGGGAAGTAGTCGAGCAGCGTGTTGGGCGGCGTGCCCGGGGAGCGGCCATCAATGTGCATGGAGTAGTTCTCCACGCCCGCGCACGTACCAATCTGACCGAGCATCTCGAGGTCGTACGTGGTCCGCATGCGCAGGCGCTGAGCCTCCAGGAGCTTGCCGTCGCGCTCCAGGACGGCCAGGCGCTCGGCCAGTTCGGTCTCAATGCCCTCAATGGCTCGCTGAAGGCGTTCGGGCCCGGCGACGTAATGGGAGGCGGGGAAGACAAAGACCTGGTCGGTGGAGGCGATGACGTCCCCGGTCACGGGATGGAGGGTTGCCAGAGACTCGATCTCATCTCCGAAGAACTCGATGCGGATGGCGAGCTCCTCGTACATGGGGATGATCTCCACGGTGTCCCCCCGTACCCGGAAGGTTCCGCGGGTGAAATCGACATCATTGCGCGTGTACTGCATGGTGACGAAGCTGCGCAGAAGCTCGTCGCGGTCGATCTGGTCCCCCACGGCGAGTGGCGTCATGCGGTCGACATACTCCTGGGGCGTGCCCAGGCCGTAGATGCAGGAGACCGAGGAGACGACGACGACGTCGCGGCGGGTCAGCAGGGAGTTGGTGGCGCTGTGGCGTAAGCGTTCCACCTCGTCGTTGATGGAGGAGTCCTTCTCGATGAAGGTGTCCGTCTGAGGGACGTAGGCCTCGGGCTGGTAGTAGTCGTAATAGGAGACGAAGTACTCTACGGCGTTGTTGGGCAACAGCTCGCGGAATTCGGCGGCCATCTGCGCGGCCAGGGTCTTGTTGGGCTCCAGGATGAGGGTGGGCCGCTGAACCTGTTCGACCAGCCAGGCGGTGGTGGCGGACTTGCCGGTCCCGGTGGCGCCCAGCAGAACGATGTCCTTCTCCCCCGCGCTCAGCCGCTCGGTGAGCTCGGCGATGGCGGTGGGCTGGTCGCCGCTGGGCGAGTAGGGACTGATGACCTCGAAGGGCTTGGCGGCGCGCTGGAGCTCGGTGACGGGACGCATGGGACCAGGCTACGCGGCCGTGGCGGCCTCACCGCCGATGCGCTATGCCTTCACTCTGCTACTTGTGCTACTTCTCGCTCCCGCCCCATTCGACAGCGGTGAAGCCGGTACGGGCAGGCGCAGGTGTCAGGACTTGCTCGGGGACGGCGACAGTGCTTGCGGGTGCATCTCCAATGACGATGTAGACGCGGATGAACGTGGTCGGGATGATCTCTTGGCCCCCGGATGTGAAGCGATAGCGCGCGACGTCTGTGTATTGGCTTCCCAGGAATGTCACCAGTGCCGTGCCCCGCTCGGCGATCTTCGGCCCCCAGAACGTGATGAACTCAGCCGCCTCACGATCATTGAGCCCCAGGACAGCCAGCTTGTCCTCCAGGAATCCCGACTCCTGGCCGGCCTCGACGACGAAACCCTCATCCTGGGAAAACGCCTTGGAAGCGTTCCCCTCCCAGAACAACGACGGATAGTGCCGCCCGGCCGCGTCGACCAGGTCCCCATCAGGGTGTGCAGTCACGCTCCACGTGGCAGACCCATCCGCCCCCTGCTCCGGCTGCGGGTAGGTGTACGTGAGCCGCCCATCGAAGCTCAACTCCACTGTCACATCAGTGCTCGCCTCCGGGTACAGATACAACACCGGCTTATAGGCTTTCTCCTCATCACGCTTATAGACTTTCTCCTCACGAAGGCCGCAGGCCGACAGCGTTATGAGCGCACCGACCTGACCGGCCAGAGCAAGCGCACCACGCCGACTCACCACATCAACCGAGATCTCTCGCAAGCCAGCCATGAGTATATGGATCCTTTCATACTGCTGGAAAGACAATCCAACGCTAGAACCGGTACCCGCTCACGACCATAGTAAGAACTGCCCATTCAAAGGCAAGAGAACCGCCTGCAAAAGGACGATGCGACTCGCCTAGTTAACAGCGATTCGATTCGCCCACAACCATTCGACCCCGTCTGCGAGGTCCTCCCGAGTACCGTTGTTGAGAAGCACGATATCGGCCACTTGGCGGCGCTCTTCATCCCCAGCTTGGCTGGCTATGCGGCTCTCGGCATCCTCACGTGTCAGACCTCGCCGCTGCAGCCGCGCCAGCCTCAGCGCGTGAGGTGTTTCAACAACCATGACGCAGTCGAAGAGGTCTTCCATTCCCTCCTCGACCAGCAGGGGCACATCGTAGACAGCCACGCCTCCCGGTGCTGCCGCCTCCATGCGCTGGGCCGCTGTCTGAGCAACTTGCGGCAGCATGATCGCTTCAAGCGTGCCACGAGCATCTGGATCATTGAAGACGCGCTCGGCTAGAAGCGCCCGGTCCAGAGCGCCGTCCGCGGTGAGAAGCTCCGCCCCGAATGCCGCGACGATCGCATCGAACCCGGGGGTGCCGGGCTCCACCACTTCGCGGGCGATGACATCGGCATCTACGATGTGCGCGTCGCGCGCAGCGAGCAGGCCTGCCACCGTCGATTTGCCCGAACCGATGCCGCCGGTCAGTCCTACACGCAGTGCTCGGTTGCCGCGCGGCACGCTGAGTCTTCCAAGGCCTGCCACCGCCGCACGACGGCGACGGACCACATCGGCGAGCTCAACAATGAAAGCGCGCAGCACTTCGGCAACCGTCGGTGACGACATGACCTCCTGGTCCGGCACGTGCATCAGTCCAACCACGGGCCGCGAGCCCTCGGCCATGTCGGAAGCGGCTTCGAGTGTGGCTGTGGCATAGTTCGCAGCCACCTCGGCGTATTGCCCGACGCCAGCGGTGTAGGTCACCGGCAGGCCCGCCGCTCTGAGTCGTCCCGCCAGAGCAGCTGGCGTCCATGCAGCGCGATACTGCGGCGCCCCATCGGAAGCAGAGCCCTCGCCACTCGCCTGAGATCCGATGTCGCCCGATATGCACACCGCAGCGTCATTCCGTGCTGTGCGTTCCGGGGCCATCGTTTGGGTCTGAAGCCCGACATGCACGACCACATCGGGTCGTAGGCGCTCGATAGTGCTGCCACCGGCTGCTGATGCTCCGTTAGAAGCTGCGGGAAGAAGCTCCCGAGTCAGGATCGCACTGCTTCCCACCAGTTCGATCATCTCCGGCAGGAGTCGGACGGCGTCCCACGGAGTAATGGAACTAGCCCTATCGAAGTGTTCAAAACCGGTGACATGGACTGTCACCGGGGCCTCAGCCACGTCTGAGCCCGCCGTAGCGCAGCTCTGAGGGCTGGTGGCGTCCTGCGTCTGCGTCATGCTGCGAGATTAGCGGTAAGAACGGCAACGGGTCACCCAAATGGTGCATGGACAAAGAGGGCCGACCTGTCAGGATAAACACAAGTGAGCCTGAGCACTGCAATCAGAACATTCAATTTATCCGTTGATACTCTTGCTCCGCCAGTCCCGCTAACTTGACCTAATAAAATTTTCCTGGGACTTTTCACCGCCACCGATGTGATGCCGTCCGGATCGGCCTCGGCCATAAGGGGCGATGAGCTGTTCGACCGCGGCGATCCGTTCAGTGACGCCACTGGGAACAGCCTTGCATTTATCGATTTCGGCACGTGCTCGCCTGCACGTCTCTCTCGCGATGGAAGCACGAGCGGGCGCCAGCTCGACTCCCTTGGCGGTGGCCTCGGCCAGCAGTGTCAAGGCGACACAACTCGTCTCCGGATTGCCGATGGCATCGGTCAGGACGGTGAGCCGTTCTTTCATGCGCGAGGTGCCCCAGTCCGCCATCTGCTCACGCACCTGGAGCCAATGACCCCGTGCGGCCTCGGTGTCGTTGTGGGCGCCGGCCGCTCGGGCGGCGGTGGCCAGGCTCGCGCAAGCCAGCTCGATCCATCCCTGCGACAGGCACAGTTCGCTGGTATCGAGAGACTCCCGTTCGGCACGCTCGGTAGCGCCCAGGGCCAGCAACAGTCTGGCGAAGGAGATCCGAAGGTCGACAATGATCTCGAGCTGGCTGTCATCGGTGACAAGCTCCAACGACCGGCTGATCGTCTCCGCCGTTTTCATAGCGCGTTCACGGACCGATCCCAGACCATACCCCCGCGCCAGAACCAGCAGCTCATTGACCTCCTTGAGCAGAACATCCCGGCGCTGCAGGCGATGCTCGTCAACAGCGGTGCCGGTCACCGTGCCGTAGGAGCGTGATGCCAATCCGGAGGCCTCCCCGGCCATACGCGACTCCACCCGGTAGGACACTCCGTTATTGCCATTGCGCTCATCGAAACGCACGCCAATGGCGCGTGCGAAAGTCGTCAGCGCGTCGTAGGCGCGCACCACGGTGTCCCAGCCGGTCACTTTCAGGGAGACGCCCCAAGAGGTCGTCCAGTTGATCGACGAGCCCAGAGCGTTTGCGCCGTAACCGGCCCGGTTGGCCTCACGCAGAACGAGACTGGCTCCCACTGCCGCATTGAGAAGGCCCCATGCAGTGGTGTCGTCCGCGTTGGTGAGATCGGTGTGCCGAAGGAGAGCCAGCCCTCGCTCCCATTGGCCGGACAGCCCCAGATACTCCAACTCGTCGCCCAGGAGCGGTATGCGCAGCGAGGAGGGCACGTCGATGTGCCGCAGGGACATCAGAGCATCCTCGGCCTCGACCTTGCGCTTCTGGGCGAGGTACGACAACAGGGAGGCCGCCAACCTGCGGGAGGTGCCCGCCGGATCGGCCTCGGGGCGGTTGGGCACCCCGGAGGTGGTCCGGATGACACCGGAGAAGTCGTCGTGCATGCGAGCGGTCGCCAGCGTCGCACCGGTATCAGCATCATCGAAGGAGAACAGCCGGGCGACGCGCAGCTGCTCGAGTGCATCGGCCCGCTCCCCGAAGAAGGTGCACAGTTCCACTCGTGCGTATCGCAGGGGCAGGGCGGAGCGGCCTCCCGCGGCGCGCAGTCGGCTGCACCGTTCAACGGCACGATCGATCTCCTCGCGGGAGCGCGTAGGGTCCTCTCCCAGCGCGGCGAGCCAGTCCCGGTCGAATTCCGCAAGAGCAGCGGCCAGGCGCTTGGCGCTCTCCCCTGTCGGGAGCTGTTCGGGAGAGGCGTGCAGAAGCGCGTCGTAGAGACCCGCCTGCACGACGGGTGAGCGAACATCTACGGGATCGGCAAGCAGACCCGTGAGTTCGTCCCAGGTAGTCATCGTCTCCCCTTGTTCTTGTTCTTGGATCGAATCCGCACGTCGGTACGGAAACCAGTTCGAATGACAGCCTCACACACCAGTTGCGATATCGCGATGGGGAGCCGAGCCCGTCAAGGGCAAAGGCCCGCCCACCGGCAAGTGGACGGGCCCTCCCTACAGGGATTGTATCTTCCAAGAACTATCGGTTCAGTTCCCGGTCAGCTTCTCGCGCAAAGCGGCGAGCGCCTCGTCGGAGGCCAGGGTGCCGGTTGTCTCGGATGCGGTTGAGGAGTACGAAGTGGCGCCGGCCGGGACCGCCGCCCCACTGGTCTCGGTGTCCTCCTCCAGGGCCTTGGCGACCTGAGCCTTGTGGGACTCCCACCTGGCGTGAGCGGCTGCATACTCGGCCTCCCAGGCCTCGCGCTGGGCATCGAAGCCCTCGAGCCACTCGTTGGTCTCCGGGTCGAAACCCTCGGGGTACTTGTAGTTGCCGTTCTCGTCATACTCCGCAGCCATGCCGTACAGCGAAGGATCGAAGTCCTCCGAGTGGGGGTCCACTCCCTCGTTGGCCTGCTTGAGCGACAGCGAGATGCGACGGCGCTCGAGGTCGATGTCAATGACCTTGACGAAGACCTCGTCGCCGACCTTGGCGACCTGCTCGGGCACCTCCACGTGGCGCTGAGCCAGCTCGGAGATGTGGACGAGGCCCTCGATGCCGTCCTCGACGCGGACGAAGGCGCCGAAGGGAACCAGCTTGGTGACCTTGCCGGGGACGACCTGGCCGATGGCATGCGTGCGGGCGAATGCCTGCCACGGGTCCTCCTGGGTCGCCTTGAGCGACAGGGAGACGCGCTCGCGGTCGAAATCGACATCGAGAACCTCGACGGTGACCTCGGTACCGACCTCGACGACCTCGGAGGGGTGATCGATGTGCTTCCAGGACAGCTCGGACACGTGGACGAGACCGTCCACACCGCCCAAGTCCACGAAAGCGCCGAAATTGACGATGGAGGACACCACACCAGTGCGGACCTGACCCTTCTGAAGGGTCTGGAGGAAATTGGTGCGGACCTCGGACTGAGTCTGCTCGAGATAGGCGCGACGGGACAGCACCACGTTGTTGCGGTTCTTGTCCAGCTCGATGATCTTGGCCTCGAGCTCACGGCCCACATAGGGCTGAAGATCGCGGACACGACGCATCTCGACCAGAGAGGCGGGCAGGAAACCGCGCAGGCCGATGTCGAGGATGAGACCGCCCTTGACGACCTCGATGACGGAGCCGGTGACGACGCCGTCCTCCTCCTTGACCCGCTCGATGGTGCCCCATGCGCGCTCGTACTGGGCTCGCTTCTTGCTCAGGAGCAGACGGCCCTCTTTGTCCTCCTTCTGAAGCACCAGGGCTTCGATCTCGTCGCCGATCGAGACGATCTCGTCAGGATCGACGTCGTGCTTGATGGACAGCTCACGAGCGAGAATGACGCCCTCGGTCTTGTAGCCGATGTCCAGGAGGACCTCGTCGCGGTCGACCTTGACGACGGTGCCCTCGACGATGTCGCCGTCATCGAAGTACTTGATGGTCTCGTCGACGGCGGCGAGGATCTCCTCGGTCGAGCCGATGTCGTTGACGGCGACCGGGGCGGGGCTGGGCGTGGTGGTGGTCATTGAGTGGTTGCTCCGAATGCGGACAGATAGGTCGGGCTAGTAGGAACCATGAGCCCTCCGATCCCCCGAGCCAGCCCGGACTGATCTCGCGGAACGGCGGTGTGTCTTAATGACACCCAGGGGCCCACAACTCGGACTCTATCAGGACATACCCAGCGCGTAACCTGTTTGAGATCACCAAAGGGGGTCATAGGATCCGTGCAATCCCTCACGCCTGCTCGGATCGATGCGCCCCAGCGCATCTCCTGTCCCCCAAGGCCCTGGCGCCTCCCACTTTTCTGTGCTGCTATGTGCCGGCTCGCTGTCAGCTCGCTGCCGGTTGAGTGCCGGCTCAGTGCCGGCTCAGTGCCGGCTCAATGCGCAGCCTCCCGCCAGGTGGCGCCCCGACCGACCGACACGTCCAGAGGGACGGCCAAGTCGGCGGCGGCGCCCATCCGCTCACGCAGAATGCTCTCGACAGCGCTTGATTCCCCCGGGGCGACCTCGACGAGCAACTCGTCGTGGATCTGCAGGAGCAGTCGTGATGCCAGTCCCTGCTCCCCCAGGGACTGGGCTACGTCGATCATCGCCTTCTTGACGATGTCGGCCGCACTGCCCTGAATCGGAGCGTTGAGCGCAGCGCGCTCCGCCATCTCCCGACGCTGACGATTGTCGCTGGTCAGATCGGGCAGGTACCGGCGCCGACCGAACATGGTGTGGGTGTAGCCGTCGCGCCGGGCCTGCTCAACAACGCCCTCAAGGTAGTCATGAACCCGACCGAAGCGGGCGAAATAGGCGTTCTTCAGAGCGGCCGCCTCTGCGTTGTCGATTCCCAACTGCTTGGCCAGGCCGTAAGTGGACAGTCCGTAGGCGAGCCCGTAGCTCATGGCCTTGACGCGACTGCGCTGCTCAATAGTGACATCTGACACGTCGATGTCGTGAACCAGGGCCGCCGCATAGCGGTGCAGATCCTCACCGCTGCGGAAAGCCTCGATGAGCGCCTCGTCTCCGGACAAATGAGCCATGATGCGCATCTCGATCTGGGAGTAGTCGGCCGTCATCAGGCACTCGTAATCAGATCCCATGGTAAAGGCCTCGCGGATGCGCATGCCTTCACCGTGGGCCGGGATGTTCTGCAGGTTGGGGTCCGTCGATGACAGCCGGCCGGTGGCGGTGATCGTCTGCTGGAAGGTGGTGCGAATGCGCCCATCAGGGTGGATGGCCTTGCGCAGACCCTCGACCGTCTGACGCAGCTTGATGGCGTCACGGTGCTCCAAGAGGTTCTCCAGGAAAGGATGCCCCGTCTTGGCGTACAGATCAGCGAGAGCCCCGGCGTCGGTGGTGTAGCCGGTCTTGGTCCTGCGGGTCCTGGGCATGTCGAGTTCATCGAACAGGACTGTCTGAAGCTGCTTGGGGCTCGAGAGGTTGAGTTCATGGCCCGCAGCGGTGTAAGCGGCCTCGGCGGCATGAGTCACGCGAGCATCGAGCTCGGTCTCCCGTGCGATCAGCACGGCCTCATCAACAGCAATGCCCGCGTCCTCCATCTCGGCCAGAGTCGCGGCCACGGGCATCTCCAGTTCGGCGAAGAGCACCTCGGACTGCCGGCGACGGAGCTCTCGCTCCAGAACCTCAGCCAGTTCACCCTGAACAGCAGCGCGACGGGCGATGGCCATGGCCTGGGCCGGGATAGCGCCCATGTCCTCCGAGCCGGTCAGGGCATCCAGATCGAAAGCGGTCTGCGCCTCACCGCCCTGGTCGCCTTCGCCCACCGTGTCCAGGTCTACTCCTAGCCAGCGCTGCGCCAGAGAGTCGACGTCGTATCTGCGCTGCTCGGGACGACACAGGTAACCGGCCAGAGCGGGATCGAAAATGACGCCGTCAAGGCTCAGACCACGGGCGCGCAGAGCGTGCCAGGCACCCTTGGCATCGGTGACGATCAAGGGCACGTCGATGTCGCTGAGCAGGCCGGCCAGAGCCGCTTCATCCTCCGGAGCGACCAGAGCAGTGTCCACGACGACCGCTGTGCGGCCATTTGAGAGTGCAATCGCCGTGGCATCGGCTTGACCGGGATGGACAGTGCCGACGACCTCGAGGCCAAGGGGGCAAGTTTCCTCCCCGGTCTCGTCGTCGATCATCAGGCGGTCTCCAAGCCACTGCCCCAGCGAGCCGAGAGTGATGTCGCGACCGAGCACGGCGACGTCAAGAGACTCAAGGCGGGCAGCAGGCGACTCCTGGCCGGTCCCATCCGCATTGTTGTCAGGGCCTTCGGCGTCTTCGGAGAATGTCAGGATTCGTTGAGCCCGCTGGTAAAGCGTGCGGAACTCCAGGGCATCCATGACACGTGCCAGTTCGGCGCGGTCGGCGGCCCGCAGGATCAGGTCTGCAGTGGGCGCCACATCCAGGTCGAGGTTGGTCACCAAGCGGTTCAGGCGACGGTTGCGCACAACGTCGCCCACATGATCGCGCAGCGACTGACCAGCCTTGCCCTTGATCCGGTCGGCATGAGCGATCACACCGTCCAGGCCGTCGTAGAGATTGATCCACTTCGCCGCGGTCTTGGGACCGACTCCGGGCACGCCCGGCAGGTTGTCGCTGGGCTCGCCCACCAGAGCAGCCAGCTGGGGGTAGCGCTGGGGCGGGACTCCGTACCGATCCTCGACCTCCCCGGGCGTCATGCGCCGCAGAGTGGACACCCCCTTGATCGGGTAGAGCACGGTGCAGCGGTCCGTCACCGTCTGGAAGGAGTCACGGTCCCCGGAGCATACGAGGACCTCCATGCCCTCGGCCTGGGCCGAGGCCGCCAGAGTGGCGAGAATGTCATCCGCCTCGTAGCCCGAAGCCGTTAAGGCGCGAACGTTCATCGCTTTCAGCACGTCCTCAATGAGCTCTACCTGTCCGATGAACGGCGCCGGGGTCTCATCGCGGGTGCCCTTGTACTCGGCGTACTCCTGGGTGCGGAAGGTGCCCCCCGGCAGGTCGAATGCGACAGCGACGTGAGTCGGCTCCTCCTGCTCGATCAGGGACAGGAACATGGAGACGAAACCGTGAACTGCATTGGTGGTCTGCCCGGTGGATGTTGTGAAGCTATCCACAGGCAGGGCGTAAAAGGCCCGAAAAGCCA
Organism: Actinomyces massiliensis 4401292; assembly: GCF_000269805.1. GTDB lineage: Bacteria > Actinomycetota > Actinomycetes > Actinomycetales > Actinomycetaceae > Actinomyces > Actinomyces massiliensis. The sequence continues at coordinate 401,083 of NZ_JH711482.1, forward strand.
TGGAGTGGCCGTCGATGAGGAGAAGACGGCCGGTGGACTCGGGGGCGGGACTGGTCGCGGTGGTGCTCACCGTGCCAGCCTACGGGCATGAGCAGTGACCAGTTCCCGTCCTCCCGCTCCGCCGACGTGCCTGTGGCCTTTCCCGCTAAGGCCGTGCGCCCCTTCCCCGATCCGCGTCCCGCCGGTTCTGCCGTCAGCGCCGTCAGCGCCGTCGGGGCATCAGGGCTGGCGGACTCCGAGCGCGGGACTCTCATGACGACCCTGCGCATGGAGGTGCTGGAGCGCTCTGCAGAACGGACAGTCGTGCGCATGCCCGTCGACGGCGCCCGCCAGGTCCTGGGGATCCTGCACGGTGGTGCGAGCGCGGCCCTCATCGAGACGGCGGCCTCGGTAGCGGCGCGTGAGGCGGCTCCAGACGAGACGGTACCAGTGGGAACCGAACTCCAGATCAGCCACCTGCACCCCGCCCAGCGCGGCTGGGTGACGGCAGTGGCGACACCCGTCCACCACGGCAAGCGCACTGCTGTGTACGAGGTCAGGATCAGTGATGAGGATGGACGCGCGGTTGCCCGCGGCACTCTGCGCAGTCTCTACATCACCGCCCAGGAGAACTGAGAAGCGTCAGTCTCCGTTCTTCTTGGCGCCGACTTGCTCAATGACGGCATCGGCGACCTCGCGCATGGTCAGACGACGGTTCATGGAGGTCTTCTGCAGCCAGCGGAAGGCCTCGGGCTCACTTAGGCCCATTTTCTCCATAAGCAGGCCTTTGGCGCGGTCAACGCGTTTGCGAGTCTCGAAACGCTCCTGCAGGTCGGAGACCTCGCTCTCCAGGGACTGGATCTCCTCGTGGCGCGACAGGGCGATCTCCAGGGCCGGGATCAGATCGGCCGGGGTGAAGGGCTTGACGACATAGGCCATGGCGCCGGCCGCCGAAGCACGTTCGATGAGCTCGGTCTGCGAGAAGGCTGTGAGCATGACTACAGCGCAGTTGTGCTTGTCCAAGATACGCTCCGCCGCAGTGATGCCGTCCAGGACCGGCATTTTGACATCCATAACGCATAGATCGAGCTCGTGCTCGTCGGCCAGGCGAACAGCCTCCTCGCCGTCGGCGGCCTCGGCGACGACCGTATAGCCGGCCTCGGTGAGGGTCTCGACAATGTCCAGACGGATCAAGGTCTCGTCCTCGGCGACGAGGACCCTGCGGGTTCGGGAGGTGCTTGACTCGTTGCTCACGGGCTGATCCTAGTATGGTGTACTCCGTTGCCGCGCGAGCAGGGCCCCGCCCTGTGAGCGTGACCACGCCTCCATAGCCCAATTGGCAGAGGCATCCGACTCAAAATCGGAGTGTTGTGGGTTCGAATCCCACTGGAGGTACCGAAGCAGCATGGGTATCGATGGATCTCAATGGATGCTGATGGATACCGATGGATACTGGCCGTGGTGGGCCCGCACCTGAAAGGCGCGGGCCCACCACAGTTCAGCCAGTAGAACCAGTAGAAACGGCCGGCCCGGCATCCGCCGGCTCCGGCCGTGACGTCAGTCGAACTCGCCCACCGTGTGAACACGAATCGAGTTCGTTGAACCGGCGGTGCCCGGAGGCATGCCCGCCACGATGATGACAGTGTCGCCGGCCTGGGCGAAGTGCTTGCGCTGAAGCAGGTCATCCACCTGGGCCACCATCTCATCGGTGTGCCTGACTTCGGGGACCTCGTAGCATTGCACGCCCCATGACACTGCCAGCTGGTTGCGAGTGGAGCGCAGAGGGGTGAATGCCAGCAATGGGAGGGGCGAGCGCAATCGCGACAACCGTCGAGCCGTGTCCCCGGACTGTGTGAAGGTCACCAGGTAGGTGACGTCGAGCTGCTCCCCCATTTCGGCAGCCGCGCGAGTCAGGGCGCCGGCGCGAGTCTGGGGGTAGGAGCCCAGCGGCGCAATGCGCTCACCGCCATGCGCTTCGACGTTCTCAATGATGTTGGCCATGGTGCGCACGGCCTCGATCGGATACGCACCAACGCTGGTCTCACCGGAGAGCATGACAGCGTCAGCGCCGTCGAGGATCGCATTGGCGCAGTCGGAGGCCTCGGCGCGGGTGGGACGCGGGTTCTGGATCATGGACTCGAGCACCTGCGTGGCCACGATAACCGGCTTGGCCTGTCGACGAGCCAGCTCAATGGCCCGCTTCTGAACCAGCGGCACGGCTTCCAGCGGCATCTCGACGCCCAGATCGCCGCGGGCGACCATAATGCCGTCGAAGGCGGAGACGATGTCGAAGAGGTTGTCCACCGCCTGAGGCTTCTCGATCTTCGCGATGACGGGGATGCGCACCCCGGTCTCGTCCATGATGTCGTGGACGTCCTTGATGTCGTCGGCATTGCGCACGAAGGACAGGGCGATGAGATCCGCGCCGATCTTGAGGGCCCAGCGCAGATCGTCCCGGTCCTTCTCGCTCAGGGCGGGAACGGACACGGCAACCCCGGGAAGATTGAGGCCCTTGTGGTTGGAGACGTAGCCGGGCACCTCGACCTTGGTGATGACATCGGTGTCGGTGACCGCCGTGACGCGCACCGCGACATTGCCGTCGTCGATGAGGAGGCGGTCCCCGGGACGGCAGTCTCCCGGCAGTCCCTTGAAAGTCGTCGAGACGCGCTTGACGGTGCCCAGGATGTCGTCCGTGGTGATGGTGAACTCATCACCCTTGTTGAGCATGACCTTCTGGTCGTTCACAAAGGTGCCCAGGCGGATCTTGGGGCCCTGCAGGTCGACGAGGATCGCCACGGGATTCCCAGAGGTTGCGGCGGCGTCCCGCACGCGAGCAATAACGTCCTCCTGGTCCTCAGCGCGTCCATGGGACCGGTTGATGCGGGCGACATTCATGCCGGCGTCCACCAGCGCCTGCACATTCTCAGGAGAATCGGTGGCCGGCCCCAGGGTGCATACGATCTTTGCTCTGCGCATGAGTCAAGCCTACACGTCCCGCGCCGTGGCCTCGGGCCGGCCCCGGCAGAATTCGGCTCGCGACCTTCGATGACGGATGATCCCAGCCCCGCGGCAACGATCCACACAGTGTTGGATTAAGTTGGAATGAAGTTGGACTGAAGTTAGATTCAAGTTGGGCTGAAAGCGGATAGGTAGCGGATCGTTGGCGTTCGTAGAACCGCCTCGCCGCTCTCCTCGGCGATCTCAGTCGCCCGCGTCGGGCTTCATCTCTGACTTCGTATGCGCCTCCTGAGGCTCCGGGCCCGCCGAAACTGATGTCTCAGCCATCTCGTTCGGCCTGTCCGCCGCCTCAGACTCAGCCCTGGGCCCATCGCCTTCTTCGGTGCCCTCGCTGATCGCATCACTGAGATGGCGGCGCGAGGTCATGACATAGCCGGCCAGCCCGATGAGGAAGACGAGGATCGAGGTCCACACGTTGAGGCGCAGCCCGAGGATGCGATGAGCCTCATCCACGCGCAGGAGCTCGATCCACACGCGCCCGGAGGTGTAGACCATGAGATAGGCCCACATGAGCCGACCGCCCACCGCCCCCTCACGGCGGGCCAGGAAGTGCCCGAGCCACACGAGGAAGACGGCGCCCGCTGCATTCCACAGCGCCTCGTAGAGGAAAGTGGGGTGGAACAAAGTGCCCGGGGCATACCCGACCGGCATGTGAGCCTTGTCGATCTCCAGACCCCAGGGCAGGGTGGTGGGCCCGCCGAACAGCTCCTGATTGAAATAGTTGCCGAAGCGCCCCAGCGCCTGGGCGACCAGGATCGTGGGAGCCGCGGCATCGTAGAAGGGGCCCAGTCGCAGTCCACGCCGCCGCAACATCCAGATGCCCGCCATGGCCCCGAAGGCGACGCCGCCCCAGATGCCCAACCCGCCGTGCCAGATCTGCGGAATGAGCGCCGGATCCCCGCCCGGTCCGAAATAGGCGTCCGGGGAGGTCACCACGTGGTAGAGCCGCGCACCGACAATGCCGACCGGTACCGCGACCAGGGCGACGTCCAGAGCCATTTCCTGCGGTCCGCCCAGCGCCCGATAGCGACGGTCGGACCACCACACCGCCACGAAAACGCCTGCAAGAATGCACAGGGCGTAGGCGCGCAGCGGGAATGGGCCGATGTGCCACACCCCCTGGGAGGGACTCGGAATCGAAGCGGTGAGCACTCAGAGGACCTCTCGATGGGCGGAGGGGATAAGCGCGGGATGGCTGCCCGCAGCGACCAGTTCGGCGACAAACTGCTGGGGATCGGCCGAACGGATGACGGCTTCCCCGACAACGACGATATCGGCTCCCGCACGCGCATAACTCATGACATCATGCGGTCCTGACACCCCGCCGGTCGCCATGCGGGTCACCGCCTCAGGCAGTACCTCGGCGACCTGTTCGAAACGGGAGTGGTCAATGGCCCGAGTATCGGGATCCCGTGCATCGACCGATACGTAGCGCGCGCCCGCCGCCACTGCGGTCAATGCCTCGCGCCGCGAGTGGGCCTCGACGACAGCCGCCATGCCCAGAGAATGAGTGCGCTCGACGAGGGACTCCAGGACCAGCGGCTCGAGGCGCGCGTCCAGAACGAGCATGTCGGCCCCATGAGCACGCGCCTCGTGGACCTGGTAGGGGGTGACGATGACATCGTTTGCCAGCACCGGGACATTCACGGCTTCGCGTACCGCGTTCAGATCAGTCAACCGCCCATGAGATCGGACCGGCTCGGTGACGACGGACACACAAGCGGCCCCTCCAGCTTCATAGAAGCGGGCGAGGACGGCCGCGTCCCCCACCCCCGACAGATCGGCGAATGTCGCAGTGGCGCGCTTGACCTCGGCGATGACGGACACAACCCGGCCGGGGGCCCGCAACACCGACGCGACATCACGCGCAGCGGGAGCAGAACGGGTCTTCTCACGCAGTTCCTTCAACGGGGTCAACCGCTGACGGGAGGCGACAGCGGACCGCGCAGCTGCGACCAGGTCATCGAATGCCATCACGGGACGCCACCTCCTGCATACGCGATACCGGGATCGTCGGGGGCGCGCTCAGCAGAAGTGCCGGCGGCGCCCATGAGGCCAATCGTCCTCGGGTGTGGGCGGCTGAGGCAAATCCGTTCAGTCGCCGGGACGCTCCCCTACAACCGCGCCGAGATCGCCGCCCGCCTGGAAACAGGTGCGCTCGCCTGTATGGCAAGCGGCCCCGACCTGATCCACTTCGATCAGCAGGGCGTCACCATCGCAGTCGAGGCGGACGGCCTTGACGTACTGGTGGTGGCCCGAGGTGTCCCCCTTGCGCCAGTACTCTCGGCGAGAGCGGGACCAGAACGTCACGCGGCCCTCGGTCAGCGTGCGATGCAGGGCCTCGTCATCCATCCATCCGACCATGAGCACCTCAAGAGTGTCGTACTGCTGAACGACAGCGGCGACGAGTCCTGATGCATCGCGCTTGAGACGAGAGGAGATCGCGTGAGGTAGAACCACGAGAGCAATTCTCTCACGAGGCGCCTCCCGAACAGCCGACCCGGCACGTACTCGTATTCTCGTTCTCGGCTGCATCGGCGCGCCGAGAACTACGAAGCCCTGAACCAGGCACCTGACAGCAATGAATCAACGAATACTGAACGAATACTGACTGTAATAACTGCGCTCATAACCTCGGTTCAGCCTGATGGCCCCAGGAGCGGACCCAGATAGACCCACATGCCCGGCATATTGCGCACAACGGCGAACACGCCGGCAAGGGCGAAGAGCGTCACCGCCTCATACGCGGACATGAAAGGACGAGTGCTCCCAGAATGCCGATTGGTCAGCCATCGCAGCACGAGAAGAACTGCAAGCGCCTCAACCACCAGGGCAAAAGGGTTGTAGCCGATCGCCTCCGTCAGGTTCCCGTGCAAGAGCGCCCGAGTGGCGCGCGTGCCCCCGCACAAAGGACACCACATGCCAGTGGCGCGGTGCACCAGACACAGGTCGGAACTCGTCGCGGACGAGCGCAGACCATTGAGAACAAGCAGCATACCGGGTGCACAGGCCACGGCCACCAGCGCGCCTACGCGGAGGCGGCGATGACCGCGGCTGCGCCCATCAACGTCCATCAACATGTTTTACAGAGCATCAAGGGCGCCGAAGCCGGCAGGCTCCGGTCGCTCGGACTCACAGATTACTGAAAATAAAGTCCGTAATGTCGGTAGTCCAAACGATAACAGTCCAGACGATCGACAGCACTCCCATGATGAGACCAGCGATAGCCATGCCCTTGTTGGAGGCTCGTCCCTCGTTGGCAGCCTGTATACCGAGGAAGCCCAGCACCATTGCGGGAATACCGGTGAGCAGGCCGCAGCACGCCAGACTGGCGATGCCCAGCCCCAGCGCCCATCCGCCCAGGGCGTTCTTCTCCGTTGATGGACCGTAAGGACTCATTCCCGGGGCATATGCCCCGGGCTGCGGCTGGTTCGGGTACTGCGGATACCCGGGGTCGCTCGGATAGGAGCCCGGACCAGGCTGGCCGTTGTAAGGATCTTGATTCGGGTCGTAGCTCGTCATGAAAAAGACGCACTCTTTCACTTGGGGAACAATGCTCCGGCACTTCTCATGCTCGGCTGCTGCTGGCAGCACGCATACGCCAAGGGCGAGGTTACACGCTCCGGCTGAGCAGCGCCGCTACTCGCCAGTGGGAGCTGACAATCCCCTCACAGGGTGTCCTGCCCCTCGCAAGGCGTCTTTCGCCGCGCCGATCGTCAGCGTGCCGTAATGAAAGACGCTCGCCGCCAGCACCGCATCCGCGCCATGATCCGCCGCCGCGGCGAAATCCTCGGCTCGGCCCGCACCACCGGAGGCGATCAGCGGAACACGGACCTCACGCCGGACATCATCGAGCATCTGCAGGTCGAAACCGCCGGTCACGCCATCGGCGTCCATGGAGTTCAACAGGATCTCGCCCGCACCCAGATCAGCGGCCCGCGCCGCCCACCGAACAGCATCGAGGCCGGTCGAACGGCGTCCGCCGTGAGTCGTGACCTCATATCCCGACGGGGTGGTCACGCCTTCTGGGCAGCGTCGTGCGTCCACCGATAGAACCACCACCTGATTGCCGAAGCGCTCAGCGACCTCGTACAGCAGTTCCGGCCTTTCAATAGCTGCGGTATTGACGCCCACCTTGTCCGCTCCTGCCCGCAGGAGGCGGTCGACATCCTCAACGCTGCGCACTCCCCCGCCCACGGTCAGTGGGACGAAGACCTGCTCCGCAGTCGCCGAGACGATGTCCAGCATGGTCGAACGGCCCTCGGCAGAGGCGGAGACGTCGAGAAAGGTGATCTCGTCGGCACCCTGGGCGTCGTAGCGCTTGGCGAGCTCCACCGGATCGCCGGCGTCCCGCAGACCCGTGAAGTTCACGCCCTTGACGACGCGCCCGTCTTTGACGTCGAGGCATGGGATGACACGGACGGCGACGCTCATGGTGACTCCTGAACGGATCGGCAGTGAGGGAACCGAGCCAGAGTAGCGTGAGCTCACTGCTCACCGGGCTACTGGCAGACTCTCGACTGGCCGCCGGCCGGCCGCTTGCCTACTGACTGGTGCCGGGACTGGCGCCCGGTGTCACATGCACGGTTCCGGGACCGTCATCGGGATTCGGAGTCGCGGGCACAGCGGCGTCGGTAAGCCCATCATCGGCGATCGCCAGGACATCTATCACCACGGCGACTGCGCCCTCGCCGGCGGCCTGATCGGCTGGGATGGAGATGACTAGCCTGCTGCCCACCTGGGCGTCGACCAATTGCTCCCTCACGCCTGCAAGTGCGTTGTTCATGTCAATGGTGCCGGGCAGTGTAGTCGTGCCGTATGTGGTGGCCTGCTGCTGACCATCGGACCAATTCACAGTGGCGTACCGGGCCAGAACGACGCTGTCCGCCTGAACCTGAGGGCCGTCTCCCTGCACGAGCACGGCCGCGGTCGAATGCGTGGGTACCGGGAGCCCCTGCACAGACAGGCCCACCGTGCCATCGGCGTTCGTCGTCACCGTCGGCATGCCCTCAACGGGCTGCTGGGATGTCCCCGCCGCGGTGGTGGGCAGAATGTCGATCACCGTGATCTCAGTGGTCTTGGTCTGATCCTCCTTGGTCCGCGGAGCACGGACGACGATTCGCGACCCCTCGGTGACTCCGGTGACCGCATTGGCGAGACTCTCACCGATCTTGTTGGGATCGAGTAGGCCTCGATATAGACGCGTGCCTGTTTTATTGCCGGTGACATTCGTGCCGTCGCCGCCGTCGAAAACCGCCACGGACAGCACGACGGCATCGCCTGCACCCAAGGCGCGTCCGTCGCCCGTGACGACCTGATCAGTGCTTATCGCAGAGGCCGGTGAGAGGTTTCCCTTGAGCGAGACGACGGGAACGGCGCCGACACGGCCGGCGACTTCCAGCACTGTGTCGAGCGGCCCGTCCGCATTGATGGAACCGCCCGGGGCCGCACCCGCTGAGCTGGCCGATCCGGCGCCGCCTCCCCACATGCGGGAGACCGCCAGGGGCGCTGCGACGATAGCCACTGCCGCCATGATCGCCAGAACAGCAGCAATATATCCTCGCGGTCTGGGGCGCCCCAAAGCGGCCCCTATCGCTCGTTGGGCACCCGTGGTGGTGGGAGGCTCATCGGAGGAGGGCGATGACTGCGCTGCCGGCGATAAGGCCTCAGCCGGTTCGGACACCGGAGCGGAGGCTGCGCTGCGCGGCGCCTCGGGAACCGGTTCTTCTGCGGGCGCTGTCGGGATCGGCTGCATCCAGGGCGGAGACAGCTCAGACGTCTCAGACGTCTCAGTGGGCTGCGCGTGGCTCGGTGAGAAAGGCGAGGAATACGAAGGGTTCGAGGGAAGTGAGAGATCCGAGAGATCCGGCGACGGAGCGGGCTGAGTCCAGTTCGGGGCAGCCGATTCACCCGACTCAACCGAACCTGCCGAATCAACCGAACCAGTCGGACCCGCCGAATCACTGCCTCGGGAACCGGCGAGCTCATTGGCCCGCTCCAGCTCACGCCTCTGACGACGCGTCAACGGCTGACCGTCCTGCCCCACTTGTGGCAGGCGCGTTGTGTTGCGGGAGGAGGGCGAGAAGGTAGTCATCGGTCCTTCCAGTCTGCCAGATGTCATCGTACGGCGTCTCAGACGCCGGTGGTCATGCCCGTGGCAAGCGTCTCGTCGGGAGCGTCCATGGCCGCCATGAGGACATCGACACGCTCGTCAACGGCATTGAAGGGGTCGCGCAGTGCAACGAGCCGGGTACGGCCATCGTCCAGGCGCAGGTTCACCCAATCGGCCGACAGGTCCCGGCGCAGGTCCTGCGCCCGTCCGATCGCCGTACCGCGCAGATGCGCACGGGTGGTTGCCGGCGGGGTGTCGACAGCGGTACCGCAGGCCTGTTCATCAATGAGACGCCGCAGCAATCCGGCTCGCTCCAGCTTCAGACGGAGCCCGTCGCTACGGCTCACATCGTGATAGGCCAGGGCCAGCCGGGCCATGCGCGGCTCGCCCAGCTCGGCGCCGGTGCGCTCGGCATAACGGGCCAGAAGCTGGTGCTTGGCCGCCCAATCCAGATCGGTGGCCACGTCCTGGGGCCTGCCCGAGCGAACGGCCTCCAGGCCTCGTTCCCACAGGTCGAGAACATGGTGCTGGAGATCGCTCAAGTCCAGATTCCTGACGTGCTCGCGCACCCTGACCAGGTGCTCGGCCTGCAGATCCACCGGCGTGATGGTGCGGCCGTCTGCGAGCTCCAGCGCAACCGTGCCGGTCAGGTCGTGGCAGGTATCGCGGATGGCCCTCATGGGGAAGGCGAGCTGAAGATCCGCGAGACTGCCGCCCTCCTCGAGGTAATCCAGCAGCAGGTCCATGGCGCCCACTTTGAGAAGGGTGGATCCCTGAGCGATATTGGAATCGCCGACGATCACATGCATGCGCCTGTAGAGTTCGGCATCTGCATGAGGCTCATCGCGGGTATTGATCAGGGGGCGCGAACGGGTGGTCGCCGAGGAAACGGCATCCTCCATCTGATCGGCGCGCTGGGAGAAGACGTATCGGGCCGGGGCCCCATGATCGCTGGGATCGTTGGGATCATTGGGATCGCCGAGCAGAATATGGCCGGCGCCGACGAGGATCTGGCGCGTGACCAGGTGGGGCACAAGGGTACGGGCGTCATTCCAGAAGTCGCCACGGCGACGCACGAGGTAGTTCTCATGACAGCCGAAACCCGTGCCCTCGGCATCGAGATTGTTCTTCAGCAGGTGAATGCGGCCGGGCACCCCCCGTTGTTCCAGGCGAGTATTGGCCTGCTCGGCGAGATCGGCCATGGTGATCTCTCCAGCCCGGTCCTGAGCCAGGAGATCGGCCAGCTCATCGCACTCCGCGGTGGCGAACTCGGGGTGGCTGCCCACGTCGAGGTACAGGCGCGCCCCGCCACGGGTGAAGACATTGGAGGACCGGCCGAGGCGCACGACGGGCTCGAACAGTTCACGTGCGGCATGGTCAGCGTCCAGAGGCGGTATGCCGCCAGTTGTTGAGGCGCAGGTGATGCCGTACTCGGTCTCCACGCCGATGATTCGCCGCGCGGGCCTGCGCGAGGGCGGCGCCGTCACTCTCCGCCCTTCTGGACGAAACCCTGCACGAAAGCCGCCGCATTCGTCTCCAGGACGGAGTCGATCTCGTCGAGAATGTCGTCAACACCGGCAACCTGAGCCTGGCCGGCCGCATCGGAGGCCTCGGAGGCATCGTCGCCGTGGCCCCCGGTGGGCTGAATCTGCTCGTGGGTGCTCATGGTGCCTCCTGCCTGTCCGTCGGAGCGCGGCCCGCACTCCCGATGGGATCAGTCTGCCCCCAAGCCCCGGCGTGGCCCAATCGTTATCTGAACCTGATCGAGCACATCGGCCACCCGCTGCGGGTCGGTCTGCACGTCCTCAGGCAGCGAAAGGCGCAGCAGGTGCTCGCATTCGGGCAGGTCCAGCACCAGACTCGTCCAGGAGGCGGCGACGACCTCGCTGTGACGGGCCACAGCCGATCCACGGATGGCGGCGCGCGTTCCGAAAGGCGCAGTGTCGGCAGCCGCCTCGATCTCGGCATCGGTGGTCATCCGGCGAGTGCGCCCCGCCGCGATGAGCCTGTCCGCGATGCCGCGACCGGTGCGAAGATCGGCCCACTGGATGTCGAGGGCGGCCAGTCGAGGATCATCCCAATCCGCACCGGTCCTGACGCGCATGGCATCGCACAGTTGTTTCTTGGCGACCCACTCCACGAGCGCGGCGGCACGCGCGGTGGCCTCGGGCTCCCGAGCAGTGCCCTGAGCGGAGGCGTATCCCTCCAGCGCCGTGAGCGTCTCATCCCACAGGGCCACGGCGGCGGCAGTCTCCTCACCGACGCACTCAGGAACCGCACCGCCGTAGTCCTCCTCCAGGGCGTCCACGATCGCACGCAAGTGCGCCCGCTGGATCTCCAAAGCCGTCATCGGGCCGGAGACCGTGACCAGAGGATGGGTCAAGTCGGTGTCATGGGAGACCGCCCAGTGGTCCTCCACCGGGTCGTGGACCAGGCGCAGAGGAGCCAGAGCGCCCAACCGATTCTGTCGGTCCGATGCGCGCTCGAGGTACCACAGAAGAAGATCGGTCGTGGCGACCTTGAGGTAGATGGGGACGTCGAAGCGATTGGCATCCCCGTTGATGATGTGAAGGCGGCGGAAGCGCGACGCATCCGCATGCGGCTCGTCGCGGGTGTTGACGATCGGCCGGTTGAACGTGGTTTGCAGGCCGACGTCGCTCTCCACGTAGTCGGCGCGCTGGCTGATCTGAAAACCGGGGCGCTGGGAGCGTTGACCAATGCCGACGCGCCCGGCTCCGGCGACGACGGGACGGGTGACCAGGAACGGGATGAGTGCCGGAGCGAGGTCGCTGAAGGCGAGGTCTCGGCGCACGAGGTAGTTCTCGTGGGAGCCGTAGGTCGCGCCCTTGCCGTCGACGTTGTTCTTGTACAGGACGACCTTGCCGGGAGAGATCCCCTCGGCGCCCTCTGCCAGGGCCGTCATGGCCCGGCGTGCGATCAGCTCGCCGGCGAGGTCCCACACGACGGCGTCGTGCGGCGTGAGAACTTCTGGTGAGGAGTACTCGGGATGCGCATGATCGACGTACAACCGCGCGCCGTTGGTCAGGACGACGGCCGAGGCGCGCGGGAGGGCGGCCTCACCTGCATCGGGACGCAGGCGGGTCCCCCAGGGAGCGGGCGGCGGCTCCGTCCTCTGCTCTCCGCCGCCGCCGTTGTGCTCAGGACGCCGGGACGTCGACTGCGTCATGGCACCTGCAGAGACTGCCGGTGAACTGTTCGCCGAGTTGGAATCGGCATAGGCGTCGGGCTGATCAGCGGGAGCGTCTCCGGAGGGAGCAGGATGGGCGGGATCGTCTGTGAGCAGACTGGGATGGGCTGCGGCACGGTCGAGGTGCCCGCCCCGCAGATCGGCAAGAGGATCCTCCGCCTCATAGTCCCAGCGCACTGCCCGCGCCCGGGAACCATCCGGTCCCATGACTCCAGGACGCGAGACCGCGCCGTAGGCCTCCACTACTCGGCTGGCCATAGCGACGGCGTTGGCGTAGGGGTCGCCCGGCTGGAGCACCCCGAACTCGGTCTCGATGCCGACCGGCCGAATGACAGGGGAGAAAATCGGTGCCGACTGACTCATAGTCCTTCCCTCGATTCCTCTGCCGGTACCGCATCTACGAGACCTATACGACCTATGCGACCTATGCGGCGCACTGAACGGATCTGCTCACCGCGCCGGCCGATGAGCCGAGCCCAGTCGTCCGGACCAGTGGCGCCGGTGATCTCCTCGTTCTGGCGGGCTTCGGCGGCGACGGCCTCCAGGAGCCGTTGGCTGGACATGCCGCCGCTTCCGCCGCTCAGTTCATCTTTGATGGCGGAGGTCTTGGCCCGCGCGACAACAGCGGCGAGCATCGCACCGCTGACAAGGTCGGCGAGGTGAAGAGTCTCCTGCGCTCCAGAGGCATAGGTGATCTCGATGACCTCGTTGGCAGAACCACGGTCGTACAGGGCGTGGATGGTATTCCGACGCATGGACAGGGCAGCGGCCTCCCGATCGCCATCGGCAGCGGCGAGCTCGACCGGGTCAAGCGGCAGACCGGCAGTGAGGTGCTTGGCCAGGATCTCCAGAGCACTAGTGGCATCGGGGCGGCCGATCCGGATCTTCATGTCGAGTCGCCCAGGTCGCAGGATGGCGGGGTCGATCATGTCCTCCCGGTTGGATGCTCCGATGATGACAACGTTGCGCAAGGACTCCACGCCGTCGATCTCTGCCAGGACTTGCGGGACGATCATGGTTTCAACATCCGACGACACCCCGGTGCCACGAGTGCGGAAAAGAGCCTCCATCTCATCGAAGAAGATGACGACGGGCCGGTCCTCGGCCGCGACCTTGCGAGCCTGATCGAAGATGGCACGTATCTGGCGCTCGGTTTCCCCGACGAACTTGCTGAGCAGCTCAGGGCCCTTGATGTTCAAGAATGCGGCGGAGGTCCTGCGCCCATCCGGGCTGCTGTCCGGGGCGAATGAACTGGCCAGGGATGTGGCCACGGCTTTGGCGATCAGCGTCTTGCCGCAACCGGGCGGACCGTACAGGAGCAGTCCCTTGGGAGCGCGCAGACCGTAGGCCCGGTACAGATCGGGGTGGGTGAACGGCAGTTCGAGGGCGTCTCGGATCTGGTCGATCTGGGTGCCAAGACCTCCGATGTCGTTCCAGGAGACATCAGGGGTCTCGGCGACGACGAGCTGCTCGACACTGGTGCGCTCGACCAGGGCGGTGGCGATGCCGGCACGCGGATCCGCGGCCAGGGTGTCACCGGGCGTGAGGGCTTCGGGGTCCAGATGGCCCGCCAGGTGGACAACACGGCTTGCCCCTCCCCCGGTCGTGACCAGGGCGCGGGAGGCGCCGGAGATCGAGGGGGGCAGGACCTCCTCCAGAGTCACGGCCTCGCCGGTGTCAGGGGCCGATAGGGCGTCGACGACGAGCATCTGGTCGCTCACGGCCACCAACTGGCCGATGACTAGGGAGTCGGCCTCCAGACTCGCATGCAGACCCAGACGCATGGGGCGTCCGCCGAGCATGACGTCGACTTCGTAGGGCCGTTCGGCAGCAGCATCGCCGCTCCCGGCCTCCGGCGCCTGGGGGCGGGCGGGAAGCCCGGTGAGCAGTCCGAGGGTGACCGGCGGCAGGGTAACGGCGTCGAGCTGGACGCCCAGCTCGGTGATGCGCTCGCGGGCGGCGGTGAGCGCTGCAACGAGACGCTCATTCTTCGCGGCCAGACTCACCGACTCGGAGCGCGCCTCGCGCAGCTGATGGCTGATGAAATCGGGCGATGGCATGCCCAGGGGCTGGGGATCAGGCATGAGCGGGCGCTTCATCATCGGTGCCATTAGTGCCATCAGCAGCATCTCTAGTCGCGCGGCCGGGCAGGACGGGGGTGGCGTCCTGGGGCTGCTTGGCGAGGCAATCGCGCAGGACGCGACGAACCTTGCGGTCGCTGCTGACGCGCTCCCCTACGTCCTGCGGCGCCCAGTAGCCGCCGTCGTCATAGGCGCCGCGGGCGGGCGGACGCTTGCGGGTCAGCGGCCTCGAGCCGACGGCGAGGCGCCGAGCTGTGATCAGGAAGCCGGTGTGGGCGACCATCCGGTGGTCGGGGCGCACGGACAGGCCGTCGACGTTCCAGGTGCGCACCATCGATTCCCACGATTCGGGCTCGGTGAACAGGCCGCAGTGTCTCAGCGCCTCGACCGTGCGCGAGAGCTGGGTGGTGGTGGCGGCGTAGGCCAGGAAGAGGCCACCGGGGACGAGCGCGCGGGCGGAAGCGGCGATGTTCTCCCAGGGGGCCAGCATGTCCAGCACGATCCGGTCGACGGAGGAGGCTTCGACGCAGTGGGCGGTCACCTCGGCGAAGTCGCCTGTGCGCAACTCCCAGGCGGGATGGTGACGGCCGAACCAGGAGTCGACATTGGAAGCGGCGATCCGGGCGAAGTCCTCACGCCGCTCAATGGACAGCAGATACCCGCTCTCACCGATGGCGGACAGCAGGTTCATGGTCAGAGCCCCCGAGCCGACGCCAGCCTCCAGGACGCGCGCACCGGGGAAGATATCGCCCATGGCAACGACTTGTCCGGAATCCTTGGGGTAGACGACCTGGGCGCCGCGGGGCATGGACAGCACGTAGTCGGCGAGCAGAGGGCGCAGGAGGAGGAGCTCGTGGCCGGCCTCGGTGATCAGCACGGTGCCCTCGTCGAGGCCGACGGCATCGCGGTGATGGAAACTGCCGCGCCGGGACTGGAAGTAGCCGCGGGGGTCGAGCTGGAAGGTGTTCTTGGCGCCCTTGGAGTCGGTGACCTGGATGCGCTCGCCGTAGCGGAAGGGACCGCGGCGCCCGGCCTGACCGAGTGACTCCTGGGCAATGGACCGTGTGGGGTGCTCGGGTTTCGGTCGTACGGCCGGGCGGGGCTCCCGTACGTTATCGGAACCGCCCGTCTCGCCCGCACCACCCTGCCCGCCGGCGCAGGAGACGACGGCGTCCTCGCTCAGCCCATGGTCCTCGGAGTTCTGCTCGCTCATCGAGAATGAGTCTAATGAGTGAAGCGCTTCGACTACCTCATGGCTCGCAAGACGATATACGACAGCAGCGTAAGGCGTAAGCAGCGTAGCGACCCGTGAATTCCGTGAATTCAACGAGCCTCCGCCTGGAGCGCGTCACCGGCCCGCGGGGCCGGCCAACTGGACAGACAGATCCACCGGCATCCCGAGATCGTTCTCACGAGCCGATCTCCGAGCCCTCCATCAGCCGGCTGGCGGTCACGAAGGTCATGCCCTGGCCCTGCAGCGCGGAGATCGACTCCCCCACGGCGCGCAGCAGCTCCTCATTGGGCTGTGTACGACCGTCGTGACACAGAATCACCGAGCCCGCATGAGCCGTATCGGCCACGTCCCTCGCCAGCCGCGCAGTCGGCGTGTGCTCGCTCCACAGCAGGATGTCCAGATCGCGCTCAGCCGCCACCATGAGAGCGGGAGCGTCCACGCGCCCATAGGGCGGGCGCCACAGTGCGGGCTGCGGCGCTCCGGCATCCTGGATCGCGGTGATCGTGCGGTCCACCGAATCCCGCAGCGCATCGACCTCCACACCGTAGACGTCGGTATGGACCCAGTTGTGCACGCCCACCTCGTGTCCGGTCTCCGCCTGGCGGGCGACCAGGTCGGGATGGGCTGCGACCGCCTCGCCCAGCACGAAGAAAGTCGCGGATGCGCCCAGCTCTGCGAGCATATCGAGAACCATCGGTGTCCAGCGCGGGTCGGGGCCGTCATCGAAGGTGAGGCAGACCTCGTCACGATCGGGTGAGCCCTGGAAGAGCACGCGGGTCGCGTATCGGCCGGGCTCCGTAGGACGCGGCGCCACACGAGCCGTGGGCGACAGGTGCGTGTCGGCATAGCGGACAGCGCTCGCCCCGGCTCCGCCGCCGACCGCAAGCGTCGCAGCTCCTGCGAGTCCCGCCCGCAGAACACGACGTCGACCGGCATGATCCGGTGAGTCGGAAAGGGGGACGGGGTCGGGCACCTGTCCAGCATAGATCGGCACAGCCGATGAGCACTGCGCCGACTCTCGTCACCCAGGCAGATGCCGGGTGTAGGACACGCGCCCGACGAGCAGATAGGCGCACCACGCCCCCACGACGCCAATGCCCATGACGACCACCATGGGCACGGCGCTGCGGCCGCCTCCCGAACTCGCCAGTGGAGCCGCACTCGCGTTGGCCAGCGCCTGAGCCACGCCCAGCAACGCGCTCGCGGTTCCGGCGACATGACGCACCTCTCCTAGCGCAAGCGCACTGGAGTTGCCGAAGACGCAGGCCTGAGCGGCCATGACGAGAACGAAACCGGTGCACAGGGGGATCAGGGCCACCCCGAGGAGAAGAACGCTCACGGCCACGATCGCTGCACCCGTCGCCGAGATTGTCAGGCCCAGGGCGATCAGGCGTCGAGGTCCGGTGTAATGCACCAGGCGAGCGTTGAGGAGGCTCAGGAGCATCTGACTTCCGGCCGTGCAGGCGAAGAAGATGGAGAAGGCTATGGGGCTGAGTCCCTTGATCTCCTGAAGCACGAAGGACGAGGAGGAGATGTAGGCGAACATGGCGAAACTGGAGAAGGAGGAGGTCAGCATGTATCCCACGTACCGGCGGTGCCCCAGAAGTTCCCGGCATCCCGCCAGGAAACGCCTCCAGCCCCCTTTCGATCGCCGTTCGGGCGGCAGGGACTCGGGGACGAACACGACCGCCATGGCAGTCATGAACAGGCCGAAGCCGACCAAGCACCAGAACACCATCCGCCAGGTCGCCATGGACAGAACCGCGCCTCCCGCCACGGGTGCGATCATGGGCGCCAGGGCGCTGACGGCCATGAGGATCGACATCATGGAGGCCAGTCGGTCACCATGGGCGAGGTCGACGAGGACCGCGCGCCCCACCACGGCTGCGACGCCACCGCCGAAGCCCTGCAGAAGTCGCCCGGCCACGAGCACCCCGATGTTGGGAGCGAAGACGCAGACGAGCGCTCCCAAGGAGCACAGCACGCCACCGACGATCACAGGAACCCGGCGTCCCTGCTGATCGGAGATGGTGCCGCCCGCGACCTGCCCCAGTCCCATGCCGATGAAGAAGGCCGTGAGCGTCAAACCCACTGCGGTCGCGCTGGTGGCGAGATCGGCAGTCACCTGGGGGAAGGCCGGGCTGTACATGTCGGTGGCGAAGGGCGGTACCGCGTTCTGCACGGCGAGTGCGGCGATGAGTCCAGCCGTGACAGCGGCCTCGGGGTGTCTCCCACGGGATCGTAGGGCGTTCATCAGCGAGCTCCTGTGGGCACGGCGCCGACCATGCGCCCGTCCTCGACGACAACCAGCCAGCGCGATAGGGTACGTGCCCGTTTAAGAGCCTCTGCTGCGGCCTGCCCGGTGAGGTCATTGCTCACGGCGGTCGCCGGGAGCACAGTGCAGATCTCGCCCGCAGTCACGACGGATTCCTCGGGCAGGTCCAATGCAGCCAGCCCGACATCGTCAATGATGCCCAGCAGTGCCGAGCCGTCCCCGACCAGGACAACGGAGGCTCCTCCGGCGAACTCGGAGCGGACTCTGGAAACCGTGGCGGTCGCCGGGAGCGTCGCGATCGGGTGCATGAGGGAACGCAGGTCGAGTCGTGCTGCGGCCCGCTCTCCGCCGCCGAGTCCCAGGACCCGCCACGACGTGGAGCCGATCGGCCAGGCGACCATGACGCACAGGATCAGGGAGAAGGGATCGGGACGCGAACCGCCCAGCAGCGGCTCCAGGATCCAGCGCCAGGCGATGCCGGTGACGACGAGCAGTCCTCCGATGGCGGCGACTCGTTGTCCCGCCCGTGGTCGTCCGGTCAGCTGGGTGACCAGGGAGGCCAGCGCGTGTCCGCCATCCAGCGGTAGGCCGGGCAGGGCGTTGAAGATCGCCAGGGCGAGATTCACCCAGGTGAGCGCCCACACGACCACGCCGACCGGGATCGACGTGATGACGTTGCTTCTGAGCAGCGCGCCGCCCACCGCCCACAGCGCGAGATTCGCCGCAGGGCCCGACAGCGAGGTGATGACGTCCTTCCACGGCGCCCAGGCATGTGCAGGGCCGAAACTCGTGCGCCCGCCCCACAGGTAGAGCTCGTAGCGCACAGGCCGTCTTCCCAGCACGGTGCCCGCTGATCCGTGGGCGAGTTCATGGAGGAGAACGCTTGCGCCCACGCCCACTACGGTGCCGGCTACGGTCGCCAGGACTACGAGGGAACTCGAGGCGGCCAAGGTGGAGGACACCAGCGGATACCAGGAGCCGGCGATGAGCAGGCCGAGGAGGAGGGAGGTCGGGGAGACGACGACAGGTGCTGCGCCGATTCGTCCGATCACCCAGCCCTGAGGCGTGGAAGCAGGTGACATGGGGCGAGCCTAGCCGTCCCGAGACGGCCGCCAGAACCGTCATACTGCCGATGAGCACGATTGAAGCGCGTGGTCCGATTTTTGAACGCGACGCCTGCCAGCGGCTCCGAATCCTGCGGATGTGCACAGGTCCAGGAGCTCCACCCGATCCGACGGATACCTGTGGACAATCACAGAGCATGCTGATGCGGCGCGATAGGTTCTTCTCGTGAGCGAGCACGCCGTGTCATTAAATCCGACGACGCCCTTGACGCCTGCCGCCTCCACATCAGTGGAGCCGGTCGCGCCGGGCACGGGCAGGATCACCAGTGCCACTTCCAACTCCAATGCGAGTTCCGATACCAGCCGCCCCCGACGAGGAGGCCGGGCGGCATTGTCGCCATCGCGCGCCAAGGACTTCATGCAGTGCCCGCTCATGTTCCGCCTGCGCACAATCGACCGGATCCCCGATCCGGGTTCGCTGGCCACGCATAAGGGCACTCTTGTCCACAGCGTCTTGGAGCGCCTGTACGACCTGCCCGCGCACGAGCGCACTCGGGAGGCGGCTCATGCCATCCTGCCTCCCCGGTGGGAAGCCCATCGGGATAAGAACCCCGCTGTCATGGACCTGTTCGAGAGTCTCGACCAGGTGGCCCCGTGGCTGAGCGAGGCCGAGGCGCTCATCGACACCTACTTCCAGATGGAGAATCCCGCACGCCTGGAGCCGGCCGAACGGGAGCTCTTCGTCCAGACCGAGACCAAGGACGGCCTGATGCTGCGCGGCTTCGTGGATCGTCTCGATATCGCCCCCGACGGAGCCATGCGCGTCGTGGATTACAAGACGGGCCGTTCCCCAGGACCGCGCTTCCAGGCCGAGGCGCTGTTCCAGATGCGCTTCTACGCCCTGGTGCTGTGGCGTCTGCGCGGCCAGCCGCCACGGCGCCTGCAACTGCTCTTCCTCAAGGATGGCCGCACCCTCACCCACGATCCGAATATGGCCGAGCTGGAGACGGCCGAGACCAAGATCTCCCGTATCTGGGATGACATCGAGGATTGCGCCACCACTGGCGAGTTCGGCCCGAAGCGCTCCCGACTATGCGATTGGTGCGTCTTTCAGGCGCAGTGCCCCCTCTTCGGCGGGACTACGCCGCCCCTTCCCCAGGAGGCAGTGGCGCGGTTGCTCACTGCCCGCCGCTGAAGAGCGGCCTGAGATCCTGATAGCCGCTGGTCGGGTCTGCCACCTCATTCCCATTCCGCACGCCGCCCCTAGTTCTGGTCGTCTCATCAAGCGGAAACATCTGGCCAACACGAGACTGGGAGTTCTAGCCTGCTGCTCGGATACTTTCACGTGGTTGAATCCCACGCTGGAAAGAACCACTCTGAACCGCCCTGATCATGTGGAGAACCTCATGAGCTCTAAGCCGCGCACCACGTTCCTTCGCGCCTCCCGCGGAGCTGCGTGTTGTATGCGCCGCTTAATCCAGAGGCAGTCTCAGAAGCACTGAGGCCGAAAGGCATCCGCACACCCTCTGCCTCCTGGCGACCGGCGCAATGGTGCGCATTCGGTCACGCATCTCAACCAACCGCTCCATGCTCGTCCACGGGCGAGGCGGTGCATGTGCTCTTACGCCACATGGTGTCGCCCAGCCCTGCCCAAAGACATGAGACATGCCATGAGACATGCCCGGCGTCAGCCGAGTGCTCAGTCGTTCGGGCCCACATGGACGTGAATGGACGTGAATGGGCGTGGCCAGCTATAGGCCATCACGACTTCGAACAGGACCATTCATGCTCATCACCGGACTCATCATCGGGGCTGTTCTCGGCCTCGTTCTTCAGCGCGGGCGCTTCTGCATCACAGGGGCTTTCCGGGACCTATGGGTCTCGCATTCTTCGCGTTGGTTCACCGCTTTCCTGCTCGCGATCACGATTCAGGCTCTAGGCGTCTCTCTCCTGACATTCCTGGGCGTCATCGCGCCCGAAGCCCCGAAACTATCAGTCATCGCCACAGTGCTCGGCTCGTTCTTGTTCGGGGTCGGAATCGTGCTGGCGGGCGGGTGCGCGACCGGCACTTACTACCGCGCAGGCGAAGGACTCGTCGGCTCCTGGTTCGCCCTAGTCGCCTACGCCTTGTTCGCAGCCGCAGCGAAGACCGGCTTCCTGTCCCCCGCGACCGCCCGGGTCAAAGGCCTGTGGACTACCGGGATGACGACGATTTCCGCCACCATCGGGCTGCCCAATTGGGTCGGAGTCGCCGCCCTCTGCATCGTATCGGCCTTTGCGGTGCACCGGCAGATACGCCGCGAGTCGGCCCGGCGACCCGCAGTCCAATTGCCCGCGCAGCGCACAGGGCTGAATCACCTGCTGTTCGAATACGCATGGAACCCCCTGGCCACAGGGGCCATCGTCGGTGTTATTGCGATCATCGCCTGGCCCCTGTCCTGGGCGAGCGGACGACCCGACGGACTGGGTATCACCACTCCCTCGGCCAACCTCGTCAGTGTTCTCGTCACCGGCGACTGGTCGCGCCTGGACTGGGGCGTCCTGCTGGTCGTGGGAATCATGCTCGGCTCGTATGCGGCGGCCAGAGCCTCTGGCGAGTTCCGCGTGCGGGTGCCCTCCGCCTTGGTGATCCAACGCGCCATCGTCGGCGGCGCCCTCATGGGCGTCGGAGCGGCGTGGGCGGGAGGCTGCTCGATCGGCAACGCCTTGGTCCAGACCTCCCTGTTGTCCTGGCAGGGCTGGATCGCACTCGTCTTCCAGATTCTCGGCGTCGGAGCGGCCGCCTGGGCGACCCTCATCCGACCTCGTGAGCAGCGCCGCCGGGCCAGAGCCGCTCAGGCCACTGCGGAAACTGCGGAATACGAGCCCGCAGCCCCGTCCGTCTCCGAAGGAGCGGCGCCCGAGATGGCCGTGCAGCACGCGCCGACGCCATCCCCTGCGCGCTGACCATTCCGCCGTCATCCCGACACCTATCCGCCCGAATCCGTGCGAATCCTTGCGAATCCCCACAAAGGAGCCATCATGCGAACCGTTTTGCAGACTGAAGGGCTTGTCTGCCCGTTCCCCGTCGTCGAGGCCGAGGAGGCGATGGCCGACCTGTCCGACGGCGATGAACTCGTCATCGGCTTCGACTGCACCCAAGGCACCCAGTCACTGCCGGCCTGGGCCGCCGACAACGGCTACACGGTTACCGAGTTCATCAAGACCGGCGACGCCAGTTGGTCCATCACCGTGCAGAAATAACGCAACCAGTCGCGCAACCGCATACGGTTATCCCTATGGAACACAGGAGGCTCGGCCGTAGCGGGCTGCGGGTGTCATCAGTGGGACTCGGCACGATGACCTGGGGGCGGGACACCGACGAGCTCGAGGCGAAGGAGCAGCTGGACGTCTTCCTCGACGCAGGCGGCACTCTTCTCGACACCGCCGCCTCGTACTGCGAGGGAGCCTCCGAGGAGGTGATCGGCGGGCTGTTGGCCGAACACGTCGACCGGCGCGATCTGGTCCTCGTCTCGAAGGCCGGGGTACGCACCTGGCGGACCGGAGCTCGCGGTACGGTCGCGGACGCCTCGCGCGGCACATTGCTGGATACTCTCGACGACTCCCTGATACGCCTGGGCACCGATCATCTCGACCTGTGGCTCGTCCAGATCCCCGATCCCACCACTCCGCTGGAGGAGACCGTCGATGCGCTGAGCATCGCGGTGTCCACCGGTCGCGCTCGTTACGTGGGACTGTCGAACCATCCGACCTGGGCATCGGTGCACGCCGCGGACCTGCTGGTTCCGGGCGCAGCCGGACCGGGGCTGGCCGCCGTTGAGGTGGAGCACTCCCTGTTGTGCCGCGGCATCGAGCGCGAGCTCATCCCTGCGGCCCACGCACTCGGCTTCGGCGTGCTCGGTTACGCCCCGCTGGGGCGCGGAGTCCTCACAGGCCGTTATCGGGCCACGACTCCCCCGGACTCGCGCGGCGCGTCACCGCACTTGAGGTCATATGTCGCGCCTTATCTGGGTGAGCCCCATGTCGGCGTGGTGGAGGCGGTGGCCACAGCCGCGGCAGGACTGGACCGCAAGCCCGTGGAGGTGGCCCTGGCGTGGGCGCGGGACGCCCCGGGCATCGCAGCAGCGATCGTGGGCGCGCGCACGCCCTCTCAGCTGCGCGGCGCCCTGGCGAGCGAGGACCTCGTGCTGCCCGTGCAGATTCGTCATGCTCTGGATGAGATTACGGCGGTCAAAATGGGCTATCCCGAGCGCTTCTGAGTCTGAGTACGCCGATTCAGGATTCAGGCAGTCAGCCCCACACCATGGCAACGCGCCGACCCTCCAGATCATGGACGGGAACCTCCATGCCGAAGACCCTGCTGAGGCACTCCTTGGTCATCGTCTCCTCAGGGGTTCCCTGAACGACCACCGCGCCATCGCGCAGAGCGACGATGCGGTCCGCCCAGGCGGCGGCCATGTTGATGTCATGCATGACGACGACCACCGTGCGACCCAGCTCGTGGGCGGCGGCCCGCAGGCGTCGCATCATCGTCACCGAGTGAACCATGTCCAGATTGTTGAGGGGCTCATCCAGCAGCATATAAGGCGTCTCCTGGGCGAGCACCATGGCAACGAACGCCCGTTGGCGCTGGCCCCCGGACATCTGGTCGAGATAACGGCCGGCCAGGTCGTTCAGGTCCATCCATGCCAAGGTCTTCTCGACGACGGCGTCATCATGCTCGGTAGGGCGTCCATGGTTGTGGGGGTAACGGCCGAAGGAGACCAGGTCGCGCACTGTCAGGCGCACCAGCATGTGATTGTCCTGCTTGAGGACGCACAGGACCTTGGCGAGCTCGTCGCTCGGTGTCGTGGCGACATTCAGCCCACCGACTTCCACTGTGCCCGCATCCGCTCCCAGCAGGCGCGCCATGACTGACAGGAGTGTGGACTTGCCCGCGCCGTTGGCCCCCACGAGCCCGATGAGCTCACCATCGGGGAGGTCGAGGTCGACATCGCTCAGGACGGGCCATTGCCCATAAGACTTGGTGAGTCCGCTGACATGGATCATGAGCGCCTCCCGGAGCTGATGAGCAGAACAATGAGGGTGAGCCCGCCGAGGAATTCCACAACGACAGACAGGACGGCGTTATTGCCCAGCAGCTGGGTCAAAATCGTCTGACCGGCCACAAGCACGAACATGGCCACGAGCGCCGCCATGGGAACGGTCACGACATGACGATTAGTACCGGAGATCCAATAAGCCAGGTGGGCGACGAGCAGCCCCAGAAACATGATGGGTCCTACCAGAGCCGTGGAGACCGAGACCAGGACGGCCACCATCGCCACCACTCGTCTCGATAAACGGCGGTGATCCACTCCTAGAGCGGTGGCGACGTCCGGGCCCAGGCTCACGACATCGAGCACCCTCAATTCGCGTATTGCCAGGAGCGAGATGATCGCGGTCACGACAAGGGAGATCACTAGAAGTCTGGGATTGACTGTATTGAAGGAGGCGAAGAGTCGATCCTGAAGCACCAGATAGGAGTTGGGATCGAGCAGGCGCTGGATGAAAGTTGTTCCTGAGCGCAGGAAGGTGCCCAGCACAATGCCCAGGAGCACAAGCGTGGTCACTGAGCGCCGTCCGCGCAGCACCAGCCCCATGAGCGCCAGAGCCACACCGATCATGACCGCCATTGTCAGGCCGAAAACGGTGAGGTCCGACAGAGCGACCATCCCGGATGCTCTGAATAGGATGAGAAGCACTGCTTGTATCAGGGAATACAGGGAGTCGAGGCCGAGAACCGACGGGGTCAGGATCCGGTTGCCGGCGATCGTCTGGAATATGACAGTGGATACTCCGCTCGCCCAGCCCACGCACAGGAGAGCGCCGAGCTTGGGCAGGCGGAAAGGAAGCACCCGGATGGGATGACGCGCGCCTATCACCATGAAGACCGCGCAGGCGAGAACCAGGAGGAGCGCGACCAGCAGGAGACGCATGAGGGCGCCCCGATTCTCAATGCGGCGACGGCGTGAAAGGCGGGACTTATCATCCGCCTGCGCTTCCCCGTGGGAATCCGCGATGGTGAGAGCACCGGAGCCCTTGAAGGAGTCAGCCACGGTCCACTCCCCGCAGGATGAGAACGATGAAGATGCCTGAACCGATGAGCCCTATGACAACCGCAAGCGGAACCTCATAGGGGTACCGCACTAGGCGTCCGATGATGTCGCAGCCCAGCGTCAGCCCAGCGCCGCCGACGGCGATGACCGGCAGGCTTCGGCGCAGGTTGTCCCCCGCCAGTCGGGAGACGACATTGGGCACGACCAACCCGAGGAAGGGCAGGACTCCGACCACGACAACGCTGACAGCGGTCATGATGGCGGCGGTCATGATGGCCAGGTTGACGGTGCCGCGGTAGTTGAGGCCGAGGCTGGTGGCGGCGTCCTCGCCCAGACTCGCCACCGTGAGGCGATCCGCGGCCAGATACAGCAGAAGAGCGAGAAAGGCGACCACCCAGAGCAGCTCATAGCGCCCCGCCAGAATATGGGACAGGTCCCCTGCGGTCCATGAGCCGAGGGATTGCAGCAGGTCGTAGCGCCAGGCGACGAATGTGGTTCCCGCCTCGACGACGCCTCCGAGCATGAGGCCGATGAGCGGTACCGTGACATCGGTGGACGTGCGTTGGGAGGGCAGAAGATGCAGCAGCCACAAGAAGATCCCGGAACCGGCAAGG
This sequence comes from Actinomyces massiliensis 4401292, assembly GCF_000269805.1. Lineage (GTDB taxonomy): Bacteria > Actinomycetota > Actinomycetes > Actinomycetales > Actinomycetaceae > Actinomyces > Actinomyces massiliensis. Next base: position 426,766 of record NZ_JH711482.1, read on the forward strand.
GCGCAGACGGAGGCCACGATCATCTTGCCCATGACGCTCATGCCCGGAGCCGCCAGACCGACTAGCAGCAGCCCGGCGAGAGCGAACTGGCTGGTGCCTGCGGTGGTTGGAGAGACGAAGCGATTCCGTACGCTCATCTGCATGACGGCTCCGGCCACCGCAATTCCGGTTCCCGATAGTACTGCGGCCAGAGTTCGTGGCAGGCGCGAGATCATGAAGAGGTGCAGGGACTCCCCTCCTGACCCACCGCTCAGAAGATCACCGAGGTGGAAATCAGCCACGCCCACGCATATCGACACCAGGCAGAGGACAAGTAGAAGCCCAATCCCGAGCAGCACAAGAAACCGCGGCTTTGAACTGCGTCTGGAGATCGAAACGACGGTCTCGCGATTCTCCTCACCAGTGCTGGCGGAATGATCCGAGTCTTGTGCGGCCCGTGTCAGGCCGTGAGTCATGACGAGAGGTCGTTCTTGATCTCCTCGGCCATCCGAGGACTGGCGGTGAAGCCTTCACCGATAATGTACCAGTCGACGCCGTTGACATAGAAGACCTTATTGTTCTTCCAGGCCTTTGTGGCAGTCACAATATCGTTGTTGAGAACCTCTTTGGCCGGCGTGCCCTCCTGACCGATAGCAGCGCTGCGGTCCAGAACGAAGAGCAGATCGGGATCCGCGTCTCCGATGAACTCGAAGTCGATGGCCTCACCATGGGTAGCGGCCTCGACATCCTCGACGGCGGGCGTGACACCGAATTCGTCGAAGACGACGTCGAAGCGGGAGCCGGTGCCGAATGCCGTGACCTTGTCACCATTGGTCATAAGGAAAAGGCCCTTGCCCGCGTCCTTGGCCACCTTCGCGACCTCATCGGCCGCTGTGGTGAACTCAGAAAGCTTGGCTTGAGCATCATCTTTCTTGTTGAAGATATTTCCGAGGATATCGGCGTAGCTCGTCAGAGTGGCCGTTGCGGTTGCGGACTTCTGCTGGCCCTCACCACCGCCTCCACCGCCTCCACCGCCGCCCTGCGCCGCGCCGTCGGTGGCGTCGTCGGCCTTGACCGTCATATCGATCGTCGGGAAATTCGCCGACAATGTCTCGTATGCTTTGGAGGTTCTCTTGGCGACGATGACAAGATCGGGATCGATATCCGCAATCGCCTCCTCGTCCGGTTCTTTCACGGTACCCACATCTTTGTAGGTATCGCTCTGGAACTCGGAAAGGGAGTCTGGGTAGGTGGTCGAGGTCTTGGGAACACCCGCGACGGCACTCGACAGATCGAGAGAGGCGATGGAATCAAGGACACCGAGGTCGAGAACGACGACGCGCTCGGGCGCCTTGTCCAGGGTGAGCTCGCCCTGCGCGTGCTTGATGGTCACGGGGTACCCGACCGAGGATCCAGATGCCGAATCGTCGTTTCCGCCTCCATCACCGCCACCGGCGCCGTTATTGGACGTGTTGGCGGAGCCGCAGGCGGCCAGAACAGCCACCCCGGCGGCTGAGGCAGTGGTGGCAAGGATCTGCCGGCGTGAGAGGGAGAGGGACATGAAGACACCTATCGCAAATCGAGTCATGAGCATGAGGTAAGCCTCGCCTAACTCGACTGACCGTAACATAAAAGGGTTCGGCCAGATAAGCGCCTGAGATGAAGGGCACACTGCGCGCGGAGTTGACAGCCAGTAATAAAAACGGACGGTCGGATATCGTCAGAAGCCCATTCCGACTTGTACGTGGAGTAAGTGGGCTTCAGTCCTCGAAATCATCCTCGTATTCGTCATCGTCGAACTCGCCCTCATCGTCGTATTCGTCATCCTCGTCATAGTCGTCCTCATCGTCACCCAGATCATCATCCTCATCCCCTTCGGAATCGACGATGTCGAAAGGGAGCTCAATGCCGTAGGCGGTGAACAGGGCGTCGTCATAAGTGAAGAAAGCATCCTGGAGGGCGTTCTCGGCGGCAACCACAGCCGGCGACTCCTCATCACCGGTGGCGGCCGCGTCCAGGTGCGCCTCGAAGGCGGCAATGAGTCGGTTGAGCGCGGACCGCGGGTCGTTCGTCATGGAATCAGACTACCGGCTCGCGGACCGAATGCGCACCGATCAGGATTTCACTCCCAGGGCCTTGGCGATGTAGCCGAGGAGAAGATCCTCGCCCTTCATGCGAGCGGTCTCCTCAGGGCCGACGACAACACGCACACCGTCCCGCAGTACTTGGGAGGCACCGCCGTCGGGACCCAACGGCAGAACGACATGCTCGGGCTGGGGGGTGTAGACGGCCGTGGCGGCCCGCCCCTCGATGAGTGAGCGGATATTGGTGGCGACGACCTCCGCGTGAGCCCGGGCGGCATCAGCCCGTTTGGTCTCGCGCACGTCGGTGATGTCGCCGATCGCCCACACCCCGGGGTGATCGACTACGCGCAGGTGGTCGTCAACGCGGATGGTCCCGTCGTAGTGGCGAATCTCGTCATAGTTCTCGCCGAGGAAGCCGGTGGCGGCCGCCGAGCCGTAAGCGCGGAACCACATATCGGCCTCAAGCCGCCGGCCGCCCTTCGTCGTCACGCGGAATGGGGACAGGACTCCGGGGTCGACCGGCGGCAGGGCGACGAGCTGGTCCTCGGTGATGATCTCGACATCGCGCTGCTCGAGCTGGAAGCGGATCGCCTCGCGCAGCTCCGGCTTGTAGTCGCGATTGTGCAGGATGTCCGGCCCGGCCTCGAGCATGACAACCTCCGTTGCGGGAAAAGCCGAGGTGATCTCCCCGGCCAGCTCGATGCCGACTTCGCCGGCGCCGGCGATCAGGACGCGCCCGGCCTGCTCGAGGTTGGTGTGAGCGCGCTCGATGCGGGCCTTGGCGATGATCGAGGAGGACTCCAGGTGCTTAGCGGGGAACGGATAGGCGGTGCCGGTGGCCAGGACCAGGTGGTCCGCCTCGATATCCCCCATTCCGGCCACCGACACGGTGGTGCCCCTGACGCCCAGGGCGGTGCCGTGAACAACCCGCCCACGGGCCAAGAGGTTGTCGTAGGGCAAGAAGATCCTCTCAGCCCACTCACGATCGACAGCGGCCCGCAGCGCGGCGGTGTGGTTGACGAAGGTGTCCTTCTGCTCGACGAGGGTCACCTCTGCGACATCGTCGAGGGCCTTGGCGATGGCGATACCGCCGTATCCGCCTCCGATAACGGTCACGCGCGTCATATTCGTCCTTCCGGTTCGCGGGATGTCAGTGCTGTCAGTGCTATCGATGCTGTCAGTGCTGTCAGTGCTGTCGCTCTTGGACAGCGCGGCCGTCACGGCACCGGCGGGCTCGGTCATGGGACCATCGTGCCACGAACCCGCACCTTTCTTTTTCACGGTTCCCCGACGATCCCCAACATTTCATGCAGACCACGCCCCTCCCTACTCGAGTCGCCCGCCAGAGACGAGAGAGATGATGAATCCGCGCGTCTCGGCGTCCATCGCGTCGTCGTGATTCTTCCCGAAGGCGAGTTCAGTCCACCACCCATTGATGGCGAGCAGTCCGACGCGCTGGGCATGAGTGAGGGTGAGAGGATCGCCGGTCCATTCATGCAGGAAGTCGTCCCACGCGCGGTTCAGGCCGACGGCTTCGGGGCGGCCCGAGATGAGGAATGCGAACTCGCCCGGCAGAAGGGCGCCATCGAGGACGGATGTGGTCAGAGCGATCATGCGTTCAGTACGCGTGGCCTCTTCGACGGGTCTGCCCAGGGCCGCCAGAGCCTCGTTCTTCCAGCGCATCAGCAGGTCGGAGGCGATGCCGGCCATGAGGTCGTCGCGCGTACGGAAGTGGTAGACGATTCCGCCCCTGGTCAGCCCGACCTCCTCGGCCAGGGCTTCGAAATTCAGCGCGTCGATTCCCTCGCGCGCGATTATCTCCAGTGCCCCTGCAACGATGCGCTCACGGTTGGAGGGACGCACAGTATCAGCGCTCCTCGTTCGGATCTGCCGAGTCCTCGCCCCCGGCGGGCACATGTCGCCAGGCCATGACGGCCGCGAGAAGAAGAATCAGCGCCGCGATGACAGCCGTGGTCTGCATGGCCTGGGCGAATGCCTGCTGAGCCCGGCCGTAGAAGGCGGCCTGCGCGGCATCCCCGCGATCGACGACGCCGGCCAAGGTGGCCAGAGATTGGCGGGCGGCTTCGATCACGGATCCGGGCAAGGCGGAAGCGGCATCGTCATCGAGCCCTCCCAGATGCGCACGGTAACCGACGTCTTGAACCGAGCCGAGGACTGCAATGCCCAAGGCCGCACCGAGTTCGAAGCCGGTCTCGGAGATGGCCGAGGCCGCCCCGGCGCGGCCGGCGGGAACGGCGTCGAGAACGGCGGCAGTGGCAACGGCGCTGGCTATACCAATGCCCGCGCCGATCAGGATCAGCGCAATGGCGAGTGGTGGGTATCCCGGGAAGAATCCCGCAGCCACCAGAGTCAGGAGTCCGAGAGCCATGACCACCAGGCCGCCGGCACACGCTCTGCCTCGGCCGAAGCGGGATACGAGCCGTCCGACGAGAACAACAACGGCAACTGCGGCTATAGGATTCGGCAGCTCTGCCAGGCCGGCCCGAAGAGCCGAGTATTCGCGCACGAGCTGGAGGTACTGGCTGAAGAAGTACCACAGCCCGGCCAGTGCGAAGATAGCCATGACGGAGGTCAGTACCGCCCAGGCGAATGCAGGACGCGCGAAGAGTCCGACATCGATAAGCGGTGTTGACAGAACGCGCTGACGACGAACGAAGACCCATCCGAGTGCGAGCCCGACAGCCAGCCCCACCAGGCCGAGAACCGTGAACCCATCATGGGCGAAGGTTTTCACAGCATAGATGAGCGGGATGATGGCACCCACCGACAGAACTGCGGACAGGAAGTCGATAGGGGCGCCGCGGTCGTTGCGGGACTCGGGCAGAAGCCATGCCCCGGTGACGACGATCAGGATCATAACGGGGACATTGATGAGAAAGACGCTCCCCCACCAGAAATGCCCCAGGAGGAAGCCGCCGACGAGCGGCCCCAGCGCCGTGCCCCCGGAGGCGCCCGCGGACCAGATCGCGATGGCGGTATCGCGGTGGCGGGCATCTGGGAAGATGTTTCTGACCAGAGAGAGTGTCGAAGGCATGATGGTGGCTCCGCTGAGCCCCAAGAGTGCACGCGCGATGATGAGGGCGGTAGCGCTGGGCGCGAAGGCCGCCAGCACACTGGACATCCCGAAGCCGGCGGTGCCGATGAGCAGAAGACGGCGGCGACCGATGCGGTCGGCGACGTTGCCCATGGTGACGAGCAGACCGGCCAGGGTGAAGGAGTAGATGTCACCGATCCACAGCAGTTGGCTGGCACTGGGGGCCAAGTGGGTGCTCAATGAGGGAATGGCCAACGATAGGACCGTGGTGTCGACGCCGAGAAGAGTCACCGCCAGGGTGAGGACCGCTAGAGCGCCCCAATCACGGGGGCGCGGTGCGGGCGGCGATGCGGCATCGAGAGTACCGAGAGCGCTGGGTGTCATCATTCTCTTAACTTTACTGTACGTACAGTAAAGTTAAGAGAATGATGACGCTCACGCTGATTCGACGGTTCTGAAGCGAAGCCGTTCGGCTGGTCAGTCAGCCTGCGAGGGAGCCGGACCGCTCTCGGGATCGATTCCAAGCACTCCGCCGACATCAGGAGGGAAATAGCCGGGGCCTTTGAGGACCTTGCCGTCCTCGCGGTAGACCGGCCGCCCGTCGCTGCCCAGCTTGGACATGTTGGAGCGCTGGACCTCGGCCAGCACGGCCGCCAGGTCGATGCCCGTCTCCAGGGCCATGCCGTAGACGACGTAGATGAGATCCGCCAATGCGTCGGCGGTCTCGACAGTGTCTCGGGAACCGTCGTCGGCGGCCACGGCCCGACTGTAGGCCTCCTCCACTGTGCCGCGAGCAGCCGCACCGTAGACGGCTCCAGTCAGTTCGGCGAACTCTTCAGCGATCAGACTCATGCGCATGTGGAGACTCTTGCGGTCCAGAGAAGGACCATCGGTACGGATCGGCAAGCCGTAAACATGATGGAACCGGCGCACGAGCGACTCGGGGTCATCTCCCTCACGCTCACCGACACCATCAGCGGCCACGAGCGGCGTGGCCGCGCCATGCGCGTGGGAGGAGCCCGCCCCCTGCTCACCGACAGCGACGGGACCGTCCCAGGGCGCCAGCGGTCGGCGAGGATCATCGGGCAGGAGCGTGCCGATCCAGCCGTCATGGAGAGTGCCGTCGTTGGCGAGGAATGAGCGCACCCGTCCCTCCCGCCGGAATCCCAGTCCCCAGGCCACCCGCCATGACGCCCAGTTCGGGACGCCGTCGTGGATCTCGCAACGCCACCGCAGGGTGACGGCGCGCAACGGGCCGCCGGGGTCGAAAGCCGTCTCGATAAGGGCGCGGGCGGCCCGAGTGACGGTTCCCCGTCCACGCGCCTCAGAATCGAGCCAGTACCCGATCTCCCAGATGCCGTCGATCTGCCCGGTGAGACTCATCATGCCGACGAGGCGGGGGGTGTCACCCTCCCGATCCTCGCGTACGGCCCATGTGAGAACGTTGTCGCTCTCCCAGCCCTCAACGACTATCCGAGTCACGAAACTCTCGGCATCAGCACGGGAGTAGCCACGGGAGATCGAAGTCCATTCCTGGATATCCGGGGCCTGACAGATCTCGGCGATTCGGTCGATGTCAGCCTCAGTGGGCGTGGACAGCAGGAGCGCGGGCAGAGAAACACCATCTCGTTCAACGGCGGGCACACGAATCTCGAAGGGGTTCATGCCCGGCGATCATAGCCTTCTCGTCTGTTTCACGACCGATGACGGCACGACCCGCCTACTATGACGGAGTACCGATTGATCTGCTCCGTTCGACAGCGAACCAGTGAAGGAGCCGCCCATGTCGTACCCGAGCTCCCCTAAGCCCCTTGCTACCGGACTCGAGAGTTCTGATGCCACGGGCGGGCGGCTCCCCGCGTATCCCGCCATGCCCCGATGGCTGCACCCGTCCATTCGAGTACGTCAGCAATCAGGAGTGGTGTGCGTCGAGCAGCATGTTCCCGCACGAGTCGCTCAGGCCCGAACTGTGAGGAGGGATATCGACGGGCACGCGGGCGGGCCGAAATTCATACGCACCATCCGACGCTATGAATCCGGATTGAGCGGTGATCCGAGCGGACTTCCACTTGTTCGTGAGCGCCTGACCGTCCCACTGCCGGCTGCCGGAACTTCCGACGCCGTGAATCGGGAGGTCACGAGAAGGCTAGCGTCCTTCCGACCCTCTCGAGGCGCCTCGCCGATCACCTCACTGCCTCCAGCGAGGTTCTTCATCCGCCTCGTGTTCACGATCATGCTGATCTGTTTCATCATCGGCGCCTGCGCACTCACCGTCGGGGCAGCACGGGACCTGCTGGGCGCCCCGGGAGCGAACACCGCAATCGCATTGATGCTCATCACCGTCATGTCGTTGGCGACAGTAGGACTGACGGTGCTGGGGATCGTCATCGCACGGCACACCTGGCTGATGCGCACACCCCAGTGGCTGGCAGAAGACCAATGGCAGCTCCTGCGCAGGACACTCATGGAAATCGCTCGCCAGGAGCCAGGATCCTCCCGGCCACTCGACGTCGAGCTGGGGCGCAGGCGAGACCTCATCACTCATCCGGGAGGGGACCGGGCCGTGCCCGGCCTGACTCGTGCCGGCTTGCCCGGACCGGTGTGGCCCGACCAGGAAGAGGTGAATAGAGCCGTCCGTCGAGCCAGACGAGGCACGGCGGGCCGCGCCGTCATCCTGGTCCTGGCCCTCGCCCTAGCCGCTCTCATCCTCGCGCTTCCGGTGTCCATGGGCCTGTTCTCCCCCGCACCTCTGCCGCTCCTCGCTTACGGGGTTCTCGGCCTGTTCATCTGCATTCGCCTCAAGCGCTCCGACTCGATGATCCTGAGTCGTCCACGCACGGTGCCGGGAGACCATCGGCCAATCGACATCAGCCCGGACCGCGTCGACGTGCCCTCCCTGCCCGCGTGGTGCCAAGCTCGCAAGCGTGAGGATCGTTGGAACGCCCTGGCTCTTCTGCACGGCCTGCTTGCGGCAGTGGTGCTGATCTCTCAGGTTCTCGTCGCCATCGTCCTGAATGACAGATCGCTGATCGCCGGCGGATCGGGCATCGGGCCGGCGGCAGTAGTGATTCCCCTCGCGGCCTTCGCACTGACAGGTGGGCTGGGCGCATGGTGGGGTGCGCGCTGGGTGCGGAGCAGAGACATGCAGCGGCTCACCGCGGCTGGAATGCCTTAAGTAGGCAGGAGAAGCAGGAGAACATGACGAGGGCCCCGATCCTCCGACCGGGGCCCTCGTGCCTGGTGTCCGAGGGGGGACTTGAACCCCCACGCCCGTTTAATAAGGCACTAGCACCTCAAGCTAGCGCGTCTACCTATTCCGCCACTCGGACACTGTTGTCATCGCCATCGGAAGGCGCACCTGCCGCAGCAACGCAGAGAAATCTAGCATGCCTTCTACGAAGCGGACCAACCCCGGTTCTGGTGCGCTCGGTCACAGGGATTCAGTGCTGATGGTGGCACTCATCGCCCATGACGAGCCGGGCTCGATGACAGGCGCGTCCTGGCGCGCCGCCGCGGTCTCGACGCACACGAAGGAAGCGAACTCGTCATCGGCAAGATCGGTGATCCGACAGGCTCCCTGCGACCAGGGATTCCACACGATCGTCGTCGGAGAACCCGTTCCGCTCACCGTGATGGCCCGGTCGTGACCGGGATCCGTCACGCGCACCGGCGACTCGGAACGATAGATGCGGTCGACGGCTCCGGCGATCCGGAGCGGCCCGGACTGCACGTGTCCGCAGCCGCCCTCCTCGCTGTACTCAGCGCCTTCCAGCCCCGTCAGGACGCAAGCCGTGACGTCATGTACAGACAGATAGGTGTGCAGCGCGGCCTCGACCAGGCGCGGTCCGTTCCCCGCATTCCGCAATGACAGGCTCATAGTCAAAGACTTCCCCACTGTCACGTCGTAGAGCGCCGACACGGCGTCGTGGTCCAGGCTCAGCAGCGCACGCACCCCGCCCTCAGACGTGGCCTCGACCGATCGCAGTGTCCAGTTCATGATCCGCGCCCAGCCGTGCTTGGGCCGGGAGGTGCCCTGCGGCCCCACGCTGAACCAGGGCAGGCACAGGGGGACCCCACCGCGGATAGCGGTCTCGCCATCGAAACGAGCCCGCTTGGAGGTGAACAGGACCGGATTGCCGCCCTGCGGCGTCCACGCCGTCACGTGCGCCCCGAAGAGGTAGATCTCCGCGCTGGCCGCGGGTGCGTCCACCAGCAGCCGGGGCTGTCCCCCTCGGCCGGCGCTCAGGGCTGCAGTACGCGGAAGACGAGGGAGGATGGCGTCGGCACTCATAGGGCCACGCTAGTAGGCTTGCCGGGTCCTGTCCGATTTTTCCGGTTATCCGGCTTTTCCGGCCTAAAGTGAGCGTCTTGAGCACAAGACCACCCTTCCGTTCCACACGAGGCTCAGCGGGCGAGTTCTCTGCCGTACTGCTGGACTTGGACGGCACCATTACAGACTCGGCTCCCGTCATCCTGTCGTCCTTCTGCGCGGCCTTCGAGGAGCTGGGAATCGCCGTGCCCGATCATGCGACCCTCATGCGCTTCGTGGGGCCGCCGCTAGCGGAGACCTTCGCCCGGTATGCCGGGCTCACCGGTGATGCCAACGCCCGCGCCGTAGCAACGTACCGGTCGCACTATCGCACCCGCATGCACCAGGCTCCGACCTACGAGGGAATGCCCGAGCTGGTGCGCTCGCTGAACGACGCCGGAGTGCCCCTGGCCGTGGCGACCTCCAAACGGGAATCCCTGGCTCGGGAGATCATCGAGCACAGCGGCCTTGGCCGGTGCTTCGCCACCGTGTCGGGAGCCACGGACGATGACCAGGGCGGAGCGAAGTCCGAGGTCATCACACGCGCGCTGACGCTGCTGTCGACGGCCGGTGCGGATACGAGGCGAGTAGTGCATGTCGGAGACCGCAGCTACGACGTCGACGGCGCCCGGCAGGCGGGTGTGGACTGCATCGGTGCGCTGTGGGGTTATGGTGATGCGGCTGAGCTGATGGGCGCGCGATGGCTGGCCGCCGATGTTCTTGAGCTGGCATCGTTGCTGGGAACGGAGATCTGAGACATGACGCAGGAGAATCCGGAGCATAAGAATCCGACTCCGGATGGAGCCGACCCGGTGGGCACGGCTGACACGGCGGATACGTTGGACACGTTGAGAACAGAGCACGCAGCCGACCCCGCCGGCGCCCGTGGACGACCTGCCGCCGGCACCTCGTCGGTGTCGCACTCGGGAAAAGGCAGTAATGGCAGGACGACGAATCTTCACCGGGCCCACCTGCGAGGGCTCGGAGCCCGCCTGCGCGATGGCCGCAATGCCCTGTCCCGGGCCATCGATCGCGCGGAGGCGGCCAGGCGGATCGCGCGAGCAGAGCAGCTGAGTTACGCAGGCATCAGGACGCCGACCTCGGAGGCGGCCCCCGTTGATGCCCCTGACTCCTCTGACTCCTCTGCCTCCGCTGGCTCCTCCCCCGCCCCGACCGCACGCGTCGCCCCCCTCGACGCGCTGCCCTCCTGGCTGGTGCGAGGAGGGATCGGAGCCTGGCTGCTGCTGGGCCTCTTCATCGTCATCGCCCTGATCTTCTACATCACCTCCTGGATCATCCCGGTGTTCATCGGGGTGTTCATGGCCCTGGTCTTCACCTCGATCCTCCAGCCCCTGGTCAATCTGTTCGCCCGGGTCATGCCGCGCTACCCAGCAACATTCCTAGGACTGCTGACCGCAGTGGGCGCGGTGGCCGGACTCGTCTTCTACGTGGTCACGTCAGTCACCAGCCAATGGAGCACCCTGGCGACGCAGTTCTCCGACGGTGTGAACACGATCATGGACTTCCTGGAATACGGCCCCCTTCCCATGCACCTGACCGAGGCAGAGGTCATGGGACAGATTCAGCGCCTGGTCGAGCAGGGGCAGGACTACGTCCAGTCCAATGCCCCGACGTTGGCCACCGAAGTGCTCTCGAACGCGAGCACTGTTGTCGACGTCTTCGCAGTACTGGCGCTGGCGATCTTCTCCACGATCTTCTTCCTCGCCTCGGGTGGACGCATGTGGCGCTGGTTCCTCAACGAGCTCCCGGCGGCCATGCGCGAGTCCGTGCATCGTGCGGCCAGCGCGGGCTGGTACACCTTCGCCGGCTACGCGCGCGGCACGGTCATCGTGGCGCTGACCGATGCCGTCATGGCGGGCATCTTCCTGCAGATCGTGGGCGTGCCCCTCGCAGCACCGTTGGCCGTCCTGGTATTCATCGGTGCTTTCATCCCCATCATCGGCGCACCGATCGCCATGATCATCGCAATGGTGGTGGCCTTGGCCTCAAAGGGCTTCATCACGATGATCGTGGTGGGTCTGGGCGTCGCCGGGATCGGGCAGATCGAGGGACACATTCTGCAACCGCTCATCATGGGGCGTCAGGTCTCCCTGCACCCGGTGGTCGTCATCATCGCCGTGGCCGTGGGCACCTATTCCGCGGGGCTGCTGGGCGCCATCGTCGCCGTCCCGCTGATCAGCGTGCTGTGGTCGGTCTACTCCGAACTGCACATCAAAGACGCCCCAGTGGTAGGAGAGCTACCCGCATACTCCAGCGGCAAGAGCGCCTGAGCATCCTCAGAGCGAAGGCGATCAGCACCAGTCGCGGCTGCCCACTGAGCTGATGCCCTCCAGAGCCTCGAGCTGATCCGCGATCAGGGAGACGGCGCCGTCGGCCGACTCGACCAGGCCGCGCACGATCAGTGCACTCGCACGTCGGCCGACACGACGATAGCGCTTCCACATCCCCATCGAGCAGACGACGTTGAGCAGACCGGTCTCATCCTCGATGTTGAGGAAAATGGTGCCGACGGCCGTGCAGGGCCGTTGGCGATGGGTGACGACTCCAGCAACCCGCACGCGCTCGCCCGCAGGACGACGAACGACATCGGCGATCCTCAGGATCCCTGCCCTCACCAGCTCAGGACGTACGAAGATGGTCGGGCAGCCCTGCACGGATGTGCCCGTCAGGCGCAGATCGGCTGTCTGCCGCTCACGGGCGGTCATGGGGGTCAGATGCGGAGCGCGAGCGCCAATGGCGGTCCCGGGCAAGGGCGGCTGATACCAGTGGCCGGTTTCTCCCATCTTTCCCGATTCATCGACGACTCGACCGTATCCTCTGGATTCTCCGGATTCTCCGGCAAGCGCCCCGGCGGACCACAGGGCCTGTCGCCTGTCCACCCCCAGGGACCCCAAAGCACCGGAAGCGGCAAGGATCTCCAGATGCCGGCGGCTCAGGCGCACGCGTCGGGCGAGATCGGCGACATCGGTATAGGGCCCGCGCTCCAGCCGCTCGGAGACTATGGCCGAGGCGACCCCTTTACCCACGCCTTTGATGCGGGCCACACCGAGGCGAATCGCAAGATCGGGGTGCACGTCCAAGGGGCTCAGCGCGTTCGGCGATGGACGCAGCGGTTCCCAGCCTGAGTCCAGTCGGAGTCCTTGTCGAAGGCTCTGCTCGATCTCCTGCTTATGCGTGCGGACGCAGGCCTCCTCCTGCGATGCGTTGACATCGGCAGGCAGGACGCGCACACCATGACGTTGAGCATCGGCGACAAGAGATTGCGAGGACCAGAATCCCATGGGCTGAGCCGCCAGCAGTCCCGCATAGAAGTCCTCGGGGCGCCGAGTCTTGAGCCAGGCCGAGGCGTAGACCAAGTAGGCGAAGGAGAAGGCATGGGACTCGGGGAAGCCGAAGTCGGCGAAGGCCCGCAGCTTGTCGAAAACAGCCTCGGCGGTGCTGGTGGCGATTCCCCTCGCGATCATCCCCTCCACCAGGCGCGAGCGGAGGGCATCCATGCGTTCCGCCGAGCGTTTGGATCCCATGGCCTGGCGCAACACGTCGGCCTCGGCAGGACTGAAGCCGGCAGCGTCAATGGCTATCTGCATGAGCTGCTCCTGGAAGAGGGGGACCCCGAGGGTCTTGGCCAGCGCGGGTTTGAGGGATTCATGGAGATAGTCCACCTGTTCCCGGCCCAAACGGCGGCGGATATAGGGATTGACGGCGTCACCCTGGATGGGGCCGGGACGGATCAGAGCCACCTCGACAACGATGTCGTAGAAGACCTGCGGGCGCAGGCGCGGCAGGGTGGCCATCTGAGCGCGGGACTCGACCTGGAAGACGCCGACTGTATCCGCGGCGCTCAGTAGCCGATAAACCGCCGGATCCTCCTCGGGAAGCGTGTGCAATCCCCAGGCCCTGCCCACCTGCGCGCGGCGCAGGACACCCGCATCACTGCTGTTGGCGCCGTCAGTGCAGACGTTCGTCTCAGGCACCCGCTCGCCGCGCTCGGTGAGTCCCGCGAAGGCCAAGCGCAGTGCCGTGAGCACGCCCAGGCCCAGCAGGTCGAACTTGACCAGACCTGCGCTCGCGCAATCGTCCTTATCCCATTGCAGAACTGTGCGCCCTTCCATGGCGGCCCATCGCACCGGGCAGACCTCAGTGACGGGGCGGTCGGCCAGAACCATGCCGCCGGAGTGGATGCCGAGATGACGCGGCAGCTTCAGCAGGCGCTCGGCAATGTCGATGACCGGCTCCGGCGGCCCCTCGGTCATGGGATGGGGCGAGCGGTCGGCCGCCGCGGAGCTCGCGCCATCGGTGCGAACGCTCCCCCAGCGATCCATCTGGCCGGCCCATGCGTCTTGCAGGCCGGGAGGATGACCGAAGGCCCGGGCGGCGTCACGAATCGCGGAGCGGGGACGATAGGAGATGACATTGGCGACCTGGGCGGCGCACTCGCGGCCGTAGCGGGTGTAGACGTGCTGGATGACCTCCTCTCGACGGCAGGCCTCGATGTCGAGGTCGATATCGGGGTAGCCGGCTCGATCCGGGGATAAGAAGCGCTCGAAGAGCATCTTGTGGCGCACGGCGTCGACGGCGGTGATTCCCAGTGCATAGCAGACGGCCGAATTGGCGGCGCTCCCCCGCCCCTGGCACAGGATTCCCGAGGTCTCGCAGAAGTCGACGATGGAGCGGACGATGAGAAAGTAGCCGGGGAACCCGAGAGTCTCGATGACCTCGAGTTCGTGGGCGAGGATCTTCCAAGCCTCCCTGTCCTCCTCGGGCGAGCCGTAGCGCTCCAGTGCCCCACGATGCGTGAGCTCTCGAAGCCAGGTGGCGGGAGTGTGCCCGGAAGGCACCTCGGGGGCGGGCAGGTCCGGGACGACCAACGACAGGTCGAAGGCGAGGTCCTGCGCGATCTCGGCCGTGGCGTCGACGGCGTGCGGTGCGCGCCGGTGAAGGCGAGCCATGTCCGCGGGACTGCGCAGCCAGTGCCCGAGGGCGGGCAGATGGCCGCGGGCGCCCTCCAGGTCGGTGCGCAGCCGAGTGGCGGTCAGGACATCGGCCAGATGGGAGTCGGCAGGACGCGCGCAGCGGACCGCACCGGTGGCGAGCAGCGGGAGCCGGTGAGCGGCTGCCAGAGCGCTGAGGGTATCGGTGATGGCTGCATCTGTGGGACCGCCGTCCACAGTGAGCTCGACGGCGAGAGAATCGTGACCGACAAGATCGACGAGTTCGCCTAGAACGGCCTCGGCAGCACGGTGGTTCCAGGTGGCCGGGCGACGCGGGTCGCCGAGAGCCCGCCGCAGGGGCCCGTTGATCGTCCCGGTCAGGACCAAGCAGGAACAGCCAGTACTCGCACCATCAGCACCGCGCAGTGCGGCAGCCAGCTCGGGGAGCCGGTGCGCAGGCTCGGCACGATGGCCGGCGCTGAGGTTGTGCTGCGAGACGGCAGCGCTCAGGCGGCGGTAGCCGAGCGGATCGCGAGCCAGGATGGGCAGGCGGGCACCGTCGTCCACAGTGAGCTCGGTGCCATGGATGGTGGGCAGGCCGTACGCGCGTCCGGCTTCGGCGTGCTTGACGATACCGGGCAGGCCGTTGTGATCGGTCAGGGCGAGTGCCTCCAGACCCAGCTCGACGGCGGCGGCGACAAGGTCCTCCGGCTCGTTGGCGCCATCGAGGAAGGAATAGGCGGAATGAGCGTGAAGCTCGGCGTAGCGATGAGCAGAGCCCGTCAGGCTTCGGGTCGTCTCGCCACGCCTCGCATTGTCGAACATATGTACACACTACAGGTATGTTCAACGCCCGCCCCGTCACCCATCCCCACTCTGCTCGCTTTGCGATAAGCAATGACCTTGCTAAGCCTTCGAGCCTTTGGGGCCCCTTACCCCGCTCACAGGCATCGCTCACCGCTTGGACCTCCGTATCGTTCCGTCGCCGATCACGACTAAGGTGAGGCCGCTTCGGGCACGAGTCGTGATCGCACGACCGGCCCTCGACCTCGATCCCGGGACGCATCATGACCACATCCAACGATCAGACGGACCAGCTCATGGCTCAGGGCCCCGCCTCCGACGAGGGCCTGCGCCGCTCATTGCGCAGTCGCCATCTGACGATGATCTCCATCGGCGGGGCGATCGGCACCGGCCTCTTCGTGGCCTCGGGCGCAACAATCTCCCAGGCCGGTCCCGGCGGCGCTCTAGTGGCTTACGCGGTCATCGGCCTCATGGTGTGGCTCATTATGCAGTCGCTGGGCGAGATGGCAGCCTACCTGCCGGTGGCCGGGTCTTTCGGCGAGTACGGCACGCGCTTCGTCTCGCCGTCCTTCGGGTTCGCCATCGGCTGGAACTACTGGTTCAACTGGGCGATCACAGTGGCGGCCGAGCTGGTGGCGGCCGCACTGGTGATGAAGTACTGGCTGCCGGACGTGCCCTCGATCGTGTGGTCCGGCCTGTTCCTGCTCATCTTGTTCGGCATCAACGCCCTGTCCACGCGGGCCTACGGTGAGAGCGAGTTCTGGTTCGCGGCCATCAAGGTCATGGCCGTGGTCGTCTTCCTCATACTCGGTGTGGTCATGATCGTTGGAATCCTGGGCGAGTCTCCGGGCACCAGCAACTGGACGGTCGATGAGGCCCCCTTCGTGCACGGCGGCAAGGGGATCCTGCTGGTGCTCCTGGTAGCCGGCTACTCCTTCCAGGGCACCGAGCTCATCGGCACCGCCGCCGGCGAGGCCGAGCACCCCGAGACGACAATTCCCCGGGCGATCCGCACGATCTTCTGGCGAATCCTGTTGTTCTACATCGGGGCGATCGCCGTCATCGGCTTCCTCATCCCCTACACCGACCCCAACCTGCTCAACACCTCGGAGGAGAACGTCTCGATCAGTCCCTTCACGCTGATCTTCGATCGTGCCGGTGTACTGGGGGCGGCCAGCCTCATGAACGCCGTCATTCTCACCTCGGTGCTCTCGGCGGGGACATCCGGCCTGTACTCCTCCACCCGCATGCTCTTCGCCCTGGCCGAGCGCGGTCACGCCCCGCACTTCCTCACGCGGTTGAGCCGCCACCAGGTGCCGCTCAACGCTCTGATGGCCACCACGCTCGTAGGGCTGGCCGGCTTCCTGACCTCCCTGGTGGGCGACGGGCGCGCCTACGAGCTGCTGTTGACGGTTTCGGCCCTGGCGGGGTTCATCACCTGGGCGGGGATCTCCTGGTGCCACTGGAAGTTCCGCATGGCCATGCGGGCGCAGGGGCGAGGACTGGAGGAATTGCCCTACCGTGCACGCTTCTTCCCTGCCGGAGCGGTTGTCGCCCTAGTCGCCTGTGCCGCGATCATCGTGGGACAGGCTTACGAGCCGGCCACCTCTGGGGAGCCGCTGGGCGATATTCTCATGTCCTACGCGGGTGTCCCGGTCTTCTTCGCCCTGTGGTGGGGCCACAAGCTGGTGACGCGGGCCCCGAAGGTGGACCCGGCGGCAGCTGAGCTCGGACGGAACTGAGGGGTGCCGGAGGAGAACGAGGCTCGCAGCGGCGGCCACACGACCATCACGTGACCACCGGCGGGACCTCAGCAGGATCACGGGACCTCAGCAGGATCACGGGACCTCAGCAGGATCACGGGACCTCAGCAGGATCAGCGGGATAGGAGCACAGCGACCAGAGCCGCGAGGGTCCATGAGGCGAGAGAGCCGATCAGGAACTCCTCGGCCTTGTCACCACCCTCATCCTTGCTGATCTCGGGGAAGCGAATAACCCCCTTGGCGGCGACCACTGCGGCAATGGCGGCGTGCATACCCGTGGAGGCGAACAGAAGCAGAAGGAGCCGCTCCAGAGGACCGATCCAACGACCACCGCGCAGGTGCGTCTCGCTGTCGGCCCCCGAAGCTCTGTTTGTCCGTATCCGCCCGCGGGCGACATCCAGTAAGTCGGTGATGACATGGTTGGCCGGTGTCGTCAGCAGAAGGAGGCAGCCCACACCCCGGCACAACTCGGCGGCACGATGCGCTGCGGCTTGAGGCTCATCATGCAGTGCCGTGCACACAGCGACAACGGCGATCGCCGCGCCCCAGCGCCCAAGGGTTGCGCGAGGAGCGCTCAGCTGCGTCGCGGCGGCCCACAGACCGGCCGGCAGTACCGCCAGGGCGGTCTGCCACCAGGGAAGGTCGAGAACGAGAACGCCGAGTAAAGCTCCGAGTACCAGGGAAATGATCTGCGCGATCACCAGACGCACCCTGACATCTCGCCGGCCGGCTGGGATGCCGATTGCAGAGGGGCTGAGCACGGCCGTGACGCCGAGCAGGAGGAGCAGCACGGAGATCACCGGAAGCCCTCCTTCCTCCGTCTGTCGTCCGCCATCGCGACGAGCAGGGCCTGCGCCTCGAGCAGCCCCGCGCCCGTTCCCCGCACCAACGCCGAAACGGCTGATTGAGTAACCCCTTCCGCAACGGCCGCCTCGACCTGGGTGGCCCCCATGAGCAGATGCCCCATCAGTCGGCGCGGCCGTTCACGCATCCGTTGAACGGTCTGGTCCCTGAGCACAAGCATCGCATTGGTGACCTGGTCGCACCCCTGCTGGACGTGTCGATCCGCATGCTGCGCCTGAGCGTCGGCCGCAGTCTCATTCAGGCGCACCCGGGTGCGAACGAAGTCGAGTCCCGCATCCTGGGCGGCGTGCGCGGCGTCAATAGCCTCCCGCGCCAACCACCAGGCGGAGCCGTCCTGGACAGAGGCGCCGGCCACCGTGCCCACCTCGCGGATCTCCCCCGCCCCCACGCCGAAGCGCAGGGACAGGGGGTCGGGAAGGAGGAGCTGAGTGCGCAGCGTGAGTGTGAGGGCCGAGCAGAGACTGCCGGCGACCGCCTGAAACTCATCGCCGACGGTCGCGTACGGGCTTCGGGGCAGACCAAGCCCCTCACCGGCGCGAGTGAGGACGTCGATGAAGGTCTGTTGGGCCCGAGCACGATCGGATAGAGCACGAGAGCCCACAATGTCAGCGATGATGGCGTACTGGATGAGCACACTCAAGGATATTCTTGATATTCAGAAGAATACAAGTGTTTAGCTGAAGTATCGTTGTGTCGATCTTGAGCGATCCGCTTGTTCTTCGACGAATACAAGTTCGAAGCGCCGGATTCTTGAACCCATGCCCCTTTCTAGTCATAGACGGCGTCGAGCCACCAGCGTCCCGCACGCACGAGAAGCAGCGGCGGCCCGGAATCTGCAAGCACCTGAAGGTAAGCCCTGCGCGACGCCCCCTCAGGGCGCCACCAGCCCTCATCCACGGGCCAGGGACCCGCCCAGGACATGACCCGTCTCCTCCCCTCCCTCCCGCCGCTGCTCCAGGTCTCATCTCGCAGCCGCTCGACCTCCAGCCACACGGGTACGCCATCGAGTTGCCCCTGTCGGTCTACAACGACGTCTCCGCCCTCGGCGTCCACCAGCACAGCGGGCGCGGGACGCACCAGCACGACCGAAGGAGAGGGAGCAGGTAGTGCCCCCGTCCATGGAGCACCGGCGCCGGCAGTCCCGGCCGTCCCTTCCAGCGGCTCCCACCAGGGAACCAGTCGCGCACGTGAGCGCGGATCCCGGCCGTCTCCGAGAAGGGGCATCTGGACCGAGCCGCTTCCAAGGAGCGACTCGACGCGCTCAGCCGCTCTATGAGCGCGTCGTTCGCTTTCCTCTCCGGAGGCTGCCCACAGGCCGGCCTGGACCGAACCCGCGGAGGTCAGTTCGAGGGCGCTCAAACGCACATGCGCCAGTGGAGCGGCGGGCGGACATCCCGAGTGCCCCGACAGCCATCCCTCCATCTGCCAACGCACGCGATCGGTGAGCTCAGCAGGTGTGGGGACACCCTGAAGCAGCCAGGATCGGGCAAGGCGGGCGCCGTCCTCGCAGCGAGCCTCCACGAGCAGGCGTCCCGCAGCCAGGCCGCACGCCATGAGCCGGGCCGAGAGCTCCTCCGCCGCCGCACGCGCCGCGAAGGCGGCGGCATCCGTCCGCGACACAGGAGGATCCAGAGACTTTTCCACAGCGAGATCGATCTTCGGCCGTTTCATGCGCAATACTTGCGGGGATGCGCCGGATGCGAGCTCGTGCAACAGCGCCCCTGTCGAACCGAAGCGCGCAACAACATCACGAGCCGGAAGAGCCGCCAAATCTCCGAGGCTGTACAGCCCCAGGCGCACACAGGTCTCCAGTACTCTACGCGCCTCCTGACGCAATCGAGGCGTGGGCACAGCAGCCAGGATGACCTCCAACGGCCAGGAGGACAGGAATTCGAAGGTCTCCCCGGGAGGAACAATGACCCCCTTGCGCGCTGCGAGGACAGCCCCGAGCATCGAGTCGGCAATGCCGACCTGACACTCCGCGCCCGTGGCCTCGGCCACGGCCCCAACGAGAGCGGCGGCGAGCTCCCCCTCCCCGCCGGCCCAGGCGGCGGGACCGTGGGCGATGGACAGCGCCAAACCCGGCCTGGCGACGAACGGGTCGGCCAGGAGAGTGCCCAGGGCCTCCATCACGGCCTCGAAACCGCGCACCTCACGATCCGGCCTGGACGGAATCGTCGCGAGGGCGGGACACAGAGCACGGGCGACTCGACCGCTCATGCCAGTGGCGACGCCTGAAGCGCGCGCGGGAGCGGAGGCGGCCGCGACCACGCCGCGTCCGCCGATGATCGCAACAGGGCTCAGGGCCGGATCGGGTGCGATCTCCCACGGGACGCCCAGACGACGACACTCGTACGCCTCGAAGGCGAGGGCGACGAGCGGCCAGTCGGGGACCCAAACGGCGACAAGGCGTGGAGTCGAGGGAGTCATGCGCTCCGCCCGGACATGGCGACGGCGTCGGAGCGGGGCTCCGCGCCCCCACTCCGCGCCCGTATCCCCATGGAGTCGAGGAGGACCTGAGAGGCGCCCGGTCCGGCGGAGTTTCGCAGCGACCACCGCAGCCGGCACAGGTAGCCCTCAGGCATCTCCCGGGGACTCGGCTCGGAGAGGATCGAAACAGCGGTACGCGAATGAGGGTGCACAGAGTGCAGGGCGAGGACCGCCCCGCCCTCGTCCGGTGGCACGCTCTGCGGTGCAGCGGCCAAGGTCCGCGCCCCCTCCCAGGGAACTGGGCTGAGGAGGAGGGCACCGCGCTCGCGGGAGCGGGCGCTCAGAGAGCGGTGCTCCCGCACCCGCAGGGCGGTGGCGC
Organism: Actinomyces massiliensis 4401292; assembly: GCF_000269805.1. Classification (GTDB taxonomy): domain Bacteria; phylum Actinomycetota; class Actinomycetes; order Actinomycetales; family Actinomycetaceae; genus Actinomyces; species Actinomyces massiliensis. Next base: position 447,385 of record NZ_JH711482.1, read on the forward strand.
ACTGCGGGGAGAGAAGGAGGACGTCAACGCCGTCGAGAAGAGTGCCGGCGATGGAGAGCAGCGTGCGGGAGTCGAGACCTGCGGTCCGAACAGCCAGAACGCGATCGAGCGCAAGCCCGCTCTCCGATGCGGCGCACCAGCCAATGCCATCAGCGCCCAGCACGGCGCACCAGCCATGGGGACCTTGCCGGCGGGCGGCTGCGGCCAGGAGGATACTCGTCGAGCCGATGACGGCGACCGCACCCACCGAGTCCGCATTCAGACCGAGCCAGGGGTCCGAGTGCGCCTCCCCTCTCCAGTTGACCGCCGACGCGTGAGGCTCGGAGTGCCGAATATCGCGGGAGACTCGATTCGCCAGTCCTGTGCGCTGCTCGGCGCGCCTTAAAGCGGTACGAGCCGCAGCAAGTCGCTCAGTGGCCGATGTCAGCATGGCCGCCCCCTCGGATTCCGCTCGATTCACTATCGAACACGTGTTCGATCTATGGATGCAGCATAGCGCCACTCACTGACACGCAGAGCATTCGAATGCGCACCCCTACCGAATGCTCTCGATGCTCTCGGGTTCCTGCCAGGCGGGGCGGTTACAGTGGCAGTATCCGTATCCCGTCATCGCCTTGATGTAGAACCGGAGGCCTTCCATGACCGCTGATCTGACTCGCCCACGCCCGCCTTTCCCCTACGATCTGCTGCCGCCTCTGCCCGCTTTCACCCTGGAGTCCGGGGACATCGTCGAGGGCGAGCGCATTGCGGACCGTTTCACCGCGCTGGGTGAGAACCTCTCCCCTGAGTTGCACTGGTCAGGATTTCCGCAGGAGACGCGCTCCTTCGTCGTATCCTGCTTCGATCCCGATGCCCCGACGCCATCAGGGTGGTGGCACTGGATGGTGCAGGACCTCGACGTCACGACCACTTCTCTGCCCCGAGGGGCGGGAGAGTCCGACCTCCGGCTCGACGGCGCCGCCTTCCATGCCGCCAACGACTCGGGATCGCACGCCTGGTTCGGCCCCTATCCGCCCGAGGGCGACGGCGACCACCGCTACGTCTTCGCAGTGCACGCACTGGACGTGGACACTCTGGACCTGGACGATGAGGCCACCCCGGCAGCGGTTGCCTTTCACTGCGCGGCGCACAACATCGCCCGCGCCACCCTCACCGCGGTCTACTCGCGTCCAGGCGCTCCCGGCGCATCCCCCTTCCTGCAGGAGATGCGGTGAGCGCCCGCAACGAGTCCGGCCGGCACCAGCTCCGCCCGCTGGCACTGGTCACCGGGGCCACCTCGGGCATCGGCCTAGCCGTAGCGCATGATCTCGCCGCCGATCACGATCTTGTCCTGCTGGCGCGCACAGCCGCGGACCTGGACGAACTCGCCGCGGTCCTGGGCGAGGAGACCGGCGCGCGGGTGAGCACCTGCGCCGTAGACCTCACCGATGACGAGGCACTGGCCGTCGCCATCGACGAGCTCGGTCTCACCCAGCTCGACGTCCTGGTCAACTCCGCAGGCGTTGAGGCTGCCGGCCCTGTGGAAGAGCTGTCCCCCGCGCGCTGGCGCAGCGTGCTGGACCTGGATCTGGTCGCTGTCGCCCATCTGACCGGCCTGCTGCTACCCGCGCTGCGCGAAACCCGTGGGCTCGTCATCATGATCAACTCCGGTGCAGGACTGCGGGCCTGGCCGGAGCAGGCTCTGTACTGCTCGGCGAAGGCCGGACTCAAAGCGCTGGCGGACTCCCTGCGCGAGGAAGAGCGCAGTCGAGTTCGGGTGACGACCATCTATCCCGGGAGAGTGGACACTCCCATGCAGAGGCGCATCCAACAGAACAAGTCCCGTCGCCTGCGCGCCGAAGGATCGAAGCCCCGTCGGTATCGGGCCGCGGATCACATGACGACGACATCGGTCGCGGCCACAGTCCGGTTGGCGGTGGACATGCCCACCGATGCGGTGGTCGAAGACCTATCAATCAGACCCGCGGATATGCTCTGAAATCCTAGCGCTCCCAGCACTCCCAGGGCTTCCAGGGCTTTCAAAGAATCCCGGCTATCAGGCCCCTTCTGGCGTGCCCCTCGGCTTCTTCGGCCTCCGTCAGCGAGCGCCGGGGAATCCGAGGGCACGCCAGGCCTCATACAGGCCGACAGCTGCGGAATTGGCCAGGTTCAGGGAACGGTTGCCCTCGACCATGGGAATGCGGATCCGATCAGCGACTCGGCAGTGAGCCATGATCTCCTCGGGCAGACCAGAGGGTTCGGGACCGAACAGGAGGGCGTCGTCGTCCCGCCAGTCGACGTCGGTGTAGAGACGGGACGCCTGAGCGGTGAAGGCGAAGATCCTTCCCGGGATGTGCGTCAGACAATCTTCCCAAGCGGCATGCACGCGCGTGTTGGCCAGGTCGTGGTAGTCCAGGCCGGCACGGCGCAGCTTGGAGTCCTCCATGTCGAACAGGGGATCCACGAGGTGGAGCATGGAGCCGGTGTTGGCGCTCAGGCGGATCGCGGCGCCGGTGTTCCCCGGGATGCGGGGCTCGAAGAAGATGACGTGCAGCACGGGCACATCCTGCCACCGCCCCCCCTCAACACGGGTGCCCCGGCGGGCGGCGCCGGCCGTGCGGGCCGGAGCCGCCCCGGGCTCATCGGGCGGCCGGGGGGGGTGGACCCCGGACCGCCCGAAGCGCGGAGGCAGGAGTCCCACCCCCCGCTAAGGCCTCTCAGCCCAGGGAGTCCAGGACGATGTTGAGGCCCTCGCCCATGGTGGGATGGGTGATGACGGCGTCGCGCACCTGCTGCCATGTCAGGCCGCCCAGCATCGCCATCTGCACGCCGGTGATCACCTCGCTGGCCTCGGGGCCGATAATGGCGGCGCCCAGGATGAGCTCGGACTCGGCATCGATCACGATCTTGTAGAAGCCCTCGGTGCACCCCAGGGTCTTGGCGCGCGGCACCGCAGCGGTGGGGGTCTTGGCCACGCGCACCTCGTGCCCGGCGGCGCGGGCCTCGGCCTCGGTGAGCCCGACGTGCCCGAGCTCGGGGGTGGTGAAGACGGCCCAGGGGATGAGGCGCCCGGCGGTGGAGGCCTCCTTGCCCGCGAACAGGTCGCGCAGGACGCGGAAGTCATTCCAGGAGGCGTGGGTGAACTGGGGCGTCCCGGCCACGTCCCCAGCGGCGTAGACGCCCTCGGCCGTGGTGCGCAGGTGGTCGTCCACCTTGACGAAGCCGCGCTCGGTCAGTTCCACCCCGGCGGTCTCCAGACCCAGTCCAGCGGTCATCGGGGTGCGCCCGAGTGCTACGAGCAAGTGGGACCCGCTCACCTCGCGCCCGTCCTGGGTGCTCACCACGACGCCGCCGCCCGGGGCGGGGCTGACGCGCGAGGCGCGGGCACCGGTGAGGATCGTGACGCCCAAGGCCTCCAGGCCGGAGGCGACCTCGGCGGCGACGTCGGCGTCCTCGCGGTCCAGGATGTGCTCCCCGGCGTGGACGATGGTGACCGGAACGCCGAGCAGTCCCATGAGGGAGGCCATCTCCACGCCGATGACCCCGCCGCCCAGCACCACCAGGCTCGTGGGCAGCTCGGGAAGGGCCAGCAGGTCCTCACTGGTCCAGTGGGGCGCCTCGGCCAGTCCCTCGATCGCGGGGGCCGACGGCGCGGTGCCGGTGTTGATGAGCACCTTGGCCCCGCGCACGCGCCGGGTGGTGCCATCGTTCAGTGCGATCTCCACGGTGCGCTCGGCGACGAAGCGGGCGGTGCCCTTGACGAAGTCCATTCCGGAGGCGGGGAACATCTTCTCGTGGGCGGCCACCATGGCGCCGACGACGCCCTCCTTGCGCGCACGCAGGGCGGCCAGGTCGATGCGCGCCCGCTCCAGGGCGGGGGCGCCGCCGTCCTGCTCGGGCAGGGTGACGCCGTGGGCGCGCGAGCCCTGGACGTCGTGCAGGACACGGGCCGAGGAGATGAGTGTCTTGGTGGGGATGCAGGCGACGTTGATGCAGGTCCCGCCGACCTTGTCCTTCTCCACCATGACGACTGCGTCGCCGGCCTTGGCGCGCAGCATGGCCAGGGACTTGCCCGCCTTGCCGCCTCCGACGACGAGCAGGTCGACGTCCTCGACCGGGACCTCCTGCGCCGGGGCGACGGCGCCCCCCGCGGGCTCGGCGGAGTCGGCGGCATGAGTCGTGGCGTGCTGGGACATGGGTGGTTCTCCTCAGTGTTATGGCTGGCGGTGACGTGCCGGCCGCCTCTCGTGGCGGCCATCTCAGTCGCCATGACAACCGAGCATGACCCACTTCTATTCCCTCTACTTATTTGTTTTTGCTTCAACGAACGAAGGTATTTATCGCCGCTCCGTCGCATGGCCGACGTCGTCGTCTGGAGCATCGGCGCCGGTGCCCTAGGTACCAGCAACGGCGCGATGGCGGGACACGGGTGAGAGGATCGCCCCATGGCACCTGCAGCAGTGACTCCCGGCTCCACACCATCCCTCTCCTCGGGCCCCCTGGTGGGCGATGTCGTGCGGCTCGAGCCGCTCGCGCTCGAGCACGTGCCCGCATTGCGCGAGGCGGCCGCCGATGCGGGGACAACCCCTTTCGCGTCCGTGCCCGCCCCCGATGCGGTCGAGGCCTACGTGATGGGATCGCTCAGGCGCCGCAACTCCGGCTCGTACGCGCCCTTCGCGCAGATCGAGGCTGCCACCGGCCGCGCCGTCGGGCACACCGCATACCTGACGCCGCGGTGGATGCCGGATGGGCGCCTCTACGCCGTCGAGATCGGATCCTCGTGGCTGTCCCCCGCGGTCCGCGGCACCGCGATCAATCCCGCAGCCAAGCTGCTGCTCATGACGCAGGCCTTCGAAGACTGGGGCGTGGTGCGCCTGGACATCAAGACCGACGCCCGCAACGAGGTGGCCCGGCGCGCCATCGCCGGCACGGGCGCCCGCTTCGAGGGCGTCCTGCACGCCTGGCAGCCTTCGCTGGCACCGGGCGAGGAGGGCCGCACCCGGGACACGGCCATGTTCTGCGTCACCGCGGGCGACTGGCCCCGGGTCAAGGATCTCCTGAAGGAAAAGGTCAACCGGCGCTTGGCCGTCCACTGAGCGAACTGACGACCCGTTAGGGCGCAGCCTCTCATAGGCTGATGGTGGCGCGCACCACTCATTCGCGCGCCACCGGTCCTGGAATCGGAAGGATGCATGATGAGTGAGCTGCGCGATCCCGCTGCGGTCCTGGGCGAGGAGCTGGGCTGGCGGGCGGCGCTGGAGTGCACTGACCTGCTGGGTGCCCCCGTCGCTGCAGCCCTGAAGGCACTGGAGGTCTCCTCCCCGCACGGGGCGGAGCTGGCCCGCCAGGCCCAGGTGGTCCGGATCGATCCGCAGTACTCCGACACCGACGCCCTCAACGAGCACTACCGCCTGGACCCGGCGGCCACTGGCAACTGCGTACTGGTGGCGGGCAAGCGCACAGGTGAGCAGAAAATCGCCGCCTGCGTCGTGCGCGCCACCGACTTCGCCGACGTCAACCACGTCGTCAAGAAGCTCATTGACGTGCGCAAGGCATCCTTCCTGCCCATGGAGCAGGCGGTGGAGATGAGCGGCATGGAGTACGGCGGCATCACCCCGGTGGGCGTGCCGAGCACGTGGCGGCTCCTCATTGATGCAGGGGCGGCGGCGCGCAGCACAGTGCTCATCGGCTCGGGCGTGCGCCACTCCAAGCTGCTCGTGCCCGGGGCACTGCTGGCCGCCCTGCCGACGGCGGAGGTCATCGAGGGCCTGGGAATGGCTCCGGCCTGATCGCTTCTCCACCCAGAGCCGTCAAGGCGGCGTCAAGGGAGTCGACGAGCACCTGGAAGCTCCCCTCCACAGGCTCGGACATGGCGAAGCCCCCGCGCAGCTCGATGTCCACGAAGCCGTGCAGCGCCGCCCGGATCATCCTCACCGCGTCGACGACCTTGGCATCGGGCAGGCCGTAACCGACCAGGGCGGCCGTGACGACCTCCACGGTTCGCCGCGCCTGGGCCGACCCCAGGGCGTCGGCATCACCGGTCGGCCCCTGGGTCATGGAGTAGAGGCTGGGGTGGTCGTGAGCGAAGGCGCGGTACGCCCTGGCCATCGCCACCAGGGCATCGCGGCCAGAGTGGCCCATGACCGCGGCGGCCAGGGCGTCGGCCAGGGAGCCGGTGGCGCGCATCGCGACCTGGTGGGCGACGTCATCCAGGCCGCCCACGTGCTTGTACAGGCTGGGCGGTGCCACCCCGAGGTCTGCCGCCAGGCGGCTGAGCGTGAGGGCCTGGGCGCCCTGTTCATCGGCGATCAAGCAGGCCCGCTCGATCACGCGCTCAGTGCTGAGCCCGGCTCTAGGCATCGAGCCCCCTCTCCTGTCCCCTGTTATCCCCTGTTGTCATCGGCCGGCGCGGATGCGCTGCGGGCGAAGTCGACGATACGCGGCCCGACGGCGCCGGAGTGCTCCAGCATGGGGGCGTGCCCAGCCCCGGGGACCATGAGGATCGGGGCCGGCTCGGCCGATCGGCCCACGGCTGCGGCGACCCAGGCGGCCTCGGCGGCGGGATCCTTCCAGTCGGGGTCCTCCTCCCCCATAACTACGAGGGCGGGGCATGCCAGCGTTTCGAACCAGGGCTTGACGACGCGATGATCGGCGCGCGTCGTGGCCCGAAAGGCGCGCCAGCGCCCCGGCCTTCGCAGCAGTGCGGTCAGCCGGGCCGCCCTGGCCTCGGCACCAGCCAGCCCGGGCCACAGCGAGGCCGAGTAGCGCCGCCAGAGCGCGGGCCCCCAGGGGCGCAGCAGCGCCAGTCCCATCCCCGCCCGCATCAGGGCATCCCTGCCCCGGCTCCCCGATCCGCGCAGGAAGGGGCAGATGAGCACCAGCCCGGAGACCAGGTCGGGGCGGCGCCCGGCGGCGATGACGGCCGACGCCCCGGACATCGAGGCCCCCACCAGGAGGGCCGGCCCGGCGTCGAGCTCCTCGATGAGGGCGATGAGGTCCCCGGCGGTTGCCTCATCACCGTAACTGCCGAAGGCCGCAGAACTGTCACCGTGCCCGCGCAGATCTACTGTGACGACGCGGAATCCTGCTGCGCACAGGGCCTGAGCGAGCGGGTTGTACACATCCCTCACATCACCCATGGCCGGGGAGCAGACCACCAGGGGCACACTCTCACTGGCGGATCCGAGGGAAGGCGAGCTCACTGCAGGGCCTGTTTCCTCGGCCGCTACAGCAATCGCAGCACCACTCCTTCGCCTGGGAGTATCAGCCCTCGGCTCATGAACTTCGTAGGCGATGGTTCCATCGGGTACCTCAAGCTGGCTAATGGTCATAGCTGAAAGCTAATGTCCTTAGCTACCAAGAGCAACTCGCCTCTTCCGCCTCCACACAGCCGCAGCTCACTCCTACAGTCCGACAGACCCATCGGCTCAGAACTGGCAACAGGCGCACAAGCGACCGTCATCAGTTCTCGGACTAGCGGCTCACCTCTTGGAGGCGAGCTGACGCAACACGTACTGGAGAATGCCCCCGTTACGGAAATAGTCGGCCTCACCGGGAGTGTCGATACGCACGACAGCGTCGAACGTAATGCTCACGCCGTCCTCCTTGACCGCCGTCACCGACACCGTCGATGGCGTGACACCGTCATTCAGCGCGGTCAGCCCCGTGATGGAGAAGACTTCGCTGCCATCAAGTCCGAGGCTCGCCGCCGATTCGCCGGCCGGGAACTGCAGCGGGACAACGCCCATACCGATGAGGTTGGAGCGGTGAATACGCTCGAAGGACTCGGTGATGACAGCCTTGACCCCCAGCAGCGCCGTGCCCTTGGCGGCCCAGTCGCGCGAGGAGCCCGAACCGTATTCCTTACCGCCGAGCACCACCAGCGGGATATCAGCCTCCTGGTACGCCTGAGATGCGTCGAAGATCGACTCCTGCTCCCCCGTGAGGAAGTTGCGGGTGTAACCGCCCTCCACGCCGTCGAGCAGCTGGTTGCGCAGGCGGATATTGGCGAAGGTGCCGCGGATCATGACCTCGTGGTTGCCGCGGCGCGAGCCGTAGGAGTTGAAGTCGCGGCGCGCCACCCCTCGGGAGGCGAGGTAGCGGCCCGCCGGGGAGTCGGACTTGATGGCGCCGGCCGGGGAGATGTGGTCGGTGGTCACCGAGTCGCCCAGCAGCGCCAGCACCCGGGCGCCGCGGATATCGGTCACCGGGGTGAGCTCCATGGTGAGCCCCTCGAAGAAGGGGGCCTTGCGCACGTAGGTGGACTCCTCGTTCCAGGCGAAGGTCTCCCCCTCGGGCGTGTCCAGGCCCCGCCAGCGCTCGTCGCCGGCGAACACGTCGGCGTAGTCGCGGGTGTACATCTGCCGGTCGATGGTGGCGTCGATGGTGGCCTGGACCTCGGCGGGGTCGGGCCAGATGTCCGCCAGGAAGACGTCGCGGCCCTGCTCGTCGCGCCCCAGCGGCTGGGTGGCGAAGTCGAAGTCCATGGTGCCCGCCAAGGCGTAGGCGATGACCAACGGCGGGGAGGCCAAGTAGTTCATCTTGACATCGGGATTGATGCGCCCCTCGAAATTGCGGTTGCCCGACAGCACCGAGACGACCGCAAGATCAGCCTCATTGACGACCGCCGAGACCTCGGCGGGCAGCGGTCCGGAATTGCCGATGCACGTGGCGCAGCCGTAGCCCACGACGTTGAAGCCCAGCGCGTTCAGCGCCGGCCACAGCCCCGCCTTGGCGTAGTAGTCCGTGACCACCTGGGATCCGGGCGCCGTGGAGGTCTTGACCCACGGCTTGCTCCGCAGACCGCGGGCCACGGCGTTGCGGGCCAGCAGCCCGGCGGCGACCATGACGGAGGGGTTGGAGGTGTTGGTGCACGAGGTGATGGAGGCGATGGCCACGTGCCCGTGGTCGATTTCGGTGAGCGTGCCGTCGGCCAGGGTCACCGCCGTGGGCTTGTGGGCCTGGGCGGCGTAGGTCGGCAGGGCCCGCTCGAAGGACGCTTTGGCCCCCGACAGCTCGATGCGGTCCTGGGGGCGCTTGGGCCCGGCGATGGAGGGCACGACGGTGGACAGGTCGAGCTCGAGGTACTCGGAGAACTCCGGCTCGCGCCCCGGGTCGTGCCACATGCCCTGGGCCTTGGTGTACTCCTCGACCAGGCGCACGTTCTCCTCGCTGCGCCCGGTCAGGCGCAGGTAGTCCAGGGTCACCTCGTCAATGGGGAAGATGGCGGCGGTCGAGCCGAACTCGGGGCTCATATTGCCGATGGTGGCGCGGTTGGCCAGCGGCACCTGCGCCACGCCCTCGCCGTAGAACTCGACGAATTTGCCCACCACCCCGTGGGCGCGCAGCATCTGGGTGATGGTGAGCACGACGTCGGTGGCCGTGGCCCCGGCCGGGATGGAGCCGGTGAGCCTGAAGCCGACCACGCGGGGGATGAGCATGGACACGCTCTGGCCCAGCATGGCGGCCTCGGCCTCGATGCCCCCCACGCCCCAGCCCAGCACGCCCATGCCGTTGACCGTGGTGGTGTGGGAGTCGGTGCCCACGCAGGTGTCGGGGTAGGCCTGGACGGCGCTCGCGCCGTCGGGCCCGGCGACCTCGCGCGTGAAGACGGTGCGGGCCAGGTACTCGATATTGACCTGGTGGACGATGCCGGTGCCCGGCGGGACGACGCGGAAGTTGGACAGGGCGCCCTGTCCCCAGCGCAGGAACTGATAGCGCTCGGCGTTGCGCTCGTACTCGCGCTCCTTGTTGATCTCCAGGGAGGAGGCCAGGCCGAAGGAGTCGATCTGCACGGAGTGGTCGATGACCATCTCGGCGGGGGCCAGGGGGTTGATGACCTCCGGGTTGCCGCCCAGGTCCGCCACCGCCTCGCGCATGGTGGCCAGGTCCACGATGCAGGGCACGCCCGTGAAGTCCTGCATGATGACGCGGGCGGGGGTGAACTGGATCTCGGTGTCCGGCTCGGCGGCGGGGTCCCAGGCGGCCAGGGCCCGCACGTGGTCGGCGGTGACATTGGCGCCGTCCTCGGTGCGCAGCAGGTTCTCGGCCAGGACCTTGAGGCAGTAGGGCAGGCGCTCCAGCCCGGGGACAGCGTCGAGACGGTAGATCTCATAGGGGCGTCCGTCCACATCGAGAGTGGCGCGCGAGGAGAAGGTGTCGATACTGGCCAAAGCGTCACTCCTGTTCTGCGACTTCCGTCGTCCTGCGCTCCTGCTTGGAGGGGCGCGCGACGGGTTCGGCGGATACCGTATCCGGTGGCGTGTTATCTCGCGTCAACACAACGATGTGGGTCTTCCCTTTACGCAAGGGAGCACGCATGCATTGCGCGGTGGCGGTCCGCGGGCAACGGCGCGGGCGCCGGCTCCGGCTCCGTCGTCACGCTCAGATCCTGGGCCTGAAGCTCGAGCGGCTCACGCAGTCAGCTACGCCGGCACCCGCCGGGGCGCATGTGCCGTCGAGACCGTCACGTCGATATTCAGCCCGGGAGATCTGGTGATCCCGCTAAAAGAGCAGGATTTCCTGGCGGCAGTCGAATCGAACTCCGAGGCCGTATTACTGATGTCACACGCTTCAACAGCGGCGGCCTTGCGAACCATTGCCTTGCGTCTCGGTGAAGAAACAATCTGATTACAGAAAGGAAACGACGCCGCGAGGCGTCAAAACGGCATCCTACGATCGCACAGGATGACTGCCCTGGTATTCAGGCAGCATCATGTTTTCACCCCACCCCTAGATGGAGATGACGGATGCAGTTCCAGCACCTCCCGGTGCATCGCAAGCATGTAGCGGCTCTGCTCGCAGGCGTGCTTCTGATAACACTGAGTAGTTTCGCTGCGCTCATAACGACCAATGCGCAAGCGGCCCAGAACACTGGAGTCAAGGTCTCTTTCGAGCCTCTCGTTCTCGCCGATAAGGACGGTACAGAATTCCCCGGGAAGCCTGCACGTCTCGAGGACCCGGTTCGCATGAAATTCGCCTGGGACGCCTCCTCGGCGAACCCGCAGCCCGACGAGTCCTTCACTATTACACTTCCCGCGGAGTACCGGTACCGTGAGATCGGCCGGCACGACGACCTGGTCCTGGGCGACGGCACCAAGGTAGGCGATTGCGTCACCACGACCGAAACCCTCACCTGCACCTTCAATGCCGCTATCAGCGCTGCGACTGAGCTCAAGGGATCTGGCAACCAGATGATCGTGGCCCAGAAGGTGACCCAGGAGAACAGCACTACGTTCAATGCCAACGGCACTGATACACAGGTGTTCCACCCCAACAATGAGCGGATCTATCCCATCGCATGGGTCGAGAAGGACCTCGGGAAGTACGCCAATACGCTTCAGCGCGAGTCCAAGGCCTTGACCTGGCACATCCAGTTCAGCGGCAGAACGATCGCTAACCACCTGCAGGTGGACAGCGGCACCGTCAACACGGTGACCTTCAACGACGTCTCGGGCGGCGGACAGACGCTCAACCCCAATCTCGGCACCTGGTACGTGCGGGTCAACCCCGAGCAGTACGGAGGCGGAGCTGACGGATACTTCGACGTCGCCAAGGCCGATGGTACGGCAATGAATACCGACCACGGCGCCTTCACCTTGACGCCGACCATCGGGGCCGACGGAACCACCGCCTCCATCACCCTCACCCGCACTGACGGCAACTTCGCCGCAGACACGAACTACGAGATCGTCTACCAGTCCCTCGCGGAGGGCGGTAAAATCGTTCCGGGTCGCATCTACACCAATAACGCGACGCTGGACGGCGGAAAGAATACTTCTGTATCGGCACAGATGGCTTACAAGGATCCGATCTCCTATGACGTCCAGCTCACCCAGGGTTTCGGTTCTTTCGGCGTGAAGAAGTATGTCACCGGCGCTAGCCAGAATGAGGTCACGTCTGACACAAAGGTTCGCGTGAACGTGTCCTATGAGTTGCCGAACGGCACAACCGAGGCCGACTACCCGAACTGGGCGAATAAGCCGGCATCGAATCCCTACACGGTTGAGGTCGGGGTCGGCGAGCAGCAGGCCGCCGACACCCTTCGCGAATTCCCGAAGGGAACCACTATCACCCTGACGGAGGACACCTCTGCAGCCGCTCTTCCATCAACCCTCGATTGGGGAGACAAGACCTTCTCCGTGAAGGGCAACGAGACTCCGGATACGGCGACTTTCACCATCGGCACGTCTGTGGATGCTGTGAGCCTGTACAACAAAGTCACGCAGAAAACCGGATCCTTCACCATCGCCAAGAAGGTCGAGGGAAGCAACAAGGAGGCCTTCTCCAAGGATCTCTTCCGAGTTGACTACACCTGCGAGAACTATCCGGAAGGCAGTCTCGATGTGAAGGGCGATGGCACTCCCATTGCCGGTCCGCTGGTGCCCGTGGGCACCAAGTGCGTCATCACCGAGAAGGAGAAGCTGACTGACGGCGGCGCTGAGCGCGAGGGGTACACCGTTGACACCCAGGTGGACAACGGAACCTTCACCATCACGGAGGGCCCTGCCGACGCCACACTCGTCACGGTGACGAACACGTACACCGAGATTCCTGCACCCACTCCGACGCCGACTCCCACTCCCAGCGAGGAGCCCACGCCGGCACCGTCCCCCAGCGAGGACCCGACCCCGGCGCCCTCCCCCAGCGAGGACCCGACCCCGGCACCGTCCCCCAGCGAGGACCCGACCCCGGCGCCCTCCCCCAGCGAGGACCCGACCCC
>NZ_JH711482.1:460541-539983 GCF_000269805.1 Actinomyces massiliensis 4401292
AGTCGAGGACCCCACGCCGGCACCGTCCCCCAGCGAGGACCCGACCCCGGCACCGTCCCCCAGCGAGGACCCCACGCCGGCACCGTCCCCCAGCGAGGACCCGACCCCGGCACCGTCCCCCAGCGAGGACCCCACGCCGGCACCGTCGGATCCCATGCCGGTGGACAGCGCTACGACTGAGCCGCCGTCAGGCGATGACACCCCGCTCGCCAAGACCGGGCCCGATAGCCTGATGTTCATGGGCACGTCTGCCGGCATCCTTCTGGCGGGAGCTGTCCTTCTGACTGCTCGCCGTCGTAGCGAATGACCGAGTGATACTGCTCCATCCGGGAGTATGAGAGTGGGCCCCCAGCCTTTTAAGGCTGGGGGCCCACTTCATGTACTCCTCAGCGCTTACCGAGCACGGCGATCGTCTCGAAGTGATGAGTATGCGGGAACATGTCCAAAGCGCTCAGCGCGGCCAACCGATAACCAGTTCCCATGAAGATCTTCAGGTCTCGGGCAAGGGCCGCAGGATCGCAGGACGCCATGACAATACGATCCGGGCCGAGGGCCGCGATGGCCTCCACGATCTGACGGCCTGCTCCCTGACGCGGAGGATCGAGGACAACGACATCGGCGCCCTGCCCACCATCGGGCGTGAAGCATCCCAACTCCGCCACAGAGTCAGGGGTGACCCCACCAGCGAAAAGGCGAGCTCCTTGTTGGGAATGAAGGCTCCGACGGGCATCGCGCACCGCCTGCTCCTTGCCCTCCAGCGAACGCACCGTTCCAGTCAGCATCGCCAGTGGCAACGTGAACAGACCCGCACCGGCGTACAGCTCGACCACGCGCACGCCCGCCGAAGCAGCTGAATCCAAAGGAGCATCGCCCGCCTTTGTGCCAGCTGCCGTCGGCGCGCTGGACAAGGCTGCGCGCACGATCCGATCTACCAGAACAGCCGGAGCATCGCGGTGAATCTGCCAGAAGCCCTCGGCGTGGACGCTGTAACGCAACTCCCCCAAGCCCAAACCGGAGGCTCCCACAACCTCCTCGACGCGTCGGCGCCCAGTAACGCGCCCTGTTGGGGTCAGAAGCTGCTCCCATCGCCCAGACGACAGACGCACCACCGGATCACCGCTACTCGGCGCAACGGCGTGAACACGCATGCCAGGCCGGTAATGGGCACGCCACAGAGCACGCTCGGTCAGGCCCAGGGCGCGGATCGTCGACACGGCCAGCGGCAAGGAAGTCACCGGGAGAACCGTTCCTGAGCGGAAGCCGTGCATCCCCGCCAGACCGTCATCCGTGATAGTCAGGGCGATCCTGGTCCGGGTACCGGTACCGGCCAATCGACGCGCACGCGGATCATCACCGGCCTCCGCAGCCGCCTCGCTCGGCATAGCCTCGACCGGAACCGCCCCCGTGCCGGCCGCCTCGGGCAGTGCGGCCACGGCCGCCGCGACCTCCTCCCCGCCGATGCGCCGCAGGCAATCGGCCAGCACCCAACGTTTCCAGGTTCGTTGGGCCGACAGGGCAACATGGCCGAGTTCCCCACCGCCCACTCCCCCGGGGCCGGCCTCACGCCACACCGAGCGAACGCGATCCGGCGAGGCCGACAGCACCTCGACAGCATCAGCGCGCCAGATCTTGGCGCTCTTCTCAGTCAGTACAGCCCGCACCACCTCACCGGGCAGAGCATGTCGCACGAAGACCACGCGTCCCGCAGGATCGTCATCAAGGCGGGCCACACAATGCCCACCATGAGCGGGCGAACCCACCCGCAGAATGATCTCCTCGGCTTCACCCGAGGTCTGCAGCCGCTCAGAGCCGCTGCGCGAACTATGACTGTGCGAACCATAACGGCTCATTGCGTCTCTCCTGAGCTGGGCGAGGCAGGCAGACGACGGTGACGATCCTCCCGGCGAACGGCCGCATCGGCATCGGCGATCCCCTGAGCGGTGCGAGCGCGCAGGCCGTGGTGAATGTGGATCTCACCGGGCAGGCCGAGCTGCCAGGGCACCGATGCCATCACGACTCCGGGAGTGAACAGCAGGGCCGTCTTGAGCCGCAGCGCAGTCTGATTGTGAAGGATCTGTTCCCACCAGTGGCGCACGAGGTACTCGGGCAGGAAGACGACAACCAGGTCCCGTGGAGACTCACGACGCACAGAGCGCACATAGTTGACGATGGGCCGGGTGATGTCGCGGAAAGGCGAGTCCAGAATGGTCAAGGGCACGGGCAATTCCGCCTCCTCCCACGCGTCCAGGAGCCTGTCCGCGCTGCCGTCGCCGTTGTCCACGGTAACGGCCTCAATGGAAGTCGGGTACGTGGACTGGGCGTAGGTCAGGGCTCGCAGGGTGGGCTTGTGAAGACGTGAGGCCAGCACGATGGCATGGACATGGGCGGGCAGCACGCGCGCATCATGGAGATCGGAGATTGCCAGCTCATCGCTCACACGCTGGTAATGGCGGCGAATTCGGCTCATCACCAAGCAGAGGATCGCCATGATGGTCAAGGTGATCCAGGCGCCGCGGGTGAACTTGGTCGCCAGAACGATGAGCAGCACCAGGCCGGTGCCTCCCACGCCGATGGCGTTGATGATGCGGGAGCGCTGCATACGGCCGCGCGCCTTGGGGTCGGTGGCGGTGGTCAACTCGCGCGTCCAGTGGCGGACCATGCCGACCTGCGAGAGCGTGAAGGAGATGAATACGCCGACGATATAGAGCTGGATGAGCCGGTTGGTGTCGGCATCGAAACCGACGATGAAAGCGACCGCTCCCAGCCACAGAACGATGATGCCGTTGGAGTAGGCCAGGCGATCACCGCGCTGGGAGAGCTGACGAGGTACGAATTCGTCACGGCCGAGCACACTGGCCAGCACCGGAAAGCCGCTGAAGGCAGTATTGGCGGCCAGGAACAGGATAAGTCCGGTCACAGCGGTGATGAGGTAGAACATCGGCTTGAAGTCGGCGAAGACGGCCGCTGCGACCTGCCCGATGACCGGATCCTGATGGTATCCCCGGCCGAGCGGACGGCCGTTGCTGAGCAATTCGGTGGCCGGGTTCTCGACCATATGGACGCCGGCCGCCCCGGCCAGATGGATGATGCTCATGAGCATCAAAGCGGCGATAGTGCCCAGCATGAGCAACGTAGTGGCTGCATTGCGGGACTTGGGGCGCTGGAAGCTGGGCACGCCGTTGGAGATCGCCTCGACTCCGGTCAGAGCAGCGCATCCAGAGGAAAAGGCGCGCAGAATGAGGAAGGCGCCGGCCAGGCCGGTCAGCCCCTGCTCCCATCCGCTCTGCGCGACGACCTCGTACGCAGAGCTCTCCGCTCGTCCGAGCGTGCCGGTGACCTCCTGTACCAGGCCGACCACTGCCAGAACGCCGATGGCGGCCATGTACAGATAGGTCGGGATGGCGAAGGCACCGCCCGACTCCCGACTCCCGCGAAGGTTGAGCAGTGCCAGGACAGTGGCGATGCCGATGGCGATCTCGACCTTGTGGCCTTCCGCCCAGGGCACGGCCGCAGCCAGATAGGAGGTTCCCGAGGACACGGATACGGCCACAGTCAGGACGTAGTCGCTCAGCAGTGCAGAAGCCACGAGCAGGCCGGCATGCGGCCCCAGGTTGGTCGAGACGACCTCGTAGTCGCCCCCACCGGAGGGGTAGGCGTGAACAGTCTGCCGGTAGGAGGCGACCACCACCACGAGCACGCCGATGACCGCCAGCGCCACCCACGGGGAGATCACCGTGGCCGCGCTTCCCGCTACGGCCAGGGTGATGAGCACCTCGTCAGGTGCATACCCCACTGACGAAAGGGCGTCGGAGGCGAAGACCGGCAGAGCGATTCTTTTGGGCAGAAGAGTCTCCCCAAGCGCTCGGCTGGGCACCGGACGCCCGACGAGAAGCCGCTTGACACGGTCGGCGAAATCACGCACGACATCGAATCGTACGTCCGCGTTCCGCAGTGTCCAAGGTCAGGAGTACGGTTTTACCGTGCACTTCGTCATTATGGGCTGCGGCCGCGTGGGAGCCTCCATGGCCACTCAGCTCGACCGCATGGGTCATTCCGTGGCCATCATCGACCAATTGTCCGATGCGTTCCGCCGTCTTCCCACCGAGTTCAACGGCCGTAAGGTTAAAGGAGTGGGTTTCGACCGAGACGCTCTGGAGCAGGCGGGTATCGATGAGGCCTACGCCTTCGCCGCGGTCTCCAATGGTGATAACTCCAACATCGTGGCCGCCCGGGTGGCCCGGGAGCTGTACGGCATCGAACATGTCGTCGCTCGCATCTACGACGCTCGGCGCGCCGATGTCTACGAGCGGCTGGGCATTCCCACGGTGGCAACAGTGAGGCAGACGGCCGAGCAGATGATGCGACGGATCCTGCCCGGCGGAACAGCGCGGGAGATCGTCGACGTCTCCGGAGCCGTGGGTCTGGTCCAGCCCGACGTCTCCAGTGCCTGGGTCGGTATGACCATCGGCATGATCGAAGATCGCCTGAACGTCCGAGTCGCGTGGATCTCACGCGGGTCGACGGCGCTCGTGCCCCGATCTGCGACAGTGCTTCAAGAGCATGACCGGCTCCATCTCGCAGTTGCGACTGACAGGCTCGTGACTGTGCAACGGGCGCTGTCCCGCCCGCCTGCGAAGGAGGCCTGAGCAGTGAAGATCGTCATCACCGGCGCCGGCTCTGTGGGCCGCTCCATCGCCCGTGAACTCATCAGCCACGGTCATGAGGTCACGCTCATGGACCGCTCGCCAGACGCCATGCGCATCGCCTCAGTGCCCGAGGCCGACTGGCAACTCGCCGACGCCTGCGATGTCGATGCCCTGGCTGAGGCCGGAGCCGGCGAGTGCGATGTCGTCGTCGCCGCGACCGGTGACGATAAGTCCAACCTCGTGACCTCGTTGCTGTCCAAAACCGAGTACGGCGTGCCCCGAACCGTGGCACGCGTCAACAACCCGAAGAACGAGTGGCTGTTCGACGAAACCTGGGGCGTGGACGTGGCCGTATCGACGCCTCGGATCATGACGGCGCTCGTCGAGGAGGCCGTCAGCGTCGGCTCGCTGGTATCGGTATTCACCTTCCACCAGTCCGGCGCCTTCATGCACGAGCTGACCCTGCCCGACGACTCCCCGGTCATCGGCGAACTCGTCAGCGACGTGGAGCTGCCGCCGCATACGGTCCTGGCAGCCATCCTGCGCGACTACCGCCCGATCAACCCAGATGGAGACGAGCGCTTCGAGCGCGGCGACGAGTTACTGTTCCTCACTGCCCGAGAGGGAGAGACCTCGTTGTACGAGCTTCCCGAACTGTTCACCTCCACCGCCCCCGGGCCCGAGCTCACGCCCAGAAGCGACTCCTCGCCTCTGTCAAGCTGAGCCCCGCTCTGCAGGTCTGCAGGTCGAGAGCGTGCCCGACCGCTCGGCGATCAGCGATTCGCGCGCTGGGAACTGGGCCGCACGATGAGCCAGGCGAACCAGATGCCCAAGCCGTACAGCGGTAGGCCGAGCACGACTCGGGACACGCCGAGTGCCCCCAGCGCAGCCTCACCCGCCAGGTAGAGAGGGACTTCCACTAGTAGACGAAGAACGAAGACAGCCGCGAGCACACCGGTGGCGATGGCGTAACGCCGTCGGATTCCCGCCCGGGCCGGGTCGGTGCGCCAGGAACTGCCACTCGCAGGGCTCTCAGGACCCTCAGGGCTCTCAGCGTCTCCCCCACTCGTTGGATGCCACAGTTCCATGAGCACGCCGATCAGCGGCCGGCGCAGCAGCAAAGAGCCCAGGAAGGCGAGCAAGCACACGGCGTTGATCACCAGTCCGGTGGCGTAGAAATTGGACGCCTGCCCGCTGCGCCAGGCCCATGCGGCGCTCAGCACCGTTACCAGGGCACCACCCGCCACCTGTTTCAGATTCCGCCGCCGACCGCGCTGGGCGAGTCGCGCGAGAAGGGCCACGCCGCTCACGGTCAGGGAGGCGACAAGTGCTGTGGTCAACGCGGTCGGCGCCACCGCCAGAATGACGACGAAAACGAGGATGGGGACCGCGGACTCCAGCACCCCGCGCCAGCCCCCGACCGCGGATACGGCATCAAAGCGCTCGGCGCCCAGGGCCCCGAGGCCCGAGGCGGACTGGTCGGCGCCAGTTCTCACAGAATCATTCTCCCGGTGCGAGGATCTCATACGTCGGGTTGTAGATCGTGGGACGGGGCCGACCGGCGACAACCATGCCCTCAACCCTCAGATGCACGCCAGGACGTATCCCGGCGATCGATCGGCGTCCGATCCACACCAGATCCACCGACCCAGTGCCGTCGAAGAGCTGGCCGACCAGGACGGGCTTGTCGGTGGACGGTCTGAAGGTGATGGCCCGCAGCACGCCGGAGACCTCAGACCGCCGGCGGGCCCGAAGCTCGCCCACGGGCATGGTCCCCCGACGACGGGCCGTGATCGCCTCATCGAGAGCGTCGATATCCTCACGGCTGGAGCGCAGCCTCGAGAATGGCCCCCCAACAAGCGCGGAGCCCACGATTCAGCGGACCTCGGCGATGGTCGGCCCGGGCTCAAGAGGCTCAAGACCGGGAAGATCCTCGGCGGCGGGAGCAGTGCTGATCCCGGGGGCGTGAAGCGGAAGAATCTCCCGCGGCGGCCTGGCGGCGCCATCGCGCACAACCACGATGTCGGCGAAAACCCCGCGCAGAACCCGTGAAGCCGCCTCATCAGTGGCGGCAGGGCCTTGGAGCACGCCGCGCAGGAACCAACGCGGGCCATCGACACCGATGAAGCGGGCCGCTACCGTCCCGTCCCGACCATCGGGGGTGCGCACAGGAACATGAGCGAGAATCTCAAGGCCGTGCGGGCCGTCCTCCACGTCGAAACGGGCCCTGGCCCGGTCAAGTTCCGCGGTGATGTCCTCGCGCAGCTCATTCCAAATGCCTGCGGTGCGCGGCGCCGCGAAGGCACGGAGCTCGAGCGTGGAGCCGGCCAGGACCAGAACGGCGGCCGAAACCTCCTGACTCGATCCTCCAGGGCTCTCCAAGCGTATCTGCATCCCATCCACGGCGGGAATGCGCAGCGACCCCAAGTCGATCCGCCCCGCGGATCCGGGCCGCTCCGGCGCACGTGCAGCATCCCAAGGCCCGATGCCACTGTCGGATCCAGGCGCAGCGTCATCGGAATTGATGCTCGGTTCGCTCACGTCGCCTTCCTGGCGACGGGAGAACAGTCCCATGAGGATCTCCTTATCGGGGTTATGGTGCTCCGCACTCCACGGGGATGCAGAGGCGCGGGTCTGCGGTCAGCCCGCGCAATCGGTGCACACCGGCTGACCGGTGGCATCGTCGATATACGCCAACGAGCCGCGATGGTGAACCAGGAAGCACTCGGAGCACGTGAACTCGTCCTCCAACTGAGGAACGACATGAACGCTCAGCTCCTCGCGGGACAGGTCCGCGCCCGGAAGCTCGAAGCCCTCGGCGACCTCGTTCTCGTCCTCCTCGATAGCCTCCGAGGACTGATCCTTCTGCCGAGCGGTAAGCTCTTCGATGGAGTCGGACTCAGGCTCGTCGTCGTTCTTGCGCGGGGCGTCGTAATCGGTCGCCATGGCCTGTCACTCTCTCTCGTCGACGGCACTCGATCGGGCTCTCGGGCGGTTCGTGGCTCCGCCGGGACCGGCCATGACACCGAAAACCAGTGGCGGGCGACCCCTCCGAGCAGGGCACGCGCACCATAGCACCACGCACCGGCTGCGTGAACCAGGCCTGACGGCGATGCGGTAGGGCTCAGGGCGAACAGAGCCACATGCCGGCGTGCCACACCGGTCGACCTCCCGCAGCCCGCGCGGCGGGGATGGCACGCTGAGCCTGTACGACGGACACGAGGAGGCATATTCCCGATGATCGAGCTCGAGCTGCTGGGCGCCAACGGTGACACCGTCGTGATGACCGACGGCACGGGTGAACGCTACAGCATCATTGTCGATGACGCCCTGCGCGCGGCCGTGCGCCGTGCGCGCCCAGCCGCACTGTCGCAGGCGATCGTACCGCCGAGCCCCGGTTCGGCTGTCCGCCCCCGCGAACTGCAGGCCTACATGCGGGCAGGCGCCAGCGCAGAAGAGGTCGCCACCATCACCGGCATGGATGTCGAGCACGTGCGCCGATTCGAAGGCCCAGTTCTTGCGGAGCGGGCATGGGCGGTTCGTCAGGCCCAAGCCTGCCGCATCGGCTGGGAGAAGGACTCTCCTGTTCTGGGCGAACTCGTTGTGGATCGTCTGGCCACCCGCGGGGTCGAGCCGACGAGCCTGCAGTGGGACGCGTTGCGAGAGGGCCGTGACCCCTGGCAAGTGACCCTCGCCTTCGTCCAGAGTGCGCAAGCCAAGTTCGCCCGCTGGGAACTGGACATGACCGCCCGCGCAGTCAGTGCACTGGACGAAGAGGCACGGTGGCTCACGGAAGCCGCTGCGGCGCCCCGCACTCCGGCCGTCTTCGACCAGGACTCCCCCATCTCCGGCGCCTCGGCGTCCTCGGCTCCTACCACCGCAAGCCCGATGACGCCGACAGCTGCTGAACCGGCATTTGAACCGGCGCTGCATTCCGCCTCCTCGCCCGAGGCGGGGGAAGAGGCGGAGCAAGCGGCACAGACGGGAGAGTATGAGGACCTCAACGACCTCGAGGGCCTTGAGGGCTCGTCGACCGACGCGCTCTTGGCGGACCTGGCCTCCAGCCGCGGACGCAGGCTCGAGGTCGAACCCCCATTGGACGAGGATGAGGAGCCGGCAGCGCCGCTGACCTCCCCACGCGGGCAGGCCCAGATCGTCTCGATGTCCGATCACCGCAAGGTCGCGATGGGTCAAGCGGGGCGCCATCCGGCCAACGCGAGGCGCCGCATCTCGGCCCCCAGCGCGGCATCCCCCGCGCCGTCTGCACCGACTACACCAACATCGACACCAACATCGCCTCAGGCAGCGGCCTCCGTTCACAGCGCTCCGACCATGCCGACGGCCCAGGTGGAGGAACGGATGAAGCAGGAGGGGCCCCCCGAGAGGCCGGCTACTCCCGCCCCCCGATCCAAGAGGCGTTCACGCCGATCCGTCCCGTCCTGGGACGAGATCGTCTTCGGTGCCAAGCCCGAGTAGTACCAAGTTAAAACAAGCTGAGAACGGGCGAGAAACAGACTGCAGCGCACGTCCCGTTCTCCCGGCGGTTCAGGTCATGGTCGTCAGCAGGGGAATCGTCATCTCCGCTCCCGTGAGAGAACCGTGCACACCGGGCATGGCGATCGCGAACGAGCTGTGAACGCGCGGGTCGACCACCACCCAATCGTGATTCATCGCCACCAGAACATCGCCCAGAACGGCAGCCGCCCGCGGCCCGACCGGCCCCACGCACTGCGCCGCCTCGGCCCGCGTACCGACCCACAGGGCCCGCTCACCGAGTTCGCCCCGCCATCGCTGAACAACCGCAGCGGCTATATCCGGGTCCGATCGGGGAACGTACAGATGGGTGAAGCGCGGCTCGCCCGCCACAGCAACGACATCGCGGGCCAGAGCGGGGCGCTCGGAAAGGTCGATGCGCCGATCGGCACTGGTATCGACCATGCCGTGGTCGGCGGTCAGAATGATGCGCGTGCCGGCCGGCACGCGGCGCGCAAGCTCAGCCATGGCGGCGTCAAGACGCTCGAGCTGCTCGAGCCACTGCATGGATCGCCAGCCGTGGGCGTGTCCGGTGTGGTCAAGCTCCCCGATGTAGAGGTAGACCAGGCGGACGCCCTGCCGAAGCGCCTCAACAGCGAGCCCGGGGCGGGCTTCGAGACGATCCGCACCCCGATGGGGAGCACCGCGCAGGCCGGCGGAGGTCAGGCCCGAACCGACGAAGCGCGAGGGGCCGATCGTCACGGCCAACGGCGTGCCACGCTCGCTCTCGGAATGGGAATGACCCTGATCGCGCTCAAGGCGTTCGAAGATGGTGGGGACGTCCTGCCAGCTCCGCGGATTGGGAGCGTGTCCCTCCCATGTGATGAGGCACAGATTCTGCTCCGGATGCGGAGCCGTGCCCTCGGGCATGTCCCGGCGCAGCAACGGGTTGAGTACGGAGTATCCGACCATGCCGGTGACGCCGGGAAGAGCGCCGGTGCCCAGCGTCGTCAGTGCAGCGGCCGTCGTTGAGGGCGCGCACGTCAGAGCAGCAGGACCGGGACCGGCCCGAGACCCGGACAACCAGGATCTCAGCGTGGGCGCATGCCCCAGGCGTTCGCGAAGAAGTTCCAGGCCCAGCCCATCGACGAGCACGAGGACGGTCGGCACGCCGCCGGCGGAGTCATCGGCCAGCAGGCCCCACGAAAGGGCGGCGCGGCGGGCCTGCGTGTCAGAGGGCGCATCGGGCGAGGCGACGTCACGCAGGGCCAGTCCCGCACCGACCGCAGCAGCGCCCAGAACCTGACACAGGTGCGGCTGGTTCATGCGCGCGCCGCAGTTCGGGCGGTCGCCTCAGACAGCGCTCGGGCGAAACGGTCCGCCCGGGCCAGCGCGGCGTCGCCCTCGACCCCGGCAGCGACACGAATGACGATGTCATCCGGCATGGAGAGCCCGGTCAACCCGTGTTCCGCCTCGCAAGCCGGATCGCCGCAGGTCGCCGGCTCAAGGTCGAGGCGACGCACGGCGCCCCAGCAGATCGCGATCGTCACCTCGGTCAGCTGCCCGCCGTCCGACGCGGGTTCGCGCACGCCGCGGGTCAGCGACACCGAGGAGATACGAGCGATGGGCACCGCCTCGCTGGTGGCCACCGCACCCGGCCGGCCGTCCTCCCGGGGGACGTCATCGACATGGACGATGATGAGCCGGCTGTCGGTCAGGGCGAGCACCGTCAAGTGACGATGGACCGCATCATCGAAGGTGGTTTCGGCCTGAACCAGGTCGACGACGATCTCCTCGCCGGCCACGGCGACGTCGAGCGTCCCCAGGACGAGTTCGGGATAGTAGCCGGCGCGGCGCACCTCCTCGGCCAGGGGCGTTGAGGCGGCGTCGGATCGGGCCTGCGCAGTCCAGTTCATAAGGCGATCATGCCATCCACCTGTGACACGCCAGGAAACGCGCCGGCGCGTACAACAGTCGTTCAGAGCGCGATCGACCCCGTCACCTTCGGGTGTCGCTGCATCGTTTCGGCTCATCGTCGCGCATCATGCATGGCATGCCGAAGTCCGCCGTGCAATCGCCTCCCCCCGTTGACGGTCTCATTGTCGACCAGGACCTTCCCACAGAGATGCGCACCTCCTTCCTGGAGTACGCCTACTCCGTGATCTATGCCCGTGCCCTGCCGGACGCCCGCGACGGCCTCAAACCCGTCCAGCGCCGCATCCTGTTCCAGATGGACCGCATGGGGCTGCGCCCCGACCGCCCGCATGTGAAGTGCTCGCGCGTCGTCGGCGATGTCATGGGGCGTCTTCATCCTCACGGCGATCTCGCCATCTACGAGGCCCTGGTGCGCCTCGCCCAGCCATTCACCATGCGCCTGCCATTGGTCGACGGCCACGGCAACTTCGGCTCCCTGGACGACGGCCCGGCTGCGGCCCGCTACACCGAGGCCAGACTGGCCAGCAGCGCTCTGGCGCTGACGGCGGACATCGACGAGGACACCGTCGACTTCTCCCCCAACTACGACTACACACTCACCGAGCCCGACGTCCTGCCGGCGGCGCTCCCCAATCTGCTGGTCAACGGCGCCTCGGGCATCGCGGTGGGTATGGCCACCAACATGCCGCCGCACAATCTCGTCGAGGTCATCGGCGCCGCCCGCCACCTCATCGAGCACCCCCAGGCCGCCCTGGAGGATCTCATGGCCTTCGTGCCCGGTCCGGACCTGCCGGCCGGCGGCATGATCGTCGGCCTGGACGGCATCCGTGACGCCTACCGCACCGGACGCGGCAAATTCCTGACTCGCGCGACCGCACGCATTGAGAATGTCACCGCCCGCAAGAAGGGCATTGTGATCACCGAATTGCCCTACCTCGTGGGCCCGGAGAAGGTCATCACCCGCATCAAGGAGACGGTGGCCTCCAAGAAGCTTCAGGGGATCACCGACGTCGCCGACCTGACCGACCGCAAGAACGGCACGCGCCTGGTGATCACCGTCAAGAACGGCTACAACCCCGAGGCGGTGCTCGCTCAGCTCTACAAGCACACGCCGCTGGAAGACTCCTTCGGGATCAACAACGTGTGCCTGGTCGACGGCCAACCGCGCACGCTGGGCCTGCGCGAACTGCTCGATGTCTTCGTGCGTCATCGCCTGATCGTCGTGGAGCGCCGTACCCGATTCCGCCTGGGCAAGCGCAAGGAGCGCCAGCACCTGGTCGAGGGCCTGCTCATCGCGATCCTCGACATCGACGAGGTCATCCAAGTCGTGCGCTCCAGCGAGGATGCCGCCACGGCACGCACCCGCCTCATGCAGGTTTTCGACCTGTCCGAGCCGCAGGCGAGCTACATCCTGGAACTGCAACTGCGGCGCCTGACCAAGTTCTCAGTCATCGAACTGGAGAAGGAACGCGACTCCCTGGCCCAGGAGATCATCGAACTCGAGGCCATTTTGAACGACGAGTCGCTGCTGCGAGGTGTGGTCTCCCGCGAACTGGCTGCGGTGGCCGAGGAGTTCGGCACGCCCCGGCGAACGGTACTGCTCGAGGCGTCAGGAGCCGAAGCGCCGTCCGGAGCGGATGCACCCAACGATTCAGCAGCGGCCGCCCCCGCCATGAGGCAGCAGACGGCGGCAATGAGCCTCATGGCCGGTGCCTCTGATATTCCATTGACCGTTCCCGACGACCCGTGCCGGATCCTCCTGTCCGCCACGGGACTGGTGGCGCGCGCAACCGGAGCAGAGCCGCTTTCACGAACCGGAGAGCGCCAGCTCCACGATGCGGTCACGAGCCAGGTCGCCACAACAGCACGCGGCCGGGTCGGGGCGATCACGGACACCGGCCGCCTGGTGCGGCTCGAAGTTGTGGCCGCTCCGGAGATCCCACGCCTGGACGGCGCGCCGTCACTGGCCGGGGGGCAGCCTGCACGCCTGCTGGTGGACATCGAGCCCGAGGAGAAGATCGTCGGACTGGTGCCGATCGGCTCCGCCGGCCACCCGCCGATCGTGCTGGCGACCGCCGCGGGTGTCATCAAGCGCGTCAAGCCCGGTGACGAGCCCAGTCGCGGGGACTCTTGGGAGGTGATCGCCCTCGCCGACGACGATCGTGTGGTCTTCGCCGCCACCGCCGCGGACTCCGACATTCTCACGCTGGTGACCTCGGACGCCCAGCTGCTGCGCTTCGAGGCCTCGAAGGTGCGTCCGCAAGGGCGCGGCGCAGGCGGCATGGCGGGCATCTCTCTGCGCCAGGGGGCGCGTGTCATCGCGGCTTCCGCGGTGCCCGCCGAGCTGCTCGCCGAATCCGTCGTCGTCACCATAGCCGACGCCGAGAAGGCGCTTCCCGGCACCGGGACGGGCTCGGTCAAGGTGACTCCGCTGGACCGCTATCCCGCCAAGGGAAGGGCGACCGGCGGAGTGCGGGCCCAGCGCTTCCTACGCGGCGAGGACGAGCTCATCCTCGCCTGGGTCGGGGTGGGCCCGGCCCGTGCGGTCGGGCCGGGCGGTCAGAGCGTCGGGCTGCCCGAGGTCGATGAGCGCCGCGACGGCTCCGGCTCGCCGCTGGCCGCACCAGTGGCCGGCATCGGCTGAATGAGCCGCGCGCTGCGAGGACGGCGGACACCAGAGACGTCAGAAATCATGCTGGGCCTGCTGAGCCTGCCGGTCCTGCCGGGCCGCTCTGGTGAGTCCACAGTCGCATGACCGTGGCCGCTGCACGCTCGGTATTCCCCGGCGCCGCGCAGAGCATGTCGGTCAGTGAAACAGTCTCGCCTTGCGAGTTCGACACGAGGGCCACGCAGCCGGTGGTCAGCAGTACCTCCGCATCGGAACGCACCCGGCCCGCTACGACAACGGTGGGCACCCCGTGCCTCTTGGCGACCTCGGCCACGCCGGCAGGAGTCTTCCCGGCAAGTGTCTGAGCATCGACCGAGCCCTCGCCGGTCAGAACGAGATCCGCCCCGCATACGGCCTCGGCCAGACCAACCGTACGGGAGACCAGATCGACTCCGGGCTCGAGTCGAGCCCCTAAGAAGGCGATGAGGGCGAACCCCAGCCCTCCGGCCGCTCCGGCTCCCGGCACCTCAGCGAGCTCGGCATGACCGCTCACATCCGCCCAGCGCGACAGCATCGCGTCGAGGTAATCGACATCCTGCGACCCGGCGCCCTTCTGGGGACCGAAGACGGCACTGGCACCGTGCTCGCCCACCAGCGGGTTATCGACATCGCAGGCGACTTCGATCCTCAGGCCATCCAGCCTCGGGTCGAGACCGGAGTCGTCCACGGCTGCAAGCGCCCCGAGCGCCCTCGGCGTTGTCCCGATGACACGGCCCTCATGATCGAGGAATCGAACGCCGAGCTCCGCCAGCATGCCGGCGCCTCCGTCGTTGGTCGCAGAGCCGCCGACTCCCAGAAGAAGATGATCGGCGCCGGCGTCGAGCACAGTGCGGATCATCCGGCCCACGCCCCGGGTGTCCGAGTTCATGACATCACGCGCATGCCGGGCAACCAGCTCGAGCCCCGCGGCCGAAGCCATCTCGAATACCGCCGTGCCACCACTCATCGCCAGACGACCTGTGACCGGGCGTCCCAGGGCGTCAATGGTGTCGACCCCGCGCACCTGAGCCCCCAGAGCCGCGGCCACCGCATCGGTGAATCCCTCGCCGCCGTCGGACATGGGCACTTCGACGATCTCGGCATCCGGAACGACGGCGCGCACGCCGCGAGCCATGGCGGCCGCCGCCTCAGCAGCCGTCATGGCCTCCTTGAAAGAGTCAGGGGCGAGGACGACCTTCACCTCACTCAACCCTCGCGGATGAGCTCGCACCTGGAGAGCTAATGAACCTCACGCTTCTCGATCCTCATATCGGTCATCCCTGTTTCCTTCTATTCTTGCTCAATCCTCACCACGTGTCTCCTCGCGCGCGAACATAGGCGGATCTCTAGAAATCGGCGTGACAACGACGATTAATCACATGAATATGCATGTGACGTTCTAAGGAGAGACACGCTCCGATCTGCGGGCCCATAATCGCTCATGGCCTCGCTCCTCCTACAACATGCTCGCCCTGTCCACTTCCGGACCCGCCACCAGCTCGGTCGCCTACGCGCGGCCACTCGCAGACCGCCGATGGACGGGCGCAGCCGGACGCAGCCGCCGCCCGAGCCCATCGACATCCGGGTCAGCGACGGCGTGGTCACGGAGATCGGCCCTGACTTGGAACCGCGGGGCGAACGCAGACTCGACGCCGAAGGCGCCTTCGTCATACCCGGTCTGTGGGACGCCCACGCCCATCTCGATCTTGAGGCGGCCCGGCGCTCGAGGATCGATACGACAGCGACCCGGTGCGCGCAGGACGCTCTGTCTCTTGTAGCCGAGGCCATCGCCTCCCTGCCGGCAGGCGGCTCCATTCCCACAGTGCAGGGCTTCGGGCACCGACTGTCGAACTGGCCGCGAATCCCCACTGTGACCGAGCTCGACGCCGTTACCGGCCCTGTCCCCACCGTTCTCATATCCGGTGATGTCCACTCGGGCTGGCTCAACTCGGCAGCGCTGACTGCTCTGGGACTGCCCGCCGCAAGCGCGGACGACCCAGGGGCTCCTATGCGGGAGGACCCGTGGTTCGCCGTGCTCGACCGGCTCGACGAGATCCCGGGAAGCCGCGAACTACGCGAAACGGGCTACAGTCGAGTGCTCGCCGACATGCTCGCCCGCGGGGTGACCGGGGTTGTGGACATGGCCTGGGCGGGCGCGCCCGACGACTGGGCCCGGCGCTTGGCGGCCCTGAAGACGCAGAGC
Organism: Actinomyces massiliensis 4401292; assembly: GCF_000269805.1. Taxonomy (GTDB): domain Bacteria; phylum Actinomycetota; class Actinomycetes; order Actinomycetales; family Actinomycetaceae; genus Actinomyces; species Actinomyces massiliensis. Next base: position 476,446 of record NZ_JH711482.1, read on the forward strand.
GGACTGCCCGAAGTCCTCCCCCGCATCCGTGTTGCGGTCTATCGCGGCAAACTGGAGCGGTGGATCGCAGCGGGCCTGCGCACCGGTGACCCGCTCCCGGGCTCGCCCGTCGGCGGCGACAACACCGCCGTGATCACGCAGGGGCCGCTGAAAGTCATCGCCGACGGCTCCATGGGCACGGCCAGCGCCCACATGTGCGAGCCCTATCCTCCCGAGTTCGCTGCGGAGCATCCTCACGGTGTGGCCAACATCGGGAGAGCGGAACTCACCGAACTCATGGCCCGCGCCACGCAGGCCGGATACGAAGCGGCGATCCATGCCATCGGCGACGCCGCAATGGAGGATGTCGCGGCGGCCTTCGCAGCCTCGGGGGCGACCGGGCGCCTCGAGCACGCTCAGCTGCTCCCGCGCGACTCGCTCACCCGGGGCGACAGTGCACTGGCAACCCTGGTGTCCTGCGGAGTGGAGCTGTCGGTCCAGCCGGCCCATCTACTGGACGACTGCGAGGCCGTGGGGCGAGTGTGGCCGGGCTTGGAGGAGCGCACTTATGCCTTTGCGGACATGGTGACCGCCGGCGCTCTGCTGCACCTGGGCTCGGATGCACCGGTCGCACCGCTGGACCCATGGCTGGCGATGTCAACGGCAGTCGCCCGGAGCACGCCCGGGGGCAGTATCTGGTCACCCTCGCAACGGCTCAGCAACGAGGAGGTGCTGGCGGCCTCAGTGGACGGCGTCGGGCCGATCGCCGTCGGCTCACGGGCCGATCTCGTCATGCTGGTCGCCGACCCGCTCGCGTTGAGCGCGGAAGAGTTGAAACAGGTCCGTCCCGTGGCGACGGTCGTCGCGGGCGCGATCGCGCACACCGACTAATAGGGCTGCGCATAGGCCGCGAGCGCTGAGTCCGCTGTGCCGTCGCGGAACCTCATACGTCCAAGGCGTAGAGGATCGTGCCCCGGGTGGGGCTGTATCCCAGATTGCGGTACAAGTCCACGGCTCCGTTGGGATCGTCAGAATCAACGCCAGCCGCAGCGTATTCCATGCCGTCTCGCCGATAGGCGCGCATAGCGGCCGTCAGAAGCGCCGGAGCCACCCGCCGAGTCCGGTACTCGGCGAGCACCCCCAGCATATCCGTGTAACCCTCGCGCCACCCCAATGCCGCCCAGTCCTGCTCATAGCGGCCCGAGCGCAGGAAACCGGCCACACGCGCCCGGTCCCCCGAACGGTCCATGGCCACGAAGCTCCATCCGGGGGCGAAGTAGGCGCGCCCCGACCGCCACTCGTCCCGCGTCATCTCACTCGCCTCGTACTCGCCGTCGGCCAGCTGGTTGTGCGCGATGCGGACGACCTCATCGAGATCGTCGTCCCACGGCTCGATGGTGAGGAATCCGTCGATATCCACCTCCGGGATGTCGTCGGTCAGGCTTCGGCGCACCTCGCGGTACCACCGTCGGGGTTCGAAGCCCAAGTCCCCCAAGTGCTCCTTCATGCGCGCATCGTCCTCCAGGACGGTGGTCACGATGTGAGCAGACGCCGCGGCCGCCGCCGATCCGGGCGCCGCCCCCGCGCGTTCGGTGCCGATGAGGTGGCGGGCGCGCTCCGTCTGCCAGTGCAGGAGAGCCCCGCCAATGCCCCGTTTGCGGAAGTCGGGGTCGACGACGCCGACCATTGAGGCGTAGATCTCCCCAGCAGGCCGCAACCGCACCAATGCGAAGGCGCGCATGACGCCCAGGGCGTCCCGCCCGGCCACGCCGGAATAGGTCGGGTCGACGAAGTACTCCGCTGTCTCCTCGGCCGTCGTCCGGTAGGGCGGGTCGTCGACGGACTCCGCACGGGCGATGAGTCCCGCCAGCGCGCCATTGTCCAAAGGACTCAGCGGAGCCCAGAACAGGTCGCGTGGAAGCGCGGAACGCGGCCCGGGGCGCAGCATCGACCAGGGTCCGGAGACTCCTGCACGACGCGAGGATCCGTAGACGGGGGCCATAGGCGCCTCCTTGCGCGGGTACCGGGTGGCAGACCCGGCGGTGACAGTGGCGACAACAGGTTACTCGAGACTACCGGGACTAAACAGGACTACTCGGAGCACTCGGACTACTCGGCACCATACCCGATACGAGTAACGCTCATACGTTCAGGTATTTCAGGTACTTCAGCATCAGGCGTCGATGCGCTCACGGTCCACGTCTGATGCGCCCTCGATGATGAAGCCGCGGCGGGGCTCGACCGCCGCTCCCATGAGGAGCTCGAAAACGTTCTCCGCCTCCAGGAGCTCGGCCTCATCGCCCAGGGTGATGCGCCGCAGGGTCCGGTGCTCGGGCTCCATGGTGGTCTCGGCGAGCTGGTGGGCATCCATCTCCCCCAGCCCCTTGTATCGCTGCGGCTCCTTGAAACCGCGCCCCTGCTTCTCCAGCTTGCGCAGAGTGCGCACCAGCTCATCGTCGGAGTAGGTGTAGATGATCTCCTTCTTCCGCCGCCCTGAGCCGGAGACCTCAATGCGGTGCAACGGCGGGACTGCCGCAAAAACCCGGCCGGCCTCGATCATGGGCCGCATATAGCGGAAGAAGAGCGTGAGCAGCAGAGTGCGGATATGCGCGCCATCGACATCCGCATCGGTCATGAGGATGACCTTGCCGTAGCGGGCCGCCTTGATGTCAAAGGTGCGCCCGGAGCCCGCTCCCACCACCTGGATGATCGCAGAGCACTCGACATTGCGCAGCATGTCCGCCTGTGAAGCCTTCTGGACATTGAGAATCTTGCCGCGAATGGGCAGGAGCGCCTGGAACTCGGAATTGCGGGCGTTCTTGGCGGTGCCGAGAGCCGAATCGCCCTCGACGATGAACAGTTCGGAAGCCGTTACATCGTCACTGCGACAGTCAGCCAGCTTGGCCGGCAGGGTCGAGGACTCCAAGGCGGTCTTGCGACGGGTGATCTCCTTGTGCATGCGCGCGCTGACGCGAGCGCGCATCTCCCCCACGATCTTCTCCTGCAGGGCCCGGGACTGAGCCTTGAGGTCGCGCTTGGAGGACGTGAGGATGGCCGTCAGCTCCTTGTCCACGATCCTGGCGACGATCTGGCGTACCGGGGCCGTGCCCAGAACCTCCTTGGTCTGGCCCTCGAACTGGGGCTCCGGCACTCGCACAGTCACCACTGCGGTCATGCCGGCGAGGATGTCGTCCTTCTCGATGCGCCCATCTCGACTGGTGACCTTCAGGGCGCGCGCATTGGATTCGATCTGCTTACGCAGAACCTTGGTGACGGCCTGCTCGAAACCGGACAAGTGAGTGCCGCCCATGGGCGTGGCGATGATGTTGACGAAGGAGCGCTCAGTCGTGTCGTAGCCGATGCCCCAGCGCAGGGCGACATCGACGATGCAGGTGCGCGTCACTTCCACGGGACGCAGGTGACCACTGCGCCTGTCGAGCTGCTGAACGGTCTCGGTGTAGGTGCCCTGTCCGGTCAGACGGAAGGTGTCGGTCACGGAGCCGTCGGTGGCCAGGAAATCGACGAAGTCCGCGGTGCCGCCCTTGGCGCGGAAGACCTCGGCGCTCTCGGCGGCGTCCTCTCCCAGGACTGCGGCCTCCAGCAGGTCTCCCGGGGCCTCGGTGACGCTCTTCGCCGCGGCGCGCATCGCCAGGTCATCGGTGGTCTTCGAACCCGACGACGACGCGTGCTCGGAGCGCGCGGCCTCATCGGCACTGCGCTCATCAGTCAGGGACAGGGTCAGTCCGGGCACGAGGAAGCTCGTCTGGCGCAGGCGGGCGCGCAGCGCCGCAGCATCGTACTCGGCCGGAGATGGAAAGATCTGAGGATCAGCCCAGTAGCGCACGCGAGTTCCGGTGACGCCGCGCTTGACCTTGCCGATCACGCGCAGCTCGGAAGCCTCGGTGTACTCCTTGAAGGGCGAGGCGAGGCTCGCCCCGCTCGGCGGATCGGCGAAGACCCCGGGTACGCCGCGACGGAAACTCATGGCGTAGGTCTTGCCCCCGCGGTCCACCTCGACGTCCATGCGGGCGCTCAGCGCGTTGACGACGCTCGCGCCCACGCCGTGGAGGCCTCCGGCCGCGCCGTAGGACCCTCCCCCGAACTTCCCACCGGCATGGAGCTTGGTGTAGACGAGCTCCACGCCGGTCAACCCGGAGGAGGGCTCGATGTCAATGGGCACGCCGCGTCCGGTGTCCCGCACCTCAATGGAACCGTCGGCATGGACAACAACATCAATGCGGTCCCCATGGCCTTCCAGCGCCTCATCGACGCCGTTGTCCACGATCTCCCAGACGCAGTGCATCAGCCCCCGCTGGTCGGTCGAGCCGATGTACATGCCGGGACGCTTACGCACCGCCTCCAGCCCCTCCAGTACGGAGAGGTGGCGAGCGGAGTAGTCGCCGCGGGTGGTCTTGTTCTCAGAAGAGGGCACGGCCGGACTGTAACGGATCATGGTCGAACAGGTGTTCCTCCGCGCCGCGACCGGACCTGTGGTCTTCGTCAGCCTCCTCCGGCATCAGCCGGCTCCGGTACGCGCACGACCAGCAGATCGAGTTCCCGAGGTCCCGAGTTCTCGAGTTCTCGAGGTCCCGAGTTCCTGAGGTCCTCACAGTTCTCAGCGGCTATCCGGAACGAGCCCCTGTACAGGCAGAGCCGGACTGACACGGGCACTGCCGATGCCGCGATTCGTCTTTCCCAGGCGGAAACGCACCTTGCCCTTCAAGACGGTGCCGGACACGGCCCGTCCGTCGACGAGCGGCTCACCGGGGAAGAGCGTGAAGGTCCATATACTGCCGAGGTCACTATCCGGAACGACGCCGTGAGGGGACTGAAGCAGACGCGCGCCCCACAGCTGACGAGTCATGAGCCGTCTGGTGTCAAAACCATCGATCTCGAAGTCCTGGCGCTGGGCAGCGCTGATCGTCTCGTAGCTCCCAGCGGAGATACCGCGCTCGGAGACAGCGGTGATGTACAGCCTCCAGCCCTCCAGTTCCAGCGCTCCGCCCGACAGATCCACTCCAGGCCCCAGTGCGGGATCTACGAAGTCCTCTCCGAGCCCGGAGTTCTGCCCTTCCCGAACCTGACGCGGCAGAGCCCCGCGCGTGTCAAGTCGATCAGGCACCGGCACCACCAGCAAGCCGTACTCCACTTCCTCGGCGAAGCGGTAGCGGCCGAAGCGCTCACGAAGCCGGTCGATCGACTCGCCCGCCCGCGCCCACTGCTCTTGGCTGATGCCGGCGGCGACAACCTCGACCGGCGAGGTCAGCCCGGCTTGATCCAGCAGGCTTCGCAGCGGGCGGTTGGACACCCAGCCCGAATGCTTCAGGCGGTTCATCTCCCGATCCCGTACCGCGCGCCACTCACTGTGTCCGGCGTATCCAGTGCCTTCAGTGCCCTCAACGCCCTCGACGTCCCCGATGTCCTCAACGCTCTTGCTCTCGGTGCTCGTCATAACGACACACTACGGCGATACGACCGTGAGTGTCCGGAGCACAGGCGCCGACTGCAGCCGATACAGCAGACACAGCAGATACAGCCGACCGGCTCGGATCGACGGCGCCGCGCGACCACTGCGCATGTTCCCCGATGCGCCCTGGGCGAAAGCTCGTGCGCCTGGGGCGGAAACGAGCTCCTCCGAGTGATAAGCGCCCGGGGGCATGGTGGAATGCGAGCCATGAGCACTATCAGCACCTCCGCCGCTCTCCGGGCGGCGACCTCCCTGGACGAGCAGCGCTCCTCCGCCATCGACGCCTCCGCCGAGCGCCCCTTGACCACCGCCGACCGCTGCGACGTGTGCGCCGCCCAGGCATACGTCCGTGTCGTGCTGCTGACTGGAGAGCTCTTCTTCTGCGCTCACCACGCACGCGAGCACGGCGAGAAGCTCAAGGAGGCCGCTCTGCTGTTCCAGGATGAAACGGCAAACCTCATGGCGAGCGACTAACACGGGGGACCAATCAGTCCAACCCTGACCACCCCTGTTCGACCCGGTCCATACCTGCGCATTCCCGTGCATGACCGCGGCAGGCCCACGGCATGCCCATACTCTCCCCCTCATCCCGGTTCTCCTGGTTCGCAGTCTTCTGGTCTCCCCTCCAGGCCCCGCATTCGATGTCACGAGTCGGTGACCACCGCTGCCCGCTCAGGCATCCACCATGTTGTTGTTCGGTTTTTTCGGGTTCTGCTCGGGTTCTGCTCGGGCATTCATGTCCCCGGGCCTGTGTGCCCGGGGACGTCCGAGGTGAAGCGCCTCTTAGCGGCAGCGGCGTCGTTCAGGGGAACGACGGTCACCTCCTGGCCGAGCAAGGCCGCCAATGCGTCGCGCACCGCCCGAGTCACCTGTGACGTCAGCGGTCCATGCGGTGGCGCCACCTCAGCCCTCAGCGCACCGTGACGCCACTGGTGCACACTCCAGACGGCCGCCCCCTGACTCTGAAGGACCTGGACAAGACTGACTGAGGGAATCCAGGTTCCATCACCATGACGGTAGCGGACAGTAGCGCGCCCCTCCAGCCCCACGATGACGGCCTCCGTGCCTCCCGGCGCATCCGGAGCCGCACGTAGTTCCAGAGCCCCGGTGTCGCCGGTGTCGTAGCGCAGAAGAGGCAGAAGAGGGTTGGTGGCGCTCGTGATGACGATCCGTCCTCGCCGGCCCGGGGCAACGGCAAGACCATGCTGATCCAGGATTTCCACGTGCACCGGCAGAGGGGCGACACGGTGACCGCATCCGTCGGGGTCGCATGCGACGATCTCGGTCTCGCCCAAGGCGTAGACATCGAGAACGGGGGCCTTCCAGGTATCAACGAGCTCGGAGCGCGCCGCATCCGTCAGATGACTGGCGCCACTGACCACCGCCACTGGGCTAAGACCCGGTTCACGGCATGCCAGGGTCAGAAGAGGCAAAGGCGAGCCGGACAGGACAAGCGGATCGTGGTGCACCCACCAGTCGTGCTGATGAGTCTCCTGATGCCACGCGTCCGGATGGAGATTGACACGGGCCATGAGAGCACGCTCGGCATGCGCGGTGAGCAGAGATGCGTAGGTGAAGGCACTGGTCTGGTCCACGATATTGGCCATGGCGAGGCGCTCACCGGCCTCATCCACATCCCAGTGCAATCCGAGTCTTTCCAGCCACCAGCGCAGGATCACGATGTCTGAGGCGAGGCCACGGGGGTGGAGGGGGATTCGCAACGAGGCCCCGGTGGATCCGGAACTCGTCCCTTCCAGGATCCGGTCCAGTTCTGCGTCCATGGGGACAAGATCGCCGAGTTCCCGAAGATCTCGACGGTCCAGCACCGGCAGGTCCGACAGCGCCGGGTGGGCGCCGATGTCTCCGTTGCGGCGCAGCCTTCGGTAGAAGGGGACCGTCTCAACAGCACGCACGGCCAGGGCATCGACCCAGGAGCGCGGGCCGGTCAAGGAGGTCTGGGCATAGGCTCCGCGACGCACGTCAGCAGCCAGCACGGCCAGCAGCGCCTGATCGGTCCGAGTCAGACGGTCACCGCAGGCATGCGTCCAGGCGGGAGCCATCGGCTCCTCGCGCAGCGCGGCCAGGGCCGCAAGCCCCGATGCGCTCACAGTGGGCCAGCGCTCAGTGTCGGGCAGGACGGCCGCATTCATAGACGCGTACTCGGCGCGCGCAGCCGACGTCATCCCTGCGGTTCCCGACGCCGCAGGCGCAGCGGCGTCAGCGGACGATTGAGAGCGCGTGCTCCCAGGTCTGAGGCGCCTGGGATCGGAATCACCGGGGTGCCGAAGCCTCTTCGACTCACCACGATTGCGCAGCTCAGTCATTCCGCTCATCGCCCCGTGTAATGGGATGCGGACTCACGAGCACGCGCCTGCGCGATTCGGCGCTCCACTTCACGACGGTGCTCGATCTCGGCCCGCAGGCTCATCGTGGTCTCCTGGCGGGCCAGAGTCGAGACCTCTTCCCATCGATCCGCAGTCTGATGGGGATTCTCCCCGGCAGCGCACAGGCCCAGACCGGCCAAGAAAGTACGGCAGACCTCCTGCCTCACGGACTCAGAGGACGGCCAGGTGGAAGGAGGCACGAGAGTAGCGACCAGCAGCTCCAGAAAGGCCGTCATCCGTCCCACGCGGTCCACCAGGATCACGCCTGGCGGTCGAGGGGGCTCCTGCTCGAGAAGCTCTCGCAGGAGCAGCGCAGCCAATGCGCTCACCTGGCAGCAAGCCGCCGGATCTGGTGCGGACACGCCCATGGTCAAGATCCTCAAGTGCTGAGACAGGCGAGAGCGCTCGATCTCCAGCGCCCCTCGCAAGCCCTCCGGCTCATGACCCGCATCTCTGAGAACATCCGCGAGCACAGCACGACCATCGACCCGGCTGTCCAGAAACACCGGGTCGCAATGGGCCAGGGCATGGGTGAGGCGGGCGAGATCGGGAAGAGGCGAGTCGGCCCGGATGGGCCACGGCGCTGCCAGAGCGCTGTCGACCACTTCCCGCCCGGACAGGAGGCGCACTGCCGTCGCCGGCTGCTCCACGCCGTCCTCAGGACCGGCTGCGGAGCTGACGGCATCCGGACGCCGTGGGAGCTCCTGCCCTGCCTGCTCTACCTGCCCTGTCAGCCATGTGCGACTCATCGTGGCGCCTCCCAGATGGCTCGTGCCAGGGCGGCGCTGAAACGGCGCACCTCATCAAGATTGCGCACGCTGTGAACGGCATATCCCCCGGGCAGCCGCAGCTCCTTGACACGCCTGGGGTCGGTATTGAGCAGGAGCGTGCCTCCGCCCCCGGCCGCTGTGAGCGCCCGCACCGCGATTCCCTCTTCATTGCTGGTGTCCGCGCATTCATCTGAGCGGTGGTCCGCGAACATGGAGACCACGCCGCCGTCGGAGACGACGGCGATGTGGCAGGGCGCCCGTCCGGCCCCATCCGCTCGAGCGGCCAGATGCGTGCGGGACAGGATTCCCAGCGGGAAGGATGTGGAACCGCCGAAATGAGCCACAATGGCGGCCAGGACCTCCTGCGCGTCCTGGGTGAAGCCATCCGTGCCGGCGATCTGCTCGGGACCGGACCAGGTGGTGGCCTGAACGCGAGCGCCGCTGCGCAGCGCGGACAGAGCCAGGATGGCCCCCGCTAAGGCCACAGGCGACAGCCGTACGGCGGGATCGGGCATGGAGCCGGAGGAGTCGAGGTAGAGATCGAGGTTCGTGGGAACCATGTGCTGGTCCTCCCCCGGATCGCGCTCGAAGTGGCGACGGCGAGTCGTCACCCCGGGCACCACCCACGGCGAGGCCGCCATCGTGGCGGACCAGTCGATATCGGCAAGGTCCTCCCCGGTCTCCCAGGTCTCCAGGTTCCCCATGAGGGGGTCGTCTCTGCCGGCCCGGCGCACGGGCGGCAGACGCACGAGATAGGGAGCGGCGGACTCCTGATAGTAGCGGGAGGCGATCTCCAGTGCGGGCATGTCGACACCCAGGCTGCGGGCCACGGCGGAAAGATCCGCGGGCTGAATGTCCTGAGACCGGCTCCCGGCGCCCTGAAGCGCAGCACCATCATTATTGTTCTGCGAATCCTCAGGTGCGCGCGGGGCCGAAGGGCCGGCGCCGAGCACGAGCGGATCCTGCACGGGATGGATCACCGGCTTCAGAAGATCGGTGTCGCCGATCACGGAGACCGGCAGCTCTCCCGCCCCGGTGACGCCTCCGCAATCGCGCCCCGATCTTCCTCTCCCGGACATCCGCAGGCGCTGTGAGCGCTTCTGCTGGAGGTCCTCGTCCATGATCATGGGCCGCAGGAGTGCGGCGAAGCCGGCCGCCCCCTGAACCGGCGCGGAGGCGTAGACACGTGCCAGACGGGCCATGAGCCGTGCTTCGGTCTCTCCGGCAACCCCCTGCCGGTGCAGGGTTCCGGGCGCCAGTTCCCAGGCGATCTCGTAGCACCGCAAGTAGGTGGGCCACCATTGCGGCCCGGAGGCGTCAGGAATCTCCCGCCCGTGGGATTCGGTTTCCTGCCGGACCCGGCGCTCACTCACGGCACCAGCAGCCTCCACGGCCTCAACGGCCTCAACGGCCTCCAAGAGGGAGATCATGGACACGCCTCGATGGCGCTGAAGCTCATCGTTGATGAGCAGGTCGCACCACAGGTTGGCGACCATGCCCACCTGCTCATCGCAATCGATCAGAGCGGAGCGGACACGCATGTGAATGCGGGCCGCAGTAGCCATATCCCCGGGTGCCAGCACATAGTGCCCTACTTCATGTGCGAGCAGCGCCAGAACAAGTTCCTCCGGACCGGCGGATCTGGCAGCAGTAGTACCCATGAGCGGTGTTGCGCGCCGCAGGTTCACATGAACGCTCATGGTGCGCAGATCGATCCAGGCCAGAGCGTCCTTCGACGATTTCTCCAGGAGCGTGGGCCGGTGGAGGCGAGTGATGGGGCTCCAGACGCGCTGCGCCCGTGGCCACACGGTCTCGGCCATGGCGAGCAACGGCTGGTGCGAATCCGTAGTGGAGGTAGTCATGGGATGCACCGAACGGCACGCTGGTCGTCAATGCCCTCGGAGGGCGGACAGATCTCCACCAGGTAGGAGTCGCTCAACACGCGTGCGCAAGCATGGTCGGGTGCCAGCCCGATGGCTGAGGCGCCATCGCTCTGAGAGGTTCGGGACTCTCGAGGGCTCAGTGGGCAGTGGTCAGGAGCCAGACGCACAGCGGCGGTCCCGTGCACGTCGGCGAGGAGCGCCCATGGCGCATCATCAGCCCACAGCCACCAGGCCTGATCGGTGGCGCCGATAAGACGCGGTGGCGACACCCAGGAACCGCCGAACCCGAGAAACCCGCCCGTACGTCGCTTAGGGGCAGTCATGCCCGGCCAGAACCAACGATCAGCCAGGCAGGCTGCGGACAGCGCGGCGGGGTCTCCCGCGAATGCGCATCCGCTGGTCAAGGGAGCCAGAACGGCGTGCGGACTGCGGGCGAGAATCTGCAGAGCGGTAGCGCGCAGCTGAACGCTGCCGGTTCGCCATGACGCGAGGGCGGCGAGTTCCGTAGCCGCGACGGCGGTTCCCCGCGTCGCGGACCGTCCCGGTTCCTCCAGGGCATGCGCCAGGGCGAGCCACATCTTCCAGGCCTCACGCGAGCTGCCGCCGGGAGCGGTATGGGTGAGAACAGTGACCAGAGCCTCGGGCTCGGTCCGCCATCGGGAGACGAGGTCGAGAGTCCCTGCCAGGCGCCCCCAGACGGGGTCCTCTGCACTCGGGCGCAATCCGGCCAGCCGGATCAGGGATATGAAGACAGCTTCCACCGCACCGGGGCCGGCGTCCGACACCTGGGAGCCCAGGCGCAGCGCCGTCGGCTCCAAGTCCGCGAGGCGAGCGAGTACCTCGGTATCCGCGCCCACCGCAGCTGCGCGGTCGGTGCGCGCCTGATGCAGCACCGCATTGGCCGTTTGACGGTGCCCGGTCAGAAAATCCCTCCACCGGGTCACGGGCCGGCTCCAGCGGACGAGCCGGAATCCCATTCCAGCCAGGACATGTAGGCGGAGTAGCGCTGGTGGGCGTACTTCAGAGCCATGGCATCGTCAGCCACATGGCCATAGAGCTTGCCGCCGTAGCCCAGGGACCGGGCCAGGGACTCGATGCGAGCCAGTCGATGACGGACCTCGGCGTGCGTCGCTCCAGTCAGCCCCTGGTGCAGCTCGGCAAGGACCTCCCCCACAGGATCGTCGATATCCAGGCCCGCGGCGTCATAGGCCAGACAGGCAGTATCCATGAGCCCGCGCAGCCAGGAGACAGGGTCGTGAACCAGCAGACGGCCCTCATCGGAGGCGAACACCGGGGAGTCGAGATTGGGCTGGATCTTGTCGCGCAAGACGAAGGGCAGCACGGCGCGCAGGTCCTCCAGGGCCACATCGCCGTGGCCCCGGAAGAAGGCCATGGCCTTGGCGTAGGTGATGACGGCGTTCATGGCCCGCACACTCATGCCGGACAGGGTCTGGTCGGCCAGATCGGTCAGACGGTCCCGGCCCGTGGAGCGGCGCAGGAGCCCGGCCACATCACCACCTGTCAGGCGAGCCGTGTCCTTGCTGCGGTACTCCAGCTGAGTGGCCGCGTGCTCGCAGACCTCGAGCTGGGAGGCGAAGAAGGCGAGGCGACGGAGCACCGCCTGGGGCACGCGCACGGATCGGATCTGAGCGGAGACGGCGTCATGCTCGGCCGCGGAGAAGACCACCTCGGCCGGGACATGCCGTTCAGGGTGGAAGTCTCCCTCCCGGCGCTGAATGAGCCCGGGCAGAAAACGAGGATTGAAGGGCAACGCCGCCACAGTGATGTCGATACGGTCCCGCAGCGCCTCGACCACCTGGTAGGTGCCGCCTCCAGCATCATCATTGGCGGTGAGATACCAGGCGGCATCACCGGTCTCGTAGAGCTGGTCGTAAACCTCGACGTAGCCATCGGCCAGGACCGTCAGAAGCGCGGACTGCGTACGGGTGGGGATGCGGTTGTACTCGTCAATGATCTTGACACGCATCCCCAGCCAGGAGCGCCACGCCACATCGATGTCCGCCAGAGACTCGGCACCCACGAGATCGCGCGGCAATGGCGTTCCGAACATATCCGTCACCGACAGCTGAGGGTGGCCGTGCTGCATGCTGCGACGCACCTGCTCAACGGGGTAACCGGCGAGCACGCCCATGAGAATGGCGGAGGTGGTCTTGCCGCGTCCGGGTCCTCCGATGAGCAGACAGCGGCCGCGCACCGCGAAGGTGAGCAGGGGCATGAGAACGAAGGAGGAGTATGACGGGGCGGTGGGCAGGTGAAGAGCGGCGCCGGTCTCCCCCAGATTCACAGTGGTGTCGGGCGCCCCATCCCCCATTTCGAATTCGATGTCGTAGTGCGGACTGATGATGGCCTCGTTGACCATCCAGTAGTAGGCGCGACGCAGTTTCTCATCCAGTGCCGTGCTCGTATTCGCAGTGCCAAGGGGCGCCGCGGAGGGGAAGACATCTGCGACGTCCAGGGAACCCGGGGCCGGCCCCACCGGCCTGGCGGGCTCCAGCCCGGAGGCACGGGGATCCGTGGGACTTGAGGGAACGTATCCGTAACCCATCAGCACTCCTCAAGGGCATCGGTGAGGACGTCGTCGTGCGGCCCGGCCGCGGTCTTCTCACGCTCGGCGCCGACGCGCAGCCCATCGCTCATCGTGCTGGCGCCGACATGAGCCTCCGACAACGGCGGGCTCATGGGCCTGGGCTCGGCTGCAAGCTCGTCGATGAGGGCGATGGCTTCAGCCATGCGCTCCTCGTGGCTGCCCTGCAATTCCACCCAGGGCACGGGACCGGCCGCAAGAGTCCGGCGGAAGGACTCCTGCATGTCGTGGCGGATGTGCTCGCCATCGCGCAATCCGTCCTGGACGAAGGGGATCTCGTCCCCGGTGAGCAGATAGAGATCCGGGCGACGGGAAGCGGCCAGAGCCTCCACGCTGGCGGAACGACTGCCCATATACCGCTCATGCCATAGAGAGGTGGCCAGGACATCGGTGTCGGTGATGAGGAGAGGACGAGCGGTGAGTGCAGCGGCCTCGTCCTCCCACTGGGCCTGGACGCGGGCCACAAGATCGAATTCGACGCTGGCCCAGGCGGCATCCAGGCCTCCAGGGCGCTGCCGGCTCCACTGGCGTCCGAACTCGGGCACCTGCGGCAGGCGATAGTGGTCGCTCAAAGCGCGGGCGAGGGTCGTCGTGCCGGTGGACTCGGCGCCCACCACCGCGACGCGCCGTACGAACCACGCGCGTACGGGGGCGGGCAGCGCCCACCAATAACGAGCCGGGTCGGACCGTATCCGCCTCCCCGACACCGGCAGGGCCTGCCGGCCCGGATCGACCTGCAGCCATGAGGCGCCCAGCCGGGAGGCGAGCTCGGCCCCGTAACTGTCCGACGTCGCCACGGCGTCAACAGGGCCGTCGGCGGGGTCGAGGAGGGAGAGCATGACCGCCGTATGAGCCTGCCACGCCGTGGGGGACGCATAGTCCACCGGCTCGTCGTCGACGCCGGTGACTACCCGGGCGCTGGGCAGGCAGACGCGCAGCCAGTCGGCGCGGAGCTCACCGGAGACGGATTCAGCACTGGAAGCCAGAACCTCAACGGTGACGCGTTCACAACAGGCCAGGGCTTGGCGGATGAGGGACAGGTGCCCCGCATGAGGCGGATAGAACTTGCCGATGACAAGTCCGTGACGGTAGCGGGGAGCCGGGACGGCTGCCGGCTGCGCGCTCACGACTCGTGCTCCTCGACCAGCCTCGAGACGGGCGCCGGCGCATCGGGATCGTCCGGATCTGCCGCTCCCTCCTCACGACGACGCAGCTCACGCCGCCAATCGCGCACCCCGACCAGGCACAGGGTGAGGAAGAGGACGTAAAGGAGCGCCGTCATCCACAGCCCCGTGCTGAGATGCATGACGATGGTGAGAACATCGGTGAAGATCCAGAAGTACCAGTTGGCGATCCATTTGCGTCCCAGGGCGAACTGGGCGGCCACCGACGTGGCGGTCGTAACGCCGTCGAGCACGGGCGACGCCGAATCGCCGGTCCATCTCAGGATTTCTACAAGCACCGCAGCGCCCAGCGCCGTCAGCACGAGCAGTGCGGGAAGGGCGAGGCGCGCGGGCTTGTGAATCCGCAAAGGACCATCGCCGTGGTTCCCGCGCAGCCACCACCACCAGCCCATGAGGCCGAGCACTGCGAAGAGCACCTGCAGCAGGGCATTGGCATACAGGGCGTTGCGCCAGAACAGGATGAGAAAAACGACGTTGTTGGCAAGCCCCACGAGGAAGTTCCACACATTCTGCCGCACTGCGAGCCACACGCAGGAGGCGCCAGTGAGGACGCCGAAAACCTGCACCCAGTCGATCGTCGCCATGAACGCATACTACCGATCCGCGAAACGGCGGCCCCGGGACACCAGGGTCCCGGAGCCGCCGGACTCCTCGGGCGCGAGCGCCCGCCGATCAGTCAGTCCAGTCAGTCCAGATAGTCGCGCAGTACCTGGCTGCGAGAGGGGTGGCGCAGTTTGGACATGGTCTTGGACTCGATCTGGCGGATGCGTTCGCGAGTCACCCCATAGACCTTGCCGATCTCGTCCAGTGTCTTGGGCTGGCCGTCAGTCAAGCCGAAGCGCATCGAGACGACGCCCGCCTCGCGCTCCGAGAGCGTATCGAGCACGGCGTGCAGCTGCTCCTGCAGAAGCGTGAAGCTCACGGCATCCGCCGGAACAACGGCTTCGGAGTCCTCGATGAGGTCGCCGAACTCGGAATCGCCATCCTCGCCCAGGGGTGTGTGCAGAGAAATCGGCTCGCGTCCGTACTTCTGGACCTCGACGACCTTCTCCGGAGTCATGTCCAGTTCGACTGCCAGCTCTTCCGGCGTGGGTTCACGGCCCAGGTCCTGGAGCATCTGACGCTGCACACGCGCCAACTTGTTGATGACCTCGACCATGTGGACGGGAATACGAATCGTACGGGCCTGGTCCGCCATGGCCCGGGTGATGGCCTGACGGATCCACCAGGTGGCATAGGTCGAGAACTTGTAGCCCTTGGTGTAGTCGAACTTCTCCACCGCGCGGATCAGGCCCAGGTTGCCCTCTTGAATGAGGTCGAGGAAGAGCATGCCGCGCCCCGTGTAGCGCTTGGCCAGCGAGACCACCAGGCGCAGGTTGGCCTCTAGCAGGTGATTCTTGGCGCGCTGGCCGTCCTGGGCGATCCAGTGCAGCTCACGGCGGTATTTGGCCTCAAGGTCATTGCCCTGCGCCCCCAGCAAGTGCTCGGCGTACAGGCCGGCCTCAATGCGCTTGGCGAGCTCGACCTCCTGGGCGGCGTTGAGCAGCGCCACCTTGCCGATCTGCTTGAGGTAGTCCTTGACCGGATCCGCGGTGGCCCCGGCGGTCACCACCTTCTGCGCCGGCTCATCGGCCTCGTCGGAGTCGGAGACCGTGAAGGAGCCGTCCTTGTCCTTGTCAGAACGGGACTTCCTCCCGGATCTCTTGCCCGCCGCCTTCTCGGCCTGCTCACGTCTGATGCGATCGAGTTCGCCGGTCAGGGCCGCGATGGAGGGCTGCATCTTGATGCCCTTGATGATCCAGCCGCGGAAGATGAAGCCGTTGCTCGTCAGGAACTCGCGGGCGACAACAGGATGCTCCTCCTCGGGGATCACGAAGCGGGGCACAGGACCATGGCCGTAGGGGGCCAGGGTGATCGGCTCCTCAAGCGTGCCATTGCCCGCCAGTTCGAGCCCCTCGACGGTGGTGCGGCTGCGCACGTAGAGGGTTGCGCCAGGTGCGAGCCTGACGCCCTTGAGAGCCGCAGCGGTGTTGAAGGGATTGCGCTTGGTGCCGTCGCCGTTCTCCTTCAGGCTCACATCGAGGTAGTAGTCCCGCAGCTCGGGAAGAGGCTCATCGTCATCCTGCGCTTCAGAGTCATCCGGCTCATCGGCAGTGACGCCGTCCTCACCCTCCTCCGTGTCATCGACGTCATCCGAGTCCTCGTCCTCGTAGTCGTCGTCCTCGGTGTCGTCATCGAGATCGTCGAAATCGAGATCATCGCTGTCCTCGGGAGTCTCGTCAATGTCATCAGCGCGCTGTGAGCGCTTCCGCGTAGCTGTGGAAGAAGGCACGGAGTTCCTTTCGCGTGGGCGGACTGATCAGGATGGGGCGAGCGCCGGTCGGGTCGGTGACGCACTGACACGCTGGCGCACGTTGGTGGCCGACGCAGCAGGCAACCCTCCAACTATAGCGTTTATTCCCACCGCCATCGCAGCGGCATCAGGGACCCCGCCCGCAGCTCCGCCGAGCTCGGCCGGGTTCGGCCGGGCTCCGCCCAGTTACGCTGATCACCATGAATGGTCTCTCCCCTTCCCTTCGGGCGGTGCGCGCCGCTGTCGGCATCAGGCTCGTTCAGGTGATAGACACTCATCGAGGCCGATGGGCCGACTTGAGCCCCGCCTCCGACGAACTGTTCGATACGGCCGATGCTCTCGTATCCTCGGGCAAGCGGATGCGTGCAGTGCTCGGCGCCGTCGGTCTCGCGCTGGGCACGCCCGGTGCGCAACCGCATAAGCGGAACCGGCTCATGACTGGCACCACCGCCTCTCACCTCGGAGCGGCGCTCGAGTTCTATCAGGCCAGCGCCTTGGTTCACGACGATGTCATCGATGCGGCCTTCACCCGTCGCGGACTGCCCACGGCGCATCGCCAATACACCGCCCAGCACGCCTCTTCGGGCTGGCGCGGTGACGCGACAACCTACGGGAACAGCGCGGCAGTGCTGCTGGGCGACCTGCTCATGTCGCTCGCCAGTGCCGAGATGGGCGCCGCCGTCAGACCGCTCGCCGAGAGTGCCCAAGCCGCGTCCGTCCGCGATGCCTTCGACGCCATGACCGCGGAAGTCGCCGTCGGACAGTTCCTTGATGTGCGCAGCGAGGTGAGCGCCCTTCCCGCCCCCGAGGTTGATGCCGCTGCCGCAGGGCAGGCGATGCTCGACTCGGCGCTGGCCGTGGTGCGGCACAAGTCCGCCCGCTACTCGGTCATGCACCCGCTGCTCATCGGCGCGCTTCTGGGAGGCGTCACGACGGACAGCTCTCTCTACGCGGCACTGCGGGTGTTCGGCGAGGAGATCGGCATCGCATTCCAGCTGCGCGACGACGTTCTCGGCGTCTACGGAGACCCCGATCTGACCGGCAAACCGGCGGGTGATGACCTGCGCGAGGGCAAGCGGACGGTCCTGCTGGCCATGGCATGGCAACGGACAACCCAAAGCGGCCGGGCCCTGCTATCCCGTGTTCTGGCGAATCAAGATGCCTCTCCCAGTCTGATCGCCGCCGCAGCCGATCTGATCCGCGACTGCGGTGCCCTGGCCGCGCACGAGGAGAAGATCCTGACCCACACCCAGGCCGGCATCAGCGCTCTGGGCACTATTCCCCTGGAGGCGCTCGACGAGGCCGGTCGCACTGATCTTCTGGCTCTGTCCCAGGCCCTGACAGCGCGCAACGCCTGAGGCTCAATCCTCGAAAGAGGTCACTTCACGCGGAGCCGGCCCGCCAGTCGGTCTACCGTGTCCGATCTGCGCCGTAGAATCTGGTTGTGGTCAAGGATCCCCTCACCGGTCGCCTGGTCGACTCTCGCTACGAGATCGTCGACCTTGTGGCGCGTGGCGGAATGGCAACCGTCTACCGGGCATACGATCGCCGGCTCGACCGCGTCGTCGGGCTCAAGCTCATGCATGCCCACCTGGCCGACTCCCCCGACTTCGTCGCCCGATTCCGACGAGAGGCCCGCGCCGCGGCGCGCCTGTCGAATCCGGGAGTGGTCGCGGTTTACGACCAGGGCAGTCTCGAGGGCGTCGCCTACCTGATCATGGAATACGTCGAGGGACCGAATCTGCGCGATCTCATGGCGGCCGGCCCCTTGTCGGTACGCGAGGCCCTGGGACTGACCGCTCAGATCCTGCGTCCGCTGGGCGCCGCGCACCGCGCGGGACTGGTTCATCGCGACATCAAGCCCGAGAATGTTCTACTCCCGGCGGACGGCTCAGTCGCGAAGGTCGCCGACTTCGGACTGGCCCGGGCCGTTACTGAAGTGACGCAGACCACCACGGGCAATGTCCTGGGAACGGTGGCCTATCTCGCTCCCGAGCTGATCACCGCGGGCTCCTCCAGCCCCTGCGCAGACGTGTTCTCCGTAGGCGTCATCATCTATGAACTGCTCACCGGCGAGCAGCCGTTCATCGCCGACTCCCCCATCCAAATCGCCTTCCGCAACGTCCACGAGGACATTCCCCCGCCCTCGGCCCTGGCCCCGGACCTGCCCGCCGACGTGGACGAACTCGTATCCGCCATGACGCGGCGCGACCCGAAGCAGCGCCCTCAGCACGCAGACGAGGCATTGGCCCTCCTGCGCAAAACGGCCGCGTCCCTGTCCGAGGACCAGCTGCTGATCAAACGCGGGGGCGGAGCCGGCTCGGTGCGCACCCAGGATGTCCTCGCCGCCAACGCCGAGGCGGCGCGCACCGCCATGGGAGCCCAGTCCCCCGAGGAGATCGGCAACCCTGACAAACCCGACGCCGACGACGCACACAGCATCCACAGTGCTGTCGGTGCTGTCAGTGCCGACAACCCTGACAGCACTCACAACGCCGACGGCACTGACAACGCTGACAACAGGGACTCCGAGACGACGCCAGGGGCGGGACTGCGCACGGTGTCGCTCCCGATCGGATCGATCGGGCCGGGCGCCCAGGAAATCGGTGACGGCCACACCCAGCACCTGGCGCGCGAGGAGCTGCTGCATGCCGACGACCAGGTCACGGCTGCGGTTCCACGCAAGGGCATCCGCCGGGTCCGACGTCGCGCGGTCCTCGGCGGAGCCGCAGCCGTGCTCCTGGGAGGCGGCGGCTGCTACGCCTGGTACGTTCTCAAGGGGCCCGGGCGGTCCGTTCCTGTTCCCGAGATCGTCGGCAAGACCTCCGAGGAGGCCCAGAGAGCCGTGGAGGATGCGGGACTGATCTGGGCGGCGCCCACGCGCGATTTCTCCGACACGGTTCCCGATGGTTCGGTCATCTCCTGCGAGCCGAGCCCGGGCGACAGCGCGCGCCTCAATCAGGAGGTCACCGCCGTGGTCTCCCGCGGTGTTGAGCAGAAGAAGGTCCCCGATGTCGTGGGCAAGACTCAGGAGGACGCGACCAAGGCCATCACGGACGCCGGTCTGACTCTGGGAGCGATCACCCAGGAGTACTCCAGCTCCGTGGCCTCGGGGCAAGTCGTCTCCTCCGACCCCGCGGCGGGGACGAGCGTCGCCCACTCCTCAGCGGTGGCGATCGTCGTCTCCAGAGGGCGCCAGACCGCGACCGTGCCCGACGTGACCGGTATGAACGTCGATCAGGCCAGAACTACTCTGGAGGCCGCGGGTCTCAAGCTCGGCACGCAGACGCAGGCGTTCTCCGACTCCGCGGCCTTGGGCACGGTCGTCTCCTCCAACCCGGCAGCCGGCGCGAACGGTGTTTACAACGGGGATTCTGTCGCCGTGACCGTCTCGAAGGGACCGGAGAATGTCACGGTTCCAGATGTCAATGGGAAGAGCGAGGAGGAGGCCAAGAAGGCCCTGGAGGATCTGGGGCTCAAGGCGGAGATCAACAAGCGCCTCGGCGGCCCCTTCGGCACCGCTCGGTCAACCGATCCGGCTGCCGGCACCAGCGTCAAAGCAGGTTCCAGCATCAAGATCAACATCTTCTGAGCTCGGGGCTCCAGGCGTATCGCAAGACCACTCCCCCACCGAACCGCCGACCGTGAAAGCCACAGGCCGCACAAGGGGTAACAAGAATCAACGGCGCAGCATCTCGGCGACCTCGAAGGCCATTTCCAAGGACTGCTGATGGTTCAGGCGTGGGTCGACGAGCGTCTCGTAGCGCCTGGCCAGGGCGGCCTCGTCGATGTGCTCCCCTCCGCCGAGGACCTCGGTGACGTCATCGCCGGTGAGTTCGACGTGAATCCCGCCGGGCACCGTCCCCAGCGCACGGTGGACCTCGAAGAAGCCGCGGAGCTCGTCCATGACGGTGTCGAAACGGCGGGTCTTGTAGCCATTGTCGGAGGTGATGGTGTTGCCGTGCATGGGATCGGTGACCCAGGTGACCGGGCGGCCGTCTGCCGTGATGGCTTCGATGAGTGCGGGTAGGGCTGCGCGAATCCGGTCGGCGCCCATGCGGGTGATGAGCATCAGACGGCCGGCATCACCGTTCGGGTTGAGGTGGTCGACGAGCGCCAGGAGCTCGTCGGGAGTCGTCGTCGGCCCCACCTTGACACCGATCGGGTTATGGACGCCCTCCAGGAGGGCGACATGGGCGTCCTCCGCCCCACGCGTGCGCTCCCCCACCCACAGGAAATGGGCGGAGGTGTCGTACAGACGCCCTGAGCGCGAGTCCTCCCGGATCATGGCGTCCTCGTACTCAAGGAGCAGGGCCTCGTGAGCGGCGTAGAAGTCAACCTGTCGAAGCGCCTCGAAATCGACCCCGGCGGCCTCCATGAACCGCATGGCGCGGTCGATCTCCTCGGCGAAGGACTCGAAACGCGCGTAAGTCGGATTGGCTGTGAAACCGCGGTTCCAGGAGTGGACCTCTCTCAGATCCGCGTACCCGCCCATAGTGAAGGAGCGGATGAGGTTGAGAGTGGTGCCGGCCCGCAGATAAGCGTCGAGCATGCGATGAGGATCGGGAATACGGGCGTCCCGGGTGAAAGCGTGGCTATTGACCGAATCCCCGCGATAGGCGGGCAGGGTGACGCCATCGCGCGTCTCGACGTCCGAACTGCGGGGTTTGGCGTACTGGCCGGCCATGCGCCCCATCTTGACCACGGGGGTGGAGGCGCCATAGGTGAGTACGGCGGCCATCTGCAGAATGGTCTGAAGCTTGAGGCGGATGTTGTCAGCCGTGTTGTCGGCGAAGGACTCGGCGCAATCGCCTCCCATGAGCACGAAGGCCCGGCCCTGGCTGGCGGCCGCCATCTGGGCGCGCAGGGAATCGACTTCGCCGGCGAAGACGAGCGGAGGTCGGGCGCGCAGGTCCGCACTCACTGCCCGCAATACGGCCTCATCGGGATAGGCCGGCTGCTGGGCGGCAGGACGGCGACGCCAACTGGCAGCGGTACGGGGGGCGGTCAACTCGTTCATCACGCGGGCCAGCATAGAGGCAGAGAACCGGGGCTGGTGGCACCACGTGCGCGGTGCCACCAGCCCCGGAGAGGCCCGGATAAGACGAACGGCGCTCGGCCCGCTCAGCGGATACGATTCGCCGGCCTCCGGTAAGACTTGGTCGGTAGGGCTTCTGATAAGGCCTCAGTGCTCGGCGCCGGCCTCCGCGGGCTCCACGCTCTGGCCCAGGTCGGCCATGAGCGCGGTGAACCAGTCCTGGGTGATGTCGAAGGGCTTGCCGCCGGCGATGCGCGGGAAGGCGATCGCCGCGAGCACGTCACCGTTGTCCTCATCCTGGCCGATGACGCCGGATTCGCCGCGCAGAGCGCAGTCGACGGCCAGGTCGCACATCTTCTTGATGAGGGCCAGGTCCTCGGCGTTGGCGTGGGCTGCGCGCGAGTAGTAGCCGGACTTCTGGACCATGACCTTCTCGGCGCCGATGAGCTCGGCGAACTGCTTGGCGAACCACTGGCCGGGGTTGATGGTGTCGAGTTTGACGTGACCGAAGGGATCGCGCTGGACCTCCTGACCGGCCGCTTCCAACTCCGCGATGATCTCGGGGACGCCGGCACCCTCGGACAGGAAGATGTTGACGTTGCCCTGCTCGTCCATCAGTGCCTTGAGACGCTTGGCCTCGGCGGCCAGGTCCAGCTTCATCTCGGGCAGGAAGACGGCGTGGACGTCCCAGCGCTCCTTGGTCAGGCCGAGGGAGGGGGCCCAGTCCTTGGTCTTGAGCAGCTCGTGGTAGCGGCGAGCCGTCTCGGCGGTGAGGTAGCCGCAGTTGCGGCCCATGCACTCGTGCACGATGAGCATGCGGGGGTTGGAGCGGTGCTCGCCGATGACGTTGAAGGCGAAGCCAGCGCCCTCGTCGGCGGCGGTCCAGGCGCCCAGGGACTGACGGATGGGCACCACGTCGTTGTCGATGGTCTTGGGCAGGCCGACGACCGTCAACTCGTAGTCGTTCTCATGCAGGTAGGCGGCCAGGTCGGCGGCGGTGGTGTTGGTGTCGTCCCCGCCGATGGTGTGCAGGACGTCGACGCCGTCCTTGCGCAGCTGCTCGGCCGCGAACTCAAGGGGGTTGACGCCCTCGGCCACCAGGCCGCGCTCGACGAGGTTCTTGGCATTGGTGAGCTTGACACGGGAGTTGCCGATCGGGGAACCGCCGAAGTCGCGCAGGATGCCGGCGTTCTTACGGGCCTCGTCGTCGATGACGATGTAGTTGCCGGTGAGCAGGCCGTGGTAGCCGTACTGGTAGGCGATGATCTCGACCTCGGGAGCGACCTCGGTGTAGCGCTCGATGAGGTCGCCGACGGCGGCGGACAGACAGGGGGCGAAACCGCCCGCGGTGAGCAGGGCGACGCGACGGATCGACATCGTTTGCCTTTCGTAGGAGGCGGGGTGTGACGGGCTCATCCTAGCGGGGCGGCAGCGCGGGCAGAACCGGATGGACACCCCGGATGAGCAGCTGTGAGGACTCGGGCCAACGGCCTACAGCAATCCAGCCAGCAGCCACAGATCGGCCACGACGTACACGGCGGCATAGCCGCTGTGAATGGGCAGGTTAAGACGGACGAAGCGCTTGATCTCCTGCTCGGGCACGTCCTCGGAACCGCCCTCGGCCAGGCGCTCGGCACGCGCGAACCCGGAGACGACGTGAACTGCGAACCACAGGGGCATGGCGGCGACGGCGAAGATCTGCGCGGCCAGCGGCAGACGCCCCGCATTGAGGGCCAGCGACACGGCGGCCACCACGACCTGACCGAGAACCCAGATGGCATAGGTGGTACTCACGCGCGTATCGCGGTTGAAGGGCAGCAGTATCTGCTGAAGCTCCTGACGTCGA
Source organism: Actinomyces massiliensis 4401292 (assembly GCF_000269805.1). Taxonomy (GTDB): domain Bacteria; phylum Actinomycetota; class Actinomycetes; order Actinomycetales; family Actinomycetaceae; genus Actinomyces; species Actinomyces massiliensis. Next base: position 499,955 of record NZ_JH711482.1, read on the forward strand.
CCATGGCTCAGCACATGAGTGAAGAAGGACCCCATGGTCACCACGTAGGAGATCATGAAGCCCGCCAGTACACCGGTGTAGACGGCGTTGAGGGCGTAGAGGACGTTGGGGAGATTCATCGCACTTGATTCTAATGCACCAGCGGTGCAGCGCTTCATGGTGCTTCGCGGCCCTGAAGAAGCATCCGATCGGCACTCAGGGTCCGGAGAGCCGGGTCATCCGCCCGCGACTCCGTAGAGGATTCCCCGCATGAGGGCGGGGTCGCCCAGGAAATGGGTCATGGCGTGGGCGACGTAGACCGGTGTGAGGCTGCGACCGCCATAGACGTAGAAGATCGAGAGAACGCCGAACAGGATGAAGGAGGAGAGCATGTAGGAGGGCCAGATGTGGTGCCCGACCACGCCGTGGTACACGCCCATGACTGCAGCGGTGATCACGACCTGGAGGAGTCTGGATGAGCCGCAGCGCTCCAGCCGGTCCAAGATGAGCCCGCGCACCGCGATCTCCTCACCGAAGGCCAGGACGAGGCCGATGGCCATCATGATCGGCCGCTGCCAGGACCAGGCCAGCGGGTCTCCGCCTCGGGCATAGGCCATCGCTGTCCAGGCCAACCCATAGATGACGGCAATGATGAGCATCGGTGTGCGGGCGGGGCGCCCCCAGCCGAGTTCGGCGAAGCCTTCTCCCCGCCTGCTCTGACGCCAGCGGACGAAGCCGATGACCACGAGGCAGCCCACGAGGAAGAGCACATCGAGCACGAGGGCGCCGTTGAGGCTCGTCCCCCACTCGTCATAGACCCATTGCGCCCCCACGAAGAAGCAGGCGGCGCCGAGGACGCTCCAGAGCACTCCGATGGTCAGCCCCACCTCGCGCCACGCAGCGGCCCGGCTCAAGGGCGGACGCGACTCACCGGAGACGCGAAGATGATCGGACGATCGCTGCTTCTTCGTCATTCTTGTCATTACGCACTCTTTTCACGTTTCGTTTTGAGAATGAGTCGTAACTTTATCCTGTCGGAGCACTCCCCTCAACAGACATCACGGAAATACCCGCGACGCCTGCTCGACCCCGTCAGGCCCCACGACGTCGCCGAACTCTGCGTGGCGCCCCGAAGTTCGACGACGCGGGCGGAGGATGAGGTTATGACTCCACGCCAGCGCCGCTCCTCCGCCGTTGATCGCAGCACCATCGCCTTCCTGTGCGGTCTGTGCGGAGTCGAGGAACTGCCCGGCCCCTTTCTCATCGAGGTCTTCGGCGCCCTGGGCATGAGCATCTCGGGCGCACGCTCCTACCTGGCCCGAGCGGTGGCCGACGGACGGCTCGCCTCCCACCGCCACGGCAGGCAGACCCTCTACTCCTTGAACGGCACTCTCTTGCGGCGCTACCGTACGGTCCGGCGGGGCTTCGATGGACGGCCGAGCTGGAACGGACACTTCCACATCGCCATCTACAACATCCCCGAGGCCCGCCGGCCGGAGCGCGACGCCCTGCGCGCGGCCGCGTTCGATGAAGGCTGGGCCTCGCCCCGTCCCGGAGTCCTGCTGGGCATACAACCGCCAGGCATCTGGGCCGACCGCACCGACTGCTCCACAGGACGCCTCGACGTCGACCTCAGCACTGCCAGAGAGCTCGCCGCCAGCGCATGGCCGCTGGACGAGGCGGCACAGCAGATCCGACACCTGGCCTCGCACCTGGAAGACATCAAGGCCCGCTACCGCGATCTGGACACCTCAGACACCTCGCGACCGGCTCTCCTGACCCGAGTGGTGGCGACGCACGAGATACTCAGCAACACCACCTACCTATGGGGCATGTTGCCGAACCTTCCCATGGAGCTCTTCCCGGAGGACTACCCGCATGATGTCCTGGCCCGGATCACCGCCGAGATGGAGGGCCCGATCATAGTATCGGGAGAGCAGGCCGCAGCCCGACTGCTGGCCGACCACCAAAGCCCCTGAGCCCCCTGAGCCCTCTGAGAGCTCTGAGAATCAGCCGTGGCTCACTATCGTCTGCCCGCCCCGGCATCGCCACCGTCACCGTCGGTACTGTCAGTACCGTCGTTGATATCACCAACATCTGGGACTTCCGCAGGATCGCCGTCGCCGTCCTCATCGGGAGGCTCGGGAACCGCCACATCCGGGGCGGGGCGACCACCGGGGGCGGACACGGGCGCCGCCGCCGGGCGCCTGAGCGCTTGAGCCTCGAGCATCTGGCGGACAACCTCGTCCGCGGACCTCTTCTCGGCGTCCATGGCCTTCTTCACGTCAGCGGCATATAGGTCGACATACTCCTGACCGGACAGGCTCATCAGGGAGTACATGATCTCATCGGTGATGGAGCGAAGCACGAAGCGGTCGTTCTCCAGCCCCTTGTACCGAGAGAAATCGAGCGGCTCGCCAACAACGATACCGACCCGGTGCCGTGTGGAGGGGATGGCCTGACCAATGGGCTGAGCCAGGTTCGAGCCGATCATGGCCACCGGAATGACCGGGGCCCCTGTGGCCAGCGCGATGCGCGCCACCCCGGTCTTGCCTCGGTAGAGACGGCCGTCGGGGCTGCGGGTGCCCTCGGGATAGATACCGAAGAGCTCCCCGGAATTCAATCGATCGATTCCCGCCTGCAGTGCGGCCTGCGATGCCTGCCCTCCGGAGCGATCCACAGGAATGGTGCCGACGGCGGTCATGAAGTTCTTCACGACCCAACCCTTTGCGCCCTTACCGGTGAAGTAGTCGGATTTGCCGATGAAAGCAACCTCACGGTCCACCAGCAGCGGCAGGAAGAAGGAGTCGATCACGGCCAGGTGGTTGGAAGCGAGAATCGCAGCCCCCTCGACCGGGATGTTCTCCTCCCCCCGGATCCACGGCTGGTAAAGGATCTCCAGCGCGGGCCCGACAGCGGTTTTGATGCCTCGGTACCCCACGGGACCTCCTGTGCTCGGCAACTGGCTGGGCTCTCCACCAGGTCCAGCCGTGTCCGCGCGGGGAGCACGGATGCGGTTGGATCGGCGCCTTGGTGAAGTCTAGCCTCGCACTGTGGCCGACCATGCACCTGTCAGGTCTCCGAACGGCGAATCGGGGGCTCCGTCGGCCGCGCCCTCGCAGAGGCCGGTCGGACGCCGTCTCCCGGGCACATCAGGTCCGTCGGGCCTGTCGACCTGCGATCCTCCCGCAGGAATGCAGGCCTCCTTCGACGATATGGGCACGCCTCTGCGAGAGGTGACCTTCATCGCGGTCGATCTGGAGACCACCGGTGGCGCACCGGGCGCCCACGCAATCACCGAGATCGGCGCCGTGCGCGTGCGCGGCGGCGTCATCGACGGCGAGTTCTCCACCTTGGTCAACCCCGGCGCCGCCATCCCCGCACAGATCACCGTCCTGACAGGGATCACGAACGCCATGGTGGTCGATGCCCCGCCGGTCGACGAGGCCCTGACGTCCTTCTTCGAATGGGCGCACTGGTCCGGTCCGGGGACGATCCTGGTGGCGCACAACGCGCGCTTCGACATCGGCCACCTGCGCTGCGCCGCCCAGGAGTTGACACTGCCATGGCAGGAACCGCGCGTCGTGGACACCCTCGCCCTGGCGCGCAAGGCCTGGAGCCGTTCGGAGGTGCCCAACCACCGGCTGGGGACCCTGGCATCTTTCGTGGGCTCGCCCACAAGACCGACTCACCGCGCCCTGGACGACGCACGGGCCACAGTCGATGTCCTGCACGCCGTCCTGGAGGCTCTGGCTCCACTGGGAGTCACCCACATGGAGGATCTGGCGACCGCCGCCGATGCGGTGCCTGCGCGGCGCCGGGCCAAGAGCCGGATGGCCGACGGCCTGCCCACCGGCTGCGGCGTCTACCAGTTCCTCTCCCGCGCCGGCCAAGTCCTCTACGTCGGCTCAGCCGTCAATCTGCACCGCCGTGTGCGCTCCTACTTCACCGCGGCCGAGAAGCGAACGGCGATCGCACGCATGCTCGACGCAGCTGCCGCAGTCCGGACCATCGAGACGGCGACCGAGATCGAGGCCAGGGTGCGCGAGCTGCGGCTCATCGCCGAACTCTCCCCTCCAACGAACAGACGCTCCAGAGCACCGCACCGGCAACCCTGGATCCATCTGGTGAACTCACCCGAGCCCCATCTGGCAACGACGACAACGCTGCCGAGCGACGAGGTACTCACCGCCATCGGACCGTTCCCATCGCGATCCGCAGCACGGGAGGCGATACGCGCCGCGGAGTCCGTGCTGCGGCTGCGCGCCTGGGACGGACGGAATATGAAAGCAGTAGCCCGCAACGATGCGCCCGCCGATGCCGCCACCGCGTTGCGCTCCCTATCAGGGCAGGTGGATCTCATCGCCGTACCGTTACTGGAGCGCGTGACAGCCCTGGCGGACCAGGAGCGCTATGAAGAGGCCGGAATGTGGACCTCTCGCCTGCGCTCCCTCCTGCTGGGGGCTCACCGGGCTGAGAGAGCGCGTCCCTTGTTGACCTGCCCGCATCTCATCGCGGCGCGACGGCGAGCGGGCGGCGGCTGGGAGTTGGTCGCCGTGCGCTGGGGACGGCTGGCGGGGAGCATGACCACGCCTCCGGGCGCGGATCCCCGCCCAGCCGTCGCCATGCTGCGGGCGACGGCACAGGTGGTGGAGCGACCCGCGCGCGTGGGGGCGGCGACCAGCGTCGAGGAGACGCTACTGCTGGCGGATTGGGTGCTGGAGGCCGGAGCACGTCTGGTGGAGGTCGATAGCACTGATAGCACCGATAGATCCGACGATACCGACCATGCAGGCCCGGGCAAGCGAGACGACTGCGCCGTGCTGAGCTGGCCCATCGGCGCGGCGGCCCGGCACCACCGGGTCATCAGGCAGCACTAGATTGAATGACTGGATCAGAACTGGATCGGCTCTAGCGATTCAGCCGGCAGGAACGACTGTGCCGGGCCGTGACCGAAGCGCCTTGGCGACCCCCTCCTGGAGAGCCATCGGATCGAGTGGGCGCGGCACGACGACTTCGGCCTTGGACCAGGCGGCAAGCCAGTCGTCCTGCGGACGAGCGGTGAGGAGAACCACGGGCGGACGCTTGTCGAGCTCTGTGAACAGCTCGTGCGCCAGTCCCATACCGCCGAGCTTCTTAGTCTCGGCATCCAGAATCAGGGCGTCGAAGGGAGCTGCGCCCTCCTGAGCCCGATCCTTGACAGCCATGCGCACGCCTTCGGCTGTAGCGGCCTCCGTCCACTTCACCAGCGGCAGCCCCTTGGCAGGACGCCGGCCGACACCTTCCTTCACTTGGCGGCGCACCGTGACATCGTCGGAGAAGACGAGAAGCTCGAGGCGGGCGTTCGCGACCTGGTCGGTCATACTGTCCTCCATGATAGGCGGAGTGTTTCTGCGGTCAGTGTAATCACAGGCCCGCACCTGTCCGACCCAAAGATCAGCGCATACAATAAATCTTGTCCATGAAGACGAGAGACGTCTATATGACCGTCTGCGCAACGGACCCGCGACCGCTCACGACCGACCCATGAAAGGCATCCATCATGGCCGTGTACACGCTTCCCGAGCTCCCCTACGACTACGCCGCCCTTGAGCCGCACATCTCCGGGCGGATCATGGAGCTCCACCACGACAAGCACCACGCCGCCTACGTCGCCGGGGCCAACGCCGCCCTGGAGGCACTGACCGCCGCCCGCGACGCGGGGGACCTCGGCGCGGTCAACCTGTGGGAGAAGAACCTCGCCTTCAATCTGGGCGGCCACACCAACCACTCCGTGTTCTGGAAGAACCTCTCCCCCAATGGCGGAGGCCAGCCCGAGGGAGAGCTCGCCGAGGCCATCAAGGACTCCTTCGGCTCCTTCGAGAAGTTCCAGGCCCACTTCACCGCCACCGCCCTGGGCATCCAGGGCTCGGGCTGGGCGGTGCTGGCCTACGACTCCATCTCCGGCAAGCTCGTGGTCTTCCAGCTCTTCGACCAGCAGGGCAACGTGCCGGTGGGCACCATCCCGCTGTTCATGGTGGACATGTGGGAGCACGCCTTCTACCTGGACTACCTCAACGTCAAGGCCGACTACGTCAAGGCCATTTGGAACATCGTCAACTGGCAGGACGTCTCGGAGCGCCTGCAGGCGGCGGTGGCCCGCGCCGAGGGACTCATCGTGCGCTGAGTGCGCTGACGGCCCACCGCCTCGGCCGCCGGCGACCCGCCCTGCTGCAGTAGATCCGCCCCGCAACCGTGTGGTTGCGGGGCGGTTTTCTCACAGGAAGCCTGACGGCAGGCCCGGGCGAACGGGCATCATAAGGCCGCGTCGATGTCCATCACATGGGCTGAAGGGGGCACCGATTGCCCCTTCTGGTCGGTACCCGCCGGGGCCAGGACCATGACGCGGGAGCCCACCGGCACGCCCACGAGACCGGCGAGGTTGGGCGCCGAGAACATGGGAATGATCTGTGGCTGCTGCTGGCCCCACGAGGATCCGGATGCAGAGCCGTCCCAGGAGGCGAAGGCCGTATTGGTCAGCAGCATCGAATCCTCGGTGATCGGCTCTCCCGCACCCCGCGCCAGGACGATCACCTCGGTCTCAGTCGGCTCGGCGGCGTCGGGGCCGATCTCGACCGAGGGCTCGGCGCCGAGGGCGCCGGTGACGCTCACGCCCCGGTCGGCCGCAGTCTGATCACCCTCGGGCACTGCGTCGGCGGTCCCGGCCGCCAGTTCCTCGAAGGTACCCGCGTACTTGATCTCGATGATGAAGACGAGCGGCCCCGAGGGCTTGTCCTTTGCAGGGGTGTCGCCGTAGGCCTGGGCGGCAGGGATCGCCATCTCCAGGCGGTCGCCCACCTTGTGCCCGGGAAGCCCCTGGCTCCATCCCTCGATGACGCCGGAGAGCGGGAACAGTACCGGAACGCCCCTGGCGTAGGAGGAGTCGAAGGTCTTGTCCGAGTTCCACTTCCAGCCCGCGTACGAAACGGCCACGAGGTCGTCGGCGGAGACCTCCTTGCCCTGCCCCTCCTCCAAGGTTTTCACAGTGAGATCTGCGGGAGCCTCCTTCCCGCTCCAGGTGAGCGTCGGCTCGGTTCCGGCGTCACCGGAGACTTTGGGAAGGTTCTCGCTCTTCCCCGAGCAGCCGACGAGAACAACGAGCGCGACGGCGAGGATGAGCGAGGTCAGCGCGAGGGACGTGCGGCGCACGAGATCTCCTTAGGTGCAGATGGTTGTCGTACCGGTGAACGCCATCGGCACCCGGTGAATGGCGGTGAATGGCGCCGCGTCGCCAACAGCAGTCGCGGGCCCTTTTTAGCAGGTCAGTTGAAAGACTCGCCGCAGGCGCAGGTTCCGGCGGCGTTGGGGTTGTCAATAGTGAAGCCCTGCTTCTCAATCGTGTCGGCGAAGTCGATGGTGGCGCCTGAGAGGTAGGGCACGCTCATGCGGTCGACGACAACCTCGACGCTGTCCATCTCACCGCCACCGGTCGAGAAGGAACGGACCGCATCGCCATCGAGCAGCCGCTCATCGAAGTAGAGCTGATAGACCAGTCCGGAGCAGCCGCCGGGCTGCACGGCCACGCGCAGACGCAGGTCGTCTCGTCCCTCCTGGACCAGGAGGCTGGCGACCTTCGCAGCGGCGGTCTCGGTGAGCAGGACCTCGTGCTCGGGAGCCTCAGCGGTCGTATCGGTCGCGGTCAGGGTCGTCTCTGCCATGTCTTTACTCCTCATTGGGGGACGGTCGGGCACTCATGCGAACTCGCTAGTCTCGAACACCCCGGTGGGACATCTTGTTCCTACCACACTACTCGTCCATCTATTCGCAACCACAGACCTTCGCGGACGGCAGTCGTCTCGGGCGGATGGCGTCCGCGACGGTTCGAGCCGGTCACGTCAGGCGAGAGTCACCAGTTCGAGGTACTCCCGACTCCACAGATCCTCATCTCCATCGGGAAGCAGAAGCACACGGTCGGGCTCCAGGGCCTCAACGGCGCCCTCATCGTGGGTGACCAGGACGACTGCGCCGGCGAAGGTCGCCAGGGCCCGCAGGATCTCTTCGCGACTGGCCGGATCGAGATTGTTGGTGGGCTCATCCAGAAGCAGGACATTGGCACTGGAGACGACCAGTATGGCCAGGGCCAGACGGGTCTTCTCACCGCCGGACAGAACGTGCGCCGGCTTGTCCGCATCAGAGCCGGAGAACAGGAAGGAGCCCAGGACGCTGCGCACCTCGGTGTCATTCATGCCGGGAGCGGCACTGCGCAGGTTCTCCACAACCGTGCGACCGTTGTCGATGGTCTCGTGCTCCTGAGCGTAGTAGCCGATCTTGAGGCCATGGCCCTCGATGACCTCGCCGGAGTCGGGAGCCTCGACACCGGCGAGGAGCCGGAGCAGAGTGGTCTTGCCGGCGCCGTTGAGGCCCAGAACAACCACGCGACTGCCGCGGTCGATGGCCAGATCGACGCCCGCGAAGACCTCGAGCGAGCCGTAGGCCTTTGACAGCCCAGTCGCTCGGAGAGGCGTTTTACCGCACGGGGCTGGGTCGGGGAAGCGGAGGTGGGCGACCTTCTCGACTGCCTGCTCGGCCTCCAGGCCCGCCATGAGTTGATCAGCGCGTTTGAGCATCTGCTGGGCCGCTACCGCCTTCGTGGCCTTGGCGCGCATCTTCTCTCCCTGGGCGCGCAAAGCGGTGGCCTTCTTCTCGGCGTTGGCGCGTTCGCGTCGACGCCGATGCTCGTCGTCGGCGCGTTGTTTGAGGTAGGCGTCCCAACCGAGGCGATAGACATCGAGGACCCCGCGGGTGGCATCGAGGTGCATGACCTGGTTGACGGTGTCGCGAAGCAGATCGACGTCGTGACTGATGACGATGAAGCCCCCGGAGTAGGCGCGCAGATGATCGCGCAGCCACAGGACCGAATCGTGGTCGAGGTGGTTGGTGGGCTCGTCCAGCAGAAGCGTGTCCGGTTTCTGGAACAGGACGCGGGAGAGCTCGACTCGACGTCGTTGGCCTCCCGAGAGCGTACCGATCTCCTGGTCCAGCACCCGGTCGGGAAGGCCGAGTGCCGACGCGATCCGAGCGGCTTCACTGGCGGCGGCGTAGCCACCGGCCATGGTGAACTCATGATCCAGACGCGTATATCGATCCAGGGCCTTGGCCATGGCATCGCCCTCTGTGCTGGCGATCCTCTCCTCGGCCTTGCGGATGCGTGTGAGCAGGGAGTCGATGCCCCGGGCTGACAGAATCCGGTCCCGAGCGGTTTCAGTGAGGTCGCCGACCTTGGTGTCCTGGGGCAGGTAGCCGACCGAGCCGTTGCAGGTGATGTCCCCCGTGTGCTCAACGGCCTCGAGGCCGTGACGCTCATCCGCGTCCGCAACTGCCTGACCGGAGCCCTGGGCCACCGAGGCGGCGGCCAGGAGCTTGGTCATCGTTGTTTTTCCGGCTCCATTGCGCCCGACCAGTCCGATGCGCATGCCCTTGCCCACCTGGAAGGTCGCTTCCGCGACGAGCTGTCGAGCGCCAATGCGCATGGTGAGGTCCTGGACGTTGATCACGCGCGCCATCGTACGGGTGCACCGGGTGATCCCCTGCCTGACGACCACCGGAAGCGCTCAGCGATCGGTCACATCCTGAGCCGCCTCGGCAGCACGCAGTTACGCAGTTCCCCCGCATCCCCACCCCGCATTCGAGCCTGCAGGGCCCCGGCCCGCTCCAGCACGTCCCCCGGTACTGCACTTGCTCGAGAACGTTCTAATCCCACCAGAGCCAGGTCCCCAGAGGCCCGTGGCTCCAGTGACGGCGCACGGTCCGAATCTCATCGGGCATCGCCTCCGCGTTCAACTCGTAGCGGCTGCGGACCGTGTCCCATAGGACCAGGCACCCGCAGAATTCATCATGGACGTCGCTGATCTCGACCGTCAACAGGTCCCGATCCTCGATCCACAGACCCTCAACGGTTATCCGCTCATCGGGGCGCTGAGGGCCGATGGCGTACCCCGACAGGCGCACACGCCCCTCAGCGCCCGCACAGGCATGAAGGAGAGCGCCCAGGGTGGGCGCGAGGTTCTGGCGGTCGTCGAGCTGAGCAGGCGGAAGGATATTCAGCAGTCGACGCGCGACGCCCGGGCCCAGGTCGTGGTAGGGGGTGTAGTCCTCCTGGGGAGCACCTTCCTCAGTGATGAGGCCACGCGGATTATGACCGAACTCGGCAGGAATGACGGTGGATCGCAGTTCGTCGCGGCAGCGGGCGAGCTCGCGCCATACGCCCGCCCTGACGGTCCATCCGCGCGGCCCGTAGAGCCCCGTCCCATCCTCCTGATCCCAGTGGTCCTCCCGAGGCGGAGAGGCTGCGGCAGGGCCGGCATCGGCAGCCTCGCAGCGGGATTGGTCCTGATCGGCGTTAGAAGTGGTCGTCGTCATGGCAGTGACTCCTCAGGTATTCCTCACGATATGCGGCCGGCCCTCCCAACCGCGGCGGCGTCCTCACCGCCTGATCCGAGTGTGGGCGCGACGAGCTCTCCTGTGCCGACCACCTGTGAACGCACCTCGCCCGAGTCATCATCGACCAGCCTGTGGAGCCCGGTAACGCCCTCGTGATACCCGTGCATGGACGATGCGGAGACAGCTGCGGAGATATCTGTGACGGCCGAAGCGCCCGATCTGACCACGCGCTGCAATCATCACGCTATCCTGTGCGTCAGTCCCAATTGCTTGGGACGGTCCCAACTCCTGGTCCTGAGCTCCCCTTAGTACCGCAGTACCGCTCATACTGCCGCGGAGGAGCACCACGACCAACGAAAGGCCCTTGATGACAACAACAACCTCGGCCCCGGAGGCGATCCTCGCCGCCGTCGGCGGCCCGGAGAACATCACCCATCTCACCCACTGCGCGACGCGCCTGCGGTTCCAGCTCGTCGATGCCTCGGCCATCGACACCCCCACCGTCGAGAAGATCCCCGGTGTCATGGGTGCGGTTCCGCAGTCCGGTGAGCGCTACCAGATCATCATCGGCGGCACCGTGCAGTCGATGTACGAGAGCATCATGGCGCTGCCGGAGATGAAGGACATCGGTGCCAAGGCCGCCTCCAACGACGACGTCAAGGCCGCAGCCCGAGCAGGCGGGATCCGCGGAAAGTTCGCCTGGGTGGACAACTTCTTCGAGTTCCTCTCCGACTCCTTCCGACCGCTCATCGGCGCGCTGCTGGGAGCCTCGATCTTCATCACCTTCATGGCGCTGATGGGCACGCTCGGCATCATCGGCAACTGGGCGGACCCGCGTGTCACACTCACGCCGAGCTGGGCGTTCCTCAACCTCACCTGGCGCTCGGTCTTCTACTTCCTGCCGCTCATGGTGGCCTACAACGCCTCGAAGAAGCTCGGAGCGGATCCCTGGGTCGGCTTCTCCGTCATGGCCGTCACCATGCTGCCCGGATTCGCAGCGCTGGGAACAGTAGACCAGGCCACGAGCATGACCTTCATGGGGTCCGAGATCACGACTGTCAAGCTCTTCGGCGCCCTTCCCCTGACGATCTTCGACTACGGATCGCAGGTCTTCCCGCCCCTGCTCCTGGCGGCAGTGCTCGGGCCGTTGACGAAGGGGCTCAAGAAGATCATCCCCGCTGACATCCAGCTGATCTTCGTGCCCTTCTTTGCCATGCTCATCATGATTCCGTTGACGAGCTTCCTCCTGGGACCGATCGGCGTCTACGTCGGCGCCTGGCTCGCCAACCTCCTGCAGGCGATCAACAACATCTCGCCCTTCATCTTCTGCATCATCATCCCGCTGATCTACCCCTTCATGGTGCCTCTGGGCCTGCACTGGCCCATCAACGCGATCATGCTGCTCAACATCAACAACAACGGCTACGACTTCATTCAGGGCCCCATGGGCGCCTGGAACTTCGCCTGCTTCGGCGCCACTGCCGGTGTCATGATCGTTGCCATGCGGCACAAGGAGAGGGATATGCGCGTCACCGCCACTGGTGCGCTCTTCGCCGGCCTGGTCGGCGGCATCTCCGAGCCGAGCCTCTACGGTATTCACCTGCGCTTCAAGCGCATCTACCCGCGCATGCTCGTGGGCTGCGTCCTGGGCGGCATCATCCAGGGCATCTTCGGCGGCGTCACGACGCACGCCTTCGTCTTCACCTCGTTGCTCACCATCCCCGCCTTCAACGGCGACGCCACGGGCGCGGATAGCACGAGCTCGATCGTCATCTACGGCGTTTCGGTCATCGTCTCCTTCATCGTGGCGATGACCCTCGTCATCCTCTCGGACTACCGCACCCCGGAGGAGCGCGCCGAGATCGACAAGACCAACGCCGAGAACGAGGCCGATCTCGCTCTGGAGACCTCCACTGCCTCAGGCGAGGAGGCCGCATCGGATGGCGACGCCCAGACCGCCGACGCCCCCGCTGAGGAGGTTAAGCCCGCGCTGGTGCCGGGTGCGGTCACCGAGGTGCCCGCTCCGCTGACCGGAACGGTCATGCCCCTGGAAGACGTCACCGACCCGGTGTTCTCCTCCGGCGCCGTCGGCCAGGGCGCAGGTCTGACCCCCACCGGCGATATCGTGGTCACCGCCCCCGCAGACGGCACAGTCGTCGTCGCCCCCGACTCCGGGCACGCCTTCGGCATCAACCTGGACAACGGAGTCGAACTGCTCATCCACGTCGGCCTGGACACCGTCAACCTCGAGGGCAAGGGCTTCGACGTCAAAGTCAAGCAGGGCGACCACGTCACCGCCGGCCAAGAACTGGTCCGCGTCGACCGCGCCACCATCGAGGAGGCCGGCTACCCGCTGACCACACCGGTGCTCATCACCAACACCGCCAAGTTCGCCTCCGTCGAGATCATCGCCGACGGCGACACCACCACCGGCACCCCCCTCATCCGCGTCACCGCCCCGGCCGAGGACGCTGAGGAAGCTAAAGAAGCTGAGGACTGAGGCGCGCAGCCGACCGACTGTCTCCCCTCAGGGAGACCGCTTGGGACAAACGCCGGTTCCCCGGCCCGCAGTAAGCTCGCGGGCCGGGGAACCGGCGTTATAGCGGGGTTACTCGGGTATCGAAGACGCGCACCCCGCAACGGGCGAACGGCGCCGCCCCGCCCCCTCCCCCGCACGCGATCAGACGAACAAGCAGGGTTCGGCTTCAGTTAACTCAGTTAACGCCCTCGTCCTCAACGTCCACATAACGCTCGGGCGGCTCACCGGCACTCAGAGTCGCGGCGTAGTCGGGAACCTCCAACTGCAGGGATCGATCGGTGCGCTGATACCCGGTTGACGGCGGACGCTTCGGGAACTTCAATTCCGGCCGCTCAACATGGTGGTAAGGAATGGAACCGAGCAGATGATGAATCACATTGATACGCGCCTTGCGCTTGTCCTCCGACTCCACCACGTGCCAACGCGCAGACTCGATATCGGTATGCACGAACATGTCATCCTTGGCGCGCGAGTAGTCCTCCCAGCGGGTGACGGACTCCAGGTCGGTGGGCGACAGCTTCCAGCGTCGCATCGGATCGGTCAGCCTCGACTTGAACCTCTTGTACTGCTCCTTGTCGGACACAGAGAACCAGTACTTGCGCAGCAGAATGCCGTCATCAACGAGCATTCGCTCGAAGATGGGGCACTGCTGCAGGAATCGCCGATGCTCCTCAGCGGTGCAGTAGCCCATGACATGCTCGACACCGCCGCGGTTGTACCAAGAGCGGTCGAATAGCCGAATCTCACCCGCCGCCGGCAAATGCGCTATATAGCGTTGAAAATACCACTGAGTGCGTTCGCGCTCAGTGGGCGCGGGCAGCGCCACCACCCGCGCAATACGCGGATTGAGATACTCGGTGATCCGCTTGATCGCGCCGCCCTTGCCCGCTGCGTCACGACCCTCGAAGACCACGACGACCCGGGCGCCAGTGGACTTGACCCATTCCTGCATCTCGACCAATTCGGCTTGCAGCCGCAGTAGCTCCGTCTCGTACAGGGAGCGATCCATTTTGGGGTGCTTCTTCGACATATCCGCAATTATGGCATAAATCACGTCTTCTGACAGCCCGCTAAAGCCCTGACCGCAGCAGACCGAGTGCCAAGGAAGAGCTCGATCGCCGAGACTCACCGAGGCATGCGCAGCGCCCAGAAGGCGACTGCCGCAGCAGCAGCCACGTTGAGGGAGTCGACTCCCCCTGCCATCGGAATGCGCACCACCTCATCGGCAGCCGCGACGGTGCGGCGCGAGAGCCCATCGCCCTCGGTCCCCAGCACGACAGCGACCCGGGAACCCGGCGCCGTACAGGCCTCGGAGGCGGCGAAGTCGTCCAGGCCCACGGAGTCATCCGACAGGGCCAGGGCAGCCACCATGAAGCCCTGCTCATGGAGCTCATCCATGGCGGGCCAGCGCTCGATCCGGGTCCAGGGAACCTGGAAGACGGTGCCCATGGAGACCCTGACGCTGCGCCGGTAGAGGGGGTCGGCGCAGTGCGGGGTGACCAGGACGGCGTCGATCCCCAGGGCGGCGGCACTGCGGAAAGCGGCCCCCACGTTGGTGTGATCCACCAGGTCCTCCAGGATGGCCACCCGTCTGGCGCCCTCTCCCCCGCGCACCGCGGCCAACAGGTCGCCGACACCGGCCAGCTCCGGCCGGTTCATGGCCGCCAAGGCGCCGCGGTGCAGGTGGAAGCCGGTGATGGACTCCAGCGCCTCCTCCGGTGCCAGGAAGACGGGCACCTCCCCGCCGTCGTCCGCTCCCCCGCATCCCGCAGCGGCGGCGATGACGGGCCGCATCTCCGGATAGTGGCGCTCTGCCATGAGGAAGGAGCGCGGGACGTGCCCGGCGGCCACGGCGCGGGTGATGACCTTGGTGGACTCGGCCATGTACAGGCCGCGTTCGGTCTCCAGGCGGCGGCGCAGGGCCACATCGGTCAGGCTGGTGTAGTCGTTCAGGCGCTCATCGGCGCCGTCGGTGAGGCGAATGATCATGGGCGGGGCCTCCCCGCCGAGTCCCGGCCCAGGCTCGCCATGAGCTCGTCTCGCTCGGCTGCGGGCTCATGGCGGACGGCCGGGCCGGAGAACTGGCTCTGGTAGAGCTCGTAATAGGCACCGTGAGCGGCGATGAGCTCATCGTGGCTGCCCTGCTCGACGATATCGCCGTCCTCCATGACCAGGATGATGTCGGCATCGCGGATGGTGGACAGGCGGTGGGCGATGATGAAGCTGGTGCGGTTCCTGCGCAGCTCCATCATGGCCTGCTGGACCAGCAGCTCGGTGCGGGTATCGACCGAGGACGTGGCCTCGTCCAGGACGAGGATGTGGCGTCCGGCCAGGAAGGCCCGCGCGATGGTCAGCAGCTGCTTCTCACCGGCGGACACGCCCGTGCCGGAGTCGTCGATCACCGTGTCGTAGCCCTGCGGCAGGGCGCTGATGATGTGGTCGGCACTGGCGGCCTGCGCGGCGGCGAGGACATCGTCGTGGGTGGCGCCCGGCTTGCCGAAGGCGATGTTCTCCTCAATGGTCCCCTCGAAGAGCCAGGTCTCCTGCAGCACCATGCCGATCTGCTCGCGCAGCTCATCGCGGGTCAGGTCGCGCGTGTCGACGCCGTCCAGCGTGATCGAGCCGGACTGGGGGTCGTAGAAGCGCAGGAGGAGGTTGACCAGGGTGGTCTTGCCCGCGCCCGTGGGCCCCACGATGGCGACGCTCTGGCCCGGCTCGACCACCAGGTTGAGGTCGGTGATGAGCTCGGTGCCCGGGTTGTAGGAGAAGCGCACGTGGTCGAAGACGACGCGGCCCTCGACCTCGGCGGGCAGGTGGGCGCTGCCCGTCTCGGCCTCCTCGGGAGCGTCCATGAGATCGAAGAGCCGCTCGGCGCTGGCGGCCCCGGATTGCAGCAGGTTCGCCATGGAGGCGAGCTGGGTGATCGGCTGGCTGAAGTTCTGTGAGTACTGGATGAAGGCCTGGACATCGCCCAGCGTCATGGTGCCGCTGGTGATCCTCAGCCCTCCCACCACGGCGATGATGACGAAGTTGAGATTGGAGATGACCCGCATGACCGGCTGGATGGTGCCGGAGATCCACTGGGCCTTGTAAGAGCCCTCGTAGAGGCGGTTGTTCTGCTCGGCGAACAGGTCCTCGAAGGCGCCCTCGGCGCTGAAGAGGGTCACGACCTCGTGCCCGGTGAAGGCCTCCTCGACGATGCCCGAGACCTTCCCCGTGGCGTCCCACTGCTCGGTGAAGTGCGGGCGCGAGCGCCGGGAGATGAGGGCGGCTGCGCCGATGGCCACGGGGATCGTCGCCAGCGCCACCGCGGAGAGCTCGCCGGAGACCGAGATCATCATGGCGGTCACGCCGATGATGGTGATCAGCGAGTTGAAGGACTGCGAGATCGTCTGCTGGAGGGTCTGGGAGACGTTGTCGACGTCGTTGGTGACGCGGGAGAGCACGTCGCCGCGCGAGCCCTGATCGATGTAGGACACCGGGACGCGCGAGAGCTTGTCCTCCACCTGGGAGCGCAGGCGCTTGGCGGTGCGCTGCACCACCCTTGCCAGGATCAGGCCCTGGATCCACATGATGAGGGCGGCGGTGACGTAGAGCGCGGTGATCTGGGCCAGGACGACGGCGAGGCGGCCCGTGTCCAGCCCGGCCCCGACCGTGACGTCCATGCTGCTCACCATGGAGGCGTAGGTCTCGTGCCCCTGTTGGCGCAGCAGGGCGACGAGCCCCTCGCCCCTGGCGCCCGCGGGCAGTCCCTCGTGCGCGAGCAGCTTGCCCATGACGCCCTCGTAGATGATGTTGGTGGCCCGCCCGAGCACCCGCGGAGCCAGGACGTTGAGGAGGACGGAGGCGGTGGTCAGGACGACCACTGCGATGATCCTGGGGCGTTCGGGGCGCAACTCCCGTATCAGGCGCCTCCAGGCGCCGCGCGCGTCCTTGGCCTTGACGGTCGGGGCGCCCTGGTGGGGGCCGGGTCCCTGGCTCATGCGGCCTCCTCGGCACTGATCTGCGACAGGACGATCTCCTGGTAGGTCGGGCAGCCTTCCATGAGCTCCTCGTGCGTGCCCAGTCCGACCACGCGGCCCTTGTCCAGCACGGCGATCTGGTCGGCGTCGCGGATCGACGCCACGCGCTGGGCCACGATGATGATCGTCGCGCCCCCTGTGGCCCGGCCAAGTCCCGCCCGCAGGCGCGCATCGGTGGCGTAGTCCAGGGCGGAGAAGGAGTCGTCGAAGATGTACACCCCGGCCGGGCGCAGCAGTGCTCGGGCGATGGCCAGGCGCTGGCGCTGCCCTCCGGAGAAGTTGACGCCGCCGGCGTCCACACCGTGGTCCAGGCCGTCATCCAGGGCCTGCACGAATCCGGCCGCCTGGGCCGCTTCCAGGGCGCGCCACAGCTCGGCGTCGTCGGTGTCGGGACCACCGCGCTGGAGGGTGGAGCGGATGGTCCCGGAGAAGAGGTAGGCCTTCTGCGGCACGGTGGCGATGGCGCGCCTGAGCTCGCGGGGGTCCAGGTCCCGCACATCGACGCCGTCGATGCGCACGGAGCCGTGGCTGACGTCGAGGAGGCGGGGCAGGAGGTTGACCAGCGTGGATTTGCCCGAGCCGGTGGAACCGATCAGGGCGGTGGTCGTGCCCGGAGCGATATCCAGGCTGATGCCGCGCAGGGCGCAGCTGTCTGCACCGGGGTAGCGCAGGGCGACGTCGTCCAGCTCGATGCGCCGGCCGCGGCCGCCCGCGGGGCCGCGTCCCGGCCCCTGATCGGCGCCATCGGGCGCCTCGGGCAGCCTGGCGGGATGCTCCGGCGCGGTGATGGAGGGCTGGAGGGCCATCACCTCCTGGAAGCGCCCGGCGGCGACCTGGGCGCGCGGCAGCATGCTGACCAGCATCACGGCGATCATGACGGAGAAGAGGATCTGCGTGATGTAGTTGAGGTAGGCGGTCAGGTCGCCGATGGACATGCCGCCGCTGTCCACCCTCATGCCGCCGAACCAGATGACCGCCACCGAAGCGAGGTTCATGATGAGCTGGACCACCGGGAACATCAGCGCCATGAGCTTGCCGATGCTCCAGGAGGTGGCGGTGAGCCGGCTGTTCGCCTCCTCGAAGACCTCGCGCCGCTGGGCGCTGCGGACGAAGGCCCGGATGACACGCATGCCCTGGATCTGCTCGCGCATCACGAGGTTGACGCGGTCAATGCGGGATTGCTGGATGCGGAAGTGGGGCAGGAGGCGGCTGGCGATGAGGCCGACCACCGCGGCGAGGAGCGGGACGAGCACCACCAGCAGGCCCGATAGGGGCACGTCCACCCTCAGCGCCATCACGGTCCCGCCCACGAGCATGATCGGGGCCATGAGCATCATGGAGGAGATCATGAAGACCACCGACTGGACCTGCTGGATGTCGTTGGTGGAGCGGGTGATGAGCGAGGGCGCGCCGAATCGCGAGATCTCCTCGACGTTGAAGCGCTGGACGTGGCCGAAGATGTCCGCGCGCATGTCCCGCCCCAGGCCCATCGCCGATCTGGAGGCGACGTAGGTCCCCGCCACCGCCGCGGCCCCTTGGAGCGCGGTGATGGCGAGCATCTGGGCGCCCAGGCGCCAGATCGTCCCGGTATCGCCGGTGACGACGCCCCTGTTGATGATGGAGGCGTTGAGGGTGGGCAGCAGGAGCGCTGCGGCGGTTTCCAGGACCTTGAGCAGCAGGACGGCCGCTATCAGCCAGGCGTAGGGGCGCAGGTAGCGGCGAAGCGTCTTACGTAGCACGGCTGGAAGAGTACGTCAGACCTTCGCTACCGCCCCGCTACTCCCGCCACCGGCGAAAGCTGGAACAGGGCAGGGCACCCTCAGGCGGGATCGCACACGACCGGTCCCTTACTCAAATCACTCCATCACTCCCCCGGCGGGCGAGAGTTCTGAGACGTGCGTCAGGCCCGATGCTGAGCAGTGGGCGGAATCGAGGGCGGAGTGCCGTCGTGGTCGCCGGAAGGCTTCCCCTCAGCTGCAGTCCGCTCCCGCACTGATGCCTCGGACGCGCCGGCGCCCGACGGAGTGGCGTCATCCGCTATCTGAGTGGCGGATGCAACCTCGCCGCGGGCCTGCGCAAGGGCCTCTTCCGGCGTCTGCAGATTGGTCTGCGCCAGATTCGATGCGATGTCGAGAGCGGAGTCCATGCCGGAGAGGTCGACGCCCGGTTCACCCTCGGCGCCGTCGTCAGACGGGTCCGAGCCCGACGGGGGCTTGTTGCCGCCAAGCGCGCCGGCGATACCGTTCAGCGCCGCGGTGAACTCGGTGGGAACGATCCACATCTTCGAGCTGTTGCCGTTGGCGATCTTGGGAAGGGTCTGCAGGTACTGGTAAGCCAGCAGTTTGGGATCGGCGTTGCCGCGGTGAATGGCGTCGAAGACCTGAAGGATCGCACGGGACTCGCCCTGCGCCTTGAGGATCGCGGACTGAGCCTGGCCCTCGGCGCGCAGGATCGCGGACTGCTTGTCACCCTCGGCCGTGAGGATCTGAGACTGCTTGACGCCCTCGGCCGTGAGGATAGCCGCACGGCGATCGCGCTCGGCGCGCATCTGCTGCTCCATGGCTCCCTGAATGGAGGCGGGCGGGTCGATGGACTTCAACTCGACATTTCCCACCCGAATGCCCCAGCGACCGGTCGCCTGGTCGAGAACACCGCGCAGCTGGCCATTGATCTGGTCGCGGCTGGTCAGCGTCTGCTCCAGGTCCATGGCACCGATGACATTGCGCAGCGTGGTCACCGTGAGCTGCTCGATCGCCTGCAGGTAGTTGGAGATCTCATAGGTGGCGCGCTTGGGATCGGTCACCTGGTAATAGATGACTGAGTCGATCGACACCACAAGGTTGTCAGAGGTGATCACCGGCTGCGGCGGGAAGGAGACGACCTGCTCGCGCAGGTCCACAGTGTTGCGCACGCGGTCGAAGAAGGGCACAACGAAGTGGAGCCCGGCCCAGTACTCGGCCTGAAACTTGCCCAGGCGCTCCACGATGATGGCGTAGCTCTGCGGGACTATCCGTACGGCGCGGAAGATGGCGATGATGATGAACAACGCCAGCAGCAGCAGAATGAAGATCGGGACAATAGTGAAATCGTTCACGCGAAGTATCTCCTGGTGTAGTCGGAACGGTCTGTCATGCTGTTATGCCGGTCGGGGCGGGGCTGGTAACCGGGCTCAGGACAGGTGCATGAGCGCCCCCGGGGACCTTGGTAGAGCCTCATGGAGCGTCCAAGGGGCGCCGAGCATCACTGGACATCAGTGATGCTTCACTGAGCGTCAGCTCGACGCCGCCCACGCGAACGCCCCAGCGGCAGGTGGTCCAGTTCAGCACATCGCGCACCCGGACGCCGACCTGCTCACGGCCGGCCAGGACCTGCTCCAGGTCCATGGCCCCGACGACGTGACGCAGCGTGGTGATGACCAGCTGCTCACAGGCCTCCAGATAGTTGGGGACCTGATAGGTGGTGCGCACGGGGTCGATCACCTGGAAGTAGACGGTCAGGTCAGTACTCACCACCAGGCCGTCGGAGGTGGTCACCTGTCTCGGTGACATGACCATCTCCTGCTCACGCAGGTCCACCATGCTGCGCTCACGGTCGATGAAGGGCATGAGGAGGTGGAGCCCGGCCCGGTACTCGGCGTGGAACCTCCCCCGCCGTTCGACGATGAGCGCGCAGGACCGCGGAACGAGTCGCACCGCGCGGAAGACGGCAATGCCGCCGAACAGGGCCAGCAGCAGCAGGATCAAGGACCAGACATCAGTCGGCTCGTTCACCCGGAGCGCCTCCTGAACCGGCCCGGCTCACGCCGGCTGCCCGCCGGCGGGGACCCCCACCGGCGCCACGACGGCTATGGCGCCGTCGATGCTGGTAACACGGACCGGATCGCCCACGTCAAGACGCGGGACTCCACCGCCAAGATTCTCAGCCAGGCGAGCGCTCCACTCCTCACCGCCCAGACGAATCCGACCCCCATGAACGTCAACAGCCGTCAGCGCAATAGCCTCACGCCCGATGAGAGCCTCGGCATTCGTACGCATGTCGGGCGTTCCCTCAGTCAGACGACGCTTCGCCCAGGGCCTGATAGCCACGAGAAGAAGCACCGAGATCACGGCGAAGACGAGAACCTGAATCCACAGGGGAGCACCGAGGGCGGCCGCCACGGCCCCTCCCAGCGCTCCGCCTGCGAACATGAGGAACGTCAAGTCGGCGGTGAGCGTCTCAATGACGCCCATGACGAGGGATGCGCCGAGCCACCAGAGCCAAGCCATCGTGTTTCTCCTTCGTATGCGATTCGGCGGCTGGTTAGCGGCTCAGGCGAGATGACGACCCGTGGGGGGCACGGCCGCACCGCGCGCGGTGTAGCGCCCGCGGTCCCAAGTGATCTCCAGCGGCAGGCCGAACGTTGTTGACATGACAGGGTCGGCCAGAACCTCGGTCAAAGGACCGGCCGCCACCGTCTCGCCCTGCCGCAGCGCGAGTGCGTGCGTGAAACCGGTCGGGATCTCTTCGAGGTGGTGAGTGGCCAGGAGTATCGAGGGGGATCCCGGCCCCGAGATGATATCGGTCAGGGCGGCCAACAGCTGCTCGCGGCCGGCGACGTCGAGGCCCGAGGCGGGCTCGTCCAGGACGAGCAGCTCAGGGTCGGGCATGAGCGCGCGAGCGATCTCCACCCGCTTGCGCTCCCCCGAGGAGAGAGTGCCCCAGGCGCGTTCGGCCAGTTCGCCCGCACCGAGCGCGTCCAGGAGGGCGCGGGCGCGCTCGACGTCGAAATCGTCGTATTCCTCGCGCCATACGCCGATGCGTCCGTAGGAGGCGGAGAGCACGACACTTATCACGAGCTCTCCTTCCGGAACCCGGCCCGCCAGGGCCGAGGAGCATAGGCCGATACGGGGATGCAGCTCGGAGACGTCCACGCGCCCCATCCGCTCGCCCAGGATGTCGGCCGTCCCCGAGGAGGGGAACAGCCTCGCCGCGGCAATGCGTGACACAGTGGTCTTACCCGCGCCATTGGGCCCCAGCAGCACCCAGTGCTCGCCCTCCTCGACGCTCCAGTTCACATGAGTAAGGATCCGGGTGGTCCCACGGTGGAGCGAAACGTCGTCGAGGCGGAGTACGGAGGTCATGTCTCTAACTCTATCGTGCGGGGGTGACGTGAGTCCCACGTCCGAGGGACAAGACTGCCGGAAGGTCCAGCCCGCGCCATAACGGCTAAGGTGCAGCGGCGTGAGTCCTTTCGACCTGCCGGTTTCCGTCGTCCTGGCCCTGTGGGCGCCTCTCCCCTCCTCACGCGGCATCGCAGTCGTTGAGGGAGCCGATGGCGCCCACGAGGTCAACGACACCGACGACTTCAGCAACCCCGCGGGCGCAGCATCCCCATGGGGGCTGGGCAGACTGCCGCTGCACGCATGGCTCACCGCCTTCGGCCCGTTGTCACGAGTATCCGCAGTGCTCCCCTCTCCCGCCGATCCCCTGCCGGGCCTGGCGGCAGCCATCGACATCGGTGAATGCGTCCTGCTCGAAGCAACTGCTGGCCGTCGAGTACTGCTCATCCCAGAGACGACGGGCACGAGTGTGGTCTGGCGGACTGAGGACCTGGTGACCGCCCCGCCTCCTTTCAACGCCGGACAGGCCCGGCGCGATGTCCACGCAGCCACAGAGGAGGCGATAGACGCCCTGACCGAGCTGGACCTCGCCCGTGAGCGTCCCGAGCTCGCCGACGAGCTCACTGACCTGGTGACGGCCGCAGTCGACCCGCGAGTAGTGCCGCCATCCTTGGACAGCAGGCACCGCACGCTGCTCGAGCGCTCACTGAGGCTGGCGGCGATCTGCGAGCTGGCCCTGGCCGACGACGGGGCATCGGCCACCGCTCTCCAGGCGGAACGGCGCACACGGGTGCTGCGCCCCCTGCTGACGACAGCGCGCTACGGAGTCGCCGCCGCAACCGAGTGGTGGGGGCCGCGATCGTCGTCGTAGTCGCGATCGCAGCCCCCTGCTCCGGATTCGGTCTCAGCCGTGGTCCAGAGCCCACCGGTAGACCTCCATGGTCTGCTCGGCGATCGCCGTCCAGGCGAAGTGCTCCTCCACGCGCTTGCGGGAGGCGACTCCCATGCTCTTGGCCCGGGCCTCATCGGTGGCCACCGCGGTCAGACGCTCGGCGAGGTCGGCGACGAAGCGCTCCGGGTCGATCGGCGTGCCAGTGCCGTCCTGCATCTGATCGATCGGAACCAGCAGGCCGGTCTCGCCGTCGACGATGACGTCCGGGATCCCGCCGGTGGCGGAGCCGACCACGGGCAGCCCCATGGCCATGGCCTCCAGGTTGACGATGCCCAGGGGCTCGTAGACGGACGGGCACACGAAGACGTCAGAGGCGCTCAGGACGGCTTGGAGCTGACGGTGCGGGAGCATCTCCTCGATGAGGATGACGCCGGTCCGCTTGGCCTGGAGGCCGGCCACGAGGGAATCGACCTCGGCCTTGATCTCCGCGGTATCGGGAGCGCCGGCGCACAGAACGACCTGGATGTCGGCGGGCAGTTTCTCAACGGCGCGCAGGAGGTGGGGCAGGCCCTTCTGACGGGTGATGCGCCCGACGAAGACCACTGTGGGGCGGGACGTATCGATGCCGTAGCGCCGCAGAACCTCTTGGCTCTCCGCCTCCCACTCGGCATCGGTCGGTGGGGCCCAGGCATCCAGGTCGATGCCGTTGTGGACGATCTTGACGCGCTCGGGATCCACCTGCGGATAGGAGCGCAGAATGTCCTCGCGCATGCCGTGAGAGACGGCGATGACGGCGGTCGCTCCCTCATAGGCCTGACGCTCCGCCCAGGAGGACAGGGCGTAGCCCCCGCCGAGCTGCTCGGCCTTCCAAGGGCGCATCGGCTCCAGGGAGTGGGCGGACAAGATGTGCGGAATGCTGTAGAGCAGCCCGGACAGGTGCCCGGCGAGATTGGCGTACCAGGTGTGGGAGTGGACGATGTCGGCGCCCTCCACCCCGGGGACCATCTCCAGATCCACACCGAAGGTGCGCAGGGCCGCATTGGCGCCGTCGAGCTCAGCGACCTCCGGATAACCGGTCACGCCCGGGTCCGCACCCTCGGTGCCCGGCTCGCGCGGTCCTCCGAAAGCGTGCACGCGCACATCGGCCAGTGGGCGCAGAACCTTGGCCAGTTCATAGACGTGGACTCCGGCTCCGCCGTAGATGAAGGGTGGGTATTCCTTGGTCAGCAGATCGACCCTCATGGGTTGCGTCTCCTCGCTCGCGCCCTGCGCGCTGTTGAATCAGGTGGCTGGTCCAGGGTGGGAGGGCTCCCGGAACGTGAGCCGCCCCACGCCCGACGGTATCGGCTTTGCGCCGACAACGGGGCGGTTTGCGCTATCCAGCGCCCGCATCGCATGAGGCCGCCCGCCGGTGACGACCGACTGATGAGATGGGGTCAGATGACTGGAGGACCATGGCCCGCTCCGCAGAAAACACATGACGAATACCTCATGAATCACCCCACAGGGTGGCTGGGGTCACGTATGGTGACCACATGGCTCAACCTCGTGTTCTCGCAATCGTCCTGGCAGGCGGTGAGGGCAAGCGCCTCATGCCCTTGACCGTCGACCGCGCCAAGCCCGCCGTCCCCTTCGGGGGCATCTACCGGCTCATCGACTTCTCGCTGTCCAACATGATCAACTCCGGCTTCCTCAAGGTCGTGGTGCTCACCCAGTACAAGTCCCACTCGCTGGACCGGCACATCTCCAAGACCTGGCGGATGTCCGACATGCTGGGCAACTACATCGCCCCGGTGCCCGCCCAGCAGCGCGTGGGCAAGCACTGGTTCCTGGGGAGCGCGGACGCGATCTACCAGTCCCTCAACCTGCTCGACGACGAGCGGCCCGACTACGTGGTCATCACCGGTGCGGACAACATCTACCGCATGGACTTCTCCCAGATGCTGGACCACCACATCGCCTCCGGGCTGCCCTGCACCGTGGCGGGCATCCGCCAGCCGCGCGCCCTGGCGGACCAGTTCGGCGTCATCGAGACCGATCCGCAGAACCGCGGACGGATCAAGGCCTTCGTGGAGAAGCCCAAGGACACGCCGGGCCTGCCGGACTCCCCCGACGAGGTCCTGGCCTCCATGGGCAACTACATCATGGACGCCGATGCACTTCTGGATGCCGTGACGGTTGACGCGGCCGACGAATCCTCCAAGCACGATATGGGCGGCAGCATCGTGCCCTGGTTCGTGAACCAGGGCACCGCCGGGGTCTACGACTTCAAGGACAACGACGTCCCCGGCGCCACCGAGCGGGACCGCGACTACTGGCGCGACGTGGGAACAGTGGACGCCTTCTTCGACGCCCACCAGGACCTCATCTCGGTAACCCCGGTGTTCAATCTGTACAACGACCGCTGGCCGCTATTCGCCGGCTACCAGGCGGCCATGCCCCCGGCCAAGTTCGTCTACGGACATCATGAGCGCCTGGGGCACGCGGTGGACTCGATCGTCTCCCCCGGCGTCATCGTCTCCGGCGGCGAGGTCATCTCCTCGGTCCTGTCCCCCGGCGTGCGCGTCAACTCCTGGTCCTCGGTGCGCGAGTCGGTCCTCATGGACGGCGTGAACGTCGGACGCAACACGGTCGTCAACCGGGCCATCCTCGACAAGTACGTCGTCGTCGAAGAGGGGGCCATGGTCGGGATCGATGCCGAGCGCGACCGCGAACGCGGATTCACCGTGACCGAGTCCGGCATTACCGTCGTGGCGAAGGGGCAGACAGTACCCCGCTGATCGGAAGCCACCGACCCGCCTGAGCCCGCCGCCGCCCCGAGACATCGTGGTCTCGGGGCGGCGGCGCACTGCGGCTAGCATCTGTTCATGACCGACAAGCAGCGTCTCCCCGGCCGACGAACCTCGGGTGCCAGGGCCAGCGGCATTCTCGCCGAACTCGGTCCCGGTCTACTGGTCATGGACGTGGACTCCACGCTCATCGAGCAGGAGGTCATCGAGCTCATCGCGGAGCACGCGGGCACACGGGAACAGGTCGCCGACATCACCGAGCGGGCGATGCGCGGAGAACTCGACTTCGCCGCCTCCCTGAGGCAACGGGTAAGCACTCTGGCCGGAGTGAACCGAACCATCTTCGCGGACGTGCTCGATCAGGTGCGGCTGACTCCCGGAGCCGAGGAGCTCATCGCACGTCTCCATGCGAGCGGATGCCGAGTCGGCATCGTCTCAGGCGGGTTCACAGAGGTCGTCGGTCCTCTCGCGACGCGCCTGGGCATTGATCATATGGCGGCCAACCGTCTCGAGACCTCGGAGGGGGTCCTCACCGGCCGGGTGGAGGGCCGCATCGTCGATCGCGACGTCAAGGAGCAGTGCCTGCGCGAGTGGGCGGCTGAAGACGATGTTGATATGAGGCGCACAGTCGCAGTGGGCGATGGCGCCAACGACCTGAGCATGATCGCGACCGCGGGTCTTGGAGTGGCGTTCTGCGCCAAGCCGGTAGTCGTCGAGCAGGCGGACGCCGCCGTGCATGTACGTGACCTGATGGCCGTCCTCGAGCTGCTCTGACTCGTCAACACTGAGCGGCTACTGGGCAGCGCTGACAGCCGCGACGTCGCCGGGGAGGCCGGGACGTCAGGGCGTCGGTCGCATCAACGCATCAGCGCGGCGCGGTGACGATCTCAGTCAAGTGCGCCTTGTCGGGGGCGAGGTCGGCCCAGGGCCCCGGAACCGTGAGCAACAGCGCCGTGGCCGTCGGCACCCCGAAGGACGCCTGGGCCGCCAGATCGTCATCAGCGTCGTGAAGCATGTGCGCCAGGATTGAGACCGTGGGCTCGTGACCGACGAGAACAACCGTGTTCGTGGCCTCGGACAGCGGTGTCAGCAGATCGAGAATCTTCAAGGCGCCGTTGTGATAGATCTCCGGCTCGACATGGACCTCGGCCGGTTCGAGGCGCTCCTGAATGGGGCGAGCGGTCTGCCGGGCACGCGCGGCGGGCGATACGAGAAGAAGGTCAAGATGGCCGACGCGCCTGGCCAGCGAGCGGGCGAGCTTGTCCGCCAGAGTATGGCCCTTGGAGGTCAGGGGGCGCTCAAGATCGGTGGGAGCGTCATGGGCTGCCTTGGAGTGGCGGACCAGGACCAGGGTCTTCCCGAGTTTCTCAGTCGTCACGCGGCAACTTTACGACACGTGCTCGAGCCGTGCGACGTGAATCGGCGCGATACGTTCCAGAGGCATCCAGTCCACCCGCCCAAGCAGTACTCCATTCAAGATTCCCCAATTCCCCAATTCCTCGACGGCGCAGTCACCACCGCCGTCAGCACGTACGACCTCAGCGCCCCATGCCCAGGCCGCCATCGACTCCCAGTACGGTACCGGTGATGTAGGAGGCGCCAGCAGAGGCCAGGAACAGGACCGGGGCGACGATCTCCTCGGGCATCGCCCAGCGCCCCATGGGAATGGCGGCCAGGTGGTCCGCACGGACGTCGTGGGGCAGGCCCGCGGTCATGTCGGTATCGACAAAACCGGGGGCAACCGCGTTGACGGTCACCCCGCGGGAGGCGACCTCGCGGGCCAGCGCGCGGGTCAGTCCCTCGACCCCGCCCTTGGAAGCGGCGTAGGCAGCCTGCCCTATGCCGCCGCGAGCCGCGACGACCGAGGAGACCAGGACGATACGACCGCGATGGGCGCGCAGCATGTCCGGCAGGACTGCGGAAGCGGTGGCGAAGGAAGCGGTGAGATTGACCGCCATCGTCTCGGACCACACCGATTCGCGAGTGCGGATGGCCAGGGCGTCATGGCTGACCCCGGCGCATGCCACCAGAACCTCGATCGGGCCGTGCAGCGTCCGAGCCCGCGCCACGGCTCGCCGCAGGGCCGCATGATCGGTCACGTCAACATCAATGCCCACCACGCCGGCGGGCGCCTTCCCGGAGCGCGACAGGCCGACCACCTGATCACCTCCAGCGACGAAGGCACTCGCAACGGCGCGGCCTATTCCTCGTGATGCCCCGGTGACCAGGACCGATCGGGCTCTCGGCGGCGATGCGGGCGGCGTGCTCACGCGCGCAGCCTATGCGGCCTTTCGCCGGAGTGCTCGTATGACGGGGCGATGTGCGCATCGCCGTACGGGTCGGTGCTCGGCGGCCACCGAGCACCGACCCGCGTGCCAACCGTGTGCAAGCATGGTCCGGTGACCATTCAGCCTCCCGCCGCTTTCCCGCCTTCCACCCCTTCCATCGGGGCCCGGGCGAGTATCGGACCGCTGCGCATCGGGCCGATCGAAGTGGCCACGCCGGTTGTGCTCGCTCCGATGGCGGGGGTGACTAATGCGTCCTTCCGACGTCTGTGCCGTCTGGCCGGCGAGTCGATGCTGCCCGCCGAGCTCCGTCCTGGGCAGGCCGGGCGCCTGGCGATCCGAGACGGCGGCCTGATGGCGCCCGCGGGCATGTATGTCAACGAGATGGTGACAACGCGCGCCTTGGTGGAGCGCAATGAGAAGACTCTGGCCATGGTGCGCTCAGATCCCGGTGAGCGGGTGCGCTCCATCCAGCTCTACGGGGTCGACCCGTCGATCGCGGGTGCGGCGGTGCGCATCCTGGTCGAAGAGGACCTGGCCGACCACATCGACCTCAACTTCGGCTGTCCGGCGCCCAAGGTCACGCGCAAAGGCGGAGGCGCGGCGCTGCCGTGGAAGAAGGATCTGCTGGCGGCGATCCTGCGCGAGACTGTGCGCGCCTGCGACCAGGCCGCGCGAGCGGCGCACCGCGAGCACGCCGTGCCGGTGACGGTTAAAACCCGCATCGGCATCGACGAGGATCATGAGACCTTCATGGACGTCGCGCGCGCGGCGGAGAACGCCGGCGTCGCGGCGATCACCCTGCACGGCCGAACGGCTCGCCAGCATTATGCGGGCCAGGCGGATTGGGAGGCGATCGCCCGTCTCAAGGAGGCGACAGCCCTGCCGGTGCTCGGCAATGGGGACATCTGGACCGGGGATGACGCGCTGCGGATGATTCGCGCCACTGGCTGCGACGGCGTCGTGGTGGGCCGCGGCTGCCAGGGGCGGCCGTGGCTCTTCGCGGACATCGTGGCGGCGCTCCACGGGTCGGCGGCACGCGCCCGCCCCGATCTGGACGATGTGATCGCCGTCATTGAGGAGCATGGACAGCTGCTGGCTGCGGAGATGGGCGAGGACCGGGGCGTGAGGGATCTGCGCAAGCACGTGGGCTGGTACCTCAAGGGCTACCCCGTAGGCGGACAGGCGCGCAACACACTTATGCGCGTGAGCACGCTCGAGGGCCTGCACGAGGCACTGGCGGCCATGCGAGCCCGTTTGCCCGAGAAGGTCCCCTACCCGGGCGAGACGGTCGAGGGCCCCCGCGGCCGGGCCGGCACTCCCAAGCGCCCGCACCTGCCCGACGGCTGGCTGGACTCCCCCTATCTCAGCGAGGAGCACAGGACGCTCCTGCTCGACGCGGAGTCCGACGTCTCCGGAGGATGAGAGGGCTCCTCAAGCATCGGCGCCTGTCGGCGCCTGACCTCCGGGCGCTGGGCCGAGGCTCGATGCCGGGCTCCGTCCGCAGTGTTGTCAGTGTTGTCAGCGTTTGTCAGCGTCGTGGGTATTGTCGGCGTTGTGAGCGTCGTCAGGGTCGTCGGTGTTGTCCACGCGGCCCGTCGGCGTCGTATGGCACAGGAGTGCGGCGACGGCCGTCGTCGCCGGGATCGCCAGCACCAGCCCGATGGAGGACACCAGCGTGCGGACGATCTCCTCGGCGATCTCACCGGAAAGCATGGTATCGATCACGGGGCGCTCGATGAGTGAGGCCGCCAGGATCAGCGGCAGCGCGGTACCCGCGTAGGCGAAGGCGAGGGTGTAGACGGTCGAGGCGATGTGGTCGCGCCCGATGCGCATGCCGCCGGTGAACAGGCGCATCCGACTGAGCGACGTGTTGGCGGCGTGCAGCTCCCACACGGCCGAGGCCTGGGTGATGGTCACATCGTTGAGCACACCGAGGCCGGCGATGACCATGCCGCAGGTCAGTAGCGCCCGCAGGCTCAGGCCCGGTACGGCGGCGGCCAGCGTCAGCGCGGATTCCTCGGTCGCACCCGTCAGGTTCGCCGCCCCCACGCCCCACAGGGACAGCACGACGGTGATGACCACTCCGACGATCGTGCCCAGTAAGGCGGTGGTCGTGCGTACGGAGACGCCGTGGGCGATGTAGACCGCCAGCAGCATCATGGCGCTGGCGCCCACCAGCGTCACCCACATGGGGGAGGCGAGATCCAGCAGAGCGGGGATCATGAAGAACATGAGCACAGCCGTCGCCAGGACCAGGCCCAGGACGCTGAGGACGCCCTTGCGGCCGGCCACAGCCACGACCAGGACGAGGTAAACGATCGACAGAGCCAGCACGGGGACCTGGCGCTGATAGTCGACGAACACATAGGGCGTGCCCGACGTCACTGCGGCGGGGGTGTACATCACACGCATCTCGTCACCGACATCGGCGGCGCTCATGGATTCGGCGGGCACGTGCACCGGCAGAACAAGACCCTGGCCCTTGCCCGAGGTGATACGGGCGCACACCGCGTCGGCGAGCAGCCCGCCGTCGGCCATATCGCCCAGTGACTTGCTCGCCTCCTGACAGCCCTCCGCGGACGTGGAGGTGATCGTGGCGCTCTCCAGGCTGGTCCCCTCGGCGCCGAAGGGCTGAGAGCCGACCAGGGAGCTCTTCCCGGGCCATAGGACCACCAGGCCGATGAGCGTGGCGATCACAATGGGGACAACGATCGCGGTCAGCACGAGACGCGCGCGCCCCCGCTCGTGGAGGGGCACGGTCACCTCGCCATGGGCATGCGTATGGCTATGGGAATGGGCGCGGGAATGACTGGAGGAACGGGAGTGGCGGCCCGGGGCCGTGCGCCCCGGCGAGCCGGTCGCGGGAGTCTGCTCGCTCTTCATGGACCCAATGATGACCCGAAGCGCGGGCGGGCCCGCGGAGCAACGCAGAGCCGATGAGGCGATGGAGCGAACAGTGAGGGACCCGAGAGAGCATCACCCGGCCTCCGCCCCCATAGGAGCAGACAGGGCGGGCCCCATGCACACCCAGCGCAAGGGGATGCAGAGGCCGGGCGATGACGACCCGCCTCAGCAGCCGATGAGGCGCTCGGCCAGGTAGCGCTCGACGCCCTCGAGCGGGATGCGCTCCTGGGCCATCGTGTCGCGCGCGCGCACCGTGACCGCGCCGTCCTCGGGCGAGTCGAAGTCGTAGGTGAGGCAGAAGGGCGTGCCCACCTCGTCCTGGCGGCGGTAGCGGCGGCCCACGGCGCCGGCGTCGTCGTACTCGACGTTCCAGGAGCGGCGCAGGCGCGCGGCCAGCTCGCGGGCGGGGCCGGTGAGCTCCTCCTTGCGGCTCAGCGGCAGGACGGCCGCCTTGACCGGGGCGATGCGCGGGTCGAGCTTGAGCACGATGCGCTTGTCCACGCCGCCCTTGGTGTTGGGGGCCTCGTCCTCGGTGTAGGCCTCCACGAGGAAGGCCATGAGCGAGCGGGTCAGCCCGGCCGCGGGCTCGATGACGTAGGGCGTCCAGCGCTCGTTCTTGGGCTGGTCGAAGTAGGACAGGTCCTTGCCGGAGTGCTCGGCATGGGTGGACAGGTCGAAGTCGGTGCGGTTGGCGATGCCCTCGAGCTCACCCCACTCCGAGCCGGCGAACCCGAAGCGGTACTCCAGGTCCACGGTGCGCTTGGAGTAGTGGGAGAGCTTCTCCTCGGGGTGCTCGTAGAGGCGGATGTTCTCCGGGTCGATGCCCAGGTCCACGTACCAGGCCTTGCGGTAGTCGATCCAGTACTGGTGCCACTCCTCGTCGGTCCCGGGCTCGCAGAAGAACTCCATCTCCATCTGCTCGAACTCGCGGGTGCGGAAGATGAAATTGCCCGGCGTGATCTCATTGCGGAAGGACTTGCCCACCTGACCGATGCCGAAGGGCGGCTTCTTGCGGGCCGCGCCCATGACGTTGATGAAGTTGACGAAGATGCCTTGGGCAGTCTCGGGGCGCAGATAGTGCAGGCCGGCCTCGTTGTCCACGGGTCCCAGGTAGGTCTTGAGCAGGCCGGAGAACTCGCGCGGCTCGGTCCACGACCCGGGCTGACCGGTGACCGGGTCGGGCACGTCGGACAGCTGGACGGTGTCGGGATCCAGGCCCTTGCGCTCGGCGTACTCCTCGATGAGCTGGTCGGCGCGGTAGCGCTTGTGGGTGTGGAGGGACTCCACGAGCGGGTCGGTGAAGGCGCCCACGTGCCCGGAGGCCACCCACACCTCGCGCGGCAGGATCACCGAGGAGTCCAGGCCGACGACGTCGTCGCGCGAGCGGACCATGTACTGCCACCACTGGCGCTTGATGTTCTCCTTGAGCTCGACGCCCAGCGGCCCGTAGTCCCAGGCAGATCGGGTGCCGCCGTAGATCTCGCCGCAGGGGAAGACGAAGCCGCGGCGCTTGGCCAGGTTGATGACGCGCTCGAGCGCGGAGGAATTCTGTGCCACAGAGGTGTCTCCTGATGTCGCCGTCCGCACCTGGTTGATGCGAACGAGTCGGGAAAGGATGCGGCCATCCTACGGGGACGATCGCCCCGCTCCGCACCAGAGCGGCTACACGCCCCACGGCGGACGCCACGGAGTCTGACACCTCACATTCGCGGGAGGCGGTCGTCACGCCATTTGACGATAATAGTTATCACTTCGACAATGGCGCCCATGACTACTCCCATCACTATCCGTCGCGCCCTGTCCGCCGTCGCCGCTGCAGCGCTGGGCCTGTCCCTGACCGCCTGCTCCGCCCTGTCCCCGGACTCCTCGTCGTCGACCGACTCCAGAACTGCGGGAGGCGCCGAAGGCGCTCTGCCAGTAGCCGTCTCGTTCTACCCGATCCAGTACCTCACTGAGGCCATCGGCGGTGATCACGTCAGTGTCACCAGCCTGACGCCCGCCGATCAGGAGCCCCACGACTACGACCTGTCGGGCAAGGAGGTCACCAGCACTCTGGAGGGCGCCTCCCTCGTCGCCTACGTCGAGGGCTTCCAGCCCTCGCTCGACAAGGCAGTCACCCAGGTCAACGGCCCCACAGTGGTCGATCTGTCCAGCAAGGTCGATCTCAAGCACCACGAGGGCGTGGAGGACGAGGAGGAGCACGCCGATGAGTCCGCCGATGAGGGCGCGCACAAGGAGGCCGACCACGACGCGGACTCCCTCGACCCTCATTTCTGGCTCGACCCGGTTCGCATGAAGTCTGCCGCCACCGCCATTGAGGAGGCCCTGGCCACTGCGGACCCGGATCACGCCGAGGACTACAAGACCAACCTCGAGACCCTGACCTCCACCCTTGACGGGCTGGACTCCTCCTACCAGGGCGGTTTCAGCCAGTGCGAGCGCAAGACCTTCATCACCTCTCACGCTGCCTTCGGCTACCTCGCCGACCGCTACGGGCTGACCCAGACTTCCATCTCCGGCATCGATCCCGAGCAAGAGCCGAGCGCCGCCGACATCGCCGCCGCCAAGAAGGCCGTCGAGGACACCGGCTCCACCACGATCTTCACCGAGGAGCTCGTTTCCCCCGAGACCGCCGAGGCCGTCGCCAGTGAGACCGGCGCTACCACCGCTGTTCTCAGTCCGATCGAGTCCGCCCCGGAGGACGCCGACTACGCCGGCGCCATGTCCGCTAACCTCGATGCGCTGCGCACGGCGCTGGCCTGCAAGTGATGACTCCGTACAGGACAAGGACCCCAAGGATTCCATGACATCCGCCTCTTCCCCCGCCCCCAGCGGGCATGAGCGGGCGACGCCGTCCGAGACGTCTCGGACGGCGTCGCCCATGCCATCCACACGATCGGGCGAGCAGCCGGCGGCGGGAGCCGCCCTTGCCGCCGCCTCCCCCGTCCTCGACACGGAGCCGCCCGTCGCCGTGACTGATCTGTCAGTCGCGTTCGGCTCCACCCTTGTCCTCTCCAACATCGATCTGACTGTGACCACCGGCGAATCGGCGGCGCTCCTGGGCGCCAACGGCTCAGGCAAGTCGACCCTGATCAAAACGATCCTCGGCCTCAACCCGATCCGCACGGGCAGCGTGCGCCTGTTCGGCCACGACCTCGAACACCGCTCCCGCGTGCCTTGGAGCCGAATCGGCTATGTGCCTCAGCGCGTCGGTGCAGCATCCGGTGTGCCCGCCACCGCCCTGGAGGTCGTGCGCTCCGGCTTGCTGGGCCCGCGCCGCCCCTTCGCAGACCGCGGTCGCCGCGCCCGCGACAGAGCGATGGCGGCCCTGGAGGCCGTCGGACTCGCCCACCGCGCCCGCGATCACGTCCAGGTCTTCTCCGGCGGGCAGGCGCAGCGCGTCCTCATCGCGCGCGCTCTTGTGCGAGACCCGAGCCTGCTCATCCTCGACGAGCCCCTGGCCGGCATCGACCGCGCCTCCCGGCAGGCCCTTGCCGATACTCTCACCTCGTTGCACGAACGAGGGCTCACCCTCATCACCGTGCTGCACGAGATGGGCGAACTGGCCGACATCGTTGAGCGCGCCGTCGTCCTCGTGGAGGGACGGATCTCCTCCGACGGCCCCGCCCGTGATCTCTCGCCCTCCCGGCACGACCACGCCCAGCACGATGTCGTGGGCCACGACCGCCTCGGCGACTGCGACCACGAACATCCGCACGGCTCAACGGCACCCTCCGTCCACCACGCGCCGACGCTCACCACCGACATCCCCTCCCCCGGCGCCGCACGCCCCGAAGAGCGCTCATGACCGATCTGATATCCACATACAGCCAGATGCTCGCGAGCCCGCTCATGCAGCGCGCTCTCATCATCGCCGTCCTCGTGGGCCTGTCCGCCCCCGTTATCGGCACCTACCTCGTCCAGCGCGGGCTCGCCCTTCTGGGCGACGGCATCGGGCACATCGCATTGACCGGTGTGGCCCTGGGGTGGATCGCCGGCGCAGCGGCCAACGTCTCTCCGCACGACGCCTGGGCGATCCCCGGGGCGATCGTCGTCAGTATCATCGGCGCCATCCTGATCGAGGTCATCCGGGCGTACGGGCGAACCCGTGGCGATGTCGCCCTGGCGATTCTGTTCTACGGCGGCATCGCCGGCGGGGTCATTCTCATCAAACTCGCCGGCGGCACGACCACCAACCTCACGAGCTACCTGTTCGGGTCGATCGCCACGGTCTCCGTCTCGGATGCCTGGTTCGCGATCGCCCTGTCCGCCTTCATCCTGGCCGTGGGGATCGGCCTGCGGGGCCCCCTGTTCGCCCTGTGCCACGACGAGGAGTTCGCCCGCTCCATCGGTCTGCCCACCGGCGTGCTCAACATGACGATCGCTGTGGTCGCCGCCCTGACCGTCTCGGTATCCATGCGAGTGGTGGGGGCTCTGCTGGTCTCCGCCGTCATGATCGTGCCGGTCGCCATCGCCCAGCTCCTGTCCCGCTCCTTCATCGTGACGATGCGGCTGTCGATGGGGATCGGCGTCGTCGTGTGCGTCACAGGACTGTTGATCACCTATGTGGTGTCGTTGTCCTCGGGCGCCACGATCGTCGTACTGCTGGTCGGCCTGTACGCCGTCGTGGCGGTGGGAGCGGCCCTGGCCCGCTTTCTGACGCGCTTCGCCCGAACCCGCCCGACGAACGCTCGTCCAGATGGCACACTTGTGTCGGCGCAGGAGACGCCCGGAGCAGACCACCCCGCTCATTGATGAGGCACAGTCATGACCATGACCCGCAGCACCGCAGGATCCACCTCAGCACGGCCCAGGGCCACCTGGCAGCGCGCCGCGGTCAACGACATTCTTCAGCGTACGGAGGAGTTCCGATCCGCCCAGCAGATACACGCCGCCCTTGAGTCCGAGGGCACCAAGGTGGGCCTGGCCACGGTTTACCGGAACCTGACCGCCATGGCCGAGAGCGGGGAGGTCGACCAGGTGCGCAACGCGGAGGGCGAGACGCTCTACCGCTGCTGCCATGAGCCCGAGCACCACCACCACATCGTGTGCCGTTCCTGCGGCCACACAGTCGAAGTCAGCGGGGGCGAGTTGGAGGCGTGGATCGCCTCCGTGTCCGCCGCGCACGGCTTCACTCAGATGGAGCACACAGCGGAATTCTTCGGGCTCTGCGCGGACTGCTCGGAGCATTCCAACCGTTCGGCTAAGGCCGCAACTCCCACAATCGCTGTCGAGCAGAGCCCCGGGGAGGACCGGAGCAGCCGGTAGGGGCGCCCGGTTGGAGACAGCCAGTCAGTCGGTTTCCGGAGATACCCGTTGCTCCCGCACTTCTCGTGCGTCAGGTGCCCGTCACCTGGTCCACCGCGTTCCCGTAGCGGCGATCGCGGCTCGCGTAGGCCTCGCATGCCCGCCACAACTGGGTGCGGTCGAACTCCGGCCAGGGCAGGTCGGAGAAATACAGCTCGGCGTAGGCCGCCTCCCATAGCAGGAAATTGCTCGTGCGCTGCTCACCACCGGTGCGGATCAGGAGATCGACATCGCGCATGACCGGTGAATAGAGGTAACGCGGGAACGTCCGCTCACCCACCGCTGAGGCCTTGAGGCGCCCGGCGGCCACGTCCTCGGCGATCGCCCGGGCGGCGTCGGCGATCTCGGCCCGCCCTCCGTAGTTCAGACACATGTTGAGCGTAAGAGTCGTGTTCTCCGACGTGATGCGCTCAGAGCGGCGCACCTCGGTCAGGACCGACTTCCACAGGCGGGGCTCACGCCCCACCCAGTTCACACGCACTCCCCAGGCGAGAAGATCGTCGGTCTGAGCGCGCAGCACCTGCCGGGTGAATCCCATGAGGAAGCGGACCTCAGCCGGCGAGCGCCTCCAGTTCTCAGTCGAGAAGGCGTAGACGCTCAACTCCTTGATCCCGATCTCGACGGCGCCGGCGATGACGTCCATCATGGTCGCCTCCCCCGCCCGGTGCCCCTCACTGCGGGCCAGACCGCGGGCGTTGGCCCAGCGCCCATTGCCGTCCATGATGCAGGCGACGTGAGCGGGAATCGCCTGGGCGGGCAGATCCGGAGGAGTGAGGCCCGCCTGATGGAGGGAGACGCCTTTATCCAGAGGTTGAAGATCCGGCGAAGCGGGGGGCTGGTCGTTCACGTCAGGCCCTTTCGACGAGGGAGAGGGAGCGCAGGCGGCGCTCGAGATGCCAGGTCAAGTATGCCGACACGATCCCGGAGGCCTGGGCGCGGTCCCGCTCGGCGGAGACATCGGCCACGCTCCAGTCGCCGCTCAGAAGCGCTCCGAGAAGCGCCATGGTCCCGGGCTCGACATCGACTGCGCCCGCGGGCCGGCAACCGGCGCACACCGCCCCGCCCGCTTGGACATGGAAGGCGGCGTGCGGTCCGGAAGCACCGCAGCGCGCGCAGTCGTAGCACGACGGAGCCCAACCGGCCAGGGCCAGGGCGCGCAGCAGGTACGAATCCAGTACAAGTCCCGGAGCATGCCGCCTGCGGGCGAGGGCGGCCAGAGCTCCGTAGAGCAGGAGGTACTGCTGCGGGGATTCCGTGGTGTCGAGGTCTCCATCGTCCTGTGTGAGCCGCTCGGCCGTCTCGACCATGGTGGAGGCGCAGGTGAACACGGAGTAGTCGCCCGTGATCGCGCGTGCGAAAGGGTCCAGAGTCTCGACCTGGGCGATCACGTCCAGACTGCGCCCGCGGTAGAGCTGGACATCGATCATGGTGAAAGGCTCCAGGCGCGCGCCGAAGCGCGAGGTCGTGCGACGCACTCCCTTGGCGACGGCGCGCACCTGCCCGTGGGAACGGGTCAGCATGACGATAATGCGGTCGGCCTCCCCCAGCCTGTACGTGCGCAGAACGACGGCCTCGTCTCGGTAGAGCCTGCCCGTCATCCAGCACCCTGCCCCATGACCAGGATCGCGCCCCTCAGCGCAGCGCCCGGTTGACCGCGGAGATGACGGCCTTGAAGGAGGAGGTGGTGATCGACGGATCGATGCCCACGCCCCACAGGACCTGGCCATCGACCTCGCACTCGACGTAGGAGGCGGCCTTCGCATCGCGCCCTTCGCTGAGAGCGTGCTCAGCGTAATCGAGAATGCGCACACGGACACCGGTCTGCTCCAGAGCGGTGACGAAGGCGTCGAGCGGGCCATTGCCGGAGGCGGTCAGAAGCTTGCGCTCCGCCCCGTCGGCGATCGTCACGGTCAGGATCGCCTCGCCCTCACTGGTAGCGGTCAGCGTGGCGCCCTTGAGCGAGAAGCGCCCCCATGCGGGCAAATCGGCATCGGGTGCGGCAGCCGCCGGGAGGTATTCGTCGGTGAAGATCGACCACATGCTCCGGGCGTCCACCTCCCCGCCGTGGGCGTCGGTGTGGCGCTGGACGATGCGAGAGAACTCGATTTGAAGGCGACGCGGCAGGTCGAGGTTGTGCGCATGCCTGAGCAGATAGGCGACCCCGCCTTTGCCGGACTGGGAGTTGACCCGCACGACCGCCTCGTAGGAGCGACCCACGTCATGGGGGTCGATGGGCAAGTAGGGCATGGCCCACGGAACCGCGATCTCGGCAGCCTCAGAGTCCAGTCCCTCGGCCTTCTTGGCATCGACCTGCTTCGCACGGGCGACGAAGCCCTTCTTGATGGCGTCCTGATGCGAGCCGGAGAAGGAGGTGTAGACGAGCTCGCCGACGTAGGGCGTGCGGGGCGGCACATCCATCTGTGTAGAACGCTCGACCGTACGGCGGATCTCGTCGATGTCGGAGATGTCGAGCATGGGGTCCACGCCCTGGCTGAACAGGTTGAGGGCCAGGGTCACCAGGTCCACGTTACCGGTGCGCTCGCCATGACCGAACAGGCACCCCTCGACGCGATCGGCGCCGGCCAGGAGGCCGAGCTCGGCGGCGGCCACGCCCGATCCGCGGTCGTTGTGGTTGTGAACGGACAGGCACACGCTCTCGCGGTGGGAGAGGTTGCGGCTCATCCACTCGATCTGGTCCGCGTAGACGTTGGGCGTGGCGCGCTCGACGGTGGCCGGCAGGTTGAGGATGATCTCGCGGTCGCCCTCGGGCTGCCATACATCCATGACCGCTTCGCAGACCTCCAGGGCGTATTCGCGCTCGGTGTCCATGAAGATCTCCGGGGAGTACTCGAAGCCGAAGATCGTGTCATCGGTGAGGAGCTTCTCGGCGCGCGCCATGACCTGGCGAGTGCCGTCAACGGCCAGCTCGCGGATGCCATCGCGGTCCATGCGGAAGACGATCTCGCGGAACAGCGGGGACACGGAGTTGTAGAGGTGAACAGTGGCCCTCGGCATGCCGACGCAGGCGTCCACGGTGCGGTCGATGAGGTCGCCGCGGGACTGGGTGAGCACCGAGATGGTGACGTCCTCGGGGATGGCGTTGTCGTCCACCAGCGAGCGCACGAAGTCGTAGTCGGTCTGGGAGGCGGCGGGGAAACCGACCTCGATCTCTTTGAAGCCCATGCGCACCAGCAGGTCGAAGATGGCCCGCTTGGCCTCGGGCCCCATGGGCTCGATGAGACTCTGGTTGCCGTCGCGCAGGTCCGTGGTGAGCCAGCGGGGGGCGTGCGTGATGCGCTTGGCCGGCCAGGTGCGGTCGGGCAGATCGGTCTCAACGGCATCAATGAAGGGGACGTACTTGCCGAAGGGCATTCCGGAGGGCTGCTGGGGTGCGGGACGAGCGGTGCGCATGATCTTCTCCTCGGGGTGGGCGCTCTGCTCGGGAGAAACTGCAAGGCGATGTGTTCTCCCGTCGGCTGGCAACACGAATGAGCCGCGGTCGGGGTGCCGGCCTTGGTCAGGCCCCGCCGCGGCGACTAAGCAGGAGGCTCATTTCCGGACGCGTGGTCGCTCGCACGGGGCAGACGGTACCGCATTCTGCGCCCGGGCGCAGATCAGCGACACGAAGCCAGTGAGCCGTCCGCAGGCAGACGAGGCCGACTCGGGGGCCACTCGACCTCGTCAACATCCCCGCACCGGCCTCGCGCGCGAAGAACTGGGCGGCCGCGGGCAGGAGGCTCGCAAGCTGGATTCCAGCAAGCAAGGCGCAGGTACCGCGCCCCGGCGCATTG
>NZ_JH711482.1:540932-748168 GCF_000269805.1 Actinomyces massiliensis 4401292
ACCGCATCCTCACCCTGCACGCCATGATCCGAAACGGCACCCTCTACAACCCCCAACCAGCCCAACCACTAACCACCACCGCTTGACACACCACATAGGGGCACCCCCCCGTCGCGCCAGCTGCTCGGCTCGTTCCTAATAGACCAAACGGCCATGCTGTCGAAGGTTTGGCAAGATGCATGGCAGCACCGCGTGGCTCACGGCCTGGGGGCCGAGCCTGGTCTACAGAAGTGGTCAGCGGTGTACAACGGACGCGCTCAAGCGAACCAGCGCCCGTCACAAAACTGGATGATATCGAGTGCGAACGTCTTTCGGGGCCACGAACCCACAGGGCGCACGTCAAGTAGCATGTGTCGAGGATGTTGGTCCGCTCTCAGCCGCATTTATAACATTGCAACGACGCCTGGGGGTCCGTGATCGAACTCGTTAACCCAGATGATGTCGCGGGTGTCAACCGCACGGACGATGTTCTCGATGGAGAGTTGCTCAGCGGAGAGTCCGCGATTATCGCAAAATCCGTCGAGAAGCGTCGCCGTGAGTTCGTCACTGTGTGCGCGTGCGCCCGGGCTGGGCTAAGGATTATGGGTGTTGAACCGATTCCCATCCTTCACTACAGCCAAGGCTGCCCGATTTGGCCAAGCGGATTTGTCGGCAGTATGGCGCACTGTCGCGATTTCCGTGCCGCCGCGGTAGCGCGATCCGCGAACTTCGAAGCAATTGGAATTTATGCCGAACCGCACGAACCTTTGACTAGCAGTCTCATTAATGCAATCGCCATGCCAACGGAAATCCACCTCCTCCCGTCGATCACCAAGATTGGAATAGCCTCGGAGAGGCTGTTGTATTGCACAAAGGAGGCTGTCTACAAACCTTGGCATCCCATCACCAAGCACTACCTAGATTTCACTGATGTCGCCATCAATCTCAATCCGAACAGAACCTTTACTGCGTCTGGGACGAACGACAGCGACGCCGGCTTACTCGCTCGGATGAGCGGAAGGCGGGCGGCATCGAAAGGTATAGTTCTCGCGAGCGTATTCGTCCTAGCCGACGACCATCACAGGCCGTAAACACCACTCATAGGAGGGCTCCACATCCCTTAACGTACTGACCAACACTCTCGCATACCCTACACCCGTTTAGTACCTAAGCCTTTCGGCGGCTTCTCGAGTAAAAAGACCTGGGGCGATCATGCGCCAGAATGCGTGCAGTCGGTCAAGTATATCGACGTAGTTCGAGTAAATGAGCGAAGACTGCTGCGAGCCGTTAACTCCCGCTGTGAGCGTCTGGGCAACTTCGGATGCACTCCAGCAACCCCGAATGTCACCCTCAGAGATTGCCCTATTGCTCAGTTCAGTCACAAAGTTGAGCCAATCATTGAAAGCTATTCGCTGTTCGTCGTCAAAGCCATGCCCTTCGGTGGTCATACGGACCGATGCGCGGATCAGTGGGTCGGATTGCAGCGCACGGCCGAAGGCAAAGCTCGCATCAATGAGCTGCTGCGCGGCCGGGACCTGATTGTCGAGTTCAAATCCGCTCACCATCTCGGTTTGCAAAACAACAATCGCCCTGCCTAAAGCAGCTTTTGACTCGAAGTGAAAATACATCGAACCCTTGGACACGCCGCTGGCAGCAAGAATGTCATCGATCGTCGAGCCCTCATAGCCCTTCGCCGAGAACGTCTCAGCTGCACCGCGCAAAAGGCGATCCCGCGTCTCGATAGCTCGTGCTTGCTGGGGGGAGGACATAGGTCAAGACTCCGTGATTCATCGAGCACCGAGCGGACCACACATCGGGCTAAGGCTTCAACTTTCGGGCTGTTGACTGGCCAGACCCACATTCACTCGTGTCGCGACGAGATGACGGCACCCCTGGCAGTGTCTAGATCTAAGGCTATCGCGGATGCCGCGGGAGCGACCTCTCCGCGACACGCCGTCACGAAGAGCGACAGCGCTGGCCGACACACGGAGGGCCGGCTTGACACCACCGCCCGGGCGGCGTCGGAGAGGCCGCGCCAACGAGCACCAGCTCCACACATGCTGGCTCCCGAGACCGGCATCGATGCCAGCCCGGTCGAGCCGGTGTCAACGGAGCAGGGGACCGAGGTGTTCCGCCACAGGGTCGCGCCGCGTGCCGACACAGCGGTCCAAAGCTGAGGCGCCCTACTCGGCGGCAAACCTGCAGGTGAACGGTGTAACCCAGTACCGCCGAACCAGCCGCTTCCGCCACTCCGGCAGCCGGACAGCCATCCCGGACTAGACACTAAACCGACTAGATGGTTTAGTATTGATAAAGGTTGGCACCTCACGGGTTGCCGTGAAGGTCCTGCCTGCCAGAGACGACCGTCGCGAAAGGACACCCGAGAGATGAGCACAACCGAGTTCGCTCAGCGCTACCTGGAGACGTGGACCGAGCCCCAGGCCGAGCGCCGACACGACAACGTGAGGAACACCTGGGCGCCGGACGGGCGGATGGTCGTGTCTTCGATCGGCGCGACCCTCGTTGGAGTCGAGCAGATCATCGAGCACATCGACCGTGTCCACGAGGACGTGATCGTCGGCAAGGGCGTCGCGTTCTCGTACACGCAGCAGGTCAACGCGGGAGACGCGACCCTGCTGAGCTCGGCAGTCACCGCCCCTGACGGCACCGTCATGGGCAAGGGCGCGGATGTGATCTTCCGCGACGGCGACGGACGTGTGACCGTCGCCTACATGTTCATGGGCCTCGAGTAGCACTTAGCCGATGCGCCCTGACGGTCAGAACCACTGCCAACCGTCATGGCGCGGACGTGAGGCAGCATCGCGCGAAACCTTGTGGAGGCCCGCGTTGCGGTATGCGGCGTCATCCGCGTACCACGCGGGAGTTCGTTTGGGACCCGCGGACAGAAACAGTCGGACCCTTTCCCATCGGGGGAACACGGGCAATCGGCAAGACGATATCCACCATCACGATGTCCGCCATCATCCAGGGGGCCGTACTCATCGGGGCCGTCCTCACCAGGTCGCTGCCCGTGAGCGCACCCCAGATCCTGATATGCCTGCCGCTCATCGTGCTGTCCGCCGTAGCCGCCGCTCCTCTAGGCTTCCTCATGGGCTCTATGACCCGAGGGCTCTACAGCGTGATGATCACCTACCTGGCAGCCCTGCCCCTTCTCCTCACGGGCGGCTCCTTCTTCCCCCTGGACTGGCTCCCCCGCTGGGCCCAGGCGATTCAGCTGGTCCTGCCCACGTACTGGGCGGGGCACCTGACCCGCTGGGCGCTGGCGGGCGACCCGGCCTGGGAGGTAGGCAGCGTCTTCGCACCGGCTCTGGCCGTGGGGATCCTCACGGTGTGGGCCGTTGGCGGACTCGTCGTGGTCCCCACGGTCATCCGCCGCTCCTTCCGCAGGGAGAGCATCGGTACCCTGTCCCGCATGCAGTCCGCCATCCGCTCGCAGTCGGGCCTGTAATGGCCGAGGAGAACGTCCACAACCGGATCGCGGTCCTACGCGCCGACCGCAGGGTCAGCCGCCGCGAACTCGCAGAGGCGCTGGGCGTCCATTATCAAACGGTGGGCTACCTGGAGCGCGGGGAGTACGCCCCATCCCTCCACCTGGCCCTGCGCATCGCCCGGTACTTCGACGTGCCTGTGGAATCGGTCTTCTCCTTGGAGGAGTTCCCCCGCCTCCGGTGAGATGGAAGTGAGCACTCCGCCCCAAAGGATCAATCCTCGCCGGACAGACGCCGTCTTCCGAGCGCGCACAGAACCTCTACCTCGAAGAACCGGGAGCGCGGTCAGAAGGATCACTCCTGCCGAGCCTCATGGGGGATCCAGCGGATGGCGAGAATGCCCAGAGAGCCGCAGATAATCGCGGCTACGGCACCGACGGCGTGAAAGCCGTTGAGGAACGCCGACTGGGCATGGTCGAAAGCAGCCGAGCCGACTCCCGAGGCTTCGACGACCTCCCCTATGCCGGTTTCCGTACCGTCATAGGTGGCACGGAATACAACAGTGAGGAGCGACCCGAGCAGTGCGATGCCCAGCGCGTTGCCGATTTCGTTGCTGGTCTCAGCAATCGCACCCGCCGCTCCGGCGCGCGATTCGGGCACAGCCCCCACGGCGGTATCAGCGACGAGGCTGAACGAGATGCCGAATCCAATACCGGCGACCACGGTCGACGTCATGTAGAAGATGGGGCCGGTAGCGGTACTGGTCAGGAGGAGCAGGAGCATACCCGCAGCCATGGAGAAGTGGCAGAGGATCAGCGCCGCGCGAGCACCCGCATATTCGACGAAATGAGG
This sequence comes from Actinomyces massiliensis 4401292, assembly GCF_000269805.1. Classification (GTDB taxonomy): domain Bacteria; phylum Actinomycetota; class Actinomycetes; order Actinomycetales; family Actinomycetaceae; genus Actinomyces; species Actinomyces massiliensis. Next base: position 545,213 of record NZ_JH711482.1, read on the forward strand.
AGTGAACACGCTCGAGAGAGTGAGGACTATCGCTCCCGGGATCGCTAGTACCGCGGCATGCAGAACGGTGTATCCGAGGACGAACTGGAGATAAGTCATACTCAGATACGCCGCGGCCGACCACACGAAGAGTGAGAGAAGTCCGGTCAGGACAGCAACGGCAAATACGCGCTCTTCGAACAGGCGGACATCGAGCAGAGGATCCTCGAGCCTTTTCTGCCACACGAAGAATATGACCAGAATTATAATGCCGACCATCACGAGTGTGACATTGAGTCGATCAACGCCATAAGTCGCGGCATGCTTGACGCCGTAAATCGCAAGCAGAAGACCAGTCGCCGACAGGACGATACTGAGAATGTCTATTCGTCCCGGCCTCGAGCCATGGACCTCTTTGAGCAGAATCGGCGCGAGGCACAGGAACACGACGATGACGGGAACGTTGATGAGAAATACGGATCCCCACCAGAAGCGATTCAGCATCACCCCGCCGACAATCGGCCCGATGACGAATCCGGCGGAAAATGTTGCGGCGAAGACTCCAATCGCTCGCGCCCGCCGCACTGCGTCGGAAAATAATTCACTGATGACGGCGAGGCATGACGGAAGCAGAGTGGCGCCCCCGAGCCCCATGAGAGCGCGAGTGCCGATCAGAATTTCGGGGGAAGAGGCGAAAGCGCTGCATGTCGAGCCCACTCCGAATGCGGACGCTCCAATGAGAAGCAGCTTCTTTCGCCCAAACCGATCTCCGAGATTCCCGAAAGTAACCAGAAGGGAGCCGACCGTAAATCCGTAAATATCGAGAATCCACAGGCTCTGCTCCGTGGTCGGCTGGATCGCCTCATTAATGCTGGGCATTGCCAGGAAAAGGATTGAACCATCCATGGCAACGACGAGCACGGGCCCGAGCGTTGCGATGAGACCCAACCACGACTGGAGCGGGGCGCGCACCCTCGCATCCTCACTCATTGCCCTCACCCGCCCCTTGCTGGCCCTCGCCGATATTCATATCGCCCATGCTTCGCGGCGGCTCGGGAAGCCGGCAAGACCATAGTCATGTGTACTCGAGCCATGTGCACCCACGCCGGTGGACGCCTTCAGCGCGACCCTCCTTGGCACATGCACGCGCCCCGGCCCCCCATCAACCGGCATGCAGATGCGATGAGCCGTGGGATATGGCGACATCCGGAGGGATGCCCCGCATCCTCGGGTATACCCGCCAGGGACATCCAGGCGAGCCCATCGGCGGCGCATCCGCAGCTAGTCTGGAAAGCATGAGAGGCGAGACTCTGGGGACTTTCCTCAAGACCCGGCGCGACAAAACCGTTCCAGAGTCGATTGGTTTGGACCCTGGGAGCGCGCCAAGACGCGTACCCGGCCTACGGCGCGAGGAACTGGCCCGGCTGGCAGGAGTGAGCGTCGGTTACTACACGAGGATCGAGCAGGATCAGACGGGGACGGCATCGACGCAGGTCCTCAACGCGCTGGCATCGGTCATGCGTCTCGATGACGTCGAACGAACGCATCTTTACAACCTGGCTCATTCGAATTCTCCCTCACGAATGATCCGTGAAGCACCGGAGAAACCTCATCGCCGTGTCCTATCGCTTTTCGAATCATTGCACGAAGCCATCCCCGCCGTCATCCTAGGACGACGGGGCGACATCCTCGCCTGGAACCGATCTGGCCATGAGCTCCTGTTCGAGAATCTGCCGTTCGAGGCACCGACGGACATAGATCAACGCCCCTGCGTGCCACGGCTGTTCTTTCTCGATCCGCGCATGCGCGACCTCTACAGTAACTGGGAAGAATTGGCGCGCATTCACGTTGCTTATCTTCGACTCACCTCGGGACGTTATCCGAATGACGCCCATCTTGCCGACCTCATCGGAGATCTGTCGACGAAAAGCGATGATTTCGTGAGTCTCTGGGAAGAAGGAGACGTCGCCGATTGCACGGTGGGTAGGATGCTTCTGTCCCACCCGATGCTAGGCCCTTTGGACGTGGACTATCAGGTGTGGCTGCAACCGGAATCGCCAGATCATCGCCTTGAGGTTTACACACCGAACAACTCCGCTACGCGAGATGCACTCGCCTTCTTCCCGATGGTTTCGATTCCTCACGCTCCCCTGCACACGACCAGAGAGCCATGCCCGCCGGACGAGGGGCATCGTGAGAAACCGTGAGAGGCACAGCGGCCGGCAAGCGAGCAGTGCCCGCAGAGCGACGCGCCCGCTGGCGCGGGCCCGGGTCGTTACAGCAGATCTGCGGCCAGGTCGAGCGGGGTGCCGAAGCGGTGGCTGGTGACCGCCACCGCCTGCTCGCGCAGGAAGACCAGCATCTCGGTATGCGGGCAGGCCGTCACGGCACCCGTGTAAAGGGCGATGTCGGGGCTGCCATTGGTCAGACGACTCGCCTCTCGCCACCGGGATTCAGCCGTCTCCTCCCGCGGCCCCAGGACGCGCACGCGCAGCCCGAGTGCCTCAGAAGCCGCCAGGTCCGCCAGTCGCGCACTCCACACGCCCGGCGCCTCAACCTCCACATCGACATCGGCTGCGGCCAGCGCATCCGCGAGTTCAGCGGGAAGCTCGTCGGCCACGGACAGACTCACGTAAGCGCCCGCCAGCACGCCGGCAGCCGCAACGCGCACCAGGTCGGCGGGATGGGTGCCGCCGGCCGCCCGCACGACAACGGGCGTGGGCCGGTAGCGCAGCACATTGCGCTCGCAGGCAAGCCCAGTGACATCTCGAGCCACGCCGTACTCCGCGCTCCAGGCCTCGGCGTCGGCCACAAGTGCACGGCGAAGCCGCGCCATATCCTGGCGGTCCAGGTGCGTGCGCACGGCGTCGTAGAGCTTGGAAACGCGCGTGTCCAAGGTTGTCGCCAAGTCGTGGCGGCCCTGATATGCGGCCTCGTGGTCCTGGCCGGCAGCCGGCACGACCTCGCCCAGGCCGAGCAGGTAGGAGGGCCCACCGGCCTTGGTCGTGGAGCCGATGGCCGAGCGCTTCCACCCGCCGAAGGGCTGACGACGCACGATCGCACCGGTGATGCCGCGATTGACGTAGAGGTTCCCGGCCTCAACGGCCTCCAACCAGACGGCGAGCTCATCGGCGTCAAGGGTGTGCAGCCCCGAGGTCAGTCCGTAATCGACAGCGTTGACGGCGTCGATGGCCTCCTGGAGGGTATCCACCCGCATGACGCCCAGGACCGGGGCGAAGTACTCGGTGAGATGGAACTCGCTGCCCGGCACAACACCGACACGGATACCGGGCCGCCACAGTCCGTCTCCCAGGTCCCGCGGAGCCAGCACCCAGTGCTCGTCGGCCCCCAGCGCGGTCAGTCCCCTCAGCGCCTTCTCGTCGTCGGGCACGACGACCGGTCCTACCTGGGAATCGAGATGCTCGGGACCACGGACTCGCAGGGAAGCGGTGGCGTCCACGAGCTGGCGGGCGATGCGCTCCGAGGCGCCTGCCGATCCGACCAGAATGAGCAGAGAGCTCGCCGAGCACTTCTGCCCGGCGTGAGCGAAGGCGGAGGCAACCACATCGCGCACCGCAAGATCCGGATCAGCCGAAGGGGTGACTATCAGGGCGTTCTTTCCGCTGGTCTCCCCCAGCAGGCGCATATTCGGCTTCCAGGAGCGGAAGAGCCGTGCAGTGTCGTAGGAGCCGGTGAGTACCACGCGATCCACCAGCTCATGCGTCACCAGGTGACGCGAGACATCGCCGTCGTCCAACGGGGCGAGGACCACAAGATCCTCCGGCAGACCCGCATCGTGAAAGGCGCGCACGAGTTCGGCGGCACAGCGCTTGGCGGGCGGCGCCGGTTTGAGAATGACGGCGCTGCCAGCGGCCAGGGCCGCCGCCACTCCCCCGGTGGGGATCGCCAGCGGGAAGTTCCACGGCGAGGCGACCACGGTCAGGCCGGCCGGCACGAAGCGGGCGCCGGCCATGTGGGCCGGATCGTGCAGGAGCAGAGAGGTCTCGGCATAGTGGCGGCAGAAGTCGATGGCCTCGCTGACTTCGGGGTCGGACCGGTCGATGGTCTTGCCGGTTTCCGAGGCGGCGACCTCAATGAGCTCCCCGCGGCGGGCGGCCAGGACATCTCCGACCCGGTTCAGCATGGCCGCGCGCTCGGCAGGGTCACGGCGCTGCCAGGCCGTCGCAGCGGCGGCTGTCGCCTTCACGACGGCGTCGACCTGCGCGACGGAGACCATGCGGGCGGCGATCGCCTCGACCCGGGCCGCACCTCGAACAGAGGTCGGCACGGCAGCGGCGATGTCGCGGGCCCATCGCCGGTTGGCGGACAAGGACGGGTCCGAGTCCGGAGTCGAGACGAAGGGACTCCGGATACCGTCGCCGGACACGGCGGTGGCAGTGGGAAGACCCGCCTCGCGCTCGGCGAGGCGATCCTGGAGCCGATTGGGAGCCGGCACGGAGGCGTCGGGATCGAGATCGGCCAAGGCCGCCAGGAAGCGCCCTTCCTCGCGAGCGAAGACGGTCGCATCCGAGGCCAGGTCGAACACCCCGGACATGAAGTTGTCCGGAGCGGCATTCTCCTCAAGACGGCGTACGAGATAGGAGATGGCGACGTCGAACTCGTCCGGGTCGACCACGGGCACGTACAGCAGAAGATGACCGGTGTCGTGACGCACCACCTCCTGCAGTCCGGTCGCCATGCCCGCCAGCATCTCGAACTCGACGTCGTCCGCGACGCCGCGAGCGGCCCGCAGCTCATAGGCGAAGGCGATGTCGAACAGGTTCTGACCCGCCACACCGAGGCGGATGGCACGGGCGCGCTCAGGGGTCATGGCCCAGCTCAGAATGCGCTTGTAGTTGGTGTCTGTGGCCTGCTTGGTCGGCCACGTGGTCAGCTCCCAGCCGTGGATCTGGGCGTCGACCCTCTCCATGGACAGGTTGGCCCCCTTGACCACCCGCACCTTGATGCGAGAACCACCGGAGTCCACACGAGCAGTCGCCCATTCCTGAAGACGCTCCATGGCGGCCAGGGAGTCGGGCAGGTAGGCCTGCAGCACAATGCCCGCCTCGTAGTCGGTCAGATCCTCCTGGTCGAGGATGGCGGTGAATACCGCAATGGTCAGGTCGAGGTCCTTGTAGTCCTCCATGTCGAGGTTGAGGAAGGTGCCGTGATCACGGGCCAAGCGGTACAGAGGCGAGAGCACGTCCACACCGTGGGCGACGACCTCATCGAAGCCCCACGGATTGTGCGGACCGGTCACCGCAGAGACCTTGACGGAGACGTAGTCGACGTCCTCACGGGCCACCAGCCGGGAGACCTCCGCCAGGCGCTGCGCGGCCTCCTTGTCCCCCAGAACGGCCTCGCCCAGAAGATTGACGTTGAGTCGATTGCCACCGGAGCGCAAGCGAGCCAGAGCGGGCCCCAGCCCTCGATCGGTCGCATCGACGACGAGGTCGCCGACGATCTCGCGGAAAACACGACGCGCCACGGTGGTCGCCGTACGAGGGGCCAAACGGGCGGCCCTGCCTCCCAGGCCCATGGCTGCGGCCAGGGAGGGCGGCAGGAAGTCGGTACGCCCAGCAGCCAGCCGCGTCAGGGCATGGCTGGCGACGTCGAGGTCGGCGGGCCGCACGACATCATCGACGAAGCGAGTGGTGAAGCTCAGGCCGTCCGGGTCCGACAGGATTCGCGCCAGAAGCCTCGCAGTGCGGGGAACGGGCTGGGACGTCGACTCCTCGGTCCAGCGGCGCGCGCGTGCGATCGCCCTCTCGCCGATCTCCCACAGTTCCTCGGGGCAACGGCGCTCGGCGTCGTTGGACACAGGGTGATCGACGGTGGTGGACATCGGTGATGCTCCTGGCTCGGCGGGGTACGGAATGCCCTCTAAGTGTGCCTTATCCCACCACCTCTGCGGGCGGAAAGTCCCGAGTCCAGAAGATGATCACGCATGCGGGCATCTCCGAGGCGAGGGCGGCGACGTGTGACATGTAGGGACGCCCAGGCGAGAAGCCCAGTTCAGAAAACCGATTCAGAAGCCGAGTTTGGTCAAGGCCTTGGGATCGGACTGCCAGTCCTTGGCGGTCCGCACATGCAGATCGAGGTAGACCTTCCTTCCCAGGAGTTTCTCAATCTCTTTGCGGGCCATCATGCCGATCTCCTTGAGACGAGATCCTCCCCGGCCGATCATGATGGCCTTCTGGGAGTCGCGCTCGACGACGAGGCTCACGCGCACCTGGAGTCGCCCGCCCTCGCCTTTGACACGCGCCCCAGTGGTATCCGTGGTCGGGTCGAGGATCTCATCGACGACGACCGCCAAAGAGTGGGGCAGTTCGTCGCGCACGCCTTCCAGGGCGGCCTCGCGCACGAGTTCGCCGATCATCATGGCCTGCGGCTCATCGGTGATCTCGCCAGTGGGGTACAGCGGCGGGGAGAACGGCAGGTGGGAGACGAGCACATCGGTCAGAACATCGATCTGCTGGCCGCGTCTGGCCGAGACGGGGACGATATCGGCCCATTCGCCGAGTTGATCGACAGCCAGCAGCTGAGCCGCCAGGGCCTCCTTGGACACGGTATCGGCCTTGGTCACCACAGCGACGACGGGCGTGCGCGCTTCGGCCAGGTCACGGGTGATGAAGCGGTCGCCCGGGCCGATCTTCTCGTCGGCCGGGATGCAGAAGGCGATGACATCGACACCTGCCAGGGTCTCGCGCACCAGGTCGTTGAGACGTTTACCGAGAAGAGTCCGGGGACGGTGAAGGCCGGGGGTGTCGACCAGGACCAGTTGGGAATCGCTGCGGTGAACGACACCGCGCACATTGTGGCGGGTCGTCTGAGGCCGGCCAGAGGTGATGGCGACCTTGGTACCGACCAGGGCGTTGGTCAGCGTCGACTTCCCGGCATTGGGGCGTCCCACCAGGCAGGCGAAGCCCGCCCGAAAATCCTCGGGCGTCTCGGGAACGATGATCTCGACGCGCGCAGAGGCGGGTGAAGAGGCGTCGAAGTCCTCGTCGTTGTCCTCAAGAGCGTTAGGGCCGTCCATGAGCTCGGCATCACTTGGGAAGCGAGCCGGTGGGAAGTCCCCCTCAATGGCGCTATCCGCACTATTAGCACTGACAGCACTGTCAGCCCTGACGGGGCTGACAGGACTGCCGACACCACTCGCGCCATCGGCGGCGCCGATCTGCTCGCTCGTTGAATCACTCATCGGTTGTATCTTCTCCCAGGACCGTGTTCAGCGCCAGCAATCGGAAAACTGGGCGGAATAGGCCGGGAGGCCGGGAAAGCCCGTAAGACCCGGAATGCATTACGTGGTGGCGGCCCCGGTTCTCGGGTCGTATAGGGGTCTATCAGAGAGCGCCCGCTGGGCGGATATCAGGCGCGGGCGCCGATGAGATCGGGCCCGGGAGTGCGACTGACGATGAGAGTGGCGACCTGGCGTCGTCTGCCGACGGCTTCCTCGGCGGTCAGGTCCACCCCCTGAGCGCTGCCATGAGCCCCGGGGAGGGGGACGCGGCCGATGGCTTTGGTGAGCAGACCGCCCGCCGTATCGACGTCATCGTCATCGATCTCCAAACCGAACAGCTCGCCGAGCTCATCAAGGCCCAGACGCGCGGGGACGCGATAGCGCCCCTGGCCCAGCTCCTCGACTTCGGGCTCGGCATGGTCGTGCTCGTCGGTGAGTTCGCCGACGACCTCCTCCAGGAGGTCCTCCATGGTGACCAGTCCGGCGGTGCCGCCGTACTCGTCAACTGCGAGCACCATGTGGACGCGGCCGGTCTGCATGTCGCGCAGCAGGTCGTCAGCGGGCTTGGTCTCAGGGATCCAGACGGCCTCGCGGGCGAAGGAGGACACCGGGCGGGTCTCATGCTCAGGGCGGTCGGACAAACGCCGCAGGACGTCCTTGAGGTAGAGGATGCCGCGGACATCATCGGCGTCCTCCCCCACGACGGGCACGCGCGAATAACCGGAGCGCACGAACAGGCGCATGGCGGCGGAGGCGGGTTTGTCGGCGTCGATGGTGACCATGTCGGTGCGGGGCACCATGACCTCGCGCACGAGGGTCTGGCCGAGCTCGACGACGCTGCGCATCATCTCGCGGTCCTCGTCCTCAATGGTCTCGGCCTCGCCGATCTCGTCGATCATCTCGCGCAAGTCCTCGGTGACCTCGGCGCGGGCCTCAGCATCGGTCAGGGCGGCCGAGCGCCCGTAGCGGGAGTCGATCCATCGCCACGGGGCGCCGAGGGCGTCGACCTTGAGGAGCACGCCGGCCAGGACCAGCAGGGTGCCATCGGGGTGACGACGCCCGACTGAACGCGGGGAGAAGCCGACCACCAGGCCGAGCAGAACAATATTGAGCACGACGGCCACGACCAGCACCTGCCACCACCGGTCCAGCAGACCGGAGGCGGCCAGGGTCAGCAGGACTGCGGCGAGCATATTGACGGCGACGCGGATCGGAGCGACAGAGCCCAAGACCTGGCCCCGTTTCTCGGCCAATGCCAAGACCCGACCGGCACCGCGTCGCTGATCTTGAACGAGGTCCTCGGCGGCGGCGCGGGTCATGCGCATCAGCGCCGTCTCTCCGGCCGTCAGCACAGCGCCGAATGCCAGGACGATAATGGCCAGGACGATCAGGAGGGCAACGGGCGTGCCGCTCACTGGCCCCGCTCCGCGAGGAAGGTCAGCAGCAGGGTGCGCTGAAGGTCGAACATCTCCTTCTTCTCCTGCGGTTCGGCATGGTCGTAGCCCAGAAGGTGGAGGATGCCGTGGGTGGTCAGCAGGAGCATCTCCTCGACAGCGGAGTGGCCCGCCTCAATGGCCTGCTTGGCGGCGACCTGCGGGCACAGCACGATGTCGCCCAAGGTTCCTGCCGGCGTCTCGCTCTCGGCGGTGCCGGGCCGCAGCTCATCCATGGGGAAGCTCATGACGTCAGTGGGACCGGGCAGTTTGAGCCAGCGCATGTGGAGTTCGGCCATGGGCTCGGGGTCGACGAACAGGATGTTCAACTCGGCCAGAGGATTGACATGCAGAGCGCGCAGAACGTGATCGGCAAGCGCGGAGAACTCGGTGCCATCAATGGCGGTCTGAGTCTCATTGACGACCTCGGTACTCACGGGCGGTTCCTCTCGCGGAATTCTGAAGGGGTGCGGCCGCGGCGGTTGCGGCGGTTGTCGTGATTGTCACGATTGTCGCGCGCGCGGTCATGGTCATGGCCGGGGGCAGGCGCAGCCCGCTCAGCGGCCGCCTGGGCCTCGTAGCGGGAGTATGCCTCGACAATGCGCCCCACGAGGCGGTGGCGCACGACATCGGCGGAGCCGAGCTCGCAGAAGGCGATGCCGTCGACGCCGTCGAGGATGCGGCGCACGACGAGCAAGCCGGAAGGCCGCTGCCCGGGCAAGTCGATCTGGGAGACGTCACCGGTGACGACCATCTTGGAGCCGAAACCGAGGCGGGTGAGGAACATCTTCATCTGCTCGGGGCTGGTGTTCTGAGCCTCGTCCAGGATGACGAAGGCGTCGTTGAGGGTGCGCCCGCGCATGTAGGCCAGGGGCGCCACCTCGATGGTGCCGGCGGCCATGAGGCGGGGCAGGGCCTCGGGCTCGAGCATGTCGTGAAGGGCGTCGTAGAGGGGCCGCAGGTAGGGGTCGATCTTGTCAGTCAGACTCCCCGGCAGGAAGCCGAGGTTCTCCCCCGCTTCGACGGCGGGCCGGGTGAGGATGATGCGGGAGACCTGCTTGCGCGCCAGGGCGTCCACGGCCTTGGCCATGGCCAGATAGGTCTTGCCGGTGCCGGCCGGGCCGATGCCGAAGGTGATGGTGGATTCCTCGATGGCGTCGGTGTAGGTCTTCTGGCCGAGGGATTTGGGGCGGACGGAACGGCCATGAGCGGTCAGGACGTCGTCGGCCAGGACCTCGGCCGGACGGGCGGCGACGTCCAGCAGACTGATGGCGCGCTCGACGGCATCCGCGGTCAGGGGCGTGCCCGCACGAGCGACGTCGATGAGCTCGGACAGGAGCAGGACGACGACATCGACCCGGGATTCCTCGCCGGTGATGGTGATGGTCGTACTGCGCACATGAACATCGACGTCCGGAAATCCCTTCTCAATGGCGCGCAGGACCTCATCGCGAGCCCCCAGAAGGGCAACCGGAGGCAGATCCGGCGGCAGGACCAGACTGCGGGTCGAGCCGGGCGAAGCGGCGGCGCCGAGGGCGGAACTGGCCGCGGAACCGGGTGCACGGGATCTGGATGCGGAGCCGCTCGCGGCAGTGCCGCGGCCCAAAGGCGGCTCGGCAGGTGAAGCGGAGGAGACGTCTGTCATCGTGCCCCGATCGTACTGTGCCCGCTAAGCGGACACAGTACGGAGGCCGGCGCGAAGGCGCAGAGCGGGGTGGGGCCGGCGGAACCGCGGCCGGCGAAGGGCTGCTCGAGGATCGGGCAAGACGAACCCAAAGACATACTTAAAATAGAAGTGTTAATATGATTCAATAATTCACGCCTTCCAGCCGTGAAAATTGAAGGAGCGCCTGATGAACGGGATTCCATCTGAGCCAAAAGGCTACAGGCTGGTGACCTGGAAGAAAGAACCACCTGATTCGCGTTCGAAAACCAAGGGCGCCACTCTTTATATAATAGCATTCCTTGTTTGCGCAGTACTGGCAATTGTCGAGTTCGTCGCTCTAGTTCAAGCAGTAATATTCATTTCATCTGGACATGACGATACGGTTTTCGTCTTCATCGCCGGCGCGCTGGTGGCACTGGGAATGACGTTCATCGCGAAGAGCGTCTCGATAGTTTTCGGAACGATCACTAGTTCGGCGAAAAAATAAGCATCGCAAGGGTGCCGACGACGAGGAGGGCGAGGCCAGAGAGGTAGCGCTTGGTGACGGATTCGCGAAGCACAACGATCGAGAAGACGACCGTGACCAAGATGCTCAACTTGTCGATGGGGACCACCACGCTGGCGGGGCCGTCCTGCAAGGCACGGTAATAGCAGAGCCAGGAGGCACAGGTCGCCGCGCCCGAAGCGAGCACATAACCGAGTTCCCCTCTTGGCACGCTGCGCACCTCATGCAGCTTCCCGGTCACCGCAACCATGACCCAGGCCATCACCAGCACCACCGCGGTGCGAATCGCCGTACCCAGGTTCGACTCCACACCGGTAATGCCGGCCTTGCCGAGGATCGCCGTCAGAGCCGCGAAGAAAGCCGATCCCAGGGCGTACAGCAGCCAACTGCCGCCGGCTCGGACGGCCCGAGGAAATTGGCGGACATCGTCAGCATCGAGCATCGCATACGTGCCCACAGTGATGAGCCCTATGCCGAGCACACCGATCACGCTGACGCTCTCCCCCAGGAGCAGTAGCGCCATGACAACGGTCATCACCGTGCTCAGCTTGTCGATGGGCACCACTTTGCTCACATCGCCCAGCTGCAGAGCCTTGAAGTAGCACAGCCAGGAAGCTCCCGTCGCCAATCCGGAGAGCAGCAGGAGCACAGTGCTGCGGACATCGATATGGCCAAGCTCCGCCTGTGAGCCGACGATGAAGACCATCCCCCAGGCCCCCGCCAGCACCACGAAGGTTCGCAGGGCCGTGGCCACAGTGGAGTCCGTCGTACGGATCCCTTCCTTGGCCAGGACAGCCGTGACACCGGCGAAGAGCGCCGACCCGCAAGCGAAGATGATCCACATAAGGCAACCCTAACCAGGGTCGGCCGACCGCGACAGGCCGGAGACGCCGTCCGCTCCCGCGTCAGCACACCCCGTCTGAGCACACCCGAGTACACCCATGCCGTTCGTTCGCATTCCCTAAGATCCCCTAGACCCCCTACCCCCTTTGACGGGAAGGAACGCGGACGAACGGCATTCGGGAGCGTCGAGCGGCCTCTGCCCTACCGGGTCTTGCGCGGCATGGTGGAGGCGGCCACAGCCAGGGCCACCATGCCGAAGCACAGCAGGTAGGCCAGGTTCCGGAAGAAGTCGCCCGACGGCTCGGCATTCATGGCCAGCTCGCCGACCGCATCCACCGCCCAGCTCATGGGCAGCACATCACCCACAGCCTCCAGAGCACGGGGCATCTGGTCCCTGGCCACGAGCAGCCCGCACAGGAAGAGCTGGGGCGCGATGACCACCGGCATGAATTGGACGGCCTGGAACTCGGTGCGGGCGAAGGCCGAGGCGAACAGCCCCAGGGCAACGCCCACGAACGCATCGACCAGGGCGGTCAGCATCACCCACCCCCAGGAGGCGGATATCTCCACGTCCAGCCCCCAGGCCGCCACCGAGCACAGGATGAGCGATTGGACCACGGCCGTGGCGGCGAAGGCGGTGGCGTAGCCGAACAGGAGGTCGGCCCGGCGAATCGGCGTGGTCCACAGCCGCTCCAGGGTGCCGCCGCTGCGCTCGCGCAGCATGGCAACGCTGGTCACCAGGAACATGACCGCCATCGGCAGGACCGCCATCATCGTCACCGCCACGTGGTCGAACAGAGCGCTGGCGCCGGGGTAGTCGCGGTAGACGAAGTAGAGCAGGGTCAGCAGCACCGCGGGCACGCCGGCGATCAGACCGACGGTGCGGCGGTCGGCGCGCAGCTGGGCGAGGATGCGGCGGGTAGTGGCGAGGTAGGTGCGCGGGCGCATCAGTCCTGCCCCTCCTGGGTCGAGCGGGCGATAACGGCGAGGAAAGCGGAGTCCACGGTCTCGGCCCCCGTGCTCTTCAGGAGGTCATCGGCGGTCGTGGAGGCCAGCAGGCGCCCCTCGCGCATGAGCAGGACGCGATCGCAGCGGAAGGCCTCATCCATGACGTGGCTGGAGACCAGCAGGGTGGTCCCTTTCTGCGCCAGGGCGTGGAAGGTGGTCCACAGCTCCTCACGGGTGACCGGGTCCAGGCCGACTGTCGGCTCATCCATGATGAGCAGGTCCGGGTCGGCAACGAGCGCGCAGGCCAGGCTCACGCGGTTGGCCTCGCCCCCGGAGTAGGTGGACACGCGCCGGTCGGCAAGTTCCGCCAGCCCGACGACGTCGAGCACCTCCTGGATGTCGCGGGCGCGGCGGCCGGCCAAGGATGCGAAGTAGCGCAGGTTCTGCCGGGCGGTGAGATCGGTGTAGACGGCCTGCCCCTGGGTGACATAGCCGACCCGCCCGCGCACCGGGGAGGCGCCGGGGGCGTGCCCGAGTACCTTGAGGTGTCCGCGGTAGCGCTGGACGCCCACGATGGTGCGCATGAGCGTGGTCTTCCCGCAGCCCGAGGGCCCCAGCAGCCCGGTGATGGTGCCCGGCTCCAGGTTCAGGTCCAGACCGTGGAGGATCTCCTTCCCGCCACGGCTGACCCGCAGGTCCGAGGCCGCCACGACCGGCCGCTTCTTCCCGCTGCCGTCCCGCGATCCAGCGGGACTGTTCGGCTGATCCGTACGCCCCGGATTCCGAGACGCATCCTCTTCTCGGTTTTTCACCATGTGATGAATATAGGCTCGGCACCACCCCGTGTCCAGAGGGTGTTCCGTGCGGCTCGCATAACGGCCACGTCACCGGGTGAGCAGGGGACAGCGATACGACGGCGGAGGGTCAAGCGTCACCGCCAACCCGACAGCAGGTGAGCCGAGCGGATGAGCTAGGAGCCAACAAGAGGAGTGCCGGGCAGTTCATCAAGGAGATAGCGCTGGATCGTCGGACCGACAAGAGAGGCGAGGCTCTCAGCCTCTAAGGGGCTGACCTGGTCCAGGCCGGCCACCCAGCGGGCCATGCCCAGCCCGATGATCTGGCTGGCGATGAGCTGAGCGCGCAGCTCAGGGCGATCCGGGCAGAACCGGGTGACGATCGGCTGGAGGATGCCGCCGGCGATAAAGTCCCGGAAGGGCTCGATGGTGCCGTCCCCCTCAATGGCGGCCCGCACCACGGCGGTGAAGTTGTCGCCTCCGGCCGCGTCCCACAGGGAGACGAAGGAGCGCACGATCCCCTCCCCCACCTCATCGGGCTCCAGTTGGGTGATCGCGGCGGCCCGCTCCACGAGGTCGGTGTTCTCCCCGGCGATGGACTCGATGATGGCTTTGGCGAAGAGCGTGGCCCGGCTCGGGAAGTAATGGTGGACCAGAGCGGGGTCCACCCCGGCCTCGCGGGCGATTCCGCGCAGGGATGCCTGATAGCCGTCGCGGGCGAAGGCGGTGCGGGCAGCAGCGAGGATCGCCTCGCGGGCGTCCGGGGAGCCCACGGGACGCCGTCCACGCGGGGTCACGCCGCAGGATCCGTTCGGAGCGAAGGATCGAGTGCCGACATCGGTCTCATCATGACGCCGTTGCGGGCATGCCGGGAACCTCAGGCAGTTCCGGACGGCGCTGACGCCGCTGCGCCAGAAGCATGAGGGCGAGCTGCGGACCTGTTACTTTGAGCATGTCCGCGCTGATCGGACCCACCGGAGTCATACTGCGGTTAAGCCGATTCATCAAGCGGGTCGTTGACCCCATATGCGCCCATGCCCACTGCTCATCAGCCCAGAAAACCGCCACGAAGTCGTTGAACAGCACCTTCGCCGGCTGGAATCCAAGAGTCTGCTCCCACGGGATGAACCCGACAGAGAGCCCCGAGGTGTTGTCCCAGATGCCGTGGTCATCAATGACCAGAGCTGGGCGGAGCAGCATCCGCACACTCAGGAAGCCGAAGAAGCCGAAGACGACGACAGCCAGAAGTCCAATGACGAAAGGAACCATCTCGAACGGCTGAGAACCCAGGCAGCCGATGACCATGAGAAGACCGACCAACACGAAACCGATGGACCCGACGATCTGGAAAATCGAACGCCCCTTCGTGCGGGGCAGCTGAAGCGGAGGAAGATCCGACATGTCCGCATTCTCTCGCACTGGGGACAGGCTGGCCATAGGCTGACGGAACCGAATACCTACCGGAGGCGCTGGAGGCCGAAGGGCAGGAAGCGAGGCCTCTCGATGACATCAGCAGGACTATGGTGGGAGCGAAAGATCCGGCTACGACTGGAGGCGCCCGCACATGGGCATAACCACCGCCATAACTACCGTCACAACCGCCCCCAAGAATGTGCACTGGCGAGCAATCGGCTTGTTCGTCGCGGTAGCGATGGGATCCGCTTTCGCCCTGGATGCGGTATGCGCTGCAACCGGCGGCTTGGGCACGCCTCAGGGAAAGCTGATCCTGGTCACCCGCATGTTCTCCCCCGCCCTGGCCTCATGGGTGGTCTGCCGCTTCGTCACCGGAGCGTCGTGGCTGCGCGCTGTCGGGCTGCGGCGCGGTTCGCCGCGCTCGGGCAACCGGAGACGCATTCTGACCTCGGCGCTCATAGGGATCCTGGTGGTCATGGCCGTCACCGCCGCCTACCTCGCACTGGCGATCACCGTCGGTTGGTTTCACCCGGACTGGGCCATGACCGAGCAGATGGAGAAGCTGGCGGCCCTGGGCTCCTCAAAACCGCTCCCACCGGCGCACATCTTCTTCATCCTCACGGTCGTCCAATGCCTCGTCGCCGGATGCACGATCAATGCCATCGTGGCTCTCGGCGAGGAGACCGGATGGAGGGGATGGTTGCTCTCCGCCCTGTCTCCGCTCGGCACGACGCGCGCCGTCGTATTCACCGGTGCAGTGTGGGGCCTGTGGCACGCCCCTCTGATCGCCATGGGATACGAGTACGAGCATCAGATCCCGGCTGCACTGGGCATCGTCCTGTTCACCATGTTCTGCATGGCCTTCGGCACCCTGCTGGCATGGTTGCGGGCACGATCGGGCAGCATATGGCCTGCGGCGATCACGCATGGAACGCTGAATGCCTTCGCGACCCTGCCTCCGATTCTGGTCGCTCCGGAAGACTCCTGGGACCTGGTCACGTCCAGTATCGCGGGCGTACCCGCGGTGCTCATGATCATGGCGATAGCAGCAGTCCTGCTGAGCCGCCAACGCATCGAGCTGACGTCAGGCACTCGCCCGGAGGCCCTGGACAACATGACATGACCCGCGGTACCGGGTTGTCTCTCCCGGCCCACGGGCCCTTGTCACCGAGGCGCTCCGCACCCGTGTTCCCAATCGGGGGAGCTCTCCTCCTTCGCCAGAGCGATCGGTCCCGGGCTCCCTTAAACCCGAGCCATCTCGGATGAAGCTGGTCACCGGGTTCCCCAACCCTCACAACCTCGCCCGTCCGGCGGTGATTCATATAAAACACGTTGGAGCTGAATGCACACCCCTCCTCCGGCTGTGAAGAATCTGAGAATACAATCCCTGCAGATATCGTGCAGATCTCGATGAATCCCGGCGGGCCTCGCGGGCACCGCATGCACCGCAAGCACTCGGTGCGCAGCCAGCAGCGGGCAATGACATTGAACTGAGCAGCGTAGACAGCCGTAGACAGCACAGAAACAACCGCCCGTGCGTGTTGTCGTGTCGTGCGGGGCGCAAGCGCGCCCGGAGGAGGTCAGCCCCACAGGCCGGCTCGCTGTGCAAGCACGGCGAGCGCGGCCGGTCCGGCGCTCGCCGTGCGCATGACGTGCGGCCCCAGCCTTACTGTCGTCGCCCCGGCCTCCTGCAGGGCGGCCGTCTCCTCAGCACCGATCCCGCCCTCGGGGCCGACGATGACGGCCACCATCGGCCGTTCGCAATCATCCGGATCCGGCAGGCGCACCCCGCCGATAGGCGCCGCCGCCTCCTCGTGGAGTACCAGGACCACTCCCCCGGTCTGCGTCGTCTCACGCACCCACCGGGTGAGAGAACGTGTAGTGAGCAGCTCCCCGACCTCGGGCACCCAGGCGCGTCGCGCCTGCTTGGTGGCCTCCCGAGCCGTCGCCTGCCACCGGGCTCGCCCCTTGGCGACCTTCGCCCCTCTCCATACCGACACGCACCGCTCCGCCTGCCACGGCACTACCGCATCGACGCCCAGCTCGGTCGCAGTCTCCACGGCCTGCTCATCACGACCGCTCTTGGCCAGCGCCTGGACGAGGACCATTCGCACAGTCGATTCAGCTTCCTCCACTCGTTCCCGGACCCGTGCGGTCAGGCGGTCCCTAGCGCCGTTCGCACCGGCCCGCACCACCTCGCAGACGAGCCGCAGGCCAGCGCCATCGACCAGGTCCACACGCTCTCCGACCTGCAGCCGTCTCACCGTGACAGCATGGCGGGCCTCGGTTCCGGTCAGCGTCAGCATGTCGCCGATACGAGCCGTCTGCGCACCACCAGCCGGTTCGAGCGTACGGGGGGTCATGATGAAGACGGGAGCAGTCACAAGCGCAGCCTATGGTCGTTGTCGAATCGACCGGGACCGGCACAGCCGCCGGTGCTAGCGTCGCGGGCATGACCGAGCCGCAGCCGCCGCTTTCCGACCGTTCTCCCTCCCCCACGAGACCCGGGTCCGCCAGATCCGCCACTGCCGCCACCGTGGAGGACTATCGGCACAACCTGGAGACGGTTCGCGCCCAGATCGTCTCCGCCGCCGAGCGCGCCGGACGCGACGCCGCCGAGATCCGTCTGCTGCCCGTGTCCAAGACTGTCCCCGAGGAGCGGCTGCGCATCGCCCACGCCGCTGGCATCACCCATATGGGTGAGAACAAGGTCCAGGAGGCCAAGCGGAAGGCCGAGAACCTGGCGGGCCTGGGCATCCACTGGGCCGTTATCGGCCATCTGCAGACCAATAAGGCCAAGGATGTGGCGGCCTTCGCCGACGAGTTCCAGGCCCTGGACTCCCTGCGCGTGGCTGAAGCCCTCGACCGGCGCCTGCAGGCGGCAGGCCGGGACCTGGACGTCTACGTGCAGGTCAACTCCTCGGGCGAGACCTCCAAGTTCGGACTCGAGCCCGGCAAGGTGCCGGCCTTCCTGAAGGCTCTACCCGCCTACTCCTCGCTGCGCGTGCGCGGGCTCATGACGCTGGCCGCCCACACCGAGGACGAGGCGCGCATCCGCGAGTGCTTCCGCCTCATGCGGTCTCTGCGCGACGCCGGGCTTCAGGCCGGCACCATCGGCGATGGCCAGCTGTCGATGGGCATGAGCGGAGACTTCGAACTCGCCATTGAGGGCGGCTCGACCTGTGTGCGGGTCGGACAGGCGATCTTCGGACCGCGCCCGACCCCGGACTCTCACTACTGGCCCGAGGACGGTGCCGCACAGGCAGCCCCCTCAGAGCCATCAGAGGCCTAGCACGGCCCAGCACGGCCCAGCGACGAGAGGCGCCCGTCCTCAGCGGCGTCTGGACTTCCCCTTGAGCTTGCCGAACAGGGATTCGTCCTTGGCAGGCGAGTGGCCGTCCTCGCCTCGTAAAGCGGCGAGCTCTGTGAGCAACTGATGCTGCCGATCATCCAGCTTGGTGGGCGTCTCCACCACGATCTGGACATGCAGGTCGCCGCGCCCGGAACGGCGCAGGCGCCCTACGCCCAAACCGGAGAGAACCACCTCATCGCCGCTCTGAGTGCCCGGCTTGACCGACACGGTCCGCTCGCCGTCCAGGGTCGACAGCGGGAAACTCGCTCCCAGCGCCGCCGCCGTCATGGGCACGCGCAGTTCGGTGTACAAGTCGTCGCCAGTGCGCGAGAGGGCCTCATCGCGGGTCTCGTGGATCTCGACATACAGATCACCGTTCGGACCGCCAGCCGGACCGGCTTCGCCACGCCCGGACATGCGGATACGGGTTCCCGCGGACACTCCGGCCGGGACGTTGACATCAATGGTGGTATGCACGCGCTTGCGGCCCTCGCCGTCGCATTCGCGGCACGGAGAGGCGATCACAGTGCCGAAGCCCTGACAGCGCGGGCACGGGGAGGAGGTCACCACGTTGCCCAAGAAGGAGCGCTGCATGCGCTGAATGGAGCCTTGGCCATTGCACTCCGAGCAGGTCACAGGCCTGGTGCCCTCGGCGCAGCATGAACCGCCGCAGGTCTCACAGGTGACGTAGGTGTCGATGGGCAGAGTCTTGGTCGCCCCGAAGGCCACGTCGACCAGATCCACCTCGAGGGCGACCAGGGAGTCCTGGCCGCGCCGCGCCCGGGAGGCCGGGCCGCGCGAGGCCGCGCCGCCGCCGAAGAACGCCTGCTGGAGGAAGTCCCCGAAGCCGCCCAGGTCCGAGGCGCTGAAGCCCCCCGCCCCGAAGCCGCCGGTCACGGCATCCTCGCCGCCGAGGTCGTACATCTGACGCTTATCGGAGTCCGCGAGGACCTCATAAGCGGCATTGACGGCTTTGAACTCGTCCTCGTGGCCGGGGCCGGCCACATCGGGGTGCAGCTTGCGGGCCTTCTTCTTATAGGCCCGCCTGATCTCGTCGGTGGTGGCCTGGCGGCTCACGCCGAGGATCTCGTAGTAGTCGCTCACGCTTGGTCGTACTCTCTGAGTCGGTGTCGGAAGAGGTCTTGGAAGAGGTGGTAGGTGATCTCCGGCCGGGACGGACCGGATGCAGTGGTCGCGGAACAGCCCGGGCGGCACCCTGATGCTGGTCCTCTATGGGATGGCGTCGTCGGTCTCGGCCAGGAAGCGGGACAGATAGCGGGCCACGGCCCGCACCGCGGCCATGGTGGCCGGGTAGTCCATGCGAGTGGGACCGATAATGCCCAGGTGCGCGACGACGTCCCCGGCGCCCGCCCCATAGGAGGCGGTCACGACCGAGGCCTCGGACAGCGCATCGTCGTGATTCTCGCTGCCGATCGATACGCGCATATCCGCGCTGGCCCCCGAGCGCGACAGCCCGGAGGCGGGGTCATCGGTGAACAGGCGCAGCAACACCACCTGCTCCTCGACGGCGTCCAGCAGCGGGCCGAGCGAGGAGAAATCGGGGGTGGCGCGGGCCAGGTTGGCGGTGCCGGCCACGACAATGCGCTCCTCGCCGTCGGGACGCAGCGCTTCGATCAGCTCATCGGCCACGGCAGTCAGCAGGAGCCTGTCCTCCTCGGGAGCCCGCTCGGCCAAGGAGGTGAGAATGGGGACGACGTCGGCAGCGATGCGGCCGACCAGTGCGGCATTCATGCGGGTGCGCAAGGACTCCAGGACCAGTGGATCAACCACGCGCCCTGCGGGCATGGAGACCGTGCGCTGCTCGACGCGGCCGGTGTCGGTGATGATCACGAGCAGCACGCGTGTGGGCCCCAGGGCAACCAGCTCGAGGTGACGTAGAGCTGTGCGACGCAGACTGGGGTACTCCACGACGGCGAGCTGTCCCGTGAGCTGAGCCAGGGCCCGCACGGTGCGGGCCACGACCTGCTCCAAGTCGACAGCGCCTGACAGCAACGCGGTGATGGCACGGCGCTCAGGAGCAGACAGGGGCTTGACCCGGGCGACCTCATCGACGAAGAGGCGGTAGCCCTTCTCGGTGGGCACGCGTCCGGCGCTGGTGTGCGGCTGGTGGATGTACCCCTCATCCTCCAGGGCAGCCATGTCATTGCGGATCGTCGCCGGAGACACGCCGAGCCGATAGCGCTCGACCAGGGCGCGCGAGCCGACGGGCTCCCGGGTGCGCACGTAGTCCGTGACGATCGCTGAGAGGACCTT
This sequence comes from Actinomyces massiliensis 4401292, assembly GCF_000269805.1. Classification (GTDB taxonomy): domain Bacteria; phylum Actinomycetota; class Actinomycetes; order Actinomycetales; family Actinomycetaceae; genus Actinomyces; species Actinomyces massiliensis. The sequence goes on from NZ_JH711482.1 coordinate 565,663, forward strand.
CAGTCGGCGGTCGTCGGCCATAGTCGCCCTCCTTCCTCGCCGGCGGCCTGTTAGCACTCGTGGAGTGTGAGTGCCATCCTACGCCGGAGCTCGGCGGGTCAACGGCGCTACCGGCGTGACCTTCCCCTACCGTGCCCAGGGTGAACGCGACGCCCTACCGCTCCCGCCCGACTCCCGGTTCGACCGTCGAACGCCGTAAGGCGCTGCGCGCCCAAGCGGCCGCGGAGACCGCCGGCAAGCCCCCCGGCCCGCGGCCCGGCGGACGGCGCCCATCAACCACGGGGTCCGCAACTCCTGCGACGGCGCGACCGTCCAACTCGAATCGCTACGGAGGCGACGTACTGGCGGCTGATCCGCACCGAACGGGTCCGCACGCGACGCGACCCGAATCGGTGCATGTGGCCCTGGAGCGCGGCATGGTCCTGGAGGATCGGGAGACCGGCTTCGTCGGGGCGGCGGTGGCCGTGGAGAAGTCCGGTGGGCGCCACATCGTCGTCCTGGAGGACCGCCGGGGCGTGCGCCGCGGTTTCCCCCTGGGCGGTGGCTTCTGGTTGGAGGGGCGCCCCGTGATCGTCGATCCTCCGCGGCCGCGTACCCGGGCGCCCCGGGGGCCGATCAGCGCGGGCGGTCGCAAACTCACGGCGTCGGGCTCCTATGCCGTGGAGGGCGAAGAGGCGAAAGTCGCGCGGGCCTCGCGCATCTGGGTGGAGGGCAAGCACGACGCCGAGCTGGTCGAGAAGGTGTGGGGCGATGACCTGCGTCATGAGGGCGTCGTCGTGCTCATGCTCGACGGCGTGGACAACCTCGAGGAGGTCATGGCCGACTTCGGCCCCTGCCCCGAGCGGCGCGCCGGCGTGCTCGTGGACCATCTCGTGGCCGGCTCCAAGGAGTCCCGGATCGCCCAGGGCGTGTGCGACATGCCCGGCGGCGAGAATGTGCTGGTGCTGGGTCACCCCTATGTGGACGTGTGGCAGGCGGTCAAGCCCGAGCGCGTAGGGCTGCGGGAGTGGCCCCGCGTGCCGCGGGGCACCGACATCAAGCACGGCACCCTCGAGGCGCTCGGCTGGCCTCACGCCACCCAGGCGGATGTGGCCCGGGGCTGGCAGCGGATCCTGGCGACGGTGCGCACCTACAAGGATCTCGAACCGAGCCTGCTGGGCCGCATGGAGGAGCTCATCGACTTCGTCACCGCCCCGGGCACCCGCTGACCCCTCCCCCAGCGCCCAGCACTACGGTCGGTCGAGCTCCCAAGCCCGTCGGAAACTCGACCCATGAGTATGCGGGGTGCCCCAAGACTCCCCAGTGGTTCAGTCGTCGACGAGGGCAAGGCGCCGTCCGGCGCGGATCAGACGCACGTTATTGGCCAGCAGCAGCACGACACCGAGCCCGCCGACCGCCTTGACCCAGAGGGGCTCGGCGATGAACAGGCACACCATCACCGCCAGGACCGGTACAAGGCGGGTGAGAGTCCGCACGACGTAGCCGCCGAAGGAGGGCATCTCGACTCCCCGGGAATCGGCCACGAACTTGACCATGAAATTGGGGCCGTTGCCGATGTAGGTGATCGCCCCGCACAGCACCGCGCCCAGCGAGATCGACACGAGGTAGACCTCGGGCACCCCGGCGACAGTGGCACCACCGGGGTGGGGCACCTGCCCCGCCATTTCGAAGAATGTCGCGTAGGTCGGGGCGTTGTCCAGCACAGAGGACAGTCCCCCGGTGAAGATGAAGAAAGTGACCTGGTTCAAGGGCAGAGACCCCGCCACCTCATCGAGATAGTGCAGCGCCGGGATCATGGTCAGGAAGATGCCGATGAACAGGGTGGCGACCTCGGCGATCGGCCCCCACTCGAACTGGTTGTCCTCGAAACGCGCTCGTTTGTCGCCCAAGATGTAGGACGCCCCGGCGGCCGCAAGCATGATGATCTCGCGCAGCGGCACCCAGTCCATGGCGGTGGCGTGCCCGGCCTCAATGGCCTCGGCATTCACGGACGGCGCGAAGGCGACTGCCAAGATGATGACGAGGAACCATACGAAGTTGGTGGCTCCGCGCAGTCCCAGCGGCTCGATCTCCGTGCGATCCAGGCGGACGGAGGCGGCGGGCTCCTGCGCGTGGTAGTAGGTGTCCAGGGAGAAGTAGGCGGCCAGCAGCATCGCGTTGACGAACAGCCACTCCGGGAGGAGATGGAGAGTCCAGGTGAAGGGCACTCCGCGGAGGAATCCGAGGAAGAGCGGCGGATCGCCCAGGGGCGTGAGCAGACCGCCGCAGTTGGCCACGATGAAAATGGCGAATAGCACCGTGTGGACCCGATACCGACGCTCGGCGTTGGTGTTGAGCAACGGGCGGATCAGAAGCATGGCCGCGCCAGTCGTACCCACGAAGCTCGCGAGAACGGCTCCGATGGCCAGGAAGACAGTGTTATTGCGCGGGGTGGCCTCAATATCGCCTTTGAGGAAGATACCGCCCGAAACGATGAAGAGCGCCAGAAGCAGAGCGATGAACTGCCCGTACTCGACGACGGCGGCGAATACGATTTCCCATCCCCCGGCAACCCACATCCATACGGCCACGGGCAGCCCCAGGACCAGAGCAACAGCGAGTTGACTGGAGCGCCGCTCCCACCAGTGCGTTGTGGCCGGCACGAGTGGAAGCACCGCAATGCCGGCAAGCATGGCGGCGAAGGGCAGGACGGACCACCACTGCAACTGCACGATGAACTCCTCGGATCGGGGCGGCGGAGAACCGCCGTGCCCGCCCACTTTACGACGACCCGCGCCCCGCTTGCCCGAACCGTCCGTGAAAAGTGCTGAAGTCTCCTTAGTCCCCTTTTGACCCCCTTAGTCTTCTCCCCCTTTCCCGGACTCCCTTGACTCCCTCTCAGCGTCCGCAGTCCGGCAGAGGGTTGGGCATGAGCGTCGGGTTGAGAACCGCCCCCACAGGGCCGCGTGCAGAGCGGTTGTCCAGCACGATCGGATGCGTCAGGGCCTACTTGGGGACGATGCTGACCAGCCTCGGCGCCTTGACGATCACCTTGCGCACACCGCGCCCGTCCAGGGTTCGCACAACGCCGGGAGCCGCCAGGGCGAGCTTCTCCAGCTCGGCCGGATCGATAGCGGGATCCACTTCGAGGCGATCACGAACTTTCCCCTTGACCTGAACCACGCAGGTCACGGCCTCCGCAGCGAGCAGCGACTCATCGCTCACCCGCGGGAAATCCTCGTGGGCGAGCGAATTCTCGTGGCCTAGTCGCCTCCAGATCTCCTCGCTGATGTGCGGGGCGACCGGAGACGCCATGAGGACGAGCGCTTCAATGGCCTCACGCGGCACTTCCGCCAGGCTCGTCAGGTGATTGTTCAGCACGATGAGCTTGGCGATGGCCGTGTTCAGGCGCATGCCCTCATAGTCATCGCGCACGCCCACGATCGTGCGCGCCACCAGACGGCGGGTGGCCTCGTCGGCGGGCGCGTCGACCACGGTGACCTCGCCGGTGGCCTCATCAATGACATTGCGCCACAGGCGCTGCAGGAAGCGCTGAGCCCCGGCCACGGCACGGGTGTCCCAGGGACGGTCCTGGTCGAGCGGCCCCATGCTCATCTCGTAGACGCGGAAGGTGTCGGCGCCGTAGGCGGAGTACATGTCGTCGGGCGTGACGATGTTCTTCAGGGACTTGCCCATCTTCCCGTACTCGCGCCAGACGCTCTGCCCGTTCCAGGTGAAGGTCGGCTCGCCGTCGGCGTCGTCGGGCCCCTCCACGACCTCATCGGCGGGAACGTACTGGCCGCGCTCGTCCTTGTAGGCGTAGGCCTGAATGTAGCCCTGGTTGAACAGGCGGTGATAGGGCTCCGAGGAGGACACCACGCCGAGGTCGAACAGGACCTTGTGCCAGAAGCGCGAGTAGAGCAGGTGCAGGACCGCGTGCTCCACACCGCCCACGTACAGGTCGGTGCCGCCGGAGGTGTTGCCGTCCTCGGGTCGCGGCCCCATCCAATAGGCCTCGTTGGCGGGATCGACCAGCGAGTTCTCATCGGTGGGGTCGATGTAACGCATCTCGTACCAGCACGAGCCCGCCCAGTTGGGCATCGTATTGGTCTCACGGCGGTACTTCTTGAGGCCGTCGCCCAGGTCGAGCTCGACCTCCGCCCACTGCTCGGCCTTGCCCAGAGGAGGCTCGGGATTGGAGGCGGCGTCGTCGGGGTCGTAGGAGCGCGGGGAGTAGTCGGTGACCTCCGGAAGCTCGACCGGCAGCATGGACTCCGGCAGGGCGTGGACGCCGCCCTCGGAGTCCCACACGACGGGGAAGGGCTCGCCCCAGTAGCGCTGGCGGCTGAAGAGCCAATCGCGCAGACGGTAAGTGACGGCGCCCCGCCCGGCGCCCTTGGACTCCAACCAGGCGATCATGGCGGCCTTGGCATCATCCTTGGACTTGCCATCCAGGCTGATCTCGTCATTGGCGGAGTTCACGGCATTGCCGTCGCCCGTATAGGCGCCTCCGCTCAGGTCCACGCCGTACGGATCATCAACCGGACCGATCGTCTGGACGATGTCGAGGTCGTACGTGGTGGCGAAGGCCCAGTCGCGGTCATCGTGAGCGGGTACGGCCATGATGGCGCCGGTGCCGTAGCCCATGAGGACGTAGTCGGCCACGAAGATCGGCACCCGCTTCCCATTGACCGGGTTGATGCCGAACAAGCCCGTGAACACACCGGTCTTGGTGCGATCCTCGGCGGTGCGCTCGGCCTCGGTGGCCGCGGCGGCCCGGGCGCGGTAGGCGGCCACGGCCTGCGCGGGCGTGGCAGCGCCACCCGTCCAGGCCTCCCGGGTGCCCTCGGGCCAGGAGGCCGGCACTGTCAGGGCGGCGGCATCGACGTCCGTTCCCTGGCCGAGCACTCCGCCCAGCAGCGGGTGCTCGGGTGCCACCACCATGAAGGTCGCGCCGAAGAGCGTGTCGGGCCGCGTGGTGTAGACGCTCAGGTCGGCAACTGCCGAGCCGACCTCTCGAGCGCCCTCGACGGCGAACCCCACCTCGGCGCCCTCGGAGCGGCCAATCCAGTTGCGCTGCATGAGCTTGACCTTCTCGGGCCAGTCGACCGTGTCCAGGTCTTCGGCGAGACGGTCGGCGTAGGCAGTGATGCGCATCATCCACTGGCGCAGGTTGCGCTTGAAGACCGGGAAGTTGCCACGCTCGGAACGGCCCTCGGCCGTGACCTCCTCATTGGCCAGAACGGTGCCCAGACCCGGGCACCAGTTCACCGGGGCGGACGAGACGTAGGCCAGGCGATGGGAGTCGACGACCTCGGCCCGCTCGGAGACGCTGAGGCTCTCCCACGGACGGCCGTCCGGAGTCGGGACCTCTCCGCGCTCCAGTTTGGCGACCAGCTCGCTCACGGGCCGGGCGGCTCCCGCTCCCCGTCCATCACGGCGGACGGCGTCGGGATCGAACCAGGAGTTGAAGATCTTGAGGAAGATCCACTGAGTCCACCGCACGTAATCGGTATCGATGGTCTGGATAGAGCGACGCGGGTCGTGAGACAGGCCCAGGCGCCGCAGCTGACGGCGCATGGTGGCGATATTGGCCTCGGTCGAGATCCGCGGGTGCTGGCCGGTGGCGACAGCGTACTGCTCGGCGGGCAGGCCGAAGGCGTCGTAGCCCATGGTGTACAGGACGTTCCTGCCGGTCATGCGGGTGAAACGGGCAACGACATCGGTGGCGATATAGCCCAGCGGATGCCCCACGTGCAGTCCCTTGCCCGAGGGGTAGGGGAACATGTCGAGCAGGAAGAACTTCTTCTTGTCAGCAGCCGGCCCTGCGAGCGCGCCCACGGGATTGTCGGAGTAGAAGGTGCCCTCGGCCTCCCAGCGATCCTGCCAAGAGGTCTCGATGGTCTCGGCCAGGGCGGCCGTGTATCGGAACGGCGTCGCTGACTCGCCCTGGGGGGTCTGATTCTCCGTCATTGAAGGAGCGCTCTCTTCCGTCGTGTGTGAGATGCCGGTGGGCGCACGCCCCCTGCCCCGGAGAAGGAGGGGAGGCGCCTGCTGACACTCAGCCTATCGCTGGTTCGCGCACCTTTTCGGCGCCGTCCGGGTGACGGGTGCGAGGTGCAGATCACGGCGAGGGCTCCGACCGACCGCGCACGAGCCTGTTGATGGCGACCCCGAACGCCGGTGGGACAGGTCGGCTATGACCGGCTATGACCGGCACAGCGTGGGGCAGAGCTCAGGCCAGAGCGGGTGAGTCTATCCGGACCGGCACGAAATCTCCCCAGCCGTCCTCTCGCAACCCGTCTCGCAAGCGGGTCATCGTCTCATCGAGCTCATCGCCGCCGGCCGCGCGCGCCGACGACGGCGCGATATCAGCGGCCTTATGCAGCGGAAGCACGTGGATGTGCAGATGGGGCACGTCCAGTCCGAGAACCACGATGCCCGGCCGCACGGCACCGAAAACCCGTACCTGGGTAGCCGCAATGCGCTTGGCCACCACGGACAGGTGAGCAATGGTGGGCTCGTTGGCGTCGATGTATGACTCGTGCGCAATACGCGGCACGACCAGGACATGGCCGGGGGCCTGCGGCTCGATGGTGGCGAAGGCGACGCACACGTCGTCGGCCCAGACGAAGCGCCCGGGGATATCGCCGTCGATGATCTTGGTGAAGAGCGAGGTCTCAGCGGTCTCGTTGGTCTCGGGGCCTGTCATGACCCCAGCCTAGGCCAGCACCCACAAGTGGCCCACCGGTACGACCGCATCGGCACGCTCGCTGGACGGGTCCCCGGCCGCACGGACGGCGCACACCAGCGTCGCCTCACGCCGCTTCTCCCCCGGTACGACAGCCGACATGGTGCCACGATCGGTCACAGTCACCGAGGTGTCCAGGCCGATACCGGCCAGCGCGAGGTGACGCAGAGTCCTGGGGCAGTCTTTGATACGCCCCACAACGGCGGTCTGTCCCACACGCAGGTTGTCGATGCTGCGCAGCTCGGGCTGGACGACGCGCCCGTCGGCAGCGGGGATCGGGTCGCCGTGAGGATCCCGCACAGGATGTTCGAGAGCCTCGTCGAGCGCCTCGAGGAGCCTGTCCGACACGGCGTGCTCGAGGATCTCGGCCTCGGCATGGACTTCGTCCCAACTCAGTCCCAGGCGCTCAACCAGATACGTCTCCAGGAGGCGGTGACGGCGCACCATGCCGGTGGCCAGGCGCTGGCCATCGACCGACAGCGTGACGGCCTTGTAGGGCTCATGCTCGAGCAGGCCCGCCTCGACCAGACGCCCGACGTTCTCCGATGCCGTGGAGGGAGCCACCTTCATACGACGGGCCAGGCCGGTGATCGAAGCACCCGAACCGCCCCATTCGGAGGCGGCCCACACCGCCTTGAGATAGTCCTGAGTCACAGTGGAGGCCTCAGCCGAAAGGTCCGCCTCATCAACCGGGGTCACCGCAGCATCGCCACCCAGCCGTCCCAGAAGGCGACGAGGACCGTGATGATGACGGCCATGTACATGGCACCGGCGATCAGCCAGCGCGCTTCGTACAGGCGCCCGGCCGCAGCCCGCGACAGCCCGAGGTGTCCGCGGCGCGCAGCCTCACCCCAGGTGGCGGCGCCGATAGGAATCGTCACGGCCCACACCAGCATGCAGAAGGGGCACAACTTGCCGAACACAGTGATCGAGACGATCAGGAACCACACGACGAAGGCAATGCCGCCGACGGTCCCGGCCGTCATCGCCCACCACACCCAGCGGGGCAGTCGCCCGCCGGAGGCGAGCAGGACGCCCGCGAACAGCAGCACCGCGAAGGCCATCGCACCGACGAAGGAGTTGGGCACGCCGAGCAGATTGCCCTGCCATACGTTCAGGGAGTCGCCGCATGACACCAATGGGCTGATGTCGCAGGACAGATTCGCCAGGGGCTCCCTGATGAGTTTCAGTTCGCTGACCATGAGCTCCCAGGAGGCGGCGATGCCGATGAGCGAGCCGATAATGAGCAGCCAGGCGTAGCGACTCGACGCGCCGGTGGCTGTCGGCCAAGCGGATTCACCGCCCTGCTCGAAGACCTCGACGGCGAGGCCATCGGACTCCCCGGATTCGCTGGCGAGATAGGCCTGAAGCTCGTCCTCGCTCATGGCGTCGATCTCCGCCTCAGTGGGCACATGCGCCATCGTTGTCTCCTCATGGTCCGGTTTCGTCTCAGCAGGTGCGGTGAAATGTGATGGTCCCGCGGTGGTTTCATTGTGCACTATCGTCGTCATAGCGGCTCATCCGGCTTCGGGCACCGGTTCCCATGCGCCCACGGTGACCGAGGCGTCGGGGTGAAGGGTCACTGTGCGCCAGGCCAGCAGACCGCCATCGGAGTCGAAGGACAACACGTGCATATAGGCGTCCTGGGTGACCCTCCCCAACGAGGTCCCACCCTTGCCCGCCCCGGAGATGAGCTGGGCGACGTCGAGATTCCCTCCTCGAGTCGTGCTCATCCCCCGCTCCTCGTGGACGTGCCCGGCTACGAGCAGAGGAGCACAGCCATCGTCGACGAGCGGTCCGAAGGTGTCCGGCCGATGGATGAGGACGACATCCGCTTCATTCCCCTTGCGCGCGGCATCGCAGGAGACGCCGGCCAGGCGCATCCCGATGTCTGTGGCATTCTCCTCGCCGCGCTGGAACGTTCTTCCGGCGGGACTGCGCTCCGGATCGACCTCCCCGAGAACCCGCAGACCACCGACATTCTCAACAGTGCCATCCGTCACCGTCCAGCCGATCGTGCGCAGACGCTCGGCCGTGGAGGCCGAGTCGTGGTTGCCTATCGTGGCCACGCGAGCGACGCCGTCGGGCACCGCGTCGTCCAGCGCATCGACGCAGATCTGCTCCGGATCAGAGCCGGTCATGGTCAGATCGCCATCATCCATATGAACCGTGGCGCCGGCCAATGCGTCGAGCAGCCCCGAGAAGGCGATGACGTCGAGGTTGCAGTGCAGATCGGTTGTCATCACCGCCGTGATGGAGCCTTGTCGGCCGCCGGAGCGGGCCGTGGGTGCATTCGAGGAGGAGTCGGTGGCCGTGGAGGACGCCTCGGCGGAAGGGACCGCACTCCCCGATGCGGCGGAGGCGGAGGCGGCGTCCTGAGCGTCCCGAGCGACCCGATCGGTGTCGACCGCGCCATCGGCGGCCGTCACATCCGTCGTTCCATCAATGGTCTGTGAAGCCTCCCAGGCGGCCCGGAGGTTGGCCTGGGCGGCGGTGTAGAAGGCGGTGTTGTCGTCCAGGAAGGCGGAGACGCGGCCGCCGTAGGCCTGCACGACATCGCCGATGCGCCCGGAGACGCGTGCTCGTTCCAACGGGGTGCCTACCAGGACCTCCAAGCGGTTGCCGGTGACCGGCTCCGAGCGCAGGGACGGCACAAGCAGTGCGACAACGGTGACGGCAGCGGTAGCGGTGAGCAGGCTCGAGGCCGCAGGCCTGCTGAGCCCTGCACGCACGGCGTCCCGCAATCGCCCTCTGGTGGCCAGACGGCCGGCGGCCACCAGGCAGAGCATGATCGACTCCAGCAATCCGGCGCGCCTCAGGGCGTCATCGACAAGGGCTCGCAGACCACGCTCGATGGTGAGCTCGGGATGGGTGACCAGAGACAGGTATGCGGCGCCGTCGGAGCTCAGAGCCTCACCGAGCGCGGACTCCGAGACGGCAGCGGGATCGGCCTCTCCCGGGACCTCCTCCAATTCCACCCGCACGCCCAGTATCCCGGCGGGCGAGTCGAGAGAGACCTGTCCCAACGGCCCCATGTCAAGGCTGAGAGTGGAGTCGAGGGTCGTCGACCACTGCGCCTCGTGAGGGCCGACGGGACTGGAAGCCGTGGCTGTGGCCGCGCCGACGCCCAGCGAGACCAGGGACACGGCAGTGAGCAGGACAAGGGTGCGTGTGATCTTGCGGAAGCGGACGGTGCGGGCCGTCCACCACCGTGAACAGGATTCACGACCGCGACGCAGCACTGCTCCAAGCGAGCCAAGCGCACTGGATGCGCTGGTCGCCGTCCGCCTATCCCGGCCCGTATGCGTCTCCGTCTCTGACTCCTCCTTCACAGCTCGGGCCTAACGATCCCTGGCGATGCGCGCCGCCAGCGCGGTGACGTAGTCAGCGGTGTCCTCCCAGCCAGTGACGGCGCGACAGGGCACGCCCAGAGCTTTGACGGGATAGTCATTGCCGCCGGTGTCGAGTCGATCACCCACGAAGAGCATGGCATCGAAGGGGATGCCGGTCTGCTCGGCCAGCCGGACCATGCCGTAGGCCTTGTCGACGCCCTTGAGGGTGATATCAACGCTCGTGGAACCACCGGAGCGAACCTCGAACTCGGGGAGTCGGACGGCGACCGCGTCGCGCAACCTCCCTTTCTTCTCCCCCGTAGGATCCCAGGCTTTTTTGGCATTCAGCGGCGCCTCCTGACCCAGCGCCGAGAAGGTGATCTGAGATCCGCGGTTCTCGAGAATCGCACCCCAGGTCCGCTCCTCCCACAGCCCCAGCCGGCGGGCCTCGGCCTCCACGACAGCGAAGCCCTCCTCGAGCTGCGCAGGAGTGAAGTCATTGGCGTAGACGAGTCGCCAGTTCTCCTCGCCGGCACCATCCGGTGAGGACTGATCCGAGGGGCCGGCCGAGGAATGAACGTAGTACCGGGTGCCGCATGTCGGCATGAGATGCAGGTGGGAGAGCTGACTCCCTGTGGCGCCCAGGTGGGCCAGGACCTGATTGCGGAACTGACTGATCTGCCCGCCGGAGATGACGCATACGGGAACGACGTCGAGCAGGGCGCGCAGCGCGGTGGCCATGGGAGCGGGCAACGGGGACTTGGAGGGCGCCAGGGTCTCATCAAGATCAAAGGCGACCAGCCGCGGGACGATAGCGTCCGGCGCAGTGGACAGTGCCTCAGAACCTTCAGAGTCTTCAGGGTCTTCAGGGTCTGCAGGGTCTTCAGAGGCTACGGTGTCGTGGGAGTCGGCCATGGCCGCATTGTCCCGCACCTGACTGCGCGTGCGCGGTAGCGGGGAACCAGGTGTCGCGCACATGCGGTAGACGCGCACAGTCCCACAGTCCTTCTGAAGCTTTCTCAGCGCAGCTTTTTGACGCCGCCCGCCGGCCGGAGGGCGCCTGATCGCCCTTGAGCAACTCTGAGCGCGTAGAACCGGAACGGGCAGCGCCCCGTTCAGTGACCCTGACCCGAGTCCTCGGGGTGACGCAGGTGCTCTCGAGCGACGGCCAGGGCCTGAGCGCGGGCCTCCTTGTCCTCACGGCGCCCGCGTACGACCAGCGCTGTAACCGACACGGCCAGGCCGCCCCAGATAATGACGATGGCAACGAGCATGAGGGTGATCGCGGGACCGGTCATCTCACTTCACCTCCTCATGGGCGTCCAGATCGAGCGGGGTGAACTGGTCCACCGGCGTCCTCCAGGGGATCACGGTCAGCACGATGGTCGCCACCGCCCCCACGAAGAGCATGCCCCATCCGAACACGGCCTCGAAACCGTGCGAATACGTGTAACCGTCATGTGCGTAGGACCATGCGGTCTGAACGAACATGTAGCCGAGGAGCAGGGGGACGACGACCGCGATCATCACCCGCCACCATGTCCCCACCACACGGGTCTCGGAGACCACGTTGAGATGGCGCTGGAGGACCTTGAAACGGCGCAGGACCAGGCCCAGTCCGAGGCACATGATGATCGCCGAGGCCACGACACCGATGTTGTTGATGTACGCATCGACGACATCGAGGTCGTACAGCCCCGAAGAGGTCCCGAAGAGCACGAAGGACAGGACGGCGCTGGGCAGGCCGCAGGCGAAGGTGGCCGTGATGTTGGACCACCCGAACTTCTCGGCGATCGCAGGCGCCACGACCTGGATGATGGAGATGAAGGAGGTCAGACCCGCCAGCGTGAAGGAGGCGAAGAAGAGGAAGCCGAAGATCGGCCCGCCCGGCATTTGGGAGATGACGGTCGGGAAGGTCACAAAGGCGAGGGCGGGTCCCGAGATGCCCTCGAGTTCGCCGACCGTGACGTTCTGCACGTGCGCCATGAAGCCGAGGGTCGCGAAGACGCCGATGCCGGCGAGCAGCTCGAAGGAGGAGTTGGCGAAGGCCGCCGTCAGCCCCGTGCCCACGAGATTGGAGCGACGCTTGAGGTAGGAGGCGTAGGTCAGCATGATCCCGAACCCGATGGACAGTGAGAAGAAGATCTGTCCGAAGGCGGCCATCCATACCCGGTAGTCGCCCAGCTTGCTCCAGTCGGGGGTGAACAGGGTGTTGAGTCCATCGGTGGCGCCGGGCAGGAGCATGGCGCGCACGACGAGCATCAGGAACATGACGACCAGGATCGGCAGGAAGACCCGGTTGGCGCGTTCCACTCCTTTGGAGACGCCACGGGCGATGACATACAGCCCGAACGCCCACACGAGCACCAGCGGGATGATGACGCCGGCGATCGGCTCGGCGGAATAGGCAGGAGTGCCGGCTTCCGAGACCTCGCCCAGACCGATGTAGTCGCTGAAGAAGCCGGAGGCGTCATCCCCCCAGGCGGTGGTCAGGGAGAAGATCGTGTAGCGCAGCGCCCAGGCGACGATGACGGCGTAGTAGGTCATGATGACGAAGCAGATGACGACATGCCACCACCCCAGCCACTCGAACTTGGTGGATAGGCGCCGGAAGACGGCCGGGGACGACCCCCGGTAGCGGTGCCCCAGGGCGTAGTCGAGGAGGAGAACGGGCACACCCGCGGCCAGGAGGGCGACCACATAGGGGATCATGAAGGCGCCGCCGCCGTTGGAGTAGGCGACGCCGGGGAATCGCCAGATATTGCCCAGCCCGATGGCTGAGCCGATAGCGGCCATGAGGAAGCCGAACTGGCCACTCCACTGCTCGCGTGCGGGCACCGAGGACGTGGGGGTGGAGGACATGATGAAGCCCCCTGTAGGTGATTGGGCGGTCGTCTTGAGGCGGCGTCGTGCACACGGCGTCGCCGACCTGCGGGAAGAACGCAGAGACGGTGAACCCGGGCACCCTATCCCTGCTCACTGAATGACACTTCAGTGTTTCACGATTTGGAACATCAAGACCGTGAAGCGCCGTAAAGCGCCATCAAGCACCGTACAGCGCTGTCTTGGCTGTCTTGATGTGTTGAGCGGATGTTGAGCGGAGCGGGACTACTCGATCCGGGAAGCCTGCCAGGCGGCACCGACGATACCGGCGGTGTTGAGCAGGGCGGCGGGCACGATCTCCGTGTGCAGCTCAAGCAGCGGCAGGAACTTCTCGTGCTTCTTCGACACTCCCCCGCCGACGACGAACAGATCCGGGGAGAAGAGCATTTCGACGTGGGAGTAGTAGCGCTGCAGTCGTTTGGCCCATTTCTTCCATGACAGATCCTGGAGAGTCTTCTGCCCCGAGGAAGCACGGGTCTCGGCGTCGTGGCCATCGATCTCCAAGTGGCCGAGCTCGGTGTTGGGCACCAGGGTGCCGTCCACGATGACCGCCGAGCCGATACCTGTTCCCAGCGTGGTGACGATGACGGTGCCGCCCACCCCCTTGGCAGCGCCGTAGGCGACCTCGGCCAGGCCCGCGGCATCGGCGTCGTTGAGCGCATAAGAGCGTCGACCGAGTGCCTGCGTCATGAGCTCATTGACATTCAGCCCCACCCAGGACTTATCGAGATTGGCCATGAACCGGACGGTCCCGTGCACGATGGGAGCAGGAAAGGTGATTCCGACGGGCACGTCGGGCTCGACGCCCAGCTTTTCGATGATCTGCCCGCACACCTCGGCCACCGCCTCGGGAGTGGAATGCTGCGGGGTGTCGATGCGGACGCGCTCGCCCGCGAACTCGCCGGTCTCCAGATCGACGAGGGCTCCCTTGATGCCTGATCCGCCGATATCGATCCCGCACGCCACCCGGGTCACCTGGCTCATGACAGCCTCCTGAGAATCTTCTGACCAGTACGGGCTGAGAATATAATAGAAAGCGGTTGCCCAGGGACCGATTGTCCTCGGATTCCGGGGCAATCATGATGCACGGAGGTTGGGCACCGGCGGGGTTGCACTCGGACCCGGCCGTCGACTACGACCGGGTCCGATGCCGACCTTTGCCACCGCCCCCGTCATCGGCTCCGCTGCGGGTCAAGCCCCGGTGCGGGACATCGCCGCGCCCGAGAGCCTCTTGGCCCACAGATACAGCCCTAGCGTCATACCAGCGAAGAGCAGCACGCCGATGATCTCGGAGACGGTCGTGAAGCCGGCGCCGACGACAGCGAGAGGCTCGTCTTTCCCAGTGGCGGCAACGATGCCGGCCAAGGCCACGCCGAACAGGCTCTCCCCCACGATCAGCCCGGTCGCCGCCAGGGTGCCCAGCCTCTTCGTGCTCTCCGGATCCGCGGCCCTCGCCGCCCAGCGATCGTAGACCAGACCCGCCAGAGCGCCGATGGGAATGATGAGGGTCAGGCCCATCGGCAGGTACATGCCCATGCCCACGGCCAGCGGCGGCAGGCGCAGCCTGTTGCTCGAAGCGCGTCCGAGCAGCTCGTCGATAATGACCACGACCGCTCCGATCACAACGCCCAGGCCCAGGAGCCCCCAGTCGAGATCGCCGCCGAAGACCCCCTTGGCCAGCGAGGACAGAAGCGCTGCCTGAGGCGCCGCCAGGGCATTGTCAGTCGCGCCGGGCGCACCGGCGAAACCGAAGCTGTTATTGAGCAGTTGCAGAACCGGCGGAATAACCACCGAGCCGAAGAGAACGCCGATGATCAGGGCCACCTGCTGCTTCCACGGGGTGGCGCTGACGAGCTGTCCGGTCTTGAGATCCTGGAGGTTGTCGTTCGAAATGGTGGCCACCCCGAAGACGACCGCGGCGGTGAACAGGGTATAGGCGATCAGCGCATCACCCTGATCAGACGACTGTGCACCGTGCACGACCTTGATGAGCAGAGCGGCGGTGATCACAATGAGAATGCCGACCCCGGAGATAGGACTGTTGGAGGCGCCGATCAGACCCGCCATATAGCCGCAGACGCCGGCAACGGCCAGGCCGATCAGCAGCACGAAGAGGATGCTGACGACGACCATGCCGGTCGCGTGATGGGCGATGGGCGTGTGCCGCACGAACAACCACAGCAGCAGCCCGATGGGGAGCATGGAGGCCAGGGTCACCCAGGCGACCACGCGCATGGACAGATCGCGCTCGGAGACGGGCACCTCCGTCCCATCGTGACGTGCGCGGGTGGCCGCCAGAGCCTCCTTGACCCCTCGGACGATGGGCAGAGCGATCTTGGCGAGGGTCCAGATCGCGGCGATCGCCATGGCCCCGGCCCCCACGAAGCGCACATCGGAGCTGAAGATACCCGACACGATCTCGCCGAGGTCGCCGCCTGCGGGAATCTGACCGGCAGTGCGCAACGGCAGCATGACGCCGAAGGAGATCACCAGTCCGACGATCATAGCGATGCCGACGGTCATGCCGACGAGGTGGCCCACACCGATTAGAGCCAGCGAGAGACTGGCGCTGATCATGCTTCCGCCGGAACCGACGCGAAAGGTCCTCTCAATGCTGCCGGCCACGACCTTCATCGCCGCCAGCAGGGCGAGGCCGGCAGACGTCAGGCCGCCCACGACGATGACGAGCAGACCGCGCTTGTTCTCCTGCACGCCCTCGGCGCTGTCTCCCACGCGCAGCACCTCTGCCGCGGCCACGCCTTCCGGAAATGGCAGGTCCGATCCGGTGACAAGCGCACGTCGCAGGGGAATCGAGTACATGACGCCGAGAACACCGCCCAGGGCGGTCACGAGTGCGGTCTGCCAGTAGGGGAAGCCGGTCCACCAGCCAATCATGACCAGGCCGGGCAGCACGAAGATAATGGCGGACAGCGTGCCAGCCGCCGAGGCGATGGTCTGGACGATATTGTTCTCCGCCACGGAATGATCGCGGAAATAGCGCAGAATCGCCATGGAGATGACCGCTGCCGGGATAGAGGTGGCGAAGGTGAGGCCGACCTTCAGGCCAAGGTAGACATTGGCCGCGGTGAAGACCAGGGTGATGAGGCCTCCGATGATGACGCCTCGCACCGTGAGCTCACGTGCACCTGGTGCAGCGGGAACAGTATTGCTGGACATAGCACTCCTACAACATAGGGGCACCGCAGTGGGGATCAATGGGGATCGGTGGGCGCCCACAGATCACAATACGCCTCGATGGGAGAATTCCGTAAAGAAATGCAGGCCTTTCTACCGCACAGGATGCCCGGTGAGCAGCGCGGCCGGGCATTAGCCCCCGTGATCCGAGGAAGATCTTCAGGCAGCAGCATGCCGGATAACAGAAAAGCCTTGCTCCGTAAACACGGAACAAGGCTTCATTTATTCGTGGAGCTAGAAGGAATCGAACCCCCGCCTCCCCCACAATAGTGGGAGCGCGCTACCAACTGCGCCATAGCCCCATCCGCACACGCATCACGACCGATATCGAAATGCATACCGTGGAGCTAGGGGGATTCGAACCCCCGACCTCTTCCATGCCATGGAAGCGCGCTACCAACTGCGCCATAGCCCCATTTATGATCGCCGCCCTGGGCGACGGGGATTAGTCTATGAACTCCTCACCGCTGCGGGCAAATCCATTTCACGTGCGGTACCTCACCACCACGATCGGCCCTTGCGGACGGTCAGGACAGGTGCCCGCCGTGCGCGCCAACATCGCCGGAGTCTCCTTCCCCACCGCCGTTCCACCGCGAGATCCTCCACTCCGGAGGCCGGTTCATGCTGTTCAGCACCGCATAACGGCAGTTGCCCAGACCATGCAGCCCGAACCACGAGGAGGGGTCAAGCCCCAGAAGATGGGTCGTCCCCAGAGTGATGGCCGCCCCGTGTGCAACGACAACCGCGGTGCCACCCACCGCCGCAGCGATCTCCCGCATCGCTGTTCCCACTCGAAGAGCGGCATCGCTGCGGGTCTCAACTCCCACCCCCTCCGGATCGCCTCCGGACCGCCATACGTCGAACTGCTCGGGCCACCGCTCCTCGATCTGAGCACGGCTCAGCCCCTCCCATCGGCCGAAGGACCTCTCAGCAAGACGATTATCGACATGCACGCCCAGGCCAATGGCCGAGGCCAGCACCTCGGCGGTCTGTCGAGCCCGCTCCAGAGGGGAGGAGAAGATCGCCGCCGGATTCAGGGCCACAAGATCCGGAGCCGCCGAAGCGGCCTGATCACGTCCAATGTCATTGAGCGGGATGTCGACACGCCCCTGAATCCGGCCCTCAAGGTTGTAGTCGGTCTGGCCGTGCCGCCATAGGACGAGCGTCATCGGCACGCCTTCTCAGCAGGCCGCATCAACAGGAGTCAAGACATCCTCAGGCAGCTCGATGGGCGGGCAATCCTTCCATAAGCGCTCGAGCTCGTAGTATTCACGATCCTCGCCCTGTTGCACGTGAATGATGACATCGGTGTAGTCGATGAGCACCCAATGGGCCTCCTCAAGGCCCTCGCGCAGCCTGCGCTTGGCCCCGGCCTTGAGCATGGCCTCATCGATCGCATCGACGATGGCGCGGACCTGACGATCGTTGTCACCCGAGAGAATGAGGAAGACATCGGTCAGGACAAGCCGCTCGGAGACGTCGATGGCGACAATGTCACCAGCCTTCTTCTCTGCGGCGGCACGAGCAGCGGTGCGGGTCAGGGCGACAGCATGGTCAGTAGCGGGCACAAGACTCCTTGCGGTAAACAGCCAACGGGACCCGACTCGTCAGCCCAGCAACGAGGTCCATGTGGGGATGGCCCCGAGGCCCTCTGCGGAGCTGCTGCCCCCGCGATTGAGGACGAACCACACCACGGTGATGACCACCAGCACAACGACGATGGCGATCAACACCATCAGCAGTATCTTGCCCATCTTCGATGTCTTCGGCGGCTCAGCGACATTGGCGGGGTTGACCGGAGAGCCCATCGGGGCGGGATTGCTCCATCCCGCTTCCGGACTGGGGGGCGCCTGCATCACAGGTTCGGAGAACTGCGGTTCAGGAGCCGGCTCGGGCATCGGCTCATATGGGGTGAAGGCCGGTACGGATGATGTGGTCTCTTCAGCAGCGGCTGCAGACGCTTCCGACTCAGTAAGAGCGGGAGCAGCGCCGGGCCGGCCGGCCTCCGGCCGCAGAATACGCCACTGCGGGTTGTCGATGCCGTCGAACTCGTCATCAACCGGACGAACTTCGCTGAGCTCTCCAGTATTGCTATCGACTGTGCGCACTCCCTGAGCCGCGTTGGGAATCCGCACGGTGGGCCGACGAGCCGGCCCGCCAACAGTCGTATCCGTCGCCCAATCGGGCAGGCTGCCGGCACCCGGACTGTCAGGCGCACTATCGGGCATCGCGTACCCGTCACCGCCTGCAGCGACCTGGCCGGGGCCGCCCGACTCGTACCCATCACCGCCCGGAGAAGCCGGACTGGGCCCACCCGGTCCGAATCCTTCGCTGACTCCTTCGCTGACTCCATCACTGAATCCGTCGCTGACTTGGGGAACCTGAGCGGGGCCGCCCGCCCCGTACCCATCACCGGCGGTGGACTGCGTTCCCGCATCAGTGGCGTCAGCCGGTGGTACATCGCGGTTGAAAAGAGAGCGCCTTTCAGGCAAAACGGCCGGTTCGCCCATGGGCGGGGCCGATGGATGAGAAGAGGGCGACGACACGTCAACCGGTCTCATCACACCGGTCGGCTGAGAAGAGATGTCCTCGATATCGTCGTCGGACAGAGAGGTGTTGGCGACCTGCGGCACCGGATCGGCGAAAGAGTCATCGGGAGCCGCCCCGGTCCCACCAGGGGCGACAGGGGTGAAGGGCGCGGCCGAGCCGCCCTGATCGCCCGAAGGCACCTCCCGCCCGAACACGGATCCCGTTGCAGGACCGGGGGCTGATGGTGACGCCGTCTGCATGGGAGACTCGGGCGCATAGGGGCGTGACCGCCATGAATCGTCTGCACTCTCGGCTTCGCGGGGCAGCGTCGGACTCGTCGGAGCGCTCTGTGCGGACGGGACCGCGGGCTCGTCCGCAAGTCGATTCCCAGGACCAGGGTAAGCGGATGCGCCGCCTTCCAGGCCCCCCGGTGCCGCCTCGCCATCGCGCACAGGCGGCGTCCACGCTCCCGCTTCGGAGATGCCAGTCGCCTGAGGCCGCTCGGGAGACTGCAGAGCACGTGCCGCTTCCGCCTCGTCGAATGACGGTGCAGAGGCCGGGCTGCCCAAGGCGCGCCGCCCCGGTGCAGCATCGAGTGGACTCTCCGCGCGAGGCGCGGAAGAGGCAGATGCAGCCGACACGACAAGCTCGTTGACCTCCACCGCCCGCGAGCCGGATGAAGCCGCGTGGCTACCTGTGGCCTCCAGACTGGGAGACGCGATCGCAGGCTGCTCGGCCAGCGGGTCCTGCAGCGCCTTGGCCTGCTCGGGAGTGATCTCCCCCGAGGCGACGGCCGCGCGCAGTGCCGCAGCCTCCTGACGCAGACGCTTGAGCTCTCGCCGGGTCAGAAGAGGCTGCTGCCCGGTCAAGATGGCCTCGCGCTCAGCAGCGCGTTCAGCCTGCCGCATCGCCCGTCGACTGCGACGAGTGCCGGTGTCATCATCTGCGGCATCGGACTGGCTCTGGTTGACGTCGGTGGGATCACTCACCGTCGTTCTCCTTCCTCAGGGACTGCTCCCGTGCGACGCGAGCGGTCATCGACGTCGTCGATGCCGAACGCTCAACCGTGCGATAAAGACCGTACTTGCGGATGTACTGGACGACGCCGTCGGGTACGAGATACCAGACGGGAATGCCTCGGGCGACCCGACTGCGGCAGTCCGTGGATGAGATCGTCATCGCGGGCACTTCCACCAAAGACACAGTATCCTCAGGCAGGCCGGTATCCGTTAAGACATGCCCGGGGCGTGTGACACCGACCAGGTGAGCCAGGTCGAATATCTTCGCATTATCCTTCCACGTCAAGATCTGCGCCAAGGCGTCGGCTCCGGTGATGAAGTAGAGCTCGGCGCCGGGGTACTCGGCGATAACATCGTGGAGAGTATCGACTGTGTATGTCGTACCACCGCGATCAATATCCACCCGCGAGACGGTGAAATGCGGATTCGAAGCGGTGGCGATGACCGTCATGAGGTAGCGGTGCTCCGCCGGTGTGACACGACGGTTCTTCTTGAAAGGCTGATTCCAAGTCGGCGTGAAGAGGACCTCATCAAGTCCGAAGGCGTACTGCACCTCTGAGGCCGCTACAAGATGCCCATGATGAATCGGATCGAAGGTGCCACCCATAATGCCGATACGCAACTGGCGCGAGGCGTCACTCATCGGCGCCGCCTCTATTGCTCTTCGGCACTGCTGCTCCTTACGGTCACTGCGAGCGGTGTGCACGCAGACGCGCCCATCCTGCCACGGACAAGACGTAGTAAGCCTCGTGCCACGCCCGCACGCGCAAGCGTGATCGGTATCGCGCTAACAGGCATCAAGAGGCTGATCACGTCCTACAGAGCAATCCTGGACTTCTGACACTTCCGGCACTCCTGCGCACTCACGGCCGCACATGACCGTCTCCTTCGACAATCCATTGCGTCGTCGTCAGGGCCGCCAATCCCATGGGCCCACGAGCGTGAAGCTTCTGAGTGGAGATGCCGAGCTCGGCCCCCAGACCCAGCTGGCCGCCATCGGTGAAACGGGTGGAGGCATTGACCATGACGACGGCGGAATCGACAGCTCCGGTGAAGCGGTTCATGGCGGCGATGTCCTGGGTGAGGATTGCCTCCGTGTGCCCGGTGGACCACTGCGAGATGTGGGCGACGGCCTCTTCCAGGTCGGATACCACTCGCAGCGCCAGATCGAGACTGCCGTACTCGGTGGCCCAGTCCTCCTCAGTGGCGGGCACCAGGAGGGCCTCGCAGCCGGCCCGCGCGGCCGGCCCGCGCAACGCGGTCTCGGCCGCCTCATCCGCGTGGAGGGTGACGCCTTCGTCCCACAGCGCCGCCGCCACGGTCGGCAGGAGGCGGTCGGCGACGTCATGGTGGACCAGAAGAGTCTCGGCGGCGTTGCACACACCTACGCGCTGAGTCTTCGCGTTGACGATGAGCGGCACCGCGGCCTCGAGGTCGACGCAGGAATCCGCGTAGATATGGCAGTTTCCACTGCCGGTCTCGATGACGGGCACTGCGGACTGCTCGACGACGGCCTTGATGAGCCCCGCCCCACCGCGCGGCACGAGCACATCGATGAGCCCGCGAGCCTGCATAAGCGCTGCAGCCCCGGCTCTTCCGGCGGAATCAATGGTTGCGATCAGGTCAGCGGGCAGGCCGGTGGAGACCAGGGCGGCGCGCAGAACATTCACAATCGCCGAGTTGGTATGCGCGGCGGCACTGCCGCCGCGCAGCACGACGGCATTGCCGGACTTCAGCGTCAGGGCGGCAACATCGACAGTGACATTGGGACGGGCCTCGTAGATCATGCCGACCACGCCCATGGGAACGCGCACACGGCGCACCCGAAGACCGTTGGGAAGGGTCTGACCATCGACGACCTCGCCGATCGGATCGGGCAGGCCGGCGATCTCGCGCAGAGAAACGGCGATGGCGGCGATGCGGTCGGGGGTCAGGCTCAGGCGGTCGATCAGCCCTTCGGTCATGCCCTCAGCACGGGCGCGCTCGACATCGTCCCTGTTGGCGGCCAGGATCTCCTCGGTCGCCTCCAGAAGGCCATCAGCCATGGCATGCAATCCGGCGTCCTTGAGCTCACGGCGCGCCGCAGCCACGGATCGCTGCGCGCTTCGAGCGGCTCGGGCCGTGCGGGCGACCAGTTCGGTCGCGTCCTGCTGATAGGAACTGTTGACATGAGAGCTCATGGCAGCACCATACGGCGCCGGACCCGCATCGCGGGAGCGTGCTTGGCGCATATGGAACGCGAATCGCATCCTCATCCTGAGAGCGACGACTGATGATGACCGGACCCGGCTACCACGCCGTGGGAAGACGCGCTAAGATGCCTCAGGCGAGGGCGCTTGACCGTTCCGCCCATGGCTTGAGCACCCGCATCGCTCGCCGTGGGTCGACACCACCACCACCCGCGGTTGAGTGCCCTCGCCCCTCCCACATCTGCGCGTATGGTCCGCCGCACTGTAAGTCTCTCTAAGCCTCTCCAGGTCTGTCCCAGGATCACGCGCAGTACCGAAGCAGTTGCAGAAGCAGTACAGAATTCGCCATCGGATTCTCCCGACCGAAGAGCGAGCGAGAAGCGAGTACCGTCCATGAGGATCACGCACCTGGCAGCGAGCAACTGGCGGAACTTCAAGAAGATAGATTTCAGTGTCGGAGAACGCCTCTTCATCGTAGGGCCCAACGCAGCCGGCAAGTCCAACCTCTTGGATATATTCCGTTTCCTATCCGACATCGCCGGTCAAGGAGGCGGGCTCGCCTTCGCGATCCAACGCCGTGGCGGGCTGAAAAGAGTCCGCAGTCTGTTCTCCCGGAATAATGCCAGGGGACGCCTTGTCGTTGACGTGAAGCTGCGGGACGGCGAGGACACATGGCGATACAGACTCTCCGTCAAGGGCCAGAGAGGGGGGCAGAACCGGCCTGTCGTCGATGAAGAACTAGTGACCAAGAACGATAGGGAAATTCTCAGGCGCGCCGATGATCGGGACCGAAAGGACGAGATGCTCCTGACCCAGACGCACCTCGAGCAGGTCGCCTCCAACCAGGCTTTTCGTCCCATCGCCGACTACCTCGGACGGGTTCAGTACTTCCACCTCGTTCCGCAGATCATCCGCGACCCCTCGCGTGCCGTCACCTCCGGTGACGATCCCTTCGGGAGCAACTTCATCGCCCAGATGAACGCAACCACACCCCGAACCCGCGACGCATGGCTCAGACGCATGCAGGAGGCCCTGCGCGCGGCGGTCCCCGGCTTCGAGTCACTCTCCATTGAGCTCGACCCCGCTGGCAAGCCGCACCTGATCGCGGGTTACAAGAACTGGCGCCCGACGCCGTCGAAACAGAACGAGACGGACTTCTCAGACGGCACGCTCCGGCTTATCGGACTCCTGTGGGCCATCATCAAGATGCCGGCGAATCCGGGGGTACTGCTGCTGGAGGAGCCCGAACTCTCTCTCAACAGCGCAATTGTGAAGATCCTGCCTTCGGTACTCGCACAGGCACGGCGTTCTTCAGATCTTCAGATCATTCTGTCCACTCATGCCCCCGAGATCCTCAATGACGAAGGCATCAGCCCGGATGAGGTTCTCCTCCTTCGCGTCACGGACGACGGCTCGCGCGCGGAGCTCCTCTCCTCATTGCCGGATGCGAGCGACCTCGACCTGGGGCTGACCATCTCGGACGTTGTCGACGATCTCATTGCTCCTGACGATCTCACGGGGCTGTTCAAGGCCGCGCGGAGTCGTCGATGACTGGAGACCCTTACGTTGAGGTCGCCGTCGAGGGAGATTCCGACACCGGTATGGCCCAGGTTTTCCTCAATAACGCGGGACTTGCGCTTTATCGCCCGTGAGCACTGGGATATCGCCAAGGCGCAAGAATGCAGCCCCAGCCTTCGCCGTACGGTCATGAGGCTGAGATCAATGCGCAGTCGGCTCCTCGCCGCATCGCCTGAGGTCTGATCGCCCCGCGAATCGACGGCGCACAGACGGCAGGCGGATCTTCACGCGCCCGCGGTGTGAGGGAGCTCGGCGAGGTCGTCGCGGTGCACCACGGGGGCGACATGATCGAGTGCGTCGGCGGCCCCCTGCCTGCGTGCCTGGAGGACCTCCTCGAGCTCGGTGGCGCAGTAGCGGCAGATGCCCCGGGCCACGGCCCCTGCGGGTCCCACGACCTCCACCACCGCCCCGGACTCGAAGTCCCCACTGACGCCGATGACACCGGGCAGGAGAAGAGACTTCTTGCCGACGGTGATGGCCCGCTGAGCACCGGCATCGATCGTCACGCGCCCCTCGGGAATGGAGGCGTGGGCCATCCACAGTCGCCGGCTGGGACGGTGCGGACCAGTCGGCGCGAACCAGGTGCCCAGGTCGGCGGGCACTTCCCGCTGCCCCAGGAGGCGCGGAGCGTCATCAGCCGCGGCGATGATCGTGGCGGTTCCCGACGCGCAGGCGATCGTCGCGGCCTGAAGCTTGGTACGCATTCCGCCGGTGCCGAGTGAGCCGCCGCGCCCCGACACATCCACCGCACCGAGTTCCTCCGGCGCTTCGACATAGCGCACAGGCCGAGCACCGGGCGTGCCCGGCCTGGCCGTCCACATGCCATCGACGTCGGTGAGCAGCACGAGAGCATCAGCGGTGACCAGATGAGCCACGAGAGCAGCCAGGCGGTCGTTGTCCCCTAAGGTGAACTCGGTCGTGGCAACAGCATCGTTCTCGTTGACGATGGGCACGACCCCCATTGAGAGCAGAGCATCGAAAGTGGCGCGCACGGTCCGGTAGTGAGTGCGTACGGCGACGTCCTGCGCGGTGAGCAGCACCTGAGCGGTCACCACCCCATAGGCGCTCATGGCGGTCTGCCATCGGGAGACCAGGTGGCCCTGGCCCACGGAGGCCGCCGCCTGCAACAGGCGCAGCTCGCCGGGGCGCTCCGTCATACCAAGGGGAACCAGCCCCGCGGCCACCGCCCCCGAGGACACCAGGACCACGTCATGGCCGCGCTCGCGCAACCCGGCGACAAGACCGGCGACAATATCGATACGGTTGAGATCAAGACCGCCGTCGGGGCGGGTCAGCGACGACGAGCCGACCTTGAGCACGATCCGCGCCCCATCGGCCAGCCGCACCGGCCGGAAGCCCGTCGCCCTCATGCATCGTCCCCGTCATCGCGGTGACTGGCAGCATCCACCCAGATCCCCTCGGCGGCCTCGTCGCGCAGCTGCTGACGAGCGGACTCCTTGGCGTCCATGAGTTCATGGTACTGAGCACGACGCTCCACATTGCTGCGCCGATGCCGATCCTCAAGACGCATGTCAGTGCCCCGGGCCCCGAGAAGCTCTCCCCCAGTCGTCATGGTCGGCTCCCAGGTGAACAGCACCCCGTCGTCGATCGACCCGATGAGGACGGCGTCCCCGGCATGAGCGCCAGCGGTGACCAGCTGGTCCTCCACGCCGCCGGCGGCCAGGCGGTCGGCCAGGTAGCCGACCGCCTCATCGTTGGTGAAATCGGTCTGCTGCACCCAGCGCTCAGGCTTGTCGCCACGCACCTGGTAGACGTCGCCCTCACGCGGATGGTGGATGAGATTCACCGTAGCCAGGGACTCCTTGCCGCGACGGCCGACGGCCGCCGGACGAATCACGGGGCGCTCCCCCTCGGCTCGGGCCACGGTGGCCGCGGAAGCCGTCCGTGCCTGGGTCACGAGCTCGGCCAGGGCGAACGACAGGGCGCGCAATCCCGTATGTGCGACCGCGGAAACCTCGAAAACGGCCAATCCCCGGGAGGCGGCGTCGGAATGCACGAAATCGGCGAGCTCGGCGGCCTCGGGAACGTCGATCTTATTCAGCACCACGACGCGCGGACGTTCCATAAGCGGTACACGACCGGTCCGAGCCGGAGCGTCCTCCGCCTGATCGAGGCGGGCCGCGTATGCGGCGAGCTCGGCCTCAATGGCATCCAGGTCGGACAGAGGGTCGCGGCCGGGCTCGAGCGTCGCGCAGTCCAGGACGTGGACGATCACCGCACAGCGTTCGATATGGCGCAAGAACTCCAGGCCGAGGCCCTTGCCCTGGCTCGCTCCCGGAATAAGCCCGGGGACGTCGGCGATTGTGTACCGCACCTCCCCGGCCTCGACGACCCCCAGGTTCGGCACCAGAGTGGTGAAGGGGTAGTCGGCGATCTTGGGGCGGGCCGCGCTCAACGCGGCGATGAGTGAGGACTTGCCCGCGCTCGGATATCCGACCAGAGCGACATCGGCAATGGTCTTGAGCTCCAGGGTGATGTCACGAGCCCGCCCGGGCAGGCCCAAGAGATGGAATCCCGGCGCGCGGCGCTTGGAGGACGCCAGGGAGAAGTTGCCGCGCCCCCCGGTGCCGCCCTCGGCAACGACGATACTGTCGGTATCACCGACCAGATCCGCGAGCACAGTGCCGTCGGCATCTTTGACGACGGTCCCCTCGGGAACGGGCAGCACCAGATCCTTGCCGTCGGTGCCACGGCGCCAACCGCCCATGCCGGGAGTGCCGTTGCCCGCCGATCGGTGAGGAGAGCGATGGTAGGTCAGCAGAGTGGTGACGCGCGGATCCGCGACAAGTACGACATCGCCGCCGTGACCGCCATCGCCACCGTCGGGCCCGGCCAGGGGCTTGTACTTCTCGCGGTGGATCGATGTGCAGCCGTGGCCGCCATTGCCGCCGACCGCGTGGATGACCACTCGGTCGATGAAGCTGGGCATGATGTCTCCTGAGGGGCTAGGCGAGCAGAGCATATGCCGCGAGGGCGGACGGCACATGCCGTTCGCCCTCGCGGAACCAGAATAGTGATGCGGAGAATGCGGAGAATCAGGCCTCGGGGAGCACGACGTTGACAACCTTGCGGCCGCGGTGAGTACCGAAATGAACATTGCCGGCAGCAGTGGCGAACAGGGTGTCATCGTTACCGCGGCCCACATTGTTGCCGGGGTGGAAATGAGTGCCGCGCTGACGGACGATGATCTCGCCGGCCTTGACGAGCTGACCGCCAAAACGCTTAACGCCCAAACGCTGAGCATTCGAATCGCGGCCGTTGCGGGAGGAACCAAGACCCTTCTTGTGTGCCATAGTGAGGCTTCTTTCTCTTAAAGCTGGCGTCTGACGCTGGCACTTGAGAGCGGTGCGCGGGAACGCCGTGGGAGTGGTCAGTTGATCGCGGTGACCTTGACGGCCGTGAGCTGAGCGCGGTGGCCCTGACGCTTGCGGAAGCCCGTCTTGTTCTTGAACTTGAGAATGTTGATCTTGGGGCCCTTCTCCTCACCGATGATCTCGGCGGTAACGGAGGACTTGGCGAGGTCGGCAGCAGTAGTGGTGACCTTGTCGCCATCCACCAGCATGACGGGAGCGAGGGACACCTCGTCACCGATTTCGCCGGCGAGTTTGTCGACAACCACGACGTCGCCGACAGAGACCTTCTCCTGACGGCCGCCGGCCTTGACGATCGCGTAGACCACTTGAATGCTCATCTCTGTCGAATCTTTGGACCATTTCCGGAGAACCTCACGTTCCATCACCGAAGAACGATCCCTTTGGCAGGGTGCAAGACGCACCGGCGAACTACTTTAAGCGATCCGCAGCGTCCGACCAACCCGCGACAGTCGCGCAGGCCTGTGTTCTTGGGCACGAGCCCCGCGCGGAACCATGCGGTCGGGCATCCGCCCTCATGAGCCCTCATGACCGGCCCCCGCATGCTCGGGGGAATGACTGTGAGCCTGCTCGGTCGCAGCGGCGATCTGAGCCAGAGCCCCGCGCACTGCGGCACGCGCGGCGTCATCGCGCTCGGGGGCCTCAGCCTGACTGGCCTCGCTGCGCGCCTCCGCAGGGCCGCCGGACCGCCTGGACGACCGGGATGCAGCGGATTCCTCTCGATTCTTACGACCGCGACGCCCCGCCCCCTTCCGACCGGAGGCCGACATATCCGCGGCCTGGTTCTCGACCGGATTGTCGTGGACGATGAAACCACGGCCTCCGCAGCACTCGCACGGGGTGGAGAACGCCTCGACCAATCCTTGGCCCACACGCTTGCGAGTCATCTGCACCAGTCCGAGAGACGTCACCTCGGTGACCTGGTGGCGAGTACGGTCCCGCCCGAGGCACTCGATCAAGCGGCGCAGAACGAGGTCGCGGTTGGACTCCAGAACCATGTCCACGAAGTCGATGACCACCATTCCGCCGATGTCGCGCAGTCGCAGCTGGCGGACGATCTCCTCGGCGGCTTCGAGGTTGTTGCGCGTGACCGTCTCTTCAAGAGTGCCTCCGGCTCCTCCGGTGAA
Organism: Actinomyces massiliensis 4401292; assembly: GCF_000269805.1. Lineage (GTDB taxonomy): Bacteria > Actinomycetota > Actinomycetes > Actinomycetales > Actinomycetaceae > Actinomyces > Actinomyces massiliensis. The sequence continues at coordinate 593,637 of NZ_JH711482.1, forward strand.
ACGACCGGTGTTGACGTCAATGACCGTCATGGCCTCAGTGCGGTCGATGATGAGCGTGCCCCCGCTGGGAAGCCAGACCTTGCGATCGAACCCCTTGGCGAGCTGCTCATCGACTCGATGGGCGGCGAAGACATCTTCCGCATCCACCCAGTGCTCAAGGCGATCCGCCAGATCCGGGCTCAACTCGTCCACGTACTGGCTGATCGTCTTCCAAGCGCCGGATCCTTGGACGACCAGGCGTCTGAAGTCCTCATTGAAGACATCGCGCACGACGCGCACCGCCAGCTCGGGCTCTCCCTTGAGAAGAACGGGAGCCTTGCTGGAGCCCTTGAAGACAGAGGATGCCTTCTTATCGATGGTCTGCCACTGGGAGATGAGACGCTTGACATCAGCAGTGAGCTGCTCCTCACTGGCGCCCTCGGCGGCAGTGCGCACGATAACGCCGGCGTCATCAGGGATGATGCGCTTGAGGATCTTCTTCAAGCGCGCGCGCTCGGTGTCCGGAAGCTTGCGGGAAATGCCAGTCATCGCGCCTCCCGGGACGAGCACGAGATAACGACCCGCCAATGTGATCTGGCTGGTCAGGCGCGCGCCCTTATGCCCGATGGGGTCCTTGGTGACCTGCACGAGGACCGTGTCGCCGCTGGAGAGAGCGTCCTCAATACGACGGGGCTTACCCTCCATGCCGGCGGCGTCCCAGTTGACCTCGCCGGCGTACAGCACGGCGTTGCGCCCCTTGCCCAGGTCCACGAAGGCCGCCTCCATGGACGGCAGCACGTTCTGAACCCGACCGACGTAGACATTGCCGACCATGGATATCTGCGTATGACGGGCGACGTAGTGCTCGACGAGCAGTCCGTCCTCAAGCAGAGCGATCTGATTGAGACCGTCCTGCTCGCGCACGATCATCTGGCGGTCCACACTCTCACGGCGGGCCAGGAACTCCGCCTCGGTGACGATGGGGCGACGGCGTCCGGCCGCGCGTCCCTCGCGACGACGCTGACGCTTGGCCTCCAAGCGGGTCGATCCTTTGAGTGCGGTGACCTCGTCACGGGGATCCCTACCGGCGTCGGAACGGGTGCGGGAGCGCGAGCGGCGGCGACGTCGGCGACTGGAGGAAGCCTCCTCAGCCGCGTCAGCAGTCTCCTCGGCATCGGCCCTCGAGCTTCGGGGATCAGCGGAATCAGAATCCGAGTCCTCTTTACCTTTACCTTTATCCTCTTTTCCGTCCTCCTTCTCGCCCCCCTGACGCGTCTCATTGCGAGAACGGGTCCTGCGGCCGCGGCCTCCACGGCGACGCTTGCGGCGGCCCGCGCCATCGCGCTCGTCATCCCGGGAATCGCCATCGGCGTCGCCCCGATTCTCAGACTCCCCGACATTCCCGGAGTCATTCATGTCATCTGAGTCGTCCGAGTCATCCGCCGGCGCCTCGAGATGTTCGGGCGCGGCCTGGGCCGCCGTGGCCTTACGGCGCCGTCTTCTACCGCCCTTCGACGCGGTCGCGGGCTCGCCGGAGGCGCGGGCCTCGGAGTCTCCCTCATCATCCTGAGCAGCTGTCAGAGCGGGCTGCTCGGCGGCAGGAGCCTGTGCGGGGGCGGTCGTCGCGGCAGTCACCTTACGACGACGGCGTCGAGCGCGCGCGGGGTCCGGGGCCTGAAACAGCAGGGACGCAGCGGGAAGATACGGCGCCCACCCGGGCGCACCAGCCTCGTCGCCCCGCTCGGCGCCGGCCTGCGAGTTCTCAGACCCATCATCAGCTTCAGCATTCTCAGCCTCGGACGCCTCGACTTCTTCAGCCACCTCAGCGTCTTCAGTGGCTTCAGTGGCTTCAGCGTCTTCAGTGGTTTCAGTGGCTTCCAGATCCGACGACTCCGCCGCATCAGCCGCCTCGGCGACTCGGTCGGCATCAGCGCCCCCGGAGTGAGCCTCCTGAGTCTCCTGAATCCCCTGAGTGCGCGCCTCGCCGTCAGGATCACGACGAGGGTCCCGCGAGTCCTCCGTCAGGACCGGCTGCTCGGCGGCAGGAACCTGTGCGGGGGCGGTCGCAGCGGCAGTCACCTTACGACGACGACGGGCAGGAGCCGTGCCGGTGGACGTCTTCTCAGTCTTCTCAGTCTTCTCAGTCTTCTCAGACTTGGCAGTCTTCTCTATCTTCTCCGCCTTCTCGGCGGCAGCCGCATCTGCGGGCGCTGGGGACGCCTCGGAATCGCGTCCGGAAAAGGATGATGGGTTTGATGTGGACACGGTGGTGCGCACTCTCCGGGTGTCCCTGCCTCCGTCGTACCCACGGTGCTGGGACGCAGTCACGCTCCCGACGAGGGAGCCGAAAAGCCTGTGTTCTCGCCTTGCGGCGTCGGCCTGCGGAAGGACTTAACGATCCGGGAGTGCGGCGGCGCATTGTGCGGCGCACTTCTCCAGAACGGTCTCAACCAAGGGCTCGAGCACCGGATGCCGGTACGCAGCACCCGGAGCCGACGACAGTATTTCACACCGGAGGCCGCAACAGCTCTCAGCTCGCCCAAGGGTCTGCCTCACTCTCACCAATTACCTTCTCTAGCATTCGCAATGCTAGTGCTAGCCTTGCATCGCGGAATTCATGACAAGGTGTCACCACTTGGCTTATACTGCACCTATTACTCCGCGACGATCGCGGCAGATTCACTTATTGCTTTCATCACTCGTCGCGAAAGGTGACGCTGATGGCCCTCGCACCGATGGCACTGGACTCTCTCGACCTGGCTCGATGGCAGTTCGGCATCACGACCGTCTACCACTTCATCCTCGTCCCGCTCACGATCGGCCTGTCCCCGCTCGTGGCGCTCATGGAGACCAACTACGTGCGCACCGGCAACGAGCAATGGCGCGTCGCCACCAAGTTCTTCGGCAAGATCCTGCTGATCAACTTCGCACTCGGCGTGGCCACCGGCATCGTGCAGGAGTTCCAGTTCGGCATGAACTGGTCGGAGTACTCCCGCTACGTCGGCAACATCTTCGGCGCTCCACTGGCCTTCGAGGCGCTTCTCGCCTTCTTCATGGAATCGACCTTCCTCGGCCTGTGGATCTTCGGCTGGGACCGCCTGTCCCCCAAGCTGCACAACCTGTGCATGTGGATGGTCGCCCTGGGAACGAACATCTCCGCCTTCTTCATCCTCGCCGCCAACTCCTGGATGCAGCATCCGGTCGGCACAGTCGTCAATCCCGACACCGGCCGCGCCGAGCTCGACGGCATCAGCGGCTTCTTCGAAGTCCTGAACAACCACATCCTGTGGACCACCCTGATCCATACCGTGTCCTCCGCCTTCCTGGTCGCCGGCGCCGTCGTCCTCGGCGTTTCCGTATGGTGGATGACCAAGGCCGCAGCCGCCGGGCAGAGCTATGAGGCCTACGAGCTGTGGCGGCGCCTGACGCGATTCGGCGCGATCACGATGATTCTCGCCGGCGTCCTGACCTCCGGAAGCGGTCACATGCAGGGCCAGCTCATCGCCGAGGAGCAGCCGGCCAAGATGGCCTCGGCCGAGATGCTGTGCCGGACGGAATCCGGAGCGGGCTTCACGGTGGCCGCCTTCGGCTCCTGCCAGGACGGCACCGCCACGCATGTCATCACGGTGCCCTATGTGTACTCCTTCATGGCCACCAACGATCCCAATGCCGAAGTCATGGGTCTGGCCGACGCCCAGCACATGTATGAGGACCGTTACGGGCAGGGAGTGGACTACGCCCCCAATGAGATGGTCGCCTTCTGGTCCTTCCGGCTCATGATCGGGCTGGGCATGATCTCAATCGCCATCGGGGCGCTCGCCATGTGGCTCACCCGCAGGAATCGCATCATCGAGAGCTCCCGGCTGGGCATCGCCGCGCTATGGACGATGTGGCTTCCCTTCATCGCCTGCTCATTCGGCTGGATCTTCACCGAGATGGGGCGTCAGCCCTGGGTGGTGGTCCCCAACCTGGCCGATCCAGTCTCGCAAGTCCGCATGCTGACCGCCAACGGCGTGTCCACCGTCGTCTCCCCGGGCACGGTCCTGACCTCAATGGTCATCTTCACTCTCCTGTACGCCGTTCTCGGCGTCATCTGGTTCATTCTGCTGCGCCGTTACATCCGCGAGGGTGTGCGCACGCAGACGGAAGAGTCCGTCAAACTGGTCGATAAGGCCGCCTCCCACAAGACGTCGATCCCCGTCCTGTCCTTCGAGTACTGAGCCGGAAGAAGGAAACTCCCATGACTCTGCCCATCCTCTGGTTCGTTCTCATCGCCGTCCTGTGGATCGGCTACCTGACCCTGGAGGGCTTCGACTTCGGTGTCGGCATGCTCCTGAAGATCCTCGGCCGCGATGAGAAGGAGCGCCGGGCGATGCTCGGCACCATCGGCCCCCATTGGGACGGCAACGAGGTCTGGCTGCTGACGGCCGGCGGCGCCACCTTCGCGGCCTTCCCGGAGTGGTACGGCACCCTCTTCTCGGGCGCCTACCTCGTGCTCCTCGCCATCCTGCTGTGCCTCATCGTGCGAGTGTGCGCCATCGAGTGGCGAGAGAAGATCAACGACCAGCCCTGGCGCGACCGGTGGGACTGGGTGCACACGGTCGCCGCCTGGATCCCCTCGATCCTGTGGGGAGCTGCCTTCGCCAATCTGGTGCAGGGAATGAGGATCGAAGTGATCGACACCGCCTCGGGCGCCCCCGTGCCCGCGAGCGAGGTCTCCCCCGATACCCTGGTCTACGGCGCCTCCCACCAGATCACCGGCGGATTCCTCAGCATGCTCACGCCCTTCACGCTGCTGGGCGGTGCAGTCACCTGCCTGCTGTTCCTCACCCACGGAGCGCTTTTCATCTCCCTGAAGACGGCCGGAGAGCTCTCTGAGAGAGCCCTCGCCCTCGCCCGGCGGTCTTCGCTCGCCTCCACGACGGTCACCGCCGTGTGGGCTCTGTGGGCCCAACTCCTCCACTCGCCCAACGCGCTGGCCTGGATTCCTCTCGGTCTGGCCGCACTGGCACTGATCGGCTCGCTGATCCTCACCCAGCAGAACAGCAGCGGAAAAGCCTTCACCCTGCACTTCGCAGGCATCGCCTTCGCCGTCGTCTTCATCTTCTCGGCGATGGCTCCCGACGTCATGCGCTCCTCGATCGATGAGGCCTACTCGCTGACGATCCAGCAGGCCGCGAGCGCGGACACCACCCTTCTGATCATGACGATCGCCGCTGTTCTGTTCGTCCCGGTCGTGCTCGTCTACACGATCTGGGGCTACAGGGTCTTCTCCAAGCGCATCAACGCCGACGCGATCGATCCCGACGAAGGCGGTCTGCACCCCACCAAGGTGCGCGACTCCGCCCAGCCCGAGGCAGCCATCGGCTACTGATCCTGCTCGGCCTGCTCAGCCTGCTCGATCCGTCCCGCTGCATCGCGGCTGAATCAGCAATCGGACCGCGGCAACGGGCGAGCCGCAGAAGGCCGCTCCTCGGCGCTGCCCGATATCGAGGCCTGACGATGAAGGGCCGCCCAGGCTCCCAGCTGATGCAGCGAGATGACCAGGACCACCGTCCCAGGAGCACTATCCTGAGACCGTGAAGCCCTTGGACCCCCGGCTCATGCGTTATGCGCATGCCGCTCGGCGATACATCGCCATCACCGCCCTGGCCGGCGGTATGACGGCGCTGCTCGTCGTCGCGCAGGCAGTTCTCATCTCGAGGTCCGTCTCCCCCATCATCACCTCCCGCACCGCCCTCAGCGCAGTGGCGCCGCGCATCGCACTCCTGGCACTCGTCATGGCGGCGCGCGTCATCATCCTCTACACCCAGGAGGCTCTCGCCCACCGCGCCGCCACACGCACGATCATTGAGCTGCGCCGCCACGTCCTGCAGCACGCCGCGGCGCTGGGACCGCGCTGGCAGGCAGAGCACAGCTCCGACACCGCCACCCTGCTCACTCGCGGACTGGACGACCTCGAGCCGTACTTCACCCGCTACCTGCCCCAACTCCTCCTGGCCGCCACAGTGACGCCCTTGACCGCTCTGGTCATGCTGGTGGAGGACCTCCCCTCCGCCATCGCCGTGGCGTGCACCATTCCGCTCATCCCCATTTTCATGATCCTCATCGGCCGGCTGACCCAGCACCATTCCGAGGAGCGCCTCACGGCCATGGAAAGACTGGGCGGCCAGGTGCTCGACCTGCTCGCGGGACTGCCCACGCTCAAGGCTCTCGGCCGCGAGATCGGCCCGGCAGGGCGTGTTCGGGCACTGGGCAGGGCCTACAACACGGCCACCATGCAGACCCTGCGGATCGCCTTCCTGTCCGGTGCGGTCCTGGAGTTCATCACGACGCTGTCGGTGGCGATCATCGCCGTGCAAGTGGGCTTCCGCCTGCTGTTCGGGCACATGGACCTGGCAACCGCCCTCCTGGTCATCATGATCGCGCCCGAGATCTACCAGCCATTGCGCCAGGTCGGATTCCACTTCCACGCCTCGGCCAACGGGGTCGCCGCCGCCAATGCCGTCTTCGAGATCCTCGACACTCCCCTACCCGAGCGCGGCACGATGCCCGCTCCTGATCTCGCCTCCGCCGTCATCGAGATCGAGGAACTGAGCGTCGCCGCACGCGGCAGCTGGGCACCTGCCGGACTGACCGCCCAGATCCGGCCGGGGCGTCTCGTGGCGCTGACCGGCCCCTCGGGCGCCGGCAAGACAACGACCTCCCAGGTGCTCATGTCGCTGCTGCCCGCCGATCGTGGCACCGTGCGGGTCATCCCCAATGGAGCTGACGGCAACGGCACTAACGGCACTGAGGCCGCTCAAGGCGCTGAGGACGCTGTCATGAGCTCCCTGGACCTGTCAGAGATCGAGCCGACCACGTGGTGGTCCCAGATCGCCTGGGTTCCCCAGCGCCCGGTGATCGTGCCGGGCACGGTGCTGGACAACGTCATCGGCGCCGACCGCGCATCCGAGTTCACAGGGGTCACGAGCAGCCGGCTCGGACGGGTTCTCCCCTCTCTCGACGCTGCCGCCCGAGCCACGGGTTTCGACGAGGTGGTCTCATCTCTGCCCCACGGCTGGCAGACGCGGGTTGGCCAGGGAGGCGCCGGGCTGTCCGTCGGGCAACGCCAGCGTCTGAGTCTGACCAGGGCGCTCATGTCGGACGCCCCGCTGGTCGTGCTGGATGAGCCGACCGCGCACCTGGACGCGGCCAGCGAGGCGCATGTGCTCGACGGTGTCGAGATGCTGCGCTCCCAGCACCGCACGGTCGTGGTCATCGCTCATCGAGCGGCGCTGGTATCGATGGCGGACGATGTCATCGACGTGACCTCACGACCCGCACGTGAGCCCGGCGACTGCCCGCAGGACCTGCCAACCGTGCCCGGTGCCGGCGAGGGGACCGCGCGATGAGCATTCTCCTGTCTCCCGCAGAGCGGCGGGCGCTGAAGCGGGCCGTCGGACTGCTCGACCTCAACTGGGTCCGCTTCGCGGCTTGCGTAGCCATCGGCTCCCTCGGTCTGGGCAGCGGGCTCGGGCTGTCCGCCATCGCAGCCTGGATGATCGCCCGCGCTTCCCAGGTGCCCGACGTCGTCGCTCTGGGCGTGGCGCCCGTGGCGGTGCGCCTGTTCGGCATCTCGCGCTCGGTGCTGCGCTACTGCGAACGGCTGTTGTCCCATGACACCGCGCTGCGGGGTATGAGCGCCCTGCGCGCGCACCTGTACGAGCGCCTGGCGACTTCACGAGCTGACACTGTAGTAGGGCTGCGGCGCGGCGATGTGCTCGCTCGGGTGGGGGCCGATGTCGATGCCGTGGGCGACCTGGTTGTGCGCTCCTACCTGCCGATGGCGGTGGCCGCGTGCGTCGGTAGCGCCACCAGTATCGGCATGGCTCTCATTCATCCCGCCTCCGGCCTCATCCTGGCGGCGTGCCTGCTACTGGCGGGCATGGTCGGCCCGCTGGTGACCGCTCGGGCGGCCCGAGCCTCCGAGTTGGCCCGTCAGGGGCATGCCACCGATCTGTCCGCCATCGTCCTGACCGCTTTGGAGGGGGGTGACGAGTTGAGCGTATCCGGACGCCTGCCACGTCTCATGGATGAGCTCGCCGGCCTGGAAGCCCGCTTGTCCTCCGCCCGGGACCGTGGCGCCCGTCCAGCGGCCATGGCCGCTGCCGTCGATACGGCCGCCATGGGTCTGGCGGTCGTAGGAGCTCTTCTGGTCGGCGGTCAGGCGGTGATCACCGGCGATCTGGCCCCGGTGTGGCTCGCGGTCATCGTCCTCGTACCGCTGGCCGCCTTCGAAGTCACCTCGGCGCTGGGGCCCGCCACCGTCCAGCTGGTCACCTCCGCCGGGGCGGCCGCACGCATCGTCGAGCTCACTGACAGGGCAGACCAGGCGGACAGGGCGGAGGCCCCGCGCGCTGCGGCTGCTCCTGATCCCGAGCCGCTGCCGGCTCTCAGCGACGGCGGCCCCCGCCTGCGCGCCCGGGGACTGGCGGTCGGCTGGCCGGATGGTCCTGTCGTGGCCAAGGGGATCGACCTCGACTTGGCGCCCGGGGACCGCCTGGCCATCACCGGGCCCTCAGGAGTCGGCAAGACGACTCTTCTAGCGACCCTCGCCGGTCTCCTGGAGCCCAAGGGCGGTGAACTGACCCTGGACGGAACCGCGCCGTGGGCCGCCCAACGATCGGATGTGGCACGCCGAATCACGTTGACCGCGGAGGATGCCCACGTGTTCGCCACCACCGTCCTGGAGAATCTGCGCGTGGCCAACGGGACCCTGAGCTCGCAGGACGCCCGCGCCCTGCTGCGGAGAGCAGGATTGGGCGACTGGTTGGCCGGACTCCCGCAAGGGCTCGACACACTGCTCAGTTCGGACGCCACGACTCTGTCCGGAGGCGAGCGCCGTCGCCTCCTGCTCGCACGTGCGCTGGCGGCTCCGGCGCCGCTGATGGTGCTCGACGAGCCCGGGGAGCATCTGGAGGCCGCCACCGCAGACCGACTGGTGGCAGATCTGCTGCAAGCCGGCAACGGCGCCGAGGAGGCTGAAGAGGCAGAGGAGACAGCACGTGGCGTCCTCCTGGTCACTCATCGGCTCAGCGCCCTGGAGAGCGCCGATGAAGTCCTGGTTCTTGGCATCCCCGAGCCCGGGGAGCCGGCCACCATCGTGCGTCGTGGAACGCACACCCGGCTGAGCGCGCAGGACGCGTCCTACCGCTGGTCGCTGGAGCACGAGCACGGATGACTGAGATGCCCGAGATTCCCGAGATGACTGAGATGCCCGAACCGAACTCACGTCCCGATCCGGCCGTCTTCCCCGGCGTGCCGGACGATGACCTGGTGCTGGCGCTGCCGAGCAGTCCGAGTCCGGACGACCCTGCTGGTATCGGGGCGCTGGCATACGCGATCCACACCGACAACCTGGCCTCGACGCGCGAGCATCCCTCGCGAGGAGTCAACCTGGACAGCGGCACCATCGAGCTCTTTCGCGCCGCCCTTCGGTTGACGGGCTCCCTCAACATGCCTGATGCGCTGCGTCACCTGGTGGAGTCCGCCTGCTCGATCACAGGCGCGGCCTGGGGCACTATCGGCGTGCTCGGAACCACCGGCTCCCCGTCCCTGGCCACAGCGCGGGCGACCGCCTCGCCCAGCGAGCTCGACTCGATGCTGACCGGTGCGCGCAGGGTAGGTCCTGCCGATGGAGGCGTCATCGTCGACAACGATCTGCCGGCCGCCGCCTTCACGGGGCAGATCGAAGGAGAGACCACGGGGTCAGTGCTGTCGGCGCCCTTGCGGGTGCATGGGCATCTCTACGGACGCCTGTACCTGTGCGACAAGGACGGTGGCTTCGACGACGGGGATGCCGCCATTGTCCTCACCCTCGCCGAGGCCGCTGCCGTCGCGGTGGAGAACGCCCGACTGTACCGGGAGGCCCGGGACCGCGAGCGCTGGATGGCCGTCTCTCAGGAGTTGACGACGCTGCTGCTGTCGGGCGCCGAGGAGGACGACGCCCTGACCTTGATCGCCCACCGGGTGCGCGAGGTCGCGCACGCGGACACGGCTGCCCTGATCCTGCCCAGCGTCGGCCAGACATGGGTGTGCGAGATCGCGGCGGGCGCTCATTCCGCCGGTCTCATCGGGACCGCTTTTCCATCCGAGGGCAGAGCGCTGACGACGTTGGCCCATCAGACCGGCATGACGGTGGATTCTCTGGCCGAGGCCTGGGGGGCCCACGATCTGCTCGTACCGGAACTCGCGGCTTTCGGACCGGCCCTGTACGCCCCGATGATCCACCGGGGCCGCGGAGTCGGGGTCATGCTGCTGCTGCGCGCCCAGGGGGCGGCTCCCTTCACCAAGCAGGACCTGGAGATCGCCGAGCTGGTGGCCGGGCAGGCGACGATGGCCTTCGAGCTGGCCGACGCCCAGCACGCCGAAGAGATGGCGACCCTGCTCAATGAACGGGCCCGCATCGGGCGCGATCTGCACGACCTGGCGATCCAACAGCTCTTCGCCACTGGGATGCAGATCTCTGCGGCTCGCGATCGCCTGCGCGCCCACTCCCCTGATCATGCCGATGGGGCCGGTGGCCCCGTCGACCTGGCCTCGGCGTGCGGGGCCCTGGAGTCCTCGCTGGAGGCCGTTGACGACTCAGTGCGCCAGATCCGCTCGATCGTGCGCTCATTGCGCGATCGCGATGAGGACGTGAGCGTCGTCGAACGGCTGCGGCGCGAGGCATCCTTGGCCCGCACGTCTCTGGGATTCGCGCCTTCACTGATACTCACGATCGATGGACGCGGGCTGGCGCAGACGGGCCGTCAGGAGGAGGACGAGCTCATTGATGCCCTGGACGCGGCCGTTGAGCCGGATATCGCCGATGACATAGTGGCGGTCGTTCGCGAGGGCCTGTCCAATGTGGCTCGGCACGCCAAGGCGTCCTCGGTCACGGTGGACGTCAAGATCGAAGGCGTGCTGCCCGGCGACTCGAGTCTCCTGACCGCGGACGGGCCGGCCTCCGGCAATGCCGAGCCCTTCCACGGCGTGCCGGTGGTGGAAGTGGTATGCCGTGACGACGGCATAGGGGTCAACCCCTCGGTGACGCGTCGCTCGGGCACGGCGAACATGGCCGAGCGGGCTCGTCGCCACGGCGGTACCTTCGCCATCGGACCGCGCGCCCGCTCCGACGGCGAGCGCCGCGGCACCTGCTTCACCTGGCGGGTTCCGCTGGGGCCGGCTCTCTGCTGAGGCCGAATGAAGAAGCCAAATGAATCCAGTTGAGCCAGGTGCAGCCCGGGGGAGGTGGGACAACGCCCCGACAGGCGTTCGCCGCCTGATGTCGCCTGATGCGGAGTGCGGTCAGCGGCGCCACCCCGAGGCGCGCTGACCCGCGACCCAGGCGGCGACCTGTGTGCGGCGCTGGAGACCCATCTTCGCCAGCAGGGAGGTGATGTGGTTCTTCACGGTTTTCTCGGCGACGCCGAGGCGCTCCCCGATCTCGCGGTTGGACAGGCCATCGCCGATGAGGTCGAGAACCTTGCGCTCGGCGTTGGTCAGGTCCGCCGTCGGATCGTCATGATCGGCCCGACGACGCGTGACCGTGCGCTCGTCGAGCAGAACACGCCCCGACGCAACAGCGCGCACAACGTCGCTGATCTCGGCGCCGTGGACGGTCTTGATCAGATATGCGCGGGCCCCGGCGTCAAGCGCCTCGGCCAGGGCCTCGTCGTCATCGAATGAGGTCAGCACGATCGGCAGAGCGTCGGGGACTGTGTCGCACAGCTCGCGCATGAGCTCGATGCCGGTGCCGTCGGGCAGCTGCAGATCGACCAGGACGACGTCGGGACGCACGAGCTCAGCACGCCGCAGGGCCTCTGCACAGGACCCCGCCTCGGCCACCACATCCAAACCATCAGCGCGATCAATGATCTCGGCTATCCCACGACGAACGATCTCATGATCATCCACGATCATGACGCGGACGGTTTCGGCAGGCACTGCTCTCGGCATGTCATGGAGCCTAGCAGCGTCGGGGACCTACGTCACAAATATGGCGTCGTCCCAGGAGAATCCTCCAGGCCCATGGACCGTTGAGCGCTGAGCGCCGAGCCCACCGAGCCCGCACCCTCGCGCATGCTCGCGTTCCCGCCCTCAGCGCGGACGAGTCTGACACTTCGGGCAGAACGTGTGACTGCGCCCGCCGACCACCTCGGAGCGCATCAATGCGTCGCACCGCCGGCATGGCCGACCAGCACGACCGTAGGCCGCAAGCTCGCGAGCGAAGAACCCGGCGGTCCCATCGGTGTCCACGTACAAGGAATCGAAGCTCGTTCCCCCGACCGCCAGCGCCCGTTCCATGACGGCCGCGGTCTGCTCCAGCAAACGCCTTGCGATGCGCGGCCCCAGTCGTGCGCCGGGCCGCGCACCGTGCACGTGAGCGGCCCACAGGCCCTCGTCCGCGTAGATATTGCCGACGCCCGACACGATGCGCTGGTCCAGGAGGATCGTCTTGACGGCACGGCTCGAGGAGCGCATTCGCATCACGACGTCCTGACGATCAAGCGCGGGGTCGAGCAGATCGCGGGCGATATGGCCGGCGCTGATGGGGAGCAGGGCGGCCGGGCTGCCCATCCCACCGGGGGCGCCATCCGGCGTGGGCACCAGATCGGTGACATGCAGGCCACCGAATATGCGCTGATCGACGAGATCGACAGCAGCGCCCCCGGGAGCGTCCCCGTCAACAGGGACGAGATGAAGACGTACGCGCAGGTGACGCGGCCGGGTGGAGAGCTCACGCACGAGAGTCGGGGCGCGAATGGCCGCCGGATCAGCGTGCCGGACAGCACTGCCCTCATCCGAGTCGGCATCGCGAGTGCGCTCAGCACCGGGAGAGGTTCCCGCGCTCGTGCCGCGGACAAGGAGCTGACCGCTCATCCCGAGGTGGGCCGACAGCGCACGGCCATCATCCAGGTGCAGCCACAGGAACTTCCCCCGGCGGACGGCCGCAGTCACCGTCCGCCCTGAAAGCCGGCGTACGAACTCCTCGGGCCCGCCCGCCTGCCGGCGCAGGGAGCGCGGATCGAAGACCTCGACGCCGCCGATCGTACGACCAATCAGATGCCGGGCGAGCCCGGAGCGCACGGACTCGACCTCTGGCAGCTCGGGCACGCCCGCTCAACCCTTGGAAAGCGGCTCGGCATGCGTTTTCGGACCCGCCAGGTCCGCGCGCAGGGCCTCATTGACGCCGGGCAGGTCCAGCCCGCCGTCGCCGTGACTGGCCAGAATGGAGGCGTAGGCGGCCTCCGCGGCCTTGTGCTCGGCAAGCTTCTTGGAGGTGCCCGTGCCCTCGCCGCGGACGGCGCCATCGACGATCGCCTGCGCAGTGAAGATCCGCTCATGATCGGGGCCGACACTGTCTACCTCATAGCGCGGATTGCCCAGACCGTGAGCTGCAGCGAGCTCCTGGAGGCTGGTCTTCCAGTCCAAACCGGCGCCGCGTGTGCGGGCCGAGCTGAGGAAGCGGGCCACAAGACGCTCGACCACGGCGCGAGTGGGCTCCAGGCCCTGGGTGAGATAGGTGGCGCCGATGAGCGCCTCAACCGTGTCGGACAGGATCGAGTCCTTGTCACGGCCGCCGGACAGCGCCTCCCCCTTCCCCAGTTTGATGAACTCCCCCAAGCCGAGGTCCCGGGCGACCGCGGCCAATGCGGGCTCGGAGACGGTCGCCGCGCGCATCTTGGCGAGTTGGCCCTCGGAGACGTCCGGGTGAGCGCGGTAGAGATACTCGGTCACCACGATGCCCAGCACGGAGTCGCCCAGGAACTCCAGGCGCTCGTTGGTGGGCAGCCCCCCGTTCTCATGGGCGAAAGAGCGGTGGGTCAGTGACAGGTCGAGCAGTTCCGGATCGATCCGCGGGCCCCATCGGTAGACGAGGGCCTCGACATCGGCGCGCGCGGGAGAAGCGACACGACGCGGCTGCCTAGTGCCGCCCTTGCGAGATGAATGGGCCATCAGCCCTGCTCCTCCCGGCTCGCACCGGGCTCGTCCTGCTCGGGCAGGAGAGCAGCCAGCGCCGACCACCGCGGATCGAGCTGCTCATGGTGGTGATCGGGAGGCAGATCGTCCAGCCTCTCACCGCACTGGGAGCACAGACCTGCGCAGTCCTGCCTGCACAGAGGCTGGAATGGGAGCGTGAGCACGAGAGCGTCGCGCAAGGCCAGCTCCAGATCCAAGTCGGTTTCGCCGACCAGGAACAGGTCATCGGCCTCCTCATCGTCCTCGGCCACCTGAGCCTTGGCGGCCTGGGGCAGGTAGTAGAGCTCATCGAAGGCGATGGTGCGATCCTCGTCAAGATCGCGAAGGCAGCGCACGCACCTTCCGTGGACGTGGACATCAGCGCGGCCGCGGGCGAGCACACCGTCCTCCATGCTGGTCAACTGCGCATCCAGGACGACGGCGCTGCCCTCGGGCACGCCAATGACATCCGTGCCCAGGTCCGCGGGCGCGGGCGTCTCGACACGCACATCCTTGACGGCCCCGACCTGGCGCGGCAGATCGACAATGTCGACGACCAATGCGGCCGTGGTGGTCATGGTGCTCCTCCGGTTGTCCGGTACGTACGCGGATCAGGAACGGATCAGGGCGGAACCCGAACCGCAGGAGCTCAGAGTACCCGGGCACCGGCGGCACAAGGCCACGGCACCGCCCGTCCGCGGATCACACTTTGAATCGTGATATTTCGGAATCGTCGCAACGGGAGCGTCGCGCACCGCTCACAGGGAGCCGGGAATCATCGGCCACCCGGATCGGCGGCGGCCGCCCTCTTGGGGCTCCTGTTCAGCATCGTCGGGCTCGCCGAGCCTCGAGGCCAGGACATCACGCCCCGCGCGCACCTGCTCGGTGATCTTGACGAGCTCGGCCTCCAGAGCTTCCAGTGAGCGGGCCGAGTACTCATCGGCGCCATGACGGAGGTCGGCGGCGCGGTCCTCCGCAGCGGCGACGATCTCGTCCGCGCGCTCATGAGCCATGCGCACGACACTCTCGCCCGCCACCAGGCGCTCGGCCTCCTCCTGGGCGTGCAACACGATCCGCTCGGACTCCTCCCGCCCATCAGCGAGCACCGCATCCGCATCCGCAACGATCTCCTCGGCGCGACGCACCGCGGAAGGGACGGCGTGGCGCGCGCGGTCGATCAGAGCAAGGGCGTCATCGCGGTTGACGATGGCCGAGGAGCTCATGGGTACCGAGCGCGCGCCCGTTATGAGGTGATCGAGCTCGTCGAGAATCTGCAGCAGGTCGTCTCCGGCATCGGAGCTGGTCGTCACGAGTGGGTCCTTCCTGTCAAGGAGTACGGCGCCGGCAGGGCGTCCCGAAGGGCGTCGAGGACGACATCGGGCACAAGATGGGAGACGTCGCCACCGTACCGGGCCACATCCTTGACCAGGGACGAGGAGACGTGGGAACGATCGGGGGCGGCGATGAGGAAAACGGTGTCGGGTGCGCCAAGCTCTCGGTTGAGCGACGCCATGGGCGCCTCCGCGTCCAGATCAGTGCCGCTGCGCAGGCCCTTGACGATGGCACGGGCCCCGCGATTGCGGCAATAGTCGGCTAGAAGACCCGGCACGATGTCGACCTCTGCGCCGGGCAGATCTTGGAGAGCCCGTCGAGCCAGCGCCACGCGGGTGTCGAGATCCAGCAGATGGCTGGACGCCTTGGCGGCGTTCTGGGCAATGCCCAGAATCACCCGGTCGAACAGAGTCGAGGCGCGGCGCACGATGTCGATGTGCCCCAGAGTGATGGGGTCGAAGGTTCCGGGGTACACGGCCACTGACATGCTCCGAGGCTAACCGCGCCCCTGCCTCAGCGGTGGACGCGCGCCGGTGCGGGCGGAAGGTGCGGGCGGAATCGGTCCTCGGTCGTAAGTCAACATCGTTCTACGTTGTTGTACGTTCTACGTCGTGCTATGTCGTGCACCGTCACTTATCCCACCGCCTCCCTGCCGTAGGCTCGGAACGTGACCAGGATCGTGGCCGGGACGGCCGGCGGACACAGGATCGACGTGCCGCGCTCGGGAACCCGCCCGACGTCCGAGCGCGTGCGGGAGGCCTTGTTCGCCCGCCTCGAGCACTACGGGATTGTTGAGGGCGCACGCGTGCTGGATCTGTGCGCCGGCTCCGGCGCTCTCGGTCTGGAGGCGGCGAGCCGGGGAGCCGACGACGTGACCCTGGTCGACTCCGCGCGGAGCGCCGTAGCGGTCTGCCAGCGCAATATTCGCTCCCTGGGGCTCAAAGGCGTGCGCGCAGTGAGCGCCAAGGCCACGACCTTTCTGAAAGGAGCCACCGGTGCGCCGGTGGATCTGGTGCTCATTGATCCGCCTTACGATCTGAGCGAGGCGGATCTGACGATGATGCTCACCGCCCTGGCCCGCAGCATCGATCCCTGGTTGGCACCGGGTGCCGTCGTTGTCGTCGAACGCTCATTCCGCTCGCCCGAGCCCACCTGGCCCAAGCGCTTGGAGCGCTTCTCGGACAAGCGTTACGGAGAATCCGTGCTCTGGTTCGCCGAGCCCGCTCCCATGCCTGATGACCCTGGAACTGGCTAGGACCGCTTAAGACCGCTCCAGGAAGGCCTGGGCCTCCTCATCGAGGCGCTGGGCAATCGCGGCGGCCAAAGCACGATGCTCGCGCAGCTGCGGGTCGGCGGCGATGACCGCCTCCGCCTCGCCGCGGGCCCGCTCGATCACGTCGCGGTCCCGAGTGACCCGCACCAGGTCGAGATCGGAGCGTCGCCCGGACTGGGCCGCCCCCAGCACGTTGCCCTCGCTTCGCAGCTCCAGGTCCGCCTCGGCCAGGGCGAAGCCGTCGGAGACCTCGGCGAAGGCCTTGAGCCGGTGGAAGGCCGTCGATCCGACCTCCGCACCGGTGACCGCCACGCACACGGCCGCGCTGCTTCCGCGTCCCACCCGTCCGCGCAGCTGGTGGAGCTGAGAGAGCCCGAAGCGATCCGCGTCGAGGATGACCATCATGGTCGCCTCGGGCACATCCACCCCGACCTCGATGACGGTGGTCGCCACGAGTACTGGAGACGCGCCGCCGGCGAATGCCTTCATGGCCGCCTCCTTCTCGGCGCTGGGCATCCGTCCGGTGAGCGCGCCTATCCCCGTTCCGGCGAGCGCCGGCTCATCCGCAAGGCGCTGCACCCACTGGGTCACAGCCGCCAGTGGGCGCCGCGGGTCCTCAGGTTCCAGAGACTCCAGGAGATCATCAGAGGTTTCGGGCCTATCAGCATCCGTGTCCGACCGCCCCGCCTGATCATCGGCGTCGATACGCGGGCAGACGACGTAGACCCTGCCCCCGGCGGCGACCTCGCGCGCCGCTCGCCGCCAGATCCCCTCCACCCACGCCTGCCGCTCCCAGGGCACCAGGTGGGTGGCGACGGGACGCCGACCCGTTGGAAGTTCATCGAGGACCGCCGTGTCGAGGTCGCCGAATACTGTCATGGCGATCGTGCGCGGGATGGGGGTGGCGGTCATGACCAGCAGATGCGGGGTGCGCGCGGCTCCGGTGACGGGATCGATCACGTCGCGGCGCTCGCGCAGGGCATCGCGCTGAGCGACCCCGAAGCGGTGCTGCTCATCGACGACCACCAGTCCCAGGGAGGGGATCTGGACCGACTCGGACAGCAGGGCGTGCGTCCCCACGACGATGGCGGGCTCACCGGCCGCCAGCAGGGCGAGGATCTCGCGACGCTGAGGAGCCGGTGTGGATCCGGTCAACAGCATGACCCTGGTGGCGCGCTCCGCGCCGCCGAGCATCCCGGCCCGCCCCAAGGGCCCCAGAAGCCCCTCAAGACTGGAGTGATGCTGGGCCGCCAAAACCTCGGTGGGAGCCAGGAGGGCGGCCTGCCCACCGGCACCGACGACCTGGGTCATGGCGCGCAGAGCAACGAGGGTCTTGCCGCTGCCCACGTCGCCCTGCAGGAGAACCTGCATGGGAACAGTCGAGTCCAGGGCGGCAGCGAGGTCCTCTCCGACGCGCGCCTGCCCGGCGGTGAGCTCATAGGGCAGAGCGGCGTCCAGGTCGGCGCGCAGGGAGTCAGGCCCGGGAGCGGGCCAGGACACGGCGGTGCGTGTTGCCCGATGCCGAGCGCGCCGCTGGACGAGAGCGGTTTGGAGGACAAAGGCCTCCTCATAGCGCAGCCGGCGGCGCGCGGTCCGCCACTGCTCGGCGTCCTGAGGCATGTGAACCCAGCGATAGGCGGTGTAGGCGTCGATGAGATCGTGGGCCTCGCGCACATGCGCGGGCAGCGGATCGGGGATGTCCGCTGCATCGAGCTGATCGAGGACAGTGCGCACCGCCTTGGCGACGCGCCAACTGGGCAGGGCCTCGGTGGCCGGGTAGATGGGCACGGGTCGGGCCCGGAAGGCCTCGCGCTCCGCCTCATCGAGCTCGTCGAGGACTTGGAAGCGGGGCCCCGCCAACTGCTTTCGTCCCCGATGGGTGCCGACCTTGCCCGACAGCAGCGCGGTGGTGCCCGGTGAGAGCTGATCCGCCTGGTGCTTCATAAGGCCGGCAGTCCCGAACATGACGACATCCATAGTCGTGGTTCCGTCGGTGACGGTGGCCTCCATGATGGCGGGCGGACGTCCACCGCGGGTACGGCGGGCGGAGGAACGCACCACTTCAGCCTGAATGGTGGCCTGCTCCCCGTCGGTCAAGGCGCGCAGGTCGGTCAACTCGCCCCAGGTGTCGTAGCGGCGAGGCAGGAGCCGCAGCAGCTCTCCGGCCGTCCGGGCGCCCTGTTTGGCCAGTTTGGCCAACTGATCCGCAGTCCGCTTGCCCAGGAGCCTGTCCAGCGGACGATCCAGGAGTGGCACCGCACCATGTGCGGGCGTGGGTCGCGCGCTCACTCGCACCTACTCCAGGGCCAGGAGAACATCGGGGCGCGCCTGACCGCCTGCGTGGATGACCACCTCAATGGCGTCGGGATCCCCCAGGACCCTTTCTCCGTAGTGCGTGACGGCCTCGGCGACGAGCGCGCCGACATCGGGCATGGCGTCACGGCCCAGAATCACGGTGGTCAGCTCGTCCTCGGGACGCAGTGCGGCATCCAGAGCCGAAACGACCGCGTCGGCCTCGGCATCTGTGCCGCTGAGAGCCAGAGTGCGCAGCTCGATAGCGGCGCGGCCGGCCCTCCCGGCCATGGTGGTGAGGTCCTCAGCGCGTCCGGCCACGGCCACGGCTGCCGCCAGGACACGGGCCTCGTCGTCCG
Source organism: Actinomyces massiliensis 4401292 (assembly GCF_000269805.1). Classification (GTDB taxonomy): domain Bacteria; phylum Actinomycetota; class Actinomycetes; order Actinomycetales; family Actinomycetaceae; genus Actinomyces; species Actinomyces massiliensis. The sequence continues at coordinate 612,858 of NZ_JH711482.1, forward strand.
TGTCGCATACGAGGAGCTGAACGCTCTCGCCAGGTACGGGAGCCGGCTCGACGGCGCCGCGCACGCGGGAGACGGATGAGCGGGCCGCCAGGAACCGGGCCGCCTCGTGGGCGTGGGCTGCGCACTCGGAGTCGCAGGGCAGCACGATCACCCGCCCCAGACCGAGGTCGACGGCGGCGCGGATGATGCCATCGCGCTCCGGGTGGAGCACGACGACGGCGCCGGTGCGGGCCAGCTGCTCAATGAGCCCCGGGGCACGAGTACAGGTGATGACACCGGTACGCTCGGCCTCTGACACGGAAGGGCTGAGCTGAGAGGGATGCTGGCGCATGGATCGATCGCGCCTGGCCGCTCGATGCTTCTCCCGGCGAGCGGCCAGGCGCTCGAAGGAGACGACATGGGCGTCGCCCTCCGCACGACCGGCAGCGGGCAGAGGCGGCTCGTCTTCCTCCCAGCCCGTGGCGACCGCCAGGGCCGTGGGATGGAGGTGATGGACGCATACCTGGCGAGCCCGTCCGGCGCGGGGCAGTGCGGCACGAGGGGTGTCGGTGTGGACGTGAACCTGATAGAGGCCCATCCCCAGGGCATCCGGGGTGCCGACGACGCCCACCGAGTCGCCGATGCGTTCCAATTCACTGCGCAGCGCGCTCGCCTGAGTGGCAGTGGCGTCAAGCAGGTACATGACCTCGAACTCCCCGGCAGAGGTCGCCTGCACAGCATCACTCGGCCCGGTGACCCCATGCGTGGCGCCGGCCACGAGATCGACGAGCATCTGATGGGCGACCTCGGTGCAAGGCTTAGGAAGCTCCACCGCCCCGTCCGCACCGTCATCCAGCTCGGCTCGGGCCTCGGTGTCGACCGTGTCCGACAGGCACGTGAGCATGAGCATCAGGGCCGCGCCGCCGGCGTCCACGGGGCCATGGCCGAGCCCGGCGGTCTCCACGACGCTCTCCTGGGCGCCGAAGGCGGCGGCCGCGCAGATCGTCGAGACGCTTGCGGGCGCGGCCGGCTCGGACTCCTCCAGGGCCGTGCGCGCAGCCGCAGCGGCATCCCGGGCGACCGTCAGCAGAGTTCCCCCCACCGGTCGCGACACGGCGGCCCATGTGGTGTCCGCGATGCGCTCGTAGGCGTGGACGATCTCGACTGGCCGCAGAGCGGTGGGGTCGGGCCCCTCAGCGCAGACGTCGGCGAGCGCAGCCAGCGCCTGCGAGACCAGGAGGCCGGAGTTGCCGCGTGCGCCACGGATCGCGCCATCAGCTGCAGCCCGGGAGACCTGGACGAGATCAGCGCTGGCCGGCAGGAGACGTATTGCATCGCAGGCGGCGCGCACAGTGAGCAGAACATTGGTGCCGGTGTCAGAATCCGGGACCGGAAAAACATTGAGCGAATCGACGAGCGTGCGCGTGATCTCTTCGGTTCTGCGCACCAGACGCAGCCAATCGCGCAGAACGGGGGCGGTAAGAGCGCGCACGGGAGCCGGGGTTGGCGGCTGGCCGCTCATCTGCCGTGTCACGCCGCGTTCTCCTTGGCTGCTGGTGGGTCCGGTCGCCCGATCGGGCGACTGCTTACCCTGATGTCTCAAGGCTACCGGTCCGCGCCTCTGAGCGCGCCCTGGGGCGACTGTCGCGAGGACTAAAAGTCCTGACCAATGCGCAATTAACGGAGGCATGTGCCCCACCCCACGCCTCTGTCGCTTGGGATGGTTACCCGCCGTCCGATAAGGTGTCCTGGTTGTCCGAGGAGCAGCTTCTCGGGCTGTCGATCTATTGTCGGGCTCCGGCCCGGCGTTCAAGCAAGAAGATTCAGGAGTGAGACCGTGGCTGCTGTGTGCGACGTCTGCGGCAAGGGACCCATCTTCGGCAAGAGCGTCTCGCACTCCCATGTGCGGACCAACCGCCGGTGGAACCCGAACATTCAGCGCGTGCGCGCTCTCGTGAACGGCGCTCCCAAGCGTCTCAACGTGTGCACGTCCTGCCTCAAGGCGGGCAAGGTGACGCGCAACATCTGAGCGCTCTCTCGCCGATTGAACGCTGACGAACACTGAGAGGCCGTCACCCGAGCGGGTGACGGCCTCCTTTTCTCGCCCCATCCCCACCGAGTTTTCTCCTTGCTCCCTAACTCCCTATGTGCTCCCTCTCGGGATCGGTCGCACTCCGCGCCCATTGCGTACCGGCATCGGTTCGCTCGGGCAATGAGATTGGTCCGTCCGAGCCCCACGGCGAGCCGAGCGGAGAGACCGCCCGAGGACGGCCCTCGCGCCTTCAGCCCCGGAAGTGATCCCACCCCTGTCCAGTATCAGAGGTATCAGGTGCTCTCCCGCCAACCGTGACGCGGGGACCCTCATTCTGCTCGAGCACCCGCCCAATGACACGGCAGCCCATAGGAAGTCCGGTCGCCGCCTCGGTCGGGAAGGCGGCGAGCATGCCATGGTCCTCTCCCCCGGTCAGCACCCACCGGCGCGCCAGCGCTCGGGCAGCGATCCGCGAATCCTCCATCAGTCCCGCCACAGGCTCCAGAACGGCCAGGTCCTCCCCGGCGCCGCTCCGCGAGCTCGCAGGATCCTCAAGATCGATTCGCACTTCTGAGGCAGCGGCCATGCGTCCGGCATCGCGCAGCAGACCATCGGAGACGTCCATCATCGCAGTGGCGCCCGCCTCGGCCAGGGCGGGCCCCGCCTTCAGCGGCGGGACGGGCGCGCGGAAGACGGACAGTGACTCGCGCACTGCAGCACGCATCACCTCGTCGAAGCCCTCCCACGACGACGAGCCCTCCCGCGCCCCGACACGATCAGGGTCGTCGATGTCGTTACTGAGCAACGCGAGCCCGGCGGCGCTGCGCCCCAGTGTCCCGGCGTGAATGAGCAGATCGCCCGCACGCGCCCCTGAGCGCAGAACGGGAGATCGGCCCTCCAGGTCACCATGGACAGTGACCGCGATGACGAGATTCTCCCCCGCGCTCAAGTCGCCGCCGACGATGCCGGCCCCGTTCTGGGCGCAGATCTCAGCCATGCCTCGTGTCAGATCCTTGACCCAGGCCAGGGTCGTCGTCGCCGGCAGGACAAGTCCGACGACAATCGCCACCGGGCGCGCCCCCATCGCCGCGACATCAGCGAGGTTCTGGGCGGCGGCACGCGCACCGATCTCCCACGCGCTCGACCAGTCCGTGGAGAAGTGGCGCCCCTGGACCAGAATGTCCGTGCTCACGCAGTAACGGGAGTCCGGGGCGACCAGCACGGCGCAGTCATCACCGGTGCCGACCAACTCATTGCGGCTGGGAGGCAGCAAGGGAGCGAAAGCCGCCAGAAGATCCTCCTCGGTCAGGTCGGCAATGGTGACCCGACCGAGCGTGTGGGCGTCCTCAGCGGTTGACATCGGCCGGCCGCTCCAGGGCCAACTCGATGAGCTCGCCGACCAGGTCGGGATAGTCCAAGCCGGAGGTCTTCCACATGTAGGGGTACATGGAGAAGGGGGTGAAGCCGGGCATGGTGTTGACCTCATTGACGACGGCGCGCCCGTCGTCGGTGACGAAGAAGTCGACCCGGGTCAGCCCCTCGGCCCCGATGGCGATGAACGCCTCAGCAGCGGTGGACATGACCAGCTCGCGCTCAGCGGCGGTCAGGCGGGCGGGACAGACCATCTGGACTGCATCATGGGCCAGATACTTGGTCTCGTAGTCGTAGAACTCGCCGGCTCCATGAGAGGCGTCCATAACGATCTCACCGGGCTCGGCCACGCGCGGGGCGTCATCGCCACGGCCGCCCAGAACCGCGACCTCCACCTCGCGTCCCGTGATCCCGGTCTCCACGAGTACTTTGGGGTCCACCGCGCGGGCGGTCTCAATGGCGGCGAGCAGGTCCTCGCGACGCTCGACCTTGGTGATGCCGAGGGAGGAGCCGGCCCGAGCGGGTTTGACGAACAACGGGTAGTCGAGTTCCTCGCACGCCTGGAGGACGGCGTCGCGGTCTCGTTTCCACCGGTGGGGTTCGATCACGACGTGCGGAGCGGTGGCGATGCCGGCGGCGCTGAGCAGTACCTTGGTCACCTGCTTGTCCATGCCCGCGGCACTGGCCAGCACGCCGCAGCCCACATAGCGAATGCCCAGCATCTCGAGCATTCCCTGAATGGTGCCATCCTCCCCGTAGGGGCCGTGAAGCAGGGGAAGGACGACGTCCACGCCGCCCAGGACGTCCGGTCCGGAGGGCGTCAAGGCGGTCAGCGCTCCGCTGCCGAGTTGGACCGCGAGCTCACCGCGCCCCAGGCCGTCGGCGGTGATCTCCACCGGCGGGCGGGAGTCGTCCAGAGCCAGGGCGGCAGGATCGTCGTCGACGAGTACCCACTGACCGCTCAGCGTGATGCCGATGGGCAGGACCTCATAGCGGTCGCGGTCGATGGCCGATAGGACTCCGGCGGCGGTGGCGCATGAGATGGTGTGCTCGCCGCTGCGCCCCCCGAAAACGACGGCGACACGGGGTTTGCGTCCAGTGGGGCGGGATGCGGAGGAAGGGGAGGAAGGACCGGGCTCTTTCAGGTCTGCTGCCATAGTGCCCACGCTACCGCGCCAGGGCCCTTATCCTGGAAACGGGTCCGGGACTGGATTCGGGATCGGCCTCGGGACTCGGTATTCGTAATTCGTCATCATTCGTCATCCCTGCATCGTCGTCATCAGGAGACACCATGAGCCACCGCTCATCCGCATTGATTCTGGCCATGCTCCTCAGCGGAGCCCTGACGCTCAGCGCCTGCTACGAAGACACCGAGGCGACCGGACCGGCACCCGTGGAGAGCACAGCCGCGTCCGGCGGCTCATCAACCGCCCCGGACGAGGGAAGCACCGGCAGCGGCCAGGCCGATCCCTCCAAGGGCGCCACCAGCGCCTCCCCGCTGGATCAGCAGGACCAGGACAGCTCCAACGACCCGGACTGGGAGATCGGCGGTGAGGGCGAGGAAGCCGCTGAGGGCTCCGCGCTCACTATCGCCGAGGTGCGCGCGGGATCCCATGACGGTTACAGCCGCATCGTCCTTGAGTTCGAAGGCGAGGGGACGCCCGGCTGGCGGGCTCCGGAATGGGTCGATTCCGCCAGCACCATGGGCAAGGGCGATCCGATCACCGTCAAGGGAGATCACACGCTCGTCATCCATGGAACCGGGACGGCCTCGATACAGCCCACGGGGCAGGGCTCCGGCCAGCAGCGCCTCGATCTCGACAAGGGCGACGGCGACGAGGGCGATGAGGGCATCGAGGAGGCCTTCGTGGATCCCGGGTTCGAGGGAGAGTTCCAGGTCGTCCTGGGCACCGACTCCCAGACCTACCGGGTCTTCACCCTGTCAGACCCCACGCGCCTGGTCATCGACGTGGCCGACGACGACCAGCAAGGCCAGGACGGTCAGGGCGACCAGGACCATCACGACGACGACAACAGCTGATGATGACTGACGGCGAATGACGGCAACTGAGCCCGCGGTCTAATTCGCCGGGTCCGTCCCGCCGGCCCCCTCGGCCGGGGCGGCGTTGACGCCCTCGGCCTTGCGCGGGCGAGCCAGAAGCGCGTCGTTGATCTCAGTGACCGTGGCCCGGCCCTCGACGACGGCGACCACACCCGCGGTGATCGGCATCTCAACGTTATGGGCGGCGGCCAGGTCGAGGACCGCGCGGGCGGACTTCGCGCCCTCGGCGACGCCCCGTGAGGCCCTGCTCGCCTCCATGACGCTCATCCCCTGACCCAGATGACGGCCGAAGGCCTGGTTGCGCGACAGGGGGCTGGAGCAGGTCGCAACCAGGTCGCCCAGGCCCGCCAATCCCGAGAATGTCTCCGGACTCGCTCCCAGGGCCATCCCCAGGCGAGTGATCTCCACCAGGCCACGAGTGATGATGGTCGCCTTGGAGTTGTCACCGAACCCGCACCCGACCGCGGCCCCCACAGCCAGGGCGATCACATTCTTGATTGCACCGCACAGCTCGACGCCGAGCACATCGGTATTCGTGTACGGCCTGAAAGTACTTGTGGCGCACAGCGCGGCCACGCGTGCCGCGACAGCCTCATCAGTGGCGGCAACCACCGTGGCGGTGGGCTGACGCGCTGCGATCTCATCGGCGAGATTGGGGCCCGAGATGACGGCGACTCGCTCGGCCGGCAGATCGAGGGCCTCGGTCAGGACCTGGCTCATGCGCAGCCCGGTGCCCAGTTCGACGCCCTTCATCAGCGAGACCGCCAAGACGTCGGGCCCGAGCCCGCCTTGCAGTGGAGACAGCACCTCGCGGGCGCTCTGGGAGGGCACGGCGACGACAATCAGGTCCGCGCCCTCGACGGCCCGCCCCAGATCGCTCGTGGCCGACACGCCTTCGGGCAGACGGCGGCCCGGAACGTAACGCTCATTGCTGCCGGCATTGATCTCGGCGGCCACGTGGTCGCGACGCGCCCACAGAGTCGTGGGGGTGCCCGCCTCAGCGAGTAGACAGGCGAATGTCGTTCCCCAGGCACCCGCGCCGACAACTGCCGCTCTGCGCGCCTCGCGCACGGTCCGCTCGCTCACGGTCGCTCCCCGCTGCCGGACTCATGACCGGACTCCGCGTCATCAACCCCAGGGCCGCCGGGCTCCGTGCCGGACTGCGCGCCAGGACCCGCCTCACCGGATTCCGGCTCGTCCCCCGTTCTGTCCACCGGGACAGCGCCGGGCTGCTCATCGGGGGCCGGATCGGGCTTGCGCACACCGCGGTGCTTCTTCCCGAAGTCGCCGTCATAGTGCATGTCGTAGGGCCTCGGCGCCTTCTCCCCGCGAATCTCCTCGACCAGGACGGTGATACGGCGCATGATCTCAGCCGTCGCGGCGCGCACCGCTGCGCGATCCTCGATGTCCGTGCCGAAGGAGTCCAGGGTGAAGGTCTCACCAATCACAACCCGCACGTCCTTGCGGGGCAGCGGATGAAATCCACCGCCGTAGGAGTCCAGGATGTCCTGCGCCCCCCACTGCCCCATGGGCAGCAGGCGCGCACCGGTGCGCATGGCCAGGCGCGCCGCCCCCGTCTTGCCCACCATGGGCCACAGGAGCGGGTCGCGCGAGAGCGTTCCCTCGGGGAAGATCATGATGACGTCCCCGGCGAGTAGGCGCCTCTCCGCCTCGACCAGGGAATTGCCGGCTTCTTTCGTGCCCCGGTAGACGGGGATCTGGCCTCCGGCCTTGAAGACGTGCCCGAGGATCGGCACATCGAAGATCGTGGACTTGGCCAGGGAGTACACGGGCACGTCCTCGTCGACCAGGCAGCGCATGGCCGTCAAGGAGTCCAGGTCCGACAAATGGTTGCATACCGCAATGAAGCCCCCCTCGCGAGGGATGTTCTCCGTACCGCTGACATGCTGGCGGGAAACCAGTTTGAGGAACGGGATGATCGCTCCGCGGGAGGCGAACCGGTAGAAGGGGGTCATGCGTCGGGTCGTGGGCACGACGCGACTCTAGCCGGTGCCCGCATCCCGGCGCACGACCGCGACTCGGCACGGGTCCCACTGACCAGGACCCGGACCAAGATCCGGACCAGGACAGTGACCGGCAGGAAGGCCGCAGACCCGGCAGGTCCTCAGGCCAGCCGGACGACGTCCGCATTGAGCGCGGAGAGCTTGCTCATGAAGTGCTCATAACCGCGATCGATGAGATTGACGCCCTCGACCCTGCTGATGCCCTCGGCGGCCAGCGCCGCAATGAGGTGGGAGAAGCCGCCGCGCAGATCGGGCACGACGATGTCGGTGCCGTGCAGTGGAGCGGGGCCCGAGATGACGGCGGAGTGGTAGAAGTTGCGCTGCCCGAATCGGCACTCGGTGCCTCCCAGGCACTCGCGGTAGACCTGAATGGTGGCCCCCATCTTGCGCAGGGCCCCCGTGAAGCCGAAGCGGTTCTCGTACACGGTCTCGTGAACGATGGACAGGCCCTGGGCCTGGGTGAGCGCCACCACCAAGGGCTGCTGCCAGTCGGTCATGAAACCGGGGTGGACGTTGGTCTCCACCACGATGCTCCTCAGATCCCCGCCAGGGTGATAGAAGCGGATGCCGTCGTCGCGCACGTCGAAGGCGCCGCCGACCTTGCGGAAGGTGTTGAGGAAGGTCGTCATATCGCCCTGGTGGGCGCCGCGAACGAAGACGTCGCCTTGAGTGGCCAGCGCGGCGGATGCCCAGGAGGCCGCCTCGATGCGGTCCGACAGGGCGGCGTGGTTGTATCCGGCGAGGTCGTCGACGCCCTCGACATGAATGGTGCGATCGGTATCGACCGAGATGATGGCACCCATCTTCTGCAGGACATCGACGAGGTCGAGAATCTCGGGCTCGACCGCCGCTCCCCGCAATTCGGTCAGGCCCTCGGCGCGTACTGCCGTCAGCAGTGTCTGCTCGGTCGCGCCGACGGACGGGTAGGGCAGATCGATGACCGTGCCATGCAGGCCCTCGGGAGCGGTGATGCGTATGCCGCCCTCGAGCTTGTCCACGACCGCCCCGTACTTGCGCAGAATCTCCAAGTGGAAGTCGATCGGGCGGTCCCCGATGCGGCAGCCGCCCAGATCGGGGATGAAGGCCTCCCCCAGACGGTGCAGGAGTGGACCGCAGAACAGAATGGGGATGCGGGAGCTGCCGGCGTGAGCGTCGATATCGGCCATGTGAGCGGTCTCGACGCGGGACGGATCCAACCGCAGGACGCCCTCGGTCTGGTCATAGTCGATCGTCACACCGTGAAGGGACAGCAGCCCCGAGACGACGTCGACGTCACGGATGAGCGGAACGTTGCGCAGGATGGAGGGCGTAGCGCCCAACAGGGCCGCAACCATCGCCTTGGGTACGAGATTCTTCGCCCCACGCACCGTGATCTCACCGTTGAGCGGGCGTCCGCCCTGAACCTGGAGCAATCCGTCGACCATCAAGTACCTCCGAAACGATGATGTGGTCGCGGGCACCGCGGATGCCTACGAGCGCGCCCGATGAGCGCAAAGCCTCCTCAGCATAAGCGAGACGGCGCGCCCCGAGAGAATCGTGGTGCGCGCCGTCGGCGAACAAGGGCGAACGGGCCGAGCCCGCACCGACCTCACCCCTCAGTGCGTACGCGCGGCAGATCGACGATCACGGGCATGTCTGCGGCACGCGCGGGCACAACCTCCTCCTTGGGCAGGTGGCGAGCGGGGAGCGTCGCCGGCTTGAAGCCGGGGCGAGCCCGCTCGTAGGCGACGATCTCGTCCTCTTGCTGGAGAGTCAGCGAGATGTCGTCCAGCCCCTCCATGAGGGTCCAGCGCACATAGTCGTCGATCTGGAACGTGGTGCGCATGCCCCCGGCCTCGACGGTGCGCTCCCGAAGGTCGACCGTGATCTCCGTGCCGGGCTCAGTCTCCAGGATCTTCCACAGCTGCTCGGCATCGTCCTGGCTGATCACGCCAGCCACGAGGCCCTGTTTCCCCGCATTGCCGCGGAAGATGTCGGCGAAGCGCGGGGCCAGCACGACTTTGAAGCCGTAGTCCTTCAACGCCCACACGGCATGCTCGCGCGAGGAACCGGTCCCGAAGTCGGGCCCGGCCACAAGAATGCTGGCACGCTTGTAAGCGTCCTGATTGAGGATGAAGTCGGCCTCGTTCGCCCTCCAACCGGCGAAGAGCGCATCCTCGAAGCCCGTGCGGGTGATGCGCTTGAGGTAGACGGCGGGAATGATCTGGTCGGTGTCCACAGCGCTGCGTCGCAGCGGGGCGCCAATACCGGTATGGCGAATGAACTTCTCCATGAGAGTAGAGCCTCCTTGTCCGGCTCAGGCCGCGGTGGGCGCGGACAGGTCCGCGGGGGTTGATCGGGGCGGAAGATCAGCGGGGCTCGACAGAGTGCCGCGCACGGCCGTCGCAGCGGCGACGGCGGGCGAGACCAGGTGGGTTCGTCCGCCCTTGCCCTGGCGGCCCTCGAAGTTGCGGTTCGAGGTGGAGGCCGAGCGCTCGCCAGGAGCGAGCTGGTCGGGGTTCATGCCCAGGCACATGGAGCATCCGGCATTGCGCCATTCGGCCCCGAAGTCCTTGAAGACCCTGTCCAGTCCCTCGGCCTCCGCCTGGAGGCGAATACGGGCGGAGGCCGGAACGACCAGCATGCGCACGCCCGGCGCCTTGCTGCGGCCCTGCACGATCTCGGCGGCGGCGCGCAGGTCCTCTATGCGCCCATTGGTGCAGCTGCCCAGGAAGACGGTGTCGACCTTGATATCGCGCAACGGCGTACCCGGAGTCAGATCCATGTACTCCAGCGCCCGCCTGGCGGCACGGCGCTGAGTCTCGTCGGCGATGGACTCGGGGTCGGGGATGTCCGCCGAGATGGGCAGGCCCTGCCCGGGGTTGGTGCCCCAGGTGACGAAGGGCTCGATATCCGCGGCCTTGAGAACGACCTCTGTGTCGAACACGGCATCGTCGTCGGTGCGCAGGCTCCTCCAGTACTCGACCGCGGCCTCCCAGCCCTCGCCCACGGGGGCGTGAGGGCGACCGGCGAGGTAGTCGAACGTCACCTCGTCTGGAGCGATCATCCCCGCCCGAGCGCCGCCTTCGATGCTCATGTTGCAGATCGTCATGCGAGCCTCCATCGAGAGCTGCTCGATGGCGCGACCGCGGTACTCGATGACATGGCCCTGAGCACCGTTGGTGCCGATCTTGGCGATGATGGCCAGAACGATGTCCTTGGCGCCGCTGCCGGCGGGAAGATCGCCGTCGATGGTGACGCTCATGGTCTTGAAGGGCGCGATGGGCAGGGTCTGAGTGGCGAGGACATGCTCGACCTGGCTGGTGCCGATCCCGAAGGCCAGCGCTCCGAAGGCGCCATGGGTGGACGTGTGGGAGTCCCCGCACACGACGGTCATGCCCGGCTGCGTGAGGCCCAGCTGAGGGCCGACGGCGTGAACGATGCCCTGATCGGCGTCGCCCAGGGGATGCAGGCGCACGCCGAACTCGGCGCAGTTCGCACGCAGTGTCTCGATCTGAGTGCGGCTGGTGACATCGGCGATGGGCAGGTCGATGTCGAGCGTGGGGGTGTTGTGGTCCTCGGTGGCCAGAGTCAGGTCAGTGCGACGAACTCCGCGGCCCGCCAGACGCAGCCCCTCGAAGGCCTGGGGGCTGGTAACCTCGTGAACGAGGTGGAGATCGATGTAGAGCAGGTCGGGGGCTCCTTCCGCGCCCTGCGAGACGACATGGTCCCGCCAGACCTTCTGGGCGAGGGTCATTCCCATCGCTGCACATCCTTTCTGGAGAAGTCCCCTCGGGGCCGAGAGGCGCGCCGTCCGCGCCAGCACCACGAGGCCGTCAGGGACGGTGCGGGGGCGCACGTCCTAGCGTGAGGATGCTGACACGGCGCCATTTCTGTGCCAAAGCGTACTTGAAGTCTCATCCCTCGGGATGGCAGTATCAGATTATGGACGAGCTGAGTGAAACCGAGAGCAGCGGTGTTGGCGTCATCGACAAGGCCGCCCTCGTCATGAGCGCGCTGGAGTCGGGGCCCGCAACCCTGGCGCAGCTCGTCTCCTCCACCCACCTGGCGCGGCCCACGGCCCACCGCATCGCCGTGGCACTGGAGTATCACCGCCTTGTATCGCGCGACTCCCAGGGTCGTTTCATCCTCGGCCCGCGCCTGAGCGAGCTCGCATCGGCCGCCGGCGAGGACCACCTCCTCGCGGCCGCCGGTCCCGTCCTGGCGGCACTGCGGGACAAGACTCACGAATCTTCTCAGCTCTACCGCCGCCAGGGCGATGTCCGCATCTGCGTGGCCAACGCCGAGCGCCCCATCGGCCTGCGCGACTCCATCCCGGTGGGCGCCACCATGTCCATGCAGGGGGGCTCGGCCGCCCAAGTGCTTCTGGCATGGGAGGAACCGGATCGCCTGCACCGGGGCCTGATCGGCGCCCGCTTCAACGCCACGATGCTGTCCGCCGTGAGGCGACGGGGCTGGGCGCAGTCCGTGGGCGAGCGAGAGCCCGGAGTCGCGAGCGTGTCGGCCCCCGTGCGGGGCACGAGCGGAAAGGTGATCGCGGCCGTATCGATCTCCGGGCCGATCGAGCGGATGGGCCGCCAGCCCGGCCGCGTTCACGGCGGGGTCGTCATGGCTGCAGCGCGCCGCCTGTCCGAGGTGCTCCGCAACAACGACGATTCCTGACGAGTCCCGACACGCGCTGAGGCCGCTGAGGCTGCTGAGGCCTTTGTCTCCTCTGTCTCCTCGCTGCTCTGCCCGTCCCGATCCTGCGGGATCGGACGCTGTGGCCGGCAGTGCCCTCAGAGCCCCTCGCGCAGAGCGATGGCTCTGCGATAGGCGTTCACATTCATCTCCGTCACCGTGGCCCACTCGGACAGGGGTGCCACGGTGCGGTTGTGCTCCTTGATCCGCTCCAGGAGTCCGGGGGCGCGCAGGAGAGAGGTCAGGGCATCGGCCAGGCCGGCATCATCGTCCGCCAGGAGCCCGTCAACGCCATCGGTGATGAAGTCGCCGACCCCGCTGGTGCTGGTGCGCAGGGCGATTACGGCCAGGCCGGCCGACCGCGCCTCCAGGACGCTGATGCCGAAGGATTCCACGGGCGAGGTATGCAGGTAGATGTCCGCCCGGGCGAAGGCCCGCGCCAGCTCATCGCGCTCGACCCTGCCCACCAGGGCGATGCGATCGGCCGCGCCGCTGGCAGCCGCCTCCTGGGCGAGGCGGGCCCGCAGGGGGCCGTCCCCGTACATGTACAGTTCCGTCTCCCGGTCCCCGCAGCGTGCGATGGCCGAGGTGAAGACGCGCACCACCTGGAGGGGCCGCTTGAGCTCGATCCAGCGCAACGAGGCGACCACTCGTAGCGGGCGCCGGTCGTCCCGTCCCGCCGGGCGGTCCGGGCGCCAGTCGGCCACGGTGATGCCGTTGGGCAGGACCTCGACGGGGGCCTGGGCGCCAGCCGCCTCGACCTGGCGCGCCAGCATGGAGGAGACCGCGGTGAGGTCGGCACCGGCCTGCTGCCAGCGCCGTACCGGGCTCAACGGGCCCAGGGCCCCGACAGCCCCCGCCCACGAGCCCAGCACGCTGTGGAAGGTGATGGCGATCGGCAGGCCGAGGCGCCGAGCGGCTGCGATCCCGGACCAGGCGAAGGGCGAGACGATGCCCACATGCACGTGGACGACGTCGGGTCGTAGCCGTTTCATGAGCAGCTCCATCTCATGACGGGCACGCGGGTGCACGGGCAGCTCGCCGGGCAGGCTCACGGTGGTGCGGAACACGGGAAAGCCGTCGGGCCTCTCGATGCTGCGACCTCGCCCTCGACCGATCGGGGTCGCCGTCACCACCGCCGGCTCGTGTCCGGCCGCCAGGAGATTCCTCGCCAGGTCCCGCACCTGGGTCTCGATCCCGCCCAGGCGCGGCGCGTAGCAGTCGGAAACGATGAGGACTCGCATAGTCCTCTAGTGTGCCACCGGCCGGTCCGGCTACAGGGATCCTGAACGAGCCTGAACGAGTATGGACGGGCGGCTCGCGAGAGGTGACCGCCCGGGGGCCTGCTCAGGCGCACCTCGCATCGGGCCCGTCCCGGCGCGGAGCCGCGGGCAGGCGACCGCCATGATCGGAATGCTCACCGCAGTTGCCGCGGCGAACGCGACGCGGGTGGCGCTGGAGGTCGAGGAGAACAACGGCGGCGCCGTTGCCCGCCGCCTAGGACTGGCGGCGGCCGTGGATCAGGCGCCGCGCGAGGCGTGCCCGGCGCGCAATTGCGTAATCTCGGCCTCGAAGTCCTCCAGGGAGTTGAAGGAGGAGTAGACGGAGGCGAAGCGCAGGTAGGCCACCTCATCGAGCTCGCGAAGCGGCCCCAGGATCGCCAGGCCGACCTCGTGGGAGTCGACGATCGCCTGGCCGTTGCCCCGCACCGTTTCCTCGACCTTGTAGGCCAGCAAGGCCAGATCGTCGTCGGAGACCGGTCGCCCTTGACAGGCACGACGCACTCCCCCGATCACTTTGGCGCGGGAGAAGGGATCGACAGCACCTGAGCGCTTGCGCACCGACAGGCTGGCGGTCTCCAGCGTGGTGAAACGGCGGCCGCATCGGGTGCACTCCCGCCGACGTCGAATCGACGCCCCGTCCTCAGCAGTACGAGAGTCCACTACGCGCGAGCCGTCATGCCGGCAGAAGGGACAGTGCACGCCGAGATCCTCCATGTGATCGCCTGATGTGCAATGGAGACTAAACGTGCAGGCAGGACCATCGCAACCAGCATCGCGCCGGAGGCCACCCTGATCATTCTGCAGGGACCACGAGAACCTGACCGGCTTGGAGTGCAGAGGACTCCAAACCATTGAGCTCGACGATCCGGGACATGGTTCTATCGACATCACCGGTGCCCGTCGCCGCTGCAACCTCCCATAGGGACTGCCCGGCCTGGACGGTGGCCGTGGTCGTCCGACTGGGAGCATCCGCGAATCCTGAAATCACGATCCCGAGGGAGACAATGAGAGCGGCTACAAGCACCAAACCGCCGGTCACCACAAGGCGACGCAGTCCGATCGGCAGCCGCTGGGCGGAGTCCTGTACCCGCAGGGGCGACGCCTCACCGTGCGCGCCATCTGCGCCATCTGCACCATGCGCAAGCACAGACCGACTCCGCTGGGCCTCGAGCTGACGGCGACGCTGGGCGCGCACGGCCGGGTGGTGGGGAGCGAGATCCGCAGGACGCGCTTGCGCCACCCCTCCTCCGCCCAGGGCGCTTCGCGCCGCCCGTGGAGTGACCGGGCGCCGCGTGAGTTCCGCGGGAAGCTCGACAACCGGATCGGCGCGAGAGGTCTCGGGAACGAAGTCATCGGTGACCAGTCGAAGGTGAGGACGAGAGGCGACAAGAAACTCCTCCTCACGTTCCGCCTCTTGCGCCGACGCAGCCGAAACGGCATGAGGACGAGGGGAAGGAAGGGGCGTGAGAGCGCTCATGAGTACCTCCTAGAACACATGTTCGACGAACATCTGTTCGATACGATAGCGGTTGGTGGGCAGTACGTCCAGAACTTTTTCGAACACATGTTTGAAGTGCCGGATATTCCGCCGTAGGCTTGTCACATCAACGCCATCACAGGCCACCGACACGAATTCGAGCCCCTTAACCAGCCGCATCGCCCGAGCGCCTCCGATTGCAGCGGCCACTGCGCGGGATGGGGCCGAGGAAGGACTGCCCGGCCATGAAAGCCTCCGGCGCCACCGCCCCGGCCGCCCCGGCCTCGACTTCAGCGGAGGCGGCGCTCGACGCCCTCGATGCTCTCGACGCGCGCGCCCGCGCCGTCTACGAAACCGTCCGGGACGCCGTCACTGCGCACGGATACCCCCCCTCCATGCGAGAGATCGGCGCCGCAGTCGGCCTGACGAGTCCATCCTCGGTCAAGCACCAGCTCGACAAGCTCGAGCGGCTGGGGCTGGTTCGGCGCGATCCGAACCGGCCACGCGCCCTCGAAGTCATTCTGCCCGTCCAATCCGCCTCCACACCCGCGGCCGAAACGAAGGCCCTCGAGGACCCCGAGGCCCCCGAGGATGCTGCGAGCGCTGCGGACACTGCGGCCACCGAGCGCCCCGAGAATCCTGGCCGCCAGCATTCTGCGAACCCCGATGACCTTCCTTCGCTGCCCGTGCTGCCCGGCGTAGCCGAGGGCGAGGCCGTCGCCGTGCCCCTCGTCGGGCGGATCGCAGCGGGATCCCCCATCCTCGCCGAGCAGAGCATTGAGGATGTCATGGCCCTGCCCCGGCGCCTGACCGGCAACGGCGAGCTCTTCATGCTCGAAGTCCACGGCGACTCCATGGTCGAGGCCGCCATCTGCGACGGGGACTGGGTCGTGGTGCGCACTCAAGCGGACGCGTCCAATGGGGACATTGTCGCAGCCATGCTCGACGACATTGACGGCGCAACCGCCACGGTCAAAGTCCTCTTCCGCAGGGACGGCCACCAATGGCTCCTGCCCCGCAACCCCGATTATGCGCCGATCCCAGGGGACGAGGCCACGATCATGGGCAAGGTGGTCACGGTCCTGCGCTCCCTGTGAGCATCGCAAGCATCTGCGAGCACCACAAGCAGTCGGGCGCACCGCGCCCCATCATGCGGTTGGGGTCCCATCCCGAGACCGGGATGGGACCCCAACCGCACGCCGACTGCACGAACCGCGCCGGCTCGTGCGACAAGCCCTGTGCTATGAGGGCTTATGAGGACGATAGCTCGGCGCTGCGGAGGCGGGCGTCAGTAGCCCAGGCCGCGGGCGACCTCGCGCAGGCGCTCGGCAGAAGCCGTCAGGCGGTCGCGCTCATCCAGGGTCAGGGGCAGCTCAAGGCGGCGGCCGGCGCCGTCGCGGCCCACAATCGTGGGAACGGCCATGCACACATCGGAAATCCCGTGCCAGTTCTGCAGCACCGGCGACACGGTGAGAACCCGCTGCTCGTCGTTGAGAATAGCGCTGATGATCCGCTGAACGGCCAGGCCCACGGCGTAGTTGGTCACGCCCTTGCCCTCGATAATGCGGTAGGCGGAGCGGACAACGTCGTGGGCGATGCGCTCGCGCTTGGCCTCGTCGAAGACGCCGCCGTCCAGGGTCTTGCCCCACTGGGTGACAGGCACACCGCCGATCTCGCAGGACGACCACAGCGGCACCTCGGAATCTCCGTGCTCACCGGCGATGTAGCCGTGAATGTTCTGGGTGGCCGTCCCGGTCTCCAGGGAGACCAGGTAACGCATGCGGGCGGTGTCCAGAACGGTGCCGGAGCCGAAGACCTGATTCTCGGGCAGGTCGGTGATCTTCTTGGCGCAGTAGGTCACCACGTCCACCGGGTTGGCCACCGGCAGGAAGATCGCGTTGGGGGCGACCTCGACCAGCTTGGGCAGGATCTTCTCCATGATGCCCACGGTGGCTCCGGCGAGCTCCAGGCGGGACTGGCCCGGCTTCTGCTTCGCACCCGCGGTGATGGCGATGACATCGGCATCGCGACAGATCTCGGGATCGTCAGAGCCGGACACGGAACCGGCAGAGGTGAACTGAATCCCCTGCGCGATGTCGAGGGCCTCGGCCTCGACCTTCTCCTTGGCGATATCCTGCAGCACGACCTCGCGGGCGACGCCCTTGGTCACGCAGGCGTAAGCGAGCGTCGATCCCACGGCGCCCGCGCCGATGATCGCAACCTTGGATGGACGGCCCCCCGGGGCCGTTGGGTAGGAGCCTTGTGCACTGTTGGTGATGGTGGCCTCGGACACGGTCTTCCTCCGAATAGGGTGTTGGCGCGGCAGGAGAGCCGGCCAAGGCAAGAGTACGCGGTTTGCACAGGGCGGGGGGAGGATCGTCACTATCACGGCTTCGGAAGATGCTGCGCCTGTAAGGCGAAAGCCGGACTCGGCCCGAGAGGACCGCGCACGGATCTCGCCCCGGCCGGAACGATCGGCGGGCCCCTCGGCGGAGACCGTCGTCAGTCCATGACCGCCAGCCGGGACAGTGCGCCCAAGACGACATCACGGTCCCGCGTCGGCCACAGTCCCGGCATGGATCGGGCCAGGAAAGCGCCGTAGCGGGCGGTGCGCAGGCGCGGATCGAGGACGGCGACGACCCCGCGGTCGTCGGCTCGGCGTATGAGCCGCCCCGCCCCTTGGGCGAGCAGAAGTGCGGCGTGAGTGGCGGACACGCTCATGAAACCGTTGCCGCCCGCGGCTGCGACGGCCTCGCTGCGAGCCTGGGCCACGGGGTCGTCCGGGCGCGGGAAGGGGATGCGATCGATGATGACCAGGCGACAGGTGCGTCCGGGAACATCCACGCCCTGCCAGAGGGAAAGGGTTCCCACCAGGCAGGCGTCCTCGTCAACGGCGAAGGCATCCACGAGGGTCGGCAGCTGGTCGTCGCCCTGGGCGTAAACGGTCAGATCCGTGGCGTTGCGCAGGACCTCGGCGGCCTCTTCGGCGGCGCGCCGCGAGGAGAACAGGCCCAGCATGCCTCCGCGACTGGCCTCGGTCAGAGCGAGGATCTCATCGAGCGCCGCCTCGGAGATTTCCCGCCCCGGTCTGGGCAGATGCGTGGGTGTGTAAAGGATGCCCTGGCGGGCATAGTCGAAAGGAGTACCCACGTCCACGCCATCCCACTGGCCACCGGTCAGCGTCAGCCCCAGGGCACGGGCCATCGGTTCGAAACTTCCGCCCAGGGCCAGGGTGGCCGAGGTCAAGACTGCGGCGCGATCCTCCAGCAGGGAATCGGCCAGGGAGCCGGCGACGTCGACGGGCGCCAGCGTGAGCCGTGGAGGCTCGGCGCCCATGCGGGGCCGCTCGATCCAGGCGACGTCACGGCGCTCGCGCACCGAGTCCGACGTCATGCGCGCAATGGCGTCCACCAGATCGGAGACGGCCGTCCGGGCCAGTGCCGCTCCCCCGGATCCCCCGGCACCACCGGCATCAGCGCTCCTCTCCCCGGTCTTGACCGCCTCGCGCACATCGGTGAGAGCATGACGAGCCGCGCCGTCCAGCACGAGGAGCGCCTCATGCAGAGCGGGAGGCAGGCCATCGCTCAAGCGCCCATCGGGCAGGTCGGCCAAAGCGAGCTGCAGCCGCTGACCGGCGGATTCCAACTCGGTGACATGAACCGAGACGCCTCGCCGTACGGTAGCGGCCACCCGCATGATGGCAGCTGCGGACAGGCTCACGGTGCCCTGGGAGCGGACTCGGTCGGCGAGCGCATGTGCCTCATCGACGACCAGAACCCGATGCTCGGGCAGGACCCCTGGATTGCCAGACACGGCGATGCCGAGCATGGCGTGATTGGTGACGATCACGTCGGCCGCCATCGCCGCGGCCCGGGCGAGCTCGGGGAAGCATTCCTCGCGCAGCGGGCAGGAGGCGCCCAGACACTCAGCTCTGGTGACCGAGACCTGCGCCCAGGCGCGGTCCGACACACCCGGGACGAGATCGTCCCGGTCACCGGTCGTGGTTTCGGCGACCCACTCGCGCAACCGGACGACCTGCTCTCCGACACTGCGACGGCCCGCTTCCCCGATTCGCCCCGAGACGGTCGCGGCGCCGGCGGAGAAAAGCGCATCGTCGGCGTCGTCGGCTTCCGGATAACCGCCTTGAAGGCGATGACGGCACACGTAGTTCTGCCACCCCTTGAGCAGCGCGATAGCGGGTCGCAGCCCAGTGACGGCCTCGACGGCGTCGGCGGCCAAGGGGGCGTCCTTGGTCAGGACTTGCCGCTGAAGAGCAAGCGTGGCCGTGGAGATGACGGCGCGCTCTCCGGACTCAACCGCATGGACCATCACGGGCACGAGGTATCCCAGGGACTTGCCGGTGCCCGTACCGGCCTGCACCAGCAGGTGCGCCTGATCATCCAGCGCATCGGCCACGCGAGCAGCCATCTCGACCTGTCCGGGGCGAGGAGCGGCACCAAGACGATGCACAGCCTCGGCGAGGACGCTCAGAGCGCGCCCGCAGGGGTCGCCGGGGTCACCGGAGTTGCCAGGGCTATCTGGGTTATCGGCACGCGAATCCTCTGGACCCGCAGAGCCGACGCCCTGCGGCAGGGTCGCTGCGTCCATGCCGTTCGGAGAGCCCGGCACACCGCGGGCGGTAGAGGTCACGGAGAAGAAGGGGCCGAATCCGCCGCCGCATCGGGCAGAGCGGCGGTCCGCAGCTCAGCGGCCAGAGCGGCATCGGCCCGACCTACGATCCGGGTACCGGTCTCCACGTACTCCACAACGTCGATCTCCCCGTCGGTGTGGACGCGGGAGACCAGATCGCCCCGGGAATAGGGCACGACGACGTCGACAGGCACGCTCGGACGCGGCAGCATGGCGTCAATGCGCGCCCGCAGGTCCTCGATCCCCTCGCCGGTGCGAGCAGAGATCTCGATCGCTCCGGGCAGGCGAGTGCGCAGAGCCGCGCGTGTCACGGCATCGGTCAGATCGATCTTGTTGAGCACGATGAGTTCGGGAACGTCGAGCGCTCCGGGGATGTCTGCCAGCACTGCCCGTACGGCCGTCACCTGGCCGACGGGGTCGGGATGGGCGGCGTCGACGATGTGCAGGACGAGGTCCGCGCCCGCCACCTCTTCCAGGGTGGAGCGGAAGGCCTCGATGAGCTCGTGAGGCAGATTGCGCACGAAGCCCACGGTGTCGGTCAGGGTGTAGACGCGCCCATCGGCGGTCTCGGCACGGCGCACTGTGGGGTCGAGGGTGGCGAACAGAGCATCCTGGACCATGAGACCGGCGTCGGTGAGCCGATTCATGAGGGAGGACTTGCCGGCGTTGGTGTACCCGGCGATCGCCACCGCGGGGATGGGGCCACGACGACGCGAGCCGCGCTTGACCTCCCGCGAGGGCGCCATGGCCCTGATCTCGCGACGGAGCTTGGCCATCCGGTGGCGGATGCGACGCCGGTCGAGCTCGATCTTGGTCTCGCCCGGTCCACGGCTGCCGATGCCCTGGCCTCCGACGACGCGCCCTCCGGCCTGGCGCGACATGGACTCGCCCCAGCCGCGCAGACGCGGCAGGAGGTACTCCAGCTGGGCGAGCTCCACCTGGGCCTTGCCCTCACGGGACTTGGCATGCTGAGCGAAGATGTCGAGGATGAGAGCGGCGCGGTCCACGACCTTGGCACCTACGACGTCCTCCAACGCGCGGCGCTGGGAGGGGGCGAGCTCACCATCGACGATGACCGTGTCGGCACCCACAGCGCCAACCATCTCAGCGAGCTCCCTGGCCTTGCCGGACCCGAGGTATGTTGCGGGGTCGGGGTGGTCGCGCTTCTGAATGAGGGCGTCCAGGACTTGGGAGCCCGCAGTTTCGGAGAGTGCTGCGAGCTCGGAGAGTGAGGCCTCGGCGTCTTGAGCAGCGTCGAGCACCGAGGCTGCGAGATCGGCGGTGCGGGGCAGGTCCAGCCCGACGAGCACGACCCGCTCCAAACGGATCTGGCGGTACTCGACTTCGCTGACATCCTCGAGTTCGGTGGTCAGGCTCGCTATGCGGCGGGTGCCGGCGCGCGCCTCGCGCTCCAAGAGGCCATCATCATCGGCCTCGCGCTGGACGTGCCCACTGGCGGTGGAGGCCAAAGCGGTTCCGGCACGCGAGAGGATCCGGGCGACAACGTCCTCGGCGGTCGGGGCGGCACCATCATTCCTGTCAACTCCGTCAGCACCGGTATAAGAATCGTCGGAGCCTGCAGACGCAGCGGTATCAGGGGTACGGGATTCGTTCACAGCATGTCCTTCTCGTATGCGACGGCCCGGAGCGGTGCTCAACGGGCCTGCCCGGACGCGTCCGGGCCCGGCTGGGGGACTTTGTCGGGAGCCGGTGACGTCACGACCACCGGCTCAGCGCATACGAAAGATCCACATGACGTCATGCTAGCGCACAGCTCCCCCCTGCCGGTATCAGGATCTTTCTTGCTAAGGTCCCCGATGTGGGTTCCCCGGTCCGCCGGAAGGCCTGTCACCCCTCCTCCGCCTTACGACCTACCCTTGAGGAGATCCCATGTCCAGCATCTACGTCGTCAGAAGAACGGCCGCCGAGCAGATCGGCATCGACGCGGGCCTGACGGTCCTGGGCTTCGTCCTTGGCGCCGTCCTCCTGTCCTGGACCGGGGCTGGACGCTTCCTCCTGTTGACGAGGTCCTCACCATGGGGGCTGTCGGGGTCCTCTTCGTCTTCGGTCTGCGCCTCGTGTGGCGCCTGACCCCCGGCGTCGTCGTCTTCTCCTCCCGCCCCTGGCTGCTGGTGGGCTGGCTGCTCTTCTATGTCTTCAAGGTCGGGATCGCTCCGCTCGTCGGCGTCGTCGCCTTCCCCTACGCGGTCATCCGCGACATCGTCCTCGTGGTGCGGGAACGCCAGGCGAAGCAGTCGGCCCCTACAGCACAAACCCCGAGGCTCCCCGGTACTAACGCATGATGTCCGATCGAACCGGCGCATAGACACACATCGGTTTTGGAGAGTCGCACCCGCACCCGCGCCGATTGGGTACGTTGAGCGGGTGAGCACTCCCCCGGCCCCGGATCCTTCAGCGGATGAGCGGGTGGCGCCGCCCTCGGCGAAGGCACTCGTGGGCTCGCGAGTGGGGCGTCTGACCTTGGCGATGCTGGTGATCGAACTCCTGGCGGGTATGCAGGTCTACATCAACCAGACGGTACTGCCACTGGTGGCAGTGGATCTGGGGGCACGGGCCCACTACGGCCTGGTGACGGCTGCGGCAACGATGCCGACCTTCCTGACGATGCCGCTGGGCGGAACGATGCTCGCCCGGTGGCGCGCCGACCATCTCATGGCTGTTTTGACCGCACTGCTGGTCGCGGGTGCTGCCGCCGGGGCGCTGGCGCCGAACGTAGCCGTGTACGTTCTGGGAGAGGTCGTCCGCGGTCTGGCCGCGGGCGCGCTGGCCACCGTCACCATGGGCGCGATGGTCGCGGGATTGCCCGAGGCGTGGCGACGTGCGTTCCTGGCGGCCAGCTCGGCCATGTGGGTGGTCTCCTCCCTGGCCGGCCCCGTCTACGCCGCCGCTATCAGCTCAGGGTGGGGCTGGCGATGGGCACTGGTCGCTTACGTGCCCGTACTGGTGGCCGCCCGGCTGGTGATGGCTCGACAGATCCAAGGCTTACGGGTATCTGGCGGCGACAATGGTAATAGCCGCAACAGCAGGAATAGTGGCAGTGGCAGCGATGGAAACGACGCCCCGCTCATGGCGGCTCTCGCCATGGCCTGCGGGGTGGCTCTCATCGGGCTGGCGCCGGCGGCATCACCATGGTTCTGGCCGGCCTCAGGCCTCGGCCTGGCGAGCGCGGTCTGGGCCTGCTCGCGGGTCTTCCCCACCGGGGTGCTGCGATTGGCGCCCGGGCGCCGGGCGGCACTGGCAACCCTGACGTGGGTCTGCGCCTCTTATTTCGCTCTCGATTTCCTCATCTCCCCAGCCGGCCATGACGTCCTCGTTCTGGGGCCGGGCGCCGTCGGTTGGGCGCTGACCGCAGCCGGAGTGCTGTGGAGCGCAGTGGCCATGTGGTGCGGAGCCCACCCGGCGCGGCAACGACACGTGTACCTGGTGCGGACAGGGCTGGGAGGATTGCTCTTCGCGGTCGGCGGCGGCATCCTCGCTGCGGCCCTCCTGGGCGCGGCGCCATGGTGGGGCCTGCACCTGGGCTGGGGGCTGTCGGGCCTCGGCATGGGACTGACCCATCAGGACACACTCATTCGCTGCGTGACCGACCCGGTCGAATTGGGGCAAAGGAACGACGGAATCTCGCAGGCCCAGTCGGCCACCGCGGTGACGGTGGCGGCGAATGTAGGCGGAGCAACCCTGGGCACATTGGTGACGACCCTGGTAGCGCCGACATCGGCCGGAGTCGAGGAGCACCTCGTGGTTCCCGTCGTCGTCGTTGTCACCATCATGCTCAGTGCCACGCCGCTTCTGGCCCGCCGCGCCGCCTGAGACTCTGAGCGAAGCCAACCGGTAGCCTCGAGCCGTGAGCGAGCACTACTTCACGTCCTCCCCCACCGCAGCAGCTCAAGAACGGCCCCGTTCCTTCCTCATCCGCGGTCGGGAGCATGCGGTGACGACGGCGGGGGCCGTGTTCTCCCCCAATCATCTCGATCGAGGCACGCAGGTTCTTCTCAGCCATGTCCCCGATCCGCCGACCACCGGTGTCTTCCTAGATCTGGGTTGCGGCTGGGGCCCGATCGCCCTGGCTCTGGCCGATGCCGCTCCAGAGGCCACTGTCCTGGCGGTGGACGTCAACGAGCGCGCCGTCGACTTGACGGCCCGCAATACGTCGGCCGCAGGCCTGGGAAATGTCCGCGCCCTACTGGCCGACGACCTGCTGGCCGAGTTGCGCGGCAGCGCAACGGTGGACCTCATCTGGTCCAATCCCCCGGTACGCATCGGCAAGGAGGCACTGCACTCCCTGCTGCTGACCTGGCTGGCGCTCCTGTCCGACAATGGCGAGGCATGGTTCGTCGTGCAGAAGAATCTGGGCGCGGATTCCTTGATGGCCTGGCTGAACTCACAGGGCTGGAACACCTCCCGCGAAGCCTCCTCCAAAGGGTTCCGCGTCCTGCACGTGCACCGCTGAGATCTGCCGCATTGCCTCCGCCAAGGCACCGTCCTGCAATCTCCTCGAGCCTCACTGGTCCGCGAGCCGCGATTGACTTTCTGTACCTACAAGTATGTACACTGCGGGCATGGACGCCCGGGACCGGCTCATTGAAGCCGCTCAAGAGCTGCTGTGGGAGCGCGGCTACACAGCGATGAGCCCTAAAGACATCCAGGCCCTCGCACAGGCCGGCCAGGGCAGCATGTACCACCATTTCAAGGGCAAGCAGGATCTGGCCTCACTGGCCCTGCAACGCAGTGCGGAGCAGATGCGCCGCGATGCCCAGGAGCTGCTGACCGGTGAAGGGACCGCCCTTGCGCGCCTGGAGGCCTACCTGCACAGCCAGCGCGACAGTCTGAGGGGCTGCCGAATGGGTCGGATGACCTACGACGCGGATGTGCTGGATACGCCCGAACTCCTACAACCGGTCTCCGACGCGCTCGGCTGGCTGGTCGAGGTCATCGCCCAGGTCGTGACCCAGGGCATCGATCGCGAGGAGTTCCCTCGCTCCACAGATCCTGCAGCCGTTGCCTCATCAGTCGCGGCCGTAGTGCAGGGAGGCTACGTTCTCGCCAGAGCGCAACAGGACCGAGCCGCCTTTGACGCCGCCATCAACGGCGCGGTGTCCATGCTGCGGGGCTGGGCCTGCCGGTAAACAAACTCATCAGAATTCATCTCAGAGTTTCTGAGTATCGCGCATCGCGCGCCGCAGAATCATCATCGGACCAGCGACACGAAGAAACCCGAATTCATATCCGAATCCACCAGGAACCCGCCCGGGAGCGAACCACATGTACGCCATGCAGTACGCCATCAACCTGCCCGCCGACTACGACATGCGGATCATCCGTGATCGCGTGGCGGAGACCGGCCATCTCATGGATGGCTTCACCGGCCTGGAGTTCAAGGCCTACCTCATCCGCGAGAAAGCCGAAGGAGCAACCCGCAATGCTTACGCGCCATTCTACGTGTGGCGCGACATCGACGGTATGCGCTCCTTCTGCTGGGGCGAGCCCGGTTACTCGGCGATCGTGCGCGATTTCGGGCGCCAGCCCATCCAGGATTGGACCGTTGCACAACTCGTACCGGGGCCCGCTTCCTATACCGAAACCAGAAGCCTGACCATGTCCACCGTGCAGCTGCCCGAGGGAGAGGCCCCTTCCCAGTGCTTGGATGCGGTCACTCAACCGTTCTTGACGCAGGTCGATGACCAGACCGTCAATCGTCTGGCCGCCGTCGACATCACCACCTGGACGGTCGTACTGGTCGAACTCTCCAGCCGGCCGGCCGAACAGGCCGACCCGCGGGTGACCGGCTACGAGGTGCTCCACGTCTCCACCGCGCGCTGACCGCTTCCGGCCTCCTGGAACGGATGACGCCGCAGGCCGGGGAAGCACGGGTCGAGCGCGTCGGGCGCTATGACGCGAACCCTCACGGCACTCAGCACCGACCAGCGCTGCAACACGATCCGCGCGATCTGCGATCCCGCCTCCGCTCAGTCGACTCAGTCGACTCAGTCGACTCAGTCGACGCGGTCCTGCAAACCCTCGCTCCCTGCGGCCTCCGCAAGCCGGCCGGATCGGCTCGCATGCGAGGCGCGCAGGTCCACGATCGCCACGGCCGCAGATACGGCGATGGCGACAGCTGCCGCGAGCAGCCCCGCCTGGGCGGCGGTGCCCCATCCCGATGCGCCGGCCGTGCGGAAGGTGATCCCGGTGATGGCGGCAATGCCGATGGACGTGCCGATACGCTGTCCTGTCTGCAGGATGCCTCCAGCGGCCCCCGCATACTCCAGGGGTACGTCGGCCAGGGAGAGCGTCTGGTTCGGAGACACCACAATTCCCTGTCCTACCCCGAGTGCCACCAGTGTCAGTGCGATCCACCAGGGACTCCATCCGGCGATCGCATGCATGCGGATGATGCCGATGGTCGTCAGCAGTCCGATGATTCCCAGGAGCATGCCGGCCAGTACGATGACGCGCCCCACACGGATGACTCGTCTGCCGGCCAGAGGTGCGGCAACAGCGCCCACCAGTGAGGCCGGGATACCGATGACACCGCTGGCCAGGGCGGATGCCCCCAGGCCATCCTGAATGTACTGGGCCACGATGATCCACACCGAGGTGTACCCCAGGAAGTACACGGCGATCGCCAGACACCCGTAGGCGAAGGAGGGGATGGTGAAAAGGCGGAGATCCACCATGGGGCTGCCCCCTCGAGCCCGGTAGCGACGTTCCCAAGCCACCCATGCGCCGGCAACGGCAATACCCAGCAATTCCAGCAGCCAGATCCACCCTCCCCCTGAGGAATTCATGAAGGGGATCATCACCAGGAGTGTGGCGGCAGCCAGCAGCAGCATGCCGGCGGGATCGAGATCCATCCCGGCCCGGTTCGTCTCGGCTCCGGCGGGCCGCGACGACTCGCCGTCAGCGGTCCGCCGTCTCCAAGCCGAGGCGGGAAGGTAGCGCCTCGCCGCCCAGACCCCCGCCAGGGCGAACGGTACGTTGATCAGGAAAGAAACGCGCCAGCCCCAATCCGCTCCGAGCCAGCCGATGAGGCCTCCGCTGAGCACTGGCCCCACGGCCACGGAGACCCCGATGACGCCGCCGAATAGCCCGAAGGCACGGCCTCGCGCCTCACCGGTGTAGTACTGCTGAATCATGCCGGTGACCTGAGGATTCAGCAGTCCCGACCCCACGCCCATGACAAGTCGAGCCAGATTGAGTGACACGATGTTCGGCGCCAGCCCCGAGGCCAGGGATCCGACTCCGAAGATGAACATGCCGATGGCGAAGAGCCGCCCGCGCCCCAGGACATCACCCGCGCGCCCCGCCGGAACCAGGAGGATGCCGAAGACCAGAGCGTATCCGGAGATGACGAGCTGAAGGCCGCTGCTGCCCGCCTCCAAGCTGTGAGAGACCGATGTCAGAATGACATTGACGGATGAAACGGCCAGGAGTGAGACGAATGCCGGGATGAGCAGGGTCGGCAGGAGCCACTTCTGCCCGGAGGCTCTTTGTTCCGAGGCGTGAAGTTCAGGCACCCGAGCAGCCTACGCGCCACCGCCTTATCCAGCATGATCCCTGCACCACATCGGACCCAGGCACATCATCGTGTGCGTCTTTATCGGCCCAGATCGATGGCGGCTGAGGTCGTAGCCGCGACGAGCACGCGGACTCAGTGCCAGAGCCCGCATCGAGTACCTGCATCGGGTGCCTACTCAGTGCTGGGAAGCGGCTGCGTGCTCCACTTCCAGCGACGCGCCGCTGGCGTCCTCGACGGGTGTCGACCAGCGCCCAGCCCGAACGTCCAGAACCAGCCCGATACCCAGTGCGAGCAGAGCGGGAACGATCCAGCCGGTGGAGTTGTCCCACAGCCCTGTGCGGCTCAGCAGGTCACTGGGCGTCGTCCATCCTGCCTCGGTCAGCGCGGAGACCAGGCCGAGTACGCCGGCGACGCCCACCGGCCACAGGTAGGCCGCCCGCAGGCGCCCCGGCGCCAGTGCGTCCACGAGCGTGACGACCACCAGGCAGATCGCCAACGGGTAGAGCAGGAAAAGCAGAGGAGCCGTAATCTTGAGAATCGCTTTCAAGCCGAGGTTCGCCAGAACGAAGGAAACCAGAGTGCCCGCAGTGAGCTGACGATTGAAGGAGACAGCCGGCCAGGCGGTGTAGGCGTAACCGGCCCAGGAGGCCAGCAGCCCCACTGCTGTGGTCAAACAAGCCAGGACCACGATACCGGCGAAGACGATCACGCCGCCTCGCCCCAGCGTCAGAGACGCGGCAGCCCTCAGCAGCTCGGTTCCCTCCGTGGTCTCACTCGTGACATCGCCCGGTGAACGCGTCCCGATCAGGGCCAGACCGATGTACACCGCGCCCAGAAGGACGGCGGCAATGCCCCCGGCAATAGTGGTACCGCGCACAAGCCTGCCAGGGGCGGTGAAGCCCCGCTCGCGCAGAGAGCTGATGACGACGATCCCGAAGACGCTTGCGGACAGGACATCCATCGTGAGATAGCCCTGCGTCAGCCCGGTCGTCATCGGAGCGCTCGCATAGGGGTCGATGGCAGGTCGGTCCACCCCCGGGGCGGTCAGAATCGTGGCCCCGCACAGCACCACCAGCAGCAGGAGAAGCGCCGGGGTCAGCCAGCGGCCGATGCTATCGGCCAGCCTGCTGGGGCGCAGCGCGATGAGGATGGAGACACCGAGAAAAGCCGCCACATGCGCAGCCAGCGCCCAGCGAGAATTGGAGATGCCCATGAGCTCCAGAACCGGCAGAGTAGCCAATTCATAGGCGACCGTCGTGACTCGCGGCACAGCGTAGAAAGGGCCGATCGACAGGTAGACCGCCAATGGCATCACAGCCCCGAAGCGCGGCCCGACCCGGCGGGCCAAGCCGAGAATGCCCTCCCCGGAGGTGGACACGGCCACGATCGTGGCCAACGGGAGTAGAACGCCGGTCACGAGGAAGCCGATCATGACCATGGGCAGAGAACCGCCTGACGCGGCGCCCAGCAGAGGCGGGAAAATAAGATTGCCAGCCCCGAAGAAGAGAGCGAACAGCATCAGACCCGTGGTGACGATGCTTGTAGCGGGACTGGGGCTCTCGAGCTGATCGGTCGTTGAGGTCATAGTGCCTGTCTCTTTGTTAGGAATAGGGTCAGTATGACGTCCTATGAGCCGTGAGGAAAAATCTGACAAATCTGACAAATCTGACAATGGCGCTACACATCCTCATACCGCGCCAGGTACTGGCATCAGGTCAGCCGATAGAGACCCGTCCGGTGATCTCAGCGGGCCCGGTCAGCAGCACGGTGGATCCCTCGGCCAAAGGCGCGGCACCCACATGGACGCCGACCTCGCCGCCGGGCACCAGCAACCGGTAGTCCTCGGGCGCCCCCTCGCCCTCCCACACATGCAGGGCCACGGCGGCGGCGCAGCAGCCGGTTCCGCACGAGCGGGTCTCCCCCACACCGCGCTCCAGTACGCGCAGACGCGCGCGCCCCACCCGATCACCGGTGACCGCATCCACCTCCTGGCCCAGCGGCACCACGAGCTCGAGATTGGTACCGGCCTGCGGCACCGGCTCATAGACCACCGGGGCCCCCGAACCGGTCAGACCCGCGAAGGTGGCGGCATCGAGCTCACTCTCCTCCCCCAGGGCGACCACGGTATGCGGATTGGGCATGGAGATCGACAAGGCCGCACGCTCGCCCTCCAGGCCCGGCACGATGACGACGGTATCCCACCCCTCATCCTCGACATCGGCCAGGGCGCCGTCGGGATGAGTCAAGCGCGCCGATCCCATATCGACCGTCCACAGATCGCCCACGCGGGTAATGGTGCGCGCTCCCCCGCGAGTGCCGATGGTGATGGAATCGCCATCGGTCATCGGGCAGAGCCCCTCAGCATCCAGAACTGCGGCGAACAGACGCGAGGCGTTGCCGCACATCTCCGCCACGGAACCATCGGCGTTGTAGTAGTCCATGAACCACTCGGCCTCGGGCACGGCCTCGTGAAAGGCCTGCGCACCGGGCAGCGATCGAGTGCGCACGACCCGCACGAATCCATCGGCCCCGATTCCGGCGCGCCTATCGCACGCAGCGGCGATGTCGGTGGCGGTCACCGGCACATCGCGTTCGGGATCGATGAGCAGGAGGAAATCGTTCTCCGTGCCGTGGCCCTTGATGAGCTCGTGGCCCGCAAGGCCTGAGGCAGCAGTCATGGCCCCCAGCTTAAGCGACGCCGGCATGTGCTTCGTCCGCCTGCTCGACAAGGCGGAGGGCCTGCTGAGTAACCCGCCTGCGCTCGCCGGGCAACCAGGCCCCGGTCGAATCGAGGGTCGCGTCGAGCCAGTGGATGCGCGGGTCACGGCGGAACCACTTGATCTGGCGAGAGGCGAGGCGACGTGTCGCCCGAGCGGTGAGCTCCACGGCGTCCGCCCCCGTGATGCGGCCCCGGAGCAGATCAATGGCCTGGGCGTAGCCGATCGCGTTCGGCGCCGTCCTGCCCTCCTCCAGGCCCGCGGCCATGAGCGCCTCGGTCTCGCCCACGAGCCCGGCGTCGAACATGTCGGCGGTGCGCGCATCGATGCGCGCATTGAGCGCGGCCCGGTCGACTCGCAGCGCCAGGTGGAGCGTCGGCGCGAGGTCCTCATAGCGGGGCAGGGTCGCGGAGAAGGGCCTGCCGGTGACGGCCAGGACCTCCAGGGCTCGCACGACCCGGCGCGTGTTGACCGGCTCGATGCGTTGAGCCGAGACGGGATCGGCGTCTCTCAGCTCCTCCCAGAGACGGCGCGAGCCCTCACGGTGGGCACGCGCCTCCAGGTCGGCGCGCACATCCGGATCGGTACCGGGGAACTCCAGAGCATCGGTGACTGCGCGCACGTACAGCCCGGAGCCGCCGACGATGAGGACACGGGCACCGCGCCTCTCGATGCCCTCCAGGTCGGCGCGGGCGTGACGCTGATACGTGGCGACATTGGCCTCTTGACGCACATCCAGGACATCGAGCTGATGGTGGGGGTAGCCTCGGCGCTCGACCCGCGGCACCTTGGCGGTGCCGATGTCCATGCCGCGGTACAGCTGGGAGGCATCCGCATTGAGGACTTCGGCACCACTCGAGCCCGTGGCGGAGCCCCCCTCCCGGGTGAGCGCGTCGGCCAGGTCGAGCGCCAGCTCTGACTTGCCGGTGGCAGTGGGGCCGACGATGGCGATACGGACGGCGGATGGGCTCACCGCGCCACGCTCACAACTCGGGCAGCAGAGGCCGCACCAGGCTCAGCGCCTGCGTGCACGAGGACAGCGCAGTCTCCAGGTGAAGGCGCAGCTGGATGTCCGTGACCCCGGCGCTGAGGTCGATGAGGTAGGTCGCGCGCACCATCGAGCCGGACGGGGAGTCGATGATCGAGACGGTCGGGAAGAACTTGTCACGATTCCAATCGTTGACGCTGGCGGCGAGCTCATCGCGCATCCCCTCGCCGACCGGTTCCTCCCAGTCCCCTGAGACCAGGAGCCAGCCTTCGTGGCCATCGGGGATCTCGATGACGAAGGGGTAGGAGTCCCACGTGCCCAGCAGGCACGGGTGACCGGACTCCGCATGGCGCTGGACCCCATAGCCCATGGTGTCCGTGATCATCGCCTCCATGCGGTCCAGTGTGAGTTCACTGGTGGACTCCACCTCCTCATCCGGGCCGGGGGCGGACAGGGCGTTTGGGGCGGTGGTCGCGTCTTCCTCCGTCCGGGCTGCGGGCGCGCGCCAGTCCGCCGGACTCACAGCCGTCGGCGAATCGTGCTCACCACTGCGGGCCATCGGGTGATCGTCCGAATGAGGGGTCGCAGAGCCGCTCGCCGGGTGCGGTCGCTCAGCGGGCTCGGCGTGCTCTTGAGACTGGCCGAGGAGCCGGGCCAGGAAATCGCTGAGGAGACTCATGGATCCAGCCTGCCGCGCAATGGGTCCGGGAAAAGATCCTCGGCCTCTCGCATGAGGGCCACGATCAAACGGCACCCGGTCAGGACGAAGTCCTCAAGCTGGGCATCGGTCATGCCGGCTTCAAGGGGGTAGGTGACCTCGCCGTGAAGCCGGACGACTCCGCCGTCTGCAATAGTCAGGTAGGCCTTAGGACCGATGCGGGTCGCATTCCACTCCTCGACCAGCCGGCGCAGGGCGGTCAAGTGCTCGGTGTCTGCAATGCGGTGCCACACGCCGCGAAGTTGGAGAGCCCGAGTGTCCTGGAAGATGGCGTGAACGGTGACGTAGCGCCAGGGGATGCCGATATCGCCCTCGTCGTCCAGGAAGAAGCGCAGGCCCAGCTCGCGCACGCAGGCCATAATGCGGTCGACGTCCACCGGTGCCGGGACGGCGGGGGCAGGGGCGCCGGCAGCGCTCATGGACTTGGACCGAGTCATACATCCAGCCTAACGGCCCGGACCAGCGGCAATGGAGTCCGTAAGCCATGGTGGGGGCCACTCTCGCCGCAAGCAGAGCCGGGAAGCACGTCGACAGGCGTTCCTGTCGCCCGGCACCCCGACGGCGCATCTCATATCCCCCGGCTGCGTCGACGAATGCGGTCCAGGCGAGCGACATCGGCGGATTCGACGGATTCGGACGGCCCTTGAGCAGGACGTCCCGCCTTCTCCAGGCGGCGGCGCACGTCCTCGCCGAGATGAGCTCCAATGGCGACCAACCCCAGCTGGACGCTGCGATAAGGCCGCTCCGCCTCCAGATGCACCTGCCCGGCGACGACGTTGACGATCACCCGTCGTACCCCGCCCGAGGTTCCCGACCTCCCAGTGCCGACAGCCACATTGAGGACGCCCTTGAGACGATAGGCCTCGGCGGGCGGGCTCTCCAGCAGATCGGCCAGGGCGCCCGGCGAGACGGGCAGCGGAGCAGGAACGGTGAAGGACTCGGCGTGAGCGTGAGCATGGTGATTGTCACACGTTTCAGCGCGTGCACGGCGAGTGAGTTCGGCCAGAGGCAGCTCATCCGCGGGCGCACCCTCGTGAGCCACATCCATCACCAGGAGCGGGTCGATGCGACCGTGTGCCGCCTCAATGACGAGCACTCGCGGATTGCGCGAATGGACGCGGCCGGTCACACGGTCGAGAGCATGGCGGCGCTCGTCGGCCGCCAGTAAGTCGGTCTTGGTCACGACGACGAGAGTGGCGGCGCTGTACCGCGCCGGCGGAGCCGCAGCGCCCCCAGTTCCCGCAGTGCTCTCAGTGCCCGCAGCGCTCTCAGCGGCCTCAGCGGCCTCGAGCGCATTGGAGGCGCTGACGGTGCGCTCGTCGTTGACAGCGTCGATGACGTCGATGAGATCGGCATAGCGCACGCGCCGCAATGCCGTCGAGCGCAGGAGCCTGACCAGATTGGCCGGTTCGGCCAGCCCCGAGGCCTCGATGAGGATGGCGTCCAGGTCCGGGCGGGCCATGGTCAGGCGTTCCAGAGCCGTCTCCAATCCGCCGGCATCGGGCATGCAGCACAGGCAGCCGCCCGCCACGGAGGCGGGCTCATCGACCTCGCCGGTCACCAGGGCGGCATCGACGTTGATGTCGCCGAAATCATTGATGACGACGCCCAGGCGAGCCCCCGGAGTGCGCAGAAGATGATTGAGAAGCGTCGTCTTGCCGGCACCGAGGTAGCCGGTGAGCGCGATGACCGGGATACGAGGGGAACCGGAGATACGCGGCCGGTTGGGCATGTCGCCTCCCTCCCGTCATCGTCGGCCTTCCATCAGAGACCAGCTGCTGAGGTGGGTGCTACGCCGTCGGTATTAGTGCCCGTTACTGAGGACGGCGTGGCCGATGAGCTGATCGATGCGGCGGACATCGATTCCCCTGCCGAGCTTGATCTTGATGTGGCCGGCGCGCGTCCACAGTTCAATCTCGGCATTGACGTCCAAAGCCCCTGCATTCTCCGAGGACCACATGTTGATTGCGGAGTACGGCAGGGAGTACATCTCGACCTTCTTACCGGTCAAGCCCTGGGAATCCCTGACAATAAGCCGCTTAGAGGTGAAGATGGCGGTGTCGCGGAAGGTCCTGAAAGCCGCCCAGGGCTGCTCGTCCCGCACGAGCAGCTGGCCGACATCTCGGGGGATCGGAACCTCCGCCTGGAACGTCCATGACGTGATCGCCGCGGTCTCCATGAAGCCTCACTCGTACCCGGGGCGGCATCGTCTACCGCCGATAGCGTGATGCTAGCACCGCGCAGAAGTCGGCCCGTTCGAGCATGGACAGCCGCGGAAGAGCGAAACGCAACCATCAGGACAGGCGGGTCTGCACAGCCTCCAGGATCTCATCATCAGCCAGGCCCAGGCGGCGCGCCCCGTTGTCATCCCGAGGTTGTCATCTCGAGTGACCGCATCGACACCCCCGCCCGGCGCCAGCGGAATCGGCAAGTGGACGAAGCCCGGGCGGCCACGAGCAAGGACGGGTATCAGGCCGGGGCGCCCACTCGCAGGGTGGGGATGCCCAGGCTCACCGGGGCGGTATCGGGCTCCGGGGCGGAGCAGACCTCGGCCTGACGGCGCTCCCAAGCGTCCCCGGCCCGGGTCCGGCGCACCCGGAACAGGGCAGGGCCGTCGTCGAGCCAGAGGCGATCCCCGGGTCGCAGGGCCTGGTTGGCCGCCTGGGCGGCCGCGCCCAATTCTCGCCCGCAGCGGGCCGAATCGGCGATGAGGTTGTGGGGCGCCCCATGGGTGACCCGAACGGAGACCATGTCGCCCGGGCGCGGGGCGCCACCGGCGTAGTCGTCATCGGCCATCCCCTCGGGCAGGGCCACGTGCACTAGCCGGTTGTCCGCGGCACGCCCGGAGATACGTGCGGTGGCCGCATCGCGGCGGCCCTCGCCCTCGGCGACGAGCACCTCGACGATGCGCCCCTCCTGGCGCTCGTTCTCCTCACGGGTGATGCGCCGCACGAGCTCGTCCAGCCTGCGGTAGCGGTCCTTGACGACCTCGGCGGGCACCTGGTCCTCCCGGTCGGCGGCGGGGGTCCCGGGGCGCGGGGAGTACTCGA
Source organism: Actinomyces massiliensis 4401292 (assembly GCF_000269805.1). GTDB lineage: Bacteria > Actinomycetota > Actinomycetes > Actinomycetales > Actinomycetaceae > Actinomyces > Actinomyces massiliensis. Next base: position 647,426 of record NZ_JH711482.1, read on the forward strand.
AGGTGTAGGCGGAGGCGAAGCGGGCCTTCTCCACGACGTCGAGGGTGGCCTGGAAGTCTTCCTCGGTCTCACCGGGGAAGCCGACGATGATGTCGGTGGTGATCGCCGCCTCGGGCAGCCGCTCCCGCACATCCTCCAGGATCCTCAGGAACCGCGCACTCCGGTACGAGCGGCGCATGGCCCGCAGGATCCGATCGGACCCGGACTGCAGCGGCATGTGCAGGCTGGGCATGACCGCTGGAGTGGTGGCCATGGCCTCGATGACGTCGTCGGTGAAGGCGGCGGGGTGCGGGCTGGTGAAGCGCACGCGCTCGATGCCCTCCACCGCCCCGGCGGCCCGCAGCAGCTTGGCGAAGGCCCCGCGGTCCCCGAAGCCCACCCCGTAGGAGTTGACGTTCTGCCCCAGCAGGGTCACCTCGGTGACCCCGTCGGCGGCGACCGCCTCGATCTCGGCCAGTACCTCACCCGGACGGCGATCGCGCTGTCTGCCGCGCAGTGAGGGCACGATGCAGAAAGTGCAGGTGTTGTTGCAGCCCACGGCGATGGAGACCCAGGCGGCATAGGCGGAGTCGCGGCGCGTGGGCAGGGTGGAGGGGAAGACCTTGAGGGACTCCTCAAGCTCGACGGCGGCCTCGGCGTTGTGGCGGGCGCGCTCCAGCAGGGCGGGCAGGACGTCGAGGTTGTGGGTGCCGAAAACGACATCGACCCAGGGGGCGCGCTCGACAATGCCCTGCCCCATCTGCTGGGCCAGGCACCCGGCGACGGCGATCTGCATGCCGGGACGCTCGCGCTTGACGGCGGCGAGCTGGCCGAGATTGCCGAAGAGCCGATTGGCGGCGTTCTCGCGCACCGAGCAGGTGTTGAGGATGACGACGTCAGCACCGCCGTCGCCCGCCTCGGTGGCGCGCGCCGCGGCCTCAGGCACGTTCTCGACACGCAGGTAGCCGGCATCCTCGAGCAGACCGGCCATGTGCTCGGAGTCGTGGACGTTCATCTGACAGCCGAGCGTGCGCACGTGGTACGTGCGCGGCACGGCGCCGCGGGCGTCGAGTCGCGGGGTGGCATCAAGGGTGGTCATCGTCTGGCAGTGTAGAGCGAACCGCGCTCAGCCGTGCCCGCACCGTCGAGGCCGGATCGACGACACCGGCAACCCGTCTCCCCGCTCACTGCCAGGCGCACCCGCCATCGCCGCGGGGCACTCGTCCGCGAGGACCCGAATCCGTCCCCTAGGATGTGAGCCGGTTCATGCCCATACCGGAGGTCCTCATGACTCGACGACGCGACGTTCCCCACGTCCCCTTCGTCCTGCGCCACATCGGCGCCACGGGCGACTATCAGGATCCCGTGCTCCGCGCACTGGGCCTGCACGAGCTCGAGGACCTGGCGGCCGCCGTCGTACCCACCGGACTGCCGGTCCTGCCTCCGGGCGAGCATGGCGCGCCCTCCGCCGCCGGCGGCCTCTCCGAGCCGGAGGCCATTGAGGCCCTGCGGTCGCTGGCCTCCCTCAACGATCCGCACATCGAGATGATCGGACGCGGGTACCACCCCACGCACACACCCGCCGTCATTGCCCGCGATGTCCTGGGCAACCCGGCCTGGACGACCGCGTACACGCCCTACCAGGCGGAGATCAGCCAGGGGCGCCTTGAGGCGCAGCTCCTCTTCCAGACGCTGATCAGCGACCTCACCGGTCTGCCGGTGGCATGCGCCTCGCTGCTGGACGAGGCCACTGCCGTCGCAGAGGCGGTCCTGCTCATGGCTCGGGCCGCCCGCACGACCACCGGCGGCGCGGTTCTGCTGGACTCCGGCCTGCACCCCCAATGCCTCGAGGTGGCGCTGGCCCGCTGCCGAGCGCTCGGGATTCATGCCCTGACGGCCGAGCCGGCGGCTATTGAGGACGGCTCCGAGGATTCCGGGAAGAAGCTGCTGGGAGCCGTCCTGGCGCATACGACCACGCGCGGGGCGATTCAGGACCTGGACGGCCCGATCGCAGCGGTGCATCGCCGCGGCGGACTCGTCGCCGTCGATGCCGACCCTCTGGCCCTGGCCTTGCTGAAGGAGCCCGGCGCCGCCGGTGCCGATATCGCCGTCGGCAGCGCTCAGCGACTCGGCGTGCCTCTCTTCTTCGGCGGTCCGCACCCCGGCTTCATGGCGGTCAGCGATAAGCTCCGCCGGCAGATTCCCGGCCGCATCGTCGGCGTCTCGCGGGACAGCGAGGGTCACGAGGCGTTCCGCCTGGCGCTTCAGACCCGCGAGCAGCACATCCGACGGGAGAAGGCGACCTCCAACATCTGCACCGCTCAAGCACTGCTCGCGGTGGTGGCCGCCTTCTACGCCGTCCACCACGGCCCGGAGGGGCTGAGGCGCATTGCCGATCATGCCCACGCCCAAGCGGCGCGCATCGCCGCCGGGGTCCTGGACGCAGGGCTCGCCGTCGAGCACGAGAACTTCTTCGACACCCTCAGCGTCATCACGCCGGGCGGCGCCGAACAGGCCGTCGCGCGCGCCGAGGAGCGCGGATACAACCTCCGCCTGCTCGACGCCGACCATGTGGGCCTGTCCACCAACGAGACGACGACGGATGAGGACATCGCCGCCGTTCTGGAGGCCCTCACCGGCCGCCGACCCGCTGAGCCCGACAACGCCCGCGTCTTCCCACTGCCGCATGCCTTGAGGCGCGAGAGCGCATTCCTGACCCACCCGGCCTTCCACGTCCACCGCTGCGAACCCGCACTCGTGCGCTACCTGCGCCGTCTGGCCGATCGGGACCTCGCTCTGGACCGCACGATGATCCCGCTGGGCTCATGCACACTCAAGCTCAACGCGGCCGTGGAGTCCGCACTCTGGCTCACCCCCGAGTTGGCCGGCATTCATCCCTATGCACCGTCCTCCCAGACCCACGGGTGGCGACGCCTGCTCACCCAGCTCTCGGAGCGTCTGGCGACCCTGTCCGGATATGACCGGGTGAGCCTCCAACCGGCCTCGGGAGCCCAGGGCGAGCTGGCTGGGCTGCTGGCCATCAAGCACTACCTGCACGAGATGGGCGAGGACCGGCGCAACCTGTGCCTCGTTCCCGCGAGCGCCCACGGCACCAATGCCGCCTCCGCAGCCGGCGCGGGCCTGGCCGTGAAAACGGTTGCCACCGCTCCCGACGGCTCCATCGACATCGAGGATCTCAAGGCCACGCTGGCCGAGCACGGCGATCGCCTGGCCGCGATCATGCTGACCTACCCCTCGACGCACGGCGTCTTCGAACCCCAGGTCACCGAGGTCACGCGCCTGGTCCACGAGGCCGGAGGACAGGTCTACATCGACGGCGCCAATCTCAACGCCCTGGCCGGACTGCTGCGGCCCGGCGACCTGGGCGGGGACGTCTCCCACCTCAACCTGCACAAGACCTTCGCCGTTCCCCATGGCGGCGGCGGCCCGGGAGTGGGCCCCGTGGCCGTCAAGAAGCACCTGGCGCCCTACCTGCCTGCGGGACCGTCCGGCTCGCCCGCCCCCGAGGAGGCGGATGCGGATCACGGCTTCCACGGCAGCCCGGTCATGGGCGCCCGCTTCGGCTCGGCCGGCGTCATGCCGCTGGCCTGGAGTTACCTGGCGCTGATGGATGATATGGACCTGCGCCGGGCGACCCTGTCCGCGATCGCCAATGCGAACTACCTCTCGCGTCAGCTCCAGGACTGCTTCCCGACCCTGTACTCGGGACCCGGAGGTCTGGTCGCCCACGAGTGCATTCTCGACCTGCGCGAGCTGACGGCGCGCTCCGCAGTGACCGCCGAGGACGTGGCCAAACGGCTCATCGACTATGGATTCCATGCCCCCACGCTGTCCTTCCCCGTTCCAGGCACGCTCATGGTCGAGCCCACCGAATCCGAACCGCTTGAGGAGCTGGACCGATTCGTCACCGCGATGCGCTCCATCCGCGGCGAGATCAACGAGATCATCGCCGGCCGGATCGCCGTCGAGGACTCCGCTCTGCGCCGCAGTCCGCACACGCTCGGCCAGGTCGCCTCCGACGACTGGGACCGCCCCTACTCCCGCCGGCGGGCGGCGTTCCCAGAGCCGTCTCTGGTACGGGACAAGTACTTCCCACCGGTCTCGCGCATCGACAACGCCTGGGGAGACCGTCATCTGACGTGCATCTGTCCCGCGCCCGAGGATGTGGAGGCGGCCACCGGGCCTCTGCGCTCCACCGCGACCGGTTCGACCGCCCGGCCCACCGCCGTCCTGACCGCTGAGGAGAAATGATGACCGAGCCCAGTCGACACAGCCCCCGGGAGGAGATCCAGGAGTCCGCCATGGTGCGCACCACGCCCCTGCACTCCGTCCACGCTGCCGCAGGAGCCTCCTTCACCGATTTCGGCGGCTGGCAGATGCCGCTGCGCTACGCCTCCGACCTCGCCGAGCATCATGCGGTGCGCCGCCGCGCCGGCATCTTCGATCTGTCCCACATGGGTGAGGTCAAGGTGACCGGGCCCGGCGCCGCCGAGGCGCTCGATCACGCGCTGGTGGGGAGCATTTCCAAGGTGGCGCTCGGCAGGGCCCGTTACACGATGATCGTGGCCGAGGACGGCGGGGTCATCGATGACCTCATCGTCTACCACGTGGGCGATCAGGAGTATCTCGTGGTCCCCAATGCGGGGAACCGGGAGCGCGTGGCCGACGAGCTGGTGTCTCGCTGCCGTGATTTCGACTGCGAGGTCAATGACATCTCGCTGACCATGGCGCTGATCGCCGTTCAGGGCCCGCGCGCGGAAGAGATTCTGCGCGACGTCGTCGATTCCGGTGCCGGGATTCCCTCGGCGCTGCGTCCCGAGGACGAGGGCGTGCCCACCGCAGACGAGGACTGCGGGCCCGACGTGCTGTGCGGGCCGACGATCCTGCGGCGGCTGCGTTACTACGCCGCTGTACGGGCGACCGCCGCCGGGCACTCGATCGTGCTGGCCCGCACGGGCTATACGGGCGAGGACGGCTTCGAGCTGTTCTGCGGCGCAGAGGACGCCGTCGACCTGTGGACCGTCATCACCGGGCGTGCCGCCGCCCTGGCGCCCCACGCCGATCAGGCCGACGAAAGCGGGAAGCCGATTCCGGTGCTGACTCCCTGCGGTCTGGCGGCGCGCGACTCGCTCCGCCTGGAGGCGGGCATGCCGCTGTACGGACACGAGCTGACCGAGGAGACCACGCCGTACGACGCTTCTCTGGGAGCCGTCGTCGCACTGGACAAGCCCGAGTTCATCGGCAGGCAGGCGCTGGTCGCCCGCGCCGCGCGCGAGGGCGCCCCGGGCACATTGCGGCTCGTGGCCCTGGCCGGCGGGGGACGCCGTGCGGCCCGTGCCGGCTGCACGGTCTTCCGGGAGGGTCGCCGGGTCGGAACCATCACCTCGGGTCTGCTCTCCCCCACTCTCGGACATCCGATCGCCCTGGCGCTGCTGGAGCCGGCCTCGCCCGAGGAGCCGCAGTGGGCGGAGGGCACGTCCCTTGATGTCGATGTGCGCGGCCGCACCTACCCCATGCGAGTCGTCGCCGCGCCCTTCTACCGGCGTCCGCGCTGAAGCCGTCTCTCACTGCCCCAAGGAAAGGAACCCGATATGCCCCGCCAGCCCATCAGAGCCCACCTGCGGTACTCGATCGAGCACGAATGGATCGACACGAGCGCGACACCCTCCCGCATCGGCATCACCGCAGTCGCCGCCGACGCCCTGGGCGAGGTGGTCTTCGTGGATCTGCCAGAGGTGGGCGCCGCGGTCCAGGCCGGTGAGGTCTGCGGCGAGCTGGAGTCCACCAAGGCGGTTTCTGACCTCTACTCCCCGGTAACGGGCACAGTCGTCTCTCTCAATGAGGCGGCCGTCGATGATCCCAGCGTCATCAGCGCCGACCCCTACGGCGAGGGCTGGCTGCTGGCCGTCGAGGTCACCGGCGAGGGCGAACTGCTCAGCCCCCAGGAGTACGCCGAGCGCTTCGACGCCGACATCGTCGAGGGCGCCGAGGGCACTGAGGACACTGAGGACACCACAGACCGCTGACGCTTCCGCCCCTCCCCCGTCCCGCCCATCTCGCCGAGATCGGTCCGGTTCCGCATCGAGATCGGTCGTGCGAACCGATCTCGATGCGGTTTATGACCGATCTCGGCGAGGGGAGGAGGGGAGGTCGAGCCGGATGGCGGGCGGACCGGTTCAGGCCTGTTGCTGGGCCCGGGTGCGCTCCGCGATGAGGGCGTCGTGACGCGCGGCCTGCGCGAACGCCGCTCCGGGCAGGGCCACCGAGCCGAAGGAGGCCAGATCGCGACGGAAGACGACGGCGGCGAACCAATCCATCATGATCCGCACCTTCCGGTTGATGGTGGGCATCGCATAGACGTGATACCCGCGATGAGCGGTCCACGCGCTGAAACCGCGCAGGTTGTGCCCCATGATCCTGGCGACGCCCTTGCCGATGCCCAGTGAGGCCACGGTCCCAAGATTCTCGTGGGCATAGGAGGTCAGTTCCCCAGCAGCATCCTCGCCGCCGGTAAGGGTGGTCACGAGGTTATCGGCCAGGACTTTGGCCTGACGTACCGCGTGCTGAGCGGTCGGGGCACAGGTCGCCTCGGGGTCCTCGCTCATCAGATCCGGCACGGCTGCGCAGTCCCCGGCCGCCCAGGCGCCGTCCACGACGACGCCGTCACGGGCGACTTGAAGCGTGGGCAGAGTCGTCACTCGCCCGCGCCCCTCGATCGGCAGGTCCGACTCGGCCAGGACGGGAGAGGCTTTGACGCCGGCGGTCCACACAATCGTGTCGGCGTCGAACTCGCTGCCGTCGGAGAGCACGACATGCCCATCAACGCAGGAGTTGAGGAATGTGGACAGGCGCACGTCGATGCCGCGGTCGCGCAACTGCTCCAGGCCGTAACCGGACAGCTCCTCGGTCAACTCGGGCAGGATTCGGCGCGAGCCCTCCACCAGGACGAAGCGGATGTCGCCCTGCTCGACGCTGGGGATCTTGGCGACGGCCGAGCGAACCATGTCCTCCAGTTCCGCGATCGCCTCGACACCGGCGAAACCGCCGCCGACGAAGACGAAGGTGAGGAGCCGACGACGCCGCTCGGCGTCCCAGGTGCAGGCGGCGTCATCGATGCGAGAGAGCACCCGGTTGCGCAGCGCCAGAGCCTCCTCGACCTGTTTGAACCCCATGGCCTGTTCGGCCAGGCCCGGGATGGGCAGGGTGCGGACCTCCGCGCCGAGAGCCAGGACGATGTGGTCGTAGCTCAAATCGTAGGGGCCGGGGGCCTCCTTGGTGGATTCCGGCATAGGCGGGGCGATGGTGATGGTCCGCGAGGCGTGGTCGATGCCGGTGACCGATCCCGTCAAGATGGTGATGCCGTCGAGACTGCGCCGATGAGAGGCGACGATGTGGCGGGGCTGGATCGATCCGGCGGCGACCTCCGGCAGGAAGGGCTGATAGGTCATGTAGGGGCGGGGGTCGACGACGGCGATCTCCACCTGGTCGGTGTCCAGGCGCGAGCGGAGCGCTCTGGCGGTACAGAAACCGACGTAGCCGCCGCCGACGATCACGACGCGAGTCGGGCGGCGGCCGCCGGAGGCGGTGGGAAGGTCGGGCACCCCGCGCCGTGCGGGACGCGCGACCAGCGCGAGTGCGGCGCCTGCCGCGAGCAGACCAGCAGTTGACAGCGCGATGGTGGTACGACGACTCATGGCACCAAATCTAAGGGCAGCCTTACTTCAAGATCGCCATAAGGCCCGCTCTCGCGCCATGGTTCAGATCACAGTCACGGCCAGCCGGCTGATAGGCCATACTCGCCATCCGTCCTCGTCGGCTCCACGCAGTGCCGGTCCAGCGACCTACTGCGCTGCCCTACTGCGGCCCGCAGCTGCACTGCTCCACCGGCAGGAGAAGCACGATGGCGCGCCGTGACTCCGCATGCCCGGGACCGACGACCGCCGGACCGCCCGCACTCACGCGGGCCTCATTTCAAGCCGATGATCTCCCCGGTGGCGGTGTCGACATCAATGCGCTCGGCGGCGGGATGGCTGGACAGGCCGGGCATGGTGGACAGGTTCCCGCAGATCGCGTAGACATAGCCGGCCCCCGCGGCCAGGCGCACCTCGCGCACTGGCAGCCGCCAACCGGTGGGCACTCCCTTCAGACCTGCCTCGGCCGATAGCGACAGCGGCGTCTTGGCGACGACGACAGCCAGATCACCGAAGCCGTCCTTCTCGTAAGCGTCCAGCAGGCGGCTCGCCTCCGGGGTGTAGTCCACGCCGTCGGCCCCGTACATGGCGGCTACCTTGCCGATCTTGGTCCGCAGGTCGTCATCGGGGCTGTACAGCGCCTCGACGTCCGGCGCCTCGGCCTCGCGGGTATTTCGGCAGGCCTCGATCACAGTGTCGGCGAGTTCGAGGCATCCGGCACCGCCGTCGGTCACGGGATGCGCCGTGGCGGCCCTGACTCCCGCCTCATGGGCAATGCGCACGACCTCCTCGATCTCACTGGGATGATCGGTGGGGAAGACGTTGATGGCCACCACCGGAGTCATGCCGAAGCCGCGCACGATCTGAAGGTGCTTGAGCATATTGGCGGCGCCGGCGCGCACGTCCTCCACGCTCTCGGTCAGCATTTCGGCCGGCAGGTCCTTGCCGGAGACCAGCCGATAACGCCCGCAGTGCGCTTTGATGGCACGCACGGTCACCACCACGACGGCGATTCGGGAGCGCATGCCGGAGACGGCGCACTTGAGATCGACGAAGCGCTCCAGACCCATATCAGCGCCGAAGCCGGCCTCCGTCAGCACGTAGCCGCCCTCGCGCGCCCCCGCCGCGGCCACGCGGTCGGCGATGACCGAGGAGCAGCCGGTGGCGATGTTGCCGAAGGGGCCGGTGTGGACCAGCACGGGGGTTCCCTCCCCCGTGCGCAGCAGGTTGGGCTCCAGGGCGTCGCGCAGGATGGCGCACATGGCCCCGGCCGCCCCCAGGTCCTCGGCCCGCACCCAGCCGCCGCTGCGAGTGCGGCCCACCACGATACGGCCCAGCCGGACGCGCAGATCGGCAAGATCGGTGGCCAGTGAGATGATGACCATGAGCTCGCTGGCCGGAGTGATGTCGAAAGACGCCTGACGGGTGACGCCGTCGACCTTGGCTCCCAGGCCGGTGACAATGTGCCTCAGGGCTCTGTCGTTGATGTCCAGGACGCGGGGCCAGGTGATGGTGCGCTCATCGATGTCCAGCTCGTTGCCGTGATGGAGGTGATTGTCGATCATCGCCGACAGCAGGTTGTGAGCCGCCGTGATGGCGTGGAAGTCCCCGGTCAGGTGCAGATTCATGCGCTCGGCGGGCAGAATTCGAGCGCCCCCGGAGCCCCCTGCACCGCCCTTGATCCCGAAGGTGGGGCCCATGGCGGATTGGCGCAGGGTGAGCGTGGAGCGCTCGCCCCGGCGGGCCAGGGCCTGGGCCAGGCCGATGGCCGTCGTGGTTTTGCCCTCCCCGAAGGGCGTGGGGGTCATACCGGTGACCACGACGTAATGACAGGCCTGCCCCCGCCCGCCGATGTCCTCCATGGCATTCACGTCGATCTTGGCGACGTCGCGCCCATAGGGGATGACGTGCTCTGCCGCGATGCCGGCCCGAGCAGCGAGGTCGTGGAGGTCGGGGGCGGCCTGAGCACCGTCCCGGTCGGATTCGCTCATGGGTCAAGCGTAGGGGCAGGTGGTGCGGGCGGCGCGCCTCCGAGGGCCGCCGGCGTGCGAGCCTTTCGGAGGCGGCGGTAGTCTTCCTGCATGTCGCTGCGCCCCGACCTACGCAATGTACTGTCGAACTCTGGGCCGGAGAGAACGGCCGCCTTCTCCGACGCAGTGATCGCCATCGCCATGACCCTCCTGGTGCTGGACATCAAGGCCCCCGACGTGGGCAGCCGCGCGGAGTACGACGACGCCCTCCTGGACGCCGCCCCCCAGCTCGGAGCGTTCCTGCTGAGCTTCTACCTCATGAGCAGGATGTGGGTGTCGCACCATGCCTACCTGTCTGCACTGACCCACATCGACCGCGACCTGCTGAGATGGAACTGCGTCATGCTGTTCTTCATGGCGCTGACTCCTCTGCCCACGTCCATGCTCGCCAAGAACGCCTACGGCTCGCCTGTTCCCGGGATCTTCTACGCCCTGGTCATATCCGGCACACAGATGTGCATGATGGCACTGTGGCGGCATGCCTGGAAGGCCGGCCTCATGGTCAGCGACATCACCCCGGAGACCTACCGGCACACGCAGCGCAGCTCGGTATCGCTTCTGGTGATCTTCTTGACCTCGATACCCCTCATCGGAGTCTACGGCCAGTGGGCGATGCTGTTCTGGCTCCTTGCGCCTGTTGTCAGCGTCGTCGCCAAGCGCCTGGAGGCCAGGCGGGTGAAACGCGAAGGCCTTCAGCCAGACGATATGTGACCCTGTAGATCACGTGAGTGCGGACGGGCAGCCGATCGCACCCGCCCGCACGACACGACACGACATCATCTACTCACCGGCGAGTCCTTCAGTCCGGGCCGGCCAGAGCCTGCTCAATGGCGCGCATGGCGACCTCGTGGGAGTAGCCCTTGCGGCCCAGCATCGCCAGGGCGCGACGCCGACGCACGAGAGGATCAAGTCCCCGAGTCGCCGCTAGTTTCTTGCGCGCCAGGGCCAGGGCCGCATCCGCCTCGTCATCAAAGCCGATCTGTCCCAGAGCCGAGCGGATATGCTCCTCCCCCAGCCCCTTGCGGCGCAGCTCCTCGGCAATGGCCTTGCGGGCGGCGCCCTTCTCGGCGAAGCGGGTACGGGCCAGGGTGGCGGCATAGGCGGCGTCGTCAACGACCCCGGCGGATTCGAGCCGATCGAGGACCTCCTCAGCGACATGCGGGGCGACCTCCTTGCGCTCCAGGAGCTCGGCCAGCGCGGCGCGCGGGGCGGACGAGCGGCCGAGGCGCCGCAGGACGATATCCCGTGCCGCCTCGACCTCCTCCTGGTGCTTGTCAGCAGTGAGCCACGGCATCTTAGAAACCGCCGGCGTCCTCGCCGAAGGCGGAGTCGATATCCAACTCGGCATCGTTCTTCTTGGTGCGCTTCTTAGCGGTTCTCACAGCGCCCTTCGCGGCTGCATCCTTGGCAGAAGCGTCCTTGGCCTTGGTCTTGGCAGACTTGTCATCGTCCTGCGCAACGGCAGCAGCAGCCTCCTCCTCGGCCCTGCGGGCAGGTTCTCCCACGCCCAGAGCAGCCAGGATCTTGTTCTCGATCTCATCGGCGAGCTCGGGATTGTCCTTGAGGAAGGTCCGGGCGTTCTCCTTGCCCTGCCCCAGCTGATCACTGCCGTAGGTGTACCAGGCCCCCGATTTGCGGATGACGCCGTGATCGACGCCGAGGTCCAGCAGACCGCCCTCGCGGGAGATCCCCTGACCGTAGAGGATGTCGAACTCGGCCTGCTTGAAGGGCGGGGCCATCTTGTTCTTGACGACCTTGGCCTTGGTGCGGTTGCCCACGGGCTGATCCCCATCCTTGAGGGTCTGAGCGCGCCGTACATCGATACGCACCGAGGCGTAGAACTTCAGGGCCTTGCCTCCGGTCGTGGTCTCAGGATTGCCGAAGAAGACGCCGATCTTCTCACGCAGCTGATTGATGAAGATGGCGGTGGTCCCGGTGGCCGAGAGCGCCCCGGTGATCTTGCGCAGCGCCTGGCTCATGAGGCGGGCCTGCAGGCCCACGTGGGAGTCGCCCATCTCCCCCTCGATCTCCGCCTTGGGAACGAGAGCGGCCACGGAGTCGACCACGATGATGTCCAGACCGCCCGAGCGGATGAGCATGTCGGTGATCTCGAGGGCCTGCTCACCGGTGTCCGGCTGGGAGACGAGAAGGTTGTCGGTGTCAACGCCCAGGGCCTTGGCGTACACCGGGTCAAGAGCGTGTTCGGCATCGATGAAGGCCGCATTGCCCCCCGCTTTCTGGGCACTGGCGACGGCATGGAGTGCCACGGTGGTCTTGCCGGAGGACTCGGGGCCGTAGATCTCGACGATGCGGCCTCGCGGAAGTCCGCCGATCCCCAGAGCGACATCGAGTGCGGTGGAGCCGGTGGGGATGACGGCCACCGGAGGGCGGGTCTCATCCCCCAGGCGCATGACTGAGCCCTTGCCGAAGGACTTGTCGATCTGAGCGAGTGCGGTGGCCAGGGCCTTGGAGCGATCCTGGGTCTTGGCAGGGGACATGGGTCTACCTCGGGTTCTCGGGCGGCTCGACGCCGCGGCGGTCATGGCTGGTCCAGTAGTGAGATCCCCTCTCCGGGGCTCACGAACGACGCTATGCCGGACCACTGACATGTATCACCGCGCGTTATCGGGCCTTGTGAACACGAGGCGCGCGAACGTCGTCTGTGGAGCACTGTAGACGAACATGTGTTCGAATCCCATTCGAACACATGGCGTGTCGATTATCGCCGAGACGCACGCCGTCGAGCGTCCTCGCGAAAAACCCAGCGGTCGGCATCGCTGACCCGCGTCTCGTCGCACAGGGCGTGCCACACCTCACGAGGAGGCACTCCTGCGTCCAACGCCTCGGCGCACGTGGCTCTCAGGCCGGGCACCACGAGATCTTGAGCGAGAGAGCTCCCATAGGCCGAGCCGTACACGGTCTCCACGGCCTTCCAGAACTCGGAGTGCTTCATCGAGAATCCTTAGCAGACAGGCAGGAGGCGGGGCGAGATTCGCGGCGCCCCTGTGAGATCGCGCCCCCCCTGGGAGACGGGGGCGAAGCCGGCCATGAGCTCGCCGCCGAAGCATGAGTCGATGCATGAATGCAGAACCGCCTCCAGCACCGCCTGAACGGTGCCGGAGGCAGATCCGCACGAATGAAGCGACGAACAGTGTAAGTCGGCGTTAGCCGGCGTCAGTGCACCGTCAGCGCAGGGTCAGACCCTGCTGGCGCACCAGTTCGTCGGGAACCGTGTCCGGAATGGTCACGCCCTCGGTCAGGGCGATGCGGTCGGAGACCTCGCGCAGGACCACGGAGAGCGGAGCATCCAGAGCTTGGCAGATGGAGGCGAGCAGTTCGGAGGAGGCTTCTTTCTGGCCGCGCTCAACCTCTGAGAGGTATCCGAGCGAGACCCGGGCCTGGCCGGAGACCTCGCGAAGAGTGCGGCCCTGGTGCTGGCGAACCGAGCGCAGGACCTCGCCGATCTCACGGCGCAGAAGGGTGTTCTCTTGCTTGCTGGCGGTGTTGTCCGCAACCGCACCGCGCCCAGCCGTGGCGGCCGAGCGCATTGGCGCGCGTCCGACCGGCCGAGTGGGTCGGGTTGTGCGGGGGTGAGTCGCGTTGTTCATCGTGTGGTGCAACCATTCACTGCGGAGATTCATTCCCGCCCCCAAAGAGGAAAGAGGTCGGTTCCTCAGTGGCGACATGTCTCATCAAAGCCGAGAATCCTGGAAGAAACCTGAATGCGCCGTTAGTCCCAGGTAGTTCTTCAACTCCTCATCAACTCCTCACCCCGAGGAATCACTCCTCGGCCGCGTCGAGCAGCGCCACCGCGAGAGCGAGAACCGCCGTCGTCGCGCCCTCACGCACCTGCGCACGGTCCCCCTCCAGATGCAGCTCTCGCGACACGACGCCCCAGGGGGAGGCGACCGCCACATGCACGGTCCCCGCACGATGATTGTCGACAGATGCTGGACCCGCCACGCCCGTGGTCGCCAACCCCAGGTCCGCCCCCATGAGCTCGGCGACACCGCTCGCCATCTGCTTGGCGACCTCGCCGTCCACCGGACCAGTGCGCTCCAGACGGCGCTCATCAACCCCAAGCACCTGGGACTTGATCCGCGTGGCATAGGCCACCACGCCGCCGACGACAACGGCCGACGCCCCCGGGACACTGACGAGGACCGAGGAGACCTCGCCGCCCGTGAGGGACTCGGCGACCGCCACGGTCAGGCCGCGACTCTCGGCACTGGACAGGAGGTACCGGGCCGCCTCGACGAGAGTGACGGCCTTCGCAATGCCATCGCCCGAGCTCATCATGCCGCTCCTTCCCTCGGATCCGCCGTAGCCGTCCTATCCGCGGTTTCCGCGGTTTCCGACGCTCCCCGACGCGCGATGCGCCAGGCCTGAACGACGTAATCGACTCCGGTGACCACGGTGACCACCAGCGCACCGGCGATCACAGCATAGGCGCACGAGGTGACCGCACCGGCGATGGCATCGGGCAGAAGCATGCTCCAAGGGGTCAGCAAGCCGACGACGCCGAGGATCTGCAGCACGGTCTTGAGCTTGCCGCCGCAGGAAGCGGCCATGACCGCGCGCCGCAGCATGATGAAGCGGAGCAGCGTGATGCCGAGCTCGCGCACAATGATGACGATGGCGACCCACCACCATAGGCGTCCGGCGACCGCGAGCAGCACGAATGCCGACAGGGTCAGGGCCTTGTCCGCGATCGGATCGGCGATCTTGCCGAAACTGGTCACAAGGTTCCACGAACGGGCCAGCTGCCCGTCAAGCTGGTCGGTGAAGGCCGCGGCGATGAAGACGAGCGTCGCCGCCAGTCTCATGGCGTCGCCCTGGCCCAGCATGAGCCAGATGAAAACCGGCACCAGGATGAGCCTCAGCACGGTCAGAGCATTGGCGATGTTGAGCAGGGGCGCCTGAACCGGCGCTGACGCCCCCAGCGAGGCCGACGGCGCGAGGGCGTGGTGCTCATCGTGATCGGTATTGCGATCAGTGCGGTTCTCACGAGCTTCACGACCCGCGCAGTCCTCGTAGTCAGGGGGCGTCGGAGTGGCGTTCACCCGAGTAAGCCTAACGGTGAGAGCTCCCTGTGCAGGTCAGGGGCGCAACGGCGGTTCTGCAGGGCCACCCCCATGAGGGATCATGGTCCTTCCGGCCGCGCCGTGAGGACCCTAGTCTGAGGAGCATGCCTTCTCCCACACCCGAGTCCTCTCGGTCCGGCGGCTCTCCCGGCTCCACAGCCTCGTCGGCCTCGCCCTCCCGCCGACGGCGCGCCCGGGCGCTCGCTGTCGCCGCGCTGGCATGGACGGGCACATGCGCATGGCCGCTCACCGGCTGCGCGCCTCCCGCCACCGACCCGGTGACGTCGGCATCCGACTCCGAGGCCCCCGCAGCGAGCCTCTCCCCCACACCGCCGCCCGACGTGCATCTGACGATCGGATACGGCGGCGACGTGCTCATGCACATGCCCGTCATGGACGACACCGAGGGCGGGCAGGGCGATATCGCTCCGCTGACCGCAGCAGCCCAGCCCTGGACCAGCGGGGTCGACCTGGCCCTGTGCGGCATGGAAGTCCCCGTCTCCCCGAACGGCGTCGCCACCGGCTTCCCCACGTTCGGGACCCTGCCGGGCGTGGTCACCGCCTTGCGGACCACGGGCTGGGACGGGTGCGCGACCGCCTCCAATCACTCCTGGGACCAGGGGATGGACGGCGTCGTCAGCACCGCCGATACGCTCCAGGGGGCCGGCATGGGCTGGAGCGGGACCAATCGCACTGAGGCCGAGGCGGACAAGCCCTACCAGATCTACGAGCTCGAGCGCGAGGGGCGCACGGTGCGGGTCGCCCAGCTGTCCACCACCTACGGGCTCAACGGCTTCACCGCCGACCCGCAGTGGGCGGTCAACCTCAATGACGTCGAGTGGGTCGCCGGACAGGCGCGAGCGGCCCGTGAAGCGGGAGCCGACATCGTCGTCCTGCATTCCCAGATCGGCGAAGAGTACACCTCCGACCCGGTGGCCGAGCAGACCGAATACGCCCGGGCCATTGCCGATACCGGCCAGATCGACGTCCTGTTCAGCGCGCATCCGCACGTGCCGCAGACCAACGAGCTCCTTGAAGGCGGTCCGGACGGCGCGGGCATGTGGGTGTCGTACTCGGCGGGCAACTTCATCTCCAACCAGTCACCCGAACTGGGCAATGCACTGGCCGGCACCGGCACCTTCGTGTGGGTCGATGTCACGGTCAGCCAGACCGCGGACGGCACGAACGACGCGCGCGTGGACGCCCTGCACTGGCACCCCTTCACGGTGGACAACGACAACGGCCACCGCATGGTCGACCTGGCAGCGGCCCACGCCGGCGAGATCCCCGAGGGCTGCGCGCTGAGCGAGGAGGAGCTCACCAGCCGATGGGACGCGGTGACGACCTTCCTCAACATGGAGACCTATTCCGCTGATGTGCCCGCCACGACCGGCCCTGAGCCGACGGCCGCGCCGCGCGGCTGACGCACAGCCGCACAGGGAGCCGGCAACAGGCCCGGGAACCTGAGGAACCCGGGAACCCAGAATCCGAGGGAGCCGTCTAAGGAGTCCCGGACTCTCCGGCCCGAGACGGCGCCCGAACCGGACGCACCCCGCCGCAAGCCGTTACCACGAGGAGCCGCGCCCGGTCAGACTCCAGGCGTCCTCGGAGTCATCCGAGGCGGAGTCGTCGTCCCAGGACTGCGCAACCGGTGGATCCGAGTTGATATCGGAACCGGCCGCGGACTCGGCGATGCGGGAATCGGAGGCCGGCATCGCGGTCGCCGGCTGGTGGTCAGGCGCATCGGCCGCCTCCGCCGGTGCGGACTCGCTCCCGGGGGCGTCGCCCTCGCCCTTGATCCAGGCCAGCGTCTCCTGGAGCTGCTCGGGCTGCACCAGCACGTCACGAGCCTTGGAGCCCTCGGAGGGACCCACGACCTCGCGCGACTCCAGCAGATCCATGAGGCGGCCCGCCTTGGCGAAGCCGACGCGCAGCTTGCGCTGAAGCATGGAGGTCGAGCCGAACTGGCTGGAGATGATGAGCTCGGCGGCCTGCAGCAGCAGGTCCATATCGTCGCCGATCTCCTCGTCGATCTGCTTCTTGACCTCCGGAACGGTCACGTCGTCGCGGTACTCCGGCTCGAGCTGGCGCTTGACGTGCTCCACAACGGTACGGATCTCGGACTCATCGACCCACGAGCCCTGAACGCGCACGGGGGCGGAGGTGCCGGGCCCCAGATAGAGGGCATCGCCCTGACCGGTGAGGGTCTCGGCCCCGTTCTGGTCGAGGATGACGCGCGAGTCCAACTGGGAGGCGGTGGCGAAGGCCAGGCGCGAGGGCACATTGGACTTGATCAGGCCGGTGACCACGGAGGCGACCGGGCGCTGCGTGGCCAGCACCAGATGAATACCGGCGGCACGGGCCAGCTGGGTGATGCGCTGGATGGCGGCCTCGACGTCCTTGGGCGCGGTCATCATGAGGTCGGCGAGCTCATCGACGACCACCAGGAGATAGGGATAGGGCGAGATGACGCGCTGCGAACCGGGCAGGGGCTCGACCTTCCCCGCGCGCACCGCCCGGTTGAAGTCGTCTATGTGCTTGTAGCCGAAGGAGGCGAGATCGTCGTAGCGGGCGTCCATCTCGCGCACGACCCACTCCAGCGCCTCAGCCGCCTTCTTGGGGCTGGTGATGATGGGGGTGATCAGGTGCGGAATGCCCTCGTAGATCGTCAGCTCGACGCGCTTGGGGTCGACCAGCACCATGCGGACCTCCTCTGGGGTGGCCCGCATCATGATCGAGGTGATCATGGAGTTCACGAACGAGGACTTGCCCGAGCCGGTCTGACCGGCCACGAGCATGTGGGGCGTCTTGGCGAGATTGGTGACCACATAGTCGCCCTCGACGTCCTTGCCCAGCCCCACGACCAGGGGGTGCGCCTGCTTCTTGGCGGCGCCCGAGCGCAGGACGTCGCCGAGCTTGACCATCTCACGGTCGGAGTTGGGGATCTCCACGCCGATGGCGCTCTTGCCGGGGATCGGGGTCAGCAGGCGGATCTCGTCCGAGCCCACCGCGTAGGCGATGTTCTTCTCCTGACCGGTCACCCGGGAGACATTGACGCCGCGCCCCAGGTGGACCTCGTAGCGAGTGACCTGAGGGCCGCGGGTGTAGCCGGTGACCGTGGCGTCGACCTTGAATTCGGTGAAAACACCCTGAAGCTTCTCGACAATCGCGTCGTTGGCCTCGGTGCGCGTGGCGTGGCCCGGTCCGGACTCCAGAAGGCTCTCACTGGGCAGGGAGTAGGTCGTGCCGTCGGGCAGCGCCATTGATGCCATCTCCGCCATGTCCGTCATCCCGAGCTCGTCGGCGAGGTCGGGCTCGACCGACGGGGTCTCCTCGGTGACGGCATTGGGCTCGGCGGGGGGAACAGGGCGCGCTCCCTTGGACTTCCCCGCTGCGGAGCGCCCCGGACGCACGGCCGGTGGCGAAACGGGCTCATCGCCCAGGGGCACGTCGACGGGCGGATCCGCGGCCCCCGACAGTCCCGACAGGACAGAGGTCGCCGTCTCATCCCGGGCGTCGTCGGGGTCGTGCGGGGTAATCGGATCCGCCGAGTCCGCCGCACCGGTGGACGAAGACCTCGTGCGCTTACGGCGCCCGCTGCCCCGGGGGCGCTTCTCGGTCTCCAGCGCGGAGCGGAAGGGCTCGTCGCCGTCGTAGGAGTCCAGAGTCCGGGTCTCGGTCTCATCCTCCTGCGCGCGCCTGCCGCCGGCACGGCGCACCGCCCCCAGGACGCGGGTGGCCAGGTTCTCTCCGCCTGTGGACGCATCGTCCTGCTGGTCGGCGGTACCGCGACGCTCCGCCAGCTGCTCTCGCAGCTCCGCAATGGTACGGCCGGAGATCACCAGAGCGGAGAAGGCGATGAGCAGGATGAACAGGATGACGGCGGCCACCGAGGAGAACAGCACCGCCAGCGGATATCCGACGGCCCAGCCGAGCATCCCACCGGCCTCCTCCAGCGGGGCGATGCCGAGCGACAGGGACAGGGCGGGGTTGCCGGAGGTCACCTGGATGATGCCCGTCACTCCTGCGAGCGCACCGAGCGTACCGACGCTGATGCGCGCATGGACCGTTCCCAGACGGCGGACTCGCAGCATGGCGATGCCCAGCGCCCCCAGCAGAAGAGGAACAACGATCCCCAGGACGCCGACAGGACCGGCGGCCATATGGTGCAGCACGCCCCCGGCAACACCGGAGACGCCGAACCACTCGCGCAGGCCGGTGACGACGGCCAGGGCGAGGACGACGAACGCCCACCCGGTACGGCGGTAGCGGCTTCCGGATGGAGACGGTTCGATCGGCTGCGTGGGCTGCCTCGAGGCGCGCCCGCGGGGGCCCCGACTACCGGGGCGAGCAGAGGATGTGGGAGAAGTGGCCATGGTGCTCGAAACGCTATCGAACCGACGCGGCCCGAGGAGCATGCCACGCCGCTGAGATGATCATGCGTGCGTCACTCCGGGAGAATCCGGGAGAATCTCGGCATCGGGGTCGGGCTGGAGAGCCAGCAGCGCATCGATCTCATCGCGCCGCGGCGAGCGGGCCGGGCCCAGACGGCTGACGGCCTCGGCCGCGGCGGCGTTGGCGCGGCGCGCAGCGGCGACGACGTCGAGCCCATCCATGAGGCCGGCGACCAGGACACCGGTGTGCGTATCGCCGGCACCCGTGGTGTCCAGGACGTCCCGGGCGAACCCCGGCACCTCGATCATGTCGCCGTGGGCGGGCCACAGTATGCAGCCGTGCACCCCGGTGCGCCGCACGATGAGGGCATCGGGAGCGGCCTCACGCATCGCCGTCTGACTTCCGAGGCGCGCGGAGAGCTGCGTGATCTCAAGATGATTGCCCGTCAGCAGATTGGTGCGGCGCAGGAGCGGATCGATGATGGAGCCCGGGATCTCAGACTCGACGGGACCCAGGTCGGCCACCAGACTGACGCCGACGGGCAGCGCGAGAAGCCATTCGGCGAGCACGTTTCGGGACGTGCGATGAGCGAGGTCGTAACCGGTGGTGTAGACCCAGTCGCCCGGGATGAGCTCGAGACGATCGAGGTCCTCTCGCTGAGCCTCGGCCTCGACGCCCTCAGTGGTCACGAAGGTGCGTCGCCCGGAGGGCTCGATGAGAGTGGTGCAGGTGCCGATGTCGCCGACGAGCTCTTCAACGACGAGCTCGACTCCGTCGCTCATCATCGTCTCGCGCACCTGGGCGGAGTTCGGGCCGGTGCCCAGCGTGGCGGCAAGGGCGGCCGGGACCCCCTGGCGGGCGACAGCCGATACGACCGTGTAGCCCCCGCCAACGGTGGGGCCGGAGGAGGTGGCCGTGACGGCGCCGCCGGGCGCGGGCACGCGACCGACGTGGAGCGGAAGGTCGATCAGGACACTGCCGGTGGAGATGAAGCAAGGTGGGCGGCGCATGCTCGGTGGGCTCATACCCTCTCAGGCCTCGATCACGACGGGCACGATCATGGGACGACGGCGCAGGCGGCGCCCGATCCACCGCCCCAGCGTGCGGCGCATGGTCTGCTGGAGGGAATGGGCATCGGCATTCCCCTTGTCGAGAGCCTCCTGCAGCGCGGTGGTGACATCGGGCAGGATCTCGTCGAAGACAGCGGTGTCCTCGGCCACGCCCCGCGCCTGGATGTCCGGGCCGGCGAGAATGGTGCCGGTCTTGGTCTCCACCACGGCATAGACGGCCACGAAGCCCTCCTCCGCCAGGATGCGACGATCCTTGAGCTCGGTCTCGTCGATCTCCCCGACGGAGGACCCATCGACGTAGACGTAGCCGCAGGGCACCGCTCCGGCGATGCGGGAGCGCCCGTCGAGTAGATCGACGACGACGCCGTCCTCGGCGAGCATGATGTTGCCTGGGGAGATACCGGTCTTGACGGCCAGCGCGCCGTTGGCCACGAGGTGGCGGACCTCCCCGTGGATCGGCATGACGTTGCGCGGTCCCACGATGTTGTAGACGTGCAGCAGCTCCTCACTGGACGCGTGGCCGGAGACGTGGACCTTGGCATTGCCCTGATGCACGACGCGCGCGCCGAGCCGCATGAGCTGGTTGATGACGCGATTGACGGAGTTCTCATTGCCCGGGATCAGGGAGGACGCGAAGATCACGGTGTCGCCGGGCTCCAGCACGATGCTGCGGTGCTCGCCGTGAGCCATGCGCGACAGTGCCGCCATGGGCTCGCCCTGAGACCCGGTGGCCATCAGGACGCGCTCGTCCGGCGGCAGGGAGGAGACGTCCTTGGCGTCGATGAGCACGCCGTCGGGGACCCTGAGATAACCGCGCTCGGCCGCGATGCCCATATTGCGCACCATCGAACGGCCCACCAGGGCCACACGGCGCCCGTGGAGCGCCGCGGCGTCGAGAACCTGCTGGACGCGGTGGACGTGACTGGAGAAGGAGGCCACGATGATCTGCTGATCCGACTCGGCGAAGACGTTGTCGAGCACCGGGCCGATCTGGTTCTCATGGCCGATCATGCCGGGCACCTCGGCGTTGGTGGAGTCCACGCAGAACAGGTCCACGCCCTCATCGCCGAACCGCGCGAAGGACCGCAGATCGGTGATGCGCCCGTCGATGGGCAGGGAGTCGATCTTGAAATCGCCGGTGATCAGCACATTGCCGGCGTCGGTTCGGATCATGGCCGCCATCGCATCGGGGATGGAGTGGTTGACGGCGACGAATTCGAGGTCGAAGGGTCCGTAGGACACCGCCTCGTGCTCCTCGACCACGCGCAGCACCGGGCGGATGCGGTGCTCCTTGAGCTTGGCCTCCACGAAGGCGAGAGTCAGCTCGGAGCCGACCAGTGGGATGTCATTGCGCAGACGCAGCAGATAGGGAACACCACCGATGTGGTCCTCATGACCGTGCGTGAGGACCAGGGCGACGACATCGTCGAGGCGGTCCTCAATGTAGCTGAAGTCGGGCAGAATGAGGTCGACCCCCGGCTGGTCCTCTTCTGGGAACAGGACACCGCAGTCGACAATGAGCAGCTGGCCGTCGATCTCGAAGACGGTCATGTTGCGGCCGACCTCGCCGAGGCCCCCCAGGGGCACGATGCGCATCGCGCCATCGGGAATCGGACCGGGAGCCTTGAGCGTCGGGAAGTTCGTCACGCCACGCAGTCTAGATGAGTGGGACCCGGGGCAAGTACGCCACTCAGAACGATCGGGAGCAATCGGGATACAACAAGCGCCCACGACCTCCTGCAGCCCGCCCGCGACTACCCGCTCGCCTCATTCTCCCCATGGATCACAGACGAATGCCCGACCGCGAAAGCGATCGGGCATAACATAATCGGTCGATGTGCCGATGGGCCGCGGTGGCGACATGAATGAAAATGGCGAAAGCAATGAATAATTACCCGCTATTCGTACCCCGTACCGGATTTGAACCGGTGCTGCCGCCGTGAGAGGGCGGTGTCCTGGGCCGCTAGACGAACGGGGCCCTGGCTCAGAAAACACATGGAGGATTATGAGGATACAGTCTCCTGTGCTCTCCTGGCTCGTACCCCGTACCGGATTTGAACCGGTGCTGCCGCCGTGAGAGGGCGGTGTCCTGGGCCGCTAGACGAACGGGGCCTGATATATGTACTTGTTTGAGGAGGATGCTGAGAATAATTCAGCAAGCCGATGCCGCTCCGACAATAAACACGGACCGAGTCTTCGAAACCTCCGCTGGGGTACCAGGACTCGAACCTAGAATGGATGAACCAGAATCACCTGTGTTGCCAATTACACCATACCCCAGTGCTTGCTCACCTCGGGACGCGAACCTCCCTCAGCAGCGGGAGATAATTTACACGCAGACCCTGTCGCCGACAAACCCGAGCTACGTGAGTGCAACCACACCGACTGCACGCCGTCTGCCGGCCGCCACCGGCCGCGGATCGCCGTTGCAGTTCCATCGGGTCCATCGGGTCCATCGGGCCCCGCACCAAGAAGACCGCCGGGATCCAGTAGGGGCCGGCAGAGGCCTGACGCACGCGCTCCGAGACCGTAGACTGTGCTTAGACGCTGCCAGTGCCCGCCATCGTCCACCCCCGTCATCATCCTGACAGCGCCCTTCACAACCCTTCGCCACCCTTCAATCTTTCTCAGCGTCCTTGTCCGCACCTTCGTCACCTCAGAGGCCCAGATGATCCCCACTTCTCCTTCTCGCACCCGGAAACGCGCCGCACGAGCTCTCAGCGCCTTCCTGTGCCTGACCACCTTCGCGCTGGGCTCCTGCTCCATCTTCTCCAAGACCAACACGGAGGCAACGGAAGACAACTCCCCGAGGCCCACGGCGGAGGCCCCCACCATCGACCCGATTAACAGCCCCACACCGGAGGCCGGACATGGCCACCGCACGGCGGAGGCCCCCACCATCGACCCGTCCGCCTCACCGACCCCATGGACGGCCCCGTCGTTGAAGTTCTACAACGAGGACACCTCGGTGTGGTACCAGGACGACTCGATAGCCAATCCCGACGCCGTCACCGACCAGGGCAACATTGAGGGCTTCCGCACCCACGACGGCAATTGCCAGGGCATTGAGAAGCGCGACATCTCCGAGAAAATCCACGACAACCCCCTGTCGGATGATGAGATGAGCTCGTTCCTTGTAGATGTCAAGGACAGCAATATCAGCGACGTCTCCGAGACGAGCCGCGAGACCGTGGACCGAGTACGCGATGACGGTGGCACCATGGACGGCTATTCGATCGGCTGGACGGGAACCCTCACGTCCGAGAGCGGAGAGTCGCAGGAGGTTGAGGGTTATAAGTTCGCGCGCGCCGTCGGTGACGCCGGGCTCAACTTCTCGGCCATGGTCTTGTGCCACAGGGGATCGAGCATCACGAACGACCAGTGGCAGACCATTCTGGGCGGCATTCGCATCGAGGGCCTGACCGCGGGCAAGATGAAGTGATCCCAGCTCTCAAAGCTCCGCAGCTCCCCCGCAGTTACCGGGAATGACCGCGGGGAGACGACGGGGCCGGCCAGGACATCCTGGCCGGCCCCGTTCTCGGTTCTCGGCCTTCTCGGTTCTCGTTCGCCTCAGCCCAGCCGACTCCGCAGCTCGCGCAGCCTCGCCAGTGACGAGCCGGAGCCGAGGATCTCCATGGACTCGAACAGGGGCGGCGAGACCTGGCGGCCGGTCACGGCCACGCGCAGCGGACCGAAAGCCAGACGGGGCTTGATGCCCTCCCCACCGGGCATTCCCCGGCCTTCGACGATGGCCGCCCGCAGAGCGTCCTCCAGCCCGGCCGCCGTCCACTGCTCCTCGGTGAGCCCCTCGAGAGCCCGGATGCCGGCGTCCAGCACGTCCGCCGCAGAGTCCTTGAGCCTGCCCCGGGCCCTGTCGTCGACGACGAGCTCGGAGTCGGACACGAACAGGAAGCCGAGCATGTCCCGGCACTCGCGCAGCATCTGGATCCGGGTCTGGATCAGGGGCGCGGCGGCGTCCAGAATCTCCTGCTCGCGCGCGGTGAGCTCATCGAAAGTCGCCCCCGAGACCAGGGGCGCCTGGGGCACCTGGCCGGTGGGGTCGGGGTAAACGTCGGCGAGGTAGGGCACCAGGCGGTCGCGGAAGTCCTTCTCATCCAGGGCCCGAACCTGCTCGGCGTTGATGGCCTCGCACTTCTTGGGGTCGAAGCGGGCCGGATTGGGGTTGACGTCGGCGACGTCGAAGGCCGCAATCATCTCCGCGGCGGAGAAGACGTCCCGGTCAGCGCTCAGGGACCACCCCAGCAGTGCCAGGTAATTGAGGAGACCCTCGGGGATCATGCCGCGGTAGCGGTGGATGAGGAGGTTGGACTCGGGATCGCGCTTGGACAGCTTCCGGTTGCCCTCCCCCATGACATAGGGAAGGTGGCCGAACTCGGGCACGACCTGCGCGCGGCCAATGGCGACCAGGGCGCGGTACAGGACGATCTGGCGAGGGGTGGAGGAGAGCAGGTCCTCTCCGCGCAGTACATGGGTGATGCCCATGGCGGCATCGTCGACCGGGTTGACCAGGGTGTAAAGAGGCTGCCCGCCGGCGCGCACGACGACGTAGTCGGGGACCGAGCCCGCCTTGAAGGTGATGGGCCCGCGCACCAGGTCGTCGAAGGTGATGTCCTCGTCCGGCATCCGCATGCGCAGGACGGGGCGGCGGCCCTCGGCCCGGAAGGCTTCCTTCTGCTCCTCGGTGAGATGGCGGTCGTAGCCGTCGTAGCCGAGCTGGGGAGGCTCCCCCTTGGCCCGGTGACGCGCCTCGATCTCCTCGGGCGTGGAGAAGGACTCGTACAGATAGCCGGCCTCCAGCAGCTCGGAGGCGACCTGCTTGTACAGGTCCATGCGCTGGGACTGGCGGTAGGGCCCATGGGGGCCGCCCTTGCCGACGCCCTCGTCCCAGTCCAGTCCGAGCCAGGTCAGGGAGTCGATGATGGCCGCGAAGGACTCCTCGGAGTCCCGGGCGGCGTCGGTGTCCTCAATGCGGAAGACGAAGGTGCCGCCGGTGTGACGGGCATAGGCCCAGTTGAACAGGCACGTGCGAACCATGCCCACATGCGGAGCCCCCGTGGGCGAGGGGCAGAAGCGAACGCGGATCGGGCTGGATCCGGGTGGGGCAGCCGCCGCGGCTGCGACGGATGAAGAGGAGTCGTTCTCAGTCATAATGGCGCAAGCCTAGCGCCAGCGGCCCCTCCCCCGACGGCGCGGCTCCCGGCGCCGAGCACCGGTCGTCGAACGGCTTCCTCCGGGTGGACGCGGCTCCTTAGGGTGACGCCATGACAGAGACCTCCCCTGCTACCGCCTCCACCGCCCACCACAACGATTCTGCGCTGCCCTTCGACGCGCTGACGCCGGAGATCATGCGCAGCCGGAACTCGTTGAAGTGGAGTCGATACGACGGCGATGTCATCGGCGCCTGGGTGGCCGAGATGGACCTGGGCACCGCGCCGGCCGTCACGGCAGTCCTGCGTCGCGCCGTTGAGAACGGCTGCCTGGGGTACATGCCGACGGGAGCGGATCGGGCCGCCCGCGAAGCAGTCGCCTCATTCCACGCGCAGACCTTCGGTTGGAAGGTTCCGGTTGGGGATGTGAGCCTGCTGCCCAATGTCCTATCCGCACTGGAGGCGGTCATCGAGCACCACACCGAGCCGGGCTCCGCGGTGATCGTGCCCACACCCGCCTACATGCCATTCCTGTCGATACCGGGCAGGCACGGCCGCGAGTGCATCCAGGTCCCGGCGCTCCATGGGAGCGGCACCAGCGGACGCCCCGACTGGACGCTCGATCTGGACCGCATCGAAGCGGCCATGGCAGCAGGCGGGGGCCTGCTGGTGCTCTGCAATCCCTGGAATCCGGTCGGCCGGGTTCTGGAGCCGGCCGAGCTCGACGACGTGGCGTCGTTGTCGTCGCGCTACCGGGTGCCGGTCTTCGCCGACGAGATCCACTCCTCCCTCGTCCTTGACCCCGAGGCGGTGCACACATGCTACGGCTCACGGTCCGCCGCCGAGGACGATCTGACATTCACGGCGACCGCCGTATCCAAGGGCTGGAACATCCCCGGACTCATGTGCGCCCAACTCATCGCATCAGGCGGCGCCAGGGCCTCCTGGGAGGCATCCGCCCCCAGTGCGCACCTGGCGGATGAGGCGGCGCCCCTGGGAGCGCAAGCGGTCACCGCCGCGCTCTCACCCGAGGGGCTGGAGTGGAACCGGAACGTCCGCGACTACATCCGCGGCAATGTCGAGCTCGTCGCCGAGGCACTGGCAGACATTGAGGAGGTGCGACTGACCGAGCCCGCGGGCACCTACCTGGCGTGGCTGGACTGCTCCGGCCTGTCCGGCTTGGAACGGGCCGAGGGGATGGCCCCCGCCCGGTTCTTCCGCCGAGAACCGGGGGTGGCGATGAACCCGGGAGCGGCCTTCGGACAGGGGTATGAGCGCTTCTGCCGCCTCAACCTGGCCACGAGCCGGGGCATCGCCTCCCAGATCGCCCAGCGCCTGGTCGGAGCGATTCGCGGAGGGCGGGGCTGAAGCGACTCATCGGCGCATGACGGGGTTGGAGAAGGAGCCGATGCCTTCGACCTCGACCTCGACGCGCTGCCCGGCCCGGATCTCGCCCACACCGGCGGGCGTTCCGGTCAGAATGACGTCACCGGGCAGGAGGGTGAAGATACTCGACACGTAGGAGATGAGCTCGGGAACCGACTTGATCATGTCGCCCGTCGAACCCTCCTGAACAACAGCGCCATCCACTCGCGCGCGCACCACCGCATCACCCGGGTCGAAAGCGGTATCGGCACCGGGCTCGGGCATCTCGATCCACGGCCCCAAGGGACAGGAGGTGTCGAAGGCCTTGGCGCGCGTCCAGGTCGCGTCTCCGCGCTGGCGGTCTCGGGCGGAGACATCGTTGGCGACCGCGTACCCCAGGATCACTCGGGGGGCGTCGGCGGGGTCGAGGTCCTTGGCCACCGACTTGATGACGACGGCCAGCTCCGCCTCGTAATGGACCTCGTCGGACCAGGCGGGCAGCACGATAGGAGAGTCGGGGCCGGTGACGGAGGTGTTGGGCTTGAGGAAGACGATCGGCTCGGACGGGGCCCCACCGCCCATCTCCTCGGCGTGAGCGGCGTAGTTCTTGCCGATGCCCACGACCTTGGAACGCGGGATGACGGGCGATACGAGCCGAGCCTCGCTGAGGGCGACCACCTCGCCAGTCGCCTCGGGAAGGGTGTAAAGGGGATCGCCCTTCAAAACGATGAGATGACCGTCGGATTCCCCGGAGGGGACCGGATCATCGACCGGCAGCCCCTCGACGATCCCGTAACGGAAGTCCTCACCGGTGGAGAAGCGCGCAATCTTCATGGGTGCAGCGTAGAGGAACGGCGCTGGGGAAACCCGGATTGGCGGAAGGGCGGCCGCATCGACATCTGAGCCTGTCGGCCATGCCGACATGGCGGCGAGGCGACCGCCCCCTGTCCCCGGTCATTCAGTAGTGTGGCGGCCGGCATTGGCCTTGCTCCACACCTCGCCGGGCAGGGGGCCCGGCAGGTGCGGGTTGTCCTCGGCGACGAAACGGATCTCACTGATCTCTCCGGCGTTCAGGAGCCGCCTCTGGACCTCCCAGTCGATCAGGGCGCCGAAGGCCCACTTGCCCAGCAGGACGATCGCCACGATATTGATGATCGCCATGAGACCCATGACGACGTCGGACAGGTTCCAGACGAAGTCCAGCGAGGCCACAGCCCCGATCCCGGCGGCCACCACGATCATGGCGCGCAGGGCGTACACCATGACCGTGTCGGTCCGGGTGTCGCGCTTGCGGCCCAGCCCCAGTAGGAAGTCCACGTTGACCTGGGCGTAGGTGTAGTTGCCCAGCAGCGATGAGTAGGCGAACACGAAGATGATGGCCGCCATGAGGTACTCGGACCAACCACCCAGGACTGCGCCGATCGAGGAGGAGGTCAGGGTCGACGAGGCTTCCTTGGCCGCCGCCTCGCCCATGGCCAGGGTGCTTTCGGGCGAGTAGACCCCGGAGAGCAGCACGATGAGGGCGGTGGCGGTGCACACGATGATGGTGTCGACGAACACGCCGAAGGACTGGACCAGGCCCTGCTGGACCGGGTGGGCGACCGTGGCCGTGGCTGCGGCGTTGGGGACCGACCCCTCCCCCGCCTCGTTGGAGAACAGACCGCGCTTGATGCCGTTGAGGGCGGCGGCGACGAAGCCGCCGGCGACACCGGCGAAGGCCTGGTCGATCCCGAAGGCTCCTTCGATGATGCTCATCATCGCGTCGGGGATGGCGCTCGCGTGGATCACGAGCACGACGATCGCCAGGAGGGCGTAGACGCCGGCCATGATCGGGGCCATCCACTCGGCGATCTTCGCCACGGCCGTGATGCCGCCGAAGACGACGGGCGCCGTGATGAGGACCAGAATGATCGCGGTCCACTGCGGCGACACGTCGAAGGTGCCCATCATGACTCCGGAGATGGCGTTGGCCTGAGTGGCCTCGTAGGCGAACCCGAAGACGAAGGTGATGACGACGGCGAAGACGCTCGCCCACGCCTTCGAGCCCAGGCCCCGGCTGATGTAGTAGGCGGGGCCGCCGCGGAAGGTGCCCTCCGGATGAGGGATCTTGTACAGCTGGGCCAGGGTCGCCTCGATGAACCCGGTGGCCATGCCCACGAGCGCCACGACCCACATCCAGAACACGGCGCCCGGACCGCCCAAGGTGATGGCCAGGGCGACGCCCACGATGTTGCCGGTCCCCACGCGCGAGGCCAGGCCGATGGTGAATGCCTGGAAGGAGGAGATGCCCGCATCACCGTCGCGTGAGCCCGCGATGGCGCGCAGCATCTGGCCGAACAGGCGCAACTGCACGCCGCGCGTGCGCACGGTGAACCAGACACCGGCTGCGATGAGCAGCCAGGCGAGGAAATTACCGTACAGGTGCTCCGCGACCTTGCTGAGCCAATCGGCTGGACCGTCGAAGAAACCGGCGGTCGGTGACAGTACTGCGGGGAGCATATGGGCCTCCGGAATCGGGAGCTCGTGCTGCCCGCGGGGTTACGGGCAGCCAACGCACCCCAACCTAGACCGTCCGCGTTTCAGCGAGGTGTCGTCCCGTGGCGGCCCTGAGGTCCCCGACCACCCTCAGCGCGACCAGACGTCTCCGGGCAGCCGGCCGGGAAGGTACGGGTTGCCCGCGGCGACGAAACGAACGGAGTCGGCGGCGCGGGTACCGGCCGCCACCTCGGCGCGCTGAGCCTCCCAGTCGCGCAGGACGCCACGAGCCCATCGGCTCAGCACGACCAGGGCGACCAGGTTGATCAGAGCCCCCGTGCCGAGCAGGACATCGGCCAGAGTCCACACGGTCTTCAGCGCCGCTCCCCCGCCGATGAAGGCGCATGCCACGGCGGCGACGCGCAGCGCCCACCTGGCCGTCGGGGTCCGGGTCAGGTAGTCCAGACAGACCTCGGCGTAGGAGAAGGCGCCCAGAATCGTGGAGTAGGCCAGCACCATGATGAGGATCGTCATGGGCCAGGAGGTCCATTGCCCCAGAACGGATGCGATGGCGTTCTGCGTCAGTGTGCCCGAGACGCTGTCGTCCCCGAGGCCGGTCACGCCAGGGGTGTATACCGAGCCGTCGATGCGTCCGGCGATGAGAATGGCCAGGGCAGTGGCCGTGCACACCAGGACGGTATCGACGAGCACGCCGAAGGCCTGGATGAAGCCCTGCTGCGTCGGATGGGCCACGGTGGCGGATCCGGCCGCGCAGGCCGCACCGCCCAGCCCCGCCTCGTTGGAGAACAGGCCGCGCCGCACGCCGTTGAGCACGGCCATGGCGATACCCCCAGCAGTACCGGCCAGGCCGGCCCGCAGGCTGAAGGCGCCCGCGACGATGTCGCCCACGGCGGCGGCGGCCTGCGCGGGATGCAGGGCGATGATCGCCACGACGAGAAGCAGGTAGAGGATGGCCATGGCCGGCGCCATCCACTCGGTGACGCGGGCGATGGACCGCAGCCCGCCGAGCAGGACCGGTGCGACTAGCACCACCACGATCACGGCTCCCCACCATGGGCTCAGGGCCGCGGAACCGTTCAGCGCGGCCGTCATCGCATTGGCCTGCACCATTGGCATGGCCAGCCCATTGGCGATCATGAACAGGACCGCGAAGATGCCGCCGAGCACCGGCAGGCGCAAGCCGCGGGCGATGTAGTAGGCAGGGCCGCCGCGGTAGGTGCCGTCACCGCGGTCCACCTTGAACAACTGGCCCAGGGTCGCCTCGGTGAAGGCGGTGGCCGTGCCCAGCAAGGCCACCAGCCACATCCAGAACACGGCGCCAGGCCCTCCTAGGACCAGGGCGAGGGCGACACCGACGATGTTGCCGGTCCCCACGCGGCAGGCCAGTCCCACGGCGAAGGCCTGGAAGGAGGAGATGCCGCCCGCGGCGCCGCCTCGCGAGCCCGCGACGGCCCGTGCGATGGAGCCCATGTGCCGCAGCTGAACGGCACGCGTGCCGAATGTGAACCAGATGCCGGCGCCGAGCAGCACCCATACCAGGATGGTGCCGAACAGCCAGTCCGACATCATGGATATGAGCGAGTTGATGATCTCCATGGCCGCCATGGTTCAGTGCTCCTGCTCCGAGCCGGAGGTATCGTGCCCCGCCCTGCGGTCGAGGCGGTCGTCGGCCCGCGGAGCCTCCCAGATGCCCTCCAGGACATCACCGGGCAGGTACGGGTTGGAGTGGCCGACGAAGACCGGCTCCTCGCCGACGGCGATCTGGGCCTCGAAATCGCGCAGGGCGCCGATCGCCCACGGAGTCAGGCGCACGATGACGACGAGATTGAGCACGCCGAGCAGCCCCAGGGCGATATCGGTCAGCGCCCACACGATCGGCAGGGTGAGGACGGTGCCGGCGAAGGCGGCGGCCGTCAGCACGACGCCGAAGAGCTGCTCGGCCCGGCGCTCGCCGCCCAGGAAGTTCACATTGACCTGGGAGTAGGAGTAGCAGCCCAGCACCGTGGAGAAGACGAGGACGAAGATGAGCACGACCATGGGCCAGATGGTCCATTCCCCGAGGTGCTCCACGACGGCCTGCTGGGTCAGGACAGCGCCGACGACGCTGTCGTCGCCGGGGCGGTAGGTGTCGGTGGTCAGCAGGATGATGAGGCCGGTGGCGGTGCACACCAGGATGGTGTCCACGAAGACCCCGAAGGACTGGATGAGGCCCTGGCGCACGGGGTGGGCCACGGTGGCGGTACCGGCCGCATTGGGGACGGTGCCCAGGCCCGCCTCGTTGGAGAACAGGCCGCGCCGCACGCCGTTGAGCACGGCCGCCGTGATCCCGCCGGCGGTGCCGAACAGGGTCTGGTCGGCGCCGAAGGCCCCATGGACGATCTGGGACAGGACGCGCGGGAGCTCACCGATGTTGATCAGGAGGACCACCAGGGCGACCAGCACGTAGGCCAGTGCCATGAGGGGGGCCACGACCTCGGTGACGCGGGCGACGGACTTCAGACCTCCCAGGACGATCGGAGCGGTCAGGAGCACGAGTGCGACACCGACCATCCACGGGGCGACCTCGGGCACGGTGGCGTTGATCACGCCCGCCAGGGAGTTGGTCTGCACCATGACGACGGTCACTCCGACGCTGAGGATGCACATGCCCGCGAACACGGCTCCCCATGCCCTGGAGCCCAGGCCGTTCTTGATGTAATAGGCGGGGCCTCCCTGGAAGGTGAAGTCCCTGCCGCGCTCCTTGAAGATCTGGGCGAGGGTGGACTCCACGAAGGCGGTGGCCATGCCGATGATGGCGACCACCCACATCCAGAACAGCGCACCCGGCCCGCCGAAGACGATGGCCAGGGCCACACCGGCGACGTTGCCGATGCCGACGCGCGCCGCCAGCCCGACGGCGAAGGCCTGGAAGGAGGAGATACCGCCCTGCGCGCCGGAGCGCGAGCCGGTGATACTGCGAATCATCGTGCCCAGGTGCCGCAGCTGGACGCCGCGGGTGCGCACGGTGAAGTACAGGCCGACCGTCACCAGCAGTGCCGAGAGCCCGTAGGCGTAGAAGCGGTCGTCGATGAGGTTCAGGGTGGTCTCGACATCTTCGAGGGACAGAGTGCGGGGCGCGGTTGCGGGCGCGGCGGTGCTCATCGTTCTGCTCCTGTCGCAGCAGCGGGCCGGGTGATCGGGAGAGTCCGTGGAAGAGTCCTGGGAATCGTCGGGATCATGAGGTTCTCCTTGGTGGGATGCGCCGTGGGACTGTGCTCTTCACATGCTCGTTCGAAGTGCATCGAGGCGGGATCAGGCCCAGACGTCACCGGGCACGTCTGCGGGCAGATACGGGTTGCCGCGACCGCGGAAGACCGGTTCGGCCAGACCATCGGCGCGCTGAGCCTCATAGTCCCGCAATGCGCCCACGCCCCAGCGGAACAGCCACAGCAGGGCAACGAGATTCGTCAGAGTCATGATCGCCATCGCGATATCGACGGCGTTCCACACGACGTCGAGGGAGAGGACCGCCCCGGCGGTGGCCGAGGCAACCGAGACGACGCGGACGGTCCAGGACGCCCAGCGCCTGCCACCGGTCAGGTAATCCATGTTGACGTCGGTGTAGACGTAGGCGGCGATGATCGAGGAGTAGGCGAGGACGAAGATCAGGATCGCCATGGGCAGTACCGTCCAGCCGCCCAGCTGGTGGGAGATGGCCAACGTGGTCAGGGTCGATGGATCGGCGCCCTCGGCCATCCAGGCGTCGGGCCCGGCGATGAGGATGACGAAGGCCGTGGCGGTGCACACGATGATCGTATCCACGAACACGCCCAGGGACTGGATGAGGCCCTGCTGGACCGGGTGGGAGACCGTCGCGGTGGCGGCGGCGTTGGGCGCAGTGCCCTGACCGGCCTCGTTGGAGAACAGGCCCCGCTTGGTGCCGTTGATGACGGCGGCCAGGAAGCCTCCGCCCAGTCCCCCCGCCAGCGGCTCGGGGGCGAAGGCCGAGGAGAAGATCTCGATGACGACGTCCAGGAACTGGCCGAAGTTGAGCACGCAGATGACGAAGACCAGGACGATGTAGATCATCGCCATGATCGGGGCCATCCACTCGGTGACGCGGGCCACGGCACGGATACCGCCGAAAACCACAACGGCGGTCAGCACGAAGACGAGGCCGGCCACCACCAGCTGAGCGGCGGTGAGACCGCCGAATCCGGGCAGGGCGGACTCCTGTCCGCCGCCAAGGGCCGCCACCAGGGTCCCGGCCACGGCATTGGACTGCACCGAGGTGATGACGAAGCCGCAGGTGACCAGGGTGATGGTGGCGAACACTCCGGCCATAGCCCGGTTCCGCATGCCACGGGCCATGTAAAAGGCGGGCCCGCCGCGGAATGAGCCGTCGGCGGCGCGGACCTTGAAGATCTGGGCGAGGGTGGCCTCGAAGAAGGCGGTGGCCATGCCGACCAGGGCGACCACCCACATCCAGAAGATGGCTCCGGGACCTCCCATGAGCAGCGCGGCGGCAACGCCGAAGACGTTGCCGACTCCCACACGGGCGGCCAACGAGATGGCGAAGGCCTGGAAGGAGGAGATGCCGCCCTGGGCGCCCGCGCGCGATCCGCCGACCTGCCGGACCATGTCGCCCAGGTGGCGCACCTGCACGCCGCGGGTGACGACAGTGAGGAACAGACCGGTGGCGATCAGGACCCACATGGTGATGTGGGCCGTGATCCAGTCGGCAATGGTCAGAAGGTGGGCGGCGAGGGCATCCATGGAGGGGAACCTTTGCGCTCAAGACGATGGGAACGCGCGGCATCGTCTCATACTCGGGGCCGGCACCTCCTCACAGGGTCTTTCTTCGGAACGCTGCCCCCCTTCCGCCTGGTCCCGCACGTCTCGATGGGGCTGCTCGATGGGGCTGCGCCGCAGGAGTCGGCCATCGCCGGGCCGGTCGGCACGGAGGGGCGGCACCACAAGGGGCGAGCCGGTCCGGGCGCCACCGATCGAGGGGACCGCAGCGGCCAGAGCCGCGAAGCCACGCGCCTCAGATCTGATCGGCGGGTCTGGGCGCCTCGCTCAGCACGCCGTAGTCGATGACGAGCTGGACGGCCCGGTCGCCGCCGTCGAGCCCCCAGTGGACGCCGTAGCAGCCGTCACCCCACCCGGAGGACGTCATGACGCCGACGGGGCCGCTGCCGGAGTCGAACATACCTGCCTCATTCGAGGCGAATGCCTCCCAGGCGGACGTCCATTGCCTGTGCGTCATTCCCAGGTAGGCCTCGGCATCGACGATCGCAGCCGTGCCGGAGTCCACGCCCACGGCGGAGTCTTTCATCGACACGGACGAGATGTGCCGCCACGCCGGCACGGACACGGCCCGCCGCCACCGGACGGGCTCGGTCTCGCCGACAAGCGCCCGCACCGCGGCGACACGCGGACCGCCCTTCTCGAAGTTGGCCACCACGGCCTGGGCCGTGGCGAGCGACGGCTCCAGGCCGAGGGCGCACACGTACATCATGCGCGCCCCGCCTGAGGCGTCGCCCACCGCCAACTGGCCGCTCTGCGGGAATCGGCCGATCTCCCACACCTCGGTCTCGACGACCTCGGCACTGCGTCTGGCCTCTGCGAGCGCAGCCGCCCACGCCTCCTCGTCCTCGCTATCGACCGTGGCCGCGAGCTCATACTCGTCCACGGGCAGGCGCGCCCGCCCAGTGACGAACAGGTCGCCGGGCGCAGGAAGATCGGGCGACTCGACCCGCCCGAAGGGCTCGACCCACAGGGCCTTTCGCAGGCGGGCGCTGCGCTCCGCCTCGGGCACGAGGGGCGAGGCGGGCTCGTCGTAGTAGTAACGGATCGTGTCGATCCGCCAGTCGTCCTTGATGCGGACGAGTGTCATCTCGATGATGGGACCGCCCAGACCGCCACCGGGCGATCGTGCGAGCCGGGCCCTGACGCTGGTGCCGTAGACGTCAATCCGCTCGATCGTGACGGTCTCCGGGCTGAACTCGGACTGACTGCTGAAGCTGCCCGCACGTCGCGAGAAGGGCTCGCCCGCCTTGTGCGCCACATCGAGCTCGTGCAACTTCCGGCCCCAGGCCTCGAAGATGACCGACCGCGAGTCCTCGTCGCGCACCTCCATCAGCGGCAGGGCCTCGGCGTGTGCGGCGGCGTAGTCGGCGAGGAAGGCTTCAATACGGGCGCGGGGCTCCAACGGGTCTCCTGTACGAGGTACTCGAGCGCCAGCAAGCATGCCACACCCCGACTCCCTGCAGGATCCACCGGCCTGCGACCGGCCGCGGGCCGGCGGACCGGCGGACCGGGTCGGCCGCGCGCCTGCCGGAGTCGGCTACGGCGCACCGGCCGCGTGCCCGCCGTGAGACCATGCGGGTATGTCCTCCGCCGCGCCCTCGGCCACCGCAGCGCCCCGCCCGACGCCCCCGCTCAACGCGCTCCTGGACTCCCTCATACCCGCCGACGACCCTGAGCGCATTCCCGAGCCCGAGGAGGTCTACCTGGCCTTCTCCGAGTGGGCCGAGTCCACCGGCCGCCCCCTCTACCCCCACCAGGACGAGGCCCTGTCCGAGATCCTCCAGGGGCGGCACGTCATCGCCGCCACCCCCACCGGCTCGGGCAAGTCCATGATCGCGCTCGCGGCCCACACGGCGAGCCTTGCCCGAGGCAGCCGCTCCTACTACACCGCGCCGCTCAAGGCCCTGGTGAGCGAGAAGTTCTTCGAACTGGTGCGCCTGTTCGGAGCGGACAACGTCGGCATGGTCACCGGGGACACCTCCATCAACGCCGCCGCCCCCATCATCTGCTGCACGGCGGAGATCCTGGCCAACCAGTCGCTGCGCGAGGGCGAGGCGCTGGACGTGGACAGCGTCGTCATGGACGAGTTCCACTACTACGCGGACCCGCAGCGAGGCTGGGCCTGGCAGGTGCCGCTCCTCGAGCTGCCACAGGCGCAGATGGTGCTCATGTCCGCGACCCTGGGCGACGTGTCCTTCCTCGCCGCCGACATGCGGGAGCGCACGGGCCGCGAGGTCGCCGTCGTCGACGATGCCGTGCGGCCCGTCCCCTTGGAGATGGAGTACGTCGTCGAGCCCATCAGCGACCTCCTCCAGCGCCTCGTGCAGCAGGGCAAGGCACCGGTGTACGTCGTCCACTTCTCCCAGAAGGAGGCGATCGAGAGGGCCGCCTCACTGCTGAGCGTGGACCTGGGCGCCAAGGCGCGCAAGGCGGAGCTGGCCGCGGCGCTGGGAGACTTCCGCTTCGGAGGGGGCTTCGGAGCAACCCTGTCGCGGCTGCTGCGACGCGGGATCGGCGTCCATCATGCCGGCATGCTGCCGCGCTACCGGCGGCTGGTGGAGAAGCTGGCGCGACTGGGCCTGCTGTCAGTCATCTGCGGCACTGACACCCTCGGGGTGGGCATCAATGTGCCGATCCGCTCGGTGGTTCTCACCAGCCTGG
Source organism: Actinomyces massiliensis 4401292 (assembly GCF_000269805.1). GTDB lineage: Bacteria > Actinomycetota > Actinomycetes > Actinomycetales > Actinomycetaceae > Actinomyces > Actinomyces massiliensis. Next base: position 684,177 of record NZ_JH711482.1, read on the forward strand.
TCAAGTTCGACGGCGCCAAGGAGCGCCATCTGACGGCCCGCGAGTTCCACCAGATCGCCGGGAGGGCCGGCCGCGCCGGCTTCGACACGCGCGGATACGTCGTCGTCCAGGCTCCCGAGCACGTCATCGACAACGCCAAGGCACTGGCCAAGGCCGGGGACGATGAGCGCAAACGCCGCAAGATCGTGCGCAAGAAGGCCCCCGAGGGACGCGTCAACTGGACGGACAAGACCTTCGAGCGCCTGCGCGACGCCGCCCCGGAGACCCTGACCAGCCAGTTCCAGGTCACCACCACCATGGTCCTGAACCTCATGGAGCGCGACGGCGAGCCGGTGGCCGCCATGGCCGACCTGCTGTCCCGCGTTCATGGCAGCCAGGCCGAACGGCGCAGGCATGTGCGCCGCGCCATCAAGATCTACCAGTCGCTGCGCACCGCCGGGGTCCTGGAGCACGTCTCCAGCGCCCAGTCCGAACGGGACGGCCGTCCGCGCCTGCGCCTGGCAGTGGATCTGCCCGGGGATTTCGCCCTCAATCAGCCGCTGGCGCCTTTCGCCCTGGCGGCCATGGATCTGCTGAACGTGGACTCCCCCGAGCACACGCTCGACGTCGTCTCAGTGGTGGAGGCGACCCTGGACGACCCGCGCCCCCTGCTGTACGCCCAGCAGCGGGCCGCCCGAGGCGAGGCCGTGGCGGCCATGAAGGCCGAGGGCCTCGACTACGAGGAGCGCATGGCCGCCCTGGAGGAGATCACCTGGCCCCAGCCCCTGACTGAACTGCTGGCCCCGGCGCTGGAGACCTACAAGCAGGCGAACCCCTGGATCGCCGAGTACGAACTGCGTCCGAAGTCGGTGGTGCGGGACATGGTGGAGAACGCCATGACCTTCTCCGACCTCATCTCCCGCTACGAGCTGGGGCGCAGTGAGGGTGTGGTTCTTCGCTACCTCACCGACGCCTACCGGGCCCTGCGGCAGGTCGTCCCCGACGAGCACCGCACGCCCGAGGTCGATGAGCTCACCGACTGGCTCGGGGCCCTGGTGCGGGCCGTGGACTCCTCACTGCTGGACGAGTGGGAGGCTCTGGGGGCGGCGCAGTCCGGCCGGGTCGAGGAAGTCGCGGGCCTGTTGGAGGGCGACCGCCCGGAGGCGAATGACTCGGCCGGTGTCTCGACGGGCATTGAGCGCGCCTTCGGGGCGGATGCAGACGGCAGAGTCGCCCTGACCCGCAATCTTCACGCCTTCCGAGTGGCGGTGCGCCGTGAGATGTTCCGGCGCGTCGAGCTCATGGCCCGCGACGACGTCGAGGGCTTGGGGCGCCTGGACGCCTCCTCCGGCTGGGGCGAGGAGCGGTGGGACGGTGTGCTTGCCCGGTACTGGGACGAGTACGACTGGATCGGCACCGACACCGCCGCCCGGGCGGTGAGCCTGGCGCCTCTGGATGAGGCGCCCGACGAGGCGGCGCTGGCGTCCGCCGGCGTCTCGGAGCGGCTGCGCGAGGCCCTGGAAGCGTCGGGGCGGCGGGTCTGGCTCGCCACCCAGGTCATTGAGGACCCCGACGGCGACCACGACTGGCGGCTGACGGCCCTGGTGGACCTGGCCGAGTGCGACCGCGAGAACAGGGCCTTGGTGCACCTGCTGTCGGTCGGACCGCAGGAATGATGACGAGGCAGGAGCGGGCAAGCGCCATGACGACTGTGCCGACTATGCCGACAGCGCCACTGCGCGTCGTGCCCCGCCTCAGTACGTGGGTGGTGTGCCCGGCCTGCTCGGGGCCCGCGCACGTGGTGGAGCGCGGGGCGTTCTGCACCCGCTGCACGTGGAGTGCCCGGGGCGCCCGGTCGGGCTACTGGTGCGGGTGCTGTCAGAGGTGGGAGGGGGAACGCCCCCGGCCCGCGCGTCCCGCACAGGCGCGCACGACGTGGCGCTGCCCCGCCTGCGGCCGCCGCCAGACGGCGGTGCTACGGCTCTCGCCGACTTCGCGGCCGGAACGGCGCTGCCCGTGCGGGACCTCAATGATCATGACCGGGCGCGCCAGCGCCCTGAAAGTCTCCGACGGCGTCGATGCCCTGTACGGGCTGCCCTTCTACCTCAGCACGCCGTGCGCCGGGCACACCCTGTGGGTCGCCAACGGTGAGCACGCCGAGTACCTCCTCGGCTTCGTGAGGGCCCGACTGCGGCCCACGGGAAAGGAGCTGGGCCACCGGCTGCCCGCCTGGGTCCTCAGCCGCAAGCACCGCGGCGCCGTCATGCACGCCCTGAACGGGCTCCTGCGCGAGGCCCGATCCCTGGAGAGCGCCCACCGCCCCGGCCCCGCGCCGACTCGATGAGCCCACGGTCGGCGAGGCGTCTCAGGATGCAGGAGACGAAGGATCTCGAGTGGCTCTCCCTCAGCGGCGGGCGACGAGGTCGTGCAGCACCGCCGTGTCCACCGGCGTGGTGCGGCAGCAGCCGCCGATGAGGCGCACACCGGCATCGAGCCACTCGGGTGCCGACGCCGTGTATCGGGTGAACCGCTCCGGTCCGCCGGCTGGACGCCAGGTTCTGGAGTCCGGGTCGTAGGTGCCACCGGCGTTGGGATACGCGACCAGAGGCTTGTGCGTCGCCGCGCTCAGGACAGGCAGTGCCAGACTCACAACCGATGGGGCAACGCAGTTCACACCGACGGCGATGACGGCGTCCTCGGTGTCGGCCCACGCGGCGGCCTCCGCCAGCGGAGTGCCATCGGCCAGGTGCTCGCCGTCGGAGCCCACCTGGAAGGAGACCCAGCACTCGGCCCCAGGGGCGGCCCGCTGAAGCCGCTCGACGAGCCAGCGAGCCTCATCCAGGCGCGGCTGGGTCTCAACCGCGAAAAGTCGGACCCCCTCCTCGCCGAGGGCCTCGAGGCGCGGCAGGTGGACCGACTCGAAGTCGGGGGCGTCAGTGGTATACGCGCCGGTGTACTCGGCTCCGTCCGCCAGGTAGGCGCCATAGGGGCCGAGGCTGCCCGCCACGAGCACGGGCTCCTGCGGGTGGGCCTTCACATGCAGATCACGGGCGTCGAGGGCCAGACGTGCGGCAGTCGCGATAACGGCGCGGGAATCCGCCTCGGTGAGGCCGGTGCGCATGAGGGCGGGAGCAGTGGCCTGATAGGAATTCGTGCAGATGACTCGGGCACCGGCGAAGAGATAGTCCGTGTGAACAGCGGTGACGGCCTCAGGCGCCTCGGTCAGGGCGAGGGCGGACCACAGCGGGTTCGCCGTGCCGACTCCCCGGGCATCGAGTTCGGTACCCATGGCGCCGTCCAGGACGACGGGGCCGCGTGCCATCAACTCGGACAGGTCGACCTGGTGCTGCGAGGAATCGGGCGCGGTCGGAAAGGTTCGCATGGCGACACGCTAACCGAGGCGAGCGCCGAGCATCGATAGCCTCGCCCGTATGGTCGAAACCCCTGAGGATCCACCGCTAGAAATCACAAGCGCCCGCCCCTCTCCGACTACAACCTCATCCGACACCGGGAACAGCACCGGGAGCGCGAGCGGTCAGCCTCATGCCCTTAAACGCCGAATGACCAGCCGTCATCTCATGATGATCAGCTTCGGCGGAGTCATCGGTACGGGACTCTTCCTGTCATCCGGCTACACAGTGAGTCAGGCCGGCCCGATCGGCACGATCCTGGCCTATGCGGTGGGATCCGCCATCGTGTACCTCGTCATGCTGTGCCTGGGCGAACTGAGCGTTGCCATGCCCCTGACCGGCGCGTTCCATGTGTACGCACGCCGCTGCCTGGGTCCGGCAACCGGTTTCGTCACCGCCATCCTGTACTGGCTGACGTGGACGGTAGCGCTCGGCAGCGAGTTCACCGGAGCAGCCATGATCATGACCGACTGGTTCCCCTCAACACCGGCCTGGCTATGGGCGGCGCTCTTCATCCTGCTCATCCTCGGGGTCAATCTCGCCTCAGTGCGGGTCTTCGCGGAGACCGAGTCCCTCCTGTCCTCGATCAAGGTCCTGGCGATCCTCGCCTTCATCGTGCTGGGCGCCCTGGCGATCATCGGAGTCATTCCCTATGCGGGATACGACTCGGCACCGCTGCTGAGCAACCTGACCGCGGATGGTCTTTTCCCTCAAGGCCTGGGCGCTGTCTTCACCACAATGCTCACCGTCAACTTCGCCTTCTCCGGCACCGAGCTCATCGGAATCACCGCGGGCGAGACGAAGGATCCGGGGACCACCGTGCCACGGGCCATTCACGCGACCCTGTGGCGTCTGGTCATCTTCTTCATCGGCTCGATCACAGTGATGAGCGCGCTCATCCCCTGGCATGCGGCGGGCGTCGAGCAGAGCCCGTTCGTCACGGTTTTCAACGCGATGGGGATCCCCTTCGCCGGGACCATCATGAATGTCGTCATTCTCGCCGCCATCCTGTCCGCCGCCAATTCGGGCCTATACGCCTCAACCCGCATGCTGTGGTCGCTGGCCGACGAGGGAACGGTGCCCAGGGTACTGGCGCGCACCAACCGCTTCGGGGTGCCCGCCCCGGCGATGGCCGCCTCGATGATCGGCGGGCTGGCGGCGCTGGCGACCAGCACGGTGGCGGCCTCGACGGTCTACATCGTGCTGGTGTCGGTATCAGGGCTGGCCGTGATGCTCGTGTGGGTCTCCATCGCCGCCTCCCACGTGTCGTTCCGACGTCGGCGGCGCCTTCAGGGGCACGTCGATGACGAGCTCTCCTACAGGGCACCCGGCTACCCGTGGGTATCGCTGGCGGCACTGGTGGCCTCGGCGCTGTCCTGCCTCCTGATCGTCTTCGACCCGACGCAGCGGCCGGCCCTGTGGATGACCGCGGTCTTCGTCGCCGCCTGCTACGCGCTGTACTGGGCCGGGCAGAGGCGCATCTCGGCCTGAGGCGAGCGCCGTGAAGTCCGCATGCGCAGGGGCCAGGTCTGATCGAGTGCTTCGGTGCGGCCCGGGCCGGCCGCACGGGCCCCGGGCCGGCCGCACGGGCGCTGAGAAGCATGAGAAGCAGGAGCAGCGTCTCAGGCGATGCCGTCCCCCGGGACAACCTCCTTGCCGAAGGGGAAGCAGGTCACGGGAATCATCTTGACGTTGGCGATCGCCAGCGGAATCCCGATGATGGTCACGGCCTGTGCGGCCGCCGTCGTCAAGTGACCGATGGCCAGCCAGAGGCCGGCGACGAGGAACCAGATCACGTTGCTGAGGCCGCTCATGGCGCCCGCCCCCGGCTTGGTGACGACGGTGCGCCCGAAGGGCCACAGGGCGTAGCCGGCGATGCGGAATGAGGCGACTCCAGCGGGGATGGTGACAATGAGGAGGCAGGCGATGACGCCGAAGAACAAGTACCCCAGCCAGAGCCAGAAGCCACCGAAGACGACCCAGATGAGGTTGAGCAATGTGCGCATAGGGACTGTCTACACCACTTGCGCCACCGCGGTCCCGCGATGCTCGTCCTACGGGGCGCTGACTTCGCAGTGCGCTCAAAGGGCGCCCGGGCAACGGCATCGGAAAGCACGGCTAGAAGCTCGGGCACTCGATCCGGAGAGTGGCGGCTGCGCGCTTGATCGATAGTGAGCACGTACATGACACGGGGACGACGCAACGATAACCACACATCAACCTTCTGAGGTTGATATCGCTAGATCAAGCTCAGAAGGTTGATCAATGATCGGAGACCTTCACCGCGAATCCGCGGCAGTCAGTCCGCCCGACCCGCTCGCTCTCGCATCCGAGTCGGTTCACCAGAAGACGCGCTGAGCGATGGCATCGGCGAAATTGTCCAGGGCATCGGGTGTGGAGCCCAGGTAGAGGCCCGCGTCGATGAGCGAGACCTCCATGAGGTAGAAGCCCCCCTTCCCATCCGCGACGACGTCTACGCGATCGAACAGGAGTTGGATATCGCGTCCCGAGTGCTCCTTGATCAGACCATGGATGGCCTTGCGCACGCGCTCCCCCCACAGCCACTCCTGTTCGCTGGGCTCACGGGCCGTGACGATCTCCTCGTGCACCTCGTCGGCGGAGCGGAAGGAAGGGTGGAGCATGGGCGCCTTCTCCACTGCATGGGACAGAACGCCATTGAAGTAGACCAGTGAGAGCTCGCCCCTGCGGTCGACCTCTTCGAGATAGCGCTGCACCATGACCGACCGGCCCCGCCCGAGATGATGGACGGTGTCGTTGATCGCATCCGCACGCGACCGCGCATCCGTGGCGGTGTAGCGACCGGTCCCGCGCCCACCTGAGGAGACCGCGGGCTTGACGACGAAGTCGCCGTGCGCCGGGAAGCGCGTATGAACCTGGTGCTTGGAGTACCCGGCGCTGGGCTCGAGCCAGGTCGTCGGGATCATGGGGACCCCGAACTCGGCCAGCCGGGAGAGGTAGTGCTTGTCGGAGTTCCACTGCACGACATCGGGATGATTGGCCAAGCGCGGCACCGACCGGGACCATGACAAGAAGTTGGTGTAGTTGCGTTTCTTGGCGTAGTCGCGAACCGAGCGCAGGACGACCACACCGGCGTCGTCCCAGTTGATCGAGGAGTCGTTCCATACGGCCACTCGCGGCTCGATACCCCGATCCCGCAGCGCGTCGGGCAGGCCGCGGTCGTCGTCATCGAGCGTGGGATAGTCGGCGCAAGTAGCGAGCGTCACGATGGGGCTGGTCACGGCCCCACCGTACCGCGGCCGATCCCACTGGCGTGAATGGCCGTCCTGTGACACCAGTCGGAGCTCAGCCCGGCCCGCCTCCTTCAGGACCGCGGCCGCACAGGCCCGCGGTCGCAGCGCAGCCACACCGATCGGTGCCACAATTCACCTATGACAGCCTCCTCTGCGAGCTTCACGACGGCGCCTCCCCGCCCGCCCGAGTCGGCCTCATCATCATCCAGGTCATCCAGACCCTCCCTGCGGAGCTTCTACCCGCCTACCGAGCCGACGGCCTCGGGCATGCTCGACGTCGGCGACGGCCAGCGGGTGTACTGGGAGACCTGTGGGAATCCTCATGGGATCCCGGCAGTCTTCGTTCACGGCGGTCCGGGAGGGGGCTGCTCGGAGGACCATCGCCGCCTCTTCGATCCCGAGCGCTACCGCATCATCCTGTTCGACCAGCGCGGATGCGGGCGCTCCCTGCCCAGCGCCTGCGAGCCGACCGCCGATCTATCAACGAACACCACCTGGCACCTGGTGGCCGACATGGAGGCGCTGCGCAAGCACCTGGGGGTGGAGCGCTGGCTCGTCTTCGGCGGCTCGTGGGGCTCCACCCTCGGACTCGCCTACGCCCAGACCCATCCGCAGCGGGTGCTCGCCCTGGTGCTGCGCGGCGTCTTCACGCTGCGCAAGCGCGAGCTCGACTGGTTCTACGAGGCGGGCGGCGCCGACATGGTCTGGCCCGATGAGTGGGAGCACTATGTCGCCGCCGCCGGCCAGGACGTGCGTCCAGGCGGCTATATCGAGCGCTACCACGAGCTGCTGTCCGATTCCGACCCCGCCGTCCACGGCCCCGCGGGCATCGCCTGGACGACGTGGGAGGCGGCGACCTCCACGCTTCTGCGCGACCAGGCACATATCGACGAGGTTCAGGACCCGGGCTTCGCGCTCGCCTTCGCCCGCATCGAGAACCATTTCTTCACGAACCGCGGGTGGATGGAGGACGGTCAGCTCCTCGCAGGCGCCCGCACACTGGCCGAGCACGGCATTCCCGGCGTCATCGTCCAGGGCCGCTACGACATGTGCTGCCCCACGGGAACGGCCTGGGCCCTGCACCGCGCCTGGCCGCAGGCCGAGCTGCGCATCTGCCCGACGTCGGGGCACTCCTTCGCCGAACCGGAGATCCTCTCCTCACTCATCGCCGCCACGGATCGCTTCGCCGCCGCACTCGGGTAGCCGCAAGAACGGACGGCGCACCCATCACCTGAGACTTCCCGCACAACAGGGCGATTCCGCGTTTCAGGATTGGACACTCCAGCCATCGGGAAGTAAAGTTTTCCTCCGTCGCCAGGCACATGCCTCCTTAGCTCAGTTGGTCAGAGCACCTGACTCTTAATCAGGGTGTCCAGGGTTCGAGTCCCTGAGGGGGTACCGTTACCGGGCACGGTAGCGACGCAGTGACGCAGCAATGACGACATCACAACCAAATACAACCATTCCCCCTTAGCTCAGTTGGTCAGAGCACCTGACTCTTAATCAGGGTGTCCAGGGTTCGAGTCCCTGAGGGGGTACCACGCACGGACGAGGTGGGACTCCAGGCCAGATGTGTCTGCGGGTCCCGCTCCCGCTGAAACAGGTAGTGTGCGGCGCTGCACGACCGAAGTATTCCTTAGTACTCCTTGAGTGCTAGCGCTCTTCGGCTCTTTGTGCATCCCGCCTCTCCCTGAATTCAGGGAATGACTTCCACCTCCCAGAGCGTTCGTCTTTGCGTCGGTCACAGGCACCGCAGTGATTCGGTCACGGCTCTCTGCCGCCTCTGACCACCGGGGCCCGCCGCCTCATCAGCGCGATGGGCACCCCACCCGCCGGGTCGCAGGATTCACCTGCACTCCGCCCGGCGCAGAAGGGTCCGCATGAGGACCACGAGGAGAAGGAGAAGATGATCATGCAGAAGAAGATGACCGCGCCAGGACGACGCGAAGCCGCCGAGCGCGAGCTCACAGCCGCTCGTACCGAGCTGAGCTCACTGAGTGCCGCCGTGTCCCCCTCGCGATTCGAGCGAGCTCTTGAACGAGTCCAAGCCGCACAGGAAGCGCTGGCGCTGGCGGCCTGAGACGAGTCACAATCAGTATCCGGTCCCGGATCACGGCAATGGGCGGGACCACTCGGCACTCCGAATGGCGTCGAGTGGTCCCGTTTCCTCTGCAGCCGATCCGGAATCGCCTCGGAACCCGCTCTATGAGGAGGACGCCATGCCTCAGCTCGCCGTCGGAGACACGGCCCCTGATTTCACCCTGCCCGACGCGGCCGGCGCCGACGTCTCTCTGACAACCTTGAGACGCGGTGCCGAGCACGGCGTCGTCGTCTACTTCTACCCCAGGGCCTCCACACCGGGTTGTACCAAGGAGGCCTGTGATTTCCGCGATTCCCTGGCAGCATGGGCGGCCGCCGGGTACGCCGTCGTCGGGATCTCCCCCGACTCCCCGCGCGCGCTGGCCAATTTCGCACGCAAGCAGTCGCTGCCCTTCCCGCTGCTGTCCGACCCCGAGCACCGGGTCATGGAGGAGTGGGGCGCCTGGGGCGAGAAGAAGAACTACGGGCGCACCTACACGGGAGTCATCCGCTCCACCGTTGTGGTGGACTCCGATGGCACTGTACGGCTGGCTCGTTACAACGTCAGGGCCACCGGCCATGTCGCCCGTCTGCGCAAGGAGCTCGGCATCGACTGACAGCGCGCACTCACGCGCACTCACCCTCCGGGCTCTTCGGAAACATCGCAGGTTCCAGAAGCGGTAGGGTGAGCCGCACAGCGCGAGTGGCGGAATTGGCAGACGCGCCAGATTTAGGTTCTGGTGCCTTCGGGCGTGAGGGTTCGAGTCCCTTCTTGCGCACTGACTCCCGACGTCAGTCACCTCATTTGTCGCAGGCGATCCCGTCGTGGTCGCGGTCCAGGCCGGACCGGTAGCCGGGATCGCCCTCGTACATCGGGGCGGCACCGGCGGCCTTCGCCTCTGTGCAGTTCGCGTAGTACGTGCTGGTCGACTTCTTCGGATCCTGCTGAGGCCGCTGGGCCGGTTCTTCGGGCTGAGCGGGCTCGTCCTGAACGGCTTGCTCCGAGGCCTCAGCAGATGCCGAGGCCTCAGCCGCGGCGGCAGACGCCGAAGCACTGGCAGAAGCGGCAGCCTCGGCGGAGTCATCGTTGACCGTCAGCGTGATCGCCTGGTCCGCCGGAACCCGCTCGCCGGCCGCCGGGTCCTGCGAGGTCACGGACCAGTCGCTCGAGTTCCATACGGAATCCTCGCCATCCGCATCCGTGTAACTCGGACTACTGGTCAGCCCGGCCTCCTTGAGTGCGACTGCCGCGGCGTCGCCCTTCATACCGACGACGTCCGGGACCTCGATCATGACAGGGGTCGTGGCAGTCGTGGCAGTGGGGCTCGCTGAGGAGGATTCGTGGGCGGAAGAGTCCTCACAACCGGCGAGTATCGGAGCGAGGGCTATGACCAGGGCGATGAGCCAGCTGCCGGCGGACAGCACTGCGCTCGGTCGCCATGAGGCGGACTTCTGGGATCGGGATACAGTCGCCACGATGGGCTCCTTTGGGAGAGTGGGGGATGCGAAAACGCCCTTTAGGTATACCCCCGCTTTTCCCGGAAATGACGCAGAAGTCATAGTTGTGACCATACGGTGACTCAGAGTCATCATCCTTGGTTCTCAGCCCCGCGGGACCGCCCGGCTCTGGACCCCGCCAGGATCTGTCAGCGCCCATCAGGGCCCATCAGGGCCCAGCGCTCAGTGCTCACAGTGCGCAGACAGACCTCCCGCTTCCCGCCCGACGAGTAGCCTGGCGCCGTGACTGACACTGAGCCCCGCAAGCCTCTCAAGAAGCCCCGCAAGGACGGACGCGCAGCCAATGAGCTGCGCCCCATCACCATCACCCGGAATTGGTTGGACCACGGAGAGGGGTCGGTCCTTATCGAGTTCGGCCGCACCCGTGTGCTGTGCGTGGCCTCATTCACCGAAGGCGTGCCGCGCTGGCGCAAGGGCAGCGGCGAGGGCTGGGTGACCGCCGAGTACGCCATGCTCCCCCGTGCCGGCTCCGAGCGCAGCGGTCGGGAGTCGGTGCGCGGGAAGGTCGGGGGCCGCACCCACGAGATCTCCCGCCTGATCGGGCGGTCCCTGCGCGGCGTCATCGACGTCGCCGCGCTGGGCGAGAACACGATCGCCCTGGACTGCGATGTCCTGCAGGCCGATGGCGGCACTCGCACCGCAGCCATCACCGGCGCCTATGTGGCATTGGCCGATGCCGTTGCCTGGGGCACCGCCAAGAGGCATATCAAGCCACGAGCCGGAAAACCGGTTCTGTCGGACTCGCTGTCCGCGATCAGCGTCGGCATCATCGACGGCGTCCCCTGCCTGGATCTGCCCTACGAGGAGGACGTGCGCGCCCACACCGATATGAACGTCGTCCAGACAGGTGACGGTCACTTCGTCGAGGTGCAGGGCACAGCTGAGCACATCCCCTTCAACCGCGACGAACTGTGCGCGCTGCTGGACCTGGCGGCAAAGGGCAATACTGAACTGGCGGCACTGCAGGCGCGAGCGCTGGCCGGTCCAGCACAAGAGCCGTTCACCGTCTCAACCCACGACGACGCCGGGCAGGAGACCCCGTGAGTGAACAGGCATTCGCGGGAGCGACTGCGCCCAACGAAGCGGTGTTGGTCCTAGCCACCCACAATCCCGGCAAGTTGGCCGAGCTGCAGGCGATTCTTGCTCCGCTGGTGCCCGACCTGGACTCGCAGGCGATCATCTCGGCCGCCTCGCTGGGGGTGCCAGAGCCCGTCGAGGACGGACTGACTTTCGCCGCTAATGCGGAGATCAAGGCCTGCGCTCTCATGCGGGCCACCGGGCTTCCCGCCGTCGCCGACGACTCGGGCCTGTGCGTGGACGTACTCGGCGGCGCCCCCGGCATTTTCTCAGCCCGTTGGTGCGGACGGCACGGTGATGATGCGGGCAACCTGCGTCTTCTCCTGAATCAGATCAGTGCTATCGCGGATCCGAACCGTACGGCGCGCTTCACCTGCGCGGCGGTGCTGGCCGCTCCAGGACCTGGACCGGATCACCGGCCCACCGTCACAAGAATCGAGCGCTCCATGGAGGGCCGGCTGCTGGGCGAGCCTCGGGGCGAGGGCGGTTTCGGATACGACCCGATCTTCGTGCCCGTCCAGGAGGACGCACCGGGCGGTGCCGGCCGGACGACAGCGCAGATGAGTTCTGCGGAGAAGAATGCGATCTCCCATCGGGGCCAGGCACTGCGCGCTCTGGCCCCGGTACTGGCTGAGTTGCTGAGTCGCTGACGCCCTCCCCCACAGCGCCGGACGATTGCACACGGTGAAACCGATCTCGAGGCGGAAGCGGACCGACCTCGCCGAATCAGCCGGTTCCGGAATCGCCCACCTCACCGTGGGCCTGGGTCTCGAGGTGGGCCTGGGTCTCGAGGCGGCGCTGGACCGGCTTGGGCACAAGCGAGTCATGAGCCTTGGCGAAGCCGTACAGACAGCGCCACCCGGCCTGGAAGACGACCAGGAAGGCCAGCATCATGAGGGAGAAGGAGATGATCGCCCCACCGCCGGTCAGGTCGTGCACCGCCACGCACGCCCCCCAGGTGACGCCCACGACGCCCCCGCCCTCGGGCCACAGGACCTCCAGGTGATCACGTCCACGCCGCACGCCCCAGGCCACCGCCCACGCCAGGACGGTGGCACCCGTGGTACAGGCGACCAGTGCAGGTGCCCGGGAGAAGTCGTGCAACGAGGCGGCGGCGAAGAAGGCCACGAGCACCGCCGCGACCAGGTCGACGGGAACGACGAGCCACCACCGGGTGCGGCGCCCCCGGGTCCAGGGACGGTCCGGCCCGTCGGGAACCAGCGGGGCGTAGGTCAGTCCCGTGCGACCATCCTGCTGTGCGACCACCGGCTCAGCCTACCGCCGCGTCCCACCGCGCGAACCGCCCGCTCACCGGTGCGTACAGCCGGCCATGGCCTCGCTCATATCTCCCAGCTCGCACCCGCGATGGCGGCCTCAAGCGGACCGGAGTAGACCTCGGCAGCCTCCTTGAGGGCGTCGGCGGGATCAGTCCACGGCTGGATGTGGGTCAGCACGAGACTGCCCACAGGTGCTCGCCCGCCCCTGCCGCTCACACCGGCGGCGAGCTCACCAGCGCGCCTGCCGGTCAAGTGCATCCCGCGATAGGTGTCGCGCCCCTCCAAGAAGGCGGCCTCGGACAGCAGCAGATCAACTCCGTCGGCCATGGCCTCCATGCCGTCGCACAGATCCGTGTCCCCGGTGAAGGCGAGGCTGACATTTCCCCGACCATCCTGTCCCGGCCCTTCAATGCGGTAGCCGTAGGCCTCAACCGGATGAAGCGCCTCATATGGGGTGATCGTCATTGGACCGACCTGCACCGCCTGACCGACGGTGGCGGTGCGGAAGGAGAACTCGGACGCATATGTCTCCTCCGGCGGAGCGCCATCCACGCCGTTGAGGCGCTTGGACAGCTCACTCGGCCCCAGCGTGAGCACAGGCCCCAGCGCCCCGGTCGGGTTCCAGCGGCGGAACACGTGCATACCCACAAGATCGACTACATGATCGGCGTGACAATGAGAGATCACGATGGCGTCCAAATCAGCCGGGTCGAGGTAGTGCAGCATCTGCCCCATTGCTCCGGGCCCCATGTCGAGGACCACTGACCATGTCCGCACCTCGCCATTGGGGCCCGCACCATCGGCCTGCACCAAATAGGAGGAGGCGGCGGAGTCGGGTCCGGACATGCTTCCGGTGCAGCCGATGATCGTGAGCTTCATACGGGATCCTTGCTCAATTCTGTGGGGTCCAGGGGAGGAACATGATCGCCGGCGGAACCGGCGGCAGAGGCGGGGGTTTCAGGACAGCCGTGCACGCTCGCCCCTTCGAACGCCGAGGACGTCCGTGAGACGTGTCTGACCTCGGGGCCCAGGAAGCGGCGCGCCAACACGACGAACGATTCGGGATCTCCGGTCGCACGGAACTCGTGATGCGGCGGGGCGGCACCGGGATCGCGCAGCAGATCGCGCCGGGCGAGCTCCCGGTAGACGTCCTTGGCGGTCTCCTCGCTCGAGGTCACCAGAGTGACGTCCTCCCCCATGACATAGGAGATCGGACCGATGAGCAGCGGGTAGTGGGTGCATCCGAGGATGAGGGTGTCCACACCGGCGCTCTTGACCGGAGCCAGGTACTCCTCGGCGGTGGTGAGCGCCTCGGGGCCGGTGGTGACGCCGCGCTCGGCCAAGTCGACGAAGCGCGGGCAGGCCTCCGAGAAGAGCTCGACGCCGGGGACGGCCTCCAGAGCATCCGCGTAGGCGCGCGAATCAACGGTGCCCTGGGTGGCGATCAGCCCAATACGACCGTTGCGGGTCACGCGAGCGGCAGCGCGGGCCGCGGGGTGGATCACCTCGACGACGGGAACTCCCCTCTCCAGGGTGTAGCGGCGCCGGGCATCGTGCAAAACGGCGGCAGAGGCGGTGTTGCAGGCGATGACCAGCATCTTGACGCCGGCCTCGACGAGCTCGTCCATTATTCCGAGCGCCAGGGAGCGGACCTCATCAATGGTCTTGGGACCATAAGGGGTGTTGGCCGTGTCACCGATGTAGAGGATCTGCTCACCGGGCAGCTGATTGAGCACGGCCCTCGCAACGGTCAGGCCTCCAACTCCGGAGTCGAGCATCCCGATCGGCGCGTCATTCACGCACCCGAGACTAGGCGGCGGCTCAGCCGTATAGCAGCACAGCTACCAGTGATTCCTGCCACCAGGTGAGCATGTCGTATGACAGGGCAATGCCACGGCGCCAACGAGCGTCATCGTCCTCATCCTCGGGGGCGCCCTCCCAAGCGATGGCATGGGCCTCCTCAGCGGCTTCGGGCCCGTCGATGTCGAGCCGCTGCGCCAGCACGAGCCGCACATCGTTGAGTGCACCCAGCCACTCCTGCTCATGCCCGCGAGAGATCCTGACAGCACCGCCGGCACCAGTGGGCTCCAGCAGCTCGGTGATGACGGTCTCGAGACGCTCATGCTTCAAGTCGCGCAGGCGCTCACGCGTGAGGTCCGCCACTTCAAGAGCGATCTCCGGGTCTTCGGAGGCGTCCGGCAGAAGCGCATTGATGACGGGAGTGAGCGCGGGCAGAGCGGATGCCGAGTACAGCGGAGCACGTGAATCGGAAGGCCCATGCGGAGCCGGGTCGAAGTCCAAAGCGGCGAGAACATCACCGTCATGGGCGCTCTCCCCGCGCCGCGGCTCCGACTGCCCGGGCTCCTCGTTGTCGCCCTGATTCCTGTGCGGGGCAGCAGGATCGCCGGGTATCAGCAGCACGGCGACCTGTTCGAACAGACCCGCGAGATACTCGCGCTCCCAGGTCTCCAGGTGACTCTGCCAGCCGTCGGCCGACGCCGCGAAGCCGCGCATCAGGACCCGCCTCGGTCGATACCGTCAGCACCGCCGGCACCGTCAGCACCGTCTCCGACGGACTCGAGGGTGGCGCGCAGGCCGTAGGAGTGCATGGCGGTGACATCGACCTCCATGCGCTCGCGCACGCCAGTGGATACTGTGGCGCGCCCGAGCGTGTGAACCTCCAGCATGCGCCGGCGCGCCAGTGGCACCGGGAACCCGAAATATGAGTGGAATACCCAGGTCACGTAATCCATGGTGTTGACCGGATCGTCGTGGACGACCGTGCGCCACAGGGAATGGACAGCACTGCGTGCGCGCTCCTGAACGTCAGGCTCGACAACATGCGGCGCACTGGACATGGGCACCAGCGTAGCGGCCGGGACGGAAGCGGGGCAGGTGCTCCGCGCCCCGGATTCCAACTCCGGGATAGGCTATGCGCCATGACAGCCATGCAGCGCGCCGCACTCGCCCCGGCGGCTCCCGCCACAGCCCTGCTCACCGACATGTACGAGCTCACCATGCTTCAAGCGGCGCTCCGCTCGGGAACCGCCGAGCGGGCAAGCGTGTTCGAGCTTTTCGGGCGGCGACTGCCGTCCTCCCGCCGCTTCGGCGTGGTCGCCGGCACGGGCCGCCTCCTGGACGCCGTCGAGGACTTCGTGTTCACCAGTGCCCAGATCGACTTCCTCCACAGCGCCGGCGTCGTAGATGACACCACTCTGGATTACCTGCGCGATTATCGTTTCTCCGGCACGATCCGCGGATACGCCGAGGGCGAGTGCTACTTCGCAGGCTCGCCGCTGCTCACCGTCGAGGGCACTTTCGCCGAGGCCTGCATCCTGGAGACCCTGGCCCTGTCGATCTACAACTACGACTGCGCCGTCGCCTCGGCGGCCTCCCGCATGACGATTGCAGCGCACGGTCGCCCCTGTGTGGACTTCGGAGCCAGGCGGGCCCATGAGCAGGCAGCGGTCGCGGCGGCCCGTGCGTCCGTCGTCGGCGGCTTCGTCGGCACCAGCGACCTCGAGGCCGGCATGCGCTACGGAATTCCCACGGTCGGCACCTCGGCGCATTCCTTCACCCTGCTGCACGATTCGGAGGAGGACGCCTTCGCAGCCCAAGTGGCCAGTCTCGGAGCGGGTACCACGATCCTGGTCGATACCTACGACATCGCCCGCGGCGTGGAGCGCGCTGTCAAGGCCGCCCGCGACGCCGGGGGCGAGCTCGGAGCGGTGCGCCTGGACTCCGGAGATCTGGTCGCCGAGGCCTTCAAGGTGCGCGCCCAGCTCGACGCCCTGGGTGCCACAACGACGAAGATCACAGTGACCAACGATCTGGACGAGTACGCGATCGCCGGCCTCGGCGCCGCCCCGGTGGACTCCTACGGCGTGGGCACAAAATTGGTCACCGGCTCCGGCCGCCCGACCGCCGCCCTGGTCTACAAGCTCGTCGAACGAGCGGGATCCGATGGTCAGATGCACCAGGTCGCCAAGTTCTCCGAGGGGGGCAAGGCGACTGTCGGCGGGCGCAAGTGGGCCGGCCGTGTAGCGGGCGCCGATGGATCCGCCGTCGAAGAGCTCGTGATATCGGCTCGAGAGCAGGATGAAGCACTGGCGGCCCTGAGCGAGGCCAAGGCCCGCCCGCTGCAGATCGACCTGGTGTGCAACGGCGTCATCGTCGAAGAACACCGGGGTCCGCAGGCACTGGCCGCTGCAGCCGAGCGGCACCAGGTCTCACGGGCTGAACTGCCCTACGACGCCTGGCGTCTGAGCAAGGGCGAGCCGGCGGTGCCGACGCGTCACCTGGACCTCGATGGCCGTAGCCCCCTGCAGGGCTGAGCGCGAGCACAGCCCTGTGCCGCATGATGCGCCCCACGGGCTTGCGGCGCATCGCACCGCAAGCCCCCATCAGCCCCTTCTCAACGCTTGCCGACGAACCACCGGCGCAGGGTCTCCACACGCTTGACGATCTCCTCGGTAGAGGCCTGGGCCACCTCCGGACCACCGCACACACGGCGAAGGTCGGTGTGCACAACGCCATGGGGCTGACCGGAACGGCGGGCCCAGGCAGCGACGAGCTTGCTCAGCTCTTTACGGGCGGCGGCCCGTCGTCGGGCATCATCGACGCCGGAGTTGACCCGGCGCTGCGCCGCCGCAGCCGCCTGCTTCTTCTGGGCCTTGATCTGCTTGTCCTGACGCTGACGCAGCAGGGCCGTCACCTGCTCCGGCTCAAGCAGACCGGGCAGACCGAGGTACTCCTGCTCTTCGACACTGCCGACCATGGCGCCGGTGCCGAACTCACCGCCGTCGAACAGGACCCGGTCGAACTCAGCGGTGGAGTCCATGGCCTCGAAAGCGCCCAGCAGGTCATCCGAGGCCTTCTCCTCCTTGTTGGCATCGGCTACGAGCCGGTCCTCGGGGGCGAAGAGCGAATCCTCGTCAGTGGGCCTGGCGCCGCCTAAAACGTGATCGCGGGCCACCTCGATCTCGCCCGCCAGCCCCAGCAGGGGCGTGACTGAGGGCAGGAACACCGAGGCCGTCTCCCCTCGGGCACGCGAGCGGACGAAACGACCGACTGCTTGGGCGAAGAACAGCGGAGTCGCAGTAGAGGTCGCGTAGACGCCCACCGCCAAGCGGGGCACGTCCACGCCCTCGGAGACCATCCGCACCGCCACCATCCAGCGGTCCTCGCTCGCAGCGAAGGTCTCGATGCGACTGGACGCACCGGCGTCATCGGACAGCACCACGGTGGGAGCCTGGCCGGTGATGGCACGAAGCCGCTTCGCATAAGCACGGGCGGAGCTCTGATCCGAGGCGATGACGAGTCCGCCGGCGTCGGGCACCTGACGGCGCACTTCGCTCAGGCGCTGGTCGGCTGCAGCCAGAACCGCGGGGATCCACTCCCCCGAGGGATCGAGGGCCGTCCGCCAGGCCTGAGCCTCCAGGTCCTTGGTCAGCGGCTCCCCCAATCTCGCCGCCACCTCGTCACCGGCCTTGGTGCGCCAGCGCATGTCGCCTGAGTAGGTCATGAACATGACCGGGCGCACGACCCCGTCCCGCAGGGCGTCGGCGTAGTCGTAGGAGTAGTCGGCTCGGGAGCGCTTGGCGCCACCGGCCTCCTCGACGTAGCGCACGAACGGAATGGCCGACTCGTCGGAGCGGAAGGGCGTCCCGGTCAGGGCGAGCCGACGGCGAGCCGGCGTGAACGCCTCACGGATGGCATCGCCCCAGCTCAGCGCGTCTCCACCATGGTGAATCTCATCAAGAACCACCAGAGTGCGAATCGAGTCAGTACGGCTGCGGTGAAGCCTGACGTTGGCGGCGACCTGAGCGTAGGTCACGGCCGCCCCATCGAAGCGCGAGCCCAGCGCGCCCTGAGAATTCGTGTAGGAGGGATCCAGATGGATGCCGACGCGAGCGGCCGCCTCGGCCCACTGGTACTTCAGGTGCTCGGTGGGGCACACGACGGTGACCTTGTGGACATCGCCAGCGGCGAGCAGCTCAGTGGCGATACGCAGGGCGAAGGTCGTCTTCCCCGCGCCCGGTGTGGCCACGGCCAGGAAATCCTCTGGCGTATCCGCCAGGTACTTCTCCAGCGCGGCCGCCTGCCAGGCCCGCAGCGGTCGCGATGTCCCCCAGGCGGCGCGCTGAGGATAGGCCGGAGACAGATTCTCGGCGGCGAAAATGGATGGCTGGGTCGGGTGATGCTGCGCCCGAGAGCCTCGCGCGGGACTCACCGACCGCCTCTCGAGAAGGGGAAGCGCGGGAAGCGGGAACCGTCTCCCTTGCCGCCGCCGGGCTTCATCGTCTCGTATATCTGCTTGCAGGTGGGGCACACCGGGTACTTCGACGGATCCCGTCCGGGAGTCCACACCTTGCCGCACAGAGCGACCACCGGACGACCGGTGGTGGAGGCCGCGGCGATCTTGTCCTTCCGCACGTAGTGGGCGAAACGGTCGGCATCGCCGTCGTCAGTGGACTGGAGCTCCTCGCGCTCGAGGACGGCGGTCCCGACCGACTGACTCGGCTGAGCATCCGGGTCGCTGGAGACTCCGATCGTGGGTGCAAAGGGCTCGCTCATGGAGTCAGTGTAAGCCGAGTAAGCCGGGCAAACCGAGTCAGCCGGGCGAGCAGCAGATAGGCAGAGCGGCAAGAGCCTTCGTACGATCAGTACTGCTTCTTGAGCAGGCTCGCGGCAGCGGGATCAACGAGCACGAGCGCATCGGCGTGGTTCTGCATCACGGTGGCGGGCCACTGAGAGTCGACCTCGCCCTCGACAAGGTGGGCGATGGCCTCGGCCTTGTTCTCGCCGGTGGCGATCAGGACGAGCTTACGGGCCTTCATGATGGTCCCCAGCCCCTGGGTGATGCAGCGGGTGGGGACAGCATTGATGTCGCCATCGAAGAAGCGGGCGTTGTCACGGCGGGTCTGCTCGGTGAGCTCATCAAGGTGGGTCGAGGAGTCGAGCGGGCCGCCCGGCTCATTGAAGCCGATGTGGCCATCAGCGCCGATGCCCAGGATCTGCAGGTCGCAGTAGCCGGCAGCCGCCATGGCGGCCTCATAGGCGTCGCAGGCGGCCTGGAGGTCGTCGCTCAGGGCATCGGGGCCGTGCAGCGCGCCGGGCCGCATGTCCACACGGGAACGCAGGTTCCTCTCCATGAAGGTGGCGTAGCGCTCGGGGTGCCCCTCGGGCAGACCGACGTACTCGTCGAGCATGAAGCCAGTGACCTCCTTGAAGGAGATGCGCCCGGCCTCGCAACGGCGAGCGAGCTCGTCGTAGAGGGGAAGCGGACTCGACCCCGTGGCGGTTCCCAGAACAGCGGCGGGTTTCGCGGCCAGAAGATCCTCAATGGAATCGGCGGCGCGCTCGGCGATGGCCTCGGCGGTGTCCAGGATCACGAGCTTCATAGGTGTATTCCTCTTCGGCGATGCGGAGACGATCTCGGCCCGAGCGGGCCATCGACACCGAGCTGCGCAACAATGCGCGCCGGCCAGAAAACCTTAAAGCAGCAGATAACTGTTTGTCATCCTTCGGCACCGGACTCTCCGTCCATCAAGACCCGATGATCCGATGGCTCTCACTGCGTGTCGGCGTGCCCGGGCCACGAGCGCACGGTGGCGAGGACCTGAACCCAGCGCCGGTCCAACGCCCGCCCGCCCCAGACAGCACCTGCCCAGGCCAGACCCGCGCCCCAGAGCGTCCCGCTGGCCAGGAGCGCCCAGCCCCACTGCCACGCACCGGTGGCCGCGAGGACCCAGATTCCGATGAGGACCGGCAGCACGAGCACGGCGATCACCATCAGGCCGATCATCTGCACCAGGGAGGCGAGCAGGATCATGCCTGAGGTCCGCGACTTCAAAGGGCTCTCTCCCGGCGCATTGACCTCGTAGGGCAGGAGCGCGCTGATAACCGCCGACCAGGCTGCGGCGGCCCCGTACAGGCCGAGCTGCGCCCCGATGGACGCGGGGACGATGTCCCAGCGCCCGGTCCACGCTCCGAGGGCGGCGGTCCCGATCATCAGAACGGGAAGGTGCCACAGGGCAGCGGCTAGCATGCGCCCCAACCGGTCGTCACGGCCGCGTACTCCGGCGCTCAGGTGCATCCACAGGGCAGTGGAGTCATAAGCCAGGTCGTCGTGCAGCACCCAGCCGGACATCAAGGCGATCCAGGGGGGAACCCCGAGCAGCGCCGCCGGCGCTTCGCCGAGCGCAGCATTGACCGGAGCGCTCATGAAAACGACATCACTATCAGCGCTTCCGGTTGTCATGCTCAGCACCACCACAATGCCCACGATGAGCATGACGAATGTGGAGGAGAGGCCCAGAGCCAGGTAGCGCGGATCGTTGCGCCAGTAGCGCAGGCAGCGCGCGGCGATCGCGGCGGTCCGTGATGGAACGACCCGCGCCAGCCTCCGCTGCCACAGCAGCGGCTCGAAGGAGCCGGTGGTGGCGTCCGTCGCGCCGGCGGAGGCTGCATGAGGCGCATGGGCTGCAGAGGCGAAGCGCTCCGGGCGCCCACGCCGCCCGGCTGCACGGCCACCCGACATGACACGCTGCACAACCCGGCCCCACAACGGCATCAGCACAACCGGAAGCATCAGGGCGCCGGCCGTCAGAACCAGCGCCATGCCGAATTGCCCCTGGGCAAGACAGCCGGGAGCCGCGAAGGCCCATCCGAAGGGACTCAGCGACAGCACCCGGCCGATCATCATGAGCCCGGAGCCGTCGAGCCCGTGCGAGCGCGTGGCGACGAGGTTGAGCAGGCTCGGCATGAGGGCGGCCCCGATGACGGCCACTCCTCCGATGGCGCCGATGAGGTCTCGGCCTCGGCGGGTGGTCGATGCGCCCGTGCCGATCACGACGATGCGGGAGGTGAGCACGCAGGTCGCCAGGGCAACCGGAGCGAGGACCAGTGCGAGGCCGGCGGCGGCCCAATGCCCGCCCACCGCCCAGACCAGGGCGGGCAGAACGGCGCAGACGCCGGTTGCAATGCCCGGAATCCCCGCGGCTCCGGCCACGGCAAGCCCTCTGACCAGGGAGCGGGAGGGGGCGATCCATGGAGCGAGCGCCCGCGGGTCGAGCGTGGAGTCGACGCCCGTGAGCAGGAGCGGCACCAGGGTCCAGCCCAGGGTCGCCAGCGCTCCCAGAGCGCCGATGGTGGTCGAGGCGAGCGGGGTCGGGGCATGAAGACCGAGCGCTACGGCACCGGCCCCCACCGAGATGGTCGCGCTGAATGCCCAGGCGGCTCCGAGCAGAGCAGCCAGCAGGATCCACACACTGCGCCCCAGGGCGTTGAGGGTGATTCTCCACCTCAGTCGGACGAGGGTCGCAACCACGACAGCCCCTCTCTCGTCGCCGGGGCCCCGACGAGCTGGGTGAATCGGTCCTCCAGGTCCATGCCTGCGGCAACCTCCTCGGTGGTGCCCGCGGCTACGACTCGGCCGCTGCCGACAATGGCCACATGGGTGCAGAAGCGCTGCACGGTCGCCATCACGTGGCTGGAGATGATGACGGTGCCGCCACCGGCGGCGAAATCCGCCAGGATCGACTGGATCGTCTGGGCCGATACCGGATCCACAGCCTCGAAGGGCTCGTCCAGGACGAGGACACTGGGCGAGTGGACCAGCGCACAGGCGAGGTTGATCTTCTTGCGCATGCCGGCGGAGTAATCGGCGACGAGGGTGCGTCCGGCACTATCGAGGTCCAGGACATGGAGGAGCTGGGTCGCACGGGCGACGACGACGTCACGCTCGAGACCGCGCAGCAGCCCGGCATACGTGACCAGTTCCAGCCCGGTCAGGCGGTCGAAAGTGCGCAGGCCATCGGGCAGAACACCGAGCTGCGCCTTGGCGGCGATCGGCTGGGCCCATACGTCGATGCCATGGACGCTCGCGCGGCCGGCGTCGGGAAGCAGCAGTCCTGTCGCCATTGACAGGGTCGTGGTCTTGCCCGCCCCATTGGGACCGACAACGCCGTAGATGGAGCCGACCGGAACGACCAGAGAGAGCATGTTGACGGCGATCTTCTGTCCGAAGGCCTTGCACAGCCCTTCCAGGACAAGCGCGGAATCGGCTTGCACGGGTTGAGGAGACGCTGAGTCCATACGACTGAGGGTATGCACGAGAGCTCGCCCGATCCTCCTACCCGCGAAGGATCCTCGATATCTCGATATACAGACCGCCAGACCGCCTCTTTACAGCGCGTTATGCCGCGTTATGCCTCATCGCGCCTCATCGCCTCATGGCGATCGCTTCGCATCGCCCCAATGACGAAGGCGCGGCACCCAGCAGGGGTGACGCGCCTTGACGTCTTCGGTCCGGCTGCTCTCAGCAGCATCGGTCCCTCACGCTGAGGTCACTTGGCGACTGCCTTCTTCAAGGCGGAGCCGACCGTCAGCTTGACACCGTAGCCGGCGGGGATCTGGATCTCCTCGCCGGTGCGGGGGTTACGGCCGGTACGAGCGGCGCGCTCAACGCGCTCCACACCCATCAGGCCGGTGATCTTGACGGCCTCGCCCTTGGCGACATTGTCGACCAGGACCTTCTGGAAAGCAGCAAGGAAGGCATCAGCCTGGACCTTGGTGAGATCGGCCTCCTCGGCGATGGCGGCAATGAGCTCAGTGCGGTTGACGGACATATATCTGCCTCTCAGTCGTTGGTGGGCACCAGGAACGGTGCCGCTGACGGCAACGCTATGCATAAATGGGCTGTTTTGTCAGATATGACGGTGTTTTCTCGGCGTGGCGCACTACTTTGTGATCTTCTTTCGCCTCGTTGGTCACACGCGTCACACTCGCCACGGCCGGCAGTGCGAGCCGCGGCATCAACGCGCACTCAGGGAGCAGCGATGGCCTGAACGAACCAGGAGGTGATAGTGGTGGGGTGAGTCACAGCAGTACCGACGACGACGGCGAAGGCCCCGTGCTCCATGGCCAGAGCCGCCTGAGCCGGGGTGTGCACGCGGCCCTCGACGACGAGCGGGACCTCCGCTATCGCCGCCACTTGGTCGATGAGCTCGATGTCGGGACCATCGGTTCTGGGGCGTTCACCGGTGTAGCCCGCCAGGGTGGTGCCGAGCACGTCGGCACCGGCGTCCTGGGCCATGCGGGCATCGTCAAGGCTGCCGCAGTCGGCCATGACCAGGACATCCGGGCGTACCTCCTTGAGGCCGGCCACCGTCTGGGCGAAGGTGCGGCCATCCGGCCGCGGGCGGCGCGTGGCATCAATGGCGACGATCTGCGAACCAGTGGCGGCAACGGCGATGGCGTGATTCAGGGTCGGGGTGATGAAGACGCCGTCGTGACCGTCCTTCCACAGGCCGATCACGGGGACATCGACGTGCTGATTGATCAGGGCCAGGTCGGCCAGGCCCTGGGCGCGGATGCCGACGGCACCGCCGGCGACGCAGGCCTGGGCAACCTGGTCCATGGTGCGCGGATCGCGCATGGGCTCTCCCGGGTAGGCCTGGGCAGAGGCGATGAGTCCCCCGCGCAGCCTGACGAGAACAGGATCCAGTGCGGTCATGGGGTGTTCCTCCGTTAGTCGAGTGGGTGAGCCCCGCAGTCGGGACTCCGGGCGCTGTCGTCGCGGCGGCCTCAGAGGCCCGCGGCGCGGCGCGACAGGAGACGCAGCCGGGCCTGGTGGGCGGCGCCCACGATCGGGGCGGTCGTGCCGAGGGCGGCGGGAACGAGCTCGAGATCATCGGCCACGAGGCCGACGACCTCTGCGCGCACTGTCTCGCGCAGCGGCCCCCACCACAGGTCGCCGGAGCGGGCCAGGCCTCCGGAGACGATGACGCGCTCAGGATCCAGGACGGTGACGACGGCGGCGATGGCCTTGCCCAGGGCGATGGCCGCCTCGCGATAGACGCGCTGGGCGACGGCGTCACCGGCGTCTGCGAGTCTCTCCACCTGGTGGGCGCCGGTGACATCGACAGCGCTGGTGGCCTCGCGGTAGCGCCGGGCGATCTGGGGCCCGGCCGCGATGGCCTCCAGATGGCCGGAGCGCCCGCAGGTGCAGGGCTCGGATCCCGCCGTGCCGGAGGGCATGTGCCCCATCTCCCCGGCCAGGAAGTGCGCGCCGTGATGGACGTGGCCGTCCAGGACGACCGCCCCGCCGACCCCCGTGCCCACGGCGACGACGAGAACGCTGCCGGCACCGGCACCGGCACCGATCCAGGCCTCGCCGGCGGCGTAGGCGTTGACGTCGTTATCGACATGCACGAGCAGATCCTGCGACGCGACGCCTGCGGCGAGCAGGCGTCGCGCCACTCCCCCGGCGATGTCGGTGCCGGGCCAGCCGGTGATGGTGTCGGTGGCCGAAGCGACCACGCCCCGGCCGGCGTCAATGACACCGGCCGAGCCGATCCCGACCGCCACCGGGGCGAGTCGCACACGCCGCGCCGCGGGCGCACCGGTGTCGATGAGGGTCGTCACCGAGGAGGCGATGGCGTCGAGCACGGCCTGAGCGCCCTCGCGCGCCGGGGTGGGAGCTTCAGCCACAGGGCCGAGCAGCCCGCCGTCAGCGGACACGAGGGCAGCCGCGATCTTCGTACCCCCCACATCGACGCCGACGACCGGAGCGGTCAGCTGCTCGTCGACGATGGCGGCGGTCGACGTCGTCATCTCAGATCAGGCCCTGTTCGCGCACGATCGCCACGACCCTGTCCTTCGCATCGCCCTGCACCGCCTTGACGGGGAACGCCATGGTGTTGGTGTCGATGATGCCGATGGCCTGCATGGCTGTCTTGAAGGCGCCGATGCCCGACGCGTCGCCGGAGCGCCCCTGAGGCACGTAGACGATCTCGAATCCGGCGCAGATCCTGTCCTGGATACGACGTGCCTCCTCCCAATCGCCTCTCTGAGCGACCTGCCAGATATCCGCGTAGGAGCGCGGGTCGACATTGGCGTACCCGGGCACGACGCCATCGCTTCCGAGCAGGAGCATGCCATCGACAACGCACTCGTGCCCCGTCAGCAGCGCCAGTGGATGACCGGCGGCCTCATTGGCGGCGACCAGACGGCGGAAAGCGACATCGTCGCCCGAGGAGTCCTTGACGCCCGCCAGGACGCCTTCGCGTCCCAGCTGGACGAGCAGATCGCAGCCGAGCTTGACGCCGTTGAGGCGGACCGGGACGTCATAGGCGAACAGCGGAACGTCAATGGCGGCGGCGATGGCGCGGAAGTGATCGGCGATCTCGACGGCATCGTTGATCGCGTAGAAGGGGCAGGTGGCCACGACGGCGTCCGCTCCCAGGGCTTGGGCGCGCCGGGCCTGCTCGATGACACGGTTCGCCGTCGTGTCGATCGCTCCGGTAAGGACGGGCACGCGCCCTGCCGTCGTAGTGATGGCGCGCTCGATGATGGCATCGCGCTCAGCGTCGGTGAGATAGGCCGTCTCACCGGAGGAGCCCAGGAGGAACAGTCCGTTGACTCCTCCTGCGATGAGGTGCTCGATGACGCGGTCAAGACCAGCGAGGTCAACAGAGCCGTCTTGGGTGAATGGCGTGACAACCGGGGGGATGAGGCCGGTGAAACGGGTGTCCATGTGCTGCTTTCTCTGATTTCTTCAGTTGTCCGTGAATGGATGCCGGGGATGTGGGCGTGCGGGGCTCAGCCCTCGATCAGCCCTCGATCAGTCCTCGAGGAGCGAGGGCACTGCGCCGAGCAGAGTGCGCGTGTACTCCTGCCGGGGGCTGTTGAAGATCTCCCGGGTGGAGTTCGTCTCGAGAATCTCGCCGAAGTACATGACCGCGATGCGGTCACTGACATACCGGACGGTGTTGATGTCGTGGCTGATGAACACCAGTCCGAGGCCGAGGGCGGCCTTGAGATCCTGGAGGAGGTTGAGGACCTGGGCGCGCACGGACACGTCCAGGGCACTGGTCGGCTCGTCGGCCACGATGATGTCGGGGTCCAGTGCCAGGGCGCGGGCGATGGCCACGCGCTGACGCTGGCCACCCGAGATCTGCCTGGGCAGAACGTCCAGAGCGCTGGAGGGCAGCCCGACCAGATGAAGGAGATCCTTGACTTTTGCCTCGCGCTCCTTGGCGGAGCCGATGCCGTGAACATTGAGCGGGTCGATCAGGGTGTCGTGCACGATCATGCGCGGATTCAGCGCCGTGGCCGGGTCCTGGAAGACGACCGAGACCGAGCGCCCCAAGGCTCTGCGATCCGTAGCGCTACGCCCCAGCTTGCGTCCTTTGAAGTAGACCTCGCCGCGCGTCAGGGTTTGCAGACCCACCATGACGCGGGCGGTGGTCGACTTACCGCAGCCGGACTCCCCCACCAGCCCGAGGGTTTCGCCGCGCTTGACGCTCAGCGAGACGTCGTTGACGGCGTGAACCGTGTCTGGGCGGAAGAGTTTGCCCGTACGGGACCTGTGGATCACGTGCGCGTGTCGCAGCTCGATGACCGGGTCGGTCTCGGGGTTCCAGGAGCTGAAGGTATCGGCGGGCATCAGTGGCTCTCCTTTTCGAGGACCGCCTCTAGCTCGGGCGTGATGGCGTAGTAGTGCTCGGTGCTTCCGACCACCGGCTTGAGGACCGGCCGGCTCTCCAGGCCGACCTCGGGGTGGGAGGACCTGGGGGCGAAGCGGTCGCCCTTGACGAACTCCTTCGGGCTCGGAACGGTGCCGCGCACCTGATGCAGCCGCTTGGATCCCCCCTCAATGGAGAGGACCGCTCCCAGCAGGCCGCGGGTGTACTCGTGAACCGGGTTGGACAGCAGCTCGGAGGTCCCGGCCTGCTCGACGACCTGCCCGGCGTACATGACGGTGACGCGGTGAGCGACCTTGGCGACCAGAGCCAGGTCGTGACTGACGAAGACCATGGCGAATCCGAGCTTCTCGCGCAGCTCGCCCAGCAGGTCGATGACCTGCTTCTGGACGGTGACGTCCAGAGCGGTGGTCGGCTCATCGGCGATGACCAGGCTCGGGTCCCGAGTCAGGGCCATGGCGATGAGCACGCGCTGGCGCTGGCCCCCGGAGAGTTCATGCGGGTAGCTCTTGAGAGTGCGGACGGGGTCGAGTCCGACGAGCTCGAGGAGCTCCTCGGCACTGCGAGTCCCACCGCGTCGCGTGAGCTGCTTCATCTGGGACCGGATGAGCATGGAGGGGTTCAGGGAGGACAGCGCGTCCTGGTAGATCATGCTCATCTCATGGCCGCGCAGGGCGTTGTGCTCCTCAGGAGTCATCGTGAGGATGTTCTTGCCCTTGAACAGGATCTCCCCGGTGATGCGCGCCGTCGGGGGCAACAGCCCCATGACGGCCATGGATGTGATGGACTTGCCGCAACCGGATTCGCCGACCAGGCCCATGGTCTCGCCCGGGCGCACCGAGAAGGAGACGTTGTCGACGATGCTGACGTCGCCGTGCTGGACCGGGAATGCGATGGACAGGTTCTTGACCTCCAGGACAGGCTCGGCCTGGGGGGTGTCGTAGACGAGTCGATCATTCCTGGCGAGCTCGGTGGCGCGCAGAGCGGCCAGGCGCTCGGCGAGCGGGACTTCCTCTGCCGCCGGCTCGATCAGTCCGGTCAGGGAGCTCTTCTGGCCGCCCGGGGTGGCTGAGGGCGCGTCGTCGGCGTTGTCCCTTACGGCAGAGCCGGCCTCATCCCAGGCTTTCTCGGTATTCATGGCCTCTTCGTCGGCCTCGACGTCCACGCGAGCGCGGATGCGCGGGGAGGCCATGGCATCGGTCAGCCCCTCCGCCAGGACATTGAGGCACAGAGTGGTGATGAGAATCATGAGGCCGGGGAAGAAGGTCGGCCACCAGTGACCCGACAGCAGGAGCTCCTTGCCCTCGGAGAGCATATTGCCCCAGGTGGGGGTGTTGACCGACGTGATGCCGGCGCCGATGAAGGACAGCGATGCCTCGAAGACGATCGCATCGGCCACGAGCACCGTGGCGTAGACCATGATGGGGGCCACGCAGTTGCGTACGACGTGCCTGGCAAGGATCCAGGGCACGCGCGCACCCATGACCTTGGAGGCGGCGACGTAGTCCTCGCCGAACTGGGACAGGATGTTCGCGCGGACTACGCGCGTGAGCTGGGGGGTGTAGACGATGGCGGTCGCCAGGATGATCACCGGCACTATCGGCAGGCGCGAGGACATGGCCAGCACCAGGACCGCCGCCAGGGCGATGCCGGGGAAGGACATGAGGACGTCGAGGACGCGCATGACGACCTCGCCGATCCACTTGCGGCTGGTCGCGGCAATAGCGCCCAGGACGGAGGCCAGGGCCAGGGCGATGCCCGTGGCGCTCAGGCCGACGACCAGTGAGACCCTGGCCCCGTAGACGGCTCGAGAGAAGATGTCGCGGCTGGGCTTGTCGGTCCCGAAGAGATGGTCCAGCGAAGGCCGGACAGCGGGGTCGTAGGTGACGATGTCGGAGCCGCCCGGCACATGGACGGTCGTCTCCGCGGTGGCCAGGCCGGTGGCGCCGGGATCGTAGGGAGCCACCACCGGGGCGAAGATCGCCATGGCGACGACGATGAGCAGGACGGCGACGGCGATCTTGCTCCCAATGGGCAGGTTCTTCCAGCCCTGGAAGCGCAAGCCGGGCTTGGAGACCTTGTCGAGTGTGCGACTGTGCAGCATCAGACGCTCCTGATCCTCGGGTTGACCAGCACGTAGAGCATGTCAACGACGATGTTGATAATGATGAACGCCAGCGCCACGGTGATGGACACGCCCTGGACGATGTTGACGTCGTTGCGGGTGACGCCCTGGAAGATGAGCTGTCCCATGCCCTGGATGTTGAAGATCATCTCAATGACGACCGCCCCTCCCATGGCGTAGCCCAGGCGGAGACCGAGCACGGTCAGCGGGGTGATGAGGGCGTTGCGCAGCACGTTGCGCGCCACGACGACCCGTTTGGGAATGCCGGCTCCGATGGCGGTGCGCACGTAGTCGCGGTCGAGCTCCTCCACCATGGCGGTGCGCACGACTCGGGTCAGCGTCCCGGTGTTGGGCACGGCGATGGCCAGCGCCGGCAGGAAGATCTGACGCACGTATGCGGCCGGATCGTCGCCGAAGGGCACCCACTTGGTGACCAGGGAGGGGAACGTGCCGGTGGCGCCGGGGATGTCGCCGAACCATTGGATGAGCAGGAGCGCCAGCCAGAACGAGGGCGTGGCCAGGCACAGGATGGAGATGACGCGGATGACCTGATCCGGCATCCTGTCACGGTACAGAGCGGCGACAACACCCAGAACGGTGGCGGCGACGACTGCGACCAGGATTCCGATGAATGTCAGCTGAAGGGTGATCGGGAAGGCGCTCGACACCATGTCGGAGATCTTCACACCGGTGAAGGACGTACCGAGGTCTCCATGGGCCAGACCGATGAGATAGTCCCAGAACCGTGTGAGCAGCGGGTCGTTGAGGTGATGGGCTTGCCGATACTGCTCGAGGGCCTCTGGCGTGGCCGATTCTCCGAGCGCCAGGACCGCAGGGTCCGCGGTGGAGAACGACATGACGACGAAGACGAGCAGCGTCACGCCCAGCACCATGATCGGCAGCGCGAGCAGGCGCCGCCCGATCAGGCGGAGAAGGTTGGACACTGGAATGCTCCTTTGCCCCGCTGCCCGGCCGCAACGGCCCTGCGATGCGCAAGGCGGCGTGCGCGGCCGGGTGGCGAAGGCGGTAGAAGGGAAGTAGAAGGGAAGCGGACAGCCGGTCAGACCTGTGTCGAACCGACGTCCACGAAGGACAGACCGGGGTAGTTGACGCTGCGGAACGACACGAGGGTCTGGTTGTTGTAGGCCGTCGGTGTCGTCCGGTGGAAGATCGGGTAGAGGGGCACGTTCTCCGCGATGAGGTCGAATGCCTCCTGCCACTTGGCGATCTGCGCGTCACCCTCGACTTGGACGGCCTCGTCAAGAATCGCCTGCAGCTTGGTGTAGGCCTCAGTCCCCTTCCAGTGCATGCGGTCGTTGGCCCACAGATCCGCGCTGTACCACCAGCGCATGAGAAGGTCGGCGTCATTGCCGAAGACCGAGGGGTCGCCGGGCGCGATGGCGATATCCCACTTGTCTCCGTTCTTGATGTAGTCGTACAGCTCCTTGGACTTCTTCTCGGTGAAGTTCGCGGACACGCCGAGCGCTTCGAGGTTCTCCTTGATGATCGGACGCGCTCCGGAGAAGAACCCGTGGTCCGTGGCGATGGTCTCGATGGAGGTGATGCCGGCCTCGGCCAGCAGCGACTTGGCCTTGTCGGCGTCGTAGCTGTAAACCGTGGAGGCCTTCTTGTACGCGGGGTGCTCCTCCTGCACGAAGCACGTGGCCGCAGTGGCCAGCGTCCCCATGCCCGTGGTGCAGATCTTCTCGTAGTCAAGGGCGTACATGATGGCCTGACGCGCCTTGACGTCGGCGAATGCGCCCTGGTGGTTGAACATGACGAACACGAGGCTGAACCCCTTGTCCGCGGAGACCACGACCGGATCCGTCATCGCGCTGAGGTTCGTCGCCGGCACGGTGTCGATGGCCTGAACCGTGCTGGAGGTGATCGCGTTGGTGCGCGTGGTGTCGTCGGGCAGGACCTGCCACGTCATCTTCTTGGCGAGCGCCGGGTGGGAACCGTTGTAGTTGTCATTGCGCTCGAAGACAACGGTCTGAGACGCAGCGCTGTTGTCCGTCATCTTGTACGGACCGGATCCGATCGGGTTCATGTCGAAGGCCTTGGGGTCGGCCTCGACCACCGCCTTGGGAACGATCTTGACGGTGCTGAGCCGCTCGGCGACCAGGGAGTAGGGATGCTTGGTCTTGATGGTGACCGTGGTGTCGTCCTTGGCCGTCACCGACTCCAGGAAGGTGAGGAACTGGCTGTAGAGCGAATTGTTCGCCGGGTCGAGAACGCGCTCGAAGGAGAAGACGACGTCTTCGACGGTCACGTCGCTGCCGTCGGAGAACTTGGCGCCGTCGCGCAGGGCGACCTCGTAAGTCGTGTCGTCGACCTTCATGGGCAGGTCCTTGCCGAGAGCCGCGTATGCCTCGCGGCTGACCGCGTCGAGCTCGGTGAGCCCCTCCAGGGTGTGCCAGTTGGCGGCGACGGTCAGACCAGATGTCGTGGTCATCGGGTCATAGCCGCTCGTACCCAGCTCGTAGGAGATGCCCGCGGTGATGGTGCCGTCGGGGTTGGCGCTCTCGGCGCCGGAGGCTCCCGAGCCGCCGGAGGAGCCGCCGCATGCGGCCAGAGCTGCGGCGAAACCGGCAGCCATCCCCATGGTGGACGTAAGGCGGATGAAGTCACGGCGGGAAGCCCGCGGAGTTGAGATCGCCATTGATGTTCTCCTGAAGTCTGACGTCTGTTGTCTGACGTTGGTAGGATGACTGTAGCAGCTTCGAAGGACGTCTGACCAGATCGTTTACGATCTCGTGTCGTGAAGTCCTTCGGACGAGGTCCGGTCGAGGTCGTCCGGACGCAGGACCACTGAGCACGACGATGGAGTTCCGGTCACAATGACTGCCATGAACACGAAGCGAGGCGCCTACGCCTCCATCAACGGGGCTGCAACGACGCAGGCTTCAACCGCGATCAACGCCATCAAGGACTACATCCTCCAGGCGCACCTGCGTCCCGGAGACCCCTTGCCCACCGAATCGCAGCTGTGCACCGACCTGGGCATGTCCCGCTCGTCCATCCGAGAAGCCGTCCGCACACTGGTGGCCCTCGACATCGTCGAGGTGCGCCACGGCCATGGAATGTTCGTCGGTCAGATCTCTATGCGCCCCATGGTGGAGTCGCTGGTCTTCCGCGGCCTGCTCAAACCCGGAGACGACTACCGGGCTCTGCGAGAGGTCGTCGATGTGCGCGCCGTCTTAGACGATTCCCTGACCGAGCAGGTGATCACGACGTGGAGGGGCCGCGAGGACGCCGCGATCGACGCCGTCGTCGAGGAGATGGAGAAGCTCGCCGCCTCGGGCAAGATCTTCACGGACCAGGATCATCGTTTCCACTCCATGCTCCTGGATGCGCTGCCCAACCAGCTATTCGGTCACCTGACGGACGCGTTCTGGGCCGTGCACATGCTGACGGTACCGCTGCTGGACGCGCCGCATCCGGAGGACATCATGCGCACGGCCAATGCGCACCGCGCCATGCTCGAGGCGGCTCGAGCCGGCGACCCCGACGCCTACAGGGCGGCGGTCAAGGAGCACTACGCCCCCCTGCAGGCCGCCCTCCAATCCGAGTGACCCTCCCCCGCGCCAACTGGCCGCCCGGACCACTTCCTCTTACCTTCCCCTCGCCTCCCACCGAGATCGGTCCGCTTCCGCACCGAGATCGGTCGAGTTCCGCACCGAGATCGGTCGAGTTCCGCACCGAGATCGGTCCACCTCCACGCCGAGATCGGTGAAGACGACGAAACGAGTCGCCGACGTCTGCTCCTCAGTCTGCGGCGCTCGGACAAGCCCTATGCAGGCAGCTGTCATGTGCGAGCGAACGGCGACGGCGGTACCCGCCCTCTTTCGAGGATGGATACCGCCGTCGCTTGGAAGCAAACCTCAAGCCGTACTTGCAACAGGCCAACTGGTGGAGATGCGGGGAATCGAACCCCGGTCCGACGGTGGTGCAACAGGACTTCTCCGGGCGCAGTTCGCTGTTGATTTTCTCAGCCCCGGCGTTTCACGCGAACAAGAACGCCGACAGGCTCAGTCACCTAGAAGTCCCGAGTCCCCCGATGACGAGGGGCCTCAGCAGTGGCTTCCTGGATGACGCCAGGAACCGGGGCGGAAGCAGTCCCCGGGCTGACGGACTTCGGAGCTCGCTCAGGCGGCGAGAGCGAAGTCGGTGCGAGTGTTATCGGCACCTATTGGTTCGCACAGAGCGTTGACGAGATGACTGTGCATCCTCGACCCGCTTCTCCTGAATCCACGACCGTCGTCGAAACCGATCATCCCCTGTGGAGTTGTCCCCACCGGGCCGATGGCCCAGCGGAGCGCGCTCGCGAGCGAGCGATGCATGACTCTAGCAGAAGCAGTGCACCACCGTCAGCGCTGGACGCAAGGAGAGCGCCGCACATCGAGCCGCCATCGGTCCCATGGCCCCCGTGCCCCGCTCTCACCCGCCCCTTCCTCATCCCTGGGCGCCCGGATCTCGCGCGACTACGCTCGGCCTCATAGGCCGAGTCCCGATCTTCCCCAGGAGGACGCCATGGAGAACCGCCCATTCGCTGCGCTGGGACAGCCCGTCTCCGCCGTCGGCATCGGAACCTGGCAGCTGGGCATCGACCGCGACGAGACCGATCCCGACGACGCCGCAGCAACCCTTCAGGCCGCGGTGGAGACCGGCGTGACCCTCATCGATACCGCTGATGTCTATGGAGATGGTCGTTCAGAGCGTTTCGTGGGCCGCTTCCTCGCCACCCGCCCGAAGGCGGAGCTCGTGGTGGCCACGAAGATGGGACGCAGAGTCCCCCCGACGACAGCCAACTACAGTCGCGACAACTTCCGCCTCTGGAACGATAGCTCCCGGGAGAACCTTGGCGTTGAGACCATCGACTTGGTCCAGCTGCACAGTCCGCCCAACGAGCTCATCAGGGCACCGCATATCTGGGACTTGCTCGATGACTTGGTCGCTGAGGGCAGAATCCGCTCCTACGGGGTGAGCGCGGAGACCTGCGAACAGGCACTCGAGGCGATCCGCCATCCCGGCTGCGCGAGCGTGCAGCTCATCGTCAACATATTCCGGCACAAGCCAATGGAGGAGGTCCTGCCCGCAGCACACGAGTCCGGTACTGCTGTGATCGCCAGGGTGCCCCTGCCTGAGGGAGTGCTCTCCCATAACCACCGCAGGGACACCGAGACGGATCTTCCCGGCCCGGTCGCCTCACTCGACGCCGGCTGGATCTTCTCCGTCGTCCCCGACGACGTGGCCGCCCAGGCGGCCCGTGAGTTCGCGGGCCTGTGCCGCGAGCTCGTCCCCGGCCGCGCCCAGCCGGTGCAGGTCGCACTGCGCTGGCTCCTGGACCAGGAGGGCATCACCTGCATCCTGCCCGAGGCGCACAGCCCCCACCAGGCCCGCTTCAACGCGCAGGCCGCCGCGCTGCCGCCCTTGAGCGCCGAGATGCACACCGCCCTGACGGACATTTACAACCGGCTCATCCGAGCTCATGTCCACGACCACTGGTAGCTCGCAGCCGGCAGCAGAACCGCCATCGAATCATGGGAGAGAAGCGGCTCAGTGCCCTGAGATGCTCTCTGAAATGCTCCCTGCTCCCTGAGCCGTCACCGGAATACGAGACTTCTCACCCTCGGCGCCGGTTGGCAGCCGCCATGGCGCGCGCGGCCTCGCGTTTGTCCTGAGCCTCGCGCAGCGCCTGGCGCTTGTCCCAGTCCTGCTTGCCCCGGGCCAGGGCGATCTCGACTTTGGCGCGTCCCCCGATGAAGTACAGCTCCAGAGGCACCATTGTGTAGCCCTTCGCCTGAACCTTCTGAGCCAGCCGCTCGAGCTGGGCGCGGTGAAGCAGCAGTTTGCGCTTGCGACGCGGGGTGTGATTGTTCCAGGTTCCTTGAAGATACTCAGGAATGTGCGCCCCCTGAAGCCAGGCCTCACCATAACGATCGATCTCGATCCACGCCTCGGCCAGGGAGGCGCGTCCCATCCGCAGGGCCTTGACCTCGGTTCCCGTCAACACGAGCCCGGCCTCGTAACGGTCCTCGATGAAGTAGTCGTGAGTCGCCTTCTTATTGCGTGCGATCGTCTTATGGGCGTCGGAGGCGGCCTTGGCGCGTGCACTCGGCGTGGGCTTCTTCCGTGCGTCGGCCTTCTTGGCCATACGGCTCCCCTTCCCCAATCGATGCTGAGCGCGTCACCATGGGCCGGCGGGCGCGATGCCCCAGCCTACGCGGCCGGCCGGCATCGTCAATCTGCCTGAAGCGGACGATGCCTCCGGCCGCCCCTCCGGGGATCGGCATACGGGTGCGGTCAGAAACCGGGCAACGTCATCGGATCGATGTACACGCCGTCCTGCGCCACCTGGAAGTGGACATGGGGCCCCGTCGCATAGCCTGTCGAGCCCGTGTATCCGACCAGGTCGCCGCGATTGACCTGCTGCCCGTCGGAGATGGCCCGCCCCGACAAGTGGCACAGGGTGATGACGTAGGAATGCCCGTCTATATAGCCCGCATTGATGTCGATTCCGATACCGCACGATTCGGAGTCCCAGTACGTGGCAACGCCCGAGACCGCAGCGTACTGGGGCGTGCCCTCGGCTGCCGCGAAATCGGCGCCCTGATGCCCGGTACCGGTACCGGTGACGGGGTGAACGCGATAACCGAAGGGAGAAGTGACAGACAGTTCCCCCGAAATGGGATGCCCGATATAGCCATCGCCCAACGAGTCCGCTGCGATCGAGTCGGAGGACACCCCCGTGTTCTCCCCGCTCTCGTAAGCGGTCCGGTTGGCGGCGTCGATCTCCGCAATGCGCTTGGCCGCGGCATCCGCGTCAGCGGCCGCCTGCGTCTGCTGCTGCTCCAGCCCCTCCTTCTGAGTCTCGAGATTGGAGGCTGCCGTCTCCTTGTCGGACTTCAGCGTCGCAACCTCATCGCGCTTGGTGACGGCCTCATCGCGGGCGGTCCTGGCCTCCGTCTCCGCCGTGTCGGCCTCATCCTTCAGGGTGGAGACACGGTCGGTCGCTGCATCCTGACGGGCCTTGCGGTTGGCGTCTTGAGCCCGC
Source organism: Actinomyces massiliensis 4401292 (assembly GCF_000269805.1). Taxonomy (GTDB): domain Bacteria; phylum Actinomycetota; class Actinomycetes; order Actinomycetales; family Actinomycetaceae; genus Actinomyces; species Actinomyces massiliensis. The sequence continues at coordinate 720,460 of NZ_JH711482.1, forward strand.
TCGGCCTCCGCGGATGCCAGAACCGTCTCCTGAATGGAGGCGGCGATCTCCATGGTGGAGGCCCGCTGATTGAGGTCATCGACCGTATCGGAGGAGGACAAGACGTAGGACCAGGAGCTCACGCTGCTGTCCCCCTGGTAGGTGGACACGACCAGGTCAGCCACAGAGACGTTGCTCTCCGAGGCATCGGCCTGAGAGGCGTCGGCCTCCTCAGTGACGGTGGTCAGGTCCGCCTCGGCGACGTCGAGACGATCAGAGGCGGTCTGCTGCTCGCGCTCCTTCTCGCTCAGCGTGGACTCAGCTGTGGTCAGATCGTCCTGGGCCGTGGTCAGTGCCGTTTCAGCGCTCTGCAGATCGAGATAGGCCTGACCCAACTCCGCAGAGACGCCTTCCAGGGAGGAGGCGAGTTCGGTTTGCCGCTTCTGCGCCTCGTTCTGCTGGTCGACTGCATCGGAACGGTCATCCGCCCGGGCCGTCATGCCCAGGGGGACCACCGCAAGCGCGATCACCATGAGCACGCTGAGCAGACGGCGCTTCCCGGCAAGAGTGCGGTAGCACTGGCGCCCGACACCTCTGGTCGCCTTGGAGACCTTGGAGAATGCAGCGGATGCGTCGCTGAGAGGAAGGAAGGACGCCATGATCAAACCTTCGTGTACTTCGACAGGGAGAAGGAGGAGGAGACAACCGCTAGGACGATCGCGGCCAGAAGGAGCCAGGGGGCCAGCAGCAGCACATCCCCAGTGGACACGAACGCCGTGTTGATGAACGTCAGCGACTGAGCCAGCCAACCGTCGACGATGAAGTACACACCGGCCCACAATGCGCCGACGGCCGCGAAGGCCCCGATGAGCGCTGCAATGGCCCCTTCCAGCATGAAGGGCAATTGGATGAAGAACCTGGAGGCACCCACCAGACGCATGATCCCTGTCTCCTTGGACCGGCTCATCGCGGACAAACGGATCGTGGTGGAGATCAGCAGCACGGCGGCGACGGCCATGATCGCGGCCAGGCCCCCGGTGATCCACGAGGCACGATTCATGACCAGGAAGAACGACTCCAGAGTCTTGCGCTGGTCGACCACGCGTTCGACGCCGTCGCGTCCGGTGAGCTGCTCCGCCACGGCCTGGTACTTCTCCGCATCGATCAGCTTGATGCGGAAGGAGACCGGCATCATATCCTCCGTGGCGTTCCGGCCGATGGGCCGTTCGCCGTAGACCTCCTTGAACTTGGCGTAGGCCTCCGCCTTGGACTCGAAGGTGTAGCTCTTGACATAGGGCTTGAGCGCGTCGGAGTTGATGAAGCTCTCAACAGCGTCGATCTGCTCCTGGGTGGCCTCACCGTCCGGGCAGGCGGCCCCAGAGGAGGATGCCGGGCACATGTAGACGCTGACCTCGACCTTGTCGTACCAGTCGCCCTTCATGGTGGAGATCTGCGCCTGCAGCAGAGCCGAGGCGCCGACGAACAATAAGGAGATGAAGGCCACCAGGATGACCGAGACGGTCATGGCGAGGTTGCGAGTCAAACCCTTGAAGGTCTCGGAAAGGATGAAGCGTAAGCGCATGGGTACCTCTCTCAGCGGTCCGAGCCGTAAACACCACGGGCCTGGTCGCGCACGACCTCACCCGCCTTGAGCTCGATGACGCGCTTGCGCATCTGATCGACGATCTCGTCATCGTGAGTGGCCATAACCACGGTGGTCCCCTGCCGATTGATGCGGTCGAGCAGGCGCATGATTCCTACCGACGTCGAGGGGTCGAGATTGCCGGTCGGCTCATCCGCCATGAGCAGCTTGGGACGGTTGACCATGGCTCGGGCAATGGCGACGCGCTGCTGCTCACCACCGGAGAGCTCATGCGGCAAGCGCTTCTCCTTGCCATCCAGGCCCACCAGGTCGAGAGCCTCCGGCACCGCCGACAGAATGTAGTGACGCGGTTTACCGATCACCTGTGAGGCGATGGCGACGTTCTCGAAGACGGACTTGTTGTCCAGAAGACGGAAGTCCTGGAAGACGAAGCCGATCTCCTGACGCAGCTTGGGGACCTTCCAGCTGGAGATCTGGGACAAGTCGCGCCCCAGCACGTGGATGGAGCCCGAGGTGGGCCGCTCCTCGCGCAGGGTCAGCCGCAGGAAGGTTGACTTCCCAGAGCCCGAGGCGCCCACAAGAAAGACGAACTCGTCCTTCTTGACCTTGATCGAGACATCATCGAGCGCGGGGCGGGCGCCCCGATTGTAGACCTTGGAGACATGGTCGAATCGAATCATCGAGTGGCTGCTTCCTGGCGTGCGAGGGCGTGGTCACGCCCATTCGCGGTCACGGTATCCAGTACTGGCCAGAATCCTCGGCGTGACACGCGGACCGTGATCGTGTCGCGGCCCGCTAGCGTGTGAGCCATGCCCGACACGCCGCCCCCACCCGTCCTCAGCGATGTCATCGACGTCGGTTCATGGGCGAGGTTCTCACCGTCCTTGGCCATCTTCATCGACGAGCAGATCCGCTGTCACCGGCTACCGGACGACCTCGACGTCGACAGGGGGTTAGCGGTCCGCCTGGTGGCGCCCGCACCTGTGATCACGGAATCGGACCTGCTCGAAAGCGAAGGCCGCAGGTCGGGTCTATGGTCGCTGCGGCGCAAACGGTCCCCGCGCCTCCCATCGCCGGAAGCGCCCGGAATCGTGCTGATGGGCAAGGACGACTGCGTAGAGATGCGGGCGCCCGCACTCGATACCGAGGGCCGGGTGCTGCTGGGCGACGACGCATGCGCTCAGCTGACCGCTCTCGGGTGGGCGCGGCGCGAGGACCGGCTCATGCGCACCGTGGAGGACGGGCGGACTGCGGCAGAGGTCGTGACCCGGGTGCTCATCGAAGTACTACGCGTCGCGCACCCGGCGGACCTGAGCTGGCTGGTGCTGGAGCAGAGCTGCTGAGACGGCGCAGCATCGCCTGCAGCCCCTCGCCGTGGCCCGGTTCGCCCTCCAGGCCCTCGCTCACACAAGGGCCTCTTCGCGGAGCGTGTAGGCCATTGGATCGGCCGAGGGCTCCGGCCGATCGGTGAGTTCATCGGGCAGCGTCTCCCAATGAGCATCCTCGAGCGGAGTCTCCCGCAGGCCGACTGCGGCGCCCTCCGACTCAGAAGCAGTATCCGCGGAGGCGCTCGAGGGAGCCGACCCGGCCGAGGTCGTCGCATCCGCGGCGCCGATGGCCTGAGCTGTGCGGGCGACCCGCATGAAGCGCGACTCGCCCCAGGTCAGGTCAGGTCCGCCGCACGAGACGGTCAAGACATTGGTCAGCTGCTGTCCACGGTCATTCTCCCACGTGTCCTGGGAGAAGCGGCCCACCAGGACGACAGGATCACCCTTGTGCAGGCTGTGAGCGAGGTTCTCGGCAAGATACCCCCAGGCCTTGGCCGTGAACCAGATGGTCGGGCCATCGCGCCATACCTCCTCAACGCGGAAGGACGGGGCGGTGGCCACGCGGAAGTAGCAGAAGAGACGCCCGGAAGACGTACGCGAGACAACGGGATTGGTGCCCAGGGAGCCCTGGACGACGAGATCGAGCTGACGGCTCATGATGTGCTCCTAGCGGGGACGAGGGCCAGCACCGTGCTGGCTCTCCTCCACAGTCGCGCTCGAGCACCAATGCGCGCCACCAATGGCATTGACCGCTGTGGACGGCCTTCGCACGAGCCGCCCTGTGGGGCCCTGCGACCCCGCATCCTTGTCCCGTCCTTGTCCACAGGGTCCACAGGATCCGCAGGGCCCGCAACACGGCCCGCGATGAGGGATTGCCGGCGCTCCCGCGCAGAGACGAGGGAATCAGCGGGACTCGGAAACGGGCGTAGAAGGAGCACTGATACCGAGCGCCTCCTGGAGCTGGCGATGACGGCTGAGCACGCCGTCCGCCGGAGCGGTCAAGCCGCGGGCGACTACCGCGGAGACGCGTGCGCGCACCTGGTCGCCGTAGATCAAGGCCTCCTTGCGCGCACGTGAGCGACGCGTGATCATCGCCCCCACGGCGACGATCACACCGAGGAGCAGCACCACGACGGGCAGTACCACTCCCCCGCCGGTCGCCACCATGGCGGCGCCCCAGGCCAGCCCGATGAGCACGGTCAAAAGCCCTCCCCACCAAGCCAGTTCGATGACCGGTGTTCGGTGACCGGGCAACGGGACCGAACCAACCGCCTCAGCGGTCTGGGCGGCCAAGGCCTCGGGAGTGGCCACGGCGTCCTCGACGCTGCGCAGCCATACCGGCGGCAGCCCCCCAGTCACCTGCTGCAACCAGGTGGTGCGAGTGGCTGCCACCGCGGTTCTGGATGGCGGCTCAGGCCGCGCCAAGGCGCGCGGCAGGGCCCGGGCCAGTCCCGTGCGCACAGAGTCCTCGACAGCCTGCGCTCCGGAAGCGCGGACGAGGGACGCGGCAGCATCCTGAGCCCCTGCCGGATCGAGCACGATCTCCCGGTGCGCCGCAGTCGGGCGCAGCCTGGCGGTGATGGCATCGAGCTCCGCGGAGGCGGTCCGGGCCGCATTCGACTCGTGCGCCACGCGATCGCACAGGATCTCACGGACTTGTCCTAGGTTATCGCCGCGCACGGCGGAGACTGGCAGGACCTTGACGTCGTGAAGGCCGTCGGCGATGAGCAGGTCATGCACATCCTTCAACAGGGTCGAGGCTCCCCCGGCGGGGAGGGTATCGACCTGGTTGACCAGAATCAGCATGTCCTCCTGACGGGCGCCCAGACCGCGCAGGTAGCCTTCGTGGAGCGCCGCATCGGCATACTTCTGGGGATCGACGACCCACACAAGAATGTCGGCCAGCGGCACGAGGCGGTCGACCTGCAGGGCGTGCGCAGTCGTCACCGAGTCGTAGTCGGGAACGTCGAGCAGGACCAGCCCGGCGAGCTCGTCCTGATCCGAAGCGTCCAGGAGGGACTCGCGGCGTATGCGACGTTCACTGCCGACGCCCAGGAAGTCCAGAAGGGCACTCGCATCGTCACCCCAGGAGCAGGCCGCGGCCTGCGACGTGGTGGGGCGGCGGGCACCGACATCGGCGAACTGCAACTGGGTCAGAGCGTTGAACAAAGAGGACTTGCCCGAGCCGGTACCGCCGAACAGGGCCACAACGGTGTGATCAACGCCCAGTGCGAGACGCTCACCAACCTCCTCGAGCGCCTGCCTCGCCGGAATCGCCAGGGAGGCGGGCACCTCTGTGGGGCACGCGTCTAGTGCGGTTCGCAACCGGGACAGGCGGGCCTCAAGGTGGATGGCATCGAGAGGCTCGGTATGCACGATGAATGGTTCCTGAGTCATGCGGATGCTCCAGGGCGGGTGAAGGGGGTGAGCTCACCGGCACGCAGGCGCAGGGCTGCGGCCAAAGAGGGAGCGGGAGCGAGCGCACGGGCGGCTCCCGCGGGCACGATGGTGGCGAGCTCGGCGGTAAGGGTCTGAACCAGGGCGCTGCGCGCCTGGCCCGCAGCCTCGGCCAGCCCCAGGTTGCGAGCGGCCTCGACGGCGCCATCGACCCCGACGGCGGCAGCCACGAGCAGGTGACCAACACTATCGGCGTTCATGCCCTTGGGCAGGCCACTGGCAGGCACCAGCTGCTCGCGGACCTGACTGCGCGCCCACTGCGCATGGAGGTCCTTGTCCTGGATGGCTCCGAGGCGCTGCCGCACGACCTCCTCCGGCACGCCTGCGCCGGTCCACAGCTCGCGGGCCTGACCGGACAGAGAAACCAGAGCAGCCTTGAGCCTGTCGGCGACAACCTCGACGGCATCGGCGGCCAGGTCCTTCAGAGCCTGTGCACGGGCCTTGGTGCGACGCCCGAAGAGACCCGCACGCAGACGGCGACCGGGCTCCAGCGCAGCCATGGAGGCCAGAGGCCCGCCGGTGGACGCCAAAGCCAACCAACGGGTGGCTGGAGCTCCCTGCCCCCAGGCGCCCGCATCGATCTCCGCCTGCATCCCCGCCACTGGCGCGGACAGAAGGGCCTGGGTGGCGTTCTCGAGCCGAGTCGCGGCATCATCCTGAGCATCGACGTCGTCCGCCAGGCGGGTGAGGTCGGCGCGCAGGCTCGTCCATGTGCTGTGCCCGGTGCGGCGCACCAGGCCGGCAGCACGATGACGTCCCGCCAGCAGACTCAACCAGTCGCGCAGCGGCGCGACGGAACCCTCGGGCAGCAGGCCCTCATGGGGACCCGCGTCAGGGATGACGAAGAAGGGGGACTCGGCCAACCCCAGTCCCTCAAGGCGGGTCACCAGGTCGCGGCGCACTTCCGGAAGAATCCGGGCGGGGACCCGATTGAGCACAACGCCGATGGGTGTGCGTCGCCCCGCGGCATCCTCAAGAGACGACCAGGGAGTGTGGTCGCCATAGCGCGCGGCAGTGGTGATGAAGAGCCACAGGTCAGCGGCCTCCAGAAGACGCAGCGCCAGAGCCCGGTTGGCCTCGTGCACGGAGTCGAGATCCGAGGCATCAACAAGGGCCAGGCCCGCCGGAACGGTCTTAGAGAAGACGCTACGGCACACCTGCGCCAAAGGATGGTCGGCGAACGCATCGGTGTCCTCCGGATTCATAACCAGCACGGGCGTGCGCGTCGTGGGTCGCAGGACCCCGGCCTCGGAGACCTCGGCGCCCAGGACGGAGTTGACCAGCGTGGACTTGCCCGCACCGGTGGAGCCGCCCACGACGACGACGGCGGGCAGATCGGCATCGACAAGTCGCGGCAGCACATGGTCTCGAACCTGTCCGATCAGGCTGGTTCGCATCCTGCGGGCGTCGGCGACGCCATCGGCGTCCAGCGTGAGCTCAAGCCGTTCCAAGTCCCCCACGGTATCGGTCAGGACATCGATGAGCTGGGCGCGACTGAGCGCCGAGACAGGAACATCCTGCCCGGAGGGGAGTAGGGGCGTGGGTGCGACCATGGTGCCAACTTTAGGGCCGTCAGAGGGCGTCGTGCGACATTGTTGCAAGAACGGTCCGAGTGCTTGCGTACTCGGGTCGTACTGGCCAGTGCGGGGTCAACGGCAGTGCCGCGGCGTCAGCGGCGCCCGCGACGGGCCAGTCCGACGTAGCACATGATCAGGCAGACCAGGCCGATGGCCGACAGGATGCCGTAATCGGTCAGCCACTGACTGGTGGTGTGCGCCCACAGGCTGTCCTCGCGGTGAGGCACGATCTGGTTCATATCGATGGTGGAGGCGGCCATCGCGTATCCCCAGCGCGCCGGCATGAACCAGGCCAGCTGCTCGAATACCGCGCGCCCGGCAACTGGAACCACGCCACCGGCGAGGACCAACTGCCCCATGATCGAGACCACCAGTACCGGCATGACCTGCTCGGAAGAGGACACGAACGCCGAGATCGCCAGCCCCAGCAGACCAGAGGCGAAGGCCACCGCCCAGCAGCACACCGCCAGTTCCAGAGCCGGATTGCCCAGCAGTACCGCATCAGAGGGGTGCTCATTCAGTGCCAGGGCGATTCCCATCATGATCGCGGTCTGCACCGTGACGATCAGCGCCAGCACGATCGCCTTGGACATCAGATAAGCGCCCGCGCGCAGGCCCACCGCCTTCTCCCGCAAGAACACGTCCCGCTCCCCCACCAGTTCACGAATCGTCGCAGCCATGCCGGCGAACGCCGCACCCGTAATGAGAATCACGAGGAGCTCAAGAGCCTGGGTGGAGTAGACGACGCAGGGATTATCGGGCGTTGGAGCGGGAAGTTCCGGTACAGAGAAGCCATTCTTCCCGGAGATGACTTTGGTGAGCAGGCCCATGATGATGGGCAGGGCGAGCATGAAGGCCAGATATGACGGATCCGCCGCCACGATGCGCAGATGCCGGCGCACGAGGGTCGAGATCTGCCGCATCCTCGACTGCTGAGGCGCTTTGGGATACGAGGACGACAATGCCGTGGGGATCCGCCGCCCGTCCCCCCGTCGCGTCGAAGGCTCAACCGCCTCGAGGTGAGCGCGCAGCATCTGGGTGTGATTTCGGATCAGGGCGTAGACATCCGCGAAGCCCTCGATCTCGCCGGGGTCGGGGAAGCCGCCCCTGGGGGCGGAGACCACCAGCTGCCCCTGGGAGCGGAGCTCGGCCAGACGCTCCCGGAAATAGGGGATGACCTGGCGGGGCGACCCGAAGTACACCGGCTTGCCGCCTGCCGCCAGGATCAAGACCTTGTCCGCCCGATCGATGTGGTTCTCATTGTGGGTCACCACCATCACCGTGCGGCCCGTGTCCCCCGGACGCGTCCCGTGAGCCAGAGTCGCCAGCAGCTCCATCACGTCACGATCCAGCTGGGGATCCAGACCGGAGGTCGGCTCATCGAGGAACAGCAGCGAAGGGCGAGTCAACAGCTCGATCGCAGTCGACACCCGCTTGCGCTGGCCGCCGGACAACTTCTTGACCCGCTTGTCCACATGCTCGACCAGGTCGAGGTCTTCCAGCACCTCGTCGATCCGCTGACGCCGCTCCGCCTTCGTCACATCCTTGGCGAACCGCAGCTCAGCGGCGTACTCGAGGGTCTGCCGCACCGTCAAAGCAGAATGGATCACGTCGTTCTGCGGCACCACACCGATCTTGTTGCGCATGACCGGATAGTGCTCGTAGACGTCCAGACCATCGAAGAGCACCTGCCCGGCCTGCGCTTTCTGCTCACCGGTCAGTGCCTTGAGCAGCGTCGACTTGCCCGCTCCCGAGGGCCCCACCACCGCCAGCAGCTCATTGCCCGGAAGCTTGAACGAGATCCCATCCAGCAGACGCAGCTTGCCGTCGTTCACACTGAACGTCAGATCCTTGCCCACCAGCTCGCCGCCGCCACCGCCGATCTTCAGGGAGCAGCCGCCGTCGGGGCTGATCTCGATGAAACTCGACCCCATGCCGAATACCGTCGGCTTGGTGACGGTGTAGGTCTGAACACGCTGATGGCCCAGCAGAACGCCGTTGCGCGAACCGAGATCCGTGACGACCGCGCCCTGCGGAGTCACATCGATGCGCGCATGGCGCCCGGACATGGTGGGGTCGTTGACGGTGAAGGCGTTGTCGGGGCGGCGACCGATCGTCCCCGAGCCACTGATCTGGACATGAGTGACCTGGGGAGGCTGACCGGGAGCCTGACCTCCGGAGGCAGGACCGCCGATGGCTGCGGCCGCGGCCGCGGAGCCCACGGCCATGGTCGTTCCGGCCGCAGCCGAGGAGGCCGACGGCGCCGAGCCGTAACCGGGAGCCATCGCCATCCCCGCCGACGAAGGCGCTGAAGACACTGAAGACGCAGCCGGCCCGGGACCGTAACCAGGGGCCTGTGCGCTATAGCCCATCGGCTGAGCGCCGTGGCGTCCGGCAGCGGCGCCCGGTCCTCCCGCCGGCGTACCGGGCGGGACGACGGTAGGTGCATTCGTCGGGACGGCCCCCGGCCCCGGACGCGCACCAGGCCCCGGAACGGCCTGCTGATGCGGGGCCGCAGCGGGCATCGGCGCAGACGGGGGCCCGCCGACAGGGGCCTGAGTCGGAACGAGGTCCAGGCCAGGGCCCGATCCGTCGGCGAGGTGAATCCGAGTTGGAGACGTGACGAGCACCTGCGGAATCTTCCGGCCGTTGACCACCATCCCGTTCTCGGACAGGCTCTCCACGAGCCACCCCTGAGGCGTGGGCGAGACTCGCAGGTGACGGCGGGAGACTATTGAGGAGTTGGAGATCACGAACTCGCACTCCGGCAGACGCCCGACAACGAAAGGCGTGGTGAAGATCTGCGGCTGGACATAGGCGGGGGCCGCGGACAGACGCACGGCTAGCGCAGTGGGGGACACGGGGGTCCTTTCAGGATGACATTGGGCGTGTGGAGGCCCGGGGCCTGACTCAACGATACCGGCGCCGAAAGCTCAGGTGGGACTCGATGACGCACTGCCGATGGGGATAAGTGCCCTGCGTGCCCTACTCAAAGCCATCCATGCCGTACTCTAATCTGAGCCCAGGCAGGCCACTCGCCTCCGTAGCTCAATGGATAGAGCACCGGCCTTCTAATCCGATGGTTGCAGGTTCGAATCCTGTCGGGGGCACGGCGCCCCGGGATCACGACAATCGTGATCCCGGGGCTGGCTGGGGTCGGCCATGGGCGGCCTGGGGCTACACTCGGCCAGCGTGAGCCGACAGATGACTACTGCTGACCCCTTGGTGTGGATCGACTGCGAAATGACTGGCCTCGACCTGAGCGCGGATGCGCTCATCGAGGTGGCGGCCGTCGTCACCGATTACGACCTCAAGCCCCTCGGGAAAGGGATTGACGTGCTCATCAGGCCCCCGGCGGCGGCGCTGGAGCAGATGGGCGACTTCGTGCGGGACATGCACACCTCCTCCGGCCTGCTCGACGAGCTCGGGAACGGCCTCACTATGGCCGAGGCTCAGCACGCGGTATTGGACTATGTCAGGTCGTTGGTGCCTCAACCTCGCACAGCTCAGCTGGCCGGGAACTCGGTGGGCACCGACAAGGCCTTCCTCGTGCGCGACATGCCCGAGCTCGTCGACTATCTGCATTACCGGGTCGTGGATGTGTCCTCGATCAAGGAGCTCGCCAAGCGCTGGTATCCGCGCACCTTCTTCCACTCCCCGGAGAAGCACGGCGGACACCGCGCCCTGGCCGACATTCTGGAGTCGATAGACGAGCTGCGCTATTACCGCGAGGTTCTCTTCCCCGCAGGCGAGGGCCCCACGAGCGAGGAGTGCAAGGCCGTGGCCGAGAAGGTCTCGACGCATCCGACATCATCACTGCTGTAGACCTGCAGGCCCAGTGCCGGTGCCGCCTGCACACGTGATGCAGTACACGGAACCCGGGTTGGTACGGGCACGAGCAAGCGGATAAAGTACCGACTCGTTGCGGATCGCTCGCAACAATGGTGGCTGTAGCTCAGTCGGCAGAGCGCCTGGTTGTGGTCCAGGAGGTCGCGGGTTCAAACCCCGTCAGCCACCCCGCCCTCGTCCGGTGCCGCGTTGGCGCCCGGGCGTCCCCTGTAGAAGTCGGCGCAGGGCACCGCCGCAGCGCCCGCACCGCTCAGTATCCCAATACCATCCCAATACCCCAATCCGGCACGGGCGCCCCCTATCCATACACTGATGACTTCAGGATGCTCCTGATGCAACGACGCGACTTCATGCTCATGCTCGCTGCCGGCACAGCCGCAGCCCTCGCCTCCTGCTCGACTGCGCACGATACGGCAGCAGGCCAATCCTCCTCCTCGCCAGCCGCGTCAGCGGAGGCACCTTCACCGACCCCGAGCCCGACGCCCTCACCCACCCCATCACGCAGCCCCCTGTGGCTCCAGGACGGGCCGCCGAGGCTGCCAGCACCCGCCGAGATCGATACCGTCATCACAGGCCTGCCCGACGATGTCGGCGACACGGTAGCGATCACCGTCGACGACGGCGCCGACTCATCAGTGGTGGACGCCTACCTCGACTTCGCCAAGGAATCGGGAGTGCGTCTGACCTTCTTCGTCACAGCCTCCTATCCCGGCTGGACGGACTGCAGGGACAAGATGGTGCCGCTGGTGGAGTCCGGACAAGTGCAACTGGGCAACCACACGTGGTCTCATTCGGGACTGACATCGTTGGACGAGTCGGGGATCGTCTCGGAACTGACCCAGTGCGAGGAGTTCCTGAATAACAACTACGGTGTCACCGGCACTCCCTTCATCCGACCGCCCTACGGCTATCGCAATGACTGGACCGACTCTGTGTGCGCCTCACTGGGGTACACGACATCAACCATGTGGTACGGCTCGTTCGGCGACTCGGGGCTGCTGGACGAGGGCACTCTGCTTGATGCGGCTCGGCAGTGGCTACTGGCGCAGCATATCGTGATCGGCCATGCCAACTTCCCCACGGTGACCCATCTGTACGGGCAGATCATCGATATCCTGAGAGAGCGCAGCCTGCTGACCGCCACTCTTGATGACATCTATTTCGGCCCTGAGCACAACCGCCATATTTGAGAGTGCGTACCTGCTTCGGCACGTTCGACGTAGGCTCGCCTTGCCGTAACTGCCGAACCGTGGAGCAGGTACTTCGAGCCTGCCCGGATCGCCGAATGAGGAGGCTCCATGACCTACGTCAACATCACCGCACTGACCTTCCCCGAAGGCGCCGATGCTGAGATAGAGCGCCGTTTCGCAGCCCGGAAGAAGATGGTGGACACTGCCGAGGGTTTCCTGGAGTTCGAGCTTCTGCGCCCCGTCGTCGGCGAGAAGCGGTATTTCGTCGTAACTCGCTGGGACACCCGCGAGCACTACGAGGCGTGGTCCGCCGCCCGGCCGGCCGGCAATCATGCGGATGACGAGCGGCGCGGTATGAGCGTCGAACTGCTGGGCTTCGAGGTCGTCCAGCGCGACGCTTGACCGGCGGCAGCTCCGAACGATTTCACGACTCGCCGGCCAGGACATCCAAGATCCAGGCGCGCACTTGTCGTTTGCACTCCTCACCTACCAGCAGGCCGACATTCAAGCCATCACTACGAGGCTGCTCGACAACTAGAGTTCGACCGGTGTACCCCGTCGAGGCGCGCAAGTCGCGGGCTACAGCATCCGTCTGGGGCAGAAGAAGGTCCCATTGCGGCACCTGACGAGCCATCAGCCGCCGGTAGGATAGCCGAGCCGTTCGGCTCGGGGCGTCTGGGACGGGCTCATTGTTCGGCATGCTGCGCCAAATCCGAATGATGCGCTGACCGGGTCGTTTATAGAACCACTCAGGCAGGTGATCGTCGGCGATGATGATGCGAGCAGTGCGCAGTGCCTCAAACCACGCCCTTGATCCGCGAACCACAGGCGTCGAGCCCTGCGGAGCGTTCGTCGCACCGTCCGCAACCGTCCACCACACCGGCGCGTCCAGACCATGGGCGAGCAGATCCGCAAGGATGGCGGCCGGGGGCTCACCGGTGGAACGGCCATCGAAGGATTCGAAGACGAGGCTGCGCTTCAAGGACCCAGGGGCCCGGGAGACGAGTTGAGCACGCCCGAAGCTCGAGCGCTCGAAAGCAGTCAAAGGGGGCATCACAGTCAGGGCGACCTGCCGGTCGGCCCCCGCGCACAGCCGTACGGAGCGTATGTGCCCGGCCAGCTCGACAGGAGTAGCGCTGATGAAGACGCCGGCCAGACACGGGCCGGAGTGCTCCGAACCCGAGTTCCAGGTCAGCACATGCTCTCCGGAGGCAAGGGCCGTGTCGTACAGATCCGCGACGACTCTCCAGCCGTCGGTCCTGACGCGATGCGCGGTCAGTTCATAGTCCCCCCGCTGTGAGTGAGCCCTGATGATCATGGGGTCAAACATCTGGGGCGCACGGCCCTCCAGGGTCAGAATGCCGTCCTCGATACAGGCGGCGTCGAGGGTGACCTCCACTGGTCGCGCTGAGCCCGCTTCGTGCACGCCCCCACCTGCGCCGTGTCCTTCGGCTGGCCCATCGGGTACTTCCGGCAGGTCGGGCAGCCAGGCCGCAGTGGTTCTGTCGGCAATAGTCAGCACAGCACGCAGTCGCACCCGTTTCCCGTCCGCTCGCTCCCCCGCCATCCAAAGAGCAGCGGTGTAGCCTTCACTGATATGGCTGTGCCACGGGTCATCGGCTTCGACGTCGGCATTCAGTGCGCGCTTTCGACTGGCGCGCCCTTTCGCGACGAGAGCCCCATCGTCGTCGAACGCCTCGATGAACAGGCTCCCCGAATCATCGCAGGAAAGGCCACGCACATATGCCAGGCCTCTGACTTCCAGACAGTACGGCGTCCTCCACTGCGGCGAGCCCGTTGCAATCAGCCGCAAGTCCGACGCGTGCACTGTAAGCAACTCAGCGGGCAAGGCGGCGATTCGATCCAATACCGGCGGAATGGCGTGCAAAGGAGCTCGGGGATCCTCTACCAGCTGGATCGGGCACGCAGTGGTGTCCTCAATGCGCGAGCCGATCAGCTCTTCCAGATCTGTGCGCGTGCCGTATGCCAGGACCCATACCAGCGCGCGATCGAGCAGGGGCAGCAGCGACCACGCCTTGTCACTGACTGCAGGCAGCAGACCACCCACATCGTCGCGTAGACGCCGACCGGATTCGTAAGGGAGGGCCTCCACAGCGCGTATAGCCAGATCAACCACCTCGTCGCGCATCCACGCTCCCAGTAGACGACTGAGAAGGGCCGGAGTGCTCGCCGCAGTTCTCACTATGGCCTGCGCACGCGCAATGCCGTCTTCCAGAGCCCCATCATCAGTGTCCTGAGTGTCCCGGCAAGAAGAGCGCTGCAAGACGCAGTAGTCGATGACGTCGATCATGCGGGCCGCCATCAGCACCTTGATCACTATCGCCTCAATGACCGGCTCGTCCGGACAGACGGCGGCGCGCCAGAGTTCCGTGCGGGCCAGTAGGCGGCCCATCAGGGGATCCTCCAGGGCATCGAGCACGTCGACTAGCCGTGCACGCCTTCGGCGCAGCCGCGACGGATTGAGACTTCTCGAAGGACACATCGCGCCGATGACGGCCTGGGAGCCAGAGTTCGACAGCTGCGAGGTCATGATCTCGTAGGCTCCGGCAGCCACAGTGTCGTGGGGGTCCAGGACGGTCAGCAGTGGGGCCTCGGCGGTCTCCACGCCGGTGGCGATATCAGCCTCAGCCATGACTCGTATCCGGCAGTCCTGCTCGGATAACCGCTGAGCCACGGACACCGCGGCGGAAACTGCGTGATCTGAACTAGCGTTGTTATCACCGGCCCCGGGCACTCGAGCAACAATGATCACCTCGAGTTCTTGCAGTGACTGATTGATAACAGAACAGATCGATCGTTCGATGCCCTCGGCACTGGGAATGTGCGCTGTGGGAGCGGCCCCCTCGAGTGCAGTCGGGCGAGTCGGAGAACCGCCAACCGGTATGACGACGCTGAGAGCGGGCCGCCGGTGACGCGAGTCGCCCGAGGAACTCACATCGCTCATGGACGCACCATCAGCGCCCGGCGCCCCAGCACCCTCAGGGAGGACCTCAGAATGCGCCGCGGTGCAGCAGCCGAAAACGGGCCGGTACAGGCTGGAATGCCCACGCCGATGCATGTCGGCATATTGTCCTCCAGAAAGTCCTCACGTTCTCTACAGGCCCTCGGAGCCTTGGTTAATCAGGCGCCTTCAGGACGGTCACGGGCGCAGAATCCGGTCAGCGGGAGCCAGAAGAGTCCTTGCCACGCAGAGGCAACCGCGCATCAGACTTTAGCGTCAACCAATTACTTGCTTCCCCAAGAAATGCACTACGGCAAGAATCTATGCAGAATCGAGACGTCCATACACTTAAAGTAACGAGCCGGATACGACCAGCTCTCGACAGCGACCTCAACCGGAGATCCCCACACACAACGCGAGAGCATGGAATAGCTTACGGCGCCCGACAAACCCGACAAAGAAGAACAGAGGACCGTCGAAAAAATACTCAAGCGCCCAATACCTGCGAGCGAATATAGTCGGAAGCACGTTGACGCTCACGGTCAAGACGTTCATGGTTGAAGGTCAGCGCCCCCCACCGAAGAGCGATTGCATCAACCTGCTCGACCGCGCGGATAAGATTATGATCAGTCCCCAGACGATTTAAAATAGCTAGAAGACGTATACTGCAATGAGGGGGCGGTACAGCAGCGAACTGCGTCTCGAATATGTGCGAAAAAGCAATACCGTGATATGAATCAGTGACAACGAATGACGCATTCTTAACGAGACCGAGGAACTCCTCCACCGAAGGAGTGACGAAAGCTTTTGCGCCGGGCATGCGCATCGTCCTCCAATAATCAATCCTCACCAGGGGCAATCCGGTTATTTTCGCCATGCGGGAAGCCGCGTTTACCAGTAGTGGGTTACGATGGAGTTGGTAAACGGCAATGTAAGGACCGCTGACGAGCGGGGCGGAGGATATCCTGCGCCAGTACTGGGAGGGAATGGCGAGCGTGGGATCCACGTGCCGCTCAGCCTCGAGACCGAGAGACATGAGATACTCCTGTGTTCGAGCCTCCCTGACGGATAAGCCGTCGAAACGAGACAACCCTTCACGCACACGGCGCTCCTCATCCTGCGGGAGCGCCCTCATTCCAATAAACGAGGAGAATGAGAAGCGTCGAGCATCATCCGGCAGAAACGATAAGTAGAATGGTTGACCGCCTCGACCCCCCTCAATATCCCACACCCTATCGGATCCCACACAGTAAGCATCATAACCTTGGACACCCAAACGATAAAGGTCCTCGAAATAATTATAATGCTCATCGGATATCCTCGCCCTTCTCGCAAGGAAGTCGCGAAACACCGATGTTTTTTCTCTCGCCCCACGCCTCCGCATCATGGAGTACATTTGCGAGGCTAAAGGAGCATGCGAATGCGGATTTCTCGAAAAGTACCTTGATTCATCTCCCCTGACCCTCTCACGGCGAAAGTCGACCACGGTGCAGCGTGCACCGGCGCCCTCAATCAGTTTCTGAGTCGCGAGACTCTGCAGCACCGAGCCGTAGTTTCCAGAGTTGTGCACGGTCAACAGAGCCACATGCCGCAACCGATTTGCTTCGCCCACACGACTCGGGCCATTCTCGGCCATTCTTCCTCCGCAAGTGTTGTAAGTCACGAGATGGGCGCAAATCACCCGCTCACTCCTTACGGCAACCTACGCCTCACCCACGGATGCAGGAATAACTGACTGCGCATGGCGCATGCATCGTTGTGGAACGGCAACAAACAGGACGGAGCTGTTGCCGACGGCCGACCGCCTCGCCGCATTCTCGGCTATCAGCGCGATACGTCGTTACTAATCCGCCTCGAGGGGGTGGAGGAAGACGAGACTCACATCAGTTCACCGTCGCCGGCAAAAGCTCGGCAGCATCGGGATTGGCCTCCAAATAATCCTCGACGGTATCTGTCCTGAAGGCCTCGAAGAGCGGCCCGTCCCTATCTGGGTCGAGTTCGACGATAGACTGGCCATCTTCGGACGCGCTGGCCCCTATGGCGGGCACAGTCATGAACTTGATGTTCTTGGAGCGCACTCCTCGCATTCCCAGTGCCAGACTCTGCATCTCATCGATCGTGAAACCCTCATCGACCGCCATCGTCCCGGTGACTGCATGGAGGAAGGAGTACAGCTTCTTCGGATCAGAGAGACTTCCGTTGTTCAGGACCTGGGCCACGATGGCCCGCATCCACGCCTGTTGCCTGTTGACTCTGTCGAAATCTCCATTGGGCAGTGTCTTACGTTCACGCGTATAGGCCAGGGCCTGCTCGCCATTAAGCACTTGCGCGCCGGCATTGAAATCTGTTCCTGCCAGGTTCTGCGGAGTCTTCAGATTGATCGTCACACCACCGATCTCGTCAGTCAAAGTCTTGAAAGACTCGAAGTCGGCCACTATGAAGTGGTCGATGCGAATACCCGTGAGCTGCTCAACGGTCTGGATCGTCAGAGTCGGCCCGCCGTACGAATATGCCGCGTTGATCTTGGCCTGCCCATGACCGGGAATATCCACCCAGGAATCACGCGGTATGGACATCACGGACACGCTCTTCCGATCCCCACTGACCTGCACGATCATGATCGCATCGGTACGCTGGGCGCCGATCTCCCATTGCGAGGGATCACCCGCACTGATACGCGAATCCGTCCCGAGCACCAGGAAGTTCGTGGCGGGCTCCTGCCCCTTCTGAACCGCCTGCTGCGGGGCGCGCGTGGTCAGGCCTGCGAAAGGATCGGCGAAGGTCTCCACATTGCTGCCCAACGCATGCCTGACCCACAGGCCGGCAGCAGCGGTTCCCACAACCAGGAACAGAATCAGCCCCAGCACCGAGAACAGGGCGATCTTCCATCCACGACTGAACCGACGCGGAGAAGCGGTATCAGTGGGGGATGATACGGGTTCCGCGGGTTCTGCGGGTTCCGGAGGTGTGGCCGCCGACGACGGGGAGGGATGACGCGGGGAGGTGTCAGTCATGCCCCTATGCAATCACCTGTTAGCGGCCTCCAGGAAGCAGGCTCGCATGTCGGAGCGATTCATTCGGGTTACGTGCTGCTGCCCGCGCTGCTGGAAACCCAGCTCAGCGCTGTGGTCGCACGGCTCATGCGAGCCGGTACATCCAGTTGTGCGGGTCTTCATACGTGCCGTACTGGATGCCGGTGAGGCGGTCATGAATCTCACTCGTGACGGCACTGCCCTCAATGGTCACGTCGAACCCCTCCCCCTTGAGTCGTCCCAAAGGCACAACCACGGCAGCGGTCCCGCAGGCGAAGACCTCGCGGACTCGCCCCGACTCGATGTCGCTCAGCAGGCCTTCCAAGCTGATGGTGTCCTCCACGACGCGCCGACCGGAGTCGATGAGCAGACGAATGATCGCCGAACGAGTGCTGCCCTCCAGAATCGTCCCGGTCAGATGGGGGGTGCGTACCGTTCCATCATGATCGACGACCATGATGTTCATGCCGCCGAGCTCCTCAAGGTTGCGCTCAGTGACATCATCCAGGAAGCAGACCTGATCGCAGCCCTTGGCGGCAGCCTCCTGCTGGGGCAATAGCGAGGAGGCATAGTTGCCCCCGGTCTTGGCGAAGCCCGTGCCGCCTCGACCCGCACGGTGGAAATTCTGCGAAACCCAGATGCTAATGGGCTTCAGACCACCGGTGAAGTACGCGCCAGAAGGCGAGGCGATGACGTAGTAGTCCACCACGTCAGCAGCACGCACGCCGAGGAAAGCCGCCGAAGCGAAGACGAAGGGACGAAGATAGAGGGACTCGCCCTCACCGGAGGGTACCCAGTGGCCATCGGCGCGCACGAGATCCACCAGCGAGGCGATGAAGTCCTCCTCCGGCAGCTCGGGCAGCGCCATCCGGCGGGCCGAGATATTGAGCCGAGCCGCGTTGTAGCGAGGCCGGAAGGTCCAAATGCTGCCATCGGCATGACGATAGGCCTTGATGCCCTCGAAGATCTCCTGGCCGTAGTGCAGGACGGCCGCAGCCGGCGACAACGTGAGGTCTCCGTAGGCCGTGATCTCATGGTCGGTCCACCCCACACCGCGCGTCCAACGGGCGTGCGCCATGTGATCAGTGAAGACGCTCCCGAAGTGGAGGTCGGTCAGGGCCTGCACACGTTCAGCCTCACTGGCGGCCTCGGGATTGGGAGCCAGGAGGAAGCGTCCGGCAAGGTCATTGGCGTCGGGGACGGCGACAGCAGCGGCGTGGGCCAACGGCGTCTCGAGAGAGCTGGAGGTGGTTGCAGCGGCCGCGGTTTCAGGCATGGCGGCAGCCTACCGCCGTGCTCACGGCGTCAAATGGCTCTTCTCGCATACTGACCGTTCCCGAGCGCCCTGATTCGGGGCCGACCACCGGATTCCGGCGTGAACTATGGATCGGATAACAGGCGCGAGTCCGAGCCCACGCCCACCGGACGACCTCCAAAGGCGGCGAGGAACCGATTCAGGCCCGAAGTCCTGCGGTGATCGCATCACCGATCTCGCTCGTGGAACGGACCAGCGGTGTTCCAGCCGCGTTGGCCGCCGCTCGTGCAGCCATGTCGGCATCGACGGCGGCATGTACGCGAGCAGCGGGACCGGGCTGCCCGATGTGCTCCAGCAGCATAGCGACTGCGCTGATGGTGGCGGTTGGATCGGCCTTGCCCTGCCCGGCGATGTCCGGTGCGGAGCCGTGAACGGGCTCGAACATGGAGGGGAAGGCCCGGTCGGGATTGATGTTGCCTGAAGCGGACAGGCCGATGCCGCCGGTGACGGCGCCGGCCTCGTCGGTGAGAATGTCGCCGAAGAGGTTGTCAGTCACGATGACGTCGAAGCGGCCGGGATCAGTGACCAGATAGATGGTGGCGGCATCAACGTGGTTGTAGTCCACGGACACCTCGGGGTACTCGGCTCCCACGGCCTCAACGGTACGGCGCCACAGGTGGCCGGCATTGACGAGGACGTTGTGCTTGTGGACTAGCGTCAGATGCCTGGCAGGACGCTTCTGAGCCTGCTCGAAGGCGTAACGCACAAGGCGCTCCACCCCGTAGGCCGTGTTGACGCTCACCTCGGTGGCGATCTCTTGCGGGGTGCCCGCGCGGACCGCTCCCCCGTTGCCGCAATAGAGGCCCTCTGTACCCTCACGCACGACCAGGAAATCAATATCACCGGGAGCGGCCAGCGGTGTGGGCACACCCGGGTAGTACTTGGATGGACGCAGATTGACGTAGTGATCTAGGGCGAAACGCAGACGCAGCAGTAGACCGCGCTCGAGTATGCCGGAGGGGACCGAGGGGTCGCCGACAGCACCCAGGAGGATGACATCCTGGTCTTTGATCGCCTCAAGATCGGCGTCGGTGAGCGTGTCTCCAGTGCGGTGCCAACGGTCGGCACCAAGGTCGAAAGCGGTCGCGACGATCTCGGTATCCGTTCCCTCCAGGGCGGCGTCCAGAACCTTGAGCCCCTCGGGCACGACTTCCTTGCCGATACCGTCACCTGGGATCACTGCGAGCTTGATGATCTGCTTGTGCGTCATGCTCACAGGGTACGGAAGCGAACCAGATCGCGAGACGAGGGGTCCGCATACTGGCGAATCTCTCAGTGATGTCAGTACTGTCAGTGATGTCAGTAATGGCGGCGTTCTCACCGCCCCGGGTCAGGCCCGGTCTATGTGATTAATGGGCGTCCCCGGCAGCGGGAATGCTGCCGGGGACGCCGTATACGGTCAACGCTGTGCGCTCAGACCGATGGGATTGCGATGAACCCCGGTCTCTCAGCGGGAAACGGAGCCCTCGGTGTAGTCGGTGTCGATCTCGGATCGCCAGGAGAACATGGCGCGGACCTCCCGGCCGGTCTTCTCGATCGGGTGAGTCTCGCCCTCGGCGCGCAGACGCTTGAACTCAGGCGCGCCAGCGGCCTGATCATCCATGAAGCGCTTGGCGAAGGAGCCGTTCTGGATGTCGGCCAGAACCTCTTTCATGTGCTCCTTGACGTCGGGGGTTATCACGCGCGGACCGGACACGTAGTCGCCGTACTCGGCGGTGTCGGAGCAGGACCAGCGCTGCTTGGAAATGCCCCCCTCGTTAATGAGGTCCACGATGAGCTTCATCTCGTGGCAGACCTCGAAGTAGGCCATCTCGGGCTGGTATCCGGCCTCCACGAGCACTTCGTAGCCGTATTGGATGAGCTTGGACAGGCCACCGCACAGAACGTCCTGCTCGCCGAAGAGATCGGTCTCGGTCTCCTCGCGGAAGGTGGTCTTGATGGCACCGGCGCGCGTACCGCCAATGGCCTTGGCATAGGACAGCACCAACGGCCAGGCCTCACCCGAGGAGTCCTGCTCGACGCACACGAGAACTGGCACCCCGCGCCCCGCCTCGAATTCGCGACGCACGGTGTGCCCGGGGCCCTTGGGGGCGACCATGACGACGTCGATATCCGTTGCCGGCTTGATGTAACCGAAATGAACATTGAACCCGTGGGAGAACAGCAGGGCCGATCCGGGCTTGATGTTCGGCTCGATCTCCGCTTTGTAGAGCTCGGCCTGAACCTGGTCGGGGGCCAGGACCGTCACGACGTCGGCCCAGGCGACCGCCTCGGCGATCGGCTTGACGGACAGGCCGGCCTCCTCCGCCTTCGCCACGGAGGAAGAGCCCTCACGCAGGCCGACGACAACCTCCACACCGGAGTCGCGCAGGTTCAAAGCGTGAGCATGCCCCTGGGAACCGTAACCGATGACGGCGACCTTCTTGGACTGGATGACGGCCAGATCGGCATCATCGTCGTAAAACTTCTCAGCTGCCATGATGGATTGTCACTTCTCCTTGAGTTGATCTGTGATGGATCGCGGCCCGCGCGTAATGGCGACGGCACCGGACTGGACAATCTCCTTGACCCCGTAGGGACCAAGAGATTCCAGCAGTGCCCTGACCTTCGACTCCGAACCGACTGTCTCGATGATCACCGAGGTCGGGGACACGTCGACAACGTGAGCACGGAAGAGATCGACGATCTGCAGCACTGCGGTGCGATTGGAATCATCGGCGCGCACCTTGATGAGGAAGAGCTCGCGGCCCACGGACGTGGCCGGATCGAGCTCGACGATCTTGAGCACATTGACTAGTTTATTGAGTTGCTTGGTCACCTGCTCCATGGCAGGTCCCTCGGCATCAGCAATCACCGTGATACGCGAGACGTCCTCGTGCTCGGTGGGCCCTACTGCCAGGGAGTGAATATTGAAGCCGCGGCGGGTGAACAGCGCCGAGACGCGCGTGAGCACGCCGGGCTTGTTCTCCACCAGGACGGACAGCGTGTGCTTCTCGCTCACGGTCTCACTCCTCTTCCCACGTGGGGCTCATGCCCCGAGCGTGCTGAATCTCGTCATTGGACACGCCTGCGGCCACCATCGGCCACACCTGAGCGTCCGCGGAGACGATGAAGTCGATGACGACGGGGCGGTCGTTGATGGCATTGGCCTGGGCGATGATGTCATTGAGGTCCTCGAGCCGTTCGCAGCGCAAGGCGACGGCCCCGTACGCTTCTGCCATCTTCACGAAATCGGGGACGCGCTGAGTGCCGGCCCCGGTATGCAGGTCGGTGTTGGAATAGCGCTGCCCGTAGAACAGCGTCTGCCACTGCCTCACCATGCCCAGTGAGGAGTTGTTGATAATGGCCACCTTGATCGGAATGTTGTTGAGCGTGCAGGTGGCCAGCTCCTGGTTGGTCATCTGGAAACAGCCGTCGCCGTCGATAAGCCAGACCGGACGATCCGGGCACGCCTCCTTGGCGCCCATGGCTGCCGGAACTCCGTAGCCCATAGTGCCCGCACCCGCACTGGTCAGCCAGGAGCGCGGCCGGAAGAAGTGCAGGTAATGGGCCGCCCACATCTGATGCTGGCCGACTCCAGTGACCCAGATGGCATCCTCGCCGGCGGCTTTGTCCAGATGAGTGATGACCTCCTGAGGCTGAAGAAGGCCGTCATCCGTATCGGTCCAGCCAGTGGGATAAGTGGCGCGGATATGGGCGACCTCGGTGAGCCACTGGTCGATCTCGGTCCGCGGCTCCTCGGAGAACTGCGCGCGACAGGCTGCGGCGAGTGCGGGGACAACGTCGATCAGATCACCGACGATCGGCACATCCGCAGTACGGACCTTGGAGATCTCGGCCGGATCGATGTCGACATGGACGATCGTGGCGCGGCGCGCGAAGGTATCCGGTTTGCCGGTGACGCGATCATCGAAGCGGGCGCCGAGGGTGACAATGACGTCAGCGCGCTGGAGGGCGCCGACGGCGGCCACAGTGCCGTGCATCCCGGGCATTCCCAGATTGAGCGGGTGATCCGTGGGCATGACGTCAAGCGCCGTGAGCGTCGTCACGAAAGGGGCGCCGATGACGTCGATCAGCTCGGTGAGTTGATTAGTTGGAACCCCCGCACGGTTCAATCCGCCGCCGAGATAGAGCACTGGCCGTTCTGCAGCGCTAATGACCTCGGCGGCCTGAGCGACACGACGCTGGTTCGGTTTTCCCGGCGGGGTGTAGCCGCGCAGATTGACCTTGCTCGGCCACCGGAACTCGACCATGCCCTCCTGAGCGTTCTTGGTGACGTCGATCAGAACGGGGCCCGGGCGACCAGTTGCGGCTATGTGGAAGGCCTCGGCCACACGCACGGGAATCTCCTCAGGCGTGGTGACGAGGAAAGAATGCTTGACGAAAGGCATCGTCGCACCGACGATGTCGGCCTCCTGGAAGGCATCGGTGCCAATCGCTTTGACGCCCACCTGACCGGTGATCGCCACAAGCGGCACGGAATCCATGTGGGCATCGGCAATGGCAGTAACCAGGTTTGTGGCTCCGGGGCCCGAGGTGACCACACACACGCCCGGTTTGCCGGTGACCATGGCATACCCCTGAGCAGCATGTCCGGCACCCTGCTCATGGCGCACGAGTATATGACGAATCTTCTCGCTGGCGAGCAGAGGGTCGTAGAAGGGCAGAATGGCCCCACCGGGCATGCCGAAGATATCGGTGACGCCGACCTTCTCCAACGCTCGTACAAGTGCTTGAGCGCCTGTCATCAGCAGGCGGTCCTGCGGCTCCTGGGCCGAGGGAGTGCTGCCGCGCGCCATCCTCCGACCTCCTCTCTGTGCGATCTGTGCGATCGGAACCGGCCTTGCGGCCGGCTGATCCCAACCGTAGGTGGTCTCAGGATACGAGTCGAACGACCGAAGGATTTGTCCCACATCGTGGAATCACGGACCGCGCAAGGCCTCTCCTCCGGCGCCTCACATGCCTCCGTACCGGACGGACACGGGACGACCGATGCCGGAGCTAAACTGTTTCCTCAGTACATACTCGCGCTGCGCGCCGACGAGCAGCAGTTCCGGAAGGCTTCTCACTCGTGGTCATCGGTCTCCTTCACCACCTGGCCGAGAACTCCGTTCTCGTCCTGTTCCTGCTCATAGGGCTGGGCATGCTCGTTGGGCGCGCCAAGGTCAAGGGGGTGAGCCTGGGCGCCGCAGCCGTGCTATTCGCAGGCATCGCCCTGGCTGCGGCGGGCGTCTCCAAAGGCGTTATCGTCGAAGTGCCAGCACCGCTGGGAACGCTGGGTCTGGCGATTTTCACCTTCGCAATTGGCATTCAGTCCGGCCCCAACTTCTTCCATGTCATCCGTAATGCTGTAGGGCCGCTGGCCCTGATGCTCATGATGTTCATCATCGCGGCATTCGCCGGCCTCGGCATCGGACGCGCTCTGGGGATGAGCGCCCCGATGATCGCCGGCACCTACGCCGGCGCGATCACCAATACTCCCGCCCTGGCAGCAGCGGGCAACGCGGCCACACTCGCCGAATACCCCGACGGCGCTGCGATCGCCACCGTGGGCTATGCGGTCGCCTACCTCTACGGCGTCATCGGCATGCTGTTCTTCTGCCTCTTGTCGCTGCGCTACCGCCGCAGCGACAAGGACAAGCCCTCTCCCCTGGTCAACCGCACCATCCGCGTCGAACGCTCCGACGGCCCCATGATCGGCGACATCGCCGAGCCGATCTCGGGAGAACTGAAGTTCTCGCGTCTTCGCCGAGGCGAGCAGGGCCCCATCACGCGGCCAGCACGTGAGGACAAGCTTTTCAAGGAGGATCTGGTCACCGTCGTGGGAACCCAGGACGCCGTCAACCAGGTCATCACGGCCCTCGGGCACGGCTCCTCCCATTCCCTGATCGAGGACCGCAAGTACCTCGATTTCCGACGGATCACGGTTTCAGACCCCAGACTCGCCGGCCACACGGTCTCCGAGCTCGATATCGACCACAAGTTCGGCGCGACAATCTCCCGTGTCCGCCGCGGCGACACGGATATGGTGGGCACACCCGACCTGGTCCTTCAGCAGGGCGATCGTGTACGCGTCGTGGCGCCCACGGGGCGCATAGCGGAGATATCGAAGTTCTTCGGCGACTCCTCGCGAGGCCTGTCCTCAATCAACCCGATCGCCCTCGGCCTGGGCATGGCGGCGGGCATCATCATCGGCGAGTGGAAATTCCTCACGCCCACTGGTGCGACTTTCTCCATTGGATCAGCTGCGGGCACACTGATCATTGGGCTGATATTCGGAAAGATCGGCCGCATTAGAAATTTCGTGACCGCTATGCCATTCACCGCCACGGCGGTGCTCAGCGAACTCGGGCTGCTCATCTTCCTGGCCCAGGCAGGCACCAAGGCCGGTGGGCAGATCGCCAGCGCCTTCAACGGCGATGACTGGTGGAAGATCCTTCTCACAGGCTTCATCATGACCACCATTGTGGGTCTGGGCCTGTACAGCTCGATGCGCTGGATCGTGAAGATGGGCGGCACACGGTTGTCCGGTCTCCTGGGAGGCGCGCAAACCCAACCCGCCATTCTGGCTTTCGCTAATGAGCGGACCGGAGCAGACCCGCGGGTGGCCCTGGGCTACGCCATGGTCTATCCGGTGGCCATGATCGTGAAGATCTTCATCGCCCAGGTGCTCGGCGGCCTATGAGCGAAGCACGCTCTGCATATCACAGGGGAACGGAGCGATCAGGCAAGCAGTGATTAAGTAACGACGGAGAAATCTGGAAAATTCTGATGGGAAACCTCAGCGGCGCTTGGGCTCCGAAGCGCTTCCGTGAGATTCCGGCAGGACGATGTGCCCAGAGGTATCGACGTCGTGACGCCAGTTATGATCGGTAAGGATTCGCGCTATAGCAAGACCCACTCCGATCGCAGTGATGACGAAGAAGACTTCGGTCAGGTTTCCTGCTGCTTCCCCGACAGCTACGTTCGCCTCCACAGTCTGGTTGTTAAGTGCTGAGATCGCCCGATAGAAGGGCACTCCTGGGATCATGATGACGACTGCCGGCACCGACAAGGCAACGCGCGAAAGAGAAACGCGGGAGACGAAAAGCTGTGCGAGAAGACCGATCATCACGGCCGCCAGTCCCACCGCCAACTGCCACGGCACATGAAGGTCGATGAGCACGAGTCGTCCCGTGTTGGCCAAAGCACCGACGACAGCCGCCAACAGTGAAGCCTTGGTCCCAGCGTTGAAGAGCACAGCGAAACCGTAAGCGGCTATGAATGAGCAGAAGCACCGCAGGACGTGCAGTAGGAATCCGTTGGGGACAACGGTGTTGGTGGATTCGACCTCCCAGTGGAACAAGAAGGTAACGGTCCACACAGCCACACCCGCCGAAGCCATGACGACGAGTACGTAAGCCGCCCGGGATAAAGCACTGGAAAAATCTTGACGTGCCAGGTCGAGCATGGATGTCACCATGGGAAATCCGGGGATGAGGAACAGGATGGCAGAAATGATTCCACCCTGATGATCGCCCGAAACAATCCCAAAGATGTGAAGCAGGCTCACAATACCCATGTAAACCCCGGAGGCGATGACGCCGCACACCATCCAGGTGAAGAAGTGCTGATACTGACGCTTAAGCATCTGACGTCGCATGAACTGACCGATGAAGGCTGCGATCAGGACGGACGAGCACTCGACCCATCCTCCTTGGTTGAGAAAGCAGAATCCTGCGCAGGCCACACCAGAAGCCGCTGCATTGGTGAAACCTCCATAGAGGGCGTGCCTGCCCTCAATCTCATCGAGTTTCCGATCGAGGTGCTCCACGGTCTCATGAGCACGAAGATCGTGCACGATTCGCCGCAATGCCTCAAGACGATCAACGTTCACCCCAACTCGACGCACCTCGCAGGTCTCGGTGCGGAACCGCTCGCCAACGAAAGACGAGGTGACAAGCTCCGTCATGGTGACCGTGGCCTCGTGCCGATCCAGTCCTACCGCTGAGGCGGCCTTGGCCATTGACGACTTCACACGGTATGAACCGGCGCCGCTGGCAAGCATGAGCTTGCCTAGGCGGAGCACAACTGCCGATTGCTGCATGAGTCGGTCTGCGTCAAGCTCAGGTTCCGGATAGTAGGGGTCGTAAGGGGTATCAGAACTCACGTCATAATAGTGACGCACTGCGAGGAGATCATGCACGGACGGAAGGCCTGTGGGTCGGCTTCTACGGTGTGATGTCCGTCTGCTTTCCCTTGAAAGGGTCTGGGTGGTTGGCGTGCTCGCGGGTGTTCGTGTGATTTGTGGGGTGGGCCGGTTGAGCTGGGTGGGGTGGGTGAACTGGGTGGGCCGGTTGAGCTGGGTGGGGTGGGTGAACTGGGTGGGCCGGTTGAGCTGGGTGGGGTGGGTGAACTGGGTGGGGTGGTTTTTGGTC
>NZ_JH711483.1:0-78395 GCF_000269805.1 Actinomyces massiliensis 4401292
AACCAAAAACCACCCCACCCAGTTCACCCACCCCACCCAGCTCAACCGGCCCACCCGGTTCGGTCGGTTCAACCCTCGAGATCGGTCGAGTTCCGCACTGAAATCGGTCCGACTGCGCATTGAAATCGGTCCGACTGCGCGCTGAGATCGGTTCAGCAATCAGCCCAGCGACCGATTCGGCCCAGCTGTTGTGCCACTTACCTGTAGTCCGTGTAGCCCGCACCCGACGGATCACGTGAATGCTCGCTCGGGTGAGGCCATCGCTCAGACCCTCAGATCCAAGAGGGCAGCAGCATGTGCCAGTGCCAGAACTCGTACGACACCGTCTGACCCGTCCAAAGCGGCCACCACAGCACTGCGAACACCACCGCCGCGATGACGACCACCCCAGTCAGCACGATCCCCTCGCCATGGAGCCGCCAAGCCGGCACCCCCGTCCACTCGGCGGGCAGCCGCAACCGCGATGGACGCGCACCGAACCCCAGGTAGCTTCCCAGAACGCCTCGTGGATGCGGCAGCCCCTCTCCCAGCCGTCCCGACTGCACAAGACGATCCTCATGGATCGCGTCGCGAGATCCCGGAACGGGGGCGAGCATGCCCATCGCCGATCCAAGCGTCAGAACAAGCACCAGAACGACGAACGGTACGAAAGCCACGGTGTAGAACGTGAAGATGGTCCGATTGCCGTACAGGAACCACGGCAGGTAAAGACCCACATAGCCGATGAGCGCCGTCCACACCCGCCAGTCCCGGTTCTGGAACGCCAGAACCACCAACGCGAACACCAAGGCGGCCAGAGCGGACCACCACACGGGAATGTTCCCAACAGAGGTCATGGCCTGGACGCAGTGGCCAGTGGGGCTGTCGCACGTCTGCCCAGCAAGCTCGCTGCCATTGGGCCAGTAGAACGATGTCGGACGAAGCTGGACGAGCCAGCCGATCGGCTTGGACATGTACTGGTGGGTGGTATCGAGATTGACGTGGAAGTTGTATGCCACCAGGTGGTACTCCACCAGGTCGTTGAGAGAATCCGGTAACCAGGAGCGCGGCACCGTGCCATTCGCCGTCCGCTGCGCCAGCGCCCAGCCGTGCTCGTACGCTCCAGGCTGATCCTCCGTCTTGGGATGGAGGAACCATGACCACCAGCCGGCGACGTAGACCGCGAATGCCACCGGCACCAGTCGCAGGAAATCACCGAGTCCCCGCGCGAAGACGCCCTCGAGCAGCCATGCCCTCACTTTCACACGATGCAGCGCCGTCGTATCCCACACGACCACCAGGATCCCGATCGCGGCCAGCAGGTACAGGCCGGACCACTTGATCGAACAGGTCAATCCGGCGGCGACCCCCGTCGCCAGCAGCCACGGGCGCAGATGCCCCTTCGGCGCAAGATGACCGGCGAAGGTGCCGGCCAGGTCCTGGGCGAGTCGCGCACGCGACCACTCCCGGTCTCGTACGAGGCAGTACACCGTCAGGGTCGCGAAGAAGCCGATGAAGACGTCCAGCAGTCCGATCCGGGACTCCGAGAGGTTCACGCCGTCGATCGCCAGCAGGAGCCCGGCGAGGCCCGCGAGCAGAGGCGAGCGCGTGAGCCGCAGAGTCAACCTGGTCAGCAGGATGACGGTGGCCACCCCTGCCAGGGCCGGCATGAACCTCCAGCCGAACGAGGAATCCGCCCCGAACAGCTTCATTCCGATGCCGATGAGCCACTTGCCGAACTCGGGATGCACGACGAAGGAGGGGTCCGTCGTGAGTCCGGAGAAATCACCCTGTGCGAAAAGGCCATCGGAGTCCCGTTTCCATGTGGATTCGTAGCCGTTCTGCCACAGGGCGTAAGCATCCTTGACGTAGTAGATCTCGTCGAACATGAGCGTGTGCGGGTGCCCCAGGCCGATGAAGCGAGTCAGGGCCGCCAGAACCCCCGTCACGATCGTGACGATCCAACCGTTGAGCCGGACAGCCACGGGAAGGGTCCAGTCCTTCGGCTGCAGGCCGAGCCGGGCGCGCAGCTCATCCTCGGAACGCCCACTGAGCCAACTCGACATGTCGGCGGAGCTCGGAGAGCCGTCTTCGCTCTGCGGTTTCGAGCTGTCCGCCTCGTCCACCGCAACCCAATCGGGTGTCTCCTCCTGGCCCGCCTCCCAAGGCTGTTCCTCCTCCCGCTCTGCTGCCGGCTCCTGCGCGGAGGACTCAGGACCGGGGTCGGTGATGGGGCGCGAGTCGCTGGCTGGAGCGCGTGAGGCGCCATCTGGCGAGGGAACACTGCGAGAGGTCACGGCCGTGAGTCTAGGCGGGACGCCATACTGGGGCTATGAATGACGTCATCCCGGCGGTTCAGGCCGCGTCGCAGGTCCCGAGTTCCGCTACTGCGCCGAGCGTTTCCGACACGCCGAGCCGTGGCACCATTACCCTGGCCGCCACCCCGATCGGGAATGTTGGCGACGCCTCCGCGCGTCTGCTGGCCGGGCTCGAGCAGGCCGACGTCGTCGCCGCCGAGGACACCCGGCGCCTCCTCGCACTGGCTCAGCGTCTCGGGGTGCGGGTGGGCGGACGACTTCTCGCCTTCCATGAGCACAATGAGCGTGCCAGGACGGCCGAGCTGCTCGACGAGGCGCGCGCCGGTCGCAGTGTCCTGGTCGTCTCCGACGCCGGTATGCCTTCGGTGTCGGACCCCGGATACCGGCTCGTCGTCGCCGCGGCCGATGAGGGCGTGCCCGTGACAGTCGCGCCGGGGCCCTCCGCCGTGCTGACGGCTCTGGCCGTATCCGGGCTTGCCTGCGACCGCTTCAGCTTCGAAGGGTTCCTCCCACGCAAGACCGGCGAGCAGAGACGGGCCCTCGAGGCCCTGGTCGACGAGCAGCGCACCATGGTCTTCTTCGAGTCGCCGCGTCGTGCTCACCGGACGCTGGCCGCCATGGCGGAGGTCTTCGGCGCCCAGCGCAGGGCCGTCCTGTGCCGGGAGCTGACCAAGACCCACGAGGAGGTGCGGCGGGCGACCCTGGGTGCGCTCGTGGAGGCAACCGCCGCCTCGGTCCTGGGCGAGGTCGTCATCGTCGTTGCCGGAGCGCCTGCGGCTCCCGCCGATCCTCGGGCTGGCGCGCAAGAGGCCCTGGAGCTGGCTGACGGCGGGATGCGCCTCAAGGCGGCGGCCGCCCAGGTGGCCGAGCGCGTCGGCCTGCGCCCCAACCAGGTGTATCGAGCGGCCCTCTCCCTGCGGGACCGTCAGGACTGACCGCTCCCTCATAGCCAGATAGCCCTCTGGATTCCTCCGGATTCCTTTGGATGAGCGCTCCGGGCGGCCTCCAATAGAGCCGGTGGAGTAAGTAGAGTACGTGGCATGACACAGGCTGCTAGAGATCATGCGGAAACTGCCGGTCGCGCCCTGATCATCGTCGATGTCCAACCGACCTTCTGCGAGGGCGGGGCCCTGGCCGTCGCCGGCGGGAATGCGGTCGCCGAGCGCGTGGCCGCCTATGCGACTGCGCACCGGGAGGATTACCGCCTGATCGTCACCACTCAGGACTGGCACATCGAACCCGGTGCTCATTTCTCGGCCGCGCCGGACTACGTCGATACCTGGCCGCCCCACGGCGTCGCCGGTAGCGCGGAGGCCGAGCTCCATCCCGCGCTGGCGGGCCTCGGTCTGGACGCGCAGGTCAAGAAGGGCCAATACGCCGCCGCTTACTCAGGATTCGAGGGCGTCACCGACGACGGTGCAAGCCTCGATCAGGTCCTGGCCGCCGGCGGCATCACGGCGCTCGATGTCGTCGGGCTCGCCGAATCTCACTGTGTCAAGGACACCGCGCTGGATGGCCTGCACCGCGGTTACGCCGTGCGTGTCCTCACCGACCTGACCGAGCCGGTGTCCCCGGCGCAGGGTGAGGCTGCGCGTTCCGAGCTGAGCGCCGCCGGCGTCGAACTGCGCGCCTCTCGGGATGCGTTCCCGCGGCTAGAGCCCTGAGCGAGCCCGTCGGCCTCGAGACGCTCAGGAGCCGTTGTACTCCTGATTCTGAGGTGGCATCGGGCGGTAGACGACCTGTTGCGGGGCCAGGCCGTAGGAGCCCGACGTCGGCGGTTCAGCGGGCTCGGACTGCGGCGTCGGGAAGACGCCGCTGGAGCCGCTGGCCGCGCTCGGGCCGCTCCATGCGGCCGGCGACGCGCTGGCGCGAGGTGAGGGGTCGGCGGGGCTCGGGACAGTGGGCTGAGCCGTGCCCACGTGTGGGACGCTCCGGACCCGAGAGGACCACCGCCGATTGACTACCAGGAGCCAGATGGAGGTTATGGCGATGAGTGGTATTGCGAGGCCGCCTGTGGCGATAGAGCACAGGAGGAGTATGACACTGAGAGTCGATTCGGAGTCCGTGACTGCAGTGTTCAAGGCGATGGCAGCTGTACCACTGCATGAGACGGTGTAGATGCCGGCCTGTGTCGAGCGGAAGCTGAGTACTTGAGGAGGGGAGTCTGCGCTCGAACGTCTGCTCGACATAATATCTAGGGCATTGCCCGACGGATCCGTCACCTCGCAACTCAGGTTGGTGTCATCGGAATAGAAGCCGTACTGGTTATCCTCAAGAAGGGTGAAACTCTGAGCGCTGCCGTCCTCGGCGATCGACACGGCATTATCGGGCAACACGGTTGGGTGTACGAAGAAAGCGGCAACGAATAGCACGATGGCGAGCAGCAGCATGGTCACGCCTACGCGAAACAGGTTGTACGGAACCCGTCTGGCCCGTCGTCGAGCCACCATCGGAGACAGCGGCGCCGGCGGGGTCGGTGGCATCCCGTTCATGTTCTCAGGCCCCTGCACCTGAGGTTGGTTCCAGGCTGTCATGGCTGCACGGCTCCCGCCCGACCGGCGACGACCTGCGCCTGGCGCGCCTTCTTATTGCTCGAGCCGCGCACGAAGAACCAGATGAGCCCGGCGATCAGCAACGATAGCCCGGCAGCCCCGATGAATACGCTGATGATGGTGCCGACGATGGTCATCGCGAAGGAACCCGGGCTGATGTCGTCGCCGATGTAGACATCGACATCGTGGCCGCCATTGAGAGGGCCGGCGGCGCCGAAGGAGGTGCAGGTGATCGTGTAATCGCCTGAAGCGGCTGTGGTGAATTTGCCGAATAGCCGCTTGTCGTTCACGGTCATATCTATGGAGGGGGGCCCGACGGCGACATCGTGGCCGTCGGGCCCGACCACAGTGCAGTTCGTCGAGGTGCTGTCGTTGTACAGCCCGTAGGCGGAGTCTGCCGACAGCCTCTTGGTTGTGGTGCCGGTTCCGTCGATCGGGGATAAGGAGGAGGAGACGGCGATGAGTCGGGCCACCGAGATGATCACGACGGCCAATGCGACCAGGCAGAGCGCGAGGCCGAGGAGAATCAGAATGGTCGGAGCCTTACGGCTCTTGACCATGGGCGGAGTAAGATGGAATGGCGGCCCGAAGGCCGGTCCGGGCGTGCCGCGCGAGAACCCGGGACCGTCACCGCTGGGCGCCGTAGTGCTCAGAGCTGTCGCTGTTGAAAATCCGGGGCCCGCGCCCTCCGAGTGTGACAACCCGGCCGAATAGTGCGATTCGGAAGGCGGTGTGTCGGGCATGCTGATCTCCTCACACGGAAGGGCGGCGAGCGCGGCGACCTGAACCCCTCCACCATACGGTGCTTGGGCCTGTTGGGCACGGAAGAGCGGATAGGCTTACCGCCATGAGTCACATCCTGTCTGCGGTCGCCTGGCCCTACGCCAACGGCCCCCGCCACATCGGTCATGTCGCCGGCTTCGGTGTCCCCTCCGACGTTTTCTCGCGCTACATGCGCATGGCCGGCCACGATGTCCTCATGGTCTCGGGCACCGACGAGCACGGCACCCCCATCCTCGTGGCCGCGGACGAGGAGGGCGTGACCGCCCGCGAGCTCGCCGATCGCAACAACCGCCTCATCGTCGAGGACCTGGTGGCGCTCGGCCTGTCCTACGATCTGTTCACCCGTACGACTGCCGGCAATCACTACCGCGTCGTGCAGGACATGTTCCGCACCGTGCGCGACAACGGGTACATGGTCCAGGAGGTCACCCGCTCCGCGATCAGCCCCTCGACCGGCCGTACTCTTCCCGACCGCTACATCGAGGGCACCTGCCCCATCTGCGGGACTCCCGGAGCCCGCGGCGACCAGTGCGATACCTGCGGCAACCAGCTCGATCCCACCGACCTGATCAATCCTCGCTCGCGCATCAACGGCGAGACCCCGGAGTTCATCGAATCCACCCACTGGTTCCTCGATCTACCCGCCCTCGCCGGGGCGCTCGGCGCCTGGCTCGATGAGCGCGAGGCCTCCGGCACCTGGCGGCCCAACGTCATCCGCTTCTCCCAGAACATCCTGGGGGAGATCCGCCCCCGGGCCATGACGCGCGACATCGACTGGGGCATCCCCGTCCCCGGCTGGGAGGAC
The DNA here is from genome assembly GCF_000269805.1 of Actinomyces massiliensis 4401292. Lineage (GTDB taxonomy): Bacteria > Actinomycetota > Actinomycetes > Actinomycetales > Actinomycetaceae > Actinomyces > Actinomyces massiliensis. The sequence continues at coordinate 6,438 of NZ_JH711483.1, forward strand.
CAGCCCACCAAGCGCCTCTACGTCTGGTTCGACGCCGTCATCGGCTATCTGTCGGCCTCCATCGAGTGGGCCCGGCGCACCGGCGACCCCGAGGCCTGGCGGGCCTGGTGGAACGATCCACAGGCCTTGTCCTACTACTTCATGGGCAAGGACAACATCGTCTTCCACTCCCAGATCTGGCCCGCCGAGCTGCTGGGCTACGACGGCCGGGGCGACAAGGGCGGCAGCCCCGGCGAGCTCGGCACTCTGAACCTGCCCACCGAGGTGGTCTCGAGCGAGTTCCTGACCATGGAGGGCAAGAAGTTCTCCTCCTCCCACGGCATCGTCATCTACGTGCGCGACTTCCTGGAGCGCTACCAGGCCGACGCCCTGCGCTATTTCATCTGCGCCGCCGGCCCCGAGACCGCCGATGCGGACTTCACCTGGGCCGAGTTCGTGCGCCGCACCAACGGTGAGCTCGTGGCGGGGTGGGGCAATCTCGTCAACCGCACCGCCACCATGATTCACAAGCGCTTCGGGCAGATCCCTGAGCCCGGTCCGCTCGAGGCGATCGACTCCGCGCTGCTGGACTCGATCGAGGCGGGCTTCGCCGACGTGGGCGGCCTCATCGCCCGACACCGCCAGAAGGCCGCGCTGGCCGAGGCCATGCGGCTGGTGGGGGAGGCCAACAAGTACATCGCCGACACCGAGCCCTTCAAGCTCAAGGCTCCCGAGCAGCAGGAGCGCTTGGCGACGGTCCTGCACACTCTCGCCCAGGCGGTGGCCGACTTGAATCTCATGCTCTCGCCCTTCCTGCCGCACGCCGCCAACGACGTGGACCTGGCCATGGGCGGTCAGGGCGCCATCGCCCCGATGCCCGAGATCCGCGAAGCCGCCGAACTCGATCCGGAAGTCCTGCCCGAGGCATTCGCCGGACGCACCGGCTACCCGATCATCGCCGGGGACTACAGCACCGCCCCTACCTGGGGCCGTCACGAGGTCGTCATCGGCACGCCGGTAGCCAAGCCCCGGCCCGTCTTCATCAAGCTCGACGAGGCGATCGTGGACCAGGAGCTCGCGCGCTACGCGGATCGCCTTCCCGACGACGTCACCGGCGCCTGAGTCGTACGCTCCGCCCGTGCGAGCCGATGGGCGGAGCGTCATGTCGTGTGAGTTGTGAGTTGAGGAGACGCGCATGAGCCGTAAGCGCCGCGATCGTTCCTGGCCGCCCGTCGATGCCGTTGTGCCGCTGGCCGCGCCGGTCATTGACAATCACACCCATCTTCCCGTGCCCGGGCTGCCTGTCGAGGGCCCTGGGTCCGAGGCGCCGCTCGACAGCGCCGAGCTGGTCGCCCGGGCCGCTGCCGCAGGGATATCCGGTGTCATCACCTCCGCGTGCGAGACCCCGGGCTGGGAGGGCAGCATCGAGCTGGCTCGCTCACTGCCCGGGGTGCGCGTGGCCCTGGCGGTCCATCCCAACGAGGCCGTGCTGCACGCCGGGGTGCGCGAGGTCGGTCCGGACGGACTCGACCCGGACATCCGTCCGCACCACGCCGAGCCCCTTGATGAGGCCATGGCCCGGCTCGAGCACCTGGTGCGCGCCAATCGTGACGTCGTCGTCGCCGTGGGCGAGACCGGACTCGACTTCTTCCGCACCGGGCCGCGCGGCGCCGCCGCCCAGCGGGAGGCATTCCGCGCCCACATCGCACTGGCCAAGGAGGCGGGGCTGCCGCTCCAGATCCATGACCGCGACGCGCATGAAGACTGCGTGCGGACGCTGCTCGCCGACGGCGCCCCCGAGCGCACCATCTTCCACTGCTTCAGCGGCGGTCCCGAGCTCGCTCGGGCCTGCGTTGAGCAGGGCTGGTACGCCTCGGTCGCCGCGCCTGTGACGTATCCCTCCAGCGGGATGCTCCGGGAGGCCCTGTCCCTCGTGCCCGATGAGCTGCTGCTGGTGGAGACCGATGCCCCCTACCTGCCGCCAAAGACCTGGCGCGGTCGCCCCAATGCCTCCTACCTCATGGGAGAAACGGTGCGTTTCCTCGCGGACCAGCGGGGGCTGGATGAGGCGGCGATGTGTGCGGTCCTGACTCATAACATCCGCGAGGCGTATGGCATGTTCGACGAGCCGGGTGTAATAGGGATGTGATCTTCCCGTGTTGCCGGGACCGGTGATCGTCGGCTAGCGTTCTGGACAGTCATCAACCTTTTAGGAGTTCAACCGTGGGTCGACACTCGCAGACCAGTTCGTGGAGCACGACGCTCGTCGAGCTCGGAGCTCTGGCCTCCAAGAGCCTGCCCGGCTCCAACAGCACCGGTACGCGCGGCCGTCGTCGCGCTCAGGGCGCGGCCAAGACTTCCGTGGCCCCGATGATGTACCGGGCCGGTGGCGTTGCCGCCGCTCTGTCCATCGCGGTCTCTGGTGGCGCGTACGCCGCCACTCAGGTCAACGACGGGGGCGGCAAGTCCCTCAATGAGACCGAGGTCCGCCTGGCCGCCATCGGCAGCCCCAATGGCTCGGTGAACAGCCAGACATCGGGGCTGACGATCGAGGGCCAGTCCGATTCGGTCTACACCGTCACCGAGGAGAGCACCGAGGAGCACGGTCGGGTCGAGAAGGAGACCGACTCCCTGCCCGAGGGCGAGACCAAGGTCGAGACCGAGGGCGTTGACGGCCTGGTGCGCACCACCTACGAGGTCACCTCGAAGGACGGCACCGAGGTCTCGCGGACCCCTCTGTCCAGCTCCGTGGTCACCGAGAAGGTTGACGAGGTCGTTCTCGTCGGTACCGGCTCGGGCACGCAGAAGCCCGCCGGGGAGGCCGGAGGCGGCGGTGGCGGTGGCGGTGGCGGCGGCGAGGCTGCTCCGGCCCCGGCTCCCAGCCCCGCAGGCGATGGCACCACGCCCGATGGCGCTCAGGCCATTGCCCGCTCGATGATGGGATCCTACGGCTGGGGGGACGGCGAGTTCTCCTGCCTCCAGAGCCTGTGGAACCGCGAGTCCGGCTGGAACTACCAGGCCGAGAACGCCTCTTCTGGTGCCTATGGCATTCCCCAGGCGCTGCCCGGCTCCAAGATGAGCTCGGTGGCGGACGACTGGGCAACCAACCCCAGCACGCAGATCACTTGGGGCATGCAGTACATCCAGGGACGCTACGGCACGCCGTGCAGCGCCTGGGCGCACTCCGAGTCCGTCGGCTGGTACTGACAATCGGCACCGCGCCTCGTTGGTCCTGGATGATGAGGGCCAACGGGCGCGGATGTGCAGAATCCTCGCGATCCTCGCGCGGAATGCGCACTTGATCTAGGCTCCCGCGCGCTTTGGAGCGCTGCCCATTATCCTGGACCTCATGTCTCAAACCTCTGGCGCCGTCCGCGACGCTACGACCGTGAACGGTCTGGGGGATTCTGTTTCGCCCTTCCCGGGTGGTTCGTCTGGTGCCGCTGCCGGTGCCGGCCTGCTCGGTCCTGTTGACATACAGGATTTGGCCGGGGCGCTCGGCATTCGCCCGACCAAGACTCTCGGGCAGAACTTCGTTCATGACGCCGGTACTCTGCGTCGCATTGTGCGCCGGGCCGGTGTGCTCCCCGGTGAGACTATTCTGGAGATCGGTCCCGGTCTCGGCTCCCTGACTCTGGCGCTGCTGGAAGCGGGCGCTCGTGTGATCGCCGTCGAGATCGATCCGCAGTTGGCGCGCGCCTTGCCCGTCACCGTGGCCCGGCGCATGCCAGAGGCCGCCGATGGTCTGCGCGTTGTATGCGCCGACGCCTTGAGCATTGACGGTCCCGACGCGCTGGGCCCGACGAACGCTGATGCCGCTCCCATCCGACTGGTCGCCAATCTCCCCTACAACGTCGCCGTGCCGGTGCTCCTGACCCTGCTCGCCGCTGTGCCGAGCCTGGAGACGGCCACCGTGATGGTTCAGGCCGAGGTCGCCGACCGCCTCGCAGCACCCCCCGGTTCGCGGACGTATGGCGTCCCCAGCGTCAAGGTCGCCTGGTACGCGGCCGCTCGTCGCACCATCACCGTCGGTCGCACTGTTTTCTGGCCTGTGCCCAACGTCGACTCCGCCCTGGTGGAGCTCGTCCGCCGTGAGCCCCCTGCTGCCTCGGTGAGTCGCGATCAGGTCTTCGCCGTCGTCGATGCCGCCTTCGCTCAGCGCCGCAAGACCCTGCGTCGGGCGCTCGCGCCCCTGGCCGGTGGACCGGACAGGGCCGAGGCAGCCATCCTCGCTGCCGGAATCGACCCGTCCGAGCGCGGCGAGAAGCTCGACGTCGCGGCTTTCGCATCTTTGGCCGAGGCCCTTGCTGCGGTCGACTCTCCGACGAACCCTGACGCTCAGGAGATCCGATGAACCACCTGCGAGCCGTCCCGGGCGCCGATGACACGGCGTCGTGCCCCACGCGCGCCTATGGCTCGGCAACCACTGTTCGTGTCGAGGCTCCGGGGAAGATCAACCTCTTCCTGTCTGCCGGCGCCCCCGGCGCGGACGGCTACCACCCTCTGACCACGGTCTTCCAGGCCGTGCGGCTCATCGAGACCGTCACCGCCCGGAGCCAGTCCCACGCAGCCCATGGCAGTATCACACTGAGTCTGGAGAAGAACGCCGCCGGCGTCCCCGCCGACTCCTCCAATCTCGCTGTGCGTGCTGCGCGCCTCCTGGCCGATGTGACCGGCGTCACCGATGGCGTCGACTTGACGATCCGCAAGCGCATCCCCGTAGCCGGGGGCATGGCCGGAGGCTCTGCGGATGCCGCGGCGACGTTGACGGCCTGCAATGTCTTGTGGGGCACTGAGCTGGGCCCTGACGAGCTGCGGGATCTGGCGGCCCAGCTCGGTGCCGACGTCCCCTTCCCCCTCATGGGGGCCACCGCGGTCGGCCATGGGCGCGGCGACCAGCTCACCCCGTTGATGACCCGCGGCAGGTATCTGTGGGTCCTGGCCTTCGCCGCCCATGGGGGATTGTCCACGCCGACCGTTTTCCGGCGCTTCGACGAGCTTGTTGAGACTCGCGCCAGTCTGGCCGGTGCCGCACCCGCGGAGGTCCCCGAGCGGATGACCTCTGCGCTGCGGACCATGGATGCCCGCGGACTGGCCGCAACCCTGCACAACGACCTCCAGGAGGCCGCCGTGTCTCTGCGCCCGGAGCTCGCCGAGGTGATGGCAATCGCCGAGAGTGCCGGGGCGCTGCGCGCCATCGTCTCCGGTTCCGGTCCGACCGTGGCGGCCCTCGTGCCCGATGCGAGAGTCGCTACCCATGTGGCCCGGGCATTGGCCGCATCCGGTCTGGTGCGCGACACGGCGAGAGTCGATGGCCCTGTGGCCGGGGTCCGGATGGTGGGGTGATGGCGCACCTGCTCGGAGCGGAGTCCATCCGCATGTCAGTGGGTTCCCGCCTTCTGCTCGACGACGTCACTCTCGGTATCGCGGATGGGGATCGTGTGGGGGTCCTGGGCCCCAACGGTGCGGGCAAGTCGACTCTCCTGGCGGCCCTCGCGGGCTCGCGCGAGGTCGACGGCGGTCGAGTCACCCGTTCGGGAGACACTCGTGTGGCCATGCTCGTCCAGTCCGATGACTTCGCACCCGACGACACCGTGCGCACCGCCGTGCACGGGCGCACTCCCGAGTACGAATGGGCCTCACGCGCCTCGGTGAGGGATATCCACGCCGGACTGCTGGCCGACCTGGACCTTGACGCTCGTGTCGCGGCGCTGTCCGGCGGCCAGCGCCGACGGGTGGCCTTGGCCGCGGCCCTGACCGCGCAAGCCGATATCGTGATCCTTGACGAGCCCACCAACCATCTCGACGTCGAGGGCGTGGACTGGCTCGCCCGTCACTTGAACGCGCGCTTCGCAGGCCGGCGCGCCGCCTCTGGAGCCCTGATCACGGTCACTCACGATCGATGGTTCCTCGACGCCATCTGCACCAATGTGTGGGAGGTCGTCCCCGGCGTGGATCCGGGCGGCGGACGGCCGCAGATCGCCGGGAGGGTCGAGACCTACGACGGCGGGTACGCCGCCTACGTGCTGGCCCGCGCCGAGCGGGCCAGACAGGCGGCGGTCGCCGCCGCCAAGCGCGAGAATCTGCTGCGCAAGGAACTCGCCTGGTTGCGGCGCGGGGCGCCTGCGCGCACCTCCAAGCCGCGTTTCCGCACTGACGCCGCAGAGGCTCTCATCGCCGACGTGCCCCCGCCGCGCGACACCGTTGAACTCGTAGCCATGGCGACGGCGCGCTTGGGCAAGAGGGTCGTCGATCTGGAGGACGTCACGGTCGGTTATCCCGGTCCCGACGGCGGGCGGAACACCGAGGTGCTCCGTCGCGTGACCTGGCGTCTGGCGCCGGGCGAGCGCGTCGGCATCGTCGGCGTCAACGGTGCCGGCAAGACCACCCTGCTGCGGCTGCTCGAGGGCGTGCTCGTCCCCGCTCAGGGGCGCGTTGCGCGAGGCAAGACCGCGGTCGTGGCCGCCCTGTCCCAGTCCACCCACGAGCTGGACGCCATCGCGGACAAGCGTGTGGTCGAGGCGGTGTCCATGGTGGGTGAGCGCGTGAACGTGGGCGGCAAGGATCTCACCGCGGCTCAGCTCGTGGAGCGCCTGGGCTTCACCCGTCAGCGCGCCTGGACGCGGGTGGGGGAGATCAGCGGAGGGGAGCGTCGACGCCTTCAACTGCTGCGCCTGCTCATGACCGAGCCCAATGTGCTGCTTCTGGATGAGCCCACGAACGATCTGGACACGGACACCCTGGCCGCCGTCGAGGACATTCTCGACTCCTTCCCCGGGACCTTGGTCGTTGTCTCCCATGACCGTTATCTGCTGGAACGGGTCACTGACCATCAGGTTGCTCTCCTGGGCGATGGGGCTGTGCGCGATCTGCCGGGCGGTGTGGAGGAGTATCTGCGGCTGCGGCGTGAGGCTGTTGCAGGGCGGGGCGCAGCATCGGGCTCGAGCGGGTCGGCGGCGGTTGAGGCCGATGCTGGGACCGGCGGAGGTGAAGAAGGGCTGAGCGGGGCCGAGCGCCGGGCCGTGCAGAAGGAGGTCGCCGCGATCGAGCGGCGCCTGGAGAAGATCGGCGACCAGATGGCCGCTCTGCAGGAGCGCATGGCGTCTCATGACCAGAGCGACTATGAGGGCCTGCGGGAGCTCAGCGACACGGCTCGGGTGCTGCAGTCCGAGTCCGACTCGCTCGAGGAGCGCTGGCTGGAGCTCTCCGATCGGCTCGAGTAGCGCTCCTGCCGGCCCCTGCGTCGAGGTCGACTTTTTCGCACGAGACCGACGGCGGCACCGTCGGTCTCGTGCGAAAAAGTCGACCTCGACGCGGTGGTGTGGGTGGGCGCATCCGGGCGGGACCAATTCCCGGATTCCCGACTTTAGGCCTGGAACCCTGAAACTGAAGCACTGCAACATTGCAACACTGCACGCCCTATCGCAGCGCAGCGACGAAGAATGCAGTGCGAACTCCGGGGGGGGTGCGGGCCGGAATGTCCAAAACGGAGGGGATCAACGCTCCAGCCGATCCGGCATCCCACAGGAAATGGCGCGATGACCTGCATCGTCAGAATCGGCGCAGCCGCTCCGGGGATAGATCTCCTCCGTTTTGGACACTTCGTCGCTTCAGGCCCCACTCAACCAACCCGCCTTGACCTGCGGGAACGCGAACACCAAGCACCACCATGAATAAACCTCTGATCTGAGGTACTTTTATGCTCAGGTGGTTGCGCGTGCAGACGGTTGAGGAGGGCAACATTGAGTTCTGAAGCTCGCTGGGATGGCAGCGAGAGCGGTGTGGTGGAGTTCCCGTCGGGTGCGCGTGTTCGCGGACATCCTTTGCGGAACTTCAAGGAAATGGAGATCTTTCCTGATCTTGCGGTGGTTATGTCGGGGTCGCCGCCGCGTCTCGATATTCCTTCGGATGTTCGTTGGATACAGTGGCCGGATTTTTGGCTGCCTGTTCATAAGGATGAAGCGTGGTCCGTCCTGCAGGAGGCCCGCAGTAAGGCCTTGTTCTCGCGGGTCGATGTGTCGTGCAGTGGAGGTGTTGGGCGCACTGGGACGGCTTTGGCCTGTATCGCGGTACTGGAAGGAGTTCCATCTTCGGATGCCGTCCAGTTTGTTCGCGACCGGTTTAATCGCCGCGCTGTCGAGACCGCTTGGCAGCGACGCTACGTCAGGCGTTTTCCCAAATCATAAGGTGTCGTATTTTCTTCGACACCATGATCTGGGTAGAGATGATGTGAACTGCTCTCACTCGCGAGCCTGTCACGATCGAGGTAGACATTCTCGAACGAAGGCGACGGTGTCACCGTCGGTCTCGTGCGAAAAAGTCGACCTCGACGCGGTGGGGCGGGTGCGGGCTTCGAGCGCTCAGCCGTCCGTCTCCGTCTCGCCCTGCTCGGTGCGCAGCGTCGGCTCGGGCTCCATGGCCCGCAGGCCGTTCCAGGCGAGATTGACCATATGAGCCGCCACCTTCTCCTTGCTCATGGTCCGGTTCTCCAGCCACCACTGCGAGGGCATGGCCACGATCCCCACCAGCATCTGGGCGTACAGCGGTGCGAGGCGCGGGTCGATGCCGTGGTCGGAGAATTGGGCGGCCAGAAGGCCCGAGACCTGGATGGCGACGTCGGCCAGAAGCGTGGAGTAGGTGCCCGAGGCCCGGTCGTTGCCGCTGGACAGGATGCGGAAGCCGTCGGGGGAGTCCTCGATGTAGGTCAGCAGCGCCAGCGCTGTGCGCGCCACGGTGATCGACGCGGAGGACGACGAGCCCAGCTCCCGTGTGATCGTCGTCGAGATGGTGGTGAGTTCGCGGTCCACGATGACGGCGTACAGGCCCTCCTTGCCGCCGAAGTGCTCGTACACCACGGGCTTGGACACCTTCGCCCGGGAGGCGATCTCCTCAATGCTCGTCCCGTCGAAGCCCTTGGTGGCGAACAGGCCGCGTGACACCTCGATGAGCTGCTCGCGCCGCTCGCCCGCGCTCATGCGGGTGCGTTTGCTCCCCTTACTGGCCATAGGAGAATCATGCCGCGATTCAGCGCTCTCAGTGGTCTCATCGCGATGCGCTGCGCCCGCGTGAGGAGACCCACTGACCGGCGGTGTCGGGGTGCTGTGAGGCTCTGGGGTCAAGAGGCGGGGCCGCCGTCGGCGAGTTCTCGCGGACGGCGCAACCATGAGACACTTGCGCCCGTCCGCGGGGCGGTGCGCCCTGCCGCGGCGGTCCGCCCTGGTGTAGTGGCAGCACGCAGGCCTTTGGAGCCTTGAGGCCCGGGTTCGAATCCTGGGGGCGGAACCGGAAGGAATGACGGCGCCACGACGACACGCGCCATCATCTCCTGCCGCGGGCGACGTAGGATGGCGCCGTGCGCTCGTCGTATCGCGTCGAATGCACTCCGCGATCACCAGCGAGAAGAGGATTCGTGGCTTCCACCGCACCCGCCGCCGTCATCGTCATGGCCGCCGGCAAGGGCACCCGCATGCGCTCGGCCATTCCCAAAGTGCTTCACACCATCGGGGGCCGCAGTCTTCTGAATCATGCCGTCACCGCTGCCCGCGGCCTGCACCCCGATCATCTCGTGGTCGTCGTGCGCCACGAGCGCGACGCCGTTGTCGCACACCTGGCCGAGGTCGCGCCCGACGCCGTTCCCGCGGACCAGGACGAGGTCCCGGGTACCGGCCGCGCCGTCGCCTGCGGCCTGGCCTCTCTGCCGGAGGATCTTTCCGGCCCGGTCGTGGTGACCAGTGGGGATGTGCCGCTGCTGGACACCGGCACTCTGGAGGCTCTGCTCGCCCAGCACGTCCGGCGCGGGGACGCCGTTACCCTGCTGACCACCGTCCTGGACGACCCCACCGGGTACGGCCGCATCGTGCGGGAGGGCAACGGCGCTGACGGCGCCGTGTCGGCCATTGTCGAGCAGCGCGATGCGACTCCCGAGCAGCGCGCCATCACGGAGATCAATGCCGGCGTCTACGTCTTCGACGCCGCCCACCTGCGTCGGGCTCTGACCACGCTGGGCACGGACAATGACCAGGGTGAGGTTTATCTCACCGATGTTGTGGCCCGCGCCTACGCCGAGGGCCTGTCCACCTCTGCCCTGGTGGCTACCGATCACTGGCTCGTCGAGGGCTGCAATGACCGCTCTCAGCTCGCCGAGCTCGGCGCTGAGCTGAACCGCCGCACGCTGGCGCGCTGGATGGAGGCCGGAGTCGGCGTGGTCGATCCTGCCGGCACCTGGGTGGACGTGTCCGTCGAGCTCGCTCGGGACGTGACCCTCGAGCCCGGTGTCCTCCTGCGCGGCGCCACCCGCATCGGCGAGGGCTCCCGCGTGGGCGCCTACGCCATCCTGACGGACGTCGAGATCCCTGACGGCGCGGTCGTCGCGCCCTTCAGCCAGCTCGACGGCGATGCTCCCGCAGGCCCCTGAGAACCCTGACAGCCCCAACAGAGCACGGCGACCACCGCGCGCACCACCGACGGCCCTACCGGCCGGCAGAGAGGAACCATGTCATGACGGGCATTATCACCAGTGGTGAGAAGCGACTGATCATTGTCTCGGGCAGGGCTCACCCCCAGCTCGCCCAGGATGTCGCCACCGAGCTCGGCACTCAGGTGCTCTCATCGACCGCCTACGACTTCTCCAACGGGGAGACCTACGTCCGCTTCAACGAGTCGGTGCGCGGCTGCGACGTCTTCGTCGTGCAGTCCCACGGCGATCGCGTCAACGACTGGCTCATGGAGCAGTTCATCATGGTCGATGCTCTCAAGCGGGCCTCCGCCAAGCGCATCACCGTGGTCGCGCCCTTCTACCCCTACGCCCGCCAGGACAAGAAGCACCTGGGGCGCGAGCCCATCTCCGCCCGACTCGTGGCCGACCTGTACAAGACGTCGGGCGCGGATCGCATCATGAGCATCGACCTGCACTCTTCCCAGGAGCAGGGTTTCTTCGACGGCCCCTGGGACCACCTGTGGGCCCAGCCGGTGCTGGTGGACTACATCCGACGTCGCATCGACACTTCCAATGCGGCCGTCGTCTCCCCGGACGCCGGCCGCATTCGCGTCGCCGAGCGCTGGGCCAACGCCCTGGGCGGCACGCCGCTCGCCTTCGTCCACAAGACGCGTGACATCACCCGTCCCAACGAGTCAGTGGCCAACCGCGTCGTCGGTGCCGTTGAGGGGCGCTCCTGCGTGCTGGTCGATGACATGATCGACACCGGAGGCACGATCGCCAAGGCCGTGCAGGTGGTGCTGGATGCGGGCGCGAAGGACGTGATCGTTGCCGCCACTCACGGCGTGCTCTCGGGTCCGGCCGTGGACCGCCTGTCGACCTGCGGGGCCCGCGAGGTCGTCGTCACCGACACCCTTCCGATCCCCGAATCCAAGCGCTTCGAGAACCTGACCGTGCTGCCGATCGCGCCACTGCTGGCCCGTGCCATCAAGGCGGTCTTCGACGACGGCTCGGTGACCCGGCTGTTCGACTCCGAAGGAGTCTGAGTCCCCCTCCTCGGTGCCCCCTGGGTCTCCTCGGTCCGCTCGTCCCCTCAGCCCCATCGGTCTGTGAGTTCTGCGCGAGCCCGTGCATTCTGCGCAGGCTCGCCGGCTGTGCGCTGCCCGCGCTCCGGGGTCAATCGATGACGTCAGCGGGCGGCAGACCGCGGCCCTCGGCGCTGCCCGGTTTCCGGGGGCAATCGTTGGCCCTCGGCGCCGGCCCAAGCGACATGCGATGTTTCTCCGCGCCCGGCCCTGCGGCGACCTTGTGCCTTTCATCGTCTTTCTGTTTTCTGCAGGGAAGTCTTTCGGTGCTTGAGTAGTGTTCGACGCCACATGCTTTTTCTGAGGTTCTCCGGCGTGGGATAACCATTCCGTGTTGCATTTCGGTTACGTATTGCAGTTTAGTTACATGGGATTGCAGTTCAATTACGCATCACGGTAGCGTGGAGACACCCCAATTCATCTCCCTTACAAGCAGAAGGGCATCCCATGCACTCTGTTGCTGACCGCTTGGAGGTGTCATTCAGTCGACGCCTGCTCGTGGCTGCCTGCCTCGGCCTCGCCCTGGTTCTATCTGCGGTGGTCCCCTCCACCGCTGCCAGGGCCGCCGACGGCGACGACAGCGCTGACAAAACCGCCACTCAGCCGTCCGCGATCTCCGACGTCGCGCTGGTCAAGTCCAGCCGCACCGGTGAGGACTCCGGCGGCGCGCTGACGGTTCAGGACATCGCCAAGCTCACCTACTCCTGGGATGCCGGCAGTGAGGCGCACGCCGGCAGCGCGACCACGATCGACCTCGGCGCCGACTTCACGAACCTGGAGTTCCCAGCATCCTCGCCCATGTCCGCAATCCATGACGGCAAGGTCGAAGAGGTCGGAACTTGCGTCCTGGCGGAGAAGACCATCACCTGCACCTTCAATGAGAAGCTCGACGAGCTGCGCAATGCCGGCTTCAGCGACGTCAAGGGCAGGGGAGAGGCCCTGCTCCTCGCCGCGCACCAGACGGCCGAGGCGACCACCACCATGGGGGTCAACGAAGCCGCCATCACCGTGAACCTGCCGGGCGAGGGAGGCATCAAGGGCGCCGGAGAATCCGCTTACACTCCCTGGCAGTTCTCCAAGGACGGCAGTGAGATCGGCTCCTCCTCGACGGACATCGCCTGGAAGCTCGACTTCGGGTCGGACTATGTCAAGGAGCGTCTGGCCGGCGGAGATGCGGCGATCGCCGCGGACGGCAGCACTCGAGACACCCTCACCTTCACCGATACCCTCGGCGACGGCATGAGCTTCGACTCCGACCCGTCCCAGTGGAGCCTCTACGCCCGCAACTCGGCGGCCGATCCCGCCTCCGAGGGCGCCGCTATCGCCACCGGATCATCGGCCTCGGGCGCAGAGCAGACAGGCTCGAGCTCCAGCTCCACGGGCTCGAGCGACACCGCTGCGGACCCGAGCAGCAGTGCCAGTGGCTTCGATCTCACCGTGAGCACTCGCGGTCAGGTCGCCACCGTCAAGGTCACCGGCCCCTTCGCCCCGAGCACCAACTACGAGATCGTCTACAGGACGGGATTCACCTCCCAGACCGGCAAGGCGATCATGGGGGCCCGGTACGCCAACAAGGCATCTCTCAACGGTTCCGGCAAAGAAGTCGCCAGCGAGCGCAGCTATGTCGAGCCCTTCAAGGTCACCATCGGAATGGCCCCCGGCTACGGCGGTTTCGAGATCGTCAAGTCCCTGGCCGGTTCGGCCCTCGATGCCGTTCCCGCCGGCACCTCCTTCGACGTCAGGGTCGGGTACAAGCTCCCCGCCGCTGCCAGCACCTATTCCGGCTGGACGGCTCCCGGAACTGTCAATGATGATGGCGTGAGCGGGTCGGCCGTCATGCGGGCGGAGATCGGCAAGAAGAGCATCTTCCCCGGTATCTTCCCCAAAGGCACGGTCATCACGCTCAGCGAGGATCTGACCAGTGCCTCCCCGGCTCCCGAGAACTACAGCTGGAGCTCACCGACCTACTCCGTGGGCGGCGCTGAGACCTCGAGTCTGACCGTCGGCTCCCAGGCCATCACATCCGTGTCCCTGACGAACCGTGCGTCCACGGTGCCCCTGGGCACCTTCCAGGTCAAACAGACGGCCTCGGGCGCGGATGTCGCGGCCAACAAGGAGTTCGGCTTCATCTACGACTGCTCCGACGGCCAGTTCGGCGCCGTGACCGTCAAGGGGGACGATGTCTCCGTCGCCCCCGACAAGACCTTCGAGGAGGGCACGACCTGCACGGTGAGCGAGGATGAAGAGATGGCCGCCATCGACGGCTACGACCTGGTGACTCCGGAGCCGCAGTCGGTGACGATCTCGACCGGGGCTACCGCAACGGTTGCATTCGTCAACACCTATGTGGCGGCGGGGACGCTTCCGAAGTCGGAGCCGTCGGACTCGGCTGCTACATCGCAGGAGAGTGCGGAGTCCCCCGCGCAGGCTGCCCCGGCTCCGGATGATCCGGGAGCGATTCAGCCGACTTCGGACGGGACCGCCCCGAAGAGCTCGTTGGCCAGCACCGGTGCCACAGTGCTCGTTCCCATGATCGTGGTGATCGTGGCACTGGTCGCCGGAGCGGTCCTGCTGATGCGCCGCCGAGGCCTCAAGGACGACGATGCGGACGGCGTCGATGATGCGGACGGCGGGACCGGAGACTGAATCCTCCCTGTCCAAACAGACATTTTCGGATGAGATCGACGGTGCCACCGTCGATCTCATCCGAAAATGTCTACCTCGACGTGGGGGCGGGCACGGCTCATCATCAGGCGTCGCCCCTCTAGACTGCTCGCCGTGCGCCTGACCGCTCTTCTGCCCCCACTGCTCGCCGACCCGACGATCGACGACCTCGTCGAAGCGGCCGGCAGCCGCTCCCGCACCGACCGCACTGTTGTCGTCGCACCGGGTGCCCGCCCCGCCGTTCTGGCAGCCATGTCATTGGGGGCGTCCGGTATCGCCCGCGCCACGGGTGCCGCCGTCCCTCATTCCTCCGATCCCGTGGACAGCGCCCCCACAAGCAGGGGCGAGGGCACTCCACTGCTCGTCGTCACCGCCACCGGCAGGGAGGCGGAGCAGACCGCCGCCGCCCTGTCCTGCTACCTCCCAGCCACCGACGTCGCCGTGTTCCCCGCCTGGGAGACCCTGCCGCACGAACGCCTCTCCCCGCGTGCCGACACCGTCGCCACGCGCCTGGCGGTCCTGCGCCGGCTGGCCCACCCCGAGGACGGCTGGGACGCCGGCGACCGCCCCACTGGAGCTGTGCCTTCCGGAGTGCCGGACGCTGCGTCTTTCGGAGCGCCGGACGCTGTGCCTTCCGGGGCGCCGAACCCTCAGCGGGGCCCCATCCGCGTGCTCGTCGTCCCCGTGCGCGCCCTCCTGGCGCCCGTTGTGGACGGGCTCGGCGAGCTCGAGCCCGTTCACCTCGCCAAAGGCCTGGAGGTCGGCCTCGAAGCCACCGCCGAGCGTCTGGCCGCAGCCGCCTACACGCGCGTCGACATGGTCGAGAACCGTGGTGAATTCGCGGTCCGCGGCGGCATCCTCGACGTCTTCCCACCCACTCTCGCCCGCCCCGTACGCGTCGATTTCTTCGGCGACGAGATCGAATCCGTCTCCACCTTCGCCGTCGCCGACCAGCGCACCATCGAGGAGATCGACGCCGTCACCGCCACCGCCTGCCGCGAGATCGTTCTGACCGACGCCGTGCGCGAGCGCGCCCGCAAACTCGTCGACGTCATCCCCGGCGCCGCGGACATGCTGGGCAAGATCGCCGAGGGCATCAACTGCGAGGGCATGGAGTCCCTGGCCCCAGTGCTGGTCGAGCGCATGGTCCCGCTGCTCGACCTGGTCGGAGACCGCCTCGTCGTGGGCCTGGAGCCCGAGCGCCTGCGCAAGCGCGCCGAAGATCTGGTGGCCACCACCGCCGAGTTCCTCGCCGCCGCCTGGACCTCTGCCGCCTCCGGCGGCACCGCCCCCATCGACCTGTCCGCCGCCGCCTTCGCCCACCTCGCCGAGGCCCGCGCCCTGGCACTGTCGACGAACCGGGGCTGGTGGTCCCTGTCCTCCCTCGCCTCCTCGCCCGACATCGTCGAGTTGCCGCTGCGCGATCCCAAGGGCTACCGCGGCCGCCTGGAGGAGGCCGTCAAGGACCTGGGCGCCCTGGCGCGCGAGGACTGGAGCGTCGTCGTGGCCACCGACGGGCCCGGCCCCGGGCGCCGCATGGCCCAGCTGCTCGCCGACGGCGGCGTCCCTGCGCGCATCGTCACTCAGCTCGACGAACCCGCCGACCTGGGCCGAACCGCTTCAGACGAGGCCGTCAGCGGCGACGGCGTCGTCCGAGTCACTCAGGCCAGTGCGGGGCACGGCTTCATTGCCGAGGGACTGCGCCTGGCACTCATCGCCGAATCCGACCTGACCGGTCGGGCCGGAGCGGGGCCGCGGGAGCGCAAGGCCGTCCCAGCCCGCCGCTCCCGCAAGAGCGTCGATCCGCTCTCCCTGCACCCCGGCGATCTTGTCGTTCACGCCCAGCACGGGGTCGGGCGCTTCGTCGAGCTCATGCGCCGCGGAGTCGGATCGGCCAAGAGCGCGGCCAACTCAGCAACCCGTGAATACGTCGTCATCGAGTACGCCCCCTCCAAGCGGGGCCAGCCCGGAGACCGACTCCTGGTGCCCACCGACTCCCTGGACCAGGTCTCCAAGTACGTCGGCGGAGACGCCCCCGCCCTGAACAAGATGGGCGGAGCCGACTGGGCGCGGACCAAGTCCAAGGCCCGCAAGGCCGTGCGCGAGATCGCCGGTGAGCTCGTGCGCCTCTACGCCGCCCGCTCGGCCACCACCGGGCACGCCTTCGGACCCGACACCCCCTGGCAGGCCGAGCTCGAGGAAGCCTTTCCCTACACCGAGACCCCCGACCAACTGGCCACCATCGACGACGTCAAGCACGACATGGAGGCCGCCCAGCCCATGGACCGCCTCATCTGCGGCGACGTCGGCTACGGCAAGACCGAGATCGCCGTGCGCGCCGCCTTCAAGGCCGTGATCGAGGGCAAGCAGGTGGCCGTACTCGTGCCCACCACCCTGCTGGTGACCCAGCACGCCGAGACCTTCACCGAGCGCTACGCCGGCTTCCCCGTGCGCGTCGCCCAGCTCTCCCGCTTCCAATCCGATGCCGAATCCGCCGACGTGCTGAAGGGGCTGGCCGACGGCACCATTGATGTCGTGGTGGGAACCCACCGCCTCATCACCGGTCAGATCCGCTTCAAGGATCTGGGCCTGGTCGTCATCGATGAGGAGCAGCGCTTCGGGGTGGAGCACAAGGAGACCCTCAAGGCGCTGCGCACCGACGTCGACGTTCTCGCCATGTCCGCCACCCCCATCCCGCGCACCCTGGAGATGGCGGTCACCGGCCTGCGGGAGATGTCCACCCTGGCCACCCCGCCCGAGGACCGTCACCCCATCCTCACCTACGTCGGCGCCTACGAGACCAAGCAGGTCGGCGCCGCCATCCGCCGCGAGCTGTTGCGCGACGGCCAGGTCTTCTTCGTCCACAACCGGGTGGAGGACATCGAATCGACCGCCGCCCGCCTGGCCGAGCTCGTGCCCGAGGCGAGGGTCGCCACCGCCCATGGCCAGATGAGCGAGTCGCGTCTGGAGAGGGTCATCGACGACTTCTGGCACAAGGAGATCGACGTCCTGGTGTGCACCACCATCGTCGAGACCGGCTTGGACGTGTCCAACGCCAACACCCTCATCGTGGACCGGGCCGACCGCATGGGGTTGTCCCAGCTCCACCAGCTGCGCGGGCGCGTCGGGCGCGGGCGGGAGCGCGCCTACGCCTACTTCCTCTACCCCGCCGACAGGCCGCTGACCGAGACCTCATTGGTGCGACTGCGCACCATCGCCTCCAACACCGACCTGGGTGCCGGCATGCAGGTGGCCATGAAGGACCTCGAGATCCGCGGCGCCGGGAATCTGCTGGGCGGTGAGCAGTCCGGGCACATCGCCGGGGTCGGCTTCGACCTGTACGTGCGCATGGTCTCCGAGGCCGTGGCCGCCTACAAGAAGTCCCTCAAGATCGGTGGGAGTGCGGGTCCCGAGACCGATGCCGAGGCGGGGATCGACGAGGACCTGCGCATTGAGCTGCCCGTGGACGCCACCATTCCCGAGGATTATGTCGCCCATGAGCGGCTGCGTTTGGAGGCTTACACCAAGTTCGCGGCCGCCCGCAGCGAGTCGGAGGTGGCTGATGTGCTTGAGGAGCTCGCCGACCGGTACGGACCCGTTCCCGAGCCCACCCGGCGTTTAGCCTCTTTGGCCAGGCTGCGTGCGCTCGCGGCCCACCTGGGGGTGCGCGAGATCGTCGCCCAGGGCAAGTCCATTCGCTTCGCCCCGGTCAGCCTGCCCGAGTCGGCGCGCATGAAGGTCACTCGCCTCTACCCCGGAACCGTCCTGAAGCCCGCCACTCGGACGATCGTCGTCCCTGCGCCGGGTACTGCCCGCATGGGCGGAGGGCCCATTGAGGGGGAGGACCTGCTGCGCTGGGTCGAGGTGCTCCTGCACGCCGTGATCGCTGGGGACAAGGACTACGAGGTTGAGGCCACCAAGTACCGACGGCGGCGGTGAGGGCGAAGGCGGCGGGCCTGTAGTGCCAAGCTCCGGGCCGCAATACACGATCTTCGCCTGTATGTCGCGATCGTCGATGGGGCGTAGCGCCGAGGTGTCCAAAACGGAGGAGATCACCTTGCCATCAGCATCGGCATCCGCCTAAAACCAGCACTTTCGGCTCTCCCTCGTCGGGGCTGCCGCGTTGATCTCCTCCGTTTTGGACACTTCACCCGGAGGGAGCGGAGTCCCCGCTTTGTGCCGGCCCAGAATTCTTTGGTGTTGTTCTCCAATATGCGTTCGAAGAAGGAGAACAGCTGCGGCGGAAAACCGAGGAAACCGGGGGATTCTGGGGATCGTCATGATTGTGGTTGGGTCCGGGCCCGGTTGAGGGCGAGGCAGGCGTCCAGCCAGAATTGCAGCCGGTCATCGTCGGCGATGGAGCCCGCCGCCACATGGAGCCAGCCGGGTCCCATCTCGCGCCCCGGGCCCATCTCGGCCGGGGAGGCGCCCGGCTGCTGCGACATTTCCGCGTCGGCGGCGGGGTCGATATGCGCCAGGAGATCTCCGCCTTTGAGAGCGCAGCACAACATCTTGCCGCGCACCATGATGGCCCGCGCGCCGAACATGGTGACCTCGCGCGAGATCGGCTCGTCGTGAAGCAGCTTCCGCAGTCGGACGAGGAGAGCCTCCTGCCCCCGTTTGCCCCGTTCTCTCGCTGCGCTCTTAGGGCCGCTCATGATGCCTCGGGCGGGGCGAAGGAGAGGCGATCGAAGATCAGGACGCTATCGGTGATGAGGCCGTTCTCCACGGTGAAGCACTCGGCCGCGGGGGCGGTGCTGGTCACGGCGGTCTGCGGGTAGTAGAACAGTGCGACGCGCTCGCCCTCGGCGAAGGAGGCGATATCGACCAATCCGGTCAATGCCGGGGCGAAGCCGCCGATGAACTCTCGATACTGGTCCTTACCGGTCAGATTGATCCCGGGGGCGCGGCAGGTGATGTCGTCGGCCACCAGATCCATGGCGGAGTCGATATCGCCGCTGGTCCAGGCCCGGTGGTAACGCTGGATGACGGTTGTCGGATTGGCCATTGATTCGGTCATGATGCTCCTCGGTGTTGGTGATGCCGGTGCCGGTGCGGGCTCGGGGGCACTGCGCGGGAGCCAGGAGTCCGGGCCGGGACGCCCGCCCTCGGCCGCTTCGTGGAGCCGGGGGATGAAGTGCTCCCAGCCCTCTGCGTGTCCGGGGACCTTGCTATCGGGCAAGTCCGAATGGGTGAGCTCGACACGAGTGCCGCCCTCGATCTCGATGAGTCGGAATTCGACGGTGGATGCGCCCGGCGGCAGGTCGTCGCTTCCCGCGAATCCCCACGAGACGACGACGCGCGAGTACGGCTCGACGTGCAGGTACTGTCCCCGGACCGGGTATCCGGAGATATCCACGGCGAACCGGCCGCCCTGCCTGGGATCCAGCTCGGCGAATTGCCCCATCCAGGCGGTCATGCCCTCCTCGGTGGTCAAGAAGGTGAAGACGACGCGCGGTGGTGCGGCAATATCAATGGAATGGGAGAACTGCGAGAGCTCAGTCATGCCGTGCGTCCTTTATCCCCCGGGCCTCCTGCGCCTTCTGAGATTCCGGGTGGGCCTCCGCGGCCGCCTTGAGGGCGGACAGTCTGGTGGGCCAGAAGTCGTCGAGATAGGCGCGCACCGCTGTCA
This sequence comes from Actinomyces massiliensis 4401292, assembly GCF_000269805.1. Classification (GTDB taxonomy): domain Bacteria; phylum Actinomycetota; class Actinomycetes; order Actinomycetales; family Actinomycetaceae; genus Actinomyces; species Actinomyces massiliensis. Next base: position 26,233 of record NZ_JH711483.1, read on the forward strand.
GGGCGTCGGTGTTGATGACGTACAGGTGACGGTTCGCGTCGTGAGTGCTGGTGGCCAGTCCCGCTCGGCGCAGCACTCGGAGGTGGTGCGAGGCGGCCTGCTGCGACATGCCGAGTTCATCCGCCACCGCCCCGACCTGGTGGGGCTCGTTTCGGATGACCTGCATGATGGCTCGACGATTCCGGTCGGCCAGTGCGCGCAGGGCCAGGTCGAGGTCGATCGCGGGTTCAGCAGCCATCTCGGTCCTTCATGATCGCCACCGTATACAAAGGTATATTTGTATACAAGGGGTGTCGGCTGCCGTTTCGCCTCACCCGGTGGCGCCCGACCGCCGGCTGCCCGCGGGTGAGGCGGAAGTGGCATCAACCCGGCGCTTTCGAAGAGGGCCTGGGTTAGACTTTCGTACTGGTGAGGTGGCTCGCAGCATGGTCGCGCTGCCGCATGATGGAGGCCGTCAAGGCTTTAAGGACGCTCATGAAGTTGCATCCCGCTCTATGCCGTACGCCGGCCCTTGTCGTCGGCGCTCTTCTCGTTCTCCCGGTTCTGCTAACCGGGTGCAAGGGCTCGTCCAGCTCCCAGCCGGCCGAGACCGGGGGCGGCCCCGCGGCTCAGACCTCCGACGCCCAGGGGGCGGCGAGCAGCCAGGCCTCGCCGGAGCCCGGTGGGAAGGTGGCGACGGAGGCGTCTGAGGAGGCTACGCCGACGCCGAGCCCGACTCCGGAGTGCGCCGACAAGTCGGGGGCTGACGCCCTCGGCACCTGGGCGTCCCAGGTGCCGACCTACAATGGTTGGGCCTGGGATACCACGGAGGCGGACGTTTCCACCTATGACTCCTGCGCATCCCTGTCCTGGATCGTTCTGCCGATCGAAGGCGGCACGGCCTCGTCTCCCTACCAGATCATGTTGTTCCATTATGGTGAGTACATAGGGGTCACCAGCGACCAGATGATCGGATTCTTCCCAGAGGTGGAACGTCTTGATGACGAGACCATCCAGGTCACCTATAAGTGGCCGCGCGATGGGGAGAGCACCGCTGGAGCATCGGGGCGGTCAGTATCCGTCTTCACCTGGGATGCGATCACCCGTGCAGTGGTGCATTCCGGCGAATGGCCACCCACCATCGACGAGTAGGCAGACGAGTAGAAATTTAGGGACGAGAACAGGTTGCTGGGGCTGGGCTGCTGCGGGCGGGCCTGACGCCCATGTCTACCTCCATCGTTTCTAGGAACGGAGTCGCCATTGGGCGACAGCGGCCCCGGCGTCGAAGGCCGCTGTCGAGAGGATCACCGCGGTTCCAAGGGTGCTCTGCGGACGCCGCAGGGCGATGCCGCAGGTGAGGACCCACCCCAGATTGATGAGTGCTGCCCGCTCGAGGTCCGCATTGCGGATCGGCTTCCTGCGCGCCGAGCGGAGCAGCAGTGCGCTCGTGCCTCCCAGCGCGGCCGCCAATGGTGCTCGAGCGCACCTGATGTGCAGCGGTGAGCCGGGCCCGATCGCCACCGTTCCAATGGCTGCTGCGGCGCAGGCGATCCCATCGATGGCGAGGGCGGTGCGGGCATGGCGCTGCTCGGCGGATTCGTGCTCCGGCGCCGGTTCGTTGCCCGCTTGATCCGTTGGGCGTCTGAGGGGTTCAGCCCGGTGGGGTGAGTGGGGTGAATCGTCGGTGTCGTTCCTGCTGTGATCGGTCATGCGGACAGGCTACGTGCCGCACGTGCGGGGGTGCGTGAGGAAGCCGGAACCCTGGTGCGACGCCCGTCCTCCGTGCCGAGCCACGTTATGGGCGTCGGATCAGCCGGGGCAGCAGCCGCACGTAGACCACCATGACGATGAGCTCCACGAGTGTCTGGGTGACGACGACGATCGGCGCCAGGGCGTCCGGCAGCGCGAGAGCCAGGGGGAGAACCACCAGAGAGTTGCGGGTGGTTCCCGAGAAGGCCAGGGCCAGGCGGGCGCTCCTGTCCTGATGCGCCAGCAGCCCGACGACATTGCCGGTCAGCGGCATGATTGCGGCGAAGATGAGGAATATCGGAATGACGCGCACGAGGAGGCCCAGATGGGAGGCGACCGCGGCGATCTGGGAGGCGGTCACCACCATCAGGGTGGCCATCATGAGCGGAACCATGAGCGCCGTCGTCCCGCTCTGGACTCGGGCGGCCGGGCGGTAGCGGGCTGAGGCCCATTGGGTGAGGGCGGACAGCCCCAGTGGCAGGGCGATCATGACGATGAAGGCCAGTGCGAATGGGCGTCGGCTGATGGAGGCGAGCCCCTGGCCTGCGAGGGCCGCCAGCCAGATCGGCAGGAGAAGGGTCTGAGTGAGCATGAGTACGGGGGAGGCCGCCAGGATTCGCTCCCAGGCGCCGCCTGCAAGCCGGGTGAACACCATGACGTAGTCCACGCAGGGCGCCAGAAGGACGAGTAGGAGTCCCATAAGAAGGGCGGGGGAGTCGCTGACCAGGCGGGACAGGGGCGCCACCACCAATGGCGCCAGGACGAAGTTGACGATCAGGAGCGCCACCACGAAACGCGCGTCGGTGACGGCGGTGCGCAGACGAGTCAGCGGAACTCCAAGGAAGGTCGCGTACAGCAGCGCAACCAGGATCGGATTGATGGCGGGTTCTAGAGCTCCCGCGGCGTCCGGCAGGATCAGGCCCGTTGCCGTGCCGAGTGCCAGGGCGGCGAGGTAGAGAGGCACCTGGTAGCGCTCCATCCATGCGACCGCGCGCGTCGCCCCGGGCTCACTCATGGCCGAACCGTACCGTCATTGGCCGTATGCCGTCTCCAGGCCCGGAGCACCGCGGCGTCACCTCAAGCGTACGGCGACCGTCGTCCGAGAGCCTTGTCATCAGCCGGTTGCGGGGCTCCGGACGTTTCGTGCCTTAGTGAGCAGGGGAATGAGCAGGAGCGCCATGACGATGGTGCTCAAGCGGTTCTTCAGCAGGTCCTCGCCCGGTGATGCGGTGGGCAAGCCGTAACCGAGGACGGTGACGAGGACCAGGAAGCCGAGCATCGCCCAGGTGGAGACGACGGCGGTGCGCCTGTGCAGCACGCCGGCTCCGCAGGCGATCTCGAAGAACCCCAGCACGATGGTGAGCCGGCCGATGTTCGGCATGACGAAGGCGCGCCACAGCTCACTCAGCCAGGTCAGCAGTGCGGTGTCGGCGAAGGCCGCATAGCTGTCCGGCATTAGCCTGCCGAAGATGAAGTGGGAGATGCCCCCACCGATGAAGGCCAGGGCGTACAGCGCTCGGATCGCCTTCCGGTACAGCCGCATCATGCCTCCTTCAGGTGCGTGTGCCGGAAGTGTCGGATATGGCCGGACAGGAGCGCGTCGGCTCGCTGCTCGTCGCGCTCTGCGAGTCCGATGAGCAGGTGGATCGGCCCGAAGAAGGCCAGAGCGACCTGTTCGGGATCCAGTCCCTCGCGGAAGTCGCCGGTGGCGATCAGGGAGCGGAAGAGTTCGGTCTGGAAGGACAGGGGACGGGTGATGAAGTAGTCGTGGTAGCGCGTCGCGGCATCGGCCTCACGGTACTGCTCGACGGTCAGGAGGCGGCGCAGGAGTGCGAACTGCGGGTCGTGGAGGACGACGTCGAGCATGCCGCGGGCGATCGCCAGTAGCGACTCCTCACCCACGCCCTGGTAGGTGCTGGCGGCGTCGGCGCCCGCGGTGATGGTGGTGCCGACCCGGGCGGCCACCGATCCCAGATGCGCGTCGGCCCGCTCGATGAGCGCGTCGAGGAGAGCCTGCTTGGAGGCGAAGTGCTTGTACACCGAGCTCTCCCGGATACCGACCGCTCTGGCCAGGTCCCGGATCGACGTGCCGCCGAATCCCTTGCTGGAGAACTGCTCAAGGGCGGCATCCAGTAGAGCCTCGCGGGTGTTCCGGGAGGTGCGGCGCTTCGACGAGGGTGTGCGGGGCGGAGATTCCGGATCTTCATCGGCTAACGATCGTTCGCTTCCCATGATGGCAGGGTAGGCGCTTGGGGTTCGCCCCACAATGGTGCTGCGGTGCGGCTGCCCGGAGCTTTCTGCGCGCGGCGTCATCCGAATGGACGACGCTAGGGAAAAACGGTTGTGCTTTCCCCACGAGGGGCGCACGATGGGCATATATGCGGTCGCATCATCGAGAAGGCCTGTCCCTGGAGTCTTCTGCAGTGCTCAGTCTGGGGATCGTGGACTATGACCCGCTCGCGCTGTACGCCTTGCGGGACCTGGTGCGACGATCCTCGGAGCGAATTCGTCTGCTGTGGTCGGTGCGCAGTCGTCGTGCGGCTCTGCGCCGCCTTGCCGCCTTGCCGCCGTGGAGCCGGTGCCCGATGTGATCCTGATTGATTCCGAGCTGTCTGATGACTCGGGCCGAGAGGTGCCGTTGACGCGGGAGGCGTCTCAGGCCGGGGCCGCGGTCGTGGCGATGTCCGCCTCCGGCGTTGAGGGCGGTGGGGCCGTGCGTTCCGATGCTGACGGTTCGCACGGTTCTCGAGCCGTCGTGCCCAAGGAGACGCTGCTGCTCGGGGGAGGGGCGATCTGGCGGGTACTGCGGCGCGTGGCCACGCCGGAGATCGACGATGTTGACGATGTTGATGGGGCCGCCGTTCCGCCAATGGTAAGGCCTCTCAGTGATAAGGAGCGTCGGGTCATTGAGCTGTATGCGCTGGGGTTGACGACCCAATCGGTGGCTTACCGCATGTCCGTGGCGGAGAGCACCGTGAAGACCTATGCGCGTCGCGCATACAAGAAGCTCGGGGTCGGCTCGCGCGCGGAGGCGGTGGCGGTGCTCGCCCGCCAGAGCGCGCTGTAATCGCTTGCGCCGCTGGGCTTGTGTTGCTGCGTCGAGGTTTGCGAACCCGACGAGATAGACATTTTCGAATGAGGTAGACGGTGGCACCGTCTACCTCATTCGAAAATGTCTATCTCGTCGGGCTAGGAAGCGTTGGGTGCGCCCTCAGACCCCATCAGGCTCCCGTCGGTCATGGTGAGCACGCGGTCGCACGCGTTCGCGACGCGGGGGTCGTGCGTGGCGACGACCAGGCAGCCGCCGGCCTGACGCGCCTGTGAGAGAAGCAATGAGGTGATGTCGTGGGCGGTTTCCGAGTCCAGGGAGGCGGTCGGCTCGTCGGCGAGTATGCAGCGCGGGTGGTTGATCAGCGCCCGCGCTACGGCAACCCGTTGACGCTCCCCTCCGGACATCTGTGACGGCTTCTGATTACCGGCCCACTCGATTCCGACAGCGGACAGTGCCCTTCTCGCTCGCTCTTTTCTGTCCTTCCTCTTGACGCGCGGACGGGCGTACTCCAGGGGAAGCGAGACATTCGCCAGTGCGGTCAGCTGGTCGACGACGGCGTAGTCCTGAGGGATCATGCCGATCAGGCGGTTCCGGGCACGCGCCCTGGGCGTGCGCCCCGCCGGTGCGCGTTCGGAGTTGATGAGCAGAGTACCGTTGTCCGGCAAGATCGTCAGCCCGAGAACGCCGAGCAGAGTGGATTTCCCGCAGCCGGACGGCCCCATGACCGCGACCGACTCGCCCTCATCCACCGATAGCGATGCGGAGCGCAGTGCGTGCACGGTGTTCTTGCCGCGATGGTAATCGACGCTGATGTCGTGCAGTTCTAAGGCATGTGTCATGGGGCTTCTTTCTGTGGATGAGCTTCTATTCCGTTCGCTCGTCTATTTTGTGCTTTCCTTTTTTGTCTGCCGCCGGTGCCAGTGGTGGAGAAGCTTCTGGATATCCTGCGCGTTGTCTGCGTCAGAAGCACAACATAGATCACTATCAGCGCTGCCTCGGCTGCTGCTGCGGCGGTTGTGATCGGCGGCCCTGCCAGGGAGAAGAAGAGGACTGCGCATGTGGGCAGCACGAGCATGGTGGAGGCGAGGAAGACAGCGACCCGCAGGCATATATCGGCAGTGGTGGCGCCGTACTGGTGGCGGAGGAGCAGCTCCGCTCTTTCTTGGCGGAGAGTTGAGCTGATAGAGGCGCTGTACGCGAACAGGATGAGTGTTGTCAGGGCCAGCAGACTGAGACCGTACAGTCCGGCTCTGATCATAATGTCCCTGTAGCGCTCCGGTTGGTCGGCGGCGATGCGGTGTGGGACGAGCGTGAGTCCTTCATTGTTCGCATCGCGCGCGAACTGCGCGACTTCTTCATCCGTGGGGGCGAATAGAACCGTTCTAGTTAATGCTTCTTCCTGCTCTACATCGTCTAGATGATCGAGGCTATCTGGAGGGAGGTTGATGAGAACCGTGGTTCCCAGGTCGATTCCGTTCATATTCGGGTCGAAGAGCTTTGTCGTCGAGGGCATGCGTGCTACAACGGGGACTGTCTGGTCGCCGATGGAGAGCGAACCGTCGAACTCGTTCTTGATGTTCTCACCGGCCATGGCGCACGGTGCCGGCGAGCACAATTCGACTCCAGAGACGGCCTCCTGCGCAGAGTCTCCGATGAGGATAACTGTGTGGTTGCCTCCGGCGAAGGAGTGGTTTCCGAGCTCGACATTATTGATGACTGTAGTGTATGCAGTGCCGGCGTTGATTCTTTTCCCGATATTCTCCATGATCTCGGTACTTGGATCTATTTTTAGGGGGCGCGTGCGGTAATAGGCTGAGAATGTGACGGCGTCACGCTGGCGAAGGTGATATGCGCCGATCATGACCGATGTCTCCGTTATGATGTGTGACAGCACCACGGTGAGCGTCATGCACGCTGCGGTGATCATAAAAGCAACACCTGCAGCGCTCCAACGGTGGCGCCACGCGGTCCGGATCCCTCCCGAAACTTCTGTGCGGATCATGAGGAAGCCCGTTTGAGATGGGATGATAGAATGAGCGCGAAGGTCGCTTGTCGGATTACCCACATGACTATTCCGCCTATGAGCGCTCCGAGTGTTAAAATAGTGAATTCCCGGCTTCCGGGGGCACTCGTGGCGATGAGCGATGTGGTCATCAGTGCGACTCCTGAACCGATTGCGGTTCCGGCGAGGACGGGGACTAGTTCTCGGCGAGCTCGATCACGAATAATTTTTAGCTTGGTCGCGCCGACCAAGACGCGCAGTCGGATCTCCTCGCTCTGCTCTGGCAGCCTCAGAACAACAGTTCCCATGACACAGACGATGCTCAGTAGTATGAACAGTGTTGAGGTCGCGACTGGGGCGTCGTAAATCAACGAGATCAGCAGCGGTTCTTGCTGCTTGGTGCTTTGCGGGCGTAAGCCCTGCGCCTCCATCAGCTCGACGATGCGTGCTAATGTGTCAGGATCTGTTGTCCCCAGATGCAATTCTCCCGTATCGAAGGGGGCTGCGCCAAGCACCTCGACAAACTGGAGATTGCTGTTCGACGGCGTTAACCCAGGAACTTCGATACTGCCGAGCACGTCGAGCCCCTGTGGCGCTAATGGAGCCTGTCCGGAAGATATCCACGTCTTGTCCGAATAAGAACCTTTAATGGTGTACACGCCAGGCTCTGGATCGGCAGTACTACTGGCGGCATTGAGGGGCTTCATTCATCCGATCCTATGGTTGGGGTCGAAAACCACGAGATCGGGAGAACTATCGCCATTCGAGACCTTGATCATGCTAATGTCATTCTCGGAGAGGAATGCGCGCAAGTCGCGTGCTGCTTGCGCCTTTTGCTCCGCGGTGGCGGATCGGGTGCCATTCATCATAGTGATCGTGGTCATTGGTCCGCTCATCCCGTAGGTGATTTCCGACCTATTATCTGTCCACCACATGAATGCGATCGCGAGGAAAGCTACAAGTACCCCGAAGGTTATTCAGGGGTTGGTGTAGGCGTAGAGGGCTAGGGTGGCTGTGATAGTTTCTTTGAAGGTGTGCAGGGGGCGCCTGTAGTCGTGGGCCAGGATCTTCCAGGATTTGATGTGCGCGATGGTTCTCTCCACGACATACCGGATTTCATTTAGGGATTTGTTGGCCTGCTTCTGGGCCTTGGTGAGCTCACTGTTGGGAGGTTTCTTGTAGGGGGTGAGAACCCCGGTTCCGATGTAGCCTTTATCGGCGATGCAGCAGGAGGGGTCGATCTCCTCCAAGAGACCGGAGGTGGTGATGGCCTTGGTGTCGTGGGTGGCCCCCGGTAGCGGGTCTGAGGCCCACCGCAGGCGCCCGGCGGGGCTGACCAGCACTTGCAGGCTCAGGCCGGTGCGCTTGTGCTTGCCCGACCACAGGTCCGTCCGATCCTTCCAGCTCCAGCACGGCAGGAGCGTACCGTCGATGATGTGCACGCCCCCATGGGGGACCTCCTCGACGGTCGCCAGCACAGGCCCCAAGACCCTGGCGATGATCCGGGTGACCACCGAGATCGCCCGCGAGATCGTCGGCTGTGACACCCCCATGATCTCGGCGATCGCCTCCTGGGAGGTGTTGGTGCGCAAACGAGCCGTCACCCATTCAACACACCGAACCCCTAAACCCCCATACACGCCCCTGAATAACCTTCCCCGTAGGGAACGGCCAAGAGTCCGCCTGTTGAATGATCGGAGCTGAAGTTTAAGGCCGGCGATCGCGTCGAGATCGGTCAGGATCGGCCAGGTCTGGGCGACGGGCGCCCGTACGCTGGATGGGGCTGGGCGTGGACCACCAGACGCGTCGTCATAAACGTGCGCCGTCGGGCTACCATGAGGGGGGCGGATCGCCGGCGCCGCCTGGAACCCGGGCCGATCCGCACGACAGTCCGTAGACAGCCCATGACAGGGAGCCCGCCGTGACCCATACCGTTTCGCGTGCCGCACGCCTTCTTGCCGCACTCGCCGCTGCGGCTCTGACCGGGGGAGTGCTCGCGGGGTGCTCCGCCCATCCCGGGCAGGCCTATGTCGGGACCTATACGGGCAGCGACGGGAAGCCCCACTCGGTCTCCGTCTCGGAGAAGGACGTCCAGACCGCATCCGCCGAGCTCTCCGACCTGCCGGGAATGGACACGAGTACGGTCCAGGAGAACCTGCTTTCGCTTCAACTCTTCGAAGAAACCGCCAAGAAGTACGGCGTCGTCGTCAGCGATGACGACGCCCGGGCGGCCCTCGCGGACTCCAACAGCTCTGGCGATTACTCCCAGGCGAGCATTGATGTGGCGCGCTCCGTACTCATCTCCCGGGCCCTGAGCTCGCTGGACGACGATCGCCGGGCTGCGTTCGCCTCGGAGGTCGGCGCCATACAGGCCTCGCTGGTGGGGGATGCCTCCCCGCGCTACACCTTCACCCAGAAGGGTTGGCGCGTGCCCAGCTCCGACGAGCTCGCTCCGGGCGACTCGCGTCAGTCCTGATGCTCCTCTGCTTTTTCGCCGCCGTCCCGGTCGCACCGCCTGTCTGCGCCGTCGTCGCGGGCCCGATGCTCGCCGGGCGTGAACAGCCCGGTAAATCCGATCAATTCCGATCAAGTCCGACAAATTAGGGGACCTACGCCCTCGTGGTGGCGGACAGCGGCCGGTAGGCTGACCCCGCATCCGGATCACCTCGATCGATCGATCACAGAACAAGGAGCACCAAGTGGCCCTCATCGAGACAGTTAAAGCCCGCGAGATCCTCGACTCCCGTGGCAACCCGACCCTCGAGGTCGAGATCCTCCTGGAGGACGGTGCCTCGGCCCGCGCCGCCGTCCCCTCCGGCGCCTCCACCGGTGCCTTCGAGGCCGTCGAGCTGCGCGATGGCGACAAGGGCCGCTACCTGGGCAAGGGCGTCGAGAAGGCGGTCGCCAACGTCAACGACGTCATCGCCCCCAAGATCATCGGTTTCGACGCCGCCGACCAGCGCGGCCTTGACCGCCTCATGCTCGAGCTCGACGGCACTCCCAACAAGGGCAAGCTCGGCGCCAACGCCATCCTCGGCGTCTCCCTGGCCGCCGCTCAGGCTTCCGCCGAGTCCGCCGGCCTGGACCTCTTCCAGTACGTCGGCGGCCCGGGCGCCCATGTCCTGCCCGTGCCGATGATGAACATCCTCAATGGCGGCTCCCACGCGGACTCCAACGTCGATATCCAGGAGTTCATGATCGCCCCCATCGGCGCCCCCACCTTCCGCGAGGCCCTGCGCATGGGCGCCGAGGTCTACCACGCCCTCAAGGCCGTGGTGAAGGAGCGCGGCCTGTCCACCGGTCTGGGCGACGAGGGCGGCTTCGCCCCCAACCTCGACTCCAACCGCGAGGCCCTCGAGCTCATCGTCGAGGCCATTGAGAAGGCCGGCTACAAGCCCGGCAAGGATGTCGCCCTGGCCATGGACGTCGCCTCCTCCGAGTTCTTCGACGAGAAGACCAAGACCTACAACTTCGAGGGCGAGGCCCGCGACAACGCCTTCATGGTGGACTACTACGAGAAGCTCGTGAAGGACTTCCCGATCGTCTCCATCGAGGACCCGCTCTCCGAGGACGAGTGGGACGACTGGAAGGCCCTGACCGACAAGATCGGCGACAAGGTCCAGATCGTCGGCGACGACTTCTTCGTCACCAACCCCGAGCGCCTCGCCAAGGGCATCGAGCTCGGCGCAGCCAACGCCCTGCTGGTCAAGGTCAACCAGATCGGCTCCCTGACCGAGACCCTCGAGGCCGTGGAGATGGCCCACCGCGCCGGCTACAAGTCCATGACCTCCCACCGCTCCGGTGAGACCGAGGACGTCACCATCGCCGACCTGGCCGTGGCCACCAACTCCGGCCAGATCAAGACCGGTGCCCCCGCCCGCGGCGAGCGCATCAACAAGTACAACCAGCTCCTGCGCATTGAGGACGCCCTGGGCGAGGACGCCGTCTACGCCGGCGCCAGCGCCTTCCCGCGTTTCAAGGCCTGAGCTTCGCTCGGGGCGGGTACGGCGCAGAGCCACAGCCTGAGCTCATCTCGTTGGGGTGCAGCGGATTTCTCCGCTGCACCCCAACGTGCTTTCCGGAGGCGCGAATGCTCTTCGGTTCTTGAGTGAGGTACGCCGAGGGCGAGCGACCCGCCGACGACGGCGCTCGGTCATTCCCGGGGGCGGGTGCAGGATCAGTCCCATGACGCCGCGCCGACCTGCACCTGCCCGCCCGGGAGCCCGACCCGGTGCGCGCCGAACCACGCGCACGACGTCCAGGCCGGCCCCGGAGCCGCAGGCATCATCCCCGGATACCGCCGCTGCGAGCCCGGATCCGGCCCCCGACCGCGAGCCCCCCGAGCGGGCCGTCCTGCGCCTGGGCGGCACCGACGGCCTGGCCGTGCCCGCCCGCGCGATCATCCTGGTCCTCGTCCTCCTCCTCGCCTTTGTCGTGACCTTCCCCTCGCTGAGAGGGTATTTGTCCCAGCAGGCCCGGTACGACGCCGTTCTCAGCGATATCGCTCGGGCGCGGGACACGTCCGCCTCTCTGGAGCAGGAGCGCGCCCAATGGCAGGACGACAACTACGTCAAGTCTCAGGCTCGTGAGCGCTTGGCCTACGTCATGCCGGGGGAGACGACCTACGTCGTCGTCGGGGCGAATCGGTTCGAGAACGGCTCCGGCTCTGGGACCGCCGGCGGAGAGTCGAATGAGCATCGCCCCTGGTACGACGTCGTGCGGGAATCGGCGCGAGTCGCCGGTGGGACCGAGGAGGCGCCGACACCGTCTGCGTCTGCTGATCCTGCGGAGCCGGGCGGAACCACCCCGACGCCGTCCGCTCCCGCACCTGCCGCCACTGCGCCCGGAACCGCTGCTCCCTCCGGCGCTTCCGCCACTCCTTCCGGTGCTCCCACCCCTGGTTCGACTCCCTCGTCAGCACCGTCAGAATCGGCAGGAGCCACCCCATGACCGTGCCCCGGACTTCCGATACGGCTACTACTCCAGCCACTCCAGCCACTCCAGCCACCGCGGCGGCGTCCTCGGTCTCCTCCTCCGACGTGGACGCCCTGCGCGAGCAGCTCGGCCGCGTGCCCAGGGGAGTGGTCGGCATCGCGGCGCGCTGCGTGTGCGGACGCCCCGCCGTCGTACGTACCGCGCCGCGCCTGCCCGACGGCTCACCTTTCCCCACGACCTACTACCTCACGCATCCCGCAGCCGTGAAGGGCTGCTCCACTCTCGAGGCGGAGCACCTCATGGAGGAGTTCAATGCGCGGCTGGCCGCCGATGAAGCGCTTGCCGACGCTTATGCGGCCGCCCACGAGGACTACCTGGCCCGTCGCGCCGAGCTCGGCCGACCCGAGGAGATCGAGGGGGTCTCGGCCGGGGGCATGCCCACCCGGGTCAAGTGTCTTCACGCCCTGGTGGGGCACGCGCTGGCGGCAGGTCGCGGGGTCAACCCGATCGGGGATCTCACACTCGCCGTCCTCATCGAGCGCGGTTTGTGGGATCCTGCTCGGTGCTTGTGCTGAGATCGCGCTGAGCGCCCGAACCGACCCAGGAGAACCCGACCATGACACGCGTCGCCGCCGTCGACTGCGGCACCAATACGATTCGCCTGCTCATTGCCGACCTGATCCGGGACGGAGCCGGGCGCGCCCATCTGGAGCCGCTGCGTCGTCGCAATGAGATCGTCCGTCTTGGGCAGGGAGTGGACCGCACCGGCATGCTCGACCCCGCCGCCCTGGAGCGGACGCTCGCCGTCGTGAAGGACTATGCCGCCGATTGCGCCGATCTCGGCGTGGAGCCTGGGGAGGGGAATCGCCGTTTCGTGGCCACCTCCGCCACCCGCGACGCCCGCAACCGCGAGGACTTCGTGGAGGGCGTCCGGCGCCTGCTCGGCGTGGCCCCCGAGGTGGTCTCCGGCCAGGAGGAGGCCCGACTGTCCTTCACCGGCTCACTCCTGGGGGCCGATGAGTCGGGGTCGGCGGGTGGCGTGGCGCCGCGGCTCGTCGTCGATCTCGGGGGAGGCTCCACCGAGCTGGTTCTGGGTGTGGACGCCCCGGCTGCTGCGATCAGTCTCGATATCGGCAGCGTGCGCCTGACCGAGCGCTACCTCGCCGACGGCGTCACTCCCGCTGCTGAGGAGGCCGCCCGCATCGAGGTGCGCGAGCTGCTGGATCGCGCTGCTCGGACTGTCGATCTGGCCGCCACCGGCCGCCTCGTGGGGCTGGCCGGCACGATTACCACCGTGACGGCTCACGCCCTGGGGCTGGCGGAGTTCGACCCCGAGGCCATTGATGGCGCCGAGCTCAGTGTTGAGGATGCCTTGGCCTCCTGCGATGCGATCGTCCACTCAACCGCGGCCGAGCGCGAGTCCTGGGGCTATCTGCGGCCGGGGCGCCGTGACGTCATCGCGGCCGGGGCGCTCGTGTGGAGCGAGGTAATCGCCCGCGTCGTGGCCGAGACGACTGTGGCGGGGCGCCCGTTGGGGGTCGTCGTGACCAGCCTCCACGACATCCTCGACGGTATCGCCCTGTCCCTGGCCCGGGGGAGTGGCCGATGAGCGGGGCGGACGGTCCGGAGGGATGTGACGGTGGCGCCGGTATGGGCGGCACCGAAGGTGGGGCCGACGGCGCGGTCCCGGCGCTCGTCTGGGGGCGTTGCCGCATTGCCGGGGGAGCGCCCGCTGTGGCCGTCTCCCTGACCGGGCCGACGGCGGATCACGTTCGGCGGCAGGCGCGGCGGGCTGCTCGGGCGGGTGCTGATGTCCTGGAGCTGCGCGTCGATCTGCTGGAAGAAGTGCGGCGAGCGCTGGGGGAGACGCCCCGCCCGAAGGCGAGTTCCCTGCGTGCTGTTGCCGATTGCGTGGTGGAGGCCTTGACCCTGGTCGAGGCTGCTGCCCCGGGGGCGCCAGTGCTGCTCACCTGCCGTACGGCCGCGGAGGGCGGTCGGGCCGTGCTGGACGATGCCGGCTACGCCGGCGTGATGCGCCTCCTGCTTGATGAGTTGGCCGCATGGGAGCCGCGGCGGCGTCCGGCCGCTGTTGATATCGAGGTCCAACGGGGGTGCCTGCTCGAGGTTGCCGCGCGGGCCCGCGATCTCGGCGTTGATGCGGTGGGGTCCTTCCACGACTTCGAGGGCACCCCTCCCGACGATGACTTGGAGAAGGTCCTGAACCGGATGGTGCAGCAGGGGGCCGACCTGGCCAAGATCGCCGTCTGGCCGGCGAGTGCTGAGGATGTGGCCCGCCTGCTGGGCGTGACGGCGCGGGCTGCCGCGAATCTGCCGGTGCCGGTGGCCGCCATGTCCATGGGGGCGCTCGGGGCGATCAGCCGTGTCGCGGCGGTTTTCGGCTCGGCGCTCACCTTCGCTGTCGTGCCTGACGAGGAAGGGCGTCTTGGGGCCTCCGCTCCCGGGCAGCTGCCCATCGACGAGGTGCGCCGCTGCTTGTCCCTTCTTGGTGGCCGGTAGCGAAGAGGCAATTTTAATGCCCCAATGAGGTGGCCTATTCAGTGTCCTTGAGTTCGAGAAAGGGTGAGGTTTGTTGTGGCCTTGCAGTTTGCAATCCGCAATTTAGTATAAAGGGTTGTATTCTGATGGTCGCGGAGATGGGGGAGATGCTGCGACTAAGTTCAAGTAGGATGTGCATCATTTTTTGGAGTTGAGAGTTTGTGTTCAAGGAATGCGTACGAATACCCATGATTGTGGGTGTGCTATGGGGGCTGGTTCTGTCGGTGTCGGGCTGTGGGGTGGTGGAGCGTCAGCGGGAGGCTCGGGCGTCGGCGTCGGCGTCGGCTGCGACTGCGGCGGCATCGGCCACGGCGGCTGTTGCCGACAATATTCCGGTGTGCGAGCTCACTGAGGCCGCCGATCTGGAGTCCATGACCGGAGGGCAGATCCGCAACTTTTCTTACGTTCACAGCCCTCCTCCTGGGGGTGATAACGGCTCTTCCGCTGTAGGTGCTAGCGGAGAAACAAAGTCGAGTTTCGCCTGCTATGTTAGATATGTCGAAAATGGTCCGTTGCGCGATATTGAGGTAAGGTATGGATTCAATCCAGGGGTGTCGACGAGCTTCTTGACATTGGAAGACGCTAAGGCTGAGAAGAGTGCTCAGCCGGTTGTCCTGGATGGTTTTGAGGGTGAAGGTGTTATTGTTCGTCGCGATGAGATTAATTCGTGTCTCATGTGGCGCTTCCCCAATGACTATTATTTAACTGTTGCCATTAATAGCGATCAACCGGGCACTCAGGATGATAACGATAAGAAGGAGGATTACACCGGTTTGGCGACGGAGATCGCTCAGCTGGTGGGTGCTCGTGTGCTCGAGGTGGCGGCCGGTCCAGAACAGAAGCTGACTTTCTATCCGGAAGGGTCCGAGCCTCCGGATACCGATGTCGCTCCGCCCCTCACCCCCTGGCCGTCCCCAGCCGGATAGGGGGTTACGAGCTCGGCCTTCCCGAGATGAACGCGGTGAACCGATTTCAATGCGGAGCTGGACCGATCTCGGTGCGGAGTACGACCGATCTCGAGCCGGAACTGGACCGATCTCGGTGCGGAATACGACCGATCTCGCGAGAATCGCTTGCGGGAGCAGCGGAACATCACAGAGGGCGAACCACAGAGAGCGAACGGAAGCGGGGCGCTTCGTGGGGAGCTTCACCGGGGGCGCGCCTACCGGAATCGCACGCTCATGCCGTATTCTCGCCTGCGTTGCCCCGGCGAGGGACGCGCTGACCGCGCGCATCCGTGATCGACGTGGTGGTGCCGGACGGTGCTGCGCGTTGTCGCGCCACGCCGGGCCACCAGATCGCGGGGCTCCGCCCCCACTACGACCGCCGCGGGGCGCCGCCCCGCCATGACTGAGGAGAGCCTCATGGCCAACAACGCCATCACCCTCAAGGGCACCGCCCGTACCGTCCTCGGCAAGGGAGCCTCGCGCCGGGCCCGCCGCGCCGGCCAGGTCCCCGCCGTCGTCTACGGCCACGGCACCGACCCGCGGCACGTCCTCCTCGACGAGCACGACACCCGCCTCGCCCTGCGCAACAACGACAACGCGCTCATCGAACTCGACATCGACGGCGAGCGCCTTCTCGCCCTGACCAAGGAGGTCCAGCGCCACCCCATCCGCCCCGGTGTGCAGCACGTCGACTTCCTCCTGGTCGACCGCAACGAGCGCGTCGAGGTCGAGATCCCCGTGACCGTCGTCGGCGACGCCGCGCCCAGCACGATCCACATCATCGAGCTGCCCCACGTCGTCGTCTCCGCCTCGGCGGTCTCGATCCCCGAGTCCATCGAGGTCGACATCACCGGCGTCGAGGCCGGAACCGCCATCCGCGTCGCGGACCTGACCCTGCCCAAGGGCGTCGAGGCCATCACCGACGCCGAGATCGACGTCGTCAACGTGGCCGCCGAGGCCGCCGTCGCCGACAAGGCGCCCGAGCCCGACGCCGACGGCGAGGCCGCCGAGGCTTCCGCCGAGTGACATCGCGGAACGACCTCCGAGCTCGTCTCCTGAAGGAGCACCCATGAGCGAGGCCTGGCTCGTCGTCGGGCTGGGCAACCTCGGGACCCGGTACGCCCGCAACCGCCACAACGTCGGCCATATGGTCATCGACGTCCTGGCCGGGCGCGCCGGGTCCCGGCTCTCCAAGCACAGGACCCGTGCGCGAGTGGCAGAGGTGCGCCTGGGCATGCTCCCCGGAGGCGCTCCCGGCCCTCGAGCCATCCTCGCCGAGTCGGCCGGCTACATGAACGTCTCGGGCGGACCGGTCAAGGCGCTCGTCCGGTTCTACGGCGTCGATCCGGCCACCCGGCTGCTCGTCATCCACGACGAACTCGACCTGCCCGCCCATGAGCTGCGCCTCAAGCGCGGGGGCGGCGAGGGCGGGCACAACGGCCTGCGCTCGATCAGCCAGGCCCTCGGCGCCAAGAACTATGCGCGCCTGCGCGTGGGGATCGGGCGGCCGCCGGGCCGGCAGGACCCCGCCGACTTCGTCCTGTCCGACGTCCCCGCCCGGGAGCGGGACGAGCTCGCGGTCACGCTCGAGCGGGCGGCCGATGTCGTCGAGGAGGTCGTCACCCGCGGTTTCGAGGACGCCCAGCAGCGCTTGCACTCCGCCTGAGACCGGCTCGGTCACGGGGCTCGGCGGGGTGACGGGCCCGGCGGCTGCGGCGGGAGGAGTCCTCAGGCTCCCATGAGTCCCGTCTCGTAGGCGACGACGACGGCCTGGACGCGGTCGCGCACATCCAGTTTGGCCAGGATATTGCCCACATGCGTTTTGACGGTCGTGGCCGAGACCACCAGGCGCTCGGCGATCTCGGAATTGCTCATACCCTGCGCCATGAGCACGAGGATCTCTTTCTCCCGTGGCGTGAGCGAGGCGATCCGGGGATCCTCGTCGGTCTGCCGGCTGCTGCTATCAGGCAGGTGAGAGGCGAACATCTCCAGCATGCGTCGTGTCACGCGGGGGGAGACGACGGCCTCGCCGCTGGCCACCGTGCGGATGGCCTCCGCCAGTTCCGCCGGCCGAGTGTCCTTGAGCAGGAATCCGCTGGCTCCGGCGTGCAGCCCCGCGAAGGCGTACTCGTCCAGGTCGAAGGTCGTCAGGATCAGGATCTTCGTGGCGGGGCATTGAGCGGTGATGGCCGCCGTCGCATCAATGCCGTTCATACCGGGCATGCGCACATCCATGAGGATGACGTCGGGGCGCAGCGCACGCGCCTGGGCCAGGGCGGAGGCGCCGTCGGAGGCCTCGCCGATGACCTCAATGCCGTCCTCGGCGTCGAGAACCATGCGGAAGCCCATGCGCATGAGCGCCTGGTCGTCGGCCAGCACCACCGTGACCGGCGCATCCCCGGATCGTTCGGTGGAGGAGTTCACAGCGGAAGCTGCCACGGAGAGGTCCCTTCGTCGTCTTCATCCCAGCGCAGGACAGCGCGCACGCGCCATCCCGTGGCGGTCGGGCCCGCCTGGACAGAGCCACCATAGACGGCCGCGCGCTCCCGCATGCCGATCAGCCCCTTGCCCGATCCGTGCATGGGCCTGGACCCCGGAGCGGCGTCGTTGTCGACGGTGAGTACGGCGGTTCCTACGTGGCGGTCCACAGTCACCCTCACCGCGCGGGTGGTGGGCGCATAGCGCAGAACGTTGGTCAGCGCCTCCTGGGTGATGCGGAACATCGCCAGTTGCAGGCCCTTGTCCTCGGGCAGGCGGCTGCCCTTCCAGGTGTAGGTCACGGGGACTCCGGCCGCTTTGAATCGGGAGACGAGGGTCGCCAGGTCCGCTTGCTCAGGCGCGGGCGCCATGGGGGTGTCGCCCTGGGAGGTGTCCGTGCCCGCGTCAGTGGCCTCCCTGCGCAGGTCGGCGATCTTCTCGCTGGGTTCGACGGGGGCGACGGTGCCCGGCGGCGCGAACTCGGGTACGGGCAGGTCGCGGACAACCGGTGCCGAGCCGGTGCTCGTCGGCGCACTGCCGCGGTGACGGGGCGCATCGGCATCGGCAATCGCGTCGTCGGCGTCCCCGTCGATGCTCTGGCCAATATGCTGCTCCGCGTCTTTGAGCGCGAGTACCGATTGGGGAGGCGAGTCCGACTGGGCCGGCTGGGGCGGCTGGGCCGACTGGGCTGAAGCTGCCGACAGGGCTGCTGGTGCTGAAGACGTCTCGGGGCCGTCGCGCAGCACGCCCACGAGCCGGCGCGTGTCGGCCAGGGCGGAGCGTCCGGTCTCCGCGAGCATGGCGAGCGCATCCTTGGCCATCGCCGGGTTGCGGTCGATGGCGGCGGTAGCCCCGTCGGCCATGGTGATCATGACGGCCAGGGAATGGGCGACGACGTCGTGCATCTCGCGGGCGATACGGCTGCGCTCGTTGGCCGCGGAGAGAAGCGCCTCCTGCTCCCGGGCCAGCGCCAGGCGCACGGAGCGCATCCGCATCTCCTGCAGCTGAACCTCCTGGATCCTCAGGAGCATGCCGATCAGGGCGCCGATGATGCAGATGAGGCAGGAGACGAGGTAGACGAGTCCCGTCTCCGTGACGGATAGGCCCTCCAGCCAGATGCTGGTGATCGTGGAGGGCGCCGCGGAGGCGAAGGCCGCCGCCCAGACCCAGGAGGGGCGGCGGCGCATGGCGAGCGCTGCCAGGCACATGGGTATTGCGATCACGTTATAGGCGGGCAGAGAGTTCACGATGATCGTGAAGGTTTGCGGGTCGAAGTGGTAGATGTGATAAATGGCGATGTCATGCGCCGTTGGGATGAGGACGACAGCTGCCCACGCGACAACCGGATACGTGCGTCGCACGCACAGTGCCGCCGTACACAGGGCTATCGCCGTGATGGTGATGGGCAACCAGGAGGCGATGGGGGTGTTCGCGGTCAGCACGGGACCGAGCCCCAGGAGCACATTGAGGATGAGTACGACGGCAGCCAGGATGGAGTCGGCCATGACCCGGTGACTGCTCTGCCAGCGCATGAGGCGCATCGCCGTGGGCGGCATGCTCATCAGCACTGCTCCGTTCCGGCTCCTGGGCGGGTTGTCTGCGTGGTCCACGGAGCCATTGTGTCCATCGCGTCCTTGTCGGTGGTGGATGTGGTGCGATCGGGTGCGCCGACGGCGCCCGGGGCGGTGTGCTCATCGGGCGCCGTCGGCGGTGGTCAGGGGCGTGCCGGGGCTTGCCGGGGGCTGTAGTTGCTCCGGTGGCCGGGCGCCGCCGCCGTGCCGGCGCTCAGGCGTCGCGCTTGGCGAAGACGAACCAGCCGATGAGTAGCGGGACGACGGCCCAGGCGGCGAAGACCAAGACGGCTTGGCTGTGCTCGAGGAAGTATTGGCCGGCTTCTGAACTCCCCCATCCCAGCGGCGTGAGCTGGAAGGGGTCGGATACGGCGGTGCTGACTGTGTTAGGCAGGACGCCCATGATCTTTGCGGCCCAGTCCCACTGCTGGGCCATGATCTGCAGGGGCAGGTTGATGACGAACAGGAGCACGGTGACAACGGTGATGGAACCGGCGGTGGAGCGCAGGAGAAAGCCGAGTCCCAGGGTCATCAGGGCGATTCCGGCGTAGGCCAGACCCGTGCCCCAGATGAAGCCGAGGTAGTGGGAGTCCGTCAGGGATCCCGCGTGCTCGCCCAGGAAGGGGGCGGAGATGGCCCAGGACAGGAAGATGGACAGGCTCCCCAGGAGGAAGGCGACCACGGAGGTCACGAGTGCCTTGGCCCATAGCAGGCGGCCGCGGTGGGGGACGGCGGCCAGGGAGGAGCGGATCTGTCCCGAGGAGTACTCGCCGGTGATCACCAGCGCGGCCAGGACCGCCACCACGATCTGCCCGAAGGTGGCGCCGAGGGTGATGTTGTAACGGGCCATGTCCTCGTAGCCCTCGATCCGTCCGAATCCGATGGTCGCGCCCGCGCTGAAGAGCACTGTGATGGCGACGGTGAGGAAAGAGGTGACCCAGGTCGAGCGCAGGGAGCAGATCTTGATCCACTCCGACCTGATGGCGTGAAGAATGGTCTGGCGCCCCTGGATGCGGCGGCGGGAGGAGCGGGAGGCGCTCCTGGCGGTCCGAGAGGCCGCCGGGTGTGGACTGGCAGGTGCTGCTGTGGTCATGATGAGGCCTTTTCGTGAGCGTGTGTGCGGAGTCTGGAGGTGTCGGTCAGCGGGCGGGGCGGTGTCAGGCCATCCGGTGTCCGGGTGCGCCCGGAGTCGGGCTCTGGGCGGGCTGTCCGGCGGAGTCGGCATGTGAGGCGCCGTCGGTGCGGTACTCCACGGAGTTGCTGGTCAGGGTCATGTAGGCGTCTTCAAGGCTGGCGCGAATGGTGGTGAGCTCATGCAGGACGATGCCGGCCGAGGCGGCGGCCTCGCCGATGGTGGCGGCGTTGGCGGCGGTGGTCTCCAGGACGCCGGGGGCCACGGCCGTGGTGGTCAGCTTGTGGTGGGCCAGCAGTTCGGCGAGCTGAGTCGCCTGGGGGGAGGCCACGCGGACCTTGTCGGTGGTGGCCGAGGCGATGACGCTGTCGACCGGGCCCTGAGTGAGGATTCGGCCCCGCCCGATCACCAGGAGATGGTCGGCGGTCTGGGACATCTCGCTCATGAGGTGGGAGGAGATGAAGACGGTGCGGCCCTCGTCGGCCAGACGGCGGCAGGTCTGGCGCACCCAGATGACGCCCTCGGGGTCCAGGCCGTTGACGGGCTCGTCGAACAGGAGGGTCTGCGGGTCTCCCAGGAGGGCCGCTGCCATGCCCAGGCGCTGGCCCATTCCCAGGGAGAAGCCCTTGACGCGCTTCTTGGCCACGTCCGTCAATCCGGTGATCTCCAGGACCTCGTCCACCCGCTTGACCGGGATGCCGTTGGAGACGGCCAGCTGCCGGAGGTGGGCGCGGGCCGAGCGCGAGCCGTGCAGACCCTTGGCATCCAGCAGGGCGCCGACCTCGCACAGAGGCGCCGTCAGCTTCCGGTAGGGGCGGCCATTGACCTTGACCGATCCCGTCGTCGGCTTGTCCAGCCCCATGATCATGCGCATGGTGGTGGACTTCCCGGCGCCGTTGGGGCCGAGGAAGCCGGTGACGGTGCCGGGCTCGACGGTGAAGGAAATGTGGTCGACGGCGACCTTGTCGCCGTACTGTTTGGTCAGGTTGACGGCCTCAATCATGGGGAATCACTCTTCCTTAGGGCCTGAGTACGTTCGCTGAGGGGCAGTGCCCCGGAGTGATTCCAGGTTAGGAGCGAGCCGGATGCCGCTCATCGGCCCGGGTGACGAACCGTTACGGGTGGTGGGCTCCTTCTGAAGGATGAGGCGGCTCGTCATATCGGCCGTGCCAGTTCCGATCCCGAGCTGCAGGCCAGGCCGGCCTGCCGACGACGGTGAAGATTGTTCTCGTGATCCCTGCGGCTCCTCGGAATCTCGGGCACGATATGAGTGTTATGAGTCATGAATGCTGTACCGGTGTCGGAAGGCCCCGGTGCCGGCCGACATCCACCTTCGTCACCGTCTGAGAGGACACCGCCTTGAGCAATCCATTCTTCTCTCGCAGCGCGGCCTTCAACGGCCGCGGCTCCGTCGCCGCACCTCCACAGTCGATGACGCCCAACGGCTACCCGACAATGCCCGGGTACCAGCCCGGCCAACCCAGCCAGGCCGGCTACGGCCAGCCCAGCCAGCCCGGCTACGGTATCGGCACCAGTACCGCTTACGGCGCGGGCTACGGCCAGGGCTATGGCCGGCCCGCTCAGGTCTCTGCCGAGCAGGTCGCCGATCTGGAGAGCCAGTACGGCGCGCCGAGCGCCACCAATGTCGACCGCGGACGCATGACGTATGACGACGTCATCGTGCGCACCGCCGGCATGTTCGCCATCATCCTCGGCGTGGGAGCCGTGGTCTGGCGGCTCGCCACCAACCCGGCCACGATGGGCTACGGCTACCTCGCCATGCTCGTCGGCTGTATCGGTGCCCTCGTCCTGGGGCTCGTCAACTCCTTCAAGCGGGAGCCCAGCCCCGTCCTCATCATGGCCTACGCGGTCTTCGAGGGCGCCATGCTCGGGGCGTTCTCCGGGGTCATGGAGTTCGTGTACCCCGGCATCGTGATGCAGGCGATGATCGCCACCGCGGCGACCTTCATCGTCATGCTGTGCGCCTACAAGTTCGCCGGCTTTCGCGTCTCGGGCAGGGTGGCGCGCATTTTCGTGATCGCCATGTGCGGCTACCTGCTGTTCAGCGTGGTCAACTTCGGCCTCATGATCACGGGTGTCTCAACCGATCCGTGGGGTCTGCGCGGTGTGGAGGTCTTCGGGATTCCCCTGGGACTGATCGTCGGCCTCCTGGCCGTGGTCATGGCGTCCGTCAGCCTCGCCATGGACTTCGAGGCCATCCAGCGGGGCGTTGAGCGGGGTCTGCCGACGAAGTACGCCTGGTCGGGCGCCTTCGGGCTCGTGCTGACCATCGTGTGGCTCTACGTCGAGTTCCTCCGCATCCTGGCCATCCTGCGCGACAACTGACACTGACGCAGAAACAGGCGCAGAGCTGAACTGAGCTGAGCCGTCGCGGGCCGTCGCGGGTCCCGGGCGGCTCAGCTCAGTTCGCGCTGGGCCGAGGGCCGCGGCGCCGACAGCCGGACCGCCTCACGTAGGCTCCGAGGCATGATCAACACCAACATGCCCTCCGTCGAGGGCGCCAAGGGCACCAAGCCCGCGCTCACCTTCCCCGGGACCGACGCCCCCGAGGGGCTTCAGGTCCAGGTCCTCGACGCCGGCGACGGCAAGGTGGTCGAGGCCGGCGACACCATCGTCGCCCACTACTTGGGTCAGGTCTGGAACGGCGACGTCTTCGACAACTCCTACGATCGCGGCCAGCCGCTCGACTTCCAGGTCGGCGTCGGCATGGTCATCCGCGGCTGGGACGACGCTCTTGTCGGCCAGCGCGTCGGCTCCCGTCTGCTGCTGTCCATCCCCTCCGAGCTCGGCTACGGCGACCGCGGCGTTCCGCAGGCCGGCATCAGGGGCGGGGACACTCTCGTCTTCGTCACCGAGATCCTCGGCGTCATCTGAGGTCTGATCGCGCAATCGCCTGAGTCGCCTCGTGCCGCTGCACAGCGGCGTCGAGGAGAGTCGCCGGAGAGGGCCGCGCCCTCACCGCCTCCCTCATGGGAGCAGCGGTGAGGGCGCGGCTCAGTTCATCGGCCGTTGCGGCGCCTGCTCCTTCGCCCATGATGCTGACGGCGCAGGTGCCGCCGGACGGAGCAGGGGCGCTCCAGGGGTGAAGCCGGTGTGAGGCGCCGCATGCGGAATCGGCTGCTGCAGGGCTCTTGCGGCTCAGGCGCGGCGCGCTCGCCTGAGTGCTGCGGTGCCCGCCACGGCCAGGAGCGAGGCAACGCCGAGAACACCCATGGTCCCGACACCGGTCTTGGCCAGGCCGCCGGGCGCGCCCGCCTTGGGGGTGCTCCGGCCGGGGTCGCCCATGGAGGAGGCGCTCGGGTCGGTGCCCTGCCCGGGGTCCGACGACGAGGTCGGCGCGGTGGTGCTGGTGGTCGACGACGATGCGGATGACGACGCCGACGGCGAGACTGAAGGCGACGCCGACGGCTCAGCCGTGGCGCTGGGCGAGGCTGTGGCGCTGGGCGATGCCGGCGGCGCCGGGGTCGGGTCGGCGGCGGCCATGGTGGTGATGCGGAAGGACGGGGCGGTCACCGGCACGCCGTCCACGACGATCTCCGGGGTGTGGGTGGCCTCCTCGCCATTGCCCGCAGGAGCCTGACGGGTCACCGGTACCGAAGCCGTCCAAGTCCCATTCTCCACCGTGCCGGTCACGGCCTCCCCGTCAACCGTGACCGTGGGAGGCGTGGCCGGCGCATCGGGGGCGGCTGGGGCGGGCGGCGTCTGCGAGTCCAGCGTCCAGGCCGCCAGGACCTCCCCGCCGAAATTGCCGCGGCGGAAGGCGGTCAGGGTCGTGCCGCCGTCGGGAATCGTGCAGGTCACGGTTGTCTCCTCGCCGGGATTCAGCTTCTGCTCCTCGGGAGAACAGGTCCCGCCGTCCAGCTCCGTGCCGGTGGCATCGGTGATGTGGAAGCGCATGTCAGCGGGATTCGCGAACAGGCCCTCGTTGTTCTTCACGGTCAGGGAGGCCCGGCGCGGTGAATCGGGGGAGGCCTGCGAGGGGACGGCGACCTGGTAGTTCCGGGTGACGGTGCTGCCCGGTTCCACATCCAGGGCATCGGCCGGGGAGTCCGTCAGCGTGGCCGTTGCGTCGCCCCAGACGGCGTCAGGGGCGGGTTGGACGTCCGTGTAGGAGGCTGAGACGGTGCCGAAGTGGCCGGTGCCCATGCACATGAAGCCGCTTCCGGCGCACGTGAGGATCGGCTGATCCGCGGCGGCAGTGGGGGCCAGCAGGGCGCTCCCGGCAACAAGGGCGACTGCGCCGGCCGCAGTGAGGTGGCGAATGAGGGGACGGCGGTGTCTCATGAATGGGATCCTCTCGGAAGGCGGGAGAAGGGCTAGGTGAGGCCACCCTAACCATGATGTGGGCCGGGCGAATCTTAGGTCGATGGGATGCCTCACGGCGGCGAGGGGGGCGGTGGATCGGCCCGAATCGGGGTTTCCGGGTCAGGGCTCACCGGCTCCTGAATCAGTGGTCCCTGGCCAAGGTGGCGGTTCCATGCCAGAGCGCTGTCCTGCCGGATGTGCCAGATGAGGAGTCCCCTGCGCGCGACCGGAAGAGCCCTCCATCGCGATCGCCCCCACGCTGGGGCCAACGAGTCCCCTGCGCGCGACCGGAAGAGCCGCGTCCTGCGGGCGAGGTATCCAAGGTATCGAGGTAGTCTGGTCGCGGCGCAACTGCGCCACACCCGGTTGCACGAATTGCACGGTCCGGAGGAAGTCCGGATGACGCCGCTGGGACCGTGAGCGGCCCCGAGTCCGCAAGGGCGAGCGATAACAGCGATAACCAGGCGTTCGTCACCCACGGCATGAGGGTTCATCGCCGCTGCCGTTGGGACTCCAGCTGCCGCCGGGTGCGATTACTCGCACCCGAAGGAGTTCTCAGTGCCCTCGTCATCCTCGTCGTCCCGGCTTCCAAGCGCTCCGCCCCTGCCGACTGTCTCGGCCCGGTTCACCATCTTCTTCGATGGGCAGTTCTGGGTCGGTGTCCTCGAGCACAGCAGTGGGGCCGACGGCGGCGGCACCGCTGGAGGGGCTGCTGATGGGGGCGCGGTACGCGCCGTTCGCGCCTCCAAGCACGTGTTCGGTGCGGAGCCCAGCGATATGGAGGTGCATGCCTTCCTCCTCGCCCATGGCGGCGACCTCATCGACAGTGTCGAGGGCTCGACGCCAGTGACTGCCGCCGGCCGCGCCGGCGGTGCCGGACCCGTTGGCCCTGCGGTCAATCCCAAGCGCGCCGCCCGTCAGGCGGCCAAGGAGGCGGCCCGTTCCCGCCCTTCCACTGCAGCCCAAGCGGCGCTCGCGGCCTCCCGCCAGGAGCAGTCGGCCCGGGCGAAGCAGGAACGGGGACGGCGCCGCCGCCGGCAGGCGGATGAGGCCTGGGCCCGGCGCCGAGAACGGGCCAAGCGCCGCCATCGTGGGCGTTGATCGGGGCGAACCGTATACCGGGGATGGGCGGTCAGCCCTGGCGAGTCCCGTATGTGATGCCGGTTTCCTGCGGTGTTTGGTTGTTGTGTTGGGGCGTGGACCGTGGCGCGGGTGGGCGTTGTGGGTCCCAGATTCTTGGCCACCACTCACCGGGAGCGCCCCCGCGATGCCCGCTGGAGCAAGGATGTGTCCAAAACGGAGGGGATCAACGCTCCAGCCGACCCGGCATCCCACAGGAAATGGCGCGATGACCTGCATCGTCAGAATCGGCGCAGCCGCTCCGGGGATAGATCCCCTCCGTTTTGGACATCCTGGCCGAAATTTCTCTCGCCCGGGCTTGATGGCAGTGGCGCAAGGCGGACGTTGCGCAATTGCCGCTCATCCCATGCGCAGGCGCGCCGGTTCCGCGGCGCACGTGCGGGATACCACGGTGCTGTGCCTCACTATTGGCCTCACTATTGCTGTGGAGTCCTTTTCTTCCGTATCTGCCGCATCTGCCGCCCTGATACCGCCTCGCCATCCCCGCCTCTGTGCTCCGGAGCCTTTAACGACAGGTGCTGGCGGCCCGGCCGTCCCCGGCGGGCGCACCGGATGGTTGCCCCCTCGGCCCCTGCCACGGGTGTGTGGGCGGATCGCGGCGCGTCGCAGCCCGGCGCCGCAGACTACGCTTGGGCCGACACGGCGTCGTGAAGCGTCGGCCTCCTCTGCGGTCGGCTCCTGCGACGCTGTTCCCCGTCAGCACGTCCGCAAAGGATCGCCATGCCGCAGTACCGCAGCGCCACCTCCACCACCGGCCGCAATATGGCCGGCGCCCGCGCCCTGTGGCGCGCCACTGGCGTCAAGGACTCCGATTTCGGCAAACCGATCATTGCGATCGCCAATTCTTTCACCCAGTTCGTGCCCGGGCACGTGGGCCTGCGCGACGTCGGCCGCCTCGTGGCCACGCAGATCGAGGCCGCCGGCGGCATTGCCAAGGAGTTCAACACCATCGCCGTGGACGACGGCATCGCCATGGGCCACGACGGCATGCTCTACTCCCTGCCCAGCCGGGACCTGATCGCCGACTCCGTGGAGTACATGGTCTCCGCGCACTGCGCCGACGCTCTGGTGTGCATCTCCAACTGCGACAAGATCACCCCGGGCATGCTCATGGCCTCCATGCGCCTGAACATCCCCACCATCTTCGTCTCCGGCGGGCCGATGGAGTCGGGCAAGATGGTCGCCGCCGACGGCGCCACCCGCAAGCTCGACCTCATCGACGCCATGATGGACGCCGCCGACCCCACCGTGGCCGACGAGACCATCAGTGCCATCGAGCGCCTGGCCTGCCCGACCTGCGGCTCCTGCTCCGGCATGTTCACCGCGAACTCCATGAACTGCCTCACCGAGGCTCTCGGGCTGGCGCTGCCGATGAACGGCTCCCTGCTGGCCACGCACGCGGACCGCGGCGAGCTGTTCCAGGAGGTGGGACGACAGATCGTCGAGATCACCAGGGCCTACTACGAGCAGGAGGACGCCACTGTCCTGCCGCGCTCCATCGCCACCAAGGCGGCCTTCGAGAACGCCATGAGCCTGGACATCGCCATGGGCGGGTCCACCAACACCGTCCTTCACCTGCTGGCCGCGGCCCAGGAGGCGAAGGTCGACTTCACCATGGCGGACATCGATCGTCTCTCCCGCAAGGTGCCACATCTGGCCAAGGTGGCGCCCTCGACGAACCTTTACCACATTGAGGACGTCCATCGCGCCGGCGGGATCATGGGGCTTCTCGGCGAACTCGACCGCTGCGGCCTGCTGGACACCACGACGTCCACCGTGCTGCGGGGCACGCTGGCCGATTCCCTGGCCGCCTACGACATCGCGCGCCCCGGCGCCGACGGCGTGCCCGGCTCGGAGATCTCCGAGGCGGTTCGCACCCGCTACCTCGCCGCCCCCGCGGGCGTGCGCACCACCACCATGTTCGGCCAGGCCTCGCGCTGGGACTCCCTGGACACCGATCGTGAGGCGGGCTGCATACGCGACATGGCGCACGCCTACTCCGCCGACGGAGGACTGGCGGTGCTGTTCGGCAACATCGCGGAGAAGGGCTGCATCGTCAAGACCGCGGGCGTGGACGCCTCGATCCTGACCTTCGCGGGTCCCGCCGTCGTCTTCGAGTCTCAGGACACCGCTGTCGAGGGTATCCTCAGCAAGAAGGTCAAGTCCGGCGACGTCGTCATCATCAACCACGAGGGTCCGCGCGGCGGTCCGGGCATGCAGGAGATGCTGTATCCGACCACGTACATCAAGTCCATGCACCTGGGCAAGGAGTGCGCGCTGCTGACCGACGGCCGCTTCTCCGGGGGCACCTCGGGGCTGTCCATCGGCCACGTCTCCCCGGAGGCGGCCGCCGGCGGGCTCATCGGTCTGGTGCGCGACGGCGACCGCATCGAGATCGACATCCCGCAGCGCCGTATCGAGCTCATGGTCGATGACGACGAGATCGCCCGCCGCCGTGCAGAGGAGGAGGCCCGCGGGAGCGACGCGTGGTCGCCGCACGCTCCGCGCCCCCGCAGGATCAGTGCTGCGCTGCGCGCCTACGCCATGCTGGCCACGAGTGCCGACGTCGGCGCGGTGCGCGACCTGTCCAAGTTGCCGCGGTACTGACGGCGTTCGTCCATCGCGGAGGTTGAGAGCCGAGGATGAGAGCCGGCGAGCCCGACGAGCGCTGAGAAATGGCGTCGTCGTGCAGAATTCTTATTCGCCTTTGGGCGTAGCGCTGATTTTAAACCTCCAGTATGGACAACAGAGGCACCGGTCCTGGTTTTAGCGGGGGGAGTGTCGGATGATGAGCCAGCCGCGACCCAGGGGGCGCTCGAGAAGGAGGACGGTGTCATCGAAGTCCCATTCCCAGGGGTTGGTAATGCTGTTGGCGTCGACGTCCTCTAGGTCCTTATTCTCCGGCCGTACTGTCGGGTAACGTTCAATGATTTCGCCATTTAAACCGATGTGTGTGGTGACGTAGGTGCGGATGTTGGTGTCGGTGGCGGTGAAGGCGATGATGTAACCCCAGCCGCCGGGGTATGAGGCGGCGAAGTTGGTGGCGGGGCTGACGGAGGTGACCTCGGCGTCCTGGGGCAGCTCGCGGCCTTTGCCGATGGCGAGGATATCGTCGAGGTGATCCATATCGGCCGGGTAGGGCGCGTCCGGCTGGACACTGGCAGTGCCGGTCGCCTGAGCAGTCTGAGATGTACGGGCAGCGGTAGATGAGCTGCCTGGGTCCGGCAGACCGCACCCAGCAGCAGTGGCAGCAGCCAGTATGAGAGCTGTGCTGGTTGCTGTGCGCCGTGCGAGTGCGTGCCTGCTGCTTATCATGGGCTGGTTCTAGTGGTTTTAGCGAGTGGAGCCGCGGATGATGAGCCAGCCGCGGCCCAGGGGGCGTTCGAGGAGAAGTATGGCGTCCCCGAAGTTGGTGTTCCAGGGGTTGGTGATGCTGTTGAGGTCGACGTCCTCTAGGTCCTTATTCTCCGGCCGTACTGTCGGGTAACGTTCAATGATTTCGCCATTTAAACCGATGTGTGTGGTGACGTAGGTGCGGATGTTGGTGTCGGTGGCGGTGAAGGCGATGATGTAGCCCCAGCCGTTTGGGACTCGTGTGGCGAAGTTGGTGGCGGGGCTGACGGAGGTGATTTCGGCGTCTTGGGGCAGTGTGTGGCCGTCGCCGCTGGCGAGGATATCGTCCAGGTGGTCCATGTCGGCCGGGTAGGGTGCGTCCGGCTGGACGCTGGCGGTGCCGGTCGCCTGAGCAGTCTGAGATGTACGGGCAGCGGTAGATGAGTTGTCGGGGCGTGGCAGACCGCACCCCGTTATAGCAGTCAGGGTCAGGACTGCGCTGACCGCACCAGCTGCCGTACGCCACATGAATTCGTGTCTTGTTCTCATGGTGGGCCCTCTCCGTGCTGGACCGAGGACTCGCCCACCAGGTCGTATTCCTGGGCGAGGCCGGCCTGGTGCAGCTCCTGGAGCTGCTTGTCCGTTATTGGCACGCCGACGATGTCTGTGGATTTGGTTCCGTCCCAGTTGTAGCGGTCGGCGGTGTGGACGCGGTAGTCGTACTTGTACGTCCACTCGGGGTTGTCGTCCGACGGCGGGTAGACGGTGATGGTGCCGTCCGTAGCGGCTTTGTAATTGCCCGTGGCGTAGAACCAGTTCGGTTGCGTGCTCTGGTTGGTGTACTCCTGACTCCACGCGGTGGTGAAGGGGTAGGTCATCGGCCCGGTCGCGCCCGATTCCTGCGACTTTGTCACCGCCTGCCCCGCCATTTCCTTAACAGCGTTCTCCGAGTTGCCGGATAGTTGGGGGAGGTCGGTGAGCATTTTGTCGACGTTCATGCTTTGCGGGTCGCCGGTGTTGCCGAGGTAGTGATGCAGGTTCTCCGCGGCGTCCGGCCACCAGGGGGAGAATCCATCGGCGGCGAGGGTGGCGGCCTCGTGGTTGGCGTAGTCCCCCAGGGTCGGGCTCCGCTGGGCGTATGGGCCTGATCCCTCGTTGTCGGAGTCGCCCTGGTACTGCCAGGGCTTCACTCCGGGCATGTCCGCGTGCTCACCGGGAACCCCATCGCCGAGCCAATCATCCTGGTTGTTGGCATCCCCGCCGCCGTTGTGCTGTCCACCGTTGCGCAGGCGGCCACCGCGAGAGTTACGAGCAGCAGTGTCTCGCCCTTGCTGAGAACGGGTTGGTGCAGGCTGGTTGGGGTTGGGTGGTGTTGGCGAGGGCCCGGGTTGGGGGTTCGGTGTGGCGATATCGGCCAGGGCGCTGGCGTAGGTCTGATCGACCTCGTTGGCGTGGGTCAGGGTGGTTGAGACCATTTGCTCGAGTTCGGCGGCCTGCGCCTGGATCTGCTCGGCCGTCAGTCCGGCGAGCCCGGCAGCCGCTCCGGCGCCGGCCCCGCTCGCGCCTGCCGCCTCGCCCGCGGTCGGGTCGGCGTCTGCGTTGGTGGCGGGGTGTGTGGAGACTGTGCCGTCGGGGTGGAGGGTGATCATGGGGTGGGCGTCGGCATAGTCGAGGGCGGCCAGGACCTTCTTCTCCACCGCGGCCACGCCCGCGGAGGCCTCGAAGGTGGCTCTGGTCAGGCAGGCGACCTGGTCGTGGAACTCACCATGGGATGCGGTGTAGCGGCCCAGGGCGGCGCGCGCCGCATCCACGCCCAGGGCCTGCGAGATGATCTGCGTACCCGCGCATTGCGCATCCTGTTTCAGGTCGGCCACGGTGGTGCCCACGGATCTCAGCGACTCACCGGCCTCTTCCAGCGGCCCGTGACGCCAGGTGCGTACGTCGGTCCAGGTGACCATGGCTCAGTCCAGCCCTTTCGCATGCGCCCAGCCTGTTGCCTGCCCCGCTACTGCGCCGATAGTGGGCGTGGCGGCGGCTACAGCCCCGTCATTGCTGCGGTGAATGGCCACCAGATTGCGAACTCCACTGCCCACGCCTCCGTATTGACCGCCCAAAGCGGCCTTGGCCCCGTCCAGGCCGGCAGCAACCGCTCCCACCAGCCCCGAGCTCACCGATCCGGGCATCGCCGAGGCGGCTCCACTCACCGCCCCAGCGGCATCAAGACCAGTGACTCCATCACGCACCGCATCGATCCGGCCCGCCAAACTTTCAAGATCACCATGAACAATACGGATATCCGCCACTGCGGACCTCCTCGCATAGGGAAACAGGGAAAAATGCACAAGAAAATTGGGAACATCAGGCGTCAAACATGTGCTCATTGACAGGTAAATGATGCCGTTTTCGTCTCCCGCCTGTCCATGCTCGCATCACAGAATGAGACAGGCGAGGCCGGTCGTCACCGCGGCGCCACGCCCACGGCTGCCCGGGCCATCTCGCACCTCTTCCTCCAGAACCAATCATCTAGGGTTGGGCCCGTGAATGAGCCCGTCACCGCTGCCCCCTGGGATTCCGCCCAGTATTTGCGCGCCATCCTGCGCGCCCCCGTCTATGAGGCCGCCGAGCACACGCCCCTGCAGGAGATGCCCGCCCTGTCCGCGCGCCTCGGCAGCACCGTGGAGGTCAAGCGCGAGGACCTCCAGGCAGTCCACTCCTTCAAGATCCGCGGCGCCTACAACGCCATGCGCTCCCTGACCGAAACCCAGCGCGCCCGCGGCGTGGTGACCGCCTCGGCGGGCAACCACGCCCAGGGAGTCGCGCGCAGCGCCGCGATCCTGGGTATCCGGGCCACTATCGTCATGCCCACCGTCACCCCGCGCATCAAGGTCGACGCCGTGCGCTCGCTGGGGGGAGAGGTCCGCCTGGTCGGAGAGAACTTCGACGCCGCCAAGGCCGAGGCCCAGCGCCTGTCCACCGCCGAGGGGCTGACCTTCATCGCCCCGTTCGACGACCCGCGGGTGATCGCCGGTCAGGGCACCATCGGGCTGGAGATGATTCAGCAGGACGCCGAGCTCGACCGCGTCTTCGTGCCCGTGGGCGGCGGCGGTCTGGCTGCGGGGATCGCCGTCCTGATCAAGCAGCTCATGCCCGATGTCGCCGTCATCGGCGTCGAGCACGAGGAGTCCGCCTGCCTGGCGACAGCTCTCGACGCCTCCGGGCCGGTCACTCTCGAGCGCGTCGGCCTGTTCGCCGAGGGCGTCGCCGTGCGCCGGATCGGCGATGAGACCTTCCGCCTGTGCTCGGCCCTCCTCGACGACGTCATCACCGTCTCCTCCGACGAGACCTCCGCCGCCGTGCGCGACCTCTTCGAGGATCTGCGCGCCGTGCCCGAGCCCAGCGGCGCCATCGCCCTGGCGGGTCTGAAGAAGTACGTCGCCGCCCACCGCCTGGAGGGGGAGCGACTGGCCTGCGTGCTCTCGGGGGCGAACCTCAACTTCCACCAGTTGCGCTACATCTCCGAGCGCAGCGAGATCGGCGAGCAGCGCGAGGCGATCCTCGGCGTGACCATTCCCGAGGTCCAGGGGGAGTTCCTCCGCTTCGCCTCGGTGCTGGGCGGGCGGGCCGTCACCGAGTTCAACTACCGGGTCTCCGCCTCGGCCCCTCCCGGGTCGCCGGCGCGCATCTTCGTGGGTGTGCGGCTCACCCGTGGGCGCGAGGAGCGCGCTGAGATCGTGCGCGACCTGGAGGCCGTGGGCTACAGCGTCGTCGACCTGACCGACGACGAGCTCGCCAAGGTCCATGTGCGCTCCATGATCGGCGGACGCGCCCCCAAGGGGCTGGCCGAACGGCTCTTCAGCGTTGCGTTCCCCGAGGCCCCCGGTGCGCTCATGCGCTTCCTGGAGGTGCTCGGCACCCGCTGGAATGTCACGCTGTTCCACTACCGCACCGATGGCGCCGACTACGGGCGCATCCTGACGGCTTTCGAGGCGGGCCCCGACGACCGCGAGCTCACCGAGCATATGGACCGCCTCGGATATGCCTACCACGAGGAGACCGACGACCCCTCGGCCCGTTTCTTCCTCGCACGGTGAGTGTCCTGGTGTCGGCGCCGCTGCTCGCTCCGCCCCCTTCGCCGCCTTCGAGTGCTCGCGGGGACGTTCCGGGGATGGTGGGGCGCCGGCCGCATCGTCCATGTGAGACGATTCATCGACATGTAGCGCGCCTTCATGGGACTGAGGGCCTAATGTAATTCACAAGTCAATAACCGGTGTGCCGCTCGCGCGACCGGTCCCGCATCGATTCCTTGGAGGAACCATGACCCGTCTTGCCGTCATCACCGGCTCTGTCCGTCCCAACCGCGTCGGCTCCGGCGTCGCCCGCTGGGTCGCCGAGAAGGCGAGCACCGTCGAGGGGGTCGAGGCCGAGGTCCTCGAGCTCGCCGACTTCGATCTTCCGGTCTTCGCCGAGGAAGTGCCCCCGATGATGGCCGCCCCGAAGGACCCGGCCTCTGTGGCGTGGAACGAGGCCCTGGCCCGCTTCGACGCCTACATCTTCGTCACCCCCGAGTACAACCGCTCCGTTCCGGGCGCCCTGAAGAACGCGATCGACTTCATCGTCCCGTCCGTGCTCGCGAACAAGGCCGTCGGCCTGGTCGGTTACTCCTACCATGGTGGGCTGCGTGCGATCGAGCATCTGCGGGGCGTCCTGGTCAACTTCACCACCGGCGTCGTGGGGAATCAGGTCACCCTGTCCATGGCCACCGACTTCGACAAGGGCGCCTTCACGCCCGCGGCCTACCACGACGGCGAGGTTCCCGCGATGGTGGAGGCCATCGTCAATCAGGATCGGGCGCTCGCCGCCCTGCGCTGAGCGCTTGGACGCTCTCCGGCAGGGCGGCCTCCGGCCCGCTCTTCCGGGAGGCGTCGCCGGTGCGGCGGCAGCCCGGAAGGTCCGGCAGGCCCGGAAGGCGGGGCGACCGCCTCGGTCTCAGGCCAGGTCGAGACTCCGGTAGCGGTTGACCGCACCGGCGACGTCCACCATGCGCGGGCGCACGAAGAAGGCCGGGCGCTCATGGGCCCCGGCCAGTGCGTCCAGCCCCTCGTCGTTCAGCAGCGCGTCCAGGTCCTCCAGGCACTGCGCCAGTGGGGAGACCCCGTCGAAGCGCTGCTCCAGCAGGGCTCGCAATGCGTGGGCGATCGCCTCGGTCTGCCCGGGGTCCACGATGCCGGACACGTCGGCGACGTCGATCTCCTCGCGGTCCAGCTGAATCTGGTCCAGGCCGCGCGAGCGCGTGCGGATCGGCCCGCGCCGCTCGCGCGGGGGCGAGGGCAGCGGCCTGCGCGGATTCGCCGTCGGCCATTGCGGCAGGGCAGTGGTCTTACGCGGCTGGGAGGCCACGACGGCGGCTGCCTGCTCGGTGGCGTCGTGCAGCTCGTAGGAGTCCATGAGCAGGACCCGATCGGCCACATCCAGGTAGTCGCCCGAGCCTCCCATCACCATGACTGTGGAGACGCCGGCGGCCGCCAGCGCCCCGATGCGGTCGACGAAAGGTGTGATCGGTTCGCGCTCATCAGCCACGAGAGTGCGCATGCGGGCGTCGCGGATGAGCAGATTGGTCGCCGAGGTGTCCTCGTCCAGCAGCAGGGCGGTCGCTCCCGCCTCGATCGCCTCAATGATCGAGGCGGCCTGCGAGGTTGAGCCCGAGGCGTTCTTGGAGGTGAAGGCCGCGGTGTCCCGCCCGCCCGGCAGATGCGAGATGAAGGGCGACAGGTCGACGCCGGTGACCGCCCGACCGTCCGCGGCGCGCACCTTGACCGCGTCGGGCACGGTGGCCACCAGCTCGCGACCGTCCCCGGGCACATGCGGGTAGACGCCCCGCTCCACAGCATTCAGCAGTGTTGATTTGCCGTGGTAGCCCCCGCCCACGATGACGGTGACCCCCGCCCCGATGACGGTGCCGCGTACCCGTCCGGCATGCGGCAGGACGACGTCGGCGGCCAGCGACTCCGGGGCCTGCAGAGGCACGGCGCCCGAGCGCATGGGCTCGTCGCTCACTCCTGAGCGACGCGGCAGCAGAGCGCCGTCGGCGAGGAAGGAGACCCAGCCGTTGGAGCGGACGGCATCGGTCAGTGCTCGATGGTCCTCGAGTGCGGACACGTGGGCGAGCAGCCGCTCGGCCCGCTCGCCGGTCAGGTCCAGGGCGGCGTCGAGCGCGCGGGGCAGGTCGCGCGAGACGATGCGGGCGGCCTCGTGGCCCTGGATGGAGCGGCCGCGCGCGGGCAGCGCCATGCGGGCGCGCACCTGAAGCGTCCAGTCTCCCGATGACGTCCCGTCCTCTGGTCCCTCGGGCAGGACGACGACGGCGGAGCGCTCCAGGATCTCCTGACCCGGAGCGGCGATGGACAGGTTGGTGCCCTTGAAGCCCGCATGCAGCTCGCGCGTGAGGAAGTCTCGCACCGCCAGACGGCGATCCTCGGTCGCCAGGAGCTCGCGATCCTCCAGGATTTCCAGGCCGGGCAGGTCGGCCGGGATCTCCAGGCGGATGCGAGTCGGAGGGGCGTAGGGGTCGGGCTGGACGCGGTCGACATGCAGCACCCAGCCGTCGGGCGCCTCGTAGCGGCCCACGATCGCCTTGTACGCCGCGTAGGAGCGGTCATCCAGAGCGTGAAGGTGTCCCACGAGGTCAGACAGGGAGCCATCGCGCGGCTCGTCGTCGTAGACCCGACGCGCTCGGCCCCCGCGCCTGTCGCCGGAGCGTCCTCCATAGCGTCTGCGGGAGCCGTCCCGACGGGTCCGACCGTATCCGTTGTCACTCATGCCCCGATCTTGGCACACCCCGGCCCTCTGCTCTTCACCGAGATCGGTCGCAACCCGCGTCGAGATCGGTCCGGTTCCGCGTCGAGATCGGTCGTATTCCTTCCGCGTCGAGCGGCACTGGTGCCGTATCTGTATCTATGTCGATTCGCGACATTGATCTGGGCATGCCCGACGCACTGCCGTCGTGAGCCGATCCAGGCTCGCCGAGGCGATCGACCAGCGGTGCCAGAACAGCGTGCGATCCAGCCCTGCCAGCCCGGGCACGGCGACAAGTCCCGGATGATCGGCCAGTTGGCCGGCGGGCAGCATGCCCCAGCCCAGGCCCGCCTCGATGGCCGCGGCGAACCCTGCTGCCGTGGGGACGATGGCGCGCGGTGCGGTGGCGGGCAGGCCCGCTGCGCGCAGAGCGAGGTCCTGCAGGTCGTCGTCGGCGTCGAAGCGGACCACTGGCAGTGAGGAGGCCGTGACGCCGCCGGTGAGGAGGCCGGGCGCAATGACGGGGGAGTAGGAGACGGCTCCCAGGCGCTCCACTCGGCAGCCGGCCACGCGCGTGCCCGACGAGGACACGGCGCACATGACCTGGCCCGATCTCAGCAGCTCGGCGGTGTTGTTCTCGTCGGCCACGACCAGTCGGAGTCGGCAGTTCCATTCGGCGGCCTCGCGCAAGATCGCGGGGAACCAGGTGGCCAAGGAGTCGGCGTTGATGGCCACCGACAGCTCGATCTCCGTGGGACCCCTGGCTCCGACGGCGGCATGCGCTTCGGTCGGGTCATCGAGTGCGAGCTCAACCGCCATCTCTGCGGCGAGGAGTGCCTGCTGGCGGGCGTAGCGCAGTACCACTTCGCCGTCGGGCGTTGGTGCGGACGGTGAGCCGCGTTGCACGACGACGCGGCCGAGTGCGGACTCCAGGGCTCGGATCCGCTGACTGACCGCCGAGGTTGAAACCCCGAGACGACGGGCCGCCGCCTCGAAGGTACCGGTATCGGTGATGGCTTCTAGTGCAGCGAGCTGATCCGGATGCATGAAGGATGGCTTCACGGCATGAAGAATATCGCGCTGGCCTTCAAAAAGGCGTCGTCACTAGCCTCGGCGCATGATCATCGCACTGACTTCTTCGGCCACTGTCCATCCTGCCGCTGTATCCGCTACATCCGCTGTATCCATGCCGCTCAGCATGACTCCCGCGCTGACCGGTTTCGGCACCGGACTTGGACTTATCGTCGCCATTGGGGCGCAGAACGCCTGGGTGCTGCGGCAGGGGGTGCGCCGCGAGCACATCGGTCTGGTTATCGCGATCTGTGCCCTCAGTGACCTCGTGCTGATCTGCGTGGGAACCGGGGCGATTCGCCTTGTGACCGGCCTGGCCCCCTGGGTGCTCGAGGTGCTGCGCTGGGGCGGGGTGGTCTACCTGACAGCTTTCGCCCTGTCCTCATTCCGTTCTGCGCTGCGTCCTGGTGCCCTGGAGGAGTCGGCGGCGCGCCCGGCCGCGTCGGTCGCAGCGACGACACTGGCGCTGACCTGGCTCAACCCGCACGTCTACCTCGACACCGTCCTCATGCTCGGCACGGTGACCAACGACTTCGGACCGGCGCGATGGTGGGCGGCGGCCGGTGCCTGCGCGGCCTCCATCGTCTGGTTCACCGGGCTCGGTCTGGGCGCACGGGCCCTGTCGCGGCCGCTGTCGAGTCCGAGGACGTGGCGAGTGGTGGATGTGCTCGTCGGCTGCGTCATGCTCGGGGTCGCGGTGCACCTGGCCCTGGGCTCCTGAGGCCGGCGTCCGCGTCATGCCGGGGTCGGGCGTCCTCATCCCTGTGTCAGAGCCCGGAGCTCTCGTTCGCCGAGACGGACAGAAATGGTACGACGCCCATGTCGTTCCAGACGACGAAGGGCGCGGGGGCGCCCAGCAGTGCTTCTGCCCGGGCGGTGGCCTGTTTTACGGCGGCCAGATGGTGGTGTGCCGATGGGCTGGCCGCCAGTGCGGAGAGGAGTTCATCGGCGGCCCGCCAGCTGAAGGTGCTGCCCTCATCGCCCGCATAGCCCGCCCGCGATACCGGCATCCCGGACTCAGGCATGCGGCGTCTTCTCAGGTGGAAGGACATCGGTTTGGGCGGGCAGGTCCGCGACTCCCACCGGGCAGGTCACCCCGTTGGGGCCGTGGTTGCAATAGCCTCCCGGGTTCTTGTGCAGGTAGCCCTGGTGATAGCCCTCGGCCAAGTAGAAGGGGCCACCGAATTCGGCGTACAACTCGTCGGCCGGCCCGATCGTGGTCACGCAGGTTCCCAGCCCCAGGCGGGTCAATTCGCCTTGGAAGAGATCGCGGACCTCGTGAGCGGCGGCCGCTTGGGTGGGCGTCGTCGTCCACACCGCTGAGCGGTACTGGGTGCCGATGTCGTTGCCGTGCCGGTTCAGGTGCGTCGAGTCGTGGTTCTCCCAGAAGGTGCGCAGCAGCGCCTTGCCGTCCTCTCCGACGACGGCGGGGTCGTAGGCCACTCGCACGGCCTCGGCATGGCCGGTGGCCCCGGTGCAGACCTCCTGATAGGTCGGGTTCGGCGTGGTGCCGCCCATGTAGCCGACGGCGGTGGCGACGACACCGGGCCGGCGCCACATGATCCTCTCCACGCCCCAGAAGCAGCCGCCCGCCAGATAGATCACGTGAGTGCCCTCCGGCCAGGGGCCGTTCAACGGGGCGCCGAGAACGACGTGCTCACCGGGCTCCGGCAGCAGGCCGGCCTCGCGGCCGGGGATCGCGGTGCTGCGAGGGGGCATCGAGGATCGTGAGGTGGTCATGGCCCAACGCTACCGCTGGACATCGTGCGTCTGGAGTGCTGAGCCGTTCGCCGTCCGCTACTCGCGAGCGTTCGCCGTGAAAGCTGCTTGTGGGCTGCCGCAGCGAGTCGCCGCGGCAGCCCACAAGCAGCCGAATGCTTTGACAAAGCGAGCCCCACAGGCGTGATTGCCTCAGACCCTGGTGACGTCGACGATCTCCGCCTTGATCTCCTTGCCGGTAGGGGCGGCGTAGGTGACGGTCTCGCCGGCTCGGTGCCCCATGAGCGCCTTGCCGAGCGGTGCGTCGGGGGAGAAGACCTTGACGCCGTCGGGAACGTCTGCGGTGATCTCCTGCCCGCCGAGTGCGAAGCGCTGCTCCTTGCCGGCGACCTTCGCGGTCACGATCGTTCCGGCGGACACTGAGCCGTCGGAGGCGGCCTCGCCGATCTGGGCGTGCTCAAGCAGCTCGGTGAGCTGAATGATGCGAGCCTCGTTGAGTCCGGCCTCCTCGCGTGCAGCGTGATAACCCGCGTTCTCGCGCAGGTCGCCCTCCTGGCGGGCGGCCTCGACGCGCGCTGCGATTTCCTTGCGATCGGTATCCTTACGGCGTCGCAGCTCCTCGGTCAGACGATCGAAAGCGTCATGCGTGAGCCAGGTGCTCTGCTGCTCGGTAGTCTCCTCGGCCATGGATCCTCCTAGACTGAACGACGAGTTCAATCGGTGATCTTAGCCCCGAGCCTCGGCGGACCTCAGCGCTTCGACCTGACATCGACCTGACTTCGCCCTGTCAGCTGAGGATGGCCAGGTAGCAGGCGACGCAATGACAGGCCCAGCCCGCCACCGTGCACAGGTGGAAGATCTCGTGGAATCCGAACCATTCGGGCCGGGGGTCGGGGCGCTGGCGAACGTAGATGACGCCGCCGATGGTGTACAGGAGGCCTCCCGCTACGAGCAGGCACACGATCGCCGGTCCGCCGGTGAACCAGAACTGGGGCAGGAACCAGATTGCCACCCAGCCCAGAGCCACGTACAGCACCGTGGAGAACCAGCGCGGGGCGCTCCGCCAGACCAGGCATTTGATGATCCCCAGCAGCGCCCCGCCCCACACGATGCCCAGCACGAGCGCGGTGGCCCTGCTGCTGAGCAGCGCCACCGACAGCGGTGTGTAGGTGCCGGCGATCAGGAGGAAGATGTTGGAGTGGTCGAAGGATTGGAGGGTGGCGGATACGCGGCGCGACAAATGCCCGTTGGAGATGTGATACACGCCGGAGTTGGTGAAGAGCAGCAGGGAGCAGGCCAGGTAGGCGGCGCATGCCCAGGACTTCCCGGCGGTGGGAGCCAAGACGGTCAGCACGATGCAGGCGGCCAGCGCCAGGGGTGCAGTGCACGCGTGAATCCAGCCGCGCAGGTGCGGCTTGGGGTATCCGTCGTAGGTGAGGGAGGGCTTCTTGGGCGTCGTACCGGTACCCGTGGTGCCTGTCGTGCCTGTGGTGCTCTGCATGGTGCTCTCCTTGGCGGCGCTGTGCGTGCCGGCGTCTTCGGATACGGTCTCATGCGCAGGAGCCTGAATGCTCATGTGCGGACCTCCTCGATGGGGCGCGCGCCCACGGGCCAATAACTTACGGTTCCGTAGGTTACGTTACCGTAAGTTTTCGTGAAAAGGTGGGAAGCGCCTCACTCGGCTACCGTTGCCTCAGGGGCCCGCCGGCGCCCGCACATGGCGGACGATCGCACCCGGAGGAGAGGCATGGCAGGGAACAACCTCGTCTACGAGTTCTATGAGCGCCGCCTGGCGGCGCAGATCGAACCTGCACGAGTGCCGGGTCACGTCGGCGTCATCCTTGACGGCAATCGGCGTTGGGCGCGAACCAAGGGTTTCGGGACCGCTCAGGGGCACAAGCGGGGAGCGGACAAGATCAAGGAGTTCCTCGGCTGGGCGGAGGTGGCCGGGGTCCGCATGGTCACCCTGTGGCTCCTGAGCACCGACAACCTCTCGCGGGACCAGGCCGAACTCTCCCCCCTGCTCGACATCATCGCCCATGCCGTCGACGAACTGGCCTCCACCGGCCGCTGGCGCCTGCGCCTGGTCGGCGCCGTCGATCTGCTGCCCGCCCCCGTCGCCGAGCGCCTGCGCACTGCTGTCGCCTCCACCGCCTCCGCTGCTTCAACCGCAACCGCGTCCGCTGCTTCCGTACAGGCGCCCCGTGGAGCCGAAGACGGCGCGCGGGGTGCTGACGGGCCGGAGGACGGCGACACGCGCATGCACGTCAATATTGCGGTGGGGTACGGCGGTCGTCAGGAGATCGCCGACGCCGTGCGGGACATCTTGCGGGAGCGGGCCGTCGCGGGCGACAGCCTCGAGGATGTGGCGGCGACGCTGTCCGAGGAGGACATCACCGACCACTTGTACACCAAGGGCCAGCCGGACCCGGACCTGGTCATCCGCACCTCCGGCGAGCAGCGGCTGTCGGGTTTCCTGCTGTGGCAGTCAGTCCACTCCGAGTTCTACTTCTGCGAGGTCAACTGGCCGGCTTTCCGGCGCATCGACTTCCTGCGCGCACTGCGCGACTACGCTGGCCGGGAACGGCGCATGGGGCGATAAGGCGCGCCTTCTTGCGCCTCGGAGCTCGGGTGCCTCACATCCGGTGCGGAAGCCCGGGCGTATCGCACCGGATGCATCCCGGTAGGTGAGCTGCCGGCACGGGTGCTCTCTCAAGATGCCGGTGGCGTCAGCTCGCCTCAACGGGCACCGAGGGCGCATCTGATGCTGTTCCGGGCCGGTACTGACCGGACCGGGCTCGCGGTTCCTGAAATTCGGGACAGAATCCGAGACGGCCCCGCGAGCCCGGCTAGTCGGCCTCAGGCCTCGAGATCGGCGCGGGTGGGCGGATTCGCACCCGCCCGCGAGACCGTGATGTCGGCGATCGCCGCTGCATGGCGCACGATGCGCTCGAGCGTGGCGGCGTCGATGGCGCGCAGGGCCTCGCGCCGGTCGGCTCCTACAAGGCCCTCGGACCACAGTCCGTCCTCGAGCCCGCCCATGAAGGAGTCTCCGGCTCCGACCGTGTCGGCGACGACGACGTTCGGGTCTGCGGGGACCTCCAGGCGCAGTCCGGAGGCGGTCAGGGCCAGGGCGCCGTGCTTGCCCCGTGTCACCACGACGACGGACGGCCCCAGCTTCAGCCAGTCGCTCAGGACGCTCTGGAGTGCGGAGTCCTCAGAAGTGTCGATGCCGTAGAGCCAGGCGATGTCCTCATCGGAGCACTTGACCAGGTCGGACAGGGCGACGAGCCGTTCGACGATGGCGCGCGCGCCTGCCGGCTCGCCCATGAGCTGGGGCCGGGCGTTGGGGTCGTAGCACACGGTCGAGGTGGCCCGGAAATCGGTCAGCACCTTCTCCACCGTGGCCGCTCCCGGGGCCAGGATCGCGGCGATCGAACCGGTGTGGACGAGCAGGGGAGGCTCGGCGCCCTCGGTGCGGGTGGGGTAGGGGGGCTCCCAGCTCAGGTCGAAGACATAGGAGGCGGCGCCGTCCGCACCGATGGTGGCCTCGGCGGTCGATGTGCGCGCGGCGCCCTCGGAGCCCGGGGTCAGCCGTACGCCGTCGGCCTCGAGATGCTTGCGGACGGCCTGACCGCGCGCGTCGGTGCCGATCCAGCAGTCCAGCTCGGCGTCGCGGCCCAGCCTCGCCAGCCCGAGAGCCACGTTGGCCGGCGACCCGCCGGGGATGTCGGTGGGGGATTCGTCGGGGCGGATGACAACGTCGACGAGGGCTTCGCCGATGACTAGAGCGGTTCCTGGACGGCCGGGGGTGCTCATGGTGGCTCCTTGCGGTGGAGGTGACAGGTCAGGAGGAGGCTTTCTCGCGCTCGGCGACGGCGGCCAGACGGGCGCGCGCGTCGTCGAGCCATGCTTGGCAACGGGCGGCGAGAGCCTCTCCGCGCTCCCATAGCGCGAGCGCCTCCTCGAGAGGAACCTGACCGGCCTCGAGACGCTGGACGACGGAGACGAGCTCCTCGCGGGCGCGTTCGTAGGGCAGCGTCTCGACATCTGCGTTGGTGTCGGACGAGCCGGTGGCCGGGTCAGTGGCGCCAGTGGAAGAGGACAGGCTCATGGTGTGGATTGTTGCACGTCGCCCGCCCCGCGCGGGCGGGTCTGGAGCTAAGACTCTGGAGCTTTTTCGGGTTCGGGAGCGGGTTTGGTGGCGCCCACGACCTGGGCGACCATGCGCCCGGAGGCGAGTACGCCCTCGATCAGGTCTCCCTTCTTGACGTCCTCGGCGCTGGTGACGATCGTCCCGCCGGGCTTGCGCAGGATGGCGTAACCGCGGTCGAGCACCCCTTGAGGGGACAGGGCCGTCAGGTGCGCACGCTCGGCGCGCAGGTCCGCCTGCGCCAGTGACAGCGTCGTGTCCAGGGCGCGGTGCACGCGCTCGCGGGCCTGGGCCAGCTCGGTCTCCCTGTCCCGAATGATGACGGTGGGGTCGGCCATGACGGGGCGGGCGCGCACCTGGTCCAGGCCGTGCTGCTCCGTCTCCAGGCGCGCCGCCAGGACGCCGCGCATCCGTTCGCGCGCCGAGTCGAGCCCGACCGTCTCCTCGGCCAGGTCTGGCACGATGCGCCGGGCTGCGTCCGTGGGGGTCGAGGCCCGGTAGTCGGCGACGAGATCGAGTAGTGGGCAGTCAGTCTCGTGCCCGATGGCGGAGACGATCGGGGTGCGGGCCGCGGCCGCCGCCCGCACGAGGCCCTCGTCGCTGAAGGGGAGCAGGTCCTCGACGGCGCCCCCGCCGCGGGCGACGACGATGACGTCGATGGAGTCATCGCCGTCCAGCTCCCGGATCGCGGCCGTCACCTCGCGCACGGCCTGCGCGCCTTGAACTGCGACCTCGCGGACGGTGAACGGCAGCCCGGGCCAGCGCAGCCGGGCATTGACCAGGACGTCGTCCTTGGCCTTGGCGTTGCGACCGCACACGAGGCCGACCTTCCGAGGGAGGAAGGGCAGGGGGTGCTTGCGCTCCGGGGCGAACAGGCCCTCGGCCGCCAGTACTCGGCGCAGCTGTTCGATGCGCGCCAGCAGGTCGCCGACGCCGACCGGCCGGATGACGTCGGCGCGCAGCTCCAGGCTGCCGCGCTTGGCCCAGAAACGGGGCTTGGCGTGGACGACGACGCGCGCGCCCTCGGTCACCTGCGTTCCCGTGGTCGTCTCCAGGGCCGCCAGGTCGCGGGTGAAGATCGATACCGACATCGACATGTCGGCGTCGGTGTCGCGCAACGAGAGGTACTGCATGCCCGAGCCGGGGCGGCGGTTGAACTGGACCACTTGCCCCTCGACCCACACATGGGTCATTCGCGCCACGTAGTCGTCGATCTTGGACGACAGCAGACGCAGTGGCCAGGGGTTGTCCGGGGTGGTGTCCCGGGCCAGCCGGGCGAGCGGAGCCCCGGTGGGTGAGGCGGCGGTCGAGGCGAGATTGTCGGACGGCACGGGCTGGGAGGCGCTGGGCTCTGTCACGTGCACCACTGTGCCACGTTCTGCTCTGGGGGCTTGCGGCGGGCTGTGGCACAGTGGTCGCGTGACCGACCAGCCCACCGCACAACCCACTGA
Organism: Actinomyces massiliensis 4401292; assembly: GCF_000269805.1. Lineage (GTDB taxonomy): Bacteria > Actinomycetota > Actinomycetes > Actinomycetales > Actinomycetaceae > Actinomyces > Actinomyces massiliensis. The sequence goes on from NZ_JH711483.1 coordinate 70,619, forward strand.
GCCCGGCACCGGGAGAATCCTCCTGGCGGCTCCCCGCGGCTACTGCGCCGGAGTTGACCGCGCAGTCGATGCCGTCGAGCAGGCGCTTGCGCACTACGGGGCTCCGATCTATGTGCGCAAGGAGATCGTCCACAATAAGTATGTTGTCGAGGCGCTGTCCCGGCGCGGGGCGATCTTCGTGTCCGAGACCGATGAGGTGCCCGAGGGCGCGCGCGTGGTCTTCTCCGCCCACGGCGTCTCTCCGGCGGTGCACGCCCAGGCGGCGTCCCGCCAGTTGCAGACGATCGATGCGACCTGCCCGCTGGTAACCAAGGTGCATAAGCAGGCGATCCGCTTCGCCAAGGGCGACTACGACATCATTCTGGTGGGACATAGCGGTCACGAGGAGGTCGAGGGCACTCAGGGGGAGGCGCCCGACCACATTCAGGTTGTCAACGGCCCCCATGAGGTCGACGCCGTCACGGTGCGCGACCCGGAGAAGGTCGTGTGGATCAGTCAGACGACCCTGAGCGTGGACGAAACCCTGGAGACGGTTCGCCTTCTGCGCGAGCGCTTCCCGCACTTGTCCGACCCGCCGGGCGATGACATCTGCTACGCCACGCAGAACCGTCAGGGCGCGGTCAAGACGATCGCTCCTCGGGTGGATGTCATGGTCGTAGTCGGCTCGGGCAATTCCTCCAACTCCGTGCGCCTGAAGGAGGTTGCTCTCGAGGCGGGCGCGCCGGCCGCCCACCGGGTGGATTACGCCCGCGAACTGGAGGAGTCCTGGTTCGCCGGGGCGCGGACGGTGGGGCTGACCTCGGGCGCCTCGGTTCCGGAGATACTCGTGCGCGAGGTCATCGAGCGCCTGGGCGAGATGGGCTTCGGCGAGGTCGAGATGGTGCGCACCGCCACGGAGGAGATCTCCTTCTCCCTTCCCAAGAACCTGCGCGCTGACCTCAAGACCGCCGCCGGGGGCAGGGCACCGGATCGCCGCCGCAGGCCCGCGGCCGATCACACCTGCTGACAGGGTTTGCCGGTGTATGCGTTGCGCTCGGCTGTTCCGCGCGCGGCGGCGCGGTTGAGCGCGGGGAACCTGGACCGGGCCGCTGAGGCGGTCCGGTTGTCCTGTGCGTGGCGCGGGCGCGGTTTGGCGCAGACAGCCTGAGCCGGGCCGCCCGTCCTGTGCGTGATGCGGATCGGCGGTGAGCCTACGGTCAGGCTGCGATGATTTGGGACAGGCGGGTGTGATCGGCGCAGACCTTCTCGAAGGGGACGACCCATGCCGGCCCCTCGGGGGTCGTCACTCGGGTGACGAGGCCCTCCTCCTGAAGGCATTCCAAACGCGTGGCGGTGTCCTCGCCCTGAGTCTGCCAGGCGGGCTCGGTCGAGGGGATGACGTATCCGCCGAGTGTCGGGGCGGCCCAGCGCAGCAGCAGGACCCGGGCTCCGGCGCGCCCGGAGACGTCGGGGTTGGACGCCAGCGAGGAGGCCACGCCTTTGGCCGAGCCGATGCCGACAGCATTGGCCAGTGCGCCGTAAGTCGTGCACAGGGCGGGGTTGTGTGAGAGGAGGCGGGTGACGGCCGTTGCTACGCGCTCACGCGCCGAGGATGAGGCGGCGGCATCGGCGATGGCGCGAACGCGGGCTCCGGTCAGGCGCGCCCTGGTCGCCAGCTCCGAGGAGCTCATTCCGTAGGCCAGGCCGCGCAGGATGAGTCTGTCTCTCTCGTCGCGCAGGACGGCCAGCTGGGCCTGAAGATTCTCCTGCTCGGAGGCGAGAGCCTCCAAGCGGTCGATGACTTGCTCGACCTCGGCGGTGATGCGGGGGTCGTTCGTGTCTGTGGCCGCGTTCAGGTCCAGGTCCAAGTCGAGGTCAAGGTCGGTATCGGGGGTCGTGGTGCTGGTCAGGAGACTCGTAGTCATAACAAGAAACCTTTTCGTTACGTACCAGGGAACGTGGGAAACCCTATATCGTGCGCCGTTCGTCTGCCTACAGGTGCTTAGCCGGCGGTAGCAATATGCGGCGGTTGGAGGGGATGACTGACGAGGTGAACCCAGGTCATCTTCCGCTTGCATGTCGGTTTCTAGGAAGTGGCTTGCTGTGGGTGCACTGTAGGGGCGGTGCATTTTTATGGTGCGCAACCCGTTAAAAGTCCGTTATTGTTCCGTAACCTGCTGGTTTTTCGCGGCTCTCTGCGGAGGTGGGCGGTTCGGCGGCCTGAGGGGCGGCGGAGGCGACCTCCGCACTTGTGAATTGCCTCACTTGGGCGGCGTCGGGGTCGATCTGCGCGGGGGATGCCAGTCCCTCGCCGAGGGTGGTGAAGGATCTCGCGGTGACGAGCAGCCGCGATTCCATCGACCCGACAGCCCGGTTGTATGCGGTCACTGAGCGGCTCAGGGCGGTGCCCAGCGAATCGAGGTGACCCGCCACCGTGCCCAGGCGCTCGTAGAGGGTGCGCCCCAGCGCGAGTAGCTCGCGTGCGTCATCGTTGACGGCGGTGCGGGCCCAGGCCGTGGCGCAGGTGCGGAGCAGCGCTAACAGGGATGAGGGAGTCGTCAGGGCAACGCCTCGTCCAAGAGAGTGCTCGAGCAGCCCCGGGTCGGCGTCCAGTGCCGCAGCCAGGATGGGCTCTGCGGGGATGAAGAGGACGACGAGCTCAGGAGAATCGTTCAAGTGCTTGTCGTAGTGGCGCTCGGCCAGGGCATCGACATGGCCCCGAAGGGCGCGTGCGTGGGCGACCAGCAGCTTGTGGCGCCTGGAGTCGTCTGTGCCGTCTGCGTCCTCGTCCGTCTGCCCTATGGATGCAGCGGTGAGATAGGAGTCCAGAGGGACCTTGGCGTCCAGGGCCAGATGCCCCGATCCCGGCAGGTGGATGACGACATCGGGCCTGCCCCTGGCTGCGTCCCGGCTCGGGGCGGCGCCCGCGCGTCTCCCTATGACAGCGCCGACCGTGCGCTGCTCGACGAAGTCGACATGCGGCATCATCCCCGAGATCTCGAGCACTCGTGCCAGCTCGACCTCTCCCCACACGCCGCGGGCCGAGCGCGAGCGCAGTGCCCCCTCGAGCGTCGTGGTGGCCCGCCGGAGCTCCCGATCGGCCTCGGCGTTGACTCGCAGCTGCTCGGTGAGGGTGGCGTGCTGGGCTGCGCGCTGGCGCTCCATGGCCTCTACTCGGGAGCCCACGGATTCCACCCGGGAGCCCATCTGCTCCAGCTGCGCGCGCACGGGTGCGAGCGCGCGTAGGACCGAGCCGTCGCGCTCGGCCCGCTCCTCGGCGAGCTCGGCCCGCTCAGCCAGTTCCTCGGCCCGCGCTCGCCACTGCGCCGCCTCCGCGCGCAGCATGCTCGTCCCGTCCTCCCCGGCCGTCTGACGGTGCGCGGTGCGGGTCAGGGCGGCGAAATACCCGAGCGCCGCCCCCAGGCCGACGCCGATGAGGAGGAAGAGCAGAGGAAGGGCGATGGTGGTCATGACCGCACCGTCTCACGGGGGTGTGACGTGAATCAGAGTCTCTTACCGGCGGGGATGCGGTGAGGAGGAAGCGCCAGTGATCAGGCGCGAAAGCCGCGATCGCCCGGAGCGCGGGCATGGCCGAACATGACCGTCTAGACAGCGGCGCGTGTCGGTGGCGCTGGCAGAATTGCCGTCATGACAGCGATCAAGGGCGTCTCCCTGGAATCGGGCTATCTCCTCGCCGTGATGGTGGTCCTTCTCGTAGGCGCGGTTCTGCTCGGGGCACTGCTGCTGGGAGGCGCCGGACGGGGGCGCCGGTCCCGATCCGGGCGCGTGTCGCGCTGGGGGGCGGGGGCTCTCGCCGTCGTCCTGCCCTCGCTCATGGTTCTGGCGGTCGGCGGGCTGATCGTCAATCGGGCCGGCCACTACCTCACGACCGTCGGCGACATCTTCGGGTCGCTCTCGTCCCAGTCCGCCGGTACCGGCAATGTCCTGCCCCTGGCGACCTCGGAAGAACTCGATGAGCCGCCCGCCGACGCCTGGAAGGCGACCTTCGAGGACGGGGGCGACGGGTCGCGGGTGACGACCTGGGCCGGGCCGATCAGTGGTGTCGACTTGCAGGTCAAGGTCATTCTGCCGTCGGGCTACAAGGCGGACGACGGGCGCACCTACGCCGTCATCGAGGAGCTTCACGGGTACACCGGAACCCCGGACTCCATGATCGACGGCCTGCAGTCGCCCGAGTCGCTTCAAGCCGCCATTGATGCCGGACGCATACCACCGACCATCATCGTCATCCCCTCCTTGGACGTGGACGACAACCCGCATGATTGCGCCAATCTGCAAGGGCGTCCCGCGGTCGGCACCTGGGCGGCCCAGGAGATTCCGCGCATGGTTCAGGCGTCCTTCCCCAATGTCGCCGCCGATCGGCAGGCGTGGATGATCATGGGCATCTCCTCCGGCGCCTACTGCGCCGCATGGACCGCCATCGAGAACTCGGATCAATTCGGCTCCGCGGGAGCGATATCGGCCTTCAACAAGCCGATCGAGGGCGGTCTGGCCAACTCAGGCCGCTGGATCGCCGAAAAATACACCCTCTCCACCATGCTGGCCGAGCACGACCCCAGCGATACCCGCTTCTACATCATGGGCGCCCAGGACGACCCTCTCGGCTCGGCGCAGACCGCCTGGCGCATGTCCGACGCCGTCCGCGAGCCCGATTCCGTCACGGCCGACACGCCGGAGACCGGCGGCCACGCCTGGCCGTTGTGGGCCGAGCGCTTCCAGACGATGCTGCAGTGGTGGGGGCAGGATCCCCGGCTGTGGTCCGCCGTGGGACTGGAGGCGCCGTCGAGCCCGCACGCCGACGACGCCGTGGCGAGCATCGTGGACACTCCGGCCTCGGAGCGGGGCGATGCCTCCAGTGCGGTCAAGCCCCTGTCTCCCGCGGGGCTGCCCGTGCGGATCCTGGCGGGACTGATCGCGCTGGCGGGCGTGGCGTCGCTGCTCAGGTGGGGGCCGCGGCTGGCGTCGAGAGCCGCCTCCGAGAATGAGGACGACGATGCCCGGCCCGGGCGGGCGATGCGCATCGGCCTATTCACAGCCAGGGCGGTCGCGGTTCTGGCCGCCGCGGTGCTCGTGGCGGCGGCGCTGGGTCTGGTGGGCAACGCCATCGGCGGCTTCTACACGACCTGGCACGACCTCGGCTCTGTGGTGACGGACGCGTAGGGGCGGGGCCGTTCCTGACGCCCGTTCGTCCGTGCGTCCGTGTGCCGAGATCGGTCGTACTCCGCGCCGAGATCGGTCCGCTTTCGGCTCGAGATCGGTCGAGTTCCGCGCCGAGATCGGTCGAGTTCCGGCTCGAGATCGGTCCGTGGGGTCCGGGCGGCTGGCCGGCCGTTAGAATCGCGCGCGTGGCACTCACCATCGGAATCGTCGGACTGCCCAACGTCGGCAAGTCCACCTTGTTCAACGCCCTTACCCGTGCGACCGTCCTTGCGGCGAACTACCCGTTCGCCACGATCGAGCCGAATGTCGGCGTCGTGCCATTGCCCGACCCGCGCCTGGGCCGGTTGGCGGAGCTGTTCCACAGCGCCAAGGTGGTGCCCGCGACGGTCTCCTTCGTCGATATCGCCGGGATCGTGCGCGGGGCGAGCGAGGGCGAGGGGCTGGGCAACCAGTTCCTGGCGAATATCCGCGAGGCCGACGCCATCTGCATGGTGACCCGCGCCTTCGAGGACCCCGACGTCACCCACGTCGACGGCAGGATCGAGCCCGCCGGGGATATTGAGACCATCGCCACCGAGCTGATCCTGGCCGACATTCAGACCCTGGAGAAGGCCATCCCGCGCCTGGAGAAGGAGGTGCGCGGCAAGAAGACCGAGGCCGCGGTGCTGGAGACAGCGCGCGCCGCTCTGAAAGTGCTGGGGGAGGGGACTGTGCTCTCCGCGGCCCTGGCTTCCGGTGCTGCCGCCAAGGCCGGGATCGACGGCGATGTGCTGAGCACCTTCCAGCTCATGACGACCAAGCCGATCATCTACGTGTTCAATATGGACGACGCCGGCATGAATGACGAGGCGAAGCAGGCCGAGCTGCGCGAGCTGGTGGCGCCGGCGGAGGCGGTCTTCCTGGATGCCCAGTTCGAGGCCGAGCTGGTGGAGTTGGAGCCCGAGGAGGCGGCGGAGCTGCTGCATGACAATGGCCAGGAGGAGTCGGGGCTGGACAAGCTGGCGAGAGTCGGCTTCGACACGCTCGGATTGCAGACGTACCTGACGGCGGGGGAGAAGGAGTCGCGCGCCTGGACCATCCGCAAGGGAATGACAGCGCCGCAGGCCGCCGGTGTTATTCACACGGATTTCGAGCGCGGCTTCATCAAGGCTGAGATCGTCAGCTACGACGACCTGATGGAATACGGAGGCGTGGCCGAGGTCCGCGCCCACGGCCGCGTCCGCATGGAGGGCAAGGATTATGTGATGCAGGACGGCGACGTGGTTGAATTTCGATTTAACGTGTGACGTTATTGACGCAACGCGTCATGTGTGGCATGGTAATGCGTGATGATCCGGTCCTTCGCTGATCGAGCGACTGAGCGCTTGTGGCGACGTGAGCGCGTACCGTCTATTGACCCGAGGATTCATGGCGTAGCGCTGCGCAAGCTCCGCCTGCTCGAAGCGGCTATTGACGTTGATGAATTGAGAGTCCCGCCGGGAAACCGCCTTGAGGCTCTCCGTGGTGACCGATCGGGTCAGCACAGTATCAGGATCAATGCGCAGTGGCGGATCTGTTTCGTGTGGACCAATGCAGGAGTTGAGGAGGTCGAGATCGTTGACTACCACTGAGGATGAGATGGCTAAGATCCCGCCTGTTCATCCGGGTGAGATTCTTATGGAGGACTTCATCCGGGGATTCGAGATCACGCAGCATAAGCTTGCCGTGTCCATCGGCGTGCCACCCCGGCGCATCAATGAGATCGTTCACGGCAAACGCGCCATCACCGCTGATACCGCTCTGCGCCTGGGGAAGTACTTCGGAACCTCCGCGCAGTTCTGGCTGAACCTCCAGGCCCGTTACGACCTCGATCTTGCTCAGGATCGTGTGGCGGAGCAAATCGCGACCATCGTGCCTCTTCATGCCGCGTGAATCCGTTTGAGTTGGCAGGGAAGATGAATCTTCGGATCGTCCGGTATGAAGAATCGATGCGCCAGAATGCACTCGACATCGCACTGCGCGCGTGGGAGCCGGTATTCCCACAGATGAAAAAGGCGGTGCCCGGCTTCGTCTACGACGCTTTCTACCCCGATGGCTGGCAAGCGCGCCAGCTCTCAGACCTGGGCCAGATACTCGACGACGAACCCGAGACCGTTGATGTCGCCCTTGTCAACGGGGTGATGGCCGGGTGGGTGTGCACCCGCATCCACCCCGAAGACTCGATGGGGGAGGTCTACGTCATCGCCGTCGCCCCTGACTTCCAGCGACAAGGAATCGGTCGCGCCCTCATGGAGCACAGCCAGAACCGCGCCATGGATGCCGGAATGACCATGATGATGGTCGAGACCGGGGGCGATCCTGGCCACGCCCCGGCCCGGGCGGCCTACGAGGCGGGTGGCTATCAGCGCTGGCCCGTCGCCCGCTACTTCAAGGACCTGCGGCAGTGAGCCCAGGCGAGGCGAACCCCAAGAGGACAGCCGCGCCGAACCCTGCCGAATCCGCGAGGCTCATTCATGAACTCTTTCGTGTTTGCGTAAGATGTGGCTGTTGTGCGGGGAGGCGGTGGGTGCCCCGAGGGTGGGGATAGGATGCGCGGCAGGCGGTGCCCAGGGTGCCTCATGGTGAGGGCTAGGGGCTT
>NZ_JH711483.1:79530-164561 GCF_000269805.1 Actinomyces massiliensis 4401292
GCGCAGGAGTCTTCGCGCCGAATGCAGGGCTCCTACCGCCCACCCGTGTCACGGAACCCCTGCTCTCGTCCGTCCCCCGCCTTGGGCATTGCACTCCACGACCTTGTCCTGTGTTTCTCGACCGTCCATGGGCCGGGAAACGCGAGCGAAGGTCGTGCATGCATTCCTCAGCGCGATCATCCCACCTGCACTCATCGCCTGGTACCCCTTGGGTGGAGAGGCGTTGGTCCTTGATGATGCTCTCCCGGTCCTCGTCATCGGCCCCGAACCCGAGTCGGTGGCGCTCCTCCCCCCCCTACGACGAGGCCAGAGTGCCCCCGAATGTCCCAGTCCGGCCCGATGCAGAAATGATGTGGCCCGCTGACCGCTCCAGGTGTCCAAAACGGAGGGTATTGGCCCGAACCTCGCACAGCGTGAAATCGAAAGCACCAGGTCATCGCATGGTTTCTTGGAGATACTTGGGTCGCCGAGGCTTTAATCCCCTCCGTTTTGGACACATTCGGCCTGGCAACCCCATCAATCGGCCTCGCGTGCGCACTGGCCCGCCCCGACGAAGACGGCCGATGGCGTGCGGGGCCTAGGAACAAGCCTCCACGTGGCGTCGTTTTGTGAGGCTGGGCGGAAGGTGACAGGCTCGACGGAGGTGTAGTGGAGCCTGCCGTGGCGCGAACTGCGCAACGATTCCGATCCTCGACGGCGTTGGCGTCGCTGCTCTTGATCGGGCTGTCTACCGCAGCGTAGGACTTCTTCCCATGCAGTATTGCGGACCCTTGATGCACTGCACCTCAAGGCGGTTATGCGTCTTGATGCCGTTACGGCCCTCACCTATGACCGCTGGCTCGGCGAAGCGGCCAGATCGGTGGGACTCCAGGTGATAGCTCCCGGAGCGTGATCCAGGTAATTCGGGCAGGCCCTCACAGCGGAAGAACATTCCCAGCCATCGGGCCCCACCAACCCCTGAACTGGCAACTCACCCCAGTCGCGGCCAGTCGCTCGTCAAATATGCCTCCACTGCGCGGTGACGGAACGTGTACGGCTTCCCGCGTCTGATGATGCCGCGCGTGACATCGAGTCTCTGCGCGGCAGGCCCGGCGTCAGTCGCCCGGGCGAAGCCCGCCTCCTGCGCGATCCGCGTCAGAGTCCGGTCCTGCGGGTCGAGTCCCGCCATCGCCTCCAGCACCTCCCGTTCCCGCTGCGGCAACCGCTCAAGAATCCGCTGCACATGCGCCTCCGCCTCGCCTGCTGCACCCTGCCAGCCCCGTGCCACCTCCCGGGCTGTGATGACATCGCCGTCGCCCGCGTACCAGGCCCGCTCGCCGGCCAGCTGGAACAGGAAGGGCTCCCCGCAGGCCCTCTCCACAATCGCTCGCTGCGCCGCCGGCTCCATGAACACGCGGCCAGGCCCATCGCCAGACGTCTCATTCCCGGCAACCTCCCACCCCTCGGAGACGAATGGCTGCAGCGCCGTGAGCATTGATGCGTCGTCGATCGCCCCGAGCGTGACCGTCTGGAATCGACGTGCAAAGGTCGCACCCGTCCGTGCTCCCGCCATATCCGTGAACTCCGGCAACCCTGTGAGGAACACGGCGATCGGCAGCGCCCGCTCGAAGCGCACCGCCCCCGGCGCCTCCACCTGTTGCTCATACGTCAATGCGTCCCCCAACGCGATGAGCACCTGGGAGAGCGCATGGCGGTCATCCAGGTGCTGCACCTCGTGGCGAATCGAGAGGCGTGCGCACCTGATAAGTTTATCAATGCCGTCTGATCGGCGGCCGGCTTGGGCGGGACGGCGTCGCCGATGGCCGGTCAAGCGGCTCGGGCGCGCCACACTCCTCATCCGCACTCCCATCCACGCATTACGGAAAACACGACTCGCTTCTCCGGTCATCCCGGTGGCCGCCTGTGCCACCCCGCCACTAGCGTCCTTCTCATGACCGTGGAGCACGTCCCCCTGGCCCCAGAGCCCGCCGCCCCAGCCCTGGGCACCTCTCCTGCGAACGCCTCGGCGTCGCCGCCCAGCACCGTCGCCCCGACCCGGCCGTCCGCGGCGCCGTCGGCCCGCTCCCTGATCCTGACCGCCGCGCACCTCGCCGTCCTGGGCCTGGCCGGAACCGCTCCGGTCGTCCTGCTCATCGTTCTGTCCTCGCTCGCGGCGGCGACCATCGCCCTGTTCGGGATCGGCCTGCTGTTCTTCATCCTGCTCGTCCACCTCATGATCGGCCTCGCACGCTTCGAGACCGCCCGGGTCCAGGACCTCTACGGCCTGCCCCGCACTCCCGTGTCTCTCGCCTCGCGGCCGACCGGGTCCCACCCCGGCCCCTATCTGCGCTGGCTCTGGCGTCAGGGCACGTCCTTGGCCGTGTGCCGACCGCTCGCCTCCTTCGTGGTCGGCTGGCTGATGGGGCTCGTGCTCCTGTGGTGCGCCCTGGCTGGAGCCGGGCTCCTGGGGTCCGCGCTGCGTCACCTCGTGGACGGCCAGATAGGCCTCGCCCCTATCCAGCTGGTCCTCGGCGTCCTTATGGCACTGGGCGCTCTCGGCGTCACCAGAGCCCACGCGGCCCTCGCCCCCGCGCTTGTCAGTCTCCCCAGCCGCCGCGAGCTCGCCCGGGCTGTCCACGCCACCCGCGAGCAGCGTGCCAGTGCCGTCCGCTCCGCCGACCTGGAGCGCACTCGCATCGAACGCGACCTGCATGACGGCGTTCAGCCGCGTCTCGTCTCCGTAGGCATGACCCTCGGCCTGGCCCGGCACAAGATCGACTCCGACCCCGACGGCGCCCGCGCTCTCATCGCAGAGGCCCATTCCTCCACCAAGACCGCCCTCACCGAGCTGCGACAGGTATCCCGCGGCATTCACGCTTCCGTCCTGGCCGATCGCGGCCTCGACGCCGCCCTGTCCTCTCTGGCTGCTCGCAACCCTCTGCCCGTTGAGTTGGACATGCGGCTCGACGACGCCGTCGGGCCGGGCGGAGAAAATGCCGCGCCCGGCCCTCGATACCGCGAAGCGGAGACCGCCGCCTATTACCTCATCGCCGAGGCCCTGACCAACGCCGCCAAGCATGCTCGGGCCACCGGGTGCCGCGTCCAGGGACGCATCCGCGAGGCCGGCACCCCGCAGGCGGGCCTGTGGATCCGCGTCGAGGACGACGGCGTCGGCGGCGCCCGGATCGTGCCCGGCGGCGGGCTGGACGGCATCGCCCAGCGTGTCCACGGCGCCGGCGGCACCTACACCCTGGCCAGCCCCGACGGCGGCCCGACCAGTCTGGAGGTGAGTCTGCCGTGCGCCTGACGATCTGCGAGGACTCCGTTCTCCTGCGCGAGGGGCTCATCCGGCTGCTCACTGAGGTCGGCCACGAGGTCGTGGTGGCCCTGCCCGACGCCGTCGGCCTCATGGACTCCCTGGCCTGTGACCCGCCCGACTTCTGCATCCTGGACGTCCGCCTGCCCCCGACCTTCACCGACGAGGGCGTGCGTGCGGCTCTGCAGGTGCGCGAGCGCTACCCGGAGCTGCCGGTCCTCGTCTTATCCCAGTACGTGGAGGAGCACTACGCCGGGGAACTCATCGCCTCCAGCACCAGGGCGCTGGGCTACCTGCTCAAGGACCGGGTGGCCGACGTCGTCGACTTCCTCGACGCTCTGGACCGTATCGCCGACGGGGCTGTGGTCCTGGATCCCGAGGTCGTGGCCCAGCTGCTCAACCGCCGCTCTCACGACTCCCGCCTGTCGAGCCTGAGCGGCCGCGAGCGCCAGGTCCTGGCACTCATCGCCGAAGGGCGCTCCAACCAGGCGATCGCGCAGTCCCTGCACCTGTCGGCAGCCAGCATCGAGAAGCACGTCTCCGCCATCTTCCTCAAGCTCGGCCTCGCCGCCGATGAGCACTCGAACCGCCGCGTCCTGGCTGCCCTGGTCCACGTCGCCGAAGAAAGGACACTCCCATGACTGCTACCGCTCCCCAGACCGGGTCGGCTGCCCCGCGCCGTCGCTGGTCCTCATTCACCTGGCTTGGTATCGTCCTGTTGGTAACCGTCATGATCCTGGGTTTTCTCGGGGCCTTCATCACCACCATGCGCGTCCGCAGCTACGGCCCCGTGTCCGTCGCCGCCGACGGCATGGCGAATCTGGACATCGATGTGGGCAGCAGTGGCCTGACGATCGCCTGTGGAGCCTCGGAGAGCTTTGTGCTGACCCAGAAGAACGTGACGGACCGGTGGTACATGAATGTTGAGGGCGGCACGGTCCGTGTCTGGCAGGAAACCGACAACAACTGGCTGCCCCTCTGGCTCTTCGGGAAGCCTGCCGAGAAGGCGGCCCTGGAGATCCCGCAGTCCCTGTGCGAGCAGAGCCTGACGGCTGATCTGAGTGTCGACGCCGGCAGCCTGGACGTCAAGGCCGACTTGAGCAGCGCGACTGCGGACGTCAGTGCCGGGAGCCTTAGCCTGTCGGGGGCGGCGAATGTCGTGACCGTGAACGTGGCTGCGGGCAGCGCCGACTTGAACATTGATGACGCCGAGCAGGTCGATGTGGAGGTGAGATCCGGCTCGGTCGAGGGCGCGTTCACGCAGGTGCCCGAGCAGCTGACGGCGGACATAGGCGCGGGGTCGGCCTCGCTCGCCCTGCCCGCCGGCAACTACACGGTGAGCTCCAAAGCCGAAGACGGATCCGTCAGCAACAACCTGACCATTGACCCTTCCGCCCCCGCAGGTGTCATTGAGGTGAGCGTCGACGCCGGCTCGGTGTCCCTCGAGGATAAGAAGTAAGGAGAACGTCGGGCGGCCGGCGATGATCCGGTGATCTCGGGAGCTCTCCCTGTCGCTGTTAAGTTCAGCCAATGCCCGCACTGAGATCGATCCGAAGTCCAGAAATGTGGGTCGGGAAAGTCGGTTCGCTTTCCCGGCCCACACGGATGAGAGGCGATTGTCTCTTCGCGGCCCGGTAGTCTGAGGCTTCCGCATCAGAGCCGTAGGCGAAGCACTCCTCGGCTCTGGTCTTGTTGTGGGACTGCTGGCCAGGCCGGTGGTAGATCATGCTCTCCTTGATCGGCATCCAGGTGGGGCAGGAGTAAACGCCAGGGGCAAGGTCCAGTTGGGATACGCCCAGGATGTCAGCGATGTCAGCCTGGGTGTGGCTGCGGAGCAGGTAGATCAGGGCCGCGCTTAGGGCTCCGGGCAGGCCAAGGACCGGGGGCCAGGGCCGCTATGGTTTCGTGGCCGGACGGGTCTTCGATGGCCTGTGTTGTTGGGGTTAGGCAAGCGGCGGGTGCCTGGGTTTTCCACAGAAGGGTTTGTGAGGGTGGCGGGCCTCACAAGGGGGTCACTACAGTGTTGCTGTGATGCCTGTTCGGTCCTGAGTGGTGCTGAGGCGCTGGGTGGGGCCGGAGGTCATGGATGCCTGTTTTCCCTGAATCGTCGTTGTTGATAGTGGTGATGATGATGGCTGTCCCGGTCTGGTTCCGTCTCTGTGTGCACGTCTGCCGTGCCGGAAGAAGCCGTGTTCGCCGTGCCGGAGACAGTTGTCTGCGGGCGGTGTTGGTTGTGGTGCTGAGTGCGTCGGGGGCCTTGGGGGCTATGGGAGCGCTGGCGGCATGCGGCAGGGGCGGTGATGATGCCCGTGGTGGTGGCGGTCCGTCGGCTTCTGCTGTGTCTGCCTCTGCGACGGCATCTCCGACGGTGGACCTTCCTGCCGATCAGGCGGCTGCGCGTGAGGCGGCCCTGGCGATGCCGGCTCCGCAGAAGCCGGAGAATATGGATGAGAATTCCTCTGAGGGTGCTATTGCGACGGCGATTTACTTCGTTCAGTTGTATCCCTATGTGTATGCCACGGGGGACCTGGAGCAGTGGAAGTCGATGAGTCGGCAGGACTGCCTGTTCTGCAACTCGGTGATCACCAATGTGAAAGAACTCCACGAATCCGGCGGGTGGCGTGACCCATGGGCTCAAACTGTTGTTCAGTCGGGTTACTCCGATCCCGGCCCCGGCAGCGAGTACTCCCGAGTGGACATCGCCTTCGATAGAGATACCACGTATACATATGACGGAACTGGAGGAGAGCCCGAGGTCGCGGAACCTCATTCGTACACGGTAATTATTTTTGCCATGAAATACACGGACGGGCACTGGATCATTCGGGCAGGACAGGTCGAATGAAAAAACTTCACAAGTTGACTGTTGTGCTCACCGTCATTTTAGTGATTCATATGTCGATCTCGTCGACCGCTGTAGGAGATAGTGACGATGAAGTTTTTTCTTCTGAAGGAAAGGACAATTCTGTTGGGGTAACAAGAGTTCATACGCGTGTGATCGACCCTGATCCGGTTCCTGAGGCGGCGCCTGCTCCGGTGGTGCAGGGCGGGGAGGCTTCTGTGGGGGAGGGGGCCGGTGATCCGCTTGCGGAGGAATTCTCGAAGACTGTGGATGACTGCCTGCCGGAAACAGGGCTAGCTCGCGTATTTTGCACGTCAAAAGCGGTCGATCTAATGTTAATGCTCCTCAATAGACCCCAGTCCGCGCCCGAAGAACCCGCCGCCGCCGTGGAAGCTGCAGGGGCAGCCGGCGTGCCCGTCGTGGTCACGTCCTCGGATGTTTCTAAAGTCATGGCCAACGGATCAGGCATTACACGCCAGCCCCCGGGCGCCAAGGCACTGGTATCCAAGATCGTGATCGTCTACACCTCCGGGGACTCCCAAACCATGGAGACCCAGGTCGGGGGCACTCCGGTGACCATCGTGGCCACCCCGGCGTCATACACCTGGGACTGGGGTGACGGCACCACAACCACAACCAAGGACCCGGGAGCCGCCTACCCCGATCACACGGTCTTTCACAAGTACTCCCACACCGCCGACAACGTCGTCATCAGCCTGACCACCACCTGGAGCGCCACCTACTCAGTAGAAGGCGGGCCCGCCCAACCCATCTCCGGCACCCTGACCACCACCGACACCTCCGACCCCTTCGACCTCGTCAGACGCATCTCCTACCTCACCGACGACGCCGAAGAAGCCCAAGGCCACTAACCCACCGGAACGCGTTACCTGGATATTACGATCCTCCGCCCATAAATTAGCGCATTCATAATGTGTTCAGAAGTCCAGGAGTGTGGGCCGGGAAAACCAATTGGTTTTCCCGGCCCACATCTGATGAAAGGCGATTACCTCTTCGCGGCCCGGTATCCCGCGGCTTCCGCATCTGACGGATAGGCGAAGCACTCCTCTGCCTTGGTCCGACCGTAGGCCTGGTTCCATGGCTGATGGTAGATCATGCTCTCCTTGTTCCCCTTGATCGGCGCCCAACTGGGGCAGGTGTACGTCCCTGAGTAGACGCTGGCCCATCGACCACTTCCGCTGAAGCGGTACCAAGTACCTCCAGCCTTCGCCCAACCGGTGGCCATGGAGCCGTCCCCTTGCAGATAGTAATCACCGACCCACTTGTTTGTGGTCATGATTCCGTTGGTGTCGAAGTAGTACCAGGAGCCTCCGAGCTGTGCCCAGCCGGTGGCCATCGAGCCGTCCGCATAGAGGTAATACCAGGAGCCTCCTTGTGAAAGCCATGTGCTTGTCGTCATGGCGCCCGAGTCGTCCAGATGGAACCACTGCCCGCCAGAGGAGATCCACGTGCCGTGCTGCATAACGCCGTTAGCGCCGAAGTAGTACCAGGTGCCTCCGACTCGGGTCCAGCCGGTGGTCATGGCGCCGTCGCCGCCCAAGTAGTACCAGGCGCCTTCAACCTGGGCCCATCCAGTTGCCATCGAGCCGTCAGCGCCCAGGTAGTACCAGGAGCCTCCTTGGGGCAGCCACGCGCTGGTGAGCATGGCGCCCGAGTCGCCCAGGTAGAACCACCGCCCGCCGGAGTCGATCCAGGTATTGGACTGCATGACGCCGTCGGCATTAAGGAAGTACCAGGCGTTTCCGACTTCAGTCCATCCAGTGGACATCGTGCCATCAGCGCTGAGGTGGAACCACTGCCCGCCCGAGGAGACCCACTTGTCGGATTGCATGGCGCCGTCAGTGCCGAGGTAGTACCAGGAGCCGTCGATCTGAGCCCATCCGGTCTTCCTCTTGCCCTGCTCATAGTAGTACCGGCGACCGCCATCCTCGTTCCAGCCATTGAGCATGGGGGCGGCGGACGGCGCCGGGGGATCAATGGGCGCATCGGCCGTTGGTTCGATGCTGGGCTCGGGCGTGACTGATGGTTCGCTATTGGGGTCGGGGAATTCCGGAGCTGCAATCCCGACAATCCCGTCGCCGTCCGTCGGCTTCCCGCTGTGTTGATCGGCCGTGGCTGCGGGAACGAGTGTCCATATGAGCGACATCGCTGCGAGCGTTCCGAGTGCGGATCGATGAAGATGTTTCATGAGATTCCTTCCTGAGGATCTAGAATTCACCATGCTTCCACGTCTCCTCGTCATCCTTGACGAAGGGGAATTGTTGAGCTCTTGTATGGAATGGCGAATTCGCACTTATTGTATGAGCCTGATGGATTCTGTTCCAGACCCGATTCGCTGTTCGCGGTTTCATTTAGGTAAAAACCGGGCAACTGTTTCGCATCCCTCGCTCACGCGGATAATTTCACGTGGTGAAGCCGGCTCCGATATGTCGATCCGACTGGTTCCGCCTACATGGCCTGAGTCTGCTTCTAGGCGTGTTCTAGGCGTGGATGCCTCGCCGTCAAGCGTGGCGCGAGCGAGCGCGTGAGCACCTGTGAGCCGGGTGAGTCGGCCCCTGCGAGGTGTTCCTCATCCCTCATCGCGCCTGGCCCGCCGGGCCTCGCGCCCGTCCGGCCCCGATGGGAGACTAAGCGGCAAAGCAACAACGGCAGGAGAACTCATGATCAGGGTCGCAATCAACGGATACGGCAACCTCGGGCGGGGCGCGGAGCAGGCGATCTCCAAGAACGACGACATGGAGCTCGTCGTCGTCTTCACCCGGCGTGATCCGGGTTCGATCGCGACGCAGGGCGCGCCGGTGGCGCACGTGGACGACATGTCGAACTGGGCGGACAAAGTCGATGTCTGCCTGAACTGCGGCGGCTCCGCGACGGACCTGGCCGAGCAGGGCCCGGCGACGGTCGCCTTCTTCAACACGGTCGACTCCTACGACACCCATGCCAAGATCCCTGACTACTTCGCCTCCGTCGATGCCGCTGCGAAGGAGGCCGGCCACCTCGCCCTCATCTCCACCGGCTGGGACCCCGGCCTGTTCTCCATGCTCCGGGTCCTCGGTGAGGCTGTCCTGCCCGACGGCGCCACCACGACCTTCTGGGGCCCCGGCGTCTCCCAGGGGCACTCGGACGCGATCCGCCGCATCCCCGGTGTCGCGGACGCGAGGCAGTACACACTGCCGGTGCGGGAGACCGTCGACGCCGTCAAGGCCGGCGACGACGTCGAGCTGACGACTCGCTCGATGCATCGGCGCGACTGCTATGTCGTAGCGGAAGACGGCGCCGATCTCGCCTTCATTGAGAAGGAGATCGTGGAGATGCCGAATTACTTCGCGGACTACGACACCACCGTCACCTTCATCTCCGCCGAGGAGATGGCTGCGAAGCACGCGGGCATTCCGCACGGAGGAACAGTGATTCGTCGGGGCGAGACCTCCCCGAGCGTCGCCGCGAACATCGCCTTCGAGCTCAGCCTCGGATCGAACCCCGAGTTCACCGGCTCCGTCGTGGCGGCGACGGGTCGGGCGGTGGCAAAGATGGCCGCGCGCGGTGAGACCGGGGCTCGCACGGTCTTCGACGTGACGCTGGCCGACCTGTCGGCGAAGGACCCGGCCGACCTGCGCGCCTCCTATCTCTGATCGGTAGCCGGGATCCGTAGGCGGGACCGATACGACCTGCGCTCTCGACTGCGGATCCTGGCTTCGGGAGGCCGGGCTATTCCGGCACGCGGTGAGGGCTGCCAGGCATGCGGGCATGCAATCGTCATCGGTGCCGGATGGAACGTGTGCCGGGAGAGTCGCCTCTATGCGACTCTCCCGGCACACGTTCCTATCGGCCATGCCGTGGCTGCGGTAGTGCTCAGGGGCAGGTCACGGTCATTTCAAAGGGTTTGAGAGGAGCGGATTCATCCGCCGGGTTCGCGGCGGGAACCTCGCCTTTCACGGTATGGGTCGACCCGTTGGTCGTGACCTCGGCGTGGCCGATTCCTGTGGCATCCATGAAGTTGAGCATCATCTCGTCTCCCTGAGAAGCCATGATCAAGGTTACCTGGCCACTGTCGCCGAAGACCGTCGTGAAGTAGTCGGTTTCGCTGTTTGTTGCGGTCACGTTAACGGACGTCGCGCTGTCTTCTGTCGCGCAGGCGACGATCGGCTGGTCGATGGTGAAGGGCTGACCGTCGATCGTGGCTGAGAAGGAGTCCTGGACAGCCGCCGCAGCCGTGCTGGTCATGCTGTTAGTTGGACTGTCGTTCGCGGCGCTCTCGGATGAATGCTCAGTGGCGCTCGGTGCGCTATTGCTATTTCCATTGCCGCTGCAAGCGCTCAATCCCGTGGACAGGGTCGCAGTCAGGGCTAGAGCCGTGATGGTCTGGATGCTTCGGATTCTCATGGTTGATGCCGTCCTTAATATGTCGTGGTCAGGAGGTGCGGCTCAAACGACTTGAACCTGTTGCTGACGCCGGCGGCGCCCGCACTCAGCAGCATAAGGGATAGATGGATGGCGGCTGGAGAAATGAGGGGGTGTAGTGATGCCTATGCGCGCATCAGGGCCGTCTTCTCTGGGTGAACAGCGGTGGGCGGCTGCGGAATTCTGCTTCTTGCGCATTCATCTGCATTCGCAATCTGGGACTAACGGCTCTTCCGTTCCGTGGCCCGTTGCATAAGTTCGGGATCCTCGGTATGTGTCTCGATATGTCTCGCCAGATTTTCTCGGAGATCTTCTCCGAGATTCCTCGCATGTCCGCGCTCATCATGATCACTTCTCGCGCGTGTCATTGCATCACTGCTCATTGCGACCCGTGCCCACGACGCGGGGATGACCATGATCATGGTGGAAACCGGGGATGATCCCGGGCATGCACCCGCAAGAGCCGCCTATGAGGCATACGGGTATCAGCGCTGACCCGTCGCTCGCTATTTCGAGAATCTGGATGACGGCGACGGGGACTCATAATGGAGATGGAGTGGCCATTCGGGAACAGGTGACGGTCATATCGAAGGCCTTGAGAGGGGCTGAATCAGCTGTTGTGTCCGAGGCGGGGGCCTCACCCGTCACGGTATAGGTCGATCCCTCCACTGTGGCTTCGGCATGGGCGGTCCTAGAGGCTTCCGTGAAACGGAGCATGTACTCGAATCTGTAGACGTTTCCCTGGTCGTGTCCTCGAGAAGTCGTGATCGTGTCTACGTGATCCTTTCTGTCGAGGATCATCATGAAGTAAATGGGTTTTTCTTCAGCGTCCGCCGATTCGGCGCTAATGGACTTCGATCCGCCCTCGAGGGCGCAGCTCACGGTCGACTGGTCGATGGTGAAGGGGTGGCCGTCGATTGTGGCTGAGAAGGAATTCTCGGCTGCTGGACTCGTGTGGGCCGTGCTTGTTGGGGCGGATTTGTCCAAAACGGAGGGGATTAAAGCCTCGCTGGCGTGGGTGTCTTCAAGAAACCGTGCGATGAACTGGTGTTTTTGGCGTGTTTTCGCTGTGTTTCCGGTGTGCTTTCGGCGTCGCGCTGCATGGTGACCGGGCTGATCTCCTCCGTTTTGGACACCTGGCACCCTCAATGCGCCGTACCGGTACCAGAGCAGGGCCGTCCGGCGGGCCGGGCCAGGGCGCTCGAGGTCGCGTGAGCATTGTCGTGGACGAGGGCTTGCACCGGCAACGCGGGTTCGGGGCCGATCACGAAGGCCGGGGCCTCGTCATCGGGGATGAAGTCCCGTTGAGGGCGGCAGTCCCGGTTGACCCCGGTTGACGGAACCCTCGCCGCTTCCGGCCTTCACTGCGAGGGGCCCCGGGCTCGACCAAGCGCGCATCCTGCCCTCAACCCTTGAAGACCGTCCAACACCTTCCTGCGCAACACACACAACCTGCGGAAACATGAGAGAGCTCATGAATAAGCTTCCCGGTGCCCGGAAACCGCGGCGGAGAGATTCAGAGCGTCGCGGCAACCGGACGGGTGCTCGGTCATGTCTGTCGGGCCTTGGCTCGCCTCCCGAGTCGCGGCCTGAGAGGCTACGAGTATGCGAATCGTCATCGGCGCCCCCGGCAACGGTCTAGCTCTCAAGGATGCTCTGAAAGAGCATCTGCACAGGGATGAGCGCGTCAGCGCCGTCACTGATCTGTCCGAGCCCGATATCACCTACCCGCAGGTCTCCTTCCGGGCCGCGCAGGCCATTGTCGACGGGCGGGCTGATCGCGGCATCCTCGTGTGCGGCACCGGCGTCGGCACCGCCATCGCCGCCAGCAAGGTCAGGGGTGTGAGGGCTGCGACGGCCCACGACCTCGTCACCGTGCGTGGCTCGGTGGAGAACTACGACGCCCAGATTCTGTGCATGGGGCAGAACGTCATCGCGGCGCCCGCCGCCTGGGCCTTGGTGGACCTCTGGCTCGATCTACGGCACGACCCCTCCAGCAGCTACGGCGAGAAGCTCGCCGAGATCGAGGCGTATGAGGCCGGCAATCATTGCTGATGCGTTTTACTGGTGGAGATCGGTCCGCTCGTCCAACACCCGAGCGTCACTGTCGGCTGCTCCGCGCTGGAGGATCCGGGCGTGCCCGCCCGATAGTTGGTCATACTAATGTTGACCAACAATGGCTGAGGGGGCATCATCGGCGCTATGAGCACCCAGTTCAATGTAGCCGAGGCCAAGGCCCGTCTTTCCGACCTTCTTGTCCGGGCTGAGAAGGGCGAGGATGTCACGATTGCCCGGGCGGGGCAGCCTGTTGCCAGGATCGTTGCTATCAAGGCGCCAGAGCGGCGGGTGTTCCCCAGCTATGCCGAGTACGACATCCCGGATGAAATCCTCCTCGCCCCGATGTCGGAGGATGAACTCGCGCGGTGGGAGTAGTGGGCTATGGACATCATCCTGGACACCAACGTTGTTGCGTGGCTCCTGGGTACCGGGGGTCGCAGGATCAACGCGCCGGCTCTGCATACCCTGTCCGATCCTCGCAACCGGCTATGGGTCTCTAGCGCCAGCGCTTACGAACTCATCAACAAAGTTCGTTTGGGCAAGTGGCCCCAGGCTGAACTCATCGCTCTGGAATGGAGTGACAAGCTCGTAGAGCTGGATGCTCGGCCGCTGTCCTTAGAGGCCCAGGACATGATCGCTGCGGCGTCGCTCATATGGGAGCACCGGGATCCCTTCGACCGCATGATCTCGGCTCAGGCCATGCGTCGGGGGTGGGCGTTGGCGAGTGCGGATCATGTTTTCAAGGATCTTCACGGAATCGCGCTTATCGAGTGCTGATGACTGTGTGACCGCTCGCATCGCGGCGCCTGCCGCCTGGGCCCTGGTGGACCTCTGGCTCGATCTACGTCACGACCCCTCCAGCAGCTACGGCGAGAAGCTCGCCGAGATCGAGGACTGCGAAGCGAGCCGCTGAGCGGACATGCGCCACCCGATCACCATCTCTTGCATGCGCGCTGCATGCGCGGCATATTAAATGCATGTCGACGGTTCAGATTCGCAACGTGCCTGAGGCGACCAGTCGCGCTCTTAAGGCGAAAGCTGCAATGGAGGGGCGCTCGCTCAGCGATTATCTGCTGGTGGAGCTGCAGCGGATCGCTGATCGCCCTAGCCGCGCCGAGTTGCTGGCCCGAATCGCCGAACGCGGGGTCTGCGACCTGCCTTCGGCAGAAGATGTGCTAGCCGAGCAGCGAGACGGGCGATGACGTTAGTGGTCGATGCCGCTGTCGTTGTTGAGGTGCTTTTAGGGACGCGGCGTGGCGGCAAGGCGGCGGCGCTGCTGGGCGGCCATGATCTACTCGCTCCTCAGCACCTGACCGCGGAAGTCGCCTCGGTTTTCCGGGGCCTGTCTTTGGGCGGACATATCACTGAGGAGCAAGCTCTACGAGGGTTCGAGGAGTTCAGGCAATTGGGAGTGGAGCAGCTTCCCATGGATGATCTTCTCTCAGAGGTGTGGGCGCAGCGCCACAATATGACCGCATACGATGCCACGTACGTGGTTCTCGCTCGTGTGCTCGGGTGCCAGTTGCTCACTCTCGACGTCCGGCTGGCCAAAGCTGCTTCAGATTGCGCTATCACTCCATAGCGGGACGCTTGCGCATCGCGTCGGCAGCCCGGCTCGGTGGAGAACTACAACGCCCAGATTCTGTGCATGGCGGGGGAGCAGAGGATGAGCCCCTTGGTGTGCCCGGGGTGGGCAAGGGCGAAGCGGATCACCGCCGTACCGCCTGCCGAGGCGCCCAGGACGAAATACACGCTCGACTTCCAGGTGGTCGAGCAGCTCGATCAGCGCCTTCACCTGGTCGGCCGGTCTTCTTCGGCCTCGGATATCGTTGCCACCAGCTCACGAAGCTTTCGGGCGCGCTCGCCGGTCTTTCCCCTCGCGGAGACGAGGGAGTCCAAGCCCTCCCAGCCCACTGGGGCGATCTTGCCTCGGCGGGCCGCCTCCTGCAGTACCGGTGCGATCTGCAATGCCAGGGTCAGCGCTCGTGGGGACCATCGGGGCGGGGTCTTCTGCGCGCCGGCGTAGGCGATGGCCTCCGTGACGATCGGCCACAGCACATGGCAGTACTTCTGATTCTTCTCAACTCCCCGCAGCAGCGG
Organism: Actinomyces massiliensis 4401292; assembly: GCF_000269805.1. Taxonomy (GTDB): domain Bacteria; phylum Actinomycetota; class Actinomycetes; order Actinomycetales; family Actinomycetaceae; genus Actinomyces; species Actinomyces massiliensis. Next base: position 94,248 of record NZ_JH711483.1, read on the forward strand.
TGTCGCCAATGCGGGCAGAAGAGAGGGCATTGCGGCGGCAAGGGTGGCCGGAGCCAGCGTGTTGGTTCGCAGGAGCTCTCCCAGCCAGTAGTAGCCGCTGCTGCTGCACGAGGCCACGGCCACGGCCGCCAGCCCATTGCTCAGAGGTTCCCTGCTCTCCATGCTGCGATGCTTGTCGCTGACTCGCAGTTTCTTTCTCTTCGAGTCCCACCACAGCCAGACCCCGGCTCCCGTCTCCACATGGACGCACCAACGCTGTCGACGGAACGCAAGGTCGTGGGTCCAGCCGATGGGCGTTGTATAACGGGTTCCGTCTCCGGTCGTCAGCAACAGCGTAGTCCGCTCTTTGACCTCGACCACTTTGACCGAGATCCCATCGTTGATCGGCTTCCAAACGGGGTCCCCATTCCAGACGTCCTCGTAGCGCCACGGGCGGATCGTCGTCCCGGCAGGCTTGGGACCATTCACCCGCGGTAGCCGGCCGACAATTTCTCGGGCCAGCTTCACCGCCTCGGAGCTGCCGCTGCGTCCGGCGACCCCGCGGAGCCCGGACTGGTCCAGCACCGAGGCGGGGGCGCTCCCGGCCTCGACGGCGGCCAGCACCGACTCGGTCAGGTGCGCGGTTGCCGTCACCAATTCCTTAGTACCTGCGGGCAGCCGGGACTCGATGGCGGCCCGAGCCAGCAGCTCATCGAGCACCCGCCAGGACAGTGCGAGCGCCCCCGCCTCGGCCAGGTCCCTCAATACGACCGCCCAGGCCGCCAACCGGTCGGGGAGGCTGCGGGGCCGGAATCGCTCGGGCAGCAGCAGGCCGCGCTTCCAAGCGTCGATGGCAGCCTCGAAGGCCCTGGCGCGGTCTTCGCCGTTGACCACGAGGGCGAGCAGGTTGACTGTGGTGCGGCGCGTGAGCGGATGGCCGTGCCTGGCGGTCTGCCGCGCGCTCCCCATGCCCTCATCGAAGTGGACACTCCGGATCAGGAGGTTCGACATGCGGGGAAGCAGGTAGTGAAATCCCCAGTATTCCCGCACATGTATCGGCCATCCGGCCAACCCGGGCTGCTCGGCCAGGCTGACGGCGGTCAGGTGCTCCTCGTCATCGTCCCAGGGCTCGATCAGGGGGTGCTCCAGCAGCTGGGCCAGCGCCTGGCCGGCAGTCAAGTCGCGTGTGGGGCCGACTGGGAGTCGATTTCCGCCTCTTAGAGCAGAGCCGTCGGCGAACCGCACGTTGGCGCGGATCATCCGGGCGCGTGAGATCAGGTCCTCTGTGATGGCAGTGGTATCGAGGCGCAGCAGCGCCCAATAGAGATCCCCGGCGGGCACTGCGACGCCGGCCTCGTCGAACTGCTGCAGCCGATCGAGAAGATCCTCCGGATCGATGGTGAGATCGTCGCGACTCGGCAGCGACACGACCACAGGCACCTCCGCCAGTCTGGGGCCGAGATCCCGTTCGCGCGCTTCGTCCGCGTGATCGGCATTCTTCAAGAGGGGCTGCTGCCACTCGGCGTAGACGTCGAGCCCCAGACGGTGGCGCGCGTTGACGCCGTTGAGCCCGCCCAGAGCCAGCTCCGCCTCCTGCGGATCGCGGCGGACGATGGCGTGCAGCGTGGCGACGAACCGCTCCGCCAGCAGCGGGTCCGGGGAGCGCTCGAGTGCGGCGGCCAGCTCGGTGAGGTGTTCGGCGGTGGCGGGCCCGGGGTCGAAGGCCGGGACCTGCCAGGTGGGCGGGACCGGGAGCCAGGGCAGCAGTTCGGTTTCGGCCTCCGGGGCTTCCGAGTCGATGCCCCAGGCCTCGTGCAGCCTCCGCGCCGCCTTAGCGATGCCGCCGTCGCGTAACAGCAGGTCGGCCAGCAGCGGTTCTATGCCGGCGACCTGCTCGGGCCGAGGCCGGCCGGCCAGGGCCGACAGGAGCGCCTTGGCCGCCTTCTGGGTGCGGGCAGCCCCCGTGATGACCAGCAGGTCGGGCAAGTATTCGTCGCCCAGCGCCGTCGCGCAGCGAGTTCCCAGGCTCTCTAGGAGCGGCCCCTCTCCAACGGCCAGGGCGCCCAGGAGAAGATCGGCGTGCTCGCGGACCTCGTCGTCGGTGATCTCCAGGTCCGCCAGGAGACGCCCCCAGTCGGCACGGTCACTGGGACGCGACGCGGACTCCAGCCCTGCCAGGCAGACGTCCAGGCGGCGCTCGCGGGGCAGTAGATCCCGGAGCAGCAGATCGCCGAGGGCTCCGTGCGGGGGCAGCCGCACCTCGACGGCGAGGCTGAGATGCTCCTCAGCCTCGGCCTTGAAGGGCTGCGGGTCGCTCTCTCCGTTGAGAGCTTTCAGGGCCAGCGTCGTCCAGGCGACCGCGTAGCCCAGCCGGCGGGGCGGTTCCAGGTCCAGATCGCGTACGAGCTGAAGCCATGCGGGGCCGTGCCTCGGGGTCTCCTGCACGTCGGCGATGTCATGGCCGCTGGATTCCCGGTTGATGTAGTCGGCGGCGAACCTTGGGCCGCGCTCGCTGAGGAGCGCGACGTGCACGTCGTTGCTGAAGAGCCTGGACCAGCGCAGTGAGACCGCCCGGCGAGCCGTGATGCCGCACCGGATGGCGAAGGCCAGGAGCGCGATGCAGTCGATATCGTCGGGGAATGTCGAGCGGAGCCGGAACGCTTCGGGGTCGCGCTCATCCCAGTCTCCCGACTTCAGGCCGTCGCGGGCTATGCGCCGCTGCTGGGATGTGCCGATCGGCAGTGTCGGCCATTGCTCTGAGGTTGTGCCGACCCAGCCGAGCTCTCGGAAGACGTCGATGGCGGCCGCCTGCTCGGTGTTCATGCGTGTGCCTTTTCTGTTGTCCCTGTCGCCTTTTCTGCCCTGGTGATCAGCCGGGTCGCCAGGACGTGCTTGCACGGGCCGCGAGATCCGGCGTATCGCACGTACCAGGTGCAGGTGCAGCTCTCGCCCTGGACACGGTATCCGGCCTCATCGCCGGCCACGAGCCAGTGGTCGCCGTTGTGAGTGACGGCCCCGGCATCGACGAGCCGCTGCGCCGTCACCAGGCGGGGGTTGTCGCGTTCGACGCGGTCCGGGTCGTGGGGCAGCTCGCGGTGGAACCAGGACTGTTCATGGCTGTCCCAGCCGACCCGCCCCGATGCGCCGAGCACTGCCAGGGCCGCCCGTACCCGGGGCTCGGGAAGGTTCGCCTCCCGGGCCAGACGGGATTCATCGATGCGCGGATCGAAGGCCAGCAGCGCCGAGATCAGGTCGGCGTCCTCGGCGGTATTCGGCGCTGCCAGGGCTGTGAGTAGGGAGCCTTCACCGGAGAATCCGCGGGAGGGCTCGACGGTGAGCATGAGCGTGAGGCGGGCGCCGGGCAGGGCGAACTCCAGCGCGGTGGCGCCGTCGCCGTCTGCGGGGGCGTAGACGGTCAGGCCCTCCAGGTTGGCCAGCAGCCGGGCGACGGCGGCGAGGCGATGGGTGCCCAGCAGCCGGACTCCTCCGGGCGTGCGGTGGGTCCTTGTCATCAGCTGCCCCCGTACGGCGCTCAGCCACACCTGATCCGTGCGCGTCGCGCCGGAGCGGGGGAGTGCCTGCACGAAGCGGCGTGCAGCGGCGGCACCGACGCTGAAGCGCTCGACCAGGGGGCTGCGTCAGCTCGGCGGCGTTGCCCAGGGCCCGCACCCAGCTGTCGGGCATCTGCACGCGGCGCTCCTCGACCGACTCGGCCGGGGTGGAGGCGCGCAGCCGGTCGGTGCCGACGTCGAGGTGCAGCAGCTCGCCGCGCGGCACCCGGGCGAGGGCCCGCCGCATGGCCGGACCGATGTCGACATTGGTGGTGCCGTGGTCGATCTGACCGCCGTCGAGCCCGGAGGCCAGGAGGTCGAGGCGGGCCAGCACCCCGTTGCAGGCGGAGAAGCACTCGGCTCGCAGACGATCTCCGTTGGCAGTCAGGATGGGGTCGCGCATGCCCGCGGGAGTGGGGCGGAAGTAACGGGTGGCGGCGATATCGGCCAGGACCAGCAGCGAGCGGGTGACCACGACCGGATGCGTGGCGAAACCGTGGAAGAACCCGGGATGATCGACCAGGCCGGCGGGGGTGAGCGCGGGGGCCAGGTCCAGGGCCAGGCCGCCATCGGTGAGAGTCGAACCATGCGAGAAGGTGCGCATGTCGGGGAGTGTATCGAGCGCCACTGACATGATTCGGCGCCTATCAACCGACTTTACCGAGGCTGCAGGCCCGTCCCGAGTCGGGGCGGTTGATTCGTAGAGCGGGCTAGGCGACTCCTCCCGCTGCGGAGGCTGCTCGCACTATCCGGGGCGCTCTTCGAGCATGATCCTGGTATGACTCGGAAGATAGCGGTGAGTCTCCCGGACGCACAGGTTGACTCGATTCGTCATGCTGTTGAGCGGGGCAGGGCGGCATCGGTCTCGGGCTTCATCGGTACGGCGGTTGCTCGTGCTGAGCGCGAGGATAGTCTTGAGCGACTTCTGGACGACCTCGATCGAGAGCTCGGTCCTGTGAGCGCGGACGATCTTGCGTGGGCTGACAAGGCACTGGGTCTGGAATGACAAAGGGCGACGATGTCGCTGGTCTGACTCTGGACGCGGGGGCGTTGCTCGCACTCGAGCGGGGCGATGCCAGGGTTCGTGCCCTGCTTCGCCGGGCGTCGGAGGTCGGAACCGCTTTGGATGTTCCCGCTGGGGTGGTGGCCCGGGCCGTGAGCAGGCGGGTTGGGGCCCGGCCGCCGTCGCCCGGTTCAAGCCGGGTGACGAAGAGATGTTGACCACTGCCCCGCCCGCATCCCGAGGAACCGCGCCGACAAGCCGGCATTGTCGCCGTCCAGCGTCAGCTCGGAGAGGGGTACGGCGGCTCCGGATCGGTAGACTCTGCTCGTGAGCGTTGACATGACTAAACAGCTGGTGCCGATGGAGGCCGCATGGATCGCGGTCGTGCGTGCTGCTCTTCCGGCCGACCTCAAAGGGCTCTGCCTGGCGCCCGACGACTGGTACGACGGCATGGACGAGTCTTCTGCAGAAGGACGGTGCCTTGCCTGGTTCGACCTGGTCGCGGACGAGTGCGTGGTACTGACCGTCGGCGCCTACTTCGACGGGGTGCGCACCACCGTCGGCAGTCTTCACAACCAGCTCTTCAGTCTTGAATCCAACCGCCCGACATTCCCGCCGCAGACGTTCACCGGGTCGATCACGGACCAGGCCGTCAAGGCCTGCGACTTGCTGGCGGCGATTCGACGGCGACCGGTCGAACGGCACGACTGGTCGCGCACCGTCCACGAGTACCGGTTCGCCGACGACGGCACCGGACTGGTGGCCTCGGGGAGCACCGCTCAGCGCCGGGGAGCACCTCGCCAGGTCACGAGGATCGCCACGACGCTGGGCTGACGGGGCGCGTCTGCGCACCCAACTCCCCGTGCGGCGACTGCTTGACGAGCCCGATCGCATCGGACTGGGGTGCCAGTTGCCCTCCAGCTGAACGATCGCTTTCAAGGGGTGGACCGAGTCCGCGGCTCCCTCGTCGAGATCGGTCGTACTCCGGCTCGAGATCGGTTCACTTCCGCACCGAGATCGGTCCGACGCACCCACCGGGCACGGGCGCTCCCGGGACAGTGAGGCTTTTTCCCATGGTCCTGCCCCCGCCGGGTCGCGTCTTTCTCGGTCGTAGGCTAGGCGTACGCGGTCGTACGACTAAGGTGCGACCGCGCGAACCTGGAGAGACAGGACGCTCCCGGAATCGGGATCACTCGCCCAGATGAGTGATCCCGGGCCGGTGCTGGCCGGCGGCGCGAGCCGCACTCCGGGCGTCAATGACGGCTGACGACGTGGACGGAGCTTCGTCGCGTGAACGTACCTTTCTCCCGTCCTTCTGAGCTCTGCCCCCAGAAGGACGGGAGAAAGGTACGTTGATGTTAGGAAGGTACTTTCACGTTCCGAGCAGCTTCCCGGATGCTGTGCCTGCTTGCGCCTCTCTTCCCCACGACCTCCGCACGACCTCCTCGCCGGGGTCGGTCGTGCCCCGGCCCGAGGTTCCGCACCGAGATCGGTCCGCGAGACCTGCGGGCGCCCGCCGGTCGTCCCTGCTGCCCCGGAGCTGGTCATCTCGACGGCTGCCCTGAGGCTGGCGCGCCGCCGGTGGCGGCGAAACGGCACCTGACGGGCGTCAGGCCGGCGCTTAGAACCGATTTCGAGCCGGAAGTGAACCGATCTCGACGCGGAATACGACCGATCTCGACGAGGGGGGAGCCGCTGGAGCCGCCGGAGCCGTGGAGGCGGGGGGCGGGAGTAGCGGAGGGCGCGGAGGCCGCCGAGCTCGGGCGAGGATCAGTCTTCAGGCCTGGGGCGGATCGCCGTGCGTGACAGGATCAACCGTTCTGAGGCCCAGCTGATGGGCGACCGCTGTCATCGTCTTGTCGTGGGTGGCGATGGTGAGGGGCGTATCCAGAGTCCTTTCCAGAGTCACTGCGGTCGCCAGGTGTAGGGCGTCGAGCGTCTTGACGTGAGGCCTGATGTCTTCGGCGGCGCGGTGAACCTCTCGTGTGATGTCCAGCAGGCCTACTCGGTCGAGCAGAGGGGTGGCCTGGGATATTGGAATGCCTTCGCGGCGCAGGACTCGGACGACTTCGGTGCGCAGCAGACGTGATGACACGTGGAGCGCTCCCGACGTCGCCATCCAGCGGTGCAGGGCCGATCGCTGGGGAACGTTGAGAACCGCATACAGAGCGGCGGAGGAGTCCAGGTAGATGACCTCCACTGTTCAGCGGTCCCCTCGCGAGTCCTCGAGTAGGGCTGCTACTTGCTCGGCGGTGTAGGCCGGTTCGGCCGGTGCAGTCGGCCAGGGCGCCGGTTCCGTTGCCGGGGGTGTGTACAGGCCAGCTCGCTTCAGGCGGGATAGCGGACCGTCGTCGGTGACGATGCTGAGCCGCCACCGAGGCGCTCCCCGCTCGGTGACGATGACATCCTCGGCGGCTGTGACTTCCCGGAGGACGGCGGCCGTGTTCTGGTTGAGCTCCCGTTTGGTCACCATACGCATGGCCTGAGTGTACTACCTGTGTCTGACATCGTGGCCGGTGCGGCGGGGCGAGCAGCGCATTCCCGTCAGGAAAGATGCGCCACCCGCCCCGCCGTCCCGTCCACGCTCAGGTGCGCGCCGTCGGCGATGCGCGTGGTTGTTCCGGGGACGCCCAGTACTGGCGGATCGCCTCCAGGACGGCATCCGCTCCCACCAGGCCCAGGATGGTCTGCTGCTGGCCGGCGAAGGAGGCGTCGGCCGTCACGCAGAAGCCGCCCGGAACGGGCAGGCCGGCGGCGATCAGCTCCCCAAGGTTCGCCCCCTTGCCGCCCACGCGCGGAATATCGGTCGCCCGAACCGCTTCCAGGTCGATGATCATGCTGACTCCTTGCTCCGATGGCGGAGGGCTGCTGCTAGGCCGATGACTGCGGCTAGGCTCATGGTGAGGAAGACGGTTGCCAGGGCCCGGCTCGTCGGCATCCCGGCGAGCAGCCACAGGCTGAGTGCGGGCACCCCGAGGCCCGCCCCTGCATTACGGCCGAGCTGGGCCATGGCTCCGGCCTGGGCGAGGCGATCGTGCGGAGCAGCGGTCTGGATGTCGAGCAGCAGGAGTGGGAACGTGATGCCGATGCCGACACCCGCCCCCATGAGGGCTATTGCGACGACTCCCAGGTGGGGGAGCAGGACCAGCGGCAGACAACAGGTCGCCAGTGCCCAGCTGACGGGCCGCGTCCAGCGGTGGTCGGTGAGGCGACCGGACGTGGCCGTCCCCAGCCCGATGCCGACCAGTGCCGGCGCCAGCAACCAGCCGGCCGTCGTCGCCTTGAGGCCGTGAAGCGATTGCAGGACCAGCGGCGCATAGGTGAGCAGACCCAACGAGACCATCCCGACCAGTGCTGCGACTCCTGCGAGGCGCCGCAGTGATCGGATGCGCCACAGGTCGAACTGCTCTCGCAGGCTAACCCGCCACCACTGCGGTGGTGCCTCGGCCGTGGGAAGACTGGTCGCCAGCAGAAGAGAGGTCAGCGACAGCGGAAGCACCGTGAGCAGGCCTGGGCGCCAGCCCGGGCCGTCGGTGAACCAGCCTCCGATCGGCCCGCCGACGACGTTCGCCACTACTTGAGCAACGGCCAGCTGGGAGAAGGCCCGGGCCCTGGCCTGCTCGTCCAGGAGCAGACCGAGCGACGCGAGGGCCGCGGGGGCGATGGCTCCCGCCCCGACGCCCTGCATGATCCGGGCCGCGATGAAGGCGGGCATGCTCGGAGCCGGCACCATGGCGATGGTGCCGATGACGAAGCAGAGATGACCGATGACGAAGATCCGCTGCGGACCGAGCCGGTCGGCGTACTGGGCGAAGAGGGGGAGGGTGACGGTGGAGGCGATCAGGTAGCTGCCGGCGACCAGGCCGTAGAGCTCGGGGACGGCCAGCTCGTCGACGATACGGGGCGTGGCGTTGGCCAGGAGGGTCTGCATGATGCCCGACGCCGCCATGCCGGAGGCTGTTGCCGTCAGAGTGCGATGGGTATTCCTGGTACTCATGTCAGGCCGTTGAGGGTGATGTCCAGGGAGGCGCGCAGGCGGTCGGTCAGGGGGCGTCCACCCGGGTCGGCGGCCCATAGCAGGACGCATGCGAAGTAGTTGCACTGCAGGGCCATGACCGCGTCGGCGATGGGTACCTCGCGCAGTTCGCCGCGTTTCTGCCCTTCGGTGAGGATCTCGGCCAGGGCTCGCTGGAGGCGCTGCTGGTTGGCGGATCCCAGGTCGGACAGGGTGAAGGCCCGGGCCTTGGCCATCTGCCGGGCCGGTTCGGGGTGGGCCTCGAGCCATTGCCCAGCGGCTCGCATGACTCGGTGGAGCCGTTCCTCAGCGGTGCCCTCCTTCGCGGCGGCGTCAGCTATGACCTCGCTGACCTGCTCGCCCAGGTAGCGGAAGACGTCCCGCTTGGAGGGGAAGTGGGTGAAGAAGGTGCCCTTGCCGACGTCGGCGGCCTCGGTGATGTCGGCGACCGTGACCCGGTCGAAGCCGCGCTCGGCGAACAATCGCATCGCCTCGATGAAAATGCGTTCCCGGGTTTGCGCTCGCCGTCGGGCGACACGATCGCTCATGGCAGCAGTGTGCTCGCAGAATCTGACCATGGTCAAGATCTGACTCTGGTCAAATTTTGAGATGGTTGTTTGCTGCTCTGGAGGTGCTGTGCTTCCGTCTTCTGGTCAAGCGCTCGCGCGTCCGTGTGCGCTTCGGTTCAGTCGGTGATGACCGCGTCCCGGCGGATCCACTCGGAGTCGTGGGCCGCCTTGTGCAGGAAGCTGCCGACGTCGGCCCGGCTGATGCTCGGCATCCCCTTCATGCGGATGGTCTCGGCGGCGCGATAGGCGCCCCGTGCCGGTTTGTTCGTCAGGGTGGTGGGGTAGACGATGGTCCACTCCAGGTCGCTGGCGCGCAGGGTTCGCTCGGACGCGGCCTTGTCGGTGTAGGTGCTGCGCAGGACGGTGCGGTACATCAGGCGCTGCAACGGCGAGGCGGTCCTGATCGTCTCGCCCACACCGTAGGAGGACAGCCAGACCAGTCGCTTCACCCCCGCTCGTGTCATCGCCTCGACGACGGCCCTGGCGGAGCCGGTGAAAAGCCCCTCCGGGCGCAGAGAGCTCCCGCGTCCAAGAGCGGCGATCACCGCATCCTGCCCCTCCGCGGCGCGGGCGACATCGTCAACCGAGGTGGCGTCCCCCTGGAAGATGGTGATCCGGTCCTTGAGGGCGGCCAGCGCCTCAGGGCGGCGTGCGAGGGCGGAGACGGTGTCTCCCGCCTCAAGTGCGTGCGCCAGAACGTGGCCTCCGGTCGGGCCGGTGGCGCCGAGAAGCAGTACCTTCATGCTCGTAACTCCATCGTCTCGTGCGAGCTGCGGTGGTCAGCCTAGCGGGCGATTGTCGTCCGCGCGCAGTGGCGGCGTGCGGACGGGAGGGTGGCGGATGTGCAACTGCAGAGTGGATGGGAATGGGTGCCGGCGCCGGGTTGGTTCGTCGGGGTTCGCGGTTCTTCAATGTCCGGTGGCCGTTGTCGGGCTCGTCAAGCCTGTCGGGCCTGTCGGGCTGCGCGTCCATCGCACTCTCTATAATGAGAACTATGTGCAATAATGACGTTCAGGAGACGCTTTTCTTTCCCCTGCTGGGGCGCGCCCGGGCCGCGCGCACCTGGCCGACCTGCTTCAAGGATCCGTGGTCCGAGCGCGTAGTCGCACTGGCCGAAGCGGACCGCCCCGACATCCAGAACAAGGACATGGGGGAGATGCCCGCGGCGATCTACGCCCTGCGCCACCTGGCTGCCGTCACCGAGATCCGCCACTATCTGGGCGATCATCCGGGCGCCGCCGTCGTCGACCTCGGCTGCGGGCTCGACCGCCTGATCGATGAGGTCGGCAGTGCTGATGGCGGCGCCATCGTCTACAACCTCGACTTCCCGGAGGTCCTGGGGGCCCGCGGCGCCTGGATGGAGCCCCACGAGCGCGAGCGCGATCTTCCCTTCTCCCTGACCGACTACCGCTGGATGGATGAGGTCGATGCGAGTCATGGTCTGATCGCCGTCGCCTCCGGCGTCTTCTACTTCCTGGAGAATGCTGAGGTCAGCGGGCTCGTTGATGCCATGGCCCGGCGCTTCCCGGGTGGCCGTCTCGTCTATGACGCCGAGTCCCCCGAGATGGTCGCGGCCAGTGAGCGGGCGGTGCGGGAGTGCGGGATCGACGCCGCCCCCATGCCCTTCCGCGTCGCCGATCCATATGCGCCGAGCACCTGGAGTGAGGTCGTCAGCGATGTGCGGGTCGCCTTCGACCTGTCCTCCTATGCCCTTGATCCGACAATGCTCCCGCAAGCGGTGCGCGACGGCTTCGCCGCCATGAGACAGGGCGAGGCCCTGTACGAGGTCGTTGTCGATTTCGCTCAGCCGGATCCGGCGGGCTGATGGCTGAGCCACCCCTTTCCTTCCTATGGTCCGCCTGACGGTAGATAGAGGTGCGCCTGTCGGAGCTTTGGGGATTGCGCGCGGAACAGGGGTGAGGTGCAAGCATTGTGCTAGCATCTGGGTGTGGCGACACTGTACATCCGCGATGTTCCAGATGATGTGGCCGACGAGCTCAAGGCGCGGGCGGCTGCTGAAGGGGTCTCGCTGTCGGCGTATGTCGCTGCGCAGCTCTCCCGCGTCGCCTCCCGGCCCACGAACGAGCAGATTGTGCGGGGTCTGCGCAACCAGGACCGCTCTGGCGGCCCCACTGCGGTGCAGGTCGTCCAAGCCGTCCGCGCGGGACGCGGATGATCGTCATCGACGCTTCAGCGATAATCCAAGTACTGGTGGGCCGGGATCCCGGCCCGGCCCTCCTTGATGCGGTTGCGGGGGATCTCGCGGCTCCCCATATCCTTGATGTTGAGGTCCTCTCCGCCCTGCGCGGCATGGTTCTCGGAGGAGTCCTGCCCCTTGAGGCTGCCGAGAGTGCTCGCCGCAGCTATGCCGATCTCGTTATCACCCGGTACGAGGCCGTGCTCCTCGCCGATCGCGTATGGGCGCTGCGCACTCAGTACACCAGCTACGACGCCATGTACCTGGCGCTGGCAGAAGGGCTGGGAGCCCCGCTCGTCACCTGTGATCGGAAACTGGATGCCGGCGGGCATCATGTCGAGGTCGTGGTCTATGCCTGAGTGTGCGGGTGTCGAAGCGCGTGCCGGCCAAGCGGCGCTCCGCCCATGTGATCGTGTCCAGCACGCTGCGTGCCGTGTAGGCCCGTCTATTCGCTCCGATGGATTCGGTCGTCAGAATACCGGCGGACCTCAAGGTCTCCAGACCTCGGGACGCCGCGGTCCGCGATACCCCGTAGATTCTCGACGCCGTCTGGATCGTCAACACCGGTGTGCCCGGCAGGCCCGACAGAATACGCGAAGCCGCAGAGTCCGCCCGCAAGGGGTGGATCGTCTCGAACTGGGCGTGCACGAGCGCGGCCTGGATGAGCGGGGCGTGGGCGGCGCTGTTGAGGTATGCCATGAGGTCGTCCAGCAGTGCTGGCACCAGTTCGGGAGGTGGCGGGATGAAGTCTGCCTCTAAAGGGTGGTAAGAGGATCCTCCGAGCCAATTCTGCGCCTCCCGGATACCGTGATGCTCCGGCGAATCGGGGAGCAGGCTGCGGTGGAGCGCCAATAGTCCATTGATGGTCACCGCCGGGGCGGCGGCCAGATGCTCTGTCGCGTCCTTGACGGCGGTGACGTTGTGGGCGACGGCCCGCGCGGCTCGCGATGCGTGCGACCTCGCGTTCTTTGATGTCGGCGCCCTGAAGTATGCTGAGACTTACCTTAACGATCTGAAGGGGATGCTGTGGGCAAGGGGTTTCAGGGAGCTGTGCTGCGCGTGCTCGGCGCCAAGGAGCACGTCGTCACCGTCAGCGGCAGGGATCAGCTGGCCGAGCACTTCGTGCGCATCCATTTCCGCTCCGGCACTCTGCTGCGCGACGGCGCTCTCCATCCCGACTCCTGGATCCGCCTGTGGTTCCCCAACCCCGATAACCCCTCCACTCTCAATCAGCGCGGCTACACCCTGGTGGATCCCGACCCGCAGGCCGGCACCTTCGCCATCGACTTCGTCCTCCACCACCCCATGGGGCCGGCCTCCTACTGGGCCTCCAGGTGCGAGGTCGGCGAGGAGCTCGTCGCCCAGCGCTTCGGAGCCCAGCCCTTCACCCTCCTCGACCCGCCCCCGGCCGGCTACCTCCTCCTGGGCGACCTCACCTCCTACCCGGCCATCACCTCGATCGCCGCCGCCGTGCCCGACGACACCCCGCTCGTGGTCTACCTGGAGCGCCACTCACCGCTCGACGAAGGCCTCCCGCTGCCCAGCGGCTCCCGCGTCACGGCCGCCTGGGTCGATGAGCTCCCCGATGGCCAGGGCCTGGCCCAGGCCATCGACGGACGCGACTGGTCCGGCTGGTTCGCCTGGATCGGCGCCGAATCCCTCGCCACCCGGCGCGCTAAGGGCATTCTCAAGCGTGAGCATGGTCTGGGTAAGGCCGCCCTCCACGCCCAGGCCTACTGGATGCGGGGGCGGGCTCTGGGTAAGTCGCGCCTTCTGGATGAACTCAACGCCGCTCATGAGGCGGAATAGCGCAGTCAGACCCAGCTGGTTGGCCCGCGCTGCTGGCGGTGTGAGTAGTGGGATGTCCAAAGTGGAGGAGATCAGGTAGGGGGATCGGGGTGTGGGGGTGCTTTTGTGCGATTCGGCCTGGTGTGTCCGGCAGATGGAGAAGGTTGGATCGCCTTGATCTCCTCCGTTTTGGACATGGTTCGGCTATCCGCCCGATTCGAGGTGCCCTGGTCCGTGACCGACTTCTCGGCCCCTGCACTTTGTGCAACACTGCACCGAGTGCATGATTGGGGTCGTGACTCGAACCGACCTGCGCGCCGCCCACACGCGGCGGACTCGTGCCGCCATTCGGGCGGCCGCCCTGGCGCTGACCCGTGAGCGCGGCTACGCCGCCATGACGATCGACGACGTCGCCACTCTCGCCGGAGTCTCGCGGCGCACCGTCTTCAACCACTTCTCCTCCAAGGCCGAGCTCCTCGTCATCGGCCCCGAGACCCCTGAGCCCGAGGCGATCGAGGCCTTCGTCGCCGGCGGCGGCCCCCTCCTGGAGGACCTCGGCGCGCTGCTGATCTCCGGCGCGCAGGCCCTGGAGCCCGAGCGCGCCTGGCTCATGGCCTTCCCCCAGATCGTGCGCGACAACCCCGAGGTGGAGCGCGCCGTGCACGAGCGCTTCCAGGCTGTCGAGCGTGTTCTGGAGGACGCCGCCTCCAGGCGCTTGGGGCTGCCCTCCTCCGCCCCCCAGGTGCGGGCCGTGCTGGCGCTGTCCAGCGCGGTGCAGAAGGCCGCGATCCGCATGTGGGCCGCCTCCTGCGACGCCGACGATGGCGCCAACGGCCCGGCGGATGGCATAGCGGACGGCCGGCAGGCCGGCATCCCGGACGGGCCCGGCACTAGAAGCGGCCGGAGCGGGGGGTGCCATGAGCAGGCCGCCGCATCGGTTGGCGAGCAGTCCGACCCGATCCTCAGTCTGGCCGACGCCGTTCGCGCCGTGACTGCCGCCATCGGCGAGATCATCGCCCCGACCTCCCAGTAGCCGCTCATTGGGCAGCCGCCGGGCAGCCGGCGGCCAGTCACCAGCCACTGACTCGCCGCTCCATTCGGCACCATCCGGTCCCGGCCGGTCCCGTCTAGTCCCGGCCGCTCAGCCGCCCCGCCCCGGTCAGCGGGCCACCGGGACAGCTCCAGATTTCTCAAACCATTCCGCCCCTTCAACACGCAAAGGCACGACTTGTGACTCAACCTGTAACCGCGTCGGAGAGCACTGACGCACAACCGGCCGAGGTGGGAGGCGACTTCCACCCCGACCGCCGCTTCTGGGCGGTCTACGCCTCCCTGCTGGTGGTTATGTTCCTGTCCGCCATGGACCAGACGATCGTCGGCACCGCCTTGCCCACCATCGTGGGCGACCTCGGCGGCGCCGCGCACATGGCCTGGATCCTGACCTCCTACACGCTGGCCATCACCGTGGGGATGCCCGTCTACGGCAAGCTCGGCGACCTGGTGGGCCGCAAGAATCTCTTCCTGGTGGCCATCGGCCTGTTCCTTGTGGGTTCGGCATTGTGCGGCACCGCTACCTCGATGATGCAGCTCATCATCTACCGGGCCATCCAGGGCCTGGGCGGCGGTGGCCTCATGATCTCCTCCCAGGCGATCACCGGTGACCTCATCCCACCGCGCGTGCGCGGCACCTACATGGCCCCCATGGGCGCCATGTTCGGCATCGCCTCCATCCTGGGGCCGATCGTGGGCGGTTGGCTGACCGACTCGGTCTCCTGGCGCTGGACCTTCTGGATCAACCTGCCGCTGGGCATCCTGGCCTTCATCGCAGTCGCCATCGTGCTGCGCCTGCCCACCCGCCCGCTGACCGAGAAGATCGACTGGTGGGGCCTGATTCTCTTGAATGCCGGTGCTGTGGCCATTGTCCTCATGGCGACCTGGGGAGGCAACGAGTACGCCTGGACCAGCCCTGTCATCATCATCCTGGGGGTTGCGGGTCTGATCTGCTGGGGGCTCTTCGCCTTCGTGGAATCGCGCGCCGCCGACCCGATTCTGCCGTGGCCGATCCTGATCAACCGCACCTTCGTCATCTCAACCATTGTGGGCATGCTCGCCATGGGCGGGATGATCGGCGTGTTGAGCTATCTGCCCACCTACCTGCAGATGGTTTACGGGTACTCGGCCACCGCCTCCGGACTGCTTCTGGTGCCCATCACTCTCGGCATGCTCGCCTCCTCGATCCTCTCCGGCATCCTGGTCTCCCGCAACGGCCGTTACCGCATCTACCCGGTGGTGGGCAGCCTGATGGCGGCGGGCGCCTCCTTCTGGCTCTTCCGGCTGACGACCTCCACCGCCGTGTGGCAGGTCTCCGCGGCCACCTTCGTCATGGGCGCGGGAATCGGGCTGTTCTTCCAGCTGCTGATCACCGTGGTCCAGAACGCCGTCCCCGCCCGGCACCTGGGCACGGCCACCAGCGGCAACAACTTCTTCCGCGAGGTGGCGGTCTCGCTCGGCGCCTCCCTGATCGGGGCGGCCTTCTCCTCCGGCCTGACCTCCCACCTCACCGAACGGATCGGGGATCTGGCCCGCAGCTCGGACCCGGCCGTGCTCGCCGCCCTGGCCAAGTTCCAGGACGCCGACACCTCCTCACTCACACCCGCCCTGGTGAATCAGCTGCCCACCGCGCTGCACGACGCCGTGGCGAGCTCCTATGCCGATGCCCTGCTGCCGATCTTCGGCTGGATGATCCCGTTGTTCGTGGTCACCGCGGTCATCGGCCTCTTCCTGCCGGAGGTGCCGTTGTCCCGCAAGACCGGCATGGAGCAGGTGGCCGAGGCTGAGTCAGCCGGGTCAGCCGAGGCCGAAGCCGAGTCAGTGTCCAGTCAGTGAGCGGCCGGGGGTCGTCGGGGTAGTCGGGGGTCAACCGGTTGCCGGGCGGGTTTCCTGCGGGAGATGCGCCCGGGGCCGCTGGCAGGCCATCATGAGTCCGCCAACAAGGGGAATGACCGCTACTGCGGGGAACATGGGCATCGCCACTACCGCGATGGTCGGTCCCGCGATGATTCCCAGGGCGATGCGCGGCGCTAGGGGCAGATTCATTCTGCGGATGATCACCCAGGCGATCGCGGCCGCGCTGCAGAGGACCGAGGCGGCGATCCCCGGTGTGATCTGGCCGGAGAAGGGAACCTCCCGACATGCGGTTGCTGCTCCCGCGACGGATAGGACTATCAGGACGACCGGTCCCCAGGTGTGCACGGGCGAATATGGAGAATTCTCGGAGAAGTACAATCCACTCGCCGCGAGCAGGGGCAGAATTCCCAGGAATCCGATCTGCATGCCTATCGCGAGAAGCTGCGATCCTTCTCCTCCCGTTGCGATTATGTCCTTGACGACGCAGCTGGTCGCTGCCAGTCCGAGAACGGCGGCGCAGACGCCCAGCACACGCATGCTTCGACTTCTTATCGCAGACCTGGGTGTGTGAGGCATGGGAGGCGCGGGAGACACGGGAGACGTGGTGGCGCTCACCGGTGTGCGTGGCGCTGCGGGCGGAGGCGAGGGGAGGGCCGGAGCCGGCTCCATGGGCTGTCCCGAGAGCGGCCCCGAGAACGGCGCGGAGTGCATGATCGGCGGTGTGATTGATGACGGTGGGGACGCGGGCGCGCTGGCCGAGTGCCCCGGGGGCGGGAATGGGGGCCCGCCGGCGGCAGGCCCTGAACGGGGATGCGTGCTCGGTGGGAAGGGAGGCGTCGAGAAGAAGGCGCGCGTCGGGAATGGGCGCGACTTGTAGACAATGGCGATGACGACAAGCGCTGTAGAAACGGCGGTGACCGTGAACGGGGTGATGGTGATCGTGAGTCCGACCGGAGCCAGGATCAGGCCCGCCCCGGCCCCCAGCGCTGTGCGCGCCGCAGGATGCAGCCGCTTGCCGACGACGCCGTCGAAGGCGATCGCGATCGCCACCGCTCCCACGCCCCAGGACGTCAGGCAAAGTGGTAGGAAGAGGTTGCCGAAGGTCGGAGTGGGGTCTCCGGCGTCGGCCGCCTCGAAGCCGACCGTCCATGAGGCCTGTGCGGCGGCGCCGAGGAGGAACGAGGCGATCGCGGTCGCTGCCGTCGCAAGCGTGTGCACTCGCGGCAGCAGCTCATGCGCGCGCACGAATGCGAGAACGCCGATCACCAGAACGACGGGGGCCAGGTTCGTCAGCGCGCCCGGCACCCAACTGAGGGGATTGTCCTCGGATATCACGTCTCCGATGATGACAACCAAGACGATGCTGATGCTCAGCGGGATTGCGAGGATTCCGCACCACAGGGCCAGATTCATCAGAGGCTGTTTCCTCGGGTGCTCCGGATGACGGGTGCCGGGGCTGGTACTGGGACTGCTGTGAGGCGGAGGCGCTGCCGGGGACGGCTCTCCTGCGCTTGTCGTAGTCTTGTCGGTGTCGTCGGCGCTGCTGGTATTGCGGTGTTCGGCGGAAGGCGTTGAAGGCATGGAAGGCATGGAACTTCCCTTGTTGGGAACTCATAGCTGCAGATCCTGGGGATTCGAGCATAGTGAAGATATGTGCCGGTGCCTAGGGGTTCCCCGGGATTGTCCGACATTACATTTGCTTCCGGGGCGCTCGCGGTGCCCCGGGCCTTAGGTCTTCTTGGCCCTCTTCATGCATGTCCATGGGGAGCGCTGTCCTTGACCCCTCGTTTTTTCGGTAGGTAGCATCGCCATGTTTTATGGGGCTACCTCTATCGCAATGGCGTGCGAGGGGTGAGGCGGTAAAAATGACTGAGAGTCGCGATGGAGTGTGGCGTCCGGTAATTTTTTGGGTGGCTATTATATGTGTTGTCTGCTTTATTCCGGTGATCGGGGCTTACTTCTTCTTAACCTCCTTCACGCCCAGGCCGAGCCCTTTCGCCAATGAGCCGAGCCTCCTGTTCGACATCAATGCCTCGGATTATGGGGAGGGGATGCAGGTCATTTCCCTGTCTGACCAAGACGGGAGGAGAATGCTTCGCGATTCTCGTTCATCGGTGATCTATGTCGGTTTGAGCGACGGGGCGTCGTCCGTGATCGTCGCTTTGGATGCTGGAACGGCGCAGGTGCGATGGAAGGCCGAGCTGAGCGGCTCTCAGCCGTATTGCATGCCTTATGAATGGGGGATCCGGTGCGTGGCGGGAGGTGAGCTCGTTGATGTTGCTGAGCGTGAGGGGACTGTGACTGAGCTGGCGACGCTTCCGTCTGATAGCTATCGGATTCGAAAGGGCGGGAATGACAAGAGCGGGGATGATCATGTCGTTTACCTCCTGCCGGTGGATGGTCGGCCCCAGGATTATCAGGTGGTCCCGTTGCGCGGTGAGGATCATGCCGTCATTCTGCCGTGGTCGCCGCCGCCGACCCCGTGCGCAGAGGCCTCGGTGACCAGCTTCGAGGCTGCCGACACTAAGGCCAGTTCAAAGGGTGAAGGAGTGGTGGCCGCCGTCGTCATCGACGGGTGGATGGTCCTGACGAGAGTCGATACCGGAGAGATTATCGATCAGCGTTTCGGGGAGCTTTATCGAGATGTCAACTCTGTGCTGGTGGCGGGCAATGAGGCGTGCGGGGCGGCATGGGGGCAGGTGGACGTGTCATACGTCCACTATGGCAATGTTCCTGTCTTGAGCGTAGTTCCGCTTCCGGAGGAGGAGGTGCCGACGCCTCCGCCGGCGGACAAGGTGAGGCCGGCATCCAAGAAGGGCGACGCTGGCGGGCAGTTGTATGACGGTTTAAGTTCCCGGAAATACGTGGATGCGGAAGGGCGCTTTGGGGAATTGTTCAACGGGGAGATAAGTGAGTACGACTTCGTCGATCTGCGCGGATCTGGATTGGATAATGCTTTCGCGGACGGAATTGAGATGGCCGAGGGGGCTGTGCGTGGAACAACGGGCGGGGGCCTATCGGAACAAGGTAGAGAATATCTAGTCCTGGCCTCCG
Source organism: Actinomyces massiliensis 4401292 (assembly GCF_000269805.1). Classification (GTDB taxonomy): domain Bacteria; phylum Actinomycetota; class Actinomycetes; order Actinomycetales; family Actinomycetaceae; genus Actinomyces; species Actinomyces massiliensis. Next base: position 113,311 of record NZ_JH711483.1, read on the forward strand.
GTGGACATATGATCTCAGTTCGAAGTGGGGCTGCGGGCTCTGGTCGCAACAAGATCATGTGGAAGGCTGATATTGGTGACAGTGAATGGGAGCTGAAGGATGATGATAGCGTCGTCATGACACGTGACTCTCGTGGGAGAGTTACTGCCAAGAGCATCGATGAGGGGAAAGACCTGTGGAGTCTGGATATCCCGGAGGAGATGCGTTGGGAGAGCGGGGTCGAGGGAACATACGAGCTGGTGGAGGGAACCGCCGGTACTAGGAATAGAGGCATCTCCCTCGTCTTCTCCTCTGACTCCCGGGTTCTCATCTATGGGTAGTAACAGGCGTTGCAGAATTGAACAGAACCGAGCGGTGCCGAGCATAGTGAACGGACTTGGCTTGTAGAGGCATTCGTCTGCGATGCTGCTGCTGGTAGCGGCCGGTCTGGCGCAGTCGGTTGTGTCGTCTACCGGCCCTTATCGGCGCATGGGCGGCCGAGTTTATCGCCACGGAAATGAGGCGTTGCGCGAGGAGATCGCCGACGGCTGCGTTCAGGTCGAGGACCTGGTGGCCCGGTACTTCCACGTGGGCTGATTGGGCCGGCTTTTCCGCTGTGAACGTGCTTTTCTCTCATCCTTCTGGAGGTAGAGCTCAGAAGGATGAGAGAAAAGTACGTTCGTGTGGCAAGACTCAGAGGCTTATTCATAGGGTGTAGGTGAATATGAGTCCGAGGACTGCGGTGATGGTTTCCGGGAAGGTTTCCGGTGGTCTTCTGTAGCCGGTGTGCAGGACTCTCCAGGTCTTGATGTTGGCGATGACTCGTTCGATCTTGTAGCGGATCTGGTTGACGGCCCGGTTGTAGGCCTTGTCGTCTGGGTGGAGGGGAAGTTTTGCGGGTTTTCTTTTCGGGGTGATCATGCCCAGTCCGATGTACCCCTTGTCGCCAATATGCCTGGGTGGTGACGCCCCGTCGGGCAGGTCGGTGGCGGGGACGTCGAGCAGGCCGCTGCGGCGCAGGGCCTGAGCGTCGTGCGTGCATCCGTCCTGGGGGTCGGAGATCCAGGCCAGGGTCCCTGAGAGGGTGCAGGCCACCTGGACGTTCAGCCCCGTGGTCTTGTGCTTACCGGAGTACAGCTCGGGGTGGTCCTTCCAGGACCAGCACTGAAGCAGGGTGCCGTCGATGATCAGCTGGGCCGTGGGGTCCAGGTCCTCCACCGTTGGAACACTGCCGTTCAGGCATGCGGTGATCAGGGGCGTGTAGGTGCTGATGACGCGGGAGACGGTGGCCTGCCAGACGCCGTAGAGCTCGGCGAGCAGCTCCTGGGGCAGGTTGTGCCGCAGGTAGGTCAGGGTCAGGCGCACGCACAGGAACAGCCCCAGCACCCTCGCCCCGAAGACCGGCAGATCGGGGTTCTCGGCGAAAATGGCCTCGCACAGGCCCATAACCTCACACCGAGGGATTCTCGTGCTATTATTCGTCATGGCGGTTTGCTTCTTGGTTGGATTGGCTTAAGCACCAAAGATTCTCTCAAGAGCAAGCCGCCACCCTGCTTAGCGACACGCTATTACCAACAAAACACCCTAAACACCCCTATGAATAAGCCTCTCAGTTCATGTCGGCAACCCCGGCAACCGCTGTCAACGAGACACGGCGAATCCGCGGATGAGGATGACGCAGCGGCAGCCCCGGAAACCGCTCTCAACAACCATTGGCGACCGGCGCACAGCGCGCCGTCACCGGTATCATCTCGGAACCAGCTATTTGGGCCGGCCAATGTAGGTCGATTCAGGTCGCTGAGGCTGGTGTAACGCTGCCGAGCGGCTTCTCCCGTGGTGCCGACGAAGCCGCCGATGGCATTCCAGGGCATTCCGGACTGTCGGGCCGATCTGATGGCCTCGACGACACGGCGTTCGGCACTCGAGCGCTCCGCAATCGCATGCCGCATCAGCTGGTGTGATGCGCCGGGCACTGGGGTATTCCTGCCGGTCCTTATTCCTGCCGGTCCTATCGGGGTGTGCGAACGTCCCGCCACTCCTCGACGTCGCACTGGCCGTGCGTATTGCTCCCGACCGCGACCACGGTGCCGTCCTCTCGCAAGCCCAACGTATGGAGTGAACCCGCGGCAATTGCGATGATGTTGCGCCAGTCCTGTACCTCGCACTGACCGTGCGAGTCGGCCCCGACTGCGCGAACGGTTCCATCCGGCAGGAGAGCGACGGTGTGGCGGCTGCCCGCGGCTATGGCCGTCACCTTTGGCCACGGTGCCGTGTAGCACTCGCCGGCGCCGCTTCCCCCGGCGGTGAGCACGGCGCCATCGGCGCGCAGGCCCACTGTGTGCAGATACCCCGCCGAAACGGCGACAATCTCCCGCCAATCGCCGACATCGCACTGGCGGCGGCGATTGTTCCCCGTGGCCAGGACAGTGCCATCGACGCAGACTGCCACCGAATGCCAGTCGCCGCAGGAAACGGCGGCGACTCTGCGCCAGCCGTGCACGTCGCACTGGCCCTCGGCGTTCCGGCCGGTTGCTATCACGGCGCCGTTGGCGAGAACTCCCAGCGTGCGCCGCCAGCCGGCGGCGATAGCGGTGATGCCGCTCCAAGCCTGCACCTCGCACTGGCCATCGCCGTTCCATCCGGTGGCGACGACCGTGCCGTCGGCCTTGAGCCCCACAGTGTGGGACTTTCCCGTATTGGCTGCCGTATGCACATTCCCGGCCGCGACCGCGCCGATCGTGCTCCAGGCGGAGACGTCCGGCTCGGCCTGACCCCGCGCGCCGGTGGCGAGGGCCTTCCCATCGCCCCTGCATGCTGCTGAGTGCCGTGGACCGGCGGCGATGGCGGCCATGTTCCCCATGTTCCTCTTACTTCTGTCTTGTCTTCTGTCTTCTGCGCGCTGGGTGCGAGCCTCATTCTCGTTCCGGGGCGTGCAGCCCGCATGGTGAGTTTCACCGTCCCGTCTGAAGGTGAATGCGAGCAGGTAGGGAGAAGCCGCCGTTCATGTGGTGAACCGCGGTTGATGGAGTGGGACTGGGCTCCTCCGACGGAAGTGTGCATTCCCGGTCGGATCGACGTGCGATCAGAGGGGTGTCGTGGTTCTGCTCGCGGTCCAGCTGTGTGGGCGATGGCGTCGGTGGCTTCAGGGCCTGCAGTGCCGCCTCGAAGCCGACCGTCCATGAGGCCTGTGCGGCGGCGCCGAGGAGGAACGAGGCGATCGCGGTCGCTGCCGTCGCAAGCGTGTGCACTCGCGGCAGCAGCTCATGCGCGCGCACGAATGCGAGAACGCCGATCACCAGAACGACGGGGGCCAGGTTCGTCAGCGCGCCCGGCACCCAACTGAGGGGATTGTCCTCGGATATCACGTCTCCGATGATGACAACCAAGACGATGCTGATGCTCAGCGGGATTGCGAGGATTCCGCACCACAAGGCCAGATTCATCAGAGACTGTTTCCTCGGGTGCTCCGGATGACGGGTGCCGGGGCTGGTACTGGGACTGCTGTGAGGCGGAGGCGCTGCCGGGGACGGCTCTCCTGCGCTTGTCGTAGTCTTGTCGGTGTCGTCGGCGCTGCTGGTATTGCGGTGTTCAGCGGAAGGCATTGAAGGCATGGAAGGCATGGAACTTCCCTTGTTGGGAACTCATAACTGCAGATCCTGGGGATTCGAGCATAGTGAAGATATGTGCCGGTGCCCAGGGGCTTCCCGAGATTGTCCGACATTACATTTGCCTCCGAGGCGCTCGCGGCGCCCCGGGCCTTAGGAGGCTTATTCATAGGGTGTAGGTGAATATGAGTCCGAGGACTGCGGTGATGGTTTCCGGGAAGGTTTCCGGTGGTCTTCTGTAGCCGGTGTGCAGGACTCTCCAGGTCTTGATGTTGGCGATGACTCGTTCGATCTTGTAGCGGATCTGGTTGACGGCCCGGTTGTAGGCCTTGTCGTCTGGGTGGTGGGGAAGTTTTGCGGGTTTTCTTTTCGGGGTGATCATGCCCAGTCCGATGTACCCCTTGTCGCCAATGTGCCTGGGTGGTGACGCCCCTTCCGGGAGGTCGGTGGCGGGGACGTCGAGCAGGCCGCTGCGGCGCAGGGCCTGGGTGTCGTGCGTGCATCCGTCCTGGGGGTCGGAGATCCAGGCCAGGGTTCCTGACAGGGTGCAGGCCACCTGGACGTTCAGCCCCGTGGTCTTGTGCTTACCGGAGTACAGCTCGGGGTGGTCCTTCCAGGACCAGCGCTGAAGCAGGGTGCCGTCGATGATCAGCTGGGCCGTGGGGTCCAGGTCCTCCACCGTTGGAACACTGCCGTTCAGGCATGCGGCGATCAGGGGCGTGTAGGTGCTGATGACGCGGGAGACGGTGGCCTGCCAGACGCCGTAGAGCTCGGCGAGCAGCTCCTGGGGCAGGTTGTGCCGCAGGTAGGTCAGGGTCAGGCGCACGCACAGGAACAGCCCCAGCACCCTCGCCCCGAACACAGGCAGGGGACCGGAGGCGTGAATGGTCTCGCACAGGCCCATAACCTCACACCGAGGGATTCTCGTGATACTATTCGTCATGGCGGTTTGCTTCTTGGTTGGATTGGCTTAAGCACCAAAGATTCTCTCAAGAGCAAGCCGCCACCCTGCTTAGCGACACGCTATTACCAACAAAACACCCTAAACACCCCTATGAATAAGCCTCTAGGTCTTCTTGGCCCTCTTCATGCATGTCCATGGGGAGCGCTGTCCTTGACCCCTCGTTTTTTCGGTAGGTAGCATCGCCATGTTTTATGGGGCTACCTCTATCGCAATGGCGTGCGAGGGGTGAGGCGGTAAAAATGACTGAGAGTCGCGATGGAGTGTGGCGTCCGGTAATTTTTTGGGTGGCTATTATATGTGTTGTCTGCTTTATTCCGGTGATCGGGGCTTACTTTTTCTTCACCTCCTTCACGCCCAGGCCGAGCCCTTTCGCCAATGAGCCGAGCCTCCTGTTCGACATCAACGCCTCGGATTATGGGGAGGGGATGCAGGTCATTTCCCTATCTGACCAAGACGGGAGGAGAATGCTTCGTAATCCCCGGTCATCGGTGATCTACGTCGGTTTAAGCGACGGGGCGTCATCCGTGATCGTCGCCCTGGATGCTGCGACGGCCGAGGTGCGGTGGGACGCGCGGTTGACCGACTCCCGACCGCGTTGTGTGCCGTACGGTCCGGAGCTCCGGTGCTCGACGGGTGGAGAGCTCGTGGGCATCTCGGAGAGCGATGGGACTACGACCGTGCTGACGGCGCTTCCGTCCGATGACTACCGGGTGAGCAAGAATCAGGAGGAGCGCATCACGTATCTCCTGCCACCGGTGGACGGCCGGTCCCAGGACTACCAGGTGATGTGGATCGATGAGAGGGATCGCGTCGTGATCCTGCCGTGGTCGCCGCCCCCGACTCCGTGCGCCGAGGCCTCCGGGACGAGCTTCAAGGATGTGGACCCCCACACCGGTGTGGGCGACCACGATCTGCTGGCCGCGGTGGTTGTTGACGGGTGGATGGTCCTGTCGGCGGTGGACACCGGGGAGATCGTCGACCAGCGCTTCGGCGATCTTCGGGAGAGGACTGGCGAGAGCGGCCCGCTGCTGTCGGGCGACGAGGCGTGCGGGTCGGAGTGGAGTCAGGTGGACGTGTCCTACCCTCCTCCTCATCGAACAGTCTTCAGCGTGGTCCCGCTTCCGGCGGAGAAGGTGCCGACGTCTCCGCCCGCGGACGAAGCGAGGCCGGTCCTCTGGAGAAATGGGGGGCGCACTCGATGGTGCGTCACTCCGGACGGCGAGTTCGGGGAATGGCGTGAGGGGTCGATGTGGACCTATGACGTCGTCGATCTGCGCGGTTCTCGTGTGGAGAACGCCTTCACGGACGGAATCGAAGTGGGCGAGGGCGCCGTGGCGGGGACGACGATGGGAGGGCTCTCGGAGAAGAGTGATGAATACTGGGTCATGGTCTCCGGGGGCGGCATGGTCTCCGTTCGGAAGAATGGTGAGGGCGAGGATCGTCATAAGATCGTGTGGAGTGCGGATATTGGGGACGACGAGTGGGAGGCGAGAGGCGGTGCCGTCATGACCCGCGACTCCGATGGGCGGGTGACCGCTAGGAGCATTGATAGCGGAAGAAGGCTGTGGGACCTGGATACTCCGGGAGAGATGCACTGGGAGGAGAACTCGGGGGAGCCCCGAGGATCAGTCGATAGCAATCCCGTCCTCATCCTGACCGCGGATTCCCGCATTCTCATGTACGGGCACCGGGGCTGACGGGTCCGACGGGGACTGGCGCGGAGGGGATCGGGAGCGGATCGGCGGAGCCTCGCGGGGCGCCATCGGCTCAGGACCGGGCCAACGGCCCCTCCGCCCAGGCGATCTCATCATCCGCCAGCCCGGGCAGGGCCTGACCGGAGACGATGAAGCGGGCGCGCTCCCACGGTCGATCGGCGGCGAAGAACGGGCGCTCGCTGCGCGCCCACCAGTGCCAGAACTCCACGGACTCCTGCTCGTCGCCGTTCGTGCCCTCGTCGATGTCCCGCGCGATGCCGCGCCGCTCGGCGACCTCGTCGTCGGTCTGCATCCAGATGTGGATATCGACGAGGTCGGCCACCGCGCGCATCCCCGAGCCCGTGCCCTCCACGATCACGAGCGGTGCGCCCGCGGTGATGGTGATGGAACCCTCGCGTCCGTGGCGCTGCCATGCCGGGGGCCTGAGATCGAGGGATCCGTTCCGGCGCAGCTCGGTGAGTGCGGCGACGAGCAGGTGATCCCACTGGAACAGGGGCTCGTTCCAGTCGAGGTCGTCGATGTGCAGCACCTGCGCGTCGGGGACGACGGAGGTCAGTCGTGAGGTGACGGTGGTCTTGCCGGAGCCGCTGCGCCCGTCCACCGCGATGATTCCCGGACGACCGGCGGGTTGGATCACTCGGTTGAGGACGGCCAGGACATGGTCGGCGAATGCGCGCTCATCGCTGGCGTACCAGTCGGGGACCGGCGGCTCCTCCGGCTGGAGGGCCGCCCGATCCTGAACCGGCAGAGCGCGCCGTGTGATGGCCGGGACGCCCGAGCGGGGCTGCGTCGCGTCGTTGGAGCACATGGGTCGATGCTACTAACTCAACCGCGGATGCGGGTCGGTCCGGCGGGCGCTCACGCCGCCGGTCGGGGCCTCTCGGGGGAGAGGAGCCCGGGCGACATGGAGATGATGACGAGACCGAGGACCGGGGGGACGGAGATGGCGTCCCGGAACATCGTCGCGGCCAGGACCATGCAGATCAGCCCCAGGCCGATGCCTCCGACGATCCGTGACGCCAGGTTGAGGGAGAACCAGGCGAGTACCACCCAGATGAGAGCCGCCCCGCAGCACGACGCCACCGCCGCATGGGCCGGGAACGTCGAGACGGCACCCGTGCCCGATGCCTCCAGACGGTACAGAACCGCGAGTCCGATAGCGGAGGCGCTCCCCAGCGCGACCGGTCCCCAGACGTGCACCGCGGGGCGGGAGAAGCGCCCGGACACCCACAGGCCGAGCGCCATCAGCAGGGGGATGAAGGCGATGAGGCCGACCGGAACTCCGAGCGTCAGGAGCACCTCCCGTGGGGCGACGGCGGAAATCCCAATGATCCTCATGATGACGCACGCGGCCGCCACTGCTCCGAGCGCCGTGGCGCAGGCGCCGAGGAGCCGTATCGACCGGACTCTCCATCGGGGCAGGTCCATCTGCGGCAGGTCCCTCATGATCCTCCTGGTCGTCACGGCCCGCGGCGCTGCCGCGACCCGCGGTGCTGCGGCCCACGGCGCTGCCGCGGCCGGTGGCCGTGCCGGCTTCTTATCAGCGGTCGAGACGACCAGGAGCACCACCGGAGCGGCCATGGCGTACATCCAGAGGAATGAGAAGGCGATCCAGACTGCCGGTGCCAGCAGCGCGCCCACTGCGATCCCGGCGACGGCGCGCAGTCCCGGGTCCAGCCGCCTGCTGACGGTCAGACCGCTGACGGCGATCGCCACGGCGGCGGCGAGCACGACCCAGGAGGCACGATTGAGTGTCATGTCGAGGTGACCGAGCAGCGGCTCGGGGGCGCCGAGGTTCTTGGCGTCGTAGCTGAACGTCATGGCGATATTCGCGACGGCCCCGATGACGCCGGATATGACGGAGGTGATTGCGGCGGCAAGAGCGTGCCGTGGGGCCAGCCAGCCGCGCTCGCGGGCGAGGCTGAGAAGCCCGATGGCCAGGAAGGCGGCGCTGAGGGAGGCGGATGCGCCTGTCACCCAGCGGAGGAGGTGATCATCGGCGTCGGCTTGCACGAGTGACGTGCCGGCCAGGAAGACGGCGAGGGACACGGGGGTCAGGGCGAGCAGGAGAAGCGAGGTGATGCTGCATCCCATTGCCGTCTTCCTGCCGAGCCTCATCCCCATGCGATAGGCGGGGGAGGCGCTCGTCGCGTCCCCGTTGCTGCTGCTATCGGTGGCGGGGCTGCCGGCGCTGTCGTCGCTGGGGCCGGGGCGAGGATACTGAGGAGACATGAAGTAGCTCATTCCGGGCTCACTGTGCTGGAAGTACGCGATGATGGTCCTGGAGTTCAAGCGTAACGAGGATTCCCGCCTGTGCCGAGGGCGGGACGCGGAGCCCGGTGCAGGTCATGCCCTCTGCGCGGATGTCGTGCGGGGGCGCTGGCACGCGAGGATGAGCCCGCCGACGAGGGGGATGGCGGGCGCGGCATGGGTTGTCAGGGAGGGAATTCCCAGTGCCAGCAGCTGCGTGTAGAGCAGTCCCGCGGCGACTGCCAGAATGGCGCGTCGCACTGCGGACATGCGCGCTCTGCGGATGATGGTCCAGCCGATCGCGGTGCCGCCGCAAGCGGCCGAGACGACCATGGCCAGGGCGATCCAGTCGAGATCGGGTGAGTCCAGGAGTTCCGCGATCGCCATCGCCACCACCGACAGACTCGCCAGCGCGATCGGACCCCAGGTGTGGATCGGGGCATACGGCGAATGGTCCGAGAACCGCAGACCGATCGCGGCGAGCAGGGGGAGGATGGCGAATAGTCCGACCTGGACGCCTGCGACCATGAGATCGGGCGCCATCGACGACGGAAGCACCGCGCGCACGGCCGCGCAGCCGATTCCCACCAGCCCCACCAGTCCGAGAAGGGCGGCGCAGGCGCCGAGCGGCCGCACCCATCGGGTTCTCGTGAGAGTCCTCGCGGGAGACGGGGCGGCGGTCGCCCGTGACTGAACCGGCGTCTGCGGCGGATCGGTCGATTCGGATGGTTCGGTCACGGGCTGGACTCCCCGCCCGCGGGAAAATGCGAGGACCATGAGCACGATGGAGGCTCCGGCGATCGTGAACAAGGACATCGTCAGGGCCAGTCCGCCCACGGGCGCTAGGAACGCGCCCGTCCCGATTCCGATGATCATGCGCGGCCTCGGGCGCAGCCGTTCCGCGATGACGCCGTCGAGAACGATCGCGATCGCCGCGGCTCCCAGTCCCCAGGCCGCAAGGCCCAGCGGTACGTAGAGACGCCCGGAGACCGGGATGGGATCGCCGACGTCGGCGGCGGTGAACGCCGCCGTCCACGAGACCTGCGCAATGGCACCGAGAATCAGCGATAGCGTTGAGATGGCGGCGGCCCATGACGTATGGCTCGGTGGCAGCAGGTCGCGCTGGCATGCCAGTCCGAGGGCGCCGATCACCAGGGGCAGCGGTGCGAGGGCCATCGACGCGGTCGGTGCCCACATGGGGAGGCCGTTATCGAAGACCTCCAGGGGGATGACGATCAAGGCGATGCTCATCGCGCTCAGGAGAAGCGCGGTGATCCCGCACCACAGGACTTGCTTCGTGCTGAGCCGCATCGTCTCATCCTCCGTCGACGGGGGCGCTGATACCGGAAACCGTAGCAGTGGGGCGGGCAGTCGTGCAGGGGCGCCGGTGCTTTCGCGTCGGCCCGCCGGCCGAGGACGGGCGGGCCGGTCGAGCCGCTAGGCTTCAACGGTGAGAGAGAGCGGGCCAATGGGTACGACCGACTCGTCCTCGCCGATCGTCGGCAGCAGACCACTGTTCATCACCACTGGGAGCCGCGGTGACGTTCAGCCGTTCCTGGCGCTGGCCCGCGCCCTCGCCGAGTCCGGGGCCGGCCCCGTCGTCGCCGCGCCGAGGCGCTTCGGCGACCTGGCCACGCGCTTCGGCGTCGAGTTCGTCGGCCTGGACGACAGCATCCTCGATCTCCAGGACGACCTCGTGGGGGCGGGGCCGGTCCGGGCCGCGCTCTCGCTGGGTCGCATACGGCCGCTGATGCGGCGGTGGCTGGACGATCTCGCTGAGCTCGCGAACAAGGAGGCCGGTCGGGCCGACGTCGTCGTCTTCACCCAGAAGGCCCTGGGCGGAGCGAGCATCGCGGAGAGACTCGGAACCCCCGGGCTGCCCGCTCAACTCATCCCCACCGGGCCGCCGACGAGCGACTTCCAGGTTCCGTTCGCCCCGGCCGGGACGCCGCGGTCCCTGCGCCGCGCCTCCTGGTCGCTGGTCGGGGCGTCCGAGGCGCCATGGCGAAGGATGGTGGCTCAGTGGCGGTCGACGCGTCTCGGTCTCACGACGCGCCCGATCCCCTTCTCCAGGATCATCGCCTCGCGGGGGATTCTCAGCGCCTGGAGCCCCCGTCTGCTGGCGGCGCCGCCCGAGTGGCGCCCCTCCCAGGGCCCCCTCGGGTTCTGGCGGTCGCGTGCGACCGGGACTCTTCCGGCGGACGTCGAGCGCTTCCTGGCCGCCGGGCCGCCACCCGTGGTCGTCGGCTTCGGAAGCATGATGCACGGCGACCCGGCGCGGCTCGCCCGAGAGGTGGTGGACGGCCTGCGCCGTGCGGGGCGCAGGGGGATCCTCCTGGCCGGATGGGCGGGGTTGAACGCGTCGGGGGGTGATGACGTCCTCGCCATCGAGGAGGCTCCTTTGGATGGGCTCCTGCCGAGGGCCGCGGCCGTCGTTCACCACGGCGGAGTGGGAACCGTGGGCGCCGCGCTCCATGCGGGGACTCCGCAGATCATCCGCCCCTTCTTCGGCGATCAGCCCTTCTGGGCCGGCCGTCTCCGCGAGCTGGGGGTGGCGCCGCGTCCGCTCAAGCGCGTGACCGGGGAGGCCCTTGCTGAGCGCCTGCGCGTCATCGACGACCTGGCCGACGCCGCTGGAGCGCTGGGAGAGGCGATGGCGGACGAGGATGGCTGCACCGCCGCCATCGATCGCATCAACCGGGTGCTGGGCCGAGGGGGAGCGGCGGGATTCGGGTGACGCTCATCGTGTGGAGGTCCGGAACGAGCCCGTGAGTCGGATAGTTGACGACTGCATGAAGGATTCGGATTCCTCGGCTTCGGTCACTACGGACACGGTCGCGGCCCCGGCGATCCCGACGCCGGCCGGGCGCTCAAGGAGGCCGTCGAGATCGCGGTCGCGCGGTCGGGGCGGACGAGATCGGCATCAACGGCGCCTACTGACGCGTCCACCACGTCGCCCGCCAGGCGGCCTCGCCCGTGCCGCTGCTCGCGGTAGCGGGCGCCCGGACGTCGCGCATCGAGGTCGGCACCGGCGTCATCGACAAGCGGTAGCGCATGTAGCGGTTGCAACACCCGTTCACGTAAGCTTGGTTGCATGGTCGAACTGGTATCGCTGAGGAAGACGAACGAGGTTGCGGCGTACGTCCGCGCCTCGATGGACCGCAAGGGCGACCGATGGACCGTCGAGACCCAGCTGAGAAAGATCAGGGCGCTGGCCGAGGCCAAGGACTGGAAGGTCGTCGAGGTCTACGACGACAACGCGGTGTCCGCGACGAAGAAGCGCCGTGCTGGCACTCGGTGGGCCGAGATGCTGGAGGACGCCCGTGCGGGCAAGTTCTCGATGGTGGTCGCCGTGGACATGGACCGGCTCCTGCGTAGCACGAAGGACCTGAACACACTGATCGATCTCGGCCTGCGTGTCGTCACCGTTGACGGCGAGATCGACCTCTCGACGGCGGACGGGGAGTTCCGGGCGACGATGCTCGCCGCTCTCGCCCGGTTCGAGGCACGACGCAAGGCCGAGCGACAAATCAGGTCGAACGAGCGCCGACGCGCCGAGGGCATCCCCACGTCCGCCTGGAAGGCGTTCGGCTGGACGAGGGACGGCGAGTTGATCGAGGAGGAGGCCGCCGCCGTACGGCGGGCCTTCGATGCGTTCCTCGGCGAGCCGTCCCTGTCGATCCGGCGAATCCGCGAGGACCTGAACAGCGCCGGTCACTTCACCGCGCGTGGGTCGGAGTTCTCCGTCGATGCTGTGCGCTACCTGCTCGCGAACCCGCTTTACTGTGGCTACATCAAGCACTACGCGTCGGGCGAGCTGTACCCGGTTCAGGGCGAGGCGTTCCCGCCCATCGTCGGCGAGCAGACGTGGCGGGCCGCGGTGGCGAAGCTGGAGGACAACGTGCGGAGGTCGGCGAGGCAGGGGAACCAGCCGAAGTATCTCCTGTCCACGATCGGGCTGTGCGGGAAGTGCGGCGCGACGCTCGTCTCGGGGACGAACAGCCGCAAGCAGCCGACGTACCGCTGCGGCGAGCAGTTCCATCTCACCCGCCAGCGCGAGCCCGTCGATGCGATGGTCACCGAGGCGGTGCTCACGCGTCTGTCCTCGGTGGACGTGCACGACCTCGTGATGCCACAGGAGGACGATGGGCCGGATCGCGAGGAGCTGCTGACGGAGCGGAACGCCCTGGTCGATCGGGTGAAGGAGCTGAGCCCGCTGCTGCGCGACATCCATCAGCCGGTCCTGGAGATAACGGCAGCGATCAACGACGTGAAGGCCCGCATCGACGAGATCGACGCGGAGCTGCTCGACCGTTCGGTGTCGGCGGCGGCGAAGCTGCTCGCGGACGTCGAGGAGCCGGTCGGCACCGCGGAGCGCCGCGAGGTGGTCGAGGCGAAGTGGAAGGTGTTGGACGTGGACCGCCGCCGGATGCTCGTGGACGAGCTGGTGACGGTGACCATCGAGCCCATCACGCCCGGTCACGTGAAATTCGACCCCGACCTGATTCGGATAGAGCCGCGTCGCGACTGACTCATGAGTCGACTCGTCATTGCAATGGTGAGTCGACTCGTGGGAGAATGGTTGCAGACAAGAAGATCCCACCGGGGCCGCGACTTAGAAGCGCGGGGTTCTGCTCCCGGATGAGTAGCCGGTCAAACAGCCCAATTACCGTGGCGGGGAACCGGAAGATACTCATGTCTGAGGACTTCCGATGTCTGTCGTTATCGACGTTCCCCGCGCATCCGCGCTCGACCGCCCTGGCCTCGATCAGGGCTCCACTCCTTCTCTGCAGGCAGACGGCCTCGATCCCGTCATCGCCGCCGCTCGTGCTGCTGGTCGTCTGGCCGGTGAACGCCTGGCTCGCACGCCCCTGACCCCGCGACAGCGCGCCGCGGTCGCCGCCGTGATGGGCGGTGGTCACTGATGAGCGCCAACTCCGCCGCCTTCGACCACGTGAACGGCTTCCGCTGGCGACAGGGCGACCCCTCCCTCGCCGAGTCCGAGGCACGTCTCTACGACCTCGGCGTGCTCCGCTCCGTGCTGGAGGAGTCCGTCGAGATCGCCGTCGCCGACGCCCGCGCCGATGGGGTGACCTGGGCGAAGATCGGCGACGCCCTCGGCGTCACGCACCAGGCTGTCATCAAGCGCTACGGCCGGGGCGGTGGTCGCTGATGCGCGCCGACGCACGCAACCTCAGCACCGCTCCCGCCGACCTGACCCCGCCCGGAGGGCCTGGCCTGGCACCCGCCGAAGGCGGGCTGCCCGTCGTCGTGATGACGGTCCGCAGCCGTGCTTCGCACTCTAAGAGTTTCGGGAGCCTCATTCGTTCCTACGGGCGCGGCAAGGGCTTGTCGATTGCCGCGTCCTGCAACAACGTGCCTGGTCAGCGGTCGGTTCCGCCCGCGCTCCGTCGCGTGGCCTCGTGGGATCATTTTGGGTCTCATTTGGGGGTCAATAGGGGGTCATTTAGGCGCCGCACTCTCTCTGAGGCCCTCCGCGCTGTCCGCGGCGGGGGTGGTCGCCGTGGCTAAGCAGGAGAACAACCCGACGAGCATCGGGCTCACGCAGTACCTCGATCCGTCGTACTGGACCTGGGCTGCCGAGGACCCGAACGGGGCCGCGCTGCTCCAGCAGGGAGCCGAAGCGATCCTCGCCTACGTGGTGCAGCGGCTCGAGGCCACCGGCTGCGAGGTCGTCGAGGCCTACGGCATCGTGCATGACAAGGACGAGCGCGAGGTCTGGAGCGACACGGAGAAGGCTCTGGTGATCGAGCCGAAGCCCGATCACCTGCACGCGGTCATCAAGTTCGCCAGCCGTGCGAAGAGCGCACCGCTGGATCGGCTCGCGTTCGGCATCGGCGTCGAGCCCCAGTACGTCGAGAAGCCGGGCCGCGGGCGGTACGCCTACGACAACATGCTGTCGTATCTGACGCACGTGAAGTACGCGGACAAGCACCAATACGCGCCTTCGGAGGTCGCTACGGTGCGTGGGCCTGACTACCTCGGGATCGACGCCCAGCGTCGGGAGACCTGGCTCAAGGGGCGCGCGCACGTGAAGAAGAAGGTCGTCGCCGAGAACTTCGAGGACATGCGCGAGCGCGTGCTCCAGGGCGAGTTCACGCGGGATCAGATCATGCTCACGGACGAGCTGTTCGACATCTACTCGCGGCATCAGCGGGAGATCGACGACGCGCTGTCGGCCTACGGCCAGCGCCGCGCATACCGGGCGGCGGCGAAGCTCCGCGCCGGTGAGTTCTCGACGCACGTGGTGTTCGTCCATGGGGATGCCGGGATCGGCAAGACCCGGTTCGCCACGGACTTCATCACCGAGGCGATCAACGCGGCGAACGCGCACGGCGAGCGGTGGCAGGTCTACCGGGCCGCGACGGGGAACCCGCTTGATGACTGGCGAGGCGAGGAGGTGCTGCTGCTGGACGATCTGCGGGCCTCGGCGATGGATGCGAACGACTGGCTGCTGCTGCTTGATCCGTACAACGCCTCGCCTGCGAAGGCTCGGTACAAGAACAAGGGCGAGGTGGCCCCGCGCCTTATCGTCATCACGGCGACGATCGAGCCTGTCGAGTTCTTCTACTACGCCCGCCAGAAGGGCAACGTGGACGAGGCGTTGGACCAGTTCATCCGCCGCTTGGCCTCGGTCGTGAAGGTCTATCGTGCCGACGACATCAATCGTTACCTCGTGCAGCACATTGGGAAGATCGAGCCCTACGAGTGGCACCAGTGCAGCATCCCGACCGCCGCACACACGCCCGGCATGTACGGCAACGCGTATCACCAGAACGTCGGGTCGCGGGAACTGACCTACGGTCCGGAGACCTCGGCGGAACATGACGCTGAGGGCGCGGTTGCTGAGCTGCTGGGCGGGCTCGCGGTGCGGAGCCCTGACGTGCCGCTGGCGCTGATCGGAGGTGCCGCATGAGCACCGAACGCGATGCGCTCTTCCAGGGGGTCGAGGGGGCCGGAGGCCCCTCGCAAGCAGCCGGGGAGGACATGAGCGCCAGCGAAATGTCCGACACGGCTACTGCTTGCCACTCTGGCGTACAGGTGGAGCAGCAGACCGACTCCCAGGTGAACACCGGTCGGGCTGATGCGGAGGCTGTGCGTCAGAGTCACGGCGGCGCGAAGCGTCGTCGTGGGGGCCGCGCGAAGCTCGATACCGACTTCGGAGAGGAGACGCTCGCGGCGCTTCGCACTCGTGCGAAGCGGCTCGGGCTGGCTCCGAGCACGTGGGTGCGGACCGTCGTCCGGGATGCCCTCCACGCCTCTCGGAGCGAGGAGTTGGACGCCGCCGTGGCCGCGCACCTGCTCGGGGTCGAGGCGCGGGTGCAGGCGTCGGCGGATGCTCGCGAGCTGGCCGCGCAGATTCGCCCGCTGGCGATCAACGTCAACGACCTCGACCGCCGGGCGCGGGCTGGTGAGTCAGTGGCGCTGTCGGCGGAGGTGCCCGAGCTGATCGAGTTGCTGCGCGAGGTCCGCGCCCTGCTCGGGGATCGGGCGGCCTCATGAGCACCACGCACTACAGCCCGAGCGCCAGCGCCGCCGACACGGAGCGCTATATCCGTGGCAAGGAGGACGAGCGGGGCATCGCGATCACGTGCGATGTGCCGGGAGGCCCCGGCGCGTTCTCGGCGCGCGCTCGGTCGCTCACGCAGAACACGACGCGCGAGGTCGAGGCGGTGCATTACCGCCAGTCGTTCAGCGACGAGGAGTTCGACCCGAAGAGTCCGGAGGACGTGCAGCGGGTGAACGATCTCGGTTATCAGCTCGCGAAGAAGATGCACCCGGATTCCGACTGCCTCGTAGTCAGTCATGTGGATGGGCGGGGCAAGAAGCCGCACAACCACATCTTGGTCATCAACCACAACAACCGGACGGGGAAGGCGCTCTCGGACTATCGCACGTTCCACGACCGCAAGGCCGGGAATCAGCGGGGCGTCCAGTCGGCGAACGACCAGCTGATGCGAGAACACGGGCTCTCGGTCGTGAAGCGGCTGGAGCACGCACCGAAGGACTGGGAGCTGCGCCGCGAGGACTTCGCCGAGGGATCGCTCGACCGCGAGATGGGCGACCGGATGAGCGCGGCGCTGGCCGATCCCCGGGCGGTGGACAAGGCCGGTCTGGTCTCGGTGATCGAGGAGCAGAACCAGCGGCTCGGCGATGACGGGGAGCGGGTGCCGCGGATGCGGTTGCACAGCCCCGTCAGCAAGAAGGGCAAGCGCGCCGGGCAAGAGACCTGGACGCTCTACATCGAGGATCGCCGCGGCGAGTCCGGCCGCGCCGAGCGCCGCAAGCGCGCGAGCGCCCTCTCGGCGGACTTCACCCCGGAGGGCGCGCAGGCGTTCTTCGACTACCACCAGCAGCAGAAGGAGAAGGAACATGAGCGCAGCGCTCGACAGGCTGAAGCAGCAGAACGAGCCCGAGCAGTCGCAGCAGCAGCTCGGCAGTCCGGAGACGATGGAGCTGTTGACCTCGATCCTCGCCGCCGTCGAGGCGCAGAACACGAGGATCGCCACGCTGACCGAACAGCAGAAGAAGCTCGCGGGGTTCGTGAAGGTCATGGACGAGGAGACGACGAGGCGGCTGGAGCGGATCACGGCCCCGGCGTCGACCTCCTCGCCCTCCAGCGACGTGTCCGCGAGGATCGCGAGTATCGAGAGCAGGCAGAACGAGATCGCGAGCACGCTCGGCGAGTTCGCGCAGAGTCTCAACGGCGAGAGCTTGAACGCCGCGTCGCGGAGCTTAGTCGCGGAGGCGCAGAAGAATCGCGCGGCTACGGCCTCGGCGATTGAGGGTCTGAAGGCGCAGGTCACAGCGAACCAGAAGCTCGTGAGCCAGGTCGGCGGCGCGGTCCAGCGGATCGAGAAGCGCACCGAGGAACGGGTCGAGAAGGCTGTCGAGCAGGTCGCCGGGGAGGCTTCGGCCACGATGACCGCGAGCCTCGACGCCTCGAACGCGCGGGCGGAGCGGATCATCGCCGCGACGGCGAAGCTGGAGGCGCGACAGCTCTGGTCCGCCGCCGCCGCGATGTGCCTCGTTCTCCTGCCGGTGGCCGTGGTCGTCGCCGGTCTCTGGATGGGCATCGCCGGGCTCATCACGGGTGTTCAGTGGGCGCTGGACGTGGACGGGAGCGTGTGGCTCGGCATCGGCCGGTGGCTCGTGGTCGGCGCTGGCCTCGCCGGGGCCGGCTACGGGCTCTTCGCGTCCGTCCGCTGGGTTGCGGGTCTCGTGGAGACCTGGAAGGGCCGCGGGATGCCGAAGTGGCCCCGCTGGCGCAAGAGGTGATCACGCCTCACGAGGGCAAGCGCGCGCAGCGCGTGCGGCAGCCGCGACAACTGGACATTAGGTCAGCGGCTGCTGTATAGTTCAGTGCATGCTGACCATTGCTTCGCGTCTTGACGTCATGAACCGGCTCGGCCGGGCCATGGCCGACCCGACGCGCTCCCGCATCCTGATGTCCCTGCTCGACAGCCCGAGCCACCCCGCGGTGCTCTCGCGCGAGCTGGGGCTGACCCGCTCGAACGTGTCCAACCACCTGACCTGCCTGCGCGACTGCGGGATCGTGGTCGCCGAGCCCGAGGGCCGCCAGACTCGCTACGAGATCGCCGACCCGCACCTGGCCGCGGCGCTGACGGCACTGGTCGATGTGACCCTCGCCGTGGACGAGAGCGCGCCGTGCATCGACCCGGCCTGCTCGGTGCCGGGCTGCTGCGCCGCGAGCAGTTCGGGGGACGCCTCGTGAGCGCCGCCTGCGGCTGCGACGAGCCGACGACCAGCCCCGCGGACGAGGCAGAGGAGGCAGAGCGCCCGTGGTGGCGTGATCCCGGCCTGGTCGTGCCGATCCTCTCCGGCGTCGCGTTCGGCACCGGCCTGGCGCTGGAGTGGTCGGGGCTGCACATCGCGGCGCTGGTCGCGTTCTGGGCGGGCCTGCTGCTGGGCGCGTACACGTTCGTGCCCGGTGCGATCCGGAATCTCGTTGTGAAGCGCAAGCTCGGGATCGCGCTGCTGATGACGATCAGCGCCGTGGGCGCGGTGATCCTCGGCTACGTCGAGGAGGCGGCCGCGCTGGCGTTCCTCTACTCGATCGCCGAGGCCCTGGAGGACAAGGCGATGGACCGCGCCCGCGGCGGGCTGCGCGCGCTGCTGAAGCTCGTGCCGGAGACCGCGACCGTGCTGCGCGACGGGACCTCCGCCTCGGTCCCGGCCAGGGAGATCGCCGTCGGCGACGTGCTGCTGGTCCGCCCTGGCGAGCGGGTCGCGACCGATGGGCTGGTCCGCTCGGGCCGGTCGAGCCTGGACACTTCGGCGATCACCGGTGAATCGATCCCGGTCGAGGTCGCGCCCGGAGAAGCGGTGTCGGCGGGCGCGATCAACAGCGCCGGCGTGCTGGAGGTCGAGGCGACCGCCGCGGGCACCGACAACTCGCTGACCACGATCGTGGAGCTGGTAGAGCAGGCCCAGGCCGAGAAGGGCGACCGAGCCCGGATCGCTGACCGGATCGCCCGCCCGCTGGTGCCCGGCGTGATGGTCCTCGCCGTCCTCGTCGGCGTGCTCGGGTCCCTGCTCGGCGACCCGGAGACCTGGATCACCCGCGCCCTGGTCGTCCTCGTCGCGGCCAGCCCCTGCGCGCTGGCGATCGCGGTGCCCGTCACCGTGGTCTCCGCGATCGGCGCGGCGACCAAGTTCGGCGTCGTCATCAAGAGCGGGGCCGCCTTCGAGCGCCTCGGCGGCATCCGGCACCTGGCCGTGGACAAGACCGGCACTCTGACCCGCAACCGGCCCGAGGTAACCGCCATCGTCGCCGCCCATGGGTTCGACGATGCGCAGGTGCTTGCTTGGGCTGCCGCCGTGGAGCAGCACTCGACGCACCCACTCGCCGCCGCCATCGCCGCCGCGGGCCGGGGAACCCCCGCCGCGCAGGACGTGGCCGAGGAGGCCGGGCACGGCATCGGTGGCCTGGTCGACGGCCGCAGGGTGGCGGTGGGCAGTCCGCGCTGGATCGACGCCGGTCCGCTCAAGGCCCGGGTCGAGGACCTGGAGGCCGAGGGGCAGACCTGCGTGCTCGTCACCGTCGACGGCTTCCTGGCCGGGGCGATCGGCGTCCGCGACGAGCTGCGCCCCGAGGTCCCCGAGGTCGTGCGGAGCCTGCGCGACCAGGGCGTCGAGGTGAGCATGCTCACCGGCGACAACTCCCGCACCGCTGCTGCGCTGGCGAAGCTGGCCGGGATCGGCGACGTGCACGCCGAGCTGCGTCCCGAGGACAAGGCTCGCATCGTCGCCGGGTTCTCGGAGACGTCGCCGACCGCGATGATCGGCGACGGCATCAACGACGCGCCCGCCCTGGCCGGGGCGACCGTGGGCATCGCGATGGGCGCGACCGGCTCCGACGCCGCGATCGAGTCCGCCGACGTCGCCTTCACCGGCCACGACCTCGGCCTCATCCCGCAGGCTCTGCGCCACGCCCGCCGCGGCGGCAGGATCATCAACCAGAACATCGTGCTGTCCTTGGCGATCATCACTGTGCTGCTGCCGCTGGCGATCACCGGCGTGCTCGGCCTGGCAGCGGTCGTCCTCGTGCACGAGGTCGCCGAAGTCGTCGTCATCGCCAACGGACTGCGGGCTGCGCGTGCCCGCAAGCAATAGGTGTTCCGTCCAACGCCATAACTCAGACATGCGCTACGAGAGCCCACTCCACCTGGCCGAGGAGATCGTCGCCCTGGACCTGCTCACCGACCGCGCATCGTCATCGGTATCTCCCGCGGCTCCCCGGAGCAGGCGATGCCGCCCAGATCGGAGCCGCCCCCGGAGGGGCGTCTCTCGCGGCTTCAGGCGGAGCAGATCCGTCGTTGTCGCGGGACCGGTGAGGAAGCCGGTCACGACTGGACCCCGCGGATGAGCGTGTCCCGCTCGATCTTCCCGATCGTCTCCGAGACCGACCGCAGTCTCTTCAGCCTGCGTGGCGAGGACTCCCACGACTACATCGACGTTACCGGGTTCTTCGTGTGTGAGGGTGTGGTCGGGGTGGGCGGGTGCCAGTGGTTCGGTGTCTTGGAGTCCTGCGCGGTCGTACGCGGGGGCGTGTGGTCGTACCTGGCGTCGCGCGGTCGTACCTTGGAGGGGTTTTAAGGTACGACCGCGTGGAGTTGCGTACGACCGCACGGCTTCACGTACGACCGGGTGAGACTGCGTACGACCACGTGGAGCCGGTGGCCCACGATGACGCATCCCCGGGGCGGGCGCAGACGCCCGCCCCGGGACCGTCGACCAGCGACCCCGACGGCCCCGGCGAGAAAAGCCTCGAACAACCGCATACATCCCACCCATCACGCCCCCGAACACGAAGAACCCGTTATCGACGGTCTGCACTTGACGTTCAGACGCACCTACGCCGCCGAGCCCGACACCCTCATGCTCGCCATCCCCGGCCAGCTCGGTGCCGACGACAACCTGTATGCCCTGCAGGCCTTCGCCGAGCACGGCGTACCGGCGCTCGGCTGGCGGCCCAACACAGAGGGACCGGTGACGGGATACGCGTTGGACGACGGGGGCTGAGTCCCGGCGATCGATCCGGGGACGGATCATCCGGCGGACGGGCCCGAGGTGCCGGCGGCCTCGAGGATCGCATCGAAACGAGGTGCGGGCAGGGACAGAATCGTCCGCGTCCCGCCCACGGACCCCTGGCCCGGATCGGGCAGCGCCACCGCCTCGATCTCGCCGTCGGGGGCGCGGTAGAAGACGAATGCGGACAGCAGCGGATCGACGTGCTGGGCGATCTCGTCCTGAATGAACAGCACCATCGAGCGCAATGCCCACTCCGGATCCCGCCGGTCCACCGGGTGCAGACCCAGCGCGTGCTTGTGCGGGACTGCGAAGAGCACGCCCGCGCTCGTGTCGACGTCGATCTCCCCCAGGATCCGGCCCAGGTTGGCGGCCTTGGAAGCTGTGAAGAAGCCCTCCCCGTGCAGGGCCCACGCTCCGGCGCCGATCGGGCCGGAGTGGACCAGAGGCGCCTCATCGGTGTTGCGCTGGCCCGCCTCGAAGAGCTCATCGATGGTCAGCGGGCAGTCCCCCAGGAGCGCGGGGACGACCGGATGGACCCCGCCGTCGAACCGTCGGTACAGGCCCAGGACGAGGTTTCCGGCGAAGGGACGATGGACCGGTCCTCCCCCGGGGCGGGCCTCATCCGGGTCGATCAGCCGCGTGCGCACCGCGGCGCGCCACTGCTCGGCAGTGCTCGGCGGCTTCCCGAGGCAGGCGGTCATGCTGACCGCCTGGGCGACCCGCACGTCCAGTATCGTGTTCCACTTCGATCTGCTGTGGCCCGCCAGCTCGAAGGCCGTCTTATCCAGGGGCAGGATCATGCCCTCGTAGGTGTTGGTGCCATGCAGCTCGGGGCCGCTGCTTCCGTCTGCCAGCTCGGTGGTGATCCCATGGGCGGCGAGCTTGGCCCGCATCGTCAGGGCGATCTCGATCAGGGTGGTCTCCTCGAAGGTGTTCTCCACGGCGCCGGGGGCATCGGCCAGGCCGAAGGCGACGCCGGCGTGGGGCATCTGGACCGGATTGGGTGTGCGTGGGTGGGAGTGCGGGCGACGGTGATCGGATACGGGCATGGTGGCTCCTCGACGGGGCTGCGCGGATCGAGGGGGCGCAGCGAGTAGGTGAGTGTGTCCTCGCACGCTAGGGCCAGGCTCTCTCGGCGTGCGAGGCGGAGGGTCGAACCCTGTGGACAATGGCTGCGGAGTTGCTGTTGTGGAGCCCCGCGGGATGCCTCCCGCCACATATCCGGCGTCCCGGTGCCGCCGGCGCTCGGACCGATCACTCGGGACGGTTCAGGGGACGTGCGCGCGGTGGCCCGTCCACCGGCTGGTCCCGGCCGACTGCTAGGCGAGCCCCATGGCCAGGGCGGTACCGGCCCTGAGCCAGGCGCGCCGCGTGGACAGGGCCAGCGAGTCGAGGATCAGGGGTCGTCCGGCCATGGCGGGGTCGTAGGGGATGCCGACGGCGGCGCGGGTGATCCCCTGGAATGTGGAGACCAGCTGGGTGGGGGCGGGCTCCGCCTTGGAACCCTGGGAGACGACCACGAGGGCGTTCTCGGCCAGGCGCGCGGCGTGTGAGTCGGCGCCGGCGAGCTCGGCCAGGAGGAGGCGCGCGGACTCGGCATGGTCGGGCCGCGTCGTCGTGGGCACGACGATGGCGTCCGCCCGGGCGATCATGGCGCGCCACTGGGGGCTGGACTCGTCGTTGCCGGAGTCGATGACCACGAGGCGGTAGTACTTGGTCAGGACGGAGTGGATGGCGTCGAAGCTGTCCGCGTCGCCGGGCTTCGCATCCGCGAGCACCTCGGGGCGGCTGCGCAGGACGTCGTAGCGGTCCTCGCGCTGATGGTGGACGAACCCGGATATCTCGGCGGCCTGCGCCTGCGGGGACAGGAGGTGGTTCACGTGCGGCAGCAGGTCGATGACCGTGGCGTCGTGCGGTCCCTGCTGGGTGCGCCACCCCAGCGTGCCGCGCGTCGAGTTGTTGTCGTAGGCGATGACGCCCGCCCCGCCGTAGCGCGCGAAGACGGCGGACAGGAGGATCGCCGTGGGCGTCTTGGTGGCCCCGCCCTTGCCGTTGACGACCGCGATGGTGCGCGGGCCCGCCCAGTGCTGGGAGACGGCGGCGGCATCGGCCCGCTCGGCGCGCTCACGCTCGGTGGGCCCCAGGTGCAGGCCGAACTGGTTCAGGGCGCCGCGCAGGCCGGTGGCCGCGGGCGCCTCGTTGGTGATCTCCGTGAGCAGCGACGTGGAGCGCGCCTGCTCGCGCGGGTCCGACGGCACATTCCCCGGAGAGGGCGGGGTGGACGCCGTCGGGGGCTGCTTGGGTGAAGGCGAGTACGGCGTGGCCAGCGCCGCCGGTGAGAGGGCCGACGTCGCCTGCTGGGTGGCCGCTGGTGAGGCCAGCGCTGCTGTCGGGGGAGGCGCTCCGTCTGACGGGGAGTACGGCGTGTCCAGCATCGCGTGCGATGCCCCGGGTGCGTCGGGCGCTGCTGTCTGTGCTGCCTGCCCTGCCTGTGCCGCCGGCCTTGTTGGTGATGCCGGCGATGCTGGTGACGCCGGTGATGGTGGTGATGTCGGTGCCGATGGTGCTTCGGCCGCTGCTGCCGACGACGCCGAGCGCGGCGCGATCAGTGAGGAACGCCGTACTTGCGGTGCGGCTGGTGCTGGTGCTGGAGCCGATGCCGATGGTGCTGAGCGCGGTGCGGCTGATGAGGCGTACGGCGGAGCCGGGGCTGCGGGCGATGCTGCTGAGGCGGGCGATGGTGCCGGCGCCGGCTCTGCGCGATGCCTCCGCGGTGCGGTGCGGCCCTCGGCGGCGTCGGTCCGGGGCAGAAGGCCCGGTGGCAGTCGGATGCCGGCGGTCTGGGGGGTATCGGAGTCCGGGGCGGGCGCGGTTCGCTGCCGACGGCGGGTCTGAGGCAGGGGTGCGGAGCGCGTCGGCTGAGTCGGCTCAGCCGGCTGAGTTGGCTGAGTCGGTACAGATGGCCTGGTCCGCGTGCGGGGCGTTGCAGTGCCGCGAGTCGTGCCCGGCCTGCTCAGCCTGCTCGCTCTACTCGGTGTGCTCGGTGTGCTCGGCGTCAGGGCGCCCTCGGTGATGATGGTGCCGTCCGGGTAAACGGCTATGCGCCAGCTTCCCGCGGGCTCGGTGATGGTGGTCGAGATCGGGTGCCCGAGTGCTCGGGCGCGGTGCGACAGGTGGGTGACGACCGCGGCGCGGGCCTCTTTCGGAGTCGATTTGCTCAAGTCCGCCTCGACGCCTTCGAAAATGACGTGCGCGTGGCCCTCGGCGCTCAGCAGGACCTCAGCCTGAGGCCATTCTGTTGCGGTGCTCATGTGCGTGTCCTTCGTGGCGAGCGCTACCGGTGAGCGCGTGATGTAGATGGGCGATGGGCTCAAATGGTCCCAATGGGCCAAATGGTCAAAATGGTCCAAATGGGCTCAGTGGCACCAAAGATCTGTGCTGCGACGGCGCGGCGGTGAAGATCGGGCAGACGGCGATCCGATCGGCGCCAGGGTGCTGCCGGGGGCCTTGTGCCCATCCTCAAGTCACGGTTGTCACGACTTGAGCGTACCGCGAGAACTCCAAAAGTAACGATTTTGTCTCCTCGGCGGTGCCCGCGAGTCTCTGGCGCGACGCGATCCCAGTAGTTAGCCTTGCCTAACACGCATCGACTGGCGACATCATGGTGAGAAGTGCACCAGCGCCGGTGCGGGCGTCGTGTCTGACCCACCCGATCACACGAAGGACACCACCATGAACAACCTGAGTCGTCGCTCGCTGCTTGGATTCGGAAGCGCCGGCCTCGGTGTCGCCGGCCTCGCCGCGCTCAGCGCCTGCGCCTCGCAGAAGAACCCGTCGGACTCCGCGACGGGCGGCTCCGACTCGAGCGGAGCGGACTCCGGCGACTGGCCCCGCACCGTCACGGATGAGCAGGGCGAAGTCACTATCGACAAGAAGCCCACCAAGATCGTCTCCACCTCGCCGAGTGTCACCGGCACGCTCCTGGCCATCGACGCCCCCGTGGTGGCCTCCGCGGCGACCTCTCCTTCGCCGCTGACGGACGACAAGGGCTTCTTCACGCAGTGGGCCTCCGTCGCCGACGAGCGCGGGGTCGAGGTCCTCTACAGCAACCTCGAGTTCGATCTTGAAGCGGTCATCAGCTTCGATCCCGATCTCGTCGTCGTCGCCAGCTCGGGCAAGGACTCGGTGGCGGACCAGGTCGAGACCATCAAGCAGCAGTTCCCCGTGATCGTCGTCGACTACGGCAAGCAGAGCTGGCAGGACCTGGCCACGCAGCTCGGCAAGGCGCTCGGGCTGGAGGACAAGGCGACGGCCGCGGGCACCGAGTTCGACAGCTACATCAAGGAGGCCAAGGGCAAGATCACCCCGCCCGAGGGCGGGGCCAGCATCGTCTCCTACAACGGCAAGGACAAGGACCAGGCCATCGCGAAGAAGGACTCGGCTCACGCCGACCTGCTCACCTCGCTCGGCCTCGAGGTCGTCGAGGCCGATGCCTCGCTCGACAGCGGGAACAGGCAGCGAAATGACTTCATGTTCGTCAGCTACGAGAACCTCAGCAAAGCCATCACGGGCGAGAGCGTGTTCCTCATCAGCACGGGTCAGGACCAGGTCCAGAAATTCCTCGATGATGAGACGCTCGCGAACCTTCCCGCAGTGACCAATAACCAGGTCTACTACCTCGGGCCCACCTCCTTCCGCATCGACTTCTACTCCGGAAAGCTCGCGGCCGACGCGGTCGTCGAGCAGCTGGGGGCGAGCTGACGCGCATGACCCCTGCAGTCCGCCGCAGTGGTCCGGATGTCCTGATGGTCCGCTGATGGCCCGGACACGACGTCTCGTCCTGGTGGTCGCGCTGCTGATGGCGGCGCTGGTCGTCCTCTTGGTCGCCGGCCTCGCCATCGGCTCGCGCCTCATTCCCACCGGCACGGTCATGGATGCTCTGACGAATTTCGATCCGGGCAGCGATGACCAGCTCGTCATCCGCTTCTCCCGGCTGCCGCGCACCCTCATCGGCGTCCTGGCGGGCGCTGCGCTGGGACTGGCCGGTGTGCTCACCCAGTCGTTGACCAGGAATGCGCTCGCGGAGCCGGGCACCCTCGGCGTCAACGCGGGAGCGGCGGTGGGCGTGATCATCGGGCTCATCGCCACGGGCGGAGCGAGCATCATGGTGTACGTGTGGTTCGCCTTCGCCGGGGCGGCGCTCACCTCCGTCCTCGTCCACCGGCTGGGGCGCACGGGCCGGTCCGGTGTCGATCCCGCTCGGCTCGTGCTGGCGGGCGCCGCTCTGTCCATCGTGCTCAGCGCGCTCACCAGGGCGCTGATCCTGTCCGCCGATGCGACGGTGTACGAGTCGTTCCGCAGCTGGGCGACCGGCTCCCTCCAGGGGCGCGGCTGGGAGTCCCTGCCCGTGGTCGGGACCTGCCTCGTCGTCGGCCTGCTCATCTCCCTGGCGCTCGCCGGCCCCCTCGACTCGGTGAGTCTGGGCACTGATATGGCGACGGCGCTGGGCGTCAACATCCGGCTGACCTGGACCCTGGCCAACGCCGCGATCGTGGTGCTCGCGGGCGGCGCCACGGCCGCCTGCGGCCCCATCGCCTTCATCGGCCTGGCCTCGCCCCACATTGCCCGCGCCGTCAGCGGGCCGAACCACCGGCTGCTCCTGCCGGTCTCGGCGCTCCTGGCCGCGGTCCTCCTCCTGCTCGCCGACGTGATCGGACGCATCGTGGTCTTCCCCGGTGAGATCGGCGCCGGCGTGATGACGGCACTCATCGGCTCGCCCTTCTTCATCCACCTCGTGCGGCGGGGGAGAGTGGTGGGCATATGACGATGCACGCTTCCGATGCCGTTGAGCGCGAGCGCGCCGATGCCGCCACCGGTCCGCAGGCCGGTCGGGTCACCGGCAGGACCATGCGGTTCGCGCTGGGCCCCATGCGGCTGTCTCTGAGCGCATCGACGGCCATCGTCGTGGCCGTCGCGGTGCTGCTGCTGCTCGTCACGGGATGCGCCGTCCTCATGATCGGCACCGTCAGACTCTCCGTCGGCGATGTCGTCGGCGCCCTGGTGGGAGGAGGCCCGAGCAAGGCCGAGCGCGTCGTGTGGGGCATCCGCCTGCCGCGGCTCCTGACCGCCGTCTGCGTGGGGGCGGCACTGGGGGCGTCCGGCTGCGTATTCCAGTCGGTGTCCAGGAACGCGCTCGGATCCCCCGACGTCATCGGGTTCACCACCGGAGCGGCCACGGGGGCCACCGCGCAGATCGTCCTCATCGGCAAGGGCGGACTCGCGACCTCACTGGCCGCCGTGGGGGCCGGACTGGCCACGGCCATCGCCGTCTACCTCTTGGCGCGGCAGCGGGGACGGACCGGCGGCTATCGCCTGGTGCTCATCGGCATCGGCGTCAGCGGGATGCTCTCGGCAATGACCAGCATTCTGCTGGCGCGCTCCGATCTGGACCTCGCCTCCCGGGCGCAGGTGTGGCTGGCCGGGTCGCTCAGCGCTCGCACGTGGGAGCATGCGGGCATCAGCGCCGCAGGCGTCCTCGTGCTCCTGCCGGTTCTGGTGGCCTTCGCCCGCCGTCTGTCCGTGATGGAGATGGGCGACGATCAGGCCGAGGGGCTCGGCGTCGGCACCGAGAGGACCCGGCTGATCGTCATGGTGGTCGGCGTCGTCCTGGCCGCATCCGCGGTCGCCGCCGCCGGGCCCATCGCCTTCGTGGCGCTGGCCGCGCCCCAGATCGTGCGGCGCCTGACCGAGGTTGCGAGCGTCCAGGTCCTCACCTCCGCGCTGATCGGGGCCCTCCTCCTGGTCGCCGCGGACCTGCTGTCCATGGTCCTGCCCAGCCGCCTGACCATGCCCGTGGGGCTCGTGACCGGGGTCATCGGCGGCGTCTACCTGCTGTGGGTCCTGTCCGCCAAGGAGAATGTATGAAAGACACGACTGAGGGGGCCGGGCCGTCCGGGCGCGCACCTGAGGAGAAGAGGGCGGACATGCCCGCCGTCGAGGCGCCGCAGCCGCCCATGGAGGCCGATGACGTCACCCTCGCCTACGGTGAGCGCGTCGTCAGCGAGCATCTGGACGTCACGATCCCAGACGGCTCATTCACCGTCATCATCGGCCCGAACGCCTGCGGCAAATCCACTCTGCTGCGCTCGCTGGCCAGACTTCTGCCCCCACGGCGCGGCAGAGTGCTTCTGGATGGCCGCGACATCGCGACCTACTCCTCGAAGGCGGTCGCACGACGACTCGGCCTGCTTCCGCAGAGCTCGGTGAGCCCGGAGGGCATCACCGTGCGCGACCTCGTCAGCCGGGGGAGATTCCCCTATCAGGGCATGCTCCGGCAGTGGTCGGAGGAGGACGACGCCGCCATCGAGACGGCCATGAGCGCCACCGGGATCACGGGTCTCGCCCATCGCCGGATGAACGAGCTCTCCGGCGGTCAGCGCCAGCGCGCCTGGCTCGCCCTCGTCCTGGCTCAGCAGACCCCGCTGCTTCTCCTCGACGAGCCCACCACCTTCCTGGACATCACCTACCAGCTCGAGGTCCTCAACCTCTGCCGCGATCTGCACGCTCGGGGCGACTACACGCTCGTCGTCGTCCTGCACGACCTCAACCTCGCCTTCCGCTACGCGACCAATCTGATCGTGATGAAGGACGGGAGGATCGTGGCCCAGGGCGCTCCCGGCGACGTCGTCACCGCCGAGCTCATCGAGGAGGTGTACGGCATCAGCTGCCTGTGCCTGCCGTGCCCGGCCACGGGAGCCCCGATGATCGTGCCCCTGGACAGCTCTTCGCAGGAGGAGGGCGCATGACGGCCGGTGGCCCGGCGCCCGAGCTCGGGCGGGCCGGCGGTGACGGCGGAGACGGGGGAGAGGCGCGGGTATGGACCGACCGGCGGGGCCGTGAGCACCGGGAGCGAGCGCGCGGCTTCACCGCCGCGGAGGGCGACGTGCCCGCATCACGGCTCCGCGGCCCGGTCGAGAGGGACTGGGAGGCGGCCGGCACCGCGGATGAGCGGCGCCTCGTGCTCGACGACGCCCTGGCGGGGCCCAGCCCGAAGATCGCTCCCGACCCCGACGACCCCGCACGGGTGCTGATGACGTGGACCGTGCGGGCGCCGAGGGCCACGTCGGTCCTCCTGGAGGCCAACGGGCTCGTCGCGTTCGGCGGCGCCGATGCCCTCGAGATGACCAGGCTTCCCGGCACCGAGGTGTGGACCTGCACCTGGTCCGTGCCGGAGGACTGGAGCGCCAGTTATGGCTTCGCCATCTGGAAGGACGAGAGCGTTCCGCCATGGCGCGCCATGAGCGGCCGCTCGGCGCGTCTGGCGGCGATGCTCGCCGCCGAGCCGGATCCGCGCGCCTCGCGGACGATCGGCAGTTCCTTCGGGGTGCCCCGGTCCGTGGCCTCGGCGCCGTCCGCCCCCGCGCCGCCCTGGGAGGGCCTGGCGCGGCCGCGCAGGTGCGGCAGGGTGCACGAGTTCGCAGTCCCGCTGCCTGCGCCGTCGGACCCGTCCGTCCTGACCGCCCTGCCGGCACCGACAGCCCTGGCGGCGTCCTCGACGGAGGCCGACAGCCGCTCCGGGGATCCGGCTCGATCGAGGCGGGCGGCGGATGCAACGGGTGCGCCGTCAGCACCGCCCGCAACGGGCGCGGCGGGCGCAGCGGATGCGCCGGGCGCAGCCGGCTCGGGCGGGGGCTGTGAGAACTCGGAAGGCTCTGAAAGCTCTGAGAACTCTGAGCGCGTCTGGGTCTACGAGCCCGCGCATGCGCCTGCCGCCGGCCCTGTGCTGATCCTGTTCGACGGTCAGATATGGCTGGAGCAGATGGGCATCGTGTCAGTCCTCGACGCGCTCATCGACTCCGGGCTCCTCCCGCCCGTGCATGTGGCCATGATCGACTCGCGCGATCAGGGGGAGTACCGCGCCGAGCATGTGGGCGTGCCCGGGGGACACGTCGACCTCGTCATCGACAGGATCCTTCCGCTCCTGCGGAGTCGATTCGCGGTGAGCCCGCACGGCGCCGACACGATCGTGTCGGGGCAGAGCTATGGCGGGATCGCCTCCCTGTGGGCGCTCGCCCTCGCCGATGGCGAGATCGGCCACGCCATCGCGCAGTCCCCCTCGCTATGGCGCTTCGACGTGGCGGAGGCCCTGGCGGCCTGCCCGCACTGGCTGACGGCGCGGATCCTGAGCGGGACCTTCGAGGGGCCGATGCTGATGCATGCGCGCGACCTCGCGCGCGCCTTGAGCGGACGCGACGTGAGGGTCACGCCCGTCAGCGGCGGGCATGACTGGGCCTGGTGGTCGGTTCGCCTGCTCATCGAGCTGGCAGACCTGCTGCATGCCCGCCCGAATAGTCGCTCCGACGTCGGTAGGGAGTCCTGAGAACGCCTTTGCGCCCAGATGTCCAGTCAGAATGCGACATGCATGCTTTGAGTGAAAAAGGGCGCTGTTACCTAGTCGCAATATCGGATGCCGTGATGGGCTGGGCCGCGTTGCCGCGCCTCTGACTGTCAGGAGACAGCCCATGAAGACCACCCGCATCCTCTCCTCCGTGCTGCTCGCCGCCGTCGCCTTCGCCGCCGTGCCGGCGGCCCAGGCAACCCCGGCCGTTCCGATATCCGGGCCGTCCTCGCAGCAGGGCTCCACCGCGATCGAGCCGGCGGCGATCACGGCGGAAGGGGCCGGTCACGCGGACACCATCCTCCGCAAGGTCAATGAGCTGCGGGCCCAGCAGGGCCTGGGATCCGTGACTCGCTACACCCAGCTCGACTCGGTCGCCCAGGGGTGGTCCGAGCAGATGGCCGTGCAGCGATCCATGGGCCACAACCCCTCTTTCGCCGATCAGTACCCGAGCGGATGGGCGGGGGCCTCGGAGAACGTCGCCATACGGTACGGCTCCAGCAGTGACGACGTCGGTGCGCAGCTGTTCGACCAGTGGTACAACTCCCCGGGCCACTACGCCAACATGGTTGCGCCCGAGGCCAACGCCGTGGGCATCGGCATCATCTATGACCAGTCGACCGACACCTGGTACGCCACCCAGAACTTCGCCGCCTACTCCGACCCGCACGCCGTCGGCTTGACCCCGACCGCCGACTCGTCGGGATCGAACGAGTCCGCATCGACCAGTACCGACTCTTCGGGGTCTTCGGGGTCTTCGGGGGCTGCTGAGTCGTCGGGGTCGTCGGCGTCGGCGGCGCCCTCGGCATCTGCGCCGGCCCTCCCCGACCCGGCCTCCGCAGCGCCGACCGCCACCGACGACTCCGCCTCAGGGTCCCGGGCCGCGCAGGAGACGGGCGCTGAGACTCCAGGTGCTACGGGGGCTGCGGTGGCTGCAGGATCTTCAACCATGCCTTCCGCGCCCTCTGAGTCCGCCCCGGCCGCCGCCACATCGGCCAAGGAGCCGGCGACCGCCGCTGAGAACGCGACGCCCAGCGGGGACCCCGCTGCTGCGGCGGCGTCCGCCGATAATTCGGGCAAGTCCTCGCTGCCGGTCACCGGTACCACCCTGGCCATCGGCGTGGTCGCCCTCATCGCCGTCATCGCCGGGCTGGTGCTGCTCTTCCTGCGGCGGCGCCGCTGATCGGCGCCCCCGCCCGCCCCGCCCGCCCTGTCATGCCATGGGGCGCCCCATGGCATGACAGGACGGGCAGGTCGGTGTTGTCGGTGCTGTCAGTCCTGTCAATCCTGTCCACCACCGGCTGATACTGATGGCCCGGCTCCTCTCAGGGCGTGCGTGTGCCAGCGCACATGCGCAAGACTGAACCGGTGAACGAGTCCTCCGCACCCCAGCCGCACAGCACGTCCGCCGGGAGGATCCTCGTCCGCGCGGCCGAGCCGGATGACGCCCCGCGTGTGGCGCGGCTCCTGACGCTCAGAGGCGCCTCGGTCGATGACGCCCTCCAACAGGCGCCCCGCATGATCGACACCCTCCCGGTGCTCCTCCTGGCTCTGATGTCCGCAGCCGGCGAGCACCGGACCGCGACCGCCGGTGAGTCGCCTGCAGGCCGCGATAGCGGCCATGGCAGCCATGCCAGCCATGCCAGCAATGCCAGCAATGGCGGCCACGGTGGCGACCTTGGCGAGGACAGCAATGACCGCCACGATGACCGTCATACTGACCGGCATGCCGACGGTGCCGACGGTGCCGACGATAGTGATACTGATGACGCTCTGCTCGCGCCCGTCGCGCTGTCGGGCGCCTTCCCGCTTCCCGAACGGATGCGCGCCTCGCTGCCCGAGCCGGGCTCCGGTGCCGAGGACGCCTGGATGGTCTCAGGGCTCGTCATCGACCCGGTGGCGCGCCGCGGCGGCGTCGGGAGAGTGCTCCTGACCGCGGTCGCCGAGGCCGTGAACGCCCTCAGGCCCGCCGCGGACCTCTACAGCGTCGTCAATGCCACCAACCACGCCTCCGTCGGCCTGCATCTGCTGGTCGGTTTCGAAAGGCTCGCACGACTGGGCGGCTTCGGCGCCGTCACGTTCGAGGATGGGCAGGGCGTCCTGCTGCGTCGGGCGGGGTGAATAACGGGGTCGGATCCGACAGGCGCAGCTCGTCGCGGCCCACGGCGTAGAACATGCCCGGATAGCGGCCGAACTGCTCCTCCGCCCCCGGCACTCTCGGCGCGCTGCGGTCCATACGGGCGAGCACGTCCGCGGGAGTCGGCCATGCCTCGCTGCCGACTCCGCCCGCAGGGCTCACCGGCGGGTACCAGGCGGTCTTGGGGCGCATCATGAGACGTCCCGGACGGCTGCGATCCCTCAGCGCGTGCGCCCTCCAGGTCAGGATCGGGTGAGTCGATGTCCACTGCACGATGTGCACCCAGAATCCCTGCTCGTGCGCGGCGCGGTCCGCGGTCGCGTGCAGGCCGACCTGCGCACCCAGGTACTTGCCCGCGCCGAGCAGCCCCACAAGGCCCGGCACACCGGTGGGGGAGACGTCATAGCCATGATTGTCCGCCGTGTACTCCTGGGACCGCGATAGGGCCTTGCCGAGCAGGGGCACCGAGGACGCGGCCTGGGAGACGAGGAGTCGCCAGAAGGAGACGTGCCCGGCGGCGAGGTGGCCGACTTCGTGGGAGATGATGAACCGCAGGGCCTCGGGATCGCGTGCCGAGCCGCCGACCTCGAACAGGTCGGAGTGGATGACGACGAAGCGGCGGAAACCGTGCCCCGCGGCGAAGGCGTTGACCTTGCCGTTGCCCAGGAGCACATAGGCGTCGGGGACGCGCCGCAGCCCGAAGCGCTCGGCGGCCTCCACCACCATCCGGTAGCCCTCGGGGAACTGGGTAGGGCTCATCTGCACCGCGGAGGCGCGCATCTTCGCGTACAGGAGCGCACGCGCGCCCCAGAGGATCAGCGGCAGCAGCGGGACGGTCAGGAGGATCTGGGCGCCCGTCGTCGCGCCGTCGCCGACGAAGAAGTCGCGCACGTCCCCGGCAAGTCCAGTGGGGGAGGGCACGGTAACGAGCCACACCACCAGCGCCGCCCAGGCCGCGATCGCCACGACGCCGACAGCCGCACTCGTCCACACCAGCGGCATCTCGGCGCGGTGGCGAAGCCGACGGATACCGGCCGGACCGTGGACGGTGGCGCCGTTGAGCGGACGGGGGCGCGTGGGCCGGACCGCCTGTGCGGGCAGTGAGAACGTCATGCCCCGACCTTAGAGCGCGTCGTGGATGGCGGGCGCCCTGAGAGGTGCCTGTGCCGGGATGCGGGTTCCCGGCGCCGCCCCGCGTACGGGATGGAGGCGCGGTGCCGCTCCCGCCCCAGCTCCGGGGCGATCGCCGGGTTGGATGGGTCGGTAGGGTCGGGGCGTGACCGACCACGAGATCCCCTGGGGCATGCAGATCGCCGTCCACTATGACAAGGTTCACCCGCCGCGGCGCATCGACGTCGCTGAGGCCGCGGCCCGCGCCGTCGTCGCCCTGCTCGCCTCGCCGCAGGCCGCTCCGGGCGGGGCCTGGCACGACGCCGTCGAGCACTGGAGGAATGGGCGCATTCGCAAGCTCGTGCGCCGCGCTCGAGGGCGGCGCTGGGAGGAGGTCCAGGACCTTCCGGGAGTCACTGTCGTACAAGACGGTCCCGCCGGCTGGGGGCTGGCCTCGGCCCGGGCCTTTGTGCCCGGTCCGGTCCGACCGCTGCCTCCGGCGCTGGCCAAGACGCAGGTCGAGGGCACCCACTTCCCCCACGGGGATGAGCTGCCGCCCCCGCCCGCCGCCATCGCCGAGGCCGTCGCGCGTGATCCCGAGGCGGTGGCGGGCATCGATCTGACGGATGCGTCCGTCTCCTCCGGTGCGCCGGTGGAGATCGAGGTCACCCCCCTGGAGGAGATGACCAGCGGCAAGCTGTGCGCACAGGTCGCCCACGCCGCCCAGCTCGCCTGGCAGAGCCCGGCGATGCCGGACGCATGCCGCTCCGCCTGGGCGGCTCAGGACTATCGGGTGCGGGTGGTCTTCCCGTCGCCGGAGGTCTGGGGGGCTGCCTCACGGCCCGTCCGCGTCGTGGATGCCGGCTTCACGGAACTCGACGGCCCGCGGGAGACGGCGCGGGCCCGATGGTGATGCGTGCTTCGGGGCGGTGCGGGTCCGGCCGGCGAGCTCGCCGAATTCACTGAGTTCACCGAGATCGGTCGTAACCCGCATCGAGATCGGTCCGCTTCCGGCTCGAGATCGGTCATAACCCGCATCGAGATCGGTTCTGCGGACCGCGCCTGCCAGTCCGCGGGATGCGCCGCTAGGCGGCCACCGGCGTACCGGGCCCGTCGTCGTCATCGGGCTCGGGAGTGCCCCGGAACACCCAGAGCTTCATCAGCGTGTAGAGGTAGGCGCCCTCGCAGCAGGCCGAGATGAGCCGGGCCAGTTCTGCGTGCACCCCGATCCAGTACAGGAAGGAGGTCAGGCCGAGGATGAAGATGACGTACTGGCTTGCGAGCCCGACCGCGTAGCGCGAGCCCTGCGAGACCAGGTGGCCTCGGGACTGGAAGTTCAGCCACCGATTGAGCAGCAGCGAATAGGCGCCCGCGATCATGTACCCCAGGGTGACGGCCAGCGGGTAGAGCCAGTGGAGCTTGTCGAAGAAGAGCCACAGGAAGCTGATGTCGATCAGGAAGGCGGAGCCGTTGATGAGCGCATAGCCGATGAAGGTCACGGGCACGCGCTTGCGCAGCCTGCTGGGGATGAGGCGGTGAATGCGGCTGATGACGTGAAGGAAGACGCGCGGGGCGCGGCGCGAGGGATCGTTGAGACGCTCGTCGAGCTTGCCGGAGATGCGTTCTCGAGCGGAGGCGTTGGACGTGTTGGACGCGGTCGAGTGCGCGGATAGTGGCGTCCTGCGCTCCGATGCGCAGAATCGGGCCGCGGGCCCGGCTGCATCCCGTGTCGTCATATCGTCCTCTCGAGGCGTCGGCGTCGACGTGTGGCAATTTTGCCTATGAGTGAGTCTTTCGCGACAAGACCTGCTGTACAAGCTCTTCAGGATGAGAAAGTCGTCGCTTCGCCCTCCTCCCTTAGAAGGGGCCGCTGCGTCGTACGTCGTGCCCTATGTCGTTGAAAGATCCTCAGAATCGTTGTGATAATCAGTAATTGTCGCATCCGAGTAGGGCGGGCTCGGGCGCGTCGCGCTCCTGCACGGCGGGCGGCCCGGTCAGGCGCTCAAAGCCTCAATCAGCTCCCGGCGCAATACTCGGCCGCCCGAGTCGCTGGGGTGGTGCAGCGTGCGCAGGCCCAACGCACTGGCCGCCGCTATGTTCTCGGCGCTGTCATCCACGAACAGGGCCTCATCGGCATCGACCCGCGCCATTGTCAGAACGGCGCGGAAGTAGTCCGGATCGGGCTTGGCCACGCCCAGCAGGCAGGAGTAGGCGTCGATGTCGCACAGGCCGTCGTAGCCCAGGGCGGTGCGCATCCATTCGCGGCGCTCCCGCTGCTGGTTGGTGGCCAGGACGGTGAGGTAGTCCGAGGCTCTCAGCTCGCGGACCAGCTCCCAGGCGAGCGGATCGGGCCTCGCCCGGCGCCACAGGTCCATCAGCTCGTCGGCGTCCTTGGTCAGCCCCAGTTCGACGATCAGCCTGTCCAGCAGGTCCCGCAGACTCTCCCTGCCCGCCAGCGCATCGCCCTCTCCCGATAAGAGAGCCTTCGCGAAGGGCTCGCCGCCGCCGTCGGACAGCGCCTGATACCAGGGCGTGCCGATGAGCTGGAGGACGCCGTCGGCGTCCAGGAGCACGGCGCGCACAGGCGTGGTTCCGAGCGGCGGCAGCGGTGGTGGAGATGGTGCGGGCGGTGGCGCGGCGGTGGTCACGAATCCATCCTGCCTCAGCGGACTGCCCGGAGTCGGTTGCCTTCCCACGGCGCGGCGACGAGGGAATCGGCCGGCGTGCAGCGCCCCGGGGCCGCCAGGCGGCAGAAGCTCAGGGGCGAACGGCGAAACCCCGGAGGACCTCGCGGACCGCCGCGGTCGGGTCCGGTGCGTCCATGATGCCCCGCACCAGCGCCACCCCGGCGACGCCGGTACCCGCCAGAGCCCTGGCATCCTCGGGCCTGACGTCCCCGATGGCCACCACGGGCAGGTTCGTGGCCCCTACCAGTGGCCGGTAGCCCTCCACTCCCAGAGCCGGACGGCCCGAGTCCTTCGTCGGAGTAGGGCGGAAGGGGCCGGCGCCCACGTAGTCGATGAGGTCCGCGACCGCCTGCGCGCCGCGCACGAGCTCCAGCGTCCCGGTGGTCAGCCCGATCACCGCCTGAGGGCCGAGCAGGGCCCGGGCATCGGCCACCGGCAGGTCCTCCTGGCCCAGGTGCACCCCATGAACATGAGCACCGACCCTCATAGCCGCGAAGGCGATATCGCAACGGTCATCCACGACGACGCGCGTGGCCGTGTTCGCCCGCTCGACCGCGCCCGCCACCGCAAGGGTCAGCTCCAGGAGGCCGGCGGCGCTGAGATCCTTGGCCCGCACCTGCACGATTCCCGCCCCGGCACGAGCAGCTGCCGCCGCCACCTCGGCCGTGCGGCGCGAGCTCCCGGAGGTCACCAGGTAGCAGGTCGGATTCAGCTGCCGAATCGCCGTGCGCACGGGACGTGCGGGATTCATAGCGCCACCTCGTCCAGGGAGTCCAGAAGCGCCGTCCGGAAACTGCCCGGGCGCGGTGCTCGGGTCTCGGCCAGTTCCCCGGCTACCGCAATCCACACGGTGGCGGCGTCGGCGGCCTCCAGGGGCGCCGCCCCGCCCCCCAGACAGGCGGCCGTCAATGCGCCCAGCAGGCATCCGGTCCCGGTCACCCGCGTCAGCAGCGGCGTGCCGCGCGCCACCCGCAGCTCGCGCCGGGCGTCGATCAGCAGATCCTCGGCCCCCGAGATGGCCACAACCCCTCCGGTGAGGGCGCTCACCTGACGCGCCGCCCGCACCACCTCGTCTGGGACGGCCGTCGAGTCCGCCCCGCGTCCACCGGCTTCACCGGTCAGCGCCAGGACCTCCGAGGCGTTGGCGCGCACGACGGCGGGATGCCGCTTCAGCAGCCGGCGCGCCATGGCGGTGCGCACCGGTGCGACCCCGACCGCAGCCGGGTCCAGCACCCACGGCAGTCCCAGCCCCTGCGCAGCTTCGACAGTTGCCGGTATGCCCTCCGAGCCGTCGGTGGACAGGGTGCCCAGGTTGATCAGCAGGGCGTTGGCCAAGGTCACCATGTGGGGGGCCTCGTCGAGGGTCTCGGTCATCATCGGGCGGGCGCCGGCCGCCAGCAGTCCGTCGGCCACGATTCCCATGGATACCGCCGCGCTCAGGCAGTGCACCAGCGGTGCGCGCTCCCGCACGGCGGTGAGAACAGGGCGCACCCGCTTCAGATCCGGATCGTGTACGAGGATGCTCACTGGGCGTCTCCGGCCACGTCGTCCAGCTCTCGGGCAACATCCCTCGGCCCCAGAGCCGGGCCGAGAGCCGCCCCCACGACCATCAGGAAACCGCCGAGCACGATGAGGATCAGCACCGAGCCGGTCCGGCCCGCCGAGGGCTCCAGAAGCGGCAGGTAGAAGGGGTAGAGGGCGGGCGTCACCAGCGACAGGCTGTAGGCGCTGCCGTAGCCGGTCGAACGCACCTGTACGGGAAAGCGTTCGGACAGGTAGGCCGCTACCGGTCCGTAGGCGGCCACCGTGATCACCTGGAGCGTCGCGGCCAGCATCGCCGCGCGGCCGACGTCGGCGGCGCTGATCGTGGCCCGCCACACCCAGGGGGCGATCAGGGCCGCCACCAGTCCCCATACGATCAGAAGCCGACGTCGTCCCACCGTCGTGGACAGGTGACCGGCCCCGGCCATGGCCGCGGCCTGCGCCAGGGAGGCCACTCCCATGACCAGTCCGACCGTGCCGGCGGACAGGCCGACGTCGGAGACGAGGCGTGCGGTGAGGATGAGGACGGTGGAGCTGGTCAGCAGCCAAAGCCCGCTCATGAGGGCGAAGGCCTGCCAGAAGGAGCGCCGCCAGGTCCCCGCCAGCAGCGCGCGCAGGCGCGGACTCCGCTGGTCGGCCCGGCGTCGGTGGAAGCAGGGGGCGTCGATCACCCGGCGGGAGTAATAGCCGAGCATGCCCGCCGACAGCAGCGCCCCGAGGACGAACATCGCCCGCCAGCCCCAGGCGGCGTAGCGCTCAGGCCCCAGCAGGATCAGCAGCCCCGCGGTGCCGAAGGCGATGGATGCCTGGGCCAGGGGAGCCATGGACAGGATGAGCCCACTCATCAGGCCCCGGCGTCGGGGCGCAGACCACTCCATGGCCAGGGGGATTGCTGCCGAGTACTCCCCGGCCACGAACACACCGCCCGCCAGGCGCAGCAGCAGAATGAGGACCAGGGTTGCGGTGCCGAGCGTCCGATGGGTGGGCATGCATGCGATGGCCAGACTGCACCCGGCCGTTCCCGCGATGGCCAGGCGAGTGGTACGGGTGCGCCCCAGCCGGTCGGCCACCCTCCCCAGTACCACCCCGCCCACGGGGCGCCCCAGGAGCATGGCGATGACCACAAGTGTTTCTGCGGAGGCGCTCGCCGTCGGACCCGCCACCGTCGCCAGGGCCGGGGACAGGGCGATCAAAGGCAGGAAGACATGGATGTTGTCGATCCAGTTGCCCACCACGCCCGCCCGCAGGGCGGCGCGTCCAGCGGGCGGCAGCTGCGCCGGGGGCGAGCTGGAAGCGACCCCGGGGGCACTATCGGCAGAGCCGGCTCTGTTGGCCCTGTCGGCACTGCCGACACTGCCGGCCCTGCCGGCCCTGCCGAGTATCCGAGCGCTCAACGCGAACCGCCCGCCCTCAGGCGCAGTGCCTGGTCGAAGAACTCCAGTTCGTGTCGGCTCGCCAACAGGTAGGCCCGAGCCGCCTGCGCGCGCTC
This sequence comes from Actinomyces massiliensis 4401292, assembly GCF_000269805.1. Classification (GTDB taxonomy): domain Bacteria; phylum Actinomycetota; class Actinomycetes; order Actinomycetales; family Actinomycetaceae; genus Actinomyces; species Actinomyces massiliensis. The sequence continues at coordinate 152,762 of NZ_JH711483.1, forward strand.
GGCAGGTGTAGCGGTCTTCATCGCCTCCTCCACCGCTGCGACGGCCTGGGCTGCGGCCGCGGCGAAAGCGGGGTCGTGGTAGGTCGACAACCAGGCCGCAAACCGGTGATCGGGGTCCACCTGCGGCACCGCCGCCCCGATCTCGGCGTACAGCCAATGACAGGGAAGCGCCGCGCCCGCGCCCACCGCATAGGGGGACACGGCCGCCCGGGCGATGAGGAAGTCGGTGTAGGCGCGGGTGACCGGGCTCGCCTGGGCGCGGGGGCGCCCGGCCAGCCAGGTGCGGTGCAGCTCGCTCTCCGCGCTCAGGACCGTGTCGGCGGCGCGGGCCCAGAAGATCGCGTCGCGCGTGCGCGGTGCACGTGCGGCCAGCAGGGCCAGGGCGCGCGAGTACTCCTCCAGATAGAGGGCGTCCTGCGCCAAGTAGTGGTCGAACGCGGCCACCGGCAGAGTGCCTTCCACTAGTCCGGCCACGAAGTCGCCGGTGCTGATCTCCCGGGCGATATCGCTGGAGGCCCGCCACAGGGCCCGGGTCCAGGGTCCGGCGGCGGCAATGCTCAGCGGGGCGGGGGCGATCTCGGGAGCCAGGTCTTCTGGGCGGGACAGCTCGGCCGGTACCCCGTCGCCTTCGGCCCAGGGGTCGGCCAGGCCGGCGTCGGCCAGACGACGGGTGCGGTGGAAGTGGTCGACCGGGCCGTGCCCGGTGCCGACCCTCAGGGCGCTGCCGTGGGCGACCGCCTCGTGGAGCCACTGCGTGGTCCACGCCAGGGCGTCCTCGGGAGCGTCTCCGGCGCCCAGGCGGGTGGCCAGGGCCGAGGCCAGGGAGCATCCGGTTCCGTGAGTGGAGGAGGTCTTTACCCGGGGCGCGCTCGCGGTTGTCCGCACGCCGGCGTCGTCCACCCAGATATTGAGCACCTCACCGGACTTACCGTCCTCACCTCCCAGGTGGCCGGTCTTGACTACGACCGGTACGCGGGTGCGTCGCGCCCATCGCCGGGCCTGGTCGACTGCCTCCTGCCAGGTGCGGGCCGGAACGGTGCCCAGCAGCACGGCCAGCTCGGGGATATTGGGGGTGATGACGGTGGCCCGCTCGCAGAAGTGGCGCATCGCCTCCTCTGCTTCGGACTCCAGGAGGCGATCGCCGGAGGTGGCCACCATGACGGGGTCCACGACGAGCACGGCCGGCGGGTTCTCATCGAGCCAGGCGCCGACCGCCGCGATGATCTCCGTGGTGCCCAGCATGCCGGTCTTGACGGCGTCGAGCTCGACGTCGTCGGACACCGAGCGCAGCTGCCGGCTCAGGAAATCGGAAGGCGGAGTGTGGATGGCCTGGACCCCGGTGGTGTTCTGGGCGACCAGGCAGGTCACTGCGGTCATCGCGAATCCGCCGGCGGCGCTGATCGACTTGGTGTCGGCGGCCGTTCCGGCGCCCCCGGACGGGTCGGTGCCTGCGATGGATAGGACTCTGGGCAGGGCGGGGCGCAATAGTGTCATGAGGACATCCCTTCGCTAGTACGAGCTAGATCAGGTTCCACGGGTGTGATCTCAGCGCCGGCGGGCGCACCCCGTGTCCGCGGGCGATTGTGACACATCTGGCGGGGCCGCGTGCAGTCCGTCCACGGCGGGGAACTCCGGACCCGACTGCGCCCGGACACGTCCCGGATGCGCAAGCCGTTCGGGTCCGCCGGCTCGGGTGCCACACTGGACCCATGCCGACCGAATCGCCCCGCTCCGCCGCCGCGCACGCCGTCCTGAGCGACGATGACGCCTACACCGCTGGCCTCGCCGACTTCATCACCGCCTCCCCGACCAGCTACCACGCGGCCGCCGAGACGGCTGCGCGCCTGAACGCCGTCGGCTTCTCCAGCGCCGATGAGACGCAGCCGTGGGGACCCGGGCTGCAGCGGTGCGGATACGCCGTGCGCGACGGCGCGATCATCGCCTGGATCCTGCCCGAGCGGTGCACGGAGCGGGCGGGCTTCAGGATCGTCGGCGCCCACACCGACTCCCCGGCCCTGAAGCTCAAGCCGCGGGCCGCCATGGTGCGCGACGGCATCCAGGTTCTCGACGTCGAGATCTACGGCGGGCCACTGCTCAACTCCTTCCTCGACCGTGATCTCGGCCTGGCCGGACGCCTGGTCACCCGTGACGGGGACGTCCGCCTCGTGCGCACCGGCCCGATCGCGCGCGTGGCCCAGGTCGCCCCGCACCTGGACCGCAGCGTCAACGACTCCCTCCGCCTCGACAAGCAGGCCCACCTGCTGCCGCTGTGGAGCCTGGCGGCCGACGACGCCCGCCCCGGCGACCCCGAGCACTACCTGTGCGAACTCGCCGGCATCGACCCCGACCAGCTCGCCTTCCACGACATCCTGACCTTCCCCACCGAGCCGCCCTCCCGCTTCGGGCGTCATCGCGAATTCCTCGCCGCCTCACGGCTGGACAACCTCTCCTCCGTCCACGCCGCGCTGGCGGCCCTGGAGGCCATCGCCGACGGGACCGCCCGCGGCGTCGAAGGGGGTGAGCCGATCATCCTGGTCGCCAACGACCACGAGGAAGTCGGTTCGCAGACCCGCTCTGGGGCCGGCGGCCCCTTCCTCGAGACGGTCCTGGGCCGACTGGCCGGGGTGCTCGGTATCAATGGCGACGCCCGGGCGGCCATGCTCGCCCGCTCCATCTGCGTGTCCGCGGATGCCGGTCACGCCGTCCACCCGGGTCATCCTCAGCTGCACGACCCGGCGGTCAGACCGGCTCTCAACCGGGGGCCGCTGGTCAAGATCAACGCCCAGCAGCGCTACGCCACCGATGCCGTCGGCACCGCCGTGTGGCTGCGCGCCTGCGCCGCTGCAGACGTGCCGGTGCAGGATTTCGTCTCCAACAACACCGTCCCCTGTGGTACGACCATCGGCCCGATCACCGCCGCGCGGCTGGGGATCACCACCGTCGATATCGGTCAGCCCCTGCTGTCGATGCACTCCCAGCGGGAGATGTGCGGCGTCGCCGACGGACTGTGGATGGCCCGGGCCATGCGGGCCTTCTGGCTGGGGGCGTGAACCGGAGGAGGCGCCGTTCGCTCCGCTCCTATTCGCCGAGATCGGTCGTATTCCGCGTCGAGATCGGTCGGGTGAACCGATCTCGACGCGGAATACGACCGATCTCGCGGTAGTGGGCAGGTAGTGGGTGGTGGGCAGCAGCAGTCGCGGCGGTCAGCGCCAGGCGCCGCGCCAGTACTGCACCGGCAGCCCGGCCGCCTCCCAGTCGTTGACGCCCAGGTCATGGGCCCAGCGCACCGGCAGGTACGGGTCGCGCAGAGCCGGACGGCCCACGGCGACGGCATCGGCCTGGTCGGTGATCAGCGTCTGCTCGGCCTGGGCGGCCTCGGTGATGAGCCCGACCGCCACGACTACCGGCTCGCCGCCGCCCGGCGTGGTCGTCCCCGCCACGGCGGCCTTGAGCTGCGCGGCGAACGGCACCTGATAGCCGGGGCCCACCGGCACCTGCGCGGGTGCGTTCCCGCCGCTCGAGATGTGCAGGACGTCAATGCCCGCGGCCACGAGCAGGGGTGCGAGCTCGGCCGTGTCCGATCCGGTCAGGCCCCCCTCGGCCCAGTCGGTCGCCGACAGGCGCATGCCCAGAGCCGTGGAGTCTCCGACCGCCTCACGCACGGCGGTCGTGGTCTCCAGGGCGAGCCGACGCCGACCCTCCGGCGAGCCGCCGTATGCGTCGGTGCGGGTGTTGGACAGCGGGGAGAGGAATTCGTGGATGAGGTAGCCGTGGGCGCCGTGCAGCTCGACGAGGTCGTAACCGGCGGCTACGGCGCGGGCGGCGGCCGCGACGTAGGCGTCCGTCGTCTCGCGGATCTCCTCCGGGGACATGGCGCGCGGCTCGGCGTGCCCCGGATAGGCGATGGCGCTGGGCGCCACCAGGTCCCAGCCCTTGATGGTGTCCGTGCGCGCACCTCCGGCGACGTCGGGGCGCCGCGGGGGCGTGCCCGCCTTGCGGCCGCCATGACCGAGCTGGATGCCGGCCAGGGAGCCGGCGGCGTGGATCGCCTCGACGAGGCGACGGTGCCCGGCGATCTGCTCGTCGTTCCACAGGCCCAGGTCGAAGGGGGAGATGCGCCCGTTGGGGGTGACGGAGGCCGCCTCGACGATCACGGTGCCGAAACCGCCCATGGCGCGCGTGGCGTAGTGCAGGACGTGCCAGTCGGTGACGACGCCGTCCTCGGCCTCGACGGAGTACATGCACATGGGCGGAAGCCACAGGCGGTTGCGCGCGGTCAGGCCGCGCACAGTCAGGGGTGTCAAGATGGTCGGTGTCCTCATGAGGCGCACGCTACGCGTCGGACGTCGTCGGCGATACCTCGGGCGGACAAGAGACGGACAGCTCGATCGGCGGCGGGCCTGCAACGATAGCCTGGGCCCACCATGAGCATTATGAGCACCGTGAGCCCTGCGCCGTCATACTCCCGCCCTGTTCCCTATGGACAACCCGGTCACGCCCCCGCCCCGATCACCCGCCGGGTCGACGACGTCGCCCTCGTCTTCGAGAGCGGCGGCATGCGCGGCTCCTACACCGCCGCCCTCGTCCAGGTCCTCCTTGAGGCGGGCCTCTTCTTCCCCTGGGTCGGCGGGATATCGGCGGGCTGCACCAATACCGTCAACATGGTCTCGCGGGACCTGTGGCGCACGCGCGAGGCATTCGTCGGGCTGACCACGGATCCGCGCACCGGTGGGTGGGGCAGCTTCCTCCGTCGCCGGGGCTACTTCAACTCCGAGCACATCTACCGGCACACCGCCGCCCCGGACGAGTCCATCCCCTTCGACTGGCCGGTCTTCAAGAGCACGGAGGCGACTGTGCGGATCGGCTCCTTCCGCTGCGATACCGGCGAGGAGGTCTACTGGGGCTTGGAGGACGTGCACGAGATGGCCGATCTCCTGCCGCGCTGCCAGGCGTCGTCCTCCATGCCCGTGCTCATGCCGATCGTCTATATCGACGGCGTTCCCTACCTCGACGGCGGCCTGGGGCCCACGGGTGGTTTCGCCATCAATGCGGCGGCCGCAGACGGCTACAGGCGCATGCTGGTGGTCTCGACCCGTCCGGCCGGATACCGCAAGTCGGATTCGAAGTGCCCCGGCGTCTACCGGCAGCTGTTCCGCCGTTACCCGGCCGTGGCCGAGGGGATCATCTCCCGCCCGTCGAACTACAACCGGACTATGGAGGAGCTCGAGGCGGCCCAGCGCGAGGGGCGCGTCTACCTCTTCCAGCCCGACCGCATGGCGGTCGTCAATGGCGAACTGCGCTATGACCGGATCGTGGGCGCCTACGAGGCCGGACTGGTTCAGGCGCGCCGGGAGTTGCCGCGAATCCTGGAGTTCCTCGGACTCTGAGTAGGCAAGGGCGCCGAATCGCTTGCGGACGGGCTGTACTTAGGCGCTCGCCCCCCCGTCGAGGTCGACATTCTCGAACGAGGTCGACGGTGCCACCGTCGACCTCGTTCGAAGAAGTCAATCTCGACGCCGGGGCGAGGCGGGGCGCGCCGCCTCAGTGAGCCTCAGTGAGGGTGGGGGCCGCCTCAGTGGGGTCGGGCCACCCCGTAGGCGGCGACCCTCTCACCAGGCGCGAAGCCGAACGTCGTGATCGCCGGGACCGGCCGGCCGCCGTCGAGCTGCCCGGCCAGCAGGTCCAGCACGGCCCGCTCGTGCGGGGGCACCAGCTCGGGCAGCTCGTCCAGCGCGAACCAGCGCATTCCCATGTTCTTCTCCGGTTCCGCCGCGGTGGGCTCGCCGCTCCAGCGCCGCGCCGTGAAGAAGAAATCGACCCGCTGCTCCAGGGCGGCCCCGCCGACGTCGTTGGACCGGTGCATGACGGTCAGCGGGTGCACATCCTCGAGCGCGATGTCGACGCCGACCTCCTCGGCCGCCTCCCGCACGACGGCCTGCATCACCGATTCCCCGGCCTCGACGTGCCCGGCCGCCCCGCACGCCCAATAGCCGTCCATGTAGCCGGTCGCCCGCCGCAACTGGAGGAGGACCCGGGTGCGCAAGGGCTGCTGGGCGGACTCCCGGGACTGCCGGAGCATGAGCAGGTACGCGGCTGGAACGAGAGTGAAGCTGTGGGCGCCCATGGGCCAACGGTAGCGGGCCGTCCCGTCCATGGCGTCGAAGGCGCCCGGGATGGCAGGGCGCCCAGGGCGCACAGCTCGTCCAGGCCGGCGCCGTGGAGGCGAGAGCCCATTCGTGGGTCATTCGGCGAGGCGCAGGCGGCCGGCTCCAGCCTCCGCGCCTTCGCCCAGTGCGGTACCGACGACGTCGATCAGCTCATTCATGCGCCCCGGATCGTCGGTGGGCACGGTGACGACCCTCGGCCATGGGGGAGTGCCGGCTCCCGCACCCGGGTCCGGCCAGCTCACCGGCCCCCACAGTCCCGAGCGGGCCAGGGCCTCCTCCACCTCGTCGAGTGCGCGCTGGGATCGCCGACGCTGGGATTCCTGAAATTCCTGGGATTTCCGGCATTCCGGACTCGCAGGCGTCTCGCCCCGGTTCCTGGTGGCCGCGCTCAGAGCCACGCACCCCGCCGAACCGGGGTTGACCACGCGCAGTCCGCACGCCCGCAGACCCGCAGTCAGGCGCTCCCGCAGACGGCGGGCCGTGTGGGCTCGCAGCTGCAGGGCTCCGGGATCCAGCGCCTCCAGCAGGGCGATTGTCCGCGCACTCGCGGGCACGGGCGCGAGCGCGGTCTCGATTGCCCGCTCGTGCCGGTCGGCGATCGCGCAGACCTGAATGCGCAGCTCCTCCCGACGGCTCCCGAGCGAGGCGCGCATGGCTTCCGAGACGCGGCCGAGCTCGATGCCGAGGGCCGTGCAGTGCTCATCCACCGCGTTCCGCCCGGGGAGCTCGGCGACTGCCCGCCTGAGATCCCTCGCGAGCGATGAGCTCTCCGACCAGGCCAGCCAGGCGCCGTCCGGAACGGGCAGCAGCTTGCGCGTGCTCGCCACGATGGCATCCCACGGCTCGCTTCCGCCGGCGATCTCTCCAAGGGCGCCCGGGGAGGTTGCGGCCGCGAGCAGCCGATCCACGAGCGAGTGCGTCGCGTCCAGGATCACCGCGGAGCCCCGCATCCTCGCGATGGCGAGCGCCGAGGTCAGCTCCTGGCCGCCGTGGTTGCCGTAGGTCTCGCAGTGCACCACCGCCGCGCCGGGGGCGCGGTCCAGGGCCTCGCTCAGCACACACGGGTCGAGCAGCAGATCCGCGCCGACATCGACCGGGAGCACCCTCATCCCCTCCAGGGCGAAGGGCACCGCCATGGCCTCGCAGCGGTACCGCGGCATCAGCACGGTCCTGGTCCCGCGCGCCCGCAGCGTCCGGGCCACGAGCGCCAGGGCCTGCTTCCCGTTGCTCACGAAGGCTCGCACCCCGGCAGGCTACCCAGTGCCCGCTTCGGCTTCGCAGCACCGATATCCTTCTGCCGTGCAGACTGCTCTGACTCGTATGGCCGCAGACGATGGCGTCGGTCTGGCGCTGCGAACCTGGCTGCCCGACGGCATCGCCCCGCTGCGCACCGACGCCGCCTCCCGCGCTGAGCCATCAGGGCATGCTGGGCTTTCTGGGCATGCTGGGCATGCAGCCCCCGCCTCGGGCGGGCCGGCTTCCGGCTCCCGGGGCGGCGAGCCGTCTGCCGTCATCCAGATCGTTCACGGCATGACCGAGCATTCGGCGCGCTACGAGCGCTTCGCAGTCGCCGCGGTGGGGGCCGGCTATGCCGTCGTCGCCGACGATCATCGCGGGCACGGCCTGACCGCCGCTCCCCGCCGCCTCGGGCACGTCGCCGACACTGACGGCTGGGAGCGCGTCCTGACCGACCTGTCCACCGTCTTCGACGCGGTGCGCGTCTCGTGGCCAGACGCTCCCGTTGTCATGCTCGGCCACTCCTGGGGCTCCTTCCTGGTGCGGCTCCTCGCCGCGCGCCGAGGCGCGGATCTGGCGGGCATGATCGTCATGGGCACGGGCGGTGATCCGGGAGCGGCCGGCCGGGCCGGGGCCGCGCTGGGCTCCATGCTGTGCGGTCTGAGAGGGCCGGCCGCCCCTGGGAAGGCACTGCACGCCCTGGTGATCGGCGGGTTCAACAGAGCCTTCGCCCCGACTCGCACCGAGGTCGATTGGCTCAGTCGCGACGAGACCGAGGTGGACGCCTATGCGGCTGACCCTCTGTGCGGCTTCGTGTGTTCCAACGCCTTCTTCCGAGACCTGGCCGCCGGGCCGCACGCAGCGGCGAGATCCGCCGTCTACAGGGCGACGCCGGGGGACCTGCCCGTCCTGGTCGTCTCCGGCGGCCGGGACCCCGTGGGCTCGGGTGGGAGGGGGCCGCGCGAGGTGGCCGATGCCTACCGGCGCGCGGGCGTGCGCGACGTCGCCCTGAAGCTGTACCCCGGCGCGCGCCACGAAGTGCTCAACGAGATCAACCGCGACGAGGTCACCCGCGATCTGCTGGCCTGGATATCCGCGCGCCTCTGAGGAATCCCACAAAAGCCGCCGGTGGGAACCGGTGCACATGGCCGATGTGGTGGCGTTGGCGCTGACCTACGGTTGTGGCATGGCAATGAATCACTCTTCCTCCGCTCTGGACGCCGCTGCGGGCGCCGGCAGCCCTGATGCCCCTGACGTCGCCGCTGGTGCTGATAGCCGTATCGCGGCCCGCTCGCTTCCCGCGGTCCTCGCCCGTGAGATCGGACTGGTCGTGGCCGGCGCCGTTGCGCTGACCCTCATCGGCCAGGTCGCGCTGCCGCTGCCCTTCACGCCCGTGCCTGTCACGCTCGGCACTCTGGCCGCGCTCGGCGTCGGCGGCGTGCTCGGCGGCCGTCGGGCTCTCGGCTCGGTCGCCCTCTACGCGGCTGCCGCCGCGGCCGGCGCGCCGGTTCTGGCGGGCTGGAGCAGTGGCGTGACCAGCTCCTTCGGCTACGTGCTGGGCTACGCCCTGGCCGCCGTCGTCGCCGGATACGCGCTGTCTCGCACCGCCGACGGCGCCCGGCGCCCGCTCCTGGTCCGTCTCGCCCTGATGCTGCTCGCCTCCGCCGTCGTCTACATCCCCGGCCTGATCTGGCTCAAGGTCGCCACCGGTGCCGCCTGGAACACGGCCTTCGTGCTGGGACTGGCGCCCTTCGTCATCGGCGATGTCCTGAAGTCGGTCGTCGCCGCGCTGCTGCCCTCGCGCCGCTGACGGGCGGTCGGGCGGCTCCCTGGTCGCCGTTGCGCTCAAGCGGGTCGGGTCTCGCCAGGCCGGGCCCGCTTGAAACGCCCTGTAGATCCCCGCCGGCTCACCGGCAATCGAGATGAGTCGTCCGCACGGCCGACGTGCGGAGGAGGACAGAAGCATGACTGCCCCCGAATCCCAGAATTCCCACAGTTCCCGCGGCTCCGCCAGTTCCCGCAGCTCCGCCAGCTCCGACAGTTCCCGCAGCTCCGCCAGCAGCGACCCCGGCGCCGAGGACCGCTCCGCCCGCACTGCCGTCACCGTCTTCCCGGTCCTCATCCTGGCCGCCTTCGCGGTTGCGCTGCTCGTGCCGACGCAGCTCTCGCCGCTGTCGGCGGGAACCAACTACGCCCTGGGCATCATCATGTTCGGCATGGGCCTGACCCTGACCCCGCCGGACTTCGCGCTCGTCGTGAAGCGGCCGCTGCCGGTGCTGGTCGGCGTCGTCGCCCAGTTCGTCATCATGCCGACGCTCGCCTGGGTGCTCGCCAAGGCCTTCCAACTCGATCCGATGCTCGCCGCGGGAGTGATCCTCGTCGGCTGCGCGCCGGGCGGCACCTCCTCCAACGTCATCTCCTACCTCGCCAGAGGTGATGTGGCGCTCAGCGTCACGATGACCTCCATCTCGACCCTGCTCGCCCCGCTCATGACGCCACTGCTCACGCAGTGGCTCGCCGGCCAGTACATGCCCGTGGACGCCGGGTCCATGGCCATGAGCATCGTGCGCATGGTGCTCGTGCCCGTTGTCGGCGGCCTGATCGTCCGGGTGCTGTTCAGCGGGTTCGTCGAGAGGATCCTGCCGGCCATGCCGTGGGTCTCGGTGCTCGGCATCTGCTATGTGGTCCTCGCCGTCGTCTCCAAGTCCGCCACGACGATCCTGTCCGCCGGTCTGCTGGTTCTGCTCGTGGTCGCCTGCCACAACGTGCTGGGCTATCTGCTCGGCTACGGCGCCGGACGGATCCTGGGACGCGACGCCCGCGTGTGCCGGACCATCTCCATCGAGGTCGGCATGCAGAACTCGGGGCTGGCCGCCACCTTGGCGGGGACGTACTTCTCGCCCGAGGCGGCCCTGCCCGGTGCCGTCTTCTCCACATGGCACAATCTGTCCGGCGCCGTGCTCGCCGCGGTCTACCGCCGTCGTGATGCTGCTGTTGCTCCCGCGCCGGCCGCTCCGGCATCGCCCGTGGACGCGCAGGAGGGCGGGACGCCCGCCCCGTCATCCCCGGCGGACTGAGCCGATCAGCCGGACTCCCGCTGCGGGACTCGCCGTAGGGTGAGTCCATGAACGCCGCACGACCCGTGCTGTCCGTCCTCGATCTCGTGCCGGTCTCGGCCGGGCGCACCCGCGCCGATGCCCTGAGCGAGATGCTGGAGCTGGCCCGCACCGCCGACGAGGCCGGCTATGCCCGCTACTGGCTCGCGGAGCACCACGGCTCCACGACCTACCTCTCCTCGGCTACGACCGTTCTCATGGGGCAGGTGCTCGCCGCCACCAGGCGCATCGGGGTCGCCAGCGGCGGCATCATGCTGCCCAACCACGCTCCGCTGGTGATCGCCGAGCAGATCGGCACGCTCGCCACGCTTCATCCCGGCCGCGTGGGGCTGGGGCTGGGGCGCGCGCCGGGCACCGACCCTTTGACCGCGGCGGCTCTGCGGCGGCGCAAGGCCGATCCCTCCCGCTTCGCCGACGAGGTTCTGGAGACCCTGGCCTACCTCGGCGCCATTCCCGACGACGTGCTGGGGACGGTGCCCGGGTCGCTCCTGCCGCCGTCGGGCGAGGGCGTGGGCCAGGGCGGCGCCGTGGACGCCCTGACCGCCGCCTCGGAGCGGCATGTGCGCGCCATCCCGGGCGAGGGCACCGCCCCGACCGCCTGGATCCTCGGCTCGTCGGTCAATGGTGCGCGCGTCGCCGGCACGCTCGGGCTCCCCTTCGTCGTCGCCTCGCACTTCGCGCCCTCCCAGGCGGAGGCCGCCATTACGACGTACCGCAGCCATTTCAGCCAGTCCAGCCATTTCAGCCAGTCCAGCCGATCCGGCCAGTCCAGTCGGGGCGCGGGGAGCGACGGCGCCCGCCCGCTCTCCCGGGACGGCGCGCCTCATGTGGCGGCGGGCGTCAACGCCGTCGTCGCCCCGAAGCAGGAGGAGGCGGAAAGACTGTTCTCCACGGCCATGGCGGCCGCCGCGCGCATTGTCGGCGGCAGGCCGGCGCCGCTGGACGCGCCCGACGACGATCCGCGGGCCTGGCGCGCCCTGGCGGGAGGGCGCGAGGACGTCGTCGAGGCGTCCATGGGGCTGTCCTTCGTCGGCACCCCCGACGTCGTGGCCGCGGGCATCCGTGAGCTGGCCTCGCGCTGGGGCCTGGAGGAGATCCTGGTGGTCACCTATGCTCATGACGCCGTCGCGCGTCGGCGCTCCTACGAATTGCTCGCGGCCGCCTGGTGATGTCGGCCCGATCGGCGGGAACCGGAAAGCAGAAGGCGGGAACCGGAGGCCAAAAACATAAGTATGCGCCTGAATGTGTCCATGGGATTACCGGATGGTGTTTACTATCATC
>NZ_JH711483.1:165260-367780 GCF_000269805.1 Actinomyces massiliensis 4401292
CGCCACGGTGTCGACATTCTCCATGTCGGGATGAGTGCATAGTTGCTAATCGATTGTCGATGCCGACGATGTCCAACGGAGGTAATTCCGTTGAGCAATCCCACGATCTCTCGCCGTCACTTCGGCCTGGGAGCCGCAACATTCGCGGTGCTGCTGGCCGGTGCCTGCGGCTCCGACAGCCCCGATGGCGGCCCCAGCGCCGCCTCGGACGGCCAGGGCGCCGAGAGCGGCGGCAGGCTGACGTTCGCCTACAACTCCGATGGGCCCCACAAGGACTGGGTCGAGGCCGTGTGCAACTCCGTCAGCAACACGCTGGGCATCTCCATGGAGCCGCTGCCCTATGCCCAGTTCTCCGAGCTGCGCCAGCAGATCACCGACCACACGATCGTCGGGGCCTTCCGCGCCGGGTGGCAGGCGGGCTACCCCTCCATGGAGGACTTCCTCGACGGCCCCTTCCAGACGAACGGGGGCGCGAACGACGCCCAGTACTCCAGCACCGCGTTCGACGACCTGATGGCTCAGGCCGCCGCGGCCAAGGACGATGCGGAGTCGAACGCTCTCTACGTGAAGGCTCAGGAGCAGCTCTTCGCGGACCTGCCGGCCATCCCCCTGTGGTACCAGAACGGCTTTGGGGGTTACTCCAAGAACGTCAGTGACGTGACCTTCAACTGGCAGGCCATGCCCAGCTACGAGTTCATCACCACCACGAACTCCGACGGCTTCGTGCGCGCCAACAACTCCGAGCCCCAGAACCCTCTGCTGCCCGCCAACACGAATGAGACCGGCGGCGGCCGCATCGTCGATCTGATCTTCGCGGGCCTGGTCGCCTACGAGAAGGACGGCACCGTGACGAACGAGGTCGCCGAATCCATCGAGACCTCCGATAATCAGACCTTCACGGTCAAGCTCAAGGACGGCTGGACCTTCTCGGACGGCACCCCGGTCACCGCCGACTCCTTCATCAAGGCCTGGAACTACGGCGCGCTGATGTCCAACGCTCAGCTGTCCAGCTACGCCTACGAGCTCATCGAGGGCTACTCCGCGGAGAAGGACTCCGAGCTGACCGGACTGGCGAAGGTCGATGATCTGACGTTCACGATCAAGCTCACCGCCCCGGCCCACGACTTCGTCAAGCGTCTGGGGACCTCCGCCTTCTACCCACTGCCCGAATCCGCCTACGCCGACATGGCCGCCTTCGGCGAGAAGCCCATCGGCAACGGCCCCTACACCCTGACCGAGTGGGTGCACGACTCCCAGGCCGTGCTGGCCAAGAACCCCTCTTACCAGGGCGTCCGCCTGCCCAAGAACGAGGGCATCACCTTCATCTTCTACACCAGCTACGACGCGGCCTACAATGATCTGCTCTCCGACGCCGTTGACGTGATCGATGCCATTCCTGATTCGGCCCTGGCCTCCTTCCAGGACGAGCTCGGCGAGCGGGCCGTCAATGAGCCCGGCGCCCTCATCCAGAACTTCATCATCAATGTCAATGCCGAGCACTGGAAGATGGACGACGAGGGCCGTGCCCGGCGGGCGGCGCTGTCCCGCGCCATCAACCGCAAGCAGATCTGCGACACCCTGTTCTACGACACCCGCACACCCGCATCGGACTTCACCAGTCCCACCATCCCCGGGTGGAAGGACTCCGTGGCGGGCAACGAGGTCCTCCAGTTCGATGAGGCCGAGGCCAAGCGCCTGTGGGACCAGGCGGAGGCCATCTCCTCGTACTGACCTCGGTCCGGTTGCCCGCCCGGCCGCCCGCCGGCCGGTCATCCGGCGGGGCGGCTCGGCCCAGTCGTCCTCTCGGCCGGCCTCAGGCCGGCTCCGGCGCGACGGTGCTCCAGCTAACCCGGGAAACCGCCGCCGCACCGGGCGCCGTGCCTGAACGAGAGCCCCCGGAACCCTCTACGTTCGTCCGTTCCCATCCTGCTCTAAGGAGATGCCGATGCTCCGCTACGCCGGACGCAGGCTTCTGCAGATGATCCCCGTGTTCTTCGGGGCCACGCTGCTCATCTACGCCATGGTCTTCGCCCTGCCGGGCGATCCTGTCGCCGCCATGGGCGGTGAGCGCGCCCTGAACCCCGATCTTCAGGCTCAGATACGCGCCCAGTACAACCTGGATCAGCCCTTCCTCGTCCAGTACTTCCTGTTCCTCAAGGGGCTGGTGACCTTCGACCTGGGCACCACCATTCGCGGGTCCAGGCCGATCGTCGATGTGCTCGCCGGCGCCTATCCGGTCACGATCAAGCTCGCCCTCATGGCGCTCGTCTTCGAAGCGGTGGCGGGCGTCGGCATCGGGCTCTTCGCCGGCATGCGCAAGGGCGGGATCTTCGACGCCACGGTGCTGATCCTGTCCCTCGTGGTCATCGCCGTCCCGACCTTCGTCATCGGCTTCCTCCTGCAGTTCTTCATCGGCGTCAAGCTCGGATGGCTGCCGACGACGGCCGGAGGCTCTCCGGGGTTCAAGGAACTGCTCATGCCCGCGATCGTGCTCGGGGCGGTCTCCCTGGCCTACGTCCTGCGCCTGACGCGCACGGAGGTGGGGGAGAATCTGTCGGCCGACCATGTCCGCATGGCGCGCGCCAAGGGCCTATCGAGCCGTCGGGTCATGGTCGTCCACGTCCTGCGCAACTCGCTGGTGCCGGTCGTCACCTTCCTCGGCGCGGATCTGGGCGCGCTCATGGGCGGAGCCATCGTGACCGAGGGGATCTTCAATATCGACGGCGTGGGCGGCACCCTCTACAAGGCCATCATCAATGGGGAGGGTCCCACGGTCGTCGCCTTCACGACGGTGCTCATCCTGGTGTTCATCATCTCCAATCTGATCGTTGACCTTCTGTACGCAGCCCTGGACCCGAGGATCCGCTATGCCTGACAACCTCGACATTCCCGACAGCACTGAGAGCGCTGACAACACCGACAGCGCCGACAGCTCCGAGAGCACTGACAACGCCGACAGCACTGAGAGCACTGAGGGACAGGACCAGAAGCCGCTCGAGGCTCAGACCCACGAGCAGCCCGAGCCTGAGGCTCGGTGGCCTCGGCCGTCCGACGGCCCCCGCGCCACCGGTGCCACCGGTGCAACCGCTGTCCGTATCGGGCAGGAGCACTTCGTCGCCGATACCGATGAGCAGGGGCTGGGCGCGGTCGATGCCGTCGCCGACGACTCCGCCCCCTCCTCGATGTGGGGGGAGGCGTGGAAGCAGCTGCGCCGTCGCCCCATCTTCTGGGTCTCCGCCCTGCTCATCGCCGTCGCCGTCCTGCTCGCCGTGGCCCCCGGACTGATCGCCCGCGCCACGCCCACCTACTGCCAGCTCAACAACTCCTACGGACCTCCGACCGTCCAGCACCCCTTCGGCTTCGACCGGCAGGGCTGCGACATCTTCGCCCGGACCATCTACGGCGCCCGCGCGTCGGTGACCGTGGGCGTGCTCACGACGCTCCTGGTCACGCTGCTGGGCGGACTCATCGGCGCTCTCGCCGGGTTCTTCGGGGGCTTCTTCGACGCGCTGCTCTCGCGCATCACCGACGTGTTCTTCGCCGTGCCCTTCGTGCTGGCCGCGATCGTCGTCATGCAGATGTTCAAGGGCAGGTCCTCCATCCTGACCGTCGTCGCCGTCCTGGCGCTGTTCGGATGGCCGCAGATCGCCCGCATCACCCGGGGCGCGGTCATGAGTGTCAAGAACGAGGACTTCGTGACCGCCTCGGTCTCGCTCGGCAGCGGACGGCTCGCCATCCTGCTGCGCCATGTCCTGCCGAATGCCGCCGCTCCGATCATCGTCACCGCCACCGTCGAGCTCGGCATCTTCATCGTCGCCGAGGCGACGCTGTCCTTCCTCGGGATCGGGCTGCCGGCCTCGGTGGTCTCCTGGGGTGCGGACATCTCCACGGCCAACGTGGCGCTGCGCGACCACATCTCCGTCCTGTTGTACCCCGCGGGCGCTCTCGCGCTCACCGTGCTCGGCTTCGTCATGATGGGCGATGTGGTGCGGGACGCCCTCGATCCGAAGGCTCGCAAGTGACTACCGACAACACCGCCGTTGATGCTTCTGAGGCTTCTGCCGCCTCCGCTTCTGCCGCTGAAGACTTTGCGCCCGCTGAAGCGCCGCTGCTGCGCATTGAGAATCTCGAGGTGGCCTTTCGCTCCTCGACCGGGATGGTTCCGGCCGTTCGCCAGGCCAATCTGACGATCTACCCCGGGCAGAGCGTGGCCATCGTCGGGGAGTCGGGCTCTGGGAAGACCACCCTGGCCAATGCCGTCATCGGCCTGCTGCCGGGGACTGGGCGGGTGACCGGGGGTCGCATCCTGTTCGATGGCGAGGACATCGCGCACGCCTCCGACAAGCAGATGCAGCGTCTGCGCGGCAGCGAGATCGGATTGGTCCCCCAGGACCCCATGACCAATCTCAACCCGGTGTGGTCCATCGGCTTCCAGGTTCGTGAGGCGCTGCGCGCCAACGGGCTGGCGGGGGTGGCGGATGACCGTCTCGCCAGGCTCGCCGCCGGGCAGGAGGCCCCGGATGACTCCGACGTCTCGGATGGGGCCTCTTCGGAGGGATCGGGGGGATCGAGAGGGCAGGGCCAGAGCCGGATCGCCACCGCCGAGCAGGTGGCGCTTCTGCTCGAGGACGCGGGACTCCCCGACGCCGCCCGACGCGCCAAGCAGTATCCGCACGAGTTCTCCGGAGGCATGCGGCAGCGCGCCCTGATCGCCATCGGCCTGGCGGCGCGCCCCCGGCTGCTCATCGCCGATGAGCCGACCAGCGCCCTGGACGTCACCGTCCAGCGTCGCATTCTGGACCACCTCGGGCGCCTCATCCACGAGCTGGGAACGGCGATGCTCTTCGTGACCCACGACCTCGGCCTGGCGGCGGAGCGGGCCGAGCACGTCGTCGTCATGCACCGCGGCCGCATCGTGGAGTCCGGGCCGAGTCTGGACGTGCTCCAGAACCCGCGCCACCCCTACACCCGCCGACTCGTCGAGGCGGCGCCGTCGCTGGCCTCTCAGCGCATCGAGGCGGCCCACGCCGAGGGCATCCAGGTCGCGGAGGACGAACTGGGCGTTCACGAGATCGCGAAGGACACTCCCGAGATCCTGCGGGTCGAGCATCTGACCAAGGTTTTCGACGTGCGCGGCGCCAAGGGCGCGGACGCGCATATCCGGGCCGTTGACGACGTCACCTTCGGAGTGCTCCGAGGCACGACGACGGCGCTCGTCGGCGAGTCCGGCTCGGGCAAGTCCACGGTGGCGAACATCGTCCTCAATCTGATCGATCCCACCGAGGGCAAGGTCTTCCACAACGGCGTCGACCTGTCGACTCTGGGACCCAAGCAGCTGTTCGAGCTGCGGCGCATCATGCAGCCGGTGTTCCAGAACCCCTATGGCTCCCTGGATCCGATGTACTCCATCTACCGGATCATTGAGGAGCCGTTGCGGGTGCACGATGTGGGAGGTGGTCAGGAGCGCAGTGAGCGCGTCGCCGAGCTTCTCGACATGGTCGCCCTGCCCCGCTCGGCCATGCGGCGCTACCCCAATGAGCTCTCCGGGGGCCAGCGCCAGCGCGTGGCCATCGCCCGGGCTCTGGCCCTGAGGCCCGAGATCGTGGTGCTGGACGAGGCCGTCTCCGCCCTCGACGTGCTCGTCCAGGCGCAGATCCTGCGACTGCTGGCGGAGCTTCAGCGAGAGCTGGACCTGACCTACCTCTTCATCACCCACGACCTGGCGGTCGTGCGGCAGATCGCGGACGACGTCGTGGTCATGGAGAAGGGGCGGGTGGTCGAGTCCGGCCATGCGGATGACTTGTTCGCCCACCCGCGCGAGACCTACACCCGCGAGCTGATCGACGCCGTTCCCGGCTCCAGAATCGCGCTGTACGGGGCGTGAGCCGTGCGGAGCATGAGCTGTGCGGAGCATGAGCTGTGCGGGGCATGCGGAGTTGTGCGGGGCGTGAGGGTATGAACGAGGGCTGAGGCCGTCGCGGGCGGCTCCCTTCGCCGAGATCGGTCGCATTCCGCATCGAGATCGGTCGTAACTCGGCTCGAGATCGGTCCGGTTCCGCGTCGAGATCGGTCCGGTTCCGCATCGAGATCGGTCCAGGGGAGCCCGAGTACGGGCGGGGCGGATCATGAACGTACCTTTCCGGCGTGAACGTACTTTTCTCTCATCCTTCTGCGGGTTGAGCTCAGAAGGATGAGAGAAAAGTACGTTCACCTGCCGAAGTTCCGTCGGCGTCGTAAACCGTCACCAATGGTCGGGGTGCGGCCTGCTTCGCCTACCGGCTCCAGATCGGAATCGATCACCTGAGGCTGGGCCTCAGCAGGGGATCGCGGAAGCGTGAGCGGGCGCACAGCGTTCGTGTCACCCCCGTCATGGCGACTGCTGAACGGCAGCCTCTACCCTTGCCCCGCTGTGCGCCAGCGGTGGGCCCGCGTCTCGACCGTGCTCCGGCGCCCCTCGGACGGAAGAAGTGCCTCACATGACTGTGCGCCAGGATCTGCGCAACGTCGCCATCGTCGCCCATGTCGACCACGGCAAGACCACCCTCGTCGACGCGATGCTCTGGGAGGCGGGCGCTTTCGGCGCCCGCGCCACCGAGGAGACCACCGGCGAGCGCGTCATGGACTCCGGCGAGCTCGAGCGCGAGAAGGGCATCACCATTCTCGCCAAGAACACGGCCGTCCACTACCGCGGTCCTGCGGCCGTGGCCGCCGGGCTCCCCGAGGGCATCACCATCAACGTCATCGATACTCCCGGGCACGCCGATTTCGGCGGTGAGGTCGAGCGTGGCCTGTCCATGGTGGACGGCGTCGTCCTGCTCGTGGACGCCTCGGAGGGGCCCCTGCCCCAGACGCGCTTCGTGCTGCGCAAGGCCCTGGCCGCCAATCTGCCGGTCATCCTCGTGGTCAACAAGGTGGATCGCCCCGACTCGCGCATCAGCGAGGTCGTCTCCGAGTCCACCGATCTGCTGCTCTCGCTGGCCTCCGACCTGTCCGACGAGCAGCCCGACATCGACTTGGAGGCCGTCCTCGACCTCCCCGTCATCTACGCCTCCGCCAAGGCCCGCCGTGCCGACACCGCCCAGCCCGCCGACGGCGAGCTGCCGGCCAGTGAGGATCTCGAGCCGTTCTTCCGCACCATCATCGAGCGCATCCCCGGCCCCTCCTACGATGAGGGAGCTCCTCTTCAGGCGCATGTCACCAACCTGGACGCCTCGCCCTTCCTCGGCAGGCTGGCCCTTCTGCGCATCCACAATGGCGCTCTGCACAAGGGGCAGACCGTGTCGTGGGCCCGCCATGACGGATCCCTGTCCACAGCGCGAGTCTCCGAGCTGCTCATCACCGAGGGTTTGGACCGCCGGCCCGCCGAGGAGGCCCATGCCGGAGATATCGTCGCCATCGCCGGTATTGAGAACATCACCATCGGAGAGTCCCTGGTGGACCCCGACGACCCGCGTCCGCTGCCGCTGATCACGGTGGATGACCCGGCCATCTCGATGACCATCGGCATCAACACCTCTCCCATGGCCGGGCGTACCAAGGGGGCCAAGGTCACAGCCCGTCAGGTCAAGGACCGCCTGGATCGCGAGCTGGTCGGCAATGTCTCCTTGCGCGTGCTGTCCGCCGGACGCCCTGACGCATGGGAGGTCCAGGGGCGCGGCGAGTTGGCCCTGGCGATCCTGGTCGAGCAGATGCGTCGCGAGGGCTTCGAGCTGACTGTCGGCAAGCCGCAGGTCGTCACCCGCACGATCGATGGCAGGCGGCATGAGCCGGTCGAGCGCACGACCATCGACGTTCCCGAGGAGTACCTGGGCGCCGTCACTCAGCTCATGGCCGCCCGCAAAGGCCGCATGGAGACCATGATCAACCACGGCACCGGATGGATCCGCATGGAGTTCCTCGTCCCGGCGCGCGGTCTCATCGGATTCCGCACGCAGTTCCTCACGGAGACTCGCGGTACCGGTATCGCCTCATCCATCGCCGAGGGCTACGAGCCCTGGGCCGGTCAGATCGTGGCCCGCACCACGGGGTCGTTGGTCTCCGACCGTGCCGGGGCCGTCACCGCCTACGCCCTCATCCGCCTGCAGGACCGCGGCACGTTCTTCGTCGAGCCCGGCCAGGAGACTTACGAGGGCCAGGTCGTCGGCGAGAATCCGCGCAATGAGGACATGGACGTCAACGTCGTGCGCGAGAAGCAGCAGACCAACATGCGCTCCGCCACGGCCGATTCTTTTGAGGGTCTGGTGCCGCCGCGTAAGCTGACCCTGGAGGAGGCTCTCGAGTTCGCCTCCGATGACGAGTGCGTTGAGGTCACTCCGGATGCGGTGCGCATCCGCAAGGTCATCCTCGACTCCCAGGAGCGTTTCAAGGACGCTGCCCGCCGCCGCCGTGCCAATGCTTGAGTAAGAATGCGACTATGACCGACGACGTCCCCACTTCCGACGGCACCCGTCACACCGAGGAAGCCGTGAATATCCCGCAGGTGACCGATCCCCGTACCTCCTCGCTCGAGGATATCGCCCAAGTTCTCAGCGCCAAGACGCCGGATATCGCGGATGACCCGCACCCGGAGAAAGTGGACTCCAACGGTGCGGGGCCTGCTGAGGGCTCTACGGCCGAGGCCTCATCGGCCGATGCGGATACCGATGACGCTGACACCGAGACTGAGACTGGCTCTGAATCGGACGCCGAGTCGGCCGCAGGGGATGGGCCTGAGCCTTCCGATGAGGGGGAGGCCGAGTCGGACCAGGACGATGCTCCGGTTGAGGAGGCGGAGGCTGAGGCGCCCCAGGAGGGCGATGCTGTCGTCAGGTCGGGCGACTCGAAGGATGAGCTCTCCGAGGGGGAGTCCGTCACCGATGAGGACGCGCAACCCGAAGCCGATGGTGCTGAGTCCGACTCCGATACTGATCCCGAGTCCGAGGCTGCTGAGGGCGCTTCCGAGTCTGTGGACGATGCCGGTGAGGGCGAGTCTGCTGCCGAGTCCGAAGAGTCCTCGTCTGCGGATGAGGCCGAGGTGGTCGAGGAAGCTGCTGAGCCGGAGACTGAGGCGGCCGAGCCCGATGAGGACGAGGGGGACGGTGCTTCGGCGGAGGATTCGGAGGTGACCGAGTCGGACGTTGAGACAGGCGAGACTGAGGAAGCTGAGTCGGTCGAGGCTGAGGCGGATGAGTCTCAGGTCGGTGAGGGCGAGTCTGCTGCCGACTCCGGAGAGTCCTCGTCTGCGGATGAGGCCGAGGTGGTCGAGGAAGCTGCTGAGCCGGAGACTGAGGCGACCGAGTCGGATGAGGACGAGGAGGACGGTGCTTCGGCGGAGGATTCGGAGGTGACCGAGTCAGACGTTGAGGCAGGCGAGACTGAGGAAGCTGAGTCGGTCGAGGCTGAGGCGGATGAGTCTCAGGTCGGTGAGGGCGAGTCTGCTGCCGACTCCGGAGAGTCCTCGTCTGCGGATGAGGGCGAGGCGGTCGAGGAAGCTGCTGAGCCGGAGACAGAGGCGGCCGAGCCCGATGAGGCCGAGGAGCACGATTCCGAGTCTGTGGACGATGCCGGTGAGGGCGAACCCACCGAGCCCGACGCGCCAAAATCATCTGAGAAGGAGAGCGAGGCATCCGAGGAGGAGCCCCAGGCCGGCCAGGCCGCCGCTGACGGGACCCCGCAGGACGGCTCCGCGGTGGAGGCTGAAGAGGCGGAGGCCGAAGAGGCGGGGGCGGAGTCGAAGGATGCCGTCGCGGCTCCGGTCGGCGAGGCCCTGGCCGCCATGTCGGCGCCCACACCGGCCGAAGCCCCTCAGTCCGACGAGACCTTCGGGTCCGTGGACGATCAGCCCGGTGCCGCTACCGACGAGGCTGAAGCCGATGAAGCTGATGAGTCTGAAGCTGACGAGGCCGATGCGGCTGGGGCTGCCTCTGGAGACGATGCCGCGCAGAGCGAGCCGGCCAACGGAGAGGATTCTCCGGAGGGGGCCGCCGAGGGCGAGCCCGCCGTCGACGAGGATGAGAATGCGCAGTCCGAGCCCGAGCCCGCTGATGGCGAGAGCACGGATTCCGAACCCGAGGACGAGACCGACGAGACCGCTGAAGAGTCCGCATCCGTTGATGAGGAGGCTTCGCAGGACGGCTCCGCGGTGGAGGCTGAAGAGGTGGAGGCCGAAGAGGCGGGGGCGGAGTCGAAGGATGCCGTCGCGGCTCCGGTCGGCGAGGCCCTGGCCGCCATGTCGGCGCCCACACCGGCCGAAGCGCTTCAGCCCGACGAGATCCCCGCCCCCGCAGGCGATGAGCCCGCTGCAGACGAGGCCGCCCGCACCGCTGGTGCTTCCGACTCGTCCGGCTCTTCCGACGGCGCCGCCCCCGCGGCAGCCGCCGACTCCACTTCCGCCAAGGTGAAAGCGGCTCTCGCCAAAGCCAAGGCGGCATTGACGGAGCTGCTGCACGGTCGCGGGCCGGGCCGCGGCATGATGGCCTGCATCATCGGCCTGGGTCTGCTGGTCCTGATCTGGGGAGGCGCCGCCATCGCCACCACCCAGCACATCTTCGCCGGATCGACCGTTTCCGGCGTCGATGTCGGAGATATGAGTCCCGCTGAGGCGCGTCAAGCGGTGGACGACCAGGTCGGCGCCGCCCTGACGTATCCCGTCATCCTCACCGTCAACGATTCCACCGATACGCTCGTGCCCGCCGACTCCGGTGTGGCCGTGGACGCCGACGCCAGCGTTGACCGTCTGGTCGGCCCCACCCTCAACCCGGTGACGCTCATCAAGCGTCTGAGCGGCAGCGATGTCGACGCCGTCACCACCGTTGACACCGAAGCGCTCACCGCCGCTCTCAATGAGCGGCTCGACACGCTCGCCACCGGTACGGCCGACGCCGTCGTCACCCTCGACGGCACAACCCCCGTTGTGACCCCGGGCGCCACTGGCACTGGCCTGGACGTCGACGCCTCCGTGAAGTCCTTAAGCGCGGACTGGCCCCTGGGGCAGGAGGCCATCGCCCTGGCCAGCGGCACCGCGAAGCCGGCGATCACCGACGAGGACGCCCAGACATTCGTCGATTCCGTCCTCACGCCCCTGCTCGCGGACGACCTCACCATCACCGCCGTCGGCACGAGCGCTGAGAAGACCGCCACCGGCAAGCAGCTCGTCCTCTCGCCCGAGCAGATCGCGAGTCTGACCACCATCTCGACCACCGATGGCGAGCTCTCCGCCGTCCTCGACTCCCAGCGGCTTCACGACGACCTCATCGCCGCCATGGGGCCGATCGAGACGCAGGCCGTCAATGCGGGCTGGACGATCGACGGTTCCGCGACCGGTGCGGCCGGGGCCAAGCCCCAGTATGTGGCCCCGTCCTCAGGCGAGGGCATCGACATGGCGGCTCTGACCCAGCAGCTCATCGACACGGGAACCACCAAGTCCGCATCCGCCGACCGCACCGTCGCCATCCCCATGACCACCACTGAGCCGGACACCACCACCCCTGAGGCGGACTGGGGCATTACCGAGGTCACCGGCGAGTTCGCCACACCCTTCAACTCCGAGCCCGGCCGCGATCAGAACCTCATACGCGGCGCCGAGCAGATGAATGGTCAGGTCGTCATGTCCGGGCAGACCTTCTCCGTCGAGGAGGCGCTCGGCCCGGTGGACTACGAGCACGGCTTCACCGATGCGGGCGTCATCTCCAACGGCCAGCACGTCGATGCGCTGGGAGGCGGGCTCTCCCAGATCGGCACCACCATGTTCAACGTCGGCTTCGAGGCCGGCATGGACGATGTCGAGCACCACCCGCACTCCTACTACTTCGACCGGTACCCGGCCGGGCGCGAGGCGACGCTCTGGACCGGCCAGAAGGACGTCAAGTTCACCAACTCCACTCCCTACGCGGCGCTCATCCAGGCCTGGGTCGCCGACGGCCAGGTCCACACCCGCATCTGGTCCACGCACTACTACGACGTCTCCATCACCAGCTCCGAGCGCTACAACTACCGGCCCGTCCAGACTCTCACCCGCCCGGCGGGCTCAGGATGCCAGTCGTACTACGGCGGGAACCCGGGCTTCGACATCACTGTCACCCGCACCCGCACAGCTTCTGACAAGACCGTTCCCGACGACGTCCTGACCACCACCTACGACGCCGACAACAATATCGAGTGCACGGGGTCCGCCAAGCCCTCCCAGTCCCTCCAACCCGGATCCTCAACGACGGATCAGGGCCGCAGCAGCTGGGAGGCGGCGCCGCAGCCGATCGGCGAGGCCGATACGCCGGCCGCCGGAGGGGTGGCCGCTCAACCGCAGCCCGCTCAACCTCAGGACGCCACGGGCGCGGAAGAAAATCTGCCGAGGGCGCCGGAGGGCTCCTCGGACGGGGGCTCCCCGGCCGGAACGCCGTAGCCTCCGCATCGTCTCCGCTTCTCCACGATCTCCGCCATCCCTGTATCCCTGTGGCGGTTCTCCGGGTTTTGTGCACTTACTGACGCAAACCCACACATGTGGGGCCTATAACCCTTAAAATGGTTGTGGATAGCAATATCGTAACATTTTGATCTCACCGTCGTATCGGCGGGCGTGGCTGCTGGCGTCCCACTACGCTTGTCTGGGCGATGGAGCATCGTTGTCCCCTTCCTATGAGGAGAACGTATATGACTGTGACGACATCGGACCGTTCCGTCGTTCGCAACGCTTCGGGTCTCCCGGCGGAGGCGGGGCCCGCTCGGCACCACGCGGCTGCCGAGGCCGATGCAGCGCGCCACCGCGCTCCCGCCTCTGGGGGTGCCGGGGGAGGGGCGGGACACCGCGTCTCGCCCTCGGTCGTTCCCGCCTCCGAAGCCGGATTCCAGTCCTACTCCATGTTCTCGGGGTCCCGTCCTGCCGATGCCGTCCCGGTCTATCGCACGGCGGGTCACAGCACGGGGACCCAGCCGACTGTTCACAGCGCCCGTGGTGCTCATAGTGCGCCTAGCACGCCCGGTGCCGCAGACACCGGCGGAGCCTCCGCGTCGGGCGGGGAGTCCGCCCGTGCTCCTCGACGCTCCCCCTCCCAGGACAGGCCGGTGCGCCCGGCCTCCGCCAAGGCTCCCGGCTCTCGGACTCCCGGTCCGCGGCCTGCTGCCGCTTCGGGCGGCAGGGCTGCGTCAGCGCCCCGCCCCCGTCCGTCCGGGTTCGGCTCCGGTACTGGCTCCAGGGGTGGCGAGCCTCCATCTCCCGGACGCGCGGCAACCGGTCAGCAGCCCGCAGTCCGGCCCCGCCCCGCTGCAGCGGCGGCTGCGACGCCTGCGCCCACGGGGCCTGCAGGACCCGACCTGTCCACCACAGAGGCGGAGCTCAGTGCTCTGCTTCTCGGCGGAGCCCCGGCTCGTCGTGAGACGAAGTCGGAGGCCCAGACGGGGCCTCAGAAGGCCACCACCGCTACTTCATCGGCTCCCGCGGCTTCTGGGCGTTCCGCGGCCTCGAATGTCGGCGTGACGGATCGCTCCCGGGCTGTGTCTCCTGCCTCCACCTCCAGCCGCCCCACAGCTTCTGGGCGTTCCTCGGCTCCGTCGGCCTCGTCCGCTACCGGCGGGCGGGCGAGGTCCGCCGCGCCCGCGACGCGGACGACTGCCACCCCCACGACTAGTGGACAAGCGGCTCCCTCAGCCGCGTCAGCCCCCGGCGCTGCGCGTCGTCGTCCCGTGTTCGCGCCGGGCGCCTCATCGGCGCCATCCGCCGGCACCGGTTCTGTCGGCATTCTCCCCTCATCGGCCGGGGCGGACGCCTCGGGGACGGCGACATACCGAGTGGTCGTCGCCAACCAGCAGGTCGCCGTGACTGCCGCTCACGATGCTCCCGGTGCGTCCCGCGTCGCCTCTCCGGCTCGCGCTGCCTCTGCGCCGCTGCGGACCACGGGGCAGATTCCACCAATGGCGCCTGCGTCTCCGGCGTCGTCGCCCTCCTCACGATCCGCGGCCTCTGCTCCTTCGGCGTCGGCCGCCCCGCACAGGCCGGTAGTGACGGGAGCCGCGTCGGCCGCGTCGGCCAGGTCGGCATCGGCGCCGTCATCTGAGACGGCCTCCCAGCCCGCGGTACCCGCGCGCGCCGCCTCTGCCCCGACGACACCGGGTCCACAGGGGCGTGAGGTGTGGTCCAGGGGAGAGGACCTCACCTGGGTCACACTCTCGGATGCCTCCAGGAATGTTCAGGGCCGCTCGAGCTCCCGACGTGACGCGATCGCAGACAGCAAGGTGAAGAGGCGGGGAGTTCCGACGGCGGTGAAGGTCATGGCGATCGTCTTCATCGTCTTGCTGGTTGTGCTGGCGGGCCTGATCTGGGGCCTGCCCATGGTGCTCGGTCCGGAATTCTCGCTGACGAACATCGTCGGCTCCCTGCTCGGCTCCTCTGCGACAGGCGCCTCTCCTCCGGCCGGAGTGCTTGCCTAGAGGGCTGAGGCGACAGCGCCATAAACGGATGACTCGGTCCGCGCTCCAGGATCCCGGACCGGATTCGGTTCCCTTCTCATGACGAAATAAAGCGGCGCGAGCCCCCATATTCTCGTGCTCAGGCCCACGTTTTCAGCCTATTGGGCGGTGCGGGGCCGCGGGGCAATACTGTGGCCATGGTTGCGTTGCCGTCCGCCGCGACGCGTTCCAGGAGAAGAGGAATCCACCCATGACCTACGTCATCGCCCAGCCATGTGTCGACGTCAAAGACCGTGCATGTGTGGACGAGTGTCCGGTCGACTGCATCTACGAAGGCGAACGCTCCCTGTACATCAACGCCGATGAATGCGTTGACTGCGGCGCCTGCGAGCCCGTGTGCCCCACCGAGGCGATCTTCTATGAGGACGACGTCCCCGATGAGTGGGAGGACTACACGCGCGCCAACATCGATTTCTTCGAGCTGCAGGGGCTGGGTTCTCCCGGCGGTGCCCAGAGTGCCGGTCCCCAGCCCTACGACGATCCGATGGTCGCCGCTCTTCCCCCGCAGAACGAGGACTATCGCGAGGCCAACGGACTCGACTGACGTGCGCGCGAGGTTGCACACTCGGTTGCGAATCGTCCTGAGCAGAACCGCGGAATCATGAGGAAGTGAGATTCCAGCGGCAGTCCGAGTAAGACTCCCATGTGCAGGAATCGCCGATGCGTGTCAGGGGCCGGAACGGCAGCGCGTGCCCGGTGCGTCATGGGGGAGAATCGGACGCGTGACTGCCGCGCCCGACATGCCTGATACGCCCGATAGGCCTGGTTTGCCTTCCGATCTCCGTCTCACCCTGCCTCGGCCGCTCACTCTGCCCGATTTCCCCTGGGACACCCTGAAACCCGTCCGTGCCCTCGCCGCTGCCCACCCGGACGGTGTCGTCGACCTGGCCATCGGCACTCCCGTGGACGACTCGCCCGATATCGCTCGCACCGCTCTGGTGGCGGCCTCCAACGCGCCCGGCTACCCGGCCACCGTCGGCACATCGGCCGTCCGCGAGGCCATCATCGCCTGGATGGAGCGTCGGCGCGGGGTGCGCGGCCTGACCGATGACGCCGTGATCCCCACCATCGGCTCCAAGGAGTCGGTGGCCCTTCTACCGCTGCAGCTCGGTGCCGGTCCCGGGGATGTCATCGTTCACCCGCGCGCCGCCTACCCCACCTACGACGTCGGGGCGCGTCTGGCCGGCGCCACCCCCGTGCCCGTCGACACCGATGCGGATCCCGACACCTGGGAGCTGCCCGCCGGCCCCGACGGTGCCCCCGCCGCGCCGGTCATCGTGTGGCTCAA
Source organism: Actinomyces massiliensis 4401292 (assembly GCF_000269805.1). GTDB lineage: Bacteria > Actinomycetota > Actinomycetes > Actinomycetales > Actinomycetaceae > Actinomyces > Actinomyces massiliensis. The sequence goes on from NZ_JH711483.1 coordinate 180,985, forward strand.
CAGCCCCGGCAACCCCGACGGCCACGTCCTGGGCGTGGAGCAGCTGGCGCGCATCGTCGCCTGGGCGCGGAGCCGCGGGTCCATCGTTATCGCCGACGAGTGCTATGCAGAGCTCGGCTGGGCCGAGCCGTGGGCCTCCGAGGGCGTGCCGAGTCTGCTGGATCCGCGTGTGACCGCCTCCGTCGATGGTACAGAGGATGATCCGGTCGGGCTCCTCGCCCTGTACTCCCTGTCCAAGCAGTCGAACCTGGCCGGCTACCGGGCCGCCTTCCTGGCCGGCGACCCCTATCTCGTCAAGGCGGTCACCGAGGTGCGCAAGCACTCCGGCCTGCTCGTGCCCGCCCCGGTTCAGGCGGCCATGGTCGCCGCCCTCAACGACGACGCCCACGTGGCGGTCCAGCGGGAGACCTACCGCCGACGTCGGGAGGCGCTCCTGGAGGCCACGGCCGCGGTGGGCCTGACCAACGACCCGGCCTCGGTCGCCGGCCTCTACCTGTGGTTGAAGGGTCCCGACTCCATGAGCACCGACCTGTTGGGCGCCTTCGCCGAACTCGGGATCGTTGTTGCTCCGGGAGACTTCTACGGCGAGGCGGGCGCCGAGCGGATTCGCATGAGCCTGACCGGCACCGACGAGCGGGTGGCCGCCGCCTGCGAGCGCCTGCGTTCTGCGCGGGCCCGGGAGCTGTTCACCTGAACGGTGCGGCGAGCGAAGCGCTCGAGATCGGTCGCATTCCGCGTCGAGATCGGTCGTACTCCGGCTCGAGATCGGTCGTACTCCGCGCCGAGATCGGTCGCAGTCCGCCGTGAGATCGGTGCTGCGCCTGTTGCGTCGGCTCGCCGTCACGATGCCGCCCGCATGGCGGCCGGCACGGATCTGCTGCCGCTTGCTCTCGGCTCATGAGGAGTTCTTTTGCCCGCAGTCCGGCTCCCGGCAACGCCGTAGGCCGGGAGCCCGTAGAGTTACCCCAGATGCGGGACCGAGGCTCACTCGCGATGAGCTAGGGTGCGGCAGCGCCGACGTCGTCAGCCCTTGAGGAGGCACCATGACCGACATGACCATTGACCCCAACGACCTGGATGTTCCGGGCGAGCTCACCGTCGGGGGGGTCGGCCTGGAGCTGCCGCGAGTCCACTCCACCGAGGGGTCCGACGGCCTGGGGGTCAGCAGGCTGCTGGGGTCCACCGGGATGGTCACCCTCGACCCGGGCTTCACCAACACCGCCTCGTGCACCTCGGACATCACCTACATCGACGGCGGCGCCGGCATCCTGCGCTACCGCGGCTATCCGATCGCCGAACTCGCCAAGTCCTCGTCCTTCCTCGAGGTCGCCTATCTCCTCATTAACGGCGAGCTGCCCGACGCCAAGACTCTCGAGCGCTTCGAGCGCCGCATCGGACGCCACCGCCTCCTGCACGAGGACTTCCGCAGCTTCTTCACCTCCTTCCCCTCCTCCGGGCATCCCATGGCGATCCTTCAGGCGGGCATCGCCGGTCTGGCCACCTACTACGAGGACACCCTCAACCCGCACGACCCCTACGAGCGCGAGCTCGCCACGGTGCTGCTTCTGAGCAAGATGCCGACGATGATCTCCTACATCGCCCGTCGCGCCATCGGCCTGCCACTGCTCTACCCGGATTCCAAGCGCGGCTACGTCGAGGACTTCCTCAACATGACCTTCGGCATGCCCGACCAGACCTACGAGATCGATCCTGCGGTCATCAGGGCCCTGGACATGCTGCTCATCCTGCATGCCGACCACGAGCAGAACTGCTCGACCTCCACTGTGCGCCTGGTCGGCTCCTCGGACGCCAACATGTACGCCTCCGTGGCGGCCGGAGTCGGGGCGCTGTCGGGGCCGCTGCACGGAGGCGCCAACGAGGCCGTCCTGCGCATGCTCGACATCATCCAGGCCGAGGGCATGACGACGACCGAGTTCGTCCGCAAGGTCAAGAACAAGGAGGACGGGGTGCGCCTCATGGGCTTCGGCCACCGCGTCTACAAGAACTACGACCCGCGCGCCGCCCTGGTCAAGGAGACCGCTCACGACGTCCTGAACCGCCTGGGCAGCGAGGACGGGGACCGCAAGCTCGAGATCGCCATGGAGCTGGAGGAGGTCGCCCTGTCCGACGAGTACTTCGTCTCCCGCAGTCTCTACCCGAACGTCGACTTCTACACGGGCCTGATCTACCAGGCCATGGGCTTCCCCACGAAGATGTTCACGCCGCTGTTCGCCCTGGGGCGCCTGCCCGGCTGGATCGCCCAGTACCGCGAGATGATCTCCGACCCGGCCAAGCGCATCGGCCGTCCGCGCCAGGTCTACACCGGTGAGATCGAACGGCACTACATCGCCATGCGTCGTCGCAAGCGCGCCGCCGAGTACCCCGGCACCCGCGTGGGAGAGACGAGCCTGGACCACGTCAACAAGGTTTGAGAGGTCAGAATGAGGAGGCCGAAGACGCCTTCGCCGCTGTTTCTCACGGTAAGGCCAGGTTAAACTCGCCTTCATGAGCGAGAAGTCCGCCTCCGAGGTTCCCCTCCCGTACGCCGACCGCCCCATCGCCACCGCACCCGGTCACTGGGTCCTCGCCCGCGCGGGCAAACGCGTCCTGCGCCCCGGGGGCGCCGCCCTGACCGCCGACATGCTCGCCCACGCCCGGCTTGCGGGAGCCGACGTCGTCGAGCTCGCCCCCGGACTGGGGCGCACCGCCGCCGAGATCGTCGCCGCCGCCCCCGCCTCCTACACGGCGATCGATCGCGACCCGCAGGCGGCGGCCCGGGTCTCCGCCGTCGTCGGGGACCGCGGCAGCGTCCGTCAGGGGGAGGCCGCCGATACCGGTCTGCCGGACGACAGCGCGGACGTCGTCGTAGGCGAGGCCATGCTCACCATGCAGGGGGACAAGGCCAAGGCGGCCATCGTCGGTGAGGCCGCTCGCGTCCTGCGATCCGGGGGTCGCTATGCGATTCACGAGCTCGGCGTCGCCCCCGACGACATCGACGAGGAGTACTACACGCAGCTGCGCCGGGACCTGGCCCGGTCCATCCACGTCAATGCCCGCCCCATGACCGCTGCCGCCTGGCGCAAGCTCATGGAGGATGCCGGACTGGAGGTCGATTGGGTGGGCACCGCTCCTATGGCGCTGCTCAAGATGGGCCGTAACCTGCGTGATGAGGGTCTTGGCGGCTCGCTGAGGATCATGCGCAACGTGATGGGGGACAAGGAGCTGCGGGCCCGGATCCTGCAGATGCGTTCAGTGTTCACCCGCTACGAGAAGGACATGGTGGGCATCGCCGTCGTCGCTCACAAGCCCTGATCGCTTCCCTTTCTTTTCGCCGAGATCGGTCGAGTTCCGCGTCGAGATCGGTCCGGGCGACCGATCTCGAACCGGAAACGGACCGATCTCGACGAAGGAGGGGAGGCGCGCTACTGGTTGGTGTGTAGGAGGCTGTTGAGCTCGATGCCCTTGCCTCCGCGCGCCAGCGCCTCCACGGCGCCGGACTGCGAGTTGCGGCGGAAGAGCACATTCGAGGCGCCCGCCAGCTCACGGGCCGACACCACGCGCGGCTCCTTGAACAGGCCATGCGGACCCGGCACCACGCCGCCCGAGGGCAGCACGGAGACCTTGGTTCCGGCCGTCAGATACAGCCCCGCCTCGACGACGCAGTCGTCGCCCAGCGGAATGCCCAGTCCCGAGTTGGCACCCAGCAGGCAGCGCTCGCCCAGCGCCACGCGCTGGAGGCCGCCGCCCGAGAGCATCCCCATTGTCGAGGCGCCGCCGCCGACGTCGGAGCCGTCCCCGATGATGACGCCCTGGGACACCCGGCCCTCCACCATGGAGCGGCCCAGCGTGCCGGCGTTGTAATTGACGAAGCCGGAGTGCATGACCGTCGTCCCCTCCGACAGGTAGGCGCCCAGGCGGACATTGGCCGCATTGCCGATGCGCACGCCCGAGGGCAGCACGTAGTCGGTCATGCGCGGGAACTTGTCGACCGAGTCCACCTGCACCGCGTGGCCGAGCTTGGCGCGCAGGCGGGTGCGCGTGACCTCGAAGTCCTCGGCGGCGCAGGGTCCGACGGAGGTCCACACGACATTGGGCAGGCGGGAGAAGACCCCGTCCAGGTTGACCGTATTGGGCAGGGCCAGACGATGGGACAGGATGTGGAGGCGCAGGTAGGCGCCCGCCACCGTCTTCGGGGCGTCGTCCAGGTCGGCCCAGCTGCGCACGACGGTGGTGTGAACTCCACGTGCGGCGTCCTTGCTCTCCATGGCCGACAGAGTGGTGAGCAGGTCGGCGTCGCCGTCGGCGGGCTCATCGCCCAGGATCGGCCTCGGGTACCAGACGTCGAGGGTGTTGCCGTCGTCGGTCACGGTCGCCAGGCCGAGACCCCATGCTCTGCGAGTCGTCATGGTGCCCAACCATACGGGACGAGGTCTCGGTGCGCCCCGGAGCGACCGGCATCCGGGCGGGTCCGGCGCAAAGCGGCAAGGGCTTGTCCACGGCGGCGGCCTAGAATCGTCGAGGGTGGCGAAGGTCGGGAAAGATCCGCATGATTCCAAGGCTGTCAGGCCTGCACCGGAGGAATCCGGGGGCTCTAAGCCGCCGCCGTGGACAAGCGGGCAGCGGGCACTGCGGCTGCGAGGAATACCGCCGCCGCGGTGCCGACGGCGAGGTGGAATCCGGTGAGGAACGCGCCGCCGGTGATCATCGCTCCCAGAACAGCCACGCCGATGACGCTTCCGGTCTGCCGAGCCGCGTTGATGACGCCACCGGCCAGTCCGGTGTATGCGGGCGGTGCCGAGGCCACCGCTGCGGACGTCGCCGCCGGCATGGCGAAGGCCATGCCGAAGCCGCCGGCAAAGGTTAGGAGCGCAATCAGTGGATACGGCGTGCTATCCGTGACCACAACAAGACTTCCGAATCCCGCTGCGCCTGTGAGAAGGCCGATCAGCATCGTGGCGGGTGCCCCGATGCGCGCCGTGCTGAGTCCTCCGAGGGGAGAGGCGATGATCGCGCTGCAGGCCTGCGGGGCGAGCGCGAGGCCCGCGAGCCAGGGGGCGTAACCCATATAGCTTTGGAAGAACAACGAGAGGACGAAGAGCTGGCCGAAGAAGCTGATGTTCAGCGCCATGCCGACGAGCACAGAGACCGTGAACCGGGCATTCTTGAACAGTGATGGGGGAAGCATCGGATCGTCAGCATGATGCTCGACGAGGGCGAATCCCCCGAGTGCGATCGTCCCGCAGCAGATCGCCGTGATCGACGTGCCGCTCCAACCGCTCTCTCCGCCGCTGATGACTCCGTAGGTGATCGAGGCCAGGCCCACGACGGACAGGACCTGCCCCGGTGGATCGAACCGGCGCTCATGCTGCGCGGCTCGTGCGACCGGCGCGCCCACTGCGGGCGACGAACGAGCGATAAGCCGGAAGGCGACCACGAGGAAAGGAACAGCCGCCCAGAACACGGCCCGCCAACCGATCCAGGAGACCAGCGCTCCTCCGAGCACCGGCCCCACCGCGGCTGCGATCCCTCCCGCTCCTCCCCACAGGCCGATCGCCCGCGCTCGGGCACTCGGGTCCTCGTAGATCGCCGAGAGCAGCGCCAGTGAGCCGGGCACGATGGCGGCCGCGCCCGCCCCCTGAGCCGCTCGTGCGGCGATCAGCGGTCCACTGGCGGGTGCGAGTGCGCACGCGGCTGAGAACCCGCCGAATACGAGGAGGCCGAACCTGTAGACGGTCCGGGCGCCCAGTCGATCGCAGGCCGCTCCCGACGTCAGTAGAAAAACCGCGAACATGAGCGTGTAACTGTCGACAACCCATTGCAGGGAGGCGGTCGGGGCATTCAATTCCGCACCGATATCACCCAGCGCCACATTGACGATGGTGGCGTCCAGCATAACGATGAAGAATCCGAGAAGGACGGCGATGAGCGCTTCGCGCTGACGCAATGCAATCAATTGTTATTCCACCTTCCGCGGAGTGCCGGTCCGGAGCCTGTTGAGAAGATCCTGCCGGAAGGCAAGATAATGCCGGTCTTGTTCGGCACCGGCCGAACAGTCGGGAATCTAAGTTGTTGATTCCAACGGGTGTCGGGCGGGCATGCGGCTTCCTTTCGTCGAGTCGGACGTGAACCGATCTCGAGGAAATCTCGGCGAAGGGGGCGGCGGTGCTGCGTGCTGGCCGGGTGCGCGAGTGGAGCGCGCTGGAGCGTGAACGTACTTTTCCAGCGTTAACGTACCTTTCTCGCATCCTTCTGGGGGCAGAGGTCAGAAGGATGCGAGAAAGGTACGTTAACTCGGCGAACCTCCGTTGACGTTGAGCGCGTCGCCCACACGCCGCACGCCCGCTGCCCCGGAATCAGTCATCAACCAGTCACCAACCAGTCATCTAGGATCGGAACATGCTCTCCCGCACTTTTCCGGAAGCGGTCCCGGATATTTCTGCGATTGCGACTGTGCTGGCGGATCGCTCGCGGGCGGCCATGTGCGCTGCGCTCATGGACGGCCGCGCGTGGACCGTCGGCGAGCTCGGCGCGTACGCCGGGCTGGCACGATCGACTGCCACTGAGCACGTCGGCGTCCTGGTCGGTCGCGGTATCGCCGTCGATACACGGCAAGGGCGTCACCGGTACATCAGCCTCGCCGGTGACGACATCGCCCGAGTGATTGAAGCGCTCGGCGTCGTCACCGAGGACACCCTGCCCACCCCGCCGAGCCTCAACGCCTGGACGGCCAACAAGCAACTGCGACAGGGCCGCACCTGCTACAAGCACCTGGCCGGTCGCCTCGGCGTCGGACTCACCGCCCGGTTCAGGGCCCGCGGCCTCGTCGACCGGAACTGGCGGCTGACGCGGAACGGAGAAGAGCTCCTGACCACCTGGGGCGTCCTGCCGGGAGAGAGCAGTACGGAGAATCTCGTCACGCCGTGCATGGACTCCACCGAGCGCCGCTTCCACCTCGCCGGGCCTCTGGGCACGGCGATCTGCCGGATCTTCTTCTCCCGCGGGTGGCTCGAACGCCTCGGAGCCACCCGCGCGGTGCGTCTGACCCCGGCGGGTGGCGCGATCCTCCGCGATGCCGGCCTCGACCCCGGGGAGTACGGGTCCGCTCTCTGAGCAGCCCGGCGGCGGACGCCCCGCCGCGCCGATCCTCGGTGCGTCTTCCGCGGCCGTACCGCCTTCCTGAACGGCCGCCCCCGCCACGCGGATCTTCGCCGTCGGACGGGCATGCGAGAATCACACTATGGCGCGTACGACGATCCACCTCATGAGGCACGGCGAGGTCCACAACCCCGAGGGCATCCTGTACGGACGCCTGCCCGGCTACCACCTCTCGGAGCTGGGCAGACAGATGGCGCTGCAGGTCGCCGACGTGCTGTCCGCCTCCGGCCACGACATCGCCGCGGTCGTCACCTCCCCGCTGGAGCGGGCCCGTGAGACCGGCGCGCCGACCGCCGCCGCCTTCGACCTCGCCCCGACGACGGACGCCCGCCTCATCGAGGCCGGCAACCACTTCGAGGGCGTGTCCGTCAACCGCAACCGATGGGTCCTGGCCCACCCCGAGCACTGGCGCTACTACCTCAACCCCCTGCGGCCGAGCTGGGGCGAGCCCTACACCGAGCTCGTGGCCCGAATGAGCGCGGCCGTGCGCGACGCCATCGGACTGGTCGAGGGCCGCGAGGCACTGCTCGTCTCCCATCAGCTGCCCGTGTGGGCCACCCGCCTGTGGCTCGAGGGCCGCTCCCTGGCCCACGACCCCCGCCGTCGTCAGTGCTCGCTGGCCTCGCTGACTTCCCTGACCTTCGACTCGCGCACACTCGTGGGCCTGTCCTACTGGGAGCCGGCCAGCGACCTCCTGCGCCGTGCCGAGGACATGGTCCCGGGGACCTCCGCCGCGGCCGCGGCGATGGGGCGCGAGCCCGAGGCGGACGACGCCGCCGGCGCCTCGGCCGAGGCGCCGGCGTGACCCTCCAGCCCGTGTCCCGACCGGGAGGGCCCGACGACGCCCCGCGTGCGCTCGCCTCCGCTGAGTCGACTGAGTCCGCCGAGTCCACTGAGTCCACCGGCCTGACCCTGTCGGGCGAACGCGCCCCGGCCAGGCCCGCCCCGCGGCGCCCGTGGACGGGGCAGGACTTCGTGTGGTGGAACACCGCCGCCGTTCTGACCGCTGTGCGCAACGGGCGCCGTCCCAATCCCGTCTCACCGGTCGTCGACCCCGTGCGCTGCGCCTTCGCCGCGGACGAGGTTATGCTCGCCACCTGCGACGCTGAGCTGCTCATGTGGCGCCGCGGGGACGCCACCTACAACCCGTCGCGCGGCTTCTTCCTCGCGGGCGGGCCCGTCGGGCTGGCCCTGACCGCCGCCTTCTTCGGCGGGCAGGCCTACGTGAACTCGCGGCGAAAGAAGGCCGCCGAGGCCGACGCCGTCGAGCGCTGGCGCCACCTCGCCGACGCCCGCCTGACCGTGTCCACCCACGGGATCTACCTGGGCACGGGGGAGGGGATCATGCCCATCGCTCTGCACGACGTCCAGGAGATCCAGCTCACCGGTACCGGCGAGATCGTCATGGCGGCCGCCAACGCCAGCGGCTCGGCACGCTGGAAGCTGCGCGGTCAGTGGGCCGAGCTCGTGCTCGTGCTGTGGTCGACCCGGTACATGCCCGAGCATCCGCAGATCGTGGGGCGCACGTGGCTGCCCGGCGACTGGTTCATGCACGCGGCCGCCCACGGCTACGACGTCGATACCTCCGCCTGGCCGCGCTTCACCCCGCGCGCCCCGGGCTGAGAGCCGCGTCGCGCGCGGGGCTCATTGACGGCTCAGTGCCGGTTCGGTGCCGGTTCGGTGCCCGCTCGTGTTAGCCCAGAGTCAGCTCAGGGCCGGCTCGATACCCGGGACGCGGCGATGACGCACCCCGGCGCCGAATCAGCCGTTGTCATCGGGGCCGGAGTCCTCGGGGGATTCCCCGCTGCTCTCGTCGTGGTGATGGCGCTTGCGGCGGATGTCCTGCTCGAGCCCTCGCAGGAACTCCGGATCGTCGTCGGGAGCCACGGGGCGCGGTCGCTCCGCACGGTGGAAGGTCGTGCCCTCCTTCGAGGACCACACCGTCGGCTCGACCGCGCCGCCCCGCTCCTCGGCGGCCTTGACGCGGCTGACGATGATCCATGCGATCGGTCCGATGGGCGTGATCACGGCGATCAGGGCGACCCATAACAGTTTGGGCATACGGGCCGGCATCGACTCCTCCGGAGTGCGTGCGCAGTCGAGCAGGGAGTAGATCGTCAGGGCGAGGACGAGGACGAGGAGGGCAGCGAGCATGGCGTCACCCTAGCGGTAGTCGGCCCTGATCTTGCACGGCCACAGGCGGCCCGTGTGCGACCCTGGAGTCGTGAGCGCACCGACTCCCTCCCCGCGCACTCCCCGCCTGGTCGTGGGCGGAAACGATGAGCCGCATGTCGCCCGTCTGCATCGCGCACTCGCCGAGATCCTCGCCGATCCCCTCGCGCGGGCGACCTCGGCGGTCGGCGTCGAGGAGCGGGCAATGGGCAATGGCGGCCATCGCCCCCTGCTCGTGCCGATCAGTCCTCATGAAGATCCCGATGCCGTGCGCGCCGACCTGTCCCGGCGGCTCGACGGTGTTCCGGAGCACGCCGACGTCATCCTGCGCACCTCCGGCTCCACCACGGGCACAGCCAGCCTCGTCGCCATGAGCGCCGCCGCCCTGATCGCCTCGGCGCGCGCCACTCACGAACGGCTTGACGGCCCGGGAACCTGGGTGCTCGCCCTGCCGGCCCACCACGTCGCCGGCCTGCAGGTGCTAGTGCGTTCCATCGTGGCCGGGACCCGGCCCGTCATCGTCGACACCACCGGAGGCTTCGAGCCCGGCGCGCTGGCAGCCGCTCTCGAGCGGACGCTGAAAACCGGGGGACCCGTGTACGTCTCGCTCGTTCCCACTCAGCTCCTGCGCGTGCTGACCAACTCCGATGCGGCCGCCTCTCTGGCGCTCGCTGATGCCGTGCTCGTCGGCGGTGCGGCCACCGACCCCGAGTTGCTCAGGCGCGCCCGGGCGGTGCGAATCCGCGTGGTGACGACCTATGGCATGAGTGAGACCGGGGGAGGGTGCGTCTACGACGGCGTACCGCTGGGAGGCGTGCGCGTGAGTGTCGAGAACCCCGACGAGACGGGCGCGGGCAGGATCGTGCTGGCCGGGCCCGTCCTGGCGGAGGGCTATGTCGAGGCGCGCGTTCCCGACGCCGGGGCGGGAAGGCCCGACGGCGTGGCCCGGGGCGGGGCGGAGCCGCGCGTCCCCGATGCTGCAGCGGCAGATGCTGCAGTGGCGCAGACCGTTCCTGGGGGCGCATCCGCCACCGGCGGCCCGCCCGGCGCTCCGCACGATGGTCTCTTCCGCCAGGCCATCGGGGCCGCCTTCTTCCGCGCCGACCCTCGCGAATTCGTCACCGCCGACCGCGGGCGGCTGGAGACCCTGCCCGACGGCTCCGCCCGGCTGACAGTGCTCGGACGCCTTGACGACCTCATCGTCACCGGCGGCATCAAGGTCGATCCGCGCGAGGTCGAACAGGTGCTGGTCGCGCTGCCCGGCGTCGCCCGGGCCTGTGTCGTCGGCGTCCCGGATGAGGTCTGGGGCAGTGCTGTCGTCGCCGCGGTCGTGCCCGAGGCGGGTGCGAGGCTCGACGGCGAGGAACTGCGCGGACTGGCCAGAGCGCATCTTGACGGCGCCCACGCCCCCAAGCGCGTCCTGGTCGTGCCCGACCTGCCCCTGCGTGGCCCGGGCAAGACCGATCGGCGTGCTGTGGCCGCGTTCTTCGAGTCGGTGTGAGGCGCTCTCGGTCTGCTCCTGGTGCTCTCGTGCTTACGACACTCGTTGAGTCCTGCCTGAATTCCTGCATCCCCGCTTCCTTCTGCAAGGAAGTAGCGGTGCAGGGCTTGTGGGATGCGACCAGACCTTACTTTCGGGGGCTTCCGGAGGCTGAGTCGAGGGCGTTGCACACTCGTGTGAGGCCATGCAAAGGCGGAACCGCGGAATCATGGGAAACGAAGTATCGATGGCAGGCGAAATATCCCTCCCATGTGCAACCCGCTCGCCGCTGTTGGAAGCGGCCGCTGAGCGCGCGCTCCTCGCGCGTGGGGCATGATCCCCATGGGGACGGACCCGTTAGTTCGCTTAATGTAGTCGTGACCTCATCCAATTCCAGGAGATGCCCCATGTCTCAACCATCCTTGCCCGGCCAGTATGGGTATCCGCCCGCCTCCGGCCACCCCGCCGGTTCCGCCGGTTCCAACGGTTCATGGACGGACTCACGGCGGGGCTACGGCGCCTACGGCCGGCCTCAGGAGGGACTTCAGGGAGGGTATGGAGGATACGGGGGACATGGGGCGCAGGGGCAGGCGAGCCCCGCCGGGTACGGGCAGACTCCGGCCAGATACAGCGAATATAGCGATTACGGCGGGTACAGCGCCCACAGCCAATACGCAGCCTCCGGCGCCCTGCCGGCGGGGTCCACGGGGCTTCCGCCGGCCGGCGCCCCGATTCCCGTGACGCAGGAATCCGTGGTCTTCCGGGCCTCGGCCACCAGCTCTGCTCGCATATCGATGATCGCCCTCGCGGCCTTCGGGCTCTTCATTCTTGCCGGCGCCATCTACAACCTCATCGACACGAAGTTCCTCACCGGTATTCTCCTGCTCCTTCTCAGCATGCTCCTGTTCGCCATGGTGGCGTTCCTGATGTCCGTGCGCACCACTCTGGATGCCACCGGGATTCACATCGGCACAGCCACCGGGGCCAGGGACTTCCCCTGGCCGGAATCGCGAACCGGAATGTTCGTGCAGATCAAGATCGCCGGAGGCAAGGCGGCTCTCATCGCCAACAGTGCTAATACCGTCCTCGTCACCCCCGAGGGCAAGCCGGTCATTCTCGCCGGCCTGACGTGGATGGGGCCCTTGCCCAACCGACTCGAGGCCAAGGGCATGGCGGAGCTCGATCGCATCTGGGCCTGGGCGGTTGCGCGCGGGTACACCCGTGAGACCGGCCAGTACACCGAGCTCAACGTCCACGGTCCGCGGAGACTGATCCAGATCCAGCGCCGTCACCAGGAGGAGCGCTACGGGCTCGTCTGAGCCACTGAGCCACTGAGCCCTCGGGCCGCCGCGGCACCGGGCCGCCGACACCCCGGGGCCGGGCGAGGTGGCATAGCGGCCGGCTCCGATCCGGCCGCGCGCGACCTCCCTCATTGGCCCACGCATGCGAGGGCGTAGGCTGATACAACAAGTTTCGCATGGGGGAGAGGGGTGTTCATGGGCGCCAGCAGCGTCGCGCAGCGGCCGGACGGGCAGTCGGACAGGTGCCCGGAGAGCCGGTCGAGCACAGACCCGCGCGCCACCAGCTGGGCCGAGGTCGTGCGCCTGCGCACCCTGCCCGCAGCCGTCGCCCCGGTGATCCTGGGCGGGGGTGCGGCCCTGGCTCTGGAGACCTTCTCGGCGCCGCGCACCGTCCTGGCCGCCGGCGTCGCCCTCGCGCTCCAGATCGGCTGCAACCTCGCCAACGACTACTCCGACGGCGTGCGCGGCACCGACGACGAGCGCACCGGCCCCCCGCGTCTGACCGCTTCCGGGGCGGTGCCGCCCCGAGTCGTCAAGCTGGCCGCCTTCGGCTGCTTCGGGGTTGGCGGTCTTCTCGGACTGGCGCTGCTGGCGCTGTCCGGCCAGTGGTGGATGCTGCTTCTGGGGGCCGCCGCGATCGCGGCCGCCTGGTTCTACACGGGTGGTTCCCGCCCCTACGGCTATGCGGGACTCGGCGAGGCCTTCGTCTTCGTGTTCTTCGGGCTCATGGCCACCACCGGCACCCTTTACGTCCAGGGCGGGAGCGTGCCGGGATGGGCGTGGCTCGCCGCCTGCGGGATCGGGCTCATCGCCTGCTCGCTGCTCATGGTCAACAACCTGCGTGATATCGGCACCGACCCGCTCCACGGCAAGCGCACGCTGGCCGTGCGGCTGGGGGAGCGCGGCGCGCGGGCGGCCTTCTGCGCCATGCTCGCCGTCCCGATCCCCCTCGGGGTGATCGCCCTGTGGTGGGCGCGCAGTGCGCATGAGGCTCAGGGCGGCGTCGGGGCGTCCGGCGGTGCAGCCACCGCCGTCGTCGGTTACCTGATCTACCTGGTCTACCCGGCCTATCTGCTCCTCCTCGTGCCGCTCGCCGTCCGCGCCGTTCGTCCCGTCCTGCGCGGAGTCGCCGGGCGCACGCTCATCCCGTCCCTGCGCGACGCCGGGATGTACGAGCTCGTGTACGGCATCGCCACCGCGGTGGCGCTGGTCGTCGTCACCCTGTGAGCGGCTGCTGTGAGCGACCCGCGGAGGCCGCCGGACGGGTGGCGGTGGCGGAAGAGCCGGAGTGTCCGCTCAGGGAGGCGATGATCAGCAGTGTGGCGGTGGCTAGGAGTACCACGGTGAACGTGAGCGGGAGAGTCGAGTTCTCGGCGGCGAAGCCGATAGCGGGCGGGCCTGCGATATAGGCGGCGTAGCCGATGATGCTCAGTCGTGCGGATACGCCGGCGAGATCATTCGGTACGTTCTGCCCCGCCTGTGCAAGAGCGAGTGGGAACATCGGCCCGACGCAAAGACCCGTGATCGTCAGACTGACGACGACCAATGGGACTGAGGCGATGGCGATGGCGAGCGGGGTGGACGTGGCGATGACGACGGCTGCGATGAGCACGATTTTTCGTGCGCCGGTTCTTCGGAGTACCGCGTCGCTCAAAGAGCGGGACAAGAACATTGCGATACTGAACAACGAGAGGACGGAGGCGGCGATCGTTGGGTCGGCATTGAGATCGCGGCGCAGAAGGAGAGCCGACCAGTCTGTGATGAGTCCTTCGAGGAGGAAGCCTCCAATGGCGATGACTCCGATGCTGATCGGTAGTCGGTGCGAGACGGTGCGCCCTCGCGGAGCGGGATCGGCGTCATCGACGGCGGACATGGCCGGTGCGGAGGCGTGCGGTGCTCTGGGCAGCAGCACGGTCAGGGCCGCAATTGCCGCGATGAGCAGGATGGTGCTGACCGCGGTGAAGTGGGCGCTGACGCTGAGGTTGAGGCGAGTGGCGACAACGGCGCTTGCGGTTCCGCACAGGACGCCAAGACTATAAGCGCCGTGAAGGCGTCCGAGAATGGGAATGCGCCATAGCGCCTGCAGTCGAGTGGCCAGGGCGTTCATTGCGACGTCCAGTCCACCGCTGGCGGCGCCCAGGATGATCAGGGCCGTGGTCAGTGATTCCAGGCCGGTGGTGATGCTGATGGCCGGTAATGCAGCGGGGAAGGCGATCGTGGTGATCGCGCACAGTGCTGTGTCGCGCACCCTTCTAAGAATTCGTGCTGTGACCAGCATTGCGGGCACTGCCCCGAGGGCGATTCCCAACAGGGCTATTCCGAATTCCGAGTCCAGGAGCCCGAGGCGCTCTTTGACTAATGGGATTCGAGGAGCCCAGCTGGAGAGTACGGCACCGTTGATGAAGAAGATGAGCCACAGGCCCGCCAGGACAGAGGAGCGTGAGGAAGACACAGGGAACCCTTGGGTCGCCCTGTTGACTGCTGGCGATCCGCTCCCGGACGAACACAGGAGCAGCAAGGTGAGACACATGTTACGAGAAGCAGGCGTGTGATGTCACTGACGATCAGCGTCGATCGTGACGATTCTGAAGCGGTGGTGGGTGCTTGGGCACTTGGGCGCTGCGGCCAACTATGGCTAATTGCAGCCAATGGGGAGTGTGTCCCATACAGTCCGCACCCGGGAACGGGCAGCATTCGAGCGCTGAGGCTCGTCAGTGCTCCCGAGTGCTCCCGTCAGTGCCGGGGCCGACGGACGTGATCGGTTCGGGGAAGGGTTCTGGAGGGGTTCTATGGACGACGGTGACGGTTAGTGGGCGGCGTCCACGTGTGAGGAGGCGTTGGCCTTCATCGTCTCGGGACTAAAGCTCGGAAGAAGTGCCGCTGCCGCCCGCCCCCGCCGCAGAAGCTCTATCACGGTATTAATGCTGGGCGGTAGTGCTATCGCAATCCTCATGTTTTTCTGCCTCATGATGGGGTCATTATTTGCGGAAGGCGCGACCGGGGTATTTATTTTTCTAATGTGGGATGCTTTCGTCCTCGCGTATCTTTCGTCCTATATTCTTCGGACGCACCTCCGTCCGGTCGCCGGTGAGGGCAGTGAGGGTTCAGTGAGAATGCTGGCGACACGCCGTGGCATTGAGGCGACCACCTTCATGGTCATGCCGTGGCCGCGCTCGCGCTCCAGTCTCTACCCGGTGGTCGGGCGTGGCTCCGGCGGGGCGGTTGTCGATGCCTACCTGGTCCTGGAGGGCGGCCAGGCGCGGCTCCTGCCGTACATCGGCCGGTTCAGGACCGGAGAATCCACCGGACGCATGCTGGAGATCGTCAATGCCAGACTCGATGAGCTCTGGTCCTGGGGTGTGGAGCACGGTTCGTCGTCCGCGCCGAGGTCGGCCTCGCCGCACGAAGTCAAGGGCGGCACCGCCGGCCTCGGGTGAGAATGCCGGCCTCGACGCGGTGCGCTCAGCGGTCCGCGTCAGCCAGGGGGACCTCGGCGTCGGGCTGATGGGTGATGCGGTTGCGCAGGTCGCGGCGCACGATCTCAATGGACCACAGCCACACGATGTGACCGAAGAACTCCGAGAAGTGCTCGGACCACGTCTGGGCTCCGTCCACCCACGGGAAGGGATTCGGCGCCCAGCCCAGCAGCGGCATGACGACGACGTGCGCGCCGATGTACACCGCGATGCCGAACACGGCGCCCTGCCACATCTTGATACGCGGGAAGTACTCGGCGCCGATGCAGTAGATGAGGCCGAATACGATCGCGAAGCCGAAGTGCACGATGAAGGACATGATCGGCAGCTGGTTGTTGCTGAAGGTCACCATCGTGTGCGAGGTGTCATGAGACATTCCGAACCACTCCAGCATGGACTGGGGTGGATTCGTCTCCGAGCGCAGGCCGGGAGTGCGAGGCGGGAAGGGGACCTCCCAGCCGAACTTCACGATTGCGGAGAACACTCCACCGATGAGCCCCACGATCGTGGCGACCTTGAGGTTGCGGCGGGCGGGGTCGGTGCTGCCGAGCAGCGAGGTGATCCACGCGGGCATGAGAACTCCGGAGTTGAAAATAGGACGCCGGCACTGCTGTTCAGGCCGATCAATTCCTGACCAGGACTGACTGGTGCCGGCGGAGGATGCTAGGGGGCGAGGGGCGGCGCTCGCAAGAGTGTGCCCGTCCGTCACCATGTCATGGCGCCGCCGCGGTGTCCAGATGTCACCCCCGGAATCGGTCGCGTGTCCAAATCCGGGACAAACACTCCGTAAGGTCTTCCGCTGTCCTGAATCGGCCGTTGGAATCATGCAGTTCTCTCAGGCGACATGAAGGTGTCTGACCTCGTTTGTCGCGGATCGTGACAACTCTGGCCTCGGCCCCCGCCAACGAGTCCTCGTCCCCGCAAGCACCGCCGCGCCGCTCGCCAAGCACTGCCTCAGATGACCTGACACCCCACGATCTCGGTGCGGACTACGACCGATCTCGGCGAGGGGGAGCGGAGCGGTGGGGGCTGTGAGCGGGCGCAGTGTCCGGGCGTCCAGCCGTTCACGTGGGGAAGTGCCGTTGACGGCGGTCCGCCCCGATCGTCTCGGGGCGGACCGCCGCGAAGGTGGAGGTGACTGACTCAGCCGGCGATCCGGAATCTCACTTGCTGCCCATCTTGTCGCCCTTGTCGTTCATGCCGTCGGTCATCTTGTCGTCGGGCATCATGCTGCCGTTGCCGTCGTCCATCTTTCCGTCACCCATCTTGTCGTTCATGCCGTCGGTCATCTTGTCGCCAGGCGTCATGCTGTCCTTGCCGCCGGAGCCGTCGGTCATCTTGTCGTCGGTCATCTTGTCGCTCGGGGTGGACGTCTCCTGCATGGCGGGCTTGTCCTTGTCCATCGAACCGCAAGCGGCGGTGCCGACTGCGAGGGCGGCGACGAGAAGGGAGGCGGACACAGCGGTGCGAATGCGCATGGGATCTCCTTGAGGAAGAAATGGCGTGAATCGTGAATCTGGAGCGCCGATGGGCGCCCGTCATCACAGATTCGGAGCTGCGGGAACGTCGGATTGGGTAGATCGCGTGAGCTTCGTCACTCGATGATCGGGCATCCGAGCCGCCGTCCGCGACGAATACACGGTGACTCGATCGCAAAGGAGGAACCACATGATCAGTCTCGTTCTCATCGGCCTGCTCGGCGGTCTCATCACCGGCATATCGCCCTGCATCCTTCCGGTCCTGCCGGTGATCTTCCTGTCCGGAGGGGCCCAGAGCGCACGCGACCAGGGCGGGGACGGGCCGCCGGCCGTCTCCAGGTGGCGGCCCTACCTCGTCGTCGCGGGACTGGTCATCAGCTTCACCGCCTTCACGCTGCTGGGATCCACACTCCTCAATCTCCTGCACCTGCCGCAGGACGTCATCCGCTGGACCGGAATCGTCCTTCTGGCCCTCATCGGCATCGGCATGATCATCCCCAGGGTCATGGAGATCATGGAGCGCCCCTTCGCCCGCTTCCAGCGCGCGGGCTCGGCCAACCCCGCGAACGGATTCCTGCTGGGCATCGTCCTGGGCGCCGCATACGTGCCCTGCGCGGGCCCGGTGCTCGCGGCCGTGTCGGTCGCCGGCTCCACCGGTCAGATCGGCGCCGACACCGTCACCCTCGCCGTCTCCTTCGGACTGGGCACCGCCGTGCCGCTGCTCGCCTTCGCCCTGGCCGGCCGGAAGCTCACCGAGAGGCTCCAGGCATTCCGCCGTCGTCAGAAGGCCGTGCGCGTCACGGCCGGAGCGGTGATGCTGGCCCTGTCCGTGGCGCTCGTGCTCGACCTGCCGGCCGCCCTCCAGCGCGCCCTGCCGGACTACACCGCCTCGCTCCAGGCCGGCACCGACGCCGTGCTGCACGGCGGCCGCATGGGGGTCGGCGAGGGAGGCCGGTGCGTCGACGGCGCCGACGAGCTCGCCCACTGCGGAGCGCTGCCCCATATCGACGGCATCAGCGCCTGGCTCAACACCTCCGGTGAGCAGCCCCTGGCCGACGCCGACCGCGCGGGCAAGGTGAACCTGGTCGATTTCTGGGCGTACTCCTGCATCAACTGCCAGCGCTCCATCCCCGGCATCCAGAAGCTCCACGAGACCTACGGCGACCTGGGCCTGCAGGTCATCGGCGTCCACTCCCCGGAGTACGCCTTCGAGAAGGAGGTCGATAACGTCCGCGGGGGCGCCGCCGACCTCGGCGTCACCTACCCGGTGGCGGTCGACTCCGACCTGGTGACCTGGCGCAACTTCGACAACCACTACTGGCCCGCGCACTACCTCGCCGACTCCACTGGCGAACTGCGCCAGGTCAAGTTCGGCGAGGGCGGCGAGGCCACCACCGAGAGGCTCGTGCGCGAGCTCCTGCGCGAGGCGAATCCCGACGTGCAGCTGCCCGCCCCGGTATTCACCGACGACGAGCCCGCCGTCAACGGTCCGCGCACCCCCGAGACCTACCTCGGCTCCGCCCGCGCCAACAACATCGCCGGCGACAGGCTCTCGAACGGGACGTCGTCGTACAGCTTCCCGGACAAGCAGGCGTCCGACACCTTCTCCCTGGACGGCAGGTGGAACGTGTCGGCCCAGTCCATCTCACCCGACGGGGGTGCCGCCCGTCTGCGGCTGCGCTACCAGGGGAAGCAGGTCAACCTGGTCGCCTCCGGCGAGGGGGACATCACGTACACGACCGGCGGTGAGAAGCGCACGATCCACGTCTCGGGCGTCCCCAACTCGATCGAGCTCGTGAGCACGGAGGAGACCCAGGAGGGCACACTCGATCTGGAGGCGAGCGAGGGCCTGTCCCTGTACTCCTTCACCTTCGGATGATCGTCGCTGATCCTCGCCGGACGGGGCCGGCGAGACCGGGAAGCCCGATGAGATCGGAACGAGTACCCGGGACCCGTACCATGCGACTGTGCATGACGAGGAACTGGATCGCGACAACGCCCTCGTGCTCAGGGTGGCCGTCGGGGATCACGACGCCTTCGCCGAGTTCTACGACCGCTGGTCGGGCCGGCTTCTCGCCCTCATCGTCCAGATCCTTGTGGATCGCGCCCAGGGCGAGGAGGTGCTTCAGGAGGTCTTCCTGGAGATATGGCGGAGTGCTTCGACCTTCTCCCCGAGCCGGGGCAGTGCTCGGGCCTGGGCGGTGACCATGGCGCGGCGCAGGGCGATCGACAGGGTCCGTTCCTCCCAGGCGGCCAGGGACCGTGAGGATCAGTGGCACGGCTACATGCCGGACACGGACCTCACGGTCCAGGCCGTCGAGGACCGGCTCGTCGGACAGGATGTGCGCCGGGCCCTGGACGCCGTCGGCGAGCCGCAGCGGTCCACATTGGTCATGGCCTACTTCACCGGTCTGACCCATACCGAGATCGCCCGGCGCACCGGCGTCCCGCTCGGCACGGTCAAGACCAGGATCAGGAACGGAATCGCACGACTTCGCAAGGAGATGGGGGCGGAATCATGACGGGGCTGGACAGGCACCACCGACCGGAGGACCCCCGTGACGGCGAATCTGCGGGCATGACGGGTGCTGCAGACGATGAGTGGGGCGAATGGAGCGACGAGGACCTGCTCGGCATGCCGGATGAGGCCCTCGGCCGGCTCGGGGCGTCCCTGGAGCCGATCGAGCCGCCCGCCTCCATGCGCGCCGATCTGCTCGAGCGCATTGGGCGCGAGCCGCAGGTGACCGGCGGGGCGGTTGGGTCGGGCGGGTCGGCTGAAGCCGCGGGCGCTGGGATACCGGCCTGGCCGGTTGAGCTCGAGAGGGGCGCCTCCGCTGAGCCTGCTGGGCCTGCTGAACCAGTCGGCTCGGGCGGTCCCGAGGCTGCCGGGCCGGTTGAGTCGGTCGGGCCGGTTGAGCCTGCTGCGGTCGCGGCTGGCGGCGAATCGGTCGAGGCCGGCGAATCGGTGGGGGCCGCGCCTCAGGAGGCGGAAGGGCGAGACGCGCAGGATGAGAAGGCTGCCGCTGAGCGGTCGGGCGCCGTCGTCCCCCTGCACCCGCGCCGACGCCGGTGGCGCACGGCCGGACTGCGGATCGCCGCGGCCGTCGTCATCCTCGGCGTCGGCATCGGAGCGGGCCGCTGGACGGCTATGAGCTCGATGGCCCCCACCGAGCACTACGCCCACCTCAACCAGGCCCAGGATGTCCAGCGCGTGACCGACACCATGCCCGACGGCCATATCGCGACTCTCACCTGGTCTGAGGACATGAGCATGACGGCGCTGAGCCTGCCGAGCGAGATGATGGATGCGGCCGCGGGGGGCGGCCTCCAGGTCTGGCTGCGCAAGGGCGACGCCGTGAGCTCGCTGGGGCTGTACGACCCGGCGTCGGGCACGGGCTTCACCTTCCTCGACCTCATGCCCGAACCGGGGGAGCAGGTCTTCATCACCCAGGAGCCGGCCGGCGGGTCGGAGCAGCCGACGGGGGAGGTACTGGTCGCCTTCGACGTCAACGCCGACGGCACGACCACCCGCCATTCCCCGTCGGCGCCGGAGACCGGTGGCGCCGACGCGTGAGGAGCCCGGGGGCATGAGGAGCCCTGCCCCTCCGCTTTTCCCGCGATTTTCCCCCCATTCGCCGAGATCGGTTCGGCGGGCACGGCTGCTGATGGTGAGATCTGTGCGGTGTGCTGGGGCGTGTGTGTCAGGATTCGGGACAAGCGGGATCCGACCCATCCGCGCCACGACACAGAACCGCATGATTCCAACCCTCACCTTGGGAGAGTGAAAGTCGTTTCAGACCGTTTGTCCCGAATCCGGACGACTTCGGCGGATTCCGGGTGGTGATGATCGATGGCGAGCCCACCGGACCGATCTCGACGCGGGGCGTGGTGGGTGTGGTTGTTTTTGGTGGCTGGGTACTTTGTGGGGTGGGGGATGTTTTTTGTTGGAATGATGGGCTTTTCTGGTGATCGTGGTGTGTGGTGGTCGGGCTCCCATGTGCGGTGAGGGGGGCTGCGCACATGGGAGGTGAGGGCGTGGTTGCTGCTGACGTTGCTGTTCCGCATGATTCCGGGGTTTCTGCTGACGCGGAGCGCGCACGAGTGTGCAACATCGACCGACCGCCCCTGGCATACGCGGGCACCGGTAGAGCCGACCCACAGCGGTGAAGCTCGACTCATACGAGAGACCACCACACACTGGACTACGACCGCTCTCGACGCGGAAGTGGACCGATCTCGGTGCGGAGTACGACCGATCTCGGCGTCAGGAGGGGCGGGCCGAAGCGTCATCGGGCGTCACTCGGGTGCGGCCGTCATCGGCACCCCCGGACCCCTTGGCGAAAGTCTCAGAAGTAGTACGGGAAGGGCGACCAGTCGGGCTCGCGGCGCTGCAGGAAGGCGTCGCGCCCCTCCACCGCCTCGTCGGTCATGTAGGCCAGACGCGTGGCCTCGCCGGCGAAGACCTGCTGACCGGCCAGGCCGTCGTCGGCCAGGTTGAAGGCCAACTTGAGCATGCGGATGGCCTGCGGGGACTTGCCCGCCACGATCGCCGCCCATTCCAGGGCCCGCTCCTCCAGCTCGGCGTGGGGGACGGCCTCGTTGACCACGCCCCAGCGCTCGGCGTCGGCGGCGTCATAGGTGCGGGCCAGGAAGAAGATCTCGCGGGCGCGCTTATCGCCCACCTGCCGGGCCAGCAGGGCCGAGCCGTAGCCGGCGTCGAAGGAGCCGACGTCGGCATCGGTCTGCTTGAAGCGGGCGTGCTCGAGACTTGCCAGGGACAGGTCGCACACGACGTTGAGGCTGTGCCCGCCGCCTGCGGCCCAGCCCGGCACCGCGGCGATGACCACCTTGGGCATGGTGCGGATGAGGCGCTGGACCTCCAGGATGTGCAGGCGTCCGGCGCGGGCCGTGTCCACCCGGGCCTGGGCGGCGGCGACGTCGACCGCATGGTCGTGGGCTGCCGGTGCGGGCTCGGGTGCCGTGTCGGCGGCAGCGGAGGAGGGGACGCCCGCATGGTCGGTCGGGCCCTCGGCACGTGCGGGGCCGGCGGGATTCGTGGGATCGACGTCGTCTCCGGCCGCGGTCCCGTTCGCCGGCTCGTCGTTGCGCTCGTAGTGGTAGCCGTCGCGCCCCCGGATGCGCTGGTCGCCGCCGGAGGAGAAGGCCCACCCGCCGTCGCGGGGCGAGGGGCCATTGCCGGTCAGGATGACGGCGCCGACGTCGCCGCTCATGCGGGCGTGATCCAGGGTGCGGTAGAGCTCGTCCACGGTGCGGGGGCGGAAGGCGTTGCGCACCTCGGGGCGGTTGAGAGCGATGCGCACGACCGGCAGGTCGCGGACCCAGGCGCCGTCGGCGTCGCGTACGCAGCCGCGGTGGTAGGTGACGTCGGTGAGGTCGCCGGAGAGGTTCCTGGGGGTGCTCGTTCCGTGGGTGAAACCGTCGATCTCGCGCCAGTGGGCGGGATCGAAGATCTCCGAGACGCGGTGCGGCAGCGGGTGCGGTGAGGCTGGCGCGGCGTGGGTGTGGGCGCGGGCGTGAGGGGCGGGCTCGTTCATGAGGACAGGGTAGGGGCGAATGGCTGTAGCTAGAATGGGGTAGAGGTGGGTTGGCGATGAAGCGCCGGTATTGGGCTTTCCCCGCGTCTGTTGGTTCTGAATATCTTGCGCCGGGTCTGTGCTGGCCGTGTATCGGCTCTGTGCTGGTTCTGTTCTTGTTCTGCTCTGCCTCGATCTGCGGATAGGTGCCGAACTCTTGACGAGGATCGACTGTGGTGACGATGACGTCATTATCTTCAGCAAGGACCAGTTACGGCCAGGTACATAATTAATTCGCGTGTATGTGGATCGTTGGTGTCGATATTGGGGATAATATGAGACCATTCTATTTATGGGAGGCCACTCGAATGGTCAGGTGTGATACGGCGATAAACCTAGGAAGCGACGGGCCTGTACGCAACTGTATGTCCAAGCGGAGGGGTGGTTCTTCGGCGTCTCTTGAGGTAGGGTGCTTTGTATGCTCGCAGCTGCTGATCTGAGTGAATGGTGGGGGTGACCGTACGGGCGGCAGATTGGGGCAGCGTGTGAGGCGACTGGAAGGTGATTTAGTTGTCGCAATCTCAACCGACTGATCTCGGTGAGGAATGGAGTGACGGATATTGAAGCACAAACGTCACATTTACGGAGTCCTTTTGTCTGCGCTCATGGTCGGAGTTGCCTTGCCATTCCATCCTGGAATTCCATGGATTGCATGGGTGACGGCATTCATCTTTTTCATACTAGAGGCCGAGCTGCTTCTTGCGATGGTTGATGGAGGTGCTTTAGTTGCGAGGTCGACTGATCCTGGAAAGCGAATGCACTCCCGGAGAATTCTCATTGCGGCTAGTGTCGCAGCTATTCTTCTGCTTCTGGTGTTGGTTTTTGGTGTTTTGTGGGCGGTGTTGACATGAAGGGATATCGCGGATTTCCTGCTGAGTTGACGCCGAATTAGTAATTTCCATGTTTGCGTTTCGGGTGGTCCCAAGAAAGTCGATGCTGTGCGGTAGTAATCTTTGATGGTGGAGATCTCGTGGATCCAAGAAGAGGAATTGCTCAGATAATTGCGGGTGGTGCCGCCTTGGCGGCAGCATATGAGATTCGGGAGGGGTTCTTCGAGGGCGATCTTGTTCTATTTGCTGTGTTCGTCGTGATGCACGCGACGATGGTGGTTATGTCCGTGATGATGTTCCTGCGTGCGTGGCGAGAGATCGAGGAGCTCGATGGTCCTCTCCGTTTTGCCAGAATGTGGTACGTTCTTTCGGATGTCGGCGTCATCCTTGGCCTTTATGGAATAGCGTTCAGTCGTAGCAAGTATTCGGTAGTCCTTGTTGTAGGTGTTTTCTATATTTGGGTCTGGGTGGGGAAATGGGTTGCGCGGCATGTCCGTAAATGTGGATGGAAAAAACAGTGATAAATACGAGGAAGCAATGGCGATAGGCTCGATTGGTGGTGGTAGCCGAAGAGCGCTGTCCCTTGGCCGATGGTCATCGCGGCTAGAATCGTGCGGCCTTCTTATGATTCTGCTGCTTCAGTAATGTTGCAGATGGGCTTTTCTGTGTGAGGTACTTTAGGCGCTTCTAGCAGTGAAGCAGCCGTGAGCTCCTCTCGAGATGCATATCCTAGACGATGTAGGAGATCGGATACGTAGATCCGCGTAGTATTCTCGGAGATACCGCTCCGCCTGGCTATTTGGCGATTAGTGAGATCTTTCAGTATAAAATCGTGTACGTTTCGAAGCCTGGGAGGCAGGTTCATAATTTTACGCTGCGCCTGAGCGGCGTTGCGTTGGCGGCGCTGCTCCGACTGATAGGCGCTCACAAGAAGCTCAATGGGGTGTGCGGACATGGTAGACATGCCCTTTTTTGCGCGAATGAGTGCAGTCGCGACTCCCTCAACACTTTCGTTTTTTGTAATAAACCCTTTCACTCCCTCGGTAAGAGTTTCGGAGAGTGTTCTTTCATCGCTGAAAGCGGTGAACATGACAATAGGAAGGTCTGGTAGATTCCTGTGTATGGCGCGAGCGGTCTGGATACCATTGAGGCCGGGCATGCTGATGTCGAGAAGAATGACGTCGATATGATGACTTCTCCACGACGGGGTATCCAGTGCATGCTCGCCTCCTGCTGCTGTGGCGCATACGGAGATGGTTAGCTGCGCATCAAGTTCTTTGGCGAAAACGGTGAGGATGCGCGGGTCGTCGTCGACGATCAGGACTCGTAGGGGGGGAAACGACTTCTTCGGACATGGTCGTCCCCGTCCGACGTCGCGACCTCTGCATCGATTCTCGCCTTCCACGTGAAAGCGTCCTCCGGAGTAATAGCGCAATATTGCTCGGAGGTGATTCGGATCGGAATCTGGACGTTCTTCTCAGGGATGTCACGTACATGGTGCCGATATAGGTTGTGAGTTGTGCAGAATAGTGATCGGACAGATCTTCTGCATGATAACACGTTTGTCGAGACGTATGATGAGGTGATCTCGGGGCGCGGGGAGAACTGCTCCTGCAGGGGACGTGACGCGTTTTAGAGGGCGAGAAGGGGATTCGAGGGTCAGCCGGCCCACCGTCGTGGTCGGAGAGGGCAGCTCCATGACCATGCGATTGCGCCGTGCAGGCCCGGGCGAGGCCGGAGCCCTGGGGTGCAGGCCGGTCCGCGGCCTCATGCGCGCCATCCATGTCCGAATGGCCGTCCGGTGCCGGCATATGAGAAGCCATGAAAGTGTGATAATTCCTACACGGACGCCCCTTCTGGGTCCGCGGTTGCGGATGCTGCGCGGGTTCGTTATGGGGCGGCGCGTGCGATCGGGGCGGGGTGATGGCGTCGACTGCTCGTCATTCCGCGTCATAGCAACGATTGCTCGTTATCTCGGGTCGGGTGGGCGGGCCCTCTCCCGTTGTGGCGTGCCCCGGCGGATCGCTGACGTGGCCTCAATCACTTCAAATCCGGTGTCAAGGCCGTGCGGGCGATGATTCGACGGGCCGCACGATGTCCAACGCTTGACCGGTCGCTCATCCCGCAGCATTCTGATGCGGGTCTCGTGGTCGTGCCGGGCTCGTCCGATTCATCTCGAAGTCATCCCGAGTGGTGGCGGGTTCGACGCGTTGACGAGCGCCTCCGCCGTCCTGGCAGTCCCGAATCCATTCCATGTACGTAGCGAAGCCATCCGATCCCGGCCCTGGTCATCCAGAGGACGCCCGGAAGTGACTCCTGAACATCCTTGCCTCCGGTCTTCCTCATGGCCCGAGTTCCGGAGATCGGATCTCGAGGAGCGCTGTGAAAGTAATAGAGGCCGATAACATCTATAAAATTTTTGGTCGGCGTCCGGCCGCCGCCGTGAGGAGACTCCAGGCCGGCGAGTCGCGTGATGATCTCAGGAAAGAAGGTACGACGGCCGCCGTCATCAATACCTCCTTCGATGTCAACGAGGGAGAGATCTTCGTCGTCATGGGCCTGTCGGGGTCCGGCAAGTCCACGCTGATCCGAATGGTGAACGGACTCCTCCCGATCACCTCGGGTGACATGACCCTCTACGACGAGAACCTGGCCAGCATCTCCAAGCAGAAACTGCGCGAGGTCCGCCGCCGGCGGGTATCCATGGTCTTCCAGAACTTCGCCCTCCTTCCTCACCGGACGGTGGGGGAGAACGCCGCCTACGGTCTGCAGATCCAGGGCATCAATCGTTCCGATCGCCGGAGCAGGGCCGAGAGGGCCCTCGCGATGGTCGGGCTCGAGGGCTGGGCGGACTACAAACCGGGTGAGCTCTCCGGCGGAATGCGTCAGCGTGTCGGACTGGCTCGGGCCCTGGCAGCCGAGACCGACGTCCTGCTCATGGACGAGGCCTTCTCCGCACTCGACCCGCTCATCCGCCGTGAGATGCAGGACCAGCTCATCGACCTGCAGGGCGAGCTTGGAAAGACGATCCTGTTCATCACTCACGATCTCAATGAGGCGATGCGCCTGGGGGATCGGATCGCGATGATGAGGGACGGGCGGATCGAGCAGGTCGGCACCGCCGAGGAGATCCTTCGCGTCCCCGCCTCGGACTACGTCGCGCGCTTCGTCGCGGACGTCGACCGCACTCGTGTGCTGACCGCCGGGTCGATCGCCGAGCCGCCTTACGCGATACTCGGCTCGGATCGCAGCCCTCGCGCGGCTCACACGCTCCTGCGGGAGAACCAGCCGGCCTGGCTCCTCGTGCAGAACCGCGACCGCACTCCCTTCGGATTCGTCTGGGAGGACGACGTCGCCCGCGCGGTGACCGAGGGCTCCGACACCCTCCCGCTATCCACCGTCCACGAGATGCCCGTCGTGCGGGAGGACACTCCTGTCAACGAGCTGTTCGACTACGCGGTGCAGCACGCCGCCCCCATCGTCGTCGTCGACGACGGTGGCCGGATCTCCGGCATCATCCCGCGCGTCACCCTGCTCGCCGCGATCAGTGAGCACAGCCAGGACGAGGGGGCCGAGGAGCCCGCCGACGCCGAGGGGGCCGAGGGGGCCGAGGAGCCCGCCGACGCCGACGAGGCCGATGAGACCGAGCGGACCGCCGAGACCGAAGGAGAGAACGACTGATGCTCCTCGCAGAGACCCCCATCCCCAGGATTCCCGTCGGCTCGTGGGCCGAGCTCATCATCAGGTGGATCCAGAACAACCTCAACGGATTCCTCGACGCCATCGCCCACGCCGGGAACCAGATCAACGACAGCCTCACGGACGTCCTCCTGGTGGCCTCGCCGTTGGTCATGGTGGTGATCTTCGCGCTCATCGCCTGGGTGGTGAAGTCGTGGAAGCTGGCCGTGGGCACCGCCATCACCTTCCTCCTCATCATCTCGATGAATCAGTGGGAGAACGCGATGGAGACGCTGGCCCTCGTCATCGTGGCCACCGCGACCGCCCTCATCATCGCCATCCCCCTGGGGATCTGGGCGGCCCGGAACAGATACGTCAGCGCAGTCGTCCGTCCTGTCCTCGACCTCATGCAGACCATGCCGGCCTTCGTCTACCTCATCCCGGCAGTGCTGTTCTTCTCGATCGGCGCCGTTCCCGGCTTGTTCGCCACGCTCATCTTCGCCATGCCCCCCGGGGTGAGGATGACCGAGCTGGGGATCAAGCAGGTCGACAAGGAGACCGTCGAGGCGGGCCGAGCCTTCGGCGCGACCGACTGGGAGATCCTCACAGGCATTCAGCTCCCCCTGGCCATCCCCACGATCATGGCCGGGGTCAACCAGGTCATCATGCTCGCCCTGTCCATGGCCGTCATCGCGGGAATGGTCGGCGCCGATGGGCTGGGCCAAGAGGTCGTCTCGGCACTCGCGAAGATCAATATCGCCAAGGGCACGGAGGCCGGCCTGTCGATCGTCTTCCTGGCGATCTTCCTCGATCGCGTCACGTCGGCGCTCGGCGCACCGAGGGAGAAGGGGTCCCTGCTCTCCCTCATGAGCGGGATCGGGCGGCGATCCTGAATGGTGCCATTTCTCCGCCATCCTCAGGGTCGTCAGCGCGGGGCGGACTCGCGAGCACTAGTCACCGGTACACACGAAAGGAACACCATGCAGACCTCTCGACGGACATTCAACGCGGCCCTCGCCTCCCTCGCAGTGGGGAGCGCCCTCGCCGCTTGCAGTGGCTCGCGCTCGAAGGGCAAGAAGCTCACGCTCGGCTTCATCTCCTCCTGGACCGACGGCGTGTGCATGACTCACCTCACTAAGATCCAGGTCGAGAAGAACGGGTACACGACCGAGCTCAAGGACCTCAGCGAGCCCAGCGTCCTGTACACCGGCCTGAGCAAGGGCGATATCGACCTCTACGCCTCCGCGTGGCCCGAGGTCACTCACAAGCAGTACATGGACCAGTACGGCGAGTCCATCGAGGACCTGGGGTCCTACTACGGGTCGGCGAAGCTGACCTGGGCCGTTCCCTCCTACTCCGCGATGAACTCGATCGCCGATATCCCGGGGCACGCCGATGAGCTCGATCACAAGATCATCGGGATCGAGGACGGTGCCGGTATCACCCAGATCTCCAAGGAGAAGGTCCAGCCCGCCTACGGGCTCGATGATGGCACGTGGGAGGTCAAGACCTCCTCGACCCAGGCCATGGTCACCGAGCTCGAGAAGGCGATCGATGCGCAGAAGGAGATCGTCGTGACTCTCTGGCACCCCTTCTGGGCCTACAACAAGTACGACGTGCGCGACCTGGAGGACCCGGAGGGCGCGCTCGGCAGCGGTGAGGGACTCCACTTCCTGGGGCGCAAGGGATTCACGGACGACTTCCCCGAGGTGGCGAGCTGGCTCGGCTCTCTCAAGCTGGAGGAGAGCCAGTACGGCGAGCTCGAGAGCCTCGTCAGCAACTACGGCGAGGGCAAGGAGGACGACGCCGTCACCGAGTGGTCCGACAGCCACCCCGAGTTCGACTTCAAGAAGTCCTGACCTTCCCCGACGCCGTGCTGCGGCCCCGTCGACTCGAGCCGTTGTCGAGCCGACGGGGCCGCAGCACGCGGTGGTGCACCCGCCATGCCATACGATCCTCCTGCTCCACCCCTCACCCTCCGACTCACCGCACTGACACCGCAACACCGTCATCGGCGAGCAGATCTACGAGGCCACGGGCATGGACGGCCTGGAGGTCACCGATGAGGTCTTCGAGTCGCCGGCCTCCATCGTCTTCGACCAGGCCGAGAACCGCATGCACACCATCAAGGCCATCATGGTCTCGACCTGGAGAGCTGACGCGCCCGCCGCACGGGCACTCGCCCCTCTCCTCCGCCGGCCGACGTCGTCGTGACGATCGTTCCGCAGAGCGAGCGGGACCGGCACCCGGACGGCGGGCACGGCCCGGCGCTCGTCTGGCTATCCTGGAGGCTGTGCCCACCGAGAACGCGTCGTTCGACTCATCGCTCCGCATACGCGGCGAGCTCGACCTGCGCGCTCTTAGGGCTCAGGACTCCTCCGGTCTGCTGACCGGTATCGACCGCGCCGTCGTGTGGACCATCAAGTTGACCACGCGATTCCGCGGCATTACGCGCCGGGACGGCGTTCTGCTCCACGGCGGCGCCGGTTGGGGGGAGGTCGCCCCCTTCTGGAACTACGGCCTCGAGGACTCCGCCGCCTGGCTCGCCGCCGGCCTTGAGTGGGCCCTGGCGGGCGCCACCGGACTGCCCCAGATCCGGCACTCCGTCCCCGTCAACGTCACCATCCCAGAGGTCTCACCGGAGGCGGCCCGCACTCTTGTCAGACGATCCCGGGCCGATACCGCCAAGGTGAAGGTCGCAGGCGCGTCCGACTCCGACAGCCTGGATTCCGATATCCAGCGACTGGGGGCCGTCCGCGATGAACTCGGGCCCGAAGGCCGCATCCGCATCGACGCCAACGGCGCCTGGGATCCGAGGACCGCCGCCACGGTTCTGCCGCTGCTCGACAAGGCCGCAGGGGGGCTGCAGTACGTCGAGCAGCCCTGCCCCGATCTCGCCGATCTGGTCGCCCTGCGCCGCGTCATCGACATCCCCATCGCCGCCGACGAGTCCATCCGCCTGTCCACCGACCCCCTGGCCGTCGCCCGGAGCGGCGCCGTCGATGTCGCCATCCTCAAAGTTGCGCCGCTCGGCGGTGTGCGTCGCGCCTACACTCTGGCCCAGAGCCTCGGCATGCCCGCCGTCGTCTCCTCCGCGCTCGACACCTCGGTGGGGCTGAGCGCCGGGGTCTCGCTGGCCGCCGCGCTGCCCGAGCTCGCCGGCGCCTGCGGGCTCGGCACCATCCGCCTGCTGGATCGCGACGTCGCCGCTCCCTCCTTCACGCCCGTCTCGGGAGCCCTGCCCGTCAGGCCCGTCCATGTCTCGCGCAGGCTTCTGGCGAGCGTCGCCGCCGATGACGATCTGACCTCCCGCTGGCAGGTGAGGCTCGGACACATCGTGAGCGCACTACGCACCCGCCGTGAGCGCGAACGGCGCGACCCCGGCTGCGCCATCGCGGGGATCCCACTGTGAGTGCTGTGAATGCTGTGAGCGCGGCCACTCAAGAACCTCGGGGCGCCGCGCCCGACGGCGAACCGGCGCCGGCAGCACTCCTGACCGCGCAGACGGTCCTCGCGGCCCTGGTCGATGCCGGTGTGCGGCACGTCGTCCTGAGCCTCGGCTCCCGCAGCGCTCCGTTCGTGCCCGTTCTGGCCGATGCCGAGGCCGCCGGTCTCATCGACGTCCGGGTCGTTCTGGACGAGCGCAGCGCCGGATTCGTCGCCCTGGGCATGGCCCGCGCCGGTATGCGGCGCCGATGCACCGCTCCGGCCGCCGTGATCACCACATCCGGTACCGCCGTGGCCAACCTTCACCCCGCCGTCCTCGAGGCCGATGCGGCCGGCATCCCCCTCCTGCTGATCACCGCCGACCGCCCCCACGAGCTCGTCGGCACCGGCGCCAACCAGACCACCGAGCAGACCCGCATGTTCGGAGCCGCTGTGCGCACCGTCGTCGATCTGCCCGCCGATCTTCCGCGCGACCTCGGCGCCGACGCCGCGATACCCGCCATCGGCGGCCAGATCCGCCGCGCTGTCGAGGCCGCCCGCGGCCGGCTCAGCCGGGACCCCGGGCCCGTGCAGATCAATGTCCGCTTCCGTCCGCCGCTGGCGGGCCCGTCCCCGGGGCGGTTGGGGCGGTCCGCGCCTCGGCCCGCTCCTGCGCCGCCAGGGCTGCCAGGGGTGCCAGGGCAGTCGGCGTCCGCAGGCCCGGCTGCAGCCCCCGCTTCCGCTTCTGGCGCCCCTTCCGGCGCCCCGGCCGCCGTCCCCGCCGCCTCACCGGACGGTGCTCCGCCTCAGCCGCGGCGCCCCCGAAGCGGTGCGTGCGGGCTGGTCGTCGTCGGCGACACCGCGGACGACCTCGGCCACCTGGGCCGCGCGCTCGCCGAGCACCTGAACTGGCCGCTCCTGGCCGAGCCCACCTCCGGGGCGCGCGGCGGTCCCCAGGCCCTTGTGCGCTACGCCGAGCTCCTGGGCACACCGGCTGGTGCGAAGTTGAGCGGGCGGGCCGAGCGCATTGTGGTCCTCGGTCATCCCAGCCTCACCCGGTCCGTGACCGCGCTGCTGGCCCGCACTGACCCGTCCATCGACGTCCTGACCAGTACAGCGCGCTGGACCGATGTCGCCGGTACCGCGGCAGCTGTTCATGCCGTCGGCGCTTCTGAAGCTTCTGAAGCTATGGCGTCTGTCGAGGCCACTGAAGACGCTGAAGCCGCTGAGCCAGAGGCCGCCGGGGCCCGGAGCTGGGACGTCCCCGCACTCGCCGCGGCTCTGGGCCTGGAGGCGGCGCCGCCGTCGTGGATGGACGCCTGGCGCGAGGCCGAGCACCGGCTCCCGGACCTGCCCGAGGAGGGCGAGGCGCTGACCCCCGATGGCGCCGTCCTGGCCGTCTACACCTCCTGCCAGTCCTGCTACGGCTCGGGGAACGCACGGGGCGCAGGGGTGCCTGCGCCGGCTCTCGTGCTCGGCTCGTCGATGACGATCCGCCGTCTCGACCGGCTCGCCCCGCCTGCGAACGGGTGCGCTCCCGCGCCGATCGCCAACCGGGGCCTGGCGGGCATCGACGGCACCCTGGCCACGGCCCTGGGAGTCGCGCTGGCGCAGGACCGGGGAGCGGGCGTGCGGGTCGTCGTCGGGGACCTCACCTTCCTCCACGACGCCATGAGCCTGGGGCGAGGGCGCGGCGAGACCGAGCCGGACCTGCAGGTCGTCGTCATCGACGACGCCGGGGGAGCGATTTTCTCGACTCTGGAGTACCCCGCCGTCACGGCGCCGCCAGTGTTCGACAGGTACTTCACCGCCCCTCAGGGCGCGGATATCGCGGCGCTCGCCCGGGCACTGGGGGCGCGGGTCCATCAGCCGCGCACCATGACTGAACTGCGCGATGTGCTGGCCGGGCCGGTGCACGGGCTCAGCGTTGTGCATGTGAGTGCGCAGGCGAGCACGGCCGGCTCCGCCTGAGGCGCGCGATCGGGGCGGTGACCGGATGACCGGACGGCGAGAATCGGGTCGAGGGCGGATGGGGAGTGCAGCCGGTGATGTAGACGTCTGACGTCATGCACGATGGACGCTATAGACTCGCACTTCACAGGAGAGTCCCAGACTGGATTCGGTCGTGGCTCAGACCGGCAGTGTTGGGTGAGCGTCGGGCGAGAGCCGTTTACGTTTGATGACAGGGCTGCGGCCCAGGGAGGACCTAATGAGCACATACGACGAGGACTCTGGCGCTGCGCCCTGGCAGGGAAGCGGCGGCTCGCAGGCACCGCGGACCTCGCGGACCCCGCAGGCCCCGCAAACCTGGCATGACGCGGAGGCCGCGGAGGCCACTGAGGGGCCGACGACCTCGCGCTTCTCCGCGCCGGGGCCCGAGAGGTCGAGCGCGGGAGCCGGGGAGGCCGCGGGGACCTGGGGAGCCAGGGGAGCTGCAGGGGCGCAGTGGGGCGCAGACGACTCGTCCGACTCATCGACCGCTGATCATCGGGCGGGCTCGTCCAACTCGCCCTACCGCGAGGTCTCCTCCAGCTCGCCCTACCGCGAGGCCCCGCCCAACTCGCCCTACACCGCGGCGCCGCAGACTCCGGCGGGCTACAGCTTCGCACGATCCTCCTCCGCCCCGGCAGCGGGCCCGGGCATGCCCGGCGGCGCTCCGGGCGATCAGTCGCCGTCGTACCCGATCGCGGCGCCTCCGATGCCGGCCTCCGTGGCTTCTGCGGCCTCCGCCGGCTCCAACGACAGGCGCCGTGGCCCGGGGTGGGGCGGAGTCATCGTCACCTCCGCGGTGGTGGCACTGCTCGCCTGCGCCGGTACGGCCTCGGGCCTTCACTACTTCGGCGCGGGTTCTCCCATGACCGCCTCGACCGCCGCCCCCACGGCCATCGCCACCGGCTCGACCACCCAGACCGTCTCCTCGACCGGCACCGCCCCCGATTGGGAGGCCGTGACCGCCGCCGTCTCCAACGCCGTCGTCTCCATCACCGTGGAGCAGGGACAGGGAACGGCGGTCGGCTCGGGGGTCGTCTACGACTCCTCCGGGCATATCGTCACCAACAACCATGTCGTCGGCGGGGCCAGCCGAATCCAGGTGACTCTGGCCGACGGCCGCATCTACAACGCGAATCTGACGGGCACCGATTCAGCCACCGACCTGGCGGTCATCGCGCTGGAGAACCCGCCCTCGGATCTGACGGTGGCCCAGATCGGGGACTCCGCCGGCCTCGTGACCGGGCAGGACGTCATGGCCATCGGGAATCCGCTGGGGCTGTCCTCCACCGCCACCACGGGCATCATCTCGGCTCTTGACCGACCCGTCGTCACGACGCAGGAGGAGGGCGAGCCGTCCGATGGCTCCTCCGGCAACAATCAGCGCGACCCGAACAGGCGGCTGGCCCCAGACGACAAGAAGAGCTCTCAGGTGTTCACCAACGCCATCCAGATCGATGCCGCGATCAACCCGGGTAATTCGGGCGGCCCGCTCTTCGACGAGACCGGAACAGTCATCGGCATCACCAGCTCGATCGCCTCGACGGGGTCGTCCTCCTCAGAGCAGGCCGGCTCGATCGGCATCGGGTTCGCAATCCCGTCGAACCTGGCCAAGAAGGTTGCCGATCAACTCATCTCGACGGGCACGGCCACCCACGCCTACATAGGCGTCACCATCGGCAACGGCGGAGGCACCGCGGGCGGGGTGACCCGTGCGGGTGCCGAGGTCGGTTCGGTGGAGTCCGGCTCGCCCGCGGAGGCCGCGGGTCTGAAGGAGGGCGACGTCATCACCGCCATCGACGGCAAGCCGACGCGCGAGGGCTCTGCGCTCACCGGGTTCGTCAGGCAGTACTCCGCCGACGATCAGGTGACCCTGACGGTGATCCGCGATGGCGAGGAGCTCCAAACGCCGGTGACGCTGTCCGAGCGCAAGGACACCTGAGAGATGGCCGACGGCGGGGCGCCGCCAGCTGCTCTGCTCGTCGAGATCGGTTCAGTTCCGGCTCGAGATCGGTTCATCGGACCGACCTCGACACGGAGTACGACCGATCTCGACGTTCTCCGGCTCGGCCTCGGGCTCCACCGTCAGGGCGCCCGACCGGGTCGTGGCCGGCTGGGGCTCGGCCGGTCTGGTGGCGCGGTGGACCGCCACGATTCCGCCCGACAGGTTCTTGTACCCCACGCCGCGCCAGCCGGCCTGCTGCATGAGCGCGGCCAACTCCTTCTGGTCGGGCCAGGCCAGAATCGACTCGGCCAGGTAGTCATAGGCCTCGGCGTTGGAGGACACGAGTCGCGCGGCCGTCGATAGGGCCGTGTCCAGGTAGAAGCGGTAGGCACTGCGGAAGGGGCGCCAGACGGGCGTGGAGAACTCGGCGATGACGAGGCGTCCGCCCGGGCGCGTCACGCGCGCCATCTCCCGCAGGGCCCCGGCGGTGTCCTGCACGTTGCGCAGTCCGTAGGAGATGGTGACCGTATCGAAGCTCGCGTCGGCGAAGGGCAGCGCCGTGGCGTCCCCGGCGACGAAGGCGATGTCCGGGTGACGGCGCTTGCCCTCGGCGACCATGCCGGTGGAGAAGTCGCAGGCGACGACGTCGGCGCCGTCGTCGGCGTACTCCGCGGAGGAGGTTCCGGTGCCGGCCGCCAGGTCGAGCACCCGTGCGCCGGGCCGGGCCGCGACCGCGGCGCGCGTCACGGCGCGCCACACGCGCACCTGCCACAGGCTCATGACGTCATTCGTCAGGTCGTACCGGGAGGCGACGGCATCGAACATTCCCGCGACCTCGCGGGGATTCTTGGCAAGCGTGGCTCGGCTCATGGGCTCATGATCTCAGGTGGGGCCGTCGCGTGGGCAGCCTGCGGTCGGACCCCGGCTCCGCGTGCCGCGTCGCGCCGTGTGCGCGCCCGCGCGGTTCGTTTGCCCTCGAGTCCCCGCCCGCACGTCATATCGGCCGGTACGTGATCCTCTTCAACATGTTCAACGTGAACGTACTTTTCTCCCATCCTACTGAGCTCTATCCCCAGAAAGATGGGAGAAAAGTACGTTCACGTGACGAAGGTACGTTGAAGTTCCGGCGCGTCGCGGACAGGCGCTCCGACGCTGCGCCCGCTGTTGGGCTTTCGTCGACTCTCCGGGCCTCCGAGATCCCCAGGAGCCACCTTTTCTCCACCGTGCAGCGCCGCCTCGACCCGGAATCACTCAATCTAGAGAGGGAGGACTCACTCATGACTCGCCGCTCGCTGAGGACGCAACGGCTCCGGAGCACTGGTGGGGTGAGTCGCCTCCTGGTGCGCGGGGCGGTGTGGTGTGTTGGTCTTGGGGGTCATTCGTAGCCTTTTTCCTTGTAGTAGGTCTCCAGCTCGTAGGCCTGGGTTTCGTGGGGTGAGTGGACGTGGGCATTGATCAGTCCGTCCTGTCCGGTGATGGCCACGGAGACCTGGTTGGGCAGGACCCACCTGTGCTCCTTGACCCCGTCGCGCTCGCCCTTGTCTTGGCCCGGTCCCCACAGGGTGGTCAGGGCTTGGATGTACTGGGGGTAGGCGGCTCGAGTGAGGGGGGCCGCCTGGGGCCATTGCGGGGGCAGCGCCCGCGAGGACAGAGGGAAGTCGACGCCTGGGACGCCGTGGTCGTCGACGCGATCGATGCTGCCGTCTTCCTGGCCGTCGGTTGCGAGTTTGGTGGTGAAGAAGCGGCCGTCGTCGGGGGCTGGTTTCCAGCCGAGGTGGTCGCGGATGGTGAAGGCCTCCTGGAGCGTCATGGGCCAGGAGTGGTCCGTCCAGGCCCGAAGCCAGGCCACGGCCTCCTGAACCGGCAGAACGAGGAAGTCAGTCATGGGACAGTCCTTTCTCTTGGATGCTTGATGAGTGGTTGAGTGTTTAGCGGCCGGCGATCTTCTGCTCCATCTTGGCAATGAAGTCCGGTGAGGGTGAGAAGCCCGTGGTGTGGACCCTGCTGATCTGTCCCGGACCGGGGGTCTCGAAGACGTCTGCGCGCAGGCTGGTACGGCCGTTCTTGACGGATTCCCATAAGTCGGGGTTGTCCCGGAAGTATCGGGGAACGCGTTCGTCCTGCAGCATGCGGTCCATGACGTAGTCGGGCGTGCCCTGAGCCGCGGGCGGGGCGCCGAGCTCATCAAGAGCGTAGGTCTTGCGCGGATTGTAGGTTGAGGTACCGCCCTTGTACTCGGGGATGACGACCTCATCCCCGCGGGGTGAGACGGCCAGGCCGTCCACATGGCCCGGACCCGGGCCGCGTGCGGGGGGACGGACCGAGTGAAAGGCCTCCGGGATGTGGTGACCCTCCCGGTTCAGCACCTGCTCCCCACCCCGCTCGCCGGCGTACTCCGCCAGACGACTCACACTGCTGCGACCGTTAGACACCGCTTTCGCGAGATCTTTCAGTTCGTCGTGTTCCCGTTTGCTCACTCCGGACGCCCGAAGGCGGTCGAGCGTTTTATCAACCCTCTCCCGCGTGAAATCCGACGTCGTGCACCCGTACCTGCTGGCCAGCTGCTCCAGCCTGCCCTCGGCGGCCCGCGTAGCGGCCTGCGCCTGGGCGTGGGCGGCGAAGTGCATCTGCTGCTCGACGAAGTCGGCGGAGGCTCTTATGGCGCGCGCCTCGGCGAGTGCCGAGGCAGGAGCCCCCAAGGCCCAGCGGGTCGCTCGCCCGAGCGCGCTGCCGGGTACGAAGGTCAGCAGGAAGTCCAGCGTGTCAAGACAGAGCTGGCCCGGGGTGACGGTGGTGACGTAACCCATGAAGGCGCCTCTCGGGTCCCGCAGCAGGGCGGCCAGCCCCCGCCCGTGCGACAGTCCCCAGGCCGCCACACCGGTGGCGCCCATGGCCAGGGCGAAGGAACCCCCGGACGCCATGATGAGAAGGACCCCCATAGCGATCATGAAGACCTGGCCCGGCCAGCCCAGGCCGTCCCACCACTGGCTCAGCCCCTCGAGAAGTCCGGCGAAGAACGTGCTGTCGCCTTCCAGGCCCAGCATGCCGCCGATGCTCATGGCCGCCCACAACCCGTACACGATCCACAGCAGCCCCGCCGTCGTCACGGCCAGGGCGCCCAGCCGAAAACGCCATCGTGCCCCCGGCTCGCGGCCCGCGGTGACGGCCCCCATGGCGTCGGCCCGCACCCCGCGCACCTGGACCGCGGTCGCCCGGCCCTGCCACATAGCCGCTATCACGCCCGGGCGGCGGTCGCCGTAGGCCGAGCAGACCACCACCAGGTCGCTCCAGGTGAACTGCGCCAGCGCCATGACCGCGATCAGCGCCGCCTGCAGGGGGCCGGGAACGCCAGGCAGCACCGACAGGCGCACCGCGGGGGCCTCCGGCAGGGTCAGCCCGCGCACTCTCGCGCCCCCGCGCCGATAGGCGTCCACCAGCAGGCAGCACCCGAGCAGCACCACCGAGACCGGGATCGCCAGGTTGCCCTGCCCGCCGACCAGCCACAGTGGACGGACCCACCACGGGATGCCCTCGGCGTCGCCGTCCATCCAGCTGGGGGCGTACTCATGGGCGTTCCACCCCGCGTGGTCGGCGGTCGCCTGCGCCAGCGCCAGCACGGGCAGGACCACGGCCGCCACCCGCCGGACCGGGCGGAGGGAGGCGCCGGCCCGCACCGAGCCGACCCGCCACAAGGCGATCCCCAGGCCCACCGCCATGGTCACGATCATCGTGTGCACCTGGTGGCCCACCGCCATGGCTCCGTCCCAGTCCGCGTAGCTGCCCAGCGTCCACGGGTTCGGGGAGAAGGAGAACCTGGACTCCCCGAGGAGCGCCTCCAGCAGTCCCGGTTCCCGGAGACGACGGACGGAGTCCTCCGCCACCGTGAAGCCGAGTCCGGCCGCGTATCCCAGCAGCGCCCAGTCGGTCGCGGCGAGGCGCCGCACGCGCCCCGGCGCCACCAAGGCCATCACCGCCAACGGGATCAGCTTGCCGGGCTCCTCGACGAAGGCCGCCAAGGCGATGGAGGCGCCGTCGTCCTGCGGAGAGAGTCCTCCCAGTTCGCCCACCCATCCGGTGGCCACGGCCACCGCGAAGGCGCACCAGATCCCCACTCCGTACATCGTGCCCACAGCCCGCCAGCTCACTGTCCGGGTGCGCGCGAGCCCCGTCATGATCACCAGACCCATAGCGGCGAACAGGCCGGGGACCATCGCGATCGCCAGCCGGGGAATCACCAGCAGTGCCAGTAAGAGCAGAGGAATCGCCACCAGGTAACACACCCAGACCAATCGGCCCAATCCATGCGCCAGCCCGGGGTGACGCGCCCACCAAGCCCGGTAGGCCGCCCCCGCGCGCTCCCACAACTCGGGCGGCCGACCCAGGTACACAGGGGGTGGTGCAGCAGCCACAGCACTCATAACCGCGACGCTATGGCGCCCCGAGGGATCACAGCAAGGACGCGGTACCCGGGGACCCCCGGTACTCCCCGGGGAGCGGAGGGCGATGCGGAGGGTGATGCAGGGACGACGTCAATGGGCCGGGTGGGCTCGACGGGCGGAGCGGGGCGCGGTCGCCCGGCACCCGCCATCGCCGATGCGCATGGGACCCGCATAGGACCCGCATGGGACTGGAGTCCCAGGTTGCGCTGCGCAAATTAGTCACACTGATCATCTGTAATTGGATATTGATCTGCGGGGCCGTGACGGCGCGTCCCCAAGTCGCTGCAGCGCCATGACGCCGAAAAACATGTCCGCACCCGCCCCTGCCCGGAGGGCGTCGGGAGGGTGGGGCGGCGTCGGTAGAGTCGGTGACGGCTCTCCCTGGTCGGGAGGTCGTTGAAGGCGGTCGGCGTCCTCATGGTCCTCATGGCTGTGCGCCGCCCGGGTCCCACGCAGTTGAGGAGGCACGCACTGATGGCGCACTCAAGCACCGCAAGCGACGCAGCCCCAGCCAAGGGGCCCGTCTCAGCCGACGACCTGAAAGCCGATGTCGTCGTCGTGGGCGCAGGCCCCGCCGGCTCCTCCGCCGCCTACCATCTGGCCACCTGCGGTCTGGACGTCATCCTGGTTGACAAGCAGGAGCTCGGCCGCGACAAGGTCTGCGGCGACGGGCTCACACCATCGGCGGTGCGCGAGCTCGTCCGCATGGGCGTGGACATATCGACCTGGCAGCGCAACAAGGGCCTGCGCGTCATCGGGGGCGGGCACCGCCTCCACATCCCCTGGCCCGAGCAGGCCTCCCTGCCGTCCTACGGGCTGGCGCGCCGGCGCTCCGAGCTCGACCGGGACCTGGCCGAGCGCGCCGCCGACGCCGGCGCCCGCCTGCTGACCGGCGTGACCGTCAC
This sequence comes from Actinomyces massiliensis 4401292, assembly GCF_000269805.1. Taxonomy (GTDB): domain Bacteria; phylum Actinomycetota; class Actinomycetes; order Actinomycetales; family Actinomycetaceae; genus Actinomyces; species Actinomyces massiliensis. The sequence continues at coordinate 220,853 of NZ_JH711483.1, forward strand.
CGGTCCGATCACCACCGCGGCCGGTCGCGTCATCGGCGTCGACGCCAAGCCGACCCCCCGTGTCACCTACCCCGGCATCTCCGCCCCGGCCGCTCTGCGCGCGCCCCTGGTCATCGACGCCGGCGGCGTCTCCGCCCGCCTGGCCACCGCCGTGGGCCGGCGCAAGGACGAGCGCAGACCGTTGGGCGTGGCCGTGCGCGCCTACTTCCGCTCCCCGCGGGCCCAGGACGCCTGGATGGAATCCCGCCTCGAGCTGTGGGACGGCCCCCCGAACCGCTCCGACCTCCTGCCCGGCTACGGGTGGCTGTGGAGCGTCGGCGACGGGCTGGTCAATGTGGGGCTGGGCTCGGTGTCCTCGCGGGCCGCGACCACCAAAGTCGACTATCGGGCCGTCTTCAGCCGCTGGGTGGCGGGCGCCCCCGCATCCTGGGCCTTCACCCCGGACAACCAGGTCGGGCGCCTGGCCTCCGCCGCCCTGCCCATGGCCTTCAACCGCAAGCCCCACTATGCCGACGGCCTCATGCTGCTGGGCGACGCCGGCGGCATGGTCTCGCCCTTCAACGGCGAGGGGATCGCCCAGGGCCTCATGTCCGGGCGCCTGGCCGCCGAGGCCGCGGCGCAGGCCGCCGCCCGCTCCACGACGATCGGCCGTGAGCGGGCCCTGGCGCAGTACCCGGCAGCCCTGGAGGCCGAGATGGGCGGCTATTACACCCTCGGCCGTATCTTCGTGTCCCTCATCGAGCATCCCGAGGTCATGCGCCTGTGCACGCGCTACGGCCTGCCGCGCAAGCACCTCATGAGGCTCGTGGCCAAGCTCCTGTCCGACGGTTGGGAGCGTCGCGGAGGCGACGCGATCGACCGCTTCATCCAGCTCCTGACAAGAATGGTGCCGGCAGCATGAACCCGTACGTCTCCCTGCTCATCATGGCGGCGATCGCCCTGGTCGTGGCCATCGGCGGCCTGGTCCTGTCCGCGATCGTGAGCCCCAACCGCCGCAATCGGGTCAAGGTCGCCAACTACGAGTGCGGCATCGACCCCACGCCGTCGAATGTCGATACCGGGCGGTTCCCGGTCGCCTTCTACCTGGTGGGCATGACCTTCATCATCTTCGACGTCGAGGTCGTCTTCCTCTACCCCTGGGCAACGGCCTTCGCGCGCCTGGGCCTGTTCGGGCTCTGCGCCGCCCTCGTCTTCATCGCCCTGATCACGGTGCCCTACATCCTGGAATGGCGTCGCGGCGGACTGGACTGGGACTGAGAACTGATGAGGCACGACGCCACTGAGGGCGCTGAGGGCGCTACCGGGGAAGCTATGGAGGCAGGCAGATCATGAACATGCGCGATTACAACGAGAAGATGCTGACCATCCCCTCCAAGCGGGATGACCTCCAGCTCGCCGCGGAGCAGTCCGTGGACGGACCCGGCTTCCTGATCACCAGCGTCGAGCAGCTCTCGGGTCTGGCCCAGGCGCGCTCGCTGTGGCCGGTGACCATGGGCCTGGCCTGCTGCGCCATCGAGATGATGGGGGCGGGCACCCCCCGCTTCGACATGTCCCGCTTCGGCTGGGAGATCTTCCGCGCCTCACCGCGCCACGCCGACGTCATGATCGTCTCGGGCCGCGTCTCCCACAAAATGGCCCCGATCGTCCGCAACGTCTACGACTCCATGCCCGAGCCCAAGTGGGTCATCTCCATGGGGGCCTGCGCCTCCTCCGGCGGCGTGTTCAACAACTACGCGATCGTCCAGGGGTGCGACCACATCGTGCCGGTGGACATCTACCTGCCCGGCTGCCCGCCGCGCCCCGAGATGCTCATCAACGCCATGCTCGAGCTGACCCGTCAGATCGAGCGCCGCCCCATCTTCTCGCACCGCGAGGAGATCGCCCGCGCCGTCGAGGCCGCGGCCCTGGCCGCCGCCCCCGTCTCCGAGATGAAGGGGCAGCTCGCATGAGTGAGAACACGTCTTCTTCCGGTGACGCCGCGGGCGAGGAGGTCGAGGCGGTTGCCGCCGTCCCCGAGGTCGTCCCCGGCCGTCCGGTGCGCCCCGAGCTGGTCGCCGAGGTCGTGGGCGCCCACTCGGGCCAGTTCGGCGCCGCCGACGCCGGCGACACCACCGGCTACGGCCGGCACCGCAGCGTGGTGACCCTGGCCCCGGCGGCGGTGCGCCCCTACGGCTCCTGGTTCGATAGCGTCGTCGATGCCCTCATCGAGGACCTGGCCGCCTCCGGCATCGACCCGGCCGAGGCCATTGAGAAGGTCGTCATCGAGCACGACGAGCTCACCCTGTTCATCGCCCGCGAGCACCTGCTCGACGTGGTGCGCCCCCTGCGCGACGACCAGGATCTGCGTTTCGAGCTGTGCCTGGGCGTCAACGGCGTCCACTACCCGGATGACCCCGGCCGCGAGCTGCACGCCTGCTTCGCGCTGATGAGCCTGACGCACGGCGGGCGCCAGCTGCGCCTGGAGGTCGCCTGCCCCGCCACCGACCCGCACGTGCCCTCGATCGTGTCGGTCTACCCGGGCGACGACTGGCACGAGCGCGAGACCTGGGACCTCATGGGCATCGTCTTCGACGGGCACCCCAACCTCACGCGCTCGGCCATGCCCGACGACTGGGTGGGCCACCCCCAGCGCAAGGACTACCCGCTCGGCGGCATCCCCGTCGAGTACAAGGGCGCCACTACTCCGCCCCCCGACACCCGGAGGTCGTACCGCTGATGAGCACTCCCGCTTCGTTCGCCCCCGCCTCCTCGGCTTCGTCGGCCTCGGCGGCATCGGCGTCCTTCCACGCCGCCGGTCCCGCCACCGACGACGTCGTCGACGGCGCCCCCCAGTACACGCTGGCCGGCGGCGACTGGGACGAGGTCGTCGCCGCCATCGCCGCGAGGGACGAGGCCGACCGCCTCCGGCACGACCGCATCGTGCTCAACATGGGGCCCGTCCACCCCTCCACCCACGGCGTGCTGCGCTTGGTCCTGGAGGTCGACGGCGAGACCGTCACCGAGGTCCGCGTGGGCACCGGCTACCTGCACACGGGCATTGAGAAGAACATGGAGTACCGCACCTGGGTCCAGGGCGAGACCTTCGTGACCCGCATGGACTACGTGGCCCCCTTCTTCCAGGAGGTCGGCTACGCCCTGGCGGTGGAGAAACTGCTCGGCATCACCGACGACATCCCCGAGAAGGCCTCCGTCATGCGCGTGCTCCTCATGGAGCTCAACCGCATCGCCTCCCACGCCGTCGCCATCGGGTCCGGCGGCAACGAGATGGGCGGCACCACCCTGATGACCATCGCCTTCCGCTGCCGCGAGAACATCCTGCGCGCCTTCGAGATGGTCTCCGGCCTGCGCATGAACCACGCCTACGTGCGCCCCGGCGGCCTGGCCCAGGACATCCCCCTGGGCCTGACCGACTTCGTCCGCTCGGTCATGCCGAACATCAAGAACGACATCGGCGAGCTCGAGGCCCTCCTGATGGAGAACCCGATCCTGAAGTCCCGCTTCGTCGGCGTGGGCGAGATCAGCCTGAGCGCCGCCATGGCCATGGGTCTGACCGGGCCGTGCGTGCGCGCCGCCGGCTATCCGCTGGACATGCGCAAGATCAAGCCCTACTGCGGCTACGAGACCTACGACTTCGACGTCCCCGTCTACGACCGCTCCGACTGCTACACCCGCCTGGCCGTCCGCTTCGACGAGTGCTACCAGTCCCTCAAGATCGTCTCCCAGTGCGCGGACCGCCTCGACGAGATCACCGAGCGGGGCGAGGACCCCTCCAACACGACCATGGTGGCCGACCCGACCATCGCCTGGCCCGCCCGCATGGCCATCGCCACCGACGGCCAGGGGCAGTCCCTGGAGCACGTGCGCGAGATCATGGGCACCTCCATGGAGTCCCTCATCCACCACTTCAAGCTGGTGACCCAGGGCTTCCACGTCCCGGCCGGGCAGGTCTTCACCACGGTCGAGCACGCCAAGGGGGTCCTGGGCGTCCACGCCGTCTCCGACGGCGGCACCCGCCCCTACCGGGTCCACTTCCGCGACCCCTCCTACTCCAACCTGCAGTCGTTGGCCATGATGGGCGAGGGCGGCATGATCGCCGATCTCGTCCCCTCACTGGCCTCCATCGACCCCGTCCTGGGAGGCGTGGACCGCTGATGAGCACCACCGAGAACACCCGCGCGACCGCCGCCGGTGCCGGCTACGACCCCGAGCTCGGCGCCCGCCTCGACGCCGACATCGAGCAGATCAAGTCCCGCTACCCCGCGGGCCACGAGCGCAGCGCCCTGATCCCCATGCTGCACCTGATCCAGAGCATCGACGGCTACGTCTCGCCGCGCGGCATCGCCCTGTGCGCCGAGAAGCTGGACCTGACGCGCTCGGAGGTCAGCGCTGTCGCCACCTTCTACAGTCAGTTCCGCCGCCATCCCGCCGGGCAGTACCACGTGGGCGTGTGCACCAACGCCCTGTGCGCGGTCATGGGCGGCGACGACGTCTGGCGGGCCGTGAGCGCGCACACCGGCCTGGGCAACGACGAGACCAGTGAGGACGGCCGGGTCAGCCTGGAGCGCGTGGAGTGCAACGCCGCCTGCGACTACGCCCCCGTCGTCATGGTCAACTGGGAGTTCTTCGACAACCAGACCCCGGACTCCGCCGTCGAGCTGGTGAGCCGCCTGGAGCGCGGCGAGGATGTAGCGCCCACTCGCGGCCCCGAGACCCTGCCGACCTTCCGCCAGAACGAGCGCCTGCTGGCCGGCTTCGAGGACGGCCTGGCCGATGAGGGCGTCGGCGCGGGCGAGCCGAGCCTGCTGGGGCTGCGCATCGCCCGCGAGCGCGGCTGGACGGTTCCGAAGGAGGAGAGCAAGTGAGCCCCGTGAGCGGCAGTGCAACCGACGACGCGACCCAGCCGAGCGGTCCGGCCTTCACCGCCCCGGGAACCCTCACGCCGGCCATCACCGACATGTGGGACAAGGACCGCTCCTGGACCCTGAGGGCCTACTGCGACAACGGCGGCTACCGGGGCCTGCGCCGGGCCAAGACCATGAGCCAGGACGAGCTGGTCGGCCTGGTCAAAGCCTCCAACCTGCGCGGCCGCGGCGGCGCCGGCTTCCCCACGGGCCTGAAGTGGTCCTTCCTGCCCGCCCCCGACGGCGGAGCGCGCTACCTCGTCGTCAACGCCGACGAGTCCGAGCCGGGCACCTGCAAGGACATCCCCACCATCCTGGCCAACCCGCAGGCCCTCATCGAGGGCGTGGCGATCTGCTCGCGCGCCATCGGCTGCGATCACGCCTTCATCTACCTGCGCGGCGAGGTCGCCCATGTCTACCGCCGCCTGCTGCGCGCCGTCGCCGAGGCCGGTCGGTCGGGCATGCTGGACACCGGCTTCGGCCTGGACGGCGACCAGCCGCTGACCATCACGGCGCACGCCGGGGCCGGCGCCTACATCTGCGGCGAGGAGACTGCGCTGCTCGACTCCCTGGAGGGCCGCCGCGGCCATCCGCGTCTCAAGCCCCCCTTCCCGGCGGTCCAGGGCCTGTACGCCCGCCCGACGGTCATCAACAACGTCGAGACCATCGCCTCCCTGCCGGGCATCCTCGCCCGCGGAGCCGAGTGGTACTCCGCGATGGGCACCGAGCGCTCCAAGGGGCACGGCATCTTCTCCGTGTCCGGCCATGTGGTCCGCCCCGGCCAATTCGAGGCGCCCTTCGGCATCACCATGCGCGAGCTGATCGATCTGGCCGGCGGCATTCGGCCCGGCCACAAGCTCAAGTTCTGGGTTCCCGGAGGCTCCTCCACCCCGATCTTCGGACCCGACGAGCTCGATGTTCCCCTGGACTACGAATCGGTCGGGGAGGCCGGTTCCATGCTGGGCACGCGCGCGCTCCAGGTCTTCGACGAGACGGTCTCGGTGGTGCGCGTGGTGGCCCGATGGACCGAGTTCTACCAGCACGAGTCCTGCGGGAAGTGCACCCCCTGCCGCGAGGGCACGTACTGGATGCGTCAGATCATGCTGCGCCTGGAGGCCGGTCGGGGTCTGCCCGGGGACGTCGAGAAGCTCGAGGACATCGCCTCGAACATCGCCGGCCGCTCCTTCTGCGCCCTCGGCGATGCCTCCGCCACCCCGGTCCTGTCCGGCATCAAGCGGTTCCGCGGCGAGTTCGAGGCCGGGTACACCTCCGCCGCCCACGAGCTCTTCCCCTACGGGGCCTCTGCAATCGTTGAAAGTGCACGGTGAGACATGACTGACATGGTCCACATGACGATCGACGGAGTCCCTGTCGAGGTCGAGAAGGGCACGCTCCTCATCCGCGCCGCCGAGAAGATCGGGGTGCGCATCCCGCGCTTCTGCGACCATCCGCTGCTGGCGCCGTCGGCCAACTGCCGCCAGTGCCTGGTGGACGTGGCCATGCCGGGCCGCGACGGCGTGGTCCGCCCCATGCCCAAGCCGCAGCCCTCCTGCGCCATGACCGCCATGGACGGCATGGAGATCAACACCCAGGCCACCAGCGAGGTCGCGGCCAAGGCGCAGGCCGGGACCATGGAGTTCCTCCTGATCAACCACCCGCTGGACTGCCCGGTGTGCGACAAGGGCGGCGAGTGCCCCCTGCAGAACCAGGCCCTGGAGCTCATGGCCTCCGGCGCCCAGAGCGCCACCCGCTTCACCGACGTCAAGCGCACCTTCCCCAAGCCCCTGCGCCTGACCAGCAACATCCTGCTCGACCGCGACCGCTGCATCCTGTGCCAGCGCTGCGTGCGCTTCACCGATCAGATCGCCGGCGACCCCTTCATCGCCCTGCAGGGGCGCGGCGCCGGGCATGTCGGCGGCGAGATCACCGGGGGCCTGTACTCCGAGCAGATCGGCCGCTACGACTCCACCGTTCTGGACTTCTTCGACCCGGAGGGCACCGCGGGGATGCTCACCGAGACGATCCGCGGCGAGGCCTACCTCGCGCCCGAGGCCGGCCTGGCCGGGCCGGGTGGCCAGGCCGGCGTCGTCGACGGCGCTGTCTACGGTCCCGGCGACCTGGCGGGCCGCGAGGATCTCGACGTCTCGGGCCGCCCCTTCGCCTCGTACTTCTCGGGCAACATCATCCAGATCTGTCCCGTCGGGGCGCTGACCAGCGCCCGCTACCGCTTCCGCTCCCGCCCCATGGACCTGGTCTCCACCGACTCGGTCACCGAGCACGACGCCTCAGGATCCGCCATCCGGGTGGACATGCGCCGCGGCGTCGTGCTGCGCCGCCTGGCCGGCAACGACCCCGAGGTCAATGAGGAGTGGATCACCGACAAGGATCGCTTCGGCTTCGCCTGGTCCGCCCAGCCCGACCGCCTACGGGTCCCGCTCGTGCGCGATGAGGAGACCGGCGAGCTGGTGTCCACCTCCTGGTCCGATGCGCTCGACGTGGCCGCCCAGGGCCTGGCCAAGGCGAGGGACCGCGGCGGCGTCGCCCTGCTGCCCGGCGCCCGCACCACCCTGGAGGACGGCTGGGCCTGGTCCCGCTTCGCCCGCCAGGTGATGCGCACCAACGACATCGACCAGCGCGTGCGCGACCACAGCGAGGAGGAGGACCTCTTCCTCGCCTCCCGGGTCGCGGGCACGGGCTTGAGTGAGGTGACCTACTCCTCGTTGGAGCGGGCCGGGCAGGTGCTCCTGGTGGCCCTCGAGCCCGAGGACGAGTGCGGCTCCCTCTTCCTGCGCCTGCGCAAGGGGGTGCGCGCCGGCGGCGTGCGTGTGGCGACCATCGCCCCCACGAGCACAAACGGCTCGCGCAAGCTCAGCGCCACCACGATCCTGGCCGTTCCCGGTCAGGAGGCGCGCACCATCGCCCTGCTCTCCCAGACCCACCCCGACGTCGTCGAGGCGCTCAAGTCCGAGGGCGCCGCCATCCTCGTGGGGGAGCGCGCGGCCGCCGTCCCGGGCCTGCTCACCACCGTCGACACCCTGGCCACCGCCACCGGGGCCCGCCTGGCCTGGGTGCCGCGGCGCGCCGGGGAGCGCGGCGGGATCGAGGCGGGTCTGCTGCCCTTCCTCCTGCCCGGCGGACGGCCCGTCTCCGACGACGGCGCCCGTCGTCAGGTCCAGGACGCCTGGGGCATCGACCCGAGCGGGCTTCACGCCCACGCCCCTCTACCCGATGCGCCCGGGCGCGACGCGACCCGGATCCTGGAGGCGCTGGCCGACGGCGCTCTCGGCGGCCTGGTGGTCGGCGGCATCGACGTGCGCGACTTCCCGGACCCGGGCCTGGCCAGGGCGGCGCTGGCCGCCTCCGGCTTCACCGTCCAGCTCGAGGTGCGCCGCTCCGAGGTGAGCGAGCATGCCGACGTCGTGCTGCCGGTCGCCCCCGCCGAGGAGAAGAACGGTACCTTCGTCAACTGGGAGGGGCGCGTGCGCCCCTTCGGACAGGCGCACGTCTCGCACGCCCGCACTGATCGGCAGGTCCTGGGAATGCTCGCCGCCGAGATGGGCGAGGACCTCGGTGTCGAGGATCTCGGGGCCCTGCACGCCCAGCTCGCGGCCCTCGGCCTGTGGGGAGGGGAGCGCGGCGGGGTCGTCTTCGTCGAGCCTCCCGCAGCCGGCACGGCTCGGCCGGCGGGCTCCGAGGACGGCGAGTCTTCCCCCACCGACCACTCGGATCACCCCGGCCACTCGGGCCACTCGACAGTGACCGGCTTGGAAGCCGTCCTGGCCACGCACAAGCCCATGCTCGACGCCGGCCGGCTCCAGGACGGCGAGGCGTTCCTGGCCGCCACCGCGCTGCGCCCGGTCGCGCGCCTGGCCCCCGACCTCGCCGACCGGCTGGGTCTGCGCGGCGGGGAGAGCGTCGATGTGACCACCGCGATCGGCGTCGTCACGCTGCCCGCGGTCGTGGCGGGTCGGGTCGCCCCGGGCACCGTCTGGCTGCCCGAGTGCTCGCCCGGCTCCACGATCCGCCAGACGCTCGGCGCCGGTCACGGCTCCCGCGTCCGGCTGTCCCTGACATCGGCAGAAACCCTGCCCAGCACTCCGACCGGCGACCTGATCGGCGCCTCGGCCAGCACGGAGGTGGCCCGGTGACTCCCACACATCTTCTGCACGTGCTGCCCGTGGCGATCCCCGACGACACCGGGGGCGTGGTCGCGGACTTCTCCGAAGAGACCTGGTGGCTCACCATCGTCAAGGCGGTCTTCGTCGTCGCCTTCCTGATCGTGAGCGTGATCCTCGCGCTGTGGGTGGAGCGCCGCGGGCTGGCGCGCATGCAGACCCGCCCCGGTCCCAATGTCAACGGCCCCTTCGGCTTCTTCCAGGCGATCGCGGATGCGGCCAAGCTCATCATGAAGGAGGACTTCTGGCTGGGCGGGGCCGAGAGGGTCATCTACATCCTCGCCCCGGTCATCGCGGCGTTCTGCGCCTTCATGGTCTACGCCGTCATCCCCTTCGGGCCGCAGGTCTCCATCCTCGGGCACTCCACGCCGCTGCAGCTGACCGACTTCCCGGTGGCGGTCCTCTACATCCTGGCGATCACCGCCTTCGGCGTCTACGGCATCATCCTGGGCGGCTGGTCGACCCACTCGACCTACCCGCTCTTCGGCGCGGTGCGCAGCGCCGCTCAGGTCATCTCCTACGAGCTGAGCATGAGCCTGGCGATCCTCACGGTCTTCCTGGCCTCGGGAACCATGTCGACCTCCGGCATCGTGGGCGCCCAGCAGCGCATGTGGTGGGGCCTGGCGATGGTGCCGAGCTTCCTCATCTACGTCGTGTCCATGGTCGGGGAGGTCAACCGCCTGCCCTTCGACCTGCCCGAAGCCGAGGGCGAGCTCGTCGCCGGCCACATGGTCGAGTACTCCTCGATGAAGTTCGCCTGGTACTTCCTGGCCGAGTACATCAACATGTTCAACGTCTCCGCGGTGTGCGTGACCCTGTTCCTGGGCGGCTGGCGCTCCGTCATCGTGGCGAGCTTCTGGGAGGGCGCCAACTCCGGATGGTGGCCGATGCTGTGGTTCGTCGGCAAGGTGTGGGCGGTCATGTTCTTCATGGTCTGGACCCGCGGCACCCTGGTGCGCATCCGCTACGACCACTTCATGAAGCTGGGGTGGAAGTTCCTCATCCCCGTCTCGCTGGCCTGGTTCGTCCTGGTGGCCGTCCTTCAGGGGTACCGCGCCTTCTTCAGCGGTTCGCCCGCCGGGCTGCTCATCGTCCTGGCGGTCGTCTTCCTGGTGGCCATGCTCGTGCTCTTCTTCCTGCCCGAGGCCGACGACGATGATCCCGCCTCCGGGGCCGATTCCCTGACGGTGCCGGGGGAGGAGCTCGATGCCTTCGCGGGCGGCTACCCGGTCCCGCCGCTGCCCGGCCAGCAGCTGCCCCTGTCCCCGCGCGTGCGCCGGGCCCAGCGGGCCGGGGATCGTGCCCGCCTCGATGCTGCCAGTTCAGTCAGCTCTGTGACGCTGGCTGCCGCCCCCGACTCCGGCGACATCGTCCAGGAGGGAACAGATGACTGACCAGACTTCCGACGGCTCCCGCATTCCGGGGCGGCAGGACACGGATCACGACCAGTGGCTGCGCGACCTGCCGGGGCCGGTTGGGCGCTTCTTCGCCCCGGTCGCCGGCTACGGTGTGACCATCTCCTCAATGTTCCGGCCCACGGTCACCGAGCTCTACCCCTTCGAGCCGCCGGTGCTCATGCCGCGCTACCACGGACGCCACCAGCTCAATCGCTACGACGACGGGCTGGAGAAGTGCATCGGCTGCGAGCTGTGCGCCTGGGCGTGCCCCGCGGACGCCATCTACGTCGAGGCCGCCTCCAACGCCCCGGGAGCCCAGTACTCGCCCGGTGAGCGCTACGGGCGCGTCTACCAGATCAACTACCTGCGCTGCATCTTCTGCGGCATGTGCATCGAGGCCTGTCCCACGCGGGCGCTGACCATGACCCACGAGATCGACGAGCTGGTCGGGCCGACCCGCACCGGCCTGATCTACGAGAAGGAAGACCTGCTCGCCCCCGTGCCCGAAGGGGCGCTGGAGGCCCCCCACCCCATGGTCGAGGGGACCGAGGACGGCGACTACTACCGCGGTGAGGTCACCGGCGTCACCCAGGCGCAGATCGACTGGGTCCGCGAGCACCGTCCCGACGACGAGACCCTGGCCTCCGCCCATCCGGTTCCCGCCCCCAGCCCGGCCAAGGAGGCGGTGCACTGATGACTGTCATGACTGGTCTGCCGGCACTGACTGCACTGCCTGCACTGCCTGCGACTCTCCCCGCGACTCTCAACGAGTCCGGCACCGTCTCGACCGGGGAGACGATCCTGTTCGCGGTGGTCTCTCTGATCACCGTGGTCTGCGGCCTCGGCCTGCTGACCGCCAAGCGTGCGGTGCTGGCCGCCGCCAACATGATCGGCATCATGATCTGCCTGGCGATCCTCTATATAGCCGGTGGGGCGCCCTTCCTGGGCATCACCCAGATCGTCGTCTACACCGGCGCCGTCATGACGCTCGTCCTGTTCGTCATCATGATGGTCGGCGTCGGCGGCGAGGAGCCGGTGACCGCCGCCGGCTCGCCCGCCGGAAAATGGATCGTCGTGGCCCTGGGCGCCGGCCTGGCCGTGGTGCTGGCGGCCGTCGTGTGGCGCACCGTCTTCCCGATCGCCACCGACGACGACGGGCAGGTCCTCGCGAATCCCTCGGATCCCTCCGAGCTCGCCGTCGTGCTGTTCGGCGATCACGTCGTCATCATGGAGCTGACCGGCATCCTGCTCATCATCGCCGCCGTCGGCGCCCTGACGCTGACCCATCGTCAGCGCATCCGGCCCCGCATGACTCAGCGCGCCCAGATGGAGGCCAAGATGCGCGCCTTCGCCGACAGGGGCCTTCACCCCGGGCAGAAGCCCATGCCCGGTGTCTACGCCGCCACCAATGCCGCCGCCGCACCGGCGCTCGGCGCCGAGGGCACTGCCCTGGCGGAGTCGGTCCCGCGCGTGCTGCGCGTGCGGGAGCAGGACCTCGAGCTGTCCGAGGTCTCCCCGGAGATGGGGGCGGCTCAGCGCGCCGGCACCATCACCGCCCGCGAGGGCGCCACGGTGGGGCGCTCCGGCATGGCCTCCATGCCCGGCGCGGCCGCCCCGGTCGTCGTCCAGCCCGTCGCCGTCGATCCGCTGGTCGAGCCCGTTGCGGAGCCGGATTCGGCTGATCCGGATGCGGATTCGGACTCGGCGCAGGCCGACGGCCGCCGCGGGAAGGACTCCGAGGGCAAGGAGAACAGGAAGAAGGAGCAGAAGTGACCGTCCCCGTCACCGCCTACATCGTGCTCGCCGGGGTGCTGTTCAGCCTCGGGGCGCTCACGGTGCTCCTGCGGCGCAACGCCATCATCGAGCTCATGGGCGTCGAACTCATGCTCAACGCCGTCAATCTGGTCCTGGTGACCTTCTCCCGCATTCACGGCAACCTCACCGGCCAGGTCTTCGCCTTCTTCGTCATGGTCGTCGCGGCCGCCGAGGTGGTCGTGGGCCTGAGCATCGTCGTGTCCATCTTCCGCACCCGCAGGTCCACGTCGGTCGACGACGAGAACCTGCTCAAGAACTGAGGGGCCGCAGCTCATGACCGCATCGTCTCTCGTGCTCGCCGGCGCCATAGGGCATGGCGCCGCCGCTCCGACGCCCCTGGTCGGCCCCGCCACGGGTCTGGCATCCATGGCCTGGCTGCTGATCGCCGTGCCCGCGGCCGGCGCCGCCATCCTCCTGCTGGCCGGGCGCGTCAGTGACCGCTGGGGCCACCTGCTGGGCCTGCTCGCCTCGCTGGCCAGCGCCTGCCTGGGCCTGGGGATCCTCGCACAGGTCCTCGGCCTGCCCGCCGAGGAGCGCACCATGGTCGTGAGCCTGTGGCGCTGGTTCGGTGCCGGAGACCTCGATGTGCGCATCGGCCTGCGCATCGACCCGCTGTCACTGACCTTCGTGGCGCTGGTGACCTTCGTCGGCTTCCTCATCCACGTCTACTCGGTGGCCTACATGGCCCACGACCGGAACCGCCGCCGCTTCTTCGCCTATCTGAACCTGTTCATCGCCGCCATGCTGACGCTCGTCCTGGGCGACTCCTACATCGTCCTGTTCGTCGGCTGGGAGGGCGTGGGCCTGGCTTCCTACCTGCTCATCGGCTTCTGGAACACCGCCGACGCCGACGCCCCCCAGGCCGAGCGGTTCACCAGCCGGCAGAACGCGACGGCCGCCAAGAAGGCGTTCATCATGAACCGCATCGGCGACGTCGGCCTCCTGCTGGCCATGATGGCGATGGTCTCCCAGGTCGGCTCGGTCTCGTTCCTGTCCGTGCTGCCGGCCGCCCAGTACGGTGCGCTGTCGACGGGCTGGCTGACGGCCATCGGCTTCTTCCTGCTACTGGCCGCCTGCGGCAAGTCCGCCCAGTTCCCGCTCCAGGCGTGGCTGGGCGACGCCATGGCCGGCCCCACCCCGGTGTCCGCCCTCATCCACGCCGCCACCATGGTCACCGCCGGCGTCTACCTCATGGTCCGCTCGGGCGCGATCTTCGAAAGCGCCCCCGGCGCTCAGCTTGCCGTCGCCGTCATCGGCGCCATCACCCTGGTGCTCGGGGCGGTCATCGGATCGGCCAAGGACGACATGAAGAAGGTCCTGGCGGCCTCGACCATGAGCCAGATCGGCTACATGATGCTCGGCGCGGGCCTGGGACCCATCGGCTACGCCTTCGCCATCTTCCACCTGCTGACCCACGGCTTCTTCAAGGCCCAGCTCTTCCTGGGCGCCGGGTCCGTCATGCACGCCATGAGCGATCAGGTCGACATGCGCCGCTTCGGGGCCCTGGCCAAGGTCATGCGGATCACCTGGATCACCATGGCCATCGGCTGGCTCGCCATCCTCGGAATCCCGCCCTTCTCCGGCTTCTGGTCCAAGGACAGGATCATCGAGGCCGCCTTCGTCGGCGAGGGCGCCCGGCCCTGGATCCTGGGCACCATCGCGTTGCTGGGGGCGGGCCTGACCGCCTTCTACATGTCCCGCCTGTTCTTCATGATCTTCCACGGGCGCGCCCGGTGGACCACCGAGAAGGACATCGAGGGAGCAGTCCACCCCCACGAGTCGAGCTGGCTCATGACCCTGCCGCTGATCATCCTGTCGGTCTTCTCGCTGGGCCTGGGCGGCCTGCTGTCCATGAACGATGTCTTCGTCACCTGGCTGGAGCCCGTTACCGGCCACGCCGAGCACGGCGAACCCGTGCTGCCGGCCACGGTCATCATGGGCGCCACGCTCGCCCTCGTCCTCATCGGCGTCGTCGTCGCCTGGTTCATGTACGCCCGCCGACCCGTGCCCACCGTCGTCCAGACAGGCAGCGCCCTGGTGCGCGCCGCGCGCAACGACATGTACCAGGACGTCATCAACGAGGGCCTGGCCATGCGCCCGGGGCAGGGCCTGGTCATCGCCGCCGCCGCATCGGATCGCTACGTCGTGGACGGCGCCGTCGAGGGGCTCGCCAAGGGGGCCGCCGGCGCCGGGCAGCTCGTGCGGCGCACCGAGTCCGGCTACGTGCGCTCCTACGCCGGCTACATGCTGGCCGGAACGGTGCTCGCCCTCATCGCCGTCCTGGCCAGCAGGTTCTGAGAGGACACGACCACATGCAGCCCATCACCGCATCCATCGCCGGGCCGGTCCCCGTGCTGACCATCATGGTGCTCGTCCCGCTCGCCGGGGCGCTCCTCCTGTGGCTCGTGCCCCCTCTGCGCGGCCTGGCCCGCCAGGTCGGCCTGGTCTTCTCCCTGGGCGCACTCGGCGTCGGCATCTGGGCGCTGGCCCTGTTCGACCCGGGCCGGGGCGCCGACATCCAGCTCGCCGAGGTCCACCCCTGGATTCCGGTCCTGGGCATCTCCTGGGCCCTGGGCGTCAATGCGCTCGGCCTGGCCATGCTGCTGCTGGCGGCCTTCCTGGTGCCCGTGGTCCTGCTGGCCAGCTGGGGCGAGGTCCCCGCGGACCGGCAGGGCCTCTTCACTGCCCTGGTGCTGGCCCTGGAGGCATTCATCGTCGTCATCTTCAGCGCGCGCGATGTGTTCCTGTTCTACGTCTGCTTCGAGGCCATGCTCGTGCCGGTGTACTTCCTCATCGGCCGCTTCGGGGGGCCGGGACGCCGGCGCGCCGCCCTGAAGTTCCTCCTCTACTCGCTGGCGGGCGGGCTCGTCATGCTCATCGGCGTGGTCGCCCTGTTCTTCTACGGCCCGCATACCCCGACCAACTACCTCATCGACTCCCTGGCCGGGGCCATGACCGCCCCGCCGACGGTGGCGCGCTGGATCTTCGTCTCCTTCATGGTCGCCTTCGCCATCAAGGCGCCGCTGGTGCCGCTGCACACCTGGCTGCCCGACACGGCCGAGCAGGCCAGTCCGGGCACCTCGGTCCTCCTGATCGGCGTTCTGGACAAGATCGGCACCTACGGCATGATCGCCCTGGTCCTGCCGCTCTTCCCCGAGGCGGCCACCTGGGCCGCCCCGACCATGCTGGTGCTGGCCGTCATCGGCATCATCTACGGGGGCCTGGCCGCCATCGGCCAGGACAACCTCTACCGTCTCATCTCCTACACCTCGATCAGCCACTTCGGCTTCATGGTGCTGGGGATCTTCATCGGCAGCCCGGTCGCCGCGACCGGGGCGATGGTCTACATGGTCGCCCACGGGCTGTCGATCGCCGGCCTCTACCTGGTCACCGGCTTCCTGGCCCGGCGCACCGGCACGGTCGCCATCAGCGAGCTCGGCGGCATCGCCCGGGTCATGCCCCTGGTGGCCGGCACCTTCCTGGTCTCCGGCCTGGCCTCCATCGCGCTGCCGGGCCTGAGCGGCTTCGTCCCGGAGTGGATGGTGCTCACCGGGACCTTCTCGCGCTCCGTCCCCCTGGGGATCGTCGCCGTCGCCGGCGTGGTCATCGCCGCGGTCTACATGCTCCTGCCCTACCAGCGGGTCTTCACCGGGGCCCCGGCCCCCGAGCGCGTCGGCAGCGCGGACCTGGATGCGCGCGAGAGGCTCGTGCTGGTCCCCGTCATCGCCGCGATGCTCGCACTGGGGCTGGCTCCGGGCGTGCTCACCGATGCTCTCGACGGCGTCGCCGGGCAGGTGGCGGCCACCATGAGCGCCGGTGCCGGTGCCGGTCGCCCGGACGCTGCGGTGGAGCCGGCGGTGGGGCCGGCGGCCCCTGCGGATCGGCCCGCGTCCCTCGCCCTCAGCATCACGGAAGGGATCAGCAAGTGAGCTTCACCGTCCCGACTATCGAGTGGGCCGGACTCGCCCCGGTCCTCATCATTCTGGGGGCCGGCGTGCTCGGCGTCCTCGTCGAGGCCCTCGTGCCGCGCGCGGGGCGCCTGTACACCCAGGCGGTCCTGTCCGCGCTGGCCGTTCTCGGCGCCGGCGCGGCCTTCGTCATGCGCTGGGCGCAGGTCCTCCCGCAGGATGCGAGCACGGGCCAGGTCGTGCCGTCCGGGAGCGTGCTGACCCCCGGGATCAGCGAGGACCCCTTCGGGGTGGCCGCGCAGGGGATCATGCTCGTCATCGGCCTGCTGTCCGTGCTGATCATGGCCGACCGCACCACCGCCGGCGACGGCGCCTTCGCGGCGCAGGCCGCCGACCGGCCCGGCAGCGCGGAGGAGAGCGAGTCCCTCCATCACGGCTGGACCACCACCGAGGTCTTCCCGCTGACGATGTTCTCACTGGCCGGCATGATGCTCTTCCCGATGGTCAACGACTTCATCGCCCTGTTCGTCGTGCTCGAGCTGATCTCGCTGCCGCTGTACATCATGGCCGCCACCGCCCGCCACCGCCGCCTGCTGAGCCAGGAGTCGGCGCTGAAGTACTTCGTGCTGGGGGCCTTCGCCTCCGCCTTCCTCCTGCTGGGCTCGGCTCTGCTGTACGGCTTGTCCGGATCGGTGTCCTACACGAGCATCGCCACCAGGCTCGCCGCCGGCGGCGGGGCCGACGTGATCGACATGGACTGGCTCGGCCTGGCGGGCGTGGCCCTGGTGACCGTGGGCCTGCTGTTCAAGACCGCCGCCGCGCCCTTCCACGCCTGGAGCCCGGACGTCTACCAGGGCGCGCCGACCCCGGTCACCGGCTTCATGGCCGCCGGGGTCAAGGCCACCGCCTTCCTGGCGCTCGTGCGCTTCTACTACATGGTCGGCGGCTCCTTCGGGTGGGACATGGCGCCCTTCCTGTGGACCGTCGCGATCCTGACCATCGCGGTGGGCACCGTCGTCGGCGTCGTCCAGAGCGATGTCAAGCGCATGCTCGCCTACTCGGCGATCGCGCACGCCGGCTACATGCTCATCGGCATCATCGCCTTCAACGGGCTGGCCATCAGCGCCCTGCTGCTCTACGCGCTCGCCTACGGCGCGGCCACCGTGGGCGCCTTCGGCGTGGTCACGCTGGTGCGCGCGAGCCATGCCGGTGCGGCGGGCGCCGAGGCCACCGACCTGGAGTCCTTCGCGGGCCTGGGGCGGCGCAGTCCCTGGCTGGCCGGCGCCATGACGGTGTTCCTGCTGTCCTTCGCGGGCGTGCCGCTGACGGCTGGGTTCATCGCCAAGTTCGAGCTGTTCATCGCCGGAGTCGGCGGCGGGGCCCTGTGGCTGGTGATCGCCGCGGTGGTCTCCTCGGCCATCACCGCCTTCTTCTACATGCGCCTGGTCGTTCTCATGTTCTTCCGCGACCCCCAGGAGGATCGGGTCGTGGTGGTGGGGTCGATGGGACCGTCTGGCGCCGCCATCACCGTCGCTGTCTTCATCACGGTGGTGCTCGGCGTGCTGCCGCAGGCCGTTCTCACGCTGCTGGGCCGCGCCGCTATGCTCTTGCCGTGATCGGATCGCTGCCTTTGAACGCCCCGCAGCTCGAGGGGCGGATCATCCCGGCCCTCGACGCCGTCGAGGCGCGTCTGCTCGAGGTCGTCAGCAATGCTGATGAGACCATCAACCCGCCCACCTCCCACCTGGCCGAGGCCGGGGGGAAGCGGCTGCGGCCGGTGCTGACGCTCCTGACCGCCCAGCTCGGGGACACCGCCCTGGCCACGGGGGAGCAGGTGCGCGATGCCGGTGTCGCGGTAGAGCTGACGCACATCGCCACGCTCTACCACGACGACGTCATGGACGAGGCGCCTCTGCGCCGCGGCGCCCCCAGCGCCCAGACGGTGTGGGGCAACTCCGCGGCGATCCTGACCGGGGATGTGCTGGTGGCGCGCGCCTCCCAGCTCGTCGCGGCGCTCGGCCCGCAGGCGGTGCTCGCTCACGCCAAGACCTTCGAGCGCCTGTGCATGGGCCAGCTCCACGAGACCCTGCCCCGACCGGCCGGGACCGACCCGGTCGATCACTACATCCAGGTGCTGGCGGACAAGACCGGCTCTCTGATCGCCGTGTCCGCCCGCTACGGCGCCATGCTGACCGGTGCCGGCGCCTCGACCGAGCGCATCGTGGAGGAATTCGGCGAGAAGATCGGCGTCGCCTTCCAGCTGGCCGACGACGTCATCGACCTGGCCAGCGACTCCGAGACCACTGGCAAGACCCCGGGTACGGATCTGCGCGAGGGCGTGGACACCATGCCGGTGCTCCTGCTGCGTAAGGCCCTGGCCGCCGGCGAGCTCGACGCCGCCGGGCAGTCGATCCTCTCGCGGCTATCGACCGGGAATCTGAATGATGACGCGGTGCTGGCCGACGTCGTCGCCCGGCTGCGCCTGCACCCGGTGCTCGCCCGTACGCGGGAGATGGCCATGACCTGGGCCCGGGAGGCCGTGGGCGTGCTCGAGGGGCTTGAGGACGCCGTCCTGGCCGGGACGCGCCTGCGCCTGGATGCTGCGGGGGCGGACGGGGCCGAGCGGGAGGAGGCCCTGGCCGATGCGGCGCGGCGCGTGGGGCTCGTGCGTGCGGGCATGGAGGAATTCGCGCGACTGCTCGTGGACCGGGCCGCCTGAGCCCTTCGCCGAGATCGGTCGTACTCCGCGCCGAGATCGGTCCGCTTCCGCACCGAGATCGGTCGTACTCCGGCTCGAGATCGGTCCATTTCCGCACCGAGATCGGTCCAGCTGCGGATAGACCTCTCAGGAGGCGGCAGGAGACGGAATCTGCGCGGTCGTCTCCGGAGCCGACGTCGGGGTGGACGGTGAGGAAGGCGCTGCCGGTGCGGATGGCTCCGGAGAAGTCGAAGCGGAGGCGGAGTCGAGCCACTCGGTGGCGGGGAAGAATTCGCTATCGGTGGCCAGGCCCCAGGGGGTGACCACATCTATTTCTGACGGTCCGCTCCTGACGGCCGCCTTATAGGTTCTTGTGATCGTTTCGCCCGTGCTCACCGCTATGAGCTCGAGGCGATCATTGCCGGGGGTGGCAGAGTGCCCGGGGTAGGAGACGTAGAGGACGCCGCCGAAGACGCCCATTCCCTCCGGGTCCACCCGGCCGTCCGAAGCCCACGCGAACGCGATGGCGGGGGACGGGGCTCCGGGAAGCCGGACGGCGGCGGTGTCCTCATCGCCGTCGTTCTGACCAAGAGTGATGATCTCCTGCTGGTCCGAGGTAATGTCGGGCCAGTGCTTCAAGGCGACGTCCTTCTCCCAGCCGGCGTCCAGCTCGACGGTCTGGCCGGAGGCCCGGTTCTCCAGGTTCCGCGCGTAACAGGGGGCCGCGGCCTCGGCGGAGTCCATGTAGTAGTACCAGCCGTCCCTGACCATGATCGGTATGTTGTCGCCGATGGGCTCATGGACGCCGTCGGCCAGGAACACGATCTCCCTGGTCGGGACTGTCTCATCCCCAATGCTGATCGCCTGGCCGTAGGACGTGATCGCGGTGCCGTACTGATTGCCGAGGACGGAATGGGCGTCAAACTGGGTGGACAGGTCATCGGCGCTCAGTCGCAGCCCGATGTAGTCGGCATCAGCATGACCTTGGAGCGTCATATTGTCGCCCGCAAGGATGAGTGAGGTGCGGTCTGCGGAAAAGGACAGATGCATGGAGGGGACGAGTTGGGCGTAGAACTGCTCGCTGAGGGTGGTGGAGGCGACGACGGCGCCGTCGGACAGGCGCACCTTGAGCATGAGAACCGAGCAGGTCCGCTCGTCGGGCAAGGTGTTACTGTAGGTCTCGTCGTCGGTCGTCCCGGCGCTCTGGGGCGGTGAGGTTGGTGAGGGCGCCGACGGCGTGCTGGTGCCGAGGGTGAGGTAGGCGTGTTCGGCGTCGAGGAGGGCGGGGCCGTCCGTGATTGTGATCCGGGCGGTTTTCGGGACATTGTCGTCCTGGTCATCGGGGTCCTTCAGCTCCACCTCCTTGGTGGTCCAAGCGCCGTCGGGGTCGTCGGGGCTGGCGGGGTCCGGGAGTACGGCGCGGGTGGTGGGTCCGGAGATGTCGACGATGATGGGGCACCACCCGCCTGTGCAGGTCTCGCTCGCCTCGCTCAGCGCGGCGGCGCCGCACAGGTAGCGGTCGCGGGCGGCGTTGAGGGAGGTGATGAGGTAGGTTCCCGGCCAGGTGGGTTTGTCGGCGAAGGCCGAGGGAATGGCGTCGGGGCTGGGCGGCGGGATCGGCGTGGGTGGTTCGGCCTCGTGGCGCTTCCTCGGTACGCAGGCGGTCAGCGCAGGCAGGGCGGCGACGGCCGCGCCGGCGACTGCGGCGGTCAGGAAGGTGCGGCGGCGCATGTCGGTCTCCTGAAGCAGGACGGGACGGCGGGGGCTGAACTCACTCTTGCCCTCCGTCGCGGGGCTGACCATGGGCAGCCCTGCCCGCCCCCTTTCGTCGAGATCGGTCGTACTCCGCGTCGAGATCGGTCGTACTCCGCGTCGAAATCGGTCGTACTCCGCGTCGAAATCGGTCGTAGTCCGCATCGAGATCGGTTCAACCGACCGATCTCGGCGCGGAAGTGGACCGATTTCGAGCCGGAACCGGACCGATTTCGAGCCGGAACCGGACCGATCTCGGCGAAGGGCGAAGGGCGGAAGGCAGAGGGCGAGGCCCGGCCGCTCAGGAATCGAGCCAGGCGGTGGCGGCGTAGAAGCCGTCGCGGCAGGCCAGACCCCAGGGGGTGACCACGCTCATGCCCGGGATGCTCGTCTTCTGATCGGTTTCGAGAATCGTCTCGCCGGTGCTCACCGAGGTCAGTTCGAGGCGCTGGGTGGTTCTATCGTCGGATTCGTCGGGGTAGTACGTGGTGTACACGATGTCGCCGAGGATCCCCGCCCCCTGAGGCAGCGGCCGTTCCGCCGGCGTCCACCTCAGGGCGGGGCTGGCAGCACCGGGAGGACGAACAGTGAAGTCGGTGTCGTTGTCGCGCTCTTGAACGGAGATGATCTCCGGCTGGTCCGAGGCGATGGCGGGCCAGTTGGCCAGCCGCACCTCATCGGCTCCGTTCTCGTCCAGCTCGACGGTCTGGTCGGTGGCCCGGTTCCACGCATAGCCGCGATCGGGGGAGGCAGGGGAGGCAGGGGAGGCAGGGGAGCCGGTGGAGTACGAGTGCTCCTCGTAGTAGAACCAGTCGTCCTTCACATGATCGGCAGGCCAGGGGTGTCCTTCTGCGCGCCGTCGGCCAGGAATATGGTCGTTCTGCCCGAGGCGCTGATTGCCTGGCCGTAGGTCAGGACGCTGCGAGTGCGCTTGCCCTCGAGAATCGAGTGCGCGTCGAACTGGACGGACAGGTCCTCGGCGCTCAGCCGCAGGGCGACGAAGTCCGCGTCGACGTTGTCGTCGTTCGTGCTGTTGCTGCCCGCCAGGAGAAGAGCGGTGCGATCGGTGGAGAACGACAGGCTCATGCGAGTGACATTCTTCGCGAAGAACCGCTCGTTGAGGGGCGCGGAGGCCGCGATGGCGCCGTCGGACAGGCGGACCTTGAGCGCGCTCACAGAGCAGGTTTCTCCCGACTGGAAATCGTGGGGGTCCACGTTGCTCTCCGGGTCCGGTTCGGACAGGGCGATGGTGCCGACAACCAGGTAGGCGTGCTCCTCATCAAGGAGGGCGGGGCCGATCACGATCGTGGTCAAGGCGCTCTTCGGGTCCTTGCCGATGGCGTAGCGGCTCACCAGCTCAGCCTCCGCCGTGGTCCAGGTGCCGTTCTTGTCCAGGAGCACCGCGCGGGTGGTGAGGGTGGAGACGTCGACGATGACGGGGCACCACCCGCCTGTGAAGGTCTTGCTCGCCTCGCTCGCCGTGGTTCCAGCGCACAGGTAGTGGTCGCGGGCGGCGGTGAGAGTCATGTTGGCCGCGACGTCCGGCCATGTCGGTCGCTCTGCGAAGGCCGAGGGGGCGGCGTCGGGAGTGGGTGGCGGCGTCGGGGCGGGTCGTCTGGAGCGCGTGGACCGGCCCGGCCAGCAGGCGGCCAGTCCGGGCAGGGCGGTCATGGCTGCCCCGGCGGCTGCGGCGGTCAGGAGGGTCCGACGGCGCATGATGGCCTCCGATGGTCGGAAGGGGACTGCGAATGGGAGGAACTCGGCTGAGGTTCTGTCGATGGTGAAGTCAGCTGTGGAGGAGCTGGGAGATGCGACCGGGGGAGACGCCCATAATGGCGGCGGCGTCGGCAACAGACAGTCCTTCGGCGCGCAGCGCGGCGGCCGCCTGGCGCGATGTGGTGACTGCCCGGGCTTGAGCCGTCTTGGCGTCGGCAGCGGCCTGGTGGGCGGTCCTGACGGCGGCGAGGCTGGTGATGTCGGGTACGACGTCGATCTGCCAGCTGGAGTGGTCCGTATCCTCATCGACGGTGTCGAGGTAGTCGATGACCTGCTGCTGGGCGTGGGACAGGGTTCGGACCTGGGTGTGGTGGTCGTCGTCGATCTCGAGCTCCCAGCCACCCGACCAACGATTCGCGGTGACCGTCAGTGTCGTCATACCCGACTCCTCTCAATTGCTCGCAGTGCATCCCGAACGGCCTTGGGGGAGACCTCTCGGGTCCGGGTGATCACCACGCAACGCCGCCGTTGCGCCACACCTCATGATCACCCTTGCCCTGGCGCGACGTGAAGCCGGATTCGCGCAGTAGACGTGCGAGGTCGCGATACTTCATCGGTTTCGTCACCACGAAATTTTATTGTGGCTAAAACGGTGCTGTCCAGGCGGAGATGCGACAGTGCCTGGACACGACCGGGGAAGGTCGCTCCATGGGCGGCGTTCCGAGTGACGACAGCGGCGGTGATGAGGGGGCGCCGGGCTGACGATGGGGAGCCTTGCCCCTTCGTCGAGATCGGTCGTAGTCCGCATTGAGATCGGTTCAGCCGACCGATTTCGGTGCGGAAGTGGACCGATTTCGAGCCGGAACCGGACTGATTTCGAGCCGGAACCGGACCGATTTCGGTGCGGAAGTGGACCGATCTCGACGAAGAGGAGCGCTCAGGAATCGAGCCAAGCGGTCGCGGAGTGGAAGCGGCCATAGGTCACGGCGCCCCAGGGCGTGACGGCGTCGATGCTGGACATCTTGGTGCTCTGAGATTCCTGCACGAGGTTCTCTCCAGTGGTGGCGGAGATGATGTCGAGGCGATAGGTGAATTTGGCCTTGGGGTCGTTGGTGTCATTGATGGTGTATATGACATCGTCGAGACTGCTGGCGCTTTTCGGCGCCGGCCGTTCGAATTCCGTCCATCTCAGCGCAGGGGCCGGGGCGCCGGGTTGGCGCACGCTCAACGCAGTGCTGTCCCAGCCGACGGTGAGGATCGTCTGCTGACCGGCGGTGACGTCGGGCCAGGTGTGCTTGGAATCCGCCAGGTCCCAGCCGTCCTCCAACTCGATGACGTCGCCCGTGCTCAGATTGCGCGCGCGGCTCAGAGCCTCCGAATCGTCTCCCTCCCCGTACTTGTAGTAGTACCAGCCGTCCCTGACCAGATACGGGTAATTCTCGCCGAGAGGTTCGTGGGCGCCGTCGGTCAGGAACACGATCTCCTCCCTGGAGGGGGCCGGATCGTGCCTGGTGACCACGGCCTGGCCTCCGGGGAAGACCTTGGTGAATTCTTTCCCGTCGAGGATGGAATGCGCGTCGAATTGAGTGGACAGATCATCGGCGCTCAGCCTCAGGCCGATGTAATCCCCCTGATCGCCCGTTTTCTGACCCGCCAGGAGGAGAGCGGAGCGATCCGAGGAGAAGGACAGGTTCATCGGCCAGGTGTCCTCGAGCGGAACATTCCTGCAGACCACGGCCGAGGCCGGCACGGCGCCATCAGCAAGATCGACCTTGAGCATGACGACGGAATCGATCTGTGTCGACCGCTCCATCTCCGAACTGCTCGAACTGCCCGGCTGGTCCGGTGAGGACAGGTCGATGGTCCCGACGACCAGGTAGGCGTGGTTCTCGTCGAGGAGGGCGGGGCCGAGCACGCTCGTGGTCAGCGCGGTATTCAGTTCCTTCCTCGTGTCCCTGATCAGCTCGGTCTCCTCAGTGCGCCAGTCGCCGTTGTCGTCCTGGAGCACCGCGCGGGTGGTCAGGGTGGAGACGTCGACGATCACCGGGCACCAGCCGTCCGTGAAGATCTTCTGCGCCTTGTCGGCCGTGGCGCCGCCGCATAGATAGCGACCTCTAGTGGCCTTGAGCTCAGTGCGGGCGGCATCGAGATCGGGCCAGACGGGACGTTCTGAGAAAGCAGAGGGAAGGGCGTCATCGGAGGGAGGCCTCTTCACCGACCGCCAGCTTTCCGAGCAGGCCCCCAGCGCGGGCAAGAGGGTGGTGGTGAGGCAGGCGCCGGTGACGGTGAGGAAGGTGCGGCGGCGCACGGTGGCCTCCAAATGGATCAGTGCTGCGAACGGGAACAGCCCTGATTCTGGACTACCGCGTTCCGATCCGTCGATGGGGACGGATGCCCGGTGCCGGTGCGGGCCGGTCCGCACCGGGTGGATCGATCGGGTGGATCGGGTGGATCGGTTGGATCGTTACCCCATCTGCTCTTTCCATTCATCGATATCCTCGGCCCATGTGGTGGCGGGGTAGAACTGGAACTCGTTGTAGCACCCGTAGGCGTTGACGCCCAGCAGGGCGTCTTGCGGGTCGAAGGGGACCGCTCCCGCCTCGGTTCCCGAATCGGCCTCCCAGCAGATCAGTTCTTTCACTATCGCGTTGTCGGGGCTGTCTGTCGAGTCCTTTGTCACCTGCCCCCAGATCAACCCGCCGTGGACAGTGATCGCCATGACTCCACGATCGGCCAGCGTCTTCTCGGAAAGGACGGTTCCGGGATCTCCGAGCCTTCGGACATCGCGTCCGGAATTGTCCAAAGTTTTTGTCAGGATGAGGCCATCGATCAGCTTGGCGTCCTTCAGATCGAACTTGAGCTCATTCTGTGGAAGATCCTCGGTGAGTGCGGCGCTCTCGCCCGTATTCAGATTGAGAACGCTTATGATGTCTTCATCGGGCGATGTGTCATCATACTTATTGAGCGTATAAGCCCAGTCCTCGAATATCGTGATCAGAATCTGGTCGTCGGGAATGGTGATGGGGCTCCCATCCGACATGTGCGCAATATTCCTATCGACGTCTGGGTCGAGCGGAAATGAGGCGATACTTTCGGCGCCAAAGGGATGCAGGGCGTTCGGTTTTTCCTCGCCGAATACGGTGTGTGCGTCAAAACTGATCGTCATTGTCTTCGGATCGATGGCGGCCGCGACGTAGTTCTTCATGTCGATATTGGCATTGAAGGCGAAGAGGCAGCCGTTGCGCATCCACAACAACTGATTCTCGGTGCCGAGGTCAGTCGCGGGCGCCTGCTCCGACAACGCGAGATCTCCGACGATACTGCCGTCGGAGAGGCGTATCTTGAGCAGATCGAGCTTGCCGTCCGACCTCAACGGCTCCGGGTCGTCCTGGGAGTCCGCGTCGGTGGCCTGGGAGATCTCGTAGCGCAGGGCGAGGGCGTAGACGTGCTCCTCGTCGAGCTCGTAGGCGACGACCGCCATATTCGTCCCCGGAGCCCCGACCGAATCGAGTTCGGCGGGTCCGGTCCTGGGGAAGGGCAGCGTGGTGGTGAAGGTGGAAAACTCGCCGGTGGCGGGGTCGACGGTGAGGACCCAGGCGGTGCCATCGGCCACCCCGACGTAACCGGTGGGCCCGAGGTCATGTATCTCCGGGGTGGGCCGGGTGAACTCGATCGCCAGGTACTGGCCGCGCATGGCCCTGATGGACACTCCGGAGAAGCTGCTGCCGGACCACAGGGGCTCCGCGCTGAAGGCCGTGGGCAGGGCCTTCTCCGAGGGCGGCAGGTTGCTGCCGGTGCTGCTGTCCGAAGCGCTCGGCGAGGCGTCGGTGCGGGGCTTGAGCCATGAGCAGCCGCCCAGAAGCGCGGATGCTGCTGCGGATGCAGCGACGGGTGCGGCTAGGAGGAGGGAACGACGTCGCATTCGGAACTCCGGAAGGTCTGCTCAGGGCTGCAAGAAATACAATTCCATCCTCAAGCCGTGGAAGTAGCACCTGCCATGGGGACGACTCCCCATTTGTCCGGGCTCGCTCAGGTCCCCTCAGGTCTCCTCAAGTTCCCTCAGATTCGCTCAAGGCCTTTCGATCAAGAGCGCCAGGCGGTCGCGGAATAGAACACCGAGCTGCCCGGATTGATGAACCGGCCGATGCCCTCATGGGTGACCTCCAGGGTGCCCTCGCCGGCCTGGAAGGTCTCCGGCAGCGTTGCCTTTCCCAGCTCCTGTCCGGTCTGCAGGTCTGTCAAGGACACCTCCCCGGGCGTGGAGTCGATGATCGTGTACAGGACGTCGTCGTAGACCGCGGCCGCGGTCGGCAGGGGCCTGTCCGCGGACGTCCATGCCAGCGCGGCCTTGGAGTCCCCCAGCGGGCGGATGTCCACGGCGTCGTCGGAGCGGACCACCGTGTACCCGCCAGTGGCCCAGACCTTCGGCCGCGAGGCGACCGTGCCCGTGGGGATCGGATCGGCGGGCTCGATCTCCGCGCCCGTGCTGAGATCGACGATCTGCCATCGCTGCCACTGCGGAATGAGGCTGTAGACGGTCGTCCCGAAAAGGTGGCAGTCCCCGGTCTGGTACTGGCCCGCGACGGAGCCGTCTTTCAGGGAGATCGCGTCGTACGGCGGATCCGCGGGCGGGGCGCCCACCCGCTTGGAGGACATGCCGGCCAGGAGGTAGTCGCCGCTGAGGGCGGCCGGGCCGTAGACGGCGGGCTGCGGATCCTCGAGCAGCGTGCTCAGGTCCTCGGCGGACAGAACCAGGACGCGGCACGGTCCCGACACCATGCCGGCGGCCAGTGATACGCGACTGGAGTCTGCGGAGACCGCGAGCTGCACATTGCCGATCGTGCTCTCGACCTCTGCGGGCATTGTCATGGACCTGGACGTGACGACTCGGCCCGCCTGAAGATCGATCTTCAGCACCGTCAGTTCCCAGGAGACCGCCTGGGCGGAGCCGGATCGCACGGTTGTCGTCGCGCTGTACGCGAAGACTCCGTCGGGGGCTGCTGTCGCGGCGTCATAGGCCAGCTGGCGCGTGGGGCCGACGGGCTCGCCGCCGGAGGGGAGGTCGGCGGCGGAGGCGATCTCGGAGAAGGACGGGGAGGAGCCCTCCGCCTGGAGCACACGGTATGTCCCGGTGGACAGGTCGCCGTACCACCAGGTCGGCGAGGAGCCGCGGAAGATGTAGCGGTCGGACAGCGACCACCAGGCGCCCTCGTCCGCGAGCATATCGACGTCGAGGGATGGTAGGCCCGGGCTGACCGAGAACTCCGTCGGCGCGGTGCGGGCCTCGGTGCTCGACGTCGGCTGCGGGGTCTCGGGACCCTGGGGAGCATCGGTCGAGTCGGTCGATGCTGTCGATGTCGAGTCGGTCCCCTCCGGATCCGGGGACGGCTGCTCGCCGCCGAAGGGCTTGCAGGCCGATAGCAATGGGACCCCTGCCCCGAGAAGGGCTGAAGCCTGGAGGAGGGCGCGACGTCGCATGAGGTGCTCTATTCTGTACTGCCGGGCTGCTGGGGTGCTGCGGCTTGGCTCTGGGATGCTCTGGGGTTCGGGGCGGTGTCGGCCGGCACAGCCGGCACAGCCTGCGTGGTCGGCACAGCCTGCATATGGTAGCGCTTCCATCCTGAGGGCATGTGTCCGACGCCATGAAGAGGCGGCGCCCGTGCCACCTAGACTTGCGCGGGCGGGCGGGCGCCGGCGTCGTTCGGCCTGCCTCATCTCATCCCACCGCCGACAGAAATGAAAGAGCAGTGAACGCACGTCCTCTCAATGTCGCCGTCATTGGAGCCGGTCCCGCGGGCATCTACGCCTCGGACATCCTCTCGAAGTCGGGCATGGAGGTCTGTATCGACCTGTTCGAGCAGCTGCCCGCCCCCTACGGGCTGGTGCGCTACGGCGTGGCCCCCGACCATCCGCGCATCAAGCAGATCATCGTGGCCCTCTACAAGATCCTTCAGCGCGGCGATATCCGCCTCATCGGCAACGTGGAGGTGGGCCGCGACATCTCGGTGGCCGAGCTCCACGAGCACTACGACGCCATCATCTTCTCCACCGGCGCGGACACCGACGCCCCCCTGGACATCCCCGGCGTGGACGCCCCCGAGTGCCACGGCGGCGCCGACTTCGTCTCCTGGTACGACGGCCACCCCGACCACCCGCGCACCTGGGACCTGAGCGCCAAGGAGGTCGCCGTCATCGGCGTGGGCAACGTGGCCCTGGACATCGCCCGCGTCCTGGCCAAGCACCCCGCGGACCTCATGACCACCGAGATCCCCGCCAACGTCGCCGCCGTCCTGGCCGAGTCCCCCGTCACAGACGTGCACGTCTTCGGCCGCCGCGGCCCCGCCCAGGTGAAGTTCACCCCCCTGGAGCTGCGCGAGCTCGGCAAGCAGCCCGACGTCGACGTCCTCGTGGACGAGGAGGACTTCGAGTACGACGAGGGCTCCCAGGCTGCCCTGGCCGCCTCCAACCAGCAGCGCCAGGTGGTCAAGGCCCTCGAGGGCTACGCCATGCAGGAGCCGGAGGACCTCACCGCCTCCCACCGCATCCACATCCACCTCTTCCAGGCTCCCGCGGCCGTCCTGACCGACGACGACGGCCACGTGCGCGCCCTGCGCACCGAGCGCACCCGCCTGACCGGGGACGGCAACGTCACCGGCACCGGCGAGTACCGCGACTGGCCGGTCCAGGCCGTCTACCGCGCCGTCGGCTACGCCTCCAGCCCGATCGAGGGCCTGCCCTTCGATGCCGAGCGCCATGTCGTGCCCAACGAGGGCGGGCGCGTGCTCGGCGAGGATGGCGAGCCCCTGACCGGCATCTACGCCACCGGCTGGATCCGTCGCGGCCCGGTCGGACTGATCGGCTCCACCAAGTCCGACGCGCAGGAGACCATCGCCAATCTCGTCTCCGACGCCAGTGCCGGTCTCCTGCACGCCAAGACTCAGGACGAGGCGCAGGTCGGACATGACGCCCTCATCGCCCTGCTGGAGTCGCGCGGCATCCCCTTCACCACCTGGGAGGGCTGGGAGCTGCTGGACGCCTACGAGCGCGAGCTCGGCGAGCATTTTGGCGAGGTCGAGGTCACCGGCGGGGCGTCCAAGTCGCGCGAGCGCGTCAAGGTCGTCTCCCGCGGGGCCATGACCGCCATCTCCCGCTCCACCGAGGTGCCCGTCGACCTCATCGGTCAGCCCGAGGTCGACCGCGTGCCCGAGCGCGTCGCCGACCGCCTGAAGGGCTGACCGCCTGAGGGGGGGGCTGACGGACTGATGCTCAACGAGGGCCTGCCCCGGCTCCCGGCCGCTGCGCGCCGGCGATCCGGTTCGGCTCGTGCCCGATGCATTCCTGCGGTCCTGCTGTAGAACCGCTTACGACCCGCCCACAATCTGCCCACGACTTGCTCGTGCCCGCCACTACCCGTCACATACCAAGCCCGCCACGGAGGTAGAACCATGCGAGTCGGTGTTCCCACCGAGATCAAGGACAACGAGTTCCGCGTCGCCATCACGCCCGCCGGCGTCCACGCGCTCACCCGGCGCGGGCACACCGTGACCGTTCAGTCGGGTGCCGGCGTGGGTGCCGCCATCCCCGATGACGACTACATCGCCGCCGGCGCCGCCATCACCGACGACGTGCCCGCCCTGTGGGCCGACTCCGAGATGGTGCTCAAGGTCAAGGAGCCGATCGCCGAGGAGTACTCCTTCCTGCGCCCCGATCTGCTCCTGTTCACCTACCTCCACCTGGCCGCGGACCGGCCCCTGACCGAGGAGCTCATCGCCAAGCGGGTCACCTCCATCGCCTACGAGACCGTGGCGACCGCCTCCGGCGCCCTGCCGCTGTTGGCGCCCATGTCCGAGATCGCCGGCCGGCTGGCCGCCCAGGTGGGTGCGGACGCCCTGCTGCGCCCCCACGGCGGGGCCGGGGTCCTGCTGGGCGGGGCCGCCGGAGTGCGGCGCGGGGACGTCGTCGTCCTGGGCGGTGGGACCGCCGGCCTGGCGGCGGCGCGGGTGGCCGCGGGCATGGGGGCGAACGTCACCGTCTTCGACATCGACCCCGAGCGCATGCGCCGCATCGAGGAGGTCCACGGCGGGGCCATCCGCACCCGCTTCTCCACCGAACTCGATGTGGCGCGCGCCTGCGCCGAGGCGGATCTGGTCATCGGCGCGGTCCTCGTGGCCGGGGCGCGCGCCCCGCGCCTGGTCACGCGCCAGACGGTCGAGGCCATGCGGCCGGGCAGTGCGCTGGTGGACATCGCCATCGACCAGGGCGGATGCTTCGAGGACTCCCGCCCCACCACCCACTCCGAGCCCACCTTCGAGGTGGACGGCAAGGTCTTCTACTGCGTGGCCAATATGCCCGGCGCCGTGCCGCACACCTCCACCTATGCGCTGACCAACGCGACGCTTCCCTACGCCCTGGCCCTGGCCGACGACGGCTGGCGCGGCGCCTGCCGGGCGAGCGAGGAGCTGGCCCGGGGCCTGAGCACCCATGACGGTGCACTGTACACCGCCGGCGTGGGCGAGGCCCTGAGGATTCCGGCGGCCGACGTCGCCGACCTGCTTGCCTGAGGATCTCCTTCGTATGGACCGACGGCGGCCCCGGGGAGGTTGAGATCGTTGACTACCACGACTACCGCCGAGGGCGTTGACAGGATCGAGCCGATTCACCCGGGTGAGGTCCTCGTGGAGGACGTCATCAAGGGTTCGGCATCACGCCGCACAGGGGCGCCGTCGCCATTCGGGGCCCCGCCGCGCCGCATCGATGAGACGTCCATGGGGCAGGCGCATCTCGGCGGATACCGCTCTGCGGCCCGGCAGGTATGTCGGCACAACGGCGCAGTTCTGGCTTAATTCTGGCTTAATCTGCAGAGTCAGCGCGATCGTGACGCCCGGGTGCCCCTGCCCGGAAACAGTCGTCTGGTGGACGTCGGCCACGCCCGCCATGTAGTTGTAGTGAGGAGGGCGGCCTCGACCCAGCGCACGCACAGCCAGTGTCCATACACTGCCTCCCATGACAGGCGCCAACCATCACAACGGGCTCAAGACCGCCATCCTCATGGGCGGTCTGTGGAGCCTGCTCCTCCTGTTCGGCTGGATGCTCGCCAAGGGCACCGGCTCCGCGATCTGGCTGTTCATCATGCCGCTCATCGGCATTGCCCAGACCGCCTACTCCTACTGGAACTCGGACAAGCTCGCCGTGCGCTCCATGGGCGCCATCGAGGTCACCGAGGCCCAGCAGCCCACCATGTACGCGGTCGTGCGCGAGTTGTCGGCGGCCTCCGGCCAGCCCATGCCGCGCCTGTACGTGGCCCCGACCATGAGTCCCAACGCCTTCGCCACCGGACGCGATCCGGCCCATGCCGCTGTGTGCTGCACTCAGGGCATCCTTCAGCTCCTCAATGAGCGCGAGCTGCGCGGGGTGCTGGGGCATGAGCTCTCGCACGTCTACAACCGCGACATTCTCACCGGCTCCGTCGCCGCGGGCATCGCCGGAGTCATCTCCTCGATCTCCATGATGGTCATGTGGTTCGGCGGCGGGCGGGATCGACGCGAGGGCAACGGCCTGCTCGTGCTGCTCATGGCGCTCCTGGCCCCGCTGGCCGCCAGCGTCACCCAGTTCGCCATCTCGCGCACCCGCGAGTACGACGCCGACCACGACGGCGCCGTCCTGACCCACGACCCGCTCGCCCTGGCCAGTGCTTTGAGCAAGTTGGAGTCGGGCGTCTCGCGCGTGCCCATGGGGCAGGACCCGAGGGTAGAGCCGGTCTCCGCCATGATGATCGCCAACCCCTTCGGGCGGGTCCGCAACCTCTTCTCCACTCACCCTCCCATGGACCAGCGGATCGCCCGCCTGGAGCAGATGGCGGGTTACTGACGCCGGCGGGCCGCTGCGCATGACGGAGTACGCGAACCCTGATGGCCGGTCCTGCGGGAGCGGACGGCGACCGCTGCTGGTGGTGGTCGGCGGCCTGCCCGCAGTGGGCAAGACCGCCGTCTGCCGCGCTCTGCTGGGGGAACGGCCCATGACGCCGCCCATGACCTGGTTGCGCGTGGACTCCATTGAGCAGGCCCTGCGCCGCAGCGGGGAGATGGCTCCGGACATGCCCGGGGGAGCGGGCTACTACGCGGCTGCAGCCGTGGCCGGCGACGTCCTGTCCACCGGCGGCGACGTCCTGGTCGAGTGCGTCAATCCTCTGCCGATCACCCGGAGACTCTGGGAGCGGACGGCGGTCGATGCTGGTTCCCGCCTCCTGCAGGTCGAACTCGTCTGCTCCGACCGGGATGAGCACCGTCGCCGCGTCGAGCAGCGGGTCAGCGATATCGAGGGTCTGGTCCTGCCGGACTGGCGGGACGTGCTCCAGTGCGACTACGCGCCCTGGCCCGAGGCCGACCTCAGACTGGATACGGGTCGTCTTGAGGTGACCGGCGCCGCCGAGCTCATCGCCCGCGCCTGCAGTTCCTCGGTGAGCGCTGCTCGGCTCGTCCGGGAATGCTCGGCAGACGTCCGGGGTCCCCTGGGAGAGGGGGCCCGAGGATCCGCTTGTCCCGCCCGGGATTCCGCGCCGGACGGCGCTGAACTGGTCGACCTTGACGACGTCGCCGGCCGCCTGCGCGCCGCCGCCGAAGCCGGCCGCATCCGCGGCGTGCCGCCGGGGCCGGTTCGGTTGCGACGGCTCGGAGCCGGGGAGAGCTACGCGGCCTGGCTGCTGTGCAGTGGGAACAAGGAGCGCGTGGTGCGCATACCGCGTCGTCCGCTCGACCAGCTGCCCCGGTCCATGGCCGCCGAGTTCGCCGCCCTCGAGCAGGTTCCGCCGGATCTGGGCGCCAGCGCCGTTGCCATTGCCCTGGAGACCGGCTCCGGCGGCATCGGCGGTCCAGACGGCTCTGGCGGTCCAGACGGCGCTGACGATTCCAGCGGCATCGGTGATGATGACTGCCCAGGCGGCCCTGGCGGTCCAGGCAGCCCTGATGGCCCTGGCGTTTCAGACAGCCCTGGCGGCCCTGGCAGCACTGGTGGCTCCGGCGGCCCTGGCGGCCCTGGCGGCCCTGGCGTTTCAGACATCCCTAGCGGTCCAGACTGCCCAGGTAACCCCCTGGGAATCCCTTACATGGTGACCACCTACGTTCCTGGGCGAGTCCTGGCCCCCGGCGACTGGAGGCCGGAGTTCGCCGCGCCGCTCGCGGCGCAGATCGCCCGCCTTCACCTGGCCCTGAGCACAGTGTCCGGTGAGTCGGCCTTGCCCGGTGCTCCGACGCAGCTGCCCACCGCCTCCCAGGAGGGGGAGACGCTGCTGTCCTGGTGGCGCGAGCACCACCCGCGCACCCTGCTCGATCCGCGGGTCGTCGCGCTCCTGGATCCGTGGCGACGGGCGCTGGGGCGTTTCGATCACGCCTTCGAGGGCGCCCTGACTCATCCGCTCATTCACGGGGACGCGGTCCTGACCAACATCGTCTTCGACGCCGCCGGGGTGCCCCGGCTCATCGACTTCGAGTGGGCGGGACCCGGCGATCCGGCCAAGGATCTGGCCCTCATCGGCGGTGCGATCACTGGTGGCCCGTGGTACGCGCCCATGGAGCGCACTGAGGTCACCGCCTTCGTGTCTGAATATGCTCGATGCGTGCAGCGTTTGAGCGAGGAGTCGGCTCAGACGGGCGCGGTTCCACAGGCGCGCTCGTACTCCGGCGACCCGATGGTTTGGCGGCCCGACGCGCACGCCACCGATCCGCAGGCGCTTCTGGCCAGACGCGACGCCTGGGAACTGCTCGACCGCCTGCCCAATCTCCTGTACTGCCTCAGCCGCGCCGAGGAGAGCCCGTGGCATGCGCGCTGGGCCGATGACCTGTCTACGGGCCTGAGCGCAGCTCTCACCGCTGACGGTTAGCGCCGGCGTCCGGCAAAGGGGACGCGTCGAGATCGACTTCCTCGAACGAGATCGACGGCGTCACCGTCGATCTCGTTCGAGGAAGTCGATCTCGTTCCAAAATGTCGATCTCGATGATGTTCAAGTGGTTCCAGCGGTTCCAGCCCAGCGCTTCCAGCCCAGCGGCGCCAATGGTTCCAGCGCTTCCAGCCCAGCGGCGCCAATGGTTCCAGCGCTTCCAGCCCAGCGGCGCCAGCACTTCCAGCAGTTCTCGATGATGCTGCGGCAGCGTTGCGGCGCCGGGGCAGTGCTACGGTGCCGATGCGGTTGTCGGGCCAGCCCGACCACGGGTCCGCCAGGTGGCGGGCTGGGGCCGCCGCACCGCTACGAGCAGGATTGAGACATGAACCTTCCGACCTCCTGGCGCGACTGGCGCGACCGCTACCGGCAGATGCGCCGTGACGCGGCCTATCTCCTGCTCGCCTGGCCGCTCAATGTCGTCGCCTTCATCATTGTTGTGACACTGATAGCACTGGGGGCGGGCACCGTCATCATCTGGATCGGCATTCCCATCCTGGTGCTGGGCCTTGAGATCTGCACCTATTTCGCCGACATGGAGCGCCGCGCCGTGGCCGCCGTCGATTCCAGCGAGTACGTGCCCGGCCACTACCTGCGGACGGATCCCGGCGACGGAACCGTGCGGCGTCTGCTCACCACGCTGCGGGATCCGCAGCGCTGGCTGGATCTGGGGTGGGTTTTCGTCGGCCTCTTCGTGACGACCGCGACCTGGGCCCTGTCTCTCACATGGCTCGTGACCATGTTTGTCGGATGGCTCGGGATGGCCGCGGACATCATTGTGGACGCCACCGTGCCCAGGAGTCAGACCCTGGCCGGGCTGCTCGGACTGAAGCCGGCTCTGCTGTGGCAAGTCCTGTTGGACCTGGCGCTGTGGGTGCTGTTCACTCTCACCGCCCCTCTCGTGCTGCGGGCTCTGACGCGCGCTCGGCAGGCCTTCAGCCGGGCTCTCCTGTGCCAGCGCAGTGAGGTCGCGCGTCTGGAGACCTCGCGCGCCGCCGTGCAGCGCGCCGAGGCCGACACCCGCCGCCAGCTCGAGCGCGATATCCACGACGGCCCTCAGCAGCGGCTCGTGCGCCTAGGCATGGATCTGGCCCGTGCCAAGCGTCAGGCTGTCAAGGATCCTCAGGCCGCCGAGGGCATCATCAGCGGGGCGATGGATCA
Source organism: Actinomyces massiliensis 4401292 (assembly GCF_000269805.1). Taxonomy (GTDB): domain Bacteria; phylum Actinomycetota; class Actinomycetes; order Actinomycetales; family Actinomycetaceae; genus Actinomyces; species Actinomyces massiliensis. The sequence continues at coordinate 256,308 of NZ_JH711483.1, forward strand.
GACCCAGCAGACTCTCGACGAGCTGCGCCGCCTCTCGCGCGGCATCGCGCCCCCGGTGCTCACCGATCGCGGGCTGTCGGCGGCCCTGGCCGAGGTTGCTGCTCGCTCCACGGTGCCGGTGACCGTGCACGCCGACCTCCCGCCCCTGCCCGATCACATCTCCCAGGCCGCCTACTTCGTGGCCAGCGAGGCCCTGACCAACCTCAACAAGCACTCCGGGGCCCACTCGGCCGAGCTCGGCGCCGTCATCGAGACCGAGCAGCTGCGCCTGTGGATCGCTGACGACGGTGTCGGGGGAGCGTCCCTGGCCAAGGGACATGGCCTGGCCGGGCTGGTCGAGCGGCTCGAGGGCGTCGATGGTCGGCTGACGGTCACCTCGCCGGCGGGCGGCCCCACCCGGGTGGAGGCGGTGATCCCGTGCGCGTCCTGATCGCCGACGACTCCGTGCTCCTGCGCCAAGGGCTCGCACTCATCCTCGCCGAGGGCGGCCACGAGGTAGTCGCCGAGGTCGCCGACGGCCGGGCGCTGGTGGACCAGGCCCTGGCGCTGCGCCCCGACCTCGTCATCGCCGACATCCGTATGCCGCCGTCGCACACCGACGAGGGGCTGCGCGCCGCCAGCAGCATCCGGCAGCAGTGGAACGACGCCCCCATCCTCCTGCTGAGCCAGTACGTGGTGGCGGGTTACGTGCCCGAGCTCCTGGCCGACGGCGGGGCCGGCATCGGCTACCTCCTGAAGGATCGCGTCACCGACATCGACTCCTTCCTCGCCGCGGTCGAGCGGGTGGCGCGCGGAGAGCTGGTCCTGGACCCCGACGTCGTCGCCCAGGTGATGCAGCGCGGCCGGCGGGACGATCCGATCGAGTCGCTCACGCCGCGCGAGCGCGAGGTGCTCGCCCTCATGGCCGAGGGCTGCACCAACGCCGCCATCGCTGCACGGCTGGTCGTGACCGAGGGCGCCGTGGAGAAGCACACTCAGCGCATCTTCGCCAAGCTGGGGCTTCTGCCCGATGCCGCCGTGCATCGCCGGGTCAAGGCCGTGCTCGCCCTGCTGTCGTCGTGAGCGAGACCGGGGGCTCTGCTAAACCGTTGAACTGCTGGACCGCGTGTCTTTCCGGCCCGGTTCCGACCCTGCTCTGAAGCGCCGGCGCTCAGCTGTTCTGCTTCCCCATGCAGAAGGCGAGGTCATAGGGAGTGGATCTCATGAGCTCGGCGGGAGATGGCTTATGGTCCGGGGTGTGGAAACGGGCCAATGAGAGTCCGTACACGGAATCTGCTTCTACGCCGACGTCAGTGCACGCCTTACCGTCCATGCTTGATTGCCGAATTCCGTTGATCACCGCCAGCACCGGGTATGAGCCGCTGACGCAATCCGAGCGGACGGCCTCCTTCTGCTCCTCCCAGGGCTTCTTTATCCAGGGCGTGGCCATGGTTTCCTTCTTCTCTTCGGGAATGTCCTCGAAGATCAGGCAATCGCCCGCAACGATTGTGTTAACCTCGCGGGATTGATCGAATTCCGTGGGCGCTAGGCACAGATAGGTGTCCTCGTTGATATTGGCTGCCTCGGTGCCCGCGATCGTCGCGCATTCCTCGGTGCCGGCGGCGCGCCCCGTGACTTGGTAGGCGGCGTCGTTGCGGCTGCAGCTCACCTGCCTGGGGGATGTGCCAGACGGGTTGGTCACGCATTCTCCAATGTCTGCTTGCTCGATCGGTATGGTCGGCGTGCGATTGATGTACATAATGCTGCCGACGGCCGCGATACTGATTAGCGCGAGTGAAATGGTGGCAATAATTCCTTTTCTTCTTCTATGTTTTCTGACGCGGCTCCGCTCCTGATCGGGTGTCAGGAGCGGAGCCGGTGATGCATCGTCGCCTTGCTGCCCTGTGCGTGCATTGTCGAATGCGGGATTGTCGGGGCCGGGAGATGGAGTTGGAATGTCGGACATGGTCTTTCGCATGGGGGAGCGGGAATGAAGAATGGCGACAATACTATCAGCATTGTCGCCATTATCTCAGTTAGTTATCTCGATTATCTCGCGTTGCGGCACCCGTGCTCCATGGTGCTGGTCGTCCTGTGGGCACGTCGGCTGCCCTCGAGCATGTTCGCGTCCTTCGCAGGTCTTCCGGCTCTCCGAGGCGAGCGCCGCCGCTGATCCGCTCGGAGGACTCGCGGGGCAGGGGCGGCGTGGGTGTCGGGGCCTCGGGAGCATCAAGAGCGCTGTGAGCCGCTGTGAGCCGCTGTGAGCGCTGTGCGGATGCTCGGGGATGTTCGGGGACGTTTCGGAGTGCGGCTCCGCCTCGACGTCGGCGACTGTGCGACCGTGTGACTGTGCGATCGTGTGACCAGGCCCCTACGGCCGGGATTGGCGCGGATCGTCGTGAGCTTGCTATTCTTCCACGGCACCGCGCGGCGCCTGATCCCAGGACGGACCGGGACGGACGCGGAGCACGGCGGGTTGCCCGAGCGGCCAATGGGAGCTGACTGTAAATCAGCCGCGGAATGCTACGGGGGTTCGAATCCCTCACCCGCCACCATGATCGCTTTGTTGTGGCTTGTGACGGCAGGACGATCAGGGCCGCCTTTCGGGGCGGTGGCACAGTGAGCGAGGACACTCGGGGCTGGATTGCCACGGTAATTCCGGTCCGCATAGGATCGCGCTCGTTGCCCCGATAGCTCAGTCGGCAGAGCGTCTCCATGGTAAGGAGAAGGTCAAGGGTTCGATTCCCTTTCGGGGCTCTGATGCCAGCGGGGCCGGAGGGCCCCGCTTGTGTCGAATATGGCGAGGTAGCTCAGCTGGTTAGAGCGCACGACTCATAATCGTGAGGTCGAGGGTTCGAGTCCCTCCCCCGCTACGCAAGGTTTCGAGCAAGGCCCCCACCGGCTCGAGGATCAATCAGAGGAGAGACGCGTGGCCAGTAAGTCCAGCGACGTTCGCCCCAAGATCACTCTGGCTTGCTCGGAGTGCAAGGAGCGCAACTACATCACGAAGAAGAACCGTCGGAACACCCCCGATCGGCTCGCCATCAAGAAGTTCTGTGCTCGCTGCGGCAAGCACACCGAGCACCGAGAGACCCGCTAGGGCTCTAAAGCTTCGTCTCCGCAGTCGATACGATCGGCTCATGAGCGACATCGGCCCCGTCGACGAACAGTCGGCGGGGCTTTGCCGTGTCCTGGAGCCTATTGTCGCAACCTTCCGCATCGACGACCCGGCAGCGGCTGCTCGCCTGGGAGTCCAGACGATTCTTCCCGCCGTCATCACTCTGCGGGCTCTGCAGGAGGCGCCGGTGCTCGGGCCGTGGCACGGACTGATCCATCGACGCTGCCGGATCTGCCCGGCGGGCGGCGGCGCCGAGTCCCCAGTCAGCGAAACAGCCAGCGAAACAGTCATCGATACAAGGACGCGCGCCGGCTGGTGGCTCGTGCGTGCTCGCACCGCAGTGGGGGCCGGCCGGGCGGGGGAGCGGTGGCCCGATGGTGCCGTCGTCGTGCACGATCTCGCGCGGCGGCTCGATGACGGCGACTCCGCCTCTCCCCGCGCTCCCGGTCCGCTTCCGGCTGTGCAGAATGCTCCCGGTTCCGCCGATCGTTCCGGTCCTCGCCTACGACCGGCCCCGGCGGATGCCCGTGCGAGAGGGGCGGGGGAACCGACGGGATCGAGAGAGTCGGAGGGATTCAGCAGCCTCAGCGGATTCAGTGGATTCAGTGGACTTAGCAAACTCAGTAATGGGCGCGCTCTCAGCAATGGGCGCGCGGTGCGCGTGAGCGCTCTGGATGTCGCCGCATGGTCCCGGGCCGGCGGCGATTGCAACCGACTGCACCTCGTTCCGGGAGCCGCCCGGGCTGCGGGGCTCCGCGCCGGCCGGGAGGGCGTCATCGCCCACGGCCTGCTTCTGGCCGCCGTGAGCCTCGCCCTGGTCCCCGCCGGGGAATCCGCCGTCGATCTGCGCATGCGCGCCCCTCTGCCGGTGCCTGTGACCGCTGGGTCCCACAGGGGTCGTCCGCCGGATGCGCGCGTCCTCGTGGAGGAGGCGACTGGCGCGCTCATCGCCGGTGGAAGGCGCATCCTGCACCGTGATTGAGGGAATCGAGAGGCGGTCGAGGCGCTCGCCCCTCATTGGTCGGATCGGTGCGAGTCGGTGCACGATCCGACCAGTGATGTCCGGTAGATGACCGGTGATGAGGAGCACGAGGCCTCCCCGCTGCCAGGTGATATACAGAAAGGGATACAATTCGGATGTTCAGTTCTGAATGACCGAGCAGAAGCGGGCATCCCGTGAGTGAGTAGCAGCAGCAGGAGGATCATGATGGACGAGGCGAGCGGTGCGATAGCAGGCGACTGCGGCCAATCCGCCGTCACGACCGCTCCGATCCCCGAGGAGCCGCGGTCCGCGCTGACCGGTCATGATCGGACCGGCGCCGATGAGGAGCAGGCCGGCACTGATTCCTCAGCTTCCTCAGTTTCCCCAGCGGCTGCAGCAGGTTCAGGCGGGTGCGGGCAGGAGGTCTCCGACTCTCAGGCCGCGGTGGCCGACGGCTGCGGGCAGGAGCCGCCGTCGGCGTGCGGGCAGGCTGCTGCGGCTGCTGCAGCCGTTGAGGACATTGAACCCGCTGAACTCACCCGCCCACTCGATGCCGTGGAGATGCGGGCATGGCGGGCCTTTCTCGCCGCATCGACGTCGGTGGCGGCGGTGCTCAATCACGAGCTCGAGGCCGACGCGGGCATCTCCATGCACGAGTACGAGATCCTCGTGCGACTGTCGGAGGCGTCCGACCATCAGCTGCGCATGTCCACCCTGGCCGAGCATGTCTCGCACTCGCGCTCGCGCTTGACGCACACGGTGGGCCGCCTGGAGAAGGCGGGCTATGTCGAGCGGGCCTCATGCGCTGCTGATAAGCGCGGCGTGAACTGCCGGCTGACCGAGGCCGGGTTGGATTTCCTGCGCGCTGTGGCTCCCATTCACCTCGATGGCGTGCGCCGCCACGTCATCGACCGCTTCACCCATGAGCAGCTGGCCGCGCTGACCGAGCTCATGACCGCGCTCGTCGACAACGAGGCCGGCTGAGCCGCGGGTGGGCGGGTGGGCGGACCGCGCGGATCAATCTCTGCCGTCTCTGCCGCCTATATCGTGCGAACCGGACCGATCTCGGGCCGTACTACGACCGATCTCGGCGGAAGGCGAGGGGAGGAGGGTGGCCAGCTCCTCCCAGACCGCCTCGAAGGCGGGCAGCAGCGGTGCCTCGCCGTAGACGTCATCGGTGCCCGGGGCGGGCCGTTCCCAGGTGGTCGTGCCGTTGCGCCTCGCCGAGAGTCCCGAGAGCCCTGAGGGCGTTGAGGGCGCTGAGAGCCTGACCCAGCGTATTTCGAGGGATTCGCGATCCAACGGCACGAGTTCGTCCCACGCCTCGTCGGAGGGCGCCTGCGCCGTGAAAGTCGTGTACGACCAGTCCGGGTGGGCCTGGATGTGCTCGGCCCCCAAGCGGAGGACCCGGGCGGGCAGACCGGTCTCCTCCTCGCACTCGCGCAGTGCAGCCTCGGCGGGGCTCTCGCCGGCGCGCACCGCACCCCCGGGCACGCCCCAGGTTCCGCCCCTGTGGGTCCATCCGGCTCGCAGCTGCATCAGGATCTCGATACCGGCTCCGGTTTCTCGGGCGCGGCGCCACACGAGCAGGCCGGCTGCGCCGAAGGCCCCCCCAATGCCGATCCCCGCATCCGCAGTCGACCCATCTGCCCTCTGAGGGCCTCACGTCCTGGTCCACAGATCCGTCCATGTCACATCCAGTTCTGCCAGCAGGCGCCGCAGCAGTGGCAGCGAGATGCCGACGACGCCGTGCGGGTCGCCGTCGATTCCGTCGATGAAGGGGCCGCCGAGCCCGTCGATGGTGAACGCCCCCGCGCAGCCCAGGGGCTCGCCGGTGGCCACATAGGCGTCTATCTCGGCGTCCGCAGGAGAGCCGAAGCGGACCGTCGTCGATGACACGCCCCGGGCTTCGGCGCCGTCATGCACGCGCACCAGGGCGTGGCCGGAGTGGAGCACTCCCGTGCGCCCGCGCATGGAGCGCCAGCGCTCGCGGGCGATGGCGGCCGTCTCGGGTTTGCCGACGACCCGCCCGTCGATCTCCAGCATGGAATCGCAGCCGACGACGATCAGGTCGGGATCCGCCTCGCGCTCGGACCGCGTCACGGTGTCGGCCACGTCCGCGGCCTTGGCACGTGCGAGCGCCTGCACCTGCTGGGGCGGAGTCGGCTCGGTGCGCGAGTCGGCGGCCAGTGCGCGCAGGATCGCGTGCTCATCGACGTCGGAGACCCGCACGAGCGGCTCGACGCCGGCGGCGCGCAGGGTGGCCAGACGGCCGGAGGACTGCGAGGCCAGAAGGATCACGCCCTCAGCCTAGATGATCGGCGGGGCGGTCCGGCTGCGCTGCGGGCCGGGCGCGTTAGGCTGCTGCAGTGAGCAGCTCCTTCTTCTCCCGACTTCTGACGGTCCGGGTCACTGGCTCCACCAATGATGACCTCCGCGCCGCGCTGAGCGGCCCCGACGGGCGCGTGAATCCGGCCGCGGTCGACACCTGGCCCCATCTGTCCGCCCTGTGCGCCCAGACGCAGACCGCGGGTCGCGGGCGCGCCGAGCACACGTGGGTGACGCCGCCCCACGGCGCCCTGACCGTGTCCGTGGTCCTGCGGCCGGTCGTGCCCGCTGCGCGTCTGGACTGGCTGCCGCTGCTGGCGGGTCTCGCGGTGCAGCGCACCCTCGAGCCCCGCCTGGAGGGCACCGGTTGGCGGGCGCGAACGAAATGGCCCAACGACGTTGTCGTCCTGCCGACTGATGCGCCGGCCGATGCATCGGCGGTGGATGCGCCCGGATGGGGCCTGAGCCGCAAGGTCGCCGGCATCCTGTGCGAACTGATCCCCGCCTCGGAGCGCATCGAGAACAGCGGCGCTGCCGGTCCGGCCAGCCGGCGCGGCGGTCTGGAGCGCGCCCGGGCCGAGGCATCGGCGGTCATCGTCGGCATCGGGGTCAACCTCGCCCAGGGCGCCGCCGAGCTGCCCGTGCCCTGGGCGGCGTCCCTCGCCGGGCTGGGCGTCGATTCCGAGCTCACGGTCGCGCGGGGCGTCCTGGAGGATCTCGGACGGCATCTCGCGGAGCTGGTCGCCTCCTGGGAGGACCGGGACGGCGACCCCGACGGCGGCGACGGCGAGCTCGGGCGCTGCCTGCGCGGGGCCTGTTCGACCCTGGGCCAGGACGTGGTGGTCACCACCCCCACGGGCTTGGTTCGGGGCAGGGCGATCGATGTGCGGCCGGGCCTCGTTCTGCGCGATGTCGTTGGAGGTCCCGCGGGGGAGGGCGGGGTCGGGGAGCTCGTCATCTCCGCCGGCGACGTGGCATCCGCACGTTTGGGGACGCCGACCGGGACGTGAGTTGAATCGCGTCAAGACGAGTGGGCACGTCTCGATGAGCGTTAGTGTGTGACGTGCGCTACTGTTGCGGATGTGACCGACCAGACCAGTTCCACGGCCCAGCCTCAGGAGAAGGAGCCTCGGGCGATCGCCACAGCATCCAGCGGAGCATTCAACGGCGCTGCGCACGACGGCACCGCCGTGCCGAACGACATCCAGTGGGCCACTCTCGCCGGTCACGAGCGCCTGCTTCTCGGTGGAGTCCCGACTCTGAGCATGCGGGAGATGGCCGAGCGCGCCGGTACCAGCCTCGCGCTCGCCAGACGATTCTGGCGGGCGATGGGCTTCGCGGACGTCGAGCCCGATGAGGTGCGCTTCACCGACAACGACGTCGATGCGCTGCGCACGATGGCCGATCTCATCGACGAGACCGATGACGGTCGTCCATCCCCGGCGGCGCCCGGCGGCGGGCTGGCCGCCAGCAGTGTCCTGGAGCTGCTGCGGGCGCAGTCCTTCACCATGGACCGCCTCGTGCTGTGGCAGTTGGAGACTCTCGTGGCCGATATCGGCCAGCGCCTCCACCTGGACGACACCTCCGCCCGGCTCGTGGTGATGGACCACATCGATGAGCTGGTCGATTCCCTGTCCGCGCAGCTCGGTTATGTCTGGCGGCGGCATCTCACCGCGCTCCTCGGCCGCACCGATACCGAGGTCGCCCACCGCGGGCGCGAGGACGCCGGCCCCGATCTGTTCCCGCTGTCGCGCTCGCTCGGCTTCGTCGATATCGTCTCCTTCACCCAGCGCGCCCAGACGATGGGGCGCAAGGAGCTGTCCGCCATGCTGGAGGACTTCGAGTCCACGACTCGGGACGTCGTCACCTCCCGCGGTGCGCGCGTGGTCAAGACCATCGGGGATGCGGTCATGTACATCGCCGACGACCTGCTCGTCGCCGCCGAGGTCGTTACCGCCCTGGTCGAGGAGCTCCAGTCCGGTCCGGAGATGCTGCTCGTGCGCGCCAGCCTGGTGCGGGGCAGAGTGATCTCACGCTCGGGCGATGTCTTCGGCCCGCCGGTCAATCTCGCCTCCCGCCTGGTCAATACGGCCGATCCCGGAGGAATCCGGATGGACAAGGCCACCGCCATGGCGATCGCCTCGGGGCCCGGTGCCGATCATTACCGGGTCCGCCCCTGCCATGAGGTGGTCGCCAAGGGGCTGGGCAATATCACGCCCTGGGAGCTCTCGCTCATCTGAGAAGGTCTGACCTTCCCTTCTCCGCCTTGCGGACGATGGCGGCAGGGCCTTCAGTCGCCTACGATCCGACTTATGACGACAGTGCTTCTCGTTGAGGACGACCCCGCCATCTCCGAGCCCCTCGCCCGCGCTTTCGGACGCGAGGGCTACGAGGTGCGCGCCCACGGCACCGGCAAGGGTGCTCTCGAGGAGGTTGCCGGCGCCGACATCATTGTGCTGGACCTCGGCCTGCCCGACATGGATGGACTCGACGTCGCCCGCCAGGTGCGGGTCCAGGGCCTGACCATTCCCATTCTGATGCTCACTGCTCGCAGTGAGGACACTGATCTCGTCGTCGGCCTGGATGCGGGCGCCGACGACTACGTCACCAAGCCCTTCCGCCTGGCCGAGCTGCTGGCCCGGGTGCGCGCCCAGGTCCGTCGCGCCTCGGGCGAGGCCATCGAGGACGAGCTCACCGCCGGTGAGATCCGCGTGGACGTCGCCGCCCATCGCGCCTTCGTGGCCTCCCGCGAGCTGCAGCTGACGACGCGTGAGTTCGAGCTGCTGCGGGTGCTGGTTCGCGGCGGCGGGCAGGTCGTGTCGATCGAGGATGTTCTCAAGGAGGTCTGGGGGGAGGACCCGACGGGTACGGAGCAGACTCTCGAGATGCATGTCACATGGCTGCGTCGCAAGCTCGGTGACGACGCCGATTCCCCCGCACTGCTCCTGCGGGACGGCAACGGGTATCGCCTGGTGGTCTAATTGTGCAGTTGAATGCATAGATAACTGTGTAGCTGCATAATTCATAATCTCGGAATCCTCCGGCGTCCGTAAGCGCGGGTGCTGTGTCATGGTGTCTGTGAGCGTCTGCGACGTCGCGTGATGCTGCGACCGCTATGAGGCCGCTGTAAGGCGCCGTGAGACGCCACGACGAGTGCGCCCCGGTCCTGCCTTGTGCGGGCCGGGGCGTCTAACGTGGTACCGGGTTCACGAAGGGAGTGGGCATGCGCCGCCGAACGATGACGATGACGATGTTTGCGGTCTCTGTCGCTGTCGTCCTGCTGGGGATTCCTCTGGGGGGAGCCTGGATCGCCCTGGCATTCAGAACCACGCCGAATGCCAACGACCGGGCCCGAGTGGTGATCACGGTGGCGCTGACCGCCGTGGGGCTGGCGGCGGTGGCGCTGATCGCCGCCTACGTGGTGGCCGCCAAGGCATCACGACGGATCAGCGCCCCGCTGATCTTCCTGGCGGCCGAGGCCGAGCAGCTCGGCTCGGGCCAGGTGCGTCCGCGCCTGCGCCACTCCGGCATTGAGGAGATCGACCTCGTCCAGGCCGAACTGGTGCGCACCGCGGAGCGCGTGGCGGGCAGACTCGCGGCTGAACGGCAATTCGCCTCCGATGCCTCCCACCAGTTGCGCACGCCCCTGACGGGGTTGAGTCTGCGCTTGGAGGAGATCGAGCTCATGTCGAGTGAGGAGGAGGTGCGTGCGGAGGCGCGCGCATGCATCGAGCAGGTCGACCGGCTCACCGGGGTGGTGGAGGATCTGCTCAAGGTCTCCCGGCGCACGGGCGGCGGGACCACCGAGGCCCTCCACCTCGAGGAGGTCTTCGCCCAGCAGCGCGAGGAATGGGAGCCGGCCTTCGCGGAGGCGGGGCGGACGATCACCTTCACCGACGACGTCGAGCTGCCCGTGCTGGCGAGCCCCGGATCCCTGGCGCAGGTCTTGGCCACCATTGTCGAGAACTCGCTGCGCTACGGGGCGGGTGCGACGAGCGTCAAAGTGCGCAGCGCCAAGGGCGGGCACGGCGTCTTCATCGATGTCGCCGACGAGGGCGACGGCGTCGAGGAGGAGATCGCGCCCCACGTGTTCGAGCGCCATGTCTCCGGTCACGGCTCGACGGGCGTGGGCCTGGCACTGGCCAAGGACCTGGTCGAGGCCGACGGCGGGAAGATCGAGCTGTCGCAGCGCAGCCCGGCGATCTTCTCCGTGCTGCTCAACGCGGTGCCGCGTTCCCTGGACCCGAACAACGTCCTGCCGCAGGGCGCACTGGTCAGCGTCGGGCGCCGCCGTCGCTTCTGAGGCGCGCCCTGCGGATCAGGCCTCCGGCTGGGCGGCTGAGGACTTCCGGGAGGACAGCCATCCGCGCAGCGCCGAGATGAGCATGGGGAGGATGGACACGAAGACGATCGCCAGGATCATGGTGTCGATGTTCTTCTGAATCCAGGCGATGCTGCCCAGGAAGTAGCCGAGCCAGGTGATGGCGAAGGCCCAGAAGGTCGCGCCGATCGCATTGAAGAGGAGGAAGTGGCGGTAGTGCATCTTGCCGACGCCCGCCATGACGGGGGTGAAGGTGCGCACGATCGGGACGAACTGGGCCAGGGTCACGGCCTTGCCGCCGTGGCGCTCGAAGAACGCCGCCGTGCGATCGACGTACTCCTTCTTGAACAGACGGGAGTCGGGCCGGTTGAAGATCGCCGGTCCCGCCTTGCGGCCGATCGCATAGCCCGTCTGGTTGCCGATGATCGCGGCCAGCCATACGAGCGGGGCGGCCACCCAGATGTGGACGCCGACGGCGCCCGTGCCCACGAACATGCCGAGTGTGAACAGCAGAGAGTCCCCCGGCAGGAAGAAGCCGACGAGCAGGCCGGTCTCGGCGAAGATCACGAGCATGACGCCCACAATCGCCCAGGGGCCGAACCACTCCACGATCGTGGTGATAATGCTGGCGGCGTCGAGCCATTTGGGGCCCAGGGTCGGGGCGAGGGCCCCGGGGAGGTCCGAGGGCAGGGCTGCGGGGAGTCCGGCCGTCACGGCCGTGGCAAGAGGCATCACTGGGTCAGGCTAGGGAAGCCACTGGGGAGCGCACCATGAGAACGCCCTCACTGGATATGTGGCGTCAGGCACTCAGGCGCGCCGGGTGCTGCCGGGGCCCGTCTCGATCTCCTCGCGCTCCTCGATCTCCTCAGCACTCGCGGGGTTCTCGGGGCTCTTAGGGCTTTCAGGGTTCTTAGGGCTCTTGTCCGCACCGCCGTTGAAGACGATGTAGTGGTAGAAGGTGAAGCGGAAGGCCGTCCCCAGGCCGAAGCCGACGACATAAGCGGCGATCATGTCCGCGATCGCCGAGGTCAGTCCCAGAACGTGGTGGGTGAAGAGTAAGCAGAACTGGGTGATGAACAATCCGCCCACGTTGGCCAGGGCGAACAGGAGCGCCTCGCGCGCCACGTTCTCCTGTGTGCGGCCCCGGTAGGTCCACAACCGGTTGGCCACCCAGGAGAAGATCGTCGCGATCGTGGCACTGGCCGCGTTGGCCGTATTCGGGTGCCCCGCCAAGACGCCCAGCGGGCCGTGCTGGAAGAGGACGAACAGGCCGGAATCCACGACATAGGCCAGTGCCCCTACCAGCCCGAACTGCAGGAACTCCGTCACCCAGGCGACAATGCGCTCCTTGAGGGTGGGGCGGGGGCTGGTGGTGCCCGATGCGGTGGCGGCCGTCGAGGCGCTGCTCGGCTCGGGCGCGCCTGAGGCTCGCGAACTGGATCGGGTCACGCCCTCGATCGTAGGGCACCGGGATGCTCGGGCAGGCGCTCCCCGACGGTGGGCGCGCTCACGGCACCCATTGAGTCACCTTCACGGACAGGTCCCACACCCAGCTGATCCAGAACAGCTGCCCCACCATGCAGGCCGCCAGCAGCCCGATTCGACGTCGAGTGGACATGCTCGAGGCCAGCGCCCAGGCGATCGGTGCCATCGGCAGCAGAATGCGGAAGACAGATGTAGTCGGATCGAAGAACACCAGCAGATACAGCATGTAGCCCGCGCACCAGAACCAGGGGCCCGGGCCGAGCCGTCGCAGCGACGGGGCGCTGAGCACCGTCGCCACCACCACCAGCGCCCCCACCAGCAGCAGCATGCCCAGACCCGGCCCGACCCACCACCCGCTGCGCGCCAGCCAGGGCGTGAAGGGCGCGAGCGAGCCGTAGCGCCACGCCGTCTCGGTCGCCGTGTACGCGTCGGCCCGCCCCGTGGCCAGCCAGGCCAACGCCGGCCAGGCCAGGGCGCACGCCGCCGAGAAGATCGTCAGCGCCAGCAGTCGCAGGCGCTGCCCGCCGCTCAGCGGTCGGGCCTCGGGCAGCACTCTGAGCCGCCACGCTCCGGGGAACCGCTCGCCGAGGACCTCCCACAGCCACCAGGCGCCCAGCGCCAGGGTCAGCGGCACTCCGATCGGACGGGAGAAGGCCGCAAGCGCGACCGATGCCGTGGCCAGGATGAGGCCGCCCGGCCCGCCTCGCACCGCCAGGGCCAGTGCCGCCGCGGTGAACAGCAGACCCAGGGACTCGGCGTAGGGCACTTGCAGCACGACGGCGCACGGCGAGCTCCACGCCAGGGCGACCGCCCACAGCGAGGCCCGTTCGCCCACCGCCGGGGCCAGCCACCAGTCCATGACGACGGCGGCGCCCGCAGAGGCCGCCGTCGCCACCAGTGCCGCACAGGCGTAGAAGGACCATCCCGTCCAACTCAGTGCCCCGGCGAGCGCGGGCAGCAGCGGCATGAACGCCCAGGCGTTCTGGACCACGTGCCCATTGGCGTCCACGGGGAGCTCGGAGGGGTATCCCTCCTGGCTGATGCGGTTGTACCAGCCCGAGTCCCAGAAGGAGAGGTGCTCCGCCCATGTGGGGGCGGCCTGCGCCCACGGAGTCACCGGGGTGTCCTGCGCGCTCAGTCTCAGGATGATGAGCGAGGCCGCCGTCGCAACGGCCCAGACGGCCAGCACCCGCACTCGGTGGGGCGCAGCGGCGGGCCGATCACCGGGCTGCTCGGAGAAGGAATGCTTGATGGGGATGACAGGACTGAGCACGGCGTCCAGCGTACGGCGCCGCCGGCCGTCGCAGACGGATTGTCGAGGGGCGCGGGTTTGTCGAGGGGCGTGGGCGGTGAGCGACGTGCCGGTGGCCCCGGTAGCCTTGGGCGGGTGAGCGTTCCCATCGTCGCCGTGATCGGAGGCGGGCAACTGGCCCGCATGATGCAGGAGGAGGCCTCCGCCCTGGGCGTCCATCTGCGGGCCCTGGTCGAGGCGCCGGACGGTTCGACGGCGCAGGTCACCGTGGACGGCCCTGTCGGCAGGGCCGATGACGCCGAAGCCGTGCGCGCCCTCGTGAACGGCAGTGCTGGTAGTGCTGGCAGTGCCGGCAGCGCCGGTAGCGCTGGGGCTCCTCGGCCCGGGGCCGGTGCCGTCGCCCTTCAGAGCGTCGGCCGTGCCGATGCCCTCACCTTCGAGCATGAGCATCAGGACTCCGCGCTCCTGGAGCGCCTCCAGGCCGAGGGCGTCTCCGTCCAGCCCACGGCGAGGGCCCTGCTGCTTGCGCGCGACAAGCTCGCCATGCGGCGCGCCATCGACGAGGCCGGCCTCCCGCAGCCCGTCTGGGCCGAAGTCGGCGGTGACGCGCCTGCGATGGCCGAGCAGATCGGCGCCTTCGGCGACCGCCACGGCTGGCCGGTGGTGCTCAAGACCCCGCGGGGCGGTTACGACGGGCACGGCGTGCTCCTGGTGGACGGGCCGCAGGATCTGGACGACGGTGCTGACAGCCCGGCCGCGTCCTGGATCGCCGAGGTCGCCGCGGCCCGTGCCGGTCGAGCCTCCGCGGGCGCCGGGGGTGGGGGAAGTCTGGGCGGCGGCGCGGTCACCAGTCTGCTGGTCGAGCAGGCGGTGCCCTTCACCCGTGAGCTCGCCGTCCTGCTCGCCCGCAGCCCCGGTGGGGAGCTGCGGAGCTGGCCCGTGGCGCAGACCGTTCAGGACGGCGGCATCTGCTCCGAGGTCGTCGCCCCGGCTCCGGGGCTCGAGGAGGCGGCGGTGGCGCAGGCGCAGGAGATCGGGCGCACGGTGGCCGAGCGCTTCGGCGTCACCGGCGTGCTCGCCGTCGAGCTGTTCGCCGTGGAGACTGCGGGGCGCCCCACCGCCCTGTACGTCAACGAGCTGGCGATGCGGCCCCACAATTCGGGCCACTGGACTCAGGACGGCGCGGTGACGAGCCAGTTCGCCCAGCACGTGCGCGCGGTCCTCGACCTGCCGCTCGGCTCGCCCGAGCCCACGGCTCCGGTCACGGTCATGGTCAATGTCCTGGGAAGCCGGGCCGAGCCCGACGACGACGCCCTGGCCCGCGCCCTGGCCCTGGAGCCGCAGGCGCGCGTCCACATGTACGGCAAGGGCTGGCGCCCGGGCCGTAAGCTCGGTCACGTCAACCTCGTGGTCGCCGGCGATCCCGGCTCGTGCGCCCCGTCCGAGGTGATCGCCGATGCGCTGGCGCGCGCTCGCGCCGTCGCCGCCATCCTGAGCGGAGACGCCTGAACTCACCGAATTCGCCGAATTCGCCGAGATCGGTCGTACTCCGCGTCGAGATCGGTCGCAACCCGCGTCGAGATCGGTCGAGTTCCGCGTCGAGATCGGTCCGGACCGGATGTCAGGACCTCTTGCCTCGCAATATTTTCAGAGCTTTCAGAAAGAAAGGGTCTACTGATGAATCAAGCTGCGCAGCCGAAGATCGGCATTGTGATGGGCTCGGACTCCGACTGGCCCACCATGGAGGCCACCGCCGACGTCCTTCAGGAGTTCGGCGTGCCCTACGAGGCCGACGTCGTCTCCGCCCACCGCATGCCCGCCGAGATGATCGGCTACGGACGCGCCGCCGCCGGGAGGGGCCTGCGGATCATCATCGCCGGCGCCGGGGGAGCGGCCCATCTGCCTGGCATGCTCGCCGCTGTCACGGAACTGCCGGTCATCGGCGTGCCCGTGCCGTTGAAGCATCTCGACGGCATGGACTCGCTGCTGTCCATCGTCCAGATGCCGGCGGGTGTTCCGGTGGCGACCGTGTCGATCGGCGGCGCTCGCAATGCCGGTCTGCTCGCCGTGCGCATGCTCGCCGCCGGTGACGGTGAGGAGGCGGCCCGATTGAGGCAAGCCATGAGGGACTTCCAAGCCGATCTGGCCGAGATCGCTCATGCCAAGGGTGCGGCGCTGCGCGAACGGCGCGACCGGGGCTGAGGGGCCCTGAAGGGCGCAGGATCTTCGACGACGTCGGAAACACGGGAATTCCCCTCCCGCCGCCGTCGATCGGTGCGCGGGCAGAGGCCCTGCCCTCTGTAGCATGGTCCCATGAGTATTCTGGTTGCCGGCGGTGCCGGCTACATTGGGGCCCACGTCGTCCGTCTTCTGCTTGAGCGCGGGGACGAGGTGATTGTGGTCGACGACCTGTCCTACGGCTCGCCGGAGCGCGTGGAGGGCGCCGAGGTGATCAAGCTGGACGTGGCGTCCGGCCAGGCGGTGGAGGTGCTCGCCGATGCCATGGAGCGCCGCGGCGTCACGGCGGTCATCCACTTCGCTGCGCGCAAGCAGGTGGGCGAGTCGGTGGCCCGGCCCGGCTGGTACTACCAGCAGAACGTCGGTGGCCTGGCGAACATGCTGCTCGCCATGGAGCAGGCGCGGGTCGAGCAGATGATCTTCTCCTCCTCGGCCGCCGTCTACGGAATGCCGCCGGTGGAGGTGGTGCCCGAGGACATCGACTGCCACCCGATCAATCCTTACGGTGAGACCAAGCTGATCGGCGAGTGGATGATGGCGGACTGCGAGCGGGCCTGGGGGCTGCGCTGGGCGGGTCTGCGGTACTTCAATGTCGCCGGTTCCGGCTGGGACGACTTGGGCGACATGGCCACCCTCAACCTGATCCCCATGGTGCTGGACCGCCTCTCGCGCGGAGAGACCCCCAAGATCTTCGGCACCGACTACCCGACTCCGGACGGCACGTGCATTCGCGACTACATTCACGTGCGCGACCTGGCGGTGGCGCACATCGCGGCCCTGGACTACCTGGCCGGGGGCGGAGAGATGGATGATCACGTCTTCAACGTGGGCACCGGCAAGGGCTCCTCGGTGCGGGAGGTCGTCTCGAAGGTCATCGCTTCCACCGGCTTGGAGATCGAGCCCGAGGAGCTCGACCGTCGCCCCGGAGACCCGCCTCAGCTCATCGGCGACGCCGAGCGCATCGGCCGCGTGCTGAACTGGAAGGCGGAGCACGACCTCGACGACATCGTCACCTCGTCCTTCACCTCCTGGCAGGCTGATCCCAACCGCAAGAGCTTCGCCTGATCCTGCGATTCGCTCCTACGAACAGATTCCGCCCGTTGGCCTGGACATGAGGCCGGCGGGCGGAACTGATTCTCTAGTGATCTCGGTGCGGAAGCGGACCGATCTCGGTGCGGAGTGGGACCGATCTCGAGCCGGAAGTGGACCGATCTCGGTGCGGAGTACGACCGATTTCGAGGCGGAAGCGGACCGATCTCGGCGAAGGGGGGAGTCGGCTCAGGGCTCAGGGCTGGTCGAAGTCCTTGGACGTCAGCTTGCCCGAGCGCATCTTGGAGAAGAAATCCGGGGCGGTGGTGTCCTGCAGGAGCACCGCGGCGCCGATCCCGCCCGGTTCGTAGTCGAGGCTTTCGATGGGCGGTGCACCGGTGAGCCCCTTGTTCGAGGCTGAGCGGAAGGCCAGTGCCATCTGCCCCAGGTCGAGTGCGGAGGCGTCCTCGTCCACGGTCAGGGCCTTCGTCCCGGAGTCGACGAGCTTGTCCTGCCGGAAGGGGTTGATGAGGGTCTGGGCCGACATGGCCTTCGAGACCACCGCCGAGACGACCGCTCGCTGGCGCTGGGCGCGGCCGATGTCGCCGGTCGGGTCGGACTTGCGCATGCGGGAGTAGGCCAGGGCCTTCTCGCCATCGACCTTCTGACAGGTGCCCTTGGATGTGTCCCATACCAGGGAGGAATCGGGGTCGTCCACGTCGTAGTCGAGGCACACCTCGACGCCGTCGACGGCGTCGACCATATTCGTGACTCCGCCCATGCCGACCTCGACGTAGTGGTCCATGGTCAGGCCCGTGAGCTTCTCGGCGGTCTCCACCAGCAGCGGGGCCTGCCCGTATGAGTAGGCCGCGTTGATCTTGTCGTCGTCATAGCCGGGGATCTCCACGTAGGTGTCGCGCGGCAGGGAGATCAGCGAGGCCTGCCCGTTGGACGCCTTGTGGAGCACCATGATCGAGTCGGCGCGCGAGCCCTCGGTGCCGTCCTGGGGCACCCCTCCGTCATCGCGGGAGTCCGAGCCGACGATGAGCCAGGTCTCCCCGGGGGTGTCCTTGGCCCCGGACAGCGCCTCAATGCGATCGAGCTTGGAGTCGATGTCGTGCCACAGCCATGCCACGCGCCCCATGATGAGCACCAGGAGCAGGACGAGAATCGCCGCCACCCACCGCAGTGGACGGCGCCTCCGGGTGCCTTCCGGGGTGCCTTCGGGCTGCGTCGACGGGGGGAACGGGCTGTCCGGCCGTACGAACCCGGCGTCCGGCTGACCATTCCAGGCGGCTCCGGATGAGGCGGCGCCTCTGGTGGGCAGCGCCCGGGTGGGTTCGGGACCTGAGGGCCGCTGCCCGATCGGGACGGCGGAGGACCCCGGACGTACATGGCTGCCCGGCCGGCGCTGGCCGGCCGAGCCCGCATCGGCGTCCTGCCTGGACCCTTGGCGCAGAGAGCGGCGCTGCGGGGACGCCTGGGCGGCGCTCCGACCCGCGGGGGCCGGGGGGGGCGCCTGATCGTGGGAGAGGAACCGGCATCCGCCTGCCTGGCCGAGGCGGCCGATCCCGCCGATGACGCCTTCTTCTCACCGTTCTCACCACTGCGGCGATTCGATGAGCCGGAGGCGCCGGGGCCGAAGGACGGGGGCAGATCCGGAGGAGGAGTCACTGAGGTCGTCCCCTTCTTCGTGTCATAGCGGCTGTGCCAGTGCCTGTGTCAGGTGCGGTTGAGGTGCGGCCGAATGTGTGGGGCCAACGGTCAACTGCACTGCGTGGCGGGATCGACGGTCCCCGAATCGTCTGATCCGGCGCCTGGGTTCGCGGGAGCCGCCGGGGTGGGCTGGTTGCCCTGGGTCGGATCGCCGGTCCCGCTGGAGTCGTCGGTGGGGGAGGCCTCCTGGCTGGGGGAGGTGCCGTCGGCGGACAGGGAGACTGCCTCTTCGGGAATCGGCTTGTCGTCGTGCAGGGCTTTCCAGACGTCATCGGCCTTCGCACTGGGCTGCACGCGGTTGGGGTCGATGTCGTCCTCCTCGACCGGCATGGTGATGAAGTTGATGTTGTCCATGCCGATGCTGGCGGCGCTATTGGCCAGCCCTGCGAGCTTGTCGATTCCCCCCAGCCCTTCACTGACGGTGAGCGTTGACAGGGCCGACTCGGCGAAGCTGTAGAGAGTCGGCATGTCCGTCAGGAGGTTCTTCGACTTGGCGGTGCGCATGATCGCGCCGACCAGCTGCTGCTGGCGGCCGATGCGGGAGATATCGGAGCCGTCGCCCAGCGAGTAGCGCGCACGGGCGTAGCCGAGGGCCTGGGCGCCGTTGAGCGTGTTGCAGCCCTTGCTGAGGTGGAGGTCGGCCTTCTCGTCGTCCACGTCCTCCTCGACGTACATGGGCACGCCTCCCAGGGAGTCGACCATGTTCTCGAAACCGGTGAAGTCCACCACCATGTACTCGTCCATGCGGACATTGGT
The DNA here is from genome assembly GCF_000269805.1 of Actinomyces massiliensis 4401292. GTDB lineage: Bacteria > Actinomycetota > Actinomycetes > Actinomycetales > Actinomycetaceae > Actinomyces > Actinomyces massiliensis. The sequence continues at coordinate 275,512 of NZ_JH711483.1, forward strand.
GAGCTTCTCAACGGTCTTGATCGTGCACGCCGCGGCGTAGGCGACGTCATCGGGGTTGAAGGAGTTGTTGGCCCCGGTGGAGAAGGCGGAGTTGAAGATGGCGTAGGAGGAGGGATCGCTCTCCGAGCCGTCGGGAAGCTTGCACGACGGCATGGCCACCATCGTGTCGCGGGGGATCGAGATGACGTCCATGCGGCTGCGGTCCTCGGACAGGTGGACGATCATGGCCGTGTCCGAGCGCATGCCCTCCGTGTCGTCATTGACTACCTGGCCGTTGCGCGAGTCCGACCCCATGACGAGGATGTTGACCGCACGCCCCTCGAAGGAGTGGTCCGTGGGGCCGTCGGGGCGGTCCCCGCCGATAATGGTGTCGATGGGCTTGACGCCGATCTTTCCTTGGAGATTGTGATAAGCCGCCCACGCCCCCGTGGTCACGAAGAGCACGCACGCCAGCAGGCACAGCATGACGTTGCGCAGGACTCGATGGCGCAGCTCGCGCGCCGCATGGCGTACAGGTGGTGTGGACACGTGGTCACCATACGTGCTCAGCTCATGCGGTTCTATGACCCGAGTCTCGTGTTGGGCGCGAATCGGGGTGACGCTCAGCCGCTTCCTGATGCGGATCGGGTGCCGTGTCCAGGGCGATCCGTCGTGCCAGGCGGGTGATCTGCCTTTCGCGTGCGGCGTTGCGGCGGAAGGACGAGAGGATTTGGATCAGGAAGCCCACCACCAGGGCGTAGAGAAGCAGGTCGGTCCCCCGCCCCACGCCGACGAGGTGGGCCAGGCGCGCCGTGAGCGAGGGCACGGCGATGGCCGCGATGGCGAAGAACACGAAGGCCAGAGTGGCGAGCCTGCGCCCGGCCTGATGGCGCGCCCCGCCGGGGGAGCGCAGCATCATCCATCCGATCCCCGCGACGCAGACGAGGAGGACGGCCTTGATGATCAGCTGGGAGCTCATGGGCGGATTCCTTGCGCGAGTCGGGTCACGAGAAGATCAGGTCGACGAGGATGTTGACGGAGTTGAGCAGCGACTGTCCCTTGGCCTTCGAGTACTCGGTGTACTCGATGTGAACCGGGTACTCCCTCCAGGGAAGGCCGGTGGCGCCCAGCTGGCGGGTGATCTCGCTGGCGTGCGCCATGCGGTTCTGCCTCAGGTCGAGGCGCTCGGCGGCATCGCGCCGCAGCATCCGCAGCCCGTTGTGGGCGTCGGTCATGCGCATGCCGGTGGTGCGGGAGGCGACCGCGGCGGCCGTGGCGAGCACGAGGCGCTTGAGCCAGCCGACCGGTGAGGGGCCCTCGAGGAAGCGGGAGCCCAGCACGAACGCCAGGTCCTCGTCGCGCGCGGCCCGCACCATGGCGGCGGCGTCGGCGGCCGAGTGCTGGCCATCGGCATCGAACGTGACGAGGTAGCGCGCATCGGTGCGCTCCAGCACGTAGCTGATGCCGGTCTGCAGGGCGGCGCCCTGTCCCAGGTTGATGGGGTGGCGCACGACGACGGCTCCCGCCGCCTCGGCCTGCGCCGCGGAGCCGTCCTGCGAGCCGTCATCGACGACGACGACATGGGGGAAGGTCCGGCGGGCCTCCTCGATGACGCCGCGGATGACCTGAGCCTCGTTGTACAGCGGAACCACGAGCCAGGCATCCGTCAGCTCGTCGGGATGCGGCTGTTCTGGGGAGATGGAGGAGTCTGGGGACGACGTCACCCCGGCATTCTTACACGGCTCGTCGAAAGTCCGTATCGGGCTTAAAATAACTGTGCCGTCTCACTTCGACGTCGCCCGCTTCGCTCGCCTCCCTCGTGATCATGATCCATAAGGAGCTGCCGTGGCCACCCGTATCGCACCGTCCGCAGATGTGTCCGAGGCCGCCGTCATCGGTGAGGGAACGGCGGTGTGGCATCTGGCGCAGGTGCGGGAGCGCGCCGTGCTCGGTCAGGGCTGCATCGTGGGGCGCGGCGCCTACATAGGCGAGGGTGTGCGGATGGGGCGTCATTGCAAGGTGCAGAACTACGCCCTGGTGTATGAGCCGGCGGTGCTGGCCGACGGCGTCTTCATCGGCCCGGCGGTGACGCTCACCAATGACCGCTTCCCGCGGGCCGTCAATCCGGACGGCTCGCTCAAGTCGGCCTCGGACTGGGAGCCCGTGGGCGTGACCATCGAGGAGGGCGCCTCCATCGGGGCGCGCGCCGTCTGCGTCGCCCCTGTGCGCATCGGGGCCTGGGCCACGGTCGCCGCCGGCGCCGTCGTCACCAGGGATGTTCCCGCGCACGCGCTGGTCGCCGGGACGCCCGCTGTGCGCGTGGGCTGGGTGGGTCGTGCGGGGCGGCCGCTGGTCGCCGTCGGGGACGACGGCGGGAAGCAGCAGGAAGAGCGGCCGGCTCAGCAAGCTCGGGGCTCTCGGGGCTCTCGGCGATGGCGCTGTCCGGTCACCGGCGCCCTGTACGAAGAGGTCGAGGCAGATCTCGAGACTGCGATCCGGGAGGTGCGCGCCTGATGCCACGTGAGTTCATCCCCGCGGCCAAGCCGATCATCGGGGCGCTGGAGCGCTCCGCCGTCGATGCCGTCATCGCCTCGGGCATGGTGGTTCAGGGGCCGCAGGTGGCCGCCTTCGAGGAGGAGTTCGCCGAGCAGGTCGTCGGCGGCGTTTACGCCGTGGCAGTCAATTCGGGCACGTCGGCCCAGCACCTGGCGACGCTGGCCAGCGGCCTGCCCGAGGACGCCGAGGTGATCGTGCCGTCCTTCACCTTCGCGGCCACGGGCAACTCGGTGGCGATCGCGGGCGCCCGACCCGTGTTCGCCGACATCGATCCGGTCACCTTCACCCTGGATCCGGCCAGCGTTCGGGCCTCGATCACCGATCGCACGGCGGCGATCGAGGTGGTGCACCTCTACGGGCTGCCGGCGAACATGCCCGAGATCATGCGGATAGCCGAGGAGTATGGCCTGGCCGTCTTCGAGGACTGCGCTCAGGCCCACGGCGCCGCGATCGGCTCGGTGCCGGTGGGGTCCTTCGGGGCGTGGGGGTCCTTCTCCTTCTACCCCACTAAGAACATGACCTCCCTGGAGGGCGGCATGGTCACCACCGGTGATGCCGCCTTGGCGCGCCGCGTGCGACTGCTGCGCAATCAGGGCATGGACCGGCAGTACGCCAACGAGCTGGTGGGTCTGAACAACCGCATGACCGACGTCTCCGCGGCTGTGGGACGGGTTCAGCTGGGCAGGCTGGCCGGATGGACCGCGCAGCGGCAGGCCAATGCGGCGGCCCTCAACGAGGGGCTGGCCGGTGCGGCCGGCGTGATCACGCCCCTCGTGCCCGAGGGCCGCACTCACGTCTACCACCAGTACACGATCCGTTTCGAGGGCGCCACGGGTGCTGAGCGGGACCGCATCCAGGCCGTCCTGAAGGACGAGTGGCAGATCGGCACCGGCGTGTACTACCCGATCCCCAATCATCGGCTGGCATCCCTGGCGCCCTATGCGCGGGGCGTGGAGCTGCCCGGCACCGAGAAGGCCGCCCGCGAGTGCCTGTCCCTGCCGGTCCATCCGTCTTTGAGCCCGGCCGATGTGGGGCGCATTGTTGAGGCGGTCGTCGCAACCGTGAGCGCGGGTGCCTGACGCATGGGCAGTACTGGAAGTGCTCAGGGCACTCAGGGTGCTCAGGGCGTTCAGAATGCTCAGAGCCTGCGCGTGGGTCTGATCGGCCTGGGCTCCATGGGACGCCATCACGCTCGTGTCATCCGCGCCACCGAGGGGATGGAGCTCGTGGCCGTGGCCGATCCGGGCGGTGACCAGTTCGGCGCGGCCGGTGAGCTGGAGCTGCTGCCCGATGTGGCCGCACTGATCGATGCCGGGCTGGATGCCGCCGTCGTCGCCGTGCCGACCGCGTACCACGAGTCGATCGCCCTGGCCCTGGCCGAGGCGGGCGTGCCCACCATGGTCGAGAAGCCCATCGCCCACAGCGTCGAGGCCGGACGCCGCGTCGCCGACGCCTTCGCCTCCCGCGGCCTGGTGGGGGCCGTCGGCTATGTCGAGCGCTGCAATCCCGCCCTGCGAGCCCTGCGCGAACGACTCGACGCCGGTGAGCTCGGGCAGGTCTATCAGGTCCTCACCCGCCGCCAGGGGCCCTTTCCCGCGCGCATCAGCGATGTCGGCGTCGTCAAGGACCTGGCCACCCACGACATCGACCTGACCGCGTGGGTCGCCGGCTCCCCCTACCGGTCGGTCAGCGCTCAGGTCGCCCACCGCTCCGGGCGCGTCAACGAGGACATGGTCGTGGCCAGCGGGGTCCTGGCCAATGGCATCATCGTCTCCCACGTGGTGAACTGGCTGACTCCCTTCAAGGAGCGGGTCACCATTGTCAACGGCGAGAAGGGCGCCTTCGTGGCCGATACCCTCACCGGCGATCTCACCTTCCACGCCAACGGGACCGTTGCCTCGACCTGGGATCAGGTCGCCAATTTCCGGGGCGTCAGCGAGGGCGACGTCGTCCGCTACGCCATTGCCAAGCGCGAGCCCCTGGCTCTGGAGCAGGAGCGCTTCCGCGACGCGGTGCTGGAGATGCGCAGCATGCGCAATGCGCACAGCCTGCACAGCATGAGCGGCGACTCCGGCGACTCCAGCAGTCCCGGCGCCGGTGGCGATATCGTGAGTATGGAGGACGGCGTGGCCACCCTCATGGTCGTCGAGGCGGTTCTCGCCTCGGCCGCCCAACAACGGATGGTCGACCTGTGAGGCGCATGCGCACGGGCGCCGCGGCTCTGCTCCTCGCTGCGGCCGGAGCCGCGGGACTGGCGATCGCGGCTCGACATCGGCGTGAGCGCGTCGTCTCCAGCCCGGGGCGCCGCCCGAGAGTCGTGCTCGCCACCCGTCTGTACGCTCCCGAGCCGGCTGCTGCCGCTCTCAGGCAGCGCGGCCTGGCGCGCGCCCTGGTCCGGCGCGGTGCTGAGGTGACTGTGCTGACCTCCAGCCCGCCGGGAGTCACCGCGCCCGACGATCACAGCGTGAGGGTCAGCTCAATGCCCGTGCTGCGCGACGAGGCCGGTTATGTTCGCGGCTACGCCCAGTACATGAGCTTCGACCTGCCGCTGGCCCTGCGACTTCTGGCCGGCCGGCGGCCCGATCTCGTAGTCGCCGAGCCGCCGCCCACGACGGGGGCGGTCGTGCGTGTGATCGCCGCCCTGCGGGGGGTCCCGTACGCCTACTACGCGGCGGACGTGTGGTCCGACGCCTCGCAGGCCACGGGGGCGCCGGGCTGGGTCGTCGCGGTGGTGCGCTCGCTCGAGCGCTTCGCGCTGTCCGGGGCTCGACGCGTGCTGACGGTCAACAGCGGTGTGGCGCAGCGCGTCACCGAACTCAGCAGGCTCAGCAAGTTCAGCAAGTTCAGCAAGCTCGGCAGACTCGGCAGACTCGGCGGTCTTAGAGCCGACCGGGTGACCGTCGTGCCCAATGGCATCGATACCGATGTGTTCACGCCCGAGGGGCCCGTCGCCTCCGACGCCCCTCGGTCTCCTTATTTCCTTTACGCCGGCACGGCATCGGAATGGCAGGGGGCGGGCATCTTCATTCAGGCCCTCCGGCTGGTCCACCGGACTCACCCGCAGGTCGAACTGGTCTACCTGGGGCAGGGAAGCGAGTGGGACTATCTGCGCGACCTCGCTGCGAACGACCCCCGCATCCACCTGATGCCCGTGGTCTCACCCGATGAGGCCGCCGCCTGGCAGCGCGGCGCGGTGGCCTCGGTGGTCTCGATCCGCCCTGGGGTCGGTTACGACTTCGCCTATCCCACCAAGATCTTCGCCGCTCTGGCCTGCGGAACCCCCGTGGTCTATGCGGGTCCCGGTCCCGCGCGCGCCGACCTGTCGGAGGCCGGTCTGGGCTGGGTGGCCGACTACGACGCCCACTCCGTGGAGGGCTGCATGCTGGCCGCCATCGCCGAGCAGGAGGCTGAGCAGGAGACGGCGCGCACCCAGGAGGACCAGAAGAACCAGGAGGACCCGGGCGCGGTCGGGGCGCGCTCGGCGCGACTGCGCGACTGGGTGGTTGCGCACCGCTCCATGGCGGTCGCTCTCGATGAGGCGGCGCGAGTGCTCCTCGACGCCTGAGCCGCGGCCGATGCGCGCGATCCCGGCAGGCGGAGCACAGCAGGGCCGCAGCAGGGCGCAGTAGAGCCGTGACAGAGCGCAGATAGGGCGCAGCGGAGGCGCTCAGGGGGCACGCTCGGCCAGCACGCGGGCGACGCGCTCAGCGGCGCGCCCGTCCCCATATGGGTGGGCCAGGGCCTCTTCCGGCTCACTCGGCCAGGGGCGCGAGACGGCCGCCGCCAGCTCCGGTCCCGGCTCCACCAGCACGTTCCACCCCAGCTCGACGGTCTCCACCCACTCGGTCTGGGGCCGCACGGTCGTGCACGGCACCCGCAGGAGGAAGGCCTCCTTCTGCAGGCCCCCGGAGTCGGTGACAATCCCTCGCGCGTGGAGCGCGGAGGCGATGAGGTCTGGGTAGGGCAGCGGCGGGTGGATGCGCAGCGCGCCCCGGTCCTCGAGGTCCAGCCCGTGCTCGGCGCATTTGGCCGCCAGGCGCGGGTGCGCCAGCAGCACCACCGGGTGGTCCACCGCGGCCAGGGAGTCCAGGATCTCGCGCAGACGCGCGGCGTCGTCGGTGTTCTCGGCGCGGTGGATGGTGGCCAGCGAGTATTCGCCCTCGGCCGGGCCCGGCCTCTGCGCGACCGGCGAGGGGGTGCGCGCCACGCGGTCGCGCACCTGGAGCAGCACGTCGGTCATGACGTCCCCGACGACGACGGTGCGCGCCTGGAGCCCCTCGGCCGCCAGGTGCTCGGCGCCCGCACGAGTGGGGGTGAGCAGCAGGTCCGCGGCGTGGTCGGTCAGGACCCGGTTGATCTCCTCGGGCATTGCCCGGTTGAAGGAGCGCAGGCCCGCCTCCAGGTGGGCCACCGGCACGTGCAGCTTGACGGCGGACAGCGCCCCGGCCAGCGTCGAGTTCGTGTCCCCGTAGACCAGGACCCAGTCCGGTGCGCGATCGGCGAGCACGGCGTCCATGGCGGTGAGCATCGCCCCGGTCTGCGCGCCGTGGGAGCCCGAGCCCACGCCCATATGGACGTCGGGGGCGCCGATGCCCAGGTCGCGGAAGAACACCTCCGAGAGCATCGGGTCGTAGTGCTGGCCCGTGTGCACGATGGTGTGGCGGATTCCGGCCTGCCGGAGGGCGGCGTCGACAGGGGCCAATTTGACGAACTGCGGGCGGGCGCCGACCACGGAGAGAACGTGCATGACCGGACCCTACTGGGCTCCTGCGCTCCTGCGCCGCTATCGTGCCACAATGATCGTGTGAAGGTCCTGCACGTCAATGACGTCGCCCGTATCGGCACCGCGCTGGTGCGCAGGGCGCGGGATGAGGGCCTGGCGTGGGACCTGTACGACACCGCCCGAGTCGATCCGGGCTGGTCGCCCCGAATGCGGCCGGTGCGCCGGGCGCTGCGAGGCGCCCGGTGGGAGGCCGGGCTCGTCCGCAGGGCCGTGCGCGCCGATCTGCTCGACGTTCACGGGGCGACCGTGACGGCTCACACCAGCTGGTTGCGCAAGCCCTTCGTCCTGCACCTGCACGGCACGGACATCCGCGTACGCAGGTACGAGGCGCGCTACAGCGGCCTCGTGGCGGACGCGGTGCGCCGGGCGCGCGACGTCTACTACACGACGCCGGACCTGGCCGAGCACGTGATGGACCTGCGCCCGGATGCCGTCCTGCAGCCCGTGATCGTCGACGTCGAGGAGCTGGCCGCACATCATGAGGGGTCGGGGGGGCCGTTCCGGGTGATCTTCCCCTCCCGCTGGGATGCCGACAAGGGCGGGGACCTCCAGCTGGAGGTGCTCCGCATACTCCGGGCGGCGTACCGGAACTCGATTGCGATCGAGGGCCTGCAATGGGGCGAGGGCGCTCCGCGTGCGGCGCGCGACTACGGGGTCGGGCTGCGCCCGAGGATGACTCACGCCGACTACGCCCGTTGGCTGGCGACCGGGTCGGTGGCGGTCGGCCAGATGACGGGCTGCATGGGGGTCTCCGAGCTCGAGGCCGTCGGCAGCGGGGTCACCACGGTGATGGCTCTGGACCGCCGCTGGTACGACGGCGCTCATGACACGACGAGCGACGTTCCGGTGCTGGGCGGGCCCGTGGATCGCTCCGAGATGGTCGAGGCCGTCGTGGAGGGAGTCGGGCGGGCACTGGAGGGCGCGCGGGTGACCAACGGGAGGTCCTGGGTGGCGCAGCGCCACTCCCCGCAGCGGGCGGTGGCCCGGCTCGTCGAGCGTTTCGAGCGCCTCGGGCCGGGGTGATCGGGGGCGCTCGCGGCGCCCATGATTCAATACCCGCATGATCAAGCCGATGGGCGTTGGGCGGTCTGGGCGGCCCGGGTTGTCCGGGCGGTTCAGGTGGCCCGGGTGGTCCGGCCTGGCACAGCGCAGCCCCGTGCTCCGCTCCATCCTCACGCTGGTCTCCGGGACGGCCGCCTCCCAGGGCATCACCCTCGTCCTGCAGATCTTCATCGCGAGGGTCTACTCCGATGTCGACAAGGGCCTGTTCGGCGTCTACGGCTCCATCACCGGCTTCGTCATCACCTTCGCAGCGCTGCGCTTCGATGTGACGATCATCCTGCCCGACGACGATCGCAGCGCCCGGGTGCTCCAGCGCCTGGCAACGCGCTGCGTGCTCGTGACCTCGCTGCTGACCTCCGCCGTCTGCGTGGCCGGGGCCCGGATCCTGCGGGACCACTACCATCACTCCGGCGCGCTCATGTGGTGGCTCATGGGCGCCGGAGTCACCGTCTTCCTCGTTTCCCAGATCACCACCCTCCAGTACTGGCTCACGCGTCAGGGCCGTTTCGGCGACATCGCCAGGAACCGAGTGCTCCAGTCCGCGGCCGTGCCCGTATGCCAGCTGGTGATGGGGCTGGCCCTGCACGGGGGGCTGCCGGCGATCATCATCGGAACCATCGCCGGACAGCTGGTGGCGCTGCTGGCCCTGCACCTGCGCACGCCCGAACTGCGTGAGCCGCTCGGCGATGACGCCCCCTCCATGCGGGCGATGATCCATCGCTACCGCAAGATGCCGCTGCTCAACGGACCCAACGCCGTCGTGGACTCGGTGAGGAACAACGGCATCAACCTGCTGATCGGGGCCGTCTCGGTGGCCGCCCTCGGACAGTTCCAGCTCGCCTGGAACATCATGCAGGTACCGGTGGCCCTCATCGCCGGCTCGGTGGCCCTGGTATTCCTCAAGAAGCTCTCGGACACCGAACCCGGTGCCATGCTCCCGCTCGTGCGCGCGGTACTGCTGCGCACGTGCCTGGCCGCCATCGTGCCCTTCGCCGTGCTCTACCTGCTCGCGCCGTGGCTGTTCCCCCTCGTGTTCGGCGCCACCTGGCACGACGCCGGCTACTACGCCAGGGCGCTGACTCCCTGGCTGTTCATGAACGTGCTGACGTCCCCGATCGCCAATATCTTCGTCGTCACCGAGCGGCAGAGCCAGTTGCTCGCCTTCGCCGTCGCCTACTGCGTCGTTCCGCTGACCTGGCTGGGGCTCAGCCGACTGGACATGATGCCCACGATCATCGTTCTGGGCTGGCTCATGGCGGGCATGCTGGCCGTCCAACTCGTCATGGCGCTCGCGGTCGCGCGCGACTACGACCGTGGTAACCGTGGTATGAGTACGCCTGTCGGACCCGCTGCACCCGCTGAATCCGCGCCGCCCTCCCCGGAGGCGGGGGAGGAGCCCCGATGACTGATACGACGGATCGTTCGACTCATTCAAACCGCCCGGATCGTTCGATGATGGTCTTCCACGCCCCTTATCCACTGGACCCCGATCCCGCCGCGGCCTCACGGCTCCGTCCGCTGCGGATGCGCCGTGCCTTCGAGGAGATCGGCTACGAGGTCATGGACATCAGCGGCGCCGTGGCTCAGCGCAGGGCCGGTCTGCGTCGTCTCAAGGAACTGCTCGCATCCGGGCGACGCCCCGATTTCCTGTACTGCGAGAACTCGACTCAGCCCAACGCCCTGGCGACGAGCCTGCGCACGGGCGTCGCACCGCTGTTGGATTACTCGATCATGCGCCTGGCGCGCAGGCGCGGCGTGCCCGTCGGCGTCTTCTACCGAGACGCGTACTGGCGCATGCCCGGGCTGCGGGCGTCGGGGGCCTACGGGGTCGCCTCGAACCTGCTCCAGCGGGCGGACTTGGCCGGGTACAGGCGCAACCGGGTGCACTTCTTCCTCCCCTCGAATGCCATGTCCTCGCTGGTCGGGCTCGCGCAGTCGGACTCGTTCTCGGCGCTTCCCCCGGGTGGCGACTCCGGGCGCGTCCTGCCGCTGCCGGCCCAGGAGGACGGATTGCGCCTGGTCTACGTGGGCGGGCTCGGCGGGCACTACGACCTGACCGTCGTCGCCGCGGCCCTGGAGAGGGTCGACGGCGTTGCGCTCGATCTGGTTGTCCATCAGTCCCAGTGGCGCCAGGCCCGTCGCCGGGACCCGCGACTGGGCCAGGGCGCCATCAGGGTTCTTCACAAGTCGGCCGGGGAGCTGGAGCCCGTATACGCGCGCGCCCATATCGGGGTGCTGGCGGTGGCCCCCTCCGAGTACTGGGACATCGCGGTGCCGGTCAAGCTCTACGAGTACCTGTCCTACGGCCGTCCGGTGATCGCCACCCGGGGCACCGAGGCGGGGCGGATCGTCGAGGCCGCCGGCGCCGGCTGGGTCATCGACCATGACGAGGATCTGCTCGTCGCCCTGCTGACGGAGCTGCGCGGTCGCCCCGAGGAGGTCGAGGCCCGCGCAGAGGCGGCTCGGAGGGCGGCTGCGCGCAGCACATGGGCGGACCGGGCGCGCACGGTTGCGCGGACGCTTGCGCCCTGACAGGACGTCCTGACAGGAGCGGGCGGGCCTGAGCCGGACCGATCCGCACCGAGCCGGACCGAGCCGGAGCGCGTCTCAGCGCGGAGCCAACTCGCCGACGATCTCCCGGATCGTGCTCGCCTCGTGCTCGAAGCTGAGCTCGTGGGCGGCCCGGGCGCAGCGGGATTTGCAGGCCGCCACCTCCGCAGGAGTCAGGGCGTTGAGCGCTGCGACGATCGAGTCGGGCTCGAAGTCCTCGGTGACGACGCCGATGTCGAAGCCGTTGATGATGCGGGCCATCTCGAGTGTCGGTCCCGCGGCGACCGCGAGCCGGGCCTGGATGAAGTCGAAGATCTTATTGGGCAGGGCCAGGCGCGCATTGGTGCTGTAGGGCGGAATCCAGTAGATGCCGACGTCGTATTCGTTGAGCGTGCGCGCGAGCTCGGCCGGTGCGACGGGATCGTGGAAGGTGATCCGGGCGCACCCGTGGGCCCTGCGGTGCAGCGCGCGCAGATAGCTGCCGCCGTCGTTGCCGGGAACCAGGTAGAGGTCGAGGGTCAGGTGGGGCGCGGCGGCCTTGACGGCGTCGATCATGGTCTCGATGTTGCGGCCCGCCACAGCGCCGCCCGAGTGCACCAGACGGATCGCGCCGTCCTCGCGCAGGGCGGAGGGCTCCAGGTCGGCGTAGGGGGCGGCATTGCGCACCAGGCGCGGCGCGACACCGTAGTGCTCGAGGTACAGGTCGGCGATCGAGGCCGCCACTGTCGTCACGGCGGCGCATCTGGGCAGGTAGCCGCGGCAGATGTGATCCATGAGCGGAGCCACCAGGAGGCGCCAGCTCGTGACGTGGGTGCGCTCCTCCGGCGCCCACTCGTGCATGTCCGCCCATACCGGAGCGCCGCGGGCCACCGCGAACGCCGTCGGGATCGCGCGCGCGTCGTTGGCGACCACCACGTCGAACTCGCGCCCGTCCACGAGGCGGATCGTCTCGCGGGCGGCCGGGGCCGCCAGCTCGCACGCCCGCAGCCTGCGCAGGGCGAGCCCGGCCACGCCCGCGGGCGTCTGCGGAAGGGACGGTGCGTCATCGGGGATTCTGAGGTGATCGACCACGTGGGGAGGCCGCGTTCCGTAGCCCGCGGAGGTCACCTCGCCGATCTCGGCGAGTGCGCTGATCTCGCGCAGGACCCGGGCGTCCCTGTGGATCGGCGAGAAGGAGATGACCAGGATCCGCGGGCGTCTACTCACGGACGCATTCTAAACCCCCGGTTCCCGACCGCTTCTGCCGCATGCGCGTCCCGATGGCGTTCCTGTGACTTTCCAGTGACATACGATGTCGCCGGAAACCGGCCGCTCGAAAGGAGCCGTATGCGCATCGCCGTCGTCGCCCTGGGGAAGATCGGGCTGCCCCTGGCGGTCCAGTACGCCGACAAAGGCCATGAGGTCATCGGGATCGACGTCGCCCCCGCCATCGTCGAGGCCGTCAATGCCGGGAAGGAGCCCTTCCCCGGCGAGGCGCACCTGGCCGAGAAGCTGGCCGCCCTGAACCCGGCCACCGGCAACGGCGCCCTGCGCGCCACCACCGACTACGCCGAGGCCATCCCCGGGGCCGATGCGATCGTCCTGGTGGTCCCCCTCTTCGTGGACGACGCCACCTGGAACCCCGACTTCGCCTGGATGGACGACGCCACCCGCTCCCTGGCCGCCCACCTGACCCCGGGCACCCTCATCTCCTATGAGACCACCCTCCCGGTGGGCACGCTGCGGGGCCGCTTCAAGCCCATGATCGAGGAGATCAGCGGCCTGAAGGAGGGCGCAGATTTCCACCTCGTCTTCAGCCCCGAGCGGGTCCTGACCGGCCGCGTCTTCGCCGACCTGCGCCGCTACCCCAAGCTCGTGGGCGGGCTGAGCCCGGAGGGCGCCCGCGCGGGGATCGACTTCTACGAGCAGGTCCTCGACTTCGACGAGCGCGACGACCTGCCCCGCCCCAACGGCGTGTGGGACATGGGCACGGCCGAGGCCGCCGAGATGGCCAAGCTGGCCGAGACCACCTACCGGGACGTCAACATCGGCCTGGCCAACCAGTTCGCCGTCTACGCGGACAGGGCGGGATTCGACATCGAGCGCGTCATCGAGGCGTGCAACTCCCAGCCCTACTCCCACATCCACCGCCCCGGCATCGCGGTGGGCGGGCACTGCATCCCGGTCTACCCGCGCTTGTACCTGTCCACCGACCCCGACGCCTCCATCGTGCGCACCTCGCGCTCCTTCAACGCCACCATGCCCGCCTACGTGGTGGCTCGCGCCACTGAGATCCTGGGCTCGCTGGAGGGGCTGCGCGTCGTGGTCCTGGGCGCCTCCTACCGGGGGCGCGTCAAGGAGACCGCCTTCTCCGGCGTCTTCCCCACCGTGGCGGCGCTGCGCGAGGCCGGTGCCGAGGTCCTGGTCCACGACCCCATGTACACCGACGACGAGCTCGCCGCCTTCGGCTGGACCCCCTACCACCTGGGGGAGAGGATTGATGCCGCGATTGTCCAGGCCGACCACCCTGAGTACCATGAACTCGCCCCCGTTGATCTCCCTGGTATCAGGCTGCTCCTGGATGGCCGTCGCATCACTGACGCGGGCAACTGGACGGGCGTGCCCCGCCTGACCATCGGAGGAGGGGAATGATCCACGTTGTCGCAGGCGTTCTGCTGGCAGCCGCGCTCCTGACCGCCCCCGGGCTGCTCCTGGCGCGCCTGGGGGGCGTGCGGGGCTGGAGCGCCGCGAGCGCCGCGCTGCCGCTGAGCTGCGCCGTCATCGGTACTGCTGAAATCGTGGCCGCGGCCGTCGGGTCGGCCTGGGTCCCCTGGGGCTGGGCCGCTATCGCGGGGGTGACCGCGGTCGCCGCGGGTCTGCTCGTGGCCGTGCGCCGCCTCATCCCCGGCGGCCGGACGCAATCCGCTGATCCGCCTCGGGACGGTGGCGGGCGTCCCGACCTGCGCGTGCCGACCGGGCTGGCGGTGGCGTGCCTCGTCCTCGGGATCGGCACATTGGCCGGCATGGGGTCCATGTCCACCCCGGCTCAGGCCTTCGACATCGTTTTCCACTCCAACGCCGTCCAGGCGATCCGCCAGCTGGGGAACGCCTCCAGTTTCGGAAGCATGTCGGCGCTCTATCAGGGGGTGCCCACCTACTACCCGACCGTGTGGCACGGAGCGGTGGCACTGCTTCCCGCCAGTGTGACGGTGTCCTCGAATGCGATGGTCCTCGTCGTCGCGGCACTGGCCTGGCCGCTGGGCATCGCCGGTCTGCTCGCCGAGGTCCTCGGCGCCGAGCACTCCCGGAACCGCACTGCGATTGCTCTGGGCACCGTCCTGAGCGCCGCCACGGTGGGGGCGCCGACGATGCTGCTGGGCACCTTGGCGGTGTGGGCCTACACCCTGAGCGTGATCTGTCTGCCCGGGGTGGTGGTTCTGGGCCTGCGCCTGTTGCGCTCCGTGCCCGCGGACAGTGCCGGAGAGGGCGCCCTCGAGGGCTTCTCCGAGGGGGAATCCGAAGAGGAGAGGGCTCGAACGCGGTCCTCGTTGTCCGATCTGATCATGAATGGTGTGCTGTTCGTGGGCGGAGGGATCGGCGCGGTTCTGGCCCACGGTGCGGGGACCTTCAACACCATGGTGCTCCTCGGGCCGCTCGCCGTGGTCCTGATCGTGCGCCTGGTGCGCGCCGGCGGTCGGCGCAAGACGGTGACGCTCCGTATTCTCGCGGTGCTGGCCGTGTGCGTCCTGATCGGGGCGTGGGTGATGCGCGAGTCCCTGGTCTGGGTCTGGCGATACCCCCGCGGCGGCGGAAACCTTCTGGGAACCCTGGGGCAGGCCCTGCTCGACCTGCCGCAGTACGGGGCGTTCTCCTTCCAAGGAATTCCGATGATCGTCGGGGCGCCTCTGGGCATCGTGGTGTGCGGGCTGGCGGTATTCGCGGCGGTCCGCGTGCCTCAGGCGCGCCCGTGGCTGGTGACGGCGGCGGTGGCGCTGTGCCTGGTCACGCTCGTCGGCGGACCGCAGTGGTGGGGGCGTCGGATCGGCGCCCTGTGGTACTTGCAGAAGGCGCGCGTGCAGCCGCTCGTCATCATTCCCGGCCTCGTGCTGGCCACCCTGGGGCTGCGCCGTCTGCTTGAGGCGCGCCCCGGGCGCAGGATGACCGCCGTGCTCCTCGTGCTCGTGTGCGCCGCCGCTGTGGGACGCATGCCGCTGCACGCGAAACTGGCGCGATCGGTCCACGATGCCGACCGGATCGCCTATGGCACGATCCTCACCTCTGAGGAGGCGGACTTCATCACGTCTCTGAGCGACCAGCTGCCCGAGGACGCCCTGGTCGTGGGAGCGCCCTCGCGGGGAGAGAGCTATCTGTGGGCGCTCGGAGGAATCGACGTCGTGTATCCGCTGCGCTCGAGGCCGACGCAGGGAACGGCCGCCGACATGCTCGCCTCCGCGGCCCCGGATCTGCGGCCGGGGTCGACGACGTGCCAGCTTCTCAATGAGCTCGGAGCCGAGTACTACTTCCGGGCCGACCGGGGAGCAGCGTGGGACGGTCGGGAGGCGCCCCTGCGCTGGGACAAGGCGCTGGCCGACTGGCCCACTGACGGCATGGAGCCGGTGGCCTCCACGAGTACGGCCGGCCTGTGGCGGATCACCGCCTGCGGCGACTGAGCAGCAGCGTCGAGATCGGTCGTACTCCGCGTCGAGATCGGTCGCATTCCGGCTCGAGATCGGTCGCATTCCGCGTCGAGATCGGTCGCACCCCGTGCCGGCATCAATTCACCGCCGGCCACCACCCCGCTCGAGCTGGAGCATTCGCTTCGGACGCCGCAGTGCACAGGGCACGCCACGTGCATCGGGCGAGCTTCGGATAGGGCACACTTGACCCCAGTCCCAGCCCGCGGGAGGAACGCGGGAGGATACGGAAGGACCCCGAGTGAGCCGCACGAGTGTTGTCGCTGTCGTCGTCGCCTACAACCGCCAGGAGCTGCTGCGCCGGTGCCTCGACAGCCTGGCGGAGCAGACCGTCGCGCTGACCGGCACGGTCGTGGTGGACAACGCCTCCACCGATTCCTCTCGCGAGGTGGCCTCGACCCATCCGCTGGGCGCCCATGTCGTCGCGCTTCCCACCAACACCGGGGGCGCCGGCGGATTCGCCGCCGGCATCGCGCGCGCCCTCACGCGATTCCCGCAGGCCGACTGGATCTGGATCATGGACGACGACACGATCCCCACCGCGACCGCCCTGGAGGCGCTCGTCCAAGCCGCCGAGGCGTATCCGGGCGCACCGGCGCTGCTCGCCTCCAGGGCCGTGTGGACCGACGGCACCGAGCATCCCATGAACCGTCCGCGCACTCGCCCCGGTCTTCCCCCGGCGCTTCACCGCCACGCGGCGCTGGCGGGCGCCCGTCAGATCCGCACCGCCTCCTTCGTGTCGATCCTGATGGATGCGCGCGCTGTGCGCGAGGTCGGCCTGCCGCGCGCCTCCTACTTCCTGTGGAACGACGACTTCGAGTACACCTCCCGCATTCTGCGGGGGCGGGTCGGCCTGTACGTGCCGGAATCGGTGGTGCACCACCTGACCAAGGCGCTGGGCTCCTCCGATGCCGATCCGGGTGAGCGCTTCCGCTTCGAGGTGCGCAACAAGGTGTGGACCTTCCGCGACTCCACGGGGCTCGGAGCGGTTGAGCGGCTGGCCTATGAGGCGGCGACGGCCCGGCGCTGGCTGCGCGCGACGCTGAGCTCGGCCGATCGGGCCGCGCTGTGGAGGGCGGGCCGCCAGGGTCTGCGCGAGGGATTGGCGCGGCCCGCCGACAATGCGGAGGTCTTCCTGGGAACCCCCGTTCAGGCCGACGTCGCCGCCGTCGAGGCCGCCGCCCGGGAGGGGAGGGACGACGGCCCTGGACTCCGTCGCCGCGGCGGCCCCGCCGGGGAGGGAGAGTGGGCCGGAGCGGCCTCCGCATCATCGGGATCATCGAACCCGGCAGGGGCGGCGGGCGCCGTCGACCCTGATGCCCCGACGCCGTCCTTCAGCGTGCTGCTGCCGGTCTATCGGGGCGATCGTGAGGATTTCCTGCGCCGCAGTCTGGCGTCCGTCACCGTTGAGCAGACTCTGCGCCCCGATGAGGTCCTCATCGTGCGCGACGGTCCCGTGCCCGACGAGCTGGAGGATGTGCTCGCCCGCGCGCGCCGGGGGGAGCTCAGCGGGGAGGTGCCAGTGCGGGTGCTCGAGCTGGAGGAGAACGTCGGCCTGGCCGCCGCCCTCGAGGTCGGACTCGCCGAGGTCGCTCACGACGTGGTCGCCCGCCAGGACGCGGACGACATCTCCACCCCCGAGCGCTTCGCCACCCAGTTGCCGCTCATGGCCGCCGGGTACGACCTGGTGGGGTCGGCCATTCAGGAGTTCGACGACGAGGCCGACACCGATGGCGTCATCCGTCGTCAGCCGTCGGACCCCGGGCAGATTCGCCGGGCCCTGGCTCTGCGCGACCCCTTCAATCACCCTTCGGTGGTCTATCGAGCGGCGGCCGTCCGCGCCGTCGGCGGTTATCAGACCCTTGACCTCATGGAGGACTACTGGTTGTTCGCCCGCATGATCCATGACGGCGCGCGCGCCACCAACGTGCCGCAGGCCCTGGTTCGTTACCGGGTCGGGGCCGGCGCCTACGCGCGGCGCGGAGGCATGCGCCTGCTTCGCAGCGAGCTCGACCTCCAGTCCAGAATGCGTCGTGCCGGCCTCATCACGGCCTCCCAGTACGCGCGCAACCTCGCGGTGCGCGCGAGTTACCGCCTGGTGCCGACGGCGGTGCGTCAGGCGGCCTACCGCACCGCTCAGAAGGCGCTGCTCAGGCGCACGCGGTGATGCGGTAGAGAGTCGCGTCCCCGATTCTCAGAACCGTCCGGAAACCGTCGCGCGGCTGGATGTCGGACAGGCCCGGCGCCTGCGGGCCGTCCAGGATGGTGCGGCCCTTGAAATCCAGGACGTAGTCGACGCCGAGCTCCTCGATGGCGGGGCAGACCTCGGGGTTGTCGCCGACCTCATCGAGGCTGTTCTCCAGGACTGTCAGTGCCGGGCTCGTGGAGCCGTAGGAACTCAGGTGCCTGGGCAGCGTCGTGACGCCGGTGAGTCCGTAGGCGAGTGAGCCGCCCCTCCAGGGGTCCGCGAGGACGACGTCGTCGGGTCCCAGCAGGTCGGGCAGCCGATTCACGACGGCGAGCTCGTCGGCGGTCAATGACTGGGAGTCATCCGTCACCAGGAACGTGAGGCCGAATTTTTTCAGGTTGTAGGACATTGCGGCGCTGCCCGTGCTCTGCCATGCCAGTGCTGCGATGACGACGATCGTCAGCGCTGCTCTGAGCCATGGCACGGTCGTGGCGGCCCGGGCTGGGCGGGGCAGCGCGCGGCCGGCGGCGTCGGCGAGGGCGCAGGCGCCGATGCCCGCCAGCGGCAGAGCCGTGACCATCATGAATCCGCCCGGACGGTAGGCGTCGGAGTACCAGAAGCCGGTCAGGCTGTAGCGCAGGGGGCTGACCTTCTGCGAGACGTCCACGACGTACAGCCCGCAGACCACGGTGTGCGTCAGCGCCACCCACCGGGTGCTCCGACGGCGCCAGGCCGACAGGTATCCGATGACCGTCAGAAGCGCCAGTGGCCAGACGATGGCGGTCAGCTCGGGCGCGCTCGTCACCGCCTCGCCGATACCTCCCGCCACGGAGGTGTATGGAGGCCACTGTGAGACGCTCTTGGAGGCCCGCAGCGCCGGGGCAGCGAACCACGAAGCCCCGGCCAGGAGCGCTGTCAGAACGTAGGCGAGAGCTGCTCGACGCATGTGATGGCGCGCTCTGACGGCGCAGACCGCCAGAGAGACGGAGCGGGTTGCCGCCGCGGACACCCCGGCGATGAGTGCGATGACGATGATCGAGGGGTGGGCCAGTGCCAGCCCGACGCATCCGGCCCCCGCCATGAGCCACA
Source organism: Actinomyces massiliensis 4401292 (assembly GCF_000269805.1). Classification (GTDB taxonomy): domain Bacteria; phylum Actinomycetota; class Actinomycetes; order Actinomycetales; family Actinomycetaceae; genus Actinomyces; species Actinomyces massiliensis. The sequence goes on from NZ_JH711483.1 coordinate 294,392, forward strand.
GAACCGCTCGGCGCGGCAGTGTCATTCCTCGAGCGCTGGCGGTCACCGCGGTCAGGAGGACGCTTGGCAGCATCGCGGTTGCGAGGAAAACCGGATACAGAATGCCCCAGAAGAGCCCGAGCAGCGGGAAGGCCGGAGCCGCGGAGGCGAGGACGGCGGTCGCGATCCGCCCGGCTCGGCGGCCCGCCGTGAGCGCGCTGGTGAGCGTGATGACCCCGGAGGTCCAGGTCAGGCCGGCGACCGCGCACATGACGGCGTTGGAGGCCAGGGGGATGCTCGTGATGCCCGACAGGCGCATCGTCAGCGCCACGAGGGTGTGCCAGCCCAGGGGGTAGACCGCGCCCCTGGAGATGACCATGTCGAAGGACAGGCTCGAGGCGTTGCCGGTGTCGAGGATCCAGCGCACGGCGTTGAGGTGGTAGACGGCGTCGTAGGTCTGGGAGAAGGCGTCTGGTGCATTGATGAATTGCGCGCAGATGGCCAACATGAGGGCGGCCGATATGATCCACAGGCCGAGGTCCTCGACCGGGCCGCGTGCGGCGGCCCAGTAGCGGGACGCCCGCCCGCCGATGGAGGCGGGAGCGGGGGGAGTATCGGCGGGTTCTTGCAGGGCAGGCTCCTCAGATGGGACGGCCCCGTCCGGATCGCTCGGGGCGCCGTCGTCGCGGGCGTCCTGGGCGGCGGCTCTTGCCCTGCGGGAGATGAGGATCCCGGTCAGGCGGTGCGCCGCCCGCACGGCGATGGCGGCCAGGACGATGATGGCGGTTGCGCCCGCCACGACCGACACCCCCCAGGCCAGTCCCAGCCCGGGCGCCAGGAGGCCGGTCCCCGCGATGACGGCGACGGACAGGGCCGGAGCCAGGGCCACCACAACCCGGACGGGCAGGCGGGCTGCGATGGCGATGAGGCCGCCGGGGGCGTACAGCAGAGCCGCTGCGATGAGCAGAGGGTGGAGGAGAGCGCTCCACATGGCCATGGGGGTCCTTTCGGGCTGACGGCGCGGCCTCTCGCCCTGAGGGAGCGGGGCTCCTCAAACCCCGCTGGAGCGGATGGGATGGGGCGGATGAGATGACGGGCATCCGCATTCTCGCCCATGACGCGACGGCGCGCGTCTCATCCGCAGGCGGTGATCCGGTAGAGAGACGCCTGTCCCCGCTCGGCGACGAGTTCGAAGCCCGGTGCGGTGTCCAGGTGCGCGAACCCGACGAAGGCCTTCTGATTCGAGATCGTCTTGCCTGGGAAGTAGAGCGCATAGGTGGCGCCGACGTCCTTCAGCGCCGTGCAGACGGCGGGATCCGCGGAGGCCCTGTTGAGCTTCTTCTCGATGATGTCGAGATCGGCGTCATGCCGGTGGAAGAGGTGCTTCACGGTGGTGTCGGCCCCGGAGAGGGCGTACGCGAGCGCGGCCCCGGATTTGGGGTCGACGGCGATGACGGCGTCCGGCTCGATCAGGCTGGGGAGCTCATTGATGAGGGCGTACTCGTCGGTGGTGAGGGAGGAGGAGTCGGGTGCGAGCATGTAGGACTGCTCCAGTATCTTCACCGAGTCCGACATCGCGCCCGACAGCGGCCCGGTCGCCACCAGGAGGAGGACGATGACGCAGCAGGCGCTCGATCTCCACACGAGGGGCCGAGCGCGCCCGCTGGCGATGAGCCGCTCGCATGCTTCGCGCACTCTGCGCAGTCCCGGCAGCCCGCGCGTCTCGCGTGCCCGAGATGCGGTGATGCCTTGGATGATGCGCCCGCATGCCCCGCACGCCTCGCGTCCCCATCGCGCGGCGGCCAGCATGCCCAGTGCCGCCAGCGGTACGGCGGTGACCGGAATCAGCCCTCCCAGGCGGCTGGCGTCGTTGTACCAGATGCCCACCATGAAGAAGCGCAGGTCGCCGTCCTGGGCGGAGCGGGCCACGACATACAGGGCGCCCGTGGTGGCATGGAGCGCCGCCAGCCATCTGTATCCGTCGGTCCGCAGAGCGGCGATGAAGCCGAGGAGAGTCAGCACGGCGGGGACCCAGATCACCGGGAGCTGCACGGGCATTGAGGTCACGGCCTCACCGACGGATCCGCTCGTCGCATAGCTCGGACCCCAGATCGCACTCTCACGCGGCGGGCGCATGTACATCCAGACCATGACCAGGCCGACTGCCAGAGCGCCGACTACGAGGCTCTGCCGGCGGAGCGCACTCGCGGGGCGCTCGTCGAGCGGTGCGCGCAAGGAGGTGATGAGCCTCGCCGTCGTCAGGATGACGGAGGCGAGCAGGAGCGTGGCGATGGTGTTGGGCTGAGTCAGCCCGAGTCCGGCGACTCCGAGAGCCGTCGCCGGCAGGAGCAGACCGGTCGGTCGGGGAGTGAGACCGGCGCTGCCGATCGGCACCAGTGCGCGGACGGCTGCCAGGAGTGCGGGAAGCAGCGCGATGGACAGGAAGTTGGGGTAGAGCACGCCCCAGTTCAGCAGGACGAAGGGGAAGACGGTGAAGCTGCCGGCCATGACCGCGGCGGTGAGCAGGGCTGCGGGGCGCCCGTGGAAGAGGACGTGCGTCAGTGTCAGGCAGCCGGAGGTCCATACCAGGCCCGCCACGGCGAGCACCGTCGCGTTGGTGGCCATGGGGATGTTCGTTGCGCCGCACAGCTTCATGGCCAGGGCGACCAGCGTGTGCCAGCCGAGCGGGTAGGCGCTGCCCTGAGGGGCTTCCAGGAAGAGGCGGAACGAGGACGCGTTATTGGTCTGGAGGATCCATTCCACGGCGTTGAGGTGGAAGACGGCGTCGAAGGTCTGCGAGATGGCATCGGGGGTGTTCAGGATGCGTCCGATGGTGGCCCCGGTGGCGGCGGCCGACAGCGGCCACGCCGCGCACCAGACGGCGATGGAGCGGAGGCGGGGGAGTGCGCCGGTGGCTCCTGATCCGGCGTACGGGGGATGCCGCCGGGCCATCAGCCACCTCGTTGCCAGGGCGGCCAGGCACAGGATCGCAGTGGCCGCCGCTACCGAGGCCAGGCCCCAGGGCAGGGCGAGTACGGGTGCTGCAACACCGGTTCCGCTGATGATCGCGATGGAGATGGCCGGCGCCAGGCCGACGATGAGAGGCGTTCGTATTCCTGCGGCAGCGCCGACGAGGGTGCCTGGAATGAATAGCAGCGCGGCAGCTGACAGGAGGATCGGGAGGAGGGAGAGCCACACGAAGGTGCATTCTAGTGCGTGCTGTGCACTTGACTTGAACGCGGGTTACTAACAATTTGCTAGCGATTGCTATGCGCGTCTCCGGCCCAGGCGCGGCGGTTGTTTCGGTACCCGGCAGTGTTCGGCAGTGCCCGTCGGCGGCCGCTTCATGTCCCTCAGCGTCGGATCCAGCGCGTGCTCACTCGCAGGCGGTGATCCGGTAGAGGCCCGCCCGCCCCTGCTGGGTGACGAGCTGGAAGCCGTCGACGGCCGACAGGCTCTCGAACCCTCTCAGTCCGCGTGGGCTGCGGATCATCCGCCCCGGGAAGTAGAGCACGTAGTGGACGTCGAGCTCGTCGAGGGCACTGCACACCTGCGGGTCCGTCGCCGCGAAGCGGAGCTTCTCGCCGATGATCTCCATCTCCGGGCTGTTGTGGTAGAAGATGTGCTTGGCGGTGGTGTTGGTGCCCGCCAGGGCGTAGGCGAGAGCGGAGCCGCTGTTCGGGTCCACCGCCACGGGCTCCTCCTCGCCCACGAGCTCGGGAAGCCTCTCGATGACCGTCAGCTCGTCCGGCGTCAGCAGGGGGGAGCCGGCATCCATGATGTAGGTGGACTCGAGCTTGTGCAGGGCCTGGGAGGTCGGCAGGCTCGCGGGCCCGAGCAGGACGAGTACCGCCACCAGCACTCCGTACGCCACTCGCCTGCGTGCGCCGCGCATGTTCTCGAGTCGCAGGACCGGGTATCGCTGCGCCGCCCAATCGGCGATGGTGCAGGCGCCCAGCGCCGCCAGGGGGATCGCCGCCAGTGGCAGCAGGGCCGCGAGCCTGAAGGTATCGGAGTACCACGAGCCGACCAGCCAGTAGCGCAGGTCCTTCGTGGCCCCCTCCATGGGCATGGTCTTGGACACGATGTAGAGCGCGCAGTTGATCGCGTGGAATACGACGAGCCACCGCAGTCGCCGTCGTCTCCAGGCGGCGACTGCGCCGACGACCGCGGGAATCGCCACCACCCAGGCGATGGGCAGGCCCTGAGGTGATGAGGTCAGAATCTCCCCGATGACGGCGCTCGTGAAGTTGTTCGGGCCCCAGGACGCCGCGCGCTCCGGGGGTCGCAGGGCGATGTAGAGCCCGATGATGACCGGTGCCAGGACGATGCAGGTGATGACGCGACGACGCAGCTGCGCGGTGGGGCCGCCGCGCCTGGCCTCGCGGACCGCCCGCGTGACCCACACGGTCAGGAAGATGACCAGGGCGATGAGGAAGGTCACGATGACATTGGGCTGGGCCATGCCCAGGCCGCCGAGGGCGAGGAGGAGTGCGGGCAGGAGGAGCGGGGACGCCGAGGGCTCGTCGGGGGAGGGGAAGAGCTCCGGGAGGCATGCGATTATTCCCGGAAGCAGGCTCAGTGCGAGGAAGTTGGGGTAGAGCACGCCGAAGCTGAGCAGCAGCAGGGGGAAGGCCGATATCGTGGAGCACAGCAGGGCTGTGACCACCATGCCGAGCCTGCGCCGGTTGAGGATCCGGCTGGTCAGGGCCAGGCATCCGCTGGGCCACGCGAGGGCCGACACGGCGATGGCGGTGGCGTTGGTCGCCATCGGAATGCTGGTGGAGCCCGTGAGTTTCATGGTCAGGGCGACCAGTGTGTGCCAGCCCATGGGGTAGACGTCGCCCTGGGGCGATTCCAGGTAGCACTTGATGGAGGAGGCGTTGCCGGTGTCGAGGATCCAGCGCACGGCGTTGAGGTGGAAGACGGCGTCGAAGGTCTGCGAGATGGCGTCGGCCGTATTGAGCTCGCGAGCCACGAGCCAGGTGGTGACCAGAGCCGCCGCTCCCAGAAGAATGACGTACATCAGGGCGTCGGACGGCGTCGGGCGATCCGAGGGCGCTCGATCGGCCCGGCCGGCCTGGCCGGTCCGGCCGGAGGCGTTGCGTCCTCGCATTCGGGTGGCCGGCACGCGCATCACGGCGGCTATGAGCACGATCGCGCCGGTGAGGGCCGCGACGAGGACGGGTCCCCAGGATATGTGGACCAATGGCGCGATGACGCCGGCCCCGGCGATGATCCCGATGGATGCGGCCGGTGCCAGGGACACGGCGGTGCGCGGTGGGAGACCCGCCACGACGGTGACGAGCAGGCCCGGTGCGAAGAGGAGCGCAGAAGCCGTCAGGATCTGAGGAATGAGTGAGATCCACACGAGGAGCCACGGTATCAGGTGGATCGGCTGGACTCCCGCGGAACCAAGGGCGTGTGGGAAGCTGCAGTCCTGCAGGCCCTGCACGAGTCCTGTACGTTCCTATCGGTGTCGTCGTTGAAGTCCGCGTCAGTGCGAACAGCGCGGGCGGAGGGCGCCCGCCTCCTCGCCGGCGAGTGCACCCGGATGAAAGTCAGAGCCGGAAAATGAGGGCTAATCGACTGCGCAGGGCCGCTGCGCTATCAGCTACCATCGGGCCATTGCCTACGGAGGGACAATTACGGTGAACCACGACCTCGTCATTGTCGGATCGGGCCTGTTCGGCCTGACGATCGCGGAGCGATGCGCCAACGAGCTCGGACTCAAGGTGCTTGTCATCGACAAGCGCGACCACATCGGCGGTAACGCCTACTCCGAGCCGGATCCGCGTACCGGTATCGAGATTCACAAGTACGGCGCCCATCTGTTCCACACGTCCAATGAGCGCGTGTGGGAGTACGTCAACCGCTTTACGTCTTTCACTCCATACGTGCATCACGTTTACACCACTCACGACGGTGTGGTGTACCCCATGCCGATCAATTTGGGCACCATCAACCAGTTCTTCTCCGCCGCCTACTCCCCGGATGAGGCTCGCGCTGTTATTGCCGAGCAGGCCGGCGAGTTGGCCGGCAAGGATCCGGAGAACCTCAATGACAAGGGCATCAGCCTCATCGGGCGCCCGCTGTACGAGGCCTTCATCAAGGATTACACCGGCAAGCAGTGGCAGACCGATCCCAAGGACCTGCCCGCTTCGATCATCTCGCGCCTGCCCGTGCGCTACACCTATGACAACCGCTATTTCAACGACACCCATGAGGGCCTGCCGACCAACGGCTACACCGCATGGCTGGAGAAGATGGTGGACAACCCCAACATCGAGGTCGCTCTCGGCGTGGACTTCTTCGACGAGTCCCAGCCCTACAACAAGACCGCGCTCAAGGGGCGGGTCCCGATCGTCTACACCGGGCCCCTCGACCGCTACTTCGACTACTCGGAGGGCGCGCTGAGCTGGCGCACCATCGACCTGAGCACCGAGTACCCCGACACCGGCGACTTCCAGGGTACGAGCGTCATGAACTACCCGGACGCCGATCACGACTACACCCGCATCATCGAGCCGCGCCACTTCCACCCCGAGCGCGACTACCCCGCGGACAAGACCGTCATCATGAAGGAGTACTCGCGCTTCGCCGAGGAGGGCGACGAGCCCTACTACCCGGTCAACACCCCGGAGGATCGTCAGAAGCTGCTGGCCTACCGCAAGCTCGCCGGGAGCGAGCAGGGCGTCGTCTTCGGCGGCCGTCTGGGCACCTACAAGTACCTGGACATGCACATGGCCATCGGCTCGGCCCTGTCGATGTTCGACAACAAGATCGCTCCGCACTTCCGCGACGGCGCCGCACTGAACGGAGAGGGGATCGAGGCGTGAGCACCACAACGCGCGTCCTGCAGCGTTTCGTCCTGCCCGCCGACGGCGACTCCGACATCCTCTCGCTGTATGCCGAGGGCGAGGTCATCTCGGTGGCCCCCGTCACCAAGGAGACGCGTGACAGCGATTCCGCCGATGTCGGTGTGGCGCAGACCGTGCGCCAGAGCCCCGGGCAGATCGTCTCGCGCTACAGCTACCGGATCCCGGCCCAAAGCCGTTCGTCCTTCGGAACCTACTTCAACGCATTCCCCGCGGCGTACTGGCGGCGCTGGACGATCGTGGAGAAGGTGACCCTGAGGGTCACCGTGTCCGGCTCGGGCTCCGTCATCATTTACAAGTCCAACGCCCGCGGCGCCTCGCACCGCGTCGATTCGGCCCGCATCGGCTCGAAGTCCGCTGAGATGGTCTTCGAGCTCCCGCTGAACACCTTCGGCGACGGCGGCTGGTACTGGTTCGATATCGCGGCCGACTCCGAGGACGCCATCGTCGAGGCGGCCCGCTGGGAGGCGGAAGTCCCGGCCGAGACCCCCCAGGGCAGGGCGACGATCGGCATCACCACCTTCAACCGCCCCACCGACTGCGCCATCATGCTCGGCCAGCTGGGCGCCTCCGACACTCTTCCGAGCGTGCTCAACGAGGTCGTCGTCGCCGACCAGGGCAATAAGAACGTCGTCGACGACTCGCACTTCCCGGCGGCCCGCGAGTCCCTGGGTGAGAGCCTGCGCATCATCAATCAGCCCAACCTGGGCGGCTCCGGCGGCTTCTCGCGCGGCATGTACGAGGCGCTGCAGGGCGGCGCCGACTACGTCCTCCTGCTGGACGACGACGTGCGCGTCGAGCCCGAGGGCATCGTGCGGGCCGTCACCTTCGCCGACCTGGCCCGCGTGCCCACGATCGTGGGCGGGCACATGTTCTCCATGTACGAGCGCACGATGCTGCACGCATACGCCGAGTACGTCCAGCCGTGGCGCTTCTGGTGGGGCTCGACCAAGGGCACGCGGCCGGACCACGACCTGGCCAATGCGCCGCTGCGCACGACTCCCTGGCTGCATCAGCGCGCCGATGCCGATTACAACGGCTGGTGGATGTGCCTGATCCCGACCTCCGTGGTCCGTCGGATCGGCCTGAGCCTGCCCTTCTTCATCAAGTGGGACGACTCGGAGTACGGCCTGCGCGCCCGGAGTGCCGGCGTGCCGACCGTCTCCTTCCCCGGGGCCGCCGTATGGCACGTGCCGTGGACGGACAAGGACGACTCGCTGGACTGGCAGGCATACTTCCACGAGCGCAACCGTCTGGTGGCCGCCCTCATCCACTCCCAGTACAAGCACGGCGGGCACGTCATCACCGAGTCCATGCAGGGGCAGATCAAGCACTTGCTGTCCTCCCAGTACTCAGTGGTGGAGCTGCGCCTGAAGGCCATCGAGGACATCCTCTCCGGCCCCGACCATCTCCAGGCGGGGATCTCGACGATCGTGCCCAGCGTGCGCGCGCTGCGCTCCGGCTTCGACGACGCGATCGTGGAGAAGGACCCCGACGCCTTCCCGATGGTGCGCCGCGAGAAGCTGCCCCGCAAGGGTGAGGACCTCGGCTATCCCAAGACCATCGTGGGCCGCATCGCCATGGCGGCCAAGGGCACCGTCAAGCAGGTCCTGCCCGTCAAGGCGGCGTCCCGGGTGAATCCCGAGGCGCGCGTGCCGTGGACCGAGGCCCGCTGGTGGATGCTCTCCCAGTTCGATTCTGCGATCGTGTCGAACTCCGATGGCTCGGGGGCCTCCTGGTACCACCGCGATCCCGGGCGTTTCCGCGATCTGCTGATGCGCTCATTCATCCTTCACAAGCGCCTGCGGCAGGACTGGGAGGATCTCCAGGCCGAGTACCAGGCGCGTGTCGGCGAGGTCGTCTCCCCCGAGGCGTGGGCCCGGACCTTCGGCATCGCCGAGGAGGACGGGGCGCAGTCCAGCGCGGTCGCCGCCACGGAGGAGTCCCGGTGACTCAGGCTGTCGCAGTCGGGGACGACGAGCTCGTCGTCCCCGGCTACTCCAAGGGGCTGCTCGACGTCTTCCGCCAGCGCTATCTGCTGTCGCTGATCGTCAAGAAGGAACTCCGGATCCGGTACCACGGCTCCGTGCTGGGCATGGCCTGGTCCTACATCAAGCCGGCCGTCCAGTTCGTCGTCTACTTCCTGGCGATGGGGGTCTTCCTCAGCCTCAACAAGACGCTGCCCGGCTACCCGATCTACCTGTTCTCCGGGATGGTCGTCATCACCTACTTCTCGGAGGTGATGGGCAATGCGACGCGCACGCTCATCTGGAACGCGGCGCTGATCAAGAAGATCTTCCTGCCGCGCGAGATGTTCCCGGTCGCCAGCGTATACGTGGCCATCGTGCACTTCGTCCCGCAGCTGGTGGTGCTGCTCGTGGGCTCCCTCTTCTATGACTGGAGGCCCACGCTCCTGGGAACCGCGGCCATTCTGGCCGGATTCGTCATCGTCACCTTCGCGGCACTGGGTCTGGGCCTCATCTTCGGCTGCCTCAACGTCTTCTTCCGGGACTCGGAGAACCTGGTCGATCTGATCCTCATGATCGCCACCTGGGTCTCCCCGGTCCTCTATCCGGCGGACAAGGTCAAGGACGTCGTCCCGGAATGGATGTGGCACATCTACCAGGCCAATCCAGTGACTGTGGCCGTCGAGCTGTTCCACTACGGATTCTGGTCCGCCGCCACGGGCGAGTCCGTCCCCGGGATCGGCTCCATACCGATGCTCACCCTTGTCGGCCTGGTCGGGTCGCTCATCGTCCTGGGGCTGGGGCAGCTCGCCTTCAAGCGCACCGAGGGCAAGTTCGCGCAGGAGCTGTGATGGATCCACGTATCGAGATCGCCGGGGTGACCAAGGAGTTCACCCTGCGCCACCGACGCTCCCTCAAGGAGCTCGCCGTGGCTGCTGTGCGCAAGCAGGACCTGGGCATCAACACCTTCAAGGCCCTGGACGACGTCACCTTCGATGTCCACCAGGGCGAGACCGTGGCCCTGCTGGGCTTCAACGGCTCGGGCAAGTCCACCCTGCTCAAGCTCATCTCCGGGGTGCTGCGTCCCGACGGCGGCCGGATCCGCACCCGGGGACGGGTCGCGGGCCTCATCGAGGTCGGGGCGGGCTTCCACCCCGATCTGACCGGCCGTGAGAACGTCTTCCTCAACGGCGCGATCCTGGGCATGACCAAGAAGCAGATCGAGGACGCCTACGAATCGATCGTGGAGTTCTCCGAGATCCCGGATTTCATGGACACCGAGGTCAAGTTCTACTCCTCGGGCATGTTCCTGCGACTCGCCTTCGCCGTGGCCGTGCACTCGGATCCGGAGGTCTTCCTCATCGACGAGATCCTCGCCGTGGGGGACGAGCCCTTCCAGCGCAAGTGCCTGGACGAGATCCGAGGTCTGTCCGACCAGGGCAAGACACTGGTCATCGTCAGTCACGACCTCAATATGGTGTCCGACCTGTGCGAGCGCGGAGTCCTGCTGGACAAGGGCGTCAAAGTCGCTGATGGCCCCTCCAAGGACGTCGTGCGGCGCATGCGCGGGGAGTGAGTCGCATGTCCTTCTCCGTCGTTCCCACGCGGGTCGGGCCCCTGGCGGGGCCCGTTTCAGAGTCATGAAATCAGTTGTGGCGCAGCGCCCCCAGGCATCCGAGGAGCCTGAGGAGCCCGAGGCGTCTGATCGTCCTCGCAAGACCGGCCGCAAGCCCGGGCTGGTCAGGATCCTGAGGGATGCCACCCGGCTTCCCGGTTCCTCGGGGCGCGGCCGGCGACTGGACATCCAGGGCCTGCGGGCCTTGTGCATGATCCAGGTGCTCGGTTTCCACGCCTGGAGGATCGGCTCGCCGATCGGCGTGGACGCGTTCATCATGATCTCGGCCTACCTCATGACGGGAGCCTTCGTGCGCCGCGCCGAGGCCGGCCGCACGCCCTGGTTCGTCGAGCGCTGGCTGCACACGTTCAAGCGGCTCATGCCGCCACTGGTGGTCACTGTCCTGATGACCGTGGCGGCCTCCCTGCTCATTCTTCCCCGCAACCGGTGGATCGAAGTGCTCGTGCAGGGCGCCGCCTCGGTCACCTACTGGCAGAACTGGCGCCTGGCCGCCGTCAGCGCCGACTACTTCGCCGACAACCACGCCGTCTCATCGCCGTTGCAGCACCTGTGGTCCATGTCGATGCAGGGGCAGGTCTTCCTGCTGTGGCCGGTTCTCATGGCGATCTGCGCGGGGATCGCCTCGCGCGCCGGCCTGCCGGTCCGCCGCGTGGTGGCCGTGGCCTTCGCCGCGCTGGCGGCGGTCTCGCTGGCGTGGCTGATGACCTCGGCGCCGGCCGACGGCTCGGTCTACTTCGATACCCGGGCCCGCATCTGGGAGTTCGCCCTGGGGTCCGCGGTCGCTGCGGCCGCGCCGGCGCTCCGGCCGCGCAGCGCTTGGATTCGGTGGCTGGTGTCGTGGCTCGGCCTGGGCACCCTCCTGCTCTTCTGCCTGGTGAGCATCGGCACCTATCCCGGCCCCATGGCCGCGGTGCCCATGGCGGCGGTGGCGGCCATTCTCCTGTGCGGCACCGAGCCCAAACTGGGGACGGTCTCGCGTCTGCTCTCATGGCGGCCTCTGGTCGCGCTCGGCGACCGCTCCTACGCCGTCTACCTGCTGCACTGGCCGCTGTTCGTCCTGTACCTGACTGCGACACAGCAGCGGACATTCGATCTTCAGACCGGTGCTGTCCTCATCCTCGCCTCGCTGGTGGCAGCCGCGGCCATGACCCGATGCGTGGATCGCCCCGCCCAGGTCTTCCCGCGCTCGGGACGCAGGCTGGGAGTGCAGGCGGCGATGGTGACCGTGAGCCTGGTGGTGGGCGGCATCCCGCTCGGCGTGGCCGGGGGCGCGATCGCCTACCAGCGCCACATGGAGATCTCGCAGCAGGTGCAGGCGGGTATCGATCCCGATCATCCGGGTGCGCTGGCGGTGCTCAACGGCCAGGCCAGCGATTGGACGAAGCCTCCGGTTCCGGGGCCGCTGTCAGTGACCACGGAGTGGGCGACCCTGGCGGGCGTCAAGTGCGCCGATGATCTGGCTGCGCTCATCGACAGTGAGAACTCCTCGTGCAGGCGGCTCCCCTCCGTCTCCGACACCGCCCTCAAGGCCGTTGTCGTCGGGGATTCGCATGCCGCTCAGAACGTCATCCCCACCATGCGGCTGCTGCATGAGACCGATGACTGGGACATCACGGCCTACCTCAAGGGCGGTTGCTCCTTCGGACTGCCCGAGTACTACAAGGACAGCTGCCGGGAGCGCAATAACGTGGTTCTGGAGCAGCTCGAGAGGAATCCCCCCGATGTCGTCGTGCTTCAAACCACGGAGACCTCCAAGGACTCCTCCATAGAGCTGCTGCGGCCCGGAATCAAGAAGATTGTCGAGCAGCTCACCGAAGAGGGCATCACCGTCATCGGCTTCCGCGACAATCCCCGCTCCGAGAAGAGCCTGTACGAGTGCGCCAACGCGGTTGGTCCCCAGACGCTTGTCGGCGGTTGCGTCTTCCCCAAGGAAAACGCCATGGCCGCTGAGGATCCGGCGAAGTTCTTGGAGGAGAGCAACCCGCTTTTCCACCAGATCGACGCCAGCGACATGCTGTGTCCCGACGGCGTGTGCGGCACGATCATCGGCGATGTGTTCGTCTATATGGACGACAACCACATTTCGTCCACCTACTCGCGAACCATGGCGCCCGAGCTCGCCGCACGCATTGAGGGCGCCATGGGCCTGGCGGACAGCGGCAAAGAGTGAGTGAGAGATCCGTGCCGATAGGCCGCTGACCGTCGGTCGATCAGCGGTTCGGTCAGCGGCTGGTCAGTGGCCGGTCTGCAGCTGGCTACTGCCCCTGGGCGGCGTACTTCGCCTCGACCTCCGCCTTGAGCGGACGCCACCAGGCCTCGTTGTTCCGGTACCAGTCGATGGCGTCCTTCAGGCCCGAGCGGAAGTCTGTGAAGCGGGGCGCCCAGCCGAGCTCCTGAACGAGCTTGGAGTTGTCAATGGCGTAGCGCATGTCATGGCCGGGGCGGTCCGCCACGTGGTCGTAGTCGTCGGGTTCGCGGCCCATGAGCTCCAGGATCAGCTCGACGACCTGCTTGTTGTTCTTCTCCCCGTTGGCCCCGATGAGATAGGTCTCGCCGGCGCGGCCCTTCTCGATGATGTCCCACACGGCATCGTTGTGGTCGCGCACATGGATCCAGTCGCGCACGTTCTGCCCGGCGCCGTACAGCTTGGGGCGCACCCCGTCGATGAGGTTGGTGATCTGGCGGGGGATGAACTTCTCGATGTGCTGGTAGGGCCCGTAGTTGTTCGAGCAGTTGGAGATCGTGGCCTCCACCCCGAAGGACCGCACCCAGGCCCGCACGAGCAGGTCGGAGCCCGCCTTGGAGGAGGAATAGGGGGAGGAGGGGTTGTAGGGCGTGGTCGGCTCGAACTTGGCCGGGTCGTCCAGCTCGAGATCGCCGTAGACCTCATCGGTGGAGACGTGGTGGAAGCGCACCCTGTGGCGGCGCACCGCTTCCAGGAGAGTGAAGGTGCCCACCAGATTGGTGCGGATGAAGGGGGAGGGGTCGCGCAGGGAGTTGTCATTATGCGATTCGGCGGCGAAGTGGACGACGACGTCGGCGGCCGCCACGAGCGGGTCCACGGTATCGGCGTCGGCGATGTCCCCGACGATCAGCTCGACCCGATCGCCCAGATCCGCCAGTGAGCCCTGGTTCCCGGCGTAAGTGAGTTTGTCCAGGACTGTGACGGTGGCCCCGGGGTGGCGCGTCAGGGTCTGACGGACGAAATTGGCGCCGATGAATCCGGCACCGCCGGTGACGAGGATGTTCATGGGAATGACGACTCCGAGATGTGAGGGGATCTGAGGGAATGCGAAGGGAATGCGAGGAGATATGGGGGAGTATGAGGGGATATTGAGGGACGGGGAGGGCGTCGACGAGCGTCGTCCTCCGCGCATCATGCCACGCCTGGGCGAACCAGGGCGCCTCGCACCGTATCCGCTTGCACTCAACCCGTAATTCACCCGTTAGACTTCTTCCGGTTCATCGCCATCGTGAAGGAGAGTCATGACGCCACCAACGCATGACACGCTGATCATCATCCCCGCTTGGAATGAGGCGGATGTGCTGGGCGGTGTTCTTCAGGAGGTGCTGGACACGGTCGGCTCCTTCGCCGACCTGGTGGTCGTCTCCGACGGATCGACGGACGCTACCGCTGAGATCGCCCGCTCCACTGGCGTCCCGGTGCTGGATCTGTCGATCAACCTCGGGGTCGGTGGCGCGATGCGGGCGGGCTACCTGTACGCCCAGCGTCGGGGATACACGTACACCGTCCAGCTCGACGCCGATGGTCAGCATGCGCCCGAGGAGATCACGAATCTCATCCAGGAGGCCGAGGACGCTCATGCGGATGTCGTGATCGGAGCCCGTTTCGCCGGCAAGGGCGATTACTCGGTGCGCGGCCCGCGCTGGTGGGCCATGAAGGTCCTGTCCTGGATTCTGTCCAGGGTGTGCGGAACCCGTCTGACGGACACGACCTCCGGTTTCAAACTCTCGGGGCGCCGGGCCATTGAGCTCTTCGCCAGGGAGTATCCGGCGGAGTATCTCGGCGATACCATTGAGGCCCTCGTCATCGCGGCGAGGTCGAATCTGGTGGTGCGGCAGATCCCCGTGGCGATGCGCCCCCGAGCGGGAGGGACGCCGTCGCAGAATCCTTTCAAGGCCGCCAAGTTCCTCGGGAGAGCCTTCGTGGCGCTCGGCGTCTCCCTGACCCGTCCTACGCAGAAGAAGTGACCTCATGGAACGCACGTATTGGATCGGCCTCGTCTTCTCACTGATCGTCCTGATCGCGGTGTTCTTCCGGATGCGTAATGCCGGCATGAAGGAGCGCTACGCGACCTGGTGGGTGGTCATCGTGGTGGGCACGACCATCGTGTCGCTGTTCCCCAGCCTGCTCAGCCTGGTGTCGGGCGCGCTGGGCGTCAGGGTCCCCCTGAACCTGGCGTTCTTCGTCGAGGGCATTGTCATGATGCTCGTCTCACTGCAGCTCAGCGTCGATGCCTCACGAGGGGATGAGGAGCGGCGCAGACTCGTTGAGGAGATCGCCATCCTGAATCTGCGCATGGAGCAGCTCGAGGCCGGCTCGTCAGGCTCCTCAGATTCCTCGGACTCGTCCGGCTCCTCCGGCGCGGCCGACTCGCCCAGGTCGTGAGGGCTCCGGCTCTCTGCGGCATCCCGCCCGCCCCGCTACCGCTCGATACCTCTCACACCTCTCACTCCGTTTACACCGCCTTGCACCACCGCATCGCGGAGTAGATCAGCCGGCCGCATGTGGCCTGAGCGAGGTGCATGCGATGCTAATCTAGCGGCAGCACCGTTTGCTTCGTGGAAGGCCCCTTCATGACTGTTGACATCCTCTTCCCTTTCTACGGCGATGTGGCCATGATGAAGGAGGCTGTCAGGTCCGTCCTGCGCCAGACGAATCCGGACTGGCGGTTGATCGTCGTCGATGACGGCTATCCGGACGACTCGATTCCGGGCTGGTTCGACTCCCTGAAGGACTCCCGTGTCACCTACATGCGCAATGAGACCAACCTCGGGGCCAACGGCAATTACCGCAAGTGCCTGACCTTCGTCGAGAACCCGCTCGTGCAGGTCATGGGGGCCGACGACGTCATGCTCCCGAACTATGTCGATTGGCTCGTCAAGGCGGCCAAGCGCCACCCGGACGCGAACATCTTCCAGCCCGGCGTGTTCGTCATTGATGAGCACGGCGCGCCCTCTCACACCTTGGTTGAGAAGGTCAAGGGCTTCTACATGCCCTCCAGGAGGGTTCCGCAGGTCCTGCGCGGTGAGACCCTCGCGGTCTCGATCCTGCGGGGCGACTGGCTCTACTTCCCGTCACTGGCCTGGCGTGCGGAGACGATTCTCGGGATCGGCTTCCGAGAGGGCTACGACGTGGTTCAGGACATGGCTCTCGTGTGCGATGTCGCCATGAAGGGCGGCGGCCTTCTCTACGACCCGACCGCTGCATTCCTCTACCGTCGGCACTCCGGCTCCGACTCCTCCTGGCGCGCTCTGGAGGGCACCAGGTTCGGGGAGGAGCGCCGCTTCTTCCTGCAGATGGCCGCCGAGATGGATCAGCTCGGCTGGAAGCGCGCCGCGCGCGTGGCCCGACTTCACGTCTCCTCGCGCCTGCACGCCGGCACTCTCCTCCCCAAGGCGGCCCTCGCCAAGAACTGGGCGGGAGTGAAGAACCTGGGCCGCCATATCCTCGTATGACCGGCGCGTCTGGCTCCGCCGGCGGCCCTGGTAACACTGACAGCCCTGGCAGTGCTGCCGGCGATGTGGAG
Source organism: Actinomyces massiliensis 4401292 (assembly GCF_000269805.1). GTDB lineage: Bacteria > Actinomycetota > Actinomycetes > Actinomycetales > Actinomycetaceae > Actinomyces > Actinomyces massiliensis. The sequence continues at coordinate 310,623 of NZ_JH711483.1, forward strand.
ACCGGCAAGACTCTTCGCGTCCAAACCACGCCGATTCCCGGCTTCCTGCGTCTCGATCTGACTGTCCACGGTGACAGGCGCGGATGGTTCAAGGAGAACTGGCAGCGCGAGAAGATGCTGGCGCTCGGCTTGCCGGACTTCGGGCCGGTCCAGAACAACATCTCCTTCAACAACGAGGTCGGTGTCACCCGCGGTATTCATGCCGAGCCCTGGGACAAGTTCGTCTCGGTGGCCACGGGGCGGGTCTTCGGCGCCTGGGTTGACTTGCGCGACGGGCCGAGCTTCGGCGCCGTCTACACGTGCGAGATCGACCCGTCAGTGGCCGTGTTCGTTCCCAAGGGCGTGGGGAACGCCTATCAGACTCTGGAACCGGATACCGCCTACACCTATTTGGTCAACGATCACTGGTCGCCCGATGCGGCGTACACGTTCCTCAACCTCGCCGACGAGACCGCCGCGGTGCCGTGGCCCATTCCGCTGGAGCGGGCGATCCTGTCCGATAAGGACAGGGCGCATCCGCGCATGGCGGAGGTGGCGCCAATGCCGGTCGAACCCGAGCGCGGACGCCGTGTGCTGGTCACCGGTGCTCGCGGTCAGCTCGGACGCGAGCTCATGAAGCAGTTGCCGCAGGCCGGCTACACCGTCACCGGCGTCGACCTTCCCGAGGCGGATGTCTCCGACGCAGTGCAGATGACGGCCTGGGACTGGTCGGCTTACGACATCGTCATCAACGCCGCCGCCTGGACTGACGTCGATGGCGCCGAGACGCCGGACGGGCGCCGCCTGTCCTGGCGGGCCAACGCCACCGGTCCGGCCAACCTGGCCCGTGCGGCAGCCGCACACGGCTTCACGCTGGTGCACATCTCGAGCGAGTACACCTTCGACGGCACTGCCGGCATCCATACCGAGGATGAGCCTCCCAGCCCTCTCGGCGTCTACGGCCAGTCCAAGGCCGGCGGTGACGCCGCAGTGGAGGCGGCCCCCCGCCACTATCTCGTGCGCACGAGCTGGGTGGTCGGCGACGGCAAGAACTTCGTGCGGACCATGGCCTCTCTGGCGGAGCGCGGCATCGCCCCGAAGGTTGTGGCGGACCAGACCGGGCGGCTGACCTTCACCACTGATCTCGCCGCGGGCATCATCCACCTGCTGTCCACCGGAGCGGAGTACGGCACCTACAATCTGTCGGGTCGAGGGCCGGTCGTCTCCTGGTGCGATATCGCCCGTCGCGTCTATGAGCTCGTGGGGCGCAGCGCCGCGGAGGTCACGCCGGTGACGACGGCCGAGTACTACGCCGGTCAGGAGGGCATCGCTCCGCGCCCGCTGAGCAGTGCTCTGGATCTGTCCAGGATCGAGGCCACCGGTTTCACTCCCGCAGACTCCATGGAGCGCCTGGAGGCTTACGTCCCGACCCTGTGAGCGATTGCGAGCGGTGGGGCATGAGTACTCATGAGTACTGACGTGTCGGCTGAAGCCTGAGATCCCGAGTCCGGTCCCGATGCCGGTTTTCAGTCGGCGGGGGCCTCGGACGAGGCCCGTCGCAGTGCCAGGAACAGGCTCATGAGGAAGACGACGACGAGGACTCCCATCGCCCCCGCGTACGCCAGGGAGGCCCCCAGCAGGGCATAGGCGGGGACGAGTACGAAGCACAGGAGGGTGATCGCTCCCGCCGCGGCGATGTACCCCGCGAAGACTAGCTTCTGCAGTCGCATGGTCGTGAGCGCGTAGTAGAGAACCACTCCCGCCGCATTCAGCGCTCCGCCCGCCACCAGCACCATGAGCTCGAGCATGGAGCCGGAGACATCCGTGTGGTAGACGAGGCGGAGCGCTGGGGCGCCGATCGTGTAGGTGGCCAGTGCGACCGCAGCGAATGCCACGAGGGTCCCGAGCAGACCCTTCCTGATGATCGCCGAGAATCCGGCCCGGTCCGCGCCGATCCACCGGTTGGCCATTTGGGTGAGCAGGGGTCGGAAGATGACGAATGAGAGCAGATTGATGGTGAATGCGGGCATGAAGATGATGGCGAAGTAGCCCTGCTGCTCGGGATCGAGATAGCGATCGATCGCGAACCTGGGCGCGTTGGCCAGGTACAGCGCGATGAACGAGGCCAGGAACAGCGGCAGACATTCGATCAGGACCTGCTTGATGGAGCGCAGCTCCCACCGCGGTCGCAGATCGAACATGCCTCTGGCGGGCGGGAGATAGGCGCCCAGCAGCACGATCGTCGAGACCACCAGGGTGATGGCGGCGGCCATGAGCATGCTTCCGGTGGCCACAAGTATTCCGGAGAAGACCGTGATTGTGATCAGGGTGCGGAAGAAGCAGGCCTTCCCTGCGATGTCCAGACGCCCTTCCCTCTGGAACTCGCAGTAGTAAACGTCCTCGAAAGCCTCGAAGACGCGCAGGAAGGCGATCATCGCGATGAGGGCGGCGCTGGCGAGATCATCCCCGGAGATCACCGCGTATCCGATGATGCCGGCGATCATCGCCCCTACGGTTACCAGCCGGGTGGCCAGGTAGGTGCCGAAATCGAAGCGGTGACGGGCATCGGTGACGTGATAGGTGCGCACCTCGTACATGCCGAGGGCCTGGAACTGCTGTCCGACGGCATTGGCCAGTGAGAAGACGCCCGCCGCATATAGGTCGGCGCTGCGCTTGACGACGAGGAGCAGGACCGCCGTCGTCAGGGACAGCATGAGGGATGCGGCTGTGTTCCAGAAGTAGTCGCGGGCCTGCGAGGTCTCCGGTGCGGACATGCTCGTGCCTCCTGAGGGCGGTGGGGCTGTGGGAACGGTGCGCTACGCGCAAACCAGCCCGCAGCTCAGGGACGCCGTGAGGCGTCATCGTGGCGGCACCTTCAGGGGAGAGTACTCTCGTAGGGGCCGAAGTCGACAGTGTGTGGTTTGTGGTTCCTGCGCTGGTCCTCCGGCGGCAGTTCCATGTAGTCGCCGTAGCCGCGGCGCAGAAGCACGTCGTACTCGTGGGGCAGCATGACCGTGATGTCCTCGAAGGGGACCTCGTGGACGGGGAAGAGCTCCTCCCTCGTCAGCGCCCAGTTCTCGGGGTCGCGCATGGAGAAGTCCGCCATGCGCTTGGTCTCGGCGTGCTCGTAGGTCCGGGCCGCCTTCTCCCAGCGGGACTGGAGCAGCCTCGGGGTGATGCCCAGGCAGCGCATGATCCAGTGGACGGTCGTGGTCACGGAGTAGATCGCTGCCCGCCGCGCCCCCGTGATCCCGATGAGGTAGGGCCTCGGTGTTCCGCGCAGGAACAGGAGGCGCCCCCACAACCAGGTGCGCCGGCTCATGGCGCGGAAGGCGCTCGGGGAGTCGGGTGCGTTGTCCACCGGCAGGATGTCCAGGGAGATCGGCATGCGGTAGGTCGAGTCCTTGGCGAACTCGGGGATCAGCAGCGTGTCCTTGAGGACCAGCTTGGAGAACATGAACGGGTAGTCGCGGATCGTGCGGGTGTTGTCCACCCGGAACTCCTCGCCGAGTTTCTCGGGCGCCTCGGCGAGGAAGCGCTCGTAGTCGCTGCGCGTCATCATGACGTCGATATCGTCGTCCCAGGGGATGAATCCCTTGTGGCGCACGGCGCCGATGGCCGTTCCACCGTAGACGGCGTAGGAGACGCCCAATTGCCTGCACACGCGGTCGAACTCCGCGAGCATCTTGGTCAGCAGCAGGTGAACCCTGTGCAGCATCTGCGGGTCGGCGCTGTCGTCAGTCGTCATACGTGGCTCCCCTTGAGATCGACCAGCCCCGACGTCGAGGGGCACCGGCCCGCATTTTCTCACGGGGCGCTTCAGGCGACCTAGCGACAATGCGGGTGGCCGGTGTCACTCGACGATGCATCGGTGATCCGTTCTCAGGAGCGCGGGCCCGCGGTCGGGAGCGCCGCATCCCGATCGGTTCCGTCGTCCTGTCCCTCGGCCGCCTTCTTCGAGAAGCCGTCGGCGGTCCTGCCGGCCGACGGGCGGGTGAGTCGCAGCTCGCGCCAGTCGGGGGAGGCCGCCAGGACGGTGCCAGTCAGGGCGACGATGCAGCAGACGACCTGCAGGCTGGTCGGCACGGTTCCTTGCAGGACCAGCGCGAAGATAACGGCCCAGGCGGCGTAGGAGATGTTCAACGCCATCCCGCGCGAGGCGCCAATGGTGTCGATGGCCTTGTAGTAGAAGAGGTAGGAGGCCGCTCCGGTGAGCGCCGCCAGGGCGATGATGGCGGTCGCCGTCGAGATGGTGGCGCCCGCGGCGAAGTGGAGCGCGCCCGAGACGGGGATGACGATGATCAGGTAGGTCAGGCCCGAGGTGGTCTGGCGGATGTGGAGCGCCGTCTCGTTGTCGACGGTGTCGTCGCGCATGCCCCAGGCCAGGAGGACCGCCTCCGAGCCCCAGCCGACCACGCACGCCAGCGATCCGAGCAGCCCGACGATCGGCGAGCCCGTGGTCGTCTCGCTGGAAGAGGACCAGCCGATCACCGCCACGGCCGCCAGCGCCACCAGGAGGGCGATGATCTGGCCGGGACGCATGCGCTCCTTGAGCAGGATGAAGGCGAGCAGCGTGCCGAATGCGGGATAGAACGAGGAGATGATCGCGGTGTAGCCCGGACCGATGTTGTTGATGGCGATGAGGTAGCCGCTCATGCCGACCGGGCCGCCCAGCAGGGCGGCCAGCATGACCGCCTTGCCACTGCGTGTTCTGATCGCCGCCACTGTGTCTCGCAGGCGTCCGCGGATCCCCATGTAGATCAGCAGGATGATGGCGCTGGACGCGTCGTGGAGGGCCGCGCCGGTGATGGAGGCGCTGGGCGAATCGAGGAAGGGCGTCAGCAGGAGGGCCATGCTGAGCACGACGGTGTCGACGCCCCAGAGCATGCCGCTGAGAACTCCGTACTTCATGATGGGCTCCTCATTCCGAAAGGGATTGCGATGGGGCGGTGGCGGGCTGCGAGGCCGCCGCGTAGTCGGCCAGGAGGCGGTCGACGTGGTCCACGGCGTGGCGGTAGTAGATGAGGAGCCATTCGCCGACGTCGTCGCCCTCGGCCTCCTTGGCGAGCGCCCACACGTACCAGCACCAGCCGGCGAACACCACGTAGGACCAGAAGTGGCGGCGCTCGCGCTCCGTGGGCGTCCGGCCGAAGTAGAACTCCAGCGCCTCATCGCCCTGCTCGAGCGACAGCTGGGCGCACACCACCATGGTGCCGAAGTCGCTGGCTATGTCGGACATGCCCGCGTACTCCCAGTCGATGAGGTCGAGGTGGCCGTCGGCATCGACGAGGAAGTTCAGGTGGAAGAAGTCGTTGTGGCTCGGGGCCTTGGCGAAGCCGTCGGCGTCGGCGAGCTCCTTGAGCCGCATGACTTTGCCGCGCAGCTCGAAGTACCTGGGCACGTCGATGGGGCCGTAGCTCTTGAGGATCTTCTCGTACTTCACCCCCTCCTGGACGAAGTCGAAGTTCCTGGCCAGGGTCTTGCCGGACTCATGCAGGTTTCGGTCCATGCGCATGGCCTGCTTGAGCTCCTCGGGGCGGGATGCGTCCAGGTTCCGGCAGTCGGGGATGAACCGGGAGATCTTCCAGCCCTTGTCGGCGTCACCGGTGATGAATGTGCGATCGATGCCGAGGTCCCGGGCCAGGTTCAGCGCCTCGAGCTCGGCGCTCCGATCGACGATCTTGTCCGTGCCGATGCCCGGGTGCCGGTAGACGTACTGCCCGTCGCCCACGGTGAAATGGCACGAGAGGTTCGTAATGCCCTGCTTGAGCGGGTAGAAGTCGTGCACATCGTTCTTGCCGCATCCCAGGACCGAGGCGATGTTCTCGAAGATCTCGGAGTCGAGGTTGTTCACGAACATGGGGTCGAAGCCGCGGACCTCGTCGAGAGAGTCGAACTCGTTGATCACTCCCGCCGGGTACTGCCGGATGACCATGTCGAGCTCCTTGACGTGCTCGATGTAGATCTGCTCCCACAGCTTGGGCGCCGTTTCGGGCAGGGTGTAGACCTCTTCGAGAATGCGCCGGAAGCCGGTTGAGAATGCGCGGTCGAAGTAGACGTGGCCCAGCATCGTCCAGGCGTCGTGGCCGCCGACCGTCACGCCGGTGATCCGCCCGCCGGGGCCGGTGGTGATGCACCACTCCTGAGTGGGCCCCTCGACGTACTGGGCCGAGTAGTAGGCCTGATAGACATGGGAGTCGAAGGGGTTGGACGTGAAGTAGTCGTCCGAGGAGCACACGTAGGTGTTGCCCAGGGACTCTCGCACCACCCACAGCGAGCCGTTGTTGTTCCGGGTCACGTAGTCGTCGTTGACGACGATCTTGGCTCCGAAGCGGTCCGCCAGGTGGAAGAAGTACTCCTTCTTGTATCCGACGATCACCGTGATGTCGGTGATGCCGGCCGCGTGCAGTTGTTCGATCTGCCTCTCGATGAGAACCTCGCCGCGCACGCGCAGCGCGCCCTTGGGGCGCTCATAGGAGATCGGGGCGAAGCGCTGGGCAAGGCCCGCGGCCATGATGACCGCGTTGTCGACCCGGTAGGGCTCCAGTGCTTCCCGTCCGGCCTGCGTGATGCGCCGCTTGTCGATGTACCCGGCGGCCTCGCACATGCGCACGGCGGTATTGACCCCGCCCAGCGACATCCGGGTGGATTCCTGAATCTGCCGCTGCGTCAGCGGGGCGTCCGCGCGCAGGAGGGCGTACAGGACGTCGAACTGGGGCTGCGAGAGCGTGCCTGTCATCGGCTTCACCATGTCCGTTCATTTTCTGTTCGGTATCGGGCTCGTTCAAAGGTAGCGAACGGATAAAGAAAAGTGAACAGAAAGTGGGGGGCATCACTGGCTGCTGCCGATGGGCCGTCGGGTCATTCTCGTCCGCGGTCCAGCAGTCCCAGGAGGTAGGTCCCGTAACCGGACTTGGCGAGTGGTTCGGCGCGAGTGCGCAGGCCGTCGTCGTCGATGAACCCCATGCGCCAGGCGACCTCCTCGGGGCAGCCGATGTTGAGGCCCTGGCGGTGCTCGACTGTGCGCACGAAGCTGGTCGCGTCCGCGAGCGAGTCGAAGGTGCCCGTATCGAGCCAGGCGGTGCCGCGGGGGAGGATCTCGACCGACAGGCGCCCGGACTCCAGGTAGGCGCGGTTGATGTCGGTGATCTCGTACTCTCCGCGGGCCGAGGGGCTCAGGTCCGCCGCTATCCCGACGACGTTGTTGTCGTAGAAGTACAGGCCCGGCACCGCATAGTCCGACTTGGGGTGGGCCGGCTTCTCCTCGATGGAGACGGCTCGCAGGGCGTCGTCGAACTCGACGACGCCGTAGGCGGTGGGGTCGGCGACCTGGTAGGCGTAGACGACGCCGCCGTCGGGGCTCGTGTGACGGCGCAGCTGAGTGCCCATGCCGGGGCCATAGAAGATGTTGTCGCCCAGGATCAGGGCGGCGCTCTCGGTGCCGATGAAGTCCGCGCCGAGCACGAAGGCCTGGGCCAGGCCGTTGGGCACCTCCTGGACGGTGTAGGACAGGTTGACGCCCAGCTGGGAGCCGTCGCCCAGGAGCCGGTGGAAGCTCGGGGCGTCGTGCGGGGTGGTGATGATCAGGACGTCCTGGATGCCTGCGAGCATGAGCGTACTCAGCGGGTAGTAGATCATCGGCTTGTCGTAGACCGGCATGAGCTGCTTGGAGACGCCCAGGGTGATCGGGTTGAGTCGCGTGCCGGAGCCCCCGGCCAGAATGATTCCTCGCATGTACTCAGTGTGGCGCATGTGCGCCTTCGCAGTCATGCAGTCATGCGGTGATGGGGGGCGACGCGGGGCAGCAGGGGGCGGTGGTGGTCGATAACGATAGATGCCGGTCGGTGTCAGTCGATGTGGCATCCCGGGTGCGTGGCGGGTGATGGGTTAGCGTGCCCGGTATGGAACGACTCATCGGTGCGCGCCAGTCCTATGACTGGGGCTCGACGGCCGCCATTCCCGAGCTGCTGGGCGAGCGCTCCGACGGCCGCCCCTGGGCCGAGCAGTGGTACGGCTCCCACGCATCGGGTCCCACCGGCCTCATGGATCGCTCCGGCACCCTGGCCGACCTCATCGCTGCCGATCCGCAGCGACTGCTGGGGGAGGACGTCGTGAGGCGATTCGGCTCCCAGCTGCCCTTCCTGCTCAAGCTCATCGCGCCCGAGCAGGCGCTGTCGCTGCAGGTTCATCCCTCCATGGAGCAGGCGATCGAGGGGTACCGGCGTGAGAATGAGGCGGGCTTGGCGCTCGATGATCCCGACCGCTCGTACAAGGACGCCAACCACAAGCCGGAGATGGTGCTGGCTCTGACCCGCTACGACGCCGTTGCGGGCTTCCGCGCCCCTCGCCGGGCTGCCGAAGTACTGACTGGTCTCGATGCCGTGCTCGCCCACCGTATGCGGCGCACTCTGCGTCTGAATCCGACCCGATTCGGTATCCGTCAGGTCTTCTCCGAGCTCGTGTCTACCGGGACTCGTCCCACGTCCGCTGAGATCGATGAACTGGTCTGCGAGATCGTGGCGCGCCTCGAGCGGGGCGGCTCCCCGTCACGGCGCGCTGACGCCAATGCCGTGCTGATGGCCCGAACTTTCCCGGGCGACCCCGGAGTGGCGGCGGCGCTGCTGCTCAACCCCGTCACGCTTCAGCCGGGCGAGGCCCTTTTCGTGCCTGCGGGAAGCGTGCACGCCTACATCAGTGGACTCGGTGTGGAGATCATGGCCTCGTCCGACAATGTGCTGCGTGCGGGGCTGACGACCAAGCACGTCGATGTGCCCTCCATGCTCGCCTGCGTGGATTATGTGGCCGCTCCGCCGGTGCGCCCGGCGCCGGAGTACCTTTCTCGGGCCACCCGCGCCTACTACGCGCCCGTGGACGATTTCGAGCTTCTCGTGACCGAGGTCGTTCCCGCCGACGGCCGTGTGCAGGTTCCCGGGCGCGGGCCTCGGATCGCGCTGGCTGTCGAGGGGGCGACGACGATCACGACTCCCGCCGGTCAGGCGGAGCTCGAACGTGGGCAGGCCCTGTTCATCGGCGCCGACGAGCGGGTGCTGGCCGTCGAAGGGGATGGAGTCGTCGTCCAGGCGGATGTTCCCTAGATGTCCTTCTCTCGAGCTCTCGAGGTCTCGAGGTCCTGGGGGACGTGAACGCACCTGCGCGGCGCGAGTGCGGTGCCTCTCGACTGCTTACTGGATGTCCGCGATTCCTTCTTGGCGCGCTGCTGCGGAGACCAGGGCGGCGTCGGCGTCGGGGGATATCAGCACCGCTGTGAGTCCGGTCCGCCAGGCGGCCACCACGCCGCGCATCGCCTGCTCGACCGTCTCCTCTCTGATCAGCAGGGCGCGAGCGCCTGTCCCGAGCGCCTTCTCGACGGCATCGCTCTGGGCGGGAGCGACCAGTGCGTCCCGGCTCGTCGTGCGCAGTCCGTCCGTCTGAGAGACGATGAGGGCCGGCTCCGAGCCGTCCGTCGGAGCGGGTGGGAAGTGGTCGGCGAAGGGCATGACATCGGCGATCCCGTCGAGCGTCAGTGGCGGGAGAGGCGTCGGCCAGCGCGTTGCGAGCGATCCCATTGTCACAAGTACCTGAACGTCCGCTGAGGGAAACAACCAATGAATCCTGAATGCGACCGAGATGCTGGGGGGCTCAACTAGTAGGGTTTCTACAAATGGATCGCTGCTGTCGAGCAGGACTGGTGTGGCGCCGGCCAGCCAGGCGCCCGCGCACCACGTCACCGTTCGCCAGTGCGGAGTCATCCCCAGATGCACGTGAGCGCCGGGTTCTGCCTCGGCGGTGAGGAAACCAGCGCATTTGGCGTGCCACATGCTCAGAACGTGCCCGGTCAGCTCGATGCGCTCATCGGGCGAGTACCACGTCAGCCATGGGCGCGAAGAGTCGGCTGCGGAGGGCAGAACCCGGGCGAGCGCGTCGTTCATGAGGAGATTCAAGCAAAAAACGGGGGTGGTTCAAGCAGCCGCGCCACGGTCTCGCGCCGCTGTTCCGCAGGGCGTGGGGCGGGGGCGACGGTGGGGCCGGCGGGTGTCGCGAGGGGGAGGGAGGGTGGCCTGTGTCGGGTCTCTGTCGGGTCCAAGGCGGGGCTGTGCCGGAGCTGTGTCGAGCTCGGTCGGGCGTCAATCTCGAGGCTCTTCGAGGGGTGTGTAGAGGAACCCTCAAAATCCTGACTCCAAGGGTCCTGTTATCGTTCCGTTACATGGACTTTTCGTTGGAATGCCGCCGATGGTCACGATTGGGTGACATATCCCTCGCCAGCTTGACTCTCTTTGCTCACACCCGTGTAATTCATTCGTAGTTACCTGCCCCTGACCTGAAGGGAAGCCAACGTGTGGAACATTCTCGGCGAGGGTCCGCTCGCGCGTACCGACGAAGCCGACGACCAGACCCTGCTGTTCCTCTTCGGCGGTGACGAGGTTGACGAGGGTCCGCTCGCGTGGCAGGAGCGCGCTCTGTGTGCACAGACCGATCCCGAGGCGTTCTTCCCCGAGAAGGGGGGCTCGACGCGTGAGGCCAAGCGCGTGTGCGCCACCTGCGAGGTCCGCGAGGAGTGCCTCGAGTACGCACTGGCCAACGACGAGCGTTTCGGCATCTGGGGCGGTCTGTCTGAGCGGGAGCGTCGCAAGCTCAAGCGTCGCGCCGTATGAGTTTGGAGGGTCTCGGTGCCCCGCCTGCCCGCGCCGGCGGGGCTGAGGCGCTCGCAGTCGTCGTCACCGCTGGCGTCACTCCGTACCTGCGCCGAACCCTGAGAGCCCTCGCCCGTCAGACCGTCGCCCCGGAGGCTACGATCGTGGTGGACGTCGCCTCCCGTCACAACGGTCTGGGCGATGGCACTCCAGTCGAGGAGATCGTAGCCGCCTCGGCGCTCGGGGCGCGCACACGGGTCCGTGTTGTGCGCGTCCCCGACGCCAGAGGCTTCGGCGAGGCAGTACGCCGTGGTCTGGCCCTGTACGCCGAACTCACCGGACCCGCCGGGTCCAGCTCGCGAAGGCTCTCGCCCTCCTCCGGGAAGCGGCGGGACGCCGCCCGCTCGAACCGCCCGAAGCGCTCATACGACGAAGCCGGCTCCAAGAGCCGGGCCTCCGGCAGGACCGGTGGGCAGAATGGGCAGAACATGGGGGCCGAGGGCTGGCTGTGGCTGCTCCACGATGACGTCGCACCGGCGCCGGGCTGCCTCGAGGCTCTTCTCTCGGCGGTTGCGGAGGCGCGATCCGCCGCACTGGTCGGGCCCAAGCAAGTCGATTGGGACGATCCCGAGCAGCTCCTCGAGGTGGGGCTGCGCACCACCGCGTCTGCGCGCCGGTCCAATGACGTTGTGGCGGGCGAGATCGATCAGGGGCAGCACGACGACCGCTCCGATGTCCTGGCGGTCGGTACCGCCGGCGCCCTCGTCGATCGCGCCGTGTGGGATGAACTTGATGGCACCTCGCCGGAGTTCCCCGTCTTCAACGACGGTCTTGAGCTGTCACGAGCGATTCGACTGGCCGGGCACCGCGTCGTCGTCGTTCCGCAGGCCGTCATTCAGCACCGTCGCGCCAGCTACTTGGGGCTGCGCCCCTCTCAGAGAAGCACTTCCAGGCGCTCCGCCGTGGGAGAGCAGCCCTCGGCTCCGCAGGTGCACGCAGACGATCCCGACCCGGACCGCTCCTTCCGCGCGCGCCGCACCGCTCAGCTGACCGCTTGGGCGACTTTCTCCCACCGGCCCATCGCCCTGCTTCTGATCTGGTTCCTCGTCCTGGGAATCGTCCGTGCCGGGGCGCGATTGCTGACCAAATCCCCGCCCCTTGCCCGTGCCGAGCTGGGGGCCGCTCTGGCCGTCGCGAGCCGCGGTGGTGCCGTCAGGCGAGGTCGCAAGCGCTTGGCGGCCCACGCCACCGTGCGCCGCTCGGTCCTGACCCGTCTCTACGTCGATGCCTCCGACATTCGCTCGGTGCGCCGGGATCGCCTCCGCCAGGAGCGCGAACGCGTTGCGCGCGCCGCTGCTCCCAGCGAATTGGAGCTGCGCGAGCTCGCAGCGCTGGCCCGCCGCCGTCGCATCGTTCTGGCCGGCGTCCTGCTGGTGGCCGTCGTCGTAGCGGGAGTCGGTCTGAGCTCCCTGCTGGTCACCGGCACCGTCACGGGCGGCGCCACTGTCGGTCTGACTGCCACCGGGCGAAGCCTGTGGAGCGCCGCCTGGGCCACGTGGGCCGCTTCCGGCGACGGGTACACCGCCGTCGCCAATCCGCTTCTGGCACTGCTCGCCCTGCCCGTCGCCGTGGCGGGGCATGTCGGGCTCGATGGAGACGGCCTGGTCCGCCTGCTGTTTCTGGCGGCGGTGCCTCTGGCCGCTCTGGGAGCCTGGTTCGCCGCGGGAACCGCGACCCGGCGCACGAGCCTGCGCGCATGGGCGGCACTGACCTGGGCGCTGGCCCCCGCTCTCCTGCTGGCCATCGGTCAGGGCCGGCTCACCGCCGTGCTGGTCCATCTCACTCTGCCCTGGGCATTGACCGCGCTCGCACGCGCGGTCGGAGCCGATCGTCGTGACGTCGTGCTCTCAGGCATGGTCGATGCGCACCACGCGACTGAGACGGAGAAGGCGGACCTCGACCGCTTCGCCTCGGAGCGCATCGAGGACCTCGCCGCGCTCGCCGATGACGGCGCCGACAGCGCCGACGGCACAGACGGCACAGACGATGCCGGTGCCGTTGATGGTGCCGGCCCCGCTTCTGACACCCGCGCGGATGGTGATTCGCGCGGCTCGACTAACTCGGATGACTCGGACGACTCGGGCGAGCCTGGAGACGAGGCGTCGAACGCCGCGGCGGTCCCGCGCGAGCGCGCTATCGCGCTGGCCCGGATCGTTGAGGACAACGATGCCGAGTTCGGCGCTGCTGCCTCCCCGGACGATGAGGTCGATGAGCGGGCATCTGAGACTGCTGACGGATCCGAGGCGGCTGACAGCTCCTCGGTCACGCCGGGAGATGACTCCCATGGCTCCCATGACTCCAGCGACTCGAATGACGGTGATGGTGAGGGCACTACTGCGGCGACCGAGAGCTATGGCCCCGGCTCGCCGACAGCCGCTGCGGTGGCCGGGATATTCCTGACTCTCATCGTCGCCGCCGCACCGAGCACAGCAGCAGTTGTGGTCGGCTGCCTGCTCGTTCTCATGGTGATGGTGCGCCGGTCGGCTCTGCGGCTCGTCCTGACCCTTCTGCCCGTGGTCGCCACTGCGGCGCCGGCATGGTGGCGGGCCGCGCGTCTGGCCTCGACGGAAGGCCCCACGGCCGGGCTGCGTTATCTGCTCGCCGACGCCGGCGGGCCCGTGGCGGTTCCGGCGCCCTCGGCCATCGACACCCTCCTGGGCATGCCCGTGGACATCACCGCGCTCATTGCCAACCCGACCCTCGTGCTGGTTTCCAAGGCGATGCTGGCGATCCTGCCCGTCACCGCGCTGTGCGGGCTGCTCGCCACGGGGCGGCGCGGGCACCGCGCCAGGGCCGGCGCGCTCGGCGCCCTGGGCGGCCTCGGCCTTGCGCTTCTCGCTGTGCGCGCGACCACCGCTATCGGCACCCTGCCCGATGGGACCGGATCGGTGACCGTGACCGGATGGGCGGGAACGGGCATCACACTGCTCACCGCCGGGCTGCTCGCGGCCGGCCTGGCCGGCGCTGACGGCATCCGTGCCGGCCTCGTCCGGCATGACACCCATGAAGCCGTATGGCGTCGCTTCGTCCTGACCGCGGTCACCCTCGTCGGGCTCGTCGTCCCGCTGGCCGTCGGTGCCGGCTGGGCGTGGACCGCGCACACATCCACGGGCCTCGGCGCTGACGCCACTGTCATGGCTCTGCAGCCGGGCGTCCAACGGGTGCCCGTCATCGCGAAGGAGATTCAGCGCTCGGCCAGCGCCGGTCGCGTGCTCGCCCTGTCCTCCACCCCTGAGGGGCTGGCCGTGCGCACATGGCGTGGAGCGGGTACTCAACTGACGGATGTCGTTCCCGACGTCCTGGCACCGCAGCTTCGCAGCCGTCTTCCCGAGGCCGCCGGCGACGCGGACCCGTCGGCGGCGACCAGTCCCGCTCCTGCCGGAAAGACGCTGAGCCTGGAACCCACCGATCCCGCCGACGTCGAGTTGGCCGACATCGTCACCCGTGCCACCGCGGGGCAGGATGAGCATGCCGCCGACGACTTGGCCGCCCATGGCATCGCCGTCGTCCTGCTGGCCGATGCTCCCGGGGACGAGGCCACCGCGTTGGCCCGTGCCGGCCTGGAATCCACCCCTGGGCTCGATCAGCTCACCCGGACTGCTGCGGGCACCTCCTGGCGCGTCGGCCCGAGCGGGGCCACCGAGGCCGCCCGCGCCACTCTGGTGGACGCCGATGGCACCGCCACCACTCTGGCCACCTCCGCGGACGCCGGTACGGTGGTGACTGCAGACGTCCCCGCCGCCACCGATGGGCAGAGTCGTACCGTCGTTCTGGCCGAGCGCGCCGATGCGGGATGGACCGCGAAACTGAATGACTCGCCTCTCGACCCGATCGACGTTCAGGACGCCACCGGCAGCTGGCGGCAGGCCTTCTCCATGCCGCCGGGCGGAGGGGAGCTGGTCGTCTCCCATCAATCCACTGCCGGTACCGTTGCGGCCCGCCTCATCTGGGCGGCCTGGGCCATCACGGTGCTCGCCGCCCTGCCTCTGCGACGCAGGAGGACCATCGCATGACCCGCACGACCCGCACAGTGTCCTCCACCTCCACCGATCAGTCCGTACCCGTTGCGCCCCCCGATCGATCCCCGCGATGGCGCAGGCTGCTCGGGCGCGCCGTCGCCCTGATCGTCTCCACCGTCCTGGCGGTCAGCATGGCCGGCCTGACCTGGGCGGGCGGCCGCCTCCCCGCGAACCAGAGCATCCCAGTGACCGCCGCGGACGTTCCCGCGCCGGCCGGAGAGGCCGTCTACAACTGCCACGCCGCCCCCAACAACACTCTGGGTGCGGTGTCCGTCGGCAAGACGACCTCCACCACGACACTGACCAGTCTTGATGAGCGGTCCTCCCTGGCCTACAAGGGGGAGTCGTTGACCAAGCCGGTGACCTCCCTGACCGAGGCCACCGGCGGAATGCTGACCGTCGACCCGAATGGCGAGAAGCCCATCGGCGCCGTGGGCGTGACGACCACGCTGAGCGCCGACGGCGACCTGCGCGGACTCGCCGCGGCCCCCTGCACGCCTCCCGAGGCCATCTCCTGGATCGTGGGCGGATCGACCGCGCTCGGCTCCTCGGCGGAGCTGCGCCTGACCAATCCCGGAACCACCTCCGTGACGGCCACCGTTCACCTCTACGGCTCCGTTGGGGAGATCTCCCTGCCCTCGGACGGCCAGGTGGTCGTGCCCCCGGGCAAGACCATGGGGGTCCTCCTGGAGGCGGCAGGCACGGATCCGCGCCTGGCGCTGAGTCTTGAGGCGGTGGGTGGCACGCTCGTGCCCGCGCTGGTCACCGAGTCCCTTGACGGCGAAACCGCTGCGGGTACCGAGGTCCTGACCGGGGGAGCAGCGCCCGCCACGGATCTGACCATTCCCGGTGTCGCCTTGGTCGATGCGGCAGATCAGGGCGAGACTGCTCCCGATGCCGCTGCCGGAGCGCCCGACTCCTCGGACGCGCCGTCCGTGCGCCTCGTCAATCCCGGCAGTGAGACCGCGACCGTCTCGATCTCGATGATCGGTTCGGATGGCGAGCAGAGTCTGCCGGGTGCGGATTCGGTGGCAGTGGATCCGGGCGCGGTGTTCGATGTATCCCTCAGCGGTGTGCCCGCAGGGGAGTACGGCGTGCGCGTCAGCTCTGATTCGCCGGTGGCGGCCGGCGTCCGACTCGTTCGCAGTGCCGGGGAGTATCCCGAGCGCTCAGGCGCCCTGCTTCACGACGTCGCCTGGTTGCAGGCGGCGACGCCCGCCGCCGGCGAGGCCGGTTCCATCGCCCTGCCCCGCGGAGAGGGACTGACCAGCAGCCTGGTGCTCACCAACTCCGGGCAGAAGCCCGCCGCCGTGACCCTGGCCTCCGCCGACGGCGCCTGGACGCAGGAGGTGGACGTGCCCGCCGGCAGCACCGTAACGCCGGAGGTGCCGGCCGAGGTCGCAGCGCTGACGATCGCCGGTTCCGCCTCTCAGGAGGTCACCGCGGCGGCGGTGGTGACCGCGAAGGTCAGTGGGAACGCCGCCGGCACCCTCATCGCGGCCGTGCCTGCCGTGGCCGACTCGACGGCCCTGGCCGAGAGTCATCTGCTCCTGCACTGAGAAGATCAACCGGATCAACCGGATCGTCGAAGGGCGGAGAGGCGAGGCGGGCATTCCCGGCCGTTCGTCTAGGCTGAAGTCGTGCCTCGTTCCTCTCACCGCGCCCCGGTTCCCGTGCCCGCCTCCGCCCGCCGCCGGGACCGTCACGGGCGCGGCCTGCGTGGTCCGCTCGTGCCCCCGCACCTGCCGGCGTGGCGTACGCGCGCCGAGCGCTTCGACGAGCTCGTCGTCTCCACCGCTGATGACCTCGCTCGTCACTGGCCGCAGGTCGGTTCCATCCAGTTCGCCGTCGAGGAGGTGCCGCCCTCCGACCCCGCTCCATGGGAGCACGGCGTCGTTCTCGGCCGGGGCTTCGCCGCGCGGCCGCGCGCCGGCCTCTCCTCCCGTATCGTCATCTATCGTCGTCCCGTGGCCTCTCGGGCCCAAGGCGATGACGAGCTCACCGAGCTCGTGCGCCGTGTCGTCGTCGAGCAGGTGGCGCTCATGCTGGGGCGCAGCCCCGAGGAGATCGACCCGGAGGCGTGAGGCGTGCCCCACGACATGACTGCTGGGACGCAATCGCGTGCGTCAGGTGCCTCGGTCGGGGCTTGTCGCGATAGCCTGCGCACGTGAGAAGAGTCCGACGCTGCCGCAGGCCCGGTTGCGAGAATCCCGCCGTCGCCACCCTGACGAGCGTCTACGCGGACTCCACGATCGTGCTGGGCCCTCTGGCCACCGAGGCGCAGCCCGAGGCCTACGACCTGTGCGCCAAGCATGTGGAGTCCTTCACCGCCCCGCGCGGCTGGCAGGTGATACGCCTGGCCACCGAATTCGAGCCCGCTCCGCCATCGGACGACGACCTCACCGCCCTGGCCGACGCCGTGCGCGAGGCCTCGCGCGCTCCGCGGCCCCGGCCCCAGCCGGCCGAGCACGCCGGACGGCCTGGCGGCATCCTGCCCGCCTCCCTCACGCGGGACCCCGATGCTGCCCTGCCTGATCATCTCACCGGCCTGGGCGACGGCGAGATCATGCGGCGCGGTCATCTACGCGTTCTGCGCGGCGAGAAGGAGGACTGACTCATGGCCTTCTCCACGGTCGCCGATCCTGGCCCGAGCGATATCCAGCCCTGGGTGCGGCAGATCCTGCGCTGCCCCGCCACCGGCGGCGCTCTCGACGACGGCGTGGGTCCTGATGGCGCTCCCTGCCTGGAATCTCCGAGCGGAGCCCTGAGCTATCCCGTGCGCGATGGCGTGCCCGTCCTGCTGATCCACGAGGCGACGGCACTCGAGCGCCCCTCGTATCCGCCCCGCGACGAGTAGCGAGTAGCAGGCATCGGATGCCCGGTTGGCTCGGTCAACTCGGTCGGGCGCTGTCAACCCAGCCAACCCGGTCGGGGCGGTCCGCCGGCAGGTGCCCTAGTACAGCCCTGCTTCAGCCTCATCGTGATCGGCTCGCCTGTCGCGCAGCTCGAGCATGTACTCACGATCCCTGCGTTCGGCCAGCACGGCGGCCAGGAAGCGCTCCGGATGCGTTCCCTCCGGTGCCGGCGGCGCCACATAGGGCTCGACCGCTGCGGCCAGCTGCACGCTCAGCCGCGCTCGAGGCGCGGGCTGCATGGCCGAGCCGCGTTGCAGGAAGGTCCGCGCAACCAGCGCGAGATTGCCGGGCAGAGCGCGCAGATCGGCCTGCGACGCCCACCCCGCCAGCTCCGGAGGCATCAGGACCGGGGGAGCGGTCTGGATGGCCGACCGTTCATGGACCACATAGGTTCCGGCCAGCAGGTCTCCCAGCCGCTTGCCGCGGCGCGTCACTATGCACGTCAGGCTGGCCAACACGCCGTACGCCAGCCAGATCTCGATCGTCGCCAGCAGGGTGCGCACGAGGGCGTGCCGGAACCGTATTGATCCGCCGTCGTCGCGCACCACCCGTGTGCCGGTGACGAGCCGCCCAGCCGATTGCCCGCGAGAGAGGACTTCGATCGTCAAGGGCAGCAGCAGCATCCAGAACAACAGGGTGAGCGAGAACAGGACAATCACGATCGCCTCCGAGGAAGGGGACAGGCTGACCTCGCTCCAACTGAGCAGGCTCATGACGAGTCCGCCGGCGTACAGGGAGTAGTCGATGAGGCCGGACAGAATGCGCAGACCGGCCGAGGCGGCACGCACCTCGAGAGCGACGGCCTCGCCCGTGATCACCACTTCAGGCACCATCATCCGCTCGGATGAGGCCAGGGTCTCATTGCTCATGTCAGACTCCTTCCGTGGATATCGACGCATATGCGGCCGCGCATCGCGACCAGTGGGACCGGTTGGACGAGCTCACCCGGCGGCGCCGACTCACCGGCGCCCAGGCCGATGAGCTCGTGAGCCTCTACCGGGCCTCCGCGGGGCATCTCTCGCGCATTCGGACCGGTGCCCCGGACCCCGAGCTCATCGTCGAGGTCTCGGCCCGTGTGGCCGCCGCCCGCGGCCGAATCACCGGCACCAGGGAGACGCGCATGAGCGACCTGATCCGTTTCTGGCTCCGGTCGGCTCCGGCTGCGCTGTACCGGGTGCGCTGGTGGACGGTGGGCGTGATGATCGCGGAGATCGCCATCGCCGTGATCATCGCCGTATGGACCCTGCGCAGCCCTGAAGCGATGAGTGCCGTGGGCACGCCACAGGAGCGGGACGACTACGCCCGCTCCATGTTCGAGTCCTATTACACCCGCTATGAGCCGAGCGACTTCGCCGTCCAGGTGTGGACGAACAATGCGCGCATCGCCGCTGTATGCGTTGCGAGCGGCATCACGGGGATTCTGCCCGCCTACATGCTGTTCATCAATGCATTCAGCGTCGGCAAGGCCGCCGCCATCATGGCCGACCACGACGCACTGGGACTGTTCTTCGCGCTCATCACCCCCCACGGCCTGCTGGAGCTGACCTGCATCTTCATCGCCGGCGGTGCGGGGCTGCGACTGTTCTGGACTCTGCTCGCTCCCGGCCCCAGGTCCCGCGGGGCGGCGCTGGCCGCCGAAGGCCGGGCTCTGATCACAGTGGCGGTGACGCTGACGGCGGCACTCGCCGTCGCGGGCCTCATCGAGGCGTTCGTGACGCCGGCTCAGATCCCATGGTCGATCAAACTCGTGGTGGGAGTGCTTGCCGTCACCGTCCTGTGGGCCTACACCCTCGTGCTGGGGCGACGGGCCGTCCTGGCCGGGCAGACCGGTGACCTGGTTGAGGAGGAGGCGGGCGCCGGTCTTGCTGAGACTGGCTGAACGGGTGGCTGTGTGAGTGATCGGGCGGCGGGATGAGCGCCTTCCGCGCAGGTCCGGGCTGGGGCCGCGAGCATGCGCGCCCATTACAGGCGCCCCGAGGCCTTGAGCGACAGATAGGTGTCCGCCAGCGCCGGGGCCAGAGCGCCGGGCTCGGCCTCGACCACCTCGATCCCGTAACGGCGCAGGCGTCGACGCACACGATCGAGTTCAACGATGTCGCGTTCGGCGGCCGCCGCCATGTACACGCTCTCGCCATCCGCACGGTCGGCCCGCAGCTCGGCGAGCCCGGGATCTGTCGGGGAGGCGAGAACCACCACATGGTCTCGCGCCACGGTGCTCAGCGCGCGGGTCATCGGCGACGTGCCGCCCGACCCGTCCAGAGCGGTGAGCACGATGACGAGCGCGCGCTGCGACAGGATCCTGTGCACCGTGGAGGCCAGGAGCGTCCAATCCGTCTCCACCAACTCGGCGTCAAGCGGCGCCAGGGTGTCAGCCAGAGCGCTCATGAGCGCAGGCCCCGATTGCCCCCGCACCTGCGCGCGCACGGCGACATCGAGGGCGACGATGTCCACTCGGTCCCCGGCGCGTGAGGCCAGGGCCGCCATCAGCAGACAGGCCTCGATGTGGGAGTCCAGGCGCGGAGCGTCGCCCAGGCGGGCGGCGGCCATGCGGCCGGTGTCCACCACGATCAGCACACGTCGGTCCCGTTCAGGCCGCCAGGTGCGCACGACGACCTCGCCCCGCCGCGCCGTGGACCTCCAGTCGATCGAGCGGACATCGTCACCGACGACGTATTCCCGTAGGGAGTCGAACTCCGTTCCCGCTCCACGGGTCATCACGGCACTGCGGCCATCCATCTCGCGCAGGCGCGCGAACCGGGAGGACAGGTGGCGGCGCGAGGCGAACTCGGGCAGCACCCTCAGCCGAGCCGGCGCCAGCAGTGAGGCCTGACGGCCGGCCAGTCCCAGGGGACCTGTGGAACGCACGGTGACGAGGTCGGCCTGACGGTCGCCGCGGCGCGTCGGGGTCAGCACTGTACGGGTGCGTCGGCGCTCACCCGCCGGAATCGACAGGGAGGCCCGCTCATGGCCGGCCCCGGCCGACGGGGGCCACGCGTCGCGGATCTGTGCCGTCATGCGCCGGCGTCCAGTGTTGGCCACCGTGAGGGTGGAAGTCGTGGAGTCTCCCAGGCGCACGGAGCGCTTGACAGAGCGCTGCACGCGCAGGCTGCGCGGCGAGGGCGCGGCGATCACGTCGCCCACGACGAGGAGCGCCACGGCGATGGCGCATCCGGCGACGGTCAGGGGGCGGGGCACGGCGATTACCAGCAGGCAGCATGCTGTCAGCAGCCAGACGGTGCGCATTGTGAGATACACGCTTCCTCCTCTCGTGTGTATTCCCTGGTGGTCGATTGGTGGTCGATGTAGGCCGATGGACCGGGGCAGCGCCGTCAGTACCGTCAGCTCAGCGCTGTCAGCGCTCGTCAGGGCCGTCAGTGCTATCAACGGGGCACGGGGACCGTCCGCAGGACTCCGTTGATGACGGACTCGGTCGTCACGCCCTCCATCTCCGCTTCGGCGTGCAGTTGGATGCGGTGCCGCAGGGCGGGCAGTGCGAGCGCCTTGACGTCGTCGGGGGTCACGAAGCTGCGTCCCGACAACCAGGCCCATGCCCGCGCGGTGGCGAGCAATGCGGTGGCGCCGCGGGGCGAGACTCCCAGCGATACCGATGGCG
Organism: Actinomyces massiliensis 4401292; assembly: GCF_000269805.1. Lineage (GTDB taxonomy): Bacteria > Actinomycetota > Actinomycetes > Actinomycetales > Actinomycetaceae > Actinomyces > Actinomyces massiliensis. The sequence continues at coordinate 331,840 of NZ_JH711483.1, forward strand.
ATACACGTGTGGCCCGCACCAGGTCCACGATGTAGGCCAGGACCTCCGCAGAGGCTCCGATCGTGCGCACCTGGGCGCGCGCCATCGCCAGGTCGTCGGGATCGGCCACGGGATGCAGGCCCGCGCCCGCCAGATCGCGCGGATCGAAGCCGGTCGCATGCCGCGAGAGCACTTCGATCTCCTGGGCGCGCTCCGGCAGGGGCAGGACCAGCTTGAGCAGGAATCGGTCGAGCTGCGCTTCGGGCAGCGGGTAGGTGCCCTCGTACTCCACTGGGTTCTGGGTGGCGATGACCATGAAGGGGTCGGGCAGAGAGCGCGGCTCACCGTCGATCGAGACCTGATGCTCCTCCATGGCCTCCAGGAGAGCCGCCTGCGTCTTGGGGGGCGTGCGGTTGATCTCGTCGGCCAGAAGCAGGTTGGTGAATACCGGCCCCTCGCGGAATGAGAAGGCGCTGGAACGCGCGTCGTAGATCAGGGATCCGGTCACGTCGCCCGGCATGAGATCGGGGGTGAACTGAATCCGCTTGGTGTCCGCATCCATGGCCTGGGCCAGGGAGCGCACGAGCAGTGTCTTGGCGACGCCCGGCACCCCCTCGAGCAGGACGTGTCCTCCGGCGAGCATGGTGATGACCAGCCCCGTGACCGCCGCCTCTTGGCCGATGACGGCCTTGGCGACCTCGGAGCGAACGGCGACGAGGCGGTCGCGCGGGTCTGTGCCCTCAGGGCCCTCAGGGCACTCAGTGCGATCAGGGCGACCTGGGCTTTCAGGGGCGGGGCCCTTGAAGCCCTCGGCCGCGACCGGCGTCGAGCCTGAGGCGGCCTCGGCAGGGGTGGTGGGAGTGCTCATCGTGAAAGAACCTCGCTCTCGAGTCGGTCGAGCTGGACGGCCAGGTCCGCGAGGGCCCGGTCGTTGGATGGAATGGGGCCGCGCAGGATCTTGTCGACGGTCCTCTGCGGCCACCCGGTTGCCTGGGCCGCGGTACGGGCGACAGCGGCGCGCTCGGTGCCGGGAGGCAGACCGAGCTTGCGAACCAGGCGCAACGCGGTGGCGGCGCGCAGGGACTCGGCGGCGCGATCGCGATCCTTTGCGCGGCGGTACAGGCGCCCGCGCCCTCGCGTCGTCTCAGTCGCGCGCACGACGACGGGCAGGCGCTCCACGACGATCCTGCCGAAGCGCCGTCCCCTGACCACGGCCAGTGCGCAGATGATGACACCGCCCTGCAGCAGCAGGACCGGCATCCAGCGCGGCATCGACACGGTGTCCCACACTGTTGGGGCCTGCTGCTGAGAGGCGTCGAACCACACCACGTGCTCATGGTGTCCGAGTGCGCGCACGGCGAGGGAGGCGTGGCCCGCCTCGGCCAGGCGCGAGTTGGTGACGGTCGTGGCGTCGGCGATGACGCGCAGCGTACCGCCGCCTCTGGTGGTGGTGACCGCGTAGGCGGCGTAGGCGGGGCCGTCCTCCGAGTCCTCCTGCGCGACCGGGAAGCAGCCGATGACACCGGCTTCTTCACCGCCGGTATCACCGTTGATCTGCACCGAGCCGCGCGAGCCGGCCATGGATGCCGCTGCGGCCGCATCCGCATCAGGGCACTGGGGCGACAAAGTGGTGTCGTTAGACGCCGATCGGCCTGAGGTGGTCAGCTCATCCGGGTCGGTCAGACCGCTCAGATCCTGATAAAGGGCGCCGACGACAACGATGTCGGCGCCGGTGCGGGCAAGGTCCTCGCGCTCGTGATCGCTCAGCTCTCCGGCATTGACCAGCGCTATGGTCGTGCTCGACCCTCCCGATTCTGCTGCATCGGCGGCCGCCTCGGATGAACGAACGGCCTCGACCGAGACGCCCTCGTCGCGCAGGAGCCGGGCGAGTGCCCGCGTTCCGTCCTGTCTGGGGTTGTCGATCGCGAATGGGTCCTTGGAGGGCTTCGGGCTGATCAGGGTACCGATGACCGTGACGATCAGGAGCGCTCCCAGCGCCAGGATGAAGGGTCGCCATCGTCGCAGCCTGGCGGTCAGGGGCTCGCCGACCACCTGGCCGCGGCCCGCGCCTCGTTCATTGCGGGAGTGCGCCGAGGCCGCCGGGGCAGTCGGGGCCGTCATGACGGGCCTCCCCGCGACCATGCCGGGTCTGATGCGAGTGCGTGCTCGGGAGTCAGTTGCGCGCGTTGGACTGCTTCGGCGAGCCGGCGCATCCAGGCATCCTGCTCCGAGGTGGAGACGACCTCGCCGTAGCGCACGGAGTCGAAGAGAGCACCGGCCCGGTGGAGCTCGTCGGCGTGTTTGATCACTGAGGCGGCGGCGATGGTCGCCGCCTCGTGGGCGGTCATCCCCGGATAGTCCTCAAGGGCGCCCCTCTCGTCCAAAGAGCGGATGATCGCTCGGAAGCGCTCGACGACCGCGGTGGCCCAGTCCCTCTGGGCGGCTGCCTCGTTCGCGGCCCTGGTCAGTGCGGTCGAGTCGCGGTCGTCATCGGCGAACAGGCTGCGGTCCGTGCGGGCGCGCCGTACTCGGGTGATGCGCGCGAGCATGAGGACCAGAACGGTCACGAGGATGAGCGCCACGACGAGCACGATAAGAGTTGACAGCCAACCGGGCACGCCGGGAACGGCGCTACTGGGATCGAAGTGCTCGAGGAGCCATCGCCACAGCCGCGACCACAGGTCCTCCTGTACCTGATAATCCTGACGCGCCAGTTCGCGCTCGGCGGCCTCGCGCGCCTGGGAGGCATCGGGCGTGGCGGGGACGTCGGCGCCCGACGCCATGCCGCTCACGCCCTGTGGCGGAGAAGCGAGGCGAAGCGGAAGCGGCGAAGCGGTGGTCATGCTGCGCAATGCGGTGATTCGAGACCCGGCCGGTGTCAGACGCCGGCGGCCTGGCGCAGCTCGACGTCCAGGCCCTCCTTGCGCATGCGCAGGTCGATGTAGGTCAGCGCAGTGACGGCGGCGCTGAAAGGCAGGATCGCCGCTTGCAGGACGGAGTTGAGGAAGTTGGCCCCGGCCATGATGGCGGCGTATGCATCCGCGTTCTCCTGGGCGGCCACTAGTCCGCCGGCCGCCCCCAGGATGCTCGAGACAATCCCGGTCAGGGCGGAGGTGATGAGCGCGGCGATCAGCAGGATGCCGACCACCCGCCAGAAGCTGCCCTTGGTCAGCTGCCATGACCGGCGCATGCCCTCCCATACGCCCACGTTCTCCAGGATGAGAGCGGCGCTTGAGAAGCTCAGACGGATCGTGAAGTAGAAGGCGGCGATGGACAGGAGGAGAGCGAGGATGAAGACGACCAGGAGGATGCCGATAATGCTCGCGATCTCGGTGCCCGAGGGCGAGGAGGCGTTGAACAACGAGAAGGTGGCGCCCACGAAGAAGACCAGCATGAGTGTGATCGTGGCGAAGGTGATCATTCCGATGAGCAGGGACTGGCCGATGAGCGGCCAGATACGAGAGCGGACCTTCTCCCAGAGCTCGCCCGGCGTGGCGACGCGTCCGAGTACAGCGCGCGAAACCGCCACGATGAGCAGACCGGTCAGAATGATCGAGACCAGGGCCACCAGCAGGGAGAGCCCCACGCTCGGCAGAACTGTGGCGCTGGTGGCCCGGAAGAGGGCCGGCATGTTTTCTTCCAGCCGGTCTGAAGGCGCACTGTCGGAGGTCGGAAGCGCCTCCAGGGCGTAGAACTGGGCGCGCGCCGCTACGAACATCACGAACGACGAGATGATCCCGAGGATGCTCATCACGATGAGCGAGGGCAGGAACATGGCGCGCGGATTGGCGCGCAGCGCATCGAAAGCCCCGCTGATGATCTCCATGACGCCCAGGGGCCTCAGCGGGATGACCCCCGGTTTGGGCGCGAGGGAGAAGGCTTGCGGAGCAAAGCCCGGCCCCGTCGTCCCGAAGGCGGAGGCCCGGCCGGCGTACTGGCCGGATCCATCCCGGCTCGCGACAGCCGGTGGAATCTCCGCCGATGCTTGCTCCGCACTATTGGCCGGGGGCTCGCCCTCCGACTTCTGGGAGTAGTAGTCGGAGGGCGGTTGCCACGACTGCTCCTGAGGCTCGTCAGTCTCATTGGTCATGGTCCCACTGTGACACGTCGTCGAGGCGTTCTCCTCCGTCCCGAGGAGGATATGGCACCCCGAACGGGGGGGGGAGAGAGGCGGCGCGGCGCCGGGGAGCGCGCACGGACCTGTGGGGACCCGCGGGATTCTGCGGGAGTCTGCGGGAGTTTGCGGGAGTCGAGAGGCGGCGGGAGAAGGCCGTGAGACGATCACGGAGAACGCTCAGAGTTAATGCAGGGTACTAGGAGGCATAACAAAGGGAACACGAAGCAGTTGCGAAGGCGGCACGAAGACATCACGGAGTTGTCACGAGGGCGGCGTTTAGCTGAAATACTTGGGCGACACGTGCTCGACGCCTTGACGACAATGTCTCGTCGGGCTCGTCTTCGTGTCAAGATACGTTCTATGAGCACCCGCATCCTGGTCGTCGATGACGACACGGCCCTGTCAGAGATGATCGGCATCATGCTCACAGCCGAAGGCTACGAACCTTCGTACTGCGCCGACGGGGCTACCACCATCGACGTCTTCCACAAATCCGATCCCGATCTTGTTCTCCTCGACCTCATGCTTCCCGGCGTCGACGGCGTGGAGATATGCCGACACATCCGCGAAGAGTCGGATGTCCCCGTCATCATGCTCACAGCGCGAACCGACACTCAGGATGTCGTCGCAGGGCTGGAGGCCGGGGCCGACGACTACGTCACCAAGCCCTTCAAGTCCAAGGAGCTGCTGGCCCGCGTGCGCACTCGGCTGCGCCGCACGTCCGACAACGGCGGCGCCGAGCATGTCCGCGCCGGCGATCTCGACATCGACGTCGCAGGACACCAGGTCCGCCGCGGAGACATCGAGATCGGCCTGACGCCCCTCGAATTCGACCTGCTGGTCACACTCGCGCGCACTCCCTGGAAGGTCTTCACCCGCGAGGAGCTCCTCGAACAGGTGTGGGGCTATCAGCACGCCGCTGACACCAGGCTTGTCAACGTGCACGTTCAGCGACTGCGCGCCAAGATCGAGCACGACCCCGAGCATCCGGCGATCGTGGTGACTGTCCGCGGCGTGGGCTACCGCGCTGGAGACCCCGCCTGATCCGGCCGCCCGCATTCGGCTCGTGACCTTCTCACGCCGGCCCGCTCGCGCGAGCTCCCCCGAAGCGCCCCGCAAGGATCCGGGGGGCGGGCCGACGCCGGTGAGCAGCCCCGGTCTGCGCCGACGCGACGGCTTCATGCCGTCGCTGTCGGCCATCCGGCGCAGTCTGGCGACCCGGATGGCGATGTTCGCCATGGTCGGCGGCATCGTTCTCATCGTCATCATTCTGGTGGTCGTCACGGCCCGGATCCGCGATGACATCTTCGCGGACCGTCGTGACGTCATCCTCACCGACGCCCGTCTGCGGGTGGCCACCGTTCAGGCGGCCTTCGACACCTCCGGGGCGACGACGGCCGATCAAGTGGCCGCCGTCGCCCAGGCGCAGATCTCCTCGGTGGGCCAGTCCTTCGCCGGGGCGGGCGGTGTCGGCGTCGTCCTGAAGCGGAGTGGCACCGAGACGACGGCCAATGTCATCAATGATCTGACGACCGATTCCAAACTCGACCATCTGGTCACCGAGGATCTGACCACCGCCATCGCGGACAGCGCCAGCGAGCCCAGGCAGTACTGGAAGTCGATCAGTGTCGATTCCGGCAACGGGTCGAGTCCGGGACTCATCGTCGGGCAGAGGGTCTCGCTGCCGCTGGCGGGCGAGTACGACCTGTTCCTGATCTACACCCTGGCCCCGGAGCAGAACGTGATCGAGCTGGCCTCCCGGGCGGTGGTGATTGCGGGATCGGGGTTCCTGCTCATGCTCATCCTGGGGATCTGGGCACTGACCTGGCGGGTCCTGATTCCCATCCGGCGCACCTCCCTGGCCTCCCAGCGGTTGGCCGGCGGCCGCCTGAGCGAGCGCCTGCCGGTCCATGGAGAGGATGAGATCGCCACGCTGTCGCGCTCCTTCAACGAGATGGCGGCCTCCCTGGAGGCCCAGATCGAGGCCTGGGAGAAACTGTCGAAGATCGAGAGGCTGTTCGTCTCCGACGTCTCCCACGAGCTGCGAACCCCCCTGGCCTCAATCCGCCTGGCCAGCGAGCAGATCTGGGAGGCCCGCGATGAGATCGAGGATCCTTTCGCGGCGCGCAGCCTCGAGATCCTCATGCGGGAGATCGATCGATTCGAATCCATGCTCACCGACCTGCTGGAGATCTCGCGCATCGACTCCGGGCGCGTGCAGCTGCGCGCCGAAGACGCCGATATCGCCGCACTGACGCTGGGCGTGCTGGACCTGGTCGCCGTGCACATCGAGGCCAAGGGCTCGCAGGTCGTGCTCGATACGCCGCCCGAACCGGTGATCGCCGAGGTCGACTCCACGCGCATCGAGCGGATTCTGCGCAATCTCATCGTCAATGCGATCGAGCACGCGGAGGGTTCTCGCATCGACGTCACCATCGCCAAGTCGGACGATGCGGTGGCTGTGCGGGTCCGCGATCACGGAATCGGCATGAGTCCCGATGTCGTCAAGCAGGTCTTCGACCGCTTCTACCGTGCCGATCCCTCTCGCAAGCGGACCCTGGGCGGGACGGGGCTCGGACTGTCGATCGCCCTGGAGGACGCCGCCCTGCACGGCGGCACGATCATCGCCTGGGGCTGGCCCCAGGAAGGCGCTTCCTTCCTCCTGACCCTGCCTCGGCATCTGGGCCCGGATGCAGGGCCCGGTAGCTTCACCGAGCCCGGGCCCCTCGGCGTCGTCCCGGATGACGCCCCCGCCGTCGCCCGTGTGGCCCTGCGCCGTGAGCCGGAGCCGAAACCCGCCACAGCGCCGGCACCCGTCGTGGCTCCGGCACCGGCGTCCCGCCGCGCCGCCGATCGAGCGCAGGAGGACCCGGCACTGGTTGAATCCGAGCTGCCGATCATGCCTCCCGTGCCCACGACCCGTTCCAGCACCTACCCCAGGGCCCGTACCCCCGAGGACGTCGACAGGCGGGCGGATCCAGGTGAGCCGCGATGAGGCACGACGAGAATGCTCGGGACGGGCGGGCGGCAGCCCGCGACGGCGCCCTCATCCGTGACAGTGACAGGCTCGACGGGCACCGTGCCCCTCATCCCCCTCGCAACCGTCATGACGCCGTCGTGTCGCGACGCGCTGTGCTAGCGCTCTCTGCGCTGACCGCCGGCGGTGGGGCGGCCGCGCTCACCGCCTGCGCCGACCTGCCGACCAGCGGCGAGGTCACGTCCTCCGATGCGGTCTCCTCCCGCAGCGGGCAGCTCGTGCAGACAGCCGCTCGTCCGCGCGATGGTGCCGGGCCGGAGGAGATCGTCTCCGGGTTCCTGAGGGCCTGCATCGCTGGGTTCTCCGACGACTTTGCCACCGCCCGCGTCTTCCTGCATCGGGTCGCCGCCGATGCCTGGGACCCCGCCGCGGTCGTCCGCGCCTACGCCGGGTCCACGGCGCCCGTGGTGGAGCGCGATGAGTCGGGGGCCGTCCGGGTCGCGGTGGAACTCGTCGGCTCCATCGACACGGCTGGGATCCTGACCTCCGGCTCATCCGCCGAGGCCGGCGGCACGAACGGCTACACGGCGTCCTATTCCCTGGCCACTGATGGTCTGGGCCAGTGGCGGATCGTCGATCTGCCCTCCGGGGTACTGCTTCCGGCAGGGAGCCTGTCAACCAACTTCGTAGCCACGAGCCTGTACTTCCTGACCCCTGACCGCACCCGTTTCGTGCCCGACCTGCGGTGGCTGCCACGACAGGATCTAGCCGCCTCCGCAGTCGCGGCGCTGCTGGACGGGCCGACGGATTGGCTCGCAGCGGGGGCCTCGTCGGCGCTGTCCGGAGGTGTCGAACTGGCGGCCGACGGCGTCACGCTCGAGGGCGAGACGGCCACTGTGACCCTCGGCGGGGCCGCGACGAGCCTGAGCGAGCAGGATCGCTCTCTTGCGGTGGCGCAGCTGGACGCCACGCTGACTCGCATCGAGGGCATCGCCTCGATCGTCGTCATGGCCGGACAGGAGCCGATGGGTGAACCCGCCCCGCTCCAGGAGCCGGACGCCGATGTCGGTGCGGTCGTCGGTTTGAACGGCGGCGCCGTTGTTCAGGGAACCAGCTCGACCCGCAAGACCCTGGCAACGGCCCAGGCGCTGGGCACCGCCCAGGCCCGCCACCCGGCACTCGGCCCTGATGGGGCCGTTTACGTCCTCAATGCGTCGAGCCTGCTGCGCCTGCGGGCGGGGGAGGGCGCTGCCAGCGTCATCGCCTCGGTCGGAGAGGCCGATGCGGGTGCGGGAGGCCTGCTGCCTCCGGTGGTGGACCGCTATGGCTGGGTGTGGACTGCTGCCGATGGCGTGCTGACCTCCGTGGGCAGCCTGGGGCAGCGCGCGCAGCTGGGCGCGCGTTGGCTGGAGGGACGCGAGGTGACGGCGGTGGATCTGGCCGCCGAGTCAGCCAGGGTCGCATTGCGCCACCGGAGCAAGGGCGATGGCGGTGACGAGCGCGTGAGTGTGGCGGCCGTCGTGCGCGCTGAGGACGGCACGCCCAGTGGGCTCGGAGAGCCGCTGCCGCTGCCGCTGGCCTCGGACTCGGGGGTCACGGGGTTGGCATGGTGCGATCCCGTCAGCGTGGTGGTGCTGGCGCCCGGGGAGGCCGGTCAGGGGACCTTCGATGTCCGGTACGTGCAGGTCGGTGGGGTCAAGACGAGCGTCGCCGGTGCTCAGGGGGCGAAGGGGCTCGTCGCCGACCGCATCAGTGGGGCGGCGCTGCTGGCGGACGATCAGGGGCAGGTCTGGCAGCGCAAGGGCGCCACCTGGAGGGTGCTGACCACGGAGATCTCCGACTTGTCCTACCCCTTGCCCTGATTGCGCGCTCGTCGAGATCGGTCGATTTCCGGCTCGAGATCGGTCCGATTCCGCGTCGAGATCGGTCGAAGCCGCATGGGAACCGCTTCGCGCGAATCCGTCCGCACAACAAGCACCGGGGTCGGCTCGCGAGCCGACCCCGGTTGTGTCATGAGCGCTGCTGCGGAGCGCGGTTACAGGACCTGGGCGTCCAGGCGGATGACTCCATATGTCCAGCCGTGACGGTGGTAGACGGCGCACGGCTGCTTGGACGACCTCTCGATGAAGAGGTAGAAGGGGTGACCGACGAGCTCCATCTGGTAGAGCGCTTCATCGACCGTCATCGGTACGGCTTGGTGGAGCTTCTGACGAACGATGACGGGGGAGTCTCCCAACTGCGACTCGACGGCGACGCCCGGCTCGGTCGGAGCCGTTGGGGAGTCCTCGATCGGCGCGTCCCCGGTGTCGGGGACGACGATGGTCTCCTCGACGGGATGGATCTCCTGATCCTTGGCGACCTCGACCGTGTAGCGGCGGTGATCCTTCTTGCGGTCGCGTGCGCGGCGCAGACGCTCGGTCAACTTGCCCATGGCGATGTCGAAGGCGGCGAAGCGGTCGGAGGAACTGGCCTCGGCCCGGATGATCGGGCCTTTCGAGATGACGGTGATCTCGGCGCGCTCAGCAGTATCGGCCTGGCGCGGGTTGCGCTCGTGGGTGACCTCGACCTCGACGCGCTGGACGCGCGGGTCGAGCTGCTCGACCTTGGCGGCCTTCTCCTCGACGTAGTCCCGCAAACGCGAACTGATCTCAGCGTTGCGGCCGACGACGGTGATGTCCATGGTGAACCTTTCTGGGTCCTGATGATCCTGCAGGGGGATCGGGCGTTGGAGAGCACCCGTCGCACCGTGCGGCGGGCTCTGGACGGTCGCTCACCACCTCCTGAGTGCCAACCCGCCGGCCGGGCGGGACGCCGCGCAGTCGCCTGCGCTGCGGCTCGTGCATCCTCGTGCTTCTGTGCACGGTGATACATAAATTACACCATAATTACACCATACTTACGCCGTTCGGCGCGGGACGGATGCCGCCGATCCGCACTGATCGCCCGACGCTGAAACCGGGCCGCCCGGCACGACCGGGTGCTGCTTCCGGGCGGGCGATGGCGCAGCGGCCACGGCGAGCGCACCGATGACTCGTGCGCCCGCGTCGTGCAGGGCGCGGGCGCAGCCTCCCAGGGTCGCGCCGGTGGTGACGACGTCGTCGACCAGGAGGACCGCAAGGCCCGTGACCGGTGCCAGGACTCGTGGCGGACGTGTGCGGTTGGCCCGTCGCTGACGCGCGGTGCGTCCGGTCTGGTGCGCGCCGCCGGCGAACCGGGGCCGGCGCAGCAGGTCCGCGCTGAGGACCTCCAGAGAGCGGTCCGAATCGCGGGCCTCCTCCCGGGCTTCCGACCACCCGACCGCCGCGCCCCGGGCAACGGCGTCGGCGAATGCGGCGGCCACCAGCCGGCCGCGGATGCGGCGGGCCCATCCCGAGGGGGCCGGGACGACGAGCAGGGGCCCGGAGCCGATGGCGGCGCGCGTCTTGTCGCTCGAGGAGCGCGCCCACAGGCGACCGGCGCGGATGCCGAGCTCCTCCATGGAGGCCGCAAGGTCTTCGCGGGCGCCGTTCTTCCATCCCAGCACCATGCGCCGCACCGGCCCGGCATAGGCGGCCATGGCCATGACGTCCAGGGCGCCGGCGGCATCGGCGTGCTCGACGACCGTGGGCTCCCCGGCGAGCAGGTCCCGGCAGTCCGAGCACAGCGCGACATCCCAGCGCCCGCAGCCGGCGCAGGACACCGGCAGCATGAGTCGGACCGCTTCACTCAGGCGGCGCGTCCCGCCGGATGCGGTCGGTATCAGAGGCGCCAGGACTGCGGGGGCCGTACGAGGCGCGCCGCCGGAGGGCGGTGGTGGAGGATGCATGACTCCACAGTCCCACGAGCGCGAGTCCGGGCCGGGCGCCTGTCCACACTTCCCCGACCGGGGATGCCGGGAACGGACCCTGTGCACATGGCTCTTCAGTGCTCTCGCAGCCGTCTGTAATGAGATGAGACAGATCATGCAGTGGCGCGGTGGCTGCTCGCGGGCCGTCCACTACGATGGGCCGTGTCTGCGCCCGGCAGGACCGGGCGATGGGGAAGCGGAGGACGCGGATGACGCCGCCGTGGGCTGTGCACCCCCACCACCAACAAGGGAGAAACCAGCGTGTCGATTGTCGACCGGATCCTTCGCATCGGTGAGGGCCGCACCCTCAAGAAGCTTGACGCCATCGCCACTCAGGTCGAGGCGCTCGCGGAGACCTATGCGGACTTCACCGACGAGGACCTCAAAGAGGTCACCACGGACCTCAAGGAGCGCTACATCGATGGGGAATCCCTCGATGGGCTGCTGCCGGAGGCATTCGCCGCAGTGTGCGAGGCGGCCGACCGGGTGCTGGGCATGCGGCCCTTCCACGTCCAGATCATGGGCGGTGCCGCACTCCACCTGGGCAATATCGCCGAGATGAAGACCGGTGAGGGCAAGACGCTCGTGGCGACCATGCCCTCCTTCCTGCGGGCGCTGACGGGCAAGGGCGTCCACGTGGTAACCGTCAACGACTACCTCGCCGAGTACCAGTCCGACCTCATGGGGCGCGTCCACCGCTTCCTGGGGCTGACCACCGGTTGCATTCTGACCGGTCAGACTCCCGCAGAGCGTCGTAAGCAGTACGCCTGCGACATCACCTACGGCACGAACAATGAGTTCGGTTTTGACTACCTGCGCGACAATATGGCTCAGCGCCCCGAGGATCTGGTCCAGCGGGGCCACGCCTTCGTCATCGTCGACGAGGTCGACTCCATTCTCATCGACGAGGCACGCACTCCGCTGATCATCTCCGGGCCCGCCACCGGGGACGTCAACAAGTGGTACAAGGAGTTCGCCAAGATGGCGGAGCGCCTGCGCGCGGGCAAGGACTACGAGGTCGATGAGAAGAAGCGCACGGTCGGCGTCCTGTCGCCCGGCATTGAGCGTGTTGAGGACTACCTGGGCATCGACAACCTGTACGAGTCCGAGAACACGCCGCTGATCGGATTCCTCAACAACGCGATCAAGGCCAAAGAGCTCTTCCAGCTCGACAAGGACTACATCGTGCGCGATGGCGAGGTGCTCATCGTCGATGAGCACACCGGTCGTGTCCTGCCGGGCCGCCGCTACAACGAGGGCATGCACCAGGCCATCGAGGCCAAGGAGCACGTGGAGATCAAGGCCGAGAACCAGACTCTGGCGACGATCACCCTTCAGAACTACTTCCGCCTCTACCCCGAGGGCTCGCGCTCGGGCATGACCGGCACCGCCGAGACCGAGGCTGCCGAGTTCGCCGGCACCTACAAGATCGGTGTCGTCCCCATCCCCACCAACAAGCCCATGATCCGCAAGGACCAGCCCGACCTGGTCTACACCAATGTCGCCGCCAAGCTGACCGCCGTGGTCGATGACATCTCCGAGCGCCACGAGGCGGGGCAGCCGGTCCTCGTGGGCACGACCAGCGTGGAGAAGTCCGAGCAGCTCTCCGCCCTGCTGAGCGAGCGGAAGATCCCCCACCAGGTCCTCAACGCCAAGCAGCACGCGCGCGAGGCCGCCGTCGTCGCCATGGCGGGGCGCAAGGGCGCCGTCACCGTGGCCACCAACATGGCCGGCCGCGGTACGGACATCATGCTCGGCGGCAATGCCGAGCACATCGCCGTCTCCGGGCTCAAGGAGGCGGGCCTGGATCCCGAGGAGAACGCCGAGGAGTACGACAAGGCCTGGCCCGCTGCGCTCAAAGCGGCTCAGGACGCCTGCAAGGCGGAGCACGACGAGGTCGTTGAGCTCGGCGGCCTGTACGTGCTGGGCACCGAGCGCCACGAGTCCCGCCGTATCGACAACCAGCTGCGCGGGCGCTCCGGCCGTCAGGGGGACCCGGGCGAGTCCCGCTTCTACCTGTCGATGGAGGACGACCTCATGCGCATGTTCGCCTCCAACGCCGCCCAGCGCATCATGGCCTCGGACGTCCACGACAACAACGTGCCTCTGGAGTCCAAGGTGGTCACGCGCGCCATCGCCTCGGCCCAGCGCCAGATCGAGTCGCGCAACTATGAGATCCGCAAGAACGTCCTGAAGTACGACGACGTCATGACCGAGCAGCGCGAGAAGGTGTACGACGAGCGTCATCGCGTGCTGAAGGGCGAGGATCTGGAGCCGCAGGTCGAGGCCTTCCGCTCCCAGGCCGTCGGGGCGATCATCGCCGGTCGTACCGCAGAGGGACGCTCCGACGAATGGGATCTTGACGCCCTGTGGAACGATCTCGGTCACCTCTACCCGGTGGGGCTCACCCGGGATGAGCTCGTCGATGCGGTGGGCGGCCTCGACCGCCTGACCTCCGAACGGCTGTCGGTCGAACTCTCGGAGGACGTCGCCGTGGCCTATGAGGACGCCGAGAGGCGTATGAATGACAACCCGTTGGCCCGCACGCAGCTCGGTGACGAGCCCATGCGGACCCTGGAGCGCCGTGTCCTGCTGGCCGTGGTCGACAAGCGCTGGCGCGAGCACCTTTATGAGATGGACTACCTCAAGGAGGGCATCGGCCTGCGCGCCATGGCGCAGCGCGATCCATTGGTGGAGTACGCCAACGAGGGCGCCCACATGTTCAAGGCGATGATGGAGGGCATCCGCGAGGAGACCATCGAGCAGATCTTCGCCAACGTCGGTCGCTTCGACGCCGCCGCGGCGCGCGCCGCCGAGGACGGCACGGCCGAGGCCGCTGCGACTGTCGCCGCTGCGGACGGCACCGCTGCGGCCCGTCTCAAGGTCGGAGCGGTCGGCTCCGGCTCCGCGGGTGGCGGCGTCCTGGGGTCCACCGGCCAGGAGTCCATGAGCCGGCGGGTGACCTACTCGGCCCCCTCGGAGGACGGCACCGCCACATCGACGACGTCGGGCTCCGCCTGGAGTGCGGCGGGCAGCGCGGGAGCCTCGGACTCATCGAGTTCATCGAGCTCGTCGAGCTCACGGGTGGCGGCGGGACGCGCTAGGGCCTCTGCGGATGGGGCCTCGCGCTCCGCCAACCGGGCTCAGCGGCGCGCCGCCAAGAAGAAGCGGAGGCACTGACCGCAGACCGGTGCGGCCGCGCAGATCCGGTGCCGGGCTCAGCCGATTTCGAGTGTCGACATGACCCACCGGCCACGATGAAGAACCAGAAGGGCCGCCGCGGCCCGAACCCGTGAGCCGTCATCGAGCAGGACGGCGGCCTCGCAGTTGCCCGACAGAGTGATCTGGGCGTGGACGCAGCGCGCCCTGGGGCGGGCGCGGCCGGGCTCGGTTCCCAGGAGGCGCATGGCCAGGCCCGCGCGGCGAGCCAGTGCTTCGAACATGTCGGGAGTGGTCCACCTCGCCAGGTGGTCCACGGGCCGGTGGCCGCTGAGAACCTCTGCGGCCGCCGTGACGATGGAGGCGGCATGGCGCCGCGGATCCGGGAGCTGTTCTTGCCCCGCTGTCGGCCGCTCGGTTGCCTTGGGCGCGGCTCGAGTGCTTTTCCGCTTGCTCTGCTTCCGGCGTCTGGTCGGGGCCTGGAAGTGCAGGCGGTCCCACTGCGCGTGTTCGGCGTCCGACTTGGGCGCGCGGGTGACGGTCCTGCCCGCCGGGGTGCGGGCGGCGGCCCTGGGCGTGCGCGGCCGTGGCCCGGACGGTTCCGGACGGCTCGGCGCGGGGCGCGTGGGGTGCGCGGGAGCGGAGCCCTTCCTGACTGGGCGCGGGAGCGGCCTGGTCGGGGCCGGTGTCGCAGTGGCGGCTGATGTGATGAGTGGCGTGACGGCTGGTGCGGCGGTCATGGTTGTTTCCTGTCCTCGGAGGGGGTGGGGCGGGCCTGGGCGAGTGCGTCGGGAAGCCGCAGCTCGGCTCCCGGGCGTAGAAGCGAGGGATCTGAGCCGATGGGCTCGGTGTTCGTCTCGTAGACCAGGGGCCAGGTCTGGACGATCTGCGCATCGGTGGCGTCGGGTCCGAGTGCGGCCGCGGTGATCGACCACAGCGACTCTCCGGGTTCGACGGTGTGCGTGTGTGCGGAGTCGGTCCGGGTCCCGGTCCCATCGTCGGGAGCGGAGCCGGACGAGGCGGCGGGATCGGCATTCTCCGCGCTCTCAACGGCCGGTGGGGCCGGCTCGGCCGGTGGGGAGTCCTGCGCGGACTCGGCGCCGTCCGGATCCGGGGCGGACTTGTCCGGCGGGGCGGCGGCCGCTCCGGTGCTCACCCGCCACCCCAGGTCATCAGGGGGTGCGGAGGCCGATGGGGCCGCCGTCGCGGCCGGCGAGATCGCGATCCCTGCGATCAGGGCGCCGGTGGTGATCCGGCGCACGAGCGGAGCGCCCCACCGCTGTAGTACGACATCGGCGCGCCCGCCCATGACGGTTCTGGCCGATGCGCCGCGCGAAGTCCTTGAGGTCGTTGAAGCCTGCGAAGTTATTGCCACGGCATCCCGCAGCAGGATCGCCAGCGCTAGCCCGGCGGACGCCAGATGCCACAGGCAGCCCGCGGCTCCGATCCCGCAGGCGAGCACGATCGCGATCTGGGCGATCTGGGATGTGCTCCACCAGGCGACTGGGACCGAGGCGAGGGCGGTGCCCGCAGACCAGGCGCTCGCCGCCAGCGCCGCCGTGCCCAGGGCCCCGGCCAGCGCGACGACAGTGAGGTGCAGAAGCGGACGCATGGGGATCTCCGTCATTGAAGATGTTGTTTGAGGTGATTTGATACTGCTTGATAGATCTCAGGTTGTCAAGAGTTCTTTAGGTGGTCAGGTTGATCGCTTGCGCCTCTGGCGGTTGAGGTGACTGCCGTATGTCGAGCGAGTGCGTGGTCTTGCTGCGTCCGCGTGGGTCGTGATGAGGTGCGGACATGGAATGGGACGCGCTGCTGGTCGACCTCGAGAGTCGGTTCGAGGCGGAGCGCCGCGCCGATATCGCGGCTCAGGCGGCGGACCTGGCGGAGGCCGAAGTCGCCGCTGTGCGGCTCGCCGATCGGCTCCGCGGCGCTGTTGGGCGCACGATCCGCCTGCGTACGCGTGGCGGTACCCCGGTTGATGGCGTGCTGGCGCGCGCCGAGGACGGCTTCGTGCTCATTGAGGAGGGGGACGGCCTTCAGGCTCTCGTCCCGACCGATTCGCTCGCATTCCTCGAGCCGCTGCCCGGCCCCGCGCCCGAGGCGATCGGTCGCCGTCCGACTTTTCAGGCCGCTGCCCGCGAACTGGCCCGTGCCGGCGCTCGAGTGCGCGCGGTGACCCCCGCCGGAGACGTCATTGGCCGGATCGGGCGAGTGGGGGCCGATTATCTGGATGTCGTCGTGGATGGTCCGCGCAGCGGCAACGGTCAGCGGCGTCCGCCGGGAGGGGTGCGGCCCGGGGTCGTCACTGTGGCGCTGGCCGCGCTCGACGTTCTGCGCAGCCGGTGAGCCGGCCGGTCCAGAAGGTGCTCGCCGGGCTCACTCCTTCTCGAAAAGCTGGCCTGCGGCGCCTGCGGCGACCATGTCGCGCGTGGCCTTGAGCTGGCGCTCGATGTAGGCGTCGAAGGCGCTCTCGGGGACCCTCCATAGGCGACGGGCGCCCACCTGGATCGCCGGCAGGTCTCCGGACTGGATGAGGGCGCGTACGCCCTGAGCGGACAGCTGCAGATTTTCGGCGACCTCGGCAATGGTCAGGAACTTGTCTTTCATGGCACGATGATGACATCCCGGTGCACAGCGCGCCATCCCTGAACAGTCCTGTGGATAGTCAAAGATGCTTCCAGAATATCCCAGGGCCTCATGAGTGATCAGGAGAAACTCATGGTCCTTTCCCGTCGTGGTCCCGCACGAAATGCACATGCAGACTCCGCACGCCCCGCGCGCGGGCATCGTTCCACATGGCGTGATCCGCGCCTGACCGGCGGTCTCGTCCTCATCGGCGCCTCCGTCGCCCTGGGATCCTGGGCGGTGAACGCCGCCGCAGACACCCAGCAGGTCTACGTCCTCAGCCGGGACGTCGCGCCCGGGCAGGATTTGACGGCCGATGGGGTCCTGTCCCTGGTGGACGCCCATCCAGGCACCGATGCCTATGTGAGGGCCGGCCAGTTGCCCGAGAGCGCCGTCGCCCAGAGATCCCTGAGCGCTGGTGAGCTCCTGCCCACCAGCGCCGTGGGCAGCGAGACCTCGGATGACCTGCGCGCGGTCGTCCTGAAGGTCTCTTCCGGTCTTCCCGCCGATACCGGTGTTGGCGACGCCGTCGACCTGTGGGCTCTGCCCGCCGCCCAGGTCACTGCTGACGATGAGCGCACCCAGGCCGAGGTGATCGCCGAGCACCTGATCGTCTCGACGGTCGGGCAGACGGGGGAGAGCCTCATCGGGCAGAACACCACCGAGGTCGAAGTCCTGGTTCCGGCCGATTCCGTGGCCGAGGTTCTCACCGCCGTCGGCGGAGACGGGGCCCTCGTCCTGGTGCCCGGCAATGCTGGGAGCTGAGTGAGATGGCCGAGCGACTGCATGGGGTCCTCCTGGCCGTCTCCGGGGAGGACGCGGACCTGCTGCGAGCGATCGATGCGCACGGATCCGGTTTGCGCGTGGTGCGCCGCTGCGCGGATACGGCCGAACTGCTCAGCGCCGCCATGGCGGGCCTGGCCGCGCTCGTGGTGGTGGATACGGAGTTCGACGACCTCGACCTCTCTGTTGTGGATCGACTGGCGCGTGCCGGTGCGACCGGCATCGTCCTGACGTCCGCCGATCAGGCAGAGCGCTGGGCAGTGGCCGGATGGTCGGCTGAGGAGCGGAGCATCGATCCCGGTGCGGTGCGGGCCCGTTTGCAGGTGCTCGCCCACGCCGTCGAGAACGGGCCTCCGGCCCCGACCATGCGGGTCACGGCTCCTTCCCAGTCGGATGATGGGGCCGACGATCAGTTATGGGCCGAGCTGGCGGCCATCGAGCCCTCGGCCCCGGCCGTGCCGGAAGACACCGGGGGCGCAGACGGTTCCATCCCGGTGGAGAAGGCCCCGTCGCCCGCAGAGCCCGAAAGGCGTCCTTCCGATGCGTCCGACGGCGGTCCGCCCCATGGCGCCGGCGCGCAGACGAGTGGGACGAATGGTGCGGACGGCAGCATCGTGGTGGTCTGGGGGCCCCGCGGCTCCTACGGGAGGACAACGATCGCGGCAGCGCTGGCTCACAGCCTGGCTCCCGCAGGTGGCACGATCCTCGTCGACTCCGACCTGGAGGGGCCGTGCCTCTCCCAGGTCCTCGGATTGCCGGAGAACTCCTCCGGACTGGCGACCGCCGCACGCCTGGCGGGGCATGGCAGGCTGGATGAGGAGACCCTGGGCGAGCTCCTGGTTCCCGTCGGAGAGTCGGAGCGCCTGCTGTCCGGCTTGGGGCGCCCCGGGCGCTGGCGTGAGCTTCCGCCCTCGGCCATGTCCGAGGTGTGGAGTCGCTGCCGCGGCTTGGCCGCCTGGACGGTCGTTGATGTCAGTGGCGGGCCGATCGACGACTCGGTCGACGAGTACACCCTGGAGCCCGGCAGGGGCGCCGTGGCTGCCGAGCTCGTGCGCCGTGCCGACGTCGTCCTGGTGGTGGGCGGGGCGGATCCCGTCGGAGTGCGCCGGCTGCTGCAACTGCTGGGGGACCTGGACGACGAGATGCGCCCGGCCGGCCGCCTCGAGGTGGTGGTGACGCGAGTACGGTCGAGCGTCGCCGGGCCCTCGCCGCAGCGCGCCGTCAGAGACGCCCTTGAGCGCTACGGCCGGCTCAGCGACGTGACGCTCGTGCCCGACGACCCGGTGAGCGCCGACCGCTGCATGATGGAGGGGCGGGCCGCCACCGAGGCGGCGCCCGACAGTGCGCTCGGACTGGCCTTGGCGGGGCTCGCGGATCGAGTCGCCCCGGATGCGGCCGCTTCTCGCCGGGCGGTCAGGAAGGCGCGCCGCGGGCTCGGGCTGCGGCGGCGCGAGAGCCGGAGCGCTCGGGCGAAGCGGGCGCGCCGGTCGGCGCGGTCGGGCGGCCCGCAACGAGTCGGGGCGGGGACGCCGTCTTCTCCCACCGGTGGGTCGCCGTCGATTCCCCCATCGCATCGGGGCGCGGCGATGGGGTCGGGGCCCGCGCACCCACGGGGCGCAGTGCCTCCGCCTCCTCCACCACCGCCGGATGCCGGGACCGAGACCGCGGGCGGAGAGCGGATCTCGCCCGCCACGCGTGAGGGGCGGCACCGGGGACGGCGCGCCAGGTAGCGGCGGGGCGCTGTACGGCGTGCGGGACGAGACGCATGCGGCGCACTCGGGCGCGCTCGGGCACACTTGGGCCATGCGTGTCTACCTGCCTGCGACGGCCGCCGACCTGTCTGCGCCGACCATCAGTCCTCGGACGGCTCACGCGGTCACGTCCGCCCTGGCCCGGGCCCTGCCCGATGAGGATGAGGAGACTCTGGAGGCCTCGGCGAGCTTGTGCGCGGCGGACGCCTCCTTGATGCTCCTGAGCGGGCCTGGCGCCGGGGTCCTGGCGGATCGCCGGGTCGTGATCGCGGCGGACGTCGACGCCGCAGCAGTCTCGGAGGTCCAGGTGAGTGAGGAGATCCTGCCCGGCACGGTTCAGGTCGGGGCCCCGGTGGCTTGGGAGGCGGTGGCTGCGCTGCTGGTCGATGAGCGGGAGGTCGAGGTGGACGTGCGGGCGGCGCGCACGGGCGACGAGGCTGCCTTCGAGCGGGTCGGGGAGGCCGACTTGCTGTGGTTCGACGTCTCCGAGCGCGAGTACCTGGCTGCTGAGCTCGGCTGAATGGGCCGGTGGGGCCGGCCCGTTGCGGAACTCGGCCGGCTATGAGGCGGTGATGCGAAGCGTCGAGCCCACGGGCGTCGTGGTCACCTCGATACGGTCGGGCACCTGCCGACGGAGCTCCTCGATGTGGGAGACGATGCCGACGGTGCGACCGCCCGCCTGAAGGCGCCCGAGCTCGGCGAGAACAGTCTGAAGGGTCTCGGGGTCGAGGGTGCCGAAGCCCTCATCGACGAAGAGAGTCTCCATGGCGACGCCTCCGGATTCAGCGGTGACGACGTCTGCCAGGGCGAGGGCCAGCGAGAGGGAGACGTAGAAGGTCTCCCCGCCCGAGAGCGTCTTGGGATCGCGCACCACGCCGGCGCAGAGGCGGTCGATCACGCCCAGGCCGAGCCCGCGGTCGCGGCGTCCGGCCGAGCCGGTCTCATCGGCGACGCGCACGAGCTCGTAGCGTCCCGATGACATCTGAGTCAGGCGATCGTTGGCGAAGACGAGGACTTCGGCGAAGCGGTCGAGCAGGACCCATGTGGCCAGGGGGGTGGAGGCATCGTTGCGACCGGTGACCAGGGCGGCGACCTGTGTCAGCGCCCGGCTGCCTGCGAGGATGTCGGCGAGCCGGACGGCGGCCCTATCGACGGCCTCCAGGGCCTCCTCAAGGTGCCTGTGGGCCTCTGAAGCAGTCGCATGGGCCGCCAGTGCGGTCTCGCGCGTCTTCTCGGCGGCCTCCTGGAGTCGGCGGGCGCCGGCGACATCGGCGGTCTCCTCACCGGTGAGGGTGCGGATCCGCGGGTCCTCAGTGAGTGCGTGACGGACGCGCTCGCGGTCTGCGCGGATGCGGTCGACCGCCTCGGCGAGGACCGTGAGCTCGGCGGCCGGCAGAATGGCCTGCTCGGCCTGACTCGCCGTGGTGAAGCCGGCGGCTGCCAGGGCCTTGCCCAGGTCGTCCGATGCACTGGTCGCCTCCCGGGCGGCGGTGCGGACTGCCGCCAGGTGCGAGCGCGCCGACTCGGCGGCGTCTGCGATGCCGAGGAGCGCGTGATGCCGGGCAGCGACCGTGGCGTGCTCGCCGCAGGCGTCAGCGCAGCGTGCTCGGTCCTGCTCAAGGGCGTTCTGCGCTGCTTCGAGGCGGGCTCGATCCTCGGCGAGGGCGGTGCGGTCCGTCTCCAGGGCGTCGCGCATGGCGGTGGTCTCCTCGGCGAAGCCGGCGAGCTGCTCGGTCAGCTCCGCCAGGGGGCGCGAGGCCCGTGTGAGCGACTGGAGGTGTTCGGCCGCCCCGGCCAGAGCGTCATCGAGTTCTGCGAGGGGCCGCATGCCCGAGGCCTCGAGAGCGGTGCGGTGATCGCGTTCCAGATCACTGTGCTCACGCACCCGTTCGGTCAGATGCTCGTCGGCGCGGGCTCGCTCGGCGTCGGCCTGCTCGACCTGGGCGCGGCTGACCGAACCGGCCTCGGGGTCGGCGGGGGCGGGGTGCTCCGGGGAGCCGCACACGGGGCAGGGCTCGCCGTCTACGAGCTCGGCGACGATGGAACCGGCCGTGGCCTCAAGCCAGGCGCGGTGCTGAGCGGCGGCGTGCGCCTTGGCAGATTCCACGGCTTTGGTCGCCTCGACGACGGCCTGCTTGCTCGCGGCGAGCCGGGTGTCGAGCGCCTCGGCGCGAATGGCGGCATCGCGCCGCGCGAGGGCGGCGTCGCGATCCACGCGGGCCTGGGGGAGCCGGTTCTCCGCCTGGCGCGCGGTCTCGAGCGCGGTCTCGAGTTCGGCGTGGCGGGCGGGCCGGGCCTCAAGCGCTCGGATGTGTTCATCCAGATCGGTGCGGCGCGCGTCGAGGAGGTCCTGATCGCGCTCGAGCGCCGTCCGCCGGTCGCCCAGGTCTGCTTCGAGGGCGACCAGCGGCTCAAGAGATCCGGCGAGGGTGCGAGTGCGGGTCGCGAGCGCGGTCAGCTGAGACTCGGCGTGCTGGAGACGTTGCGATTCCCCGGAATCCTCGGGGGCGTAGGGCGCCTGCGGAGCAGAGGTGAGGATGGCTTCGCATTCCTCGAGGATCGGGCCGATGGCTGGGATGTCCTGGGTGTCTGTGCTGTCAGTGTTGTCAGTGCTGTCGGTGTCATCGGTGCTGTCAGCGATGCTGTCGGTAAGGATCGTGCTGGTGGCGCTGACCTTGACAGTGTTCAGGGTCCGGGACAGTGCCTGCGTCGCCAGGTCGCGTGCGGCTGCGAGGTCTCGCAGGGTGCGCGCGTGCCGGTGCAGGGCGGTGGCGACCTGGGAGGCGCGGCGGGCGGCGTCGAGACGCGTGGTATCGGCGTCATGAGCGGCGCGGTGCGCATCGAGTTCGGCCTGCTCGGCCAGAAGCGCCTCACGCCTGTCGAGCCGCTGACGCAGCTCGACGGCGGCCTCGGTGGCGGCATGCGCCGCACCGGCCTCCGCCCGAGCGCGTTCCACGGCCTCGGCCAGCGGGGCGAGCGCGGCACGGCTGCGGGCGAGGGCCTGCTCACCTATGGCGGCGATGGCGTCGGTGTCCGGGACCGGGGCGCCGGCCAATTCAGCCAACTGAGCCAGCTCAGCCAGTTCAGCTGATTCGGCCGGCTCAGAAAGCTCAGCCGTCTCAGACAGCTCAGCCGACTCGGGCGCCTCGCTCAATTCAGTACGCCGTGGGGCCGGGAAAGGTTCGGCGTTCTCTTGCGCATCGTCGGTGACGATGGTGGCGGAGAGAGCGCCCGGAGGAGGGTCGTCGTCGGCGCTGGGGATGGGCAGGAGGGCCAGCAGTGGGGCAGCGACCTCGACCCGGGCCTGCAGTGCTTGGCGGGCCGCCTGGGCCTCCCGGTCCGTGAGCCGGTTGCGTTCGGCGATCTCGGCCTGGATGGCGTCGAAGATCCCGGTACCGAAGACGTCGCGCAGCAGGGTGTGGCGCTCCGCTGAGGTCGCCCGCAGAAATCGTGCGAAGCGCCCCTGGGGCAGGACGACGGTCTGCGTGAACTGATCCCGGCTCAGGCCGACGATGCGGTTGACCTCGGCGCCGACGTCTTCCAGCCGCGTGATGGGCTCGTCAAGGGCATGCCCGCCGGGTGCCGACAGGCGCCATAGTTTGGCCGCGGCGTTCTGGCGCGTGGTGCCGGTACCGCGCTTTTTAGGACGCCAGTACTCGGGGCTGCGCAGGATTCGGTAGACGCCGGCCGACGTGGAGAAGGTCAGATCGACCTCGGATCGGGCGGCGGCATCGACGAGAGTGGAGCGCAGGCGCTGCTTGGACGAACCGCTCGAATCGGCGACCTGCCCGTAGAGGGCGAAGACGATGGCGTCGATGATGGTCGTCTTGCCGGAACCGGTGGGGCCGGTCAGCAGGAAGCGGCCGGAGGCGGTGAAACGGTCGAAATCGATGGTCTCGGTGCCCGCGTAGGGACCGATGCCGGTCATGATCAGCGTATGCAGACGCATCAGTTCATCCCCTCCGGGCCGGTGCGCGCGGCGTCGTAGGCGGTGGCCATGACGGCCCGTTCATCGGGATCAGCCGGGCGGCCGAGCATCTCGGTCAGGAAGCGGTCGGCGATATCCAGCGGATCACTGGCCCGTGTGACGGATATTCGATCGCCTTCGGCCTGCGGGGGCGGGGTGTGGGAGAAGGCCAGGAGATTGGGCAGTTCGGCTTTGAGGAGCGCCATGGCGTCCGGTGGCATGGCGCCGGACAGGGCGACCCGCACCCAGTCTTCGCGGTGCGCGGGGGCGAGAGCCAGGATCTCGTCGAGCGTGCCCGTTAGTGTGGTCGCCCGGTAGGGCAGGGGCGCGGGGATGCGCTCGAGGCGGGTTGCGCCGCCGGAGCCGATATCGAGCAGGACGGTGGATTTGGGGGAGTCCGCCTCGGGGAAGGAGAAGGGAAGAGGACTGCCGCTGTAGACGAGGCGGGGGCCTTTGCCGTCGGTGCGGATCTCTTGGGGACGATGGAGATGACCGAGAGCGACGTAGTCCAGACCGCCGGACTGCTCGGCCAGGGGCGAGCCTCCCAGGCCGGTGTAGACGCCTCCGGGAACGGAGTCGACGCCGCCGACGCGAATATCCCGTTCGGACTCGGCAGCGGGCTGCCCGCCGACGACGAAGGCGTGGGACATGACCAGGGCCGGGACCCGGACTGCCGCTGCGGCGCGCCGAGCGGTGAGATCAGCGGCGACCAGGCGCAGGGCGCCCGAGACGACGGCTTCATGGCTGCGGGGCAGACGAGGCCTGACGGCGGGAGCCGCCGGGGAGCCGGAGGCGGGCGAACCCGCGGGTGCTGATGCGCCCTCGGGCGCGGCGTCGGAATCCCCGACGGGATCCTCAACGGTCTCTCCGAGCCTCTCGGCGAGGATCGGCGGCAGGGACTCGCGAGCGGCATCCGGATCGAGATAGGGCAGGGCGTAGACGTACAGGCCGTCCGCGCCGTCGAGGCCCGGGATGACGACCGGGCGGCCGACCTCGGCGGTGCGGGCGCGAATGGTCAGGCCCTCGCGCAGGAGATCGGCGCCGAAGCCGAGGCGCTGTGCGGAGTCGTGGTTGCCCGGGGTGAGGATCACCCGGGTCACCTCCGAGAGGCGGCGCAGGGTGTCATCCAGAAGGCGGACCGAGTCGGTGGGCGGGATGGCGCGGTCGTAAACGTCCCCGGACATGACGACGGCATCGACCTCCTCGCAGCGGGAGAGCTCGACGAGGTGGTCGGCGAAGG
This sequence comes from Actinomyces massiliensis 4401292, assembly GCF_000269805.1. Lineage (GTDB taxonomy): Bacteria > Actinomycetota > Actinomycetes > Actinomycetales > Actinomycetaceae > Actinomyces > Actinomyces massiliensis. The sequence continues at coordinate 356,267 of NZ_JH711483.1, forward strand.
CCGCCTGGGCGTCATCCAGGAGGCGCCCGTGGAAGGTGCGCCCCAGATGCCAATCGGAGGTGTGCAGGATCCGCATGACCGCACCCTCTCACAGGGGTGCGACACGAATGACCGTGCCTTGCCCGCCTCTTGCCCGGAAGGCCGTGGTGGTCAGTCCTTGATTCAGTCCTTGACAGTAGGAATGGTGAGGATCGTGTCCACATCCATGCGGGTGGGCGCGAAAGCTGCCAGGTCGCTGTCCGCGGGGTGTCCCAGGGCGATCCCGACGGCGAGTGTCTCGTCCTCGCTGATGCCCATGACCTCGCGGACCACGTCGGGATGATGTACGAGCGAGTAGGCGTTGATGGCCCCCAGCCCCTTGTCGACGGCGGCCAGGGCGAGCAGCATCGAGAAGGCCCCCAGGTCGTGAATGGACCACAGGGGGGAGTCCTTGGGAATGGTCACGTACAGCGCCGCCTGGGCGTTGAAGAGCCGGGTCTGGGACGCGGCGAAATCCTGTGCCGTCTCGCCCAGGGCCTCGATCCTGCCGCTAAGGGCCGCCATGTTGGCTTGGGCGGCAGGCGACCACTGGGTGCGAGACATGACCGGGAAATCCGAGTTCCCCTTCTCGCCGGCGGCCGCCTTCTGGGCGAAGCGCTCCTTGATCGTGGCGAGGGCGGCGCCGGTGGCCGCGTAGACGCGCCAGGGCTGGGAGTTCACCCATGACGGCGCCCGCTGGGCGGTGCGCACGATGTCCACCAGATCCTGGCGGGACACGGGCTGTTCGGTGAAGTCGCGGACGGAATGGCGCTGGGCAACGACCTGCTTGAACTCCATGGTGTCTTCCTCTCCGGACGCGGGCGCATCCGCTCGGAGAACATGCGGCCCGCTTCGGGCATTCCGGGCGTGGGCGTCTTCGTGAGTGACTCGTCGGCCCTAGTTTCCCGGTTCTTCTCGACGGAGGCGGATGGGATGGACGGAGTTTTGCGACATGAACGGAGGTTTCTCCCATTCTTCTGAGAGCGGGGGCGCGAAGAATGGGAGAAACCTCCGTTCATGTAACGAACTACCGTTGATGTCGAGCCGTCAATAGTATGCGGAGACCTGCTGCGACGGACGGAGGTCATCGTCTTCCGGTGAACCGGTCTACTGGCAACGGTCAGAGGCTCGTTTGGTCAGTGGTTCGTTGAAGGTGCTGGTGGAGCGGCTATCGCAGAGATTTGGTAGGCAGTCGCCTCATCTTCTTCTATCAGCGGAGCAGTCCGACGCCGAAGTCGGTGGCGCAGATGGAGCATATGATGCGGCGGTTCGCCCAGAAGCTGGCCGAGCACGGCTTCGTCACCATTGCCGCCGACGCCGCCTATCAGGGCGCCTCGGGCGGCACACCGCGCCAGACGGATCGACCGGCCAACCGGGTCGAGGACATCCGGGCAATGGTCGATTTCATCAGCACCTATCCCGGTGTTGACGCCCAGCGCGTCGGGGCCCTCGGCATCTGTGGGGGCGGTGGTTACACCATCCAGGCGGTCAAGACCGACAAGCGGGTCAAGGCGGTGGCCACCGTCAGCATGTTCAACAGCGGTCGCGTCCGCCGTAACGGCTTCCTCGACGCCCAGATGGACTCCATCGCCGAGCGCCTGGAGCAGGCGGTGCAGGCCCGCGCCAAGGAGCTGGACGGCGAAGTGGAGTACACCGGTACCCATATCTCGCATCGGCTGGAGCTGACTCAGGAGCAGCTCGAGGAGATCCCCGCCGGTCTGTACCGCGATGGCACGGTCTACTACGGCATAACCCATTTCCACCCCAATGCCACTCCGCGCTACACCACCAGCAGCCTGATGTACTTGATGGCCTTCGATGCTGAGAACCAGGCCGAATTGATCGACCAACCACTGCTGATGATTGCGGGCAAGGATGCTGATACCCGTTACATGACCGATGCCGTCTTCGACAAGGCCACCGGCACCAGCAGCAAAGAGCGCTTCCTGATCGACGGCGCCACTCACATCGAGACCTACTGGAAAGAGCCCTACGTCACCCAGGAGGCCGACAAGCTGATCGAATTCTTCAAGCGTTACCTGTAAGGCCCAGCTTCGGCTCCCATGCCCCGGAGCGTCCTGACGGCACGCATCGTCGGGGCGCTCCGTTCATGGCGGCTACACGTGAGTCGCTAAATAATTTGCTCGCCATTGAAGGTCAATCAAGGAGGATGATGAGCGGTTTTGTAAGTTCCTTCATGAAAAACATGATGGACGGAGGAACTGTTCGTGATTTCCTATACTGGGTCGGACCGTGGGGGCTGATGGCCGGCCTGATTTTGCGTATCCCTCCAATAAATGCGATGACACAACTGGTGCATTGGTTGGGAATTCCAATACGATGGATCCCCGACGTTGAGGGGTGGATAGGTGTGCGATCCTGGGCTGTATTCTGCATCTCCTTTGCTTTCTTTGCTGTCGGAGCGATTGTTTGGACGAGAGAAGAAGTCTCGAGAGATAAGGTTCTTTTTGTGGAAGTGTGGTCGCTACTGTTCATGTTTCAGTCGCATGGCGCTGGATCACTGCTGTTTCCCGTATTTTTTGCCGCCGCAAGGATTGCTTTCTCGTGGGCTCTGGCAAAGTGGGCGGACGCGAGTTACTATGGTTTCTATCGGGGTCTTCATGTGGTCATATATTCTATGATTGACACTGTAATGGCCCCAGTGGCTTTGTTCTACTTCCGTCGAGGTGATCGTGTCGCCCGGGTACAGATCGAAGGGCCAATCTCAATTGAAGAGCTAGAAGATGAAAAGCCTATTGGTGCTGTAGATATTTCTGAGTATGCGCGAAAATGAAAGGTGGCCATCAAGCCGGATGGCCTCGGCGCCGATCCCAGTGCTTATTTCCGAGGAGGCCACTAGACTGCCGTTCGTACAGGCAATGGTGGATTTCGCGTCTAGGCTCGCTTCCGATCGCAGTGCCCAGGTCGCTGCTAAGCGAAGACTGAAGCCGGATCATGCAACACCGCTTCATCTGCTTCATCCACGTCGCCGTCGGCAATGGCGCCGCGTCACATTGCTTCAGTGCCGCTTCACCGCTTCACCGTGCTACTCCACCAAGTCGCCCGCCGGGCGTCGCTGAATTTGCTGAACATCGCTGAAAATCGCTGAACATTGCCGAATTGGTCTCAGGAGACCTCGACCATGCCGGAGGCGACCAGCGCGATAATGACCGCGCCCAGGATCACGCGGTAGACGAGGAAGCCGGTGAACTTGTTGGAGGAGACGAACTTCAGCAGCCATGCGATCGTCGCGTAGGCCACCAGGCCCGAGACGATGGTGGCGATGATGGTGGGGGTCCAGCCAATATTGCTGCTGATGTCGCCTGCCGCCGTCACCGCCTCGAGCAGGCCCGCGGCGATGAGGGCGGGAATGCCCATGAAGAATGACAGCCGCGTGGCCGTCACGCGATCGAAGCGCAGGAAGAGCCCGGCGGAGATCGTCGCGCCGGAGCGGGAGATGCCCGGAAGGACGGGCGCGAGAGCCTGGAAGGCGCCGATGATGAGAGCGTCCTTGACGCCCACCTGGCTCATGCCCTTGCCGACCGAGGCGTGAGTGGCTCCTGCCGGGGCGTCGGACTGCTGGTCGGCGAACCACATGACCACGCTCCAGATGATGAGCGCGCCGGCGATCACCCACAGGGAGCGGGCCGTGACCTCGATGAAGTCCTTGAGCACCAGCCCCACGGCCGCAACCGGGATCGAGCCCAGGATGATGCCCCAGCCCAGCGTGTAGTCGGGGTCGCTTCGGGCGCTCTTGGACCGCAGGCCCTTGAACCAGGCCGTCACGATGCGGACGATGTCGCTCCAGAAGTAGATGACGGCCGCCAGGATCGCCCCGATCTGGATGACGGCGGTGAAGGCGGTGATGCCCTTGTCGTTGATGTCGTAGTCGAGGAGCTTCTCGACGATGTTGAGATGGCCCGTCGAGGAGACGGGCAGGAACTCGGTGATGCCCTCAATGATGCCGAGGATGACGGCGTGCAGCCAGTTCATGGGTCTCCCAGGATGGGGTCGGACGGGGTCGCCCGAAGGTTATCGCGCCGTGATGCGGTGCTGACAGCCCTGCGGCGTTGACCTGGTCTCACTCTGCCCCGCTGACTCTTGCTCGGCTCTTACTCGCCTCACTACTCGCCCCGCTCGGCCTCAGTCTGTCTCCTTGGCAAGAAGGGTCAGAACGGCGTCGTGCAGCGGACCATTGGTGGCCACGGCGTCGCCGCCCCACGGGCCGGGCTCGCCCGCCAGCGAGGTGAAGCGCCCTCCGGCCTCGGAGACGATCGGGACGAGCGCTGCCATGTCGTAGACCTCGAGCTCGGGCTCCGCCGCCACGTCGACGGCGCCGGAGGCCAGCAGCATGTAGGACCAGAAGTCGCCGTAGGCGCGCGTGCGCCAGCAGCCCTGCATGAGCGAGAGCATGCCGCGCAGCCGCCGGCGGTCCACCCAGCCGGACAGGGAGGAGTAGGACAGGGAGGCGTCCTCCAGGTCGGCGACGCTCGAGACGTGCAGCTGTCGGGCCAGGGCCAGGGACCGCCCGCTCCAGGCGCCGCCGCCCTTGACCGCCCACCAGCGCTTGCCCAGCGCCGGTGCGGAGACCAGTCCGACGACGACTTCGCCGTCCTCCGCCAGGCTGATGAGGCTCGCCCATACGGGCACCCCGCGCACGAAGTTCTTCGTCCCGTCGATCGGGTCGATGATCCACTGGCGCGGGGAATGCCCCGTCGTCCCGAACTCCTCGCCGAGCACCGAGTCCCGGGTGCGCGCCCGCGACAGGTAATCGCGGATGAGGCGCTCGGCCTCCCGGTCGGCGACGGTGACGGGGGTCAGGTCCGGCTTGGTCTCGATCTCGAAATCCTGGTTGTCGAAATGCGCTTGAGTCAGCGGATCGACCTGGTCCGCGATCGTGTGGGCCAGGTGCAGATCGTCGCGCCAACGGCGCTCGCCGGTTCGGGACGGGGGAGAGCTCTCGATCATGACACCACGGTAGCGGGGACGACCCCACTCGCTCGGAGCGACAGTGCCGCGTCAGGCGCCGGGGTCGGGGAGGTCCGCTCCCGCCCATGTCCATGAGGATCGCGACCCGGGATCCCGACTCGTAGACGGCGTGTGATAATCGGGAATCGCTGGATTCTGTCGGGACCTGCCGGGATCTGTCGAGAGGGGTGGAACGCGATGACTGCACCTGAGGTGCACGCTCACGAGGGTCACGAGAGTCACGAGGGTGTCGTGCGGTGCTCATGGGCTGAGGCGAGCCAGAGCGAGCGGCTCTATCACGACGGTGAATGGGGCGTGCCGCTGCGCAATGAGCGGATGCTGTTCGAGTTGCTGTGCCTCGAGTCGATGCAGGCGGGATTGAGCTGGCGGACGGTTCTTGAGAAGCGCGAAGGGTATCGTCGGGCATTTCATCACTTCGACATCGCCCGTGTCGCCGATATGGAGGACGGCGAGCTGACTGCCCTGCTTGGCGATTCCGGAATCATTCGCAACAGGCGGAAGATATGGGCGATCCGTGCGAATGCGCGCGCCGCGCTTGCGGTGAAAGAACAACAGAACCTGGTGGACTACCTGTGGCGGCATGTCGGTGGGTGTCCGGTGCAGAATGCGTGGCGCAGCGTCGCAGATGTGCCTTCCATGACAGAAGCCTCCGAACGAATGAGTCGTGATCTCAAGAGGGATCATTTCAAGTTCGTCGGACCAACCACCTGCTATGCGTTTATGCAGTCCAGTGGAATGGTGAACGATCACCTTGTCGGCTGCTACCGACATGGGGAGGTTCAGGGCGCTGTCAGAGACTGATGGAGTCATCTGGAATCAACTGAGCGTGATTCGGGAATATCCGGGAATATGCGGGAACGGCGGAAACATGCGCCGTGAAGTCGCATTGCGCGCTTATGGGGTCGCGTGGGGGAGCGACGGTGGCCGTGGCCGGCATGCGCCCCGCGTCTCATACCGGCCGGAGGGCATGAGACGCGGGGGCGACGGGTGAGCGCGCTCCGCGCCCGCTCAGGCAGAATGCGCCGCGCCGGGATACTGGGCCGGGTCGTAGTCCCGCTCGGGGTGAGCCGGCCAGCCGATGACGCTGTGGCCCGTGTCCAGGGCGCGGATCTTCTCGCGATCGGAATCGGTCAGGACGACGTCGAGGCTCGCCAGGTTCTCCGCCATGCGCTCGCGGTGGGTGGACTTGGGAATGACGACGACGCCCTCGTCGAGCAGGAAGCGCACTGTCACCTGGGCCGGCGTGGCGTTGTGCGCCGTCGCGATCCGAGTCAGGACGGGATCGTGCAGAAGGCCCGCCTCTCCGGCGGCCAACGGGCTCCACGCCTCGACCTGACAGCCGGCGTCGTCCAGCAGTGGCCGCAGCGCGCGCTGCTGGAAGTACGGGTGGAGCTCGACCTGGTTCACAGCGGGAGGAATCTCCGCGGCCCGCACGACCTCGCGGAATTCGCGTCCGAAGAAGTTCGACAGCCCGATGGCCCGCGCCTTTCCGCCGGCGTACGCCTTCTCCAGGGCGCGCCAGGCGCCCACCTCGTCGCCCATGGGCCAGTGGATCAGGAGCAGGTCCACATAATCGGTGTTGAGAGCCCGCAGAGAATCCTCGAAGGACTTGGTGGTCTCGGCCTGTCCCGCGCCCAGGGTCTTGGTGACCAGGAAGACGTCGTCGCGGGCCACGCCGTCGGCCTCGGCGCCGCGCAGGGCCGCGCCGACTCCGGCCTCATTGCGGTACAGGGCGGCGGTGTCGATGTGCCGGTAGCCGACCTCGAGCGCCTCGCGCGCGCAGCGCTCCGTGATGGCGGGATCGATCAGATAGGTGCCGTAGCCGAGCGCGGGGGCGGTGACCCCTTCCGCCAGGGTGATGTACTGCACGAGATGCTCCTTCGAGCTTGTTGCCGGTGATGCTGACCTCGACCGCGACGCCACCGCGGGCCGGTCGGCTCGCAGACGGGCGAACACGACGGCGCGCCGCCGCACCTCTCGGGCGCCACGGCGCGGCCGTCGTGAGTCGAGTCCGGTTCCCGAGCGGCTGAGCCGCTCTGAACTCAGATCTCTAGCAATACCTTAATGGCGCGGCGCTCGTCCATGGCGGCATATCCCTCGGCCGCCCGCTCCAGCGGCAGGCGCATGGTGAAGACCCGCCCCGGGTGGATCTCGCGCTTGAGGATCCGGTCGATGAGATCGGGCAGGAAGCGGCGCACCGGCGCGGGGCCGCCCAGCATGTTGACCTCCGCTCCGAAGAGCTGCTGCCCGTCCAGGCTCACGCCGTGGGCCACGCCCACGAATCCGAGGTGACCGCCGGGCCGGCACGAGGCGATGGCCTGGTTCATGGACACCTGGTTGCCGACCGCCTCGACCACGCCGTGGGCACCGTAGCCCCCGGTGAGCTCCTTGACCTTGGCCGCGCCCTCATCGCCGCGCTCGGCGATGACGACGTCGGCCCCGAACTCGCGTGCGAGCGCCGCCCGATCCTTGTGGCGGGAGAAGGCGATGACCTGCTCGCTGCCGAGGGCCTTCGCGGCCAGTACGGCCGACAGACCCACAGCGCCGTCGCCGACCACCGCGATCGTCTTGCCGGGGCCGGCCGCGGCGGCGACGGCGCCGAACCAGCCCGTGCCGAGCACGTCGGAGGCGGCCAGCAGGTCCGCCACGACATCGGGGTCCTTGGGCTTGCCCCCGGGCACGACGACGAGCGTGCCGTCGGCCAGGGGCACACGCGTGTACTGGGCCTGCGTATCGCCCATGAAGCCGCCGTGGATGCAGCGGGACTGGAAGCCGTCCTCGCAGATCTCACAGGTGTTGTCCGAGACGCAGAAGGAGCCGACGACGAAGTCCCCGGGCTTGACGCTGGTGACCTCCTCGCCGACCTCGACGACGGTCCCGATGTACTCGTGGCCCATGGGGCGGGCGGCCGCAAGCGGGCTGATACCCCGATAGGGCCACAGATCGGAGCCGCAGATGCAGGCGACCTCGATCTTGAGGATCGCGTCGGTGGGCTCGACGATGCGCGGGACCTCGCGGTCCTCAACGGTCACCTCTCCGGGGGCGTGCATGACGACGCCCCGCATGCTGGTGGGCAGGGCAGGGGTTGTGGTGCTCATGAAGTCCTCCATGTACTGGCGTCCGGTGGTGCTCGGGCGCTGTCGTTTTCGAGCCTACGGGCCGTTCTCGCTTTGTCCCAGGCACTGTCGGGGCCACCCCGATCGCTGTCAGCCGAAGCTTCGACTGCCCCCGGGCGCGAGAAAGCGCGAGGAAGCGGTAGGAAAACAGGAGAAGGCGTGCTGTAGGCGGCTTTTTCGCTCAGTCCGGAATTGCGATCCGGCGAGCATGGGCAAGCATGGGACAACCGGGCCTCGCGCTGCTCGGGGCCGGAACCGCTCAGTGGACTCGTGGCTCGTGAGCGTGCCCGGCTGCGGTGTCCCGGAGGGCGCTTCAGACGGCGTTCCCGGAATTCCCGGAGCGATCCTGTGCTTCTCGCGCTCCGGAGCGCGGCCGGGGCAGCACCAGCGGAGTGCCGGTGAGCGGATCGGAGATGACCTGCACCGGCAGGCCGAAGACCTTCTCCACCATCTCGGCGGTGACGACCTCCTCGGGGACGCCGTGGGCCAGGATGGCGCCCTCGTGCATCGCAATGACCTCGTCGCCGTACCGGCAGGCCTGATTGAGGTCGTGGAGGACTGCGACGATCGTCGTCCCCAACTCGCTGTTGAGCTCGCGGAAGAGCTCCAGGACATCGACCTGATGGGCCAGATCCAGGTAAGTGGTGGGCTCGTCCAGCAGGAGGATGTCGGTGCGCTGGGCCAGGGCCATCGCCACCCAGACCCGCTGGCGCTGTCCCCCGGACAAGGAGGCCACCGGACGAGTCGCCAGGCCGTCCACGTGGGTGCGCTCCATCGCCTCGCTGACCGCCTCGTCGTCGGCGGCGGACCACTGGTGCAGGATCGACTGATGCGGATAGCGCCCGCGCGCCACCAGCTCGTGCACAGTGATCCCGGGGGGTGCGATCGAGGACTGGGCCAGCAGGCCCACGCGCCGCGCCAGCTGCTTGGGACTCATGGTGGCGATATTCCGGCCGTCGAGGATCACCTGCCCCGAGCCGGGAGACAGGATGCGGGTCAGGGATCGCAGCAGCGTCGACTTCCCGCAGGCGTTGGGGCCCACGATCATCGTCACCGCTCCCGGCGTGATCGCCGCGGTCAGGTTCTCGATGACGGGGCGGGCCGGATGGTAGCCCAGGGAGATGCCCTGGACCTGCAGGCCCGTGGGGGAGGGCCGGCTCTCCGGAGCGCCCGAAGTGTCCTCGGAGGTGAGCGCCGGGGGCACTGTCGCGCCTACTTCTTCACCGTTTCGGAGACCTTCGTGAGCACCGTGCGCGCCGCCGTCGGCCCCGCGTTGAGGAAGAAGGGGTCGTCATCCACCTGCACCGCATGGTCCGATGAAACGGCCTGCAGTGCGGGCCACAGGTCCAAGGAGGTCAGCTCGGAGGCGTCCCCGCCCTGGACTCCGTACAGGAGCCAGCCGCCGTCGGCCTTGTCGAGCTCCTCCTTGGAGATGTCCTGCGAGACATCGTCGGTGAACTGCTGGCCCTCGGGCCTGGCCGCGCCCATGTCCGCCAGGACGGAGCCGGCGAAGGAGACGGCCCCGAAGATGCGCAGGCGGCCCTCGGTCACGCGCAGCAGGGAGACGGTGGCCTGCCGATCAATGGACTCTCCGGCCTTGGCGGCGTCGGTGTGGAAGGAGTCCAGCCACGTCTGGGCGGTGTCCGGCTTGCCCAGGGCGTCGGCCATGAGCAGGAAGTCCTGCTTCCAGTTGGTGCCCTTGCCCTGCGTGACCACCGTGGGCGCGATCTCGGACAGGGAGGCGTAGAGGGAGGCCGCGTCCTTGCCCGAGTTGTTCATGAGGATGAGGTCGGGGGAGCGGTCGGCGATCGACTCGACGTCGGGGGCCTTGCGACTGCCGACATTCTTCATTTCGGCCAGGGCGTCGGCGTCCTGCGGGAAGGCCTCGGCGAGATAGCTCGGAATCAGCTCCGCGCCGTCTCCGGCCGTGGAACCCACCGGGACGAATCCCAACGTGAGTGCAATGTCGAGCTGACCGGTGCCGGTGATGACCACCCTGGTGGGGGCCTGCGTGATCTCCGTGCTGCCCTGGAAGTGCGTGACTGTGCGAGGGAAGACGTCATCGCCCTGGCCCGAGCCCATGCCGTCGGGGATGCCGGTCGGCACCGAGGACGTTGGGGGTGCCGAGCTGCTTCCCTCGCCTGCGGCCCCCGTTCCGGAGGAGGCCGGGTCGGGCGAGTCACCGCTCTTGGAGGAGCAGGCGGCCAGGATCGGTGCGATAGCGGCCAGGCCCGCCAGGGACAGGGTGGAGCGTCGGCTGTAACGACGACTGTAGAGCGATGTCATGTGCTTAGGCTAACCTGGGCGGCAGTATTTTTATCAAGGACCGTCCGGAAGAAATGAGACAGAAGTGGTCCAGATCGCCTTCGAGGCTCCCAGCGGCAGCATGCCGGCGGTGCTTCCGGAAACTGTTGTCGGACCGCAGTGACGACCACGGCGATGAGCGGCGCTCGTGCCGCCCTCGGCAAGCCCGGGGCCGGGGCGCGAACAGGCGGCACGCTCCTGATCTGCCTGGCCCTGGTGGGGCTGCTGGGTCTGCTCAGCCTCGCCATCGGCTCGCGCGGCCTGACCCTCAGTGAGGCCTGGACCGGTCTGATCAGCCATGACCAGACCGTCAACTCCATCGTCGTGTGGCGATTGCGCATGCCGCGCACCATTCTGGCCATCGTCGTCGGCGCTTGCCTGTCCGTGGCCGGGGTCGTCATGCAGGCCCTGACCCGCAACCCGCTGGCCGAGCCCGGCATCCTGGGCGTCAACGCCGGCGCCTCCCTGGCAGTGGTCCTGTCCATCTCCCTGCTGAGGATCTCCGACGTCCACGGCTACCTCTGGTTCGCCTTCGCCGGCGCCGCCCTGGCCGCCGTCCTGGTTCAACTCATGGCCCGTCGCAGCGCCGACGCCGGTCCTGCTCGCCTCGTGCTGGCGGGCGTGGCCCTGGGGGCCAGCCTTCACGCCATCACCGGCACCATCACCATGTACGACGCCAAGGCCTTCGAGTCCTACCGCTTCTGGGTGGTGGGCTCCCTGGAGGACCGCGATGCGAGTCTGCTCACCTGGCTCTGGCCCTTCCTCGCCGCGGGTCTGCTGCTGGCGCTGGCCTCGGGCCTGACACTCAACGCCCTGGCGCTGGGGGAGGAGCAGGCCAGGGCGCTGGGCGTCAGTCCCGCCCGCGTGCGCGGGCTCGCCCTGATCTCCATCACGCTCCTGTGCGGGGCCTCGACGGCCGCCGTCGGTCCCATCTCCTTCGTCGGCCTCGTGGTTCCCCACGTGCTGCGCCTGGCCCTGGGCGCCGATCAACGACGGTTGCTGCTGGGCTCCCTCGTCGCCGGGCCGGTGCTGCTGCTGGCCGCCGACGTCGTGGGGCGGGTCCTCATACGCCCCGACGAGATGGAGG
>NZ_JH711483.1:368021-438172 GCF_000269805.1 Actinomyces massiliensis 4401292
GGGATCGTCACCGCCTTCATCGGCGGGCCCGTGCTGCTGGCCATGGTCATTCGGCGCTCAGAGGCGGGGGCGCAATGAGGCTGAATCCGCGGCGGCACCGGGATCGGCAGGATCATCAGGGCCGTCAGGGCGTCCGGTCGGAGACCGCCCCCTCCGCCCCCTCCGCCTCCCACCGCCTCGGCCCGCCGGCCTCGCAGCAGCGCCTGCCCCTGGGGGCCGGGCGGGCTCTCATGATTCACCGCCGGGCCCTCGTGGTCACCGGCCTGCTGATCCTGGCGGCCCTGGCGGTCATGGGCATCATGCTCGTGACGGGAGCCTATGAGCTCTCCGCCGCCGGTGCGCTGCGAGTCCTGGGAGGACAGGGCAGTGATCTGGACCGCTTCATCGTGCTCGGCCAGCGCCTACCGCGGGCGATCGCCGCTGCGCTGGTGGGAGCGATGCTGGCGCTGTCGGGGGCGATCTTCCAAAGTCTGTCGCGCAACCCTCTGGGGAGCCCCGATATCGTCGGCTTCACCACGGGCGCCTCCACCGGGGGACTGGTGGTTATCCTGCTGAGCGCCGCCTCCTCCACCCTCCAGATCGCCACCGGCACGATCCTGGGTGGCTTCGCCACCGCGGCCGTCGTCGTCCTGGTGGCTCTACGGCGCGGAGTCGGCGGGGAGACCCTGGTGCTGGCCGGTATCGCGCTGTCGGAGATGCTCTCGGCCACCAACGACTACTTGATCTCCCGAGCCACGATTCAGGATGCCGAGGTGGCCAAGGCCTGGCAGTACGGCTCCTTCAACGCCATCACCTGGACCCAGGTGCGCCCGCTGATCCTGGCGGCTGTCGTACTCCTTCCCCTGGTCGTCTGGCTCACGCGGCCCGCAGGTATTCTGGAGCTGGGCGACGACGCCGCCACCGGCCTGGGGCTGAGCACCGCCCGGGTGCGCGGGGCCATGCTCGGCTACGGCGTCGTCCTGGCCGCCGTGTGCGTGGCCGTCTCCGGGCCGATCGGCTTCCTGGCCCTGGCGGCCCCGCAGCTGGCGCGGCGGGTGAGCCGGACCGCCGGGATCACCATGGCGGCCTCGGCGGCCATGGGCGCCCTCGTCCTGGCCGGGGCCGACCTGCTGGCGCAGCGCCTGCTCTCCCCCTTCCAGATCCCGGTGGGGCTTCTTAGCGCCGCCTGCGGCGGGCTCTACCTCATCTGGCTCCTGGTGATCCCCTCCGAGCGCATGGGTGGCCGCGAGTCTCCCGCGTGAGTCCGGGTTCGGGAATCGAGTGGGCGGCGTGGTCGATGCTCGGTCGCGGCCCGATCCGGCGCGTGCCCGTCCGAGTCGCCTGTAGAGCCCGTTGTTCCGAAACGCCTATAGCGCAAGGCTTCAACTCATTGAATCCCTGATCGGGCCGATCCCCCTTCGGGGTTGAGGTTGCGCATGCATACGACCTGATAGCGGCTCGGGGCGGGACGTGTCCAAAACGGAGGAGATTAAAGCACCGTTGGTCTCGGTTCCCACGGGAAACTCGGCTCTAACGCTGCTCTGGACAGCGCGTTTGATTCTCTGTCTTCTTGGTGGCGGGTGAAAAATCCTCCGTTTTGGACACGACGAGGCGAAGCTTGTTCATAGAGCCGTCCACGTCCTGTGTTTCTGTGGGTCAGGACCCGCTGGCACGACGCTGTGGATGACTCTCACTGCGGGTGCAGCCACTGATCTTGGCGACAACATGCTCGTGCTCATGGCCGTCTGGCTCGCTCGGCCCGCGGGCATCCTGGAGTTGGGCGATAGTACCGCGACAGGCCCGGGACTGGGGGCGCCCGGGTGCGCGAGACCATGCTCGGCTAGACCCTCGTCCTGATCTGAGCCGGTCAGCTCGCTCAGCGCCTGTTCGCACAGCGACTGCTCGCTCCCTCCTTCCAGATCCCGGTGGGGCTGCTGTCCATTGCATCGGGCGGCCTCCACCTCACCTGGCTGTTGGTGATCCCCACGGAGAATCCCTGAAACCCCTGAGCATCGCACCAGGGCGGAGCCCGGGCTGAAGGTCGCTGACGTCGGCGATTGCGTGGCCCATGAGGGCCTTGTGGAGTAGCGTCCACGGTGCTCGCAATACTGCAGCGAGCCCTGCTGCCCAGCTGAAAGGACCGTATGCCCGGCATGCCCAGCACTGACCATGACCTGGAGGTAGCCCCCGGCGAGGAGCAGGACGTCACCAAGCTCGAGCTCTTCTTCGATCTCATCTACGTCTTCGCCGTCTCCCAGCTCTCCGAGCACCTCCTGGACAACCTCACCTGGCGCGGCGCCCTGGAGACCCTGGTGATGTCCCTGACGGTCTTCGGGGTGTGGGCCACCACCACCTATGAGTCCACGATGGTGCTGTCCAGACGGCGTACGGCGCGCTACCTCCTGATGGGCGTGATGGTGATCGGCCTGATCATGAACGCCTCCATCACCCGGGCCTTCGAGCACTCGCCGTGGATGTTCGTCGCCCCGCTGCTGGCCATCCAGATCGGCAGGCCGCTGCTGACCCGGCGAGTGGACGTTCTGCCCGCCATGCGTCTACACCGCATCAACATGGTGGTGTGGGCGGCGGTCTCGGCCGTGCCCTGGGTGGTGGGCGCCCTGGTCGACGAGCACAGCCGCCTCGTCTGGTGGGCGGCGGCCGCCGCCATCGACCTGCTGGGCATGCGCCTGCGTCACCCGGTGCCGGGCCTGCCCGTGCCCGGCCGCGACGAGATCGACTTCGACCTGCCCCACCAGATCGAGCGCTGCCAGCTCTTCCTCATCATCTGCCTGGGCGAGGCCATCCTCACCACCGGCAACGCGATCATCCACGGCCTGGACGAGCCCTTGGTCGTGGCGGCCGGAGTGACCTCCCTACTCGTCATCATCGGCGTGTGGGCGCTGTTCTTCGGCCCGGCCAATGAGGAGCACGTCCTGGCCCCCATGACCTCCGAGGCCCACGGCGACGACCCGGCCGCCAACGTCTCACTGGCCGTCCTGGCCACCAACGGCCAGCAGGTCCTCGTCCTGGGCATGGTGGCCCTGGCCGTCGGGGCGGAGGTCGTGGTGGCCGAACCGGCTGAGCCGATCGCGCCGGCGGCCGTCATGGCGCTGTTCGGCGGCATGGTCATCTGCGTCACCGCGTTCTGGTTCTTCCTCACGCGCTCGGCGGGCCGCAGCATGTGGGTCAGCCTGGCGGCCTGCGATGCCGTCCTCATCTGCGCTGCGGGAGTGTCCGTGCTCGCTGGCCTGTCCGGGATCGCGGTGATGGGGCTGCTCGTGGTCGTGACGGCCTCGACCGCCTGGGGCTTCAACCGGGAGGCCCGTCTTCTGGCTCGATAACGGGTCGCCCGTGCGGGCCGGAGATCGGCTGACAGGGGCGAACGGTCGGCAGTGATGGGTGCTGTCGAGTGCGCGGGATTCTCGTGCCCGGGTCATTCGGTCGCTCAGTCACTCAGCACGCTCGGCGGCGCTCTCCTCCGCGCCCGCTCGGCTCCGGCGTGCGGCCGAGTCGCGCTCGCGCCGGGGTACGATGCGCACCTCGACGGCCTTGATAGCGCACCACAGCTCCTGGTCGACGGCGATGCCCATCTCGGCGACGGCGCCTGCGGTGACCGCGGCGCGGATGGTCTGCCCGCCGGTCAGGCGCACCTCAACACTTACCAGGGCGCCGGCCCGGTCCACTCCGGTGACTCTGCCCGCCAGGACATTGCGCGGCGAGCCCTGGGGAGGCTCCCGGTACATGGCCACGGCGTCCGGCGGCACCAGGGCGATGCCGGGCCCGCCGAGGCGCAGGCTCTCGCGGCTCCCACCGGCTCCCTCGCCATCCCAGCTATCGCCGTCATCGCCGCCGTCGCTTCGAGGGCGCCCGTGAACAACCTGTCCCTCATCCAGCTTCAAGGCCGGACTCTCGTCGTCGCCTGCCAGCCGCCCGGTCAGGACCGCGGTGCCGGTAAGCCTTGCGGCGAAGTCCGAGACCGGCGCGGCCAGCACCTCGGCTGTGGTTCCGCGCTCAGCCACCCGGCCGTTCTCCAGGACGACGACGTCCTCGGCCAGGGCGGTGATGTCCAGGACGTCATGGGTGACCAGCAGGACCGTCAGCCCCTCCTCCGCGGCCCGGCGCGCCACCAGGCGCCGCATCTCCCGGCGCGCGGTGACGTCCAGGGCCGACATCGGCTCGTCGAGGACCAGCAGGCGCGGGCTCGTCGCCAGGGCCCGGGCGAGCGCCACGCGAGCCGCCTGCCCGCCCGAGAGCTCGGAGCCCCGACGAGCGGCGAGGTGCTCAACTCCGGCCGACTCCAGTTCGGCATGGGCGCGCTCGCGGGCGGCGCCTTTGGTGACATGGCGGCAGCGCGGCCCGAAGGCGACATTGTCCAGGACGCTCATGTGGGTGAAGATCCCCGGGGCCTGGGACAGCAGGGCGACGTCGCGACGACCGGCGGGCACGAAGCCGCTCGGGCCATCCAGCTCCCGCTCGCCCAGGAGCACCCGGCCGCCATCGGCGTCGAGCAGGCCGGCCACGACCCCGCAGACGGTCGACTTGCCCGAACCGTTGGGGCCGATGAGGGCGAGCGTGCGTCCGGCCCCGACCTCCAGGTCCGCGGTGACATTCCGTTGGGCGGAGGCGAAGGAGACGTGGAGATCCAGGCCGCGGGGCGCGGTGGGGACGGGGCGGGAGGCCGTCGTCGAGCGCGGCGATGACATCTGGGCGCGCCGAGACGGATGCGGCAGGCGGCGCACGAGCTCGGGCCAGGAGATGTTGGTCGCCCCCACGATGAGGAAGGACATGGCGATGAGCACCACCGCCAGTGCCAGAGAGGTCGCCGTGTCGTTCTCCCGCTCCAGATAGATCGCCAGCGGCATGGTGCGCGTCACCCCCTCCTTGGAGCCGGCGAAGGCGATGGTCGCTCCGAACTCGCCCAGGCTCCTGCCCAGGGCGAGTGCTGTGCCGCGGGCCAGGGCCGGTCCCACCAGCGGCAGGGTGATGCGCGTCAGCAGCGTCCACGGGCCCGTGCCCAGAGTCCGGGCGATCGTCTCGACGTGGGTGTCGCGGCTGCGCAGCGCGGCCTCGAGGGTCACCACGAGGTAGGGCATGGCGACGAAGACCTGTGCGATGACGACGGCCGTGGTCGTGAAGGAGATCTGCACGTCCATGACGCTCAGGGTCCGCCCGAGCAGACCCCGCTTGCCCAACGTCGCCAGCAGGGCGATTCCCGCCACTACCGGCGGCATGGTCATCGGCAGCACTGCGAGCACGCGGCCCACGCGCACGCCTCGCCACTGCCGCGCCAGCAGGAGCGCCAACGGCACGCCGAGGCAGACCGAGATCGCGGTGGCGATGGCGCAGGTGCGCAGCGACAGGCCCAGAGCGCGGGTGGCCGCCTGCGACGTCAGCAGCGTCGGCAGCTCTGTCCAGGCCACGCGCGTGCCCAGTCCGACGAAGGGCAGGACGATGGCGCAGGCGCCGAGCACGCCGAGTGCGAGCACGGGCAGCGGAAGCGGCGAGTGGGCGGCTCGTGATTGGCCGCGGCGCTTGCCGGAGCGGGAGGCGGACCCCGGCTCGGTGGCGGCACCGGGTTCGGCCGGGCGGGTGGAGGCGCGGAGTGTCACGTCATCAAACCTGTCACATCATGTGGGCCGGCGTCCGAGCGGGACGCCGGCCCAGGCCGGGGTGAATTCTGGTGAAATCTGGCGAATCAGAGGGGGGCGAGTGCAGTGCGGCCGGCCCCCTCGGTGCGGCCAGTGCGGCCGGCCCAGCCAGCCCAGTCGGCGCAACCCGCACAGTCGGCCGGGCTCAGTCGGCTGAGCAGGTCAGGTCGGCCCAGCCGGCCCAGCCGGTCGAGCGCACTGCCGGCCGTCAGTTGGACTCGCCGGACTCAGCGGGTTCGGTGGCCTCGGTGGATTTCTCCATCGCCGGCTTGGTCGCGGCGGCCGAGTCGGCGGGAGCCCCGAACTTGTAGGTGTTCTGCAGGATCTCCTGGCCCTTGTCGGAGAGCACGAAGTCGACGAAGGCCTTGCCTCCGGCCTCGTTCTTCGAGGAGGAGGTTGTGGCGATCGGGTAGTGGTTGACGACGCCGAGATCCGGGATCGTGATCTCCTCGGTGCCCTTGGCTGTCGCGGCGTCCGTGACGTAGACGATCCCGGCATCGGCCTCGCCGGACTCGACCTTGCTCCGCACGTCACTGACCTTGGTCTCCTTCGAAGCCGGATTGGCGAGGGTGACGCCGGTGGTCTCCTCCATCTTCTTGGTCGCGGTGCCGCAGGGGACGTGGGACTCGGGGTCGCAGATGACGAGGTTGACGCCCTCGGCGTTCAGGGAGTCGTCGAAACCGGTGATGCCGGCCGGATTGCCCTCGGGGACGATGATGCTCAGGGTGTTAGTGGCGAACTCCTGCGGATCGCCCACGAGCCCCTGGCTGACGGCGCTGTCCATGATGTCGGTGTCGGCGGTGGCCAGGACGTCCGCGGCCGAGCCCTCGGACAAATTGGACAGGAGCTCCTGAGAGCCCAGGAACTCGAAGTTGACGGTGGCGTCGGGGTTGGCCTCTTGGAAGGCGGCGCCGATGTCCTCATAGGCCTTCTTCAGCGAGGCCGCTGCGAAGACATTGATCTCTCCGGAGACCTGTTCGGCGGCCGCTCCCGAGGAGGCGGCGTCGGAGGCCTCCGTCGTGGGGGTGGAGGCCGAGCCCCCGCAGGCGGCGAGCGAGACGGCGGATAGGAGGGCGACGGCGGCCAGGGCCGCGCGACGGTGCATGCGCATGGAAGTGGTCCTTTCGTCATGGGTCCCGTGTGACAGAGGGCCTGTGCCGGTTGGCGGTGAGCTGAGCAATGACGGCTCGCAGCCGACGAGCGGCCGGCTAGTTGTTGACTACCGGCCGACTCAACGTCGGGTCGTGGTTGGCTGCTAACCGATTCAGAGTCTCATGTGGCCGGGCCAGATGAAAAGCGAATGAGTTCGGGTGTCCGAAAAGTTTGGAGGTCGGCATCGTCGCGAGTTGATCGAGCGCGTCCGAAATCCCTCTGATCTGGTGCGGCCGGTGCGCGCATGTCCTGTTGGCCCGCGGTCAGGCGGACCGATCTCGGTGCGGAGGTGCTCGGTTGGTTAACACCGCTGTCAGGGGCGGTAGGCGCTGATGCCTGGGTGAGCCGGGATGCTTGACACGCTCTGCAGGACTGCTGCCCTGCACTCTGTCGGTGTCCGCGTGGTCTGCGTGGGCTGGGGGTGGTGGGTGTTGCACACTCGCGCGTGCTCTGCGTCGGTGGGAACCGCGGAATCATGCGGGACAGCAATGTCAGTAGCGGTCACGGTTCCGCTCCCATGTGCAACACCGACGACAACCACGCCCCACACCGAGATCGGTCCACTTCCGGCACGAGATCGGTCCAGGTCAGCCCGGCCAACCCGACGTCGAGGCACGCACGACAAGCTCGAGGGCGAAGGCCGCATGCCGCACCTCAGAACCATTGGCGAGCAGCAGGCCCGCAGCAGCGCAACCGATCTCGGTGCGGAAGCGGACCGATCTCGGTGGAGTTGGCGGCAGTCGGTCAGGCGCCCTGCGAGGGGGTGACGTCGTCGAAGCCCTGGTTGCCGGTTCCCTGGGTGCGCACGGGCGTCCATCCGCGGCGCGGAGCGGCGGCGGAGGTCGCCCCCTCCCGCGAGCGGTAGACGACGTAGGGCCTGGTCATGTACCCCACCGGGACGCTCACCACGTGGACCAGCCGGGTGAAGGGCCAGATGGCGAAGAGCAGCAGGCCGGCCACGATGTGCAGCTTGAACACCGTCGGCACATCGGCCATGAGCTCGGGCTGGGGATTGAGCAGGAAGATCGAGCGGAACCACGGGCTGATGGTCTCGCGGTAGTCGTAGCCGCCGTGCAGACCGCCCAGCAGCTGGGTGGAGACCGTCGCCCACGCTCCCAGGCAGATCGGCACGAGCAGGAGGACGTACATGATCTTGTCGTTGGTCGTCGTCGCCAGGCGCACGGACTTGACGACGATCCGCCGGTAGATCAGGCCGCCCAGGCCCACCAGTGTCATGATTCCCGCCAGCGTGCCGGGAATGACCGCCATGAGGTGGTAGACGTGCTCGGGGATGCCGGCCGCCTCGGTCCAGTCCTTGGGGACCCCCAGGCCCATGCCGTGGCCGGCGGCCACGAACAGGATGCCGAAGTGGAATAGCGGGGAGGACCAGCGCAGGATCCGCGACTCGTTCCACTGGGAGGATCGGCTCGTCCAGCCGAACTGGTCGTTGCGGTAGCGCCACACCAGTCCCGCGCCCAGAAGGAAGAACGACACGTACGGCAGGGCGATCCACAGGAAGTACTGCTCGAAGGCGCTCATGATCGGGACTCCTGTGATGCTGCTCGGGGCTCGGGTAGGGAAGCCGCCCGGGCCGGTTCTGAAACGTCTGAGGCTTCCGCGACTTCTGCGGGACCGGCCGGGTCGATGGGGCCGCCGGCCGCTGTGGTCGCTGCGTCCGCTGCGGTTGCTGTATTGAGCGGGCCGATCGGGCTGAGCGAGCTGATCGGCGTCGAGGGGAAGGGCAGCATGTCCGTGACTCCGACGGTCTCAGTGGGCGGTCCGGCGGCTACCAGTGCCCGCACCCGATCGGCCGTGGCGGCGTCGATCTCGGGCAGGGTCATGGAGATCGCCTCCACCAGGTGGGCGTAGGGGGAGCCGGCGTCCACCAGGGCGCTGCGCAGCACCTCAATGCCCTCACGATGGCTGGACAGCAGCGTCTGGGCGATCTCGTCGCCGCTGCGCGCGGACAGCTCCAGCACCACGGGCAGGTAGTCGGGCAGCTCATCGGCGGCCATCTCGTAGCCGGCCGCCGCCAGCGCCTGCTTGAAGGCCAGCAGCGCCGCCCCGCGGTGACGGGTGTCGCCCACCGCGTAGTAGGTCAGGTACAGGCAGCAGCGCCGCCTCCGATCGAAGGTCTCCACGTAGTGCTCGGCCAGCACGCGGGCGCCCCAGGAGCGAGCAGTGGCCACGAACTCCTCCACGGGGGCGGCGACCGCTGCGGGCGGGGCATCCGGGCCGGTCAGGGCGGCCTCGACCGCCTCCAGCCGCGCCTGAAGGGCGTCCTCGGCCGGGTAGTCCAGCAGCAGGGAGGCGGCCATGTGCACCGTCGCCCGCTGCGGCGCCGTGAGCGCCACCCGCTCGGGCGCCGCCAGTAGGCGCGGCGCCCGCACGAAGGAGGGCGTGCGGACCCTCGTGGGGTTTCTCTTGGGGGTTCTCTTAGGGATCATGGTCGGCCGCTTCCGACCGGGGAGCCGACCTCGACCACGGAGTCGATTCCGATCCCGGCCCCGGCCTTGTCCGGGCCCGCGGCCGGCACCGGATCGCGGCGCACCGTCGGCGTCGGCAGGAGCACCGGAGTAGAACCCGGCCGTCCGTGGAAGGAGGAGACGTCGGAATGGCAGCCGGCCGGGGCGCCCTCGCCCAGCAGCGTGCGCACGTCCGCGCCCATCGCCTCCATGCCGCGGGGGATCTCCGGCTTGGAGGTGGGGATGACGTAGCGGTCGTCGTACTTGGCGATGGCCAGTAGACGGTACATGTCCTCCAGCTCCTGTCCACTCATGCCCACCGAGGCGGCGATGGCCGGGTTCGCCTCGCGCTCCAGACGCACCTCACGCATATGGGAGCGCATGGCCGCCAGGCGGCGCAGGGAGCGCTCGACCGGGTCGGTATCCCCGGCGGTGAACAGTCCGGCCAGGTACTCCAGCGGGATGCGCATCTCGGCCACGGCCGTCAGCAGCACCCTGTGGTCCTCGCCGTCCAGTCCCGCGGCCGCGACCTCATCGACGAGGGGGCTCAGCGGCGGGATGTACCACACCATCGGCATGGTCCGGTACTCGGGGTGCAGCGGCAGGGCCACCTCGTAGGTGGTGATGAGGTCCCAGATGGGCGAGGCCTGAGCCGCGGTGATCCAGGTCTCGGGCACGCCCTCGGCGCGGGCCGCCCGGATGACGTCGGGATCGTGCGGGTCCATGAGGATCTCGCGCTGGGCCATGTAGAGGTCCCGCGGGTCCTTGACGGCGGCGGCCTGGGAGACGCGGTCGGCGTCGTAGAGCAGGACGCCCAGGTAGCGCAGGCGCCCCACGCAGGTCTCCGAGCACACGGTCGGCTGGCCGATCTCCAGGCGCGGGTAGCACAGGGTGCACTTCTCGGCCTTGCCGGTGGCGTGATTGAAGTAGACCTTCTTGTAGGGGCAGGCGGACACGCACATGCGCCAGCCGCGGCAGGCGTCCTGATCCACCAGGACGATGCCGTCCTCGGTGCGCTTGTACATGGCGCCCGACGGGCAGGCGGATACGCAGGTGGGGTTCAGGCAGTGCTCGCAGATGCGCGGCAGGTAGAACATGAAGGTCTGGTCGATCTGGTGCTGGACCTTCTCGCTCATGCCCGCCAGGACCGGATCGTCCGCCAGGGTCTCGGTGGAACCGCCCAGGTCGTCGTCCCAGTTGGGTCCCCACTGGATCGTGGGCATGTACTCGCCCGTGAGCTGGGACTTCGCCCGGGCCACCGGGAGGGTGGGGGAGTCCTTGGGCGCGGACAGTAGACGGTCGTACTCGTAGGTCCACGGCTCGTAGTAGTCCTCGACGCCCGGCATGTCCGGGTTGGAGAAGATCTGCGCGAGACGGCGCAGACGACCTCCGGAGCGGGGCACCAGGCGGCCGCCCGGGGTGCGGGTCCAGCCGCCCTTCCAGCGCTCCTGATCCTCCCAGCCGCGCGGGTAGCCGACGCCGGGACGGGTCTCGACGTTGTTGAACCACATGTACTCGGTGCCCTCGCGGTTCGTCCACGCCTGCTTGCACGTGACCGAGCACGTGTGGCAGCCGATGCACTTGTCGAGGTTCATCACCATCGCGATCTGGGCCATCACCTTCATCAGAAGGTCACCTCCTGGTTGCTGCGGCGACGGATGAGGGTGACCTCGTCGCGGTTGTTGCCGGTGGGGCCGATGTAGTTGAAGGCGTAGGACAGCTGGGCGTAGCCGCCGGCGAAATGGCTCGGCTTGAGCACGATGCGGGTCAGCGAGTTGTGCGTGCCGCCGCGGCGCCCGCTGGTCTCGGTCACCGGGGTGTTCATGGTGCGCTCCTGGGCGTGGTGCATGAAGACCATGCCCTCGGGGATGCGGTGGGAGACGATCGCCCGAGCCGCCACGATGCCGTTGCGGTTGTAGGCCTCGACCCACTCGTTGTCCCTGACCCCGATCTTCTCGGCGTCGGCCGGGCTCATCCAGATGGTCTGGCCGCCCCGGCCCAGCGTGAGCATGTGGAGGTTGTCGTAGTACTGGGAGTGGATCGCCCACTTGTTGTGGACCGTCAAGTACCGCACCGCCACCTGCGCGGTGCCGACCGGCGAGGTGGAGACCGATCCAGGTGCGGCCTCGCCGTACAGGGAGGCGTAGTCCAGCGGTGGCCGGAAGGCGGGCAGGGCCTCGCCCATGTCCCGCATCCAGTCGTGGTCGAGGTAGTAGTGCATGCGACCGGTCAGGGTGTGCCACGGCTTGGCGTGCTCGACGTTGACGACGAAGGCGGAGTAGCGCCGCCCTCCATGCTCGGAGCCGGACCACTCGGGCGTGGTGATGACCGGCTGCGGCTTGATCTGGGTGTCGGCGAAGGTGATCTGCTTGCCGGCCTCCTCCTCGCTCAGCTCGATCAGCGGAGTGCCGGTGCGCTTGGACAGCGTTCCCCAGCCCTGGGTGGCCAGGCGGCCGTTGGTCGCCCCCGACATGTGCATGACCGCGTCGCCGGCCTTGATCGGGGTATCGACGAGCGGGCGGTTCTCCCCGGCGCCGCGGCCGGTGCCGTGGGCGCGGCGGAGCTTGTCCATCTCCTTGTCGGCGATCAGCATGATGCCCTTGGCCGGGATCCCCGGCTTCTCCACCAGCGGGCCGATCGTGTCGAACTTGTTGAGGATCTGGGTGTAGTCGCGTTCGACGGGCACCAGCTTGGGCATGGTGACCCCCGGCACCCACTCCTGCGGCAGCGAGGAGATGTCGCCGTGCGGCATCGTCATGGCGTCGGGGGTGTCGTGGGTCAGCGGGACCGCGACGACGTCGGTCTGGGCGCCGAGGTACTGCGGCGCCCAGGCGCTGACCATGGCGGCCAGCTGGCGGTAGATGTCGAAGTCGCTGCGGGCCTCCCACGGCGGGTCGATGGCCGCGTTGAAGGAGTGGATGAAGGGGTGCATGTCCGTGGTGGACAGGTCGTACTTCTCGTACCAGGTGGCCGCCGGCAGGACGACGTCGGAGTGCAGCGTGGTGGACGTGTTGCGGAAGTCCGCCGTCCACATGAGGTCGAGCTTGCCCTCCGGGGCCTTATCGCGCCACGTCATGGACACCGGCCGGCGTCCCGGAGGCGTCTCGGCGGCATTGACGTCGCCCCCCGTGCCCACCATGTGGCGCAGGAAGAACTCAGTGCCCTTGGCCGAGCTCCCCAGCAGGTTGGTGCGCCAGGAGGCCAGGATGCGGGGGAAGTTCTCCGGGGCGTCGGGGTCCTCCGCCGCGAATCGCAGCTGGCCGCGCGTCAGCTGGTCCACGACGTAGTCCTTGGGTGCCATGCCGGCGTGCCGGGCCTGCTGTCCCAGCAGGAGGGGATTGCGGTTGAAGGTCGGGTACGACGGCGTCCACCCGCGCTTCATGGCCTCGACCATGGTGTCCGAGACGGTCTTGCCGGCCAGCACCCCCGGACCCAGCGGGGAGGCGAGGCGCTCGGCGGGAGTGTCGTCGTAGCGCCACTGGTCGGTGGTCAGATACCAGAAGCCCGTGGAGATCATCTGGCGGGGCGGCCGCTGCCAGTCCAGGGCGAAGGCGAACTGCGCCCAGCCGGCGATGGGGCGGACCTTCTCCTGACCCACGTAATGGGCCCAGCCGCCGCCGTTGACGCCCTGGGTGCCGCACATGGAGGTCAGCGCCAGAATCGAGCGGTAGATCTCATCGGCGTGGTAGTAGTGATTGATGCCCGCGCCCATGAGTACCTGGGAGCGGCCCTTGGATTCGACGGCATTGGTGGCGAACTCGCGGGCCACGCGGATCATGGCCGGTGCCGGCACGCCGGTGAGCTCGCTCGCCCACGCCGGGGTGCCGGGCACGGTGGCGTCGTGGTAGTCCTCGGGCCACTGACCCGGCAGGCCCGCCCGGTGGACGCTGTAGTTGGCCAGGAGCAGGTCGTAGACGGTCGTCACCAGACGGCCGTCGGACAGGCGGGTGGCGGGCACGCCCCGGTGCAGGACGCCGCCGCCCACAGAGCCGGTGGGCGTGGTGGAGCCGGGCAGGTCGAAGCGGGGCAGGAGCACCTCGACGCCCTCGACGGGCGAGGTCGTGGTGCCCAGCTCGGCGATGCTCATGATCGGGGAGATGCCCTCCATGAGCAGGTTCCACTTGCCCTCGCCCTCGGGGGTGAAGCGGTCGGCCAGGGTGCCGCCGGGATCGGTCGGGCCGCGATCGCGGTCCCACACCAGGGGCCGGAAGTCGTTCTTCGGCTGCCCGTCGGCCGTGCCCGGCACGCCGTCCGCGGTCAGGAAGCGGCCGGGAACGTACCCGCCGCCATCGGGCGAGGCGTCGAGCTCCAGCAGGAAGGGGGAGTCGGTGTAGCGCCGCATGTACTCCATGAAGTACGGCTCGTGGCGGGCGACGTGGAACTCCTTGAGGATGACGTGACCCATGGCCATGGCCATGGCGCCGTCGGTGCCGGGGGCCACGCGCAGCCACTGGTCGGCGAATTTGGTGTTGTCCGCGTAGTCGGGGGAGACCACCACGACCTTCTGCCCGTGATAACGGGCCTCGGTCATGAAATGGGCGTCCGGCGTGCGGGTCAGGGGCAGGTTCGAGCCCCACATGATGAGGTACTGGGAGTTGTACCAGTCGCCCGCTTCGGGGACGTCGGTCTGGTCGCCGAACACCTGCGGCGAGGCCGGGGGCAGATCGGCGTACCAGTCGTAGAAGGACAGCATGGTGCCGCCGATGAGCTCGTGGAAGCGGCCGCCGGCCCCGTAGGAGAGCATGGACATGGCCGGGATGACCGAGAAGCCGGCGCAGCGGTCGGGACCCCAGGTGCGAATGGTGTGGACGTAGGCCGCGGCGATGATCTCCATGGCGTCGTCCCAGCCCACGCGCACCATGCCGCCCCTTCCGCGGGCGGACTTGTAGGCCTGTGAGATCTCGAGGTTGCTGGTGATATCGGCCCAGGCGGCCACGGCGTCGCCGTCGTGACGCTCCTTGGCATCGCGGAAGGCGTCGAGCAGCACGGAGCGCACATAGGGGTAGCGGATGCGCGTGGGCGAGTAGGTGTACCAGGAGAAGGCGGCGCCGCGGGGACAGCCGCGGGGCTCGTACTCCGGCATGTCCGGGCCCGTGGTCGGGTAGTCGGTGATCTGCTTCTCCCAGGTGATGATCCCGTCGGTGACGTAGACCTCCCAGGCGCACGAGCCGGTGCAGTTCACCCCGTGGGTGGAGTGGACCATCTTGTCGTGGCTCCACCGGTGCCGGTAGAAGGTGTCGGCCTCGCGACCGCCCGTGAGGAAGAGACGGCGGGCGTCCGAGCTGGCCCGGCCGCGACGCAGGTAGGAGCCCAGGGCGAACAGCGCGGGGGTGTTCTCGACCTGCTTGTCGGGTCCGTCAACGAGAGGGTCGGTGAAGGTGGTCATCGATGGTCTTTCACTGTGATGGTCAGCGGCTGTCGGTTCACTGGGGGCGGGCCGATATGCGCCCGGGAGGGGCGCCGCCCGGACGCTCCGGACCGGCCGTCCCGCCGTCGTCGGGAACGGATCAGCCCGGGAAGGGAGCCCCCGGTCGGGCGTAGCGGATCCAGCAGATGACGGCGCACAGGGCGCAGAAGGCCACGGAGATCCAGTACCAGGCGGTGGCGCCGAGCGAGGCGATGGCGACGCCCACGATGAAGGGGCCGAGGCTCGCGATCGCGGCGGTGAAGCCGATGGCGCCGCCGGCCTGGCGCTTGGGCATGATCATCGGCATCTGCTTGAAGGTGCCGGCATTGCCCAGGCCGGAGAAGAAGAACATCGCCAGCATCGACCACAGGAAGCCGGGGAACTGGGCCGGATCGGTGGGGTGGAGGAAGAACGTGGTCACTGCCAGGGTGACGCCCATGCCGACCACGGAGACGAAGGTCCAGATGGCGCCGCCGAACTTGTCGCACAGCGGACCCCAGCACATGCGGATGACCGAGCCGATGAGCGGGCCCAGGAACGCGTAGGTGGCTCCCAGGGGCAGGAGCGACTTGTCGAAGGTGGCGGCCAGCTCCGAGCTCGGCCCGTAGGTGTTCTTGATGAGCAGCCCGAACTGGGCTGCGAAGCCGGAGAACAGCCCGAAGGTCGCTACGTACATGAGGGTCATGTACCAGGTGTCGGGGTTGGAGAAGATGTCGATCTGCTGGCGGATGTTGGCCTTGACGGGCACATCCTTGAGCAGGGTGAAGGCCAGGATCGCGGCCACGATGGTCCATGGTACGAAGAAGATCGCGACGTTGTGGACCCACACCTGGCCATCCTTGGCTTGCTGGGGCGCGATCCAGGTGATGCCGAACAGTCCGAAGCCCATGAGCCAGGGGCCCATGAGCTGGATGATGCTCATGCCCATATTGCCCACGCCCGCCTGGATGCCCAGCGCGGTGCCGGCCAGGCGTCTGGGGAAGAAGTAGCCGGTGGAGGGCATGTAGCCGGAGAAGGAGCCGCCGCCGATGCCGCAGGCGAAGGCCAGCGCCATGAGCACCCCGAAACTGGTGCCGGTGTTCTGCACGGCGAAGAACCACCCCAGCATCGGCAGGGCGTAGAGCAGGGAGGAGTAGGCCACCAGCTTGCGCGTGCCGACGATGGGCGGCAGGAACATGTAGATGAAGCGGATAAGCCCGCAGGCCAGGCCCGGCATGGCGGCCAGCCAGTACAGCTGCCCCTCGGTGAGGGTGAAGCCGATCTCAGTGAGCTTGGGAGCGATGGCGCTGGGCAGGAACCAGACGCAGAACGCCAGGATCATCGAATAGGTGGTGATGATCAGGGTTCGCCAGGCGATGGGGGCCGACCAGTTCTCCGGCTCCTCCGGGTTCCAGTCGGTCAGGACCCGGCCTGTGGTGTCGAGCTTGCTCATGAGGCTCCTGTAGTGACGTGGGGACGGAGCGCGGTCGCGGGCCTCGGGCCGCGTCGTCCGGGGCGGGCGCCACGAGATACGAGTCCTTGTGGCTCAGACCGACCCATGATGACGGAGCCGGTGCGCGCACGGGGAGAGTGCGCGTCGTATCCCGTCATTCCAATGGTTGTGCAAGGGACCTTTTTCACGGTGTGCGCCGTATTTAGCAAACATCATGTATCGTAATAAATGACGGTGCGCAGGCGGGGCGGCATCATTACGGTGGTCTCATGCGTCAAACCGCCGACAGTCCCCGTCATGATCAGCCCGCCGCCGAGGTCGTCCAGAAGACCCTTCATCCGTTGCCCGAGCCGGTTAAGGGCGCGGTCATCACCGTCTCCGATCGTTGCTTCAACGGGGAGCGCGAGGACGCCTCCGGGCCGCTCGCCGCTCAGCTCCTGGCCCGGCACGACGTCATCGTCGATGAGGTGCGCGTGGTGCCCGACGGGTCCGAGCCGGTGCGGGCGGCCATCGAGGTCGCCGTGGCCGCGGGCGCCCGGGTCGTGCTCACCACCGGGGGGACCGGGGTCACCCCGCGCGACCTCACCCCGGAGGGCACCGCGCCCCTGCTCGTGGCGCGGATGGAGGGCCTGGAGGAGCAGATCCGCGCCCACGGCCTGACCAAGACTCCGCTGGCCGGCCTGTCACGAGGGCTGGTGGGCGTCACGAGCCGCGGAGACGACGGCGCCCTCGTGGTCAATGCGCCGGGATCGCGCGGCGGGGTCAAGGACACCGTGGCCGTCATCGGCCCCCTGGTGCCGCATGTCCTGGAACAGCTCGGCGGCGGCGACCACTGAGCACGCGAGCGCTCGTGGGCGTTCGTGGGCATTCGCGGGCGCTTGTGAGCACTGCTAAGGCGGCGATCCAAGCACCGATCGGGCCGCTGCTGGGCGGTTTACTGGGCCGCCACCAGGCACTGGCCGGTATCGCGGACTCGCCCGTTCGCATTGGCTCAGTGGCGGTCCCAGGCGCGGACGTCCTCCCACGTGTCCAAGTCGCGGGCCGCGGATCGCAGCTCTCCCAGATCCACATGGACCACCGACATGCCCCCCAGGGCCCGACGCACGGAGATGTCCCGCAGGGCCGCGCCCCCTGGCGCCACGCACTGCGTCAGTGCCGCTGTGCGGTAGACGCCGAGCAGGTACTGGACGTGGTCGCCATCCAGCGCGCAGGCGCCGTCCGCGTTCTGCGCGCTCCCGGCGGCCGCCACGAGAGCGGGGAGCCCGCGCCCGGACTCGGGCGCATCGCAGGTGACGACCGCGGTCAGCTCTGCCGGAGCCGCTGTGTGGGCTACGCGGGCAGCTGGTGCTGTGCTCCCGGGGGACCCGGGTAATTCGGGCGATCCTGAAGATCCTGAGGATTCGGCCAGTCGTGCGAGCCCGGCGGCGATACCGGCGACCGGGCCGCCCAGCGGCGGATCCTCCAGCGCGCGCAGGACGCCGGCGGGCAGCGCGACCTCTGCGGGCGCCACGACGACGACGCGACCCACTGTCGCCACTGTCGCCACTGCCGGGCTGCGCTTCTCCGGCGCGGACCGCCCCGTCGGCTCGGCCCCGCTCGCCGGTTCAGCCAGATCGGTCAGCCCAGACAAGCCGGCCAGCACATGATCGAGCAGCCGGGCACCGCGCGCGACGACATCGGGCTTGGAGGCCCCGCCGAGCCGACGCCCGGTTCCGCCCGCCAGCACGACGACGTCGAGCCGTCCTCCATGGGCCGTGCCGGGCGGATCGGGTGAGCCCGTCGTGCTCCCGTTGCCGACTGCGGCGTCGCCCCCGCCGTCCGGTCCACTGGTCACGCCGGTCCCAGGGCGTCGATCTCGGCCAGGAGCGCCTCCACGTCGGCGTCCTCGGTCTGCGTCGGGTCGGGCAGGTCGATCTGAGGACGGGGCGGATTGTCCAGGCGCACATGCGCCCAGCCGATGGAGGCGACCCGCCCAGTGCGCTCGCAGGCTGCGACCACCCGACCGCGCAGGCCGGCCCGGGTTCCGCAGGGCGGCCCGATACGGGCGGCCTCCACCTCCTGCGGGCTCACAAGGGGCTTCATGAGCCCGGCCGACGTCAGCGCCCCGCGCAGGCCGCTGTCCGCAGACAGATCGTGGTAGGCCAGCTCGGCGCGCCGCACTCGAGGGTCCCGCCAGCCCGAGGCGGCGCGCTCGGCCACCCGGGCCAGGACCCGGTGCTTGATCGCCCAGTCCAGCTCGGTGGCCACGAGCTGCGGGCACCCCGACCGCAGCGCCCGCGCTCCCCGCTCCGCCAGATCGAGCACACTCGCGGTCAGCGCGTCGGTCTTGCTCGACAGCCGGCCGGTCAACCGCTCCAGGGCGAGTTCCAGCAGCTCGGGGCAGGTGATGGAACTGCGCCCGCCCACCCGCTCGCATGCGGCATTGGGCTCCCGGTTCCATGCGTGGACGGCGCGCGCCGGGTCGGCCAGCTCGCACTCGGCCATGTCCCACTCGCCGCGCTCGACCAGGGTCAGGGCGGCATCCATCACGACGATCTTGATGGCGGTCGTCCACGGGCTGACCGCGGAATCGCCGGCGACCACGTGCAGGCGCCGCCAGCGGCTCGCGTCGGCGTGGGGCTCGTCGCGGGTGTTGACGAAGGCGCGCTCGTGGGTGGGGTCGGCCGAGGCCGCCCCATGAATGTGGTCGGCGCGGGCCGAGTAGAGCATGGGGCCCAGCGGGTGATCGAGAGGGGGATCAGGAGTGTCGGGAGCGCCGGTGCCACCGTCATCGGTCCGGCTGCCGGCATCCGCCTGGCCGCCCCGCCCGCAGGCCAGCGACCCGGTACCGGCCAGGATCTGGCGCGCCGCCAGGAGCCCCACCATCCCGCCCAGAGGCAGAGGGGCGTCGCGTGTCACCTGGTAGTTCTCGTGGCAGCCGAAGGTGCTGCCCCATGCGTCCGTGTTCGACTTCAACAGGTGGATGCGCACGCCGCGGGATTCCAGTCGGGCGTTGGCGGCGCGGGTCATCGATGCCAGCACCGCGTCGCCGGCCAGGTCCTGGGCCACCGCATCGGTTACCCACACGCACTCCGGCCCCGCGTACTCCGGGTGCATGCCGATGTCGATATACAGGCGCGCCCCGCTGGTGGTGAAACGGTGCGTGCCGCTGGGCGGGGAGGAGACGTCGCGGAAGACCTCCTGCACCGCCTCCTCGACGCTCAACGGCGCGCCGTCGAGACCGGCGGCCACGTGCGCGCTGGTGACTCCGTACTCGGTCTCGATCCCGACGGCGCGATGCAGACGCCCGGCAGGGGCAGGGCTCACTGGCCGCCCTTCTGCCGGAAGCTCTGCACGAAGGTCAGCGCGTTGACCTCCAGGACGTCGTCGATACCGTCCAGGACCTCGTCCAGCCCCTGGGCTCCCTGGGTCGCGGAACTGGGCGCCGCCGGTGCCGGTGCCGGCTCGGGATCGGGCGCCTCTTCGCGCGAGACCTCCTTGTGGATGCGATCAGCCATGTCACTTCCTCCTGAGTGCGTGAATGCGTGAGTGCGTGTGCCGGGCCCGGTGCCCTAGTGCTTCAGTGCCCTGAGTGCCCTGAGTGCGCAGTGCCGTCGTCGTCCGCCGGTGCTTCGGCGTCGGATGCTCGCGGGTGGAGCGGACCCGCACCGGGATCAGCGTAGAAGCCCTCATCCCAGGCGTAGGTGCGCGGCTCGTCGGGGATGTCGATGCCCAGCGCCTCCAGCACCGCGATGAGGCGCGCGGCCCGGTCGTCATCGGCCCCCTCAGAGCTACTGGCCCCGCCGGGATCGCCAGGACCGACGCCGCTGTGCGCGAGGGCGCGCTCCACCTCCGCCGCGGTCGGGTGGAACGGATCGGGCAGGCTCACCCGCAGCAGGTCGGTGGCGTCGATATCGACCACCAGTGAGGTCCAGCTCGCCGCCCACACCCGGTCGGGGAAGGCCCGCAGGAACTCGGCCCGTCCGCCTGCGCGGGTGTCGGCGGGCGCCCGGCCGACGGCGGCGCGCACCGCTTCGTCATCCACGACCCGGCGCACCGAGCCGGCCCGCTCCAGGGCGGCTGCCAGCGACGCCGCCGGATCGACGACGGCGAACTGCAGATCGGCGGCCCGGATGCGGGGATCGTCCCAGTCGCAGTCGTAGCGTGTGCGCAGCCGCTCCAGCACCGCGAGCTTGGCGCACCACTCCACCAGGTGAGCGGCCCGGAGCGGGCCGTCCTCCAGGGCGTCGAGCGCCTCGCCCCACAGCGCCAGGACCGCGGCGGTCTCCTCGTCGAGTCCGTGGCGGCCCTCCGCGGCTCCACCCGCCGCCCCGCTCCCGTCCTGGTGGGCGGCATGAGCGGCGGCGATCTCATCGAGAAAAGCGCGCTGGACCTCCAGGGCGCCGACCGCGCCGCCGTCCGCCAGCTCGCAGCGCACCCGCAGCTCGGGATCGTGGGAGAAGGCGCGCAGTGCGCCGACCGGGTCGGCGAAGGTGAAGCGCTCGGCCAGGGCGCGCGCCCTGTGAGGGTGCTCCTCGATCAGGGACAGCAGCGCCGCCATGGACCCGGTGCGCAGCAGGCCCGTGACCGCCAGGGATGAGGAGTCGGCGGTGATGACGTGCAGGCGCCGCCAGCGGCGCTCCTCGGCGTGGGGCTCGTCGCGGGTGTTGACGATGGGGCGCTCACGGGTGGTGTAGAGCGAGACCGCCTGCTCGATGTAGTCGGCGCGCGCGAAGATCTGGAAGCCGGGCGTCCGCCCCTCCGGGCCGACGCCGACCCGCCCGGAGCCGCCGATCACCTGCCGAGTCACCAGGAAGGGCAGCGTGACGGCGGTGAGCAGGTCCCAGGGCACATCGCGGCGCACCGCGTAGGACTCATGGGCGCCCCAGGCGGCGCCGTGACCGTCGGTGTTGTTCTTGATGACCTGGATCCGGGAGCCGCGCTCCCGGCTCAGGGCGGCCTCGGCGTGATGCATGAGCAGGTCGCCGGCCTTGTCGTACAGCACCGCCTCGCGGGGGCCCAGGGCCTCGGGGGAGGCGTACTCGGGGTGGGTGTGGTCCACGTAGAGCCGGGCCCCGTTGACGGCATGACTGGCCGAGCCCCGGTAGTAGTGGGCCTCGAAGGGAGCCACACGCTTGACCCAGCGCGTGGGGGAGCCGGTCAGAACCGCTCCCGCCTCCTTGTCGGTGCGGGCCTCCGGGGCCAGGTCGTGGTCGGCGCCGTCGCGTGCGTCCCTGGTGGGCAGCTCCCCGGAGTAGTCGAAGCGGCAGCCCGCGCCGACCAGCAGATCCCGCCCGGTGGCGGCCGGCACGTGATCCGTGGACGGCGCACCGCCGGCGGCCGCATCGCGCGCATAGGCGAACAGCAGGTCGCGGGCCAGCCCGTCGGGCTCGGCAGCCGGGTCGTCGCGGTCGATGAGGGCGTACTCGGTCTCCACGCCCATGACCCTGCGCACGGTGATCATCTGGTCTCCTTCCTGGGTGCCGGGGCGAGTGCGATGACGGGGTCGGTGCGCTGGCCACGTCCGATGACGCGCGCCCACTCCTCCGGATCCGAGGCGCCGGGCAGCTCGGCGGACTCGGCCACCTCGGCGTGCAGGGCCTGCAGGAGATGGGCGGTGGTCAACCCGCGTCGGCCCGCCAGGGCGTCCTTGACGGCGGCCGCCTTGGCGCGCTCGACGACCGAGGCGATCATGGCCCCGGAGACCAGGTCGACCAGGTGCCAGGTCTCGACCGCCCCCGAGCGCCGGTGGACCTCCAGGACAGCGGTTTCGGGGCTGCGGGAGAACAGGGCCTCCAGCAGTGCCTCGCCCATGACCCGCACGGCCCGGCCCGCGGATCCGGCGGCGGCGAGCTCATCGGGGTGGATCGGCAGGTCCTCGGTGAGATAGCGCCCCAGGATCTGGCGGCTCGCCTCCCGATCGGGGCGGTCGATGCGGATGCGCACGTCGAGGCGGCCGGGCCGCAGGATCGCCGGATCGATCATGTCCTCGCGATTGGAGGCGCCGATGACGATGACGTTGCGCATCTCCTCCACGCCGTCGATCTCGGCGAGCAGCTGGGGGACCACCGTGGTCTCGACATCGCTGGACACTCCGGTGCCGCGGGTGCGGAACAGGGACTCCATCTCGTCGAAGAAGACCACCACCGGGACGCCGCGGGCCGCCTTATCGCGGGCGCGGGCGAAGATGAGGCGGATGCGCCGCTCGGTCTCCCCGACGTACTTGTCCAGCAGTTGCGGGCCCTTGATGTTGAGGAAGTGGGTGCGCCGGCCGGTGGTGCGCGCCAGGGAGGTGGCCACGGCGCGGGCGATGAGGGTCTTGCCGACACCGGGCGGCCCGTACAGCAGCAGGCCCCGCGGGGGTCGCAGGCGGTGCTCGACGTAGAGCTCGGGGTGGGCCATGGGCAGTTCGATGGCGTCGCGTATGCGCTCGATGGTCGCGTCCAGTCCGCCGATCATCTCCCAGGAGGTGTCGGGGGAGTCGTCCAGAAGGAGGTCCTCGACCTCGCGGCGGGCGATGCGGCGCAGGGCGACGCCGTCCTTGAGGTCGGCCATCAGGGCGTCGCCGGGCCGCAGGCGGACGGCGACCAGGGCGGGGGACAGGCGCAGGACGCGGGTGTCCTCGCTGCGCACGGCGACCAGAACGTGGCGCTCGTCCAGGCGCTGCTCGACGGTGACGAGTTCACCGACGTCGTCCGGCTCGGCCGTGGCCACCGCGTTGAGGCGCTCATCGAGGACGAGGGCGGTACCGGGCTCCAGGCCGCCCAGCGGCAGTGCGGACGAGGCCGTCACCCGCATCCGCCTTCCGGCCACGACGACGTCGATGGTGCGGGCCATGGCGTCGACGACGGTCACATGCGTGGCGAAGGAGAGCGGGGGCGCCGTCAGGCGCTCGATCTCCTCCTGGGCGGCCGCCAGCTCCCGGCGGGCCGATGTCAGGGCGCGGGCCAGGCTGCGGTTCTTGCGCACGAGCACGTCGGCGTCGGGAGTGCTCGGATCGGGTGGGGTGACTCCGGTGGCTTCGACGGCCCCGGCTGGTTCAGCAGCGCCGGCTGCTGCGGGGGCGGTGTCGGTGGAGCGCCCGGCACCGGCATCGGCGCCGGTGCTATGCGGCTGCGCGGGTGCCGCTTCGCCCTCATCCACGTCCTGCTCCTTCGCCTCGGTGGTGGTAGGCGGCCCTCCGGGAACCGGAGTGGCACGCTCGTACCAGAACGAGGTTAACGCGTCGGGCGGCACGGCAACAGGGGAAACAGGGGGATAGGGCCGGATTCGGGGCGGTGAATGATTGATTCCATTCATTGGGAGGAATCCAGGGGGCGGCCGGCTCCGGCTCAGTCGGCGGGGCGCACCCAGTCGCCCGAACGGCCGCCCGATTTCGCAGTCACCCGGGCCTCGCGCAGCGACACGCCCCGGTCCACGCCCTTGACCATGTCCACGATCGCCAGGCCCGCAACGGTCGCCGCCGTCAGCGCCTCCATCTCCACGCCCGTGCGGTCGGCCGTGCGCACGGTCGCGGAGATGCGCACGCCCTCCTCCTCGACGACCAGGTCCACCGCACACCCGTGCACGCCGATGACATGCGCCAGGGGCAGCAGCTCCGGAGTCCTCTTGGCCGCCGCAATACCGGCCACGCGCGCCACGGCGAGCACATCCCCCTTGGGGACGCTCCCGTCGCGCAGCGCGGCGACGATGCGGGGCGAGCAGGCCACGAATGCGGTCGCACTCGCCGTGCGCACGGTAGGACTCTTGGCGGTCACATCCACCATGCGGGCGGCGCCGGTCTCATCCAGGTGAGTCAGACGGGGCGGATCGGACGGGTCGGGCATGGGCTCCTCCGGGTACTTCTCCAGGTAATTCGGGGTTCCATTGAGGTTCAGTGCAAGTGAGTGCGATTCAGCGCGATAAGGCCGACCTCGTCGCCCACGCCGACCTCGGTCACCTCCTCGCCCACGACGGCCAGCGCCTCGGCCGCGGGCAATGAGGCCACGAGGTGCGAGCCCGAGCCCAGGCGGTGGGTCGGTTCCACCCATAGAACTGGGCTCGCGGTGCTCCCGGTGCTTTCAGTGCGCTCAGCGCATTCAGCGCGCTCGGTGCTCTCGGCGGCCGCGCCCGGCGCTGAGTTCTCCATGTCCTCCATGTCCTCCACGGACGCCCGGGCCGGAGCCTGGACGAAGCGCACGGGGATGTGCTGGCGCCTTCCCGGGGGTGTGCGCCAGGCCGCCGCGGCCCGTGCTCGCATCGAGAGGGCGTCATGAGGGCGGCGAACTCCGCTTCCGGGCAATGGGCCGGGAACAGAGTCGCGCCCGGCCAGGCGCGCCAGGGCCGGGGCCACCACGGTGATGAAGGACACGAGCACACTCACCGGGTTACCCGGCAGGGTGATGATGGGCACCTGCCGATGCGTCCCGCCGTCCTCGATACGCACCACGCCGTGGCCCTGCGGCTTGCCCGGCTGCATGGCGACCTTGGACAAACGCAGCCGCACCGTGCCGTCTGCAGTGTTCTCGCCGTTCTCGCCGTCCTCATCATCCTCAGCCAGCATGACCAGGGGGTCGAAGGCGCCGGCCGACACCCCGCCGGAGGTGACGATGAGATCGGCCCCGCGCGCCGCCTCGATGAGGGCCATCGCCAGTGACTCGGCGGTGTCACCGCTGCGGGAGACCGAGGCGAGCCGCGCTCCGTGCTCGGCGACCAGCCCCGCCAGCAGCAGGGAGTTGGAGTCGGGGATGGCGCCGGCGGGAAGCTCCTGGCCGGGCTCGACGAGCTCGGCGCCGGTGGACACCACGGCGACCCGCGGTCTGGGGAAGGCGCGCACTGCGGACAGGCCGACCGAGGCGAGGGAGGCGACGGCCGTCGCTGTCATGAAAGTGCCCGCCGTCAGGACCGAATCGCCGATGCCGACATCCTCGCCCGCCTGGCGCACGTTGAGGCCCGGCCTCGCGGCCACACGGATCCCGACCTCGGCGGGCGGCGGGTGAGGGCCGGGCGCCTGGTCGGTGTCCTCGACCTTGACAACGGCATCGGCGTTCTCGGGGAGCATGGCGCCGGTCATGATCCGCTGGGCCGTCCCGGGAACCAGGGGGGCGGGCGCGGTGCCGGCGGGCACATCCCCGGCCACCGGCAGGATGACCGGTGCCTGGGGGACGGCCGACTCCGTGTCCCGGGCGCGCACCGCATAGCCGTCCATGGCCGAGTTCGTCCAGGGGGGCACGGGCAAGGCGGCGGTGACGTCCTGGGCGAGTACCAGACCGTGTGCCGCGAATAGGGGAGTATCGACGGCGGGCAGAGGCGTCAGTGCGGCGAGGACCTCGGCGACGTAGGCCTCCACGCTGAGCGTGTCGGGCATGGCGGGCTTCTCAGCCGTCTCGGGCATGGCTCTCCTTCTCGGGGCCGGCTTGGCGCGCCGGCGGTCCGGGCCGTGCGGGCTGCGGCGGCGATGACTTCTCGGTGCCCATCATGGCCCATCATGGCCGTCCGGATGCACTAATGCGGGGCGGCCCGGTGGCGGGAGGTGAATAAGGTGAATTAGGAGGCGAATGAGCCCTTATGCCTTAAATCCCCATCATCCCTCATCATTCCTCGTCATCGTTTAGCGGCGCTCCGACCAGCTGGTGTCGCCCCGGGGAGGCGCTCGCGGATGCCAGGCCATCGGGGCTGCACACTCGTCCACCACCTGAATCGAGAAGAACCGCGGAATCATGCGAAATTCAGATCTCGGTCGGCATCATCACCCCGCTCCCATGTGCGCACACCCCCCTCAGTGCACATGGGAACCCGACAACGAATCCTGGCCGCTCGCAATAAACCCCGGAAATCCGCCCAAAAATGTATTTTGCCTGCAGCAACTCCCTTCCTCCCATGTGCAACCTCGCCCCACGGCGCCCAGCTCCGTCCCGTGACCTTTGGAATCACTCATCTGCTGGTGGTGGCGCGGCGAGCCGGGATACTGGAATCACGACCGGGGCTGAGCCGAATGCTGAGTAATCCTGAGTAATCCTGAATACGGTCGACGCGCGCATCGGCGTGTAGCCTCCCCTGCAGCAGCCCGCATCGTGAGCGCGGACCGCCTGGGAGGAGCGGGCATGACCCACACCACTGAATCGAGAGAGCAAGCAGCTGCGCGCGTCGCGCGGGCCGGGGTGATCCGCGAGCCGGTCTCGGTCCCCGAGTTGGCCGCTGCCGTTCAGGACCGGGCGGCAGGCGCCGTCGTCACCTTCGAGGGCGTGGTGCGCGACCACGACCGCGGACGGGAGGTCACCGCCATCGCCTACTCGGCCCACCCGAGCGCGGATGAGGTGATCGTCCGGATCGCCCGCGAGACCGCCGAGCAGTCGGGATTGCGGGCGGTCGCCGTCGTCCACCGCATCGGGGAGCTGGGAGTTGGGGACACGGCGCTCGGCGTCGCCGTGAGCGCGGACCATCGCGCGCCGGCTTTCGAGGCCGTCCGCGACATCGTCGAGGAGGTCAAGAAGCGACTGCCGGTGTGGAAGCACCAGCTCTTCGCCGACGGTACGCGCGAGTGGTCCGGCTGCCCGTGACGGCGGGGCCGGCGGGGGCCGGGGTCTCACCCGCCGGCGAAGGGCGGCAGGATGTCGATGCGGTCGCCGTCCTCCAGGGGCGTCAGCGAATCCGCCGGTGTTGAGAGGGCGTTGACCAGGTAGCTGGAGACGCCGATGATCCGCGCCATCTCCAGGCCGCGGCCCGCCAGCTGCTCGCGCAGGGAGGCCAGCGTCGTGCCGGCGGGCAGTTCGAGACGCTCCTCGGGGCGCCCCGCGGCTTCGGCGGCTGCGGCGAAGTAGCGCAGCTCGACGTCGATCGCGTGATTCGCGGAAGAAGAAGTGGTCACGTCGGCTCCTCTCGGGCCCGGATCCTGAACGGGCGTTCCCGGCTCATGCGGGCGAGGCCCGGTGCCGTAGGGGTCGCGTGGATGGTACCCCGCTGTCGGCTCCCGGTGGCGAGATGCGCCGGGGTGCGGGTTGGTCGCATGCGATGTGCGAGAGTCGACCCATGGATGTGGATGCCGCATGGGACATCGTGGAACAAGTACTGTCCGACCGCGTGCCGACTGTCGCGGCCACGCTGCGGGGGCCGGCGGCCTCGGAGGATATCGAGCGCCTGAGTGCGAGGGTCGGCCGTGACTTGCCGGCCGACTTCGTGGCGAGTCTGCGCCGCCATGACGGCCAGGACAATCCGACTCGGCTCCTCGACCTTTTCGACCACTTCACCCTGTTGGGCGTCGAGGACATGATCGCGACTTCCGACATGCGTGCAGAGGTCTTCGTGGGGGAGGAGGAGACGCCCATCGACTGGATGGTCCCCGACAAGGTCCGCACCGTCATGAACCGCCGGGGCTGGCTGCAGTTCACCGACGCCGAAGGCCGTGGCTACGCCCTCGACCTCGACCCGCTCCCGGCGGGCCGGGCGGGGCAGGTCATCTACCTGCCGATCGACGGCCTTACGCCCGAGCCCGACTACCCCTCCTTCACGGCCTGGTTCTCCGAGGTCGCGGAGAAGTTCGCCGCCGGCGCCTTCAGCGTCGA
The DNA here is from genome assembly GCF_000269805.1 of Actinomyces massiliensis 4401292. GTDB lineage: Bacteria > Actinomycetota > Actinomycetes > Actinomycetales > Actinomycetaceae > Actinomyces > Actinomyces massiliensis. Next base: position 395,624 of record NZ_JH711483.1, read on the forward strand.
GGACGGCGATGCGATCTGGCTCGATTACGACGAGTGACGTCTGGACCGATCTCGGTGCGGAATGCGACCGATCTCGATGCGGAACCGGACCGATCTCGCGGCGGAAGCGGACCGATCTCGGTGCTCAGCCTCAGCCTCAGCCGCCGATGGCGGACATGGTGCGGGCCGGCCGTGCGAAACCGGTGCGGCCCCGTTCCGGGGCGTCCGCGCCATGGGCGAGCGGCTTGTACCAGGTCGCCCCGGCCCAGATCCGGATGAGCTCGTCGTCGCTCGCGCCGGCGCGCATGGGGCCGCGCAGATCCGTCTCCTTATTGGAGAACAGGCAGGTCATGAGTCGTCCATCCGCCGTCAGGCGGGTCCGATCGCAGTCGGAGCAGAAGGGCGCGGTCACCGAGGCGATGATCCCTACCGTCCCGGCTGGGTAAGGCCCCTGCCGATTCGCACCGGCGGCGACCTCCCACACGGCCGCCGGACGGTGGTCCGGTCTTCCCCGCGCGTGCAGCTCGAAGCCCGCCGCTGCCAGGACCTCGAGCACCTGCTGGGCGCCGACCACGTCCTCGGCGCGCCACGACTCGCGCGGTCCCAATGGCATGTGCTCGATGAAGCGCAGACTCCAGCCGCGCCGCAGGCACTCGCCCAGCAGTCGGGGGGCGCGCTCAGCGAGACCGTCGGGCATGGCCACGGCGTTGATCTTGATCGGCGACAGCCCCGCCGCCTGTGCCCCGGCCACGCCCCGCAGAACCCCGTCGAGACGATCGCGACGGGTCACGCGCGCATATTCGGCCGGATCCAGGGTGTCGATCGAGACGTTCACCCTGTCCAGGCCTGCTTCTCGCAGGCCGACGGCGCGCCTGTCCAGGCCCAGCCCATTGGTCGTCAGGCCGATGTCGGGCTTGACTCCGCGCCGCGTGTGCAGACCGGCCACTGCGGCGACGATCTCTTCCAGGTCCCGTCGCAGCAGCGGCTCCCCGCCGGTCAGGCGAATCCGCTCCACTCCGAGGCGCTCCACCGCCAGTCGCGCCAGCCGCCCGATCTCAGTGGTGGTGAGCAGACTGGGCGTCGGCAGCCACTCGAGCCCGGCGGCGGGCATGCAGTAGGTGCAGCGCAGATTGCAGCGGTCCGTGATGGACAGGCGCAGGTCGCGCACGGTGCGCCCGTGGCGGTCGGTCAGCCGGTCGGGGACCGTGCCTCCCGCTGTTATCGGAGCCGTTATCGGCGCTGCCGGTCCTGCCTGTCCTGCCTGCGCTGTCAGGGCCGGCAGGGCTGCCGGCGCCTCTGGAGCGAGAGGGGCCCGACCTCTCTCAAGCCCGGTGCTCCCGGCGTCATGATGCGGCCCGGCCGGCGGCGCCGGAAGCGCAGACGGCACCGGGCGCACCGCCGGAGTCGGCAGTGCCACGGGCGTGCGCACCGTCATCTCGGCGACGCGGCCGTCAAAGGGCGAAGGAGCCATGACGAGGAGGATACGGGTCCGTGCGGGCCGGCCTTCTCCCGCAACCGGAAGGTCCGGCTGGCCGGCGTAGGATCACTCAGGCGACGCGCAGGATCTCGACGCGCGCGTAGCCGTCCTCGGCCTCCAGCAGGGTGTGCTGGAAGGTGAAGGGCAGCTGGTCGATCTGGTTGAGCAGCGGCGTGGGCACGTGCGGGGCGACCAGGTCGAAGCCCTCGCCCACGTTCAGCGAGGAGGCCGCGCCGATCACGGCGGCGTGACGCAGGCGGTGCGGGATCGCGCGGGCGTCGAGGGTCAGACGGTCGGAGTCGTGCTCCTGGCACCCGCAGGCGTGGGAGTGCTTCTTCTCCTCGATCGGGATGAGGTTGGGGTTATCGCTCATGGCGCTCTCCTTGTCGTGAGTGTGACCGCTGTCGGTTGCGCATCGGATGCGCAACCGCCCGATCTGTGACGCTGAGCCGGAGCGCGTCGTGAGATCATTGCCCGGCCTGCGGCTACTTTATTACGGTGAACGATGTGGAAAAAAGTGAGGTGAGTGTGTCGAAGGACCCACGTTCGGCCGCCTCCGATCAGATCTCGGGTGCATCCCAGCCGGCTGTATCTTCTGCATCGACTGCATCGGCTGATCCGGCCCGCTCCGGTGCTCCTCGGCTGGCCCCCAGGCTCGTCGCCCTCGCCCTGGGCGGCGCATGCCTCCTGTCCGGCCTCGATGCGGCCCTGCTGAGACTGGGGGCATGGGCGCCGGTGGACGGCGCGGCACTCGCGGCCTTCCACGGTCCTCTCATGCTCGTCGGCTTCCTGGGCACGGTCATCGGTCTGGAGCGAGCGGTGGCGGCGCGCACGAACTGGGCCTTCCTGTCGCCCGCGGGCAGTGCCCTGGGGTGCCTGTCCCTGGTGGCCGGGGTCCCCGAGCCGGTCGGTCAGGTCCTGGCACTCCTCGGCTCTGCGGCTCTGTGCGCGGTCTACGTGCACGTTCACCGGCGCGTCGCCTCCATCGCCGTGGATGTCGAGGCCATGGGCGCCATCGCCCTGACACTGGGGAACCTGCTGTGGCTGCGAGGCATGGCGATCGAGACCTGCGTCCCCCTGTGGCTGCTCTTCCCGGTGCTGACCGTCGTCGGCGAAAGGCTCGAGCTGGCCCGGATCGCCTTCGTCGGTGGTGCCGTTGAGGAGGTCGTGCGCGCCCTGTCCGCCGCCTCCCTGATGGGCGCCTGCATGCTGGCCGTCACCGGCACCGCCCGTCTCGTGATCGGCCCGGCCCTGCTCGCCCTGGCGGTGGTCATGGCCCGCTACGACGTCGCTCGCCGCACGATCCGCGCCACCGGGGCCGTGCGGTTCGCCGCCGCGGCCATGCTCGCCGGCTACTTCTGGCTCGCCGTCGCCGGATTGGCCTGGAGCCTGGGTCCTCTGGACGCCGCCTACGACAATTACGACATCATCATCCACTCCATCGCCCTGGGCTACGCCTTCTCCATGATCCTGGCTCACGCACCGACGATCATCCCCGCCATCGTCCACCGCCGTCTGCCCTACCACCGGGCCATGTGGCTGCCCTACGCCCTGCTGCACGTCGGGCTGATGGTGCGGGTCGTCGCCCGACTCCGCGCCGGGGTCGCTGAGCTTGCCGAGGGCACAGTATGGCGAGCCGGCGGCGTCCTCGGCGTCGTCGCTGTGCTCGTCTTCCTGCTGCTGACAGTCGCCCGCGTCGCCACTGCAGGGCGGATCGGCGCCGGCCGGCCAGCTTGGGCGACTGGGCCCGCCGACCCCGGAGGACCCACTGAGCCCGGAGAGCCCGCTGAGCCCGCCGGGTCGGTCGGGGCCGGGGCGGACCCGACCGCCGGCACTGCACGGGGGAATGAATGATGCCCGTGTCCATCGGACGTCCCGACGAAACCGGCCGTCGGGAGGAACGAGCCCGCAGAAGGCCCGCATCCGCTACCGCGGCCGGCCTGCAGCGGCGCCCCGAGCGCAAGCCGTCCCGCCGCAACACCCAGGTGCGGCGCAACGCCCTCGTGCTGGCCTGGATCGTGGTCGCCGCCGTGCTCGCCGTGCTCATCATCGCCGGACCACTGGCCTCCTGGGGCACGTGGCTGCCCCTGCACGCCCTCCTGCTGGGCGGCATCGGCTCGGCGATCACCGTGTGGTCCGCCCACTTCGCCGACACCCTGCTGCACCGTCCGGCGCTGGGCGGAGCCGCTCTGCTCGACGCCCGCCTGTACGCCCACGGGGCGGGCACGGCGCTCGTCCTGGTGGGGATCACCGCGAGCCTGCCGGTTGCCGCCATCGCCGGCGTCACGATCATCGTACTGGCCGCCCTGACGGGCGTGGTCGCCATCTCGGTGCAGTACCGGCGCGCCGTGGCGCCGCGCCTGGCGGCCCTGGCGATCCACTACGCCGTCGCCCTGATGCTCCTCGCGCTCGGCGCAGTCTTCGGCTACCTCACCAACTGGGCCGAGGCCCGCGGATCGATGCACCTGTCCGACGTCTTCTACGTGGCCCACACGACCACCATGGTCCTGGGCTTCGTCGGCACCACCGTGCTCGGCACGCTCACCGTGTTGTGGCCCACCATGCTGCGCACCAAGATGGAGCCGGAGGCGCCGCGCTGGACCACCCGCGGCCTGCCCCTCCTGGTGTGCGGCACTGCGCTCGTGGCGGCCAGTGGGCTGTTCTCGCCGCTGGCCGTAGTCGGCATGATCGTTTACCTCGCCGGGGCCTGCGGCGTCATCGTGCCCGGGTTCAAGACCGCTCGGCGAGTGCCGCCCACATCCTTCGCCACCGCCTCGGCCGCCGCCGCGGTCATCTGGTTCCTCATCGGCGTGGTGCGGATAGGCACGGGCATCGGCGTCTCGGCGCTCGGCGACGCCGGGGCCGTGGGGCAGGCGGCCGCCGCTCGAGAGGTCATCCACGGCGTGCGCGTGCTCCTGGCTGCGGGCTTCGCCCTGCAGGTGCTCGCCGGTGCCTTGAGCTACCTCAGTCCCGTCATGCTCGGCGGCGGGCCCGCGGCCACGCGCGCCACCAACGCCATCATGGACCGCGCGGCCGCCTACCGGGTCGTCGCCGCCAACGCCTGCCTGGCCCTGGCGCTGCTCACCGTCCTTCCCTGGGAGGTGCGCATGAGCGGGGCCGTCACGGCGGGCGCCATCGCCGCCTACGTCCCGATCGGAATGGGGCTGAGCGTGCGGGAAGTCGTGGTCCGTGCCCGCGAGAAGAAACGCGGGGCCGCCGTTACGATCCCTGGTGGTTCACCCGCTGCGGCGCCAGGTGCGTCGTCGTCCAGAATGCCGGTCTCGTCCGTCAGGCAGCCGCACCCGCGAGCCGAGAACGGCCGGAGGCCGGCAGCATCCCAGCCCCCTCAGCCCCAGGAGAGCGCCGATGAGTGAGAAGAACGCCCCCGAGGATTCTGGGAATTCCGGGGAATCTAAGGCCCGCGGTCGGGCTCGGGCCGGCGACGCCGGTGACGGCCGGAGCGGTGCGACTGGCCGCGCCGGCGCTGCCGAAGGAGTCGGGAGTGCCAGTCAGGCCGGTAACCCCGATGGCCCTGGCCGTGCGGATCGAGCGGGCCGGGCGGATCGAGCAGATCGTGCCGACGGGGCGCGCATCCATCGCGGGGCCGTGACGGCGGGCACGGCCCCCGCCGTCGGCCGCGGGCGCGCCGTCGCCTCCCCTCAGGACGCCGATGCCGCCCGCCGGCAGGCGCGCGCCGTCGACCGCCGAGGAGCTCTCTTCGGGCTGCTCACCGCCGGGGCGGCCGTCGTCGTGGGCGCCGCGGTCGGCGGTCGCGGAGAGGGAGGCGCGGGGACGCGGTCGGTGACCGCCACGGGCAACACCGTCGAGGCCGCCATCAGCGTGGACGGCATGCGCTTCGTGCCCGACACTGTGGACGTCGCTGTCGGGGACCGGCTCGTCATCACCCTGGACAACACCTCCGACCAGGTCCACGATCTGGTCGTCGAGCTCTCCGCCGGGGGCACCGCCACCACCGGGCGCATCGCAGCGGGGGCCAGCGGAACCCTCGATGCGGGTGTCGTTGCCGGGCCGCTGGAGGGCTGGTGCTCGATCGCCGGGCACCGCGCTCAGGGCATGGTCTTCCACGTCACTACCGGTGGGCGCAGTGCCCAGGCGAGCGACCATGCGGGCCACGGCGATGGCGGCGCCCGCTCCGGGGTCTCCTCCGGCGATGCGGTGCCGGACTACTCGGCGACTCTGCCCGACGATGTCTCCGCCTTCGACGCCGTCCCGCCCTCGGCGGACACCTCCACGGTTCATGAGCACACCTTCACCGCCACCGAGCTCGTTGCCTATGTCGGCGGTGGAGTCACCCAGAAGCGCCTGACCTTCAACGGCCAGGTCCCCGGACCGGTGCTGCGCGGCCAGGTGGGCGACACCTTCAGAATCACCCTGGTCAACGACGGCACCATGAGCCACTCGCTCGACTTCCATGCGGGCGTCGTCTCCCCGGACGAGGTCATGCGCTCGATCAATCCCGGGGAGCGGCTCGTCTACGAGTTCGTCGCCGAGCGCGCGGGCATCTGGCTCTACCACTGCTCGACCTCCCCCATGAGCGTGCACCTGTCCAGCGGCATGCACGGCGCCGTCATCATCGATCCACCCGGTCTGAGCGGAGTCGACCGCGAGTACCTCATGGTCCAGTCCGAGATCTATCTGGGGCCCGAGGGCGAAGAGGCCGATGCCGCCAAGGTGGCGGCCAAGACTCCCGACCTGTTCGCCTTCAACGGCATCGCCTTCCAATACCGCGACCGGCCGCTGCCCGCCAAGCCCGGTGAGCGCGTCCGCTTCTGGGTGCTCAACGCCGGTCCGTCGGAGCCCATGAGCTTCCATTGCGTGGGTCTCCAGTTCGACCAGGTGTTCTTCGAGGGCGCCTGGACCCTCGGGGGGCCGGACCGGATCGGTGCCGCGTGGTCGGGCGGAGGGCAGGCGCTGGGCCTGCAGCCCGCTCAGGGCGGCTTCGTCGAGTGCGCGCCGGCCGAGTCCGGCACGTACACATTCGTCTCCCACGCCTTCGCCGACATGGAGAAGGGGGCCATGGGGAAGCTGGTTGTCTCCTAGGGCATCAGTAGTGCACTAGCAGAGCACTAGTAGGACACGAGGACAGGGGCACCGCACCCGGCGGGGCCGTGGGCGCGGCTCAGTTCTCGACGCTGACGTGGCAGCCGTTGTCGAGCAGCGGTGCCAGTACGAGGCGGGTGCGCCCACCGGCCTGATCGGCGGGAGAGTCGGGGGCATCGTGGGAGTCGGGGGAGTGCTGCGGCCCTCCGCGTTCGTAGACCTCATTGAGGTAGCCCTCATGCATGATGCACACCAGCGGATGGGGTGCCCGGGCGCGGGTCATCAGCGGGCAGGCCTTGAGGATGATGGTCTCGCCATGGGCTTCGGGGGCGAAACCCATGATGGACAGGTTCGGCAGCAGATTCGCGGCGCGCTCCGCAGGGCTCGCCGTCTCGTCCTCCTGGGGATCCTCGCCCTCCTGCATCGATGGCGTCATCTGCGCCCATCGCCGTCCGATCGCCAGGGCGAGCTCGCGGGCCTGCGGACCGGTGCCCAGTGTCTCCGAGATCGCGTCCAGCAGGGTCAGGTAGGAGTCCAGGACCTCGGTCGGACTCGGAGCGGTCGAGGTGTAGCGCAGTGCGGGGCGGCCGCGTCGGCCTGTCGGCTTGGTGGAGACCTCGACGAAACCCGCGTCGAGGAGCGCGTCGAGGTGCTCGCGCACGGTGTTGTGGTGAAGATCCAGGGCGGAAGCCACATCGGCCGCGGTCATCGGCCGACCGGCGGTCTCGATGAGTTCGAGAACCCGACGACGGGCGACTGTCAGCTCAGTGCGCGCCGACAGGTCCACCCAGGAGGGACGCGGTAGGCGCGCAGAGACATCAGACATGTAGTGAGCCTACGGGAGCGATATCGCTTGCACAAAGCCCATGGTTGGTCCCCGGGTGCCGTCGTCACCCGGATGCTCGGCCCGTGTAGACCGATCTCGATGCGGAATGTGGCGTGTTAGGACATCCGGGACAGGGCGAGTGTTCCTGGTGGGGCGGTTCTCGGGGCAGGGGGGTCGTATGAGTGGGGCTTGGACGGCTGCGGGCCGGCTCTGTCGGTGTCCACGTGGTCTGCGTGGTGGGGGTGGTGGGTGTTGCACACTCGCGCGTGCTCTGTGTCGGTGGAAACTGCGGAGTCATGCGGGACAGCAATGTCAGTAGCGGTCACGGTTCCGCTCCCATGTGCAACACCGACGACAACCACGCCCCACACCGAGATCGGTCCACTTCCGGCTCGAGATCGGTCCAGGTCAGCCCGGCCAACCCGACGTCGAGGCACGCATGACAAGCTCGAGGGCGAAGGCCGCGTGCCGCACCTCAGAACCATTGGCGAGCAGCAGGTCCGCAGTAGCGCAACCGATCTCGGTGCGGAGTACGACCGATCTCGGCGCGGAACCGGACCGATCTCGAGCCGGGTTACGACCGATCTCGGGGTGGTCGCTGTCGTCGCAGGTTACCGGTGGTCGTTGGCAGGGCGGGTCATGGCCCAGTAGGCCGACGGCAGCGGCGGAGCATCGAGCACGGCGACCTGCTCGAAGCCCAGGCGCTCGTAGAGGCGCCGTGAGCCGGGGCTGGTGGACTCCAGATGAGCGGGCACGCCATCGGCGTCCACCCTCTCCAGACCGTGACGCAGCAGGGCGCTGCCGGTGCCCGTACCCCTGGCCTCGGGGGCGACGGCGATCATGTACAGGTACCAGTGCGGAGTCGGCGGGCGGTGGGCCTCGCACGTGCGGTTGTTGAGCAGGCACAGCTCCCACGCGCCTCCAAGCAGCCCGAGGTCCAGCCCGGGCGGCAGCGCGCCAGCGAGTCCGAGCGGTCCCGCGACGTCGTGGGCCTCGCCGTCGGTGCCCGGGGCGTCCCACAGGGTGACGCCGAGAAGACGACCCGAGCCGTCGACGGCGGCATCGACCCGGGCGCTCGCACGTACCGCCTCATCCTCGCTCAGGTAGTGCGAGGCCAGCTCGATGCGGTGGAGGTGGTCGAGGGCCGCGCGCGGGTCGGGGGCCGCGGCGACGATGACGCTCATGATCGGGTCGGGGAGGAAGGCGTCGGTGAGCAGGTCGGCGACGGCGCCCAGATCATCGGGGCCGGCAGCGCGGATCATGGGCGTGTTCACCATTGCAGTATTTCCTCAGTTCCTCTCGCGCCGGCCGGACCGGTCGGGGCGGCCGGACCGGCGCCACTGTTCCACGGATGGTGCGCGGGAGCGAATCGGCCCGACGGCCCCGCGCCCGGCATCGGTAGGCCCTTCAGCGGATTGCAGTACCGCCTCAGCGCCGGTGCCCGAGCTGGATCGTGGGGTCCTCGGCCTCCAGGGAGGGCGCCAGCAGCCTGCGGAAGGAGTCCACTCGCGCACGGCGAGCGGTCCGGGCGGCGTCGGAATCACCAGCGGTCCGCGGCTGCTCCACCGTATCGGCATCGGCGGCGACAGTATCAACTCTCTCGGCCCTGCCGTCCGTCTCACCCGACTCACCCGGCTGACCGCTGTCGGCCCCGCCTGCCGCCCATTCGTCCAGGGCGCACTCGAGAACACCCGCCTCGTGCGTGCAGCCGCGCGGGCACTCCTTCGCGACCTCGGCCAGATCCGGGAAGCCGCGCAGGACGTCGGCCGAGCTCACGTGCGCGACCCCGAAGGAGCGCACCCCGGGGGTGTCGATCACCCAGCCGCCGCCCGGAAGCTCCAGGGCCTGGAGGCTGGTGGACGTGTGGCGCCCTCGGCCGGTGACCGCGTTGACGCGGCCGATGGCCCGGTCCGCCCCGGGCACGAGGGCGTTGATGAGTGTCGACTTGCCGACCCCCGAGTGCCCCACGAATACGCTCGTTCGTCCCGAAATCGCCTTGCGCACGGTCTCGACGCCACGACCGGGCGCATGCGAGACATCCTCGCGATCAGAGGGATCCAGGTTGGGATCCAGGCGGGTCGTCACCGAGGGCACGCCGAGCGGCTCGTAGAGGGCGAGCAGGTCGGCGGCGTCGGCCAGGTCGGACTTGGTCAGCACCAGCAGCGGCTCCATGCCGGCGTCGTAGGCGGCCACGAGATAGCGGTCGATCATGCGCGGTCGCGGAGCGGGGTCGGCCACCGCGACGACGATGACGAGCAGGTCGGCGTTGGCCACGACCGGCTTCTGCGAGCCCGCGGCGTCTCCGTCCTCGGCGGAGCGGCGCAGCAGTGTGCGGCGCTCCTCGACGCGCACCATGCGGGCCCGCGTGTCCCTGCGGCCGGAGATGTCCCCGACGAGTCCGACCCGGTCCCCGACGACGACCCGGCCCCGTCCCAGCTCACGCGCCTTCATGGCCGTGATGTCTCCGGTCCCGTCCTCGGTGAGGGAGGGGTCCGCCAGGCGGATGCGGTAGTGCCCGCGGTCGATGCGGATCACCGTGCCGATGACTGCGTCGTTATGGGCGGGGCGCTGCTTGGTGCGCGGACGCGAGCCGCGGCCGGGCCGCACCCGTACGCGCGGGTCGTCAGTGCCGATATCGCGCCGGCGCGTCACCGCGGGACGCCGCTCTGATCCAGCCCCCGGCTCGGCTCCCGACCCAGCAGGCCCGCCCAGAGAGCGGGGAAGTCCGGAAGGGTCTTGGAGGTGCATTCGACGTCGTCGAGCTCGGTTCCGGGCACGCCGAGGCCGATGAGGGCGGCGAAGGCGGCGATGCGGTGGTCGGCGTAGGAGCGCAGGAGCGCCGGATGCAGCCGATCGCCCGCCGGCAGGGCGTCGATCATCAGGCCGTCGTCGGTCTGCCGGGCGATGCCGCCCACTCGGGTGATCTCGGTGACCAGGGCCGCTAGACGATCGGTTTCGTGGCCGCGCAGGTGGGCGATGCCGCGCAGACGGCTGGGATGCCCGTGCTCCGAGGCGAGGGCGGCCAGCGCAGCGACCACGGGAGTGAGCTCGCCGACGGCGGACAGGTCCGCGTCGATGCCCCGCAGGCTGGAGGCGCCCGCTCCGCGCACCACGAGGGTTCGCACGCCCTCCGGCCCGTCGCGCAGCTCGACGTCGCCGCCCAGGCGCGGCAGCAGCTCGCGCCAGGCGTCGCCGGCCTGGGTCGTGGGCGCGGGCCAGCCGGGGAGGCGCACCTCGCCGCCGGCGATGAGCGCCGCGGCCAGGAAGGGACCGGCGTTGGACAGGTCCGGCTCGATGCCCGCCCGCCCGCCGGCGGGACGCCCCGGGCGGACGGTCCAGGTGCGCTCCCTTACGGCGGCCGTGGCAGAATCGGCGGAGCCGTCCGGTTCCCCGGGCATCTCGGGTTCCTCGACGACAATGCCGCGTTCACGCAGGCTGGCGACGGTCATGGTTACGTGCGGCAGGGACGTGACGGGTCCGACGGCGGTCACGGCGAGTCCGCCGGGCAGCAGTGGACCGATCAGCAGCAGGGCGGACAGGAACTGGGAGGAGGCGGAGGCGTCCACGCTCACCCGGTGCGGCCGTTCGGGCCGGGCGGGGTCCGCCGGTCGGCGGAGGGCGCCGTTACCGGGGCCTACGCGCACGGGCAGGCGGCCGGGCTCGCCCAGGCAGGTCACCTCGGCGCCCAGTTCCGTCAGGGCGTCCAGCAGCGGGCCGAGGGGGCGCAGGCGCGCGGCCCGATCGCCGTCGAAGACGACGGGAGCGTCCGCGATCGCGGCCAGCGGCGGGACGAAGCGCATGACGGTGCCGGCCAGGCCGACGTCTATGCGCCCGGCCCCGTCGGGACCGGTCTCCACATGCGCGGGCAGCGGGACGGGGCGGGCGCGCAGGCGGGTCGGGTCCCCGTCGATCTCCTCGAAACGGGCCCCGAGCGCGGTCAGGGCCGTCAGCATGAGATCGGTGTCGCGCGAGCGCAGAACCCCGGTGAGCGTCGTCGGAGCCTCGGCCACCGCGGCCAGCACGAGGGCGCGGGCCGTCAGCGACTTCGAGCCCGGCAGGGCGACGGTCGCGTCGAGGGGGCCGCGGGCGGGCGGTGCGGGCCAGGGCTCGCGAGCGGACAGAGCGGGGTCAGAGTGCATCGATGATCCGATTCAGAGCTGCGGACGGGCGCATGACGGCATCCGTCTCGGCCTTCTCGGGGCGGTAGTAGCCGCCGATGTCGACCGGGCGCCCCTGCACGGCGAGCAGTTCGGTCTGGATCGCCTCGTTGGCGGCGCCCAGTGCCTCGGCCACCGGTGCGAAGCGGGCCGCCAGCTCGGCGTCGGCGCTCTGCTCGGCGAGCTCGCGGGCCCAGTACAGCGCCAGCCAGGCGTGCGAGCCGCGGTTGTCGATCTTCCCCAGACGGCGCGCGGGGGAGCGGTTCTCCTCCAGCAGCGTCGTCGTGGCGGCGTCCAGGGCGTCGGCGAGCACCTCGGCGCGCGCATTCCCGCTGACCTGACAGACATGCCGCAGCGCCTCCGCCAGCGCCAGGAACTCGCCCAGGGAGTCCCAGCGCAGGTAGTTCTCCTCCAGCAGCTGGCGCACGTGCTTGGGGGCGGAGCCGCCGGCACCCGTCTCGTACAGGCCGCCGCCGTTCATCAGCGGCACCACCGACAGCATCTTGGCGCTCGTGCCGACCTCCAGGATCGGGAAGAGATCCGTGTTGTAGTCGCGCAGCACATTGCCGGTCACCGAGATCGTGTCCTCGCCGCGTCGCGCCCGCTCCAGCGACAGCCGTGCGGCCGCCACCGGGTCGAGGACGCGGATGTCGAGGCCCTCGGTGTCCTCCTGGGCCAGATACCGCTCGACGAGCTCGGCGATGACCCGGTCGTGCCCGCGCTCGGGATCCAACCAGAAGACCGCCGGCGCTCCGGTGGCGCGGGCCCGCGTGACTGCGAGGTGCACCCAGTCGCGGATGGGGCCGTCCTGGGTCTGGCAGGCGCGCCAGATGTCGCCGGCCTCGACGTCGTGGGACAGCAGAACCGTTCCCGGCTGGGCGCCCGCGCCATCGACGACGACCACCTCGACGCGTCCGGCGGTCGGGATGGCGAAGGTCTTGTCGTGGCTGCCGTACTCCTCGGCCCGTCGGGCCATGAGCCCGACGTTGGGCACCGTCCCCATGGTGCGCGGGTCCAGGGCGCCGTGCTCCTTGCAGTCCTCGATGACGGCCTCGTAGACGCCGGCGTAGGAGGAGTCGGGGATGACCGCGAGGGTGTCGGCCTTGTCGCCGTCGGCGTTCCACAGCTTGCCGCCGTTCCTGATCATGGCGGGCATGGAGGCGTCGATGATGACGTCACTGGGCACGTGCAGGTTGGTGATGCCGCGGTCGGAGTCGACCATGTTCAGGTGCGGCCCGGCCGCCAGATCGGCGTCGATGGAGGCGCGGATCGCCTCGCCGTCCGCCATGGCGCCCAGTCCGTCCAGGATCGAGCCCAGTCCGTCCTCGGCCCGCAGCCCGGCGGCGGCCAGGGCCTCGCCGTAGACGGCGAACGTGTTCGGCAGTGCGGCGCGCACGGCGTGGCCGAAGATGAGCGGGTCGGAGACCTTCATCATGGTGGCCTTCAGGTGCACCGACAGCAGGACGTCGTCGTCCTTCGCGGCGGCCATCGCCCCCGCCAGGAAGGAATCCAGTGCGGCCGCGGACATGTAGGTCGCGTCGATGACCTCGCCGGCCGTCACCGGCAGTGAGTCGCGCAGGACCTGCACGCCGGAGCCGTCGGAGGGCACGAGCCGGATCTGCAGCGTGCCGGCCTCGGGAACGACGACTGAGCGCTCGTTGTGGCGGAAGTCGCCGGCCGACATCGTGGCCACTCGCGTCTTGGACTCCGGGCTCCACGCGCCCATGGCGTGCGGGTGGGAGCGGACGTAGGCCTTGACCGCGCCGGGGGCGCGCCGGTCGGAGTTGCCCTCGCGCAGGACGGGGTTGACGGCGCTCCCCTTGACGGCGTCGTAGCGGGCGCGCACCTCGCGGTCGGCCTGCGTCACCACGGAGTCGGGGTAGTCGGGCAGGTCCACCCCCCGGGCCTGCAGCTCACGAATAGCGGCCTTGAGCTGAGGAAGGGACGCCGAGATATTGGGGAGCTTGATGATCGTGGTGGTCGGGGACTGGGTCAGCGCCCCGAGGGCCGCCAGATCGTCGTCGGCCAGGTCGAAGGCGGCCAGGATGCGGTGCGCCAGCGAGATATCGGCGGTGCCGACGCTCACGCCCGCCGCGCGGGTGAACCCCTCGACGATCGGCAGAAGGGAATGGGTCGCCAGCATGGGCGCCTCATCCGTCCAGGTGTAGATGACATCGGGCTGGTCGCTCATGCGCATGTCCTTCACTGGTGGCCGCTGGTGGCAGCTGGTGGCATTGTGATGGGGCAACCCTAACGAGTGAGCTCTGTCCTAAGGAGGGGCGCCCACTGGAGGAGACGAGCGATGCTGCTCTCTTGCGTCTTTGCTCTCGTCTCTGCTCGGCTGCTCGGCTGCTCGGCTGCTCTGCCGCTCTACGCCGTCTTCCTCCGGGGGCGACTGGCGTGCCCCGCGGCCCAGGCCGCGGCGATGGCCTTCCGCTGTTTCTCGCGGTTCGCGACCCGCCAGGTCAAGGACGGGCGGCCCTCGCGATCGACGGCGGCCAGCAGGAGTCCGGCGCCGACCGCACCGCCGCGGGCCAGTCCGGACAGAGCTGCTTTGCGCGCCTCCTTGCCCTTGACCGCCCACACCGGGTTGTTGACCAGGGTCAGGGGGATGTTGAGCCCCGCCAGCACGGCTGCGCAGGTGCGCGGGGCGCGACTCGTCGCCAGCCCCAGGCCGGCTGCGACGCTCACCGCGCCGCAGGCCCGGGTCAGCATGCGGGCGTCCGAGGTGAGCACCGGCGGCAGTCCGACCTTCTCCAGCAGTGGCGAGACCTTCTCGAAACGCTCCACGTGGCGCGCGGGACGGGTCAGGGCATCGACTCCGTCCAGGACGAAGGACGCGGCGAGCATCGGGCGGGCGAAGGCGCGCAGAACGTTCATGGCTCCATCCTGACCCACGGGAGCGCCCGCGGCCAGGTTCTCGCCGCATGTCTTGCGATCCGCAATGGGGAGTCGCCCGTTCTCGATTCAGCGGCTCGTTCTGAGGCCGCTTGATGTGAATTGGCTTCCCGTCCACGCCAGGTCGGCGTCGCCCTTGCCGGTGGAGCACAGATGGCACTTCCGGTCATCACTGATCTCCTGATTGACCCATTCGAGATGGGCCATTCCCTCTGAGGTCGTGATCGACGCGATGATTCCGGCTTCTGCTCCGGAGTCGATATCGCGAAGACCGATACTGCCCGCCAAGGAGAGGGAATCCGTATAAGCCGCGATGTCCGTGTGGAAGAGGTCCTTGCCCTCGCGATGGCATTCGAGCGGCACCAGGGTCAGGGGGCCCGTGCTCGTGTTCATGATGGTGGCCGGGTGGCGGACGTAGGCGAATGCTGTTGTGCCGGTGGAGTCCTGGGCCGAGGCGTATCCGTCTGTGAATGACGCCGTCGTGCCGCCATCGGCGATGCAGCCCTTGGGGAGGGGGAGACTCGCGTTTCTCAGGTCCGGGGAATCGGGGACGTCCAGTGTCGGCGGATCGAGTGCCTCTGCGGTGGTCGGGGCCGTCGTGGGGGAGACGGAGGGGCGCGGGCTGCCGGAGTCGCTACCGTTGGCGTCTCCGGTTGCGGCGTCCGAGGGATCCTGAGCGGCTGCTGACTCCTTCGACCCCTTGGTCGTCCCCGGGTCGTCGGTGGTGCTGCGGTCGCCCGTGATCAGCGAGCAGGAGCTGATGAGCGCGAGTGCGGCGATGACGCTGGTGGTGGATAGGAGGCGCTGAGAAATGTAGTGCATGTCGGGATCGGATCCTCACGTGGGGGCGCGGGCGGCGGTGAGACGAGCGATGATCTGGCTGACCTGTATGTCGCTATATGTCGCTCCGATGGCTTTCAGTGATTCGCGAAGTTGATGGAGTCTACTTTGTCTGAATCTTTTTCCAGGATGATTATTGGACTGGAGCAGCTCGCCTGACACGAGAGATCTACTCGGCATGCGAACTGGTCGGCGTCCACTTGGATTCCCGCCGCTGCGGCGTCGGTGCTGTTCATGCAGGTGCTGACGGTGTAGCCGGCGGATGCGCTGCTGACGATGTTATCGCGTGTCGACTGATAGCCGGGGGTCGGTGAGGAGTTCTCCAACTGCTGGCGCGATTGCGGGGTCGTCAGGCGCCATACGCTCGCCTCATCGGCCTGCGTGAGCGAATCGATGAATGTTCGTGTGACGGTGGTCTTGACGGTGGTCTTGTCGTCCGCTCCGTTGGTGCCGGCGGCGGTCGGCTCGTCGCTCGCGCTCGGTGCGGTGGGAGCCGGCTGCTGCGAGGCGGACGTCGGCGCGTCATCGGCTTCGTTCGCCGTGGTGTCTCGGTTTCCGTGGTCGGACAGCCGGGTGTAGGCGAAGACTCCGATGGCGCCGGCGAGCACCAGAATGCATACCATCGCCGCGACGATCGCTATCACCGTACCCGGGCGCCTGGATGGCGATGCCGGAGCGGGGCTCCCCATGGGGCCGGGATGCCCGGGAAGTCCGGGACGCCCGGGATACCCGGGGTGCCCGGGGTATGCGGGCGCGGCGCTCGACGGGTGCGGCCAGATGGCCGGATGCGATGCGGCGAGGGTTTCGGCGCTCTCCGGATTCTGAGGATTGTCCTGCGGGTTGTGAATCGCGGGCGCGCCCGACGTCTCGGGCGTGCAGGGGGACGATTCCAGGGCGGGCGCTGCGGGGATTCCCGTGAGTGCGTGTGCGAGGTGATCCAGATTCTGTTTCGCCTCGCCGATCTGGGGACGCGCATCCGGATTCTTGTCCAGCATCGTGCTGAGGAGATCCCAGAGCGGGTCGGGAATTCCGGTGGGACGTATGGGGATGGTTTGAGCGTGGGCTGCGATGACGTAATTGTAGGGTCCGTTGAACGGGGTGACCCCACAGGCCATCTCGTACAGTACGATTCCCAGCGAGTATACATCCATGGCGGGGGAGGACCTGTATCCTCCGTTGACTTCCGGGGCCATGTACAAGGGGGTTCCCGCTCCCGCCGCTGTGCGGGTGGCCGATGTCGAGTCGCATATGGATGCGATGCCGAAGTCCGCGATCTTCGGTGTGCTCGGGGATGTGGAGGAGTCGATGAGAACATTCTCCGGCTTGATATCCCTGTGGATTATTCCCGCATTGTGCACGGCCATGATTCCGGAGGCCATGTGGGAGCCTATCCGGGCGACTTCGTGCGGGGGCAGAGATCCCTGGGATCGGATGATGTCTCGAAGGCTTCGCCGTCGGCGTAGTCCATGACCAGGCCGAGCGTATTCCTCTCCACGACGATGTCGTGCACTTCGATGACATTGGGGTCTGAAGCCTTTTTCAGGGCGGTCCACTCTTTGAGGAAGGCGTCTATGACGCTGCTCTCGGTGGTGATGACAGTGTGCAGGATCTTGAATGCGAGAGGCTGCGGGGAGTCTTTCGCACGGCCTTTCCATACCTCCCCCTGTGCTCCCGAACCTATCTGCTCCTCCAGCACATAGCTGTTGCCGAGATGCCGAGGCGATGGAGTCGATGATGGAGTTTCCGTCATAAGAGTTTGCCTGATTCTGCGGGGAGTGGGGCGGAGAGGGCGGGAGACGTGAAGAAGCCGGAATAATTCAGAAGAAGTTATGGGGGAGGTTGGGTGAACCGATATAGCGAGACTACCAGAGCCGGACGGGGCGGCGGCCGGTCCGCCTGGGGCGGGTGCGGTGCGCGCGACGAGGTCGGACGTAATGCGGCTAGTGACTGCTGACGACTGCTCGTGACTGCTTGTAGCTGCTTGTGGTTGCTCGCGCCGGCGTCGCCCGATCGCTATTGCGCGAGGCGATCGTGAGGCCAGGCGGTCGCGATGGGGTCTGATTCTGGGACGGGAATGAAACCGGCTTGCGCTCCTGTTGACCAGCACGTGACTGCGAAACCGTCGAGCAGACCGTCGCCTCCGGCGCCGCCGCGCCGTGCGGGCTCTCCATCGCGCGCCCCGTCGCGCGCCCACGCGCCGGCTGGAGGGCCGCGGGGCAGGGGAGATCGTTCGGTGCGTCCGGGGAGTCATTCCTCCGGCGGCGGGGAATGCGGGCCCGGCCGTCTGGACGCGCCGAACGTTTCCAATGCTCGCAGCGGTGCGGCTGGCACCTGCGAGTGCCCGGGGGCGCTAGGCTCGTGGATGATGACGGACACCGACGAGCCACGCCCCGACGGCGCTCCTCGCGCCAACGGCGAGGCGGCCACCGACCTTCTCACCGATATCGACCCCGACGGCTCCGGCAGCCTCGACCGGGCGCCCGAGGACGAGTCCGAGGAGGAGCGCGCTGCGCGCTTCGAGGCCGACGCCCTGCCCTATCTCGACCAGCTCTACGGTGCGGCCATGCGAATGACGCGCAACCCGGCCGACGCCGAGGACCTGATCCAGGACGCCTACGCCAGAGCCTTCGCCTCCTTCCACCAGTACCGTCCGGGCACGAACCTCAAGGCCTGGCTGTATCGGATCCTGACCAATACCTTCATCAACTCCTACCGCAAGAAGCAGCGCGAGCCGCTCCAGTCGGACGCCGACGCGGTCGAGGACTGGCAGCTGCATCGGGCCGCCTCCCACGACTCCACCGGGCTGCCCAGCGCGGAGAACATCGCTCTGGACGACCTGCCCGACGAGGAGATCAAGGCGGCCTTCTCCGAGTTGAGCGAGGACCGGCGTCTGGCCGTCTACCTGGCTGATGTCGAGGGCTTCTCCTACAAGGAGATCGCCGAGATCATGGACACGCCCATCGGCACCGTCATGTCCCGCCTGCACCGCGGGCGCCGCCAGCTGCGCGAGCTCCTGGCCGATCATGCACGCCAGCTGGGCTACACCACGACCCGGGAGGAGGGGCGCTGATGGGCGGATCGCAGGAGAAGGACGAGCCCTGCTCGTGCTCGGAGGCCCGTGAGCACCTGGAGCGCTTCCTCGACCACGAGTGCGACGTCGACCTGACCGCTCGCCTGGCCGAGCACGTGGCGACCTGCGAGCACTGCTCGCGCATCGCCGACGCCGAGACCCACCTGCGCGAGATCCTGCGGTCGCGCTGCGCGGAGCAGGCGCCGCCCGGGCTGCGAGCCCGGGTGCTGGGGAGGCTGTCGGTCATGCGGTCGACGACCTCGGCGGCCTCGGTGACGTCGGTGACCTCGATGACGTCGGTGACGACCGCCGACGGCACGACGACGGTGCGCAGCCAGTCCGTCCACTACCGGCGCGGGTGATCGGTGCAACTGGGCGGGCGGGTGGCTCGCGATCGTCGACGTGTGCGAGAATGAAGGATGTTTCGTGTCCCCTCGTGGGGCGGTCCATCCACGAGGAGGCAGTCATGAGCAAGCGCGGTCGTAAGCGTCGTGCACGCGCCAAGAGCAGCGCCAACCACGGTAAGCGCCCGAACGCCTGAGCCGTCGGCGCGCAGCGTCGGCTCTCACAGTCCGATGACGGCGGTGGCCGATCACCCGTGCGGTGGTCGGCCACCGTGCGCGTCGGGGGTGCGTGTGACAGAATCGGCGGCATGAGGGCCGAGGACGTGCGTTGCGTCGAGGAGTTGAGTCGGGTGGTGCGCTCCGGGGGCCGAGTCGAGTACCTCCACTTCTGGAAGCCCCGGGCCCGCCCGGACGGGAGCCTGGACGGTTCATGCTTGAGCCAGTGGTGGCCCTCCCCCTTCGAGGCCGACGGCGAGCGCTTCCCCAGCGCGGAGCACTACATGATGTGGCGCAAGGCCCGGCTTTTCGATGACCGGGGGCGAGCCGCCGAGATCCTCGCCGAGCCCAGCCCCGCCCGAGCTCGGGTGATCGGGCGCCGGGTCGCCGGCTTCGACCAGGAGATCTGGACGGCGCACCGCTGGGAGATCGTTGTGGACGCCTCGCTGGGCAAGTTCGGGTCGGACGCCGCGCTGGGCGACTATCTGCTCGGCACGCGCGATCGGGTGCTGGTGGAGGCCTCCCCGTTGGACCGGATCTGGGGCATCGGCCTGGCGGCGGACTCGGAGTTCGCCGAGGTGCCCTCCAGATGGCGGGGGCTGAACCTGCTGGGCTTCGCCCTCATGGAGGCCCGCGCCCGCCTCGTCCCGCCCTCCGCCTCTTCCCGTCGGGATCGGTAGGCGCCCTCGTCGGGACCCGCCGGGTGCCGACGAGTGGAGGTCGTCCCCGGTCTGACCCCGCTGTTCAAGGCCGACCCCGACATTCGCGTCTACACCGTCGCCTGATCCATCGAGATCGGCCGGCTCCGCCGTGAGCTCGACCGGCTCCGCCGCGGGGGGGGGTGCCCCTATGTGGTGTGTCAAGCGGTGGTGGGTAGTTTCGTGGCTGGTTGGGGGTTGTAGAGGGTGTTGTTGCGGATCATGGCGTGCAGGGTCGGGGTGCGGCGGTGGGCCAGGGCGAGGACGGCCTGGTTATGGCGTTTGCCTTGGTCGCGTTTGCGCTGGTAGTAGGCCCGGGAGACGGGGTCGGAGCGCAGTGAGGCGAAGGCGGACAGGAACATGGCGCGCTTGAGTCTCTTGTTGCCGCCGTGGGAGACGTGCTCGCCGCGGATCGATGAGCCGGAGCGGCGTGTGACGGGAGCGAGCCCGGCGTAGGAGGCCAGCTGGGCGCCGGTGTCGAAGGTCTTGCCCAGGGTCTCGGCCAGGAAGACGGCGGAGGTCCTGACCCCGATCCCGGGCATGGAGGTCAGGACCTGGTAAAGAGGGTGGGCCTGCACCAGGGTCTCGACCCGGGCGGCGACATCGGCCCGCTGAGCGTGCAGCGCGATGAGCTGCCTGGCCAGGTGAGGCAGAACCACTGCTGCGGCGTTGGTGCCGGCGACAGTGACACTCTGAAGTTCCAGGGCCGAGACGATCTGGCCAGCCCAGGTGGCGTGCCGCCTGCACCCGTGCTTCTTGAGCCTGGCGTCAATCCTTGCCTTGCCCGCGCTCTTCAGCTTGGCTGGGGTGGGCCAGGCGGCGATGACCTCCAGGATGGCGTCATGCTCCAGCCAGGGCCCCAGCACCCGTTCGAGGGCTGGGTGGATCTGGGTGTACAGGCCCCGGACCCGGTTGGCGGTCTGGTTGACCTGGCGGGCCAGGTCCAGGTCGAAGCCAGTCAGCATGCTCAGCGCCGCGGCGTCCTCGTCCGAGGTGCTAATGGCACGCAGAGTGTGGGGCATGGTCCTGGCGGCCTGGACGATGACGGCAGCGTCCTTCGCGTCGGTCTTGGCGCTGCCCGGCGTCAGGTCGGCGATGCGTCTCATGGACAGTCCGGGCAGGTAGCCCACGGTGATGCCCATGTCCTGAGCCACCGCCACCGCCAGGGCCCCGATGGTGGCGGGCTGATCGACCACCACCAGCAGGTTCCCATGATCGGCCAGCTTCTTGTAGAGAGCACGCAGGCGCTCCTCGTCGTTGGGTAGGGCCCTGTCGAGGACCTTCCGCCCGTCCCGGCTCAGGGCCGTGGCCCAGTGCTCGCTCTTACCGACGTCGATGCCGATGAAGACGTCGATGTCTTCGATATCCATCTCTCCTGCCGCCTCTCGGTCAAGTCGATACGGGGTCAGCCAGTGGACGACCGGTCCCGCACCCACGTATGCGTTAGACCTCACACTCGATGGGTCGTTCCCCTTATCAGCGGTCACCAGCGCCCGGCTGCCGCGGGTGACAACACCCCCCCGGATCATCAGAAGACAGGGGCAAGACATCATGCCCACAGCAGCTGGCCCAGCCCCCGGCACCTACCACCAGGGACCACCAACAAGGTAACGGGGGAGAGGCGCTCATCCAGGTCGGCTTCGTCTCACAATGCCTGACCCGCCTCAAGGAGCAGGGGATCCACACCGCGATCGACACCGCCGGGAACGTCCCCTGGGGCTACTTCGCGAGGGTCGTCGACCGCACCGACCTGTTCCTCTACGACATCAAGGCCATCGACGAGGACGCGCACCGCCGGGGCACCGGCGTGTCCGGCCGCCGCGTCCTGGACAACGCCCGGCGGCTCGCCGAGGCCGGGAAGACCATGTGGATCCGCCTCGTGGTGATCCCCGGCTGGAACGACGCCGCCGCCGATCTCGCGGCGCGCGTCCGCTTCGCCGCCTCCCTGGGCCCCGCCGTCGAGAGGGTCGACCTCCTCGGCTACCACACGCTCGGCGTCGGCAAGCACCTCAGGCTGGGCATGGACTACGAGCTGAGCGAGATCCCGGCCGTGGACGAGGCCCTCATCGACTCCGTACTCGAGCTCGGCCGCGAACTGGGACTGGCCATCAAGTACGAGCCCGGTGTCCAGGCCGCGGCGCGGCGGACCTCGGTGCGGGGCAGGATCGCCTGAGCCCGGTCCGCCCGTGGGCGACAACCCGCGGCCGACACGGGTCGGCACCGGCACGGACCAGCGCGGACGGCCGGCCACCCTGCGGGATGACCGGCCGTCCGCCGTCGTGCCGGCACGATGAGCGGATCGCTCACCCGGCCCGCAGACTGCGCCGCGAGAACACCAGGAGGGACAGTGCCAGCAGCGCCGCGGCCGCCGCGCACTGCCCGGCGATCACCCGCGGATCCGGGTCGTCCACGGGCAGGCTGCCCACCATGTGCGTCGGCGAGAGGTCACGGGCCCACTCGGGCAGGCGCAGAGCCTCCGCCAGGAAGTCGACGACCGCCGTCCATGCCACCGGCACCCATCCGAGCGCGCACCAGCGGGGACCGAGGGACGCCAGCAGCGCCTGCAGGGCGCCGATGAGCACCACGGGCGGCAGGTAGGCCCAGCCGACCTCCAGGACCGAGGCGACCGGCACGGACCGATCGGCCACGCCCCAGATGCTCACCCCCAGCACCGATGCGGATAGGCCGAGGACGCAGGCCGTGGACAGCAGCGTCGCGGCCCACCAGCCCAGCCAGAACCGGGATCGCCCGAGCCGGGTGGACAACGCCAGCCCCAGGCGGCCCGAGGACTCCTCGGCGGCCAGGTGCGCGGCGCCCTGCACCGCCGCACTGGTGCTGCCGATGACCATGATGGTGGCGGCCAGCTGCACCACCAGGTCCGACGCGTGCTCGACTCCCATGCTGGCCAGCATTGAGGGGTTGGCGGCGATAACCTCGGTCATCTCCTGACTGAACAGTCCGATGAGCAGCGCCCACAGGCACACGAGCGTGAGCCAGGTTCCCGTGACCGCGCGCTCCAGTCGCAGTGCCAGCACCCAGGGGGCGGCGGCGCGCGTCGAGCCGCGCGCCGGTCCGGGCCGCGGGGCGATGACACCCGCGCCGGCGTCGCGGCGCACGGCCACCACCGCGGCCGCGGTCAGCAGCGCCACGGAGGCGAGGCAGTAGGCCGCCAGGGGCCACGCCCGCGGTGAGTCGAAGGCACGGACCTCCGGCAGCCACCCCAACGGGCTCGCCCACGCGGCGTCCCACCCCATGGCGTCGATGACGAAGCGGGTGAGGTAGACCATGCTGACCGCGCCCAGGCCGAGCTGCTGGGCGGTGTGCGCCTGCTGGCACAGCTCGCCCAGGAGCAGGCCGACGGCGGCGAAGAACAGGACGCACGCGCCCACGCCGGCCGCGTACCAGGCCGAGCCGACCACGGGCAGGCCGGTCGCCGCCATGGAGACCGTCAGCCCCACCGCCGTGACGGCGCAGGTCAGGACCAGCAGCAGGGCGGCGGCGGCCGGCGGGGCCAGCCGTCCCACGCGCGATGCGGTGAGCAGCTCGGTGCGCCCGGCCTCCTCCTGGCGCCTGGTCAGTCCAATGGCCGTCACCACGCCCAGGATCGGGAAGAGGATCTGCCCCATGAATCCGACCTCGACGCCGGTGATCCCCCCGAGGGTGTCCAGCGCGTAGCCGCGGCCGTTGAAGGCGGTGGAGATGCCCGAGACACCCGCGGTCGCGGCGTACTCGACGCGCTGGGCCCGGGTGGGGTAGAGCCCCTCGACGCCCACGGCGATGGCCGTCACCAGGGCGATGCAGATGACCGCGACCAGCGCCGGGCCGCGCCATGAGGTGCGCAGCCCCAGGACCGTCATCCCTCCCAGGCCTGCCAGCGGGCGGCTGCGACGGTGAGCGGACCGTGTCATCGCGGCTCACCGCCGTCGTCGGACCCCTGCCCGGTGTACTGGTCCAGGAAGAGCTGCTCGAGGCTCGGGGGGTGCACGGCGACCTGCAGCGGCCGGGCCGCTCCGATCGCGCTGAGGACCGCGGGGAGCGCGGCGGCCTCGGCCAGCAGCGTGGTGCGGCGGCCCCGCGGCTCGGCCTGGGAGTGCAGGCGGTTGACGCCGTCCATGCGCTCCAGCTCGGGCACGGCGGCGGGGGTGACGACGTCGACGGCGGTGGCGGCGCTGGAGCGCAGCTGCGCCAACGACCCGGTGAAGACGGCCCGCCCGGCGCGCACGACCGTGAGCCGGTCGCACAGGGTTTCGACCTCGGCCAGGATGTGGCTGGAGAGCAGGACGGAGGTCCCGGCGGCGGAGCGCTCGGTGACGACGGCCTGGAAGACCGCCTCCATGAGGGGGTCGAGTCCGGAGGTGGGCTCGTCCAGGACGAGCAGCTCGACGTCGCAGGCCAGGGCCGCCACGAGTGCGACCTTCTGGCGGTTGCCCTTGGAGTAGGTGCGGAAGCGCCGGGTGGGGTCGAGCTCGAAGCGCTCGACGAGCTCGTCGCGGCGGACCCCGTTCATGGTGCCGTGGAAGCCGCCGAGCAGGTCGATGCACTGGCCGCCGGTGAGATTGGGCCACAGCATGGTGTCACCGGGGACGTAGGCCAGGCGGGAGTGGATGTCGACGGCGTGGCGCAAGGCGTCCTGGCCGAAGACTGCGACCGTGCCGGAGCTGAGCCGGAGCTGGCCGAGCAGAGCGCGGATCGTGGTCGACTTGCCGGCGCCGTTAGGGCCCAGGAAGCCATGGATCTCACCGGTGCGGACGGACAGGTCCAGTCCGTCCAGGGCGGTGACGGCGCCGAAGCGCTTGACGAGTGACTGTGCCTCAACAACACAATCTGACAGTGACTTGCTCATGAGAGTCACTTTACTTGTTAAGGTGGGGCTGTCAAGAGCCGACGACGCCCCAGGAGAGCCCCGTGTCCGTCCCCTCCAGGCGCTCCGGTGCCGACGCCCCGGAGCGTGACGCCGCCGACAGCGCCGCGAACGCCGCCCGCGCGCCGCGGCCGGGCCTGCGCGAGCGCAAGAAGGCGGCGACAATGCACCGCATCCAGGCCGCCGCCCTCGACCTGTTCGAGCGGCACGGCTTCGACGCGGTGAGCATCGAGCAGGTCGCCGACGCCGCCGAGGTCTCACCGTCCACGGTCTACCGCTACTTCGGGACCAAGGAGGGACTGGTCGTCCACGACGAGTACGACGACCGCGTCCTTAAGCTGCTCGTCTACTACCTCCAGCGCGACGGCGACCTGGCGCACGTGCTGACCCGGGTGCTGGACGAGCTGTGGGCGGAACACTTCGTCAAGGACGCCGGACCCTCCTGGGTGCGCACCCGCTGGTGCTTCGAGCACCCCTCGATCCAGGGCGCCATGTGGGTCCTGGTCAACGAGCAGGTGGAGACCATCGCCCGGGCCGTGAGCGACTCGCGACGGATGCCGCTGCTGCGGGCCAGGATCCTGGCCTCGGCGACCGTGTGGGGGATCGTGGCGGTCCTGCGCACCTGGTACGAGCAGGACGGGGCGAGCGACTTGCGTGCGGACATCGGCCAGGTCATCGACATGCTGGCGCGCCTGGAGCAGACGTCGCCCGGGTTCTAAGACGTAGGGCCGACGGGGGCGCCGGGCCAGTAGGGGCTGGCCACCGTGCTGCCCGGGCACCGCGACGAGCAGTCCGGGGACGCCGGGCCGGCAGGGGCCGATCGAGCGCGGCGAACGGGGGCGATGCCTCCGATGAATCGGTTCGTAGACTGCGCGTGTGAACGATCGACTCAGCTTCGAGGGTCTGCGCTACGCCCAGGCGGTCGCCCGCACCGGCTCCTTCAGCGCGGCCGCCCGGGAGTACGACCTCACCCAGCCGGCGCTGTCCAACGCCATCCGCCGCCTGGAGAAGATCCTCGGAGCCCGGCTGTTCGAGCGCAATACGCGCGGCGCCCGCCCCACCGTCTTCGGCGCGACCATCCTGCCCCGGATCGACGCCGCCCTGGCCGCGCTCGACGCCATCACCGCGGAGGCCCGGCACTGGCGGGCGGGCGAACCGCGGCCCGTGCGCATCGGCGTCTCCCCGCTCATCAGCGCCGACGTCGTCGCCCGCGCCCACAGCGCCGTCGCGGGCCTCCTCGGTCGCGGGAGGGGCTCCTTCGTCCTGCGCGAGGCCGATCTGTCCGAGTTGTGCACGGCCCTCGACGACGACGAGCTCGACCTCATCGTCGTCCCCGCGGTTCTCCCGCTCACCCGTTATCGTCATCACGTCACTGGCAGCGAGCCGGTCGTGCTCGTCGAGCCGGGGGCGGGCGATGCGGCGGGCCCCGTGAACTCTGCGAGCCCGACGGACCCGACGCGGGCAGCGGACCCGGCGAACTCGGCGGACCCGGTGGGCTCGGCGGATCCGGCGAGCCCGGCCGAGGTGCGCGCGGCCGCCGCCCGCATTGACGATGTCGCGCGCCGCACCCTCCTCCTGGTCCCCGACACCTGCGGGCTGACGACCTTCACCCGCGACCTGCTCGCTGATCGCGGACTGCCGCTTCGGGCCTACTCGGGGGAGGCCGCCAGCTACCGGGTGCTCGAGGACTGGGCGGGGATGGGGCTCGGTAGCGCGCTCCTGCCCCGCTCGAAGGTGACCCGCGTTGACTCGAGCGTGCGGCCCGTGGTCGACGCCCGCGGCGCGGTCGTCACGATCGCCTACGAGGCGGCCTGGGACGGCGCGTCGCCGATCGCGGGCGAACTCGAAGCCCTGGCGGAACTCCTCGCCTCCTGAGCGCCGCCTCGTTCCTCGTCGCCACGATTCTCCTACCCACCACCGCGCCCCTCCGCCTCTGCTACGCTCCTTCTCCCTTTGCTACGCTCCCTTTTCTCGTACAGTGAAGGGTCAAGGGGCGTAGTAGACGTCGCCACGCCGCATGGTTGATTTCAACGACGGCTGGGATCAAGTGGGTTGTCAGTGAGATCGGCTTGAATAACCGCCGGAACCGGCCCGGCGGCCACCGGAACCGACCGAGCCGGTGTGCCGGAAGCGGTCGAGCCTTTCTTACCGGGAGTGACGGGTCCGTGGGCCCGGATCGGTGCGGTGATGGGGATGGGCGGGCGGTGGTGCGGGTCAAGTCTCTTGGTGTGGTGTTCTTCCGGTCAGGTGGTGATGGCGGGCAGGGCGGGGCGACTGTTGACGCCGTCGGTGCTGTTGTCGGTGTGGAGCATGTCGGTCAGGTGTCGCAGTGAGGTCTGGGAGAGGTATCGGCGTTCTCCGTACTGCCACTCCTCGTTGCTCTGGCAGGACGGAGCCGATCAGACGGGTGACGGACTCGCTGTCGGGGAAGACCTGGACGACGTCTGCGCGGCGCTTGATCTCGCGGTTGAGGCGCTCGATGGGGTTGTTGGACCAGATCTTGGTCCAGTGCTCCCCGGGGCGGACGGGTCGTGGCGAAGGCCGTTGGGTCCGGCTCGGCGTCGGCCGGCATCTGAGCGATCTCGGGGAAGGCGTCCCTCAAAGTGTCGATGACGTGCTGGTACTGGGCGGCGACGGCCTCGGGCGTGGTCTGGGCGAAGATCGTGGAGACCAGGGCGCCCGCGGGCTTGGACTGGGCCGACCCCAGCTTGGAGGTGATGGTGCGGGCGAAGTGGACGCGGCAGCGCTGCCAGGACGCCCCGGGCAGGATGGCCCTGACCGCGGCGCGGATGCCGGCGTGCGCGTCACTGGTGACCAGGACCACGCCCTCGGGGTCGTGGGGCGAGGGGACCTTGAGTCCCCGTTCGCGCAGGGACCGCAGGAAGGACGTCCAGAAATCGGTGGTCTCGGCGTCCCCCAGGGCCATGTTCCGGGATCTCCCGGCGGCCCTGGGCCGACACGCCGGTGGCCACCACCAGCGCCCGGGAGACCACCCGGCGCCCCGCCCTCACGTCCAGGTACGTGGCGTCCACGAACAGGTAGGGGAATCGGGTGTGGTCCAGGCGGCGGGACAGGAACTCGTGCACGTCCTCGTCGATGTCCTTGCAGATCCGGGAGACCGTGGACCTGGAGATCCCGGACTCATTGCCCAGGGCCTTGACCAGGTCGTTGACCTTGCGCGTGGAGACCCCTTCGATCCACGCCTGGCAGATCACGGCGCAGGGCCTTGTCCACGCGCCTGCGCGGGTGGAGCAGGGACGGGAAGAAGGATCCGGTCCGAAGCTTGGGGATGGCGAGCTCGACCTCGCTGGCGGTGGTGGCCACCGTCTTGAGGCGCTTGCCGTTGCGCCTGTTGGTGCGCTCCGGCGTGCGCTCGTAGCGCCCCGCGCCGATCACGGCGGCGGCCTCGGCGTCGACCAGGTCCTGCAACCCGGCCTGGAGCAGGCGGCGGAAGACGTCGTCGTGAGCGAGATCGGGGTCGGCAAGGACTTCCCGGATCAGCGTGGACACGGCAGACTGGTGACTGGGCATCGTGGGTGCACTCCTTGTGAATCTTGGTCGAAGAACTGGGGCTCCCACGATGCCCGCCGCCCTTCACGGGCCGGCGGGCCCCTCGACGCCGAGGGCCCGCGGGAATTGCCACCACACTAAGAGACGCACCCGTGGTGCGGGTGGGGCTCCTGGGATGGTCCGGGACGGGGCGTGTCCAAATCTGTTGCAAAGGCGCTCCGGGCTGGGATCGACCACGGAAGAAAGTGCGGAATATCAACGTTTTTTCTCGTGCATCTCGGCTCGACCCGGGCCTTTGCAACAGATTTGGACAACCCGCGCCGCTGCGGGCCCCGGGAGGGGCGCCGCGAGCCGGACGACGACCACGGCGGCATCCCGATCGGCCGGGCGGGCCCACGAGAACGTCCACCAGGGGCTCGTCCTCGCGGGTCGGGGCACCCGGCGTACCCCGGCGCACCGCTGTGCGCGAGAGGCCGGCTCGTCCTCGCGGGTCGCGGTGTCTGGCCCCGGGCGCCTCCTGGCATCGGGAGTGTATTTCGCTCTCGAGAAGGCGTTTCCGACCGCTGCTCTCGAGAGCGGGGCGGACATCTCGGCGAGAAAGGGGCCGACCGCATCCGACGAGGGGCGGTTCCGGCGCCCCACTCCATTCCGCTCGCCGATCGTCCCGCATGGTGGGGCAGTGTCTCGCATGTCGTGACGCGGTCGCTCTGCTTGGACCACTTGCGTGCGGTTGGACCACTTATGTTCCGTTGGACCACCGTATTTCGTGAACCAGGTGGTCCAACGGAACATAAGTGGTCCAAGCAGAAGAGCGCCGCCATGAGCCCGCTGGCGACCCTGCGACCCGCACCCGCATCACCGTCCTATGAATATTGATGATCACTCGGAGCGGCTCGCTGGCCAAAATATAACTTTGAGTGATGCCGACATTAAGGAGAATCCTCTACCGAATCAGCCTCGTCGACCCTACGGTGCGGGCAGTGGCGCACCGGCAGCCGGTCGAGCACCGAGACGCCACCCGATATCGAAGAAGCCATCATGACCGCATATCTCCAGGTCACCATGACCATCAACCCGGACGACCGCGCCGCCGGCGCCAAGGTCTACTCCGACTACCTGCAGGAGTTCCTCGACACGGTCCCCGGCGCGAGGACCAAGGAGCTTCTCGTCCGCGATGAGGATGTCCAGGTCCTCCACGGCTTCGAGACCCCCGAGCAGGCCAACGCCTACCTGAGCAGTGAGCTCTTCACCACCAAGGTCGTCCCCGGTCTGACCCCGCTGTTCAAGGCCGACCCCGACATTCGCGTCTACACCGTCGCCTGATCCATCGAGATCGGCCGGCTCCGCCGTGAGCTCGACCGGCTCCGCCGCGGGGGGCGGCGGTCCTGTGCTGTCTCGGTGCGGAGCTCGACCGGTCCGGGTGAGGGGGACTCCTGGGCCGCGCTCAGCTCGGCTGCTCCACTCCCAGCCACTCGTACCAGCCGCGGTGCAGCACCAGCCAGGCGAGCAGCCCGTAACCGGCCTGGCCGGGGTGGCTGCCGCCGGCCGCGGCGACGTCGGTCATCCACTGCTCATGGTTGTGCAGCGGCTCGAAGGTCTCCACGTAGGGGATCTTGCGCCGGTGGCACACCTCACTCACTGCACGCGACAGCGCCGCCGTGGCATCGGGATTGACCCCGGGCAGCGGTGGGGGCCCGACGACGAAGCAGGACCGTTGCTCGCCGGCCGCCTTGTCCAGGATGTTGGCCAGCGCCAGACGGCTGCGGGCGGGCGAGATGCCGGAGTTGACGTCGGCCGCGCCCAGTCCGATGACCAGGCGGTTGGTCCCGGTGTGGGTGGAGCGCGCAGCCACCTCGGACGGCCAGCGGTCGGCGAGTTGGACCGTCGTCTCCCGGGGCACGGCCAACGTTGCCCAGAAGGCCTCCAGGTCTCGGGGAGTGCGCGCCATGACGCGCCCTGTCCACCCCAGTGCCCGGGGATCGCCGTAGCCGGCCACGAGTTCGTCGCCGATGAAGTGGATCCGGGTCTCGTCCACGTCGCTCCTTTCTCGCCGTCGGCGGTCGGACCGGGCCTGGTGATCAGCCCGGGGTCCGGGCGCCGATGCGGCCGTGGCCCGATGTCGCCGCCGTCGCGCAGTGGCTCCTGGAGGACGACGCTACCGCGCTCCGGGCCGGGACGCCGCAGCGCCGCGATCGATGTTCCCGGGTGGCGCGGTTTCTCGGGAGCGGCGGGCGTCCGCCTCGGGGCCGCTCGGCTCCGCCGGGGCCGCTCTCAGGGGCGCGCGAAAGCGGCCTCCATGAGCGCCGCCTGCTGGGCCCGGTAGGCGCCGGCGCTGCCGACCGCCGGGGAGGCCGCCTCGGGCGGCGAGACCAGCTGCAGCTGCCTGCCCCCGGTGATCGCCGCGGGCATGTGCAGGGCGAGCCACGGCCAGATCCCCTGGTTCGCGGCCTCGTCCTGGACGAAGACGAGCTCGGCGTCCGGGTAGGGCGCCAGCGCCTCGGCCAGCTCGGCCTCCGGCAGCGGGTAGAGCTGCTCGAGGCGGATGATCGCCGTTGAGGTGTCTCCTCGTTCGGCCCGCTCCTCGGCCAGCGCGTAGTACGCCCGACCCGAGCACAGCAGCACCCGGTCGACCCCCGCACCCGCGCCGATCCGCTCATCGACCTCGCCGATCACCGGTAGGAAGGCTCCGGAGGTGAAATCCTCCACCTGGGAGGAGGCGGCCTTGAGACGCAGCAGCTGCTTGGGGGTGAACACGACCAGCGGACGGCGCGGGCGGGAGTAGGCGTGCTCGCGCAGCAGGTGGAAGTGGTTGGCGGGAGTCGAGGGCATGGCCACCCGCATGTTCCCCTGGGCGCACATCTGCAGATAGCGCTCGATGCGGGCCGAGGAGTGATCCGGCCCCTGGCCCTCCTGGCCGTGGGGCAGGAGCATGACCAGCCCGGAGCGCTGCCCCCACTTCTGCCCGGCCGAGGTGATGTACTCATCGATCACGCTCTGGGCGCCATTGGCGAAGTCGCCGAACTGCGCCTCCCAGACCGTCAGCCCCTCGGGGCGCTCCACCGCGTAGCCGTACTCGAAGCCGAGCGCCGCGTACTCGCTCAGCAAGGAGTCGTAGATGCTCAATGTCGCCTGATCCGGGGTGAGGAACTCCAGCGGCGTCCACTCGGCGCCCGAGTCGTGGTCGTGCAGCACGGCATGACGCTGGGCGAAGGTGGCGCGCCGGGCGTCCTCGCCGACCACGCGCACCGGCACGCCCTCCATGAGCAGCGAGCCGAAGGCGATGAGCTCTCCCATGCCCCAGTCGATGCCGCCCTCGCGCGTGGCGCGCCGGCGCTTGGCCAGCATCGCCTCCAGCTTGGGGTGGACCGTGAACCCCTCCGGATAGGCGACCTGGGAGTCCCCGATCCGCTCGACGACATTGCGCGGGACCCCGCTGGTCCAGCCGATCATCATGCCCTCGCCGGCCCGCTGGGAGGCGGGCACCTCCAGACTCGTGGTCTGCAGCCCCACCTTGGTGGGGTCGGTGGCGTCGAACGCATCGCCGGAGGAGCCTTGGCCGGCGCGGGGGGAGTGCGCGTGAGCGGCCCGGGTCTCGGCGAAGATCCGCTCCAGCTCGTCGTGGAACTCCTTCTCGATCCGCTTGGCGTCCTCGGCCGCGATGTCCTTGCGCCCCACCAGGTCGGCGGTGTAAACGGCACGAGTCGAGGGCAGGGAGTCGATGAGTCGGTACATGACCGGCTGGGTCATCGACGGGTCGTCGCCCTCGTTGTGACCGCGACGGCGGTAGCAGATCAGGTCGATGATGACGTCCTTGTGGAAGGCCGCCCGGTACTCGTAGGCGCGGCGGGCGGCGCGGGCGACCGTCTCGGGATCATCGGCGTTGACGTGGAAGATCGGCACCTGCAGGCCCTTGGCCAGGTCCGTGGCGTAGGTGGTCGAGCGCGCCGATGCGGCGCCGGTGGTGAAGCCGATCTGGTTGTTGACGATCACGTGCACGGTGCCGCCGGTGCGATAGGCGGGCAGCTGACTCATGTTGAGGGTCTCGTAGACCACTCCCTGCCCGGCGAAGGCGGCATCGCCGTGAACCAGGACCGGCAGCACCGTGTAGCCCTTGTCGCCCAGGCCGATGCGGTCCTGCTTGGCGCGCACGATCCCCTCGACGACGCCGTCGACCGTCTCCAGGTGGGACGGGTTGGCCGCTAGGGACACGCGCGTGCTCACGCCGTCGGTGCCAGTGAAGACGCCCTCGGTGCCCAGGTGGTACTTCACGTCGCCGGTGCCCGCGCCCTCGATGACGTTGGTGCCGTCGAACTCGTCGAAGATCTGCCCGTAGGACTTCCCGGCGATATTGGTCAGGACATTGAGGCGGCCGCGGTGGGTCATGCCGATGACGACCTCGTCCAGGCCATCGTGGGCCGCCGAGTCCAGCAGCCGGTCCAGCAGGACGATGAGGGACTCCCCGCCCTCCAGGCTGAAGCGCTTCTGCCCCACGTACTTGGTCTGCAGGAAAGTTTCGAAGGCCTCGGCCTGCTCCAGCTTGGTCAGGATCCGACAGCGCTCGTTCGGGGTGATCGCCAGCCACTCGCCCTCGAGGCGCTCCTGCCACCAGGCGCGCTGGGCGGGATCCTGGATGTGCATGTACTCGATGCCGACGGTCCGGCAGTAGGCGCGGCGCAGACGCGCGAGGATCTCGCGCAGAGTCGCCCGTTCGGTGCCGCCCAGACCGCCGGTGGGGAAGGTGCGGTCCAGGTCCCACAGGCTCAGTCCGTAGGTGGACAGGTCCAGATCCGGGTGGCGGCGCAGGCGGTGGGTCAGCGGATCGGTGTCCGCGGCCAGGTGCCCGCGCTGGCGGAAGGCGTGGATGAGTTCGGCCACGCGGGCGGGCTTGCCGGTCTCCAGCTCGGGGTCGTAGGTGGTGTCACGGGCCCAGCGCACCGGTTCGTGCGGAATCCGCAGAGACTCGAAGACCCGGTCCCAGTACCCGTCCAGTCCCAGGAGCTTGTGCTCCACCAGCCGCAGGAATTCGCCGGAGGCCGCGCCCTGGATGACGCGGTGGTCGTAGGTCGAGGTCAGGGTGACGACCTTGCCGACTCCGCTGCGGGCCAGGGTCTGCTCACTGGAACCCGCGAAGGCGGCCGGATAGGACATGGACCCCACCCCGACGATGAGGCCCTGACCGGGCATGAGGCGCGGAACCGAGTGAAGGGTGCCGATCATGCCGGGATTGGTCAGGGTCACGGTGGTGCCCCGGAAGTCGTCCACCTCCAGCTTGCCCTTGCGCGCCTTGGCGACCAGATCCTCGTAGGCCGCGACGAAGCCGGCGGCGTCCATCAGGTCCGACTTCTTGATGGAGGGCACCAGGAGACGGCGCTCGCCGCTGGGGGAGGGGATGTCGATGGCCAGGCCGAAGGCGACATGGGCGGGGGTGTGCGCAGTGGGCCTGCCGGCGTCGTCCGTGGTGTAGGAGACGTTCATGGAGGGCATCTCGGTCAGGGATTCGACCACGGCCCATCCGATGAGGTGGGTGAAGGAGATCTTGCCACCATGGGTGTGACGGAGGTGGCCGTTGATCACCGCGCGATTCTCGATGAGGACCTTGGCGGGGATGGTGCGGGCGGAGGTGGCGGTCGGGATCGACAGCGATTCCTCCATGTTCTTGGCGGTGCGGGCCGCGGCGCCCTTCAAGCGCACGTTGGCGTCCTGGCAGGTGTCGCCCTCCGGCGAATTGACGTGCTGGTGCGCCCTGCGCTGGGCGTAGGGCGATGTGGGCGGGGCGGCGTCGGAGGGAGGGGCGGGAGGCAGGTCGGAGCGGGTGACGTCCTGGACGGCCGTGGGAGCGCGTCGGGGCGAGGAGCCCGATCCCGGTGCCGTCGGCGGGTCTTCGAGAGCTGCGTCCTCAGGGCTCTCAGGACTCTCGGGGTGATGAGGGCTCTCGGAGCCCTCGAACAGCGCCCGCCATTGGGGACTCACCGAGGAGGGA
The DNA here is from genome assembly GCF_000269805.1 of Actinomyces massiliensis 4401292. GTDB lineage: Bacteria > Actinomycetota > Actinomycetes > Actinomycetales > Actinomycetaceae > Actinomyces > Actinomyces massiliensis. Next base: position 429,541 of record NZ_JH711483.1, read on the forward strand.
TCGGCCTGCCAGGCATCCCGCATCTCCTCCACCATCCACTCGTTGGCTCCGAAGCCTGCGGCGGCGCTGTCCTGTGTCGACACGGTGCGTGTTCTCCTCGTCGCGGGGTCAGCGCCACCCGCCCGCGAGCCCGGCGGCGAAGCGATGACGATGACGCAGACGGGCGGGTGAGGCAGATGGTGCTATGTCGTAGTGCTGTGTCGGGCGTCATCGTACGGGTCGAGCCTGCGGCACGGGAGCGAAACGCGGGGCCGAAGGCGCACGTGTTTCGAGCATGTGACGGAGTACGGAGTGGGGTGCGGGGTGTCGCGCGAGAACTCGAGAGCTGCTGGGTTCCCTGCGTTCCCTGGGGTCCCTGCGTCTCCCGCGCGCTCTGCAGCACTCCTGAGCGCTTCTGCAGGCTCTTCATGCCCCTGCTGTCCGTGCCGTGAGCTGGTGATAACGTGCGGGCCACTATGCGAGCGGCATCCCGGCGGGCGCGCAGATGCGCCTCCCGCCATCATCCGGAACCTGACCATCCTTACCCTGCGCGTCAACGGGTGCCGGCCACCGCCGCGGCCGGCACCCCCCTGATCTGTCTGAAGCCAGCTCTGAAGCCAACGCCAGCCCCGGGCGGTGCCGCGTGACCGACGCGACCGACTGGCTCATGATCGCCCTGGGGATCCTGCTGACCGCGGGCACGGCCCTGTTCGTCTCCGGCGAGTTCTCCCTGGTCGCTCTGGATCCCTCCACCGTCGAGACCCGTGCCGCCGCGGGGGACAGGCGCGCCGCCGCGGTCCGCAAGGCGCTGAGGCGCCTGTCCACCCTCCTGTCCGGCGCTCAGGTCGGCATCACTCTGACCACGATCCTGCTCGGATACACCATGCAGGACGCTCTGGCGAGGCTCCTCGGCGGCCTCATGAGCACCTGGCTGGCCCAGTCCGCGGCCACCGCTGCCGCCGTCGTCATCGCCCTGGTGGTGGTCAACGCCTTCTCCATGGTCGTGGGCGAGCTCATCCCCAAGAACGCCACCCTGGCCGATCCCATGCGCACCGCCGGGTTCGTCGCCCCCTTCCTCGTGGCCTTTACCGTTGTGCTCAGGCCCGTCATCGTCCTGCTCAATGACACCGCCAACCTGGTCCTGCATCGCATGGGCATCGAACCGGTCGAGGAGATCAGCGGCACCCGCAGCGCCGGTGAGCTCGCCGCCCTCGTGCGCCACAGTGCCGAGGAGGGCGCTCTCGATCCCTCCACCGCCACCCTGCTCACCCGGTCGATCGGGCTCGGCGCACTCACCGCGGTCGACGTCATGACGGACCGGGGCCGCCTTCACGTCCTGGATGAGGCGGACACCGCCGACGCCGTCGTGGCCCTGGCCCGCGCCACCGGCCACTCCCGCTTCCCCGTCATCGGGGACGACGCCGACGACGTCCTGGGCATCGTCCACCTGCGCCGCGTCATCGCCGTGCCCTACGAGCGGCGGGCGGGCGTGCCAGTGACTTCCTCCTCCCTCATGACGCCGGCTCCGCGCGTGCCCGAGACCATGCCCCTGGCGAGCCTGCTGGTCGAGCTGCGCAATCAGGGCTCTCAGATGGCCGTCGTCGTCGATGAGTACGGCGGGACCGCGGGCGTTGTCACCCTCGAGGACGCCATTGAGGAGATCGTCGGCGACGTCGCCGACGAGCACGACCGTCGCCGGGCCGGAACGCGTGCCGATGCCTCGGGGGACTGGCTCGTGCCGGGCTGGACGCGCCCCGACGAGCTGGCCGCGCGCACCGATATCCATGTGCCCGACGACGGCCCCTATGAGACCCTCGCCGGTCTGGTCATGACCGAGCTCGGCCGCGTCCCGCGGATCGGCGACACCGTGACGACGTCGGGGGCGAGGCTCACCGTGGAGGCCATGGAGGGGCGGCGCGTCACCCGTCTGCGGGTGTGCCCCGCCGGGGAGGATGACGAGGCCGCGGAGGTCGGAGAGCCCGGGGCGGCCGACGAGTCCGGGAAGGCTGAGGAGGACGTGCGGTCAATGGGACATCCGCGGCGCCGGGGCCCGGCCGGGCGCGATGACGGGGCGGGGGCCGCCCGATGAGCACTCCGGTCGCCCTGATCGTCACCGTAGCGCTGTTGGCGGGCAACGCCTTCTTCGTCGGCTCCGAGTTCGCCATCACCTCTTCTCGTCGGGCTCAGCTCGAGCCTCTCGCGCAGGCAGGCGATGCCCGGGCGGTGACCGCGCTGTGGGCCCTCCAGCACATCTCCCGAATGCTCGCCACCGCGCAGCTCGGCGTCACCGTGTGCTCCACGGGGCTGGGCGTCGTCGCCGAACCCGCCATCGCACATGCGCTGACGCCCCTCCTGGCCAGGATCGGCATCGCCGACGCCGGAGCGCACGCCGTCGCCGTGGTCATCGCCCTGGTCCTGGTCGTCTACGTCCATGTCGTCTTCGCGGAGATGGTGCCCAAGAACATGTCGATCGCCGCCCCTGAGAGGGCGGTGCGCCTGCTCGCCCCGCCGCTGGTGTGGGTCTCGCGCGTCTTCGGCCCCGTCATCACCGGGCTCAACGGCTTCGCCAACCGGGTGCTGCATGTGATGGGCCTGGAGGCCAAGGAGGAGGTCTCGGCCGCCTTCAATGCGGCCGAGGTCGCCTCGATCGTCGAGCGCTCCACCGCCGAGGGCGTCCTGGAGGACGACACGGGACTGCTCACCGGCGCCCTGGAGTTCTCCGAGGAGACCGCGGGCAGTGTCATGGTGCCCCTGGACGCCCTGGTCACCCTGGCCGAGAACTGCAGACCCGAGGACGTCGAGCAGGCCGTGGCCGCCACGGGCTTTTCCCGCTTCCCGCTCGTCGCTGTGGATGCGGGAGCCGCGGGCGATGGGGACGGCGGCGATGCCGACGGGGCCGGTGAGAGCGGAGCGCGCTCTGCCCACGACGCCAACGACGCCCACGACGCCCACGATGCCTCTGCCGCTACCAACAGGATCACCGGCTACCTTCACCTCAAGGACATCCTGTACGCCGACGGTGCCCAGCGCAGCGAACCGATACCCTCCTGGCACGCCCGCACGCTCGTTCCCGTGCGTGCGGATGATGAGGTCGAGGATGTGCTCGCGGCCATGCAGAGAACCGGCGCTCACCTGGGGCGCGTGGAGGACGCCGACGGCGTCACCGTCGGCGTCGTCTTTCTCGAGGACATCCTCGAAGAGCTGGTCGGGGAGGTCAACGACGCCATGCAGCGCAGTTGAAGGCGGTTGAAGGCGGCCGACGGCACCTGAAGGCAACTGACGGCGGCGACGATGGCGGCGGTTGAAGCCGGCAGCCTGCCGTTGCGCTGCGCCTGTGACGGCTGTAGAACTGCTGGTGATGCCGATAGCGAAACCCGCACGGGATCCGCGTACCCACGCGGTCGCTCCGTTGGAATCCTGACAGAATGTGGTATGTATGGGAGTGTGCTGAAGTGTGCCCAGGCCCACCGAATCACATGTGCGCCGGGTGTTAGAGTGCCAATGTGGACATGAGCGAGCAGTCGATGATGTCGATGACACGGCGTCAGCGCCGGGAGGCCGAGCGTGCCGCACAAGCACAGCGTGAGGCCGACTCATATCAGTCCCATCAGTCCCACGATTCATACGATTCCCATACAGTGCCCCGGGCCGGTGTCCGCGAGCAGTCCCGCAGGCGCGCAGCGGCGCGAACTAGTGCGCATGCTGATGCTTCAGGGGCCACGAGGCCCGCGTCGCGGGCGAATGCCGCTCAGGAGCGCAGCGGGCGCAGACCTGAAGCCGGGTCCGCCGGACCGACTGTTCCGCCCGTGCCGGCCACCGGGCGCGCCAGGCGCGCGACATCCCGAGCATCCTCGGCATCCTCGGATTCCGCGGTATCGCCGACTTCCGCAACGTCTGCGGCCTCCTCGGCGTCCTGGGCATCACCAGCTTCCTCAGCACCCGCGGCGCCCTCAGCATCCGTTGTATCCGCTGAGCCCCCGGCTTCGATGGTCGTGCAGCCGGACTGGACCGGCTCCCCGTCGTCTCCGGTCGGCGGGCATCCGGGCCCCGGCGGGCGGTCCTCCGAACACGCGGTTCGAAGCGCGGGCCCGGTCTCGCCATTCTCCGCTCCTGCGGCTTCACCGGCTTCACCGCCGGGCGGTTTCCCAGTTGCGCCCTCCGAGTCCGATGAGGCGCCTCCTGCGCCGTCCGCCGATGTCACCGCATGGGACGACATCATCTCCTCCCCGGAGCCCTCGCGCGGTCGGAGGCCGTTCAGGTCCAGGGCCGGCGCCCGTCCCAGGCGCGGTTCGAAGTCCAGGTCCAAGGACAGCGCGGGGACGAGGCCTCAGGACACCGGCAGCACGGGGAGCGTCACTGGGAATGTCACCGGAAACTTGGGCAATGCTGCGCAGCCCGATCCGGCTCCGGCTGCCCCGGCAGCTCCGCCTCATGTCCCGGCTGCCCCAGCTGCCCCGGCCGCTTCTGCCATCCCCGCCACCCATGCTGTCTCTGCCGCCTCGCTCCCGTTCGCCACGGCCGCCCCGGAGTCCGAGCCCGATGCGCAGCCCGGCCCGACGGCCGAGGCGCCGTACGGGCGCACCCCGTCCGCGCGCACCGCGTCCGGCTACGAGGCCGACGATCAGATCGTCCTGCCCCGGCGCTCGCGCGATCTCACGCCGACCGTCGAGAACATCCACTCCTCGTGGGAGTGCAACGACGAGCGCATAGTCGCCCCGGCGCCCCGGCGCAGGACCGGCGCGGGCTGGGCCGGGCGCATTAGCGTTCTGACCGTGCTGGGGCTCGTGACCGTCATCGCCCCGATCAGTACTCGTGTGTCGCCCAGCCCCCTGGCGTCCGCAGCACTGAACACGCAGTCCGAGACCCCGGCCCCGGAGGCGAGCGCGCCGGCGTCCTCGGTGGCCGCCGCCGTCCTCGGTTCGGATGCCGATGTCGACTCCCCATCCGACTCCGACCTGTCCAACGTCCCCGACGCCGCAACCCGGACTCGCATTCGCGAGGCCCGCGAAAACGCCGTGGTGACCTGCTCCCCGCAGACGGGGGGCGCCTCGGGGGACACCAGCGCCTTCAACAAGGCGCCGGAGATCTTCTTCCCGATGATCTCGGACACCTACACCGTCTCCTCGCCCTACGGCTACCGCCTGCATCCCACTCTGGGCTACATGAAGCTGCACGCCGGTCAGGACTTCGCCGCTCCCGTTGGTACGCCCATCTACGCGGCGGCTGCGGGGAAGGTCGTATTCGCCGGCATGGACGATGGCGCCGGCACCGTCACCATCGAGCACCAGATCGACGGCCAGACCTGGTACACGAGCTATCTGCACATGTACGAGGACGGCATTTACGTCAAGGTCGGTGACACGGTCACCGCCGGTCAGCTCATCGCCGGCGTTGGAAACACCGGTCGTTCCTCCGGCTCCCACCTGCATTTCGAGGTCCGGACCAAGAACGACACGGCTGATGAGTCCACGGTCGATCCCGAGAAGTGGCTCGAGGATCACCACGCTGCTGAGCTGTCCACAGACTGCACCTGAGCGGGTAGAGCCCGGATGGGCGAGGAGGATCAATGAGACCCAGGCGGCGCTGTGCCGTGATCGCGCACCGCGGGGGAGCCCGTGAGGTCCCTGAGAACACGTGGAGCGCCGTCGAGCATGTGGAGTCGCTGGGGCTGACGTGGATGGAGACCGATCTCCACGCCACCGCGGATGACGTCGTGGTTCTGTCTCACGACGCCGACCTGGGGCGGATCGGCGGCAGGGGGACTCTGTCGGAGCTGACCTGGGATGAGGCCGCCGAGCTCGATGCCGGCGATGGCCGCGGCCTCGTGCGGTTGGACGAGGTTCTGGAGGCCCATCCGGGACTCGCACTCAACGTGGATCTCAAGGAGCCCGCGGTCGTGCAGCCGGCTCTGCAGGTGGTCCGGGCCGCCGACGCCCTCGACCGGGTGCGGTTCGCCTCCTTCTCCGCACGCCGTCTGGCGATGCTGCGCCGCCAGGAGCCGCGGGCGACGACCTCGCTGGGAGGGTTCGACATCGCGGGCCTGATGCTGCTCAGCGAGGCGGCCCTGCCGCTGCCGCACACGCGCTGGGGCTGGACGCGGGGAAGAGTCGACGCCGTGCAGGTGCCCCCGATGCACCGCGGGATGCAGGTGGTGACTCGGCGCTTCGTGGCCCAGGCGCACACCGCCGGCCTCGAGGTGCATGTCTGGACGATCGATGATCCCGAGGAGATGCGCCGTCTGGCGGCGCTCAACGTCGACGCCATCATGACTGACGTGCCCACTCTCGCCCTGGAGATCCTGGGGAGCTGAAAGCCCTGACGGCCCTGACGGCATCGAAGGTACTGACGGCCCTGAAGACCTCGCATCGGCATCCCCGGTAGGGGAGAGTGGACGCATGCAGGAATCTGACGGCCCTCGGCCCGCTGACGCCATCGGCACTACCGGTCGTGGTGGCGACGACAGTGTCTCGGCGACTCCGATCGCCGTTCCCACCGGCGAGACCGGACCGCGAGTCGATGCCCCCTGCGGTCCGGTGCGCGGGGTGTGGCGGCGGATCGTCTCGGCTTCCCGAGCCCGGCCGCCTTACGCCCGCTTCGAGCGCTCGGGCGCCTTCTACGGCATCCCCTACGCCGAGGCCCCGATCGGGGCGCGCCGCCTCATGGCGCCCGTGCCCCGCGCCCGGTGGGCGGAGGAGCGCCCGGCCGTTCTACCCGGCCCGACGCCGCAGCGCGGTTCGATCTTCGGGGACTCCGCCATCCCCGAGCCCTCGGTTGAGGGCGAGGACATGCTCAACCTCAACGTCTTCACCCCGCTGCCCGGGGACGTGGACGCCGGGCTGCCGGTCTATGTGTGGATTCACGGCGGTGGCTGGTCATCGGGCTGCCAGGCGAGCCCCTGGTACGACGGCGCCGCTTTCAACCGCGACGGCGTGGTCACGGTGGTCGTGTCCTACCGCCTGGGATTCGACGGCTACGGCTGGGTGGAGGACTCTGACGCCCCCTTCAATCGCGGGCTGCTGGATCAGATCGCAGCGCTGGAGTGGGTGCGGCGCAATATCGTCGTTTTCGGGGGAGACCCGGGGAACGTGACCATCGGCGGGCAGAGCGCCGGGGGAGGCAGTGTCCTGGCCCTGATGGCCTGCCCCCGTGCACGCGGCCTGTTCCGCAGGGCGATCAGCGAGTCGGGCGCCGTGACCGACATTCCGGCCGACCGCGCCCGCTCCACTGCCCGTCGAATGGCCCGCTTCTGCGGCATCGAGCCGAATCTTAAGGGCTGGCGCGAGCTGAACTACGCCCGTGTCCTATCCGTCACGGCGGAATTCGAGAAGCAGATCGAGAGGCGGAACGACGAGCACGGCGTCGAGCGGGAGGTTCCCGATGCGCTGGTCGAGCGCATCGGCGCCGCGATCACTCCCGGCCCGGATATGGGCGATATGGGCATTGTCTACGGCCCCACGGTCGACGGCGACCTTCTGCCCCTGCCCGTTCGCGAGGCCCTGGCGCAGGGCGCCGGCGAAGACATCCCGCTGCTGACCATGAGCACTACACACGAATTCATCTGGATCGCCTTCGGGCTCGCCCAGGAGCTCGGCGGGCGCAGTGCGGAGGAGGTGATGGTGCAGGCAGGTATGGACGCGGGGCTCGCAGCGGATTATGTGGCCGCCCATGACGAGCTCAGTGGTGGTGAGCACCTTTGCCTCGGCAATCTCATCTCCGACACCATGTTCCACACCCCGCTTCTGGGCTGGGCCCGGGCCAGGGACGACCGTGCTCGATCACGTGCGGGATCGTCCGCGGGGGCGCCGGCAGGATCGGCGGGAACCTGGGTGAGCCGCTTCGCGTGGGAGTCGCCCGAGACGGGATGGTCGACGCACTGCTTCGAGGTGCCCTTCGCCTTCGACTGCTTGTCCCACCCCTACTGCGATCACACTCTGCGGGCGGCGCCTCCCCAGACGCTGGCCGATGCCGTTCACGGCGATTGGGTGCGTTTCATCCTCACCGGCGACCCGGGGTGGGAGCCCTGGGACGGTCGCGGCCTGGGGCGGACGTACGGGGATCCGCGCGGCTCGGTCCCGGAAGGGGCTGTCGATGGCGAGGTCTTCGCCATCGATCTGCGCCTGCTGGAGGCCGGGGAACGACTCGCTGAGACAATGACGACGATGACGACGATGACGACGATGACAGAGACGGCGGGGTCAGCGGAGTGAATACAAGGCCGGCGGAATCGACAGAGACAGGAACGAGCTGAGCGGCTCGCTTGCGCAGTGGAGCCCGCTCCGGACAGCCGGGGTTCTGAGGGTTTTCTGCCGGTTGTTCCGCGCTGTCTCTCCGCCGAGGCGCGAGGGCTTTAGGCGGGGGCGCCCGTCACCCGCCCGCCCGGGCGAGCCCGTTCGTGCCCGAACCGTCGGCACCGTCATCTCCCGCGCTCTGGACCGAGCCGGCACCGGGGGGCGGCGCCCACCAGCTACGCTACAGCTCTGCTGGCCGTTGGCGTCGACGGTCGCATCATCCACACCCTCATGAGACACGGTTCCCTGGCCACCACCGGCCGCTACCTCGGCGTCACCGCCGGCCAGTAGCGAGCGGCCCTGGACTCCCTCACCTGACACACCGGCGGCCGTCAGCTACGGTGAGTGACCGCTGACCCCCAGCA
>NZ_JH711483.1:439807-509774 GCF_000269805.1 Actinomyces massiliensis 4401292
AGTGATGGCGCACCGGGTGTGGACGCCGGCGGCCCGGGCGGGGCATACTGGTGGGGAGCCACCCGGCTGTAATCCGGATGGCTCCCCTTGACAGGCGGCTCAGTCGAACCACCTGCCGAGGGCATCCGCAAGGACACTAACGGCCCGGACCAGGCGAGCGATGCTGATCAACATGGCGCTCACCTTCCGGGCCGTCTCCTTGTCCTTGCGAACCTTGACGTGGTGCCTGCCCTTGGGCTTGGACACGGCCCTCACCTCCTTTCCGACTCCCTATTCCTCCCCGGCAAGGACACTGGGTGTTCGGGGGGGGGAGGGTGCCGAAGAAGGCCCCACCAGCATGCCACGCAGACCATCCGCCCACCGGCTCGCCGCTGTCCGAGGAGTGCGACGGGCGCGTTGGGTCGCGGGCGGTGGTGCGGGCCGTCAGACCCGACGGGGCACGGCGGGCAATGTCGTCCGTGGCCGGACAGGCCGTCCGCCTATAGAGCCCCATCGGAAAAGGAGGACGGCCGAGCAGAACCGCGCCCAAGGAACAGCGGCGACCTCGGCGTAGCAAACCGGTAACCGTGGATCGTGCAGCACGTCACCGATAACGGCACCGTCTACGCCCGCGAAGTCGGCAGCGGAGGCAAACGTCTACGCACGGTCGCGCTCCCTGCCGAGTATGTGAGCGAGCATGCGCACTGGTCGTATGCCGCGACCGCCTACGGCGTCCAGGACGCGACCGTCTACCGTTCGCTCACGATGCTGTCCGATGCGACGAGCGTGGCAGGCGTCTACGTTTACGTTGGCATGACCAGAGGCCGTCAGCAGAACCAACTGCATGTCGTCGCGGAGAACATGGACGACGCGCGGGCGCAGTTCGTTGAGGCGATGGAACGCGACCCGGCAGACCGTGGCCTCGACCACGCCACCGCCCAAGCCATCGACGCAGTACGTGGCCTGGTCGTTGATGGTCCCGTGCAGCTCGTCACCGACGAAATCGCCCGCCTCGCCACCGAAGTCGAACGAGCAGAACAGCTCGCGGAGCGGTGGGAGCAGACCGCCACCCGGTTCGACGCCCAACGCGCGACACACAAGGCCAAGGACGACGAGCACGCCGATGTGCTCCGCCGCGCCGAGGCCGATCTCCGCGTGATCGACGTCGCCCAGCAGGTCGAAGCCGCCAGAGGCGACCGTGACGCGATGCGGGAGCGGCGCGAGCAGGAACAACGGCAGCAGGCACTTGCCGAGCGTGAATGGCAACTCAGCGAGCCGACCGAAGCCGACCGCCGCCACGACCCCCAACGCGACGGGCCGGCACGCGGCCTATAAGCATCGAGCATCGGCAGCACGTCGCGTCGGCATGACGTTCACAGCAGACCCGCAACCCGAGATACAGACAGACGTCCAGGGTGATTGTCGGCCGTTCGTCGTACAGTTGAAGACATGACACCCGACACCGCAACTCTGATCCGAGACGGCCTCGCGCTCGACGCTGACCAGCGCGCGGTCGTCGCTAACGCGTTGCTCGAAAGCCTCCATGATGCAGGCGACGCGGGCGAGGCCGATGCAGCCTGGCGTGCCGAGGCCACCCGGCGACTGGCCGAGGTGCGCTCCGGTGCGGTCGAGTTGGTGGATGCTGACGAGCACTACGACCGATTGCGCGCCTCACTCACCGCATGACCCTGTCTCAGCGGGAGCACCCCGAAGCCGTCGCCGAGTTCGACGCCGCAGTGCGCTGGTACGAAGAGCAGGAACCAGAGATCGGCCTGGCGCTGATCGACCAAGCACGGCAAGCTCGGAAGGACCTCGACCAGTGGCCGAACGCCGCACCGCCATTCACGATCGCTGCCGATGGCACCGTGATCCGCAGCAAGGCTATTCGTGGATACCCCTACCGCATCGTCTACACAGTGGAGCCGGACACGATCCTGATCCTCGCTTGCGTCCACGAGCGCCGAGAACCGGGCTACTGGCTCCACCCTGAACAGCATGGCGGCATCGCCGAAACCAGAGCTTGGGCAAGCGGCACGAGTCACCGATACACTGGAACCTCGCAGACACGCACGATTTTCTTGTCGCCTTGCGTCTCTTCTGATCGATCTCCCGCTTGCGGGCCATGGATGCCGGCTCGCGGATGGCGGCCTGGCAGCCGTCGGGCCAGATGCGGAACCGATTGCGGGCTCCGACCTCGACGTCGATCGGGCGGCCTGCGCTGTGCGCGATTCTCAGCAGGCCCTCAATGCTCGCGTCACATCTATCGATGATGGTGTAGCCGGTCCACGCGTCGATCACCGACCTACCGGCTACGCGGAACACGTCAGTCGGTCAGTCGGGGGCACGGCCCTGTTCGTGTTACACACGACTCGGCGGAGGCTCGCGGATCATCTGGGTATCACGGGGCCGGCGGTAAGTCGCAAGATTCAGGGCACGACGGGCTGGAGCACGGAGGACCTCATCGAAACGGCGGAGTTCCTCGGGGTCGAGCCCGCCGATCTGCTTCCTCGCGGAGTCGAGACAGCCCCCGCCGGGAGCGGCGGGGTCTCTGGTTCGGTGCCCCGGACAGGATTCGAACCTGCGACCTTCTGCTCCGGAGGCAGACGCTCTATCCACTGAGCTACCGGGGCCCGGAGCGGAACTCTACCAGTGCGCGGCCCGCAAACCGAAACCGAGTCGAACTCCCGGCGGAGCGGATGAGACATGCCTCGAGATGAACCTTCGTCGAGATTGACTTTTTGGGATGAGATCGACGGTGGCGTCGTCGATCTCATCCCAAAAAGTCAATCTCGACGCATGAAACGCATGAGGGGTTCGCATATGCTCTTGCTCACTGAGCGCTCGCTCAGCGCTCACTGATGCGCACTGAGCTCAGTGCCTCGCATGCCCCACCGTCCCGAAGGAACTGCTCGTCCGTCCCACTCCGCTACTCTGTGCTCGTGACTCCCGAAGAGCTCGCTGAAGCGATCCACACCGTTCTGACCACTGCCGTCGACGACGGCTCTCTCGCCCTGCCGGTCGAGGAGGTGCCGCTTCCCCGAGTCGAGCGCCCCAGAAACCGTGATCACGGCGATTGGGCCACCAATGTCGCCATGCAGTTGGCCAAGAAGGCCGGAACCAATCCGCGCGCGCTGGCCGAGCTCCTCGTGCCCCGCCTCGCCGAGCTCGACGGCGTTGATTCCGTGGAGATCGCCGGGCCGGGCTTCCTCAACTTCCGCCTGAGTGCCGCCTCCGCCGGTGAGCTGGCCCGCACCATCGTCGAGGCGGGGGAGGCCTACGGCCGCAATGACGCCCTGGCCGGTCAGCATGTCAACCTCGAGTACGTCTCGGCCAATCCCACCGGGCCGGTGCACCTGGGCGGGGCCCGCTGGGCCGCCGTCGGCGATTCCCTGGCACGCATCCTGGTCGCCTGCGGCGCCACCGTGACCCGCGAGTACTACTTCAACGATCACGGCACCCAGATCGACCGTTTCGCCAGTTCCCTGCTGGCCAGCGCTCGCGGTCAGGAGATCCCCGAGGACGGCTACGGCGGTGCTTACATCACTGAGATCGCGCAGAAGGTGATTGCCGATGAGCTCGCGGCCGGCCGTCCCGATCCCATCGGCCTGCCCGACGACGAGGCCACCGAGGTCTTCCGTGCCCACGGCGTGGATCTCATGTTCGACGCCATCAAGAGCGAGCTCCATGCCTTCCGCTCCGACTTCGACGTCTTCTTCCACGAGGAGTCCCTGCACAGCTCCGGCGCCGTGGCCCGCTCCATCGACATCCTGCGCGAGCGCGGCGTCATCGAGGACCGCGATGGCGCCACCTGGCTGCGCACCACCGAGTTCGGCGACGACAAGGACCGCGTCCTGATCAAGTCCGACGGAAACGCCGCCTACTTCGCCGCGGACCTGGCCTACTACCTGGACAAGCGCGAGCGCGGTGCCGACTGCTGCATCTTCCTGTTCGGCGCCGATCACCACGGCTACGTCGGCCGCATGATGGCCATGTGCTCCGCCTTCGGGGATGAGCCGGGCGTCAACATGCAGATCATCATCGGCCAGTTCGTCAACCTCGTTAAGGACGGCGCCCCGGTGCGCATGTCCAAGCGCGCCGGCACCATCGTGACGCTCGCGGATCTCGTCGATGCCGTTGGTGTGGACGCCGCCCGCTATGCCCTGGCCCGCTCGTCCATGGACTCCGCCATTGATATCGATCTGAACCTGCTGGCCTCGACGTCGAACGACAACCCGGTCTACTACGTGCAGTACGCCCACGCCCGCACCTGCAATGTGGCCCGCAACGCCGCCGAGCACGGTGTGAGCCGGGACCCCGAGAAGGCCGCCTTCGATCCCGGCGCCCTGGACGACCCGGCCGACTCCGCGCTGCTGGGCACCCTGGCCCGCTTCCCGGCCACCGTTGCCCAGGCGGCTCAGCTCCGCGAGCAGCACCGCGTGGCCCGTTACCTCGAGCAGCTCGCGGCGGCTTACCACGCCTGGTACGGCACCACTCGTGTCACCCCCCGGGGTGATGATGCGGTCAACGCGGGACACGTGGCCCGCCTGTGGCTCAACGACGCCGTCGGCCAGGTGCTGGCCAATGGCCTGGACCTGTTGGGCGTGAGCGCTCCGGATCGCATGTGAGCGGCCGTCCTCCCGCCTGCCGAGATCCGCAAGATCGCCGAGATCGGTCGTAATCCGCATCGAGATCGGTCCGGTTCCGCGCCGAGATCGGTTGATACGGCCCCCGAGCCAGAGCCAGAAGGAGAATCATGACTGCTGCGACCGTTCCCGCTGGAGAGTCGGCTCCGGGCACCCTGGTCTGCCCCGAGCCCGCGGACCGTCCCGACCTGTGGCCGTGGACCGCACGACGGCGCGATGACGGGGTCCTGGAGGTCGGCGGGGTGGCCCTGACCGATATTGCCGCGGATTTCGCCACCCCCGCCTTCGTCATGGATCGCGCCGATCTGCGCGGGCGCGCCCGCGTATGGGCCACCGCCATGGCCGAGGAGTTCTGGGACGGCTACGGCATGAGCGGCGGTGACGCCTTCTACGCGGGCAAGGCCTTCCTGTGCTCGGACGTCGTGCGCACCGTTACCGAGGCCGGCATGGGGGTCGATACAGCCTCCCTGGGCGAGCTCACCCTGGCTCTGCGCGCCGGTGCCGCGCCGTCGGCGGTGGGCCTGCACGGCAACAACAAGCTCGACGCCGAGATCGAGACCGCCCTGAGCGCCGGAGACGGCCAGGGCATCGAGCGGATCTTCATCGACTCCCTGGATGAGGTCGCCCAGATCGAGTCGATCGCCGCCCGGCTGGGCACCACCGCCCGCGTCATGATCCGGGTCAAGACCGGTGTGCACGCCGGTGGCAATGAGTACGTCTCCACCGGGCACGAGGACCAGAAGTTCGGCGTGGGCGCCTTCGACGGCCAGCTCGACGAGGTCGTGGCGGCCATTAAGGCCAGCGAGCACCTGGAGTTGCGGGGCCTGCACAGCCACATCGGCAGTCAGATCCAGGGCACTGCCGCCTTCGAGGAGGCCGCCGGCATCATCTGCGAGCTCGCAGCCAGGGTGAGTGCCAAGACGGGCGCTCCGCTGCCCGAGATCGACCTGGGGGGCGGCGCGGGAATCGCCTACTCGGGAGCTGACCCGGTCCCCACCGCTCCCATTGAGGTGGTGCGCGCCATCGCAGGCGCCGTGCGCTCGGCTTGCGACCGCCTGGGCATCAGGGTCCCGCGGGTCTCCTTGGAGCCCGGGCGCTCCATCGCTGGCCCCACCACCATCACCCTCTACCGGGTCGGCGTGATCAAGGACGCGATTCTGGACGACGGCGCCCGCCGTCGCTACGTCTCCATCGACGGCGGCATGGCCGACAACATCCGCCCGGCCCTCTACGGGGCGACCTACACCGCGGCCGTGGCCAACCGCGTCTCGCAGGCGCCGGCGGTGCGCTGCCGCGTGGTGGGCAAGCACTGCGAGTCCGGCGATGTCGTCGTGTGGGACGTGGACCTGCCCGAGGACCTCGGGCGCGGCGACCTGCTGGCCGTGCCCGCTACCGGCGCCTACGGCTACTCCATGGCCTCGAACTACAACATGCTGACCAAGCCGGGTGTCGTGGCCGTGGAGGACGGCGCCGCCGGCTGGGTGGTGCGCCCCCAGACCCTGGAGGACCTCCTGGCGCTCCAGGGTTGAGGTGTGGGGCGCCTCGCGGGATCGGGGTACTGCGCTCGTCGGGTATCAGGGACTTCCCCTACTCCCCGGGTAGGAGACGGCCGGCGGGCGGAATCCTCCCCGAGGCTCTGCATTGAGGGCGGTGGGCCTCCATACGCTACGTGACATGAGCGCAGCAGTGTCCTCCCTCGAAGTGCCCCCGCCGCCGGTCCATCGCAGCGGTGATCTGGCTCTGCCCTACTCGGTAGATCTGCGCGGGGCCCTCCGCCGGGCCTGGGCCGCGATGACGCGTCGCCGGAGGTCGTGAACGGGGCGACCGGTGCCGGCTGGTACTGAACCGGTACTGAACCGGTAATGACCATGGCCTGAGCACGGCTGTCCGGAATCGATCTGCCGGGCGCGCAGCCAGGCGCGGGCCATGGACGGGCGCCGCCACCTATGCTGGACCGCGACGCAATCGCCCTTCGGCGCAACCCTCCCGAGCAAGGTGGTCCCCCGTGACTGAGCAGCCCCAGCCGACCTTCCCTCCCCCCGGTGCCGCGCCCGTGCTGCGGGTAGGCGTTCTCGGTTCCGGCACGGTCGGCACCCAGGTCGTGCGCCTCCTGCTGGAGCAGGCCGACGACTTCGCCGCGCGCAGCGGGGCCCGCATGGAGATCACCGGCATCGCCGTGCGCAACCTCGACGCCCCCCGGGATCCTGCCGTCCCCCGCGAGCTCCTGACCGACGACGCCACCGCAGTGGCCACCGGCAACGACCTCGTCGTCGAGCTCATCGGCGGGATCGAGCCCGCCCGCACCCTCATTCTGGCCGCCTTCAAGGCCGGGGCGAGCGTCATCACGGGCAACAAGGCCCTCATCGCCGCTCACGGACCCGAGCTCTACGATGCTGCGGCGGCGGCCGGCACCGATTTCTACTACGAGGCGGCGGTCGCCGGCGCCGTCCCCGTCGTCTACGCCCTGCGCGAGTCCATGGCCGGGGACCGCGTCACCAGCGTGCTCGGCATCGTCAACGGCACCACCAACTACATTCTCGACGAGATGAGCACCAAGGGGCTCTCCTTCGATGAGGTCCTGGCCACCGCTCAGGCGCTCGGCTACGCGGAGGCGGATCCGACGGCCGACGTCGACGGCCTGGACGCTGCCGCCAAGGCCGCGATCATCGCGTCCCTCGCCTTCCACACCCGTGTCGGACTGTCCGATGTCCAGGTCGAGGGAATCCGCTCCGTGACCGCGGATGATATCCGCGAGGCCCACGCCTCGGGCTGCGAGCTCAAGCTGCTGGCGATCGCCCAGCGCCGGGAGGACGAGCACGCCCACGGCGTCTCGGTGCGCGTCCATCCCGCCCTCGTCCCGGCCGATCACCCGCTGGCGAGCGTGCACGGCGCCTACAACGCCGTCCTGGTGGAGGCCGAGAGCGCCGGGCGCCTCATGTTCTACGGTCAGGGCGCCGGCGGCGCGCCGACCGCCTCGGCGGTCCTGTCCGATGTCGTCGCCGCAGCCGCTCATCGGGTCAACGGCGGCCAGGCCCCCCGCGAGTCCTCCTACGCGCGCCTGCCGATCCTGGGGCCGGAGGCGGCCGTCACCCGATACCAGATCCAGTTGCGCGTTGAGGATGCCGCGGGATCCCTGGCGGCCATGGCCGGCGTCTTCGCCGACAACGAGGTGTCCATCAACTCGGTGCGTCAGAGCGCCTATGTCACCAGTGATGGGGCGGCCGTGGTCACCTTCGTCACCCACCCCGCCCCCGTCTTCCACCTCGATGCCGCCGTCGAGGGCCTGCGGGCCTCGGACCGGGTCATGGAGGTCGTCTCCGTCCGGCGCGTCGAGGGGCAGTGAGCATGCGCTTGGCGAATGAGCGGGCTGCCGTACGGGTGCCGGCCACCACCGCCAACATGGGGCCGGGCTTCGACTCCTTCGGCATGGCCTTCCGCTACTACGACGAGGTCGAGGTTCGCCCGGTCGCGGGCGCCACCCGCGTGCACGTCGAGGGCGTGGGGGAGGGGAGCGTCCCGACCGGGAACGACAACCTCGTCGTGCGTGCTCTGCGCGCTGGCCTCGACGCCGTCGGCGCCCCGCAGGCGGGTTTCGAGATGCGCTGCGTCAATCGCATTCCGCACGGCGGGGGAATGGGGTCGTCCGCATCGGCGGCCGTCGCCGGTCTCATGCTCGCCCGGGGACTGCTCTCCGAGCCCCGGGCCCTGCCCGACGACGAGGTGTTCCGCATCGCCACCGGCTTCGAGGGGCATCCCGACAATGTGGCGCCGGCCGTCTTCGGCGGGGCGACCGTGGCCTGGGTGGAGGCCGATGGCACGCCCCGGGCCGCGCCCATGCCGGTGGACGGAACATTGCCGGTCAGCCTTCTCGTACCGCCGTCCACAACCCGTCTGAGCACCGAGGAGGCGCGCAAGGTTCTACCGGACTCGGTGCCGCGCGCCGACGCCCTGTTCAACACCTCGCGTGCCGCCGTTCTCATGCTCGCCCTGGCGGGCCGCCCCGACCTGCTTCTGACCGGTACCGAGGACCGTCTCCATCAGGAGTACCGCCGCAGCGTGCTGCCCTCGTCGATGGCGGTCATGGATTCCCTGCGCGGGCAGGGCTATCCCGCGGTGATCTCCGGCGCCGGTCCCACGGTGCTGGTGCTTGCTGACGTCGCGCAGCAGACCCGCTTCACCCTCGAGCGGCACGGCTGGACGGTCCTGCGCCCCGGAATCGACACCCGCGGAGCGGTACTGACCTCAGCGGCCTCCTGAACCGACTGAACCGATTCCTCTGAGCGGATGGTGAACGCTCCCCGTGGCCAGGCCGGAAGAGGGTTCTTACGGTGAGGCCATGAGCGCACGCGATTTCAATAGTCAGCCTCAGGGGACGCATCTGCCCGCCGGTCTCGTTCCTCCCTCGGTCGAGGAGGATGTCCGATCGGCGATCTGGAAGCAGATCGTCCTTGGTCATGCCGATGAGGCGACCCTGGCTTTTGATATTGCCGACCAGTTCTCGGATGGTCCTGCGCCGGTCGATGAGGACGGGGTTCGCGCCGCGGTCCATCACCTGCTCGCTGTTCGCCGCGGGCAGCAGGAGACCTTCGGAGAGGTCGTGACCAACCTCGACAGCGCTTTCGCCACCCTGCGCGAGCGCGGGGTCATCGCCGAGCAGGTCTTCTCCTGCTGCAACACCTGCGGTTTCGATGAGATCCGGGGTGTGTCCGATGGTCCCCATTGGGCCGGATTCGTCTTCTTCCACCTGCAGGACGCCGAGGAGCTCGTCGAGACCGGCGAGACCTACTTGTCGTACGGGATGTTCTGGAGCCACTACAAGACGCGCATGGAGTATGACGCCATGAGCGAGGACGCCAGGAGCGCGTACTGCGAGGAGCGGACCCGCGATCTCGTGCGGCTCGTCGTCGTCCCCACGCTGCGCGAGTACGGGCTTGAGGTGGACTGGAACGAGGACCTGAATACTCGCATCCTTCTGCGCGGTGCGGAGTTCTACCGACCGATCCCCTGAGTGTGCTGAGATCGAGATGCTGAGGCATACCGAGGTGTGCGAGGCATGCTGAGACATGTCGAGACGTGGGAGCGTGCGCCTGTTGCGGGCCTGTTCCGGCTCGGGCCGGCTCTGACGCCCGGGAGCAGATCAAAGAGATGAGATGAGCTGCGTCTCATCTCGAGTAGTTGAGAACTAAATAACTTGAGGGTCGAGTTTCTCTCCGGTGAGAGCGAGAGAAAGGACCTCCCATGCAGTTCGGAATCTTCACCGTCGGAGACATCACCAGCGACCCCGCCACCGGTAAGGCCCCCAGCGAGCACCAGCGGATCAAGAACACCGTCAAGATGGCGGAGCTGGCCGACCAGGTCGGCCTCGACTTCTTCGCCACCGGTGAGCATCACAACCCGCCCTTCGTCCCTTCCGCGCCCACGACCCTCCTGGCGAACATCGCCGCCCGCACCGAGCGGATCCTCCTGACCACCGCCACCACCCTGATCACCACCAACGACCCGGTCCGCCTCGCCGAGGAGTACGCCTACCTCCAGCACCTGGCCGACGGGCGGGTGGACCTCATGATGGGGCGCGGCAACACTGGCCCGGTCTACCCCTGGTTCGGCAAGGACATCCGCAAGGGGATCTCCCTGGCGGTGGAGAATTACGACCTGTTGCGCCGCCTGTGGCGCGAGACCGGCGTGGACTGGCAGGGGGAGTTCCGCACGCCGCTGCAGGACTTCACCTCGATGCCCCGCCCGCTCGACGGCGTCCCGCCCTTCGTGTGGCACGCCTCCATCCGCTCGCCCCAGATCGCCGAGCAGGCCGCCTACTACGGCGACGGATTCCTGCACAACAACATCTTCTGGCCCATCGACCACGTCAAGAAGATGATCGACCTCTACCGCGAGCGCTTCGCCCACTACGGCCACGGCGCTCCCGAGCAGGCGATCGTGGGCCTCGGCGGCCAGATCTTCGCGGCCGGGACTGAGGCGGAGGCCATCTCGAGGTACGCGCCCTACTTCCGCAACTCCTACGTCTATCAGGGGGCCTCCCTGGAGGAGATGACCGCGCACACGCCGCTGGCCGTGGGGACCCCCGAGCAGATCGTGGAGAAGTACCTGACCTACCGCGACGCCATCGGCGACTACCAGCGCCAGGCCTTCAATGTGGACATGGGAGGCGTTCCGCATGCGGAGGTCATGCGTCAGATCGAGTACCTCGGCACCGAGATCGTCCCCGCCCTGCGCGCCGAGCTGGAGCCCTCCAAGCCCGCCGGGGTTCCCGACGCCCCGCTCCACCCGCGCCACCGGGCCCTGCTGGAGGGCTCCGAGCCCCCGGCGGAGGAGCCCTTCTCCATGACCAACGAATTCGACCCGCTCACGGGCCGGAAGGTGAGGATCTGACATGACTGCCGCCGATGAGAAGAATGAGAAGGGCGAGAAGAGCGAGAAGAGTGAGATGATGATGACCGCGCCCGTCGTTCCCGCCGGGGGCACGCAGTCCCTGGCCGGATCCGAAACCTATGACTCCTACGCCAACAGCCAGATGGGGCGGCTGACGCGGATCGTCGCCGTTCATGCCGGGGTCTCCCAGCCCTCGACATCCCAGATGCTCGCCGAGCGCCTGGCCGAGGGCGCCCGCAGGGCGCTGGAAGCGGACTCCAGGCTCACCAACGTCGAGATCATCGGGCTGCGCCCCCTGGCGGGCGACATCGCGCGCGCCGGCGTGGGCGGCCCCTTGTCGGACGAACTCCAGCGGGTCGTCGATGCCCTGTCCGCCGCCGATGGCGTCGTCCTGGTGAGCCCGGTGTTCCAGGCCTCCTATTCGGGCCTGTTCAAATCGGCCATGGATGTTCTTCCCAAGGGGACCCTCAACGGGGCTCCTGTTCTTCTGGGGGCCACCGCGGGCACGGCGCGTCACAGCCTGGTCACCGAAACGGCGCTGCGACCGCTGGCCGTTTATATGAAGGCCCTGCCGACCACCACCGCCGTCTTCGCCGCCAGTGAGGATTTCGGGGCGGCCTGGAAAACCGATCTTGCAGATCCTTCGAAGGCTTCGACCGATCTTCCGGAGGCCTCTCTGGGAGAGCGCATTGCTCAGGCCGGCCGAGAGCTCGCCGCTTTTATCGAGCGCTTCCCGCGCAGTGCCCCGGTGGATCCCCTGGCCGATTTCACGCCGATGAGCGCCCTGCTGGGAGGGGCCTCTTCCGAATAAAGTGGCATGCGCTATATGGCATGACGGGTGCGGATGCATGCGTTTGCGCTTATGTGCTGCTATGCTCGCCCCGTCTGCCATGCGGATTGCACCGCACTGTAGATCGCATAAGACCCGGACATGAGGCTTCAGCCTCATCAGATACCGGCAGTGCATGACCCGCCCCGTGAATGTTCCGGGGGGAGTCCCCCAGTTGAACGTTTCCCTTCGTGGAGCGCAACCACACCGTTAGGACACTCGTGACCGAGACCTCCAGCGCCCAGCCCTCGCTTTCGACTATGCGCCTGGCCGAGCTCCAGACGCTCGCCGGGACCATGGGGCTCAAGGGCATCTCCCGCATGCGCAAGAGCGAGCTCATCGCCGCCATTCGTGACGGCGGAGTAGCTGAACCCGATGCTCCTCCTGCCCGTGCTTCGCGCCGCAGCGCTTCCGATGCCGGCAGCCCCGGCAGCCCTGACAATGCCGGTAACGCTGATAACACCGCTAACGCTGACAACGCTGACAACGCCGAGACGCCTCCGGCGAAGGAGCCGGCCGGTAAGCAGTCCCGCAAGGATGAGGGTGATGAGGGGGATCAGGTCATGAGCGCTGAGGCGCAGCCCGCCCGAGCCGAGCGGAGCGACGAGCAGGGGGACGGGGCGACCGAGGCTCGCGAGGCCCGATCCCGTTCCCGGCGTCGCCGCGCGACGACGGCGACCGGCACTCCGCAGGCTCTGCAGACTCCGCAGACTCCGCAGATAGAAGCCGCCGTCCTTGATCTGCCGACCGGCTCGGAGGAGGGCGGCGACGGTTCATCCTCCGGTGATGGCCGTGATTCCAAGCGATCCAGGGGGCGGGATGCGCAGCGCGCCCCCGAGCAGGGCTCGTCGGAGTCGTCGCGCCGCGGGCGTCGTCGCGTTCAGGCCGCTGCAGGCGCCCCTGAGCGCGTCGATCAGCATGCTGCGCGTGAGTCCTCAGACTCGCCAGAGGGCCACCTCGATGCGAAGGCCGCCCTCATGCGCGACCTTGCTGACGCCACCGGCACCGCTGCCGTCGAGCCCAGTGAGCGCAAGCGTCGCGACGGCGGCGGACGCAACAACGAGGCCGACTGGGAGGAGGAGGGCCGTGGAGGGCGGCGCCGGCGCGGCCGCAAGCGTCGTGATCGCGACCGTGACGGCTCCCAGAACAATGAGGGCAACCAGGGGCGCGGCCAGCAGTCGCGCGAGGAGGAGGTGCTTCTGCCCGTTGCGGGCATCCTCGACGTCTCCGACCATCAGCACGCCTACCTGCGCACCTCCGGCTATCTTCCCGGCCCCAAGGACGTCTACGTCTCTGCCCATCAGATCAAGGACAACGGCCTGCGTCCGGGTGACGCCATCACGGGCTGGGTCCGCGAGGGCGGCGAGACCTCCCACCCCGGCGGCCAGGGGCGCAACAACCGCCGCCAGAATCGCTCTGCCCGTCAGAAGTACAACCCGCTGGTCAGCGTCGAGACCATCAACGGGATGGATCCCGAGCGCGCCAAGCGGCGTCCGGAGT
Source organism: Actinomyces massiliensis 4401292 (assembly GCF_000269805.1). Classification (GTDB taxonomy): domain Bacteria; phylum Actinomycetota; class Actinomycetes; order Actinomycetales; family Actinomycetaceae; genus Actinomyces; species Actinomyces massiliensis. The sequence goes on from NZ_JH711483.1 coordinate 453,146, forward strand.
TCTCCAAGCTCACCCCTCTCTACCCCCAGGAGCAGCTCCGTCTGGAGACCACGCCCAAGGCCATGACGCCGCGGGTGATCGACCTGGTCGCCCCCATCGGCAAGGGGCAGCGCGGGCTCATCGTCTCCCCGCCCAAGGCCGGTAAGACGATCGTCCTCCAGCAGATCGCCAACGCGATCTCCGTCAACAATCCCGAGGCCCACCTCATGGTCGTGCTCGTCGACGAGCGACCCGAGGAGGTCACCGACATGCAGCGCACCGTCAAGGGGGAGGTCATCGCCTCGACCTTCGACCGCCCCGCCTCAGACCACACGACTGTCGCCGAGCTCTCCATAGAGCGCGCCAAGCGGCTGGTCGAGCTCGGGCAGGACGTCGTGGTGCTGCTCGACTCCATCACCCGCCTGGGCCGTGCCTACAACCTGGCGGCCCCGGCGAGCGGCCGCATCCTGTCCGGCGGTGTGGACGCCTCCGCCCTCTATCCGCCCAAGCGCTTCTTCGGGGCCGCACGCAATATCGAGAACGGCGGATCCCTTACGATTCTGGCCACCGCCCTGGTGGAGACCGGCTCGAAGATGGACGAGGTGATCTTCGAGGAGTTCAAGGGGACCGGCAATATGGAGCTGCGCCTGTCTCGCCAGCTGGCGGAGAAGCGCATCTTCCCGGCGGTCGACGTCGCCGCCTCCTCGACTCGCCGTGAGGAGCTTCTCATCGACCCCGCTCAGCTCAAGATCATGTGGCGTCTGCGCCGCTTGTTCACGGGCCTGGAGCAGCAGCAGGCGCTCGAGCTGGTGCTCTCCAAGCTCAAGGACACCCAGTCCAACGCCGAGTTCCTCATGGGGATCGCCAAGACCACGCCGGCCGGCACCTCCCTGGCCGATTCCGGCGACGACGAGTAGGCGACGAATACCACACCCCGCGCGAGGCGCTGCACGACCGGTCGTGCAGCGCCTCGCCGTCTCCTGCGCATCCCCGCTACCTCAGCGTCCCTGCATCCCCGTATCCTCCTCGCGCTTCCGATATGCGCCTCAGTCCCGCGCGAGGCCCGTGGGGTGGGCGGCGGGGCCGCCGCGCATCAGGCGCTATAGCTCGGGCAGGCGCAGACGGATGCCGATGGATGCTGATGGGTGCTGATTGGTGAGGACCTGATCACACGTCATCGTGGGCGATACGGCGGTTGGCTCCTCCAGAAGAATAGGGTGTAGAGTCCAAATCGTTACCCCCTCCCCGTCCGAAGGACCTCCCATGAAGCGATCTCACATCACCACTGGTCTGCTCGGCATTGTGCTGACCGCCGGTCTGCTCGTCTCCCCGGTGGCTGCGGCGACCGACAGCAACGGCAGCACCAGCAACGACAGCGGCGACTCGACCCCCACCGCCACCGCGTCCCCCACGTCACCCGCATCCCCCACGCCGACATCGACCCCCACGGCGTCCGGCAAGCAGGACAGCCCGAGCGTGTCCCCGAGTGATGCTCCCAGGGATGCCGGTCAGAACGCGCCCGGCGCCACCGAGTCTCCCAAGGCGACCCCCGAGGCACCGGGCAATGCCCCGCAGGCGACTCCCAGCCAGGCGGCTTCCTCCGCTCCCCGGGTCGATGGCTCCGAGTCCGGCCAGGCTCCCACCGCCAGCTCCGCCCCCATCGAGGGCGACGAGGGCATGACTGCGGACAACACGCAGTACACCGATGAGGCCTCGATCATCTCGATCCACCGCAACGGCTGCGTCCTGACCTTCGAGGTTCAGGTCAACACCGCGGGTGCCTACAACATCGCCGTATGGGATGACGGTGTGCAGGTCGGCACTGTGGATGTCAACGGCGGCGCCGGCGAGGTCGTGACCGCCACCTACACGATGGGCGCGAACGTCGGCACCGAGGCCTGGGGCTACGACTTTGTCCTGAACGCCGGTGAGAACCCCGTTCAGTACGTCAACTGGGACTTCGAGGGCTCGGCCGAGGTCATGACGCAGTGCGCAGCCGGCGGCCCCGAGGCCCCCGCTGAGGTCACCGCAACGGCCGGCGCCAAGGCCTCTGACCCCGCGCTGGCCAAGACCGGTCCCGCCGCCGGCCTGGGCGTGCTCGCCGCCCTGTCTCTGACGGGTGCGGGTGTTGCGCTGCGTCGCGCACGTCGTGAGGCCTGAGCCGAGTCTGGCTCGATTGTCGAGTCAATAAGTCGATAGCTGCATCCGCAGCATTGTCTTCGACGCTGGCGCCGTCATTCCGATCGGAATGACGGCGCCACGCTTCTTGGATGATTCGGACGATGTTGTGCATGTCTCGGAGGCGGGCGTGGCTCGTCCGTTGTGCACTGCAGCGGCGGGAGGCATAATCGCCCCCGGCCTCCGGTTCACCCGCGCTGCGCGCGCGGGACCCGGCGCCCTCTGGATGCTAGGAGATACCTATGAAGCAGGGGATTCACCCCGAATACGTGCCCACCACGATCACGTGCACGTGCGGCAACACCTTTGAGACTCGCTCGACCGTCACCTCCGGTGAGATTCGCGTCGATGTCTGCTCGGCCTGCCACCCGTTCTACACGGGCAAGCAGAAGATCCTCGACACCGGCGGTCGCGTGGCCCGTTTCGAGGCTCGCTACGGCAAGCGCAAGAAGTAACCGGCCTGCACGACGCCGACGGGAGCTCCCCGCGAGCCCCGTCGGCGTCGTCGCGTTTCACCGAGATCGGTCGAGTTCCGGCGCGAGATCGGTCGCAAACCGCGCCGAGATCGGTTCACTTCCGCATCGAGATCGGTTCTCGACGCAACTCTCCGCCCACACCGATGCTCCGAGGACACCATGAGCGAGGACTTCTCCGCCGTCGAACCGCTGCTGGCCGAGTACGCCGACCTGGAGCGGGACATGGCCGACCCCGCCGTCGCCTCAGATCCGGGCGCCATGCGTCGCCTGGGGCGCCGCTACGCCGAGCTCGGACGGGTCGTGACGGCCCATCGCGCATGGCGGAACGCCTCGGCCGATCTCAATGATGCCCGTGAGCTCGCCGCTGACGACGCCGATTTCGCCGCCGAGCTTCCGGGACTCGCCGAGGCCGAGGCCGCCGCCGCCGATCGACTGCGCGAGGTGCTGGTGCCCCGTGACCCCGACGACGCCCGCGACGTCATCATTGAGGTCAAGGCGGGCGAGGGCGGTGAGGAGTCGGCGCTCTTCGCCTCCGACCTGGCTCGCATGTACGCCCGGTACGCCGAGCGCATGGGGTGGGCCGTCGAGATTCTGGACGCCGCCGACTCCGAGCTCGGCGGATACAAGGACGTGCGCCTGGCCATCAAGGCCCGTCACGCGGTGGAGCCCCAGGAGGGGGTTTGGGCGCACCTGAAGTACGAGGGCGGCGTCCACCGTGTTCAGCGCGTGCCCGTCACCGAGAGTCAGGGACGCATCCATACCTCGGCCGCCGGCGTGCTGGTCATGCCCGAGGCGGACGATCCCGGGGAGCTGGAGATCGACACTGCCGACCTGCGCATCGACGTCTTCCGCTCATCCGGGCCGGGCGGGCAGTCCGTCAACACCACCGATTCGGCCGTGCGCATCACCCACGTGCCCACCGGCATCGTCGTCTCCATGCAGAACGAGAAGTCGCAGCTGCAGAACAAGGAGGCGGCCATGCGCGTGCTGCGCGCGCGACTGCTCGCCGAGCGCGCCGCCGCAGCCGCGGCCGAGGAGGCGGATGCCCGCCGCTCCCAGGTGCGCACCGTCGACCGCTCCGAGCGCATCCGCACCTACAACTTCCCCGAGAACCGCATCGCCGATCACCGCACCGGCTACAAGGCCTACAACCTGGACACTGTGCTCGACGGCGGCCTCGGGCCCGTCATCGCCTCGGCCATCGAGATGGATGAGGCCGAGCGCATGGCGGCGATCGGCGAGCGGTGAGCCGGCGAGGTGAGCGAGCTCCACAGCGCGAGTCCCCTTCGCCGAGATCGGTCCGGTTCCGCGCCGAGATCGGTCGCAACCCGTGTCGAGATCGGTTGAGAGCGCCGGGCCGCCCGTGAGTGCTCTTGATCGTTACGAACTGCGGCGCGATGTACGGGCCGCTGCGAGGCGTCTGGCGGCGGCGGGCGTGGCCTCTGCGGACAACGATGCCCGGCTGCTCGCCGAACATGCTCTGGGCGCTCCGCTGCTGCTCGCCGACGGCGCTGACCCGGACTTCTCCGAGCACTACGAAGCGCTGATTGCGCGCCGCGAGCGTCGGGAGCCGCTTCAGCACATCACCGGCGTCATGTGGTTTCGGGGGCGGGAGCTGGTGAGCAGGCCCGGAGTCTTCATCGTGCGCCCAGAGACGGAGGTGGTGGCGGGAGCCGCCATCGAGGCTGCGCGTCAGATGATCGCCGACGGCGCTGCGCCGCTCGTCGTGGACCTGTGCGCGGGGTCGGGCGCGATTGCGGCGGCGCTCGCTTGCGAGGTGCCGGAAGCCCACGTGGTCGCCGTCGAGGTCGATGAGGCGGCGGCCGCCCTGGCCCGTGAGAACTGCAGGCGCCTGGCTCCGGGGCGGGTCGAGGTAGTCCGGGGGGACGCTACTGATGCGCGGGTGCTGAATGACCTGGACGGGTGCGTCGACGTCGTTGTGTCCAACCCCCCGTACGTGCCCGCGGGAGCGGTTGAGGATGTCGAAACCGCGCGTTACGACCCCGATCGGGCCCTGTTCGGTGGGGGAGAGGACGGGCTGGCGGTGCCTCGCGCCGTCGTCCGCCGTGCAGCCGGCCTGCTGCGCCCTGGCGGTGTACTCGTTATGGAGCACGACCCTCGGCAGAGTGAGGAGTTGCGGGATGCGGCACTGACGGCCGGATTCACCATGGCCGAGACCGGCCGGGATCTCGCCGGCCGCGACCGCTACCTGCGCGGCGCAAGGCGGCCGTTTTCTTCAATACCGGGCTCCGGGACCCGCCTATCGTGATCATATGACTGCGAAACTTGGATTCATCGGGATCGTCGTCCGCGATATGCCGGCATCGTTGGAGTTCTACCGGGCTCTGGGGGTGTCCGTGCCCGAGGGGCAGACTGGTGAGCCGCATGTCGATACGCGGTTGGAGGACGGGACGGTACTGGCCTGGGACACGGTGGCGATGATCCGCTCTTTCGATCCTGACTACGTCCCACCCACGGGAGGGCACCGCATCGCTCTCGCCTTCGACCAGGGCTGTGGACAGGACGTCGATGCGACCTATGCCAAGCTCACGGGAGCCGGTTTTATTGGGAAGGTTGAACCCTGGGACGCTCCGTGGGGTCAGCGCTACGCCACGGTCATGGACCCCGACGGCAACGCCGTCGATCTCTATGCCGGGCTCGGCTCTGCTTGAACCGGGGCCGTGCGGCTCTGCGCCACTAGGCGGTTCTCACAGATTCTTCGCCATGTTCTTCACCATGCAACGAAGCCTACGTCCCCGTTCCCCGTGATGATGGCCCGGGGAGCGGGGACTGAGATCGGGCGCAGTACCCGGTGACGAGGCCGCGGCCTCAATCCTTGGTGCAGTGTGTGACCTTTTTTATCGCTCCTCGTGGACGGCGGCGCTAACTCACATTAGTGATCGAAAGGTCGGTTAATAAACGGTGCCCGCAATTCTGCTGGGATCTGTTTACTGTCATCCGTTTCGCGGGTCGTGGATGAGCTCTCCCGATGTCATGCCGATCAGTGCGGTGAATTCCCTGGTCAGATGCGCTTGGTCGGAGTATCCGGCGATCGTCGCCGCCCGCGTCGGAGGTGTACCGCCGGCAATGAGCCGGTGTGCGCGCCGCGCCCGCACGATCCGCCTCAGGGCTGCGTAACCATAGCCGAAGGAGGCGAGCATATGCCTGCGCAGTGTGCGTTCCGACCATGACATGGCGGTGGCGGCCTCGCGGGCGGAGGCGCCGGCAATCGCGTGCTGGCGGATCTGCGTCACCCATGACTCGGGCGCGGCGGAGGAAGCCAGAGGCGAGAGTCCGGCTGCCGGATCGGACGAGTCTCTGGCCCGCAGAAGCGCCTTGCATAAGGGTGTGGCGGATCGGCTCAGCACATCCTGGGCGTCAATGATCTGGTCTCTGACAGCGGGGAGGTCCATCGGCACGAGAGCCGAGGCCGTGCCCGGCGCCAGTCTGATCCCCAGCAGTCCAGTGGAGTCGCTGGCGCCCGCAGCGATCCAGCGGGTCTGAGGGCCGCATAGGAGTACCCGGTCCCCGCTGACGATGAGATCGACGCAGCCGTCGGCTGGGATGGTGGAGGGGGCGACTTGGCGGGAGCGCCACAGCGTCCGCCCCATCCCCAACTGCACCTCGGCGTACATGGCGCCATCATGGCACTGCTGCGGCTGCTTGCGCGGGTGGGGTGATCTGTCCAAAACGGAGGAGATCAGCCTGGATTCTGCGCTGCGGTGGAAATGAAACAGCTGATATCTCCATGGTTTCTTGGGTTTCTTGAGGAGATCTGGTGAGGCCGGCGGTTTAATCTCCTCCGTTTTGGACAGATCCGTGCTGTGGAGGCTTCTGGTCTCCAATCATGCTGCCGACTTGCATCTACTGGGCCGGGTTCGGCCTGTAGTTTCGGGATGCCTTGGTCACCTGGCTGATAAGGCTTCGCAGGATCTCCAAGTCCTCGACGCCGATGGCCCGGCCGACGGCGTTCGCCCAGGCGTGCTGCTCGTCGGCCAGGGCATTAACGGCGTCGCGCCCCCGCTCGGTCAGGGTCAGGAGGTTCTGCCCGCGCCGGGCGGGGTTGGGCTGCCAGACGGCCCAGCCCTGGGCCACGACATCATTGGCCACCCGCTGCACGCTCTGACGGGTCAGGCCCAGCCCGATCCGCCGTGCGATCTCGGGCACCGGCAGTGGGGCATCCAGCACCGCTCCCAGAACCTGCCAGCGTGCTGGTGTCAGTTCGTGCGGTGCTGTGATCATCGCGGCGGCTGCCAGGAATTCCCCGTTGAGCTCGAAGACGGGGAGGACAAGGTCGGTGAGGGCGTCGCCCTCAGGAGTTCTGCCAGGCACCGGTGGCCTCCATGAGTGCTTCGTAATGGCGGGGATCGCCGGTCAGGTAGAGCTGCTCCCATGTCGTGATGACAGGCTCCGGTGCAAGCTGGGTGACCCGCATGACCTCAGCGGTGAAAGGGACTGCGTAAACACCTGAAGCAGTGGTGATGCCCTGGTCGGTGATCACCGGCGCGTCGACGTAGCCGCCTGCGCCCTGGTAGCTGCTGGCCGCGAGGAACTCCGCTGCGTTCGAGGTGTGGCGGCGCTCGTCCAAGAACCCGTTGCGGGCCAGGAAATAGGTGGCCCCGCAGATGGCGGCCACGGGCACCTCTCGTGCGATCAGGCCTTCGACGGTGCCGGCCAGGCGCTCGTGCCCGCCCTCGACGTAGTGGTTCCCGCCTGGGATGACCAGGGCGGCGAGGGTCCCCTCGTCCGCCAGCGGTATCAGCTCATCAAGATCAGCTGCGGGGGACAGGGGGAGGCCACCGAGTGATCGGACCGGGGCCGGGCCATCGCCCACGAGCAGGAGGCGGAAGCGCCCGGGGCGGACCTCCTCGGCCGTGGTGATCTGCGTGGTCAGATAGGCGTACTCCCAATCGGCCATGGTCTCAGTGGTGTACAGCGCGATGGTCCGCATGATGCAGACTCCCTTTCTGGTCTGAAACTCGATGACAGCATCCTGTCAATAATGACAATATGCTGTCAAATATGCTTGAGGGTGATCCTGCTGCGGGGGGGATAGTCAGCTCGCACAGCGGTATCCAGGCAACCGCACTGGGCTGCGCCCCGTCTTCATCTGACGGCCAGCTCGCGCAGCGGTGTCCAGCCCGCGGGCAGGGGACCGCTGATGGAGGCGCGGGCGCGGTCCTGAGTCGCTGACCAGCCTTGCGCCGCTTCCGATCCCTCTGGTCCGTCTGTGCCCACCGCGCCTCGCGCGAGTCTCAGTCCTGTGCCCTCGACGACGGCGTCGGGCGCGCTGCCCCGGCGAGTCGATGCCCGGACGCTCCAAGGGGGGTCCGCCCAACTACCACCGCGGAAGACCCTGTAGTCGCCATAGCGGGCGGGATCGAGGTAGTCCCAGCACCACTCCCACACGTTCCCGAGCGTGTCGTACAGGCCGAAGGCATTCGGCTGCTTCCGCCTCACCGGTTGCGGCCCGTCGATGCCGTCGAGTGACGTCCATGCGATCTTCTGCAGGTCCCCGTAATGGGGGCCGGCCGTTCCTGCGCGACATGCGTACTCCCATTCCGCCTCGGTCGGCAGCCTGAAACCGTCGGCTCGTACGTTCCAGCGCACCCAGCGATCATTGATGGTGTAGGCGGATTGCAGTCCGTGGGCAGAGGACAACCGGTTGCACAGGTCGACGGCTTCGAGCCAGGTCATGCTGCTCATCGGACGGTCGCTCCCATTCCGGACCAGTGCGCAGCGAGAGATGGAGAATGCTTCAAGCGTTACCGTACGGCGGATGTCGCGGCGGGCGTCGTGAAGTTCTACGGTCCCTGGGGTAATGTCCGTCATTTCACCGATCTCGTAGTCCACCGCTCGATCCTATCGGTCCGTCGTCGATGCATACCGGTATGGGATGCAAAGTGCTACCGTGTGGGGTATGACGACGCAGATCGCTGTCCGGCTTCCTGATGAAATGGTCCGTTTCCTCGATGATTCTGTCGCGGCGGGCGTTGGCTCCAGTCGTGCTGCAGTCGTCACCGGTGCGCTCGAACGTGAGATCCGCCGGCAGGCGGCCTTGAAAGATGTCCGCATCCTCGCTGAGGCGGGGGCTGCCGATGATCTTGATGGTCTTGTGGCCTGGAGTGCTCAAGAACTGCCAGTGGAAGACTGAAGATCTTGAGGGAGATCGTACTGGCCCGGCTCGATAAGACCCGACCGGTTCTCGTCCTGACCCGTGAAGCGGCCCGGACTGCCATGACCAAAGTGACGGTTGCCCCCATCACGACGACTATCAAGGGCCTATCGAGCGAAGTGGTGCTGGGTCCGAAGAATGGATTGGATCATCGATGTGCGGCCTCGATGGACAATGTTGTGACGATCCCGGTAGCGCGTTTGGGGAGGACTGTGGGGTTCTTGACGGATGCTCAGGAGCGCGATCTTGCCGAAGCGGAAATACTTGCCTTCGATCTCGATGTGCCCTTTTATTCCTGAGATTCCGATTCCGGAGATGGGTGCGCGATTTTATCCGTAAATTCTGTAAGTTCTGTAAATTCCGTGAATGCGGCAACGATGCTGCTGGCCTCGGTCAGGAAGTGAACGAGTGCGGTCAGCTGAACAGGATCCCAGGATTCTAGAAGGCGCGTGAGATCCTTATTGGCCCGCGCGTACGTGTTGACGAGGCGCTGGGCTCCCGTGGCGTGTATCTGCATGGAGCGCCGGTCGGTGTCGTCGTGGCGTCGTTCGATCCAGCCGTCGCGTTCCAGCCTGGTCAGAATCCCGGTCATCGTCGCGACATGGGTGTGCGTCCTGTGTGCCAGCTCCGTCGGGGTCTGCGGGCCTGCCTGGCTGAGGGCGTCGAGGACCACCAGGTCGCTTCCCTTTATCCCCAGAGCCGCGCCGACTGCTCGGTTGCTGACAGCAAGCGCACTGTTCAACCGGCGCAGAGCCAGGATGGCCTCGCCTGCTGTCGGCGGATTCGACACCTCTGCGGTCATGGTCACTCCCACTACTATGAAACTCGTAATATCTGAGTATCATAGTAGCTGTCGATGGCGTTTACAACGCGCGTGCGCACGGCTCACCGCGCCGTCGTCGCGATGGTCGTAGAGATGAGGGGGAATCCGATGAGTCGAGCGATTCAGTACCGTCAGTTCGGCGGTCCGGGCGTCTTGGAGATGGCCGAGGTTGCCGAGCCGGCTCCAGGCGCCGGCGAGGTCCGCGTCGTTGTCAGAGCGGTAGGGCTCAACCCGGTGGACTCGAAGACGTTCGGCGGGGATGCGCGTCTCAGGGTTGTTGGGTTCCTTCGTCGTCTTGTCGATCCGAAACGCTGGTTCGGCAAGGAAGGCTCCCGGTTCCCCCGGGGAGTTGCGCGTGATTTCGCGGGCGTCATCGATGCCGTCGGCAGGGATGGCAGGGATGTCAGTAGTGCCAGTGGCGTCGGGGATCTCGCTGTCGGTGATGCCGTACTGGGAACGTTGAGAAGCGCGCCGGGTCTGGGTGATAAGCGGGGGGCGCTGAGAGATCATCTGGTGGTTTCTATCGACGATGTCATCCGCAAGCCCGAGTCGCTGAGCTTCGAGACGGCGTCATCGCTTGGCGTCGCGGCACAATCCGCCAGTGGGGCACTGCGCCAGTTGGGTCTGAACGGGAGCGACGTCATCGTCATCAGCGCGGCAGCGGGAGGCGTGGGCTCCCTTGCCGTCCAACTCGCCGTGCATCAGGGGGCGACGGTGATCGGCATTGCCGGAAAGCATAACGCCGACTATCTGCGGTCCTTGGGGGCGATACCTGTTGTCCATGGCGAAGGAGTGAAATCACGCATTCTTGAGGCTGCGCCCGAACCGGTCACCAAATTTCTCGACTGCTACGGAGGCGAGTATGTGAAACTGGGATTCTCCCTCGGCCTTTCCGGAAAGGCTATCGGTACGCTGGTCCCATCCCCGGGCGCCATTATCCGAGGGGCTCAGTTCACCGGTTCGCGGCATGCCCGGCCGGGTGATCTTCAGGAGGTTGCCGGCCTGGTCGCTGATGGCGCCATCAAGGTCGCCATCGCCCGCGCATACCCCTTCGACGTCGAATCCGTGCGCGACGCCTACGCCGAACTGAACAAAGGGCATGTCCGTGGCAAGCTCGTCGTCGCCCTGTCCTGATGGCTCGCGGGCGGAGCCTCTGAATCACGACAATGCCCGAGGCCGGCCCGTGGTCTGAGCGGACGCTCCCGTGGATCGATCATCTAGGCTGGCCCTGAGATGAACGCGACGAACTCCCTCTTCGGTGCCCTGCCCATGCCCGGCCACGGCTCCGATCCCACACCCCCGCCCGAAGCGGCACTGCCCACGCTATCGCCCGCCGACGACTGGCCCGAGGATTCCTGGGCCGACACCGAACCGCCCGACGCGGACGAGGGCGACGGCTACGACGACCCGGACGTCTTCGTCCCCTCCCAGCAGGACCAGGCCGAGGCCGATGCCTGGGAGAACCGGCAGCACGAGGCCGCCGCGCTCGTCGCCCGCGCCCAGGCGAGTGCCGCGGCGGCTCGCGCTCGCAGCGGCGAGGCCGGAACTGTGCCGTCGTCGCCGTCGTCGTACGGCCCCGGCTCACCGGCCCGGGGCGTCACCGTGACCGACCCCGCCGACCTCCTGACCGGCCTCAATCCGGCCCAGGGCCGGGCCGTCACCCACTCCGGCTCCCCGCTGCTCATCATCGCCGGCGCCGGCAGCGGCAAGACCCGGGTCCTGACCCATCGCATCGCCCACCTCATCGCCACCGGTCGCGCCCGACCCGGCGAGATCCTGGCCATCACCTTCACCAACAAGGCCGCCGCCGAGATGCGCGAGCGCGTCACCGCCCTGGTGGGCCCCGCGGGGGAGCGCATGTGGGTCTCCACCTTCCACTCCGCCTGCGTGCGCATCCTGCGCCGTGAGCACGAGGCCGCCGGCCTGCGCTCCACCTTCTCCATCTACGACGCCGCCGACTCCACCCGCCTGATCACGCTCATCGTGCGCGAGCTCGGCATCGACCCCAAGCGCTTCACCCCCAAGACCTTCGCCCACCGCATCTCCGACCTCAAGAACGAACTGGTCACCCCCGCCGACTATGCGGACAGGGCCATCACGTCCAACCCGTTGGAGCGCCACCTCGTCGAGGTCTACCGCGCCTACGCCGCCCGCCTGGCCGCGGCCAACGCCCTCGACTTCGACGACCTCATCATGCGCACGGTCCAGCTCCTCCAGACCCGACCCGCCGTGGCCGAGATGTACAGGCGCCGGTTCCGCCACGTGCTCGTCGATGAGTACCAGGACACCAACCACGCCCAGTACGTGCTCGTGCGCGAACTCGTCGGCGGCCCGGGCACCTCCGGCGCCGGCAGCCCCCTGCCTCCCAGCGAGCTCACCGTCGTCGGCGACTCCGACCAGTCCATCTACGCCTTCCGCGGCGCCACCATCCGCAACATTGAGGAGTTCGAGCACGACTACCCCAGTGCTCGCACCATCCTGCTGGAGCAGAACTACCGCTCCACCCAGAACATCCTCTCGGCGGCCAACGCCGTCATCTCCCGCAACTCCGGGCGTCGGGAGAAGAACCTGTGGACGGACTCCGGCGACGGGCCCAAGATCACCGGCTACGTGGCCGACTCCGAGCACGACGAGGCCCGCTGGATCAGTCAGGAGATCGACCGCCTGTCCGACGTCGAGGGCGTGTGTCCCCGCGACGTCGCCGTCTTCTACCGCACTAACTCCCAGTCCCGCGCCCTGGAGGAGGCCTTCCTGCGCTCCGGCCAGCCCTACAAGGTCGTGGGCGGTACGCGCTTCTACGAGCGCAAGGAGATCAAGGACGCCATCGCCTATCTGCGCGCGGTCGACAACCCCGACGACGACGTCAACTTGCGCCGCATCCTCAACGTCCCCAAGCGCGGCCTGGGGGACAAGGCCGAGTCGGTCCTGGCCGAGCACGCCGCCCGCCACCGCGCCTCCTTCGGGACCGCCGTCGCCGACGCCGCCGGGGCACTGCGGCCGGCCAGCGAGGGCGACGCCGCCGGTGACCTGGACGCGCCGGGGCACGAGCCGCCCGTTGTCGAGGGCCTGACCTCCCGGGCCCGCACGCAGGTGACCCGCTTCCATGAGCTGCTCGCCTCCCTGCGCGGTCAGCTCGCCGAGGGCGACGGCGTTGCGGATCTCCTGGACTCCGCCCTGGACGCCTCCGGCTACCTCGCCGAGCTGCGGGCCTCCGATGACCCGCAGGACGCCACGCGCGTGGAGAACCTCGCCGAGCTGCACTCGGTGGCCAGTGATTTCCAGGCCGCCAACCCCGACGGCACCCTGGCGGACTTCCTCGAGCGGGTCAGCCTCGTGGCCGACTCCGACCAGTTGCCGCAGGCCGCCGATCTCGCTGCCATGTCCGAGGGCGAGCGGGCGGCCGCGGTCGCCGCCGAGGAGCAGGGACAGGTCACCCTCATGACCGTCCACACCGCCAAGGGTCTGGAGTTCCCGGTCGTCTTCGTCACCGGCTTGGAGGACGGCACCTTCCCGCACTCCCGCGCCCTGGCCGAGGACGTCGAACTCGCCGAGGAGCGCCGCCTGGCCTACGTGGCCCTCACCCGGGCGCGCCAGCGCCTCTACGTCACCCGCGCCGCCGTGCGCTCGGCGTGGGGCGCCGCCAACGCCATGGCCGCCTCCCGGTTCCTGGACGACATCCCCGCCGAGACCATGGAGTGGAAGCGCATCGCCTCCTCCATGGATGCGTTGCGCGGCGGCGGTACCGGTTGGGGAAGCAGTTGGGGTGAGGGCGGTTTCGGCTCCGGGCGGGGCTCCTACGGGGGCCGAAGCGGTTCGGGTGGGAGCGAGGCGGATGATGACGATTTCGCCCCGCCCATCGGTGCGGGGCGGCGACGCGGCGAGCGGACCGGGAAACTCGGGCGGGTCGAGACCCCCAAGGATCGGGCCGAGGCCAGGCGCGCCAAGCGCCTGGCCGCGCGCGGCAAGCCGGTCAAGCTCGGCGGGGGCGGCGAGGCCCCCGAGGACGCGGGCTCCGAGGCTCTGCCGGCGGCAGTCGCCGGCCTCAAGACCGGCGACCAGGTGCGTCACACGTCCTACGGGCTGGGCACCGTCGTCGGCCTGGAGGGATCGGGCCGCTCCACGGTGGCGCGCGTCGAATTCACCATCGACGGTGCTGTCACCACCAAGCGCCTCATGCTGCGCCTGGCTCCGATCACCAGGGTCTGAGTCGGTTCTGGCTGGGCCGCTGGTGAGCTGCCGACATGCCGAGAAGCTGCCGAGAATCGGTCTCAGAAGATCGAGCGGGGGTGGTGCCAGCACCATGCCGATTCCGGGTGGCAGCACCATGGAAAGGCGATGTGCCGTGTGATGCAATTGCCCGGTGACACGCCATTCTTCTTCCAGTCTTTCTCCCGGCCTTTCTTCCGGTGCCCCTCTCGCCGGACGTGATCGGGCGGGTCGCCCTGGAGCCTTCGACCGACTGCTTCCACCGGCAGTCGAGTCGGCGCGCACGGTCGAGGGCGGCGCGCGGCTCTGGGGCGTCCAACTGCCCTTGGGGATACTGCTGTATGTCCTGGTGCAGATGATCGGCTTCGGGACGGGTCTGGCCCTCAGCCTTCTTCTTGGCGAGACGACGATGGACGCGATCGCCGGAGCGGGCGGACATCGGATCATGCTCGTGCCTGTCGGTCTGCTCGTCGGTTCGCTCATGGCCGCCTCCGTCGGACTCGCCGGGTACTGGAAGTTGATGCGGCTCGTTCGCGGGCGGGCGGTCTGCGAGCTGGCCGGTCCGGGCCGGCTTCGAGAGCTCGGCGCCGGCCTGGTGTGGGGGACGGCGCTCATATGCGCGGTCTTCGCCGTCCTGGCTGCGATGGGTGCTTACCGGATTGCGGCGGTCGGCTGGGACAAGGGCATTCTGATCGGGCTGGTGGCCGGGATCATGGGCGGTGTCGGCGAAGAGCTCCTGTTCCGGGGCGTTCTGCTGCGCCTGCTGGAGGCGTGGCTCGGTTCGTGGTGGGCGCTGGCCGTGACCGCGGTCCTGTTCGGCGTCATGCACCTGAGCAATGCGGGTGCCACTCCTATCGGGGCGGCGGCCATTGCTCTGGAGGCGGGCATTCTGCTGGGGGCGTGCTATCTGGTGACGCGGCGCCTGTGGCTCGCCATTGGTCTGCATGCGGCCTGGAACTTCGTCCAGGGCGGTATCTTCGGCTCCGATATCTCGGGGGCGGTCAATAGTCGGGGCCTGTTCGAGGCGTCCTTCAGCGGACCGGACCTCCTCACCGGGGGCAGTATGGGCGTGGAGGGCTCCATCGTCACAGTGGTCGTGTGCACGGCTGCAGGTGCGGCCATGGCATTCGCCGCGCATAGGCGCGGGTTCATCATCCCGCCCGTCTGGCGGCGCCGTCGGCAGGAGCGGGAGGCTTGAACCTTACGACCGGGGCGGCACCATCTGCACGGGCCGACGCTCGGCCCGGAACTCGTTGATCTTGGCGTCGGAGGCGTAGCCCAGTGCGAAGCCGGTGATGAGGTTGTAGTTGCCGGGCACGTCGAACTCGGCGTCGAGCGGGCTGCGCCAGGCGGCGAGGACTCCGATGGGGCAGGAGTCGACTCCATGGGCCTTGGCTGATAGGAACAGCGTTTGGAGCATGAGGCCGGCGTCGAGGGCCGCGAAGGGCAAGAAGTCCTTGTGGATGAGGACGAAGCCCATGACGGGCGCGCCGAAGGCCCGGCAGTTGCGGCGGTTCACCTCGTCGCGCTTGGCCCGGTCCCCACGGGCCACTCCGGCATGCTGATAGAGGGCCTTGCCGACGGCGAATGAGTGCCGACGCAGGTCCTCGGGGTACGGAGCCCAGATCTTGTAATCGCCGTCGGGAAGATTGCCGGACAGCGCCAGTTTCGCTACAGCACCGCGTTCCTTGTGCTGGACGCCCAGGGTCTTGTCGAACTCCTGTACGTAGGCCGCGCGCAGTCGGTCGGCCCGTTCCCCGGTGGCCAGTGCCAGCATGAAGGGGCGCGTGTTCGACCAGCTCGGCGCCGTCCGGGCGTCGTCCAGGATCGCATTGAGGACGTCGTCAGGAACCGGATCGGGTCGGAAATCGCGAACGGAATGCCGGGAGGCGGCCAGGTCTGAGAAGGCGCTGGGGTCCATGGGGCGGCTCCTTGATGTCGTGATGCTGATGGTGCGATGGGCCGATCACTGAACCGATCTCGATGCGGAGATCGACCGATCTCGGCGCAGAACCGGACCGATTTCGGCGTTGATTCTTCAGTGGCGCGGGGCGAAGGTCGAGTCGTCCAGCGTGCGGATGACGCGCGCCGGACTGCCCACCGCCAGGGACGCCGGCGGAATGTCCCGAGTCACCACCGAGCCGGCCCCGATGACGCAGTCGTCGCCGATCGTCACGCCTGGGCACACGATGACGCCGCCACCGAGCCAGACATTGTTCCCGATGACGATCGGGTCGGCCGACTCCAGCCCGACCTTCCGCGGCGTCGGCTCCAGGGAGTGGACCGGAGTGAGCAGCTGGACGTTGGGACCGATCTGGCAATGCGCCCCGATGGTGATCGGAGCGACGTCCAGGGCGGTCAGCCCGTAGTTGGCGAAGGTCCCCTCGCCGACGAGAACGTTCTCCCCGTAGTCCACGCGCACCGGCGGCAGCAGGCGCGCGTCCGGTGCCAGGTTGGGCAGGGCCGAGCGCAGGTGCTTGTCGGCGTCGTCCTCGCCCATGGCGAAGGCACGTTCGTAGAGATAGAGCTCGCGGCGCGCGTGCGCGGCGATTCTGGCGTTGTCCGGGTCATCCGAGACGTACCAGTCGCCGGCGAGCATACGTTCGCGGTTGGTGCGTGCGTCGCCGGCGAAATAGGGCTGCGCCTGGGCGAAGGGGATCTCCTCGGTCATGAGCGTGAGCCTACCGGCAGGACTGGAAATGTTGGCGGCGATGGGTCCTTGTCGATATCCCCTGGATCGTGTGCGGATTCTGTATGGACTGGACCGATCTCGACGCGGAACTGGACCGATCTCGAGCCGGAACTGGACCGATCTCGGTGCGGAGATCGACCGATCTCGGGGAGAAGGTGGAAGATAACGAATTGATAACGGTCCGACTATTCGGACATCCGACGTGTGCCCCCGGGCCTACCGTGTCCCTCGGCACGTTGTCGACGCGCGTCGACAACGGTTCTCCCCAATGACACACCCGTCATGCCTTCCCCATGACGTTTCAAGGAGGAAACTACAGATGATTACCTCGCTCCCACGGCGTCGGTTCATCCAGGGCTCCGCCCTCGTCGCGGCTCTCGGCGCCGCTGCGGCATGCTCCAAGGGAGACTCGGGCGGAGGCGGCGCGAGCGCCGATTTCTCCGGCACGGGTCCGATCACCTGGGTCCAGGGCAAGGACAACTCAGACGGCAAGGTGCAGGCGCGCATCGACGTCTGGAACGAGCAGAACCCGGACGAAACGGTCGAGCTCATCGAGCTGTCCTCTGAAGCGGATCAGCAGCGTCAGTCCCTGATCAACAACGCCCAGACCCAGTCCGACGCCTACGACGTCATCTCCGTGGACAACGTGTGGGTGGCGGAGTTCGCCGCCAACCAGTGGATCCTCGAGCTTCCCATGGACGAGCTCAAGAACGATGACATCATCGAGTCGGTGTGGAACACCGGGATGTACCGGGACAAGCTCTTCGCGGTCCCCCACGCGACCGACGCCCCGATCATGTACTACCGCAAGGACTTCCTCGCCGAGGCGGGCGTGGAGGTGCCCACCACCTGGGATGAGGTCAAGGCGGCTATCGACGCCGTGCGCGCGCTCCCCGGGCACGAGAGCATCGGCGGCTTCGGAGGCCAGTTCGCCAAGTACGAGGGCCTGACGTGCTGCGCTTCGGAGTTCATCCACACCGCCGGCGGCTCCTTCTACGACGACACGAGCGGCGACAAGCCTGCTGTCGCCATCAACTCCTCCGAGTCGGTCATGGGCCTGCAGACCCTCATGGACGGCTTCAAGGACGGCTATATCCCCGGGGCTGCTCTGGAGTGGAAAGAGGAGGACGGCCGCAACGCCTTCGAGAACGGCGAGCTGCTCTTCTACCGCCAGTGGCCCTACCAGTACGCCAACAACCTCAAGGCTCTTGGTGAGGACAAGTTCGGCGTCGCCGCACTGCCGACGATCAACGGCAAGAGCTTCGTGCCCACCCTGGGCGGCCACAACTGCGGCATCTCGCCCTACTCGAAGAACAAGGCCACGGCCCTGAAGTTCGTCAAGTGGTGGATCTCCGAGGAGTCCGAGCGCTACACCCTCGAGACCCAGACCCTCGCCCCCATCCTCGGCTCCCTGTACGAGGACCCCGAGCTGCTCAAGCAGTTCCCGTACCTGACCACCCTGCGCGCCTCCCTCGACGCCGCCAAGGGCCGGCCCAAGGTGGTCTCCTACGGTGACGTGACCGCTGCGATCCAGGACGCCATCTACCCGGCCATCCAGCAGCAGACCACGGCCGAGCAGTCCATCACGGACCTTGAGGGAACCCTGAAGGGCGTCGATAACTGATTCGCCCGGGCACCTCGCGGCTCCCTGTGCTTTCGGTGGTCCCGTCTCGAATGAGACGGGACCACCGGTGAGAGGAGACGAGCCTGCTCCCCGCAGCCGCTCGAGCGCAACAGGAGCCGATGAGGACCGGTAAGAGCCTCAGTATGAGAGAAGCACCCATGAGCACATCGTCGTCCTCACCGGAGGTCGCCAACCGCCGGTCCAAATCCAGCAGGGCGCAGTCGCGCCTGGCCTGGATACTCCTGACACCCACGGTCGTCGTCCTGACGATCGTCATCATCATCCCCGTTCTCCAATCCCTGGAGCAGTCGCTGTACGGCAAGGCGGGCCTAGACGAGAACACCGGTTTCGTCTCCAAGGTCGCGCCCTTCGTCGGCCTGAAGAACTACACCGACATCTTCACCTCCGCGGGTGAACGCTTCTGGACCGCCGCCTGGAACACGACGCTCTTCGGTGTCGTCACCGTCGTCCTGGAGACGGTTCTGGGCGTCGCCATGGCCCTCATCATGCACAAGGCCATGCGTGGGCGCGGCTTCGTGCGCGCCGCCATCCTGGTGCCGTGGGCCATCCCCACCGCCGTCTCCGCCATCCTGTGGGGATGGATCTTCAACCAGGACGGCGTCGCCAACGCGGTCCTCGGCCAGCACATCATGTGGGCCTCGGGAGGCACCTCGGCCAAGATGGCGATCATCATCGCCGACGTGTGGAAGACCGCTCCCTACATCGGCCTGCTCACCCTGGCCGGGCTCCAGGTCATCCCGGACGAGGTCTACGAGGCCGCCAAGATCGACGGCGCGAACGCCTGGAGGCGCTTCACCAGCATCACTCTGCCGCTGGTCAAGCCCGCTCTCGCCGTCGCCGTCCTCTTCCGCGCCCTCGACGCTCTGCGCATGTTCGACCTGCCCTACATCCTGATCGGGCCCCGGAAGGCCTCCGTTGAGACGATCTCCATGCTCGTCCAGGACGAGGCCTCCAACCTCCGCTACGGGTCGGCGGCCGCATACGCCCTCATCCTCTTCCTGTACGTCTTCATCTTCGCCTTCGCCTTCGTCAAGATCACCGGGACCGATCTCGGCGCGAGCGTGGAGAAGAGGAAGAAGAAGGGCGGCAAGCTGCCGGCCTCGGCATTCCTGCCCAAGCGGCGACCAGCGGCCACCGACTCTTCTGATTCCTCTGACTCCTCCCAGTCCGACCAGTCCACCCAGTCCTCCGACGTCAGGAGCCAGGCATGAGCATCGCGACCGACTCCACCTCAACCGCCGTCGGGCAGAGCACTAAGAAGAGGACCCCGTGGTCCGGCATCTGGGCCACCGTCGGCATCGGCTTCATCGTCATCTACTGCCTGGCGCCCTTCTACTGGATGGTCGTGTCCTCCCTGCGGCCGGACACCGAGATCTTCGAGAACACCTGGTGGCCGCGCCACACCTCCTTCGAGAACTACCAGGCCGTGTTCTCGGCGAAGAACAATTTCGGCCAGGGTCTGATTAACTCCTTGGTCGTGTCGATCGTCGTCACCATTGTGGCGCTGGCGGTCGCGACCTTCGCCTCCTACGCTCTGGCCCGCCTCGACTTCCGCGGCAAGGGATTCCTGCTGCTCGTCGTGCTGGCCACGTCGATGTTCCCCCTGGTGGCCATCATCGTGCCGCTGCTGAAGAACTTCTCCGACTGGCAGTGGATCAACACATACCAGGCGATGATCGTCCCCGACCTGTCCTTCTCGCTGCCGCTGGCGGTGTGGAATCTGACCAGCTTCTTCAGGCAGATGCCCCAGGAGCTGGAACAGTCCGCGATGGTTGACGGCTGCACTCCGGGGCAGGCCTTCCGCAAGGTCATCCTTCCGCTCGCCGCCCCCGGCATCTTCACCACCGCCATCATCATCTTCATCGGCGCCTGGAACGAGTTCCTCGTCGCCGTCACGATGATCAACAATCCCGCCATGCAGCCGGCGACCGTCCTGCTGTCGAAGTTCACCGGCGCCTCGCAGTTCAATACCCCATTCGGATCGCAGATGGCGGCCGGCGTGGTGATGACCCTGCCGCTGGTGATCATGGTGCTGCTCTTCCAGCGCCGGATCGTCGCCGGCCTGGCAGCCGGCGGCCTCAAGCAGTGACGCGGCGGGGCGGTGCGTCGATCTGATTCGGCGCACCGCCCCGCCTGTCCCGACCGTCCCACTGGGCACCCAGCACATCGCAAAGCCGCCGACTGAGAAAACAGACTGAAAAACTGAGGAGATGACATGCCGGCCACGCGGGCTGACGTTGCTCGCCTGGCCGGCGTTTCGCCCTCGACCGTCACGTACGTGCTCACCGGCAAGCGCGCGACCAGCGAGGTCACTCGGAACCGAGTGCTCCACGCCGTGGAGGAGCTGGGCTACCTTCCCAACCGCCACGCCTCGGTTCTCGCCGCCCACTCCGTGCGCAGCGTCGGCGTGCTGTTCCGGATGCAGCCCCGCTCCGTCGATCTTGACGACCAGGGCTACGTCGGGGGCCTCAGGGCGCGCCTGGAGGCCGAGGGGATCCGGGTCTTCGTTCCCCTCGTACGGGCGCGGGAGGTTCGCAAGGACCTCGCCGCGCTGGTGCAATCCCGGACGCTGGATGCGGCTGTGCTCATGGACGTGGCCCCCGACGATGAGCGTGAGAGGCTTCTGCGCAATAAGGTGCCGGTCGTGCTCATCGGGACCTCGGGTGCCGCGGTCAGCGATGAGGTGGACGCGGACTTCGAGCAGATGCTGAACCTGGCGATCTCCCACCTGGCGGGACTGGGCCATCGGCGGGTGCTGCACCTGGGCCGTCGAATCACCCGTGATCTGGCCAATGTCTACCGTGCCCAGGGCGAGGCGATCAGCAGGGTCGCGAGCGCCCACGGCGTCGAGGTGCTGAACCGCCCCGTGGAGGACAACGCCGTTGCCGGTGCAGCCATGATGGAACACGGGCGTCTCCCCGGGCGCTGCACCGCCGTGGCGTCGAACAACCCGATGGCCATGGAGGGCCTCCTGGCGGCGGCCTGGTCGCACGGCGTGGGCGTGCCCGAAGGCCTGTCAGCGGTCACACTCGGATTGGCGGTGCCCCGGGAGCCCGGAGGGGTTCTGATCACCGAGGTCAGCGTCGACCGGGCCGCCATGGGGCGTCAGGCCGGCGAGCTGCTTCTGCGGCGACTGGCCACGCCGAAGGCGGCCCCCGAGCACCTGACCATGGGCGCCGGGCTGGTTGATCGCGGCTCGGTGGCCGCTGTGTCTGCTGTGCCCGCTGCGTCAGCGGCGGCCGCCGTCGGCCCGCACGGCACTCACGGCTCGCCCGACCCTCTCAGCGTCTGAAGCCGCCCTCGGAGTTGATGACCTGGCCGGTCACCCAGGACGCCTCGTCGGTCAGCAGCCAGCAGATGAGGCGGGCGGCGTCCTCGGGCCGTCCCGTGCGCCCGCACGGGAACATGGCGTCGACCATGCGCATCGTCTCGGCATCCATGTATCCGGTGTCCACCGGCCCGGGGTTGACGGTGTTGAGCCGGATGCCGCGCTCGGCCAGCCCGGCCGCGAGTGAGGGCGTGATCCCCGCCAGGGCCGCTTTGGCGGTGCAGTAGGCGATCTCCTCGGGCATGGGACCCAGATCCTGGCCGGACGTCATGAGCACGGCCGAACCCGGCATGGCCGGGAAGTCCGAGCCCCGCCCGGCCGATGCCGCCTTGCCCGGCCCGTCATGTTCGTCAGGTTCGGCCCGGTGGCGATCGGCGAAACGGTCCGCGTAGGCCTGCACGAGCAGCAGCGAGGCGCGCGCATTGACGGCCCAGTGGTGATCGAGGTCGGCGGCGTCGATCTGCTGCAGGCCGCCATCGCGGCCGGATGACGCCTGGTTGCACACGAGCGCATCGACACCGCCGAGGGCGCGGACGGCCTCATCGATGACGGCCGGCGGCGCCGCCTGGTCGCGGAAGTTGGCCTCGACATCGACGAGCCGAGCTCCCGGAACCAGGTGGGCGCGCACCGAGTCGAGCGTCGCCTCCACCGAGTCGGCGCCCCAGGGCTGCTCGGCGTCGTGCGGGGAGAAGTGGTGGCACAGCAGCGAGGCGCCCAGGTCGGCGGCCCGGCAGGCGATGGCGTGCCCGATGCCTGCGCGGCGACTCACCCCGGTGACCACCACGGTACGGCCGGTCAGAGGATTGGCGGGGGAGGGCGTCGCAGTAGTCATGCGCCCAAGTATCTCGTCAGTACCTCATCCTCGACGAGTGCTTTCGAGTCTGGTTTTGTGCGTGCAGTGCTCGGGGCGGGCCGTTCCGGGCGGGTTGCACATGGGAGAGCGGGGCGGTGGCGAAACGGAAGGATTTTTGGGCGGAATTCTAGGGATTCCGAGTGGCGTCATGATCGCTTGAGCGGCTCCCATGTGCGTTGAGGGGGGTCTATGCACATGGGAGAGCGGCCGCGATGTTTGTTGGATTCCTGTTTCCGCATGATTCAGCGGTTCTACTCGGTGCGGGTCGCCCCCGAGTGTGCAATGACCCTGATCCGGCACGCACGAGCCCGGCCGAGCCTGCGATGAAGGCCTTCCGCATGCGCAACAGCCTTCGAGGACCGACTCACCTGGCTCATCTGGGCCTTCTCCTGCATGCCTGAACGCCCTGGCCGGTCTCAGGCGACCTCGGCAACGGCCGCCAGTACGTCGTCGGGGATGCCGGCCGCCCGCAGGCCCCCCAGGAGCTCGCCGCCCCTCGCCCCCGAGGCGACGACCTTCCAGGCCGCGTCCTTTGCCTCATAGGCGATCTGGACGGGTTCGAGAATGGAGAACACCTCGTCGGCCGGTGGCGGCGGGCTGGTGCGCACCCCGGTCAGGACGAGTTCGCCGCCGTCGGCGGGCCGAATGGCGCCCAGGGCGATATCGGTGCCCGCGCCCAGCGTGAAGGCGTCCGCCTCCCGATGCGCGACGACCGGCTCCTGCTCCGCGTCGCCGGCGGTACCTGATCCGCTCCAACTCGCATGCAACTCATCACCGCCCGCGGACAGGAGACGGACCGTGACTTCGCGCTCGGCGGGGACGACGCCGTTGGGACCCTCCTGCACGATCGTCAGGCGGGCGGTGGCGTCCTGCTCGTCCCAGGCCAGTGAGAAGCGGGTGCGCACCACGGCCCCGGGGCCGGGCTCGGGTGAACCGTCGTCCTCCTCCAGCACGAACTCGCCATCCGCGCCAGGCACGACCAGGACCGACAAGCGACGGGGATTGTCCCCGGCGGCCTCATCGATGTCCGCGGCGCTGACGAGCAGGCTCCCCGCGCGGGCGAGGACCGGGATGCGGTCCAGAGGCCGGCACAGGACCAGAGTCCGCCCGTCATCGGCCGGTGCCTCGTAGCGCCTCCCGGTGGGCAGATCGAACCAGGTGCCTCGGGGCAGCCACGCCCGCTCCTGAGCCAGGGCGCTGACCGGGTCGGCCTTGTGGACGATGGGCACGACGAGCAGATCCCCGAAGAGGAACTCGGTGCGATTCGCATAGGCCCCCAGCGCCCAGGGCTCATCGTGGTAGACGGGGCGCACCGGTCCGATGCCCTCGGCGTGGGCGCGGCGCGCCCAGGTGTACAGGTAGGGAACCAGGCGGTGGCGCAGCCGCAGGTGGGCCTCCATGGTGGCGCGGGCGTCGCGGCTGTAGCGCCACGGCTCCTTGGAGTTGAACACCGAGTCCGTCGAGTGCAGGCGGTTGATGGGGGAGAAGCAGCCGAGCTGGACCCAGCGGGCCGCCATCTCATCGTCCCTGACCCCGAACATGTGACCGCCGATGTCGTTGGACCACCAGTAGTAGCCGATATTGGCGGCTGTCGCCGTGAACTCGGGCTGGAAGCGCAAGGAGTCCCAGGTGGTGATCGTGTCCCCGGAGAAGCCGATGGGCGTGCGGTGGCTCGAGGCGTCGGCGAAGCGGGAGAAGGTTACGGGACGGCGGCGCGCGGGGGAGCCGGGGGCGTCGGGCCCGACGGGTTCGGCAGGGCCGGGGCCGGCGGGTCCGGCAGCGTCATCGGGATCTGTGCGCTCGCGCCCGGAGTCCAGGTAGTGCACATGGTTGAGCATCCACAGGGGATCCAGCCCCGGGATGTCGGTGTCGCCGCCCTGCTGCCAGTCCAGCCACCAGAAGTCGACGCCCTCCTCCTCCAGGGGATGGTGGGCGTGCTCCAGGTAGGCGGCTGTGAAGTCCTTGTCACCGATATTGAAGGCGATGGCCTCGCCCGAGGCCGGGTCGCCGCCCAGCCTGCGCATCATGGGGGCATAGGCGTCCTCGTGGCGCCGGATGCCGGCAGCGGGATGGAGGTTGAGGGTCACCTGCATGCCGCGGTCGTGCAGGGCCTTCAGGAAGCGCCCGGGATCGGGGAAGAGCTCGCGGTTCCAGGTGTAGCCGGTCCATCCGTTGCCGATCGCCGGGTCGATGTCCACCAGGTGCCAGTCCATGTCGAGCACGGCCACCGAGAAGGGCAGGTCCTCGGCCGCGAAACGATCCATGAGGGCCAGGTAGGACTCCTCCGTGTAGCGGTGGTAGCGGCTCCACCAGTTGCCCAGGAGCGCCCGCGGGATCAGGGGAGTGGGGCCGGTGAGGCGGAAGAAGTCCCGCAGCGCGCGGCGATAGTCCTGCCCGTAGCCGAAGAGGTACAGGTCGTGATCCGGGGACGAGCCGTCCACGGGGCTCGCGCTCGGGCGCGGCCGGACCCACTGGTCCTCCTGGAGGAGCAGGGATGCGGAGTCGTCGATGACGGCAAGGCCGTGCAGGGCCAGGATTCCGGGGTTCAGGCGCGCCCGGCCGTCGACGTCGTCCAGGGTGCGGCAGGTGCCGCCCAGGTTGGTCGGAAAGGTCTCGTCGGGGTCCCACTCGTCCCCGAACCGCCAGGTCCCGCCGTGCAGGTTGACGACGGCGGTGCGCATGGCCACGCTCAGCCCCGAGCGGGAGAACCCCCGGGAGGGCTGGTAGGTGAGGTGAAGATGCTCGGTGAGGATCTCGACGCGGTCCTCGCCGCGGCGCACATCGAAGGCGGGAGCCTCTCCCAGGTCGCGGGAGACGACCAGCTGGGTGGCGGCGTCGGTGAAGCTGCCGGACTCGGAGCACTCCATGCGGATGAGCCGGTCCGTCAGGATGGTGAAGCGGACCCGGTCGCCCACATGGACGACGGTCTCCGGGCGGGCGGGGGCGGGACGGAGCTCCGCCGGTGAGCAGGAGAGGGGGGAGGATGAGGACAATGGCTTCAACAGGAGTAGCCCCTTTGCTGCTGGTGTCGCGGCGCCTGTGCCGAGGCGCGTCTGGCTGATGAGGCGACGATACAGGCGGTGGACGATCGTGGTCCTCCTTCGCCGAGATCGGTCGGCTTCCGCATCGAGATCGGTCCGGTTCCGGCTCGAGATCGGTCCGGTTCCGGCTCGAGATCGGTCGTGGGCCGCGGTCCGCTTTCATCTTTCATCCCGTAAGGTTCGGCATCATGAATCACCCTTCCCTCGTTCTTTCGCCCCGCCACGCTGGTGACGACGCCGACTGGTGGCGGCGCGCCGTCGTCTACCAGATCTACCCGCGCTCCTTCCAGGACACGAGCGGCGACGGCGTCGGCGACATCCCCGGCATCACCCGCCGCCTGGACCACCTCGATGCGCTCGGTGTGGACGTCGTCTGGCTGAGCCCCGTCTACCGCTCGCCGCAGGACGACAACGGCTACGACATCTCCGACTACGAGGACATCGACCCGCTCTTCGGGAGCCTCGACGACCTCGACGAGCTCATCGCGGGCCTGCACTCGCGCGGCATGCGCCTGATGATGGACCTGGTGGTCAACCACACGAGCGACGAGCACGACTGGTTCCGCTCCTCCCGCTCCTCCAAGGTCGATCCCAAGCGCGACTGGTACATCTGGCGCCCCGCTCGTCAGGTGCCCGGTCTGGAGCCCGGGCAGCCCGGAACCGAGCCCACCAACTGGGGCTCCTTCTTCTCCGGATCCACCTGGGCCTGGGACGAGGGCAGCGGCGAGTTCTACCTCCACCTGTTCTCCACCAAGCAGCCCGACCTGAACTGGGAGAACGAGGACGTCCGCCGTGCCGTCTACGAGATGATGGGGCGGTGGCTGGACCGCGGCGTGGACGGCTTCCGCATGGACGTCATCAACTTCATCTCCAAGACCTACCCGCTGGCCGACGGCCTCAAGCGCGATGGCGATCTTTACGGCGACGGCGCCTCCCTGGTGGTCAACGGCCCCCGCATTCACGAGTTCCTTCACGAGATGAACGAGACGGTCTTCGCGCCGCGAGCCGCGCACATCGTCACGGTAGGCGAGATGCCGGGGGTCACCCTGGCCGAGGCCCAGCGCTACACCGACCCGGCGCGCGCCGAGCTCGACATGGTCTTCCAGTTCGAGCACGTGAGCCTGGCCGAGGGACCCGGCGGCAAGTTCGATCCCCGGCCCGTGGATCGCGTCGTCCTGAAGCGGAACCTCGCCGACTGGCAGGCGGCCCTCGCCCCGGCCACGGATGAGTCCGGGCGCATCGCCGGGGAGAGGGGGTGGAACTCCGCCTACTGGGACAACCACGACCAGCCCCGCGCCGTCTCGCGCTATGGCGACGACGACCCCGCCTGGCGGGCGATCAGCGCCAAGACTCTCGCCTCGATCCTCCACCTGCACCGGGGCACGCCCTACGTCTACCAGGGCGAGGAGATCGGCCAGACCAACACGGTCTTCACCGGTATCGACTCCTACCGCGACCTGGAGACCATCAACCACTATCGCGAACGTGTGGACGTGGGCGACGATCCCGAGGCGGTGCTGGCGGGTCTGCCGGCGAACTCCCGCGACAACGCCCGCACACCCGTTCAGTGGGATGCGGGTCCGCAGGCGGGCTTCACCACGGGGACGCCGTGGATCGACGTCACCCCCAACTACACCGAGATCAACGCCGCGAGCCAGGTCGGGGTGCCGGGGTCGGTCTTCGAGCACTACCGGGCGCTCATCGCTCTGCGGCACGCCGACGACGCCGTCGCGCTGGGCACCTTCCGCCTGTTCGACGCCGAGGACGCCGGGTCCTGGACGATCCTGCGCGAGTTCGTGAACGCCGATGGCGAGCGCCAGCAGGTCCTGCTGCTGGCCTCGTGCGCGCGCGAGGGCCTGGAGACGGGGGAGGGCTCGGCGCTGCGGCAGCGGCTCGCGGCCGAGGGGCTCGACCTGGGACAGTGGGCCGACGCCGAGCGGGTGCTGGTCGCTTCCCTGCCGGTTGAGGATGCCGGGAGCTCGGGTGCGGGCGCGCCCGAGCAGTTGGGCGGCTGGGACTCGGTCATTCTGCGCCGCACCGTGTGATGCTCCGTCGAGATCGGTCCGGTTCCGCGCCGAGATCGGTCGCACTCCGCGCCGAGATCGGTCGAGTTCCGGCTCGAGATCGGTCGTAATCCGCGTCGAGATCGGTTCAGGGCGACGACGTCGGACAGCGCGCGGGAGAACCGGACGGTCAGACGATCACGTTGCGCTGATGCGTCGCTTTCCCAGGTGCGCCACGAGCAGTGCGCACAGGGTGAACTCGGCTCCGGTCAGGATGGCGCTGCCCCATGTCAGGGACGTCCAGCCGTCATCCGGGGCGAGCGTGTCCAGGAAGACGGCGACGAGGTTGCCTCCCAGGTGCATGCCCAGGGCGAAGAACAGGGATCGCAGTCGTACCACGGACCATCCCGCCACTAGGCCGAACAGCAGCTTGTCGGGAACCTGGAAGGCGTAGACCTGAGCAGGAACCTCTGAGCTGATCCAGGTGGGCAGGTGCATGGCGGCGAACATCAGCGCTGTGACCCCGACGGCGATCCCGGCGCCCCGACGCTCCTGGAGCGGAGTGAGGATGATGCGCCGCAGGGTGATCTCCTCGGGAATCGCGTTGAGGCAGCCGCCTATGAGGATCGCCACGAGTGTGGTGATGAGCAGTTTTGAGGGCGCGGCGTCCGCGATCGCGGCTCCGACGTCGGGCCTGGACTGCATGTGAATGAGGACGGTGCCGACCGCCGGCGCTGCTGCGCCCAGTCCAAGGAGCGCCCATGGACCCCACGGCCCGTCGGAGTAGAGCAGGGCGCGGAACGGCCGGCGCTCCACAAGGCGCCAGTAGGCGAGCGCGCCCGGATGGAGCAGGAGCATGAGCTGCCACGGGCCGCCCACCAGGGCCAGCCCCGTCATGGCCACTGGGACCAGCAGGGCGAGAAGGAAGCAGATGATTCTCAGGTGGCGACGGGGCATGGGACGGGGCTCTCAAAGGGGTGGGTGATTGTGTGAGCCGCGTCATTATAGGGCGATCGGATCAGCTTTCGCCGCGTCTCGATGCGGAATCGGACCGATCTCGAGCCGGAGATGTACCGATCTCGGTGCGGGTTACGACCGATCTCGGCGCGGAGAACGACCGATCTCGGCGAAAGAGGAAAAAGAAGAGGAGGTCAGCCACCAGCAGCCCGCCGCGACCACCGCCATGAGCGCCAGCACCCACAGCCCGGGCCGCACGAGCTCCCACACGAAGAGCGTGCCGAACACGGGAGCGCGCTGGGTCATGGCCAGGACCGCCCCCGCTCCCACCAGTGCGAGCGCCGGCACGCTCGCGTCCCAGCCCGCCAGACCCGCCAGTCCCGCCGCCGCGGCCCCCGCGCTGCCGCCCAGGGCGAAGGACGGCGCCAGCAGCCCGCCCGTGGCCCCCGCTCCCAGCGTCAGCCCGGTCAGTACCGGCTTGAGCACCATGACGCCGCCCAGCGCCACCAGCGCCGCCCCCGTCGTCGGCGATGCCAGCGCCGCCTCCAGGGCGTCCCGACCATTGCCCGGCAGGACGGGCAGCCACAGCGACGCCGCGCCCGTGAGCAGGCCCGCCGCAGCGATGCCCGGCGGGAGTGCCCAGCTGTTCGGGAGCCTGTGTGCCTTGAACCAGCCCCACAGTCTGCGTGCGCCCACGCCGAGCGCCATGAGCCCCGGCGCCATCGCCAGCGCCGTCAGCACTGTGGCGGCCGTTGGCCCGCTCACCGTCACCTCGAAGGTCGGCAGGCCGCGGGAGTGCAGCCACGAGACGACCGTCGCGATCGCACTCACCGGCAGCGCCAGCCACACCCCGCGGCGCCGCGCCCCCGCCGTCAGGGTGATCTCGACGGCGAACGCCGCCCCGCCCAACGGCACGTTGTACATCGCTGCCAGACCGGCTCCTGCCGCCGCGGCGACGAGCAGGGTCGTGGTGCCGGCCTCCAACCCCAACCACCGCGCCAGCCGGGCGGCGACGGCGCCCGACATGAGGCGCGGCGCCCCTTCACGACCCACGGAGTTGCCGGCGCCCACGACGAGGACCTGCAGCGCGCCGTCGGCGAAGGGACGCGTCAGCCCCATTCGCGCCGCCGCGGTTCCTGAGCCGTCCGCCACGGCGTCCTCAACGCCGACCACACCGCCGGTGGCCCGCTCCCACCACCACAGCGCCCCCGCCGCAGCACCGCCGAGGGCGGGTGCGAGCACGCGACGCCACGGCGGAGCGGCCTCGACCCGCTCAGGCAGCGTCCCCTCAGCGATCCCGTAGAAGAGCCACTCGAAACCCTCGAGAAGGTAGGCCATGGCGATGCCGATCAGCCCGGCCGCCGTGCCCGCCAGCACGACGGCGATCACAAGGCGAGCCGTCCGACCCGCGCGGCCGCGCGGCGAAGGAGGGGGTGGGGGTGTCATCGGGGAGACGATATGACGAGACCGCCTCGCGGCGCTCCTGCATCGGCCCCAGGCGGTAGCGCCGAGGCCCAAGGATGCCAAGGCTGCCAAGACGGCCAAGGCTGCTCGAATCAGCGGGCCCTTGCACCCTCGCACGGCGTCAGGGACTAGTATTCAGCGCGTCCCCGCGGTACTGCGGTCGTATGCGGGGCCCGCCGTCGGGCCTCATCAGTCGGGCTGGTGGACTCGGTCCGATCACGGCCCCGCCGTTGCTCCCTCAACCTCGGAAGTCCCATGCTCGTCAGTCTTCTGCGCACCCATCTGCGCCCCTACCGGACCCTGCTGGCGGGGGTCCTCATCCTGCAGATCGTGCAGGTGATGGCCTCCCTCTACCTGCCGAACCTCAATGCCAGAATCATCGACACCGGTCTCGCGCAAGGCGATACCGGCTATATCTGGCGCATCGGCGCCCTCATGCTCGGCGTCTCCGTGCTCCAGGGCGCGGGCACCATCGGGGCCACCTGGCTGGCGGCCCGCTCGGCGCTGGGCATGGGACGCGATCTGCGCGCTCTCATCTTCCGGCGGGTCGGAGACTTCTCCGAGCGGGAGGTCTCCGTCTTCGGGGCGGGCTCCCTGATCACCCGTACCACCAACGACGTTCAACAGGTCCAGATGCTCGTGCTCATGAGCTGCACCATGCTGGTGACCGCGCCGCTGCTCGCCGTCGGCGGCGTCGTCATGGCGGTGACTCACGCCCCCTCCCTGTCCTGGCTCATCGCGGTGGCCGCGCCCGTGATCCTCCTGGTCGTGGGCTCGACCGTGCGGCGCATGGTTCCGCTGTTCCGCTCTTTCCAGGAGCGCCTGGACACCATCAACCGCGTGCTGCGCGAGCAGCTGACCGGGATCCGCGTCGTGCGCGCCTTCGTGCGCGAGCAGGCGGAGACCGAGCGCTTCGAGGAGGCCAATCGGGACATCTCCCGGGTGGGGGAGAGAGTCGGCCAGCTGTTCGTCTTCCTGTTCCCGGCGACCATCCTGGTGCTGGACGTGACCATGACCGGCGTCGTCTGGTTCGGCGGCCATCAGGTGGGGGCGGGCCAGGTGGAGGTCGGCACGCTCGTCGCCTTCATGAGCTACCTGCTGCAGATTCTCATGGGCATCGTCATGGCCAGCTTCATGACCATGAGCATCCCGCGCGCCGCCGTATGCGCCGAGCGCATCAGCGAGGTCCTCGCCACCGATCCCTCCCTGACCGTGGCCTCCGACGCCGTCTCGGACTTCCCCCGGCCGGGCACCGTGGAGATGCGCGACGTCGCCTTCACCTACCCCGGCGCCGAGGAGCCCGTCCTGACAGGGATCTCCTTCACCGCCGGTCCCGGGCAGACGGTCGCCGTCGTCGGCTCGACCGGTTCGGGCAAGACGACCCTGGTCAATCTCCTTCCCCGGCTCCTGGATGCCTCCGACGGCCGGGTGCTGGTCGGCGGCACGGATGTGCGCCGTGCCGAGCCCGAGGCCCTGTGGGCCCAGCTGGGGTTGGTGCCGCAGAAGCCCTTCCTCTTCGCCGGCACTGTCGCCTCCAATCTGCGTCTTGGGCGCGAGGAGGCCACCGATGAGGAGCTGTGGGAGGCCCTTGAGATCGCCCAGGCGCGCGACTTCGTGACCGAGATGGATGGCGGGCTCGAGGCGCCCATCGCCCAGGGCGGTACGAACGTCTCCGGCGGGCAGCGCCAGCGCCTGGCCATCGCCCGCGCCCTCGTACGCCGCCCGGCGGTGCTCGTCTTCGACGACTCCTTCTCCGCCCTGGACGTCGCCACCGATTCCCGTCTGCGTGCGGCCCTGCGCCCGGCCACGACGGGGATCACCAAGATCATCGTCGCCCAGCGCGTCTCGACGATCACCGACGCCGATCTCATCCTCGTCCTGGATGAGGGCAGGCTCGCGGCCAAGGGCACGCACGACGAGCTGCTGGACACCAGCAGGACCTACCGAGAGATCGTCACCTCCCAGCTCGGAAGCGAGGCCGCCGCATGAGTACTGCTGATTCCGCCGCCCCCACCACTCCTGCCGGCGTCGATGAGCTCAGCGAGGAGGATCTCGCGCTGGCGGCCAGCGCCCAAGCCTCCTCTGACGACTGGAGCGCCGGACCGCCTCCGGGCAAGGCCAATGCCTTCTGGCCCTCCTTCACCCGCATGCTCGCACTTCTGGCTCCCTTCAGGATCCAACTCGCGGTGGCGGGGCTCGCGTCCGTCGTCTCCGTCGTGCTGGCCGTGATCGCCCCCAAAGTCCTGGGCCGTGCCACCAACATCGTCTTCGAGGGCGCCATCAGCTCCCGCCTGCCGGCGGGCGCGACCAAGGAGCAGGCGATCGAGAGCCTGATCGCCTCGGGCCACGGCGAGATGGCGGACATGGTCCGCGCCATGGATCTCCTGCCCGGCGCGGGCATCGATTACGGCGCTCTGGGCCGGGTCCTGCTGCTCGCCCTGGCGGTCTACATCGGTTCGGCCGTGCTGTCCTGGCTCGAGGGCTTCATCCTCAACCGCATCACGATCAGGGCGATGCTCCGGCTGCGCGCAGACGTCGAGGCCAAGATCCACCACTTGCCGCTGTCCTACTTCGACCGCGTCCAGCGCGGCGAACTGCTCAGCCGCGTCACCAACGACATCGACAACATCACCAACACGCTTCAGCAGTCGCTGTCCGGCGCGCTGAGGGCCATTCTGACCGTGCTCGGGGTGGTGGCCATGATGCTGTCGATCTCGTGGAAGCTGACCCTGGCGGCGCTGGTCATCCTGCCGCTCATGGCCGTCATGTTCGGTGTCATCGGGCCGCGCTCCCAGAAGGCCTTCACCGTGCAGTGGGCCAAGACCGGGCGTTTGAACGTGCGTGTCGAGGAGTCCTTCTCCGGTCACGCCCTGGTGCGCACCTACGGTCGTATGCGGGACTCGCGCGAGAGGTTCGACGCCGAGAACGAGGAGCTCTACCGCGCCGGCCTGCGCGCCCAGTTCCTGTCCGGCCTCATGATGCCGATCATGCAGGTCATCGGGAATCTGGCCTATGTCGTGATCGCGGTCCTCGGCGGGTTCATGGTCGCGGGCGGCAGCCTGCGCCTGGGCGACGTGCAGGCGTTCATCCAGTACTCCCAGCAGTTCTCCCAGCCCCTGGGGGAGCTCGGCGGGATGGCCACCGCCGTCCAGTCCGGCACGGCCAGCGCCGAGCGGGTCTTCGAGCTTCTCGACGCCGAGGAGGAGCGCCCCGATGACGTCAATGATGCGGGCTCGGCGCCCCAGGAGGCACCGAGGCCCGCGCACGGCGGAGTGATCGAGATGGACCGCGTCCGCTTCTCCTACGACCCCGACGTCGAGCTCATCCGCGACCTGTCGCTGCGCGTCGAGCCCGGCCAGACTGTCGCCATCGTGGGGCCCACGGGGGCCGGCAAGACCACCCTGGTCAACCTCCTCATGCGCTTCTACGACGTCGATGGCGGTCGCATCACCCTCGACGGCGTGGACATTTCCGCCATGCGCAGGCGCGACGTGCGGGCGCGCACCGGCATGGTGCTGCAGGACCCGTGGCTCTTCCAGGGCACGATACGCGAGAACATCCGCTACGGGCGTCCCGGCGCCTCGGACGAGGAGGTGGAGGCGGCCGCGCGCGCCTGCTACGTCGACCACACCGTGCGGGCGCTGCCCGAGGGCTACGAGACGGTCCTGGAGGAGGAGGCCGCCAATATCTCGGCCGGCGAGCGTCAGCTGCTCACCATCGCCAGGGCCTTCATCGCGGATCCCGCCGTCCTCATCCTGGACGAGGCCACCAGTTCGGTTGACACGCGAACCGAGCTCCTGGTGCAGCGGGCCATGGGGGCGTTGCGGCGTGGCCGCACGAGCTTCGTCATCGCCCACCGTCTGTCCACCATCCGCGACGCGGACACGATCCTGGTCATGGAGCGTGGCGACATCGTCGAGCAGGGCAGCCATGCAGAGCTGTTGGAGCGCGGCGGCACCTATGCGCGCCTTCATGCCGCGCAGTTCGCCCGCGCTCTGGCTGAGAACGAGAGTGCGCCGGACTGAAGCTGACTCGCTGACTCGCTGAATAGCAGCCGGGCTGTGCTGCTTGCTCTGCTTACTCCGCTTGCTACTTACTACGCCTCTTTGATCCTTACTGGATGGGGAAGAGGAGCGTGCTCAAGGGGGAAGGAGCGTAGTGAGCGCGGGTAAGCGCAGGTAAGCGTCATGGGCGTAGCTATCGCGTCACTCGGAGGGCGCCGCTGCGGCGCTCACCGCCGCGCCGAAGTCGGGGATGTCCTCCATGGGGATGACGCCGCTGTTCTGGCTGACCAGGCTGATGGCCTCGCGCAGCCCCATCCACCACTGATGGAGGGGCCTGCGCGAAGCCAGGTCCAGTTCGTCGTTCATGCGCTCCAGCCGGTGGTGGGAGATCCGTCCGCCCGTCAGGCCCACATAGCTGGAGTGGTAGGTGCCCGCCTCCAGCTGCTCCGCAAGCAGATCCAGGGCGTGGGCTACGAGCTTGGTGGCCATGATGCGGTCGAAGGCGGACGGGTCCCCGCCCTGCTGCAGGTGGCCGATCGCCGCATGGCGCACGTCGTACAGGCCGTGCCCCTCCTGGGAGAAGATCTTGGCGAGCACATCCAGGGTGTAGTTCTTGCTCGCCCGCTCGTTGCGGATCACCAGGTAGAGCTGGCGGCCCGAGCGGAAGGAGTCCACCATGCGCGCTGAATCCTGGGCCAATTGGGCCAGTGTGAGGCCGTCCTCGTTGAGGTAGACGCGCTCGGCGCCGGTGGCGATACCGCTCATGAGGGCGAGGTATCCGCACTTGCGGCCCATCGACTCGGCCACGAAGCAGCGGTGGGAGGCGGCCGCCGACTGCTTGATCGAGTCCAGCGCACCCACGGCGTTGTTCAGGGCGGTGTCCGCTCCGATGCTCAGCTCGCTGCCCGGCAGGTTGTTGTCGATCGAGGCGGGCACGCAGATGATCGGGATCTTGAAGGCGGGGTAGCGGTCCCGCTCCGAGACCAGCTCGTATGCGGACAAGTAGGCGTTGAACCCGCCGATGATGAGCAGGGCGTCGATTCGGTGGGATTCGATGGCGCGTCCCAACGAGTAGAGTTGCTCGATGGTGGGGATTTCGCGCCGCGTGCCCAGCTCGGCGCCGCCGTCGCCCACCCAGCCCTCGACGTCGTCCCAGCTCAGCTCTCGCACGTCGCCGTCCAGGAGGCCGGGGAAGCCCCCGTAGACCCCGAGCATGGTGAAGTCGTGATCCAGGCCGAGGCGCACTGCCGCTCGCGCCGCCGTGTTCATGCCGGGGGCGAGACCGCCCGCGTGGATGATGGCGACCCGCTTGGACTCCGCGCTCGGCGACTGGTCCGAGGCGGCGTCGGGGTCGAGCTCGGGGGGAGTGGACATGGTCTCGAAGATCCGCAGCATCTCCCCGAAGCTCGCGCCGCGGGCGGCCACCGCCCCCTCGTAGTCCCCGCTGGCGACGAGGTCTTTGACGGCGCGGGTGGCGCGGATCTGCTCCATCATGGGCAGACGGCTGATGCGGTTGTGTCGCTCGGCGATGATGACCGGCTCGGACTCCGGGGTGGCGGTGACCGCCTCGTGGGCGGCCGCGCAGCCAAGCAGCGTCGACATCCACCGGTCGTAGGCGCTCGGCTTACCACCGCGCTGAACATGGCCGAGGATCGTGACGCGGGCGTCCTCGCCCAGCCGTTCGGACAGGACGCGCTTGACGTCGTCGGCGGAGATGGGGTTGCCGGATCGGTCGGTGGCGCCCTCGGCGACGACGACCATGGACTCGCGGCGCCCGGCCTCACGGCCCTTGGCGAGTTTGCGGCACATGTCCTCCTCCCAGCCGCCGGCGGGCGGGAGCTCGGGCACCAGCACGTAGTCGCACCCTCCGGCGACGGCGGCCATGAGCGCGAGGTAGCCGCAGTGCCGTCCCATGACCTCGATGATGAAGGTGCGCTGGTGGGAGGCGGCGGTCGAGGAGATGTCGTCGATCGCCTCGAGGATGCGATGCAGGGCGGAGTCCGTGCCGATGGTCATGTCGGCGCCGACGAGGTCGTTGTCGATGCTCCCGACCAGGCCGGTCACCATGAGCGCGGGGTGGGCGGCGGCCTTCTCGGGCGAGATCTCGCCGCGCTCGGCCAGCTCGGCGACGAGTCCGGGCCAGTTCGTGCGGAATGCGTCGGTGCCGGTGAGCGAGCCGTCTCCGCCGATGACGACAAGACGGTCGATGTCGTGCTCCAGGAGGTTGCGGGCGGCGGCCAGCTGCCCGTCGCGCTCGCGGAACTCCGCGGAGCGGGCGGTGCCGATGACCGTGCCGCCGCGGTGGAGGATCGAGCCGACCGAGTCCCAGTTGAGCGGGCGGATGCTGTCGCCTCCGGCGACGGCGCCGGCCCACCCCTCCATGACGGCGTAGGGCTGGGCGCCCATGCGCAGGGCTGCCCGGACGACGGCGCGCACGGCGGCGTTCATCCCCTGCGCGTCACCGCCGGACGTCAGGACACCGATCCTCACCGGTGCGTCAGTAGGGGCGTTGGCGGGCGCGGCGGTCATCGATGTCCCTCTCTCGTGGTCCGGCTGGTCCGGTGCCCTCATTGTCTCCCGCCAGTGGGGTCTGCGTCACGTGGACGACGGCGCTTCTTGCGGTGAGGCGGGTGGTTTCGGGGAGGGGGTGAGGCGGGTTCGGCCTGCCTCGGCATCGACGGCGGTCGGCCTCATGAGTGTGCTTTTCTCGCAACCGCCTCTGGGACGCGGAGCGAGTGGAGAAAAGCGCGTGCACGCGCGAAAGTGTGTTCTGGAGTCCTCGAACTGCCCTAGAGTCGGAGCCCTAGAGCCGCGGGCCGTCTCCCTGGCGGTAGCCGAACCATGCTGCCGCTGCTCGGCGCATGCTATCGGTGAGCTTGGAGTAGGGCAGTGGGGTCTTGCCCTCCTCGCGCACGGCGTCCTCGATGGTGTCGCGCACGAGCCACACGTCGGCCGGGTCCATCACCGCGTTGACCTCGAGTGCGGCCTGGAACCGTTCCGGAGGCAGACCGGTACGTTCTCGCACCTGCGCCCGGGTGAGGCCGGTCAGGGCGAGATTGTTGTCGAGCTCGCGAGCGGTGGTTTCGCGTTCGCGGCGGTTCAGGCTCATGATGCTGATGCTACTCGTGATACTGCCTGGTCGCCTGCGTCCTCGAGTGCCGTCCATGTGGATCGGCGGAGGCCGACGCGGAGCCGCGTAGGTCGACGTATACCGGCATAGGCCGGCATGGGCCGGCATGGGCCGATGGGCGGCACTCGAGGACGATGGGGTGTGGCGAGGCGGGATCGGGCGTC
Organism: Actinomyces massiliensis 4401292; assembly: GCF_000269805.1. Taxonomy (GTDB): domain Bacteria; phylum Actinomycetota; class Actinomycetes; order Actinomycetales; family Actinomycetaceae; genus Actinomyces; species Actinomyces massiliensis. Next base: position 490,264 of record NZ_JH711483.1, read on the forward strand.
AGGACTTGTCGTGAACGGTGATCGCGTAGCCGTCGGGATCGGCGAAGGTGAAGGTGAGGCCGAAGGGGCCGGGCTCCGGGGCCCGCAGTACGGTGACCCCCGCTTCGCTCAAGGATTCGTGCAGTTCGGCTACGGCGTCGCAGTGCATCCACAGTGCCACTCCCAGTCCGGGCTGTCCCCCGGCGTCGAGCTCGACACCGGGAAGCGGCTCGCGCACCGCGAAGGGAATGGGGGCGGTGTCGAAGACAACCGCGCCAGGAGGTGCGGCGGGGAGTCTGCGCAGCTTGAGCTGCGACTCGTAGAACTGCGCCGACCTGCCCAGATCGCGGACCTGCAGGGCGATGAAATCAGGGCCGGAGACTGTCATGGGATTCCTCTTGTCTCGTTCGTTCTTGCATGTCAGGATCCTGACATGTGCGACCGTATGTCATCATACTGACATGTCGCAAGATGATCGCCGCCCCGGCTCCGGCGAGCCCGGCGGTTCCGGCAGCCCAGACATTCCCGGCAGTCCCGGTAGCGCCGAGGCCGTCGGCGACCTCGGCGCTCTGGTCGGCTACCAGCTCAAACGAGCGCAGTCGGCATTGCGGACGCAGATGGATGAGGCCCTGCGGCCCATGGGGCTGACTGCTCCGCAGTACGCGTGTCTGGAGCTGCTGAGCCGTCACCCGGGCGCCTCGAACTCCGACCTCGCTCGCGGAGCATTCGTGACTCGTCAGAGCATGAACGCACTGCTCCGAGGCCTCACGCAGCGGGGGCTGGTGGCGCGTGCCAGCAGTGCGCCGAGCGGGCGGGCGCTGCCGGCTGCGCTGACCTCCGAGGGGGAGCGGCTTCTCCGTCGTGCCGAGCGCTGTGTTGGGGCCATCGAGCGGCGCATGGTCGCCGGTCTCACCGACGACCAGTGCGAGGCGCTGCGTCGGGCGCTGTCCCAATGCGCCGATGCCCTGCAGTGAGGGGTCGGACGGCGACCATCAGGAGCTCCCGGGAACTGTAGCCTCGGCGGAATCCCGATGCTGCCATGTCGCTGATTCGCTGAATCTCTGCATGAAGTGAACCGATCTCGACGCGGAACCGGACCGATCTCGACGCGGAACCGGACCGATCTCGACGCGGAACTGGACCGATCTCGACGCGGAACCGGACCGATCTCGGTGCGGAGTACGACCGATCTCGGCGGGTGGACGGCGCGTACGTCCGACGCGTGGGCCCACTACCTCCGACGCGCAGGTCCGCCGGGATTGCGCGCGGCGGCGCGCTGGGACGTTAGGCTCAGCCGTGGAGGCGCTGGCGGTCGGCCCTGGTCGGCAGAACTGCCAGAACTGCCAGAATTGCCGGCGAACCGTCATGAGCGGCTGGAGAACGATCCCGAGAGGACGAGCGCATGGATCTGTACGAGTACCAGGCGCGGGAGCTTTTCCGCGATCACGGGGTGCCCGTGCTCGGCGGTGCGATTGCCACCACCCCCGCCCAGGCCCGTGAAGTGGCTGCGGAGCTGTTCAATGCCGGCTCGTCACTGGTCGTCGTCAAGGCCCAGGTCAAGACCGGCGGGCGCGGCAAGGCCGGCGGCGTCAAGCTCGCGCGCAGTGAGGCCGAGGCCGAGCAGCGCGCCTCCGAGATCCTCGGCATGGACATCAAGGGGCACACGGTGCGCACCGTCCTGATCGCCGACGGCGCCGAGATCGACTCCGAATTCTACTTCTCCATCCTCCTGGACCGCGCTGAGCGTCGCTACCTCGCCATGTGCTCGCGCGAGGGCGGCATGGATATCGAGACTCTCGCCAAGGAGCGCCCCGAGGCGCTCGCCCGGGTCGCCATCGCCCCCCTGATCGGCCTGAGCGGCGATGTCGCTGCGAGCATCGTCGAGGCTGCGGGCTTCGAGCCCGGCTCCACCGCCGACCGGATCGCCGAGGTGATCACACGGCTGTGGGAGGTCTTCACCGCCGAGGACGCCACCCTCGTGGAGGTCAACCCCCTCGTGCTCACCACCGACGGCACCGTCCTGGCCCTGGACGGCAAGGTCACGCTCGATGACAACGCGGCGTTCCGTCACCCCGAGCACGCCGCTCTCAAGGACACGGCGGATGTCGACCCTCTCGAGGCCCGCGCCAAAGAGGTCGGCTTGAACTATGTCCGCCTGACCGGTGAAGTCGGTGTGCTCGGCAACGGGGCCGGACTGGTGATGTCCACCCTCGACGTGGTCGCCGGGGCCGGCGAGCGTCATGGCGGCATGCGACCGGCCAACTTCCTGGATCTGGGCGGCGGCTCGTCCGCACAGGTCATGGCCACCGGTCTGGAGACCGTCGCCTCGGATCCGCAGGTGCGCGCGATTCTCGTCAACGTCTTCGGCGGCATCACCTCCTGCGACACCGTCGCCCAGGGGATCGTCACCGCCGTCGGCTCCCTGGAGGACTTCGACAAGCCCATCGTCGTGCGTCTGGACGGCAACAACGCCGAGCCGGCGCGCCGGATCCTCGCCGAGGCGGCTCTGCCGGGCGTCACCATCGTCGAGACCATGGACGGCGCCGCCGATGTCGTCACCGAAATCGCCCACAGCGCCCAGAACGCCCAGAACGCCCACGGCGCCTATGACACCGACAGGCAGGGAGCCTGAGCCATGAGCATCTTCCTCACCGAGAATGACCGCGTCATCGTCCAGGGCATGACCGGCTCCGAGGGCCGCAAGCACACTCGGCGCATGCTGTGCGCCGGCACGAAGGTCGTCGCCGGAGTCAACCCGCGCAAGGCCGGCACCGCCGTGGCCTTCGACGTGGCGCCCCTCGGTCCGGGCGCCGAATCCCTCGGCGTCACCGCCGGCACCGTCAAGGTCCCGGTCCACGGCACCGTGGCCGAGGCCAAGGAGGCGACCGGCGCCGAGGTCAGCGTCGTCTTCGTGCCGCCCGCCTTCGCCAAGGACGCCGTGGTGGAGGCCGTGGACGCGGACATGCGCCTCATCGTCATCATCACCGAGGGCATCCCCGTGGCCGATGCGACCTGGGCCCGCGCCTACGCCGCCGAGCACGGTGCGCAGATCATCGGCCCGAACTGTCCGGGGATCATCTCTCCGGCCAAGTCCAACGTGGGCATCACTCCGCCCGACATCACCGGTCCCGGACCCATCGGTCTGGTTTCGAAATCAGGCACGCTGACCTATCAGCTCATGCACGAGATGCGCGATCTCGGATTCACCACGTGCATCGGCATCGGCGGCGATCCCGTGATCGGCACGACCCACATTGATGCTCTGGCGGCCTTCGAGGCGGATCCCGACACTGAGCTGGTCGTCATGATCGGTGAGATCGGGGGAGACGCCGAGGAGCGCGCCGCCGCCTACATCCAGTCCTCCATGACCAAGCCCGTGGTCGCCTACGTCGCCGGTTTCACCGCCCCGGAGGGCAAGACCATGGGGCATGCCGGCGCCATCGTCTCCGGGTCCTCCGGAACCGCCCAGGCCAAGAAGGCAGCTCTGGAGGCTGCGGGCGTGCATGTGGGGCGCACGCCCAATGAGACCGCGGCTCTCGCCCGTGAGCTGCACCGAGAGGTCGCCGGCGCGGCGGGGCAGATGTGAGCGCGGGGGACGGTCAGGCGCGACGGGGCCGAGTGGTCTCGGACGCCGATGAACTCACCCGTGCAGGCGGGCTTCGCCGTGTGGTGCCCGCCGACTGGCCCTTCGCCGTGCGCACAGGCATCGAATCGGTACTGGCGGGCTGGCTGCTCGTCGTCGTTCCCACGCTCGCCGTCTTCGCCTCCACCTCCTCCATGGACGCCGCCGCAGCGCTGTCCGCGGGCACCGCTCTGCGCGCCGGCACCGGCCTGTGGGGCCTAGGACTGGGCGGGGTGTGGGGGAGCGCCTCGAGCTCCGATGGCGCCGTCGGCCTGCCGCTGCTGGGACTGACGATCCTTCAGGCGCTCATCATCCGATGGTCGGTGCGCCGCTCACGACTGGCGCGCCCGCTGTCGGGCGTGTGGACCGTTCTGACCGCGATGGCGATCGGGGCCGTCATCGTCGTCGCCTCGGGCCCGGCCGGTTCACGCATGTGGACGGCGGTACTGGGGCTCGGAGCGCTGACGGCGCTCATCGTCTTCGGTCACCTTCAGCATCGCGATCGGGGCATGCCGGGCGTGGAGCGCTGGTGGGCGCGCCGTCCGCGGTGGGCGGATCCGGCTCTCGCCCTGGTGCGCGGTACAGCCCTCGCCATGGCGGGACTGGTCGCCGTCGTCGCCCTGGTCGCCGTCGTCATGGGCGCCGGACGCGTCGGACGCCTTCATGATGCGCTGTCCGCCGGCGGGATCACGGCATCTCTCGGGCTGGTCCTGCTGCAAGCCGGATGGGTTCCGACCATGCTCGTATGGGCACTGTCGTGGCTGGCCGGCCCCGGCTTCACAGTGGGAACGGGCAGCCTTTTCTCTCCGGACGTCGTGATGGCCGATGCCGTTCCCTCCATGCCGCTGCTGGGGCTGCTGCCCACCGCGCCCCTGGGGACTGCGGGCGTCTACCTGCCCATGGTCATCACGCTGGTCGCCGTGGGGGCCGCCTGGCACCGGCGCCGTGAGCTCATCGAGTTGGAGCTCCTGGAGTCTCTCCTGGCCGCCGTCGCCGCAACCATCATCATCACGCTCGGCTGCCTGATCCTGTCCCTGGGGGCGTCCGGGCCGATCGGCCCCGGCAGAATGGCCGAGGTCGGCCCGTACTCGGCGTACCTGTGCGTCTTCATCGCCCTGGAGGTCGGGATCGGATTCATCGTCGTGGCGGTTCTGACCCATCCCACCACTCGTCGGTTGACCACTCGTGGACTGGCGGCGACCGCTGATGCCTCCAGCGCCTCTGCCCAGAGCATGCGCGACCGTCTGGGAGCCGCTGCCAAGGCGGCTCAGGGACGGCGCGCCTCCACCGACGAGGCGCGCCGGGCTCGCGGCAATCCGGACGAGGGCGGGGGCGCCGAGCCGGCCGCACCCGAGGAGCGCGGTCGCACGGCGCCGGCGGACGCCGCTCCACAGCGCCGGACGCGGGCGGCGACTGCGCCGTCGGACCGGGATGAGACCGCGGCGGTGGGGCGATCGGCGCCCCGCCGCGAGAGCGCCGAGCCGGCAACCGCGCCCGAACCCGGGAGGACCCCCGCTGTCAAACGCACTGCCTCCGGGCGGAGCCCTTTCGCCGGTTGGCGCGAGCGGGCCGCGCAGACCTCGGAAAGCGCCGATTCCGGGGCCGAGGGCGAGGACTGAAGCAACCCCAACAACTCCCGTCAACTCCGGCAACTCCGGGAACTTGGCAACTCTGTAATCACTGCATAATCACTGCATTGTGAGCACTGATGACCTCATCAACTCCACTGACCTCATCTGAACGCATCCACGGCCGCACCGCAGAGGAATGGGCCGGGGCCCTGCCGCTGCTGAAGCCGCTGACCGCGATGACCGAGACCAGCTGGTTCAATCCCGACATCCGCGGCGCCGCCGAGGGCCTCGCCGACGTCGGGCTCGCCCGGGCCGACATCGAGGACGCCGCGGCGCGTCTGAAGCGCTTCGCGCCGTATCTGGCCGCCGTCTTCCCCGATACGCGTGCAACCCTGGGCATCCTGGAGTCGCCGCTCGTCGCAATCCCCTCGATGCAGGCCGATATGGAGCGCGACTGCGGCCATGCCGTTGCCGGTCGCCTCTGGCTCAAGCTCGACTCCGAGCTGCCGATCTCCGGATCGATCAAGGCCCGGGGCGGGATCTACGAGGTGCTCAAGCATGCCGAGGACCTCGCCGTCTCGGCGGGCCTGATCGGCTATGACGACGACTACGCGGTCCTGGCCGGGCCGGAGGCCGCAGACTTCTTCTCGGGATACTCGGTCGCCGTGGGCTCCACCGGGAATCTCGGGCTGTCGATCGGCGTGATGAGCGCCGAACTGGGTTTCAGGGCCGTCGTCCACATGTCCGCCGATGCGCGGCAGTGGAAGAAGGACATGCTGCGAGCCCACGGCGTCGAGGTGGTCGAGCACGCGTCGGACTACTCCGAGGCCGTCAGGCGGGGGCGCGCACAGGCGGAGGACGACCCGACCTGCTTCTTCATCGACGATGAGAATTCCCGCAACCTGTTCCTCGGCTACTCCGTGGCCGCCCACCGGCTCGCCGGGCAGCTCCAGGCCCTCGATATCACGGTCGACGAGCGGCACCCCCTTCTCGTCCACCTGCCCTGCGGGGTCGGCGGCGGCCCGGGCGGGGTCGCCTTCGGCCTCAAGGTCGAGTTCGGCGATGCGGTCCGGGTGGTCTTCGCCGAGCCGACGCACTGCCCGTCGATGTTCCTGGGCGTCTACACGGGTCTCCACAGCGCCATGAGCGTGCAGGACTTCGGCATCGATAACGTCACTGCTGCGGATGGGCTCGCCTGCGGACGCCCTTCGGGCTTCGTCGGTCGGGCCATGCAGCACCTCATCGATGGCTTCGTCACCGTCGATGACGATCACCTCTACACCCTGCTGGCGCAGTTGCACGAGGCCGAGGGGATCGACGTCGAGCCCTCCGCGACAGCCGGCCTCCTGGGACCCGTGCGCGTGGCCGAGGACGCGGACTACCGGGCGCGTCTCGGCCTGGACGATCGGACCCTCGAGCGCGCCACCCATATCGTCTGGGCTACCGGCGGCAGCATGGTGCCACGACCTGAGATGAGCGAGTACGTGCGCAGAGGTCAAGAACTGCTCCGGGCGGCTCGTCGGGCGGGGTGCCTCATGTCAAGGTGCCCGCGAAGTGTCTTCGGTGCCTCATGTAGGAATGCCCGCCAGGTTGAGGGGTGGTTAGGAGGCTTTCCTGACTCGTACGCCTTTGTGGACGTCGGGCAGGATGCTTGGGATCTGGGCGAGGTAGAGCTGGTCGGTCTTGTCCTTGGCCAGGCGGATGAGAACGTCCTGGAGCTCGATGATGCGGCGGGTGATAGAGGCGGGGTTGAGCTGGTTGCGGTACGAGACCAGGTCAGTCTTCTGGGCCTTGGTCAGGGCGCTGGTGTCCAGCAGCCGGTCCAATGGGGTACGAGGAGCGTCGTAGAGGCGCTTGCGCCTGCCGGCCTTATCGGTGCCCCATCCGATGGGCTTGCGGGTGGGGGTCAGGAAGTTGAGCTTGACGTTGACCTGCTCCCAGAGACGGCCCAAGACCTCGCGCTCCTCGCTGGTGTCGTAGCGGTAGTAGAAGGCGTAGCGGCGCACCAGGTGGTTGTTCTTCGACTCGATGGTGGCCTGGTCGTTCTTCCTGTAGGGGCGTGAGCGGGTGAAGTAGATGTCCAGGTCCCCGGCCCAGCGCACCACGCTGTGGTTGATGAACTCTGAGCCGTTATCGAAGTCCATGCCCAAAACGGGGAACGGGACGCATCCCACGGCGGCGTCCAGGGCGGAGATGATGTGCTTCTCAGCGTTGTTTCGGATTGAGCGAGTGAAGGTCCACCCCGTGAGCACGTCTGTCATGTTCACAGTCCGGGTGAACTCTCCTTTGAGGGTCGGCCCGCAGTGGGCGACGGTGTCGACCTCGAAGAACCCAGGCTCAGCCTCGATCTCGTCACCAGCCTTGCGGATCTTGATGGAGCTGCGCAGCAACGGACCGGCCTTGGTCGTCGACTTGCCCCGCAGCTGCTCGGTAGCCCGCACCGGGGCGAGGTAGCGGTCAATGGTCGCCGCGCTCATGGCCACCAGCTCGTCTCTGACGGCTGGGGTGTAGCGCGGCTCGTCGTCGAGCTCACCGCTCGCCTCCAGCAGGTCCAGCAGCAGCGGCATGGACTCCTTGAGGTACTTGCCGCACTGCCCGCCGCTGGCGGCCCACACTCGCTGGAGCACCTTCAAGGCGTCGTAGGAGTACCTGCGGGCTCTAGCCCTGCGCTCCGCCGACTTTCGGCGACCCGGTGGGCGCCTGGCTGCGGCCACCAGGCGTCGGCGCGCGTTGTCCCGACTCCAGCCAGTGACTGCGCAGACCTCATCAAGGATCCGTCCCTTGTCCTTCTTCGACGCCCTGGTGTACACCCTGGCGTACTTTCCCGTGATCTCGGCCCTGGCCCGCATCGACAACCCACTTCCCATGCCCACCACGGTCCACGAGCTTCGCGGGCAGTCCTACATGAGGCACCGACCCTCTTACGCGGGCATCCTTCATGAGTCTCGTCGCGGGGCTGAGCCGAGAAAACGGAGCGGTTAGACTGGGGTCGGCCGCGACTGGCGAGGGTGGGTCACCACCGGGGAGCGGTCACCGATCATGAGCAGGGGACGTCGCCCGCCTGGGCGTCCCCGGACCGATCGAACCAGGAGCGCCTGTGGCCAAGCAGCCCGAGTCCGCCGTCCCCACCCAGCACGTCCCCACGGAGGGGCTGATCAGCCCGGAGCGGGTACCCGTGCGCCGGGCCCTGATCTCCGTCTACGACAAGACCGGTCTGACCGACCTGGCCGCCGCCCTCGTCGAGGCCGGTGTCGAGATCCTGTCCACGGGCTCCACCGCCGCCACGATCGCCGGTGCGGGTCTGCCGGTGGCGCGGGTCGAGGACGTCACCGGATTCCCCGAATGCCTCGAAGGGCGGGTCAAGTCCCTCCACCCCGCCATCCACGCCGGTATCCTCGCCGACCGTCGCAAGACAGCGCACATGAGCCGGCTGGCGGAACTGGATATCGCCCCGATCGACCTGGTGGTGGTCAACCTCTACCCCTTCTCCGACACTGTCGCCTCGGGCGCCCCCTTCGACGCCTGCATCGAGCAGATCGACATCGGCGGGCCCGCCATGGTGCGAGCTGCCGCCAAGAACCATCCCGGTGTCGCCGTCGTCACCGATCCCGCCGTCTACGACGAGGCCGCTGCAGCCGTGCGCTCCGGAGGCTTCACCCTGGCCCAGCGCCGGGCTCTGGCCGCCCGGGCCTTCGCGCATACGGCGGCCTACGACGCCGCCGTCGCCACGTGGCTGGCCGAGCAGGTTGAACAGGTCGAGAACGACGCAGCAGACTCCGCTGCGGGGGCCGGAGCCTCCATCTCCGCTCCGCCCGCCTATGTCGGCGTGGGCTACGAGCGCCTCGCGAGCCTGCGCTACGGGGAGAATCCGCACCAGGCCGCGGCCGTCTACCGCATCCCTGGCGAGAGCGGGGGAGTGGCCGGAGCCCGCCAACTGCATGGCAAGGCCATGAGCTACAACAACTACACCGACACCGATGCCGCGCTCCGGGCCGCCTACGATCATGGCGATGCCGTCACGGTGGCGGTCGTCAAGCACGCCAACCCCTGCGGTATCGCCGTCTCCGCCGCCGGCGATGCCGCCGAGGCCCATCGCCGGGCTCACGCCTGCGACCCCGTCTCCGCCTACGGCGGCGTCATCGCCACCAACACCACCGTCACCGCCGCGATGGCCCGGCAGATCAAGCCGATATTCACCGAGGTCGTCGCCGCCCCCGCCTTCGCCGAGGAGGCCCTGGAGATCCTGTCTGCCAAGAAGAACCTGCGCCTGCTCGTGGTCTCGCCGCCGAGGCGCGAGGGCTATGAGATCAAGCAGGTCTCCGGCGGCGCCGTCATCCAGCAGCGCGACTCCTACCAGGCCGGTGACGCCGACCCGTCGACCTGGCGGCTCGTGGCCGGCCGGGCGGCCGATGAGACGACTCTCGCCGACCTGCGCTTCGCCTGGGAGGCCGTCCGCTCGGTGCGCTCCAACGCCATTCTGCTGGCCAAGGACGGCGCGACCGTGGGGGTCGGCATGGGGCAGGTCAATCGCGTCGACTCCTGCCGATTGGCCGTCGAGCGCGCCAATACTCTCGGCGCGCGATCCACCGGCGATGCAGCCGCCTCGGACGCGACGGCGAAGGGCGCCGTGGGCGGCGGCGACGCCGCTGACATCCTCCAGGCCGCGCCGCCCGAGCGCGCTCGCGGCGCAGTGGCCGCCTCCGACGCCTTCTTCCCCTTCGCCGATGGCCTCCAGGTCCTCGTCGACGCCGGTGTCACCGCTGTCGTCCAGCCCGGTGGATCCATCCGCGATGATGAGGTCATCGCCGCCGCCCAGGCGGCGGGCGTCACCATGTACCTCACCGGTGCCCGTCACTTCGCCCACTGACGCCGCGTCCGCAGCGGCGAAGCAGTCGCACCGGCTGATCGCCGTCGTCCCGCGGCTACGCCTGCCGTTCTGCTCTGCCCCTGTTTTTCTCGTGCGCCTACTGCGGCTCTTGCGGTCTTCGACGATGCTTCGACGATGCCGGATCCGCAGTATCGACGACTACGATGATGGCTGTGAGCCAGGACCAGACCATGCCGAAGAGCTCCGATGCCGATCAGCCTGAGGATGAGGGGCGGAGTGCGGCAGAGGACGCCTGGGCGCAGGCGGGGCTGCCCGCCGCCCGGCCGCCCGCCAAGCACAAGGAGCCCTATCGGACGCTGGCGGTCCTCGCTGTGGCCGTCGGCTTGATGATGGTTCCCGCGATATCCCTGCTGGGTCATCGACGGCTGGCGGTTATGTGGCTCGGCGCAGGAGTGCTGCTGCTCGCACTCCTGCGTCTGCAGCGGCCCGAAGGAACATGGATCGCCGCCCGCGGCCGCGTCTTCGATGTCGTCTTCGGGATTCTTCTGGCGGCCGCACTGTTCGCATTGACGTACTACGCGGGCTTGCCGCGGGTCGCCTAGCACCGGCGCTGCTGAGCCGAGTGCCCGCCGGCGCCGGGGTGAATCGGCGGCCGGGCGGCGATCGGCGAGCGCTCAGTCACAGATACAATTGTAGGTACAGTCGCAGGTACAATGGCGGGCCGTCGCCCGTCCTATGGCATGCTGCGCTCTGGCAGTGGCGGTTCCCAGCCGCCTTCCCCGGCCGAAAGGCAGTTCCGTGTCATATCTTCGCAGGGCGCTCTCAGCCAGTGGCATCCTCGTGTGGGTACTCGCCGCGATCGTTCTCGCTCTTGTTCTGGGCAGTATCAAGATCGGTGGGAGCCCGTTCATCCCGCAGGCCGCCGGCCGTATTTTCGCCACGTTCTCCGACCTTTTCAGCCAGTTCCTGTCGTTCGCCATCCCGCTGATCATCATCGGCCTGGTGACGCCGGCGATTGCCGATCTCGGGAGGGGCGCGGGCAAATGGCTCGGCATCACCACGGCCATCGCCTATGCCTCGACCCTCTTCTCGGGGTTCCTGACCTATGTCGTGTGCGCGGGATTCCTTCCGCGCCTGCTCGCGGGAACTGCCCTGTCCGACGTCGAAGAGCCCGGAAGCGCGCTGGAGACCTACTTCAGCATTGAGATGCCGGCGCCCGTTCCGGTCATGACGGCGCTGCTGCTGTCCTTCGTCCTCGGGATCGGCCTGTCGATGGTGCCGCGAGGCGTTCTGCGCAAGGGCTTCATCGAGTTCCGGGCGATCATCACCAGACTCATCGAGCGGATCATCATTCCGCTGCTGCCGCTGCACATCTTCGGCATCTTCCTGAACCTCACCTACACGGGCGAGGCCTGGTCCGTCATGCGCGCCCTGATGCGAGTGGTGGTGGTCGTCCTCGTCCTGGAGGTCGTCATCCTCGGCGTTCAGTACGTCGTGGCCGGATTCATCGGCGGGAAGAACCCCGTGCGCGCAGCAGCCACCATGATGCCCGCCTACCTCACCGCGCTGGGCACCTCCTCATCGGCGGCGACGATTCCGGTGACGCTGGCCCAGACCAAGAAGAACGGCGTGTCGGACGCCGTCGCCTCCTTCACCGTTCCACTGTGCGCCACTATCCACCTGGCCGGCTCGACCTCGAAGATCTTCGCCTTCGCCTTCGCGATCGTGCTCACCCAGGGGCTGAGCGTCTCGACCGTGCAGTGGGTGGGCTTCATCTTCATGCTCGGCATCACCATGGTTGCCGCTCCGGGCGTGCCCGGCGGGGCCATCATGGCGGCCACGGGCCTGCTGTCGTCCATGCTCGGCTTCGACGACGCGCAGGTCGCCCTGATGATCGCCACCTACATCGCCATGGACTCCTTCGGCACCGCCACCAATGTCACCGGCGATGGCGCCATCGCCATCGTCATCGATCGTCTCGCGGGCGGACAGATCCGCGATGACGGCGATCCGGAGAATGCCCGCGAGCTCGCCTTCGACGGGATGAAGTACCTCGACCGCGTCAGTGTTGAGGGCGTGGTGAGTCCCGAGGAGCTGGAGTCCTCCGCTGAGACGGCCGGAGCCGATGCCGCGCGCTGAGGCGCCGGCCGTCCCGGCCGGCGGTCGCGCGATCCCTCCGTATGACCGGGATTACATCAGTGGCGAAACCATCGTCCCGGGTCATCAGCGGCCCCTCGCCGTAGGCTCGTGCCATGGGCTGCACTGCTCGCGGCCCGAGTGATACGTCATTCCGAAGGAGTCTTCATGGCCAACGCCCCCGTCAACGTCACCGTGACCGGTGCCGCCGGAAATATCGGTTACGCGCTGCTCTTCCGCATCGCCTCGGGCTCCCTGCTCGGTCCCGACCAGCGGATCAACCTGCGTCTGCTCGAGATCCCGCAGGCCGTCAAGGCCGCCGAGGGCACCGCGATGGAGCTGTTCGACTCCGCCTTCCCGAACCTCGGCAGCGTCGACATCTTCGATGACCCCGAGCAGGCCTTCGAGGGGGCCAATATCGCCTTCCTCGTCGGCTCCATGCCGCGTAAGGCCGGCATGGAGCGGAGCGACCTGCTGTCCGCCAACGGCGGCATCTTCGGCCCCCAGGGCGAGGCCCTGAACGCCGGCGCTGCAGACGACATCAAGGTGCTCGTGGTCGGCAATCCCGCCAACACCAATGCGCTGATCGCTGCCTCGCACGCCAAGGACATCCCTGCCTCGCGCTTCACCGCGATGACCCGTCTGGACCACAACCGCGCCCTGGCGCAGCTGGCCTCCAAGGCCGAGTGTCACGTGACGGATCTGGACAAGGTCACCGTGTGGGGCAACCACTCCTCGACCCAGTACCCCGACATCACGCAGGCGACGGTCAAGGGCTCCCCGATCACCGACATTCTCGCGGATCGCGCCTGGGTGGAGGACGACTTCATTCCGACCGTCGCCAAGCGCGGTGCCGCCGTCATCGCCGCCCGGGGCGCCTCTTCGGCCGCTTCGGCCGCCTCCGCCGCCGTTGACCACGTCCACGACTGGTGCCTGGGCGTCGAGGGCTACTCGTGGACCTCGGCATCGATCATGTCGGATGGCTCGTACGGCGTGCCCGAGGGCATCATCTCCTCCTTCCCCTGCACGGTCGAGGACGGGGAGTGGAAGATCGTCCAGGGCCTGGAGATCGATGACTTCTCCCGCAGCAGGATCGACGCCTCGGCGTCGGAGCTTCTGGACGAGAAGAAGGCCGTGGCCGAGATGGGTCTCATCTGACGGTCTCGTTGACCGATGCGCATGCGCGCATAGACGAGATGCCCCCGGCAGCACCGCTGCCGGGGGCGTCCCTCATGGTGAAGCCGGTGAACCGACGTGGCCTTATGGCCTGCATAGTCGGCACTGACTGGCACGGCCGGCACTGACTGGCACGACCTGCACGGCCGGCGCTGCCGGTACTGGCCGTCACCGTGGACCGGTCGGCTGATCACGTCTCGCCGTCCTCCTTGGAGCCGATTCGGACGCTGGGCATGGTGAGCGCGGCGATCCCGGCCAGGGCGTATGCGGCGATGATGACCCACAGGCCCGCGGTAGCCGCGGCCTGCGCGTCGTCGGTGTCGCTGATCTCGCCGAAGTACACAGCGCCTGCCAGAGCGACCCCGAGCACCATGCCCACCTGTCCGAATGTGGTGAAGGTGCCGGATGCTGCGCCTGCCTCGGCTGTGGGGACGGTATCCAGGGCGATTGAGGTCTGCGGCATGATCAGCACCATCATTCCGATGCCGGCGACTGTGAGGGCGGGCGTGAGGCTCCAGCCGCTGAGGTCGCTCCCCTCGGACTTGATTACCATCATGACCCAGCCGAAGGCTGCCGCCTGGAGCGCGCCGCCGAGCAGCACCGCCTGCTTCCCGAGCCGCTTCATGAGGAGCATGGCGACCGGTGTTCCGATCATCGAGCCGATTCCAATGGGGAGCAGTGCGAGTCCTGCCGAGAATGCTGTGAAGCCGAGAGCCGCCTGCATGTAGAACAGAAGCACGAGCGAGTAGCCGCCGTTCCCCACCGATGAGACCACCTGCACGAGCAGTCCGCTGGAGAACCCCCGATTCTGGAACAGCGGCAGGGGCAGGAGCGCGGTGCCGTCCGCGGAGAGTTTGCGCCGCTGCTGCCGGATGAACAGGCCGATCGCGAAGGGTGCGGCGACGAGCATCATCCATATCCACCATGCCCAGCCGGCTGCGCGGCCGTCGGTCAGGGGGAAGACGACCAGGAATACGGCCAGTGCGCCCAGTGCGACGCCGGCGAGGTCGAGCCCCACCGGGTGCTCCGAGCGGCTGTTGGGGACGAATAGCACTGTGGCGGCGACCAGCAGGATGCCGACCGGGACGTTGATGAGGAAGATGCTGCGCCACCCTGTTCCCAGTACATCCGCCGTGACCAGCCACCCGCCGAGGAGCAGTCCGGCGATCGCGCCGATTGCGCTCAGCGCACCGACGACGCCGAATATCGGCCCCCGTTCCTCCGGCGCGAACATGACCTGCACGCTCGAGAGCACCTGCGGCACCATGATGCCGGCGAATGCGCCCTGCACGACGCGAGTCGTCACGAGCATGTCACCGCTCCACGCGAGGGAGGCGAGCCCGGACGCGACGGTGAAGCCGATGACGCCGATGAGGAAGATGCTGCGCCTGCCGAATATGTCGCCCAGGCGACCGCCCGTGATGAGGAGCGTCGCGAAGGCGATCACATAGCCGGCGAGCGTCCATTCGAGTTGGGCGGGCGTGGCCTCAAGGGTCGCGCTGATGGCGGGCAGCGCGACATTGGTGATGGTGGAGTCCATCAGGTCCATGAACGTCGCCACCATGAGAACAACGGTGGCGGCAAGTCTGTTAGTCATATCCGTACTTCTTCCCAGGCTCGAAAGCGACAGAGCCGCGTAGCTGCGTATCTACATATCTGCGTACACCGTACGCAGATGCCATGTGTACACTGTACGCAGAAGGTTTCGTGGCAGCAAGCAGGAGGTTGTATGTCCGAAGCAGTACCGCCGCATTGGGCTGCCCTGGCCTGGCGGCTTCGAGGTGGGGCCTCTACGGGTGAGGGGCTCAGCGTCGGCCGCATCGTGCAGGCGGGTATCGAGGTCGCGGACAAGCGCGGGCTCGCGGGTCTATCCCTGCGCAAACTCGGCGAGCAACTCGGGGCGGGCACGATGGCCGCATATCGCTATATCGAGTCCAAAGACGAGTTGATCCTGCTCATGATCGACACCGCGCTCGGCGCCCCGCCCGCAGAAATCGCCGAGGCGCCGACCTGGCAGGCCGGTGTCAGGCTGTGGGCTGCGGGAATGTCAGCGCGCTACAGCGCGCATTCCTGGCTCTTAGAAGCCCCCCTGATCGGAATGTCGGCGACGCCGAATCGGCTCCTCTGGTTCGAGCGCCTCTTGCAGCCGCTCGCGCAGACGGGGCTGGGGCTGCAGAACCTGCTTGACGCCGCCTTGCTCATAGACGGTCATGTTCGCAATGTCGCCTACCTCGGGCGAGAGCTCGACAGGACGATGGCCCTGCCGTCTCAAGAGCCCGTATCGTGGCTTCCGGCACTTCTCGATGAGAGTACCTTCCCGATGACTCGCCAGGTATTCACTACCGGCTTGCTGGCAGACGGCACTGAGCAGGACATGGATTTCGGTCTCGCCCGCATCATCGCGGGGATCGAAGACCTGTCGGGAGCGAAGGCGACGTGAGGCGACTAGTCCGCTAGTCCGCGCGTGCTCCGCTGCCTTTCATCGCCTTCGTGCGGCCGCTTCCGGGGCTCAGCGATAGGGTCGGGCCATGGCACGACGCAGCTCCAAACGGCCTTACCGCGCTGAGCACCGCCCGCTCGATATGGGGCGCCTGGGCTCAATGCCGCGCACGCAGACCGGGCCGGGCGGTGCCGAGTTCACCGTGCGCCACGTGCGCAGCGGCGACAAGCCCTATACCTGTCCTGGCTGCAACCGGGGCATTGCGCCGGGAACGCCGCATGTCGTCGCCTGGTCCAACGAATCCCTCTTCGGTCCGGATCGCGGTCTGGAGGAGCGTCGGCACTGGCACTCGGCATGCTGGGAACGTGGCCTCTGGTAGCAATTCGTCGGTGCTGTTGGAGGAATCGCACATACCAGCACCCTGCGGCCTGTCTCAAGATGCGGATGTGAGTGATCGGGCGCACACTAGAACTCATGGCCGCCCCTATCCGCCTGCGCATCGCTTTAGACCCGGATTCCGCAGAGCCGGTCTTCGCACAGATCTGCTCTGCGATCCGTGTCGACGTCACATCAGGACGTCTGGCCGCAGGCGTGCGCCTGCCCACCACACGCGCCTTGGCGGCTGAACTTGACGTTGCCGTCAACACAGTCGCCAAGGCCTACCGCGAGCTTGAGCTCGAGGGAGTGGTGGAGGGGCGGGGTCGTCACGGCACCTACGTGATGGACCTCGCCGATACCGCGGCTGAGCGGGAGACGATGCGCTTCGTGACGACCATGCGCAACTTGGGGGTGACCCGGGAGGAAACCCTGGCCCTCGTGCGGCGCGCCTGGTCGTGAGAGTGCGACCGGGCTCAGCGACGCTTGCGGCCGCCCATGCTCAGCAGATCCTCCTGAAGGGAGTGGTCGTTCTCCGCGGCGCTGCTCGCAGGGGAGTCCGCACTCTGCGCAGCCTCGGGGGAGCCTGCGGAGTCGGTGCTGCCGGAGGTGACCTCTGACAGTCCGGCGGCCTGAGGCACGCCGGTCGCCAGCGCGGCACTGATGACGTCGGAGAACTCTGGGGCCTGCGGCATGATGTTGCCGAGCACGCCGCGCATCTCCTCCAGATAGCCGGCAACCGAGTCGCGCTGCCGCTCGAGCTCCTTGATCTGACGCATCATGGTGGTCTTCTCGACCTCGGCGTCGGCACGAGCGTCCTCGAGCAGCGCCGATGCCTCCATACGGGCCTGGTTGACGGTGTCCTCCGCCAAGCGCGTGGCCTCCTCCTGCCGGGAGCGGAGCGACTCGTCCACCTCGGAGCGGACCGCCTCCGCGCGGGCCAGGGCCTCTTCGAGCCGGGCCTCCGCCTGGGCGGCCTGCTCCTGCGCCTGCTGGTTCATCTCCTCAATGTGACGCCGCGCGGCCTCGTGGGCGGCGGAGTCCTCCTCGGCCGCCGTCTCATGAGCGGCCGCGATCTCCAGGAGCGCCTGCTGACGCAGCTCCGTGGCCTCGGCCCGTGCGGCCTCGGCCTCGGCCGTGCTCGAGCGCCGCAGCGACTCGGCCTCGCTACGGGCTTCGGACAGGAGGGACTCGGCCTCTGCCCGCGCCTTCTCCACCGTGATGCGGGCTTCTTCGGCTGCGGTCTCCTTCACCGAATCGGCCTGGTCCTGCGAGGAGCGCCGCAGAGCGTCGGCCGCCGACTCCGCGGCCTCCCTGGTCTCACTGGCCTCGCGCTCAGCCGTCACGGTCATCTCGGCCGCGGACTTCTTGGCGGCGGCCACCGTCAACTGCGCGTCACGGTCAGCCGCGGAACGGGCCTCGGTCGCATTCGCCCTGGCCTCGGAGGTGATCTGATCCGCCTTGCGCTGGGCCGAAGCGACGAGCTCGTCCGCGCGCGCCTGGGCGTTGGCCAGGATGGTGGACGACTCGGCCTCGCTGTGGGAACGCAGCTCGGCAGCCTCCCGCCGGGCATCGGCGACCATCGTGGCAGCCTCGGAGGAACTGCGCTCGGACAGGTGAGCGGCATTGGCGCGCGTGCGGGCCAGAAGCGCGTCGGCCTCGGCGTTGGCCTTGGAGAGCACCGAAGTGCTCTGCTCCTCGGCACTGCGCAAAAGCTGCTCGATGCGCGATCCGAGCCCGGCATAAGTGGGCTTGTCGGCCTCGCGTAGACGACGCTGAGCGTCGGCGAGCTCGCCGGCAAGCGTCATGGCCCGCTGATCGAGGCTGGCGACCTCGCGGCGGGCGTCTCCCAATTGACGGGAAAGAGCCTTGATGCGTTGGTCGACCTGGGTGCGGTCGTACCCACGCATGGTGATGGCGAACTCCTCAGAAGACCCCTCGGCCACGTCACTCCTCCTTCTAGCGGGCCGCCGCGGCCCGCTGTGACTCAATCGTAGTCATGAGAGAGCCCCTTGCGGCTAGGTTCTGAGAGCCTGATGGTGATGAGATTGTGCTCCGACGTCGGAGAGGACAGGCTCGACATGCCGTCGGAAGCGGTTCTTCCGCTGAGGGCGCAGGTCCTGTGATCTTCGGCGAGCTTCCTCGCACGGACGAGAGGAACATGCGATTCTGGGCAATGTCTGCACCCGGGTGGCTGTGTCACCAGATCACTAGGTAATTAGGTAACCAGAGTCACCAGCATCTTGGGCGCAGGGGCCGGTGACAGCGGTGCCATGTCCACGACCTTGAGGAGAGCCACGTCGTGAACCGACGGATCCTGAGCGCGATCATCGCCGTCCTCGGCCTGCTCGCCATTGTCTTGGCCGTCTGCTCCGCCACCGTCTGGCGGCCCAGCGCGACCGCGAAGGCGACTCTCGCCGCATCACCCACCCAGAACTATGTCGTCACACAGCCGGGCGTCCTCAGTCGAGTCGACTCCAAGGTCACCGTCACTGCGACGGCCGACTCCGGTGAAGACGTCTTCCTCGCTGTGGGGCATTCCGCCGATGTCAATGCGTGGCTCGCCAATGACCCGTACGTGTCTGTGACGGGCATGGAGAGCTGGGAGAAGCTGTCGGCCACTGATGTCACGACCAGGTGCGGGGATGACCCGGCGGCGGCCCCCAGCGCCTCGGGCGATCCCAATGCCACTCCTGGGCCGACGTCCGCCCCGAGCCTTGATGAGAACGGCTGCACCATTCTGGAAGCGTCCAATGCCGACCCGGCCACGTCAGACCTGTGGCAGAACACCGTGACGGACAAGGGAAGCGTCACGCTCGAGGTCGATGCCAAGGACACCGATATGGTCGTTCTGGCCGCCACCGACGGTTCTTCCCCCGCCCCCAATATCTCCCTGTCGTGGCCGCGCAAGGTGTCGACGCCTTGGCTCGTTCCCGGCCTTGTTCTTGGCGGACTCCTGCTGCTCGTCGGCGTCTTCCTGCTTCTTATCGATATCCAGATGCGTCGCGCCGATGAGCAGCGACGTGCTCGGTCCGCGGAGCGGGCGGCTCGGCTTGCTCAGGCCGATGGCGTGTCCACCGCGGGAATTCCCCAGATCGGTGATCCGAACCGTCCGCTCTCGCGCAGAGAGATGCGGGAGAAGGAGCGGGCTGAGGCCGAGGGGGAGGAATGGATCGATCCGCGAACCGGTCGCGTCTACCTCGGCGGGGTCGAGGCTCCTGAGGTGCCGCAGGCGTCCGACCCGGGACCGGCTCAATATGGCGTATCGGCCGATTACTACGGTGATCCCAGCGACTACTACGGCCAATCGCCTGATTGGGGAGGGGCTGCGCAGAGTGATGACTCCTTCAGGCAGGACACCGGTGTGATGCCCGATTATGCGGG
>NZ_JH711483.1:510155-562323 GCF_000269805.1 Actinomyces massiliensis 4401292
TGCAGGGCTACTCGGGCGAGGGCTACGTCGATTATGCGGGTCAGGCTGAGACGCAATCCTTCTCCTTCCCGGCACAGGCATGGCCGGCGGAGCACCGTCGGCCTCGCCGCGCCGACCGCAATGCCGACGCCCCCAGCGGTCCCGAGTCTGACGAGGAGCACGCATGATGACCAGCCGCCGAGTTTTTCTCACGTCCACCGCCGCTACCGCCGTCGGCCTGACCCTAGCGGCATGCTCACAGGATCTCCCGCCGGAGCCTGCGTCCAATGGGACGCCCTCGGCCTACCCGGTTCTGGACGACGAGCGCCTCACCAAGGCGCTCGACCGGATCCAGACGGGCTTGGACGATGCCGATGCCCAGAAGAACTCCGATCTCTTGTCCGGTTACCTCACCGGGCCCGCCTTGCGCGTGCGCACCGAGGAGTACGCCCTGGCCTCGGCAGCTCAGGACGACAGCAAGATCGAGCATTTCACGACCACGAGTGAGGCTGGGACTGCGGGACGGGAAACAGAATTCCCGCGCGTTGCCCTGACAGTCACCGGAATCGCCGAGGGCGACGACGTTCCCTATCTGCTGGCGATGTCCCAGGACTCCGCGCGGGACAACTTCGAGCTGTGGGCGTGGGTCCGGCCATTCGCAGGGGTGGAGGTCCCCGCGACCGCGACCGCGACAGTAGGCAGCGACCAAGTGGATGCCGACAGCGATGGGTTGGTCTCCACGCCGCAGGAAGTCCTGGACGCCTATGTTGATGCGTTGAACAACCCTGACGGAGACAACGGGAAGGCCTTCGCCGACGACCTTCTGCGCCAGCAGCTGGCGTCGCTGCGCAGCAAGGACGTCTCCGCAGCCGGTGAGATCAAGGTGAGCGCTCGCAGCGGGTCCGACGGTTTCCGCGGATTGCGCAGCTCCAACAATGGCGCGATCGTCTTCACGACACTCTCCTACGATGTCGTGTACAAGCGCACAGTCGCCAAATCCACTCTCAAGATGCTCCCGGAGGTCGCCTCCCTGCTGGGAAGCGGCCCCGAGATCACCGGTGAGGTCACATCGACCTACGACGTCATGGTGGCCTTCTCAATACCTCCTGTTGATTCCAATTCCCAGGCTGTCGTGCTGGGACGGAGCGCCGTCCTGGCCTCGGCCTCCAAAGACGACTCGCAGTCACCCGGCTAGCAGCAGGGCGACTGCACCCCGTCTCCGGCTGCACCCCTTCGTATCAGTTCGACCCATTAGCGGGCTCAGCCCGGGAAAGGCTTCTCCATGAGCATGTTCGGCGCCGTGGACCTGTCCACTCTCGCATCCCGACAAGATGCTCCTACCACAGGCGGTCCGGCGAGTCCCGGAGCGTCCGCGAATCGTGCGGCCGGCCCTGCGGGCGCGGTTGCGGGCTCTGCCGGCCCTGCGGGTTCTACGGTGGCGGCACCACTGGTTGTGGATGTCGATGCCGCCTCCCTGCGCGGTGTCGCCGAGCTCTCCATGCAGGTGCCAGTGGTGATCATCCTCCACACCGCACGCTCCCAGGCATCCGCAGAGCTCGCCGGCCAGCTCGAAGCACTGGCCCAGGAGCACGGCGGTCGATTCCAGCTGGCGCGTGTGGATATCGACGCAGCCCCGGAGGTCGCCCAGGCACTGCAGGCCACCAGCGTGCCCACCGTCGTTGCTCTGATCGGCGGACAACCGGTGCCCATGCTCCAGGGGGCGATCCCGGTCGACCAGTTGCGCGGGCTGCTCGACCAACTGCTCGAGCTGGCGGCGCGCAACGGTGTCACAGGGCGTCTAGCGCCGCCGGACGCGAATACCGAGCCGGTTGAGCCCGAGGAGACCGAGGTGGAGCGTCAGGCGCGCGAGGCCATGGAGCGCGGCGACTACGCGGCTGCCGAGAAGGTCTACGACCATGCCATCGCTCAGAGCCCGGGGGATGCCGAACTCAAAGCGGCACGGGACCAGATCCGGTTGCTGAAGCGGATGGACGGCAAGGACCCTCACGCTCTGCTGGCCGCGGCCGACGCCCCGGGAGCGAGTGTGGAGGACCAGTTGGCCGGCGCGGATGCCGCTGTGGCGCTGGGGGACATCAGTGTTGCGCTGGGCCGTGGACTCGAGGCGGTTCGTTCTCATACCGGGCAGGAGCGGGAGGACGCACGGCTGCGGCTGCTCGAACTCTTCGATGTCATCGGCTCCTCATCCCCTGAGGTGGCCCGCGCTCGCCGCCAGCTGGCCGCACTGCTCTTCTGACACCGCATCTGGACTCACCGAGATATCCGGCCCGCTGCGGTCAGCCATGAGGCTGGACGCAGCGGGCCGGATTCTTACCCGATGACGGGGCGGGAGGGCGGGCGATCAGGCGATCGGCTGGGGCTGGATGTTCCAGACTTTGGCGTAGTCGCTGATCGTACGGTCCGATGAGAAGCGGCCGGATCCGGTGATGTTGACCCACACCTTGCGCTGCCAGGCGCGCTGGTCCGCATAATCAGCGGCCATGCGGTCCTTCGTCTCGCGGTAGGCGGCGAAATCGCCCAGCACGTAGTAGACGTCGGCGGGCTCGTAGGAGGCCTCGAGGAGGCTGCGTCGCAGGTCGGCGAACCAGCCGAAGCCGTTGTCGTTCAAAGTGCCGTCGATGAAGGCGTCGAGAACACGCTTCAGGCCGGGGACGGTCTCGTAGGTCGCGTGCGGATCGTAGGTCTCGCGCAGAACAGGGAGCTCCTCCTCGGTGGCGCCGAAGATGTAGGCGTTGTCATCTCCCACCGAGTCCAGGATCTCCACGTTCGCGCCGTCCAGCGTGCCCAGGGTCAGGGCTCCGTTCATCATGAACTTCATGTTGGACGTGCCCGAGGCCTCCTTGCCCGCCATCGAGATCTGCTCGGAGACGTCGGCGGCCGGGATGATGTGCTCTGCGGGGGAGACGTTGTAGTTGTGGACGAAGACGACCTTGAGCGTCTTGGAGATGACGGGGTCATTGTTGACCAGCTCGGCGATGGCGTTGATGAGCTTGATGACTCCCTTGGCCCGGATGTAGCCCGGGGCTGCCTTCGCGCCGAAGATGAAGACCCGCTTGGGCACCTGCAGCGAGGGGTCCTCCTTCATACGGAAGTACAGGTCCAGGATGTAGAGCGCGTTGAGCAGCTGGCGCTTGTACTCGTGAAGGCGCTTGATCTGGACGTCGAAGATGGCGTCGGGGTCGATCTCGACGCCCTCGCGGGCGGAGATCCAGGCGGCGAAGTCGGCCTTGTTGGAGTGCTTGATCTCGGCCAGACGATCGAGAACGGCGTTGTCCGCGGCATCGGCGTAGCCCTCAAGGAGGGACAGGTCCTTCACCCAGGCGTCGGACCCGGTGACATCGTCCAGGAGGGCGGACAGGCGCGGATTGCACTGGCGCAGCCAGCGGCGCGGGGTGACTCCGTTGGTCTTGTTGTTGAAGCGCTCCGGCCAAATCGCATACCAGTCCTTGAGCGTGTCGCGCTTGAGGATGTCGGTGTGCAGAGCGGCGACGCCGTTGATGGCGTAAGAGGCGTAACAGGCGATCCAGGCCATGCGAACGCTGGAGCCCGAGATCGGCGCGATGTAGTCGATGACGTCCTGGCTGATTCCGCGCGAGGCCAGATCCTCGCGGAAGCGGCGATCGATCTCCCGGACGATCTCCATAATGCGCGGGAAGAGCTGCTCGAAGATCGAGGACTCCCAGGTCTCCAGGGCTTCGGCGAGCACCGTGTGGTTGGTGTAGGCGAACGTCTTGGACACGACGGCCCAGGCGTCCTCCCACCCCAGGTGGTGCTCGTCCATGAGCAGTCGCATGAGCTCGGGGATGGCCAGAACGGGGTGGGTGTCGTTGAGCTGAATGGAGTTGAAATCGGCGAAGCCGGTGAGGTCGTCCCCGTGGTGGGTCACGTAGTTGTCGACGATCTCCTGAAGGGAGGCCGAGCAGAAGAAGTACTGCTGGCGCACGCGCAGGACCTTGCCCTCGTAGCTGGTGTCGTTGGGGTAGAGGACGCGCGAGATGTCCGCTGTGCGCTCGCGCTCGACGATCGCATCGGTGAAGCGCTGGGAATTGAAGGCGTCGTAGTCGAACTCCTCCAGGCTTTCCGCCCGCCACAGGCGCAGCGTGTTGACGTTCTTCGTGCCGTAGCCGACGATCGGCATGTCATAGGGGACGGCGCGCACGACCAGGTCGTTGTAGCGCACCACCCGCTGCGCCTCTTCACGGCGGATGACGAAGGGATAGCCCTCCTCCATCCACGGATCCGGGTGCTCGGTCTGGAAACCGTCGGAGAAGAGCTGCTTGAACAGGCCGTAACGGTAGAGGATGCCGTATCCGGCGACCGGGAGATCGAGAGTTGCGCAGGAATCGAGGAAACAGGCGGCGAGGCGTCCAAGGCCTCCGTTGCCCAGGGCGGCGTCGGGCTCCTGCTCGAGGATGTCGGAGAGGTTCTGACCGAAGGCGCCCACCGCCTTCTCCGCATCTTTGACCAGACCGAGGTTGGTCAGGTTGTTCAGGAGCGCGCGACCCATGAGGAACTCGGCGGAGAAATAATGCTCCATCCTGCCGGCGCGGTACTTCTGCTCGGTCGCATGCCAATTGTCCGCAATGGCGTCGACGACGGCGGCGGACAGGCCCTGCCACACCTCCATCTGAGTCGATGCGGCGGCGGGGTGACCCGAGACTGACCGCACCTGGGACGGCACGGTCTGGACCAGGTTCTGCGTCATCTTTCTTCCCTTGTCTGACTGCATGAGGATCCTGCTGCAGCTGAACTGCAACGACTGCAAAGTTGTACATCGAGGGAATTGGGTCGAGCGGCGCAGGAGCACCACTGGCCGAGCTCCTTCGCGAACTCTTCGAGTCTAGCCGCCCGGCTGTGGACCCGCTCGTTGAGGCAGTGTCATTCCGGACACGGACGGACCTAAGGCTCATGTGCAGAGCGATGGTGGGGATTTTGATGCTTTGCTGACTGAACCTGGACCGATCTCGGGGCGGAGGTGGACCGATCTCGGGGCGGAGGTGGACCGATCTCGGGGCGGAGGTGGACCGATCTCGGGGCGGAGGTGGACCGATCTCGGGGCGGGAAGGTGAGGGGGGCGGCACCGGATGATCCGGTGCCGCCCCCCTCAAGCCGCGTCGTCTCGGCTCCGCGTCCGCCTTAGTTCTGCGACGGGCGCAGGAACACCGCGCCGAGCGGGGGAACGCGCAGCCGCACCGAGGCGGGGCGTCCGTTCCACGGCAGTTCCTCGGCCTCGACATGCCCCAGGTTGTCCACCCCGGAGCCGCCGTACTCGGGAGCGTCGGTGTTGATGACCTCGTCCCAGTCGCCCGCGAAGGGTAGACCGACCCGGTAGTCCTCGTGCGGGGTGCCGGCGAAGTTGACGATGCAGACCACCAGGTCGGCGCGGCCGTCGGGGCCGGTGCCCTTGCGCAGGTAGGACAGGACGTTGTGGTCGCCGTCGCCCGCCTCGATCCACTCGAAGCCGCGGTGGGAGAAGTCATCCGCCCACAGTGCGGGGGAGTCGGTGTAGAAGCGGTTGAGGTCGCTGACCAGGTGCAGCAGGCCCTGGTGCCCCGGGTCGTCCAGGATCCACCAGTCCAGCGAGTTCTCCGCGTTCCACTCGGCGCCCTGACCGAACTCCTGGCCCATGAAGAGCAGCTGCTTGCCGGGGTGCGACCACTGGTAGGCGAACAGGGCGCGCATGCCGGCCAGCTCCTGCCAGGGGTCGCCGGGCATCTTGGACAGCAGGGAGCCCTTGCCGTGGACGACCTCGTCGTGGCTCATCGGCAGGACGAACTGCTCGGAGAAGGCGTAGACCAGCGAGAAGGTCAGCTCTCCGTGGTGGTAGCGCCGGTTGATGGGCTCCTCGTCCAGGTAGCGCAGAGTGTCGTTCATCCACCCCATGTTCCACTTCAGCCCGAAGCCGAGCCCGCCGTACTCGGTGGGGGCGGTGACGCCGGGCCATGCGGTGGACTCCTCGGCGATCATGACCGTACCGGGGTTCTTCCGGTAGGCCGTCGCCGTGGCCTCCTGGAGGAAATTGATCGCCTCGAGGTTCTCCCGGCCCCCGAACTGGTTGGGGTGCCACTGCCCTTCCTTGCGCGAGTAGTCCAGGTACAGCATCGAGGCCACCGCGTCCACGCGCAGACCATCGATGTGGAAGTCCTCCAGCCAGTACAGGGCATTGGCGACCAGGAAGTTGCGCACCTCGTTGCGGCCGAAGTTGAAGACGTAGGTGCCCCAGTCCGGGTGCTCGCCGCGCTGGGGGTCCGGGTCCTCGTAGAGCGCCGTGCCGTCGAAGCGGGCCAGCGCCCACTCGTCCTTGGGGAAGTGGGCCGGCACCCAGTCCAGGATGACCCCGATGCCCGCCTGGTGGAGCTGGTCGACCAGGTAGCGGAAGTCATCCGGAGTCCCGAAGCGCGCGGTGGGCGCGTAGTAGCCGGTCACCTGGTAGCCCCACGACCCGCCGAAGGGGTGCTCGGCGACGGGCAGGAACTCCACGTGAGTGAAGCCGGCCTCCTTGACATAGGGGACGAGCTCCTCGGCCAGGCCGCGGTAGCCGAGCCCCTGACGCCAGGAGCCGATGTGCACCTCGTAGATGCTCATGGGGCCCGCGTGGGGGTCGGACGTGGCGCGCTTGGCCATCCAGTCGTCGTCGCCCCACTCGTGGAAGCGGTCGGTGACGACGCTCGCCGTGGCCGGGGGCACCTCGGTGGCGCGGGCCAGCGGGTCGGCCTTCTGGTGCCAGGAGCCGTCCCCGAAGCACAGCTCGAACTTGTAGCGCGCGCCGATGCCCACGCCAGGAATGAAGAGCTCCCACACGCCGGAGGAGCCCAGCGAGCGCATGGCCGAGGCGGTGCCGTCCCAGTAGTTGAAGTCGCCGACGACGCGCACGGCGCGGGCGTTGGGGGCCCATACGGCGAAGGCGACGCCTTCAACATCGCCCATGGGGCCGGAGTAGTGCTTCACATGGGCGCCCAGGACATCCCACAGGCCTTCATGGCGGCCCTCGGAGATGAGGTAGGTGTCCATATCCCCCAGGGTGGGCAGGTAGCGGTACGGGTCATCGACCGTGGTGGTCTCCTCCCCGTAGGTCACTTTGACGCGGTAGTCGGGCACGGAATCCCCCGGCACCACGGCCACCCATACCCCTTCCTGCTCGTGCTCGGCGGGGTAGGCGCCTTCGGCGGTGACGATGGAGACAGCATCGGCCAGGTGCCGCACCGTGCGGATAGTGACGCCCTCGTCGCCCACGTGCGCACCTAGGACTTCGTGCGGATTGTAGTAACGCGCATAGGCGACATCCGCGAGGACCCAGGGGTCGACTTGGACGGGAGTACGGGCGGGGACGGGCTCGGGTGCAGTGACGTCGGTCATGGTCACACTCTTCCATGTGGGAGGCCGGTGAGGGGAGACTTTGTGCAGGGATTTATCGGGACGTGTCGGGATGAGATGGTGACCTCTCCCTCGGCTCATGCTCTCATGTCGGGGCGGGCCCGTTGAGAAGGCGCTGCAGCCCCCGCAGGGGGATCTCGAGCCAGTCGGGGCGGTTGCGGGCCTCGTAGACCGCCTCGTAGAGGGCCTTGTCCAGCTCGAGCGCGGTCAGCAGGGTGGTCGCGACGCGCCGACCGGTTCCATCGCGCTCGGGGGATGACTCCTCGTAGGCGCTGAGATAGGCCGCGCGCACGGCGTCGAGCCAGCCGCGGTCGGCGACCCCGCCGACCGCGGCCGCGTAGTCGAAGGACCTCAGCATTCCGGCGACGTCGCGCAACGGCTGATCCGCACGGCTGCGCTCGGCCAGGGGGCGCAGCGGCTCCCCCTCGAAGTCCAGGACGAACCAGCGGCCCTCGCCGGCCTCGGGGCCCGCGACCTCGTGAAGGACCTGCCCGAGGTGGTAGTCGCCGTGGATGCGGGTGGGTGGATCGAGCCGGTCGAGTCCGGCCACCCGGGCCGGGACCTCATCGACCGCCTCATGAAGGCCGGGCAGGCGCTCGGCCAGTGCCGGGACCTCCTGGAGCGCCCAGGCGGCGCGTCGGCGCAGGGCTCGTGCCAGCTCGGCCGGCGGCTGCGGCGCGCCCGCGCCCAGGGCCGCGGCGAGGTGCCGGTGCATCTGGGCGGTGGTCGTCCCCAGATCCGCCGCCAGGGCCAGTGCCCTGGCGCGCACCGGGCCGTGCGGCCCGTCGTCATCGGCGGCCAGGGAGCAGAACAGCTCGAAGCCGTCGTCGGCGCGGGGGATGAAGGTGCAGGCCACCGCCGAGTCGGTCGAGTTGCGGGCGCCGGTGGCCGGATCGTGCCACTCGAAGGCGGACCAGGCCACCGGCGCGGGCACCCGGTCCCAGCCGTCTCCGGCCAGCGCCACCGAGACCTCCACGTCGGGGTTGCGACCCGGAGCCAGCACCCGGAAGAGCTTGACGATGAGTCCGCCCGTCGCGGCGTCCTCCGGGCCGCCCGCGTCCCGGTCGGATGCCGGGGCGGGCAGCACGACGCTGGTGTTCGACTGCTCGCCGGTGATCACCCGTAGTCGTTCGGCGCGCTGGGCGATGGCGCGCGCGCCGGTGCCGTCCAGGATGGTTCCCGCCTCCAGGACGGCCTGCGCCCAGGCCCGCCAGAAGGCGGGGTGGTGGGGGCCGTCGATGAGGGAGGTCTCGGCGCCGTCGGGCCCCGTGACGGTCAGCCCCTCGCCGCCGGGGGCCTCCCCGTCGACCCGGTAGCGGGCCAGCGCTTCGCCGGTCTCGAGCACCAGCGGCACGTGGACGAGCACGGACGGGGCCCCGGCGCGGGGAACGGCCACCAGCAGATCGCGCACACCCGGGGCCAGCTCTCGGTCGCCGATCAGGGTCAGGTCGCGGGGCTCGGGCGAGGAGCCCCCCTTGAGCGGGTACCAGCGCCGCCGCGCCATCCACGGGGCCAGCGCCGCCAGGAGCGACGCGTCGGCGGGCCAGACCGGGGCCGGGCCGGCTCCGCGCCGGACTGGTTGGGTGAGTTCAGGGGGATCAGTCGATTCGGTGGGTGTCATCGTCCATTGCCTCCTTGCGTTTCGGGATCGACAGTCAACCAGTAGTAGCCGCGGGCGCCCAGCGTGAGTGTCAGGCGGCCGTCCGACCCGACCGCCGGGAACGCCGCCCCGCCCAGGACGTCGGTGGTGGTCCGGCCCGCCAGATCGGGCAGCGCGATGATCGCGCAGCGCGGGGAGTCGGCCAGGTTGGCCACGCACAGCAGGGTCTCCCCGGGCTCTCCGCTGGGGCCCTCCTCCTCGTGGCGCGTGTGGGCCAGCACGGCGTCGTCGGAGACGTCCCGCATGAGGAACTTCCCGCGCCCCAGCACGGGGTGGGCGCGGCGCACGTGGAGCATGCGGCGGGTCCAGTGCAGCAGCGAGTCGGGTCGCCGCAGCTCGGTGGACACGGTCATGTGCCGGTAACCCGGCACCTGGATGATCGGCAGGGTGAGCGCGCCGGGGTCGGGGGCCGAGGAGAAGCCCATGTTGGGCGACTCGTCCCACTGCATGGGCGTGCGCACCGCGTCGCGGTCCTCCAGCCAGATGTTCTCGCCCATCCCGATCTCGTCGCCGTAGTACAGGCACGGCGAGCCCGGCAGCGACAGCAGCAGCGCCATGGCGAGCTCGGTCTCGGCCCGCGAGGCGTCCAGCAGGGGCGCCAGGCGCCGGCGGATGCCGATGTTGGCGCGCATGCGGTCCTCGGGGGCGTACCACTGGTACATCATGGTGCGCTCCTCGTCGGTGACCATCTCCAGGGTCAGCTCGTCGTGGTTGCGCAGGAAGGTGCCCCACTGGCCATGGGCCGGGATGTCCGGGGTGGCTGCCAGGACGTCGCGCACCGCCCGGGAGGACCCCTCTCTCAAGGCGTAGTAGATCCGCGGCATGACCGGGAAGTGGAAGCACATGGTGCACTCCGGGGCCTCGGGGGTGCCGAAGTACTCCACGACATCGACCGGCCACTGGTTGGCCTCCGCGAGTGTGATCGTGCCGGGGAACTCGTGGTCGAGCATCTGCCGGATCCCCGCCACGACGGTGTGCGTGTCCGGCAGGTTCTCGCAATTCGTGCCCTCGCGCTCGGCCAGGTAGGGGACGGCGTCCAGGCGGAAGCCATCGACCCCGGTGCGGGCCCAGAAGCGGATGATGTCGTGCACGGCCTCAATGACGGCCGGGTTGTCGTAGTTGAGGTCGGGCTGGTGGGAGAAGAACCGGTGCCAGAAGAACTGGCCGCGCTCGACGTCGTAGGACCAGTTCGACTCCTCGGTGTCGATGAAGATGATCCGGGTGTTGGCGTAGCCGGAGTCGTCATCGGCCCATACGTAGAAATCACCGAAAGGACCCTCGGGGTCGCTGCGCGAGGCCTGGAACCAGGGATGGGCGTCCGAGGTGTGGTTGAGGACGATGTCGATGACGATGCGAATGCCGCGCTCATGGGCCTGGTGCACCAGGTCGCGGAAGTCCTCCATGGTGCCGTAGCGCGGGTCGATCTCCGTGTAGTCGGAGATGTCGTAGCCTCCATCGCGCATGGGGGAGGGGTAGAAGGGCGGGATCCAGATCGCATCCACACCCAGCCATGCCAGATAGTCCAGACGGGAGGCCAGTCCCCGGAAATCGCCGACGCCGTCACCATCGGAGTCCGCGAAGGACCGCAGCAGCGCCTCGTAGAAAACGGCCGTGCGGAACCACTCCGGGTCCGGTGACAGGCCCGGTCTGGGCGGGGCCGGCAGGTCGGGGACGCCGGGGATGAACGCCGGGGGCGCGAAGGCCCGCCCCGTCATGGCGGACGCACTCGATATGCCGGCGGCGGGTGTTGCGGCGGGTGCGGGATGAAGGGCGTGATGCGCGCCGAGAGCGGAAGCGATGCCTGGTGCCGGAGTGACGGGAACGGACACGATGACCTTTCAAGGATGGACGGCGATCTGGGCTGTCCAGTGGCGTGCGGCCGGGGAGGCGCCATTGCCGACCACACGCCGGGACTCAGAGAGGTTCGACGCGCAGGACGTGCGCGACCCGGCCTGCGAAGGGGTCGAGACGCACATAGTTCGTGCCGCTCCACTCGTAGGCGGCGCCGGTGAGCTCGTCGGTCACCCGCAGGCAGGGGAACGAGCCGTCGGTGTCCCCGGGCAGCCCCAATTGGACCAGGTTGAGATAGACCTCGCCCTCGCGGACGTTGCTCGGATCAAGACTGACCACGGTCAGCACGACATCGTCCTCGCCCGTGGGCGAGTGTGCGGCATCGATGCGCTTGGAGTAGGCGATGAGGGCGTCATCGCTGGTGGGGTGGAACCAGATGTCGCGCAGCTGCTGCAGGGCGGGATGCGCGGCACGGGCGGCGTTCAGGCGCGTGAGCAGATCTTCAATGCCGTTGGCGCGGGCGGCGACGAAGTCGCGCGGCTTGTACTCGTACTTCTCGTTGTCGATCTGCTCCTCGAAGCCCGGGCGCGGGGTCGACTCGGCCAGCTCATAACCGGAGTAGATCCCCCAGGTCGGGGACAGGGTGGCGGCCAGGACGGCGCGCAGCTTGAAGGCCGGCACCTTTCCATTGGTCATGAAGGGGGTGAGGATGTCGTGGGTGGTCGGCCAGAATGCGGGGCGCAGGACGTGGGCGGTGTCCTGGGAGAGCTCGACCATGTAGTCGATGAGCTCCTGCTTGGTGTTGCGCCACGCGAAGTAGGTGTAGGACTGGTGGAAGCCGATCTTGCCCAGGGTGCGCATCATGGCCGGCCGGGTGAATGCCTCGGCCAGGAAGAGCACCTCGGGGTTGGTGGAACGGACCTCCCGGATGAGGCGCTGCCAGAAGTTCAGCGGCTTGGTGTGCGGGTTGTCCACGCGGAAGATCGTCACGCCGTGGCTGATCCAGGTGCGCACGACCTCCAGGATCGCGGTGTAGATGCCCTCGGGGTCGTTGTCGAAGTTCAGGGGGTAGATGTCCTGGTACTTCTTGGGCGGATTCTCCGCATAGGCGATCGAGCCGTCGGCCAGGACCGTGAACCATTCGGGGTGCTCACTGACCCACGGGTGGTCCGGCGAGCACTGGAGGGCCAGGTCCAGGGCGACCTCCATGCCGAGCTCACCGGCACGGGCCACCAGGGCGTCGAAGTCGTCGAATGTGCCCAGGTCGGGGTGGATGACATCGTGCCCGCCATCGGGCGAGCCGATGCCGTAGGGCGAGCCCGGGTCATCCGGACGCGCATCGAGGGTGTTGTTGCGGCCCTTGCGATTGGTGGCGCCGATGGGGGAGATCGGGGTGAGGTAGAGGACATCGAACCCCATGGCGGCGATGCGGTCGAGCCGTTCGGCGGCGGTGCGCAGAGTGCCGGTGTACCAGTTGCCCTGCTCGTCGGAGCCGCTGCCGAGTGAGCGCGGGAAGATCTCGTACCAGGATCCGGCCAGGGCGCGGCTGCGGTCCACCTGCAGTGGATAGGTGGCGGAGGGGGAGACGTGATCGCGCAGCGGCAGACGATCCAGGGCCCCGACCACGGGAGCCGCCAGGCCGGCGCTCAGGCGCTCGCCGTCGGTGAGGGCCTCGTTGCGCAGCTGCTCGGCGGCCGCCGTCAAGGCGGCCGCATCCCCGGAATCGCGACCGGGAACGGCGGCGGCGCGGTCCAGGACGCGGGCGCCCTCCTCCAGCATGAGAGGGACGTCGATGCCCGCGGGAACCTTGATGCCGGCATCGTGGGCCCATGTGGCGTAGGGGTCGGACCAGCCCTCGACCCGCAGACCCCAATCGCCGGGGGCGTCGGCGGCCAGGCGGGCCTCGTAACGGTCCAGGCCGGGCAGGATCTCAACCATGCGCGCGCTGGGCCCGTCGGTGCCGTCGGGGCGCACGAGGACGGCGGTGGCGCCGAAGCGATCATGGCCCTCTCGGAAGACGGTGGCCCGGATCGGGATCACCTCGCCGGGTACGGCCTTGGCCGGCCAGCGCCCGTCCTCGACGACGGGGAAGACCTCGGTCACTGGAATACGGCCGATCGGCGCGTACGGAGCCGGCTGCGGAGCGGCTGTGTCGGTGGCTGGGGCAGGGGGCTGAGGCGCGGCGTCGCGCGTGGTGTTCGCGGTCACAGGCCAAGCCTACGGGCTCCCGCCCGTTGCGTCATTTTCAGACGCGCCTGTCCTTCCGCCGAGATCAGTTGTATTCCATCCTGAGATCGGCCCGTATCGGGATCGGTCGGGTCGGGGCGAGTGCGTCGCGGGCGTCAGAGTGCGTCGAGGACGTCGAGGACGCAGTCGTAGCGCCGCCTCTCCGGCCAGCGCGGGTCCCGCGGGGCAGGATGATCGAGGAAGCCCAATGCGCGGTAGAAGCCGATCGCATCGTCATCAGTGCTCGCCCGCAGGACGGCGCGCGGGTGGCGGCGACGGATCTCCGCGATGAGCGCTCGCGCGGTACCGGTCCGCTGGTGCGTGGGGGACGTGGCGATGTACTCGATGGTCGTCGAGGGCGATGGCCGCGGCTCCTGGGGTCCTGCTTCAGGCTCTCGAACCGCCTGGCCGCCCGGAGGCGCGTAGGCGGCCAGGGCGATGGGGGTGCGACCGGCGTCGTCGTCCATTGCCGCCAGAACTGTGAGCCGGGGCAGTACCTCGCTCACGAGACGGTCCAGGGCGCCGTCATCGAAATCGGTGGCCAGACGGAGCAGCTCACGCACCTCGGGGCCTGTCAGCTCGGAGGCGGACAGGTTGCGCAGAACCGGCGGCATGGCGAGCAGGCTCAGTAGTCCATGTGCATGGCGGTGCGCACGTCCGCCAGGGTCCGCTCGGCCACCTCGTTGGCGCGCTCGTTCCCGCCGCGCAGGACCTGGAGCAGGTGGTCCTCGTCTGCCGCCAGCTCCGCCCGGCGGGCCCGGATGGGGGCGAAGAACTCGTTGACCGCCTCGGTGGCCACCTTCTTGAGCGTGCCCGCGCCGCCGTCGCCGATGCGATCGGCGATCTCCTCCGGCGCCCCGGCCCCGCACAGGGAGGCCAGCATGAGCAGGTTGGAGACCTCGGGGCGGGCGGCCGGGTCGTAGGTGATGACGCGATCTGAGTCCGTCTTGGCCTTCTTGAGGGCCTTGGCCGTCTCGTCCGCGCTCATGCGCAGCTCGATGGTGTTGCCGCGCGACTTGCTCATCTTCTCCCCGTCCAGGCCCAGCAGCAGGGGGGCCTCGCTCAGCAGCGCCTCAGGACGGCGGAAGACCGGGTGCTCCTTGACGGCCCGCCCGTAGCGCTTGTCGAAGCGCTGGGCGATGAGACGGGCCTGCTCCAGGTGGGGGAGCTGGTCCTTGCCCACCGGCACCAGGTTCGCCTGGCAGAAGAGGATGTCGGCCGCCTGGTGGACCGGGTAGGTCAGCAGCAGGCCGCTCATGGCGCGCCCATCGGTGGCCTCCAGCTCCGACTTCACCGTGGGGTTGCGGTGGAGCTCGGCCTCGGTCACCAGGGACAGGAAGGGCAGCATGAGCTGGTTCTGGGCCGGCACCGCCGAGTGCGTGAAGATCGTCGAGCGCTGCGGGTCCACGCCCACGGCCAGGGCGTCGGCCACCAGTGATAGGACGCGCTCGCGGATGGGGCCCACGGCGTCGCGGTCGGTGATGACCTGGTAGTCGGCCACGAGGATCCAGGTGTCCACCCCCGCGTCCTGGATCGTGGCCCAGGAGTGCATGGTGCCGAAGTAGTGGCCCAGGTGCATGTTGCCGGTGGGGCGCACGCCGGTGAGCATCCGGTAGCGGCCCGGGTTGACGGCGATGTCCGCCTCGATCTCGGCGGATCGGGCCTTCGAGCGGGCCAGGGAGGCGTCGTCGGCGGAGTTGGCCAGGGCCTCCTCGGCCATGGAGGGGGGCTGTGTCATGGGCACATCCTAGGTGCAGATCAAGGCGCCCCACGCCGCCCCGCCCCGCGTTCGCCCCATTCGTCCCCGAGCTCGCCCTGAGATGGGCGGGGAGGCGACGCCGAGCCGCCGCCCTGCCTCTCAGTCGTCGCTGGGCTGAGCGGCCAGGGCCAACTCCAGCTCGTGGTGCGCCTGGGTGATGCGCTCGGCGGTGAAGGCGTCGTCGCAGATCAGGGCGAGTCCGTCCAGGATCTCGGTGCCGTAGTGGTGCCCGTGGCCGTGGGGGACATTCGTGGCCCGTGGCAGGTCGGTGCTGACCTGGAAGAAGGTGATGTAGGGCATCCAGTGCATGGCGGGGGAGCGGTCGGCGCCCGCCGTCTCCCGCAGCCAATCGGGCTGAGGGGCGCGAATGAGCCGGGGGGACCACCACACCACCGGATCGCTGGGGTGCTGGATGTAGAGGATGCGGCTGTCGCCCCAGGTGTCGTCCCCGACGAAGGACTGCAGTTGACTGCTGTCCTGGGCGAAGCGGACTGTCATCCCCGCCGAGTAGGTGGGGTCCGCCTCCCTGGTGCCCGGGTCGCGACGGGCGACCAGATCGTGCCACAGTCGAGAGGAGTTGGGCGGCCCCACCCAGAGGACGCCGTCGACGCTGTCCACGACGTCGCCCAGGTCGGAGAAGGCCGCCTCGCCCGCGATCACGCCGAGCGATTCCCCGTACAGCAGGAGTCGGGGGCGGTCGTCCTCGGGGAGGGTCTTCCACCAGGCGACGACGGCTCTCACCAGCGCCCTGCCCGAGGCCCGCGCCTTGTCGGTGTCGGCGATGAACTGCACGCCCGAGGGCAGGTAGGAGTACTGGGCGGCGGCGATGGCGGTGTCGCCGTCGTAGAGGAGCTCCAGGGACAGGGCCGCGATCGGGTTCACCCAGCCGGTTCCGGTGGTGGGGGCGATCATGACGGCGGAGCGCGAGGCCGCGCCGGTGCGCTTGAGCTCCTCCACCACCAGGGCGGCCCGCGCCTCGTCGGTGTCCGCGCTCTTCAGGCCCGCGTAGACGCGGATCGGCTCGACGGCCGGACGGGAGGTGATCTCCTGCAGCCCCTGGGCGCTCAGGCCGCGTCCCACGAAGCGCTTGCCGTATGCCCCCAGGGTCTCCCACGGCACCGATGAATCCGACGAGCCCGACCGCTCGGCGGCCATCGGCCGGGCTGTGTTGGGAGGGTCGGCGTCGTTGCGCATGGAGAAGGCCGATTCCGCGCCGCTGATGATGAGGCCCGGAATCGCATGGTTGACCAGGGCGAAGATCAGGACGATCACGATGATCCAGGCCGACATGGAGCGCACCGGCATCGGCAGGCGCTGCGGCAGGTGGCGGCGCAGCCAGTCCTCCAGGCGCAGGAAGCCGCGGCCGACCATGACCAGCAGCATCCACAGACCGAATCCCACTGGGAAGACCATCAAGTACTGGGCGGGGGTGTAGGCCCGCGAATCGGTCAGTGCGGCCACCTCCTGCTGCCAATGCACCGCGCCCAGCAGGATCCCGTTGAGCAGGAGGACCACGACCAGGCTGAGGACTATCTCCACGCGCCGCTTCCAGCGGGGCCACCACGCCGGCAGGCTCCATCCGCTGGAGGCCCACAGGGCTCGAACCGCTGTGCGGATCCAGGTGCGCCAGTTCCAGGACAGCCAGACCCCCAGCAGGTAGCCGGTTCCCGCGCACAGCCCGCAGGCGACCCCCTGGACGAGCAGATCGCGGGGGAGCAGCGAAGGGGTCAGGGCGAGTACGAAGAAGACCGCGCCCAGCAGGAGTCCCGCCGGATCCGGGCCAAGCCGATCCCAGATGCGCTCGAGGAGAAGCGGCTTGATCGGCGATGATGTCGAGCGCGTCACGGCTTGAGATCCTCAGAGGATAGACGGCTGAGGCAGTGCTGAGGCTGAGGGACTGGCGTCGTAGACTCAGGTGTCACTCCGGGAGGTCCCCGATTCGGCTCAGGGTAATCCCCATGAAAAACTCGCGCCATGACTAAGCACGTACGACAGGGCAATGGCGACTCCCTCCCACGGACCCCCGGAGGGCCCGGCTCCCCGGGGCGCGAGGAGGGACGCCCGCCCGGCGGCGGGGGCTCCGGTCTGGTCGCGCACAGTCCGGTTGAGGACCCGGTCGTCACGGCACGCGCTTTGTCCAAGATCTTCGGTCGCGGGGAGAACGCCGTGACTGCGCTGGATGCGGTGGACGTCTCCATCGCGCGCGCCCGCTTCACCGCGATCATGGGCCCGTCGGGATCGGGCAAGTCCACCCTCATGCACTGCCTGGCCGGCCTGGAGTCCGCCACGTCCGGGACGATCACCCTGGACGGGCAGGAGATCACCTCCATGAGCCAGCGCCGCCTGACCAAACTGCGGCGCGAGCGCATCGGCTTCATCTTCCAGTCCTTCAACCTGGTGCCCTCCCTGACGGCGGGGGAGAACATCACCCTGCCCCTGGATATCGCCCGCCGGAAGGTCGACTCCAGCCGCTTCGACCAGGTCGTCGACGCGGTGGGGCTGTCCGACCGCCTCTCCCACCGGCCCGCCGAGCTCTCCGGCGGGCAGGTCCAGCGCACGGCCTGCGCCCGCTCGCTCGTGGGGCGCCCCGCCGTCGTCTTCGCCGATGAGCCCACCGGGAACCTCGACTCCCGCGCCACCCAGCAGGTCCTGAAGGTACTGCGCTCCAGTGTCGACGACTTCGCCCAGAGCATCGTCATGGTCACCCATGAGGCCGAGGCGGCGGCATGGGCCGACACCGTGCTCTTCCTGCGCGACGGCAGGGTCGTGGCGCAGATGGACGAGCCGGACCAGGACCGGGTGCTGGAGGCCCTGCACGACCTGGGCCGTTCAGAGGGCGGGTCCATCCCCGAGCCCACCGGCGAGCGGGAGCCGGCGCTATGATCCGGGTCGCTCTGCGCTCGGTGCGCACTCATGCCGGGCAGTTCCTGCTGACAGTCCTCGCCGTGGTCCTCGGCGTGACCTTCCTATCGGGCACCCTCGCTCTGCGCGGCGTCCTGTCCGACACCTTCAAAGCGCTGACGTCCTCCACCTTGACGGCCGACCTCTACGTGACGGGGCAGCCGTTCGAGGACACGAAGTCCAGTGGAAACAGCGGCGCCCTGTCGGAGAAGGTCGATGGCGCGCCCGCTGAGCAGATCGCGCAGATCGACGGCGTCAGCGCCGCTCATGCGGCCTCCTCACTGTCCGGGACGCTCGTCGGAGCGGACGGCGCGCCCGTGACCTCGATCGGCGCTCCGACCGTCATCGCCCCCATCTTCCCCGATGACCCGGGGCATCGCATGGTCGCGGGTCGGGAGCCCTTCGGGGCCGAGGAGATCAGCTTGGAGTCGGACGCCTTGAAGCGCTCTGGCCTGGCCATCGGAGACCGCACGCACCTGGTCATCAACGGCACCCCCTCGGAGGTGACGGTGGTCGGGGAATTCACCTTCGACACTTCCTTGGCCGGGGCCACGCTCGTGGGCGGCGACCCCTCCTGGGTGATGGGGATGGCCGCTCCGGACGGGAAGGTCTCCCAGATCGAGATCACCCTGGAGGACGGCGCCGATACCGCCACCGTCCGCCAGCAGATCACCGACCTGCTCCCCGACTCGGCGCGCCTGCAGACGCGCGCCGAGCGCATCGATGAGCAGAACGCCTACGTCGAGTCCATACTCGGCTATATCCAGACCTTCCTGCTCGTCTTCGTGGTCCTGGCGATGTTCGTCGGCTCGTTCATCATCATGAACACCTTCGCCATGAGTGTGCGTCAGCGCCAGAAGGAGTTCGCCCTGCTGCGAGCGGTCGGGGCCTCACCCGGCTCCGTGTTCGGGACGGTGCTGTTCCAGGCGATCATCATCGGCATTGTCGGATCGCTCATCGGGGTCGCGGGCGGGGTCGGCCTGACCCGCCTCCTCGTCGTCGTTCTGGAGGCCTACGGCATGCCTCTGCCCGGTGGGGGAGTGCCCATGACGAGCAGCGTCATCGCCACATCCATTGTCATCGGTCTGCTGGTGACCGTCGTCGGCGCCCTCCTGCCCGCGCGCGACGCCGCCCTCACCCCGCCGGTGGAGGCCATGCGCGGCACCGCGGGGGCGCGTGAGAAGTCCCTGTGGGCGCGCGGCATCATCGGCGCCCTCCTGATGGCCGCGGGCCTGGCGGGCGTGATCGCCGCTTGGACCAATGAGGACCTGTCCCACCGGACGGTCGTGCTGGGCGCGGGAGCAGGCGCTCTCGCTCTCGGACTGCTCGTCTGCTCCCCGGTCCTCGCCCGTCAGACCATCGCGGTTCTCGCCATGCCGCTGCGCCTTCTGCGCCCCGTCGGGCGCCTGGCGGCCCGCAACCTCGCTGCGGCGCCCCGCCGGACGGCCGCGACCTCGGCCGCGCTGGTCATCGGCATGGCGCTCGTGAGCGCCGGGACGATCATCGCCTCCTCCATGCAGGCCTCGATCGGCCAGATCGTCAACGACTCCATGCGGGCCGACCTCCTGGTGCGGGCGCCCGCCACGTCGGGCCAGCTCACTCCTCTGCCCTCCGAGATGACCGAGCAGATCAATGCGCTCGACGGCGTCAAGGAGACCACCGGTTACGCCGTCTCCTCGGTCACCACCACCATGCCGGATGAGAATCAGGACATGGGCTACATGGTCGCCATCGACCCGCAGCGCTACACCGACTTCTACGACCCGGGCGTGACCGCCGGTTCCATGGGCTCCCTCGACGACACGCATGTGGCTGCCTTCGCAGAATCCGGCCTCGAGCTGGGCGACGAGGTCACGGTCACGGGGCCGACGGGCTCGGTGAGTGCCACCGTCTCCGCGATCGCCGATTCCAAAGGGCTCACCGGTACGCTCTACGCCACGCCCGACGTCGCTGCTGCCGTGGGCTCGTGGATCATTCCGATCGCGTCCGACCCGGATGAGGTCCTGGACTCTCCGCAGGGGCTGTTCGTCACCCTGGACGACGGGGCCGACACGAGCGCCGTGCAATCAGAGATCCAGGACATCGTCAAGCCGGCGTACGTCTTCGAGGCCCTCGATGCCAGCCAGCTCTCCGACCAGACCGGCCAGATGGCCAACCGGATGCTCTCCGTGCTCTACGCACTGCTGGGCCTGTCCCTGGTCATCGCCGTCCTCGGCATCGTCAACACCCTCGTCCTGTCGGTCAGTGAGAGAACCCGGGAGATCGGGCTCATGCGCGCCGTCGGTCTGGGGCGGGCCCAGGTGGCCGGCGAGATCATGTGCGAGTCCGTCCTCACCGCCGTCTACGGTACCGTCCTGGGCGGCGCCATGGGTGTGCTGCTGGCGGGTGCGCTGCGCTCGGTCCTGGCCGACCAGGGCCTGACAGAGCTGTCCATCCCATGGCTCCAGTTGGCGATCATGCTCGCGGTCGCGATCCTCGTCGGAGTCCTCGCGGCATTGTGGCCGGCAGTGCGGGCCGTGCGAATGCCGGTCCTCAAGGCCATCGCCACCGAGTGATCGAGTGATACCGAGTGATCGCCGTTTGGAAAAGATGAGCCCATGAGTGAGCGCGAGCTGATCGCCCTAGGCACCGGCAGCCTCGTGCCCACCAGGGAACGCAACCAGAGCGGCTGTTTTCTGCGCTGGGGCCCCACCGGTATTCTCTTCGATCCCGGTGAGGGCACCCAGCGGCAGATGACTCTCGCCGGCATCTCGGCGCATCGCATTCAGATCATCTGCCTGACCCATCTTCATGGCGATCACTGCCTGGGGCTGCCCGGGGTCCTTCAGAGGATCAGCCTGGATCAGGTGCCCCATCCGGTGACCCTCGTCTATCCGGCCAGCGGCCAGGAGTATGTCGATCGTCTGCGCGCCGCCAGCATCTACCACGATCGGACCGACCTGCGTCTGCTGCCGGTCGAGGTCGGGGCTGAGCCGACCGAGATACTGCGGTTGTCCGGTCTCATCCTGCATGCCGCTGCCCTGGACCACCGGGTGGACGCCATCGGATATCGGGTCCAGGACGCGCCCGGTCGAGTATTCGATACCGGGGCCCTGGCTGCGCGCGGCATTGCCGGGCCCCTGGTGGGGCGACTGCACCGGGAGGGCCGGGTGAGCGTCGACGGGGTCATCACTCGCCTGGAGGAGGTCACCCGCGAACGCACTCCCGCCTCCTTCGCCCTGGTCCAGGACACCCGGCCCTGCCGGGGCGCCGAGCTGCTGGCCGACGGCGTCGATCTTCTGATGATGGAGGCGACCTACCTGTCCGATCTGGCGGGCAAGGCCCGCGAGTACGGGC
The DNA here is from genome assembly GCF_000269805.1 of Actinomyces massiliensis 4401292. GTDB lineage: Bacteria > Actinomycetota > Actinomycetes > Actinomycetales > Actinomycetaceae > Actinomyces > Actinomyces massiliensis. Next base: position 531,200 of record NZ_JH711483.1, read on the forward strand.
ACTCCACAGCTCTGGACGCCGGGCGGGTTGCTGCGGCGGCGGGCGTGCGCAGGCTAGCTCTCACGCATTTCTCCTCGCGCTACGGCTCGACCGAGCCTCACGTGGCCGAGGCGGGCAGCATGCACGACGACGTCGTCGCACTCGCCGACCTGGACCGTCTGCGGATCCGCTGAATTCCTGCAAGCGCCGTTCCGGACCGATCTCGGCGCGGATTGCGACCGATCTCGAGCCGGAACTCGACCGATCTCGGCGCGGAGTGCGACCGATCTCGATGCGGAGGTGGACCGATCTCGGTGGTTGCCGCCACCGCGGCATCCCGACCGGCGGGTCAGCTCGACCGGGGCTCGAGTACCTCGCCGGACATGTAGATCCGCATGCTCAACGCGTCCAGGGTCGTGGTGTCCCCGGGTCGGTCGTGCCGGCACTCGGCCGAGCGCTGGGGTCGGTCCTTCGTGGGCCTGATCACGCGGGTGCGGGCCGCTCCACGACTGACCCGGCGGGCCAGGGCGAAGGCCGAGGTGTGGGGGCGCGGAACCGCCCAGGTGGAGTCCCAAGACAGATGCCAATCCGTGCCGTGGCCGTCAGGCAGTGTGACATCGACCTGGTCGAGCCAGCCATTGATGATCACCAGCAGGTCGTTGTCCTGAAGAGGTCCGCCGTTGCGCAGCATCTGGATCACGCGGGTCCACGGATCGTGCCAGGCGTCGGTGTCCATGGGGACGCCGTCGGCCCGGTACCAGGAGAGGTCGGGCAGCGTGTCCCCCTCCGGCGCGGAGCCGGTGGCGAAGCTCTCCGGCCGCAGGACGGGATGGGATTCGCGCAGTTCGACGAGGAAGCTGGCGGTGGCCAGCAGGTCGCGCTGCCATGGCGCCAGATCCCAGTCGTACCAGGAGATCGAGGAGTCCTGGCAGTAGGAGTTGTTGTTGCCCTCCTGGGTGCGGCCCATCTCGTCGCCGCCCAGCAGCATCGGCATGCCGGCGCTGATGAACAGGGTGCCCAGCACATTGCGGGAGGAGCGGCGCCGCAGCATCTCGATCGGGCCCCCGCCCATGCCCTCGGCCAGCGGCCCCTCGAAGCCGTGGTTCCAGGAGCGGTTGTCATCGGTGCCGTCCCGGTTGTCCTCGCCGTTGGCGAGGTTGTGCTTGTAGTCGTAGGAGACCAGATCGCGCAGGGTGAAGCCGTCATGGGCGGTGACGAAGTTGACGCTGCCCAGCGGTCCGCGCCCGCCGGGACACTCCCCGTAGCTGAACGTGTCGGCACTGCCCGACAGGCGCGTTGCCAGGTCGCGCAGATCGGAGCCCGGGCGTCCCTTGGACATCTCCGAGGCGTCGTGCAGCCAGAAGGAGCGCACCGTACCGCGGTAGCGGTCGTTCCAGTCGTGGAAGGGCAGAGGGAAGTCACCGGTGCGCCAACCGCCCGGCCCGATGTCCCAGGGCTCGGCGATGAGCTTGACGCCGCTCAGGACCGGGTCGGTGGCCATCCCGACCAGCAGGGGGTGACGGGCGTGGAACTCTGAGGCGTTTCGTCCCAGGGTCACGGCCAGGTCGAAGCGGAAGCCGTCGATGCCGACCTCTCCGGCCCAGTAGCGCAGCGAGTCCAGCGCCAGCTGGACCGCCCGAGTGGAGCGGAAGTCCACCGTATTGCCGGTGCCCGTGACATCGAAGTACTGGGCAGGACGATGCGGGGAGTGGAGGTAGTACTCCAGATTGCCCAGGCCGCGCAGGGACAGGCTCGGGCCATCGACGCCCGACTCGCAGGTGTGGTTGTAGACCACGTCCATGATCACTTCGAGGCCGGCCTTGTGCAGCAGTGAGACCATGCCGCGCAACTCGTCCAGAACCGCTTGGGGCCCGGCGGCCTGTGATGCGGCGGTGGCGTAGGAGGGCTCGGGTGCGAAGTAGGACAGCGTCGAATAGCCCCAGTAGTTGGTGCGCCCGCGCTTCAGGAGGAAGGCCTCGGAGAAGGCGGCGTGGATGGGCAGCAGCTCGACCGCGGTCACCCCCAGCGAGAGCAGGTGCTCGATCGCGGCGGGATGGGCCATGCCCGCGTAAGTGCCTCGCAGCTCGGGGGGCACGTCGGGCATGTCGTGGGTGAAGCCCTTGACGTGGGTCTCGTAGACGACGGTTCGGCCCTCGGGCACTTTGGGCCCGGGCACGATGGGGAACTGCTCGCCGGTGACCACGCCGAGGGCGACATTCCCGGCGGAGTCGAGTTCCGAGGGGATGAAGGGCATGCACGTGGGGGAGAGGTCCTCGTCGACGGCGTGCGCGTACAGCTCGGGACCCAGGACCGGCTTGCCGTCCAGTGCCCGCGCGTAGGGGTCGAGCAGGAGTTTGCGGGGGTTGAACAGCAGCCCCCCGGAGGGATTCCACGGCCCGTGGGCCCGGTAGCCGTATCGCTGGCCGGCCTGCACATCGGGCACATGCGCGTCCCACACGCCGAGTCGCGGGCCGTGCAGGCCGACCCGGCGCTCTGAGACGACGGCGCCGTCCTCGTCAGTGTCGATCAGGCACAGATCGACCGCGCTCGCGTGCGGTGCGACGACGGCGAAGTCTGCCCCGTCCTCGGTCAGGGTAGCGCCCAGACGGGTGCGGTCCGATGCATTGGAGAGCGCTCGGGCGGCCGGCTGGGGCTCTGACGAGGGGGACATGGCTCCATTGTCGAGGTACAGCCGCGCAGCGGCCACTCGAGGCAGACGTGGTACATGCCTCGTACATGCCGCTGCCCGCCTCGGGTTTCGGTTTGTGATCCGTGACATTTCGGGAGGTTAGGGTGAGCCCGCCTCGCCCGCTCTGGGCCGAGGAGTGCGGCAAGGCGGGGCGGGTCGAGTCGCGTGATCCAGTGCTCACTGGTGCGGATATCCAAATCGGATATCCAATATGGCAATCTTGGACGCATGAAAATCGTGGTCTGCATCAAGCACGTTCCCGACGTGCAGTCGGAGCGACGCATTGAGGATGCCCGCCTCGTCCGGGGCGAGGACGATGTCCTCAACGAGCTCGACGAGAACGCCGTCGAGGCCGCCGTCAGCCTCGTCGAAGAGCTCGACGGAGAGGTCGTGGCCCTGACGATGGGGCCGGAGGACGCCGAGGACGCCATCCGTCGCGCCCTGCAGATGGGGGCCGACTCCGGGGTCGTCGTCAGTGATGACGAGCTGGTCGGGGCGGACGTGGTGGCCACCGCCCGCGTGCTGGCCGCCGCCATCGAGCGCATCGGCGACGTGGATCTGGTGGTCACCGGCATGGCCTCCCTGGACGCCCTGACCTCCATGCTGCCGGGAGCCCTGGCCGCGGCTCTGGGCATGCCTGCCCTGACCCTGGCGAGCTCTCTGGAGGCGAGCGCCGAGGGCGTCACCATCACCCGTACGACCGGCACGCTGAGCGAGGTCCTGTCCGCCCCGCTGCCCGCACTCGTGTCCGTGACCGACCAGGCCAACGAGCCGCGCTACCCGAACTTCGCCGCCATGCGCGCCGCCAAGAAGAAGCCCGTGGACACCTGGGACCTGGAGGATCTGGGGCTGGAGCCGCGTCCCGCCGCTGTTCGCGTCATCGACGCCGAGCAGCGGCCCGCCCGCCAGGCCGGCACCATCCGCACCGACGCCGGGGAGGCCGGGCGCGAGCTCGCCGCCTGGCTCGTGGACTCCAAGCTCGTCTGAGCGCGCGTTATTAAGACGCATATAACGCATATAAGACGTATGGCCCCGCGCGTGCGGGGATGATCCCCCAAGGAGAAGATCATGTCTGAGGCCCTCGGGACTCTCGATGCCCCCGTCCTCGTACTCGCCGATCTCGACGGCACTCGTCCGACCGATCCCGCCCTCGAGCTGGTCGCCGCTGCCCGGACGCTGACCGGCGGCGGTGGCGATGTCGTGGCGCTGACCCTGGGCCCGGTCGAGGCGGAGGCGTCCGCCGCCCTGGCCGCTGCGGGCGCGAACCGTCTGCTGGTCGCCGACCTGGGCGGGGAGCGGGCTCAGGCCGCGGCTGGGGCCGACGCCGTCGTCGCTGCCGTGCACGAGGTCGCTCCCGGCGCGGTCCTGGTCAGCAGCGACTACCGCGGCAAGGAGACCGCCGGCCGCGCGGCCGTCCTCCTGGATTCCGCCTGCGTCAGCGACGTCGCCGATCTGCGCGTGGTGGATGGGGCGCTGCACGCTGATCGACTCGTGCTGTCCGGCTCCTGGTCCACCACCATGTCGGCGAATGCCCATACCGTGCACCCGCCGATCCTCGCCGTGCGCCCCGGGTCCGTCGAGGTGCCCGATGCGTCTGTCGACGATGCTGCGCCGCTGCCGGCCGTGGCGCTGGAGGTCGCGGTGAGCCGTGAGGCGGCCGCGGTCCGGCTCGTCTCGCGCGAGAGCACCGCGGCGGCGGCCGGACCCGATCTGGCCGGGGCGCGCACCGTCGTCGTCGGCGGGCGCGGTGTGGACGGCGACTTCGACCTCGTGCGCTCCCTGGCCGAGCCGCTGGGCGCGGCCGTCGGCGCCACCCGTGTGGCCTGCGACGAGGAGTGGATCGAGCGGTCCGCCCAGATCGGCCAGACCGGCGTCTCGATCGCCCCGCGTCTTTACATCGGCCTGGGCGTATCCGGGGCGATTCACCACACCAGTGGTATTCAGGGCGCCGGTACCATTGTGGCGGTGTGCGACGACTCCGAGGCCCCGATCTTCGAGATGGCCGACTTCGGGGTCGTGGGGGATGTGACCGAGGTCGTGCCGCAGTTGGTCGCCGAACTCGATCGGCTGCGCGGCTGAGCACCTGGCGGTTCAGCCGATCGCATCACCGATCGGCTGGTTCTCGGCCGGCTCAACTCCGTGTCCGAAGGAGAACAAGATGACTGCCAGATCCGCCGCCTCCCGCTCCGCCGCGTCCGATGCTCCTGATGCCGCCGACTCCGAGCCCGTCGAGCCCGTCGAGTCCGACGGCTCGGCGGGGGAGCTGCGCCCGCCCGCCGAGGAGCGCTGGGCCCACGAGCTCGCCGCCCTGGCCGCCGCCGATGCCGACTCCGGAGCCGAGATTCCCGCCGGCTGGCGGCTGTCACCCCGCTCGGTGCGCGCCTTCATCGTCGGTGACGAGGCACTGGGGGTCACCCGCAAGTTCTACGGCGATGACCCCCTGGTCGACCGCGCCGTCGTCACGCTGCTGGGGCGCCAGGGACTCATGCTCGTCGGGGAGCCGGGCACCGCGAAGTCGATGCTCTCCGAACTGCTGAGCGCGGCGGTCTCGGGGATCTCGACCCTGACGATCCAGGGCTCCGCAGGCACGACTGAGGACCACATCCGCTACTCGTGGAACTACGCGCTCCTCATCGCCGAGGGCCCCTCGCGCCGCGCCCTGGTGCCCTCCCCGGTCTACCAGGCCATGGAGTCGGGTCGCCTGGTCCGCTTCGAGGAGATCACCCGCTGCCCACCCGAGATTCAGGACACTCTGGTGTCGGTGCTGTCCGAGAAGCAGCTCATGGTGCCCGAGCTGGGCGACGGCTTCCGCGTCTCGGCATCGCAGGGCTTCAACGTCATCGCCACCGCGAACCTGCGCGACCGCGGCGTCCACGAGATGTCCGCCGCGCTGAAGCGCCGCTTCAACTTCGAGACCGTGCGTCCTCTGACCGATCGGGCCTTCGAGGCCCAGCTCATCACCAGGGCGCTGGAGGCCGAGCTCGGTCCGCAGCGCGCCCCCATGAGTCCGGAGGTGCTCGACGTGCTGGTCACCGCCTTCGCGGACCTGCGCACCGGCTCCACCGCCTCGGGGGTCCCGGTCAAGCGCCCCGATGCGGTCATGTCCACCGCCGAGGCCGTCAACGTCGGCGTGGCCGCCTCCATGAGCGCCCGCTACCTCGGCGACGGCCGCGTTCGCGCCGCCGACATCGCCCGGCAACTCATCGGCGTCGTCCTCAAGGGGGAGGCGGAGGATGCCCGTCGCATGAACTTCTACGTCGACTCCGTGGTGCGCGAGCGTGCCCGCACCTCCGCGCACTGGAAGGACTTCTTCAGCGCTGCGCAGGGGTTGTGGGAGTGAACGTCCGCATGGCGGAAACCGGGGCTTCGGGGGCTTCAGGCGCTTCGGGGGCTTCAGACCCCGCGGCGACGGCCGTGCGATCCGGCTGCGCCCCCGTGGCGTCCGCCACCCCGCTCCCGCCCCGGCTGCGGCGCGCACTGGAGGCTCAGCGCACCTGGGCCGACCGCGGAGTCCACCTCGTCCCGATCCGCCACCACTCGCCGGCCTGCGCCCTGGCCCTGAGCGCGCTCCTGGAGCAGGTGCGGCCCGGAAGAGTCCTCATCGAGGGGCCGGCCGAGTACACACCCCTTCTGCCGGCTCTTCAAGATCCGGCCACCGTCCCCCCGATCGCGGTGCTCTCGCTGACCGGTCGCACCGCCTCCTACTACCCGCTCGCCGAGTTCTCCCCGGAATGGGTCGCCCTGCGCTGGGCCGGCGAGCACGCCGCCGAGGTCGCCTTCATCGACCGCAATCCCGGCTCGCGCGGCACTTCCGCCACTGCCGCCGGGGGAAGCGCCGCCCGCACCCTGCAGGCCGAGTACCACCTGGCCCACTCCACCACCTTGGACGCCCTGGCCAGGCGCCTGGGCTGCCGCGACCACGACGAGGTCTGGGAGCAGCTCTTCGAGAACCGCGGCACATCCGACATCCGCGCCTGGCAGGGCTTCTTCGCCGACACCCTGGCCTGGGCGGCCCTGGCCCGTCTGGACGCCGAGCGGGAGGTCCTCGACGCGGACTCCACCCACGCTCGCGAGGCCGTCATGGCCGCGGCTCTGCGCGAGCGCCTGCCGGAGCCGGAAAGCGGTGGCAGTGGATCCGGCGCCCCGATCGTCGTCGTCACCGGGGCCTTTCACACCATGGCGCTTCTCGACGCTCTCGATTCCACTCCCGAGGCCGCCTGGCTGCCCGAGCCCGAGGCGCGGCCCGACGGGGAGAGCTGGCTCATCCGCTATGACTTCGCCCGCTTGGACTCTCTGCGCGGTTACGGGGCCGGCATGCCCTCCCCGGGTCTGTGGCAGCGCGCCTGGCGCGCCCGCATCTCGCAGTCCTCCGGGAGGGCCGACGCGCCCACCGGCCCGCACGGCTTCGCCACCACGGTGATCCTCGACGTCGTCAACGCTTTGCGCGAGACGGGAGAGCCTCTGGGCACGGCCCAGGCGCGCGTCGCCGTCGAGCAGGCCCTGGGCCTGGCCGCGCTGCGCGGGCGCGCCTGGCCCGGACGCACCGATCTCCTGGACGCCCTGACCAGCTGCCTGGTCAAGGACGACACCGGTCTGTCGGGCAATCTGGGGGCTGCTGTCGCCACTGTCTTCGCCGCCTCCGATCTCGGGCGAGTCCCGGCGGGCACCGCCAGTCCGCCGCTGGTGGCCGAGGTGCGCGCCAGACTCCGCGCCCTGCGCTTCACGCTCGACGATGCCGCGGAGCGCCGCGTCAGCCTGGACACGGCCCGCAAGCCCCGCCACCGCGAGCGCCGCGAGCTGCTCGCCCGCCTGCGCTTCGTCGGGGTGGGCCTGGCCCGCCAGGTCGGTGGCGCCGACCTCGTGGCCGGCACGGGCCTGGGGCAGTTCGTCGAGGAGTGGGCCTACGCCTGGACCCCCATGGTGGAGGCGTCCCTGGTGCGCGCCGCCCAGGAGGCGCCCACTGTCGACATCCTGGTCCGCCTGCGTCTGGCCGAGCGCCTGAGCGGCGAGATCGGAGCCGCCGCCCTCGCCGGGATACTCACCGAGCTCGCGCTCATGGGAATGGACGAGGCCGCGGAGCAGGTGTGCGACGCCCTCGAGGCCGCCTTGACCGACCTGAGCGATCTTGGCGAGCTCGCCGAGGTCCTGCATCGTCTGGTCGCCCTCGTGGAGGGCTCGGGGCGTCTGCGTCTGGACCGTGCCCGCCCCCGATTGCGGATCATGCTTCGCCGGGGCACTGCCGCAGTCGCCCGCCTGGTGGCCGAACTGGCCGGGCTGGCGGATGACGAGGCGGCGGAGGCGGTGGACGCGCTCGTCGCGGTGCGCGACCTGCTCGTTCGACTGGCCCGGGCCGATGACAGCGACGGGGCCAACGAATCCGACGCCCTTGGAGCGTGCGGAACCGCCGAGGTTGTTGATCCCGGACGGGAAGCCGTTCTGCGCGAGATCGACGCCCTGCGCCGTGCCCGGGCCACTGCGCCGGTGCTCGCGGGCTGCGCCACCGGCATTGCCGCGACCATCGGAACCCTGACTCGCCAGGAGGTGACCGCCGCCGTCGTCGCCCGCCTGAATCCTGGGGCGGACCCGGCCGTCCTGGCCGATTTCCTCGTGGGATTGGTGCGCACGTCGCCGGACGTGATCCTTCGCGCCCCCGATACCCTGAGAACGATCACCCGCGTTCTGACCGGCTTGGATGAATCCGGCTTCCTGGCCGTCCTGCCGGATCTGAGACGCGCCTTCACCGCCTTGCGCCCCACCGAGACCCATCGTCTGGCTGAGCAGATCGCCTCGCTGACGGGCGCCGATGCCGCCCGGATCGACGTGGTGTGGAACGTGGACTCCTCCCAGGCGGCGGTGGGGCGGCAGGTCGAGCGGGACCTCGTCGCCTCACTGGTGCGCGACGGCCTGGAGGAGTGGGTGGGCCGATGACGACGCCCTCGGCTCCTCAGGAAGGTTCCGAGTACGGCCCGCAGGCCGATCTGGATCACGATCTGGCCGTGCGCCGCTGGCGCATGGTCCTGGGGCGATACGCGCAGTCCGCTCTGCCCCGCCATCCCGAGGACGCCGATCTGGATGGCACGCTGGGATACCTTTACGACCGCGAGTACACCGAGCGCGGACACCGTCTGAGCGATTCGGGGGCGGCGAATCGGGATGGAGCCGGCCGAGGCGGAGGACTGGAGGCCTCCGCGCTGCGGGCCGTCGACTGGCTGGACGGCGCCCGCCGACTGTTCCCCGCCTCCACCATCGAGCGCCTTGAGCGCGACGCCCTGACCCGCTACGGGCTCAGCGATCTGCTGGCCGACCCCGACGCGGTGGACTCCATTCGAACCAGTCCCGAGCTCGGTGCTGCCCTCCTGCGCATCAAGGGCACGATCTCACCCGCTCTGGCCGATGGGTTGCGGACACTCATCGCCCGCATTGTCGCCGACGTCCTCGAGCGTCTGCGCCGCCCCATGACCACGGCCCTGACGGGCGCGCGTCAGCGCCACCGCCGCAGCCCTCACGCCTCGGCGCGCAACTTCGACTGGCGCCGCACCATTGCCGCGAATCTGGGGCATGCGGATCCGCGGACCGGGCGCCTGCTCGTGGAGGAGGTGCGCTTCATGTCTCGACAGAGGCGCCACAACGTGGCCTGGGACATCATCATCGTGGTCGACCAATCCGCCTCCATGTCCTCCTCCCTCCTGCACAGCGCCGTCATGGCCTCGATCCTGGCCGCTCTGCCGGGCATGTCAGTGCGCCTGATCCTCTTCGACACCTCCGTGGTGGACGTCAGCCATCTGGTCCACGACCCCGTCGAGATCCTCATGACCTCCCAGCTCGGCGGCGGCACGGATATCGCCAATGCCGTCGGCTACGCCGCCGCCCAGGTCACCCAGCCCACCCGGACGGTGCTGGCGCTCGTCAGCGATTTCGAGGAGGGAGGATCGGTCTCCTCCCTTGTGACGCGGGTGCGGGGCCTGGCCGACTCGGGGGTGACCATGCTGGGGCTGGCGTCTTTGACCGACGATGGTGCGCCCTGGTTCGATCGGACGGTCGCCGACAAGCTCGCCGCAGTCGGCATGCGGATCGCGGCGATGACCCCGGACCGCTTCGCCGACTGGCTGGCGGAGGCGACCGCATGAACCGTATGAGTGGCCTGCCCGCCTGGAGCGCGGTCTACGCCGCCTTCGACGACGTCGCCCTGGAGGCCTTGGCCAATCGCGGGCTGGTGCGGCGCGGACGCGCCGAGGTCGCCGCCGGGCGCGTCGGGGTCCAGGAGGCGGGGCGACCGACCGGGAGCGCTAACGAGATGGTCGCTGAATCCGCTGAATCCGCTGAATCCGCTGAGACGCTCACCGTCGCGGTCGGGAGGCCGGCGGTCCCGGTGGTGCTGACGGCCGGTGGCCCGCAGGATGCGCGCTGCCCCTGCCCGGTCGCCGGGGTATGCGTTCATGTGGTTGCGGCCTGCCTGTGGATGCGCGAGGCCGTGGCGGCCGAGGCGTCTGCAGAGCCTGATCCCGGCGGGCCCGCTGCCGCTGTCCCCGGGACCGGCGGCGCGGCTGAGGACGAGCAGTTGGTCGGTCCTTCGGAATCCCGCGCATTCTCGGGGGAGGGCGTCGGTACAGCCGGTACAGCCGATGCGGAAGACGCTGAAGACGCAGAAAATGCAGAAGATGCAGAAGATGCAGCCAACACAGCTGCCGATGGGGATGATGAGGATCCGGTCCTGGCGGAGGTTCTCGCCTGGGAACCGGCCGTCGTCGAGAAGGCTCTCGGTGTGGCCGCACTGCGTCGCGTCACCGCCGCGCTGGCGGGTACCGACCCGGATATCCTCGCCGCCGACACTCTGGTCACCCGCGCACCGGGGCGCCTGAGCGTCACCTGGCCGAACGCTCCCGAGGTGGTCGTCATCGCCGGCCTGGGGCCCAGGGGAATGATCGTCGCCGGCCGCCACGCCCAGGTGACTCATGCCGCCTGGCGTCTCCAGGCCGTTGTGCGTCTCTTCGCCCGGGCGGGCAGGGCCTGGCCCTGGCCGACCCGAAAGATTGTCCTGTCCGCCGATCAGCGCCGATTGCTCGCCTCCGCCGCAGACGCGGTCGAGGGCCTTATCGCCGCCGGTATCTCTCATGCCGGCCCCCGCAGTGCCGATGAGCTCGATCGCCTCGCCCAGGCCGCCCGACTCGAGGAGATCCCGCGTCTGGCCCGGCTCCTGACCTCCACTGCAGCTGCAGTACACGCGGTGGCCCGCCGCGATGATGCGATGGACGAGTCGGCCGCGCTCAGCGCCCTGGCCGCCGCCTGGTCCCTGACACGGGCGCTGGAGACGACCAGCGCCGCTCCCGACCCCGCCCTGCTCGGTCGCGCCGATGCTGAGCGGGTCCAGCCCGGCCTGCTCATGCCGTTGTCGGCCACCTGGTGGCTCGCCCCCTCGGGCAGCCGTGGTCTGACCGCCCGCTTCTGGGACGTGGAGAATTGCCGGCTGGAATCGGTCACCACGGGCCGGGCGGCCGGCACCGACCCGACTTTCCAGCGCGCTGACAACATCCCGCTGGTATGGGGAGCCTCCGTCAGGGCGCTGCTGTCCGGCCCGCTCCGCCTGACGGGGGCCACCCGCCGCACCGATGGCGCTCTCGCCCCGTCCGCCCGCACCACGGTGAGGCACTGCGGTGGTTATGACGATATCGACCTGGCTGCCATCGCCCACGAACTCCGGGCTCTGCAACGCGGCCCCGGAGCCGCGAGCTTCGAGGCTCCGCTCCCACCAGTCAGGCTTCTGCTGCCCGATCCGTCCGGGCTGGGCAGGATCGATCTCGATGAGATCCACCAGCAGTACGTGTGGCCGGTGTGCGACATGGCGGGCGAGGAGCATCTGCTCCGGCTGGTTCCCGACAGTACTGAGGCCGCCCTGATCGCTGCTGTCCTGACTCGCGATCTGCCCGTGGTCGCCATGACCGTGGAGGGAGATCGTCCCGCTGGGATCTATGTGCGCCGCGAGGGCGGCCTGGCTCTGCTGTCACCCTCCATCTCCTCGATCCGAGCGGGCAGGCTCGGCTTCTACCACCGTCTTGCCGAGCGTCTGGAGCGGCTGCGCGCCGAGACTGCTGCGCCGACACCGCCGCCTTCCGTCTCGGGACTGATCGAGTCCTTGTGCGAGGACCTGCACGAGGCCTTGACGGCATTGGCGGCCTCCGGGGCCCTGCGCGCGCAGGGGCGGACCGCGCATGTTCTGACCAGCCGCGCGCGTCGGGCCCGCGAACTCCAGTTGGAGACCCTGGCGGCGGCCCTGACCCGAGTCGAGGACGAGCCCGGGCCGCAGGCGATTCTGCGCGCCTGCGCCGTGGTGGATCGGATTCGGGCGCTGACGCGCTGATCGGGCCGCGCACAGGCGGGCTCCCTCACTGAGTCGGCGCTGGTGCGCGGTTGTACGGGCGAGCAGTGTGCGGCGCCTCAGGCGATGGTGCGGCCGATGCCGATGACTTTGTAGTGGCCGCGCTCGTCGGCGTGCAGGATGAGCCAGGATGCGTAGGTCCGCCTGCCGTACTGATCCGGTTTGGGGTGCAGCCAGGGCTTGGTCGGGTCGTCCGTGGTGACCGGGCAGGCGATCGTGCCCGCTGATACGGCTTGGCCGTTGCCGCTCATGCTGTACGGAGTCCCGTCGGGGCCGGCCAGTTCGCATCCCACGACCCTGCCGCCCGTGGGGAACTGCACGGCTCGCACCGTGGAGGCGGGGTCCTGGCCCAGGCCGAGGTGCTGGTCGAGTTCATTGAGGACTGATTGCTCGACCAGGTCCTCGGCCGTCGCCTCGTCGTCCGAGGCGATGGCGTCGTAGGCGACCTGGACGTCCTGGGTCGCGGGTATCCGAACCGCTCCCGAGGGCAGGCGGTAGAGGACGTCGGCCACCTCGAGGGAGTCCCCGTCCCATTGGGCGGTGACCGTGGCCTCGGCGCCTCCCGCGCACGCATGGCAGGCGGTGTCGCCCGCCACTTTGATGCCGGGCACGCTGTAGATCACGGTGTTGCCCACGGAGCGCAGGTTCTCGATGACCAGGTCCGGGGTCTCGCCGATGTCGTCCTGCATCACATGGTCCACGCTCCCGATGAGCGCCTTGTCGGAGTCGTACACGGCGATCGCGTCGAAGGCCGTATTGCCTCCTCCGTAGCACCTCAGGACGGCGATCATCACCGGCGAGCCGTCGAAGACTCCCGGCTGCAGCGCTCTCATGGTGGCGCTGGGCGGCGCCGCACCCGGGGCGGTCCCGGTGGCCGTGCCGTCGACGAAAGCGGCCAGGGTCTTCCCGGTGGCCGGGTCCTGGGATCCGGCGGACTTGCAGAGGTCGGGGACCTCGAGCGTGGAGTTCTTCAGGTCCTCCTGGTCGGGCGCGGAAGCGGTGGTCGGGGCCGACGACGGCAGAGCGGTGGCGGTGGCGGAGTTCTTGCCGAAGGACAGCAGGGACGCGGTTGAGCCGTTGAAGACCACCAGCGCGTCGCCGGAGGCGGACCAGGAGATCACCGGCCCGGCGACCCGCCACACGGTGCTGCCGTCCACGGGATCGAGGGCCACGATCCCGTCAGGGTGCGCCATGACGATCGCGCCCTGGTGGACCAGCCACCTCGGCGGATCCTGAACGCCCAGGCTGTTGAGCTCCGCGGCGCCCTGGGGCAGTGGAGAGGACCACAACAGGGTGGAGCCGTCGATCGCCGCCATGGTCGTGCCGTCGCTGACCACCCACACCCGGCGGGTCATGGGCATGGCGATGCCGATGAGCGTACGGGGCACCTCAAGGTGGGCCGCCCACACCGGTGCGGCGCCGTTGAGCTCAAGTCCCTTCACCGTCGCTCCGTCGGCGGTGAGAACACCGTCCGGGCTCACGGCCAAGGGCGTCGGGTCGGAGGTTGAGCCGGCGTCGGAGTCGTTCAGTCGCACTGAGCGTGCCGAGCGCGCCGAAGTGGTCGAGGCAGTCGGGGCAGTCGAGGTGGTCGAGGTCGAGCTGGCGGCGGGGGAGCGGCTGCCGTCAGCCGAGGGATCGGGTGAGGCGTCCGGGGCTGAGGTCTGAGAGTCTCCGGAGGATGCCGGACCGGGGACGGAGGCCGACAATGCGCTGGGCTCGGAGGCCCGATTCACGCCGGTTGCCAGGTCGATGCTGAGCAGGTCGCCGCAGTCGAGGACGTCCTGCGCGAGGTCGCAGTTCAGCGCCTGCCCGACGAGTTCGTCCGGCACGGGAGCCTGCCATGCCGGGTAGCCCGATGCCGAGGCGAGGTCGATGCCGACCAGTGCCTCGCGGCCGTCCTGAGCGACGCGCAGTACTCGCGTCTGCCCGGAGGCGAGGACGACGGTCTCTTCTGAGTCCTCTGAGTCCGGGGAGTCCTGGGAGTTCTTACGGCTCTCAGGACCTTCAGGGCCGATGGGGACGGGTGTCGGGCTGTCGCCGAGGTTCGACAGGTCGAGGGCGGCCTGGACGGTCGGCGGCGTCCTGTGGGTCTGGATGCTCCTGGCGCGCACCGCTCCCCAAGCGGTGCCGCCGACGAGGGCGAGCACGATGACCACGGTGACCACGACGACGGCGCCGCCGGTGCGTCCGAACCTGCGCAACCTGTTGAGGGGGCGACGACGAACGCGCGGCGGGGGTGGCGGTGGCGGAATGGGAGGGCCCGGGGAAGCACTGGTGACGGTGGGAGTCGGCGGGGCCGGTGCTGCGGAGGGAGCGGTCTCGTCGGGCGGGGGCGGTGGCGGCTGCGATCCAGTTCCGACGGGCGCTGACGACGGAGACTCGGTGGACATGGGGCAAGCGTAAGACTGTTCCGAGGTTGCCGATGGCGGCGAGGCTCCGGTGGTCCGGTGCTCTGGTGAGCCGCCCGCCGGCGGGCTGCGGGGCGGACGTGCTCGATGCCTGGGAGCTATTTGGGGAGCTCTGGGGGAGCTCTACCCCACGGATGAAGGGCGTTCCGGACAGGTGGGAGGTTATTCTCCGATGAGTTCGATCGGCCTGATCGGGTCGAATTCATGTCGCACCCGCTCCCTACCCTTCATGGGAGCCGCCGTCGCCGGTGGCGAGTCGGCGATGACTGAAGCAAGGAGACCGCCATGACCGATCCCGTTGTCCGTGAGATCCGTGACCTCGTCAATCGAGCGCTGTTGCCGCTCAAGGCGGTTGACGAGGGCCTATACACCTGCGCGGTCGGCTACGTCGTCGAGGGTACGAATCCGGAGGTTCTGCGGGCGGTCGCCTCTTTCGGAGATGATCCGGACAAGTGCCTTCTGCCCGCGAGCCCAGGTGCTTCCTCTCCTCTCTTCGAGCTGGAGGAGGAGCGGTCTGCGCGTCTTCAGGCGGTGGGCATCACGTGGACGATCGAGAAGTATGCGGGGCGCTCGATCGTCGTGCTGCGCGACTCCCTTTACCGCAGCAATGCGGTCGGCTCTGCTCAATGGGTGCGCCTCGGTCGGCTCTTGGACGCCGTTCTTCAGACTGGAGCCAGCCGTGGCGCGCCCGTTCCCGACAGTTCCGACAATTCTGACAAGGTGCCCGGCTGGTTCGGTGCTCTCCTGACCGATGTTGTCTGGACTATTGAGCGAGAGCGGCTTGTTGGTCTCGCCGAGCGACTGGTCGAGGAGCGACCGGCCTGGGATGCCCGACGTCTGGTGTCGCTGCTGGAGGGCGAGGGCGTGGAGGGCGCGGATATTCCTTCCATCCTCTTCCTGGCCTCCTATTCCGACGTCACCGACAGATCATCGTGGGTGAAACATGCGGCACCCGCAGACCTGCCGGGTGTTACCGAGTATCTCACTCGGAATGCGAGTGCCCTGCCCGGTTCTCTCATGCAGGCGCTGAGCCTGGACGAGCAGCGCAATGTGCTTAGGCACATGGCGGCCAGCGCACCGTGGGCAGCTGCGGGAGCCCACCTGATTGCGGTCCTGAGTGTGGGGACTTCCAAGCAGCTGCGCCGGAAGGCGATCGACATGCTCGGCGACCTCGAGCCGGCCGTGAGAGCAGAGGGGCTCGCCCCGGTCCTGGCCAAGGCCCCGGCGTACCGCTCCTCGGAGCTGGTGGAGTTCCTGACCTCGGCCTCCGGCGGTGATGATCTGCTTGTTCAGGCTGCCGCGGTGAATCGAAAACTGGCCGATCTGATCACCCGCACCCGGGCCCGCCATCATGCGATCAGCCCAGGAGCTGAGGAGCCGATTGAGCTGCCGCCTTTCCCGCCTCTGGAGATGGGGCCGAGCGCCGCTCCTATCAAGGCCGAGTTGCGTCCTGTCCTGGAACGCATGGCCAACCGCGCCGATGGGCGCCGGTACTCATGGATTCATGGGCAGATGAGAGAACTTCTCGAGGTCATGGATGACCTCCTGGATGTGCTGGTGTCCGTCGCCGATGGCAAGAGCGATCGGCCTCCCGTGCTCCTGAACCTGTTCAATACCTTCTGGTTCGTCCAGCATGCTCCGAGCCTCACCCTGGCGCATGCGTTGCGGCTCCACGCCGTGGAGAAGAGGGCCTGGTGCTGGCGGACGCTGGAGCACTATGCGGGGTCGCGGACCGATCCTCGGGCCATTGAGGATCTCATGGCGCGCCTGGGCTTGGCCGCCGATGCGGCTGAGCGCCTCGGCGGTTTCCACGGATACATCTTCAATGCCGTTGATCCTGAGGTGTCCTGGCCGTGGTATGCCGAGCACCTCGAAGTGCTGCGCAAATCCCTGACAGACACCGAAACAGCCCCGCGCGCTCTGGAGATCATCGAGGCCTTCCCTCGAATTCCTACCGAACTGCTGCCCGTGATCGCTGAGATCGCCGTGGGCTCCTCAAAGGTGAACCGTCCGCTGGCCCAGGCAGCGCTGCGCTCCCATCCACGTGTGCGCGAGCTGGCCGAGCAGGGTCTTGCCGCCAGAACCGTGGAGGGGCGGGTCTCGGCCGCCGCCTGGGTGGGCTCGTTGGGGCGGGCGGCCTCGGTGCCGGCTGTGCGCACGGCGCTGGCCAAGGAGAAGAAGGAGGTCGTGCGGGCCGCTCTGCTGAGCGCCCTGGGCCGCTGCGGCGGTGATGCCAGGGAGCTCCTGTCCCCTGAAGTGCTGGGGGCCGAGGCTGTCAAAGGCTTGACGGGCGGCATTCCGGCGTCATTGACCTGGTTCGACATGGAGGCGCTGCCGGCCGCGACATGGGCTGACGGATCAAGGGTTGATCCGCGCATTATTCAGTGGTGGGTGGTACTGGCGGACAAGTTGAAGAACCCGTCCGGCCGCGGGCTCATCGACCTGTACCTGTCTCTCCTGGAGCCGGCGGACGCCGCTGCGCTCGCCGCGCATGTGACCCGTTCCTGGATGGTGAAGGACACTCATTTGCCGAGTGCGGCGCATCGGCGGACCTATACGAGTTCGGCCATGGCCGACAAGGGGCTGCTGGCCTTCGCGGTGCGTATGGAGGGCGGCGAGCTGGCGGGGCTGGTGCGCTCCTACATGCGGGACAATCCGAGCCGCCGGGCCCAGTTCGAGGCGCTGGTGCACGCTCTGCATGCCAACTCGAGCCCTGAGGCGCTCCAGGTGCTTCTCAGCATTGCGCGCCGCCACAAGATGTCCAGCGTTCAGCGGACCGCTGAGGCTCTGGCGCAGGAGGTGGCCGAGGAGCGGGGCTGGAGCGCGGAGGAACTGGCGGACCGGACGATCCCGACCGCAGGATTCTCCGACGACGGTCTGCTGCACGTGTCCTACGGTCCGCGTGAGTTCATGGGCCGACTCACCCCGGACTTCAGGATCGAGCTGGCCGATTCCGCCGGGAAGACTCTCAAGTCCCTGCCTGCTGCCCGTTCCGGTGAGGACGGGGACGCGGTCAAGGCGGCGAAGAAGCAGCTGACGGCCGCGCGCAAGGAGGCCAGGGCGGTCCTGACTCTGCAGTCCGGGCGGCTGTATGAGGCCATGTGCGCCGGCCGCACCTGGCCGGTCCCAGAATGGCGCCGTCACCTGGTCTCGCACCCTCTCGTCGGCCGGCTCGTCACTCGGCTCGTGTGGCTCATGATTCCTGCCGATGGCGGCGAGCAGGTGGCCTTCCGCCCCGCCGAGGACGGAGCGCTCATCGGAATCGACGATGCCGAGCTCGACCTGAGCGATGACGCAGCCGTCGCCCTCGCCCACCGCACCGCCGTCAGCGCGGACCAGGCGGCGGCGTGGCAGGCGCACATGGCCGACTACGAAGTGACGCCTCTGTTCGACCAGTTGAGCGCGACCCTCCCGAATACTGCCAGGGGGCAGAAGGTGCTCATCGACCTCCAGGGCCATGTGACAGACACCTTGACTCTCCGGGGTGCGGCAACCACACGCGGCTACCGGCGCGGAGCCGTCATGGACGGGGGCACCTTCGACACATACATCAAGGACTTCGCCTCCGCGAACGTGACCGCGGTCTTGAGTTTCACCGGCTCCTGGGTTCCCGAGGGGAACATGGCCTGCGCCATCATCGGCCTGTCCTTCGCCTGCCAGGGTCAAGAGATTGAGCTCGCCGCCGTGCCGTCCGTGCTGCTGGCCGAGTGCTACGCCGACTACAAGGCCATGGCGGCTCTGGGGCCATTCGACCCTCAATGGCAGAAGAATGCCAGTCCGTGGTGAGGAGACGCGCGGTGGATGTCATGCTGAACCCCTACCGCCCCTGCGGCGATAGTCCTGAGTCCTGTGCGGCGCCCGTTCAAGCTCCGCATCCGGGAGATCGGCAGAAGGTTGGCAGGCGGAATTAACAGATGGACAGGTGGAATGGGGAATGCAGATGACTGACACGACGCCCGCCCGCGAGCTCGTCGGACGTGCGCTCCTGCCCCTGCGCGCCGTCAGCGACGACCTGCATGCCTCCGCCGTCGCCTACGTGCTGGACAGCACCGATCCGCAGGCGCTCCCGCACATCCCGGCGCAGAGCGATGTCCGCAGACTCTTGAACAACCCCGGCAGGATCGAACCGGACGTAGAGCTGAGCGCCCAGATGCGTCGGCGCCTGCACGCGGCCGGCGTAAGTGCTCCGGAAAGGCATGCTGGACCCGAGCCCGGGGAACCCGAGGAAGAGAGCCTTGTGCGCTCTCTGCGAGCCCTGCTCTACCTGCGTGGTTCCCTCACGCCCGAGCAGTGGGAGCGCTTCGGCCGGCTCCTCATCGCCCTCGGCGACGCTCCCAACCGGTGTGCTGCAGGTGTGCCCGAATGGCTGTGCGCGCTACTCAACGACGTCGCCGTGACCGCTGCCTATGCCAGATACATGCTCCCGCCGGGTGAGAGCGAGAAGAGGAGCGCTCAGGAGCTGCGGGAGCGTTGGAGCCCGACGGCGGTCGCGGCTCTGTTTGAGGCCACGGGCGCGCCCGCCGAGCAGGTTCCCGCCGTCATTCTCCTCGCCTGGATCGCCGAGGCGAATGGGGGTTACGTATATGCGTCGGCCGAGGAGCCCAAGTACTGTCTCCCGGGCATCGAGGACTACCTGGCCGCGCACGATGGTCAGATCCCGGCCGACGCACTGACCGCACTGTCCGCCAGGGCGAGGGCGGACATCGCCAAGCGCCTGGGTGCCCACCCGCAGGCCGCTGCGGGCTGCCCACGTTTCCTGGCGATGCTGGCAGTGGATAGCGCCGCCACCGTACGGCGCGCGGCGATCACTGTGCTCGACGAGCTGCCCGCCCGGGCGCGGGATGCTGCCCTGGTCGAGCAGCTTGCCACCACCAGAACGCCACGCCTCAAAGAGGCCGTCACCTGGCTCGCCTCGACGCCAGCGGGCGAGCGGATTCTCGAGGAGGTCGTCGCCGTCAACCCCGCAGCGGCTCGTCTGGCGCGCTCGTTGACCGAACGCCGCGACACGCTCCTGACCAATGCGGAGTCGGATCGGGCTCCCGACGTGCCTCCCTTCGAGTCGGCTCTGGACGTGCCCTCGGCCGCGTCCGCAAAAGCAGTGCTGCGCAGGCGGATCGCTGCCAGAATCCAGGAATTGACGGGCGCCGATGCCCTCTACCTCAAGTCCCAGCGGTACGAGCTGGAGAAGATCACAGACGACATCCTCGACCGCATTGTGGCGATCGCCGACGGCACGAGCGATGAGCCCCTGGGCATCTCCGGTGGTCACGCGATCTGGGACGAGCTGCTCACATGCCCCGAGCTGCGCCTGCTGCACCTGTGCCGGCTCCAGGCCCACGCCGACGACCCGAGCGTCACACGGCTGCTGTACGGCGATGTCGCGCGCCGCCTCGACCCGCGCACCGTCGAACAGGCTCTGCTCGAGGCGGGCATTCCCATCGGCACGGACTTCGTGCAGTGGGTGTGGCAGTGGCACGATCCCGAGCAGATCTGGGCATGGGCGGCCACCCATCCCGACCTGGTCGGTGAGCGCCTGCGCGATACCTCCGATGCGGTCGATGCCCTGAAGGCTCTGGAGTTCTTCCCCGTCCTGCCCGCCCAGCTACTGCCGGCGGTGGCGGACGCGGCCGTGGGCGCCGCGGCCACCAACCGGCGCTTGGCGCAAAGGGTTCTGCGCACCCACCCCGGTGCGCGCGAGCTGGCGGAGCGGTCGCTGACCGGTACCGCCTCCACCCGTGAGGCCGCGGCGCAGTGGCTCGCAGATCTTGCCGACCCGGCGGCGATCCCCGCCCTGCGCAGGGCGGCCGCCAAGGAGAGGACTCCGGCGGCCCGGGCGGCAATCCTGCACGCGCTGGTGGCCTGCGGCGAGGACGCCGGCGATCTGCTGTCACCCGAGGTCTTAGGAGCCGAGGCCGCCAAAGGGCTCAGGAGCAAGCCGCCGGCTTCGCTGGACTGGTTCGACTTCGATGCCCTGCCACCACTGCGGTGGCGCGACGGGGGCGCCGTCACCCCCGAGATCGTGCGCTGGTGGGTGATCATGGCCGACAAGCTCAAAGATCCGAGCGGTCGCGGCCTATGGGAGCTCTACCTGGACCGGCTCGAGCCCGCCGACGCCGCGGCACTTGGCTCTCACATCCTGCAGGCCTGGATCGCGCAGGACACGCGAGGCCTCAGCGAGGACGAGTGCCGCACCCGCGCCCAGACCGCGGGACGCCAGGAGTACGACGCCTGCCAGCGCTACCTCGCCAGAACGAAGGAGCCGGAGTGGCTTGTGGAGCGTGCGCGCCAGGAGGCCGCGGTTCCTCTGGAGGAGCACGTTGCTCGCGCCCTGCGCCACTACCGGGGGCTATTCGTGGGCTCCGCCATTGCCGACAAGGGACTGTTGGCTCTGACCGTGCGCATGGACGGCACTGAACTGGCGGTTGCGGTCTCCGCCTACATGCGTCAGGCGCAGCGTCCCCAAGGCGGGCACCGCGCCCAGCTCGCAGCTCTTCTGGCAGCCTTGGCGGCCAACGGGCATCCCGATGCTCTCGCCCTGCTGCAGGCCACTGCCAGCAGGCACAAGATGCGCACCATTCAGAAGACCGCTGTCGGCCTGGTCGAGCAGGTTGCGCAGTGGCGCGGCTGGAGCGCTGAGGAGCTTGCGGATCGGACCGTTCCCACCGGTGGCCTCGATCCTGACGGCCTGCTGCGCCTGAGCTACGGGGAGCGCGAGTTCACCGGGCGGCTCACTCCCGAGCTCAGGATCGTGCTGACCGATTCCTCCGGGAAGACCCTCAAGACCCTGCCCGAAGCGCGCGTATCCGAGAGCAGTCTCAACGCTGATGCGGCTAAGAAGCAGCTGCGCGCAGCGCGCAAAGACGCTAAATCGGTCCTGACCCTCCAGTCCGCCCGGTTGTATGAGGCCATGTGCGGTGGACGGACCTGGACCGGTGCCGACTGGCGGACGCTGCTGCGCGGACACCCTCTGGTGGGCCGGCTCGTCACTCGGCTCGTGTGGCTCATGGCTCCTCCCGGTGGCGGCGAGCAGGTGGCTTTCCGGCCCGTCGAGGACGGAGCACTGCTGGATGCCGATGACGCCATCGTCGAGCTGAGCGATGAGGCTGTCATCCGCCTGGCTCACGGAACCCTCATGGGCAGCCGGGAAGTAGCCGCATGGCGGAGCCATCTGGCTGACTACGAGGTGGCCCCGCTGTTCGACCAGTTGACCGCCACCGCACCCCGGGTGGAGACGGGCGTGAGTCGGCTCGACGACTTCAGCGGGCGGCAGACCACGGCCCTCGTCCTGAGGCGGGCGGCGACCGGGCGCGGCTACCGGCACGGCCAAACCGTCAGTGGCCCCTGGTTCGTGGACTACACCAAGGACTTCACCTCCCTGGGCCTGACGGCAGTCCTGGGATTCTCCGGTGCGGATCTGCCGGAAGGGGAGACTCGCTGCACCCTGGGCGGTCTGAGCTTCCGTCGCGGTCACCGCGAGACGCTTCCGGCCGAGGTGCCGCCCGCCCTGCTGGCCGAGTGCCATGCCGACTACCGCGCTGTGGCGGATGCGGCCGCGGAGGCCGACCCGAGCCGTCGTCGCAGCGATCCCAGCAATCACAGCGATCCCAGCAATCACAGCGAGCACAGCGGAAAGGTCCCCGCATGAGCCTGTCATCCCGTCCCTGGGGCGTCACCGACCGAATGACGCGTGCCCTGGAAGCCCTGGACGACCTGGACGACGGCCTGCGTCAGGTGGTGAGCGGCTACCTGGTGGATCCGTCGGACTCGCCCACGCCCACCATCGGGGACAGGCTCGCTCTTGTCCGCACCGCTCAGGAGACCCTTCCGAGCGCCCCCGACCTGGTCCTGGTCCTGACTGCGCTCAGTGTCGACCGGGCGCAGGAGGTGCGCCGTGCTGCGGCTCAGGCGCTGGGCGAGGTCGGGTCCGCTGCGCCCTCCACGCCCGATATCTGCCGCCGGGGACTCCTCAACGCACTTCGAGCGAGCCCGCTGATCCGGGCCGACGAGGCGATCACCCTCCTCCTTCACTGCGACGGTGGGGAAGAGAACCTCGTCCGCCTCGGCGCCGAGCGCCCCGACCTGGTGGCGCTCGCCGACGAGCTGCGCGGGCGCGAGAGCATTCTGTCCGCGCTTGCCGAGGACGCGCCGGTCCCTCTCCCGCCCTTCACGCCCTTTCCCGTCACGAGTGCGGCGCCGGCGGCCGATGAGCTGCGCGCGGCCCTGGAGGGACGGGGCGGTGCCGGGTCGCCGAGCCGCTGGGGGCAGGAGTCGGCCATGACGTCGCAGGACATCAGTGATTCGGACCTGGACGGATTCGTCGCCGTGGCCGAGGGGCGTGCCAGTGAGCCGCCCGCATCGATACGCGCTCTCGGAGTCTGGTGGATCGCCCGTGAGGCTCCCAGCCTCGACCTCATCCACCTCACCCGCCTGTTTGCAGCCTGTGGTGAGCGCGTGGAGCGGCACCTCCTGGAGTCTCGTTCGGGCTGTGACACCGATCCGCGCGCCGTCGTGGACGCACTGGAGCGCGGCGGGCTGCCGCTCGACCAGGCTCAGGAGACGACTGCCGATTGGGCCCTGACATGCGCTGAGCCCGAGGTTGCCTGGCCGTGGGTCCTCCAGAGCCCCGAGTCGGTTCTGGAGGCGATGGAGGACTGGTACCTGGCGAGAGCGGTGCTGCGGACCCTCGCCTACGCCCCCACGCTGCCGTCAGTGCTCCTGTCCGCCCTGGCGCAGGCGGCCGTCGGGCGCTCCGAGGGCAACCGCGTCCTCGCCCAGAGGCTGCTCGCCCGGACTCCTGTGGCCGCCGAGCTCGCCCTCCAGGCTCTGGCGAGCCCGCACGCCGCCGTGCGCAGGGCCGGCGCCGCCTGGCTGGCCGACCTGGGTGTCCCCGACGGCGTGGAGCACCTGCGCCGGGCCCGCGCCGGGGAGAAGGACCAGCTTGTGCGCGGTGACATCCTGCGCGCCCTGGTGTCCTACGGCGATGACGTCACCGACCTCGTGTCCGCCGAGGCCCTAGCGGCGCCCGGACGGCGGCCCCGCGCCCTGGCGGCACTGGCCTGGTTCCCCTTCGACGCGCTACCGGTCGTGCGGCTGACCGACGGAACCGTCCTGGACGCCGGTACCGTGCAGCGCTGGGTCCTCCTGGCCCACAACCTGAAGGACCCCGATGGGCGCGGCACGATCGCCGCCTACCTCGACTTGCTCCAACCCGGCGACGCCCGCGAGCTGAGCGCCGTCGTCGTGGGATCCTGGATCGCCCGCAATCGGGAGGTGAAGAAGGGCGAGAGCCTGAAGACCAAGGGCCTGCTCGCCTTCGCCGCGGGGATGGACGGCCCTCGCCTCGCCGCCGATGCGAGGTCGGCCATGCGGCGCAACGCCACCTGGCGGGCCGAATCCGAGGCTGTGCTGACCGCCGTCGCCGCCAACCGGGCGCCCGAGGCCCTGCAGGTGGTGCTCGCCATGGCCGCGAGCCACCGGCTTCCCCGGGTGCGGGACTTCGCCCGGTCGCTGGCCGACGCTGCCGCCGCCGAGCGCGGCTGGAGCCCCGCCGAACTCGGCGACCGCAGCATCCCTACCGTCGGGTTCTCCGACGACGGCCTGCTGCACCTGTCCTACGGGGAACGCGAGTTCCTCGGGCGCCTGAACTCCGAGATGACCATCAGCCTGACCGACGCCGACGGGCGGCTCCGCAAGTCCCTGCCTGCACCCCGCAAGACCGAGGACCGCGAGCGCGTCGCCGAGGCCAAGGCGAGCCTGGCCACGGCGCGCAAGGAGCTGCGCGCCGTTCTGAGCGCCCAGACGCGCCGGCTGTACGAGGCCATGTGCGCTGAACGGACCTGGACGCCGGCCCGGTGGCGCGAGCTGCTGGCCGCCCATCCGATCGCCAGACATCTGGTCACCCGCCTGGTGTGGATGATTGACAGCCAACCCGATGGTGGAAGCGGGTGGCGGGGCGTTCCCGGGACCGGTGCTCCGGATAGCTCCACGGCGCATTCGAGGGTCTTCCGCCCCACTGAGGACGGCGAGCTTCTCGGAGTCGATGACATCGCCCTGGACCTGCCGGATCATGCCGTCATCCGCCTCGCTCACGCCATGCTCCTGACCGATGCCGAGGTGACGTCCTGGCGGGATCATCTGGCCGACTACGAGGTTGAGCCCCTGTTCGATCAGTTCTCGGCTCGTGCCCCTGACGTCACTGCCGGTCAGACCAAGGTCCGGGACGGGGAGGGGCTGCTGATCGACGCCCGTGAGCTGCGCAGGGCGGCCGAGGCCCGCGGCTATGCCCGTTCCTCGAACATCTACCGGTACAGCACGTTCCTCAAGGACTTCCCGGACATGGGCCTGCGCAGCGTCATTGACTTCGCCGGCGCGTACGTCCCCGAAGACGAGATGACCACCACGGGCGCTCTGAGCCTGTGCCGTGGCCGACGGGAGGTGCCCCTGGACCGGGTGCCACCCGTCCTGCTGGCAGAGTGCTATGCGGATTATCGTGCTGTCACGACTGTCATGACTGCCACGCCTGTCGCAGGTGCTGCTGCGGATGTCGGCGCGGAGGCCCCTTTGCGGGGATCGGAGTGTTAGCCGGATCGGTCCCGATTCGACTGCGGGAACGTCCGGTGAGCGGTCTTCACTCGCCTTTGCCTGTTTGCCAGGCTAGCCTTACTTCAATGATCCGTGGCGACCGGGAAGGGAGAGCCGTGACGTACACCAATGAGAGTCGCACGCCGCAGGCCGCCATCGCCTCACGACGCATGGCGCGTCGCCTCCTGTCCGGCGCCGGCTGCGCCTCTCTGACGGCCTATCGGCTCGATGCCGACGCCTCCGCCCAGCTCGTTCTTCACGCGCTTGATGTCACCGGGAGCATCATCGTGGCCGCTCATCCGGCGGCCGATCATCCGATGGCCGAGGTTCCATGTGAGAGCCCGATCGAGGTGCGCCTCGATGTCGCCCTCGAGGCGGCCGAGCCCGGCCTGCGCATCACCACCGCCACCGTCCACCTTCTGGGGGTGCTCACCTGGCTCGATGACATCGAGAGCGATGCCGTCCTGTCCGGCTCAGTGGCGGGGTGCCACTGTGCGATCACGGGGGAGGATCCGTTGACAGAGCTGGCCGAGCTTGCCAGTGCACCGGGCGGGCGCCTGGGCGTCATCGAGACGAGCCGGATCATGGTTCACGACGCCATGGGTGTCAGCGGGCACACCATGGAGGAAGTGCTCGATCCCGAGGCCAAGGGTGTCCGGCCCCTGCTGTGGTCCGCTTTTGAGACCTTCAGCGCGCAGGAGGAGGTCAAGGCCCTGGGAGAGGGTGCACTCGAGGTGCTGTGCGACGGCGTTGAACAGGGCAGTGTTCCCGGGATCACCTGCTCCAGGCGCCCGTCCGATGGATTGTCCGCCTCACTGTGGGGGCGGGTGCTGTGCGTGGACGTCTCTCCTCACACCGTTACGCTGCTGCGGCTGCAGCGCGAGAGCACCGACACCCTGCAGATCTTCCTCCCGGCCGGCACGACCCGCGCCCACGAGGCCGGCCGACAGCTGCGGCGCCTCGTCCAAGACGCACTGGTCGGTGGGCTCCTTCCGTGAGGGTCCGCGCGACTGCGGTGTAAGGGCCATGATCATGATGTGATGGGGAGGCCGCTGCGGGCCTCCCCATCGCTGTATCCCGACCGCTGCGACGCCAGGAGTGCGACCTTGTGCCGCAGGGGTCGCGAGGGGTCGCGCTGCCAGGGCGCTCAGCGAGTCTCGTAGGACAGGCAGGTGGCCGTGTCCGTCCCAATGGTGACGGCGTCGGCGGTGCACATGAGGTCGGTGTTGTGGACGCATTCCAGGCGCTGGCAGGCGCCGACGTGGCCCTCGGCCACCGGCAGGCCGCCGCGGGCGTCAAGACTGACGAAGGTCGAGCAGGCCGGGGCGGCGGAGTCGCCGCCGACTGTGATGGCGAAGGCGGTGCAACCGCCATGGTTGTAGGCGCAGGCAGTGGTGGTACAGGACTTGATGGCGGTGACTGTCGACATGGTGGATGCTCCTTTGAGCGAGGTGCGATCACTGACGTAATTCACGGTAGGGACGGGCTGCGAGGCTGGCAACACACGCTCGTCCAGCCATATGCATGAGGTCTTGAAATGGCGTTATTTCAGTGAAGAAAGCGTTCTCCGTCGACGTGTGGACCGCGGTGTCCGGAGGGTGCGGGCGCGGCCTCTTACATACGTTCGGAATTCGCTTAACAGGTGAGCCGAACCTGCGTGTCGGGGCGTCGGTGCGGTGCGTCGGCGGTGGCGAAGGAGCCGGAGAAGCGGGTCCTCATTACGCCCTGACTGCCCTGCGCACCTACCGCTTGACCACCCCGATCATCTGTGTCACTGTATTAATGCAGTCATACAGACGGTCTGACGAGGCCGTCCGGCTGCGCTCATGAGCTGTGTTTTATCCATGTCTTACCCATGTCCTATCCACCCACTCGAAGGAAGGCCTATGCCGATCGACGACTCGCGTCCGATCTGGATCCAGTTGGTCGATGACTTCCGCATGCGGATCGTCACCGGCATCTGGCCCGCCGGAACCCGGATTCCCAGCGTGCGCGATCTCGCCACGCAGGCCGGAGTCAACCCCAACACCGTTCAACGCGCCCTCGCCGAGCTCGATCGCAGCGGCCTGACCGTTGCCGAGCGCACAGCCGGGCGCTTCGTCACCGCTGATGCCGCGGTGCTCGACGCCGTCCGACGTGAGCTCGCCGTCGGCGCCACGGACACCTTCATCGCCGCTGTCACCGCCATCGGTATGGATCTCGCTCAAGCGGGCGAGACCCTTGCCGAGCGGTGGCCGGCTTCCACCACTGACGAATCAGGAGAGCCCTCATGAGCAGCTCGCTGACGGCGGCGCCGTCGGATGCGCAAAGCTCCGATGCACGCCTCAATACCATTCCGTCCCTGGACGGCGCCCCGCCCCTGGTGACCGTGCGCCACCTGAGCAAGACCTATCGCGGGCGTCCTGCCCTGCGCGATCTGAGCCTGTCGCTGCCCGCCGGACGCATCGTTGGCCTCATGGGCGCCAACGGCTGTGGCAAAACCACTCTGCTGAAGATTCTCGCCGGCGTCCTGGCCGACTACGAGGGTCAGGTGCGCGTCGCCGGGCATGCCCCCGGGCCGCAGTCCAAGGCGCTGGTGTCCTTCCTGCCCGACGCCGACTTCCTGGCCACCAGCCTCACCCCGCCTCGGGCGATCGCTCAGTTCTCCCGGCTCTTCGCCGATTTCGACGCCGCCAAGGCCCGCCGGCTGGTCGATTTCTTCGCTCTGCCCGCCGACCGCTCCATCAAGGAGATGAGCAAGGGCATGGGGGAGAAGCTGCGCATTGCACTGATGATGAGTCGTCGCGCCCGGGTCTACCTGCTCGACGAGCCCATCTCCGGTGTGGACCCGGCCGCCCGCGAGATCGTCCTCGACGGCGTCCTGCGCGACTTCGAATCGGATTCCCTCATGATCATCTCCACTCACCTCATCGCTGACGTCGAGCCGATCGTCGACTCCGTCGTCTTCCTCAAGGACGGTCGCCTGCTCCTGGCCGGCGATGCCGACGATCTGCGTCAGACCCATTCCACGAGCCTGGACGCCCTGTTCCGGAAGGAGTACCGCTGATGCTTCGCACGCTCTTCATTGAGGAGGCCCGCACCCAGTTGGCGCGCAATGCCGCTGTGACAGGGGCTTGCTGCCTTATTCTGCTCGGGTTCCTCGGCATGTGGTGGCTGCTGACCGACGTGCCGGCACTGGCCGGCCTCATGCAGGTGGCATCCATGGTGGTGATCATCGCGATACCGGTCGTCGTCATGGTTCAGGTCGCCGTCGAGTACTGGCAGTCCATGTACGGGCAGCGCGGTTACCTCACCATGGCCGTCCCGGTTCGCGGACGGGTGCACTTCGCGGCCAAGGCCCTTTACGCCTGCGTAGTGGTGCTGGTCGAGGGCGTGATCTGCCTGGGCGGTCTCATCGCCTGGTTCGCCGTGTTCGCGCACAGCATCGACTCCACCACCAGCGACGTCCTCCGGCCGGTGCTCTGGGCCATTGAGACGGCCGGAGCGGGCAAGACGACCCTGTTCATCCTGCTGGTCCTCATCGGGCTCTTCTCGCTTGTCATCGAGGTCGGTGCCGTGATGAGTATCGGTGGGCAGGGCCGTTTCAACCACCTCGGGTTCGGGGCGCCCATGGTCGGGCTCGTCCTGCTCTACGCGGTCAATCAGGTGCTTGCCCTGATTGCCGTTCTCTTCGTGCCGCTCAGCATGGATGTCACCACCGGCGATTTCACGAGCCAGATGATGTGGCCGCAGTTCCTTGAGGCGCTTCGAACCGGCGCCCAGCCGTCGGTGATCGGTGTCGGGTCCGTGGCCATCGGGCCGGTGCTGGCGGGAGTGCTGACCTGGTGGGCGGTGCGCGCGATCGAGCAGCACACCTCCCTGCGCTGAGGCGGGGGGCGTGATGCGCCGGTCCGGCATCGGTTCTTCTGCTGATGCCGGACCGGCGCATCACCCGTGCGGCTGCGCCTATCCTTCGCGCTGGCAGGCAGGGGATCGTCGGCTGAACACTCTTGTCTTGCGACGCGCAGCTCAGGCCACGGTGGCCTGAGCAAGGACTCGGTCGCCGGAGTCGCCGCCGTAGACGACGACGGACTGGCCGGCCGCCAAGCCGCGTAGAGGTTGATGCAGCCGCGCCTGCAGCGTCCCGGTACCGGGGGTGACGACGACGTCGGCGGGCACGGGGCGGCCATGGGCGCGCACCTGCACGGTCACGTCCGGCCAGCCGACCTCGCCGTCGTCGAGCGGGGCGGGCTCGGCCAGGAGGATCAGGCCGTCGCCGTCAATGCTTCTGCGCTTGAGCAGTTCTTCGGGGCCGACGACGACTTCATTGGTGGCGGGTCGGGTCTCGATGACGTAGCGGGGCCGTCCGTCGGGGGCCGGGCGGGTCAGGCCCAGGCCCTTGCGCTGGCCGACTGTGAAGCCGAAGTAGCCGTCGTGGGTTCCGAGGACGTCGCCGTCGGGGGAGACCAGGGCTCCTTCGTGAACGCCGAGACTGCGGGTGAGGAATCCGCGGGTGTCGCCGTCGGCGACGAAGCAGATGTCGTAGGAGTCGGGCTTGGAGGCCACCGGGAGGCCGCGGCGCTCGGCTTCGGCGCGTACATCCGCCTTGGAGGGGGCGTCGCCGAGAGGGAAGAGGGCCCGGGACAGGCCCTCGCGGCCGGAGACCGCCAGGACGTAGGACTGATCCTTGGCCGCGTCGGCCGCACGGCGCAGCGTCAGGCCGGTGGTCTCGCCGGGGCGGCTGGAGGCGGCGCCGCCGGTCAGGCGGGCGTAGTGGCCGGTGGCGACGGCGTCGAAGCCGAGGGCCAGGCCGCGCTCCAGGAGGGCGTCGAACTTGACCCGCTCGTTGCAGCGCACGCAGGGGTTGGGGGTGCGACCGGCGCGGTATTCGTCGAGGAAGTCGGCGACGACGCGCTCCTCGAACTGCTCGGACAAGTCCCACACGTAGAAGGGAATGCCGAGGATTTCGGCGGCCCAGCGGGCATCGGCGGAGTCCTCAATGGAGCAGCAGCCGCGCGAGCCCGAGCGTGTCTGGGCGCGATTGCGGGTGAGGGCCATGTGCACCCCGACGACGTCGTGTCCGGCGTCCACGGCGCGCGCAGCGGCGACGGCGGAGTCCACTCCGCCGGACAGTGCCGCGAGCACGCGCATGGGGGCTCCTGTGGTTCTGGGATGGGTAGTTGGGTAGATGGCGCACGCAGACTACCGCGATGTAGGTGACTACGGTCAAAAGGAGGTGCGGGGTCTGGGGAGAAGGGTAAATGTTGCCGTGTAATCACGGTGAGCAGATCAATAGATGTTTCGGTTTTTAATTTTGAGGGTTATTCATGTTTTTATTTGTGGGGGGTGTTAGGTATTCATAGATATATTTCTTCTTCTGAGAAAGTCGTCTTCTGTTCGGGTAGGATTAATGGCCGAGTATGCGAAACTTGCGGCATGCCGATCGAATCATCCCATGCGAGTTGGGGTAAATCGCTGATACAGATATGTCCACTCACCCTCATGCAGATCATCCCCGCTACGCGGGGCTAACACGTCCGTCGTCTGCGGGTGTCCACACCGGAGCGGATCATCCCCGCTTACGCGGGGCTAACTCGGCGGCGATCAGGTCCACCAGCTCAGGCTTGGGATCATCCCCGCTTACGCGGGGTTAACGCCGTAGGCCATGGTTTTCTCCTCTGTCGGCCAGGATCATCCCCGCTTACGCGGGGTTAACCTCCGCCTCCGCGGCAGCGCGGGCAGCCCGCTCGGATCATCCCCGCTTACGCGGGGTTAACACTCCTGCGCCGGAGGAGCTTCATGAGGACGCAGGATCATCCCCGCTTACGCGGGGTTAACATCAAACAGTCCCAACCCAAGCAAAAGACACAGGGATCATCCCCGCTTACGCGGGGTTAACGTTCCAGTGCGGGTTGTGTGAAAAACGGATAGAGGATCATCCCCGCTTACGCGGGGTTAACCTCGTGTGTGGCGTAAACGGGCCAGACTGCGTCGGATCATCCCCGCTTACGCGGGGTTAACGACGGGCCGGACTCAGTCCGGTGGGAAGCGGAGGGATCATCCCCGCTTACGCGGGGTTAACCCATTGTCTAGCACCTCCAGGGTCACCGAAGCC
>NZ_JH711483.1:564080-629909 GCF_000269805.1 Actinomyces massiliensis 4401292
TTTCCTCCAGCTCTTTTACCGGCAGGCCGACAGAGGATCATCCCCGCTTACGCGGGGTTAACCGGCTAATGATGTACAAGTCCGGCACTCCGGCGGGATCATCCCCGCTTACGCGGGGTTAACCGAGGACGCCGGGATCGAGGAGCTGCCGACCCCGGATCATCCCCGCTTACGCGGGGTTAACACTTGGCGATCGTTGGAATCCCAACGATGCCCAACCCTACCAGGTGGGTTCTGCCTTCACTGGTGACCCAGTGCCCGCTCGGAGGCGTTGCGGTAGCGTCGCCGTCGTGCGGCGATCGACCACGACTCCTTCGGGGGCTTGACGGCGCCAGGGATTACCTGTGCTCCCTCAATCTGCCGGTACGGCGTGCGCATCACCAAGCATCCCTCGATATCGACCGGATCGCGATCGTGACCCAGTGATGCAATGGCAAAATGCTGTTCAGAGCGCACCGACCAGATCAATAGAGCGCGACCCTCGCCGATGTACGCACGGACCAGTTCCCACAACTGCTCGCGCACGCGCGCCGAAAGACGGCCGACAAATACGCCAGGGGAGACCTCGAGCAACCATCGAGTCATAGAGCCGCGAAGCGAGGCCGGTGCCGCGGAAAGAATCAGCACTACCATCCGCCAGCATCCTCCCCGGCATAGTTAGAACCGCCGGCTATGGCTTGCTTCTGATAATCCCAGAGCGAGACAACATTGACACCCAGTTCTTCGGAGTTATCTACCTCGAGCAAATGATAAATGTCCTTCACTGTTCGCTCGATGATTTTCAAATCGAAAATCCTATCCCGGACACGTCGCCTGGTCGTCCCAGTCAAATCCTCCATCCCCTCGGCGACAACATCAAAAGCGATCGGGATCGTTGTCTCAGCCTTGTACAGGTCCGCAACGTCATACACGAACGACCGCTCATGCCCTGTATGAACGAAACCGAGGCCCGGAGAGCAGCCAAGGGAAACGATCACGCCGTGAACGACCCCGTACAGTGCCGCGTGCGCAGCCGACAACGCCTGGTTAATCGGATCCGAAGCTTCGAAGTCGTCGGGACGATAATCCCGGCGCGTCCACGGAACCCCGGTCCTCCGCGAATTTTCCCGGTATACCTCACGGATCCGGGCGCCTTCGCGTCCTCTGAGCTGTTGCATGGTCAGTCCGTCCACATCCTCGCCGCTGAATCGCATGCAGTACATGTCGCGTGCCACGCGCAATCGCTTCTGAGGTGAGGAGACCCTGGTCGCCTGCTCCACCAGAAGACGCGTGGAGGTAGCCAGGGAACGACCATGAGCGTAATAGCGCACACCGCGCTCACCGACCCAGACTGCCGTCGTTCCGCATTCGCCGAGAAGGCTCATCGCCTGGTGGCTGACGGACGTCCCTGGCCCGAGAAAGACCGCAACCAAAGACGCCGCAGGGACATGGATGGTGCCCTGATCGTTGCGGGCAGTCAGAGCACCATCCTGACGATGGACAACGCTGTGTTCTAGGTACAGGAAAGACATCCGGTCCTGCACAGGGGGCAGCGCCGTCACAGGGACCGGCAGCATCTTGGCCATGCTTTTCAGCTCCGACCTATCCTGACGAGTGTCATGAGCCCGCAACCGTAGGCTTTGGAACGACCGATGCCCGATACGAGTACATGGCGCAGCCTCTCCGCATCGGTGATGCTCAGCACGCCCTCATAGACGGTTCGATTGATGGTGACCTGATCTCGAGTTTTACCGTCCGGTCGTTGCCGGCCGAAAACCGGACGCTCTCTGCGCACCACAACTACAGAGTCTGTGGCGTCTGCACCATCATCGAGCCTCTCGCCGGTGGATAGGAGCTCAAAACCATAACCTGCGGTGCGAGTTATCAGCCATTCCCGCTGCTGCTCGGCGGTGACATGCCCGACTCTCTTACCGCGGATACCTTTCCCTTGAGATGCCGAGTACGAAGGATTTGCTGCGAGGCGGAAAAACCACTGCTGCCCGGCCTCAAGCTGCTCCAAAAATGGCGAATAGTCGAGGGTGCGCGCCAGCACCCCGGCTGTGCCCGCTTCGTGGACGATCTGGGAGCAGTCGGGTTCAGACGGCGAGAGCACGTACAGCGATGCCGTTGTGCTCTGCGCTGCTCTGTCGACCCTCCACAGGACGCGACCGGAGCCGCCCCCGTCATGGCCCGCGGTTGCTTTCATGACGACGGCGTGCATCACTTGAGGCGAACCCAGGTACTTACGAGCGAGTCGTCGAGTCGGATCGATTTCGATTTTGGTCAAGAACACCGGATTGCCTCCTCCACGTCGGCCATGGGGTCGTGTGCATCGGCGGTGTCAGCGCCAGATGCATGCACAGGGACCATGAGTCGCTCGACTTCCCGGAAGCTGTAGTCACGTCGCCGGGAGTCGAAGGACAGCGGGACGTCTCTGCTTCCTCGCACGTCACCCAGCCGTTCCTCGACGGGCACAGCACCCTGATCAACGAGGATCTCCGCGGTGAAACCAGGATGCTCTCGGCGGAACCAGTCTGAGGCGAGCCATGGCTCATCCTGGAGTGCGTCGAGCAGCGTTGTCTTCCGCAGCCCCAGGGATACCGGATGCGTCGGAGGGCAGGAGCGTCGCCCCAGGTACAGAGGAAAGGCTGGATATCGAAGTGCCTCGCCAATTCCCTCCAAAAGCGCTTGGTCGCCTTCTATGCCGGTGAGGAATACGGCGTCAGCGAGGTAGTAGCGGTTTGATAGGGGCATGGGTTTGCGGCTGTCGGTGGGCACGGCAGTGTGGAAGTCGCGAATGACGGTGCCAGGCTGGTCCTTGCGCACTCCGAAACGGAGGGTGAGGAGATCCTCGATCGGGTCTGTCCTGCGCCTCCCTGTGGCCGCTGCCAGCATGCCGATGACACCGCTCTTGGTCGGCGCGAGCTCGGTGGCACGCACTGTGAACCGTGACTTCACCCCCCATGCCTGCATCGGGCCCGCGAGTCGCAGTAGGAGGACCGTCATCAGACCTGCTCCTGGCCAGGTAGGCGGGGAGCCACGACGCTGCGCACTTGTTCTGGCAGGTCTTTGAAGGACACACGCTCCCCGAGCGAGGCGATGACGTCGTTGTTCGCGAGGGCGACGACGAGGCTGCGCAGCGGCGTCAGGCCGTAGTTATTCTCGATCGTCGCAGCGTGTCGGGCCAGTGCCTTGATCGACCGGTCGACGTAGCCGTGGGTTCCCTCCGCGGGGACAGCCTCCTCGAAGGCCCCCACGAGGGAGACGGGCTGGTCCTCTCGCACAGTAACAAGAATGCTCTCCGGCACGGTGCGGTTGGCGAAGGTGTTCTGCTTACCGGTGGGCATGGACAGGCAGAAGCCCCTGATGAAGACCTCCAGTGCCTTCAGCGTGGCCTCGCTGTCACCGAGGTTGTGTCGCAGCAGGTCCACGTTGATGGTGGCATACCGGTACATGGTGGCCGAGGAGAACTCGACGGTACCCATCATGCCGGCGCCGGCATCCTCCTCCTCGGAGCGGCTCTTCTCATCATCCACAGCGGTGAAGAAGTCGTACTCGTTCTCTGCGGCATGCGTGGAAATGGCATGGGCTACCTGGCAGGCGGCATCAATATTGAGATCGGTGTCGTCGGCGACCATTCGGCCGAACAGAGCGATATCGACGGCGTGCGCCTCCTTGACGATTTTCTTGACCGTCTTGGCATCGAGTGCTTCCCCGCTGTGCGCGGAGGCGATGGCGAGCTCCGCCAAGCGCGCGATCTGGCTGGTGGACAGGAAGAGGAGATAGCCGGACTCCTGGGGTGCATTTTTCTTGCCACGTGGGGGAGAGAGCTTGATCTTGGCGGCCTTGAATACCCCTTCGGCAAGGGATAGCGCGTTCTCTGTGAGGTCAGGAGCCTCTTCGGCGATCCGTGAGGCGAGCAGCTCGACGACTCGCTTGGTACGCACACCGACGTCGGAGGCATCCAGGAGATCGTTGAAGTACAGGCGGGCGGCCCGTTTCCAGGACTGACTGGAGACCCGCAGGCGCCTCACACCCCCGTAGACGGCGGACTTCGGGGAGCCTGAATCATCACGGTTGACACAGGAGGGCGGCAGGTTCTGGATGACATGGATGTCGACGTAGGTGCTCATTGTTAGTTCTCCGATTCCGGTGCGGTGGTGGTGCAGTCGGCGCGGGGCGCCGTCTTGGTGTCGCTTGTTGTAGAAAGGAAGTGGTATTGGCGTGCCCAGGTGAGGCGGACCTTCTTCGCTCCGCCCGGGCGCTGGAAGCGGGCGATGTCGTCAACGAGCATGGCGTGATCCAGGGTGATGTCGCGGGCGCGCAGCAGCGAGATGAAGTTCCGCAGGTGATGGCGCAGTTCGGTGATGGTGGTCGAGGTGACGAGGGTATTGAAGCGCTTTCGGGCGGAGTCGTTGTCCTCCTCCCACCCCACGAGCTCCCGAGCGGCATGGCCCAGCCCCCTACCGGGACGGAACATGCGTGTGGTTCGGGACTGCTGATGTACGGCATATAGCGTCATAGCGGTGTGGACGGCCACCTCCTCCCACGTGGGGGCGTCGTCCGTATTGTCTGGGACCTCCACTTGAGTGAGTTCCCAGATCTCGGGAATCTCGCCGGGCTCCTTGGTAGCTGCGCCGCGCAACGCCGCCATCTCACCGCGAGCCCGCGCTTCATTGCGGAGGTAGCGGTTCTGCAAACCGTTATCGCCGTTAAGGCGGCTATCCACGAGGCGTCCGATGTCCCCCAGGTGGCGGGCTCGTTGGGGCACAGGTGGTGTATCTGCCGCATCAGGCAGTGTGCCGGTATCTGGTGTCTTCATGCCGTTGTCCTTTCTCCGTCCTCGATTGGTGCGTTCTGCGGTTCGAATGGTGGTACCGCCTTGTTAAGGGCGGTGCGGAAGTAGGACAGAGCACGGCCGACGTCCATGCGCCCCTTGCCCTCACCACGTCCTGCGAAGGCTGTGTCGGGCACAGCGGAAGCGAGCGCCTCTTGTTGTTTCCGGGCTTCGCTGCGCAGCAGGGATCGCCACTTATCGCGGGCCTCGGCGGGATCGGCGCCGTCGAGGGAGGCCAGCCAGCGCGGAAAGCGCTCATCAATGAGCTGATAGAAGGCGGCTCCAGCGTGATCGCGCGCGGCCGAGGCGGTGTCCGGGCTCCCACCGCGAGCCTTGTCCAGGTTCGCGGCCAGGTTCCGCAGTGCGAAGGCGACTCCTTCCGTCTCCTCCATGGCGTCATGAACAACACCGAGCAGACGCGCGCTGCTCCGATCGAGCAGGCCGGCCGGAAGTGAAAGAACATCGTTAACAAGCTCAGTGACGACTGCCTCCTGAGCCCCGTACTCAATACCGACGGCGTGCAGAGGAATGAGGCCGCTCAACGGCACAATGCGGTTCATCATGAGTTCCTGGTAGAAGGAGATGACCCCGGGGGAGCGGTACCGAGTCACCATTCCGGCGCCCTTGACCGTGATCGACGGACTCAATTGAGCGACCAGAGTGGACAGGCCTCGCCAGAAGGCCCGGTCCGTCGGCAGCTTGCGTGGCATGTAAACGGTTGCCTTGAGCTTCTTGGTCTGGGGCTCGGAGTAGCGCCACGCGGTCATGGGCTCGACCAGGTAGCGGTTCTGAGGCGTCGCCTTGTCCCCATTGCCGAGGAACAGGCCGGTGACGCGGGCGTCGTCGCCGTGGAGGAGGACACGGCGCGTCTGCCACGTGTAGCAGGACACCGGCCCGGTGGGCTCCAGGGTGAGCGAACCTGCGGGGCCATCCGGATCGCGTTCCCATGGCGGGATATCTTCAGCCGGATCGACATCGTGCAGCCCGTCAACCTTCTCGCATACCACGGTGTTGAGCAGCAGTGTTCGCTCTAAGTTCTCCCCATCCACGGTCACGACGCCGATCTGCCCCGTCCAGCCCGGACCAATCGGATAGCCCTTGCCATTCTTGGCTTGCGGATCGTCTACGGCGCCAGAACGGATGCCGGACGGGTCGAAGGCATGAACATGCACCAGCCAGCGGGCCGCCTCAGACCAGCTGATGTACTCCAAGCCCTGCGCGATCCTCGTGGTGAAGAAGGGGTCCCCGTTGGGAACATCCACAATGAGGGACTCCAGACCGGAGGTCTTTCCCGAAGCGGCATGGATTCCCGCCACCTGGAAGAAGGGGTGCTCCGGGTGGCGCAGGTAGAAGCGGTCTCGATATCCCTCCAGGTAGGCGGCGGCGTCGCGTCCGAGCTTGCCCGGGTCATCCCAGTACTCCTCCCAGACATCCATCTCCTCCGGCCCGCCCATGGCGCGGTGGCAGATGGCCAGGAGCAGGCGCTGGATGGCGACATCCTGACTGGCGATCTCCCCGTGGATCCCGGAGATGT
Organism: Actinomyces massiliensis 4401292; assembly: GCF_000269805.1. Classification (GTDB taxonomy): domain Bacteria; phylum Actinomycetota; class Actinomycetes; order Actinomycetales; family Actinomycetaceae; genus Actinomyces; species Actinomyces massiliensis. The sequence continues at coordinate 570,431 of NZ_JH711483.1, forward strand.
CCGTCGCTTCGCGAAAGACGGTGAGGAGCGAGACCTCGTCGGAGGTGCCGTCGAGTCGGATGACCCGTATCCAGGGCTCATCGAGAAGATTGAAGCTCGGTGCGATCGGTGTCATTGGGAACGGACCTCCTTGAGTCCAGTGGAGGGGGAGTACTCGAGCGTGGTGCCGGCCAGCTGCGCCCGACCGTCCTCCAGGAGGAGGAACAGCTGCCCTTGAAGATCGCGATCATCCTGCCAAGCGGGTACGACACGAATTTCGAGCTCTTGGATGACCTGGTCGATGACTCGCTCGTTGGACAGGCTCGGGGGCAGCCTTACTGCGGACATCATCATGGTGCGCACGACCTTCGGATCCGGGACGAGATTGGTGGGGATGATGTGCCCCGGATCGCCGGGCTTTTGCGGCAGTGTGCGCAGTTCCTCCTGACCACCCACCCGATGAAGCTCCAGGAGGATGACCTCCAAGGAGTCCTCGCCGTCGCGCACCTGGGCGCGTCCCTTCTCCTCGTTGTCGGAGGCGGTCGTGTGCAGCCAGTCCACGAGCGATGTGCTCGTCCCCGCCTTGTTCGGCTCGCAGAGGAGGAATCCCTTTGCTGCATTGTGCTTCTTCTGCTGCTCCGCCTCATAGACCTCTCGGGCTCTGGCTATCGGGTCCCGCCAGTGCGGCGGTACCGGAGCGTCAGTTCCGTAGACGGCCTCGATGAGGTCGTGAACATCATCGGGTACGGTCACCACTCCCGAGCCACTGATGACCCGGTCCAGAGCGGCCGCACTCATGAGCATGTCCTGCTCTCCGTAGATCGTCTTGGCGCCGGGCTCCACAGCCGGGTTGTCGGAGGCGGTGGAGGGCAGCCAGTCGATGTAGCAGGTCGGGCTGGTGAGCTGGGCAGGACGCGGCCGCTCGTGGCGATGCAGGCGCCCCATGCGCTGGAGGATCAGATCAATGGGAGCCAGATCCGTCACCAGCAGGTCGAAGTCGATGTCGAGGGACTGCTCGACCACCTGCGTGGCGACGACAATTGCTCGGTGGGGTCGCTGCGGATCGTTCCGCGGTGGTCCGAAGCGGTGGAGGAGATCGGCGTCTTTGGCCAGTCGGTCGCGGATGGTGAAGCGCGCATGGTTGAGACTCACATCCTCCCCGAAGGTCTCACGCAGTAGTTCGTAGGTCTCCTGCGCCCGCCGTACCGTGTTGCGGACGACGAGTGCGCACCCGCCGTCGGCCAGTTTCTCTTCCAGAAGCGGCGCTAAGGCATCCTTGGAAAGCCTCTTGATGCGCACCGTGCTGCGGCGCTCTGTTGAGGAGGTTGGGACGACCTCGGTTCGCTCGCGGCCCGCGGTGATGAGGCAGGGGAAGGGCGTGCGCACAATCTCAGGGGAAGGGCGCTTGGGAACTCGTTTACCTGCGGCCAAGCGCAGTCCCCGCCGGTAGGCGTCCACCAGGGCCGTGCACCGCGCCTCGGACAGAGTGGCCGACAACAGCACCACCGGCACCCCGTAGGAGGCGAGCCAGGTCAGGGTCCTGTCCAGGTAGACGTTCATGTAGGTCGAGTAGGAATGCACCTCATCGATAACGACTACCTTGCGGCTCAGGCCCAGGTGGCGCATGGCCAGGTGCGGGGAGCACAACGCCCCGAAAAGCAAGTGATCCACCGTGGTAACGACGAAGTCGGAGAGCATCGCCTTCTTCCGCCCGTTGAACCAGGCCAGAATGGCCACGTCGGCCTGGCGCTGAGCCGCGGCGCTGACCGCACGCCCTCTTCTGATCTCCTCCTCATCCGGGCTGATGCAGGTCGGCGCGGGAAAGTCGTCGGCCTCGCCGCCGAGTCCTCCGAGGAGCCGGTCATGGATCTCATAGCCGCGGCGTCGCAGTAATCGGGCCTCCTGGTTGAGCCGTGAGCGACCGTGCAGGAGTTGGACGGCGAAGTCCGACGGCGCCCCGTCCTCGGCGTAAGCCCCCTCGATGTTCTCCAGCCAGGACAGTTCGCGGGAGAACATGGCGTCCGTGGTCGCCTGGGTGGGCAGGGCGAAAAGCGTTCCGGCCCGACCGGTCCTGGCAGCGAGAATCTCTGCAGCCATGAAGGCCGCCTCGGTCTTGCCGCCTCCTGTGGACTCCTCGACGATGAGCAGGCCCGGCAAGTCCATGGTTCGGGCCGCTGTCAGGGTGCGTGCCTGCACGTTGGTGGCACGGGCCTCGTCGGGCAGATCGAAGCGCTGGGCGAGCAGTGAGTCGGCGTCGGCACCGTCGTCTCGGGGGCACCACGGCGAGGGGATCTCCAGGCGGGCCAGACCCGTGGCGACACGCGTGGCATGGGCGTCGGGGGCGAACAGACGCGCGCCGTCGTCGTCGAGTGAGAGGAGCTCGAAGTACTTCTCCGTGGAGGCGATCCAGTCCGCCACGATGACCAGGCCCGACAGCTCCACGAGGAAGGGCTGAGACCAGCGGTGCCGCGCCCAGTGTGGCAGCAGGGGTTCTGCGCCCGTGCGAGTGGTGACGAGGTCGAGGAGTTCGCGCTGGGTGGCGGCCCATTCCTCACTGCCAAGGAGATGCTCGTGTCCGGAATAGTCGGTGGTCAGGGCGGCCTTCGTGGGAGGGATGCCGTGGTGAGCGCCGACGACGGAGGCCAGCGCCATGGCGGGACCGTGTCTCCAGCCGTGTCCATCCTCTAACCAGGGCTCCAGAATCAACTGGCCCGCCAGAGCGTGAGGGACATTGCGACGCTCAAGCGGATCGACTTGCTCGTGCGGCAGGCCCGCCTCCTTCATCCGGTCGTCCAGTTTCCCGACCTGGCAGGAGAAGGCCGGCGTGCACTTGCCGATGTCATGAACTCCCGTGATCCAGGATGCGAGAAGGCAGAACTCCTCCGTCGGTGTCAGGCCCGACGTCGATCCCGCGAACTCGCGTTCAATGAGGTCTCCGGCCGTGGGGGCCAGCCAGCGCTCGGCGAGATGCTCGGCGACTGCGGAGCTGTCGAGCAGATGCAGCCAGAGCGGGAGCCACTGATCGCTCTCGGGGTTGTAACCGAACTTCGCCCAGACGGACCGTGCACGTTCCGAGAGTGTCATCAGAGCTCCTCCTTTGGAGTTTCTGTGAGCAGGGACCGAGCAAGACTATTACCCAGGTCACAAATACATGCTTCCTGTGATCGAATCGTTACCGGCGATGCGGCGTCCCCGGCGCCGCACTGCTCACCGTTAGGCTCGTCCGGCCCGTCCGGCCGAGTAGGCCCTCCGCGCACTCTCCAGCGCCGCGGGCAGGGCTGCGAGCAGCCGCTCGACGTCGTCGGCGCTGGTGCCCCGCCCCATGGAGCAGCGCAGCGTTGCGCGCGCGGGACCCTCATCGAAGCCCATGGACAGCAGCACGTGGCTCGGCTGCGTCACTCCGGCGTGGCAGGCGGAGCCCGCCGACACATCAATACCGGCCATATCCAAGGCCATGAGCAGCGCCTCGGTGTCGCCGTCCTCGAACCACAGGTGCGCCGTGGAGGGCACGTGCGCCACGCTCCGGGAACCCTCGGGAAGCGTTGCGTGCACACCCGGCAAAGCCGTCGCCCCCTCCAGTACGCGCCTGCGCAGCGCCTCTAGCCTGCCGGACTCCTCGGCCCGCTCCGCCACCGCCAGCTCGACCGCCAGCGCCAGAGCCCGCGCCCCGACAACATCCTGACTGCCCGAACGCACCCCCCGCTCCTGGCGGCCCCCACCGGTCGGCGTTACCAACACCAAGTCGCGCCTGGCGACGAACGCCCCGATACCGATCGGCGTCCCGAGCTTATGACCTGTCACCGTCATGGCGTCCAGCCCCCAGGCGCGGAAATCGACCGGAGTCTTGCCCAAGGCCGCCACGGCATCGGAATGCACCGGCACATAGCCGGAATCCGCCGGCCGTCGCGCCCCACTCGCCTCGCGAACCGTCTCGACCAAGCCGGCCATGTCCTGCACGACGCCCGTCTCGTTATTGGCCGCCATAATGCTCACCAGTGCGGTTCCCGGCCCCGCCGTCACCGCCGCGCGCAGACTCGCCGGATCGACCAGTCCGGCCCCGTCCACGCCGACCTCGACGTGCTCGGCCCCCAGGTGGCCGGCCGCAGTGCGCGCCGAGTCCAGCACCGCCGGATGCTCAAGGGGGGAGGTGACCACCCGAGGGGCCGACACCCCTGCAGCCCGCGCCGCCAGGGCGCGGCCGGCGACCACTAGCGCGTCGGCCTCGGTGCCGCCGGAGGTGAACAGCACCTCGTGCGGGTCGACGTCCAGGGCCGCCGCCAGGCGGGCACGCGCCTGGGCCAGCATCGCCCCGACGCGCCGCCCCGAGGCGTGCTGGGCTGCCGGATTCGCCCACCCGCCCAGACCCTCGCTCAGGTCCGCGGCCACCTGAGCGGCGACCTCGGGTCGCACGGGCGTGGTCGCGGCATGGTCGAGGTAGGTGCGGGGGACTGCGCTGATGCTCACGCGCCCACTCTAGGGACGGCGCCCGCTTCCCGGGCATGAGGCCGCTCGCCATCCGTTGCTGCTCGGAGACTGCTGGACCTCGCAGTGAAGTGAGCAGAGTGAACCGATGGCGGCCGCCACCCCCGCCCTGCCCCGGGCCTAGGCTTGACGTCATGAGCACGTCTCGAACCCGGCCCATCCGCTCTGCCGCCCCGCTCAAGAACGAGCGAGATGAGGAGGACGGATACGGTCGCCGCTCCCTGTCCCGCTCCACCACCGACCGCGACGCCTCCCGTCGTGAGGAGCCGGAGCTGCTGGCGAGGCTTGCGGCCGATCCCGCCACTTGCCTGGTGGTCGTGGACGCGCGCGGGCGCATCGCCCTGGACGCCCCCGCCATGCACCCCGACCTGCCCGAGGATGGCCTGACCCCTCCGGCGCCCTCAGACCGCGACCGCGACGTGTGGGACAAGGACGACCCGGCAGCACCCCGCCCCCGCCTCGCCCCGCTGACTGCCGCCGACCTGGGCGCCGGAGCCCCGCCGAGCTCGCCGCTCCCGTCGGTGCCAGAGGCCTCGGGCGTGCCGGCGGCTCTCGCCGGCCTGACGACCATCTACCTCGGCCGCGAAAGCGGCACCGGCACCGGGGACGCCGCCGGGGAGTCCTGGCTGGCCGTCGTCGTCCCCGATGCGTCCGCCGCGGACCCGGCCGACGCCGAGGGCGCTGATCGCGCCCATCGTGAGCTGACCGTTCTTCTGGAGCGATATCCGCTGTCCGCCCTGCGCGCCGTCGGCCACACTCTGAGCGCGCACGACGCCGGGCTGGCCACATCCGCGGTCGCCCTGGCCGCCTGGCACGCGCGGACGCGCTTCTGCGTCGTCTGCGGCGGGCGCACCACGGCCGACCAGGCCGGGTGGGTGCGCCGCTGCACCGCCTGCGGCGCTCTCGACTTCCCGCGCGCCGATCCGGCCGTCATCATGGCCGTCACCGACGACGCCGACCGCATCGTTCTGGTTCACGGCGCCCGCTGGGAGGCCGGGCGCTACTCCACGGTCGCCGGCTATGTGGAGGCGGGGGAGTCCTGCGAGGCCGCCGTCGTGCGCGAGGTCGCCGAGGAAACCGGGTTGCGCGTGGCCTCGGCCGAACTCGTCGCCTCCCAGCCCTGGCCCTTCCCGCGCTCCCTCATGCTCGGCTACCGCGCCCGCCTCGCACCGGGCGAGCATCTGGCCCGCCCCGATGGCGAGGAGGTCACCGACGCCCTCGTGCTCTCGCGCACCGAACTGGACGAGGCCCTGGCGGCCGGAACCGTGGTCCTGCCCGGGCCCACATCCATCGCCCGCATGCTCATTGAGGACTGGTACGGCGGGCCGATTCGTTGAGAGTCTCGGTGAGAATCGCAGATAGTCCCGCAGACTCCGACTGCGGTCGCCCGGCGCCCTACTGCTCGCTCATCAGCACGCGTCAGTACATGTCGGCGGCTCGTGGCAGGCTGATCCGTGATGAGTGAGCCCCCCCCGCGCCCCGCCGCCCCGGCTCGGCCGAAGCCCCGTGAAGCGGCCCTGCCCAGCCCCGCCGCGCTGCTCGATGCCCTGGACCCCGACCAGCGCCAGGTCGCCGAGCACCTTGAAGGGGCCCTGTGCGTCCTCGCGGGTGCGGGCACGGGAAAGACCCGGGCCATCACCTATCGCATTGCTCATGGAGTCGCCGTCGGCGCCTACCAGCCCGCCCAGGTCCTGGCCGTCACCTTCACGGCCCGCGCCGCCGGAGAGATGCGCTCGCGCTTGGCCGATCTGGGTGTGATCGGCACCCAGGCGCGCACCTTCCACTCCGCCGCTCTGCGTCAGTTGACATACTTCTGGCCCACGGCGATCGGCGGGCGCCGCCCCGAGATCGAGAAGTTCAAGGGCCGCCTCGTCGGCACCGCCGCCCACCGCCTCGGCCTGTCCACCGACCGCGCCCTCATCCGCGACCTGTCGGCCGAGGTCGAGTGGGCGAAGGTCACCATGACCCTGCCCGAGGACTACGCCCAGAAGGCCGCCGCCCTGCGCCGCGATCCCCCCGGGGGTCTGGAGCTCGCCACCGTCGCTCAAGTGCTGGCGACTTACGAGGAGGCCAAGACCGAGCGCGGAGTCATCGATTTCGAGGATGTCCTGCTCCTGATGGTCGGCATCCTCCTGGACCGCGAGGACATCGCCGATCAAGTGCGCGGCCAGTACAAGCACTTTGTGGTCGACGAGTACCAGGATGTCTCCCCGCTCCAGCAGCGCCTCCTGGACCTGTGGCTGGGCAGGCGCCGCCAGCTGTGCGTCGTCGGGGACGTCTCCCAGACGATCTACTCCTTCACCGGCGCCACCCCCGACTTCCTGACCGGTTTCGCATCCCGCTACTCCGGTGCCCGCACGGTCAGGCTGAGCCGCGACTACCGCTCCACCCCGCAGATCGTGTCGCTGGCCAACCGGGTGCTGTCGCGCTCGCGCCGCGGAGGCGGGGCGCTGGTGCTGCCCGCCGGCGCCGTTGAGCTTGTCGCGCAGCGCCCCGGCGGGCCCGCCGTGCACTTCAAGGACTATGAGGACGACGTCGCCGAGGCCGCGGGTGTGGTCGAGCAGGTCGGCCGGTTGCGCTCCAGTGGTGTGCCGCTCAGTGAGATCGCCGTCCTGTACCGCACCAACTCCCAGTCCGAGGCGATCGAGCGGGCCCTGTCCGATGCCGGTATCGGCTACCTGGTGCGCGGCGGTGAGCGCTTCTTCGAGAGGGACGAGGTCAAACGCGCCGTTGTCATGCTGCGCGCCGCCGCCCGCACCGAGCGGGCAAACCTCACCGGCGATGTCGGCGCCGATGCCCGGATGGTGCTGGGGCGTGAGGGCTGGAGTGAGCAGCCCCCGGCTCCCCGCGGTGCCGTGCGCGAACGGTGGGACTCCTTGAACGCCATCGTCGAGCTGGCCGATGAGCTCGGTTCCAAGCGCGGCGCCGACTTGGACGGGCTGGTCGCCGAGCTCGGTGAGCGCGCCGCCGCCCAGAACGCGCCGACGGTTGAGGGTGTCACCCTGTCCTCCCTGCACGCCGCCAAGGGCCTGGAGTGGGATGCCGTCCTGCTCGTGGGCGTCAGTGAGGGCCTGCTGCCGATCTCCCTGGCCGAGGGGCCCGCTGCTATCGAGGAGGAGCGGCGACTGCTGTACGTGGGGGTGACGCGCGCCCGCGAGCACCTGGTCATCTCCTACGCCCGCGCGCGCAACTCCGGGGGGCGCGCCTCGCGCAAGCCCTCTCGTTTCCTGGACGGCATCTGGCCCGCTGATGGCGGGCCGGACCGTCTGCGCCCTCGTTCCGCGTCCTCCCGTCAGACTCCCAAGGAGCGCGCCAAGCAGACCGCGGCCGAATTCGAGGCGGACAACGATCCGGCCACCATCGCCCTGTTCGAGTCGCTACGGGCCTGGCGGGCCAAGGTCGCCAAGGAGCGCTCCAGGCCCGCCTACACGGTCTTCGCCGACACGACCCTGCGCTCCATCGCGGTGGTCAAGCCCGGCACTTTGCCCCAGCTCTCTCTCATTCACGGAGTCGGCGCAGTCAAGCTCCAGGAGTACGGGGCCGATGTGCTCTACGTGGTTCGGGAGTTCCAGGGCGGGGGAGCGGGGGCCGACCATTAAGATGACGAGGGCGCTGCGGTCCCGGAATCCTCCGCCGCATCCAGTGAGCTGCACAGGCACTCGGGGTGAGACGCCCAGAGCCGTTCCACGCCCACGGCCTCGACTCCCGAGATCTCGACGCTGCGCCCGGCCCATTGTTGCCCGCGTCCGGACAGCACCTCTGTGACTGCGCGCGCCGCCAGAGTCGCCGCCTGATGCAGCAGCAGTGTCTCGGTCGGTGGCGGGGCCAGCAGGCGCAGCTGGGTCGCCACCGCCGGCCACTGCGGGTCGGCGTCGCGCTCCCGCAGATCCAGACACGTGGCGCAGGGCGGGGAGCCGGGCGCCAGGAGCGGGCCCACCCGCACGCTCACCTCCCGCACGACCACCGGCAGGTGAGCGACCCCGGCTACGGACAGTCCCCGGGCCCGCACCGGCTCGATCAGGTGCCCCTCGACGGTGACGACCAGATCGGGGAGTGTCCCCAGGGGCATGCGTGTGCGCACGGGCGGGTCGAGGGCGTCCGTCCATGCGCACAGCTCCTCGTCCTCCGGCAGCAGCGCGCCCACCCCGGATTCGGCGAGCAGGGCGACGAGTTCGTGAGCCAGCCGACCGCCGCCGATGATGCCGACGACGCCGCGGCGCAGCGCTTGCGTGCGCACGCGCGGATTGTCGGAGACGCGTTCCCAGTAGACCTCATCCTCGCTCGCGGGCGTCGAGGCATCGCGAGTCAGGACGCCGGCCTCGTCAAGGACGGACATGAGTTCGCGGGCGCGAGCGATCGGCACCTCGCTCCACCTCGCCACCTGGTAGACGTCGCCGGGCGACATGCTCGTCGGCAGACGGTCGAGGAGCTGCTGCTCCTGGTAGCTCAGCCCATCGACGACGACGGCGTGGCCCGGTTCGGCGCCGATCTGCGACTGGCCGAGGCATCGCCACAGTATGGGGGACTGTCCTCTGACTCGCATGGGTGCTCCAGACGGCGCCCGGTTCGGGAAGACTGCAGGGTGACTAGGACGACTGCCGCGGACGCTCTAGCCGCACAGTGGCACGGCGCGGCTGTCGTGCGCCACGATTCGGGTACCCTGTGGAAAACCGCGATTGCGCGGTAGCGGTCCGAGAACGGACCGCACCCGCCACGCACCGGGTTTCTCAGGGCTTCTCAATACGACTCGGTGCGTCTGTCGCTGCGTCTCAGTCTCGCTGTCTCACTGCTGGGCCAGCACCGCCTCGCAGGTGGATGCTCCCGAGGTGTCCTCGGCGGCGATGGCTTCGACGGTGGTGACGGCCTCGTGCAGTGTTGAGACTGCATAGACCTCCAGTCCGTCGGGGACATTCCCCACGACGTCCGCGCAGTTCGAGGCCGGGGCCAGGAAGTATCCGGAGCCGTCGGTCTTGGCGCCGGCCATCTTCTGCTCGATGCCGCCGATGGGCCCTATGGAACCGTCGAGGGCGATCGTGCCGGTTCCGGCGATGTCCTTGCCACCGGTCAGGTCGCCGGGGGTGAGCTCATCGACGATGCCCAGGGCGAACATGCTGCCGGCGCTGGGGCCACCGACCTTGGACAGCCCGAAGGTCGCCTCGATGTCCGAGTCGGCCTCGGCCGACAGGTACACGCCCAACAGGGAGCCCTCGGAGTCCGGTGAGCCGTCGGAGTTCGCATCCGGGGGCGTGATCGTGGTCAACGAGACGGTCATCGGCTCGCCGTCGCGCTCGATGCCCAGCTCGACTGCCGTCCCCGCAGGGATGGTCGTCAGCAGTTCGCGCAGCGCCGTGTAGGTCGTCGTCGGCGTCGCCTGTCCCCCGGCCGGGGTGATGGAGGTCAGGACGTCCCCCTTCTGGAGGAGGCCCTCGGTCTGGTCCGGCCCGGTGCCCTCAACGGTGAGCACCATGCGGGTGGCCATCCCGGTCTCCATGAGCGCGGCGACCACGGCGGTGTTCTGGGAACTGGTCATCTGGGCCTGGTTGGTCTCCTCGACGTCCTGCTGGGACAGGGACGGCGGGCAGACCTGATCGCGTTCCAGGATCGTCTTGTTGGGCGAGAGCCAGGCGCCCACGACGTCGAAGAGGGTGACCGGGTAGCCGGGGCACCCCGAAACCGACACCGTGGTCATGCGCAGCGCTCCTTCGGCGGGGTAGGTCTGCGCGCCGGTGACCGTGATGACGCTCTGGTCCGAGTCGTCGCCGGGAACCGCGGCCAGCACGTTCCAAGTCGGGCCGGGCGCCTCAATGACCTTGTTGACCCGCACGGTCGCCCCTGCGACGACGAGGCCCACTGCCAGCAGCAGTGCGCCGATCCCGATCATGAGCCGCTTGGACCGCAAGCGCCTGAGTCCACGGATCCCCGTTCTAGAGCCGGAATCGTCGCCGGCTTCCATGCCCGGTTCCACGCCGGAGCCCGGATCGGCCTCGGAGCCGGCGGCGGGTTCGACCTCGCTGCTGGATGTCGCGTTGGACTGCGTCTCGTGGTGCTGTTCGTCCATCACGCCCCCATCATGCGTCCTCATGGGGCACCGGGTCTCACTGATTCGGCCGATCGAGCGGCAGGTGTCGCCATTGCCACTCCATTTGCGGCGGCCGGATGGGGCCGGTTCACGGTTCGCGCACAGGAATGGGTGGCATGCTCATGGTGTTGCGTCTGAGGCGGCTTTAATTCAACCTGGAATCAACCGCACGGCATGACGCTCGCACCACCGGGAGGAATCACATGAGCGAGGACCCCTTCGACGACATCGAGCAGATGCTTTCCGCCCTCTTCGGCGCCGAGGTCGCCGGGGACGCCGTTGCCGCTCTGCGCTCCTCCGGCGTCGATCCCGCTCAGTTCGCCCAGATGAGCGGGGTGGACATGTCTCAGATCAGTCCCGGGCAGATGATGGCGATGCGCGCCCAGATGCAGCAGATGATGGCCGGTGCGCAGGATGGTCCGGTCAACTGGACCATGGGGCGCACCCTCGCCCTCCAGGAGGCCGGCAAGGGCGGTGATCCGTCTATCACTGCCGCCGAGGCCGATGCGACCCGCCAGGCGCTGCGGGTGGCCGACCTGTGGCTGGACACGGCCACCGATCTCATGCCGGCGCCCGGGGCGCGCGAGGCGTGGTCCCGCTCGGAGTGGGTCGAGCAGACGCTGCCGGTGTGGAAGGACGTGTGCGCCCCGGTCGCCGAGGCCGCTACCGCTGCTCTCGCCACTGCCCTGGAGAGCCAGGCGGAGGACCTGGCCGCCGCCAATCCCGAGCAGGGGGACGCCGCTCGCCAGGTCGGCGCCCTGACCCAGATCATGCGGTCGATGGCGGGCACCGCCTTCGGCCTCCAGGTCGGCCATGCCGTCGGCGAGCTCGCGGGTCAGGCCGTGGCCGCCACCGACGTCGGGCTGCCGCTGAAGCGAGAGCCCGGTACCGCGCTTGTGCCCGCCAATGTCACGGCCTTCGCCGAGGGCCTGGAGGCCGATGCCGAGCAGGTCCGCATGTTCTTGGCAGTGCGTGAGGCTGCCGCCTCACGTCTGTACGCCCACGTCCCATGGCTGCGCAGCCAGCTGCTGGGTGCTGTCGAGACCTACGCGCGTGAGATCCGGATCGATACCGGCGCCATTGAGGAGGCCGTCTCTCAGGTCGACCCCTCCGATCCTGAGGCGATCCGCTCGGCGCTGGAGTCGGGCATGTTCGCCCCGCAGGAGACGCCTGCCCAGGTCGAGTCGCTGGAGAAGCTGGAGACGCTGCTGGCGCTCGTGGAGGGCTGGGTCGAGGTCGTCACTGCGCAGGCCACCGCTCCGCATCTGCCGCATGCGATACCGCTGCGGGAGATGGTGCGTCGCCGCCGGATTCAGGGCGGCCCCGCCGAGAAGGTCTTCGCCCGCCTCATCGGTCTGGAGTTCCGGCCCCGCCGTGTGCGGGAGGCGGCGCACCTGTGGGAGTTGCTGGGCGGTGAGGTCGGCGACGGCGAGCGCGACGCGTTCTGGCAGCATCCCGACGTCATGCCGACGGCCTCCGAGCTGGCCGCTCCCGAGGACTTCCTGACCATGCGCCGGGCGGCCCAGGATATGGAGGCCGAGGTGGATGCGGACCTCGCCTCATTGCTGGACGGCACGCTGGGCTATGCCGATGGCGTTCGCGACGCCGACGAGAACCGCTCCGAAGGCTCGGGAGACGACTGATCCGCGGATCTGCGCCGAGATCGGTCGTACTCCGCGCCGAGATCGGTCGTACTCCGGGCCGAGATCGGTTCACACGAGTGTCGATCCCAGGGCCTCGATGAGTCCCGGTACGAGGGCGTCGCCGCTCACCACTCGATCGGCCGAGTCCTGCGCCCTGGAGCGGACCGCGCACCAGGACTCACCGGTGCGCAGTACCCCGACCACTATCCGCACGTCCTCGCGGTCAGATCGTGAGCTCAGGAAGGCCAGGCGCTCCTGAGCATCGTGAATCTTGGCGGCCTCCTGCTCGGCCTCGGGCGGCAGCACCACTCGCTCCACGGTGAGCGCCGCCCCGTCGACGGCCTGCGGCCAGGCGAGCTGGCCCAGCAGGTCTTCCAGGTCCGCGGCGGCCGGCAGGTTCTCCTGCTCGATCATGGTCAGCGCCTGCGGGTCGCGTCGCGCCTCGGCCAGCGCCGCGTCATCGAGAACCTCGGCCAGCTCGGGGTCCTGTGCCAGAGCCGCGGCAGTGCGCACCAGTGCGAAAACCGTGACCGGGGCGTCCCAGCCGCGTTGAGCGACATGCTCCTCGAGCTCGACGACGGCGCGGGCCAGGGCAGCCTGTCCCGCAGTGGCGGGCGTTGAAGCGGGCTGACGGTCAGGTGTTTGCTCAGTCATGTCAGTCATGCGTTGAGCCTACGGCTCACGCGAGTGGCGCAATGGGTTTTGTGGGCTCAGCGTGACCTGTGGAACGATTGCGGTAACCGGCGTCACCGGCGTCGGAGTCCGTACGTGCGCATTCGCGCGCATTTCGCAACACCGCAACAACACGGAGCGTGACCGTGAGCACCAGGCCTGACGACGATTCCGACGACAAGCCCGAGCGTCCTGCGCCCGACGACTCCTCCCCGTCCAGCCGGGAGGATCGTGTGCGCGGCGGTTTCTTCCAATCCGATGATGCCGGTGCCGACGGCGCCTCTGACAAGGGCTCTCGCAAGGACCCCCGCAAGCATTCGGCCGGCGGCGCGTCCGAGGGCTCCGGTGACAGCGGTGAGGACGGCGAGAGCTCCCAGCGCGGCTTCGACCCGGCGTCTTTCCTGTTCGGCGCCGCCGCTCCGTTCGGCTCGCGACGCCCGGACGACTCGGATGACGAGGGCGGTTCCGGACGGAAAGGCTCGAGCGGATCGGGCGGGCCTCGACGCCCCTCGCGTCCCACACCCGGGGCCGCGGACGGACCACGTCGCCCGGGCCCGTTGGCCTGGACCCTGGGAATCCTCGCCGCGTTGGCCGCGGTCGTCATCTTCCTGTCGCGCACGTGGACCGAGGTGCTCTGGTTCGACCAGCTCGGCTTCGCGCGCGTGGTGTGGACCCAGTGGATTGCGGCCGGCGTCATGTTCGTCGTTGGTTTCCTCATGATGTTCGGCGCTGTGTTCGCCGCCATCACCAGGGCGTATCGCTCGCGCGAGATCGGTCTTCCGCACGATGAGGCGACCCGTAACCTCGAGGCTTATCGCACCGCGGTGGAGCCGATGCGCCGGGCACTGACCTGGGGCGTGCCCGGGGTGTTGGCGCTGCTCGCCTCGGCGTGGGAGCTCGCCCCGCACTGGCAGGAGGCGCTGCTGGCCATTCACTCGCACTCTTTCGGCGTCACCGATCCGCAGTTCGGCCTGGACATCTCGTTCTACGTATTCATCCTGCCGGTGCTGGAGATCGTGGTCTCCTTCCTATCGCGCGTGGTCGTGATCGCCGGCATCGCCAGTGTCGTCGTCCACTACCTGTACGGCGGAGTCTCGGTGGCCCGCAAGCCCCACTTCACGAGGGCCGCGCGTCTTCACCTGACCGTTTTCCTCGCCCTGTTCTCCGTGCTTCACGGTGCGGGCTACTGGCTCGGCCGCTACTCCTCGCTGTACGCCTCGAATACGAAGTTCGACGGCGCCGGTTACACCGATGTCCACGCCTCCATTCCGGCTCAGGCGATCCTGGCCGCCATCAGCGTTGCGGTGGCGGTGCTGTTCGTCGCCTCGGCGCGCACCAGTTCGTGGCGGCTGCCGGTCACGGGTGTGACCGTCATGGTCATCTCGGCGCTGATCGTGGGTGTCGCCTACCCGGTGGTCATTCAGAAGTTCGTCGTGGATCCCAACGCCCAGCGCGAGGAGTCCGAGTACATCGACCGCAACATCAAGGCCACTCTGAGTGCTTACGGCCTGGGCGATGTGGAGGCCTCCGCCTACAACGCCAAGACCACTGCCGAGGCGGGCCAGCTCATGGATGATGCCGAGTCGACGACCTCGATCCGCTTGCTGGATCCGAACCTCGTCTCTCCGGCCTTCAAGCAGCGTCAGCAGAACAAGCAGTACTACTCGTTCGACTCCCAGCTCAACGTTGACCGCTACGGGGTGTCGGGCGAATCCCGCGATACGGTGATCGCGGTTCGCGAGTTGAGCCAGGAGGGTCTGGAGAACGGGCAGCGCACGTGGATCAATGACCACACCGTTTACACCCATGGCTACGGCGTGGTCACCGCGTACGGGAACACGGCCAGCTCCGACGGCTCACCCGCGTTCTGGGAGGGCGGAATCCCCTCCGAGGGGGAGCTGGGCGACTACGAGCCGCGCATCTACTTCGGCAAGTCCACGCCCTCCTACTCGATCGTGGGCGGGGACGACGGCGGGAATCCGCGCGAGCTCGACTACCCTGATGACTCGGCTCCTTCTGGCCAGATCAACACCACCTTCTCCGGCAGCGGGGGGCCGAACGTCTCCAACCCGTTCAACCGGCTCCTGTATGCGACGAAGTTCGCCGAGATGAACATCCTGTTCTCCCAGGAGGTCCGCTCCGGCTCTCAGATCCTCTACGACCGCGACCCGGCCAAGCGGGTCGCCAAGGTCGCCCCGTGGCTGACCCTCGACGGCAATCCCTATCCGGCTGTCATTGATGACGACGATGATCCGAGCACGCCCAAGCGCGTCAAGTGGATCCTCGACGGCTACACCACGACTAACAACTACCCCTACTCCCAGCACGAGTCCCTGGAGGACTCCATGAGCGATGCGACGACGGGGCAGGCGTCCCTGCTCGGCGCCCCCAAGGAGTCCAACTACGTGCGCAACTCCGTCAAGGCCGTCGTCGATGCCTATGACGGCAGCGTCAAGCTGTACGAGTGGGATGAGCAGGACCCGCTCCTGGACGCCTGGCAGTCCGTCTTCCCGGGCACCGTCACGCCGATGAGCGAGATGAGCGCCGACCTCATGGCTCATATGCGTTACCCGGAGGACCTGTTCAAGGTCCAGCGCACGGTGATGGCTACCTACCATGTCACCGATCCGGAAGACTTCTACTCGGGCGGCGACTTCTGGAAGGTCCCCGATGACCCCACGAAGGAGGGGGACTCCCCGCAGGCGCCCTACTACCTGACCCTGAAGATGCCGGACCAGGACGAGGCGTCCTTCTCCCTGTCGAGCGTCTACATCATCGGCGGGAACACGGATCGCAATGTGCTGACCGGATTCCTCGCGGTGGACTCCGAGACGGCCAGCGGCGAACCGGGCGTGAGGAACCCCGATTACGGCAAGCTGCGATTGCTCGAGCTGCCGAGATCCTCCAATGTGTCGGGCCCCGGGCAGGTGCAGAACAACTTCAACTCCTATGGCAATGCCAGTCCGGTCCTCAACCTGTTGAGTCAGCAGGGCTCGCAGGTCATCAAGGGCAACCTGTTGACTTTGCCGGTGGGCGGCGGTCTGCTCTACGTCCAGCCCGTGTACGTCCAGTCCTCCTCGGGGACGCAGTACCCGCTGCTGCGCAAGGTGCTGGTCTCCTTCGGCGACAAGATCGGCTTCGCCGACACGCTGCAGGAGGCTCTCGATCAGGTCTTCGGAGGGGACTCGGGGGCGACGACGGGTCAGGAGGTCGTCGACGGCGACTCCGCCGCGGCCAACGACACGTCCTCGAGCACCGATCCGTCCGCCGATTCGGGGACGGAGCCCACGGCTGATCCGAGTGCGGCGGCATCCGCCAGCGCCCAGCCGCCGACGGCGAGCGCGCAGCCCTCGGCATCGGCCTCGGCTAGCGGGAGTGCCTCGGCATCCATTGGCGATCCTCAGACGGATCTCGATACCGCCCTCGCGGATGCGAAGTCCGCTATGGATGACTCCAACAAGGCGATGCAATCGGGGGACTGGACGGCCTACGGTGAGGCGCAGACCAGGCTCAACAACGCCCTCAACCGGGCCGTCGAGGCCCAGAAGAAGCTGGGCGGCTGATAACCGGGCTGATGGTGATGCGCTGACGGCCTGGCATCTGCCGGTATCACAGCGGTTCGGGCCGGTTCGGGCTTGGTGCGTCCGCGGGAGTCTCCTGCGGGCGCACCACCATTCTTCTCGGCCGTTTTCGGTTGTTCTCGGCTGTTTCAGTCATGCTCGGATGCGGCTCCAGTGCTGAAGGCTTGTGGATGCCTTGACGCGCCCGGCACTCCGAGGCGTGTGGGTGAGCAAGGGCACGTGTCAGCCGATTGTGTTCCGCAGGCGCGGCTACTAATCTTCCTCATGCCGCCGCGGGGTGGAGCAGTTCGGTAGCTCGCCGGGCTCATAACCCGGAGGTCGCAGGTTCGAATCCTGCCCCCGCTACGAAGCACCGCAAGGTGGCAAATGACTCCGACCCCTGTCATTGAACAGGGGTCGGAGTCTTTTTTGTTGTCCAAACCGAGATTCGGATTCGGTGATTGGTCGGCGATTGCGGGCATATTGTTCATGCGTATCAGAATTCTTGGAAGGTTCAGTGTCCCCTCTATCTGAGACGAGCGTCGTATCGACGGGATTTGTCATTGGATTCGCCGCCGTCACCGTCCTTGCGCTGGCTGCGACGGTTCTCCTGCTGTGCTGGCTCCTGAGTCGTCAGCGCTCTGCGCATGAGGCCGGGGATATCACCGGGCATGCCGCTAAGCATGCGAAGAGCGCGTCCGCGGGCTCCGCCTTGCTCCGCCATCGTCTCCTGCTGGCGGCGCTGCCCGCGGTCCTGGCCTGTCAGCTTCTCGTGACTGGCCTGGCGACGGCGCGGATCAATACGACGCTGCGGTTCGCCAACACGCTCGGACAGGTCGTCGAGCTGGCGTCCGGCTCCGGCCATGCCTCGGGGCCGACCGAGCTCGCACCGGTCGCCGGCCCGCAGCCGACTGGTGATGCTGATGGCGCCGACAGCACCCCCACGAGCGCAGGATCGGAGATGCCGCCCACTCCCGATCCGGCCTATGTCGCTT
The DNA here is from genome assembly GCF_000269805.1 of Actinomyces massiliensis 4401292. Lineage (GTDB taxonomy): Bacteria > Actinomycetota > Actinomycetes > Actinomycetales > Actinomycetaceae > Actinomyces > Actinomyces massiliensis. The sequence continues at coordinate 587,841 of NZ_JH711483.1, forward strand.
CCCTGGAGGCGACGTCAGAAGGCGGGAACACCTTCAAGACGACCTTCCACGGACCCGCCAGCGGCATCACGGACGAGGTCTGGTTCTGGACGCCGCGCGGGTATTCCGCCACGGATGGGAAGTCCTACAACGTTCTGACCCTTCTGCACGGCGTGCCCGGCACAGCTGACGGCATTGTCCCGGGACTGGACCTCGGCACTCAGCTGCAGGCCGCCATCGACGACGGGCGTCTGCCCCCGACCATCGTCGCCGTGCCCTCGCTCAACGCTGATGCCGCCCAGCGCTCCTCGCCCGACTGCGCGGACATCATCGGGCGCGCCAAGGTGGGCACCTGGATCCAGGAGGACGTGCCGAGGATGATCCGGGCCACCTTCCCGGGAGTCCGTGAGGAACGCCAGGCATGGGCCCTGGGCGGGGTCTCCTCCGGCGGCTACTGCGCGGTGTGGACCACCATTGTGCGCTCGGACGTCTATGCGGCCGCGGGCTCCTTGTCCGGCTACGACGTCCCCGCTGAAGGTGGACTGGCCTCGCCCGAGCTCCGTGACGCCAATACCTTGAGCGCTCTGGTGGCGGGCCGCCAGCACCCGCCGATCAGCCTGTGGCTCCTGGGCGCGCAGGACGATCCACTGGCCGCCGGGACGGTCACCGACCTGCCGGCCGCCGTCACCGGTGAGGACGCCGTTGAGGTGGTCAGGCCCCCTGAAGGTGGACACTCCTGGGCTCTGTGGAAGGAGCAGACCTCGGCGTTCCTCACCTGGTGGGCGCAGCGCCCGGATGTCAACCCGGATGGGGCCGTGCTACCGACTCCGTCTCCTACTCCGTCACCGACGCCGACTCTCGATGCAGCAGTCTCCGACGTATCCGAAGAGGCGCCGGCCGCCGAGGCGCCCCCGGCTCCGGCTACGCAGGAGGGGAGTCTCGGACTGGCTGGCCGCCTGGTGCGGTCTTTCACCCAGATCCGGGGCACGGGTGTCATCACCATGGTCTTCCTGCTGACGCTCGCGGCGACTCTGGCGTGCCTGGTCGCCCCGGCCCGGGCGGCTGCGCGCGATGAAGCTGGGGACGGCGGGGACAGTGAGAACGACACCGGGGCGGCAGAGGCGAGCACCGGCCCCAGCACCTGGGTCGGTGCGGCTCGCGGCTGGGGAAGGATCGTGGTCCACGTGGCCGGCAGGACGCTGCTCCTGATCAGCGCGTGTGCTCTGGCCGCAATCCTGGTCGGTCTGATCGGCAACAGGATCGGCGCCTTCTACCCGACCTGGGGGTTGGCCTGGGCGGACATCGGCCCGGCCCTGTGGTGACAGGCGGTTGGTGGTGAGTTGTGCCCCGCCCCGATCCGGGGCGGGGCACAACTCGCTAGTTGGGAGCTGACAGCGGCTGAGGGCGCCGTTCAGCCGCCGGCTGGTCAGTGCGGCTTTTCAGTGGCCGTCCGGCAATGCGTAGGGTCCGCGTGCGGCGACCTCCGTCCAGCGCTGCTTGCTGATCCGGGAGGCCAGCAGCGCAGCGATGGTGCAGAAGGCCAGGCCGGTCGCGATCCACGTGAGCCGATTTTCTGGGAGGCCCACGCCCATGAAACCGATGAGCTTGTCGCCGAGGTGGGAGCCGCCGTGGATTCCGACGGCGGCCCAGGCGCTGCGCATTCTCAACGCGAGGTAGGCGGCGGCCAGCGCGAATCCGAAAGGAGTGGCGAGGTAGAGGATGTGATCCAGGGCGTTCTGCTGGCCGCCGCTGGAGATCAGGTGCGGGATGGTGAAGACGATTGCCGAGATCCAGACGGCGCGCTTGGGGTGATCGGAGAGGCTCTGCAGGAGATAGCCGCGCATCACGGCCTCCTCTCCAATGCCTTGGTAGATGTAGCAGAACACGATGATATGTACGACCATGAACCAAACCGGCAGTATGGCCGACCCACTCCACGCCTCCTCCGGGGCCCGGATTCCGATGCCGAGAAGGAGGAAGATTGCGGTGAGCCCGCCGATGACGGCGACAGAGATCCCGGTTCCGGCCAGCAGGCCGAGCAGCGCGCGGCGGTTAATGGTCAGGCCGGTGACGCGCATGGGTCGGCGGTCCACGTACCGGGTGAGCAGGAAGGTGAACAGGAGATACAAGGGAAGAGGAACTAACCAGACGAGAATTTCCGCCTCCATACGGAGCAGGGGATCACTCGAGTTGAGCGCTTCACTCAGCGGGGTGACGAAATACATCATTGCCAGGACGAACGGCATATGAGCGATGAATGCGACAAGCGCCAGGAGGGCGCGCGCCCAGCCTGGCAGACGAGGACGGTGCTGCTGCGGCTCGGTACTCTTCGGCTCGGGGTCTGGACGTCGTGTGGTGTGTGGTTGGGTCATGTTTCGACGCTATGAGCTCGCCCGAGGAGGTCTCGCGTGACCGAAGACAGGATTCCTGGCGCATATTCGTGACCCCGGTCACGGGACTGCCAAGTGCCGGCCGGTTTACGGTGAGCGGATGAGCACCCAGCAGCAAGACGTCATTGGCCGGCCGGATCGGTCGAAGGATGCTTTGCCGACGGGTGCTGCTCTTCTACCCGTCCTGCAGATCCTCGCACTGATGTGCCTGACGCTCTTCTGGTGGTCGCTTGTCGAGTCCGTAGGAGTCTCGGAGTTCACCGGGGCCGAGATGGCGGCTCTGTGCTACATCCTGGCCGTGACCGGCGTGATCGGCGCCGTGTGGACGCTACGACGACGGCTCGCGCCCGGTCGCGGACGCGCGGCCTGCTCGGTGGTCGTACTGCTTCTCCTGATCGGGCCGACCCTGCTGGGTAGGGTCAGCTTCTCCATGCCGGCTGTCATGCTGGCCACCGCGCTACTGGTCGTTGACATCGGTGTGCGCACGAGCCTGGCCGGCGATGTGCTCGTATCCGCTGTGTGCCTGCCGTTACTGTCCCTGAGCCTCGGAAACTCATGGGCGGAGACCCTGCCCGATGTCCTCTCCATCATGACCCTCATGCTGGTGGGCACTGTTCTGGGAATGGTTCTGTCGAGGTACGACGCCGCCCTGGCCGCCCAACACCGTGCGATCACCGAGCGCGACGCGGCCCTGGAGAACGTCCGTCGGGAGGCCGCGCTGGAGAAGGAGCTCATGCTTGCCCAGGAGCGTGCGCGGGCCGCGCACGAGCTGCACGACGGGCTGGGACACCGGCTGACGCAGATCGGGGATGAGCCTGGAGTTCGCGAGCCGTGTGCGTTCATACAATCCTGATAAGGCCTGGAACGAGGTGGCGGTGGCGGAGCGCACGAGCCGCGAGGCGGTCGGCGAGATGCGCACCTGGGTGCGGGCCCTGAGCCCTGTGCGCGCCGAGAACGGCCGGGGCGTCGCGGGCCTGGAGGCCGTTGCGGCGTCGTTCCGCGGGACGGGGCTGGAAGTGAGGGTCCGCGACGAGCTCGGCCCGTACGAGCTCGCCGAGGCCGCCGAGCTCCTCATGTACCGCACCGTGCAGGAGGGGCTGACCAACGCCCTCAGACACTCCCGGGCGCGCACGGTGGACATCCTGGCGGCTGCCAGCAGCGACGGCCTCCTCATCTCGGTGGCCAACGACATCCCCGCTGACCGCCGGCAGGCGGTTCCGCAGGCACTGGTGGGGGAGGATGACGGCGCTTCCGCCGGGTTCGGCGTCAGCGGCCTGTCCGAGCGCGCTGCCGAGATGGGAGGCAGAGTGACGGCTGGCAGGATCGGCGACTCCTTCCTGCTCACCCTGATGCTTCCGTATCGGCAGCTCGCGACCCCACTTCGTCCGGAGGCGTCATGAACGCTGCGATTCGGGTACTTGTGGTTGACGATCAGCAGCTCCTGCGTCGGGGACTGATGATGCTCTTCAGCACTGTTAACGACATCGACGTGGCGGCCCAGGCCGCCCACGGAGCCGAGGCCCTGGCGGTGCTGCGCGCCGAGGAGGTCGACGTCGTCCTAGCGGACGCGAAGATGCCGGTGATGGACGGGATCGAGCTCGTGCGGCAGTGCTCCCGGGCGCACCCGGATCTGCCGGTCCTGGTGCTGACCACCTTCGACGATCCCGACGTCGTCCAAGGTGCAGTTGCAGCTGGGGCGGCCGGGTTCCTGCTGAAGGACACCTCGATCGAGTCCTTGGCCGAGGCGGTCCGCGCTGTGGCGGCGGGTGGCCTGGTCATTGACCCGCGTGTGGCTAGGCTCGCCCTTGCTGCACCGCAGGACAAGAAGACAGAGTCGTCCGCCGTACTGGCGATCCTGACCCCGACCGAGCGCGAGGTTGCGGCGCTGGTAGCCGAGGGGCTGACGAACCAGGAGATCGCCGCTCGCATGGTGCTCGCCGAGGGCACGGTCAAGAATCATGTCTCCGCCCTGCTGCGCAAGCTGCAGGCCACCGACCGCACCGTGCTGGCACTGACCCTGTACAAGGCCTTTCACGCTGACTCCGGCTCGTGAAGGAGCGGCTACCGGTTCGCGCATTGATCGCGCGCCTGAGCCCGGACGCCGGCTCCGAGGGTGGCACGCCGCCTGCGATGCATTGATGGGGAGCCCGGTGAGCTCCCCATCAGCTGCATCAGCTACTTGTCGTTCTTGAGGCGGTCCACGGCCCCCTCGACCACGCCCCTGGCGTCATCGACGGCGCTCTTGACCCTGCCCTCGGCCTGCTGAAGCCTGCCCTCGGTCTCGGTCTCCTTATCGTCCGTGACCTTCCCGGCGACCTCCTTGGCCTTGCCGGACAGTCTGTCGTAGGCCCCGTTGTCGTTCATAATGAATCCTTCCTTTTGGGTGCTAAGAACATAACATTTTCCGTCTGGAATGGGTCTTGGTGTTGCCTGTGAGGCACCTATTACCGACGACTATTATCATGGTGCTGGGATCAATGAATGAGTGGTCGCAAGGAAGGTGAGGTGCGCGTGCGCCCGGTGGTGATGAGTGATGTCGCCCGTGAGGCGGGCGTCTCTCAGCAAACGGTCTCGCGTGTCCTGCACGACCATCCCTCGGTGCGCCCCGAGACCCGTGCCCGTGTCAACGCCGCCATCGAGCGTCTCGGCTACCGGCCCAATCTTGCGGCGCGGTTGCTGGCGGCCGGTCGCAGTCGCACGGTGGGCGTGTTGCTCACCTCGCAGCTCAGTCATGGTACGGCGGCCATCTTCGCGGCGATTGCGGACTCCGCTCGGCAGGAGGGGTACCAGCTCGTCGTGGTCTCGGCCCGGGACGACTCCTCGGTCTCGGTCGCCATGGCTCTCGACGAGCTCGCCGGCTATAGGGTGGAGGTCTCCATCATTCTGGCGCGGCGCATCGCGGCCCTGGATGAGCTCGGGGCCAAGCCGGCGAGCAGGCCCCGGATTCTTGTGGCCGGTCAGGGCGGGATCGCAGGGGTGACCACGGTCGCCATCGATCAGACATCCGGTGCCATTGCCGCGACGGAGCACCTGTTGCGCACCGGGCGCAGACGACTGGTTCACGTTGCCGGAGACCTCAGCAATGTCGATGCTGTTGCTCGCCGTGACGCATTCGTGCGCACCTGCGCCGATGCCGGGGTGGAGGCCGTCGTCGTCGACTCAGGCGCCTGGTCGGCGGAGGCCGGGGCCCGTGCCGGGGCCGAGGCTCTGGGGGCCTCTCCCGATGGGGTGTTCGCGGCCAACGACGACTTGGCCCTGGGGGTGATGCGGGCGCTGCACGACGCCGGGTATCGCGTGCCCGATCATGTGGGCCTGATCGGTTTCGACGATGTGCCGTCCAGCCGCATGCTCGTTCCCTCGCTGACGACGGTGGTTCAGGACTTCCGCGCTCTGGGTCGCGCCGTCATGGCGCAGGTCGTCGCGGTGGCCGACGGCGAGGAGCCCGAGGATGTGCTGCTGCCGGCGCGGCTCGTCATCCGGGAGTCGACCCGGCCTGCGACCTGATGCCGCTCCCGGTGCCTTTCGGCTGCAGCTCTAGTGAGCCGGGTGGGTGTCCTGGGCCTTGGGTGCCTTCTGGCCGTATGTCTTGATCTTGGAGATGACGGTGGCGATCTCGGAATCGTCGAGGATCTTCGGGGTTCCGGCGCTGAGCGTGCGCAGGTAGAGCTCGCACACCCATTCCAGCTCCTGGACCAGAACGTAGGTCTCCGCCAGGGTGGGGCCGGCGACGACCGATCCGTGATTGCTCATGAGGGCGGCGGTGCGCCCCTGCAGCGCGCGCTCTACGTTGCGGGCGAGTTCGGGCGACCCGTACGTGGCGTAGTCGGCCACGCGCACATCGGGACCGCCGAACATGGAGATGTAGTAGTGCACCGCCGGCAGGGCCTTGACGCCCTCCAGGCTGGCCACGGCGGTGGCGGCGTAGGAATGGGTGTGGATCACTGCCGGCAGGCCGGTCGTGCGCAGCGTCGTCAAGTGCAGATCCAGCTCACTGGCGGGCTTGAGCGGGCCCTCGACCTGCTCGCCCGATTCGTAGTCCACGACGGCCACGAGATCGGGGCGAAGATCCCTGTAGGGCAGGCCGCTCGGGGTGATGGCGACGAGGTCGCCCTCGCGAATGGACAGGTTCCCCGCGGTGCCGACGATGAGTCGATCGGGGGCGAGGCTCTGGCAGGCGGCTGTGATCTCGGTACGGGCGTGCTCCAGGAGCATGGGTCTCTCTTTCCTCCGGGCGGCGTCTCGGCGCGCCTCTTTGCGCATGACGTGACGCGAGCAGTCTGGTTTGAGAGCGCTCTCATGTCAAGACCATTGATTTTCAAAAAGCATCTTGACGGCTAAGAGAGGTGGTGCCAGGATCAATGTGTGCGCTCACATCAGTGAGGCGCTGGTCACCGACGCCCAGCAAGAGAGGTACTCACCGTGTCTAACCACGTGTCTGCTCACAGTTATCCCGCCATCGGGATCCGCCCGCTCATCGACGGCCGCCGCCACGGTGTCCGCGAATCCCTTGAGGACAAGACCACGCAACTGGCCAAGGATGTGGCCGAGCTGATCTCCTCGTCCCTGAACTACCCCGACGGCTCACCGGTCAGGTGCGTCATCGCCGAGACCAACATCGGCGGTGTCAGTGAGGCCGTCGCCTGCAAGGAGCAGTTCCGCACCGAGAACGTCGGTGCTGAGCTCACCGTAACGGCCTCCTGGAACTACATCACCGAGGTCCTCGACCTCGATCCCTCCATCCCGCACGCCATCTGGGGCTTCAACGGCACCGAGCGCCCCGGGGCCGTGACCCTGGCCGCGGCCGCCGCCGCCTACAACCAGCTCGGGATCCCCTGCTTCGGCATCTACGGGCACGACGTCCAGGATGCCGGCGACTCCGGCCTGACCGACGACGTCGTCGAGGACATCCTGCGCTTCGCCCGTGCGGCCCTCGGGGTCTCCCTCATCAAGGGCAAGAGCTACCTCGCCATGGGCACGGTCTCCATGGGGATCGCCGGGTGCCGGCCCCCGGAGCAGTTCCTGGCCGACTACCTGGGCATGCGCACCGAGTACATCGACATGATCGAGATCGACCGTCGCATTGAGAACGGCATCTACGACACCGCCGAGTACGACAAGGCCATCTCCTGGGCGCGCGAGCACCTGACCATCGGCGAGAACCGCAACCTGCCGGCCAACACCCGCACCCAGGAGGAGTACGACCGTCAGTTCGAGTACTCCATCAAGATGGTCCTCGTCGCCCGCGACCTCATGGAGGGCAACCCGCGCCTGGCCGAGCTCGGCTTCGTCGAGGAGGCCGGCGGCCACAACGCCATCGCCGCGGGCTTCCAGGGCCAGCGCCAGTGGACGGACTACAAGCCCAACGGTGACATCATGGAGACCCTCCTGAACACCACCTTCGACTGGAACGGCAAGCGCCAGGAGGTCGTCTTCGCCACCGAGGGAGACGCCTGCAACGGATTGGCGATGCTGTTCAACTCCGTCCTGACCAACCGCCCCCAGCTCTTCAGCGACGTGCGCACCTACTGGAGCCCCGACGCCGTCAAGCGCGTCACCGGCTACGAGCTGGAGGGCGTGGCCGCCGAGGGCTTCATCGACCTGCGCAACTCCGGCGCCACCACCCTCAACGCCACCGGCCAGGAGAAGGACGCCGAGGGCAACCCGGTCATCAAGCCCTGGTGGGAGATCACCGAGGAGGAGATCGCGGCCGACCTGAAGGCCACCACCTTCCACGCCGCCAACGCCGAGTACTTCCCCGGCGGTGGATTCTCCACCCACTTCGTCACCGCCGGGGGCATGCCGGTAACGGCCTCACGGCTCAACTTCGTCGCGGGCCTCGGGCCGGCGCTGCAGATCTCGGAGGGCTGGACCATCGAGCTGCCCGATGAGGTGCGCGACATCATCGAGGGCCGTACCGACCCGCTGTGGCCCACGACCTTCTTCGTGCCGCGGCTGACCGGCAAGGGCGCCCACGCCTCGGTCTACGACTGGATGGCCAACTGGGGAGCCAACCACACGGCCACCGGCTACGGGCACTTCGGGGCCGACCTCATCACGCTGGCCTCCATGCTGCGCATCCCGGTCTACATGCACAACGTGCCCACCGAGCGGATCATGCGCCCCAAGGCGTGGATCCCCTTCGGCACGGCGGACCTGGAGAGCGCCGACTTCCGCGCCTGCTCCACCTTCGGCCCGATCTACCGGTAAGGGGACGACCATGAGCCAGACCGGTTCCCACGGCGCCGTCGCACTCGACCTCGGCTCCAGCTCCGCCCGCGCCATCCTGGGGGTGCTGTCCCATGGCGTGCTCACGATGAGGGAGGTCCACCGGTTCCCGCATCAGGCCCAGCGGCAGGAAGGAGCGCTGTGCTGGGACATCGAGGCCCTGACCGGCGCCGTGAGGACCGGTCTGGCCCGGGGCCGGGAGGCCCTGGGCGCCGAGCCTGACAGCATCGGCATCGACACCTGGGGAGTCGACTACGGGCTGCTGGATCACGAGGGGCGACTCCTGCGTCCGCCGCGGGCCTACCGCGACGAGCGCATGTCGCGCCATGCCGCCGGGCTCGATGCCCGCATCAGCCGGGAGGAGGCGTGGCGGGCCACCGGGATCGCCCCGCTGGAGATCAACACCGCCTACCAGGTCTACGCCGATCTCCAGGAGGATCCCGGACTGCATGATCAGGTCGGCCTGCTCCTGCCGCTTCCGGACCTGCTCGCCTACAGCCTTGGAGCCCCGGCGTCTGTGGGGCGGGCCATCGCCAGCACCACCCAGATGGCCGCCCCCGGGGCCCGGGAATGGTCGGCTCCCATGGTGGAGGCGGTGGGCCTGCCCCCGAGGTGGCTGCCGCCCCTGGTGGACGACGCCACCGTCGCCGGCCGGGTCGAGGGCACGGGCACCTCGATCGTGCGCCCCGGTGGGCACGACACCGCCTGCGCCGTGCACGCCTTGGGATTGGAGCCGCAGGAGACGGCCCTGTTCATCTCCTGCGGCTCCTGGAGCCTCATCGGGGCAACGCTGCCCGAGCCCCTGTTGGAACGGCAGGTGCTCGAGGCCGGTTTGACCAACGAGGTCCGCACCGACGGCGGCGTGCGTCTTCTGCGCAACCTCACCGGGCTCTGGCTGCTGCAGGAATGCCAGCGGGCCTGGAACGACGACGATGTCGCCTCCCTGGTCCGGGCCGCCGGCGAGCAGCCCTCACTGGGCGTCGTTGTCGACCCGGACGACGAGGTCTTCGCCCGTCCCGGCGATATGCCGGGCAAGTTGGCCCGGTGGTGCCAGGAGCACTACGGAACAGCACCGGAAGGCCGGGCCCAGACCGTGCGGCTCATCCTGGAGTCCCTGGCCTGCGCCCACGCGGCCTACGCCGAGCAACTCGCCTCGCTGGCGGGATCCCGCTTGGAGGCGTCCGCTCCCATCCACCTCATCGGGGGCGGTGCGCGCAACCGCCTCCTGGCCCAGATGACGGCCACCGCCTGCGGGCGCGAGGTGATCGTGGGAGCCGTGGAGGCCAGTGCCACCGGCAACCTCCTGGCCCAGTTCGAGGCCCTGGGCGTCACCCGCCCCGAGGACCGCGGTCAGATCCTGAGCGATTCCTGCCCCCGCACGGTGCTGGCACCGCAGGACGACCAGGACGACACCGCGGCCTTCACCGCCATGCGCAACCGCCTCGCCGAGGCCAAGCGCCAGTAATACCAGCAATACCAGCACCGATCACAGCGGCCCGCCCGAGAGATGGGGGCCCGGGCGGGCCGCACCGCACGCATCAGCGATGCACCGCTATGACGATGCAGCGTTGTCGGGTTGCCGTGTTGTCGCATTGCCGTCGTGCCGCCTTACTGCGTTGGCAGCGGCTCGCCTTGGCGTCCCTTGAGCGCCGGCGCATTTCAGATCCCGGCACGGACCCCACTGCCACTCCTCAGCCAATCCTCAACGGAAGGAACCATCATGCTCCGCAACATCCCCGCCAATCTGTCGCCCGAACTGGTCCGCATCCTCATGGAGATGGGGCACGGCGACGAGATCCTCCTGGCCGACGCCAACTTCCCCGGACACCACCTCCACCCGCGCACCGTGCGCGCCGATGGCCTGATGATCCCCGACCTGCTGCGCTCGATCCTCACCCTCATGCCCCTGGACCGCTACTCCGACTACCAGGTGGCGCTCATGGAGACGGTGGGGGACGACCCCAGGCCGCCCGTGTGGGACGTCTACGAGCAGATCTGGACCGAGGCCGAGGCCGCTGCCGGGCCGGTGACGGCCCGGACCATCGAGCGCATGGCCTTCTACGAGCACACCCCCAGCGTCTACGCCGTCGTACTGACCGGCGAGACCGCGCTGTACGGGAACCTCATCCTCAAGAAGGGGGTCCTGTGACCGCGGTGGTGCGCTCTGCCCGCGCCACGGTCCCGCCCCTCCTCGCCACCTCTTCAATGCCCCGTCCGCATTCGTAATCCGTCCACCTGCAATGGAGCAGAGCTCATGACCTCCACATCCGCATCCATATCGTCCATGTCAGCCATGTCCCGTCAACAATCGCATTCCGCCGGCGAGGATACGGCGGGGCCTCCGGCCGCCGGCGGTTCCGGTGCGCCCGATGCGCTTGATCCCGATGCGTCCTCCAAGGGCCGGCCCCGCTTCGTCTATGCGGGCATGGGACTGCCCTTCGCGCTGCTGGTGACCTGCTTCGCCTCATGGGGCTTGTCCACGGACCTGACGGCCCCACTGGTGAAGGTCTTCCGCTCCATCTTCTCCATGAGCAATGTGCAGTCCTCGCTGGTGCAGTCTGCGTACTACGGTGCGTACTTCTGCCTGGCGATCCCGGCCTCCTTCATCAACAGCCGCCTGGGGTACAAGGGCGGAGTCGTCATCGGTCTGGGGCTGGCCTCCACCGGCGCGCTGCTGTTCATCCCCGCGGCCCACGTCATGACATACTCGCTGTTCCTGGCGGCCCTGTTCACCCTGGCATCGGGGCTGTCGATCCTGGAGACCAGCGCCAACCCCTTCGTCATCGCCATGGGCCCCGAGGAGAACGGGACGCGCAGGCTCAATTTCGCCCAGGCCTTCAACCCGATCGGCTCCAACCTCGGCGTGCTCATCGCAGCCGTCCTCATCCTGCCCCACATCAACACCACCACTGCCGCTGAGCGCGCTGCCATGTCCCAGCAGGAGCTGGTGGCCACCCGCAGCTCCGAGCTCCAGGCCGTCATGGGCCCCTACGTGGCCCTGGGCATCCTCTACCTCCTGCTGGCGGTCTCGATCGGCTTCGTCAAGGTGCGCAAGGAGCGCAAGGAGGAGCCCATTGCGGCCTCCGAGGGAGGCAGGTTCATGCGACTGCTGAAGAACAAGCGCTACAGCTTCGGCGTGGTGGCGCAGTACTTCAACATCGCCGCGCAGACCTGCATCTGGACCTACACCCTCCACTACGTCACCGACGCACTGGGCGTCAGTGATGCGGTCGCCGGGTACTGGCTCCAGGCCAGCCTCATCATCTTCCTCGTGGCCCGCTTCGCCATGGTGGGGCTCATGGGCTGGCTCGATGCGCGCAAGCTCATGCTCATCATGTGCTGCCTGGGCGTCGGCCTGTCGCTCTTCGCCATGTCGAGCGTCAACCTGGTCGGCTGCATCGCCGTGGTCTCGCTATCGGCCTGCATCTCCCTGCTCTTCCCCACGATCTACGGGGAGGCCCTCAAAGGTCTGGGCGCTGACACCAAGTTCGGGGCCGCAGGACTGGTGATGGCCATCATCGGCGGTGCGACCATGCCGCTGGTGCAGAGCTGGGTCATCGACCACTCCAATGCTGCGCTGTCCTACGGAGTCGTCGCAGTGTGCATGGCGGTTCCCGCCGCCTACGCCGTCTACACGCTGCGCCTGAAAGACCCTGAGAAGAGCAGCGAGGCGTGACGCCGCCCGGGTCCTGTATCGTGCCATTGGGCTATGAGCCCAATGGCACGATACAGGACCCCGCTCTGCGCTCTCCGCGGTTCTCCGAGCAGCCGGGCGGGCAGCCGTGCATGTGTTGATATGTTCATGTGCTGCAGTCCTGCTCCAGCTGCTCGGAGAACCGGCTCGAGGATGAGGATTGAAGCGGGCGAAACGCGCTTCACCGTGCTTGTCCGCGCACTGCGGGAACGCCGAGCGCATAGCCTTGTCTCATGACAACTGATGCAACGACGCCCGACCAGGCTGTCACCACGCGCACCGAGTCCGACTCCATGGGCACCGTCGAGGTCGCCTCCGACCGCTACTGGGGCGCGCAGACTCAGCGCTCCTTGACCAACTTCGACATCGGCCGCGAGACCTTCGTCCTGACCCGCCCGCTCATCAAGGCCCTGGGCGTGCTCAAGAAATCCGCCGCCCTGGCCAACGCCGAGCTCGGCGAACTGCCTGAGGACATTGCGCAGTACATCGCCTCCGCCGCGGACGAGGTCATCTCCGGTGAGCTGGACTCCCACTTCCCGCTGGTCGTCTTCCAGACCGGCAGCGGAACCCAGTCCAACATGAACGCCAATGAGGTCATCTCCAACCGGGCCATCGAGCTCGCCGGTGGCCGGATGGGCTCCAAGACCCCGGTCCACCCCAACGACCACGTCAACCGTGGCCAGTCCTCCAACGACACCTTCCCCACGGCCATGCACATCGCCGTCGTCGATGAGCTCGCCCGCATGTACCCGCGCATCGAGCAGCTGCGCAACACCCTGAACGCCAAGGCGGGGGAGTACGACGACGTCGTCATGGTCGGCCGCACCCACCTCCAGGACGCCACCCCGATCCGTCTGGGGCAGGTCATCTCCGGCTGGGTGGCCCAGATCGACCTCGCCCTGGACGGCATCCGCTACGCCGACTCCCGTGCCCGCGAGCTCGCGATCGGCGGTACTGCGGTCGGCACGGGGCTGAACGCCCATCCGAAGTTCGGGGCGCTGACCGCCGAGAAGATCAGTGAGGAGACCGGCATCGAGTTCGCTCAGGCCGGCAACCTCTTCGCGGCCCTGGGGGCCCACGACGCCCTCGTCCTGGTCTCCGGCGCCCTGCGGGTCCTGGGAGATGCCCTGATGAAGATCGCCAATGACGTGCGCTGGTACGCCTCCGGACCGCGCAACGGCATCGGCGAGCTCATCATCCCGGAGAACGAGCCCGGCAGCTCGATCATGCCCGGCAAGGTCAACCCGACCCAGTGCGAGGCCATGACCATGGTCGCCACCAAGGTCTTCGGCAACGATGCGACCGTCGGATTCGCCGGCTCCCAGGGCAACTTCCAGCTCAACGTCTTCAAGCCCGTCATGGCCTGGTGCGTGCTCGAATCCATCCAGCTGCTCGGGGACGCCTGCGTGTCCTTCGACGAGCACTGCGCTTACGGCATCGAGCCCAACCGCGCCAAGATCGAGCACAACCTCGAGACCAACCTCATGCAGGTCACGGCCCTGAACCGCCACATCGGCTACGACAAGGCCTCCAAGATCGCCAAGAACGCCCACCACAAGGGGCTCTCCCTGCGCGAGTCCGCTCTGGAGCTCGGATTCGTCACCGCCGAGGAATTCGATGCCTGGGTGGTGCCTGCCGACATGACCCACCCCAGCGCTGCTGAGGGCTGATCCCGGCCCGCCCAGCAGGAGGCGGATCGGTTACGACGGCGCCCCGGCATGCGAGGGGGCCGGGGCGCCGTCGTCGCTCTGGCCGGTCAGGAGCCGGTTAGGATAGGCGCCCGCATCGATCCCGAGGAGCTCATCTTGCTCGTTGCTGCTGCCGTTCTGGCCGTCATGGCCGCCGAGGTCCATATCCTCATCTTCTACATGGAGTCGATCGCCTGGGAGGGGGCTCTGGCCCGCAAGACCTTCGGTGGTACACCTGAGGAGGCCCGCCCTCACGCCTTCTACGCCTACAACCAAGGTTTTTACAACCTCTTCCTGGCCATCCAGACGGTGGTCGGCGTGGTGCTCATGCGCTTGGGGGTCACTCACGCCGGTGCGGCCCTGATCCTGGCCGGGACAGGTTCGATGCTGGCGGCGGCACTGGTGCTCTTCACGGTCTCTCCCCAGCACCGTGCCGCGGCGCTCAAGCAGGGCGCCTTCCCGCTTCTGGCGATCATCTGCCTGGTGACCGCACTGGTGCTATGAGCCGTGACGTCTTGGACTCCGTCGAATAGCTCCGCGATTCTCGGGGCTCGAATCGATGCGGTGCCGCAGCCGTATGCGGGCGCCAGGGGATGGCAGACTGCCCTTCGTGACGCGTTCAAGCACTTTGGGGCTTCTCGTGGAAGTTCTGCTCGTCCTCCTGGGCCTGGGGACGATCCTGGGGGGAGTCTCCGTATTCGCGACCTGCTGCATAGTGGCCTGGATCGTTCTGGCGCTGATCTACGTGGCCATCATCCTGTGGTTCGCCTGGTGCGTCCGACTGGTTCCGGATCAGACCGACACTCAGGAGACTGCACTGGTGCTGCCATCCTGGTTGGTCTTCCTCCTGGGCTGGACTCCGGTGATCGCCGCTTTCATGGGGCTGACCGGCGGACTTACTGAGCAGGTCAGCCCCGACCAGATCGCTGATCAGATCACCCAGTTGCTCACCACTGACCGGGACACCGCGTTGCGAATCGCCGGGGTCGCCATCGATGCGGTCACGGTCCTCATGGCGGTCCTGGGCTGGTCGCTCCTCCATCTGGGATACGCCCGTCACTACGAGCGCCTCGACCACCTGTACGGCTCCGCTATCGAATTCCCGGGGACAAGGATGCCGAGCTCACCGACTACATGTACTTCGCCATCACCATCGGCACCACCTTCGCCACCTCCGACGTCAACGTGGTGTCGCGCCGCCTGCGCTGGACAGTGGCGACGCATTCGGTGCTGGCCTTCTTCTACAACGCCATCGTCATGGCGATCGCCTTCAAGATCCTTACTGACTGAACTGGTTGAACTGGCTGGGCAGTCCCTCGGCCGTTCATGTTCTCTCGGCCATGGGGGTGACGCCTCTGGCGCCCATTAGCAATAGGACTCCTGGAAGCCTGTTCATGGGCCCCGAGTGCCCCGCCCAGGGCCGCCTCGCTGCGGGGATGGCCCTGCTTTGGTGTCGGCACGGCGCAGTGAGCGCGCCAGGTGTCCAAAACGGAGGAGATCAACCCGGGCACCATGCAGCGCGACACCGAAGCCCACTGAAAACACGCCGAAAACACCAGGCAATCGCACGGTTTCTTGAAGACACCCAGGCCAGCGAGGCTTTAATCCCCTCCGTTTTGGACACACTCAGCCCAACAAGCCCATCAACCGACCCCCATAGGCACGCCGGCCCCACCGACACGACCGCCCCCCCGGGGACGACACTTAGAGACCCACGCATAAGCCTCGAGGACTCCGCCGGCGGGCACACTGCTATTTTTGATTTTTCTGCTTTTTCTTCTTCTGAGGAGTGAGGCTGAGACATGCCCCGTATCGATCATGCTGCTCTATGGGTATCCGACCTCGCCGGTGCGCGCGACTTCTATGTCAGCTGGTTCGCCGGACGGTCCAACGGCGAGTACCACAATCCTGCGACTGGCCTGCGCACCTTCATCATCACCTTCGAGCCCGATCATGCCGGTGAGGCTTCCAATGGGCGCTCCGCCCGGCTCGAACTCATGAGCCGTCCCGATATCGCCGCCTCCACCGGTGCCGACACACTCGGCTGGGCCCATGTCTCCTTCGCCCTGCCCGGCCGCGCCGATGTCGACGATCTGGCCGCCCGAGCGCGCGCAGCGGGCGTGCCCGTGGTCGACGGCCCACGACGCACCGGTGACGGTTACTACGAGGCCGTTCTCCTCGACCCCGAGGGCAACCGCGTTGAGATCGTCGCCGGTGACTATACCGACGAGATCGCTCTGCGCCCCGAGGCGTGAGCCACCGGCTAGCAAGGGTTAGCAAGGACTCGTGACACCTCGAGCTCGAGGCGTCTGCGGGACTCTGCTCGCCCTCGTCGGTGTGCGCGATCCCGCATATCGTCGGGATCGCGCGGCCGTAGACTCGCGCCACGTGAGTACCTTCGCCGCATCCGGACGCAGTATCCGCCGGGCACTGCGCCGCCCCCTCGCCATTGCCGAGGCTGCCATCGCCCGTCGTACTGTGCGCCTCGCCCCTGAGCCGCCGGGAGAGCGCGAGGGCGTTGTCACGCCTGACGGAGCGCATGCCCCCGCCGGCACCGGGATCATCCGCGGCGGCGGTGCGCCGCTGCGGCTGGCTGCTGTGGGGGATTCGCTCATCGCCGGCTCGGGTGTCCAGGCTCAAGAGCAGACCCTTGTGCCGCGTATCGCCCGCATTGTCGCCGCCGGCACTGGACGCGACGTCGAATGGGTCACGCACGCCAAGCTGGGTGCCACCATGCGACGTGTGCGCTACCGCTTCCTGCCCGAGGTGGCCGACGCCGACGTGCTCTTCGTGTGCGCCGGTTCCAACGACCTCATGGCCCGTCGCAGCCTTGACGAGTGGACTGATGACCTCGCCGCCGTCCTCGACGACGCTGCGCGGCGCGGCCGGCACATCGTCACCTGCAGCGCCGGCCAGCTCTACCGCAGCCCCGCCCTCATGCCGGCCCTGCGCTCCGTTCTGCGCGAGTGGACCGACGCTCAGACCGAGGCCTCGGCCGTCGTCTGCGCCGAGCGGGGCATTCCCTTCGTCGACGTCGCCCACTGCGACCTCGACGACGGCTTCTGGGCCGATGACGGGTTCCATCCCTCCGCCGCCGGCTATGAGATGGCCGCGGGCATGGTTGCGCGAGTCGTGCTCACCCGGCTCGAGGACTGCGATGCGCGCGATGACGGCCTTTGCTCCGCCGTTGCTTCGACCGGGCAGTTGGCCTCGTAGCGCGGCTGGCCCGGTTTCCGCGTGCTGTACTCAGGGCCCTCAGCGCTCGTCGAGCATCCCGCGCAACCAGTCGATCTCGGCTCGGCGTGCGGCGCCCGCCACGCGCACCATGCCCCGGCGGTAGGGGTCGGGCTCACGGGCAGCGCGGCGGGGCGTGCCGTCGGTGTCGTAGAAGAAGGCCGGTGACGGAGCCTGGAGGATGGCCAGTCGGCGGCGAAGTACGGCTTGACGCTCGGCGGCCGAGGGCAGGTGCGACAGGAAGGCGAGCACGGTCAGGAAGCGCGGCATGGAGGTCATCGCCGCCTCGTCCGGATGGCGCAGCAGTGCATGTAGGCGCTCGCGGCCTGCCGTGGTGATCTCAACGCGGCGGCGCATGCGGCCCCGCCCTCCGGGCTCCTCCGTGCGGACCAGGTAGCCGGCTTTCTCCAGGCGGGCCAGTGCGGGGTAGAGGGCCCCGTCGGACAAGTGGCTTCCGGGGCCGTCGAGCTCGACGATGCGGCGGCGCAGCTCGTAGCCGTGGAGAGGCCCGTCGTCGAGGAACCCGAGGATCTTGAGGGTGAGCACGAAGCTCAAGATACATCGAATCGACATAAATGAATTGAGACTGTACGGTGGTTGTGCGTGCCGGACCGTTGTGCGTGCACGCGGAAGGGAGACTCTAGGCGTGAGTTCTCACGAGGCCCCCGGCGTGGCCCATACAGCCAGCACCATTGAGTTCGACGCTGTGACCAAGCGCTATCCCGCTCTCGCCGGTGGGCGCCGTGACGCCCCGCCGGCTGTGGAGTCCTTCTCCGCCCGCTTGCCCGCGGGCACGGTCACGGTCCTGCTCGGCTCCTCCGGATGCGGCAAGACCACGCTGCTGCGCATGGTCAATCGCATGGTCGATCCCACCGAGGGCCGTATCCTGCTCGACGGCGAGGACGTGCGCGATCGCGATCCCGTCGCGCTCAGGCGCTCCATCGGCTACGTCATGCAGAATGCGGGCCTGCTCCCGCATCGTCGTGTCATCGACAACATCACCCTCGTGCCCCGCCTCGGCGGGGTCGATCGCGGAAGAGCCCGTGATCGTGCTCTGGAACTGATCGACATGCTGGGCCTGGATCGTGACCTCGCTCAGCGATATCCCCACCAGCTCTCCGGCGGACAGGCCCAGCGCGTCGGGGTGGCCAGGGCGCTGGCCGCCGACCCCGGTGTTCTGCTGATGGATGAGCCTTTCGGCGCAGTCGACCCGCTCGTGCGCCGTGAGCTTCAGCGCGAGCTCATCCGCATCCAAGCGGATCTGGCCAAGACCATCGTTTTCGTCACTCACGACGTCGATGAGGCCCTGCTGCTCGGTGACGAGATCATCCTGCTGAGCGAGGGCGCCCGCATTGCGCAGAGGGGCACTGGCGCCGAGCTCGTCGCCGACCCCGCCGATGATTTCGTCGCGCGCTTCCTCGGCCTGGATGATTCCGAGCGTGCGCTGCGCCTGCATGAGATCGCCGGACGACATGTGGTTCAGGATGCGGTTGGACGAACACTGGGCGTTCTGGATGCCGCGGAGGATGCGCTGGCCGCCGCTCACCCCCACGAGGCGGTCGGCACGTGAACTGGGTGCTCACCAATGCCCCGCTGGTGGAGACCTATGTGGTCGCCCACCTCCTGCAGGTGATCCCAGCGATCCTGGCCACCCTCGTCCTGTCCCTGCCCCTGGCGCGCCTGGCGCAGCGAGTGGCGCCCCTGAGGGTGTTCATCGTCTCCGGCTCCTCCCTGATGTACGCCATCCCCTCCCTGGCGCTGTTCGTCATCCTCCCGCTCATCCTGGGCACGGGGATCCGCGATGTCGCCAATGTCGTGGTTGCCCTGACGCTCTACGGCATGGCCCTGCTCGTGCCGGCCACCGTCGAGGCGCTCGAGGCCGTCGATGATCGGGTGCGCGATGCCGCCACTGCCGTGGGCATGGGAGCGGTGCGGCGCTTCCTCACCGTCGAGCTGCCACTGGCCGGTCCTGCGATCCTGGCAGGACTTCGGGTCGTGACCGTTTCCACGGTCTCCTTGACGACGGTCGGAGCGGTGCTGGGCGTGCCCAGCCTGGGATGGCTCTTCACCAATGGCTTCCAGCGCGGACTGACCGCAGAGATACTCACGGGCCTGGTCGTCACGGTGCTGCTGGCCGTCGTTCTCGACGGGCTGGTCGTCCTGGCCGGGAGACTGCTCATGCCCTGGACCCGCCGAGAGCGGGCCACAGCCCGGGCCGACCGAGAGGGCGTATGAACTACCTTCAGAGCACCATCGATTATGTCCTGAACGCCGAGAACTGGACCGGTGCCATGGGCCTCGGCGCTCTTATGACCCAGCACGTGGGCTACTCCCTGCTGGGAGTGGGTGTCTCCGCGCTCATCGGCGTGCCGCTGGGATGGTGGGTCGGTCACACCGGCAAGGGGCGAGGTATGGCCGTGACCGTCTCCGGGGCTGTGCGCGCCCTGCCGACGCTGGGCCTGATCACTTTGTTCGGGCTGGCCCTGGGCATCGGTCTGCGTGCGCCGCTGCTCGCACTTGTCGTCCTGGCCCTGCCCAGTGTCCTTGCGGGTGCCTACACCGGCATTGAGGCTGCAGATCGTCTCGCCGTCGATGGTGCTCGTGCCAGCGGCATGAGCGAGGCCCAAGTGCTCACACGTGTCGAGATCCCCCTCGGAGCGCCTCAGCTCGTCGGCGGACTGCGGTCGGCCAGCCTCCAGGTCATCGCCACCGCCACGCTGGCGGCCTACACCGGTGCAGGAGGACTCGGCAGACTCATGTTCCTCGGCCTCAAGACCCAGGACTACACCAGCATGCTTGTGGCATCTTTCCTGGTGGTTGTCCTGGCCCTGGGCTCCGAAGCCGTCTTCAGTCTTATTCAGCGGGCCGTCGCACCGGCTGGCACGCGCCACAGGAAGGACTCCTGATGCTCCCCACCACCCGCCGTCGCCTCCTCGCAGGAGCCGGCCTGACTGCTCTGACGGGCGCCCTCGGCGCCTGCGGGCTCGGCAAGGATCCTTTCGCCTCCGGAGATTCTGACGACTCGGCATCCGGTCCCATCGTCATGGGCAGCCAGCAGTACTACTCCAACGAGATCATCGCCGAGATCTACGCCCAAGCCCTGGAGAGCGCAGGCTACGAGGTCACGCGCGTCTACCAGATCGGACAGCGCGAGGTCTATCTGCCTCAGCTCGAATCGGGCGATATCACCGTCATTCCCGAATATGGAGGCAATCTCCTCCAGTACTACGCCAAGGAGCCGGAGGCCACCGACGCCGATTCCGTGCGCGCTGAACTCTTCACGGTTCTGCCCCAGGACCTGACGATCCTGGAATCGGCCGAGGCCACCGACCAGGACTCCTATACGGTCACTCGTGCAACGGCCGACGCCTACGGCCTGGCCTCCATCGCGGATCTGTCCCAGCTGGGGGATCCCGTGAAGGTCGCCGCGAACTCCGAGTTCGAGACTCGCCCCTACGGTCCCAAGGGGGTGCTGTCCACCTACGGCGTGAACATCGAGATCGATCCCGTGGAGGACACCGGAGGTGCGCTAACCGTCAAGGCCCTGACAGACGGCACTGTGGAAGCGGCCAATATCCCCACCGCCAGCACGACCCTCGTGGACAACGACCTCGTCCTGTTGGATGACCCGAAGAATCTCATCCTTCCGGAGCACGTCACCCCGCTGGTGCGCAAGAGCCTCCCAATTGGCGCCGCCCAGGCCCTTGATGCGGTGTCGGCGCGCTTGACCGCCGAGGAACTGCGCGCCCTCAACGCCCGCTCCACCAAGGAGCAGCTCGAATCCGCCGCAATCGCTTCCGACTGGCTCGCCAAATAGGAAGATGCGGGAGGCGGTGGTCTCGATCTATTTCAAGGGATCGCGTCTCCGATCCTGCTCGGGACCGGCGCCCGAGTGTCCAAGGGCCGGGGCGGCCCAGGCTGCGATAATGCTCGCGCTGAGCACACAGAGCGCCAGGATGAAAGGTGCGAGCGGGTGCCAGCCGTACAGCACGGTGGCCGTCGCGGGCGCGAGGATCCACGTCATGGCGCCTGTGGCATTGAGGATCCCGGCTGCCCCGCCCTGCTCCGCGGGGCTGACGGCGAGGGAGCCGCCGGCGGTGAAGCCCGGTCCGACCAGACCACTGGACATCCCGATGGTGAAGGTCGCTGCTGCCATGAGCCATAGAGCCGGGGCCAGGGCGAGGACGGCGAGTGCCACTGCCGCCATGGTCACCCCGGTGCGCACAAGGCGGCCGGGCCGCCACCCCAAGCGCGGCACGATGAGCAGTTGGGTGAGCATGGCCCCGGTCGCATTCGCCAGCAGCATGACGGCGGTCAGGCTGATGGCGCGCTCGGGTGCCAGGTGCAAGCGGTCTTGGACGATGAACCCGGCGATGATCTGGACGACGCCGGCGGTGAAGAACATGCCGAAGGCCGCCCCAATCCATGGCAGGAGCCTGGCATCGGACCATGAAACTCGAGGAGGCAGCGGCGCGCCGCGACTATGACGCTCGAAGTCTTCGGCACCCCGAGCCGCAGTACGGGCGCGATCCTCTGTCTTCCGGATGGATGTCGTCTGCTGTTCGGGGTGTGCGGTGCCCGCTGCAGCGTTGGTCGTCCTCATGACGCTGCGATGGGTCGTTCCCCGCGGACGGTGCGCAGCGGAGCGCCGTCCTTCGGGGATGGCGACGGCCGCGATTCCCAGCGCCACCAGGATGAACAAGGGGGTGGCGTGCACTGGGGCGTAGATCGACCATGCGCCCAGCGCACTGGAGAGCAGCGATCCGATGACGATGCTCAACTGCACTGAGCCGGAGAAGGCCGCCATGCCTCGCACGCGAGAGGCTTCATCCGTGGTCAGCTCGGCGATGAGGGCCTGTCCGGTCGGCGGAATCGCCGCGGTCGCGGATCCGAAGAACGGGCCCCGCGCGGCCACTATGCCGATTCCGGCGGCCGTGGCTCCTAGGTGACCGAAGACGCGTAGGCCGACGGTGGCGCTGAAGAGGCATCCCGCGCTGAGGGCCAGGCACAGGGAGATGAGCAGGACGCGCCGTCGGCCCCAGGAGATGGACCGCCTGCCCCAGAACTGGGACAAGAGCGTCACAGCGAGCGCGGCGGTCGATACCGCCAGTCCGACGACCCATTCGCGTAGCCCCAGGGCGCGCGCCAGCGGTGCGATCGAGGTATTGAGCATGTTCTGCGCGACGTATGTGAACAAGCAGATGGCCAGCAGGGCGCGCAGTGTCGCATGGGCGTGGGGAAGCGCCGAGAGAGGCGACGAAGGGGAATGAACACGCCCGTGGGATTCGGGGAGAGCACTGTGAGACGTGGGGCGGCCGGACGCGAGCACCGCGCAATTCTACCGCTTGCAGATGTCTACAAGTGACGCCAGACCTCCACGCGCCAGCGGGCATCTCCGGATACGGGGCGCCAGGTGCCCGGGGCGTCGGAGCGTTCAGGGTCGATGCGCCACTCCTCGGTGGAGATCGCCGGCGCCCGTACCAGGGCGGATTCCGGCAGGCCCCGGTCGCGGGCGCGCTGTGCGGCGTCCAGGCCCAGGACGCTGACCACGAGCACATCGGGCAGTCCTGCGGCCATGGCCTGCGCGTAGACGTTCCCGCCGCCGATCACCCACAGCCTGGGCAGCCCGGCCGCCTCATCGGTGCGGGAGTCCTCTCCGAACTCGGCGGACAGCCCTCGGGCGGCCAGTGATAGTCCCTCGTTCAGGCGAGAGGCGGACAGTGCTCCGGGTGCCCGCCACTGACGGTCGCGAGTGAGCACCACATTGCGCCTTCCGCGCAGGGCGCCCCCCAGCGAATCCCACGTGACGCGCCCCATCACCAGGCCGCAGCCCATCGTCATGGCCTTGAAGTGCTGAAAGTCCGCGGGCACGCGCCAGAGCATTCCGCCGTGCGCACCGAGAACCCCGGTGACGTCCTGCGCCCAGATCATGCCCAGGCCGCCGACGGGCGGTACCGGGACCGTTCTGGGCAGATCCCCCTCATCCATACGGGCCTCGCTCTCGGCGCGCACTCACACCGCCCGCACTCACACCGCTACCGGCGCTTTAATCGCGGGGTGATGCGCGTAGCCCTGCGAAGCATCGATGTCCTCCATGGCGTAGGCATCGATCGACTCGGCTGGTGCGAGGCGGAGCGTGGGGAACGGGTACGCGGCGGGCACTCGAGAGAGCTGCTCTCGCACCTGATCGACATGGTTGTCGTAGATGTGGCAGTCGCCCCCGGTCCATATCAGTTCGCCGACTTCCAAGTCCGCCTGCTGAGCGAGCATATGGGTCAATAGGGCGTAGGACGCGATATTGAAGGGAACGCCCAGGAACAGGTCGGCGCTGCGCTGATAGATCTGCAGGCTCAGGCGCCCCTGCGCCGTGTAGCACTGGAAGAAGGCATGACAGGGAGCCAGCGCCATGGCATCCAGGTCCCCCACGTTCCAGGCTGACACGATCATGCGTCGCGAATCCGGATCCTTCCGCAGAGTGCTGATCAGATCCTTGACCTGATCGATCGCCTCGCCGGAGCGAGTGGGCCAGCTGCGCCACTGCGAGCCGTACACAGGCCCGAGTTCGCCGTCGGCATCGGCCCATTCATCCCAGATGGTGATTCCCCGCTCCTGGAGCCAGTGCACGTTGGTGGCTCCCTGGAGGAACCACAGCAGCTCGCCCTTGACGGCTTTCATGGCTACGAACTTGGTGGTGATGCGAGGAAATCCGACGCTCAGGTCGTAGCGCAGTTGACGGGCGAAGACCGAGCGCGTGCCTGTCCCGGTGCGGTCGCCCTTGGGGACGCCGTGGGTGAGGACCTCGGCGAGGAGCTCCTCATAGGCGACATCGACGCCGTCGGGTGCTTCCAGGCCCAGAGCGGCCAGAGCGGGATAGCGATCCATCGGGCTCACGCGTCGATCACTTCGGCATGGTCGGCATGGTCGGCGAGCTGGGCGGCCGGGCCGAGGGCGGAGCGGGCGCCCTCGATGACCTGGTTGGCCAGGGCCCTGCCTCCGGTCCAGCCGATGGCCGCGCCGATTCCGAAGGGGATGAGGCGCCCCAGCGCCAGGGCCCCGCTCTTGGTGGCCATCCGCTTGGCCATTCGCCGCGTGAGCTCCTTGTTGATGGTCTTGACCGTCGGCAGCGGCATCTGTGCCAGGTACTGCGCCGCCCAGAACAGGGTGGTCAGTCCCAGCGATCCCTGGATCGCCTCGGAGCCCTCGCGTCCGAGCAGCGCGGACATCACCAGGGCGCGGCGCTTGTCCGTGTCGATGACGCGCAGCCCCTGCAGTTCGGCGACGGTGAGTACGTAGGTGACCGCCGACGCCAGGAACACCGCGGTCTGACCGATGGTCAGCGCCGTGGCCGTGCCCGCGCCCACCGCTGGGAACGCGGCTGAGGCTCCGACGGCGCCTGACGACAGGCCGGCCTCGGTCCGGAACCGTGAGGCGGCCATCTCGACGAGTTCGGCATTGTCGGCGCCCGGACGGTCGTGTCGCATACGGGCTATCCGCTCCTCAATGCGGGCGGCGGGGATGTCCAGCGCCTTGTCGAGCGCGCGTTCGAGGGCCGAGCGACTGGCGACGTTCTTCGATGCGGCCATGGGGTACCTCCTGGAGTGGTGCCAACGGGGCAACGGCTACTGGAGCCGGATCCTGATCCGGGCTTCTAGTCCTGGTCGTCGAGCAGGTGCAGGCGCACTCCGGCGCCCTTCTCGATGGTGTGGCCGACTGTGCAGGCGCGCTCGATGGCGGCCTCGACCCGGCCGGTGAGGATGTCTCGCTGCTCGGGGGATAGAGCGGCGAGGTCGGCGATGACCTGGACGTCGAAGTCGGTGTAGCGCTCTTCCTCCTCATTCTTCAAAGTTGCCACGATGACGTTGGCCTCGAAGTCATCGCCCAGGGCCTTCGCCAGGCGGTGATCCGCTGACAGGGTGTTGCAGGTGCCCAGGGCGAGCTTGATGAGTTCGCCGGGGGAGAACTCGCCGGGGCCCATGCCCACGCGCACCTGCGCGCCACGGGCGTTGTGACCCAGATACTGACGGGTTCCGGTGCGCTCGGCCCACACGGAGTTGGTCTCGGTCGGTGTGATGACCTCGGGGTGCTCACTCATGGCGCGATCGTGTCACGTCGCGGGCAAGATGAGCTGAAGGCACGCGCGTGGCGGAATGCGCTCAATCGCATCGAGCCCGCTGGGGCGACGGCGAGCAAGATGCTCAGCCTCACCCCAGCGGGCTCGACGGTTCTGTTTCAATGGGACGTGTGGCCGCCCTGGGCAAGCATCAGTGCGCGGCCAGCCAAGCGGCAGCGCGCGCCTCCTCATCGGCGACGGCGCGGTCGGTCATGGACATCGCCTTCTCCTCGATCTTGTGTCCCACCAGCGGGACACTGACGTTCAGATCGACCTCAATGGTGACCTCAGTGGCATTCTCGCCGGCAGGGCGCATCGCGGTGGTGGCTCCGGCGTTGACCGGCGCGCCCTTGAGAGTGATGTCGATGTCTCCGGTGCGGGCGCCGTCATCAGCGGGCTCGCCCCAGGACTCCGCCAGGGTGAAGGAGATGGTGGAGCGCACGAAGCGCTTGGCGGCGGCGGGGAGACGGCTGGGCGGAACGGACCCGGCGATGGTGGCCACAAAACCCTGGCCGCGGGCGGCCACGTCCACGGTGGCGTCCTCAAGCCCGAAGCGGTCGATACGGCCGCGCTGGTAGTCGGAGTCGGAGAGCATGGTGGCAACGCGCTGGGGATCGGCTGGGTAGGTCATGGAGATGGTTTTCTTCATGGGAGGATCCTGCCATGAGGACCGGCCGCCGCGCCGCCGGTAACATCGGGTTGTGCCCAACCTCCTGTCTCCCTCGACCCGCGGCTCCATCGACCTCCCTGCTGCAGATCTCGACTGGCTCCACCAGCTCATCGCCGATTGGCAGGTCATCGCCGATCTGTCGGTGTCCGACCTGATGCTGTGGATTCGCACCGACACCGGCCGTTTCGTCGCCGCAGCGCATTGCCGGCCCGCCACCGGGGCCACCGTCCACCTCGAGGACGTCATCGGTCGGCGCATGCCCGTTGCTCGCGAGGCCGTGGCGCTGGAGACGCTCACGAGCGTGCAGGTCGTCGTGGCCGCGGATCCGGAGTGGACTGGCACGACTGCTGTGCGGGAGGAGTACGTGCCGGTGGTGCGCGACAGCGAGCCGATCGCCGTCGTCACCCGGGAGACCTCCGTCGGGGTCATGCGCGGCGGGCGAATCGTCCATCAGGCCCAGGAGGACCTCGCCGATGCCCTGTGCCTCATGATCGCCCAGGGCGCCTTTCCGATTCGCGGTGCGGCCACCGGGGTGCGTCATGGCACGCCGCGCGTAGGAGACGGCGTCGTTCGCCTGGATGATGACGGCACCGTGGTGTACGCCTCGCCCAACGCGCGTTCCTGCTTCTACCGTCTGGGACTGACCGACGATATCGACGGGCGCGTGCTCGCTGAGGCCGTCACCGCGATCATCCCCGAGCGCACGCCCGTGGAGGAGACGATGGCGGTTGTGCTCATGGGACGCCAGGCCTGGCTGGCCGAGGTCGAGGCCAGCGGCGTCTTCCTGTCGATTCGCTCCATACCCCTGCGCCGCGACGGCGAGCGCACCGGGGCGCTGCTGCTGGTGCGGGATGTCTCGGAGATCCGACGCCGCGAGCAGGCGCTGCTCAACAAGGACGCCACCATCCGTGAGATCCACCATCGCGTCAAGAACAACCTGCAGACGGTCTCCGCGCTGCTGCGCCTCCAGGGACGCCGCGCCACCAACGATGAGACGCGCGAGGCGCTGGCCGAGGCTGAGCGCCGTGTGGCCACCATTGCCACGGTGCACGCCGCCCTGAGCCAGAACGTGGACGAGACCGTCGACTTCGATGAGGTCTTCGCCTCGGTGCTGCGCGGTGCTGCGGCCGTGGCGACCGCCGGCGGTCGTGTGACCACGCACATCGAGGGCACCTTCGGCGTGGTGCAGGCCGACGCCGCTCAGGCGCTGGCCACTGTGCTCGCCGAGCTGGTGACCAACGCCGTCGAGCACGGGCTCGAGGACTGCGATGGGACCGTGACCGTTACCGCCGAGCGCGACGGTGATGATCTGACCGTCCATGTGATCGACGATGGGGTCGGCTTCGAACCTGGTACAGCGATGACGGGGCTGGGAACCCGGATCGTGAGCACCCTGGTGCACGGTGAGTTGCGCGGCATCATCGACTGGCAGCCCGTGACCGATCCGGCGCGGGGCGGGCACGGCACCGATGTCGTGGTGCGGGCTCGGCTCGCCCCCTCATGATCGCGACGATAGGTGATAGCGACTTGCTCCCATACGAGACGCCCGTCGGATCATCAGAGGCGACGGGCGTAGCGGCTGCGCGAGGGCGGGTGAGGCGTCAGGAGGAGCGGCGGGCACGAGCTGCCCGGCGCTTGAGGGAGCGGCGCTCATCCTCGCTCATGCCTCCCCACACACCAGCGTCCTGACCGTTCTCCAGGGCCCATTTCAAACAGGTGTCGACGACCTCGCAGCGGGCGCACACCTCTTTAGCCTCGGCGATCTGGGCGATGGCCGGGCCGGTGTTGCCGACGGGGAAGAAGAGCTCCGGGTCAACCGTGAGACATGCTGCCTGGCTGCGCCAGTCCATGAGGGCTCCCTTCGAGGCTACGTACCGCGACCGCTCTGCGCCCGTTGTCTCGAGTCATGTGTGAGGATGAGCAACAGGCCGTCGCTTCCTGAGGAAACTTTCACACGCGTGCGCAGGTGTGGCAAGAGTTCAACAGTGAGAGGTGCGTCGACAGCCTGTCATCATGCTCACAGGCGCGAACCTTTGATTCTGAGCGCTTCGAGACCATGGCGCGGCTCGATCTCAGTCAGCGGCCTTACTGGCGTCATTGGTGACCTGAAGCGGAAGCGCACTCGTTCTGGAGATCAGGACTCCTCGCCCCGGGGCCGTCAGCGCCCGCGGATCGACCATCGGCCTCAGGGAGCGCCCCGCCGCTTGTGAGGCCGGGCCGATTCCGGGCCACAGCACAACCAGGTCGCCGCGCTCGCGCAGAGTGGCCAGCGGGCCTCGATAGGTTCCCACGGCACGATCAGTGCTTGCCGAGGCCAGGACCGAGCGCCCGGCCCGCAGGGCCTCCTCCACCTGGGCATGCACGGCCGCCTCGGCCATGTCGAGGTCGTCGACCACCAGGATTTCCTCGTCCGATATCTCACGTAACTCGCGGCGACAGCGCTGTAGCGCACGCAGAGTTGTCGTACGGCCCGACCCCGGCGGCCCGATCACGAGCACGCATCCGCGGGGGACCGGCAGGGGCAGCGCGTCGTCCCCGCCCACTGCCCATGTTCCGGGAGCGGGCGGCACCGCACGGGGGATCGTGGCCAGCCGATGCGTCGGGCGCGCCGGAGCCCTCCTGGGCGCGCGCGGAATAACGACCTGGGCGGTCAGGGCGTGCTCCGCATCGGTGGCTCCGTCGAGGATCACGCCCCGTCCGGGGCTCGAACCCGTCACCACTCCGCGCGGCAGACCCGCGACTGCGGCCTGAGCGGGCTGCGGCGCTCCGAGCACCAGGTGCAGTCCGATCCGGGCTGCCCACCTCGCTCCGGCCATGGCCAGCGGAGCGGTCAGGACCAGCCCTGTGCGCGTTGCGGGGGCCGTGCGCACAACGATCTCGAGCAGGGCCTGCCCCTCACCCGGGCCCAGCACCTCGTCCACGGCGGACGTCATCGCGTCGACATCGTCGATGACGAGCAGTTCGCCGGCCAGCTCCCCGGACACCGCGAGCGACCACAGTCGCGCCAGACGCCGCGGATCCTCCGGTCCGACAACAGTGCCCAGGCCAGGACCGGTGATCGCCGCCAGTTGAGGGGGCATCGCCCCTGCCACGCACAGCGATACCGCTAGGTTCGTCTCCAGAGCCGAGGTCACCACTGTGAGCGCCGTTGTCGTGCGCCCCGAGCCCGGTGAGCCGAAGACTCCTAGGGGCCGGTCCACGGACCAGCGCCAGTGCCCCAGCCGTTGCTCCCGGGGGTGGTCGGTGGCGGCCAGAATCGGACCGTCGGCAGGGCTCGTGGCCGGGCCCAGTGCCGCCGCTTCTTCCGCACTGATGGACGTCGGCAGGGGCGGAGCCCAGGGGCGCCACGGCGGGGAGGAGTTCTTGGTGGCGGCACGCACCTCGGCCACGAGCGCCTCCAGGTGCGACGTGCTCCCGCACCAGGGGGCTTGAGCCGGTCCGCCCTCATCGGCGGGATCCGAGCCCACGACCAGGACACGCCCGGGATGCGGCTCGAGGGCTGCGGCGCCGTCGTGGCCCAGGACGTCACGCGAGTCCCCGGCATCAAGGACTCTTAGGCATACGCGCAGCGTCGTATTGGCACGAATGACCGGTGAAACTGCTCCTGCGGGCCGCTGTGTGGCCAGGATCAGGTGGATTCCCAGGCTGCGGCCCTGGGCGGCCACACGCACGAGGGAATCCAGGATATCGGGATGCTGACTCGCGAGCGTGGCGAACTCGTCGACCACCACGACGAGTCTGGGTGGTGCCTGGACCGAGGATGTCGAGCCCCTTGTCGAGCCCTTCGCCGGGCCCATTGTTGAGCTCAGCGCCGTCACGTCCTTCGCGCCGGCCCGGGCCAGAAGCCGCTCACGGCGCTGCACTTCAGCCTCCAGGGAGGCGAGTGCCCGGGCGGTCGCCGCCGGATCGAGGTCGGTGAGCACCCCAGCGGTGTGAGGCAGATCGGCCAGCGGCCCGAACGCGGCCCCTCCCTTGTAATCGACCAGAATCAGGGCGAGGCGCGAGGGCGGCAGATCGAGGGCGAGCTGGAACAGCCAGGCGATCAGCAGCTCGGACTTGCCCGATCCGGTTGTGCCCGCCACGAGCGCATGCGGGCCGTCACTGACCAGATCGGCGCGCACCGCCCCCTCGCCGCGGATTTGGTGCATTCGGCGCATTCCGAGCACTGCCGGGAGCGCGTCGGGCCCACCGCGGGACTGCTTGAGGCGCCAGTGCGCCCCGATCCCGTCACGATCCACCCTTCCGGTGACGTCCTCCAGAACGACGTCGTCAGGTAGCGCGCTGTCATCGAGAGCGCTTTCCGCGGTGATCCCGATGAGCTCGCATGCCGCCTCCCACCAGCGATCGCTCAGGATCGGAAGGTTCGCCGGGGCGGCGCGCACGGTGCCGGCTCGCCCCGGCGGGGCTCCGGAAGCGACCAGTAGCTCCGCGCCGTGCACGGCCGCCTCACGACCCCAGACGAGGCGATATCCCTGGTCGGTCACGGTGATGCGCGCTTGTCTCCTGGCTGCAAGCTGGGCGATCCACCACCGCGCCGCGGTCTGTGCGCCTGGGCCGGTCAGCGCCGTGCGCTGGCCGGGGGACAGGTCGAGCAGCTCAGTGCGTCTACGGTGCCATAGCCAGGCGGAGCGCGGACCCTCGGCTGCGGCGCTACCCGCCCGGTCATCAGAGTGCACGGCCAGCGACAACAGCAGGGAGGCCGGGTCGGGTGTCCGCTTGTGCCAGCCTGTTCCTCTTGTCCTCCTGCTGCGGCCGTGATCGCCGCCGGGGAGCATCGACCCCAATCGCATCACGGCCATCAACACCATGGGCGCCATGGCCAGTAACCCGTATGCGCCCCGCCCCGTCATGCGCATGGCGGCAACCGCCACGATGAGGAGTATGAGCATGCCGGGAATCATCGCCATGCGCATCCAGCGGTTCCGGGAGCGCTTGGCGGGGGCTGGGACCGTGAGGTTGCGGGGTCGGCGTCGCAGCTCCAGGACGGTGTCGCCCACCAGGATGAGCGCGCCTTCACGGCAACGGGCTGGGCGGGCTCCCAGCCCCCGCCACCAGAACCGCCGGCGTACACGGGTGCCGTTGGCCGATCCGGCATCGTTGATGCGTACCGCCCGGGCTTCGACAGTGACCGTCAGGTGGCGCCGCGATACGGCGGGGTCGGTCAGGACCTCGCCACGGCCGAGCGCACCTTTCGTCGGCACCGGCAGGATCAGTCCCGCATCCGGTCCCGCGAGTACTGCCAGATGCCAGAGTCGCGATAAAGCATCTTTGGCAGCCCGAGTGCTCGCATGCGGCACCTCGGCCGCCGATTCGCGCACGGGGCTGTGAGTGAGGGCGGCGGGGGAGGACGGGGGCATGACATGAGAGTGACCCAGCCGGTGCACTGCGCGCAGAGGGGTTGTGATCGGGGGAGCCCTGCTTATGCACGAACATGGCTTGTGGAGCCCGGTGCGCGGATGCCGCCGTCATCATCCGGCCCTCGAGTTCCACCGGGCTCTCCGGCGGCTCCGATGACCCACGATTACGACTGCTGATGCCGTTGTCCTGAGCGTGCCACGGATGAGCCCTTCACTGATGGGTGCGCAATCCACATCGGGTTGGGATGAGAGATGATGTGCCTCATGACTGATGATCCCGCCGGACAGGTGCGCGACGATGCCCCCGCTCTGAACTCCGTTCCCGTGGCTGCCCGCACCCGTTGGACTGAGCTCGTGCGCGAGATCGAGCGCGCCCGAGACGCCTACTACGTCGCCGTAGACGCCCAGAGTCCTTGGTCAGATGCCGAATACGACGCGATGTACCGCGAACTGGAGGCCCTTGAGGCCGCGCACCCGGCACTGGTCCTGCCCGATTCCCCGACACGGACAGTGGGCGGACGCGCCGCCACCGACTTCGCCGAGGTCCAGCACCACGAGCACCTTTACTCCCTGCAGGATGTCTTCAGCCTCGAAGAGGTCGAGAAATGGGTCGAGCGCATCGTGGCGACGACTGAGCTGCCCGATTCTGAGCTGCCCATGACCGCCGAGGTCAAGATCGACGGCCTGGCAGTGGCACTGACCTATGAGCACGGCGTGCTGACCCGTGCTGCAACGCGCGGTGACGGAATCGTGGGCGAGGACGTCACCGGTAACGTGCGCACCATCGATTCGGTGCCGCTGATCCTGGCGGGGGAGTCTCACCCCACGCTGCTGGAGGTCCGCGGCGAGGTCTACTTCCCGGTAGAGGAATTCAACGCTTTCAACGAGAAGCGCCGCACGGAGAATCTTGAGCGGCAGGCCCAGGGACTCCCGTTGCTGCAAGTCTTCGCCAATCCCCGCAATGCTGCGGCCGGCTCGCTTCGGCAGAAGAATCCTGCGGTGACGGCCTCGCGCCCTCTGGCCATGATCGCTCACGGTATCGGTGCCTTCATCTCCGGCCCGGGGGAGGAGCCGCCGGTCGAGCAGCATGAGTGGTACGACCTGCTGTCCCGTTGGGGACTGCCTGTATCCCGCTACAACAGGGTCGTGCGCGGGCGCGCCGAGCGGGAGGCCTACATCGCGCATTACTCGGACCATCGCCATGATCTCATCCATGAGATCGACGGGATCGTCTTCAAGCTCGATTCGCGCTCTCTCCAGGCCGATCTCGGATACACATCCCGCGTTCCCCGGTGGGCGACCGCATACAAGTACCCGCCCGAGGAGGTGCGCACGCGCCTGCTCGACATCGACGTCCAGGTCGGGCGTACCGGGCGCGTCACCCCTTTCGGAATCATGGAGCCGGTGCTCGTTGCCGGGTCCACCGTCTCGCGCGCCACGCTTCATAACGCCACCGAGGTGGTGCGCAAGGGAGTGCGCATCGGCGACCTCGTCGTGCTGCGCAAGGCCGGCGATGTCATTCCCGAGATCGTCGGGCCCGTCACTGAGGCGCGTGACGGCACTGAGAGGGCTTTCGTCATGCCCGAGCACTGCCCTTCATGTGGCACTTCGCTCGCTCCGGCCAAGGAGGGCGATGTCGACCTGCGCTGCCCCAATACGCGCTCCTGCCCGGCCCAGTTGACCGAGCGGGTGGTTCACATCGGTTCGCGCGGGGCGCTTGACGTCGAGGGTTTGGGCGATGAGGCCGCTGCCGCTCTGACCCAGCCCGATGCAGGGCGCGAGGAGGCCCTGGCGGCTCTAGCCGCCGGGCATTTCTTGGAGACTGAGAGAGGCAGATTGCGCATTCCCGATGCTGAGATAGAGGCGCTGCCGCCCTCGGAGCGGATCGATGCGGCGCGTCGACTCCTGGAGAGCGCGGGTGTGCAGGAGCAGTCCCCAGTGCTCACCGGAGAGGGAGGCCTGTTCGACGTGGTGGTTGACGATCTGCGCGAGGTGATGGTCTACCGCCGGATCGCCAGGCGGGGGAAGCCCACGGAAGACTGGCGTCTGTCTCGTTTCTTCTGGTCCAAGCAGAGCTACAACCAGGATGGGAGTGTGAAGAAGCCGACCGCTGCCGGCAAGAACGCCACCACGATGCTCGCTCAACTGGCCGCAGCGAGGTCACGGCCGTTGTGGCGTGTCCTGGTGGCGTTGTCGGTACGGCACGTGGGGCCGACGGCGGCGCGAGCCCTCGCCGATTGCTTCGGCTCGCTGGAGGCGCTTCGCGAGGCCAGCACGGAGGACCTGTCCCAGGTTGACGGGGTCGGGCCGACCATCGCCGCTTCCTGGGAGCAGTGGCTCGCCGTGGATTGGCATCGACAGCTTCTGGAACGTTGGGCCGCAGCAGGCGTGCGCACCGCTGATGGATCCGCCCAGGCGGATTCTGGACAGGCGCATACGCTGTCGGGACTGACCATTGTCGTGACCGGCACTTTGGAACGCTTCACCCGCGATGGCGCCAAGGAGGCGATCGTCTCGCGTGGTGGCAAGGCCGCCGGGAGCGTGTCGAAGCGTACGAGCTTCGTGGTCGTCGGCGAGAACGCGGGGTCGAAGGAGGCGAAGGCTCGAGAGCTGGGCTTGACTGTCCTCGACGAGAATGCCTTCGAGCGGCTCCTGGCAGACGGACCCGACGCTGTGACTCCTGGAGCAACTCCTGGACAGCCCGCCGAATGACCATCCCCTTCTAGAGCTCTCCTGCTCTTCACGCTCTTCACGCCGAGATCGGTCCGGTTCCGCGCCGAGATCGGTCCGGTTCCGCCGCGAGATCGGTCCGGTTCCGGCTCGAGATCGGTCCAAACCCGCTCAGCGCGGAGAACCTGCGGGATCTACAAGCGGAGGAGCGCGAGTGCGTGAAAGGGCTTCTGCTGTAGAAATGGCCCGCCACCACAGCATGTGGGCGGCGGGCCAGTTCCGTTGTGATGATTCGAGCGAGTCGAGTGAGAAGGCGATTCTGAGGATCAGCTCTCAGAAGTGACTGGTGACTGTCGTGCCTTTCTCCGCCCAGTTGTAGATCCAGTGGGCCTCATCCACCGGCATGTTGAGGCAGCCGTGCGAGTCGGAGTACCCGAAGCTGCTCCTCCAGTACGCGCCGTGGAGTGCGTAGCCCTGATAGAAGTACGAGATCCACGGCACGTTTTCGGTCTCGTAGTTCGAGCCATCGGCATTCTCTCCGCGCATCGTCTGCGTCTCGTTCTGCTGGTAGATGCGGTAGGTGCCGGTCACGGTCGGAGTTGCGGCTGCGCCGTCCACGACGCTGACAGGCCCATGGACGACCGTGGCCCCCTCGTAAGCGGTCACGGTCTTGCTCGACAGATTGATATCGATCCACTTCTCGCCGTCGGTGGCCTGGTAGGGCAGGTTCTCCGCACCAGCGGCGATCTTGCGCTCCTCCCAGGTTGCTTTGAGCTCCTTGGTCTCGAAGGAGCCGGAGTAGGACTTCCCGCCGGAGAGCGCGTCGACGATACCTTCATCGACCGTATCCGCGTTGGTGACCTCACGGCCGTCGACCGCGTCGACGCTGATGGCCACCTCCTTGCCCTGCGAATCGACGTTGCGCTTGCCGGTGACCGGCTCCTCGTTGACGTCCTCGACCTGAGCGTCGACCCACTCCGAGACCTTGCTGCTGTTCACGCTGATCGTCGGAGCTGCGGACTCGCTTGCGGTCACCGTGATCCACGAGGCCTTCGTGGCATTGTCGGCGGTGTAGGACTCGTCGTCGGCACCGGTCACCGTGACATCCTGCGTCACCCACCCATTGGCCTTGTCGGCAACAGTCTGCGCATCGGCATCGGAGACGGCGGGGGCCTTGGTCTCGTAGGTCACCGAGACGTCGGCGGACGACAACGAGGTCGCAGCGGTGGCGGCGGCATTCTTCAGGGCATCCGAGTCCACGCTGGTGCCCTCGGAGCCCGGTGAGACCACGAACGTGGTGTTCTCGTCGTCGAGCGTGATGCTTGCATTGCGAGCGACGGCCTGATCCGCCGGGATGAGGGACTCGGCGTAGGCCGTGGTGACGGAGTCGTCGGTGGTTGTGACCACCGTGACCTGCCCATCGGACAAGAGGGCCGTGAAGCGGTCCGGCACGCTCTCACCGCGTGCCATCACCGTGTCGGCGGTCGCCTCGGCATCAATGGTTGTCCCCAGATCCGCTAGCGTGGCGGTGGTGGTCACATCCCCGCTGATATTGACGCTGGCGTTGCCGGCCTTGTTCTTGATGGCGTCGACGATGTCGTCGCGGCTCATCCCGGCGACGTCCATCCCCGCGACCGTCGTTCCGGGCACGGCGACATCCTCGTAGTGGGCCGCGTAGGCGTATCCGCCCGCGCCGACGCAGACCAGCAAGAGTGCGCCTGCGCCGGCCAACATGGGCCACCGGCGATGGCGCTTGGCGGAGGCGATGTGAGGGGCGGCTGCCGCAGGAGCGACGGGGGCGGCCGCGGGGGCTTCGAAGCCGTTCGAGGGAGCCTCGGCGACGGGTGGCAGCCCTGCGAATCCGGGGAATCCTGGCTCCCCTTCATGAGCCCCGGGGGCGGGCGCGATCGCATCGGCCGCGACCGGGTTGCTCTCAGCCGAGCCGCTCTCGGCACCACTGGCGGGCGTCGGCGTTGTAAAGGCCGACTCGGGGGTCGGCCCCGAGCTCGGGGACGTGTGAGTTGGGAGCGCAGGGGCCGTGGCTTCAGCGGCTGAGGGAGGGCTCATCACGGTAGTCGCGCCGTAGGAGGCGCTTTCGGCGGACATGTTGCCTCCCGCTGACGCCTCTGACGCAGGCGCATCGTTCGGAGGCGGCATCTCCTCGACCACCGGTGGCGAGCCAGGGGTGAAGTCTTCCGTAGGCATTGATCCTCGTCCTGAGCAGCGCGCATGCGGCCGCCCTGTCATGGCTCCCGTCCGGTTCTGAGAGCTTTGGGCTCCATGACAGCGGTCGGTCGTTGGAATGTCAACGGTAAGTACTGCCCATGTCATGTGACCTCACGCATGAACGTTGAAATTACAGCGTTCCGCAGATGAAATATCCCGGTGAGAGGTGCTTGTGCGACACGCCGTTGTCAGGTTCGGCCCACTGGCACCGGCCGGTCGGGGACTGCTCTCACGATGTGTCCGGATGGGGCCGCGGCTTGGATGCACCCGGATACACTCTGCCCATGTCTGCCATCTCCTCCGACGAGGTCGCCCGTGTTGCGGCGCTCGCGCGGGTGGCGCTGAGCGAGGAGGAGGTGACGCGTCTGGCCGGCGAGCTGGACGCCGTCGCCTCGTCCTTCGCCCGGGTCACCAGCGTTGTGACGCCCGACCTGCCCGCCACCTCGCACCCCGTGCCCCTGAACAATGTGCTTCGAGAAGACGCACCCGGCCCGACGCTCGACGTCGATGAGCTACTCTCCGGCGCTCCCGCGGCCGAGGACTCCATGTTCCTCGTCCCCCAGATCCTGGGGGAGGACTCCGCCTCATGAGCACCACCGGGACGAATCCACTGATCCGCCGCTCGGCCGCCGAGCAGGCGGCCGCCCTCGCGGCCGGGGAGGTCTCCTCGCGAGAACTCACCGCTGCCCACCTGGAGCGCATCGAGGCGGTCGACGGCGCCGTCAACGCCTTCCTCGACATCGATGCCGAGCGGGCCCTCGCCCAGGCCGACGCCGCGGACGCCGAGCGGGCCGAGGCGGCCCGGGACGGCCGTCAGATGCCCGAGCTCACCGGCGTGCCCGTGGCCGTCAAGGACCTCATCGTCACCCGCGGGCAGGTCACCACTGCCGCGTCCAAGATCCTCCAGGGCTGGGTGCCGCCCTACGACGCCACCCTGGTGCGCAACCTGCACGCCGCCCACACCCCGATCCTGGGCAAGACCAACCTGGATGAGTTCGCCATGGGCGGCTCCACCGAGCACTCCGCCTTCGGCCGGACCTCCAACCCGTGGGACCTGGGCCGCATCCCCGGGGGCTCCTCAGGGGGATCGGCCGCCGCCGTCGGGACGTTCGAGGCGCCGCTGGCCGTGGGCACCGACACGGGCGGATCGATCCGCCAGCCCGCCGCCGTCACCGGGACCGTGGGAGTCAAGCCCACCTATGGGACGGTCTCCCGCTTCGGCGTCATCGCCATGGCGTCCTCGTTGGACACCCCCGGCCCCATGGCCCGCACCGTGCTGGACACCGCCCTCCTCCACGACGTCCTGGCCTCCCACGACCCGCTTGACTCCACATCCCTGGCGGACGCGCCGCGCGGTATGGCCGGAGTCGTGCGCGCCGCCCAGGAGGGACGCGACCTGAGCGGGCTTCGCGTGGGCGTCATCGCCGAGCTCGACGGCGGCGAGGGCTACCACGACGGCGTCGTCGCCTCCTTCCACAGCGCCCTGGAGCTGCTTCAGGCCGCCGGGGCACAGATCGAGACCGTCTCCCTGCCGCATCTGGAGTACGCGCTGGACGCCTACTACCTCATCATGCCCGCCGAGGCCTCCTCCAACCTGGCCCGCTACGACGGCATGCGCTACGGCCTGCGGGTCGAGCCCGCCGAGGGCCCCGTCACCGCTGAAACCGTCATGGCGGCCACCCGCGGCGCCGGCTTCGGCGACGAGGTCAAGCGGCGCATCATCCTGGGCACCCATGTACTGTCCGCCGGCTATTACGATGCCTACTACGGCTCGGCTCAGAAGGTGCGCACCCTCGTTCAGCGCGACTTCGCCGCCGCCTGGGACAAGGCGGACATCCTGGTCTCGCCCACTGCCCCGGTGACGGCCTACCGATTCGGGGAGAAGGACGACCCTCTGGCCATGTACAAGCTGGACGTCACCACGATCCCGGCGAATCTTGCGGGCGTGCCCGGCATGAGCCTGCCCTCGGGCCTGAGTGACGACGGGCTGCCGGTCGGCTTCCAGATCCTGGCGCCGCAGCGGGCCGATGACCGGCTCTACCGCGCCGGCGCGGTCCTGGAGGCCGCACTCGAGGAGACATGGGGGGCGCCGCTGCTGTCGCGGGCCCCCGAGCTGGAGGAGGCACGATGAGCCAGACGCTGATGGACTACGACGAGGCGGTGCGCCGCTACGACCCGGTCCTGGGACTGGAGGTGCACGTCGAACTGGGCACGGCCACCAAGATGTTCGACGCCGCCCCCAACATCTTCGGCGCGCAGCCCAACACGATGGTCACCCCTACCTCGGTGGGCCTGCCCGGCGCACTGCCCGTGGTCAATGCCCGGGGGGTGGAGTACGCCATCCGCATCGGCCTGGCACTGGGGTGCGAGATCGCCGAGTCCTGCCGCTTCGCCCGGAAGAACTACTTCTACCCGGACCTGGCCAAGGACTTCCAGACCTCCCAGTCCGATGAGCCGATCGCCCACGATGGTGCCCTGGAGATCGAGTTGGAGGACGGCTCCTTCTTCACGATCCCGATCGAGCGGGCCCATATGGAGGAGGACGCCGGGAAGAACACCCACGTGGGCGGTGCCGACGGACGCATCGAGGGCGCCAGCCACTCCCTGGTGGACTACAACCGCGCAGGCGTCCCCCTGGTGGAGATCGTCACCCGCCCCATTGAGGGCGCGGGTGCCAGGGCCCCCGAGGTCGCGGCAACCTACGTGCGCACTCTTCGCGACATCTTCCGGGCGCTTGGCGTCTCCGAGGCGCGCATGGAGCGCGGCAATGTGCGCGCCGATGTCAATGTGTCTCTGCGCGAGTCCCCGGACGGCCCTCTGGGGACGCGCACCGAGACGAAGAATGTCAATACTTTCCGCGGGATCGAGCAGGTCGTCCGCTATGAGATCCAGCGCCAGGCCGCGATCCTTGCCGCCGGAGGCGAGGTGCTGCAGGAGACTCGCCACGGTCAGGCCGATGGCACTACCCGTGCCGGTCGTGTGAAGTCCGATGCCGATGACTATCGCTACTTCCCCGAGCCGGATCTCGTGCCCGTGGCGCCCAGCCGGGAGTGGGTCGAGACGATTCGCGCCTCGCTCCCGGAGATGCCGGCCGCCAAGCGCCGTCGTCTCAAGAAGGAGTGGCAGCTGGCCGACGATGAGATGCGCGACGTGGTCAACGCCGGTGCACTTGAGCTCATTGAGGCCACAGTGCTTGCCGGTTCGAGCGGTCAGTCCGCCCGCAAGTGGTGGATGGGCGAGCTCGCCCGCGCAGCCAAGGATCGTGAGGTCTCCCTTGAGGAGCTGCCGGTATCGCCGGAGCAGGTGGCCGAGCTGCAGGGCCTGGTGGATTCCGGGCGGCTGACCGACAAGCTGGCCCGCCAGGTGCTTGACGGCGTGCTGGCAGGCGAAGGCGGGCCGAGCGCAGTCGTCGAGGCGCGTGGACTCGAGGTCGTTTCGGACGATTCGGCTCTTCTGGCCGCCGTCGATGAGGCCCTGGCGGCTCAGCCCGATGTTGCCGAGAAGATTCGAGGCGGCAAGGTCAAGGCGGCTGGCGCGATTGTGGGTGCGGTCATGAAGGCGACCCGTGGTCAGGCTGATGCCCGGCGTGTGCGTGAGCTCGTGATGGAGCGGGTTGCTCGTTAGATCAGTTGCGATCCGCTCCCCATATATCGCCGTCACCGAGATCGTTTCGGCTCCGCATCGAGGCCGGTCAGATGCGCCTGGAAGTAATCGATGCCGCTGTGGGGCCGATGCGTCTTCCGCGCGAGTTCTGTGCGGGGCGCGTCGGCCTCACGCGCTGTCTCATGGAGCGGTCCTCCCGGGGCCTTCCAACTGCGCACTGGCGATAAAGTTTCTTCGTCGAATACCGACTGCTACCGACTGCATGATGACTCGTGCCCGGTCCGCCGACCGGTCTCCGTCCTCCCGAAGGAACACATATATGGCTCAGCCCAGCCCCAGTTACACCGTTGCCCTGCACTTGGAGGTCCCTGCCTCGCAGAAGGCCGTCACGACCCTCGTTGACACCGCCTCGGCGACCGGCGCGATCGTCAACGGCGTGGATGTCGCAGACACCGACGGCGATACGCTCGTCGTCGACCTGACCGCCGACACTCGAGACTCCAAGCATCGCGCCGAGCTTGTCGAGGCTCTCGGAGCGATTGATGGTGTGGTCGTCCACAATGTCGGTGATTCCACGTTCATGGCCCATGTTGGTGGAAAGATCTCAACGGCTTCGAAGTACCCCATCCACAACCGGCGCGACCTGGCCCGTGTGTACACCCCGGGTGTTGCCCGCGTGTGCAAGGCGATCTATGACCACCCCGAGCGTGCCCGCCAGCTCACTATCAAGAAGAACACGGTCGCCGTTGTCACCGATGGCACCGCGGTTCTGGGCATGGGCGACATCGGTCCCTCTGCCGCCATGCCGGTCATGGAGGGCAAGGCCGTGCTCTTCAAGCAGTTCGGCGACGTCGATGCCTGGCCGGTCGCCCTGGATACGAAGGACCCTGAGGAGATCATCTCGATCGTCAAGGCGATCGCCCCGGCCTACGGGGGCATCAACCTGGAGGACATCGCTGCGCCCAAGTGCTTCGACATCGAGGCACGCCTGCGCGAGGAGCTCGACATCCCGGTCTTCCACGATGACCAGCACGGCACCGCGATCGTCACTCTTGCGGCCCTCATCAATGCCCTGAAGATCGTCGGGAAGAAGATCGAGGATGTACGCATCGTCCTGTCCGGCGTCGGTGCTGCGGGCAATGCCATCGCCAAACTCCTGATGGCCCACGGAGCCACCGATATTGTCGGCTACGGCCGTACGGGGGCCCTGTCCAGCGAGGACACCGAGGGCATGAACGAGCACCGCAAGTGGCTGGCGGAGAACACCAACCCCCGCAAGGTGACCGGATCCCTCAAGGAGGGGCTCAAGGGCGCCGACGTCTTCATCGGCGTCTCCTCCGGCAATCTGCTGGAGCCCGCTGACCTGAAGGCCATGAACGAGGGCGCCATCGTCTTCGCGATGGCCAACCCGACGCCCGAGGTCGATCCCATCGGAGCGGCGGACTATGCCGCCGTCGTGGCCACCGGACGCAGCGACTTCCCCAACCAGATCAACAATGTGCTGGCCTTCCCAGGGCTGTTCCGCGGTCTGCTCGACACGGGCATCACCAACATCTCCGTCGAGCTTCTGCGGGCTGCGGCCACCGGCATCGCCGGTGTGATCGAGGAAGACGAGGTCAAGCCGGTCTACATCATCCCTGGAGCCTTCGACACCCGTGTCGCCAGTGCGGTTGCTAAGGCCGTCCGCAAGTTCGCCGAACGGTGAGTCTGAGTCGATGAAGCGCCGTTGAGGTCGGACGGTCGGACCGGCGGATACGCGCGTACATCGCTGTTTCTGCGTCGCAAGTGATCGTCTCAGGGCATGTGCTTGCAGGTGGGCTGCTTCGGAGCCGCCGACACCCGTCCATCAGATGTCGGCCAGATGCCGGCGTTATTGTGGCTTGCGTCCCCGGTCGGACGGTGCGTCCGACCGGGGACCGTACATATGTCGACCCGCCACAGAACATGTCGGACGTCATAGATGAAGGCCGTTGACCGTTTTGTCGTCAATCCATTAGCGTACTCCGCGCTGCCGGATGCGTCACTAGGGCGTCGATGGCAGTGCCGGGGATCCTGCAGGGATGGCTCGAGCGTGATGTCGCACGTTCGTACCAATGGTCGGGACCTCTTGGGAGAGCGGGATCACGGATTCTGGATTTGACCAAGAGAAAACGACCTGCCTAAAGTATTCCAGTCGCCTTGAGTGATCAGCAGGTAAATTTTTCATCTGCTTGTTCTGCTTGT
>NZ_AKIO01000026.1 GCF_000269805.1 Actinomyces massiliensis 4401292
GGGTGTGTTGTTTGAGATCTCGATAGTGTGTTTGTTTTTTGTGCCATTTTGTTTTGTTTTTGGTTTTTGGCTTGCCTTGTTTCTTTTGGTTGGTTGTGGTGTCTTCTGGCTGTGTTGGTTGGGGGGTGTTGTGGCTGGCTGAGGGGGGTGGGGTGGGTTTTTGATTGTTGGGTCTGGATTGGTTTTCTGGGCTATTGGAATGGGCTGCGTGCTGATCTTGGTGGCTTTTTTGGTTGTTTGGGTTGGTGTGTGGTTTGTTTTTTGGTTTTTTTGGAGAGTTTGATCCTGGCTCAGGACGAACGCTGGCGGCGTGCTTAACACATGCAAGTCGAACGGGCCTTGTCCCCTTTTTTTGGGGGTGGGGTTAGTGGCGAACGGGTGAGTAACACGTGAGTAACCTGCCCCTCACTTCTGGATAACCGCTTGAAAGGGTGGCTAATACGGGGTGTTCTGGCCTGCTCGCATGGGTGGGTTTGGAAAGATTCGACCGGTTTTGGTTGTTTTGGTGGGGGATGGGCTCGCGGCCTATCAGCTTGTTGGTGGGGTGATGGCCTGCCAAGGCTTTGACGGGTAGCCGGCCTGAGAGGGTGGGCGGTCACACTGGGACTGAGACACGGCCCAGACTCCTACGGGAGGCAGCAGTGGGGAATATTGCACAATGGGCGCAAGCCTGATGCAGCGACGCCGCGTGAGGGATGGAGGCCTTCGGGTTGTGAACCTCTTTCGCCAGTGAAGAAGGTCCTGCTCTTTGTGGTGGGGTTGACGGTAGCTGGGTTAATGAAGCGCCGGCTAACTACGTGCCAGCAGCCGCGGTAATACGTAGGGCGCGAGCGTTGTCCGGAATTATTGGGCGTAAAGGGCTTGTAGGCGGCTGGTCGCGTCTGCCGTGAAATCCTCTG
Source organism: Actinomyces massiliensis 4401292 (assembly GCF_000269805.1). GTDB lineage: Bacteria > Actinomycetota > Actinomycetes > Actinomycetales > Actinomycetaceae > Actinomyces > Actinomyces massiliensis. The sequence continues at coordinate 900 of NZ_AKIO01000026.1, forward strand.
GCTCAGCTGGGGGCGTGCGGTGGGTACGGGCTGGCTTGAGTGCGGTAGGGGAGACTGGAACTCCTGGTGTAGCGGTGGAATGCGCAGATATCAGGAGGAACACCGGTGGCGAAGGCGGGTCTCTGGGCCGTTACTGACGCTGAGGAGCGAAAGCGTGGGGAGCGAACAGGATTAGATACCCTGGTAGTCCACGCTGTAAACGTTGGGCACTAGGTGTGGGGGGCCTTTTCCGGGTTTTCCGCGCCGTAGCTAACGCATTAAGTGCCCCGCCTGGGGAGTACGGCCGCAAGGCTAAAACTCAAAGGAATTGACGGGGGCCCGCACAAGCGGCGGAGCATGCGGATTAATTCGATGCAACGCGAAGAACCTTACCAAGGCTTGACATGGGCTGGATTGCTTCGGAGACGGGGTTTCCCTTTTTTGGGCTGGTTCACAGGTGGTGCATGGTTGTCGTCAGCTCGTGTCGTGAGATGTTGGGTTAAGTCCCGCAACGAGCGCAACCCTTGTCTCGTGTTGCCAGCACGTTGTGGTGGGGACTCGCGGGAGACTGCCGGGGTTAACTCGGAGGAAGGTGGGGATGACGTCAAATCATCATGCCCCTTATGTCTTGGGCTTCACGCATGCTACAATGGCCGGTACAGTGGGTTGCGATGCTGTGAGGCGGAGCGAATCCCTGAAAGCCGGTCTCAGTTCGGATCGGTGTCTGCAACTCGACACCGTGAAGTTGGAGTCGCTAGTAATCGCAGATCAGCAGCGCTGCGGTGAATACGTTCTCGGGCCTTGTACACACCGCCCGTCACGTCATGAAAGCTGGCAACACCCGAAGCCCGTGGCCTTATGGGGAGCGGTCGAAGGTGGGGCTGGTGATTGGGACGAAGTCGTAACAAGGTAGCCGTACCGGAAGGTGCGGCTGGATCACCTCCTTTCTAAGGAGTTCTTAGAATATTGGGAATGCCAGGGGCGGAATGATGTCAGGGCGGCCGTAGCCCGTGGGGGTTGGGGTTGTGCCTGAGGTGGTGCGAAGAACACATCCATGGTTGATGGGGTCGCGCGTGTGGTTTTGTGCGGCTGTGTTGGCTTTGGGTGTCTGCCTGCGCGTGTGTGTGTGGGTGGGGGCATGCTGTCGGGTTCTGGGGCGGTGCGCCCTGGTTGTGGCCTGCGTGGCCTGTGCCTCTTCTGGAGTGTGGAGGGGTGTGGGTTGTGGTGGGTGGGTTGGTTGTGATCTGTATAGTGGACGCGAGCATCATTTGATTGTGTTCATGCGCGGCATGCCTGGTGATCGTTAGCTTGGTTGTTGGGTGTGTTGTGTGTGGCGTGATGTGATTGTTTTTGTTGAGTTTGTTTGTTGTGGTTTTTTGTTTGGGTTTTGTGTGTTGTTTTTTTGGGCGTTCGGTGGATGCCTTGGCATCAGGGGCCGATGAAGGACGTGGTGGCCTGCGATAAGCCTCGGGGAGCCGGCTAGCGGGCTGTGATCCGAGGGTGTCCGAATGGGGGGACCCGGCACTTGTTATGGGGTGTCACCTGCATCTGAATTGATAGGGTGTGGGGGGTTACGCGGGGAAGTGAAACATCTTAGTACCCGTAGGAGAAGATATTCCGTGAGTAGTGGCGAGCGAAAGCGGATGATGGCTAAACCGTTGTCGTGTGGTGACCCGGCAGGGGCTGCGGCGGCGGGGTTGTTGGGGTGCGTCTGTTCTCATCTCTGCCGGGGTGGGGCGCGTGTGTGGCTGGGTAGCTGAACCGTCTGGGATGGCGGGCCGGAGTGGGTGAGAGCCCTGTAGGCGGAACCTGGTTGTGTGCGTGTAGGGCGTTCTCCCGTTGTAGCACGGGGCTCGTGGAATCCTGTGTGAGTCTGCCAAGACCACTTGGTTGCCTGAATACTTCCTGATGACCGATAGCGGATGAGTACCGTGAGGGAATGGTGAAAAGTACCCCGGGAGGGGAGTGAAAGAGTACCTGAAACCGGGCGCCTGCAAGCCGTCAGAGCCTCCCGCCTTGCCTTGTGTGGGGTGGGGGTGGTGGCGTGCCTATTGAAGAATGAGCCTGCGAGTCATTGCCGTGTCGCGAGGTTAACCCGGGTAGGGGTAGTCGTAGCGAAAGCGAGTCTGAACAGGGCGGTTGTGAGTGGCGCGGTATGGACCCGAAGCGGGGTGATCTACCCATGGCCAGGTTGAGGCGTGTGTAAGAGCGCGTGGAGGACCGTACCCACCTGGGTTGAAAACCGGGGGGATGAGCTGTGGGTAGGGGTGAAAGGCCAATCAGACTCCGTGATAGCTGGTTCTCCCCGAAATGCATTTTGGTGCAGCGTCGCGTGTTGCCCGGCGGAGGTAGAGCTACTGGGTGGCTGAGGGGCCTTACAGGGTTACTGAGGTCAGCCAAACTCCGAATGCCGTGCGGGTGTGTAGCGTGGCAGTGAGACTGCGGGGGATAAGCTTCGTGGTCGAGAGGGAAACAGCCCGGATCGCCGGCTAAGGCCCCTAAGCGTGTGCTAAGTGGGAAAGGATGTGCGGTCGCGCAGACAACCAGGAGGTTGGCTTAGAAGCAGCCATCCTTGAAAGAGTGCGTAATAGCTCACTGGTCGAGTGGTCGTGCGCCGACAATGTAGCGGGGCTCAAGCACACCGCCGAAGCCGCGGACCCCCAACATAGTCCCTTCAGGCCGGTTGTTACCGGTTTGGCAGGGGTTGGGGGTGGTAGGGGAGCGTCCTGCACTGGGTGAAGCCTGGGGGTGACCTGCGGGTGGACGGTGCGGGAGTGAGAATGCAGGCATGAGTAGCGATGACTAGGGTGAGAAGCCCTAGCGCCGAGAGACCAAGGGTTCCAGGGCCAGGCTAGTCCGCCCTGGGTGAGTCGGGACCTAAGGCGAGGCCGACAGGCGTAGTCGATGGATGACGGGTTGATATTCCCGTACCGGCGAAGGACCGACCATGCTGACGCGCGGGTGCTAACCCACGCTGCCGGCCCATATTGTGGCCGCACCTGACCATGTGTGGTGGGTGTGGCTGGTGTGGCTGGTGGTCTGGGGATCCTCCGTGCTGGTAGGCAAGCGTGTTAACAGGGGTGACGCACAGTGGTAGCCCGGCGGGCCTAATGGCTTGGCCTGTTCAAGCGCGCAGCCCGGTCCCTAGGTAAATCCGGGGGCCAGCCTCATGCGTGGGGCGCAGGTGAGGCGTGATGGTGACCGGTAGCCGTGTGCTGCTGGGATAACAGGGTGATCCTGGGGTGCCGAGAAAAGCCTCGACGCGATGGTCTAAGCCGCCCGTACCCGAAACCGACACAGGTGGTCCGGCAGAGTATGCCTAGGCGAACGAGTGAACCGTGGTGAAGGAACTCGGCAAAATGCCCCCGTAACTTCGGGAGAAGGGGGGCCCGGACCTTGAAGCAGCTGGCCTGCTAGGGGTGAGGGCCGCAGAGACCAGGGGGGAGCGACTGTTTACTAAAAACACAGGTCCGTGCGAAGCCGTAAGGCGAGGTATACGGACTGACGCCTGCCCGGTGCTGGAAGGTTAAGAGGATCCCTCAACCCCACCCGTGGGGTGAAGGGGTGAGTTCAAGCCCCAGTAAACGGCGGTGGTAACTATAACCATCCTAAGGTAGCGAAATTCCTTGTCGGGTAAGTTCCGACCTGCACGAATGGCGTAACGACTTCCCCACTGTCTCCACCACGGGCTCGGCGAAATTGCATTACGAGTAAAGATGCTCGTTACGCGCAGAAGGACGGAAAGACCCCGGGACCTTTACTATAGCTTGGTATTGGCGTCCGCCATGGTTTGTGCAGGATAGGTGGGAGACTGTGAGACCGCCACGCTAGTGGTGGTGGAGTCATTGTTGAGATACCACTCTGGCTGTGGCGTGCGCCTGAACCTCGGCCCGTGATCCGGGTCAGGGACAGTGCCTGGTGGGTAGTTTAACTGGGGCGGTTGCCTCCTAAAAAGTAACGGAGGCGCTCAAAGGTTCCCTCAGCCTGGTCGGTAACCAGGTGGCGAGTGCAAGTGCACAAGGGAGCTTGACTGCGAGACCGACACGTCAAGCAGGTACGAAAGTAGGAACTAGTGATCCGGCGATCCCGTGTGGATGGGTCGTCGCTCAACGGATAAAAGGTACCCCGGGGATAACAGGCTGATCCTGCCCAAGAGTCCATATCGACGGCATGGTTTGGCACCTCGATGTCGGCTCGTCGCATCCTGGGGCTGGAGCAGGTCCCAAGGGTTGGGCTGTTCGCCCATTAAAGCGGTACGCGAGCTGGGTTTAGAACGTCGTGAGACAGTTCGGTCCCTATCCTCTGCGCGCGCAGGAGACTTGAGAAGGCCTGTCCCTAGTACGAGAGGACCGGGACGGACGAACCTCTAGTGCGCCAGTTGTCCCGCCCGGGGCACCGCTGGTTAGCCACGTTCGGATACGGATAACCGCTGAAAGCATCTAAGCGGGAAACCATCTTCAAGACCAGGTCTCCACACACCACCATGGTGTGGAAGGCCCCCAGCAGACCACTGGGTAGATAGGCCAGACGTGCACGATCGGTAACGATCGAAGCTGACTGGTACTAACCGGCCGACACAACACACACCACCCACGCCACCACACAAACCCGACCCGCGTCCACTATACGGCCCACGACCAACCCACCCACACACACCACCACAACAACAACCACACCACAACAACACAGACACACAACAACACAGAGACACCCTACAGACACCACCACCCACCACCACCAACCGTGGACGGGCGGACACCCCCACCAATGAGTGGACCGGTAACACCCCCCAGGTGGGCTAGCGCACCACACACCCCACACAAACGTCTCGGTGGTCATAGCGGGGAGGACACGCCCGGACCCATCCCGAACCCGGAAGCTAAGAACCCCAGCGCCCATGGTACTACGCCCGACAGGACGCGGAAGAGCAGGACACCACCGAGCACACACCACCAGCCCCTT
>NZ_AKIO01000027.1 GCF_000269805.1 Actinomyces massiliensis 4401292
AAGCGTTCAACCCACCCCAGATCCAAGTAGCGGCTCGGCACCTACACCGGCTGTTGTCCCCGAGCCCACCAAAGCGCCCACTGCCGCTCCGACCACCACCGCCTCACGCAGGTCCTTGTCCAATACGGGACCCCGAGCGGGCAGGCTGACGACCCTGGCGGTCATCGGGATGCTCACCGGCGCAGCAGTGCTCCACTACCGGCGCAGGGTCATCTCATGACCGGCGCCATCATCAGGCACTGACCCACCGATCCCTCGCTTCTGTCACCTTGTCGGGGTGCCGCTCCTGGCTGGAAGGGAGCGGCACCCCGTCGCACGTGCGGTCGCGGTACGGTGTCCGCATGGATCAGCTCATCACTCCCGCTATCTGGTGCGACGGCACCGCCGACGAAGCGGCCCAGTTCTACGCCGATGCCTTCCGTGAGGGCTCCGTCGTCGAGCAGGCGCCCGGGCTCGCGGCCACGATCAGCATCCACGGCTTTCAGCTCTCGCTCATCAACGGGGGCGACCAGTACGCCCCGAACCCGTCGATCAGCTGCATCCTGAACTTCGACCCGCTCCTGTTCGGCGGCGAGGACCAGGCCCGGACCTACCTCGATGAGCTCTACGAGCGGCTCTCCGCCGGCGGTGTGCTCATGGAGCTAGGCGAGTACCCCTTCTCGCCGCGCTACGCCTGGGTCCGCGACCGCTTCGGCATGACCTGGCGACTCATGCTCACCGACCCGGCCGGCGAGCCGCGTCCCTTCATCCTGCCCTCCTTCATGTTTGGCGGAACCAACCCCGCCAAAGCAGAGGAGGCCACTGAGGCCTGGATCGCCCTGTTCGACGACGCCCACCGCGGGGCTCTGCGCCGCTACGAGGAGGGTGGGCCGATGGAGGCGGGGACCGTCATGTTCACCGACTTCACGCTGCGCGGCACCTGGATGGCGGCCATGGACTCGGGGGCCTTCCACGACTTTACCTTCACGCCCGGGGTCTCCATGATCGTCTCCTGCCGGGACCAGGAGGAGATCGACCGCTACTGGACGGGACTGTCGGCCGTGCCCGAGGCCGAGCGCTGCGGCTGGTGCGTCGACCGCTGGGGCGTGTCCTGGCAGGTCGTCCCCCACAACATCGCCGAGCTCATGGCTGACGCCGCCACGCGCGAGAAGATCCTGCACATGGGCAAGATCGACCTGGCCTGCCTGTAGCCCACCGGCCTCATCATGCCGGCGAGGCGATAGCCTGGTGGCTGCGGCCGGAAGCGCTGACAACCTTGAGGGGACGTGCCTAGCGTGGACATCGCAACGCTGCTGAACGAGCACTCGATCGACCTGGCCAGCTACTCGGAGGTCTCCATCGAATCGGGCCGGGCTCCCATCACGCTGTCCATCTGGGAGGCGGAGCAGGACACGGCGCCGACGGTCGTGTTCGTCCCGGGCACCATGACCCATCCCCTGTTCTACAGCCCCTTCCTGGACGCGGTCAGCCGGCACGGCTACCACGTCGTCGGCGTCCACCCGCTGTCCCATGGGCGCAGTCCCCGGGTCGTCCGCCGGTTCACCCTGGACGACATGATCGGAAACGTCCGGGACGCGGTGGGCTATGCCTGCGCCCGTTTCCCCGGCGCCGTCGGGCTGATGGGGTCGAGCCAGGGAGGCGTCCTCACCCTGCTGGCAGCCGGCGGCGAGCACCGCATCCGGGCCGCCTTTCCGCACAACGTTCTGTTCACACCCTTGCGAGAATCCCTGTCGGTCACACGCTTCCCCAACGCGCTCGGCGTGGTGTACCCGGTGATCCGGCGGATCATCGCCGTCGCCGGCCGAGTCTTGCCCGGACTGCAGGTGCCGATGAGTTTCTACCTCGACGTCAACAAGGTCTTCTCGGAGCGGGAGTGGCGCGACGAGTTCTACCGGGATCCCTTGGGACGCACTGCCTACCCAGTGAGCTTCCTGTCCAGCCTGTTCGCGACCGATATGTCGGTCCTCGTCGACGGCAGCATCACCTGCCCGGTGGTGGCCTTCGTATCGACGGGTGATCCCCTGTTCACCCTCGGTTACAGCCGCTTGGTCTACGAGCGACTGGTGGCGCCCCAGAAGCGGCTGATCGAGCTGCCCGCCGATCACCACCTGATTCTCAACGAGAAGGCCGAGCGCGTCACCCCGACGATACTGGCCGCCCTGGATGACTACCTCAGGTAACCCGGGCGCTTCCCTCGAACGGCCACAGGAGCTCACGGCGGCCATCAGTCGCGCCTTCCGCGCTCCGGACGGCCCAACGCTCTGATCGACGACGTACTTCTGCGTCGGGAACGTACTTCTCCCGCAAACTACTGGGGGCGGACCTG
>NZ_AKIO01000028.1 GCF_000269805.1 Actinomyces massiliensis 4401292
CGTGGGTGCGGAACCGCTCGCCGAGGGCTGGCCCCGCACGCGCCGAACGAGAGGAGCCTGTCATGCAGGTGGACGACATCGACGTCTTCATCGGTATCGATGTTGGCAAGAGCGAGCACTGGGCGACCGCCCTGACCACGGCGGGCGAGTGCCTGCACGACAGGCCTTTGCCCAATGACGAGGCCCGCCTGCGCGAGGTCTACGAGCATCTCGGCGAGCACGGCCGGCTGCTGGTGGTCGTCGACCAGCCCGCCACTATCGGGGCCCTGGCAGTGGCGGTGGCCCAGGACATGGGCATCACTGTGGGCTACCTGCCTGGCCTGTCGATGAGGCGCATCGCCGACCTGTCGCCCGGGTCTGCCAAGACGGACCAACGCGACGCAGCCGTGATCGCTAGCGCGGCCCGCACCATGCCGCACACGCTGAGGTCGATCACGTCCAGCGACGAGGACGCCGCCGCGCTGAGCATGCTCACCGGCTTCGATCTGGACCTGGCCCGCCAGGTCAACCAGGTCTCCAACCGCATCCGCGGCCTGTACACCCAAATCCATCCCGCCCTCGAAGGAGTGCTGGGACCTTGGTTGGAGCACGACAGCGTGCTGGAGGTGATCGCCACCTGGCCCACCCCGGCGGCGTTGAGGAAGGCAGGTAGAGCCCGGATCGATGCCAAACTCAAGGCCAACGGGTGCCGGCGCCACGCCGCCTGGGCCCAGGCCATCGTCGAGGCCCTGAGCAAGCAGACCGTCACCGTCGCGGGGACCGACGCGGCCGGTGTCGTCCTGCCGCACCTGGCGCGCCAGCTCATCGCCCTGCACACCCAAAGAGCGGATATCGCCGCCCAGGTCGAGGCTCTGGTGGAGGCCCACCCTCTTTACCCGGTCCTGACCTCCATGCCCGGGGTCGGGGTCAGGACCGCCGCTGTCTTCCTGGCCGGGACTCTGGGCAAGACCTTCACCACGGGCGCGCACCTGGCCTCCTACGCCGGCCTGGCACCCGTCACGAGACGCTCGGGGTCCTCCATCCGCGGTGAGCACGTCTCTCATGGTGGCAACAAGCGCCTCAAACGGGCCATGTTCCTCTCAGCTTTCGCTTCCCTGCGCACCGACCCGGTCTCCA
>NZ_AKIO01000029.1 GCF_000269805.1 Actinomyces massiliensis 4401292
TAGTGGGTTGATGAGAAGTTATAATCTGAGCCTGGGACAATAGTCCCTTATCTCCAAAAAAGCAACGGCAAATCCGTTGCTTTTTTGCATGGTTGCGATAGTCTTGGTAAAATAGAATTGCACAATAAACCATTTAGAAAGGCTATCCCATGCATATTCACTATAACACAAATCAAACAACTTTACCACTAGAAATCAGTTCTTTCTTGCCACAAGACCATCTCGTCTTTACGATTGAAAAAGTGGTGAATACTTTGGAGGATTGTCACTTCCACGCCTTCTATCATGCCTTTGGTCGCCCGTCTTATCACCCTAAAATGCTTGTATCTGCTCTTCTATTTGCCTATTCACAAGGGATCTTCTCTGGTCGAAAAATTGAAAAAATGATGATTGAAAATCTCGCTATGCAGTACCTAACAGGACAGTTAGTTGTTAGCTACCGCACCATCAATCGTTTTCGTGTCGCTGAAGGGATGGGAGAACTCATTCGCGATCTTTTCATCGACCTCAATCTTCGTTTAAAAATGGAAGAGTTAGTGACCTTAGATTGTCTGTTTATTGACGGCACTAAGATTGAAGCCAACGCCAACAAGTATAGTTTCGTATGGAAGAAAGCGACAGAGAAATTCTCCGCCAAACTTCAAGAACAGATACAGGTCTATTTCCAAGAAGAAATCACTCCCCTGATCCATCAAGCTATCGAACTGGATACACAAGAGCCTATCTCCTCAGAGCAGTTGCTTGCATTCGCTCAAGTCCTTGAAGAAGAATTGGAAAAATTGAACCAAGACATGGAGGAGACACCCGTTAAAGGGAAGGATGAACGTAAAACCCAACGTCGTAAACTCAAGAAAGTCTTGCGTAAAGTCAAGGAGGATTTTTCAGTACGTGCTGAAAAATATGAGAACTATCAGAAGACATTTGACGGGCGTAACAGCTTTTCCAAAACCGATTCAGATGCCACTTTTATGCGCATGAAAGAAGACCATATGAAAAATGGCCAACTCAAGGCCGCCTATAATCTTCAAATCGCTACTGAAAACCAATTTGTGCTTCACTATGATGTCTTCTCAAATCCGACAGACACCAAGAC
>NZ_AKIO01000030.1 GCF_000269805.1 Actinomyces massiliensis 4401292
AAAAGCGGTCGAGGACAATTTTCGCAGAAGGAAATAGTTTTCTGGCAATATCGTAGTAGGGGCTAAACATGTCCATTGTAATGATTTTCACGCTATTTCGGACCTGTCTGGAATAGCGCAGGAATTGATTGCGAATCGTTGCTTGAGTCCGCCCATCTAAGATAGCTATAATCTTTCTGGAATCGAAATCCTGTGCAATAAAGCTCATCTTGCCTTTCTTAAAGCTGTATTCATCCCAGCTCATATGTTCTGGAAGGCAGTTAAGGTCAGTCTTGAACTTGAATTCTTTCAATTTACGAATGACTGTGGAAGTAGAGACAGCTAAGCTTTCAGCGATGGCTGTCATAGGGACTTTCTCGATTAGTTTTTGAGCGATTTTCTGGTTGACGATGGTTGCAATTTGGTGGTTTTTCTTGACCAGAGAAGTCTCAGCAACAGCCATTTTTCTACAGTCTTTACAGCGGAAACGCCGTTTTCTCAATCGAATCAGCGTTTTGTATCCCGCGCACTCTAAATAGGGAATTTTCGATTCTTTCTGGAAGTCATATTTAGCCATTTGTCCTTGGCAGTGAGGGCATTTAGGAGCGGGATAATCTAGCTTAGCCATGATTTCTTTATGTGTACCAGCATCTAGAACATCCAAAATCGTAATGTTAGGGTCTTTGATTTCCAGTAAGTTTGTGATAAAATTTAATTGTTCCATAAGATTCTTTCTAATGATGGTTTGGTCGCTTTTCATTATAGGTCTTATGGGACTTTTTTCTACAACAAAATAGGCTCCATAATTCCTACAGTGGTTTTACCCACTACAGAAATTATAGAGCCCAATAAAAGGTATAGGGTTGTGGTCCTATACCTTTTTCTTATGGTTCTTGTATCATTTTATTTTTTGAAGTGATTTCTAAAAAATATAGATAACATGTTGGTTAAGTTCTTGACAAATACTTTTATATATAGTAGAATGAAATAGATTTTAGGCTTGAAGGGAGTGAAAAATATGTCAAAGACAGTAGTACGTAAG
>NZ_AKIO01000031.1 GCF_000269805.1 Actinomyces massiliensis 4401292
GAGGTTTTCTCACCAGATGCCTTTGTGGAGGGTGAGGATGACCAGGGCTGCGGCGGCGATCGTGGTGATGGCTCTGGGATCGAGGGTGACGTGCGTGAGGGCCTTGAAGTGCTTGATCAGGGCGTTGGCCCTCTCGGCGGGAGCCCTCATTGAGCTGATCAGCTCGTTGCGCCATCTGGTGTCGGGGTCGGGGTGCGGGTTCTTGGCAGGGACTTTGATGCCGATGCCCGCTCCGGTGTAGCCCTTGTCCGCCAGCGTGGGCAGCCCCAGCGAAGCCGCCCGGTACAGCGCCGGCAGGGCGTGGGTGCGCGCGGCGGTGATGTCATGGGTCGAGCCGGGCTCCACCGGAGCGGTCCACACCGGAAAACCAGTGTGATCGGTCAGGACCTGCACGTTGCCGCCAAAGGCCCTGTGCTTACCGGAGTACCACAAGTGGTTGCTGGCCTGGGTGCGAGCGGCGACCCGGTCAGTGCGGACCAGGGTCCCGTCCAGGCAGACGAACGGCTCGCCGTCCCGGCGGAGCCTGTCCAGGACGTCGGTGATCTCGGGGGATCGTTGGGCGACCACCTCCAAGGCCTCGTGCAGGTAGCGGTAGCCGGTGGCCTGCGAGACCCCGGCGTCGCGGGCCAGGGTCCGCACATCGGTGCCGTCCTTGAGCCACCGCAGCACCAGAACGGCCTGGCCCCAGGTCGTGCAGGCCCGCTGATGCGGGCGGATGTCGTAGGCGCGACGGTGAGCGGTCAACCAGCCGCTGATGGTGCGCACAGTGGCGATGGGAACGTCGAGAGTGGCACGATAGGACAGCACGCGGAGCCTTTCTTGCGGGCAGGTTTTCTTGGTCGAAAACAACTCTGCCGCACGGCTCCGCGTGCCCCTGCTCCGACACACCCCACCCCACCCCGGCCCGACCTGCCCTTCCCCGCCATCACAACACTCACGGCACGAGCACCATCACCCCCGATGAGAAAACCTCAT
>NZ_AKIO01000032.1 GCF_000269805.1 Actinomyces massiliensis 4401292
AAAAAGAATCTAATAACATAAAAAGGGGTTGATTTTAAATCAGGCTCTTTGTCAACTGTAGTGGGTTAACGCAAAGTCATACCCTGGAGAGAACCGAATTGGTTCTCTCCTTTTTGATATTTAAAGCGATGAGGATTCTAGTTTTAAAGTTGTCAAAGTTCCGAAAGCCGAAAGCATTTCGCTTGATGACTTTGATGAGGTTGTTAGTGGCCTCTAGCTTTGCATTTGAGTAAGGGAGTTCAAGAGCGTTGATAATTTTATCTTTGTCCTTGAGAAAGGTTTTAAAAACAGTCTGAAAGATAGGATTTATACAAGAAATTGTTTCTCCAATGAGTCCAAAGAAATGTTCAGCTTGTTTCTCTTGAAAATGAAAAAGTAAGAGTTGGTAGAGTTCATAGTGTTCTCTGAGTTCTTGAGAGTATGCAAGGTAGTTTTTCCAGAATCTCTTTGTTGGTCAAATGCATACGAAAAGTTGGGCGATAAAAGCGTTTATCGCTGAGTTTCCGGCTATCTTGTTGAATGAGTTTCCAGTAGCGTTTCAGCGCTTTATATTCGTGCGATTTTCTATCCAACTGATTCATGATTTGGATGCGAAGACGGTTCATAGCCCGGCCGAGATGTTGTACAATGTGAAAGCGGTCGAGGACAATTTTCGCAGAAGGGAAGAGTTGTCTGGCGATGTCGTAGTAGGGACTAAACATGTCCATTGTAATGACTTTAACGCCGTTTCGGACCTGTCTGGAATAGCGCAGAAAGTGATTGCGAATGGT
>NZ_AKIO01000033.1 GCF_000269805.1 Actinomyces massiliensis 4401292
CTTGGATGTATCGTGTGTCTATTTGCCGTTATATTGATAAATACCGGCGTGATAAGCATTATATGGAAATCCTGAGACGAGATTTTTTTACAAAGGGAAATCAATTGATTGTTGAAGGATCAGACTACGACTTTCTCATGGAGGAGGTGGAAAAGTTGCCAATGCGGGATAAAATCATGTTGGATCTTTATTATTTTCAAGGGTTCTCAACAGGCGAAATAGCAGAAGTGCTTCATTATTCTAACAGCAAGGTCAAGGTTCAGCTCATGCGCAGTCGAAATAAACTTCGACAGGTTTTGGAAAAGAAAGGATATTATCATGGAAACTTTTGAAATCGTTGCAAAGAAAAACAAAAGAGAAATAGAAAGCGAATCATTCTCTGGTCAACAACAGTAGTGGTAGTATTTTTGGAATATATATTGGTGCTCGTATGATTACGGGAAAACTCATCAGCAACCAAGCTTGGAAGGTAGTCAATGAGGTACAACTATTTGAAAGCGTTGCCTTTCCTAATATTGAAACTTATACCTGGTCTGCTAATGGTGGGGACATGCTCCATGGTGGTATTAAAGGTAGACAAGCTAAAGATATTTATGGAATTCCACTCGACTAT
>NZ_AKIO01000034.1 GCF_000269805.1 Actinomyces massiliensis 4401292
TCCGCTTCCCACCGGACTGAGTCCGGCCCGTCGTTAACCCCGCGTAAGCGGGGATGATCCCGCTCAGCAGCGAGGGAGAGCGTGTGACGACGCGTTAACCCCGCGTAAGCGGGGATGATCCCGCTCAGCAGCGAGGGAGAGCGTGTGACGACGCGTTAACCCCGCGTAAGCGGGGATGATCCCGCGCTGCGCGCGGGGGCCGTAGCGGCCCAGAAGTTAACCCCGCGTAAGCGGGGATGATCCCATGCTGGACTGGTGGCCAAGGAGAGGTAGCGGGTTAACCCCGCGTAAGCGGGGATGATCCCAGACGGGGCGCGATGGGTGGGGACGGTGAGCTGTTAACCCCGCGTAAGCGGGGATGATCCCCGACTACGGGATTCCACCTCACGGGCGCCGGCGTTAACCCCGCGTAAGCGGGGATGATCCCAGGAGATCGCCGTGGCGAAACCCTCCATCGGGGTTAACCCCGCGTAAGCGGGGATGATCCGGGCCTTCTGGGTATTGACGCGGATGTCGTCGAGTTAACCCCGCGTAAGCGGGGATGATCCTTCTCGGCACGCATCACAGAACCTCGTCACTCT
>NZ_AKIO01000035.1 GCF_000269805.1 Actinomyces massiliensis 4401292
CTTTCGGTCGGTGGAAGTGACTCTGACGCACGGCGGATCATCCCCGCTTACGCGGGGTTAACGAGGACGTGATCCCGGGCCTGTCGCCGGTATGCGGATCATCCCCGCTTACGCGGGGTTAACGTGGTCAGGCCAGTCACCTTGGTGGCGAAATCCGGATCATCCCCGCTTACGCGGGGTTAACTGGGGCCATCTCGATCACCGGATCGATCTTCCAGGATCATCCCCGCTTACGCGGGGTTAACGTGCGGGACAGACTCAATACGGAAATGCGGGTGGGATCATCCCCGCTTACGCGGGGTTAACACGGCGCGGGCCGCCGCATCCTGGATGACGCTAGGATCATCCCCGCTTACGCGGGGTTAACCACCGTTTACGGCAACGACGAATTCCAGCGCACGGATCATCCCCGCTTACGCGGGGTTAACAGAATGAGCGCACCTGGTATGCCGAGTATGCGCGGATCATCCCCGCTTACGCGGGGTTAACCAGCTCTCCTACTCCAATCCTGACGGGAATTT